>NZ_CM180980.1:1825000-4080000 GCF_059070475.1 Marivita sp. NO-S04
AAACCAAAGTACCGTACAAACAGTGAAGCTGACACTCCATCATCGGCCGAAGCCTAAGAGCGCGATATACAGACGTCCGTTCGCCGAAACAAACCAAACCGCCCGCATATCTCTTCAGATATTAGCAATGTCAAAGAGCAACCCAGAAGACAAACAACCAGACCAGTGCGCCCTAAACTACCGGCGCGCCCGCCCTGATATACCCCCGAATTATCCGCCTCGTCTGCGCCAGCCTCTCAACCAACCGCCCCGTCTCGCGTCCCAACATCCGCCTCAGCAGCGCCGGTGAAGGGGTATTTAGAGTCGACGCCAAAGGTCCGCAAGAGGAAAAAACCAGGAAAACGGAAAATTTGTCATAATTCCGTTAACTCGCTGAATTTAAATGATTTAAATCCCAAACATATCAGGGTACGATCGCCTTGCACCCGTCTGCCCCAATGTCCTGTGACGTACCTCGGACCTTATCCACAGGCTTACCCACACATGCCCCTGCGTCACCTTGAGGCCAGCGTGCGAGTCACCGCCCTTTCCAGACCGGATCGCGCTTTTCAGCGAACGCGCGCGCGCCCTCCATCTGATCTTCAGACGCGTACAGCACATCAACACTCGCCAATTGCCGTTTGGTGATCCGGTTCATCATGTCCTGAAACGCCGTATCCTCGGACTCGCGCACGATGTCCTTTATGGCGGCGTAGACAAGCGGCGGCCCCGATGCCAACAGCGTTGCCATTTTGCGCGCTTCGACCATGAGTTCCGCTGCGGGATGGATATGGTTGACGAACCCCCAACGCGCCGCCTCTTCGACGTCAAGCCAGCGACCGGTCAACAACATCTCCATCGCGATGTGATAGGGAATGCGCTTGGGCAGTTTCACCGAGGCCGCATCTGCCACGGTGCCAGACCTGATCTCGGGCAGTGCAAAGCTCGCGTGGTCGGCGGCAAGGATGATATCGGCACTCAGCGCCAACTCCAAACCGCCACCGCAACAGATACCATTCACAGCGGCAATCACCGGTTTGTTCAGATCCCGGAGCTCTTGCAGGCCGCCAAAGCCACCAACCCCGTAATCGCCATCTACCGCGTCGCCTTCGGACGCCGCCTTGAGATCCCACCCCGGGCAGAAGAATTTGTCCCCTGCCCCAGTGATGATCGCCACACGCAAGTCGGGATCATCGCGGAACTCGCGGAACACCTCGCCCATCGCCCGGCTGGTCATCAGATCGATCGCGTTGGCTTTGGGACGGTTCAGCACCACTTCGAGCACATGGCCGTCCCGTGTCACGTGTAAAGGACTGTCCATCATCGCTCCTCCCGGATCAGTGCATCTGCCACCACCGCGCGGGTCGCGGTGACGATCAGCGGATTGATTTCAATTTCGGCGACCCGGCCTTCTTGCGCAACCACGTAGTCTTGCACGCTCATGATCGCCGCAATCAGTGCCGCGCGGTTGCCGGCTGGTTTGCCGCGGTAGCCGTGAAGCAGCGGCGCGATACGCAACCCGTCCAGCGCGGCACCGATCTCGGTCTTGGTGGCAGGAACCAACAGATGACACGTGTCCCGCCACAGCTCGGTCAACACGCCCCCTGCCCCAAGGGTCAGCACATAGCCATGTGCCGGATCGGCGACGATGCCCACCAGAATTTCGACGACACCGTCAGATATCATCTCTTCCATATAGTAGGTGTCACATGGCATCGCAGACGCAGCCTTTCTGACCGCGTCCGCACTATGCAGGTTCAGCATGACGCCACCGACATCCGATTTGTGCGCCACGCCCCGCGCTTTCAGCACCACAGGCAGCATGGGCTCGGCCAGACGTCCCGCTTCTTCGGGTGAGGTCGCAAGCGCATGGTGCGGTACGTCCAGACCGCAAAGCGCCAGGATGGCTTTCGCTTCGGCCTCGTCACGCATGGTTGTATCGGTGTGCGACGCGGGTTGTGGGATCGCACGGTCTGTGTCGGCGGTTTGGCCTGGTTGGTAGAGTCCCGCCAACGCATCAAGCGCAGCATCCATACCGTGCAACGGAAGGATACCTGCCTGCATAAGCCGCGCGGACTTATCTTCGGGTAAGGATTCAGACAACGATGTGAGAAGTGCGATCCGTTTGCCGGTTCGCTGGCGCGCCATGATCGCAGCCTCCTCGACACAGTCCCATGCATCGGTCTGGCACCGATCCTGTCTGGGGAAATCCACGACAATCACCGTGAGCGTCGCAGGACCGGAAGCCATAATCGCGTAGACCTCGGCCATCTTGGCCGCGTCGTTCCAGATGAAGGTGTGATAGTCGAGCGGATTGGCGCGGGTGACCAACGGGCCGAGCACCGCTTCAAGTGCGCAATCCTGCGCCTTGGTCAGTGGCGCAAAGGTCAGCCCGCGAGCATCGCCGCCATCGGCCATCAGACTCGCCTCGCCACCAGAGCAGGACAAAGACGCAATGGCCCCCGGCGTGGTTGGCCCATAAAGATGTGCGTGTTTCAGCGCTTCGATCAGCGCATCGAGCGACCGCACTCGCAGAATGCCCAAGCGGTCGAACAAGGCACTGGCCCCGACATCAGACCCGGACAGCGACGCCGTGTGCGACAGCGCGGCGGTTTGTGCGGCCTCCGACCGCCCGGATTTGAGCGCGACAACGGGTTTGCCAAGAAGGTGCGCTTCTTGCATCAGAGATTGCAGCGCCGTGAGATCACCCACCCCTTCGATATGCAGACCAAGAGCAGTGATCCTTGGGTCTTGGATCAGGGATTGCGCGATCTGGCTCAAACCCGTCTGGGCTTGATTTCCGGCTGTACCGACGAATGCGATGGGCAAGCCGCGCCGTTGCATCGACAGATTCAACGCAATGTTGGAACTTTGGGTCAGGATCGCCACACCGCTTTCTACGGGAATCAATCCGTGCACATCCGGCCAAAGCGCCACTTTGTCGAGCGCGTTGACGAAGCCGTAGCAATTGGGCCCAACAATCGCCATGTCACCCGCCGCCGCAAGCAAGGCCGCGTTCAGCTCTGCCCCGTCGCCGGTTTCGGCAAAGCCGCTCGCAAAACACACTGCGCCACCGGCCCCCTTGACGGACAGATCACGCAGGCAGTCGATGGTGGCGGTGCGATTCACCCCGATGAAACAGGCGTCCGGTGCGGCCGGTAGATCCGCAATACTTCGGATCGCACCTTCGGCATTTGGGTGCACATGCCAGACCGGGCCATGGAACCCGATCCTGTCGAGTGCGCCAATGACCGACCGGCACCACGCACCGCCGCCAATCACGGCAACGGAGGCCGGACGAAACAAACGGTTCAGGTTACCCATCACGATGCGTAACCCCGTCGTGGCGTTACCGTGTACGGAAACGGCTGGGGCTCTGCCCCAGACCCCGAGGTATTTTGAGCCCAAAGAAGCATGGCTTTACGCACCCAGAGGCCGCAGCAAATCACGGCTGATGATGTGGCGTTGGATTTCAGACGTGCCGTCCCAAATCCGCTCCACGCGCGCATCGCGCCAGAAACGCTCAATGGGGTAATCGTCCATCAACCCCATGCCGCCATGGATTTGCAACGTCGCATCCGTAACGCGCGCGAGCATCTCGCTTGCATAGAGTTTTGCGCTGGCGATTTCACGGTTTGCCGGCAGGCCCTGATCCAGCCGCCAAGCCGCGGACAGCGTCAGCCAATCGGCCGCGTCGATTTCGGTGATCATGTCAGCGATCTGAAAGCTGACCCCCTGGAACTTGCCGATCTGCTGGCCGAACTGTTTGCGCTCGGCGGCGTAGGACAGCGCATGGTCGAAGACGCGCCGCGCGCGCCCGACGCTCATCGTCGCCACGGTGATTCGCGTGGCATAAAGCCATGTGTTCATCACTTCGAAACCGCCATCCACCTCTCCGAGCACGTGCGCATCGCTCAGACGGCAATCGTCGAATTCCAGAATGCAATTCTTGTAGCCGCGGTGGCTGACGGATTTGTACCCGTCCCGCACGGTGAACCCGGGATGACCACGATCAACAAGGAAACAGGTGATCCGCTTCTTCGGTCCCTTCGGGGTCTCATCAACTCCGGTCGCCACGAAGACGATGAAGAAATCCGCGTGATCCGCGCCCGAGATGAAATGTTTGGTCCCATTGACCACCCAATCACCACCATCGCGCCGGGCGGTGCAGGCCATGCCGCGCACATCCGATCCGGCCTCGGGTTCTGTCATGGCCAGCGCGTCCATCCTTTCGCCGCGCACAGCAGGCAGAAGGTAGCGTTCTTTCTGGTCCCCCTCGCAGGCCATCAGGATGTTCTGTGGCCGCCCAAAGAAATGCGTAAGCGCCATAGACCCGCGCCCCAGTTCCCGTTCGACCAGCGCGAAATCCAGATGGCCAAGGCCTGCGCCGCCCACCTCTTCGGGAAAGTTGCAGGCATAGAACCCAAGGTCGATCACCTTGCGCTTGATCTCTTGCGCCACGTCATGCGGCACCTCACCCGTTCGTTCCACCTCGGTCTCATGCGGATAGATCTCGCGTTCGACAAAGTCGCGCACGGTGGAGACGATCATCTCCTGTTCGTCACTCAGCCCGAAGTTCATTGAGACACCTCTGCATGCGATGCCGCTAGCCGCTCCACCGCCTCCAACACCTGCGGCAGCGGCGAACAGGAGCGGCGGGTCTCAAGCGACACGTGAAGCAGGAACTGGTCGCAGGTCGCCAAGACGGCCTCGTCTGACGCCCGGTGCATCTGGTGCCACAGCTTGAGCTTTTTCCCCTGCCCGATCACCACCCGCGTGGTGACATAGATGTCTTCGCCTGCATGGGTCTCATTGAGGTACTTGATGCTTGTCTCAGCGGTGAAATAGCTGTTGCCCGCCGCGATATAAGCCCGATCGGCGCCAATATGGGTCATCAGCTCTTCGGACGCATCGCTGAACAACTGGCCATAGCGGCCTTCGTTCATGTGGCCGTTGATATCGGTCCAGTCGACAGGCACCACGCGGCGCACGGTGACGAGCGGCACACCGTCGCCCAACGGCCCCCGCAACGCGGTGTCGTGGTCGAGGATCAGCTTGCCCGCCGCCGCCCCCTGCTGCTTCAACGCTCGCAGGATGACGACAAGGTTGTTGTCCCTGAGACGCTCCAGATCACGGATGCCCATATGGCCAGACTGCGCGTCTGACTGGCCTGCGATCAGGTCGACCAGCTCATCCGTGAATTCGGGCACATCGGTCAGTTTGGTCCACGGCCATTGCAGACATGGCCCGAACTGCGCCATGAAATGCCGCATCCCGGCCTCACCACCCGCCACGCGATAGGTCTCAAACAAGCCCATCTGTGCCCAACGCAGACCGAACCCGTAGCGGATCGCGTTGTCAATCTCTTCGGTGGTGGCGATGCCGTCTTTGACCAACCAAAGCGCCTCGCGCCAGACCGCCTCGAGGAAACGATCAGCGATATGGGCGTCGATCTCGGCCCTGACGTGCAACGGATACATGCCAATCTGTGTCAGTATGTCCTTGGCGCGATCGACAATCTGGGCATCCGACGCAGCACTCGGCACCAGTTCGATCAGCGGCAGCAGGTAGACCGGGTTGAACGGATGCGCGACCATGATCTGGCCGGGGCGCGCGGCGCCCTCTTGCAACTCAGACGGTTTGAAGCCGGAGGTCGAGGAGGCCAACACCGCGCCTTCAGGACAAGCCCCCTGTATCTCCCCGATCACCTTATGCTTGATGTCCAGCCGTTCGGGCACGCTTTCCTGTATCCAGTCGGCACCCCTCACCGCCTCGGCCACGGTCGCGACCATCGTGATCGCCCCGCGCACCGGCATCGGTGCCTCATAGAGCATTGGCAGCACCCGTGCCGCGTTGCCCATCACTTCGCCCATCTTGCGCTCTGCCTCGGGGTCCGGGTCAAAGACACGCACCTCCCAACCCATCAAAGCAAACCTCGCGGCCCAGCCGCCGCCAATCACGCCACCGCCGATGATGGCCGCTACCCTGGTCATGGTGTCAAAGTCTCCGTATGTCCGTCGATGGCCACGATTTGGCCTGAAATCCGTTTCGCTTGCGGCGAGGCCAGCCACGACACCGTGTCCGCCACATCCTCTGCCGTCACCCAAGAGCGCAGTGATACACCTTTGACGTAGAGCGCGCGCACCTCTTCATGGGTCTTGCCCGAGGCCTCGGCCTCCATTGCCACCACCCGGTCCATCCGGTCGCCTTCGACCGCACCCGGGCAGATCGCGTTGACGCGCACGCCCGCCGGACCAAGCTCCATCGCAAGGGTTTTGGTCAGGCCGACAATCCCCCATTTCGCCGTCGCGTAAGGAGAGCGCAGCGGATAGCCGAACTGACCGGCGGTCGAAGAGGTCAGCACGATCAACCCCTGCCCCGCCGCTCGCATCCGACGCGCGGCCCAGCGGCAGGTGAGGAAGGTGCCCGACAGGTTCACCTCAACACAGCGGTTCCAGTCGGTAAGGCTCAGGTCTTCGATCCGTCCGGCAGGCCCACCGATCCCGGCATTGGCGCAAACGACATCGACGTGGTCCCATCCCGCGTCGATCTGATCGAAGAACGCTTGCATCTGCGCCTCATCGGTCACGTCAGCCACGCAGGCGATCTGGTCGGGATGCGCTTTTGCAAAACCGGCCACCGCGTTCGGATCGGCATCACAGATCGCAACCCGGTCACCTTCGGACAGGAACCGTTCGGCCATGGCCCGACCAAGGCCCGATGCCCCGCCGGTGATGACGACATGCCTCATAGCCGCGCCGCCACGGCTTGGGCCATCGCCGCTCCCATCGCATGGTGTGAGGCCACATCCCAATGAACGCCGTCATCGGGCGACACGGTGACCACTGATCCTGCATCGAAGAACCCGACACCCTGCCGCGCTGCCGCCGCGGCGATAAACCCGGTTAAATCTTGCTGCCGGTCTTCGGCCCCGGCAAACACGTCCTTCAACACGCCCGCTTCCCGGACAGGCACCGGTGAAACTAGAAGAATGTCTTTCACCACGCCTTCAGCGCGTGTGGCGAGGACCATCCGTTCCAGTGAACGCGATATTTCGAAAGCGGTCACTGAAAACCGATGCTTGAGGTCATTGGTCCCAAGCATCAACACCATCAGGTCAATCGGCGCATGGGTTTGCAAGATTGCAGGCAACACGGTGAGACCATTGCGCATTCCGCCTTCAACGATATCGTCATGTACTGTTGTCCGGCCCGGCAGCCCTTCCGAGATCACCTGATGGTCTGGACCCAGCGCCTTGGACATCACATCCGGCCAGCGATCGCCCGACGCATGCCGCGCAAACGCGCCCAGCTTTTCCAACGGGGTTGTTCCGTGGGTATTACTGTCTCCGTAACACAGGATAACCGCCATATCAGCCTCGCGGCGCACGTTTGGTGAGGCCCAGCTTGTCCCTTACGGCCTGCGGCCCCATGATCCGAGCCCCCATGCCTTCGATCACACCGACGGCCCGTTCAACCAATTGCGCGTTGGTGGCAAGCACACCCTTTTCCAGCCAGAGGTTGTCCTCAAGCCCCACCCGAACATGACCACCCGCCAGAACCGCAGCCGCGGCATAGGCCATCTGGTTCCGCCCCAACGAGAATGCACTGAAGGTCCAATGATCCGGCACGTTGTTTACCATCGCCATAAAGGTATTGAGATCATTCGGCGCGCCCCATGGCACTCCCATGCAAAGCTGCACGAGCGCGGGGTCGTCAAGGATACCTTCCTTGACCAACTCCTTGGCAAACCAAAGATGCCCGGTGTCGAAAGCTTCGATCTCTGGCTTCACACCCAGATCAGTCATCATCTTGCCCATCGCCCGCAACATGCCGGGTGTGTTGGTCATCACATAATCGGCTTCCGCGAAGTTCATCGTACCACAGTCGAGGGTACAGATCTCGGGCAGGCACTCCGCGATGTGCGCCACGCGTTCTTCTGCGCCCACCATGTCAGTGCCATTTGGATTGACCGGCAATGGCGCGTCGGTGGAGCCGAATGTGATATCGCCGCCCATTCCCGCCGTGAGGTTCAGCACAACGTCCACATCCGCGTCACGGATGCGATCTGTCACCTCGCGATAATACTCAACCTTTCGCGACGGCGCACCGGTCTCGGGATCGCGGACGTGACAATGGACAATCGCAGCACCCGCCTTGGCGGCCGCAATGGCGCTGTCTGCGATCTCTTTCGGAGAGCGCGGGACATGTGGGCTTCGGTCCTGCGTACCGCCCGACCCGGTGACGGCGCAGGTGATAAAGACCTCTTGTGTCATGGCTAGCGGCATGGTGATCCTCCCTCGCGTTTGGCCAGAGTTTGGCACTGGATTTTCCATCAACCATGCGGATACGGTCAGCATCATGCAAAACCCGCCAGATTCCTCTGCCGCGCGGTTGAAAATCGGGTTCCTGCTGATCGACCGGTTTTCTAATCTGTGCCTGTCCAACGCGCTCGAGCCCCTGCGCGCAGCCAATAGCTTTGCTGACGCGCCGGTTTATTCATGGGCCTTTTACAGCCTCGATGGTGATGCGGTGCGATCAAGCTCGGGGATGGCGGTTTTACCAAATGGTAAAATCGGCGATCTCACCCGCGTGGACCGGCTCTATGTCATTGCGAGTTATGGACATCTTGCCAATGACACCCCCGCAACGCGGCGCGCTTTGCAGCAGGCGGACCGGCGCTGTGGTGCGATGTTCGGGCTGGATGCCGGGGCATGGCTGATGGCGTCGGCGGGGTTGCTTGCGGGGCGGCGGGCGACGGTGCATTGGGATCTGCTCGACGCTTTTTCCGAGCGATTTCTGGATGTTGACGTCGAACAAGCGCTCTGGGTCGAGGATGGCGATGTGCTCACCTGCGCGGGAGCGTCCGCGACGTTGGGGTTGAGCCGTCATCTGATCGCGCGGGATGTGGGGGCGGCGGTGGCGTTGGATGTGGATGCGCTTTTTACACCGCCGGTACGGAGCGATGCACTGCCGTCGATCCGCGATCCGCTGCTGACAAGGGCGACGCGGATCATGCGAGAGAACATAGAGCAACCGATTGATATACATGACCTTTCCGCGCGCCTGAACACCAGCCCGCGCACCCTCACACGGCGCTGTCAGGGGGTGTTGGGGATGACGCCGGGGCGGTTGTATCGGCATATTCGGTTGAGTGTGGCGAAAGCTTTGGTGGAGGGGTCTACGGCGAGCATTGCGGAGATTGCGGTGCGGTGTGGGTATGAGGACCCCACGGCGCTGACGCGGGCGTTTCGGAAACGGTTTGGTTCCGCGCCGCGGGCGTTTCGTGGCGAGACTGCCAACAAGTCGACCTAAAAACGCCTTAATTTCAGAACACTAAGGCCTCCTGTCAAAGCGCCTGGGGAGGCTTTATGCGACATTATCCTGACCTGCAAAACGCAGGTCACACCGATCAACGTCGGGCAAAACTGTTTGAATTGCACCGTCAGGAACAGCTTCAGACGGGGTCTGGACGGACGTATCCGGCACCGGAAATGCAGCGTCCGGACATTGCGCTGGCGCTTCGGGAACGGGCGATCCGTACGCTTCGACCCCGCGATCCGTACAATTCATCCGTACGGTAGAGGCCCTTCCGTACGGTTCATCTGTACGGTTGGACCCGTTTCGTACGGTTGACCCACAAAACTGCTGTGAACCGTACGGTTCAGCCTTTGAACCCGGTCGCGACGACGAATTTTTCGGAACTGTCGGACCGGGACGCGGGCGGCTTGACGTTCACCACTTTGGTGAAGCGCTGCTTGAGAAGCTGCTGCAAACTGCCCTCTGCCCCGCCGGCCAGAACCTTGGCGACGAAGGTGCCGCCCTCTTCAAGCACGTCGAAGGCAAAGTAGGCGGCGGTTTCGCACAGGTGGATGATGCGCAGGTGGTCGGTCTGTTTGTGGCCCGAGGATGAGGCGGCCATGTCGGACATGACGACATCGGCCTTGCCACCCAACCAGTCCTTGACCTGATCATCCGCGCCTTCATCTAGGAAATCGAGCTGGTGCAATTCGCAGCCGGCAATCGGCTCCATCTCTTGCAGGTCGATGCCAAGGACGGTGCCGATCTTCTTGCCCGGCTTTTCGCCAAGCGCGTTCACCCGCTTGACGGCAACCTGACACCAGCCACCGGGGGCAGCCCCCAGATCGACGACGCGGGCACCGGGGACGAGGAAGCGGTACTTTTCGTCCAGTTCGAGAATCTTGTAGGCGGCGCGGCCCCGGTAGCCTTCGGCATGGGCGCGCTTGACGTAAGGATCGTTCAACTGCCGCTGAAGCCAGCGGGTCGAGGACAGCTTGCGGCCCCGGGCGGATTTCACCTTGACCTTGAGGTCCCGCTGTCCGCGCCCGGAGGTGTTCTTGCCGTCCGGGGTCTTGCCGGTTGGGGTCTTGGCCATGTCTGCGCCCTTTGTGGTGGTTTGGAGGGCGGTGTAGCATGGGTTTGGGGGAAGGTCATGGGGGTTGGTTGCGGAGGTGCAGATCACGTGAGAACTTATTGGTGCATGCTCGCACGCACCCTACGTTTGGCATGGGTTTTTGGGCATGGTGGTGCGTGCGAGCACAGACCCTTCGCGTTGTAGGGTGCGTGATTTCACGCACCATTTTCATGTCATGTTAACCGTGCGCGTCGATGGTTGGAGCATGTCCAATTATCGTCGCCCCAGACTCGCGGGCATCCCGATCTTCTTTACTGTGGCTCTCGCAGATCGGCGGAGCAATTTACTTGTTCAAGAGATTGACCTTTTGCGCCAAGCGGTGAGACTCACAAGAGCCGAAAGGCCTTTCGGAATAGATGCCTGGGTCGTCCTGCCCGATCACTTGCATTGTATATGGCGACTGCCCGACGGCGATACCGACTATCCAACGCGATGGCGGCTGATCAAGTCCAGGTTCTCACGCGAGGTTCCGCTGGGACCTGTTCGCAGCAGCCATGTCAAACGGCAAGAACGCGGCGTATGGCAACGCCGATATTGGGAACATCACATTCGCGATGAGACGGATTTTGCTGCGCATGTGCTATATTGTTGGCTCAATCCGGTGAAGCATGGTCTGGTGGACAGGCCGGAGGATTGGGTGTTTTCGAGCTTTCGGCAGGACTATTTGATTCCGGGATGACTGGTGCGTGCGAGCACGCACCCTACAGATTTAAGCTTATTGGTTGCATTCGCACAAATACCGGCAATTCTGGAAAGGTGAAAATGCGATCACGCTTGAAAAGCCGGAACCCAATATGAATAAAGCTTTTGCCACAGCGGCCTGTTTGCAAGGATTTAGATGCGGCATGCTGGCCGTTTTGCTTGTTGCGCTTCTATCTCAGGGAACGAAAGCTTTCGCAGGTGATTGCATTGAAAGCAACATGCCGGAAGTCATCCACGAATTGTCGTCAAACATTCTGGACGGAAATTATGGCGATTTCTTTGACAACCTTTCAAAACCGGCAATTGTTGGCGGGCAGCTGGATTACAGCGCAGACGACATATCATTGTTGACGTCCGCGTTCCCAAACGGTTTCTCAGACTGTTTTGTGATGTTGGATAGATCGCAGAATCCAAGCCACCAACAGGTCCTGATCGCGTTTTTTGGCAAGGGTTTCGGACTATTTCTGTATCTTGAGGCTTTTCGTCCCAACGATACGTGGGAGATCTGGGACTACCGGTTGTCGACGTCCTTTGAAGAGGTAAGGGCGCTGTTGAATTGATCCATACGGAGGTGCGTGCGAGCACGCACCCTACAGATTAAACCGATTGTAGGGTGCGTGATCTCACGCACCGCACTCTTCACGCCCTTCACCGAGCACTTGTCCGCCTCTCCCATTGCTGGACCAGACCGAACTGGACGCCCTGAACCACACAGTGAAAGGCCAGCGTCCGTCCGGGGTGGGCGCTGCGACGGTGGAGCGAGGCGCTCCGATTGGCTCAGAATGACGCTTCTTCGGCGTAATGTTGGTGCAGAAGCGCCCGCCCGGGGGGCGGACGGGCGCTGGCCCGTTCCGGGCTGGGGGGTGACCTCTTGGGTTTGGGTTGGGTGCGTAGCGTGCCGGGCTGAAGCCAGGCCTACGGGTTTGGTGAGGGATTGCCGTGCGGATGCCCGGCCTACGGGGTCAGGCGCGACGCCATGCGCTCGACCGCCTCTCCCATTGCTGGACGAGGCCGTATTCGATGCTCAGCATCACTCCGGTGAAGGCCAGCGCGTAGGCCATGACGGTCGCGGTGTCGAAGAGCTGAAAATAGAGGTGGATCTGGAAGCCGACGCCGTTGGAGCGGCCGAGGAACTCGACCACCAGCACGATTTTCCAGATCACGGCCAGCCCGTTGCGGGTGCTGGTGGCGACGAACGGCCCAAGCTGGGGCCAGATGATGTGACGCAGGCGGGTCATCGGCGTCAGGCGGTAGACCTGCGCCATGTCGCCCACGCCTCGGTCGAGCGTGCGGACGCCCTCTCGGATCGTGACGGTGACCATGGCGGTCTTGTTGAGGGCGACGGCGATGATGGCCGCGACTTCGTTCAGGCCGATCCAGAGGTAGCAGAGCACGATGATCACCAGCGCGGGCAGGTTCAGAAAGACGGTGACCCACGGGTCGAGCCACATGTTGAGCCGCTCGGACCGGCCCATGGCGAGGCCGAGCGCCATGCCGACCGTCATGGCGAGGGTGAAGGCGAGTGCCACGCGGCGCAGGGTGTTGGCCATGTGGTACCAGAGCGCGCCGGAGGCGCTCTCGTCGGCGATCTCGTGCCAGACGGCCCATGGGGTGGGCAGGATGTCGGCGTCGTTCATCGCCCAGGCGCCGAGCGTCCAGGCGGCGATCAGCAGGGCGAGCGAGATCAGGGTGACATGGGGTGGTGCGCGCATGGGGGGAGCATAGGGGATTCTGTGGTGGCGTGGCTGTTGGACGAAGGTCCAATAGGGCTGCGCGGGCGGCGCTTTTATGGTCGCGGTCATGGGAAGATTCCGTTTTATTCTTGCCGCAGTTTTGTGGTGTGTGAGCGCAGTTTGCGCGGTTGCTGAGGTTTTGTCGGAAGACGAGATCGCGGGGCAGATTTACGCACCGATGAGCCTTGGGGCGCTGATCTCGGACAATGGGGTGTATGAGCTGCTCAATTCCGGCGGTGCGCATGCAGGCTATGTGTTCCAGACCGAGCCGATGGCCCCCCTGCCCGGCTTTTCCGGCGCGCCGATCAATGTGCTGGTGGTGCTGGATCCGGACGGGCGGTTTCTGGATGTGCAGCTGTTGGACCATAACGAGCCGATCTTTGTGTCGGGTCTGGGTCAGGCGCCGTTTCATGCGTTCTTCGAGCAGTATCGCGGGCATTCGATCAGCGACTCGCTGGTGGTGGGCACGCCGTATGGGGGCGCGACCGGTGGCGGTGGGTTGATCTATCTGGATGGTGTGACGAAGGCGACGGCGTCGATCCGGATCGCGCACGAGTCGGTGCTGGCGGCGGCGCTGCAGGTGGCGCGGGAGAAGATGCAGGGGATCGCGTCCGGGCCGCCTGCGTATCCCGATCCCGAGTATGTCGAGGTGCTGAGCTGGGACGATCTGGTGACGCAGGGGCTGATCACGCGGCGGGTGGCCACGAATGCCGACGTGCAGGCGCTGTTTGCGGGCACGGTGTGGGAGGATGACGACTCGGAGGCGCTGGATGAGCCGGACGCGCCCTACCTTGATCTGTGGATCGCGGATGTGGGGCCCTCGTCAATCGCCCGCGTGCTGCTGGACGCGGACACATTGGAGGAACTGGACCGGTTCATGTCGATCTCGACCTTCGACGAGCCGATCCTTGTGATCGAAACGGCGCGGCACGGGTTGGTGTCTGAAGATTTCGTCCGCAACACCGCGCCCGACTGGATCGGGGCGGAACAGGACGGGTTCCCGGTGGCGTTGCGGGATGCGGATCTGTTTGTCGAGTTGAGCGACGCGGTGCCGGACGACTTGCACGATGGTGTGGCGATGATCCTGCGCACCGACCGGCGGCTGGGGTTCGATCCAACGCGGGACTGGACGCTGAGTGTCGACGCGGTGCGGGAACACGGGATGTTCCAGCCCGAGATAGGATCGGTGCAGCTGACCACGACTCATGTGACCGATGACAGGTTCTTTGCCCGCCCGGTGGTGGTGGAAAAGCTGCCGCCTTGGAAAGAGGCGATCCTGAACCGGCAGACCGATCTGATCGCTCTGGCGGTGGTCCTTGCGGGATTGGTCGCGCTGCTGTTGGGGGCGCAAAGCTGGCTGGCGGGATTGGCCGCGTTCACGCCGGTGCGGTTGGGCATCCTTGCCGGTGTTCTGGGCTTTGTCGGTTGGTGGGGACAGGGGCAGTTGTCCATCGTCACCCCGCTGGCCGCGTTGCAGACCTCGATGGCGGGTGGGTCGTATGCCTTTTTGCTTTACGATCCGTTCTCGCTGCTGATCTGGGGAGCGGTGATCGTGGGCTTCGTGCTGTGGGGGCGGGGGCTGTTCTGCGGCTGGCTTTGCCCGTTTGGCGCATTGCAGGAATTCGCGCACCATCTGGGACGGCTGATGCGCCTTCCGAAGATCGAACCAAGCGCGCGCTGGGATGCGCGGCTGAAATCTCTGAAATACGTGGCTTTGGCCGGATTGGTTGCAATCACGATCTTCGCCCCCTCCTACATGGATAAGGCAGCAGAGATCGAACCGTTCAAGACGGCGATCACCACATTCTTTGTGCGCGAATGGTATTACGTCGCCTATGCCGGGCTGTGGCTGGTGCTGGGGATGTTCGTCTTCAAAGGGTTCTGCCGCTACCTTTGCCCGCTGGGGGCACTGATGGCCATCGGTGGCGTGCTCCGTCTGCGCCGGTGGATTCCGCGCCGTGAAGAATGTGGATCGCCCTGCCAGCTGTGCCGCGTCAAATGCAACTACGAGGCCATCGCGCCAAGCGGCAAGGTCCAATACTCCGAATGCTTCCAATGCCTTGATTGCGTGACCATCCATGATGACGCGGATCAATGCGTGCCCTTGATCCTCAAGGGCCGTGCTGCGCGTCGTGCACCGCGCAATCTGGGCCATCCCAACACGGTGCCTGCCGAATGAAACGACGTCGCTTCCTGACCCTTGCCGCTGCTTTTGCCTGTGCCCCTGCTCTTGCACAAGCCGACACGTGGTCGGGTCAGGCGCTGGGGGCGGATGTGTCGGTGACATTGCACGGGCCACGCGAGATGACACAGAAGGCGCTGGCGGATGTGCCACGCCTGCTGGTCAATTTCGAAGAAGCGTTCAGCCTGTTTCGCCCGACCTCACATCTGAGCCGGCTCAACATGATGGGACGGCTGCGCGATCCAAATGCCCTGATGCGGACGCTTATGGTACGGGCGGATGAGGCCCATCGCCTGACCGGCGGGTTGTTCGATCCGACGGTCCAGACGTTGTGGGAGGCGCTTGCGCGCGGGCGGGACACCGCGCCTGCACGGGCTGCGCTTGGGTGGGATCGCGTGCGCTTCTCGGACCGGATGATTGAACTGCAGACAGGTCAGGCGCTGACCTTCAACGGGATCGCGCAAGGCTTTGCGACCGACGTGATGCGGCTTTTGCTGCGCAAACATGGCGCTGAGACAGCGCTTGTGAATATCGGCGAACACGCTGCGATGGGTGGCCCCTTCACATTGGGCATCGAAGACCCGACACATGGCCATCTGGGTACAAAAGAGTTGCGCGATATGACCATCGCCACATCCAGCCCCGCCGCGATGTCACTTGGAACCCGTGCGCATATCCTTGGACCACGCGGTGAAACGCCGATCTGGTCCACGGTCAGCATCGAAGCCAAATCAGCCACGATGGCGGATGCGCTGTCGACGGCGGCCGTGTTCATGGAGCGGGACGCGCTTGAGCGCTTGAAGGTTGCCGCAGGGTTGCACCGCGTCACGCTGGTCGACGCGGATGGCAACATCCAGACCGTCTGATCTTCTCTGTTTCAAAAATACCTCGGGGGTGCGGGGGCGTCGTCCATAGGGCTTGAACCAATGGCGCCTCAACGGACGACCCCCGATTTTGCGTCAACGCAAAATCACGATGCGTCGACGCATCGTGCGCCCCAAACGAAAAAGCCCCGGTTTGAAAACCGGGGCTTCGTCAATTCGCGTCGTCAACCAGATCAGCTTGCGGCGGCAACCGCGCGCTTGGTCATGACGGCGACCAGATGCGCGCGGTATGCGCCCGAGCCGTGCAGGTCCGAGATCATGCCATCGCCCGACGGTGCCGCAGGCACCGCGTCCGCCGAGAAGTTCGACGAGAGCGCCGCTTCGGCCTCGGTCCAGCGGAAGACACCCTCTTCGGACGCGCCGGTGACCGCGACACGAACGCCGTCCGCGTATTTGGCGACAAACACCCCGACCAGCGCAAAGCGCGAGGCGGGCTGTTCGAACTTCATGTAGGCGCTTTTCTCAGGCACCGGGAAACGGACCTCGGTGATGATTTCACCTTCGTTCAGAGCTGTGGCGAACATGCCCTGAAAGTAGTCATCCGCCGCAATCGAGCGCGTGTTGGTCACAACAGTTGCACCTGATGCAAGAACCGCCGCCGGATAACAGGCAGATGGGTCGTTGTTGGCCACACTGCCGCCGATGGTGCCACGATTGCGGACCGCCGGGTCCCCGATATTGCCAGCAAGCGCTGCGAGGCCCGGATAAGCGGACGCCTCTTTTGCGACGGTGGCGTGGGTTGTCCCGCCACCGATGCAGAGCGCGCCGTCATCATTGGTGCAGACACCTTTGATTTCGGCGATACCCGACAGGCTGACCAGCACGGACGGGGCCGAGAGGCGCTGTTTCAGGGTCGGGATCAGGGTCTGACCGCCGCCCAGAGGCAGCGCTTCATCTGTCGCGCAGGCTGCCACTGCGTCTGCCACGGAAGTGGGCCGTTGAATGTCAAAGCTATACATGTGCTCAGCCCTCCTTATTGGCCGTTCATCGCTGCCCAGACGCGCGAGGGCGACACGGGCATATCGATATGGGAAACGTGGGTGTGACCACCCGAGTGCAGCGCGTCGATGACCGCGTTCACCACTGTGGGGGGTGAGCCGATCGCCCCTGCTTCGCCGCAGCCCTTCACACCCAGCGGGTTGTGGGTGCATGGGGTCTGGCAGGAATGGTCAACGACGTAGCTGGCCATATGCGGGATATCGTCCGCACGGGGCATGGCGTAGTCCATGTAGGACGCTGACAGAAGCTGGCCGTTTTCGTCATAGGCGCAGTTTTCCAAAAGCGCCTGACCGATGCCCTGGGCGATCCCGCCATGGACCTGGCCTTCGACGATCATCGGGTTGACCACGTTGCCGAAATCATCCGCCGAGACGAATTTTTCGATGGTGACCTTACCGGTTTCGGGATCAACTTCGACCTCGCAGGCATAGGCGCCAGCCGGGTAGGTGAAGTTGGCCGGATCGTAGAACGCGGTTTCTTCAAGGCCCGGCTCGATGTCTTCGAGCGGGTAGTTGTGCGGTACATAGGCCGCCAGTGTTACATCGCCCCAAGCAACCGACTTGTCGGTGCCTGCGACGGTGAACTGGCCGTCCTTGAGTTCGATATCGCTGTCGGACGCTTCGAGCAGGTGACCGGCGATCTTCTTGGCCTTGTTGATGATCTTTTCGGTCGCCCGCACCATCGCCGATCCGCAGACCGCCAGCGAACGCGAGCCGTAGGTGCCCATGCCGAAGGGGATCTTGGAGGTGTCGCCGTGGACGATGTCGATCATGCTTTCGTCAATGCCGAGCATTTCGGCCACGACCTGCGGGAACACAGTTTCATGCCCCTGCCCGTGGCTGTGTGCGCCGACCATCACCGAGATGGAGCCGGTGGCATTCACCCGGACGGTGGCGGCGTCATAGAGACCGGCACGTGCGCCGAGCTGACCCACGAGGTTCGACGGCGCGATGCCGCAGGCCTCGATGAAGCAGTTGACGCCGAGACCACGGAGCATGCCCTTGGCTTCGGATGCCTTTCGACGCGCCGCAAAGCCGCCGATGTCCATCAGCTCTTCCATCTTGGCCATGGTCGCTTCGTAGTCGCCGGTGTCGTATTCGACGGCGACGGGCGTGGCGTAGGGGAATTGCGTGATGAAGTTCTGACGGCGCAGGGCGATCGGATCGACGCCCAGTTCGCGGGCGGCCATGTCGATGACACGCTCAAGCTGGAACGTCGCTTCGGGGCGACCGGCACCGCGATAGGCGTCAACCGGCACGGTGTTGGTGAACACCGCCTTAACGTTCACCTGAACGGCGGGCGTCTTGTAGTTGCCTGCCATCAATGTGCCATGCAGCCATGTCGGGACCGACGAGGAGAATGTGGACAGGTACGCGCCCATGTTCGCCTTGGTGTCGGTGCGCACGGCAAGGAAGTTGTTGTCCTTGTCGAGCGCCAGTTCGATCTTGGTCACGTGATCGCGGCCATGCGCGTCGGACATGAACGCCTCGGAGCGGGTCGAGGTCCACTTGACCGGGCGGTTGCAGGCCTTGGCGGCGAAGGTGCAGAACGCTTCTTCGGCATAGTGGAAGATCTTGGTGCCGAAACCGCCACCCACATCAGGGGCCACGACGCGCAGCTTGTGCTCGGGGATGCCCAGAACAAACGCACCCATCAGCAGGCGGATCACGTGCGGGTTTTGGCTTGTTGTGTAGAGCGTGTAATCGCCACCAGCGCGGGAGTAGTCACCCACGGCAACGCGCGGCTCCATCGGGTTGGCGACGAGGCGGTTGTTCACCAGTTCCAGCGTCGTCACATGCGCCGCGCTTTTGAACGCGGCATCGGTGGTTTCGGTGTCGGTGCCGAACTGCCAATCGTAGCAAAGGTTGTCGGACAGATCGTCATGAACCTTGGTGGCACCGGCCTCGAGTGCCTTGCCCATGTCGACCACTGCAGGCAGTTCTTCGATGTCGAGAACGATGGCTTCGGCTGCCGTGCGCGCCTGTTCGAGGCTGTCAGCGACAACAGCGGCAATCGGATCGCCCACGTGGCGCACCTTGCCTTGTGCCAAAACCGGGTGGGCCGGTTCCTTCATCACTTCGCCATGTTTGTCCGTCACCTGCCAGCCGCAGGGCAGACCGCCCACACCTTCGAAATCCTTGCCGGTGAAGATTCGGACAACGCCCGGCATGCCTTCGGCTGTGCTGGTGTCGATGCTGTTGATTTTGCCATGCGCCAAATCGGAACGCAGGAAGTGCACATAGGCTTGGCCATGTACGTTGATGTCGTCGGTATAATTGCCAGCGCCGGTCAGAAAGCGGACGTCTTCACGCCGCTTCGGGCTTGCGCCAATGCCATGATCCTTCGGCATAGTGGTATTCCTCCCTAGGAGCGGTGCGTGCAAGCACACACCCTACAATTGTGGATTATTCAGCCGCGACTGCGGGCACGTCCTGACCGGACGCCGCCATGATGGCGCGCACGATGTTATGGTAGCCGGTGCAGCGGCAGATATTGCCTTCGAGGTAATCCCGCACTTCCGCCTCGGTCGGCTTGGGATTGTCCTTGAGCAGTGCGGCAGCCGACATCACCATGCCCGGCGTGCAGAAACCGCACTGAAGACCGTGATAATCCTGAAACGCCTGCTGGATCACACTGAGCGATCCATCCGCGTTTGCCATGCCTTCCACTGTCTTGACCTCGGCGCCATCGGCCTCGGCCGCAAACATGGTACAGGATTTCACAGCTTCGCCGTTCACATGCACGACGCAGGCCCCGCACTGGGACGTGTCGCAGCCGACATGGGTTCCTGTCAGGCGCAAATCCTCGCGCAGGAATTCGGTCAAAAGCGTGTTGCCCTTGACCTCGCCGGAGACGGTCTTGCCGTTCACCGTCATTGTTACCTTTGTCATCTAACTCCTCCCGTGGGTATTCAATTTCAACTGTGTTGCAGAAGCCGGCTGCGATCAAGAAACGAGTTTCTTGAACCAGCCCTTTTTCTTTTCGCCGCCGTCACCGTCAGCTTCGGGGGCATCGTCGCCACCCTCTTGCGGGCCCTCAACGGCGGATTGGAAATTGCTGAAGAACTGGTCTGCCATTTTCTTGGCGAACCCGTCGATGATGCGACTGCCAAGTTGCGCCAGCTTTCCGCCGACCTTGGCATCCACATCATAATGCAGCTCTGTGCCGCCTTCGACCGGGACCAGCTTTACATCGGCACCGCCCTTGGCAAAGCCAGCCGCACCGCCCTTGCCTTCCCCAGTCAGGGTCAGCGATTGCCCCGGCACCATCTCTGACAGAACGACCGTGCCTTTGAAGGTCGCCTTAACAGGTCCAACCTTCTGCACGACTGTCGCCTCGAACCCGTCATCGGCGGACCCGCTCATCTCGGTGCATCCCGGTACGCATTGCTTGAGGACTTCAGGATCGAGGATCGCCGCCCAGACCTCTTCGGGGCTGGCAGCAATCGTGCGGGAATCGGTCATATGCATGGGTGTGATCCTTCTTTGATGGTCAGCCTAGGGGGTTGGACCCCCGGGGCATATAAGACCAATGGCTTAACATATCGGTGAAAACTATCTTTCGGGGGCCTGATGGGTCAGGCCATAGCTTTCGAAAATCGCGGCGATGCGCCCATCCGACAGAGCAGAATAGATCGCATCATCCACAGTGTAGCTCAATCCACGGTAGGCAAAGTGGCTACCCGTGCCGAGGGTCCATTTCGACTTGGCAAAACCGGGCAGCGGCGGCTGGTGTATCGCCACCCCGTCACCCGCGCTGAATTCAAGCTGTGCCAGGGGGCCCATGGCCGCCATCACCTCACCCGCATTCAAAGCCGCCATCGCGTCCTGCATCGTGGGATACCGGCGCACACCTTGGGCCAATTGACCGCCCGCAAAGCTGGTCAGGTAGAAATCCGAAATAGAGTCGTTCTCGACCGCCACCGTGTCAAACCGGAAATAGGCCGGAACCGGCCCCCCATCGGGATACTCGGCTTCGGAATAGGCGATGGCAATGCTTTCGGTCATGTACTGACCGGTGAAGACCACCTGCTCTACCCGGCAGTTGAAGGCACTGTCATAGGGCACGCGCAGCATGACGTTCGACACGGCGCCATCGATCAACGGTCCCTTCCAAACATGGTGCCGCAAGTCGGCTTCGAGGTTTTCCCCCGCGCTGATGAAGTTGAACCGCGGCTCAACACCAAGGTCCTCGGCGATGATCCGGGCAATATCGACGTCAACGCCGCGCGGCTGGCCTGCATCATCCCAGCTGTAGGGGGGATAATCTTCGTAGACCGCGAACATGATAAACCCGCGATCCATGATCTGATCTATGTCCTGCCCGACGATGTCCCGGCTGGCATTCTGCGGTTTGGCCTGTGGGACGTAATCGGCACAGGGATCGCTGGCCAAGACGGGCGACGCCATGGCCAGCAGGGTTGCGGTAAATGAGGCGCGAACCAGAGTGCTCATTGTGTCAGTGTGCCGCTGACAAACCAATCGTCAAGGCCTCGGCTGCGCGGCCATAAGCCTCTTGTGTGCCGTCGATCAGGTTGGCGGCACGGAAGGCGGCGCTGTCAGCGACAGGTGCACCGGACAGGGTTTCGATACCCGCCGCGATTTCTGTCAGCCGCGACTTGAGCGCGTCTGCATCTGCACTGGACGCATCGGCCGCATAGCCGGTGATTTCGTCACGCAACGCCTTCAGCTCGTCCGACACCTCTTCCATCGACGCATCATCGGGTCGGGTTTCGATATAGGTCCGGATTGCCCAGGCGGCGTCCTGCCCCAGAAGTTCGCCGAATGCCGGCATTTTGGTTGTCCCGTTCTGGGTATAGCCGTCACGGAAGCGCTCCACATACCATTCGTCGCCATACTCCTCGGCTTCGAGGAACCGCAGATCCGGTGCAAGACCACCCGAGATCACCTCAAGACCATGGCAGCGGGCGCAGTTCTGGTTGTAGCCCGAAGAACCGATTTCCACCGCACGCAGCCAGACCTCGTCACCGACCAGTTCGGCGCGATAGGGGTTTTCCGTCAGCCAGTCTTCGCCGTTCTCGGGAAGACCGGTGGTGTCTACAGCCTGCGGGGCCACGTCACCATGCGCGTATACCAGGCTGGCTGCGGCGGTCAGCGCCAGAGCAGCGCAGGTTGTTTTGAAAAATGTCGCGGTCATGTTGGTCCTCCTCAGGCACAGTCTTGTGTCTTGCCGGATGTGTACCGACGCACGGTGGGTGCGGGTATTGGACTTTCGTGGCGCGGAACGGGCTTTTTGGCCAAACGGTACGGGACAATGGTCGTATTTTCGACGGTTCGATGGCCCGACTAGAGTTCGTCTGGGAGGACCAAGTCCATGTTCAAGACACGTTTGACCTGCGCGATTGCATCGGCAGTTGCGCTGTGCCTCGCCAGCACGGCCACCGCACAGGTCGATGTCGTGATCCATTACCTCAAGCAGGTGGTCGACGCACCTCCGACACTGTCCAATCTTGATCCGATCCCAGAAGATCTGGGCATTCGTGGCGCGGAACTGGGTGCGCAGGAAAACAACACCACCGGCAAGTTCTTGGGCCAAACCTACAGCCTGATCGTGACCGAGGTTTTCGAGGGTGAGGATTTTGCCGAGGCCGCGCGCGCAGCGCTTGGCGAGACCGATCTGCTGGTGCTGGACGCACCGACAGCGCAGCTTCTGGCGGCGGCCGACCTGCCCGAGGCGAAGGCGGCGCTGCTCTTTAATGCCGGTGCCGCAGATGTCGCGCTGCGTGATGAGACCTGCAGCGCCCGGGTGCTGCACACCCTGCCCTCGTACGCGATGAAGGCCGATGCTCTGATGCAGTTTTTCGTGACCCGGCGCTGGGACGAGATCGCGCTGATTGCAGGTGAACGTCCCGAGGATCAGGCCTGGGCCGAGACGCTGGAACGCTCGGCTCGCAAGTTCGGGCTGAAGTTCGGCGCGCGCAAGACCTGGGCCTTCGATGCCGACATGCGCCGGAACGCAGCACAGGAAGTGCCACTCTTCACCCAGGAACTGGGCGATTATGACGTCCTTCTGGTGGCCGACGCGGCGGATGATTTCGCGCGCTACATTTCTTACAACACCTGGCGCCCGCGCCCGGTGGCCGGATCCGAAGGGGTGCGCGCTGTCACATGGCACCGCGTCGTCGAACAATGGGGCGCAGCGCAGTTGCAATCGCGCTTCACCAAACTGGCGGACCGTCCCATGCTGGACCGCGACTACGCAGCATGGGCCGCCGTCAGGGCGATCGGAGAGGCCGTGACACGCACCGGTGCCGCGGACGCAGAAACCCTGCGCAGCTTTATGCTGTCCGACGCGTTCGAACTCGCGGGTTTCAAGGGAAGCCCCCTTACATTCCGCACATGGAACGGCCAGTTGCGCCAGCCCATCCCGCTGGTGCATGAACGCGCGCTCGTCGCACAGGCCCCGCTCGAAGGCTTTCTGCACCAGCGCAACGAACTTGACACTTTGGGTCTCGACCAACCCGAAAGCGGCTGCACCGCGTTCGAGAACTGACCTGCCTCTTCATCTTGCCCGGTAAACTCCGGGGGTTCGGGGGCTGGCCCCCGATCCGCCATCCACCAAAAGGACCGACACCAATGAAACTGCCGATCCTCACCACCCTGACCGCCGCCTTGCTGTCCACGACCGCATTGGCCGACGAGATCTGGGTCACCAACGAAAAAGACGACACGATCAGCGTGATCGACATCGAAACGATGGAGGTGGTTCGCACCATCGAAACCGGAGAGCGGCCTCGGGGGATCACCTTCTCCAAGGATTTCTCGGTGGTCTATATCTGCGCCTCCGACAGCGACGCGGTGCAGGTGATGGACCCTGAAACCGGCAAGATCCTGCACGACCTGCCCTCGGGCGAAGACCCGGAACAGTTCGTCCTGCATCCAGACAACCGCCACCTTTACATCGCCAACGAGGATGATGCGATCACCACGGTCGTCGATACCGAAACCCGCACGGTTGTGGCGCAGATCGACGTCGGCATCGAACCCGAAGGCATGGCGGTGTCGCCCGATGGCAGGATCGCCATCACCACATCTGAAACCACCAATATGGCGCATTGGATCGACACCGAGACCCAGACGCTGTTCGCCAACACGTTGGTGGATTCCCGGCCGCGCCATGCAGAATTCATCAAAGAGGGCACCGAGCTTTGGGTCAGTGCCGAAATCGGTGGCACAATTTCGGTATTTGACGTCGCGACGCAAACCGAAAAAGCCAAGATCGACTTTGACATCGACAACATCCACCCCGACCGGGTGCAGCCGGTGGGGTTTGAATTCACTACGGGTGACAGCCATGCCTTTGTCGCGCTAGGGCCGTCGAACCATGTAGCAGTCGTCAATGCCGAGACCTATGAGGTGGAAGAGTACATCCTCGTCGGTCGCCGGGTCTGGCATCTTGAATTCAACCGCGACCGCAGTCTGATCTTTACCACCAACGGCGTCTCCGGGGATGTGACCGTTGTCGATGTGGCCAGCCGCAAGGCCCTTAAGAGCATCAAGGTGGGTCGCTTCCCATGGGGGGCCGCGTTTCGTCCAACAGAGTGAGCCATACGCGAACGCTGCCGTCCTTCATTTCTTCAGGAGACTGACATGAAACCGTTTCTTACCGCCCTTGGCCTTGCCATTCTGACACCCGCCCTGTCCTTTGCCGATGGCGCGCCGCGCGACCAATGGGGGCGCGCGGGCATTCTGTCCTCAGCCAACAAGGCCGATCTGCCGCCAATCACTCTGAGTTCGGGCATGCCATTGGCAGAGGCACCTTGGGTGCTGACCTCGGGCACCTATTACGAGTTCGAGATCGAAGGTGACGGGTCGGCAGAGCTGGCGCTGGAAGGCTCCGAGTTCTTTCGGGCCATCTGGATCGACGAGATCGTCGTGAATGATCTCGAGATCCGCCCCCTCGGCCTGAACTCGATCGAATTTGACGATGCCGGGACGATGGAGATCGGCTTTGTCGCGATCAAGCCCGGTACTTACTTCCTGCGCATTCCCGGATCGACCGGAGAGACCCAGCGGCTGGACATCACCATTGAATGACGCAAGGCTTTTTCTGCGGCGCTTCCGATGCGTCGACGCATCGTGATTTTGCGTTGACGCAAAATCGGGCGCGCTGCCCAGAAGTATTTTGGAACCAGAGAAGATTGGACGGGTCACGCGGATGAGTTTGCAGGTTTCTGATCTGTCGTTTTCCTATGGACCCAAGACCGCTTTGGACGGCGTGTCCTTTTCGGTCGGGCACGGGCAGTTTGCGGCCTTGCTCGGCCCGAACGGCGCTGGAAAATCGACGCTGTTTTCCCTGCTGACGCGTCTTTTCGTGACACAGGGTGGAGCAATTTCAATCGCCGGACATGATCTGAAGGCTGCACCCTTGGCAGCGATGGCGGATCTGGGTGTCGTGTTTCAGCAGACCACCTTGGATCTTGACCTGACGGTGCGACAGAACCTACGCTATTTCGCGGCGTTGCACGGGATCTCGGGGCGGGACGCCGACAATCGGATCGACACTGCGCTGGACCGATTGGGTATGGCAGAGCGCGCAGGCGAAAAGGCACGCGGGTTGAACGGCGGACACCGTCGGCGGACCGAGATTGCGCGGGCGCTGTTGCACGATCCCAAGGTGCTGTTGCTGGATGAGCCGACAGTGGGACTGGATGCGCCCACGCGGGCGGGCCTGACGCGGCATATTCACGACCTGTGCACCGAGACCGGCGTAACGGTGCTGTGGGCGACCCATCTGACCGACGAGGTTCTGGACACGGATCAGGTGATCCTGCTGCATCGCGGGAAGGTGCTGGCGGATGGGCTGTGCGGCAACCTGTGCAATGAGCGCCCCTTGCCCGACTACTTTGCGCAGATGACCGGGGCACTGGCATGAAACACGCGCTCATCGCGATGCGGGCAATCGTGCTGCGCGAGGCCTTGCGCTTTGTCCATCAACGCGAGCGGTTTGTGGCGGCGCTCGTGCGCCCTCTGGTGTGGCTTCTTGTATTTGCGGCGGGCTTTCGGGCCGCATTGGGTCTGTCCATCACGCCGCCTTACCAGACCTACATCACCTATGAGACCTATATTGTGCCGGGGCTTTGCGGAATGATCCTGCTGTTCAACGGGATGCAGTCCAGCCTGAGCCTCGTCTATGATCGCGAGATGGGGTCGATGCGCCTTTTGCTGACGGCGCCGCTGTCGCGGGTGTGGCTTTTGTTCAGCAAGCTGTTGGGCAGTACGATCATATCGATCCTGCAGGTTTATGCTTTTTTGTTGGTGGCGTGGCTGTTTGATATCACCTTGCCGGGCTGGGGGTATCTCGCCGCCCTGCCCGCGCTTTTGCTGGCGGGTCTGATGCTGGGGGCGTTGGGCTTGGCGCTGTCGAGTTTCATCAAGCAGTTGGAGAATTTCGCCGGGGTGATGAATTTCGTGATCTTCCCGATGTTCTTTTTATCCTCGGCGCTTTACCCGCTGTGGAAGATGGCGGAGAGTTCAGAGCTGTTGCACGATATCTGCGCAGCCAATCCGTTCACCCATGCGGTCGAATTGATCCGCTTTGCGCTGTATGTCGAGGTGAACGGCATGGCGCTTGTCTGGACGGCGTTGGCGACGGCTGTGTTCATGGCGCTTGCGGTCTGGGGCTATGACCCGGCGCGCGGGATGATGACCCGAAAGGGGTGATCTACGACCATAGCAAGGGTGAATTCCGGCGCATCTTACGCTAGGCTTGGAATATGAAACAGTTTCTGATCCCGCTGAGCTGCGCCGTTGCGCTGAGTGCCACCGCCCTCTGGGCCGAGCCTGAGGACGATGATCCCGGTGGCGTTCTGAACCCGGACGAGATGACATGGCATTCCATGCTCGACCGCGCCGAGAAGGGTGAGACGGGCATGGTGTTGTGCTCGACGGGGTATATGCTCACCAAGTCGGGCGATCATGCCACGGCGCGGGCCTTGTTCGAGAACTGCGCCAACGCGGGCTATACCGGGGCGATGACATGGATGAGCCAGCTGGATAACAATGGGCTTGGCGGTGACTACGACCCGGATGCCAGTGCGGCCTGGGATCAGCAGGCAGCGGAACTTGGGGATCGGGTGGGCAAGTTCAACCATGGTCTGAACCTGATGCGCGGGCATGGCATCGCCAAGGACGAGGTTCTGGGGCGGCGTTATGTCGATGAGGCTGCGTCGGACGGGCTGGAGATCGCCAAGCGGTTGCAGGGCGCGGGCTACGACCTTGATGAGGTCACACCGGATGCGGACAACTGGAAATACGCGCCGTTGTTCTAAGCTTGGCGTGGTTTGAGCTTTGCAGGTTGGCCTGAGAGTTCAAGGATCCGCGTGGCGAGGCGTTCGGCCTCGGGGATCGCGTGGGTGACAAGAAGCGTGGCGACCGGGTGGTTGTCACGCAGGCGTTCGAAAAGAGTCATCATCTCGTCCGAGAGATCAGCGTCGAGGCTGACGAAGGGTTCGTCCATCAGCAATACATCGGGTTTTCCCGCAAAGGCGCGGGCAAGCGACAGGCGGCGTTGCTGACCGAGGGAGAGTTGATCGGGAAAGGCGGTGCCGCGACCGGCGAGGCCGACTTCTTCCAGTGCGATGTCGATCTCCGCAGGCGTCAGGCCCAGCGTGATGGCAAGGTTGTCGGCCACGGTGCGCCAGCGCATCAAAGTGGGTTCCTGAAACACCATCGCCAGCTTATCGGGGCGACGGACATGGCCGTCGTAACGATGTTCCAACCCGGCAATGATGCGCATAAAGGTGGTCTTGCCGACGCCCGAGGGCCCGGTGATGGCGATGGTCTCGCGAGGAGCCAGCCTCAGGTCGAGCGCCCCAAGCACCTGTTTGTCACCAAAGCGCATCCCGTCGAGGGTGACGGTCAAGACCGGCGAAGACGCGTCCGCCGGTTTGAGGGTGTCGCGATTGCTCACGAGTTTGAGGGACGATGTCGCAACCAAGGTCAGCTTCCGGGCTGGACAAAAACGCCTTCGGGCAATGTCGTGACAGCGCCAACCAGCTTTTCACCACCAAGTTCGGCCATAAGGGCCAGCATCCGTGCAGCAGCATCTTCATCGACAGGCTGATTGGCGGGGATGCCCGCGATGAACCCGGCCTTGAGCGCCGCGAACTCTGCATCAGACTTCGCGTTCATGCGCGGGCGAAGGCGGTCCCATTCAGCGTCAGAACTGACAAGCAGTTCCTTGGTGGCGCGGCTGGCGGCGGCCAGACCTTCGACCAGTTCGGGATGGTCGCGCAGCATTTCTCCGCGCATCACATAGCCCAACAGCGGTGTTTCGGGATCAAGGCCCAATTCGCGCGCAGCGTCATCGACGGTGATCAACGGTGTCATGCCGCCTGCTTCCATCTTGGCGAGGAAGTGCCAAAAGTTGATCGCGCCATCAAGTTCGCCCTGCAAGCCCGTCTTGAAGATCAGCGGCGGTGCGCCAAAGACCTGTTCGGTCTCGGTCACGAGATCCATACCGTGCATCTTTTCGGCATAGGCACGTAGGATCAGCCAGCTTTTGTCGAGCGGTCCACCGGCAATACCGATTTTACCGCCCTTGAGGTCAGCCAGGGATGTTGCGGTGCTGCCTTCGGGGATCAGCAAAGCGCCTACGGCTTTGGAATATGGAACAAAGATGTAATCCTTACCCTCGGCCCGCTGACGCGCGACCCAAAGCCAGTCGGACACGATCACATCCGCCTCGCCCCCCTGAAACGCGACCTGCGCGGCAGAGCCGCCCGCGACGCCCTGAACCTGAAGGTCGAACCCGTTGGCCGTGTCAAAGCCGTTGTGTTTGATGCTGTCCAATTCCCAGTTCACGGTGCCGAATGCAAGAACGGCAGCGCGCAAAACGGGGGTTTCGGCAAAGGCTGCGCCCGCGCACAGAAGCAGCGCGGCTGAGGTCGCGCGGATGGTGGAGAAAAAGCTCATCATGTCCTCCCAGAATGATTGCAGACACAGTAACAGCCGCTTTTCCTGCGGAAATACGACCAAAGGATGTGGGCCAAGGTCGTATCTCTTGATGTGGATCATATTGGCGGATTTCAGGCGTTCTTACGTTGGGGCATCAATTTGAAGGAGACCACCCATGACACGTTTTGCCTTTGCCGCCGCAGCCTGTCTCTGCGCCCTGCCCGTCACTGCCAGCGAGATCACGTTCGAGCAGGTCAAGATCGACGCTGGCAAGACGTTGTTCGAAGCAGAGTGCCGTAGGTGCCACGCGGTCGAGCCGACCGACGCCTCTTACGGCCCACCTTTGGAGAACATCGTCGGACGTGGTGCCGGGACGTATGAGAATTACGATTATTCAATTGCGTTAGAGGCCTCGGGTATCGTCTGGACCCCGGCTGCGCTGCGCGCGTGGATGGAGGACAATGACGGCTTCATGCCGGGCACCAAGATGCGCCATGTCGGCATTGAGGACCGGACGGTGCAGGATTTCATCTTGTCCTACCTCGTGTCGATCACCACGCAGGACAATTCGGCGATTTCGAAGTGAGGTTGATGCGCCAGGAAGCCGCTTACGCGGCGCATGGCGATGTGAACCATTACTGAGGGCAGGATAAAGGTAGCGTGCGTGAGTTCGCGCACCTTTTTCCCGTATCGGGCGATGTGTGCTACTCTTGCTTTATTTGATCGGCAAACTGCGCTATGGAACTGAGGCTTTTGCGTGTGCTTGATAAGTGATACGATCTCGGTCGGAAAACGAAGCATGTCGCGGATGAAGAGCGCCATATTTATAGTAAGTATTTAATTTTGAAGTTGTTTTGAGGATTTGCATTATGTACCCGCAGCCTTTGGAAATCACTGGTCTCGCCGGTTCAGTCGGCTTCGGCGGAATGAATCGGCATGGGGATGTGTCGCAAGTTACTGATTTGATAAATCTTAATCTTGTTTACAAAGATGCCTACAGAAATGCGTGTGCCGCACAGGGCCTTCTGGATGTTATTGGCGAGTTGAAGCCGGATACCCCCGAATTCGCTCCTGGCGGAGGGGGGCAGTATGACTTGTCGAACCTGAACGAAGCGATCCGCCAGTTTCGGATTGTTGGAATGGGACGGAACGCAAGCTGGGCCGATGCCCGAGTCGACCCAAATGGGCAAACTTGGAAATCACTCTTGGGTACGCTGTCTTCCGGACACATTGCGCCCAATTCATTGCCTGCACCCACAGGGCGCGCGCGTGGAATTCACAACGGTTTTTCCATCTATAGTCAGGGTGATTTCCGTGAACTCTTGGGTCATCGATGGGACTCAAACAGTGACGATAGAGTTAACCAGTATGACGCTTGGGCACATTTAGACGAAAAAGGGTGTTGCCTCACAGTAATCACCATGGCAGCGACAAAACTGGGAAAACCTCAGTCCTGTTGGCCCAAAGGACTGTTGCCAAAGAACTTATCGCCGTCTGATGTGAACAAGATCGCTCTGAATAATCAGGGCTATAGCGAATTAGGTGGATTGATTACGACCCGGGTGCCCATGCTGCTTGGGATGCAGGCAAAGCGCTACGGTTCCCATTACAAAGACCCACTTCCTTTACCGGTTAGCGGATTTATCGACGGTATTCTGAACGCTGGGCACGCTGTAGCGGCGCATGTAGACTACTCAGGTTCTTCTCGCGGAGATCATTGGGTCCTGATAACGAACAAAGTACAAAGTGGTCTGAAGGCTTACGAAGCGATTGATCCATCCGGTGGCTATGTTATGGGGTTTTCAAAAAACTTAAATGCCCGTGAGTTGGCATTTAAAAACAAAGCGGAGACCCGTGATGCTGAGATCACGGCAATACAGGAGGCCAATAAGACGGCCAAAAGAAAGAAATGGGTTCCAAAACCATACGATTTTCAGATGGGGCACCTTTGGGGGATAGCCGCGCCAAACGCTTCGCATAATCGCAAGGTGAAACAAAACAAGTACCGTCTCGTTGGTTTGATCACTTTGTTGAGGACTGACTGAGCAATAAAGCTGGTGAAGTGGTGCGTTGAAGACCACATTTTTTGCGGAGATGACGCGAACTGCTTTACTCTAGGCTTGTTGCAGTTATGTGTCTGATCTTTCTTCGCGCTGCACCTTCGCCTTCCGACCCTGCACGGAACAGCTTTACGTTTGTAGAGCACATGCTCAGACAACACTAGAGCCCGAAGCGGTCGACCAAGCTACCTATTTCGCAGCAAACCTCGCATCAGCGCCACTGCATTGTAAATGTCAAAGAAACTTGCATATTTCAGCCTCGCCAGCGCGTAGCAAATACAACGCCTTACACCTGCCAATATCCCGGAGCAAAACTCGAGAGGTTCTGACAGATACTCGAACACTTCGCCTTTCAGATTGTAAGGCCCTGACCAACGCTCGCGCAATCCCCTCGAATCGAGCCCGTCGTAATACGACCAAAGTCCTGTCAACCTCCCAATGGTCTTACGACACAAGTCGCGTACAACACGCAATCGTTATCCCTATACTGCCTGTCAGCCGTCCACATGCGCCCCCTGTGCATCTGGATACCCGCAACTGAAGTTCATGGGAGGAATACGAATGAACAGATTTGTTGCCGCCGTTACAGCCAGCATACTCGCCGCGACCGGTGCGTTTGCGCAGGGTGTGACAGAAGACATGCTGGCCAATGACCAGACGATGACCAATCAGGTCGTCACCAACGGGATGGGGCGGCATTTGCAGCGCTACTCGCCGCTGGAGACGCTGAACAAGGACAACGTGAAGAACCTTGTTCCCGCTTGGGCGTTCAGCCTTGGTGGCGAAAAGCAGCGCGGACAGGAGACGCAGCCGCTGGTTTATGATGGCGTCATGTACATCACCGGGTCGTATTCGCGGCTTTATGCGGTGGATGTGAACACCGGCGAAGAGCTTTGGCAGTACGACGCACGTCTGCCCGAAGGTATCCTGCCCTGCTGTGACGTGATCAACCGGGGTGCCGCTTTGGCGGGCGACAAGGTGATTTTTGGCACGCTGGATGCGCGGATTGTGGCGCTCGACGCCAAGACCGGTGACGTGGTCTGGCGCGACCAGATCAATGATTACAAGGCGGGTTATTCCTACACGGCGGCTCCGCTTGTGGTGGGTGATCTGGTGATCACCGGCAATTCGGGCGGTGAATTCGGCATCGTCGGCACGGTTCAGGCGCGCAACGTCGAAAACGGCGATCTTGTCTGGGAGCGTCCGGTGATCGAAGGCCATATGGGCATGCTCAATGGCGAAGAAAGCACCATGACCGGCACGCTCAACGCGACATGGCCGGGCGATATGTGGAAGACCGGTGGCGGTGCCACATGGCTTGGCGGATCCTATGATGCCGACACCGACACGCTGGTGTTCGGCACCGGCAACCCGGCCCCTTGGAACAGCCACCTGCGCAATGCGGGCGAGCCAACCGAGGGCAACACTGGTGACAACCTTTATGCCGCCAGCCGTCTGGGCATCGACCCGGCGACAGGTGAGATCAAGTGGCACTACCAGACCACGCCGCGCGAAGGTTGGGATTATGACGGTGTAAACGAAGTGGTCGCCTATACCGACCGCGACGGCAACATGCGGTATGCCACTGCTGACCGGAACGGGTTCTTCTATGTTCTGAACCGCGAAGACGGTGCCTTTGTCGATGCCTACCCGTTTGTTAAGGACATCTCGTGGGCCAGCGACATCGGTGATGATGGACGCCCTGTGTTTATCGAGGACAACCGTCCCGGCGATCCTTCCGCCTCGGCTGATGGCAAGAAAGGCGACGTCGTGTTCTCGTCCCCGGGCTTCCTTGGTGGCAAGAACTGGATGCCGATGGCGTTCTCGCAGCGCACTGGCAACTTCTATGTGCCGTCCAACGAGTGGGGCATGGACATCTGGAACGAGCCGATCACCTACAAGAAAGGTGCTGCCTATCTGGGGTCCGGCTTTACCATCAAGCCGAACTACGAAGACCATATCGGTTCTTTGAAAGCCATCGATCCGGACACTGGCGAATGGAAGTGGGAATACAAAAACGACGCGCCGCTTTGGTCCGGCGTGATGACCACAGCCGGTGGTCTTGTGTTCTTTGGAACGCCCGAAGGCAAGTTCATGGCACTGGATGACGAAACCGGTGAAGAGCTGTGGTCCTTCCAGACCGGCTCGGGCATCGTGGGTCAGCCGATCACTTGGGACCAAAATGGCGAGCAGTATGTCTCGATCATCTCGGGTTGGGGTGGTGCGGTTCCGCTCTGGGGGGGTGAGGTGGCCAAGAAGGTCAACTACCTGAACCAAGGCGGCACGCTCTGGACGTTCCGCCTGCCGAAAGAGCTGGCAGCGGCGAACTGACTTTTACCAATCGGTAAAAAAGAGCGGCGCGCCTTCGGGTGCGCCGTTTTTCGTTGGGGGTTGCGCGGCGAATGGCGAGAGTTAGCCCTGTTTACCGAATGCTGCGAGGTGCACCGACGTCCATTTTCGGCTTCAATTGCGCCAGAGATGTTCAACCGATAAACTATAGTCCTGATCACGCAACTTGGGGGGTGATGTGACTGGACTTGGGGAAACGGACTTTATTGAAGCTGGCACTGGGCCAAAGGTGATCCTTATTCATTCCAGCGTTGCCGGTGCGCGGCAATGGGGAGGATTAATGAACGCTCTTGCCGATAGGTTTCACTTTATTGCAATCAACCTGTTTGGATACGGCGCTACCAAGCCGTGGTCAGAACGAAAAACACAGACACTGGAAGACCAAGCCAGACTGTTGGCACCCTTTGTTCCAGATGACGGAAGCAAGTTTTCGATAGTGGGTCATTCCTTTGGCGGAAGCGTCGCGATGAAAGCTGCCGCTATGTTCAAGATCCATGTTGATCGTCTGGTATTGATTGAACCCAACCCGTTTTATCTCTTGCAACAAAATGGGCGCGATGAAGCTTTTCAGGAAGCATTAAGTCTGCGGAACACAATCAAACAATGTGGAACCGACGACACTTGGCCCATAGCCGCTGAGGTATTTGCGAATTATTGGACCGGCGCGGGAAGCTGGAACGCCATGCCAGAAGAGCGACGCGTGAAATTCACCTCAGCATTGGAGCCTAATTTCCATGAATGGGGTTGCGTGATGAACGAAGAAACTCCGTTGTCTATTTGGCAAGCCGAACTGCCGGACAAGACGACAGTCGTTTCTGCGGCGGACACGGTTCGCACAATCGATGAAATCGTTTCGTTGATGAAGCAGAGCGCTGCTCAGTGGCGGTTTGAAAAAATTGAACGCGGCGGACACATGGCGGCAATGACAAAGCCTGACCTAATCAACCCCATCATAGAGAACGCGCTGGCGAGCTAAACGTCACAGCGTCTGAGAAAACCCAAGGCGACGGTGCTCGCGCCACATCGTGGAAGCTGCGCGATTAGGCAAAGCAGTCATTTGATCGGCTCCTCCACGCGGTAGCTCTGTACCGCACAGCCGACCTTCCGCTTCTTACCCTCGCCCTTTCCCCAAGTGCTTTTTCAACGCGCCTGCGTTCTTTTCGCGGCGGCCTTTATAGGGGTTCTTGTCGCCCTGCCCGCGCAGCGTCAGGCGGATCGGTGTGCCCGGCATGTCGAAGTCCTCGCGCAGGCCGTTCACCAGATAGCGCTTGTAGCTTTCGGGCATCTTGTCGGGGTGCGAGCACATCACGATGAAGCCCGGCGGGCGGGTCTTGGCCTGGGTCATGTAGCGCAGCTTGATCCGCTTGCCCTGTGGTGCGGGCGGCGGGTGCTGTTCCAGCATTGCGGCCAGCCAGCGGTTCAACTGGGCGGTTGTCACGCGGCGGTTCCAGACGGTGTGGGCCTTGACGATGGCCGCTTGCAGGCGGTCAAGGCCGCGTCCGGTCTTGGCAGAGACGGTGACCAGCGGCGCGCCGCGCAGCTGCGGGAGGAGGCGTTCGAACTCCTCTTTCAGCATCTTGAGCTTGTCCTGCTTGTCGTCTTCCGTGTCCCATTTGTTCACGGCGATAACCACGGCGCGGCCTTCGCGTTCGGCCAGATCGGCGATGCGCAGATCCTGCGATTCAAACGGGATCGCGGCATCCAGCAGGACGACGACAACCTCGGCGAATTTGACCGCGCGCAGACCATCTGACACGGACAGTTTTTCCAGCTTTTCCTGCACCTTGGCCTTTTTGCGCATGCCTGCGGTGTCGAAGATTCGCATATGCGTGCCATCCCATTCGGTCTGAACGGAGATGGCATCGCGGGTGATTCCCGCCTCGGGGCCGGTGAGCAGACGGTCTTCGCCAAGGATCTTGTTGATCAGCGTGGATTTGCCTGCGTTGGGGCGACCTACGACGGCGATCTGGAGCGGCTTGGCCTTGGTGATGGCGCGGGGCGCATCCGGGTCTTCATCGTCGACATCTACTTCGGTTTCGGGCGCATCCGCTTCAGCGCGTTTGTCGAATTCATCGGCCAACGGTTGCAACATCGTATAGAGATCCGGCATGCCTTCGCCGTGTTCGGCAGAGATGCGGAGCGGTTCACCCAGACCCAGCGCGTACGCCTCGAGAACGCCGGCTTCTGCGGCATTGCCTTCGGCTTTGTTGGCTCCAAGGATCACGTGGGCCGCGCGTTTGCGCAGGATTTCTGCCAGAACTTCGTCGGCGGGGGTCACGCCCACACGGGCGTCAATCAGGAACAGGCAGATGTCGGCCATGTCCACCGCGCGTTCGGTGAGTTTGCGCATCCGGCCCGGCAGGCTTTCGTCTGTCGCCTCTTCCAGACCAGCGGTGTCGATGACGATAAAGCGGAGATCACCCAACCGTGCCGCCCCTTCGCGCAGGTCGCGTGTGACGCCGGGCTGGTCGTCTACCAGTGCCAGCCGCTTGCCGACCAACCGGTTGAACAGAGTCGATTTGCCGACATTGGGTCGACCGACGATGGCGAGGGTGAAAGACATGGGCGCACAGGACTCCGGTTCAGATCAAGCCGCCCGCCTAGCCTATTTCCCGCGCCTGTGGAAGGGGTCAGCGATAGGCGTGCAGAACACCGTTCGTCGACACGACATAAAGCGTGCCATTCGCAACAACAGGGCGGGTTGTGGCACCTCCGCGAATCTCGGTCTGGCTGACAAGATCACCCGAGGCCGGATCGAAGGACCGCAGGAACCCGTCTGACGACGCCACGATCAGACGTCCACCCGCGAGGACGGGACCGTGATTTGCAAATGCAGCATCGCGTCGACGCTGCGGACGGCGCACCGGTTCGTAGCCGGGAAGATCAACCGCCCAGATCTGCCGACCATCGGTTGCATCGAGCCTGATCAATTCGTTCAGGTCCGACACGAAGTAGACGGAATTGCCAGCAGGCCAGACCGGGTCCATCGCGCCGTGTTGCGCTGTCCACAGCCGTTCACCAGAGTTCACGTTCAATGCGACCACATTGCCGGAATGGTTCCCGGCATAAACGGTGGCACCGTCGATGACGGGATAGCCGGTGATGTCGTCGACCAGCGAAATGGCAAAGCCCTTGCGTGCGCCAACGATATCGGCGCTCCAGAGACGCAGACCACCTTGGCGGAACGCGCCCTGCACAGCACCGCTGCCAAAGGCAAAGACCACATGGGTGTTGTTGACGGCGGGCGGTGCGGCGCCTGCGACGTTGCCGACATCGCCCAGACCGTCCGATTGCCAACGCACGCGACCGTCCTCGACTTCGATCGCCCATGCCGTGCTGTCGCCTGCGGTCACGTAGACCAGACCGCCGAATACCGTCGGTGCCCCGGTGGCCGTCGCTTGCAAGCGCTGAGTCCAAATCTCTTGCCCGCTTGCCGCATCAAGCGCGGTGAGCGTGCCGAAACCGGAGGTGACATAGAGACGGCCATTATCGTAGGCAAGCCCACCCGCCAAAGCCTGAGATGCGTCGTCGCGCAAGGGCGCAAGGTTGTAGGACCAGAGCGCTTCACCACTGGTTGAAGTGGCAGACACCCTGCCCTCACTGTCAATCGTGTACACACGGCCATCTGCGACAACTGGATCGGTGATGATCCGGGCACGACGTTTGTCGCCCTGTCCGATGGAGGTGGACCAGACCGGGGTCAGAGTGTTGGACAACGCCGCGTGCGTGGTGCGCACGGACGGGCTGACATGGCTTTGGGGCCAAGCCGCGTTGTTCGTGGCAGCCGGCAGATTTGCCGCAAGTGTGATGTTCTCGAGCGCTGCTGCATCGGCGTTCGCAGGATCCTGCAGAACTTCGCGGACGCCTAGACGTTCACCCGGCAGGATGATTTCGCGATCCGTACACCCGGCCAAGACTCCGGTTGCGATCACGCTGGCCAAAAGGAATTTAACTTGCACTGCCCTGCCCTCGTCTTTTTGTCGTGTCGGACCGCTCCGGCCCTCCGATCAGGACGCCTCGATCTCGCCCCCTAGCGCCACAATCAACTGAGAAGCCCGTCGGCGCAAGCCTGCTGTCAGTTCCGAATCCGCCAGAATGCTATTGAGCCGCGTCAAAGCGGCCTCGGTATCGCCCGCTTCGATCTCGATCAGGGCCAATTGCTCTTCGGCAAGAAGGCGCAGGGGCGCACCCGGGGCCGCCATGGCTTCGAATGCGACGCGGCGTTCGTCGGCTCCAAGCGGGCTTTCGGGGCGGGTCAATGCCTTGAAGCTTGCGATCTGGCGGTAGATTTCGGGCAGATCGCCGTCGGTCGCCGCGGCACTGAGGCGGTCAGCCGCAGCGCTGCCATTGCCATCAAGTGCTTCTTCGGCGGCGATCAGCATATCGAGCATGGCCGCGCCTTCTGCAGTGGGGGCGTCAATCTGGTCGAGTGCGTTGACCCGGTCTGCAGCTTCGTCGTTTTCCAATGCCGCGAAAATGGCATCGCCAAAGGATTGTGCCTTTGCGGTTTGGGCTGCGCGCGTGTATTCGCGGTAGGCGGTTCCGCCGACCAGCAACAGAACGGTCAGCACCGCAATCCAGCCGTAGCGGCGCATCAAGCCGAAAAGCCGGTCACGGCGGACCTCTTCGGTCACCTCTTCGATAAAGCTGTCTGTGTCGCTCACCCGGAAGCCCCCTTTGACGTGCGCCTCTTGTCGGACGCGCGTGGATTTGGCCTCTCTTATCGTGATGAGACGCAGGTGCCAAGTCGGGGTTTTGGCCCCATTTCGTCCCACCATCGGTCGGGACGACGTGCAGCGCGCCCAATTCTGCGGCATAAATGCTCCAGCCGCCCCAAGGGAAACTAAACCAATCGGTTCAGCTTGAAAAAACTTGGCGGCAGGATTAATCTAAACTGATTAGTTTACCGTATTAAATTTGTCAGCTGACGAGTTCGGATACGGCTCAGACTTCCGGGGCGTCAGCGCCCGTATAACGATAGGCAGGCAGGACAAGGTTCGTCTGATGCGCATAGTTCCCCTGATCACCGCATGTCTGGTGGCGCTTGTTTTGTTTGGTCTCGTGATCGAGCGCGAACGCTTCTTCGCCTTGGTGTCCGACCTCAGCCCACGCTCTGAGACACCCGCGCCAGATGCGCCCGTGGCCAGTGCGCCTGCACCGGAAGTCGCGCCTCAGGCGGGCGCCGTTGAAGACGGAGTGATCCGGGTGATGGCGAAACGATCCGTGGCACGGGAGGTCGGCACACAAGTCCGGCTGCGCGGCGAAACCGAAGCCGCGCGTCAGGTGTCCGTCGTCTCTGAAGTCAGCGGCAAGATCGTGTCACAGCCCTTGCGCAAAGGCGCGTTTGTTGAGGAAGGCCAATTGCTGTGCTCGGTCGATCCGGGCACGCGGCAATCTGCATTGGCCGAGGCGACGGCGCGTTTGGCAGAAGCGCAATCACGCCGGCCAGAAGTCGAGGCGCGTATTCCCGAAGCAAAGGCTCGCGTAGCCGAGGCGAAGGCGCGGCTTGAAGAGGCGCGCATCAACGCCACTGCTGCCGAAAGGTTGAGCCAAGACGGGTTTGCCAGCCAGACCCGAGTCGCCAATACCGAAGCCTCGGTGCAAAGCGCCCAGGCTGCGATCACCACGGCAGAAGCTGGCCTCAAGGCCGCCGAGGCCGGTTTGGACGGTCTGAGCGCAAGCATCGAAACGGCACAAGCCGCGGTGACACGCGCGCAGACCGATATCGACAGGCTCGAGATCACAGCACCTTTTGCCGGCGTGCTTGAAACAGATACGGCGGAATTGGGCAGCCTTCTGCAACCCGGTGGGCTGTGTGCCACGGTGATCCAACTTGACCCAATGAAGGTCGTCGGTTTTGTGCCGGAAACAGAAATCAGCCGCGTCGAAGTGGGCGCTTTGGCCGGTGCCCGTCTGAACGAAGGCCCGGATCTGCAGGCGCGCGTGACATTCCTGTCTCGCTCGGCCGATCCGACAACCCGCACCTTTCGGGTCGAGCTCACAGTGCCGAACCCCGATCTGGCGATCCGTGACGGGCAAACCGCCGAGATCCTGATCCAATCACAAGGTGTGATGGCGCATGTGTTGGCCTCGTCCTCGTTGACGCTGAGCGACGACGGCACGCTGGGAGTTCGGATCATTGACGCCGAGAGCGCAGCGCAGTTCGTGCCCGTCATGGTGCTGCGAGATGCACCCGAAGGTATTTACGTGACAGGTCTGCCCGATCAGGTGGACGTAATCACCGTGGGGCAGGAATTCGTCACTGACGGCGTGACTGTCGACCCCAGCTTTGAAGAGGTCATCCAATGACCGGGATCGTCGATTGGGCTGCCGAACGCGCCCGCATGGTGCTGGCGTTCATTGTGCTGTCACTGGCGATCGGCACCTATTCGTATGTCGGCCTGCCCAAGGAGGGCGAACCGGATATCGAGATCCCGGCGCTGTTCGTGTCCACCGTTTTTCCGGGGATATCAGCGGCAGACAGCGAAACGCTGCTTGTCAAACCGATGGAGACCGAACTGGCCGATCTGGATGGGCTGAAGTCTTTGTCAGGCACGGCCGCCGAAGGCTATGCCGGTGTCGCGCTGGAATTCGAGTTCGGCTGGGACAAGACACAGGTCATGGCGGATGTGCGGGACGCCATGAACAAGGCGCAGTCCAAGTTTCCCGCAGGCGCAGAACAATATTCGATCACCGAGATCAACTTTTCCGAATTCCCCATCGTCATCGTCAACCTGACCGGCCCGGTGCCCGAACGGACGATGGCGCGGGTGGCGAAGGATTTGCAGGATCGGCTTGAATCGCTGGATTCCGTGCTTGAGGCGGGGATTGCGGGCAACCGGGACGAAATGCTGGAAGTGGTGATCGACCCGCTGAAACTGGAAAGCTACAACGTCACCGCAAGCGAATTGATCAGTGTTGTTCAGAACAACAACCAGCTGATTGCAGCGGGCGAATTGCGCAGCGATCAGGGAAGCTTTGCAGTCAAGATCCCATCGAGTTTCGACGACCAGCGTGATGTCTACGACCTACCCGTCAAGGTAAATGGCGACCGCGTGGTCACTTTGGGGGATCTGGCGACGATCAACCTGACCTTTGAAGACCGGATGGGCACGGCGCGGTTCAACGGGGAAAAAACGCTGGCGCTGCAAGTGGTCAAGCGCAAGGGCTTTAACCTGATCGACACCGCCGATGCCGTGAAGGCCGAAGTGGCCGCCGCCGAGGCGAACTGGCCACCTGAATTGCAAGCGGCTGTGACCGTGGGCACATCGAACGACCAGTCCCGGATTGTGGACAGCATGGTCAAACAGCTTGAAGGCTCGGTTCTGACGGCCATTGCGCTGGTGATGATCGTGGTGCTGGCCGCGCTCGGTTTGCGCGCGGCGTTGCTGGTGGGGTTCGCAATCCCGACCTCGTTCCTTTTGTGCTTTGTATTCCTGTCGACCATGGAGGTCAGTATTTCGAACATCGTGATGTTCGGCTTGATCCTAGCGGTGGGGATGCTGGTCGACGGGGCTATCGTGGTCGTTGAATATGCCGATAAGCGCATCAGCGAAGGCTCGGGCCCGATGCACGCCTATGTCGAAGCGGCCAAGCGGATGTTCTGGCCGGTGGTCAGTTCCACGGCAACGACGCTTTGTGCCTTCCTGCCAATGTTGTTCTGGCCGGGCGTGCCCGGCGAATTCATGGGTATGCTGCCAGTCACTCTGATTTTCGTGCTGTCCGCCTCTTTGGTGGTGGCGCTCGTGTACCTGCCCGTAATGGGCGGGGTGACCGGACGGTTCTCGCGGATGCTGGACCGGGCCTCGCAGGGGCTAAGGGCAAATACCTCATGGCTGCTGCGCGCCGCTATGGTGCCTGTGGTGCTGGGGATGCTGTTCATTGGCGCATTGTTGCTACTGGATCCCGCGTTCCTTTTCCCCCCAATTGCCGATGGCATTGCCGCACATGTTCCGGGGATCATACTGTTTCTTCTGGGGTCAGTGCTGGCCTCGATCGTGTTGGACGCGGCGTCGATCAAATGGAAACGCAAGCGGGTCGAGGGGCGACGCAAGCGCACGGTTTTCGGCTATTTCATCAAATTCATCGCGGGCAACCCGATCATGCCCATCGTGGCAGGTGCCGGTGTTTTGGCCTTCGTGTTCAGCGTGTTCACTTATTTCGGCGAGAACAACAATGGCGTGGAGTTCTTTGTCGAATCCGAACCCGAACAGGCCATCGTTTATGTCCGCGCCCGCGGCAACCTGAGCCTTGCGGAAAAAGACGCCTTGGTGATGCGGGCCGAGGATATCGTGCTGGCGCATCCCGGCGTAAAGAACGCCTTTTCCTTTGCCGGTGAAGGCGGGTTGAACACTGATGCCAGCGGCGCTGCCGTGCCCAAGGACACCATCGGTCAAGTCCAGCTAGAGACCATCCCGTGGGAAGACCGCGCGGACCGCCCTGATCTGGACGGTGATATCGTGCTGGCCGAATTGACCGAGCAGTTGAAGGTCATTCCCGGTGTCGAGATCGAAATCCTCTCGCAGAACCGAGGCCCCGCCAGCGGCAAACCGGTGCATTTGCGACTCAAGGCTGATGACTGGGACACGCTGCTGGCCTCGACCGCACTGGCGCGCGATAAGTTCGATACGACTGCAGGCCTTACGCTGATCGAAGACACAATGCCCCTGCCCGGCATCGACTGGCAGATCGACGTCGATGTCGAAAAGGCCGGGCGCTATGGTGCCAACGTGGCTGTGGTCGGCGCGATGGTGCAATTGGTAACGCGGGGCATCCTGCTGGACACGATGCGCGTGGACAGCTCGGACGAAGAGATCGAGATACGGGTGCGTTTGCCCGAAGAAGATCGGTTCCTATCCACGCTGGACACGTTGCGTGTGCGCACAGCAGACGGGCTTGTGCCGCTGTCGAATTTCATCACCCGCCAGCCGGTGGCCAAGCTGTCCGAGATCAACCGTGTCGATCAAAAGCGCTATTTCGACGTGAAGGCCGATGTGCTGCCAGGCTTGTTCAAGCTGGTGACAGACGGAACGGACGGCGCAACCACCTTGGCCACTCTCAAGGAGACCGAAGGCGGACCTATCGTCGGGCCGAACGGCACAGGCTACGCACTGTTTGAATCGCCTTCTGTCACAATAGCCGAAGCAACCTCGGCCATCGAAGACGGCGCGCGGGTGGTTCCGATCAATGCGAACGAGCGCATTGCCGAGTTGACCACATGGCTTGAAGCCAACCCCCTGCCCGGCATCGACTGGGAGTGGACCGGCGATCAGGAAGAACAAGCCGAAAGCCAAGCCTTCCTTGGCAGCGCATTTGGTGCGGCGCTTGGGCTGATGTTCATCATCCTGCTGGCGCAGTTCAACAGCTTCTACAACGCGGTTCTGGTGCTGCTGGCGGTCGTGCTATCCACCACCGGGGTTCTGATCGGGATGCTGGTCATGGACCAGACCTTCAGCATCATCATGACGGGCACCGGAATTGTCGCCTTGGCGGGGATCGTGGTGAACAACAACATTGTTCTGATCGACACCTATCAGGAATATTCCCGCTACATGCCACGGATCGAAGCGATTGTGCGCACCGCCGAGGATCGTATCCGTCCGGTGCTGCTGACCACCATCACCACGATGGCAGGACTTGCGCCGATGATGTTTGGCCTCAGTCTTGATTTCTTTGGGGGTGGCTATTCGATCGACAGCCCGACCGCATTGTGGTGGAAACAGCTTGCGACTGCGGTTGTGTTCGGATTGGGCATCGCCACGGTTCTGACGCTGGTCTTCACCCCGTCAATGTTGGCGGCGCGCGTCTGGTTCAGCACCTATGCGCTGTGGTTCTTCCGTCTTCTGGCGCGTCTGGGCGGCGGCAGCGCAAGCCGGGCGGGACGCGATTGGGCGCTGCAACGGGCCGCACGCAAACTGAAATCGCCGACGATTCTTTGGGATGACGGCGAATCACTTAGCGACTCAGACTATGAAGATGGGTCCACAGGGGCACCTGCGCTGGAAGATCTGAAGCGTGTTTTGCAGCGTTCCCATGCGAATGAGGGGACTCCACCAGTGCGTGCCGCTGAATAATGTGGCAACACTGAAGAGTTGTGCTACACTATCTTTAGAAGAGTTGAACATTGTTTCCCGATTGTGAACCTAAACGGGGCACCGTTTGGTGATTATGGCTTTTTTGTGTTAGGCAGAACCACTGTTCTTTAGGAGGTACTCAAATGTCATGGATGGATAGAATCCGCATCTTTTACGGTGGAGGCAGCACACCTAGCGCGTCGTCCCCTGTTCCGGAAATCGATGCAAGCAGCGGTGCACTGGCCTTGGCCGTTGTCGCAGCTGCTATGCTGTTGGCCTGGGAAGTCCGTCGTCGCAAGCGCGCCTGACGGATCCTCTTGGGAACACAGGCATCCGGCGTTCTCGTCGGATGCTTTTTTTGTGCCCTAAGATGATCCCCGTCAGATAAGCGACCACTGGCCCGTCGCTACAGCCGCTGCCGCAATCAGAACGTTCGCAACGGCATGCGCGACAATAGCATCAAACAGCCTGCCCCGTCTGAGCAGAACAAGCGCGAAGATGACCCCGGCCAAAGCCGCCGCTAAGGGTCGGGAATGCAGCGCTGCAAATCCCGCCGTTGTCACCAAGATCGCCGCACCACGGCGCCACAGGGTTCCATCGTCGATCAGGCTGAAAAGATACCCTCGGAAAAACAGCTCCTCCACGATTGGCACCAAAATGGCGGTCCCGATCACCCGAAGCACAACCCAAAGTGCCAGCGCCAATGTCGAAAATTCGGCAAGCGACTCGTAAGGCTCTGCCGGTTCGGCGGTGACGACCCAGCCTATTGCGATCACGACCCCGGCCCCGATCGCGATCAGATCGATGTCTCGCGTCAGTGCGAGAACAGGTTTGCGGAACACCCACAATGCGAGGCTCATGGCCACAACCTGAACGCCGTACCAGACCTCGGGGGTTTGCGAGAAGGTGTGCACAAAAAGCGCCGACAGCATGAAAGCAAGGAACGGAACAATGAACGCTGTCGCCGAGTCTTCCCTTAAAGGAGGACGATCCACGCGTGTCACGGTCTCTGGCGACGTGCCAAGGCCCGGCAGCACGTTGACCACCGTGAGGATCAAAAGCGCCAGCAATGTGAAGGACAGCCATCCGGCAAAGCTGTGGAAGCCGTTGACCGCCAATTCGGGCGACACATAAGCCCCGATCAGGATCAGCACGCTGATCCGCACGATATTGAGCAAGAAGCTCAGCAAAAGCGCAGCGGGCCAGACGATAAGCCAGAACCGACCCATGCGCAGGTCGTCCTTCATCATCAGGGCATAAATACCCATGAATGCAGTGGTGAGCGCCAGACCTTCGATCCCGGAACAGGACTCCGCCACCTCGACAAAGAAGTCGAGGATGCCGATCGTTTCCGCCTCTGGATTGACGAAGACCTCGTTTCCGAGCACCGCAAGGACGACCGCCACGCCGTAAAATGTCACCAGCTGCAGGGTCTCAAACCAGTTCCACGCCAGACTGATCGCCCATGCCAGTGACGGGATCAGCAGCGCAATTGCGATGGTCGGCGCAAGAATGCGCGCATGGGCTGTCCACAGATCGCGCCAGGCGCTGAATGGCATCAGCCAAAGCACCGCGCCCACCAGTGCCACGATACCGCCCAAGGCCAAAGCTGACAGGAAGGCTTCGGCGTATTCGACAAACTGTCCCTGAGACAACAAAAGCGTTGGTGCCGCGATCAGGGTGAGACCCGCAATATGCACCAGCCCCCACCTGCGCGACGCAGCGCTGGCAACGGACGCGCGCTGTACCAGATCGCCACGCAGGGACGGCTGGAAGAACAACAAGAGCGCAAACCCAGCCGCGAGACACAGGCCAAGTACCATGCCCAGACGGATGCCCCGACACAAAAGGAAGAGATCGGTCTGGCGGCATTCGAAATCGCTGAACACCTGATACAGCGCAACGATAGCGACCGCTTCGAGCAGCAACAGCACCTGTGAAAAAATCAATCGTGACATCGTGACAGTTTGCTCTTCAACCGCGGAACCGTGCAAACCATGATCTTTTCAACTGGCGGTTTTGTGACCACGATGTGGTCATTCGCCGTCCTCTTTCGGTCAGGCCGCCTCTTCTTCCTGCATTTGCCGGTTCCAAAGCGTCGCATACCGCCCGTGGCTGGCCAATAGGCTGTCATGTGTGCCCTCTTCCACAACCTGCCCGTTTTCCAACACCACGATGCGATCCGCGTCGGCAATGGTGGACAGTCGGTGGGCGATCGTGATCACGGTGCGCCCTTCACCTGCAAGCTTGAGTGCGCCCTGAATTGAGGCTTCGGTTTCGGAATCAAGCGCGGATGTCGCCTCATCGAGGATGAGGATCGGCGGGTTCTTGAGAAGCGTGCGCGCGATGCCGACGCGCTGCTTTTCACCACCCGAGAGTTTCAATCCGCGTTCCCCTACCATCGTTTCGTAGCCTTCGGGCAGCGAAAGAATGAAGTCGTGGATCTGTGCGGCCCGGGCGGCAGCGATGATGTCATCTTCGGTGGCATTGGCCCGGCCATAGGCGATGTTGTAGCGGATGGTGTCGTTAAAGAGCACCGTGTCCTGCGGCACCACGCCGATGGCGTCGTGCAGGCTGTCCTGCGTCACGTCGCGTACGTCCTGCCCGTCGATCCGCACCGCGCCATCGGTCACATCATAGAAGCGGAACAGCAGCCGCCCGATGGTGGACTTGCCCGAGCCGGAAGGCCCGACCAGTGCCACGTTTTCGCCTGACCGAACATTGAGCGACACACCCTTGAGGATCGGGCGTGCGGGGTCGTAGCCGAATTTGACAGTATCAAACTGCACAGCGCCGTGTGACACCTTCAGCTCCGGCGCGCCGGGCTTGTCTGAGACTTCCTGCGGCTGTTCCAGCAGGTCGAACATCTCGCCCATATCGACAAGCGCCTGTCGGATCTCACGGTAGACCGTGCCAAGGAAGTTCAGCGGCATGGTGATCTGGATCATGTAGGCGTTGACCATCACGAAATCGCCCACGGTGATCGTGCCGGCCTGCACCCCGAACGCAGCCATCACCATGACCGCCACAAGACCGGAGGTGATGATCAGGCTTTGGCCGAAATTCAGCATGGCAAGCGAGGTTGCGGTTTTGATCGCAGCCCCCTCATAGGCTTCCATCGAACTGTCGTAGCGGGCGGCTTCGCGGGATTCGGCCCCGAAATACTTGACGGTCTCAAAGTTCAGCAGACTGTCGATGGCCTTTTGGTTCGCATCCGTGTCCTGTTCGTTCATTTCGCGCCGCAGGCGAACGCGCCATTCGGTGACCTTGAAAGTGAACCAGACGTAAATCGCGATTGTGACCAGAACGACAGCCATATACCGGATGTCGAGCAGCCAGAGCAGAACCAACGAGACCAGCAACAGTTCGAGGATCAGCGGGCCGACACTGAACAGCATAAAGCGCAGCAGAAAGTCGACGCCTTTGACCCCACGTTCGATGATCCGGCTTAACCCGCCGGTCTTGCGGGTGATGTGATAGCGCATCGACAGGCGGTGAATATGGGTGAAGGTTTCCAGCGCCAGCATCCGGAGCGCACGTTGACCAACCCGGGCAAACACCCCGTCGCGCAATTGCTGGAAGCCCACGTTCATCAGGCGCGAAAAGCCATACGCCAACGTCAGGCCAACACCGCCCAGCACAAGATCAGAGGCCTGCCCCGATAGCGCATCAACCGCTTTGCCGAAAAGGAGCGGTGCGAGCATGTTGACCAGCTTGGCCAGCACCAGACTCACCAGCGCAATTACGACGCGACGTTTGACCCACGGCTTGTCATCCGGCCAGAGATACGGGCCAACCTTACGGATGGTGCGCAAGCCGGAGCGGCGTTCATTTGCGGCCAGTTCGGCGTCGGTGGTCGTGTCGGCGGGCATGAGCAGGTCTTTCGTCTTGTTCGACGCCCTGACTTAGCCCGCCCTGCCCTGAAGGACCAGTGCTCACCGTGCCTTGAAGAGGCCACCGAGGATGCCTCGGACGATCCGCCGCCCCGTTGCGCCCTTGAGTTCCTTGACGACCACATTGGCGATGGCTTCGCCAAGGCTTTCGTCCTTGCGACGGCTGCGACTGGTGCGGGTGGGCTGTGACGTCGACCGCCCCACACGGGTGCCGGTATAGCGCCGACCGGCATTGTATTCGCGCATTGCCGCGTCCAGTTCGGCTTCTTTCTGTTCTGCTTCTTCGGCGGCAGCGGCGGCTTCGGCTGTCCGTTGAGTAAGGATCTCGAAAGCGGATTGCCGGTCCAGACGCTGGGTATATTTGTCACCAAGATCACTGGCACCCATGATCCCGCCCCGCTCTGCCGGGGTAATAGGCCCAAGCTGCGACGAGGGCGGGCGGATCAGCGTGCGTTCGACAATGCCCGGTATGCCTTTGCGCTCCAGCATCGAGGTCACAGCCTCACCAACACCGACTTCGCGGATTGCCTGTTCGGTGTCGAAAGACGGGTTCTCGCGATAGGTTTCTGCTGCCATGCGCAGTGCCTTGCGATCGCGCGCAGTGAAGGCACGCAGCGCGTGCTGTACGCGGTTGCCGAGCTGGCCAAGGATATCTTCGGGAATGTCATCCGGGTTCTGGGTGATGAAATACACACCAACGCCCTTGGACCGGATCAGGCGCGCCACCTGCTCCACCTTGTCGACCAAGGCTTTGGGGGCATCGTCAAAAAGCAGGTGTGCTTCGTCGAAGAAGAAGACGAGCTTGGGCTTCTCCGGATCGCCCACCTCGGGCAGTTCCTCGAAGAGTTCAGACAGCAACCAAAGCAGGAAAGTCGCGTAAAGCCGTGGAGACCCCATAAGCTTGTCTGCCGCAAGGATGTTGACTTGCCCCAGACCGTTGGGATCAGTGCGCATCAGGTCGCGCAATTCCAGTGCGGGCTCACCAAAGAAATCTGCGCCGCCTTGGTTCTCGAGCACCAGCAAACGGCGCTGGATCGCGCCTACCGATTGGACCGCGATGTTGCCATAGCGAAGTGACACCGTATCCCGGTTCTCCCCCAGCCAGACCAGCATGGATTGCAAATCCTTGAGGTCGAGCAAGGGCAGTCCTTCCTCATCCGCCACGCGGAAGGCGATGTTCAGGATGCCCTCCTGTGCTTCGGACAGTTCCAGTAGCCGTGAAATCAGAAGCGGTCCCATTTCCGCGACAGTGGTGCGGATCGGGTGTCCCTGATCACCGAACAGATCCCAGAATGTGACGGGAAAATCTCGGTAGGTGTAGTCCTCAAAACCGATGGTCTTTGCCCGGTCGGTAAAAGGTTGATGCAGCTTGAAATCGGCGCTGCCGGGCTTCGCAAGGCCAGAAAGGTCGCCTTTGACGTCAGCCATGAAGACCGGGACACCTTGCGCAGAAAACCCTTCTGCGAGGATCTGGAGCGTGACGGTTTTTCCGGTGCCGGTGGCCCCCGCAACCAGACCATGCCGGTTGGCGTAATCCAGTCTGAGCCATTGCTTCACGCCATAGCCTTCCCCACCGCCACCAACAAAAATACCGTTTTCCATATTTTAGCCCCGCCACAAACTTTCAAAACCTGAACATACTAATTTAACATATTGCCGCCAGTCTGTTTTCGTTCGCGATCGAATTCTCCCTGTCGATCCGGACGAACCTCCCTGTTGGACTGGCCACGCCGAATGGCGTGGCCTTTTTTTTGTGAATTCACGATTGAATTTTGCCTGTTGACGCTGTGGATTTCATTTCGTAGCGTCACGGCGATAATAGTCGGCCGGTCCGACAGGGAGCAAGAAAGGGGAGATGCACCACTGCGTCTTCCCTTTTTATTTCAGCGCCTTGAATGTTGACCTTAACACTGAACATGAACCCGAAAATGGCCAGCCGCGCCGCGGGAAAGGCGCAAGAATCCGCCGCCTCCCTGTGCATAAGTTTGTGTTTTGGCCTGACACTGTTCGCCGCCCGTGATAACGCACGAACAAACATGACCGACGCTTCGGAGAGGACTTTATGACCAACCCCCTTTTGCTTCTGACGACGATTGCAGGCCTCGCATTTTCCAGCGCCGCATTGGCGCAGGAAACCACGGCACCTGAAGGCACCGAAGCACCGACGGCCAATGCCGACCTGTCGGTTCTTGATACAGGCGAGCCGGTGGTCGATCAAAACGCCGACGACAACACCTATGTCAAAAACACCCACGGTGACTGGGCGGTTCAATGTCTGCGGGTTCAGGAAGGTCCCGAGCCTTGCCAGATGTACCAATTGCTGCGTGACCAAAACGGCGGCAGCGTGGCCGAGGTCAGCATCTTCCGTCTGACAAATGGCGGTCAGGTCGCGGCCGGCGGGACATTCGTTGTACCTTTGGAAACGCTGCTGACCGAAAAGCTGAATGTACGCGTCGATTCCGGTCAGGCCAAGCGGTACGACTTTTCATTTTGCACAAATGTCGGCTGCTACGCCCGCGTCGGGTTTACCGCCGAGGACGTGGCTGCGTTCCGTCGTGGCAATGTCGCGAACGTGATGATCGTGCCCGCACTGGCACCCGATCAGCGCGTGACTGTGACGATGTCGCTGTCCGGCTTTACGGCGGCCTATGACGAAATCACGGCTTTGGAAGAGCAGCGCCAGTAACGCAGGTTTCCGGAAAACATCACGCGGGGGTGGGATCTGCCGATCTTGCCCCCGTTTCTATTTCAGACCATCCAAAACCGCCAAGGCAGCCCGTTCACCGGGGGGCCGCCCCCCTTTGCCCAACCGCTCCATCGTCAGAGCCATTGCCGCTTTCTGTTGCTCAGGCGCATCCAGAACGGCCGAGACAGCCTTGGCAATCTTGGTGGGCTCGCAGTTTGCACCGATGAATTCGGGAATGACGCGGGTGTCGGACACAAGGTTGACCAAAGTCACCGTGTCCACGCGCAACATCCGCCCTATGATCTGCCGCGAAAGCCAGTTCATATCATAGGCAATCACCATCGGCGTGCCCGATGCGGCAAGCTCGAGCGAGACTGTGCCAGACGCCGCAACGGCCACATCGGCTGCAGCAAAGGCGGCCTGTTTCGTTGCCATGCCAGACTTGGAAGGGTCAATTATGATCGGTTTGACCGACCAATTGGCGACCGCTTCGGCCACAACAGACGCCACGTTCGGGGCTGCGGGTAGAACAAAGCGCAGGTCGGGATGGCGCACGTGCAGTTCAGCCACCACATCCGCGAAGATCGGCAACAGCCGTGAAACCTCGCTCCGACGCGACCCCGGCAGGATCAAAGCCAAAGGCGCGGTTCCAATGTCAAACTGGGCGCGGAAAGCGGATACGTCGTCAGAGGTCGCAATGGGATCGGTGACAACCGGATGACCGACGAAGTCGCAGCGCATCCCAGCGGCTTCCATGTAGGGCGGCTCAAAGGGCAAGAGCGCAAGAACCTGGTCGATATGTGCCGCCATCTTTTTCGCGCGCCCCGGACGCCACGCCCAAACCGTCGGCGCCACGTAATGCACCGTTCGGATATCGCTGCGCGCCTTGACAAGTTTGGCCACGCGCAGGCTGAATTCCGGAAGGTCGATGGTGATCAAAACGTCTGGTTTAGAGTCCAGCACAGCGTCTGCAGTCTGGCGGATGCGCGCTTTAAGGTGACGGTATTGCGATAAGATTTCGGTGATGCCCATGATCGATATTTCGTCCATGGGAAACAGGCTGTGCAGCCCCTCGGCGATCATCCGGTCGCCACCAATGCCTTCGAAGATCACATCGCCTGCATGTTCACGCAGCCCCGTCATCAGCGAAGCACCCAGCTTGTCGCCCGAGGCTTCTCCGGCAATAACGAAGACCCGCATCAGCCGCCCTTTTCCCGCACCCAAAGGAACAGACCCAAAGCATCGCAGCGCGCCACGGTTCGTGCACGGTCGAGGATCATCACGCCCCCCTCTTCGATCACGATGCCTGACAACCCGGCGGCGGCCACTGCATCCGGTGTCCCTGCCCCGATCACCGGCAGATCCGCGCGACGGTCCTGCGCCGGTTTCGGCGCTTTGAAGAGAATGCCGCCATCGTCAGCCGAACTTCCCCCGGTCAGCCAATCGGTTGCATCCCCCAGCAGCCCACCAAACATATCGCTGGCGGCATTAATCGGATTAGAAAGAAAACCCCCGCTTCCCGCCAGCCGATCGCGCGCCAGACGCGTGAGCATGGCGTCGGTGCCTGCTGCGTCCTCACGCGCCAACACGCTGTCGCCGCGCACCACACAGGCCTGACCGGCGTCGCGCGCGCCCATTGCAGCCACGGTGCGTTCGCCCATACGGGCCTCGACCGCGTTCTGCGGCGCGTAGGTCTTGAGCGTCAGAACCCCTGCAACTGGCAGCAGAACCGGCACCAAATCATCTACGGCAGCAATAGATAGCCCGGCTTCTTCGAACAGTTCCATCACGATCCTCAATGCACCATCATCACCCGAGGTCAGCGCGGTTTGCAGGCGGGGCACCAAGGGGGCCGTCTTTGCATCCAGACGTGTAGGATCAATCGGAGGACGCCGAATCGCCCCGCACAGGCACACCTGTTTGACACCACGCGACTTGAGCGTGTCGAGCAGGCTACCGAGTGTTTCCAGATGGAAGGTCAGATCGGCGGTCAGCCCATCGGGCTCAAACCCGTGTAACACGCAGACCAGCGGGCGCGGGCTTTGCGCATCGGCGACGATACGCGGCAACCGTCCCTGCCCGCAGATCAGCGCCAGCGTCATCGTTCAGCCCGGCGTGAGGAAGGACCGGTTAGTCTCTCCCAGAATGAAGTCAACGATGTGGTGGACGTATTCACTGTCAGTTTCTTCGCCCAGACGCTTGGCCCGCTCCTGAAACGCGCCTTCGCCCTGTGCCAGCATTTGGAAGGCCGCCCGCAGCGCTGTGATGTCGGCACGGCTGACACCCTTGCGCTTGAGGCCTACAAGGTTCAGCCCATCCAGCCGCCCCCGATCGGCCTGCACAAGGCCATAGGGGATCACGTCATTCGTCACCATCGTTACCGCACCAATGATCGCTCCACGACCGATCCGCACGAACTGGTGGACGCCCGAAAGGCCGCCGACGATCACATCGTCTTCCAGAACGCAATGCCCCGCCAAGGCCGCGCTGTTGACCACGATAACACGGTTGCCGATCTGCACATCGTGGGCGACATGGCAGCCCGCCATAAACAGGTTGTCGTCCCCCACGCGGGTCACACCGCCACCGCCTTTGGTGCCGGTATTCATCGTCACGTGTTCGCGGATACGATTGCGCGCACCGATAACAAGGCTGGTCTTTTCGCCATCAAACTTGAGGTCTTGCGGGATCTCTCCGATGACGGCGAAAGAATAGATCTCGCTCCCTTCACCGACTGAAGTCTGGCCAGCGACCACAACATGGCTTTTTAGAACCACATTATTGGCCAGCGTGACTTCCGGGCCAATATGACAGAACGGGCCGATGACGCAGCCATCACCGATCTGCGCGCCCTCTTCGATCACGGCACTGGGGTGAATTTGGGCTGTCACGCGGGCAGATCCATCATCGCCGAAAATTCGCATTCCGCGGCCATTTCACCGTCAACCGTCGCCACACCGCCGAATTTCCAGACCTTGCCACCAGGCTTGCCGCGCAGGGTGGTCAGTCGCATCTGTAGCTGATCGCCGGGGATCACCTTGCGGCGGAATTTGCATTTGTCGATAGCCATGAAATAGATCAGCATTTCCTTGTCCGCGAGGTCGAGTGCAGTGCCCACCATCACGGCGGCGGTCTGAGCCATCGCTTCGATGATCGTGACACCCGGCATGATCGGGGTGCCCGGAAAGTGACCCTGAAAATGCGGCTCGTTCATCGTGACGTTCTTGATGCCAAGCGCAGATTGCGTGCCGTCGATTTCTTCCACGCGGTCTACCAGCAGGAACGGATAGCGGTGTGGCAGGATGCGCTGGATCAATTGGATATCTGCACGAAGAAGCGTGTCGCTCATGGGGCGTCCTTTTATGCTCTTATTGGACTTTGAGTACCAATCCCAATGCCGGGGGGCAAGGTTTCAGGGGCGCAGGGGCAGGATCTCGGCCCCCTCGCCGAATTCGGCATTGACCCGCAGGATCGCCTGTTCAGTGATATCAACGGAATCTACGCTAAGAAGAACCACGCGCCTGTCCAGAACCGCAACAGCCCCGCTTTCGACCATCACTTGCAGCAGGATCGGCTGGGCCGCCGTCAGCAGGGCGCGACGGGCCTCTTCGTTGCGCGTGCCAACGGCGCGTGCCTTTTCGTCCTGTTCGCGCCGCAGGCGTTGGACTTTTTCGTCAAAAGCTTCGGCGCGGGCGCGAAATTCCGTGGGGGCCAGAGTGTCGCGCAATTCGGTGAGTTCGCGTTCTTCTGCTGTCAGTTCGGCCTCTATGCTGCGGTTTTGGGCTGCAATCTCAAGGCTTTCTTCCTCAATCTCACGGGCGATCCGCTGGCCAAAGTCGCTTTGGGTGTAAAGCGCCTCGGGCGCCACGGTTAGAATAAGGCTTTGCACCACACCAACATTCGACAGCCCGCCATCCTGCTGGGCCTGACCTGTCGAGGCTATGCAAAGAAGCGCCCCGAAGAGCGCTCCCAATGCTGTGCGACGACTATGAGCCATTTAGAACTGCGTGGAAATCGTCAGGTCGAAGGTCTGTTCTTCGTCGAACTTTTCCTTGCTCAACGCTTCGGAGAAATTGAACCGAAGGGGACCAAGTGGCGTGGTCCAGAACAGCGACACCCCGATCACGTGGCGGGCGGTAAAGTCTTCATAAAGGACATTCGCGTTGGCTTCTTCCAGCCCCCAAAGGCTGCCAACGTCATAAAAGACGCCAGCCGACACGCCGTATTCTTCGGGCAACGGCAGCGGGAATTCCGCTTCGAACCGGGCGACAGCAAAGTAGTCGCCACCCAGCGGGTCGTTGACATCACCCGGACCGACTTCGCGTGGGCCGATGCCACCGCCTTCGAAACCGCGCATCAGGTTCGATCCCAAAGTGAAACGATCAGTCACGCGGGAAGACCCTTCGGAATAACTTAGCGCGCCAGCTTGCAGCGTAGCCCGCAGCGTGACCTCGTCATTAAGGATCTTCGTCTGCGCCACAGCGCGTAGGGTAGATTCGACATAAGTGCTGTCACCGCCCAGACCTGCAAAGTCCTGACCGAATTCCAGCAGTACACCAGCGTTCGGGTTCAGACCTGTACGGCGGGTGTCATAGCTGTAGCGGTATCCGATATAACTGTCCCACACATCACCGCGCGCGGCCTCGGCGGTGATGATCTCACCGACGGATGAATTGAGGTTGGTGATTTCGGAATATCGCGCACCGTAGCGCAGGTTCAGGCGACCGTTCTCGGACACCGGGAAAGTGAACCCGGTCGAGAAATTACCGATGGCCGTGTCATACTCTGCGTTGGAATTGTCGGTCTCAAGGTAATTGAGGCTGAAGTTGAACGCGACATCGCGGCCAAGGAACGCGGGTTCAGTGAAGCTGAAACTGTAGTTCGACGAGTCGACACCCGTGGTCACCCCAAGGGAAAGTTGCTGGCCCCGACCAAGAAAATTGCGTTCGCTAAAGGTGATCGCGGCCCCAAAGCCACCGCTGGTGGAATAGGAACCACCAAAGCTGAGCGAGCCAGTGGGACGTTCTTCGACGTCCACGTCGATCACGACCTGCTGCGGCGTAGAGCCTTCACGGGCTTCGACATTGGCATCGCCGAAGAAACCCAATGCGCGCACGCGTTCGGCGCTTTCGCGGATTTCGCGCGGATTGAACGGGTCACCTTCGACCACGCGGAACTGACGGCGCACAACGCGGTCCAGCGTGGTCGTGTTGCCTTCGATGTCGATGCGTTCCACAAACACGCGTTCGCCTCGCGTCAGCAAGAATTCCACGTCCAACGTCAGATCGCGATCATTGCGAGTCACGCGTGGCTCTACCCGGACAAAGTTCAATCCTTCGCGGATCGCCAGACGTTCGAGCCGCGCGATCTCGGTTTCCACGGCGGTCGGCGAGTAGGTGCGACCAGACCGCAAACGAATGGCACGCTGGAACACATCCGGGTCCACTTCGGCCAGATCGGATGTCGCGGTGACGTCGCCAAAGTTGAATTGCTGCCCCTCTTCGACGTTGAAGGTAATGAAATACCCGTCCCGCTCTTCGCTGAGCTCGGCATTTACGCCCGTGGTACGAAAATCGACATAGCCTCGCGACTGGTAAAAGTCGCGCAGCACCTGACGGTCGAATTCGATCCTGTCTTCGATAAAGGTGTCGGACTGGATCAGCGCGCGAAAGATGCCCGCCTGCTTGGTTTCGAGTACGCGGCGCAGACGACGGTCGCTGAACACCTGGTTGCCCGCAAAGCCGATGCGTTCGATCTCGGACACGCCACCTTCGAACACTTCGTACACAAGATCGACCCGGTTGTCGGATCGCCGGATGACCTTGGGCTGCACACGGGCCGCGATGCGCCCCTGCTGAGAATAGGCTTCGGTGATGCGGGCCGCGTCTGCCTCGGCGGTGGCAGGGCTGAAGACGCGGCGGGATTGCGACTGGATAATCTGTGCAAGCGTTTCGTCGTCCAGACGCTCGTTGCCTTCGAACGCAATGCGATTGACCGTCGGGAATTCCACGACACGCACAACAAGAGTGTTGCCACGTGGCTCTATCTCGACCGTTTCGAAAAGCCCTGAGGCGAGGATCCGCTGATAGCCATCATTCAGCGCGGCCGCAGAGACCGGTTCGCCACGGGCAACGCCAAGATAGCTGGCGATAGTTCCAGCCTCGATCCTTTGGTTTCCTTCGACAGAAATCGCGTTGAAGCGGAAATCCTGTGCCAGCGCCATATTGGGCGCAGACAGAACACCGACGGTTAACGCCATCGTTGTCGCTAGTAGAAATGGACGGATCGACGATTTACGCGCTGATTGCCGCGTTACCTGCTCGCCTGTTTTATGTGTCATTGTTGGCAACCTACTCAGACATCCCTTTTGGAACGTGAGTACCCAGATTGCCCTAGCTTGTCAAAAGCGCAGAGGCCGGTTTGTTCAATACCCGACAGGATGTGTCATCGCGTCAATCATCAAGGTGCCCAGATACGCCCCAAGGAACAGCGATGCGCCAATCGCAAACACATAGATCAGGCGGTCCCAATTGATCGAGACCAGAAGACTGAAAGAGCGATAACCGTCTTGAATCGTTTGCATGGCACACCTCGGATAGATAGTTCCGGGCTTTGGAATGATGGGGAAATGTGTCAGCAATCAGGCGCAAACCGGGGCATTTCTGTGAAATACACCCGGTTTGCAGCTAAAAATCAGGGGCAGAAAAGGTCGTTCGATAGCGCAAAAAGCATGAGCGACAGCAACAGCGTCAGACCAATGGCCATCAAAACACGCAACGCCTTATCGCTGGGCGGACGCCCGGTGACAGCTTCGTAGGCGTGAAAAACAAGGTGACCACCATCGAGCACGGGAATCGGAAACAGGTTCAGCAGCCCAACCGCCGTGCTGAGAACAGCGATGAACCAGATAAAGCTGGTTGTCCCCTGCGATGCCATCGACCCGGACGTTTCGGCGATTCCAATCGGCCCCGACAGGTTGCAGGTGCTGATCGCTCCGGTGATCATGTACCACAGGCCGGACAATGACCCGTCGATGATCCGACCCGTCTGCTGAACGCCCGACAGCAAAGCGCTGAATGGTCCGGTCATTTCAGTGGCGGGCTCAAAAAACATGCCGCCGACGATGCCGATCCGGTAGTTGGTCTCAAACGTACCATCGCTCTGTGGCTCATCAGTGCGCCGGGGCGTCATTTCCAGATCGCGGATGTCGCCATCGCGCCAGACCTCAAGCGTCAATGTTGCGCCTTCCGATCCTTCGACCGCCGCGCGCAACTGTTCAAACGCATAGATCGGCGTGCCATCGACGGACACGATGATGTCCCCGGCACGGAACCCCGCATCATCCGCCGCCGAGCGTGGGATGATCTGCGTTGCTACGGGAGGATAGACATAAGGGCCTTCGACAACCAGACTGCTGTCGCCCCTCTGTACGGTGTAGTTCAGATGTTCCTGAACCGGCAGATCGTCGAGAAAGGACTGAAAGCTCGAGGATTCGCCATATGCGGGCAGCACAACGCCTTCGATCTCGAGCAATATATCCCCGACCTGAAGCTCATTCTGGGCCGGAACCGCGCGCAGCTCACCCACCTTGACCGGGTCGGTCACTTCGCCGCGCAGCATCAACACGCCAGTGAAAATCAGAATAGAGAGCGCGAAATTGAACATCGGGCCTGCCGCAACCGTTGCGGCGCGCGCCCAAAGCGGTGCACCGTTCATCGTCCGCCGCCGCTCTGCATCGGACAGCTTTGACATTGCCTCGTCGTCTTTGCCACCAGAGGCGTTGCTATCACCTTTGAATTTGACGTAGCCCCCCAAAGGCAACAGCGCGAATTGCCACTTGGTGCCGCGTTTGTCGACCCGCGAGAACAATACCGGACCGAAGCCAAGCGAGAACACATCGGCGTCGATGCCCGACCAGCGACCGACGATGTAATGACCGTATTCGTGAATGGCCACGATGATCGATAGCGCGATCACAAAGGCCAAGAGGGTCCAAATCAAACTACCAAACTGCGGCAGCAACGCTGCAATATCCAAGGCTCAACCCTCTAATTCGTTCATGATCTCGTCTGCTCGTACACGTGCGAGATGGTCTAGCTGCATCACGTTATCAAGTGTGATGGCGGCATCAATATGACCGGGATGGGTCGAAACTCTGCTCAAGACCTCTTCCACGACCACTGCAATTTGCTGGAATCCAATGCGTTTCGCAATGAACCCGTCCAACGCCCGCTCCTTGGCCGCGTTGAAGCAGGCCCCTGCCAATCCGCCCATTGCCATCACCTCGCGCGCGAGGCGCAAGGCAGGCCAACGCGTTTCGTCTGCGGGCCGGAAGGTCAGCTGGCCAAGCTTGACCAGATCCAGACGCTCGACCGGCAGCGATTTGCGTTCTGGGTAGTGCAACGCAAAGCCGATGGCATGGCGCATATCGGGCGGACCAACATGGGCCATCAACGCACCATCACGGAACCCGACCAAAGCATGGATCATGGATTCAGGATGAACAACGGCTTCAATTCTTGCCGGGTCAATTTGAAAGAACTCTTTTGTTTCAATCAACTCCAGCGCTTTATTAAACATGGACGCACTGTCGATGGTGATCCGCTGACCCATATCCCAGTTGGGGTGTGTTGCAGCCTGTTCGGGCGTCGCATTGGCCAGGTCTTCCAAAGGCCAATCGCGGAATGCACCGCCCGACGCGGTAATGATGACACGCTCGACGGCGCTCATGTCTTCGCCGATCAGGGCCTGAAACACCGCCGAATGTTCGCTGTCCACCGGCAGGATAGACGCTCCATGCGCCTTGGCAGTCGAAAGCATCAACGGCCCCGCGCAGACCATGCTTTCCTTGTTGGCAAGAGCGAGGCTTGCCCCCTGTTCCAGCGCCCGCAATCCCGGTGCCAGCCCCGCCGCGCCGACAATCGACGACATCACCCAATCCGCAGGTCGGTTGGCCGCTTCGATCAAGGCAGCAGGTCCGGCAGCGGCTTCAACGCCCGAGCCATCCAACGCCGCCCGCAAATCATCGAGACGCGCAGGATCAGCGGTAATTGCGATTTCGGCGCCAAAGGCGATGGCGTCTCCCGCAAGCTGTGCGATGTTCTGATCGCCAGTCAGCGCGACGACCTGATAGGCGTCACGGTCCCGACCTATCAGGTCCAGCGTGTTTTGTCCGATAGAGCCAGTGGCCCCAAAAATCGTGACCCGTCTCATTGGGTCCCCGGCGGAAATCCGACAAGCTGCCCGGCGATCACAATGAACAAAGCCGCCCCAAGCATGCCGTCAAACCGATCAAGAAGTCCCCCGTGACCGGGGATCAGGCGCGAACTGTCCTTGACCCCTGCCCGGCGCTTTATGGCGCTTTCGGCAATGTCGCCAATCTGGCTGGCCATGCTGACGGCGATACTGACCCCGATCAGGCCGATGCCCGCTTGCGTGTTGCTCGCGAAGAGCACTGCAACCACTGATGACCCTGCCCACCCTGCAACTGTCCCGGACCATGTCTTCTTCGGGCTGACACGCGGCCACAGCTTGGGTCCGCCGATCAAACGTCCTGCGAAATAACCTGCGATGTCGGTGACCACCACGACCAGCAAAAGCCAGACCATCCAAGTCAGGCCGAAGTCATCGCGCAGGGACATCAATCCATAGCCGGCAAGCAGGATAAACGCGGTAAAGACCGCATAGGTCACACCGCCCCGCTCCATGCGCCCCAATCCCAGCATCGACGGCATCAGCAATAACGGCAGCGCAAACGAGGCTGGCAGTTCGATCGCAACCATTGAAACCAACGCCGACACGACGGCAAGGATCATCGGGGACTTGCTGCGCGCGGTGTCCAGCATCGTCACCAATTCCCAGACCATGAGGCCGACAACGATGGAAATCAGACCGTGAAACCAAAGACCACCCAGCCAGACACCCAGCACGCCGATGCCAACCATCGCCACGGCCGAAATCAGCCGCGGTGCAAGGTCGTCCCACTTGCCTGAAGTCATGCCACCACTGCGCCGAAACGGCGTTCACGGGTGCCAAAGCCACCAACCACCGACCGGAATTCGTCAGCGGTGAAATCGGGCCAGAGCGTATCGATGAATTCGTATTCCGAATAGGCTGATTGCCAGAGAAGAAAGTTCGAGATGCGGGCTTCTCCGCTGGTGCGGATTACAAGGTCAGGATCAGGTAAAACACAGGTATCCAAATATTTTGGCAGCGTTTCTTCATCCACATCGTCCGGATTAAGCCGCCCTTCAGCCACGTCACGGGCCAACCGCTTGGTGGCGCGAGCCACCTCGTCGCGTCCCCCGTAATTGATCGCAATGGTCAGATTGACCGTCCGGCAATGCGCCGTCAGCGCCTCAAGCTCGTCCATCATCGCGACCAGTTTCTGGTCCAGACGCACGCGGTCGCCAATGAATCGGACGCACACATCGTTCGCCTTGAGCGCCTTTGCCTCGCGCGTGATGTAGCGGCGAAAGAGGTTCATCAGCCCTGAGACTTCGGACTGTGTGCGCTTCCAATTCTCGGTCGAGAAGGCAAAGACCGTCAGGTAATCCACTCCGAGATCTGGACACGCTTCGACAATCTCGCGCACGCGACGCGCGCCTGCCTGATGCCCGAACAAACGCGGTCTGCCGCGCTGGGTGGCCCAGCGACCATTGCCATCCATGATGATCGCCACATGGCGTGGACCGTCATCTTTTGCTGAGGGCTGGGGATTCACCATCTTGAAGGGGTCCTTGTTGTGCCGGTCTCAGACCTGCATGATCTCTTCCTGCTTTGTCTCCAAAGCAGCATCGACCTTTTTGATGTAGGCATCAGTGAGTTCCTGAACTTCACCTTCCCAGAACTTCTGATCATCTTCAGAAAGGCCGTCCCCCTTGGCCTTTTTGATCTGATCCATGCCGTCACGGCGGATATTGCGGACCGACACACGGGCGTGTTCTGCGTATTGACCGGCAACTTTGCCCAATTCGCGGCGACGCTCTTCGTTCAGTTCCGGGATCGGCAACATGATGATCGTGCCATTCAGCTGCGGATTGATGCCCAGACCACTTTCACGGATTGCTTTTTCGACCTTTCCGACCAGACCCTTGTCCCACACGTTGATCGTTACCATGCGCGGCTCGGGCACGTTGACAGTGCCGACCTGATTGATGGGTGTCATGCTTCCGTATGCGTCCACCATCACGGGTTCCAACATGGACGCACTGGCGCGGCCGGTGCGGAGAGAAGCGAATTCCGTGCGCAGGTTCGCCATCGCGCCATCCATGCGGCGCGTGAGATCGTCGGTATCGAGAATGAAGTCGTCTGCCATATGGCCCTCAAGAGCGGTTTTTCTGCTTTGCTTCGGGTTCTAAGCGACGCGTGCCCGAAAGTATAGCACCTTGCGTCACTGTGGTTTATTCACGCACCGCGCTGTGACGGTTTGGTCAAGCCGCCTCGCCTGCCCCCGCTTTCGATCCGCCATGCACCTTGGTGTAGGTGCCATCACCGGCAAGGATGCCGCGGAACCCGCCCGGTTCATCAAGCGAGAACACGATGATCGGCAGGCTGTTGTCACGCGCAAGCGCAATGGCTGAGGCGTCCATCACCTTGAGGTTTTTTTGCAGCACCTCGTCATAGGTCACGGCGTCATATCGTTTCGCGTCAGAATTGGTGCGCGGGTCTTTGTCGTAAATCCCATCTACGCCATTCTTGCCCATCAGGATCGCTTCGCAGTTCATTTCATTTGCACGCAACGCAGCCGCCGTATCCGTGGTGAAATACGGATTGCCTGTACCGCCCGCAAAGACGCACACCCGCTTTTTTTCAAGATGGCGAACAGCGCGGCGTCGGATATACGGCTCGGCCACTTCATCCATGCGGATGGCCGAGATCACGCGGGTGAACACCCCCTGCTCTTCCAAAGCGGACTGCATCGCCAGCGCATTCATCACCGTGGCAAGCATGCCCATGTAATCCGCCGTCGTGCGCTCCATTCCCTGTGCGCTGCCTTGCAGCCCCCGGAAAATGTTCCCGCCGCCGATGACCATACAAATCTCGACACCAAGGTCGTGAACCGATTTAACTTCTTGTGCGATGCGTTGGACCGTTGGCGGATGCAGCCCATAGCCCTGATCCCCCATCAGCGCCTCGCCCGATATCTTGAGCATCACGCGTTTGTATTTCGGATGAGGGGTCTGGGTGTCCGCCATGTTGCGCTCCGTTTCGACGAGAGTCTAAAGTTGCGTGCAACCTGTCGGAAAACCGGCTTAGGGGCAAGGCGAACTCGCCCAATCCGGCAAACACGCCGCAGGGCAGACCATCTTGAAGGGACGGCAACAGTGAACCAACGCGTGTCAGACCGGATCGCAGCGATGGATCCGACCAGACCGGTGCTGATTGCAGGTCCGACCGCCAGCGGCAAATCCGAACTCGCGCTACGCATCGCTGAAACCCAAGGTGGTGTGATCGTCAACGCAGACGCCATACAGGTTTATTCGGACTGGCGGATACTTACGGCACGCCCATCGCTGGGGGACGAAGCCCGCGCGCGTCATGCGCTTTATGGACATGTGGCGGGCGACAGACCCTATTCCGTCGGTGATTGGCTAAGAGACTTGGTTCCTCTTTTAAAAGGTGGCGAACGCCCGATCATCGTAGGTGGAACGGGGCTCTATTTCACCGCACTCACCGAAGGCTTGGCGCAAATCCCCGCAACACCGGATGACATCCGCAACACAGCCATGCGACGGATCGAGACCGAGGGTCATGCGTCGCTTGTGGCCGAGCTTGACGCAGAGACCCGCAACCGTATCGACACCGCGAACCCGATGCGCGTGCAGCGCGCGTGGGAGGTGCTGACCAGCACCGGCAAAGGGCTGGCCGCATGGCAGGACGAAACCGATCCGCCACTCTTGCCGCTTGCGCATGCGACAGCCTGTGTCGTGACTGCCGACAAAGACTGGCTGACCCCAAGGATCGAACGCCGGTTCGATCAGATGCTTGCAACCGGAGCGCTGGAAGAGGCGCGGGCAAACCGCCCGACATGGTCGCCTTCACTTCCCTCGGCAAAGGCAATTGGCGCGGCTGAATTAATGGCAGTGATCGACGGCACAATGACTCTCTCCGAGGCGCGCAATAGATCGACTGTCCTCACACGGCAATTCGCCAAGCGGCAGCGCACTTGGTTTCGTGCCCGGATGCGCGACTGGGAGCAGGTTGACGCAAGGGAACTGTGACAGGTTTTACCACCTGTCTTGGGCCATTCGTTCCGTGATGTCGCATTAGGCCAAGCCGGGTGTCGCAATCAGACCTCAAAAGGTCTAGTCTGACGATTGACGGGGCCAGTCCGTTAAGGCGCTATGTAAGAAAACAACGAGCGCCGACCTCGGTCTCGGAAAAACAGCGCAGCATTCAAGCGCGCACATAACAAACGTGTCACAGGGAGAATCAGATGACGCACACCATGCAGACCAAAACACTGCACCCAGCGGCCAAGCTATACGCCGACGAATACAAGGCCGGCCTATTGGACCGCCGCGAATTCCTGACGCGCGCGACCAGCCTTGGCGTCACGGCCGCCGCAGCTTACGGTTTGATCGGACTGTCCCAGCCGGTTCAGGCGCAGACGGCAAATATTCAACAAGGTGGCACACTGCGCATTCAGACGCTGGTCAAAGCCATGAAAGACCCCCGTGCCTATGACTGGTCCGAAATCGGCAACCAGTCGCGCGGTTTCCTGGAATACCTTGTCGAATACCAGAACGACGGCACATTCCGTGGCATGCTGCTGGAAAGCTGGGAGGTCAGCGACGACGCCAAGACTTATACCCTGAACGTCCGCCCCGGCGTAACGTGGAACAACGGCGATGCCTTCACCGCTGCAGATGTGGCGCGCAACATCACCGGCTGGTGCGATTCCGCGATGGAGGGCAACTCCATGTCGGCTCGGATGGGTGGTCTGATCGATGCGAACACAGGTCAGGCCCGCGACGGCGCGATCGAAGTTGTCGACGACCTGACAGTGCGCCTGAATCTGTCAGCACCGGACATTGCGATCATCGCGAACATGTCGGACTACCCGTCGGCCATCGTGCACGAGAGCTATGACGGCGGTGACGTCTATGCAAACGGCATCGGCACCGGTCCGTTCCGGCCTGTGTCCATCGAAGTGGGTGTGAAAGCGGTCATCGAACGCGCCAGCGATCACACATGGTGGGGCACTGAAGTGCTTGGCGGACCTTACCTCGACCGGATCGAATTCATCGATTACGGCACCGACCCTGCCTCTTGGCTGGCGGCGGCGGAATCGGGTGAAGTCGATCTGCTGTATGAATCGGTTGGCGATTTCATCGACATCCTCGATGCCATCGGTTGGTCGAAGACGGAAACCGTGACGGCGGCAACTCTGGTGCACCGGTTCAACCAGCAAACCGAAGTCGATGGCCGTGTGCCTTATGCCGACCGCAACGTGCGCGTCGCTTTGGCGATGATGGTCGACAACGCAGTCTGTCTTGAGCTTGGCTACAATGGCCGTGGTCAGGTGGCTGAGAACCACCATGTCTGCCCGATCCACCCCGCCTATGCAGATATCGGTCCGGCACCGTTCGATCCGGCGGCAGGCAAGGCGATGCTCGACGGTACCGATTTTGCCGATTACGAGCACGAGCTGATCACTCTGGACGACGATTGGGAACGCAACACCGGTGCCTCGGTGCGCGCGCAGATCGCGGACGCTGGCGTGAACATCAAGCACACGGTTCTGCCGGGGTCGACCTTCTGGAACGACTGGACCAAGTTCCCGTTCAGCGCGACCACGTGGAATCACCGTCCGCTCGACGTGCAGGTTCTGTCGCTGGCCTACCGCTCGGGCGAAGCATGGAACGAAAGCGGCTATGCCAACCCCGAGTTCGACGCTCTGATGGCCGACGCCCTGTCCATCGCAGATGCCGAAAAGCGGCGCGAGGTGATGGCGAAGGTGCAGCAGACCCTGCGTGATGATGGTGTGATGATCCAGCCGTTCTGGCGGTCGCTCTATAACCACCACAACGGCAACGTGGTGAACGCAGAGAAGCACCCGTCGCACGAGTTCCATCTCTACAAGTTCGGGTTCGCGGCCTGATCCCATGCTCTGACACCGCCCTCCTGTTCGTCAGGGGGGCGGTGGCCCAAGAGACCCCACGCTCTGCGCGCCCTTGCGTGGACATGATGAGGGAGACCCACCCGACATGGCTTTTTTTCTGCTCCGACGCATCGGAACGATGCTTCTGACAGCACTTTGTTTGACCTTCATTGTTTTCTGGCTCACCAATCTCGCCCCGAACCTCGAAAAACTCGCCAAAAACCAGGGCAACGTCCGGATGACGGACGAACAGGTTACAAGCTTTCTTCAGGATCGCGGCTACGCCCAACCCCTGCCCCTCAAATACGCGCAATGGCTTGGCGTCGCCCCCGGCTGGGTGATCGAAGGACGGGACGGGACAACGCGGTCGCGGTGCAATGGTGCGCTTGAAAACGGTGTCATGCCCGAGGACGGGCGCAGTTTTTGCGGAGTTCTGCAAGGCGATTGGGGCTATTCAACTGTCTTTCAGGACGGTGTCGGTTCGATCATCGCCACGCGGTTGGGCCTGACCGGCAAGCTGATGTTCTGGGTAATGATGGTCATGGTGCCCGGCGCACTGATCATTGGCGTGCTGGCCGGCATGCGCGAAGGCAGCCGCACGGATCGGTCGCTCTCCACTGTATCGATCATCACGACGGCCACACCCGAATATGTCTCTGGCGTCGTATTCATCGCTGTCTTTGCCTCGACCGCGTTCGGCTTGCGATGGTTCAATGGGTCGGCCACCAGCGCGATGGAGAACGCGACCTTTGAAAACTTTACCCTGCCCGTCATGACCATCGCGCTTTACGGCATGGGCTATATCGCCCGTATGACCCGCGCGTCGATGGCCGAGGTGATGACGGCGCAATACATCCGCACCGCCCGCTTGAAGGGTGTCAGCTTCCCGAACATCGTTCTCAAACACGCTTTGCGGAACGCGCTGATCGCGCCGTTCACGGTGATCATGCTGCAATTCCCGTGGCTGCTGAATGGCGTGGTGATCGTCGAGACCCTGTTCAACTACAAGGGCTTCGGCTGGACGCTGGTACAGGCGGCCGGGAACAATGACATCGAATTGCTGCTGGGTGTTTCGGTCGTATCGGTCTTCGTGGTGCTGATCACTCAGCTCATTTCGGACATCGGCTACGTGTATCTAAACCCGCGCATCAGCGTGTCCTGAGCGGAAGGAATAGCAAAATGGAACCGCTCAACTGGTTTGAAATCACCACTCGCGTCCTCATTCAGTTCATGCCCGTCTGGGTTTCGCTGATCTCACTCTTCACCCTCTCGTTTGTCTACAAGCGGCGACTGGGCCTTTATGGCAAGCTTTTCGACAGCACCATCGGCATGATCGGCTTTGCGCTGGTGATGTTCTGGGTGTTTACCGGCATCTTCGGGGCTTTCGACCTGATCATCACCCATGATCCGCTGTCGCAGGTGTCGAGCATGAAGAACAAGCCCCCCGGAACGGCGATTATGGGGGTCGAGGACGGCCAGTATCCCTATTATCTGTTCGGTGGCGACAATCTTGCTCGCGACGTGTTCAGCCGCATGGTCAAAGGCGCGTGGGTGGTGGTGCAGATCGCGCCCCTTGCCACGGTCTTTGCGTTCATGGTCGGGATCACACTGGGCCTGCCTGCGGGCTACTATGGTGGACGTCTCGATACGTTCCTCAGTTTTCTGGCGAACCTGATCCTTGCCTTCCCGGTGATCCTGCTGTTCTACCTGCTGGTCACGCCCGAGATCGTGGACACAGGCATCCCCAATTACATGGCGATGGTGTTGTTCATCTTCCCGATCATCTTTGTCGGCGTGCTGCTCAACTCGCGCTACCGCACACAACCAAAGGTCCGCACGCCGCTGCTGATCTGCGTTCTGGGAGTGATGGGATGGCTGTACCTTTCGCTGATCTCGCAACCGGGAACAGCGCTGACCCTGCTGCCGGATGCGGTGGATTTGTTCAACCTGCAAGGCGGCATTCTTGTGGTGTTTGTGTCGGTGGTCTTCGTCAACTCTCCCACTGTCTTCCGGATCGTGCGGGGCTTGGCCATGGACATCAAGACCCGCGATTACGTGGCCGCCGCCCAGACGCGCGGCGAACGGCCATGGTACATCATGCTGTGGGAGATCCTGCCCAATGCGCGCGGGCCGTTGATCGTCGATTTCTGCCTGCGGATCGGCTACACGACGATCCTTTTGGGCACTTTGGGGTTCTTCGGTCTGGGCCTGCCGCCGGAAAGCCCGGATTGGGGCACCACGATCAATGACGGGCGTCGGTTGCTACAGATATACCTGCATCCGGCAATGGTCCCCGCCTTTGCGCTTTTGAGCATGGTTTTGGGGCTCAATTTGCTGGCCGATGGTTTGAGAGAAGAAAGCTTGCGCGATTGATGAAAGGAGGACTGGGGGCTCTGCCCCCAGACCCCCGGAGTTTACTTGGCAAGATGAAGAGGGACGCAAGTCTCCAGCTCCGACAGGGAGAGAAGACATGAAAGACAGCTACGACGGCCCCATTCTCGAGATAGACAGCCTGTCGATTTCCTTTTTCACGCGGTTGCGGGAAATCCCGGCGGTGATGGATTTCTCCGTACGGGTCATGCCGGGCGAAGCGGTTGGCCTTGTGGGCGAGTCGGGCTGCGGTAAATCCACTGTGGCACTTGGTGTGATGCAGGATCTCGGCAAGAACGGGCGCATCGTCGGCGGGTCGATTAAGTTCAAGGGGCGCGATCTAAGCGCAATGAGCCAGGACGAGCTGCGCAAGATCTGCGGCTCGGAGATTGCCATGATTTATCAGGAGCCGATGGCGTCGTTGAACCCGGCGATGAAGATCGGACGGCAGTTGATGGAAGTGCCAATGATCCATCGTGGGTCATCCGAGAAAGAGGCTTACGCGCGCGCGCTGCAGGTTGTCACCGATGTAAAGCTGCCCGACCCCAAGCGCATTCTGGATGCCTATCCGCATCAGCTTTCGGGCGGGCAACAGCAGCGCATCGTGATCGCCATGGCGCTGATGGCCGAGCCGTCGTTGCTGGTCCTGGACGAGCCGACAACCGCGCTCGACGTGACGGTTGAGGCGGCGGTGGTCGAATTGGTCAAGGAGCTGGGCAAGAAATACGGCACGTCGATGCTGTTCATCAGCCACAACCTTGGTCTGGTGCTGGAGACCTGCGACCGGCTTTGCGTGATGTATTCCGGCGAAGCGGTGGAGCGTGGGTCAATCAAGGATGTGTTCGACGAGATGCAGCACCCCTATACGCAGGCGCTGTTCCGGTCGATTCCCCTGCCCGGCGCCGACAAGAACGCGCGTCCCTTGCGCGCGATACCCGGTAACTTTCCCCTGCCGCATGAGCGGCCCAATGGATGTAATTTCGGGCCGCGGTGTGATTACTTCGAGGCTGGCCGCTGCGATGCGGGCGACATCAAGATGTTCGATGTTCCGGGCAACGAGCGTCACGCAACGCGCTGTTTGCGGTTCCAGGAGATCGACTGGCAGGCGCCGATGGTGGCGGGCGATACGACGCAGAAATCAGAACCGGGTCGGGTTGTTCTCAAGATGGACAACCTCAAGAAGTATTACGAGGTGGCGGCCAACGCACTCTTCGGAAAACGCGGCGACACCAAGGTGGTCAAGGCCAACGAGACCCTGAGTTTCGAGGCGCGCGAGTCCGAGACATTGGCCATTGTCGGTGAATCAGGTTGCGGCAAGTCGACCTTTGCCAAGGTGCTGATGGGGCTCGAGACTGCGACGGACGGACAGATCCTGCTCGACAATCGCAACATCGAATCCACCCCGATTGAAAAGCGCGACACCCAGACCATCGCTGATGTGCAGATGGTGTTCCAGAATCCGTTCGATACGCTGAACCCGTCGATGACGGTGGGACGGCAGATCATCCGCGCGCTCGAGGTGTTCGGGATCGGCAACAGCGACGCCGAGCGGCGCGAGCGGATGCTGGAACTTCTCGACCTCGTGAAGCTGCCCCGCGCCTTTGCCGAGCGGATGCCACGTCAACTGTCAGGCGGCCAGAAACAACGTGTCGGCATCGCCCGCGCCTTTGCCGGGAATGCGCGCATCGTGGTGGCGGACGAGCCTGTCTCGGCGCTGGACGTGTCGGTACAGGCGGCGGTCACAGACCTGCTCATGGAGATCCAGCGCGAACAGAAAACCACGCTGCTGTTCATCAGCCATGACCTGAGCATCGTGCGCTATCTGTCTGATCGCGTTATGGTTATGTATCTTGGCCATGTGGTGGAACTGGGCACGACCGATCAGGTCTTTGCGCCGCCCTATCACCCCTATACGGAGGCGCTTTTGTCGGCAGTGCCGATTGCAGACACGCGGGTGACGAAAAAGCACATCGTATTGGAAGGCGACATTCCCTCGGCCATGAATCCACCGCCCGGCTGCCCGTTCCAAACGCGGTGTCGCTGGAAATCACAGGTTGCAGATGGTCTGTGCGAACGGGAAGTCCCGCCCCTGCGCCAGTTGGGGGATGGGCATCAGGTGAAATGCCACCTAAGCGATGCGGACCTTGCGAGCATGGAGCCGGTTATCCAGATCGCTGCTGAATAACCGACCAGCTTGCCTCGTGGTTCCGTATGATCGGAACCGTGTCAAAATGTCGTGCAACACACTGGGTCAGCCCAACAGGGCTGGCCTGTCTGTGCTGTTGGATCAGTTGGTCAGGAAATCCTGCGCGGTCAGGACGGCCGCGCCTGTTGCATCGGTCACGGCCTGTGTGTTGTCGGCAAGACCGACATAGGTCAACATCGCCATGCCCACGACTGCAGCAGTCAATACCACCCAATCGACGGTCACCGCACCCGACTCGTCCGACTGAAACCTGTTGATGAACTCAATCATGCTACTCTCCATACTCCCCGCCTTGGCCCGCCCTTCGAGCGGTATCTGATCCGGGTACAGTTCCACGTTTTCTGACATTGTTTTGGAGGTTGAATGGGGCAGCAGTTTGACCGAAATGAAACCGTTTTGGTCGCAACGAGGAAAAGATTTACCCAAAATCGGGGCCGGATTGCCGCAATTCCCCGGCTGCGAAACAATCGGCGTCAAGTGTCTGAATTGACGAGACTTACCGTCCCCAGATTTTTTTGACGTAGTTCCGGGTTTCGCGGAATGGCGGAATACCCTTGTGCTTTTCGACTGCACCGGGTCCAGCATTGTAGGCAGCAAGCGCCAAAGGCCATTGGCCGAACTTGCGGTACTGTTCTTTCAGATAGCGCGCACCACCATCGAGGTTCTCGGCGGGGTCGTTAGGATTGACGCGCAGGTCTTGTGCTGTGCCGGGCATCAGCTGGGCCAGACCGATCGCTCCCTTGTGGGACCGCGCGTTTGGATTGAAATTGCTTTCCTGTTGCACAAGACGCAGGAACAAATCTTCCGGAATCCCGTGCCGCCGGGCGGCATCGCGCGCCATGCCCGCGTATTCCCCGACATATCGACCACGATATTTCGGAACCGGACCGTCTTCTCCGGCATCGCCCCATTTTGTCGGTGTCACGACCTTGGGCGGCTGCAAACGCACCGAGCTTTTGTATTGCTGGGCAGCCCGCGAATCCAACACTTTGGTTTTGCTTGAAAAAAGCGTCACACGGCTTTTTGAAGACAGCACCTCGGCGCTTGCGGCTCCTGCACTCATCATTACGGCCACACACACAACCGCAATAAATCTCGGTCTTGCTGTTCGCATAAATGCTCACGTCCCACATTGAGATTTTGCAGATGTATAGTCGGGAATCGCAGATCACACCAGCCTTGGTTGCTCATCATTTGTTAACCACAAGCTGATGGAGTGACAGCGACGCCATGCGCCAATAGCGGATGGCAATCCGGCAGAGCGCTGGTGTAGGGTCATGGAAACGGCGCGTGGCGTCACAGATTCGAATTCTAGATGGGGGAAACATGGCCGGATCAGTCAACAAGGTCATCATCGTCGGCAATCTCGGCCGCGATCCGGAAGTGCGGACATTCCAGAACGGCGGCAAAGTCTGCAACCTGCGGATTGCCACGTCCGAGAACTGGAAAGACCGCAACACGGGCGAACGCAAGGAACGGACCGAATGGCACAGTGTTGCAATTTTTTCCGAACCGCTGGCGCGGATTGCAGAACAATACCTCAAGAAGGGCTCCAAGGTTTACATCGAAGGCCAATTGGAAACCCGCAAATGGCAGGACCAGTCCGGTCAGGATCGCTACACGACAGAAGTCGTGCTGCGCCCGTATCGCGGTGAGCTGACATTGCTTGACAGCCGCGATGGCGGCGGCGGCGGCGGTGTCTATGGCGGCGGCAGCAGCGGTGGCGATTATGGTGGAGATTACGGCGGCGGCTATGGCGGCAACGATTATGGCGGCTCCAGCGGCGGAGGTGGTGGCGGTGGCCCCGCCCGTGCCCCAGCCCGCGATATCGACGACGAAATCCCGTTCTGACAAGAAAGCGCCCCAAGGGGCGCTTTTTTATCGCTCGGACAAGGCATCCTGCAACAGCGCCAGCACCGTATCCGACGGAACATCCGAGGTGACGAAAGCGTCGCCAATGCCGCGCGCCAGGATAAAGCGCAATTGCCCGTCGATCACCTTTTTGTCCTGCCCCATAAGGTCAAGCAGCGCGTGAGCATCCGGCAGGTCACCGTCGATATCGGCGAGCGTGACCTTCATTCCCATGCTGCTGAGCATTTCGCGCACACGGCTCGGCTCTTCTTGGGAACACAGGCCCAGACGCGACGACAGCTCAAACGCCAAAGCACAGCCAATGGCCACGCCTTCTCCGTGCAGCAAACGCTCGGAATACCCGGTGGCTGCTTCGAACGCATGACAGAACGTGTGCCCGAGGTTCAACAGCGCGCGGTCGCCCTGTTCGGTCTCATCTCGTACAACGATCTCAGCCTTCATCTCAACCGACCGTTTGACGGCATAGGCCAGCGCATCGGGATCGCGCGCGGTGATGCGGGCGGCGTTCTGGTCTTGCCAGTCGAAAAACGCGGCATCGCCCAGAAGGCCGTATTTGACCACCTCGCCATAGCCCGCCAGAAAATCGCGCGTGGGCAATGTCTGAAGAACCGAAATATCCGCCAGCACCAGCGCGGGTTGGTGAAACGCCCCGATCAGGTTTTTGCCTTGAGGCGCGTTGATCCCCGTCTTGCCGCCGACAGAGCTATCCACCTGCGCCAGCAACGATGTGGGAATCTGCACAAACCGAACCCCACGGCGCAGCACTGCAGCGGCGAAGCCGACCAAATCACCAATCACACCACCCCCGAGGGCAATGACAACATCGCGGCGTTCGATTTTCTGTTCCAGCAGCCATTCCACGCATCGTTCGAACTGCGGCCAGCCCTTTGTGCTTTCCCCTGCAGGAAGCGTCAGACTGACCGAAGCAATACCCTCCGCGGTCAGTGCCGCCTCAAGCGCGGCAAGATGCAACGGAGCGACATGCGCATCGGTCACGATTGCTACACGTGGACGTTTCAGCAGCGGCGAGATCTCGACCCCGGCACGGGCAAGCAAGTCAGAGCCAATGCGCACGTCATAAGCACGACCGTCCAAAGGAACGTGTACGGTTTCGATCATGCCTGCACCTCCAATACATCCGGGCGCGTCTTCAGCGCCTCGATCACCCGTTTTGCCATCTCATCAATCGACAGCCCCGGTTCGGACACAACGCTCAGATCCGCCTTGGCGTAGATCGGCACGCGTTCGTTATAAAGTCGGGTCAGCGCGCCAAGAGGATCCGGCACCCGCAACAACGGTCGCGTGTCCTTGTGGCGTACCCGGTGCCATAGAAGATCCAGATCGGCGTTCAGCCATACCGCAACCCCCTCCTTCGAGATTATCTCGCGGTTCTCGGGGGCCATGTATGCCCCGCCTCCGGTCGACAACACGCCCTTTTCCCGTTCAAGCAGGCGCGAAATGATCTGACGCTCTTTGATGCGAAAGAACGGCTCTCCATCACGTTCGAAAATCTCGGGGATGGTCATATTGGCCGCTTTTTCGATTTCGGCATCCGAATCAAGAAAAGGTGCGTGCAACATAGCGGCGACCGCCTTGCCGACAGCTGTTTTCCCCGCTCCCATCATGCCAACAAGAACCACAGTTTTCTTTAGTCTTGCCTGCATTGCCCCCGAGTGACCCCTTGTATCTCGGCCAAGTGCCGCCAATTTTTTGACATCCGCCGTTGAATGACGTGATCTTGGGTGGAATGCCAGTTATAACTTGGAAAAAATCAACGAGGCAGGGCAAGGGTCTACATGGGGCGCATCATCAAATGGCTGATCTATCTGGGCATCCTCGGCGCTTTGGCGCTTGTGGCATATGCCTATGTGGGGCCGTATTTCGGCGCGGATTTCTCGCCGCCGCAAACGGAAGTCAGACAACCCGTGACGCTGGATGCGAATTAAGTCGATCCTCTTGATTCTGGCCAGCACCGCCTGGCCCGTGTTTGCTCAGGACCAGCAGCAGGACCAACCGCTGTCCGCGATCGACTGGTTGACGGTGCAGCGCATTGCGCCTCCGCTTGTGGTGCTTCCGGATCAAAACCCTGTGGCCCAAAGCGCGGCAGTGCCCGATATCGACGTGCAGCCGCTGGACGCGCCCGGCATCAGTGGCGTTGGGTTGCTGCCAAGTTCGGTGACCGGTTTGCCGCCAAACCTGTGGCGTGGCAGCGACGAGGCCACAATCATCACAACACTCGACCGGTTGCAGACCCGTCGTCCTTCAGTTCCCGCGCTCACCGGTCTGCTGCACATCCTGATGCTGGCCGAAGCCGATCCCCCTTCAAGTGCCACGGGCGACGCGCTGCTGCACGCACGGGTCAACCTTCTGCACCAGCATGGCCTTGTCGCCCCGGCAGAAGCCTTGATGGAGCGCATCGGCACATTGACGCCCCAGCTCTTTGATCTCGCTTTCGATCTGGCGCTTCTGACCGCATCTGACGAGGCGCTGTGCGCCCTTCTGGGCGATATGCCCAACCTAACCACGGACCTGCCCACGCGCATCTGGTGTGCTACCCGAAGCGGTGACTACCCGCACGCGATGACGATTTACCAGACCGGTGTCGCCTTAGGCCAGCTATCTGACCTTGATACGGAACTGCTGCTGCGGTTTCTGGATCCGGAATACAGCGAAGACGTGGCCCCGATGCAGCCTCCAGTGCGCCCGACGCCACTGCAATTTCGTCTTTTCGAAGCCATCGGCGAGGCGCTGCCCACAACCCCGCTGCCACTGCCCTTTGCCGTGGTCGAACTCTCGGGCGATGCCGGGTGGCGCGCGCAGCTTCAGGCCGCCGAACGGCTGGCCCGCGTGGGCGCAATCGACGCCAATCAGCTACTTGGTGTCTACACCGCCCAGAAACCGGCCGCATCGGGCGGCATCTGGGACCGTGTCGCCGCCTTGCAGAAGCTCGAAACCGCGCTTGGCTCGGGGAATGCTCCAGCCATATCTACCGCGCTGGAACAGGTCTGGCCGCAGATGCGCGCCGCTGGTCTGCTGGTGCCCTTCTCGCACCTCTTTGCCGCGCAACTGCAGGACATCCCCTTGGGCCAAAGAGCGCAGGATATCGCAACGACCGCCGGGCTTCTGACCGACAGCTATGAGACGGTGGGACAGAAGCTTGCAAACAGTCCGAATGCGCGGCTGGCGTTTCTTGGATCGTTGGCAACCGGCACCCCACAGGGCAGCATTCCTGCCGGTCTGCCCCATGCATCAGCCTTGGCCGCCGCATGGACAGCGTCACCACAAGCCCCTGCCATGCTGGCCGGACTGCCTGCAGAAAACCGGCTCGGCGAAGCGCTGCTGCACGCCATCCAACTGTTCGAAAGCGGGGCCGCCGGTGATGACGCAGACCTGACCGACGCGCTCCGCGTCTTGCGTGCCTTTGGTCTGGAAGACACCGCCCGCCGGGCTGCTTTGCAGCTTGCCATCCTGGATATGGAAGGCGCACGGCGATGAGCGACCGCCACTGGATTGCCGCCTTTCTGGATGCGCAAGCTGCCGAACGCGGTGCCGCAACAAACACCCAACTCGCCTATGCCCGCGACCTTGCTGATTTCACCGACTGGTTGGCGCAGAGGGGGACATCCCTCAACACCGCCCAGAAGCCGGATGTAGAAGGCTACCTGATCTACTGTGACGCGCAGGGTTTGGCGAAATCGACTCGTGCGCGGCGCCTCTCTGCGATCAAACAACTCTACCGGTTCTGTTTCGAAGAAGGCTTTCGCGAGGACAACCCTGCAGTGCAGATCAGTGGACCGGGCCGCGACAAACGCCTGCCCAAGACGCTGTCCACCGAAGAAGTCGACCGCCTTCTCAACGCAGCCGCCGCTCATGGCCGCAACCCAGCCGAACGCGAGCGCAACACATGCCTTATGCAATTGCTCTACGCGACTGGCATGCGGGTGACTGAATTGGTCTCTCTGCCGTTGTCGTCTGCAAAAGGCGACCCAAGAATGCTGCTGATACGTGGCAAGGGCGGCAAGGAACGGATGGTGCCGCTGTCCCCCCCGGCCCGCGCTGCCCTGCGCGACTGGCTGAAGACCCGTGAAGCGATGGAAGATACAGCCCGCGCCGAAGGCAAACCGACCTCGACCTTTCTCTTCCCATCACGCGGCAAATCCGGCCACCTGACGCGCCACGCGTTTTACGTGCTGATCAAAGATTTGGCCGTCGAAGGCGGGGTCTCTCCCTCCAAGGTGACGCCACACACGCTGCGCCACGCCTTCGCGACCCATCTTCTGGCCAACGGCGCCGACCTGCGCTCGATCCAGACCTTTCTGGGACATGCGGATGTCTCCACCACCGAGATTTACACACACGTTCTTGAAGAACGGCTCAAGGAGCTGGTGCTGGATCACCACCCATTGGCCCGCGACTGAACCGTGGCTCTTGAACGCCAGCGGCACTGACCCCATAACCCACTCAAGTTTTCAAAACGTTGGATCACATGGAACCCGCACTCCCCGCGGCAGACGCCGCTTTCTGGATCACGTCGGCAGCCATCCTTGGCCTTCTGGTGCTGTCCGCCTTTTTCAGTGGCTCTGAAACCGCGCTGACCGCCGCCTCGCGCGGCAAATTGCGCTCGATGTCAGACAAGGGCTCCAAAGGGGCGGACCGCGCGCTTCTGATCACCGAAGACAATGAACGTCTGATCGGTTCGGTCCTTCTGGGCAACAACCTCGTCAATATCCTCGCCACATCGCTTGCGACGGCCCTGTTCACGCGACTTTTCGGCGAATCCGGTGTGGCTTTGGCCACGCTGGTGATGACCGTGCTGGTTCTGGTCTTTGCCGAAGTGCTGCCCAAGACCTATGCCATCACCAATCCCGAAACGGCCGCCAGCCGCGTTTCGCCGGTGATCCAGCTGGTGATCACGGTGTTTTCCCCCATCGTCAGCGCGGTTCGGGTACTTGTGCGCGGTGTGCTCAGCATATTCGGCGTCAAAACCGACCCGGACAGCCATATTCTTGCCGTGCGCGAAGAAATCGCGGGTGCTTTGCAACTGGGCCATTCCGAAGGCGTGGTCGAAAAGGAAGACCGCGACCGTATTCTGGGTGCGCTCGACCTGAGCGAACGCACCGTGGAAGAGATCATGCTCCACCGTTCGGGAATCGAGATGATCGACGCCGACAATGATCCTCAGGACATCCTGCGTCAGTGTCTGGAATCGAACCACACGCGCTTGCCGGTCTTCCGCGGCGATCCTGAAAACATCATTGGCGTCGTTCACGCCAAGGACCTGTTCCGCGCGATGTACCTGTTCATGCAGGAAAGCGACAAACCCGCAGAAGCGATGAGCAGCTTCAAATTCGCCGATGTCGCGATGAAGCCGTACTTCATCCCAGAAAGCACATCGCTTGACGATCAGATGCGCCAGTTCCTGCGCCGCAGGACCCATTTTGCGCTTGTTGTGGACGAATACGGCGCCCTTCAGGGCCTGATCACCCTCGAAGACATCCTTGAAGAAATCGTGGGTGAAATCACAGACGAATTCGACCCGGACGGCGACCATCCGGTCAAGGCTGATGACGATGGCAATTACTGGATCGACGGGGCCATGACGATCCGGGATGTGAACCGACAGCTGGACTGGACGCTACCCGATGACGAGGCGAATACGGTGGCCGGTCTGGTGATCCACGAAGCCCAGATGATTCCAACGATCGGCCAATGTTTTAGCTTCCACGGATTCCGTTTCGAAGTGGTCGCCCGCGAGAACAACCGCATCACAGCTCTCAAGATCCGGCCATTGGCGATGGAGTGAAAAGAGCGCGCCAAAACGCGTCCACGCGTTTTGGCGTTTTGGCGTTTCCGTTGACGGAAACGGTTGGCGGTCGTCCATTCGTTCGCCATTGGCGCAAGCCCGATGGATCGCACCCCCAATACCGCCAAGGCATTCGACACCTAAGAAAGCTCAGGCGCGAAGCCGCGTTCCCTCCGGATCAAATGGAGGTTGATCGAGGATGATTGCGCGATGTGGACGGCCCAGAACCATCACCTCGACTGTGTCGCCCACAGTGGCGTTCTTGACATAGGCAATCGCAAGTGACTGGCCCACATGGTAGCCATAGGCGCCTGAACTCACGCGACCGATGCCCAGCCCATCTTTGAATATCGGCTCACCTCCTGTTGCGTCCGCGTTGGACTCATCAGTGTCCTCGGCGTTCAAAGCCAGAAGCACCATCTGTTCCCGCGCGGGTTTGGTCATGTTCGCTAGCGCCGCATCGCGGTTCAGGTAGGACTTGTCGGATCGGCACAACCGGTCCAGCCCGCATTCCTGTGGCCAGTATTCAGGGCTGTATTCGCGGCCCCAGGACCCATACCCTTTTTCCAGTCGAAGGCTCAACAGCGCCCGGCTCCCAACGGGGATCGCGCCCACCTTTTGTCCCGCCTCTAGAAGCGCGGCATAGAGCGTGACCTGATCTTCAGAGCGGCAGTGCAGTTCCCACCCCAGATCGCCGGTAAAGGACACCCGCAAAGCCATGACCTCAACTCCGGCGATCTCGATCCGCTTTGACCGCATGAAGGGCCAGTTTTCGGTATCAAGCGACGTGTTGGTCAGGCGCTGAAGCAGGACGCGAGACTTCGGCCCCGCCACGTTGAACCCGCACCAGGTGGTGGTCAGGCTTTCGAATGTGGTTTCGGCAGGCAGCAGCACCGCGTCATAGAAGCGTTTTTGATAGCGTTCGGCCATGCCAGAGCTGACAATCCAGAACTCGTCTTCAGCCAACCTTGTAACCGTCGCATCCCCCGCGATCCCGCCGCGCTTGCCGATCAACGGAGTGAGGCACGACCGGCCAACCTCTTGTGGCATGTGGTTGGCGAAGACTGCATTCAGCCAATCTTCGGCCCCCGGCCCCGTGACGCGGTATTTGGCGAAGTTGGAGATGTCGATGATCCCGGCAGCGTCGCGCAGGGTGCGCGCCTCATGGCCCACCACGTCCCACCACGGCTGACGCGTGAAGCCCGCGCTATCGGGCACGTCCTTTGAATAGTAAAGCGGATGTTCCCAGCCGTAATTCAATCCAAAGACCGCCCCCATCTCGCGCTGCACATTATAGACAGGGCGTGTGCGCACCGGGCGTCCGGCTTCGCGTTCTTCGCCGGGGAAATGGATTTTGAAGCGGTGCGCGTATTGATCGCCCACGCGCGCCTTGGTGAATTTGGCATCCGCCCAATCGCCGAACCGCGCCACGTCCCAGGCGAACATGTCGTACTGCATCTCACCTTCTATGATCCATTGCGCCACCATCAGGCCCATGCCGCCGGATTGCGAAAAGCCGGGGATGATGCCGTTGCAGCAGAAATAGCCCGGTTTCTCGGGCACCGGGCCCAGCAGCACATTGCTGTCCGGCGACCAGATCATCGGGCCATTGATCACACGTTTGATCCCGGCGCTGCCCACGACAGGCACCCGGTCGATGGCGCGCATCATGTTGTCTTCGATCCGTTCCAGATCATCGGCGAACAGTTCGTGGCCGAAGCCTTGCGGCGTGCCGTCTTCGGCCCAGAAGCGCACGTCTTTCTCGTAGGCCCCGACCAGCAAGCCCTTGCCCTCTTGCCGCAGGTAGTATTCGCCGTCCCGGTCCGCAACGGAGGGCAGACGTCGGTCCATCGCTTCGATCTCGACGATGGCTTCGGTGACGAAGTACTGGTGCTCGGTGGGCAACAGCGGCAGTTTGATCCCCGCAAGTGCGGCCACCTCGCGGCCCCAGAGACCAGCGGCGTTGATCACCCAGTCCGTACGGATATCGCCCTTGGGCGTACGGACGATCCATGTGCCGTCGGATTGCTGGTCGGTTGCTGTGACCGGAGTAAAGCGATGGATCTCTGCGCCTTTCTGGCGCGCTCCTGCGGCATAGGCGGCGGTCACACCCGACGGGTCCACATTGCCGCCGTCGGGTTCGTACATGATGCACCGGATGCCATCGAAATTGACCAGGGGGTGTAACGCCTCGGCCTCAGTTCGGCTCACCTCGTGGAAATTCATACCGTAGAGTTTCGCCTTGGCTGCTTGCAGGCGCAGTTGGTGTTCGCGCGCTTCGGTCTGGGCAAGGTAAAGCGATCCAGGCTGGAACACACCGCAGCTTTGGCCGGTCTCGGCCTCGAGCTGGTTGTAGAGGTTCATCGTGTAATGCTGAATCCGGCTGATGTTCGTGCTGTCGTGCAGCCCGTGGATATTCGCCGCCGCGTGCCATGTAGAGCCGCTGGTCAGCTCGTCCCGCTCCAGAAGGACAACATCGGTCCAGCCCAATTTTACCAAATGGTATAAAATCGAACAGCCAATGACTCCGCCTCCGATGACAACGGCTTGGGCATGGGTGCGCATGGCGGCTTCCTTTCGACAGACTTCCCCGAAAGTAACCACGACGCGCCCCCGACCAGATAGTCTTAAGACGACATCACGTGTCGGTTCCGCACAAACCCTGCGTGTGACGGTTTTTCTATGCACCCGACTTTTTGTTGTTAGGCTGACGCCATAGCGAACGCACGGGAGCCGCATGATGGCACATATGAAACACCGCCTGCATCACAGCACTGATCGGATGACGATGCACATCTGCACAATCCCATCTGCCACGGTCACCCAAGCCTTGGCGGCAGCTGGTGCGGATTCCGTGATCATCGACATGGAACATGGGGCCATCGGCTATACTGAGGCCCATGCCATGATCGCCGCGACTGCAGGCACCAATTGTGCGCCTTTGGTGCGCATTGCCGAAGCCGACGCGCGGTTGGTCAAGCGCGTGCTGGACCTTGGCGCGGAAGGCATCGTCTTTCCGCTGATCCGAACAGCCGAGGACGCGCGGCGTGCGGTGGCCTCCATGCGCTATCCGCCCAACGGCAATCGCGGGTTTGGCCCGTTCATCGCCCAATCGCGCTGGGGCACGGCACTGACCGAATACCCGGCCAAGATGGAAGACAATCTGACCTGTTGCCTGTTGGTCGAAACTGCCGACGCGGTGGCCAATATCGACGAGATTTGCGCAGTCGAAGGGATCGACCTGCTTGTGCCTGCAATGTTCGATCTGTCCACCGATCTGGGTCTCATGGGCCAGTTCGATCATCCCGATCTTCTTGCCGCAATGGGTAAGGTCGAAGCGGCCGCCAAGGCCGCCAATATTCCTCTGGGAAACGCCGCACTGAACGAAACGCAAGCGCGGTCGTTGTTTGATCGCGGCTACCGCGTGATTGCGGGTTTCGATGTTTTGTGGCTGCGCGAGAAAACGATGCAAGCCCAAGCATGGTGTGCCGACTGACATAGAAAGACCCAGAAGAACGACAGGATATGTCGCTTTCGGGCTGGACCTATACCCCGCGCACTTCATTCTCGGCGAAAAGCGGATCAAGAGGATTGAGTCGATGAAAACGCAGGCGCGTGTGGTGGTGATCGGCGGCGGGGTCGTTGGGGTTTCAGTGCTTTATCACCTGACCAAGCTGGGCTGGTCGGACGTGATGCTGGTGGAACGCTCGGAACTGACAAGCGGATCGACATGGCATGCGGCAGGCGGGTTCCACACGCTGAACGGCGACACCAACATGGCCGCCCTGCAGGGCTACACGATCCGGCTTTACAAGGAACTCGAAGAGATAACGGGCATGTCCTGCGGGCTACACCATGTGGGCGGCATCACGCTGGCCGACAACCGCGACCGGTTCGACATGCTGCTCGCAGAGCGGGCCAAGCATCGCTACATGGGGCTGGACACGCAGATCGTCGGCCCCGAGGAAATTGCCAAAATCGCGCCGATCACCAATCTGGATGGTATCCTTGGCGCTTTGTACGATCCGCTGGACGGGCATCTGGATCCGTCGGGCACAACCCACGCCTATGCCAAGGCCGCGCGGATGGGCGGGGCGACGATCGAAACCCATGTCATGGTAAAGGAAACCAACCAGCGGGCAGATGGCACGTGGGATGTGGTGACCGACAAGGGCACGATCCGTGCCGAACATGTGGTCAATGCCGGTGGTCTTTGGGCGCGCGAAGTGGGCGCGATGGCGGGCGTCTACCTGCCGCTGCATCCGATGGAGCATCAGTATATCGTCACGGATGAGATCGCCGAAATCTATGAGCGCGACAGCGAACATCCGCATGTCATGGACCCGGCGGGCGAGTCCTATCTGCGGCAAGAGGGGCGCGGGCTGTGCATCGGGTTCTACGAACAGCCCTGCCGCCCTTGGGCGGTGAGTGGCACGCCCTGGACCTTTGGGCACGAACTGCTGCCTGATGACTTTGACAAGATCGAGGACAGCATTGCCTTTGCCTACAAACGCTTTCCAGTGCTGGAACGCGCGGGCGTGAAATCGGTGATCCACGGGCCGTTCACCTTTGCACCCGACGGCAACCCGCTGGTCGGCCCTGTGCCCGGCTTGCGCAACTATTGGTCAGCCTGTGGCGTCATGGCCGGATTCAGCCAAGGCGGCGGCGTCGGTCTTATGCTGGCGCAATGGATGACCGAAGGCGAATGCGAACGCGACGTGTCCGCGATGGACGTTGCCCGCGTTGGTCGTTGGATCACGCCCGGCTACACCCTGCCCAAGGTGATCGAGAACTATCAGAAACGCTTTTCTGTCAGCTACCCGAACGAGGAACTGCCCGCCGCGCGGCCCCTGCGCATGACACCGATGTATGATGTGTTCGACAGCATGGGCGCGGTCTGGGGTGCGCAGTATGGGTTGGAGGTAGTGAACTACTTTGCCGCCCCTGACGAGCCGCGGTTTGAAACCCCGAGTTTCCGCCGCTCCAACGCGTGGGACGCCACCGCGCGCGAGGTGAAGGCCGTCCGTGAAGCCGTTGGAATTAATGAGGTTCAGAACTTCGGCAAATACGATGTGCAAGGCCCCGGCGCGCGCGCATGGCTTGATCGGATCATGGCGGGACGAGTGCCGCAACTGGGGCGGTTGTCGCTCTCACCGATGCTGTCCCACAAAGGCCGTCTGATCGGGGATTTCACCATCTCCTGCCTGTCAGAGACGCATTTCCAACTCACCGCAAGCTACGGCGCACAGGCCTACCACATGCGTTGGTTCCAGGCGAACCCGCCCCTTGATTCCGACGGCGATGTGACGCTCGACAATGTCTCGGACCGGCGCACCGGATTTCAGATCGCAGGTCCCCGTGCCCGCGACCTGCTGCAGGCCGTCGCCCGCGAAGACGTGAAGGACATGCGCTTTCTCGACGTGCGGCACCTCACCATCGGCCTGTCCACCGCCATCGTGCAACGGGTCAGCTATACAGGCGGTCTGGGATACGAGATTTATGTGGACGCGATGGAACAACGTGCGCTGTGGGATGTCCTGTGGCAAACAGGCCAACCTATGGGGATCACACCGTTCGGGATGCGCGCGATGATGTCGCTGCGGCTCGACAAGTTCTTTGGGTCGTGGCTGTCGGAGTTTTCGCCCGACTACACGCCAGCCGAAACCGGGATGGACCGCTTTATTGCATGGTCAAAGAACTCTGATTTCATCGGGCGCGCGGCGGCTGAAGCAGAACGCGCCACCCCGCCCGACCGGGAACTTTGCGCGTTCGAGGTGGCGGTGACCGACGCCGATGTGAACGCCTATGAGCCGATCTGGATCGACGGCACGGTCCAAGGGTTCTGCACCTCGGGCGGCCATTCGCACCATGCGGGAAAATCCATCGCACTTGGCCTGATCCCGCGCAGTCACGCGACCGAAGGGCAAACGGCGCAGATCGAAATCCTTGGCGAGATGTGTGACGCCACGCTCATCACCAAACCGCTCTACGACGCTGACGAGGAACAGATGCGCGGTTAGACTGGGGGCATGACCCATATAACATTCGTGATTCCCGCCGCCGGAGCCAGCCGCCGGATGGGCGACCGAGACAAGCTGCTTGAACCTGTGGACGGGGTGGCCCTTTTGCGCGGAGTGGCCGCGCGTGCTTTGGCAGTCAGCGACGATGTGATCGTCACCCTGCCCTCTGACTCCCATCACCGTGCCGAGGTGTTGGAAGGCTTGGCAGTACGGCAGATCCCGGTGCCCGATGCAGCCGACGGAATGTCCGCCTCATTGCGTCATGCCACAGCAGCGGTGCCAGACAATGCCGAGGGGGTTTTGGTCCTGCCCGCAGACATGCCGGACCTGACGGAAGATGACCTGCGCCAAGTCATCCAGGCCTTCGAGGATGCCAGTGGCGAATTTCTGGTACAGGCCACCGGGGCAGATGGCACGCCCGGCCACCCGGTGATTTTCCCAGCCGACCTGATGTCCGAGTTCAAATTGCTGACCGGCGACGCAGGCGCGCGGACGATTCTAAAGGCCAACCGGCACCGTTTGATTCGAATAGCCCTGCCCGGCGAACATGCCCTGACCGATCTGGATACACCCGATGCGTGGATCCTCTGGCGGGCTAACAACCCAGATCGGTAAATGTGGATAAGTTTGCGGATAAAAAAATGGGACGGCTCTCCCCTGCCGTCCCATTCTGTCCAATCGCTGCCACTTTCGGGCGCAATCGGCTGTGTAACTGCTGCGACTTTCGTCGGTAGCGGAGACACTACTCAAGAAAGACTTCAAAGCAAGACAAAATTGCCAGAATTGTGAACATGAGCCACCTTGAACGCAGGAAAGCAGAGATCAGGGAACCCGCCACTCTCCGATCCAGTCGTCATTCGCCATAAAAACAGCGCGTCTGTGCGGGTCGATCAACTGCATGAGCTCAATCGATTCGATTCGGCAGGTCAGTACCGTGAACCAGTCGAAGCTTGCCAGTTTGGCATAGGCATGTGCGTTAGGAATCGGTGTGCCCGGGGCCGGGGATGCACCGTAAGCCATGCGCGATCCGTCTGGCACGTTCTGCCAGCGGTCGGCGACATCCCCGCCTTGCAAGATCGTGACGCGTGTGGACAACCGGATTTGCAGCTTGGCCCTGTCATCCCAGACCATCAATTGCGCCCGCGAATTAGACCGCAGGGATGTGACCTTGTCAGACCCACCATCGGTATGAACCTCAACCGTGCCATCGTGGCGGTTGGCTCCTCGAAGGACGACCGTACGCGCTTCGGGTGCGCCATCGGGAGACACGGTGGCAAAGACCGGGTGCCGCGCAGCGGCGCGCCGGTCTGCCACCCCGCGCGTCAGCCGCTGCCAGCCGAGGTCCAGAAAGGCAACAAGGTCGTGTGGGTCACTCATAGCCTGTCATCTCCAGATAGCCGCGACCGGTATGTGATCCTTCGACCGTCACCGGCCCTTCCCAATACGGGATCGACAGCGCCATCCAGGCATTGGAGTTGAGTGCGGTTACCGTTACGTCAACGCCTTTGTCCGGCAATTGCACCGCCCACCGGGTCGGCACGTCGCGTCCCGAAACTTCGGACCAATCAAGCGGCTGGGCTGCAAAGGCGCCATCTGCATAGGATGTGGTGATCCCATCCGCTGCAATCCACGTGGCCGAGGAAAAGGATGCGCCATCATCCTCGCGCAGCAAAAAGCCCATTAGTTTGTCGCCCGTCGCGAAGGACAGCGAAAACCAATCCCAGCCGGATTGGCTATCTGCCAAGGGCTGGGACGACCATTCCCGGTCAAGCCACGCCGCACCGGTGACAGGCACATCGCCTTGCGGCAGAGTCAGCGTGCCCGAAACCTCGTAGAAGGGTTGCGAATAATAGTAGCTGGCCTGTCCCTGTGCGGACTTCACGGAAAATCCCTTGTCACCATGAAAGATCAGCGGGCCATTGGCCGTAAGCCCCAAGTCGTAGGCAAACGCGTCCCCCCGCGCGGTGAGGGTCAGGTCGTCAAAGGACGGCCCCGCCATGCGCCAATCGTCGATCCAGGCCTCAAAGGGTTGCACCTTGACCCCGGCCTGACCAATCCCGCCCCGTGCGATGCGTTCGGCAACGAGGTGCGTATCGGGTGTGGTCACAGCGGCATGGGCGAACCAGACCTGCGGATCAGACCAGCCTTCGCGGGTTTCGGGGGCAAGCGCAGACCGAAAGAGCGTCCATTGCACACCGTACGCCGTACCGTCCGGCCCCGTTAGGTTGGCGGTCAGGTACCACCATTCGATCCGGTAGTCGGGATGCGCGCCGTGGTCCTGCGGGAAATCGAATACCGAGTTTGGCGTCGGCACCGCAAAGCCCTCGGCATCGGTGCCGAGCCCTGCAAATCCCTGTGCCATCGCCTGAACGGGCAGCCATAGGATCAAAAGAAACGCCCTACCGATCATTGGCGAACACCTTGAGCAAGTCAGACGGCGGCGTTCGAGCCAGACGGATCGCAGGCCAGAGGGCGGCCAGCGCAGCGGCGAGCAGAGCAAAGAGTGTGAGCACTGCGTAATGGCCGGGGAACAGGTAAAGCGGCAGTTTCCAGCCAAACGCCTCGACATTCACGTAAGACAACAGCACCCAAGCCAGCATCAGACCCAGCGGGATTGCCAGAACAGTTGTCACCATCGCCAACACTACCGCGCGCAGCAACTCCAACTGCCCCAGCCTGCGCCTTGTCAGCCCCAATGCCCATGCCGGGGCCAGTTGCGGCACACGGATTGACGCGAGGGTCAGCAGGCTCATCAAAATGGCAAAGGCGGCCACAGCCAGCGTCAGTATGTTCAACGCCCCCGTGACAGTGAAGGTGCGCTCAAACACGCCCAAAGAGAACGCCTTGATCCGCGACTGGTCCGTGATCGCGCTTTCGGGAATGCCGTGTTCCTCGGTCAGCACATTGCGTAGAGCGGTTGGATCATTTGACCGCACCCCGAAAGAAAGCGGCTGCATATCCGGGTAGAGATTGCGAAACAGCGGCTCTGAGATCAACGCCTGTCCCAAAGGATTGCCGTAATCAGCCACGATGGCCGCGATGGGCAGGCTCAGACCCGGCGCAACGGTCACCAGATCATCTGTCCAAATCCCGGCGCGACGGGCCAGCTGTTCGCTCACCACCACCGCGTTGCCGGTTTCGACACGATCCCAAACATCCTCAGCCTCGTCGAGGAACAACCAGTTCTCGCGGTAGGTGGGGCCGACGCGCACGCCGAACAAGTCAGTGGGCCCCCCGGCGATTTCAGTCTCGACCGACAAAAGCGGCAAGACTTCCTGCGCCTCTGACAAAAGGATCGCTTCCAGATAAAAGCTTTGTGCCGGGTCTTCGATGCGAATGAACAGCTCAGGCGCCAGCCGCTGGTCAAGGAAATCAACAAAGGTCACACGAAAGCTCGACACCATGGTCGAGACACCGACATTCGCCGCCGTCGCCAGCAACAATGCCATCAATGCAAGGCTCATCCCGGGCACTTGTTGGCGGGTGTCTGCCCAGAACCACTGCCACATCGCAGAGCGCGCCTGACCGTCAGCCAGCATAACCGCACTGCGCAAGAGAAGTGGCAGGATCAGCGCCGCGCCGATCAACAGGCAGGCCAGAAGGGCAAAGGCCAGCGTCAACCCCTGCCCCCAGATCGCGATGCCAGTCCCGATCACCAACAGCGCCAAAGCCACAGCGCCCAGCCGACGCGCGGTCTCACCCGAGGCCACGGCCCAAGCGCGGGGGCGCGCGCTGGCCAGAAGCGGCATCTGCGCGATGTTCCACAACGCGCCCGAAGCGGCGAACCCGGTGCCCAGAACCGCGATAGCCATACCCGAAAGCCACCATTCAGGGCGCAATTGCAGCGTGCCGGCGACAGATGCACCGTAGAGCCCTTGCAGGGTCGCTGCGACATTGGGCAGAAGCACTGCGGCGATGACATAACCCAAGGCTACGCCGATCCCGCCTGCCAGCACTGCAAACACAACCAGTTCCGAGATCATCAATCCGATCAACGTGGTCAGAGGTACTCCCAACGCACGCAAAGTGCGCACCATGCTGCGCCGCTGTTCGAAAGCAAGACTGATTGTGCCGTGCACGATAAAGATGCCAACGGCGAAGCTCAGCAAACCAAAGGCGGTCAGATTGAGGTGAAAGCTGTCGGTAAGCCGATCCGCACCGGCGTCCTGCGCGGGCTGGCGCACCAAATCCGGTGCTACTGCGGCGATGTCTGGCAGGCCCAAGGGTTGCGTGGGCGCGATGATGAGGCGGCTGAGTTGGTTGTCGGCATCAAGCAGGGTTTGCGCCACGCCGATATCCGTCAGCGCCACACCCGGCGCTACGGATGGGTCGGTGATGACCCGCTGCGCAACCACACCGCTCAAAGCCGCTGCCACATCGGGCGCTGCAAACAGCACACCGCGGGTCAGGAAATCGTCGAGGTTGGAGTCTTCCTGCATCCCCACCGGGGCAATCGTGCCCGGCGCGGTCAGCGGATCGACGCCCACCACCCGCACGCGGCCTTCTTCGGTGCGCACACGACCTTCAAGCACAGGTGACACCTGCCATCCGGCACGGCGTAAGGCGATATAGGTGGCTTGGTCGATCTTCTCTCCACTGCGGGGCAGAAGCTGGTCGAACTGACCTTCGCCCAAGGTGGCGGCGGCGGCATCGTAGCTGGCGCGTGCCTCGGCGTTGATGGCCTGAACCCCGGACCAAAGCGCCGTGGCCAGCGCCAATCCTGCAATCATTGCAAAAAACTGCAATCGGTTGCAGCGCCAATGAGACAACAACGCAGTCAAAGCTGTCGCGATCACACCACGTGTCCCTGACTGAGATTCACATGCCGCTCCATCCTGCGGGCGACGCTGTTCGAATGGGTCACCATCAAAAGTGCGGCACCGGTCTCGCGCACAAGGCGCAGCATTTGGCCCAAGACTTCCGATGCCGTGGCCTCGTCAAGATTGCCGGTCGGTTCATCCGCCAAGACCAGCTTGGGGCGTGCGGTGAGCGTCCGGGCAATCGCCACGCGCTGCTGCTGACCTCCGGACAAGGCTTCGGGATACTTGGCCAGATGTTCGGTCAGGCCTAACGCCTTGGACAAACGCGCAGCATGGTCGGCATCAAACGCCTTAGCCAGACGCGCCTGAAAGGCGATATTCGCCTCAACGGTCAGTGACGGGATCAGGTTGAACTGCTGGAAAATCACGCCGACATCGCTGCGCCGCAAAGCCGCGCGATCGGTGTCGCTCATCGTGGTGATCTCGCGGCCCGCAACCGTGATCGAACCGCTGTCCACGCGATCCAGCCCGCCGATGAGATGCAGAAGCGTGCTTTTTCCAGAACCGGACTCGCCAGTCAGAGCCAAAGTCTCGCCGCGCTCCAGCGACAAAGACACGCCGCGCAGCACAGGGACATCGCCCTCCGCTCCGGGAAAGGATTTTGTCACGTCATGAACAGTCAACACCATGCGCCTGAGCTATCACGCGGACGGGAAAGGAAAAGCCCGGAGGCACAAAAAGCACCGCCGCACTTTGCCGCGTGTGATCCGGGTGCTACCTCGGTTCCCATGAGTGCGTTCATCCTATCCCCAGATACAGTCTGGAACCCCAAGGCGCTTGCGACCGGATCTGTCCCGCGCAAGGTGCTGCATCGTATTGCGTTCCTGCCCAAAGGCGGCGGGCTTGGTCTGAACCTAAGGGTCATCATGGAGAACGAACCGCTCCGCTATTTCATCGCGCTGTCGCCTTTCGTGATCGCCATGTTCATCTGGCGCGATCTGGCTTTGCCGATTTCGCAGGCTCCGGTGGCGATGATCATCGTGATCGGGTTTTTCGAGATGAAGGTGCTGCGGGTCTCGGCCGAGAAGCGCAAGACATTGATGGACGAGGACGAAGCGGCGCGGGTGCTGGATACGCTGAGCTACCGCGCGCGACGCGTGTTGACCAAGCTGGCGGCGCTGCGGGGGCAGACCAGCGGCGAGGTGATGCTGGTGGTCGAGCAATCCGAATTGGCCCATGTGACACCCTTGACCCTGGTGTCTTTGCAGACCCGCGATGGCAAGCCACGCATCCTGTCGTTAACGCCAGAGGAGCGGGAGCTGATCGCGGCAGAGCTGTTTGACGAAGAGTTCACGGAACGCCTTTTGCACACCGCCAATCTGCGCGAGGACGTGTATCTGCGATCGGTCAGTTTTGACGCGCGGGGCGTGTCGGGTCATGCCCGCTTAGCGGCCCTGCTGGACAGCCCTGCACCGAAGGAGGCCCCGGTATGAGCGTGAACGCCCAGACCTTGTCCGCGGGTGATGCACTGGAAGTTCTGCGCGCGGCATGGGAGGCGCAAGACAGCGGGGCGTTGACCACGTCATGGATGCTGCATGGCAAACCCGGCGTCGGCAAAACGCAGCTTGTCCAGACACTTGCGTCCCAGATCGGCGCGGACCTTTACGACATTCGCCTGACCACGATCGAACCCCAAGACCTGCGAGGGTTGCCCTATTACGATCACGAAACCCACAAAACGCTATGGTATCGGCCCGAGGATTTGCCGGATCAACCAGACCGGCCTGCCGTGCTGTTTCTCGATGAATTGACTGCCGCATCGCCCTATCTGCAACCAACCGTCTACGGCCTTTTGCAGGAACGCCGGGTCGGGCGGCATACCCTGCCCGATAGCGTGTTCATCATTGCGGCGGGCAATACGGTCGAGGATGGTGCCGTGGCCTATGAGATGGGCACCGCCCTGTCTGACCGTCTGGTGCATTTGCATGTCACGGCAAATGCCAAGGACTGGCTGGAACGCTATGCGGTGGACCAGTCGCTGCACCCCGCTGTTACGGCGTTCCTGAGGTCGCGCCCGGATCTTCTGGACACCACAGAAGACAGCCTGCGGCGTGGCGAGATGATCGCCTGCACTCCCCGGTCATGGGAACGGGTGAGCCAGATCATGCAGGCCGTTCCCGACCGCCGCATCCGCGATACAATGGTGGCAGGGACCATTGGTGTTGCCCCGGCTGCCGAATTCGCCCGCGTGGCGGATGAGTTGGACGCGATGGTGACGGTACAGGACTTGCTGGCCGCCCCCCGCGCGCAACGGGTGGATTTGTACCCCGACACATTAAACGGGTTGGTCGGGTTGATCTATGGGCTGGTGGCACAGACCGAGGCTGACACGATTGCGGGCGTGATCGACGTTATGGCGGATATCCGAACGCTGAAATCAGATCGGGTTCAGGCGCTTCCCTTGGGCGAGTTGTCCAGCTTTGGCTTCGAACTATTGATCCGCAAGGCACTGGCGCAAGGGTTGCAAGAGGCGTTCCGGGGCTCCGAGGCCTATGCTGACTATGCACAGGCGCGAGCCGAGACCGGGGCGCTTTAATCCGGTGTCGGGCCAGCACAGCCGACGCGCACGAATGGCCCTGATCCAAATGGGCGATGTTGATCCGGCGATTGCAGCGCTGGCGCTGTGGTGCACCCATCGCGACCATGAAGGTCAGACGGAAACCAATGGAGATACAATCTATTATGGCCCGTCCTTCACGCAACTCTCGCCACCGGAACAGATCGGCCTGACTGCGCATCACGTATTGCACGTTGCACTGCGCCATTCGGCGCGACAGGCTGAGATGGCGTCGCGGCTGGGGCGTGGGTTCAAACCAAGGCTCTACACGCTCGCGGCGGACGCGATGGTCAACGAGGCACTGCTGGCCGGTGGACATGCGCTGCCAAGGCCAGCGGTGCGGGCGAAAGAGTTGATCGACCTGCTGCCCGGACTTGAAACAGTTGCGCCCGACATTCTTGCCGATTGGGACACGGACCGTCTGTATCACGCGCTGGCGGCCCCTTTGGAGGGAGACCCGTCACAAGTGAACCCCGCCATCGAAGACTATATGATCAAACGCAAATTCGCGCCGGACCTGACCAGCAAAGGATTTTTTGAGACGCAAAGCGATGTCTGGGCAACGCGTGTCGAACAGGCGTTGGAATTGGGCCAGTCTGCTGGGATCGGCATCGGCCCGGTGCTGATCCGGTTCGGTGATCTGCCAGACTCGCAAATTCCCTGGGAGCGGCATTTGCGGCGTTTGCTGCTCAAAGCCGTGAGCGACGTGCCGCGCCTGTCACATAAACGACCCGCCGCACGTTGGGTGGCTCAAGAGGCGTTGGCACGCCCCAAAGGTGCGCAATCCCCGGCCTTTCAGCCGGGCCTTGCCCGAGACCTGCGCCGCCCCCGCATTATTCTGGCGCTGGATACGTCAAGTTCGGTCACGGACACGCAGCTTGATCTTTTTGCAGCCGAGGTTCTTGGGATTCAGCGACGCAGTGACGCCGAAATGCATCTTTGGGGCTTTGACACGACGCTTCATAGCCAGACTCGGTTGGCGAATGCAGACGCGCTCAATCGTCTTGATATCCGACGTGGTGGCGGCACGGATTTCGCACCAGTATTCGAGGCCAGTCAAAACCTTGATCCCTCGCTTCTCATCGTGCTGACCGATCTTGACGCGCCCCCGCCCGCCCCGCCCCGGTATCCGGTGATCTGGGCAGTTCCCACCCCCGTCACCCGGGCTCCGGCCTTTGGCACGCTGCTGGTTATGGCGCGGTAGGACGGAATTGTGCCAAATCCTTTGCCGGATGCCGCGCTGGGGCGTAGCATGGGCAAAAGGGGCGTAACCGATGGAGGGGACGATGATCCGCGCAAGTCTAGCAATCGCTGCGATTACCTTGTCAGGCATGGCCGTGGCACAAGAGGCCAACGTTACCATGGGACGTCAGATCGCCGAGGAGTATTGCGCGACCTGTCATATGGTGGACCCCGGCGGCCCGTTCAAACAAGAGCCCCCCAGCTTTGCCGCTATTGCTGTCTACCGGTCGCCCGAGCAGATCCGTGCACGCATCATGCAACCGATCCATTCGGATATGCCGCGCTATAGTGAGTACATGATCGGCGGCAATATAGACGACATGGTTGCCTATATCGCTTCACTCGAGGAATGAGCGCGGCGCGAAATTCGCGCCGCGCCCGTCGCTCAAGCAATGGCCGGTGGGTCCAGTACACCGATCACCTGAACAAGGAATTCACCCAGTTCGGGGTCGAGTGCCGTTTGATACTGGGTATCTATGGCAGCAAAGGCTTCGCTGATGCTGTCTTGCGTTCCGTCGAACAGGGCCATTGCGGCTGTTGCATTGTCCACGTTTGACATGCCGAGATGTACGGCGAAATACGCGCCAATATCTACCTTGTTCTCTAGATATGCCCGGTCCAGCAATTGCTGATCGACAAAGGCCTGCCCCTCTTCCGGTTTCAATTCGGATTTGGCACCACGTAGAACCTCAAGAATGAACTGATCGCGGGACACGCCTCCTCCATCCAGCAAACCTACCCAGAAGTCGATGCCCCCCTGATCCGGCGTGCGTCCCAGTACGTTGTTATAGACCGATGTCGCGAATTCCGTGTTCGAGGTCCCATCAGGATAGGTTGCACGTGTCTCGGTTTGATCCACGAATAGCGACGCCATTGTCTCTAACGTGGTGCCATTGGCAAAGGCGGTACCCCAGAAGTTCAACCCGACCGCATCCGGCGCACGGTTGAAATACGCGATGTAAAGTTCGATGAAGCTTTCGAAATCCTGCGCCGACAGGCTGGCCACCCCACCGAATTGCTGGAGGTTGAACGGACCATCCTGTTCATCCACCGTGAAATCCAGAAACTCGATATTGATCAGGGTATCCGTGCCGTTCACATCCGGCCTGCGATCGACCAGCCGTGTTTCCCCCGGTTCAAGAACAAGCGTGTAGGCGAATTGCGGACCCGAGAAGATCGCCGTGTCGATACCCGGACCACCGTTCAGCACGTCGTTTCCGCCAAGACCGGTTACGGTGTCATTCCCATCCAGCGCACTCAGGGTTTCGGCCCCCGTGCCACCGGTCAGGAAATCTCGACCGTTTGTCGGTGACGTGCTGTCGGGGATGAGTTCAAGCGACGCAATCGTGCTGTTCGTCAAACCGGTATCCGCTTCCGAATACGTGCGAGGTGTAAGTCCATTCTCCGCCAGTGTCACGTTGCTGATCGGAAGAAGTGCTAAGCCTTCTGCCGGGTCTTCGAAGGTAATAAGCAGATCGGTGGTCAAGTTAGGGATCGCAGTTGCCACGAGTTGCGAATAGCTGGGGGGCAAATACGTGGTGTCGATAAAGTCTGCAACGCGACTTCCCTGCGCGTTCAGGTCAGCGATTACATCATTTGCGAGATTGATGAACTCTGCCGCGATCTTGGGTGTGGCAAAGGATGTGCCGAAACTGGTGCCCCAATCCGCGCGGCTCACCACGCCGTCCCCGGCCATATCTACATTCGGCAGGCTTTCGAAGGAGGAGAGCAACAATTCGCCATTTTCAGCCACGTTCCACGCGCCCACGTTGATGACGTTCTGATAGACGCTGCCCCAGTCGACACCCTCTTGTCCTTCGTTTGCTGAGGCCTGAAAGATCGGCACCTCAAGCAACTCGAAGTAGTCCAGTGTGTTCAGCTCGGCCTCATCGACCGTGTCCCCCCCCAGTGACACCGTGAGTGCCGCCGGCAGATAGGTGATATCGGACGCGGGATTAAACGCCGCGTCAAAGGTCGTGAGAAAATCAAAGACAACAGCGATCATCGCAGGTTCGATGTAGTCGACGCCATTGAAGGTGGTGGTGACGTCTTGGAACGGCAACAGGAAGTCCGCACCAATGTCGATGGCGATGATCTCGGTTCGCGTCGGATCGATCAAACGTTGCGTAATGGCCTCGATCACCCAGTCGCCATGCGCCGGTTCATCCTGCAGCGTAGGTTCGACCCGTGAAAAATCGAAGAGCGTCTGGGCAACCGCTTCCTGTCCGTTGAACTGAACGGTGGCTTCTTCCTTGAAGTCTAGATCGCGTTCGAAACTGTATTCAAAGTCGTCGGGTGTGACGCGATAAAATCCACCCGTGGGATCGGTCAGCGTGGTTTGGGTTTCATCAATCATGCCCAACCCGTTCGACACGTCGTCATAAAAAGTGACTTCGTCCAAAAAACCATAATCGAACAGAGTTACGTTCGAGTACTCGAAAACACGCTCGGTAAACTCGTCGAGCACAATAATCAGTGTTTTATCCATTGAACTTACTTTCCCCCAAAGATCGCACGACGCCACGTCAGCGATGGAAGTCAGTTTGGCGAAACGCGGCTCTGCATCAACTATTTTTCAGTCCAATGCGCTGCGCATTTCATGGAAAACAGAAAGTACTGCCGCAATGCGCGTCGAATGAACGCGGCAGACAACCTGAACCGGCAAGGAATAAGGTTATTAAAGTGGTGCCCAAGGCAAGAGGTTGTGATCCTCCTACAGGCACTTCTTCAGCCGGTATCCCCAGCAAAACAACGGCTATCGCGGTGGACCACCCGGCGTCAAGAGGCACCAGATGGTCTACGGTTTGGTCTACGGTGACCTTGCAGTATCCGTCAGCATTTGTCATTCGGCCCTCACCGCTGGAAGGACGCCCGACAGACTGACGCGGTTGACGAGGAAGCTGCACAGTGAGGGGGCCGGGGTCAGTGTCACCACCGGGGGGAAGCGCGAACGCCCAACCATTAGGTAAGGCGCTCACATTTTTGTAACTCAAACATCCGCGATGAAGCTGGCCCCCTCAACCGGACTGAAGGGCTGGGGTTTTCTCGCAAGGGCATTTCGGTGGCGGTGATTGCCGGTGGAGACTTCCTCCATCCCCAACCTGTCCAGTTCGAGCTTGTAGGTCTCGTGACGACGAACGCGCTTGTTGAAGTTGGAGGTGTCGCTGATCCCTAGAGTATCCCTGAGGTTGAACCGCCCCGGGTTTACCGGAGAGTTTCTGGTTCAATAGTTAGGCTGCTTTTTCGTCAGCGTTCAAGCTTGCGTAGAATGCCTCCTCTGCTTCTTGTGGCGTGATGTAACCGACGGCGCTGTGAAGGCGGGTGTTGTTATACCAGTCGACCCATTTCAGAGTTTCCCATTCGACCTGACCGACCGACTTCCAGGGGCCGAGGAACTTGATGACCTCGGTCTTGAACAGGCCGATGATGCTTTCGGCGAGGGCATTATCATAGGAATCGCCGACGCTTCCGACCGAGGTATCGATGCCGGCCTCTGCGAGCCGCTCGGTGTATCGGATCGACAGGTATTGGCTGCCACGATCACTGTGATGGATCAATTTGTCAGCCTCAGACGGCGCCCTCTGGCAGATGGCCTGGTTCAGGGCATCCAAGACGAAACCAGTCGTCATCGAGGTCGAGACCCGCCAGCCAACGATCTTGCGGGCGAAGACGTCGATGATGAAAGCCACGTAGACCATTCCTTGCCAGCTGGAAACATAGGTGAAGTCGCTGACCCAAAGCTGGTTTGGCATGTCCGCCACGAAGGCTCGGTTTACCTTATCGTGCGGGCAAGGTTGTGCCGTATCGGGGTTGGTGGTGATCACCTTCTTGCCCCGCACAACGCCTTGTAATCCCATGACCTGCATCAACCTCTCCACCGTGCAGCGGGCGATATCATGGCCACTGCGGCGTAGCTGGTGCCAGACCTTGCGCGCGCCATATCGGCCCCGGCTGCCCTCGAAGGCCTGCTTGATCGCAGCCATGTCCAGCTGATCCTGCCTGGCCCGGTCCGATGCCAGATCCGGATCACGCTCCACGGCCTTGAAGGCGTAATAAGTCGATGGTGCGATCCCCAGAACCCGGCAGATCGGCCCGACACCATGGACACAACGGTGATCATCAATGAACGCGATCATTTGCGGAATGGGCGGTCGAGCTCCGCCGCTGCGAAATATGCGCTGGCCTTCTTCAGGATCTCGTTGGCCTGGCGCAGTTCACGGACCTCACGCTCAAGTTCCTTGATCCGATCCTTCTCGGCACTTGTCAGACCGGCCCGCTGCCCGGCATCGCGTTCGGCCTGCTGACACCAGACCCGCAGACTGTCCGGCGAACAGCCAAGCTTCGGCGCGATGGCCTTATAGGCGGCCGTATCGCTGGAATAATCGGTACGGTTCTCTCGAAACATCCGAACACCGCGTTCGCGAAGCTCGGCCGGATAGGCGGGGGTGAATCTCTGCTTTGTCATAGGGCTCATCCTTTGAGTGTTTTACTCTCCGGTAAACCCGGGGCGGTTCAGGTCGCTGTAGAGAAGGACCCCATCGGGGCTGTCGGCGAAGAAAGCCTTCACCTTGGCCACAGCATCCGCCACCTGTCCCGTCAGTTTCCTCTTGGCTGGGTCCCATGGAAACGGCGGTGCAAAATTAGGCCATGGTAGCGGCGGGATAGTCTCGCTGCGGGCGGAGTAAAATCCTGCCACTTTTCCCTTCTTGCATCGGCAGGGAGGGCGGGGAGATCTATACCGTGGAACTTTACAAGAAGGTTCGCTTGGCGTGTTCCGAGGGCATGAGCGCGCGGGCGGCGGCGAAGCATTTCAACATTTCGCGTGGGACGGTTGATAAGATGTTGGCCTTTTCGGTGCCGCCTGGCTACCGGCGGGACAAGCCGATCAGGCGGCCGAAGCTGGACGGGTTCACCGAGTTCATTGACGCCTGGCTTGAAGCCGACAAGGTCGTGCATCGCAAGCAGCGTCATACGGCCAAGCGGATATGGGAACGGCTTCAGGCCGAGCACGGCTTCACCGGAGGCTATACGATCGTCAAGGATTACGTGCGTGATCGCGAGCGGCGGACCCGGGAGATGTTTGTGCCGCTGGCTCATCCGCCGGGCCATGCTCAGGCCGATTTTGGCGAAGCGGTTGTCGTCATCGGCGGTGTCGAGCAGAAGGCGCACTTCTTCGTCATGGACCTGCCGCACAGCGATGCCTATTTCGTCCGGGCCTATCCAGCGGCGACGGCGGAGGCCTGGATAGACGGCCATGTCCGCGCGTTTGACTTCTTCGGCGGGGTGCCGCAGTCGGTGCTCTACGACAACGACCGCTGCCTGGTGTCGAAGATCCAACCGGACGGCACGCGCATCCGCGCCGCGCTGTTCAGCGGCTTGCAGTCGCATTACCTGTTTCGGGATCGCTATGGTCGGCCCGGGAAGGGGAACGACAAGGGCGCTGTCGAGGGGATGGTCGGCTACGCCCGCCGCAACCACATGGTGCCGATCCCCCACTTTGCCAGTTGGGACGATTTCAACGCAGACCTTGAAGGGCAGTGCCGCGCACGCCTGACGCGCATTCTTCGGGGTCACAAGGAGACGATCGGTGAGAGGTTGCAGCGCGATCTGGTCGCGATGCGCCCCCTGCCTGCCGCCCCGTTCGACGCCTGCGACCAAGCGGGCGGCAGGGTCAGCTCGCAGTCTCTCGTGCGCTATGACACCAACGATTACTCGGTCCCGGTCGCCTATGGCCACCAGGATGTCTGGATCCGCGGCTATGTCGATGAGGTCGTGATCGGCTGTCGCGGGGAGGTGATCGCCCGACACCCGCGCTGTTACGATCGCGAGGACATGATCTTTGATCCGGTTCACTACCTCCCGCTGATCGAGCGCAAGATCAATGCCTTGGACCAGGCCGCACCCTTGGCGGAATGGGACCTGCCCGAAGAGTTCCAGACTTTGCGCCGCCTGATGGAGGCGCGCATGCTCAAGATGGGGCGCCGCGAGTATGTGCAGGTGCTGCGTCTGCTCGAGACCTTCGAGATGGATGACCTGCATGCCGCCGTGAAGAAGGCCCTGAAGCTGGGCGCGGTCGGCTTCGACGCCGTGAAGCACCTCGTGCTTTGTCAGGTGGAGAAGCGCCCCCCGAGGCTTGATCTCGATGTCTACCCCTACTTGCCGCGGGCGAATGTCGAGACGACGCGGGCGGCCAGCTACATGGCCTTGATGTCGGAGGCGGCGGAATGACCGAGGCCCCGAAGATCCTGCTTGCCCACCATCTGAAGACGCTGAAGCTGCCCACATTCTTGCGGGAGCACGAGAAGGTTGCGCGTCAATGCGCCGCCGAAGGACTGGACCATGTCCAGTTCCTGTCGCGCCTCGTGGAACTGGAACTCATTGACCGCGAGCGGCGGATGGTCGAGCGCCGCATCAAGGCCGCGAAGTTCCCGGCCACCAAAAGCCTCGACAGCTTCGACTTCAAGGCGATCCCGAAGCTGAACAAGATGCAGGTGCTGGAACTGGGGCGTTGCGAATGGATCGACCGGCGTGAGAACGTGATCGCCCTCGGGCCCAGCGGAACCGGCAAAACCCACATTGCACTGGGCTTGGGACTGGCAGCCTGCCAGAAGGGCATGTCTGTCAGCTTCACCACCGCCGCCGCGCTGGTCAACGAGCTGATGGAGGCGCGAGACGAACGTCGGCTGCTGCGCGTCCAGAAGCAGATGGCTGCCGTGAAGCTGCTGATCATCGACGAGCTCGGATTCGTGCCCCTGTCCAAGACCGGCGCCGAGCTGCTTTTTGAGATGATCTCCCAGCGCTACGAGCGCGGCGCCACGCTGATCACCAGCAATCTGCCCTTCGATGAATGGACCGAGACCTTCGGCACCGAGCGGCTGACCGGCGCGCTCCTCGACCGGTTGACCCACCACGTCAACATCCTCGAGATGAACGGCGAAAGCTATCGCCTCGCGCAAAGCCGCGCACGCAAGCCCGGCGAAAACATCAACTGATCCAAAGCCCAGACTTGGACCTGACGGTCCAAGGCGGCCAGTCACCCGCCAGCTACATGGAGAGCGCGGCTGACTGGCCGCCGCTCATCACCCGCGTCCCGCGTAAACCCAAAGTGGCCCAGTTTTGCGCCGCCCCGTGGCCTAATTTTACTCCGCCGTTGACAGCAGCTTGCATGAAATCGCCACGGGTCATCCCAGCGGCTTCAGCGAGGCGCATCCCAGTGTCCGACACCAGCGCCACAAGCCAGCGGAGGTCGTCATCACGTTCGCGACACTTGGACTGCACCGCCCGTAGATCGTCGATTGTGAAGGGTGCCCGATCCGAGACCCCTGCCTCCCGATCATAGTAGACACCGTTGAACGGGTTGTTCAGAGAGAGACCCTGTTCGCTTGCTGCGAAGTTGGTCACGGCTCTGACCGTCCCAAACACCCGCGTCATGCTGCTTCCTGCCAAACCTCTTGCAATCAGTGCATCACGGAACGCGTTCGCGTCCGCCTTGGTGTAGGCTTCGAGGTGTTTGTCACCGCAGGCGTCGATGACATACCCACAAGCCCTCTCTGCAGCCCTCTGGAAGGTGGCTGGACGGTTCTTCCCTTTCTGTTGCAAGTAGATACCTACGGCTTCGGACAAAAGCACAGATGACGAAGTGACGGTGAGTTGAGGCGCGTTGCTGCCTCCACCAACAGCTTGCCCCATTCTGAGCATATGGTGACCCGGCAGGTCAGCGTCACGCGAACGCAACAGATACCAGTACTCATCGAGCTGTTCAGCGGCTTTTCTGGCCCGCGCTTCAGCGACCTTAGGTGATTTGGTGCGCAAAGAATACGCGATCCGAGGGGAGGAATAGTGGTGCTTCAGCTCTTTCGGGATGCGTCTGCTGAAGTAGAATACCCCGTCTTTGGTGAAGGTGAACGGGCGTGAAATGGTCTCCGACATGGTCTACGGCTCCTAGCTCAAGTTGAAAGCTGGAGGGATACCAATGGGTTAGCTGAGGTGGTGGTGCCCAAGGCGAGACTCGAACTCGCACGCTGTTGCCAGCGGGGGATTTTGAATCCCCTGCGTCTACCATTCCGCCACTTGGGCCACGCGCAATCCCTACCCAAGCTCATTCCGCTCGTCCAGCGCAAAAACGCATTTCCATGCTGTGGACTTGACCCGTCCTGCGGCGCGTGATCTTAGCCCTGCAACCCGTTTCCGGAGCCGTTATGTTGCAGCGTCTGTACCAGTGGACCATGTCGATGGCCGACCACCCTCGGGCCCTATGGGTGCTTGCTGTCGTGGCCTTTGTCGAAAGCTCGGTCTTTCCGATTCCTCCCGACGTATTGATGATCCCGATGATCCTCGCACGGCCCTCGCGAGCGTGGGTGATCGCGTTGGTGGCCACGGTGTCTTCGGTGCTGGGTGGAATGCTGGGTTACGCGATTGGGTATTTCTTCTACGAGGCCCTGGGCGAGCCGATTCTGAGCGCGCTTGGCAAAGCCGATTCGATGGCGGAATTCAATGATCGCTTCAACGGCGTTGGCTTCTGGGCGGTGCTGATCGCGGGCGTGACGCCGTTCCCGTACAAAGTCATCACCATCATGTCGGGTTGGACGGCCATGCCGTTGACGACCTTCGTTGTCACATCCGTGATCGCGCGGGCCTTGCGCTTCTTTGTTGTAGCGGGTTTGTTGCGCGCATTCGGCGCACCGGTCAGAGCCTTTATCGAAAAGCGGTTGGGGCTGATGTTCACACTGTTTGTCGTGGTTCTGCTTGGAGGCTTCTACATGGTAAGATTCCTGTGACACTGAACCGTCGGATGCTGATGCTACTGGCTGCAGGCGGATCGCTTGCTTTGATGCTGGGCGCTTTGGCATTTCAGCACATTGGTGGTCTGCCCCCCTGCAAGCTGTGTATCTGGCAGCGTTATCCCCATGTCGTGGCGATTGCGATCGGGGCGGTTGCATTGCGGTTCGGTAACGCAGCGCTGGCATGGTTGGGCGCGCTGGCGGCATTCGCCACGGCCGCGGTCGGGGCCTATCACACCGGAGTCGAGCGCGGCTGGTGGGAAGGTCCGACTACCTGTTCTGCGGGTCCTATCGGCGGGCTGTCGACGGATGAGTTGTTCGACCAGATCATGAATGCACCTTTGGTGCGCTGTGACGAGGTGCCTTGGGAGATGTTCAGTCTGTCGATGGCCAGCTGGAACATGGTGATTTCACTGGTGCTGATGGCCCTGTGGATCGCGGCAGCACGCAAGCCTGCCTAGGCCCCGCTTTTCCGGGTCGACAGCAACAGCGACGTTTCTGACTGAGATATCCCATCGAATTTGCGGATGCGGGACAGCACGTCGTCCAGCGCTTCGAGCGTTTCGGTGCCCAGTTCTGCGATCACGTCCCAGCGCCCATTGGTGGAATGCAACGCCCGCACTTGCGGCAACGCCGTGAGCTGACGGATAACACGGTCCGTCCCGCGCCCTTCGATGCCGATCATCATCAATGCACGCACCGGATCGTGGGCCACGTCTTCCTTGAGGACAACGGTGAACCCCACCACATCCCCGGAGGCTTGTAAGCGGTCCAGCCGCGATCGAACCGTGGCGCGGGATAGATTGAGCGTTGTGGCCAGATCCGACACTGATGCACGGCCATTGTGGCGGAGGACTGAGATCAATCGTTTATCAGAGCTGTCCATTTCGATCCAAAGCCTTATCAAAGTGATTATTAGTATTTCAAATTGATCACTTTGGCCAGTTCCTGGTTACCCGATCTGCATTCTATACCCCGTTCAAAGAGTATAAGGACAGGATTGATGCAGTCACAAAACATCGTATTGGTCGGCGCGCCGCTTGATTGCGGCAAGGCCAGCAAAGGTTGCCTGATGGGCCCCGACGCCTACCGCACAGCCGGGATCGCGAGCGCCTTGACCGCACTTGGGCACCGCGTCACCGATCTGGGCAATGTCGCGCCGGATGCCAATGACATCGCCGAACGGGACGGTTTGGTAAACTTGTCGGAAACCATCGGCTGGACCACGGCTTTGATGCGCACGGCGCAGGATGCGATGCAGCAAGGGTTGCCTATCTTTCTGGGTGGCGATCACGCGCTGTCGCTGGGCACCGTGCCCGGCGTTGCGGCGCATGCAGAAGCCGAGGGCCGTCCGCAATTCGTGCTGTGGCTGGATGCGCATAGCGATTTCAACACGCTTGAAACCACAGCCTCAGGCAACCTGCACGGCACTTCGCTGGCCTACGCCACCGGGCAAGGCGGGTTTGACGGCTTCCCTGCCCTGCCCGCCATCGTGCCGCCCAGCCAAACCTGCATCATCGGGTTGCGCTCTGTCGATCTGCCAGAACGCGAGCTGATGGCGGGCACAGGTGTGCGCGGCTACGACATGCGGGCCATCGACGAATCCGGTGTGGCTGCCTTGCTCAAGCCGTTTTTGGCGGATGTCGCCAAGGCGGGTGGCGCGCTGCATGTATCGCTGGATGTGGATTTTATCGACCCGGCCTATGCGCCTGCCGTGGGCACCACGGTGCCCGGCGGCGCCACGGTGCGAGAAGCACATCTGGTGATGGAAATGCTGTGCGACAGCGGACTGATGACCTCGCTTGATCTGGTGGAACTGAACCCGATGCTCGACGAACGCGGGCGCACGGCGCAATTGATGGTCGATCTTGCCGCGTCCGCACTGGGCCGCCGCATCTTTGACCGTCCCACCCCGCGCATGATCTGAGGAGGTCCGCATGCAACCGTCAGACAAGGCTTTGGTGCCGTTTGTATCCGTCGACCACATGATGCAACTTGTGCATCGCGTGGGGTTAGCCGAAATGATCCGCCATATCGCCGACGCTATCGAAGAGGATTTCCGACGCTGGGAGAGTTTCGACAAAACACCCCGCGTCGCAGCGCATAGCCCCGTAGGTGTGATTGAACTGATGCCCACCGCGAATGACACGCTTTACGCGTTCAAATACGTGAATGGACATCCCAAAAACACATCCGAGGGGTTACAGACCGTGACGGCCTTTGGGCTGCTGGCGGATATGGACACGGGCTACCCGGTTCTTTTGTCCGAAATGACCCTGCTCACCGCGCTGCGCACCGCCGCGATGTCAGCTGTCGCCGCGAAGCACCTTGCCCCCAAGGGCGCGACCACAATGGCAATGATTGGCAATGGCGCGCAGGCGGAGTTCCAGAGCATCGCGATGCAGGCCATCTGCGGTATCAACACAGTGCGACTTTACGACAAGGATCCCGCAGCGACGTTGAAATGCGCGGCAAACCTCGCAGGCACCGGGTTGTCTGTTGTGTCCTGCAAAACCGCCGAAGAGGCCATCGAAGGCGCACAAATCCTGACGACCTGCACCGCCGACAAGCAATACGCGACGATCCTCACAGACAACATGGTCGGCAGTGGCGTGCACATCAACGCTATCGGCGGCGACTGCCCAGGCAAGACGGAACTGGCCGCTGCCATTCTGCATCGATCATCGATTTTTGTGGAATACCCACCACAGACCCGCATTGAGGGCGAGATCCAGCAGTTGGACGCAGACCATCCGGTGACAGAGCTGTGGCAAGTGATCGCTGGCACGGCAGCCGGCCGCCGCGATGCGCGCGAAATTACGCTGTTCGACAGCGTCGGTTTTGCCATTGAGGATTTCTCGGCCCTGCGAGTGGTGCATGACTTGACCCTCGAAACCGGGTTGAACCTGCCGCTGGACTTGTTGGCGGACCCGGACAATCCGCGGGATCTGTACGGTATGCTGATGCGCGCCGCTGGGTGAGCGGGACGGATTTTCGAAAATCCGTCCCAAGCCCTTTCGAAAGGGCTTGCCCGCCTAGAGGTAATCGGAGCGCTGCAAGCCGTACTTGGCCATCTTTTCGTTCAACGTTCGGCGTGGCAGGCACAGCTCGTCCATCACCGACGCAATCGAACCGCGATGGCGGCGCATGGTGTTGTCAATCAACATGCGTTCAAATGCTTCGACATATTCCTTGAGCGGCTTGCCTTCGGTGGTCATCACCGGCTGCATCTCGTCATGGTCGGACATCAGCAACGATGCGATGGTGCCCGTTCCGCGACGCGATTGCAGCACCGCGCGTTCCGCAAGGTTGATCAGCTGCCGCACATTTCCGGGCCATGGCGCTTGCAGCAACTGCGCCGCTTCCTGCGCGCTGACCTGCGGGGCTTCACACCCATATTCATCCGCGAACTGATCGGCCAAAGCGGTGAACAACGTCAGGATATCCTCACCCCGATTGCGCAGCGGCGGCGCAGTAATCTTGAGCGCGGCGAGGCGATAATAGAGGTCCGGGCGCAGCGCATCTTCGCAGGTGCGCCCCTCGTCCTGAAGGTTGCAGATGGCGACGATGCGGGTTTCCGGCGGGGTGCCCTGATCGTTGATCATGGTCAGCAACCGCGCCTGTGCGGCGTCCGACAAGGCCTCGATGTCTTCCAGCACAAGCGTGCCACCTCGGGCCTCTTCGACCGCAGGCAAACGATTGTCCTCGGGCAACATCGGACCGAACAAGCGCTGGATCAACATGTCCTGATCCATCGCCGCACAAGAGATCAGAACGAATTTCTTGCCAGCCCGGCTGCCCACTGCGTGCAGCGCATGCGCCACCAATGTCTTGCCTGTGCCGGTTTCACCGTCGATCAGCACATGCCCATCGGCCTGCCCCAAATCCAAGATGTCTTCACGAAGCCGCTCCATTGCGGGGCTGGACCCAATCAGCTTGCGCATCATCTGGCTACCATCGCCCAGCTCGCGACGCAGCGCCCGATTGTCGAGCGTAAGGCGGCGCGCGTTAGTGGCTTTCTTCGCCAAGTCCGACATACGGTCCGGATTGAACGGCTTTTCGAGGAAATCAAAAGCCCCGATGCGCATCGCTTCCACCGCCATCGGCACGTCGCCATGTCCCGTGATCATGATCACCGGCAGCGCCGAATCCGATCCCATCAGTTTGCGCAACAGCTGGATGCCGTCCATGCCCGGCATCTTGATGTCGGAAATCACGATGCCCGGATAATCCGCACCAAGCGTGCCAAGGGCCTCTTCGGCGCTGGCGAAGGTTTCGGTGTCATAGCCCGACAATGCCAGCCATTGGCTGATCGACTGGCGCATGTCCTTTTCGTCGTCGACAATGGCAATCTTCATGGCTTTTCCCATAGGGGTCACTCCGCCGCCTGCGTTTGGTCGTTCAATATCGGCAACTGCATTTCGAACACCGCGCCACCACCTTCAGCGTTGCGGGCCAGCAGCCGTCCCCCAAGGTCGTTGACGATCCCCGAGGAAATGGCAAGACCCAGCCCCACGCCATCACCCGCTTGCTTGGTGGTGTAGAATGGCTCGAACAGCGCATCGAGGTCTTCGATCCCGTGCCCGTTGTCCCGAATGGTGAGCGTTGCGGTCTCACCACTGGCGAGGATAATCTCAAGCTGCGGGTCCGAGACGGTCTTGGTGGCATCCAGCGCGTTACGCAGGAGGTTGATCATCACCTGCTCGATCCGCATCCGGTCACCCATCACCAACACCCGATCTTCAGGTAGAATTTTGGTGATCTTAACCTTGCGGGATTTCAGCTGCGGTTCCATCATTGACAGGCTGGAGGCCAGCGCATCGCCCATATTCACTGGGGAAAACGCCTCTTGGCCCTTTCGTGCGTAGCTCTTGAGCTGGCGTGTGATGCCCCCCATCCGTTCAATCAGATCGTCGATCCGGCTGAACGCGGCCTGCGCCTCCTCGGTTCGATTGTGGCGCATCAACAGTTTGGCGCCCGCCAGGTAGGTCTTCATCGCTGCCAATGGCTGGTTCAGTTCGTGACTGACCGCTGCCGACATCTCGCCCAAAGCAGCGAGTTTGGAGCTTTGAGCGAGCGTCTGTTCTGCCACGGCAAGCGTTTCCTGCACGCGTTCGCGTTCGGCGATTTCCCGCTGCAGCCTCTGGTTCAATGCGCGAAGCTCTGCCGACTCGCGCTGGAAAAGCGCCATGCGCAACGCCGTCTTGCGGCTGAGCGCATAGAAGGCGAGCGCCAGCAGAATCGCGAATCCCATGATTTCGAGCGCCAGCACCGCGTTGACCCGTTCGCGCACGCTGGAATAGGTGGTGAAAGACACCATGTTCCAGCCCCGGAACGGGATACGGCCCTCGATGCGCATCACCGCCTCACCCTGAAAATAGGCATCCGCAGGCAGCGCGGTCCAATCCGCGGTGGCGCGGATCGCGCGTTCGATAGCACTGTCTGCGGGTTCGCGTTCCAGCGCCGTGGCCACGGTCTGTCCACGCCAACGCGGCTCGGTGGCAAGGATGATCTCTCCCTCGCTGTTGGTCACGAGCACCGCATCGGAAATCCCTGCCCAAGCGCGTTCGAACTTGGCAAGATCGACCTCGACCACAATCACGCCGATGGATTGGCCCTGACTTTCGATGCGGCGGGAATAGCTGAAATTGTAGCTGCCCACCTCTTGGCGCTGCGAGGTAAAGACCGTGGCATTGGACCGAAGGGCTTCGACGAAATAGCCCGCACTGCGGTGCTGTTCGCCAAGGCGTTCGCGACTGGTTGCCGCCACGGTACGGCCATCGCGGTCGAGCAGCATCAAAGAGGCCGCGCCGATCTCATCCACAAACGAGATCAGGCGTTGCGAGCTTTGAGAGAAATCGCCGGAATTCAACGCCCCGATCAGGGCGGGGTCCCGGGCCAGCAGCTGCGGCACGATCGCATTTCGCCGCAACTCGGACACCAGGTTGCCGGAATAGAGCGCCAGTCGAAGCTCCGCGCGATTGCGGGTGCTTTCGGTGAATCGGTCGGTCAGAAAACGGTTGGTGACAAAGACCGTGGCGACCGCAACAGCCGTCAAGAGCATCAACGCAACACGTACCCGCCAGGACAGAGACCCTGTCCGGGTGGTGTCTCGCATCACTGAAGCGCGTTTGGCCATTGTGGCAGGATATGCAAATCCACACCGCCTCTCAAGCGGCGCCGCGTCACGGATGCGTCAACAGGCACTATACCGCCGCAAGCGCGCTTGCGATGCAGGTGAACATGGCTTTGCCGTCGGTGCCGCCATGCTTTACATCAGCCGCCCGTTCTGGATGCGGCATCATGCCAAGCACACGCCGGTTGGATGACAGGATACCGGCGATGTCCGCAGTCGATCCATTTGGATTATCGGCATAGCGGAACGCGATACGATCCTCATCCGTAAGCTGCGCCACGACGTCGTCCGACGCGATGTAATTGCCATCGTGATGCGCGATCGGAATGTCGATCTGTTGGCCAACCTGATAGCCGCCTGTAAACACGCTCTCTGCTGTGCCCACAGTCAAAGGCTCTGTGCGACAAATGAACTTGAGGCCAGCGTTGCGCAGCAAGGCCCCCGGCAGCAGGCCGGTTTCAGTCAGGACCTGAAATCCATTGCAAATGCCCAGAACAAACCCACCACGGTCCGCATGTGCTTTGACCTCGGCACAAATCGGTGAGTTGGCGGCAATCGCGCCGCAACGCAGGTAGTCACCAAAGGAGAACCCGCCCGGAATGCCGATCAGGTCGATCCCTGATGGCAAAGAGGTGTCCTTGTGCCAGACCATTTCGACCTGACATCCCGCCTCGCGGAACGCCACGGCCAAGTCCCGGTCGCAGTTCGAACCCGGAAATACAACTACCGCCGCGCGCATCAGCTCATCTCGATCTGATAGCTTTCGATCACCGTGTTCGCGAGCAGCTTTTCACACATCTCGCGCACAGTGTCTTCAGAGGTGCCATCGGCCAGATCAAGCTCGATCACTTTGCCCTGTCGCACCTTGTCGACACCGCCAAAGCCCAGCCCGCCAAGGGCGTGCCGCACCGCTTCGCCCTGCGGGTCCAGCACCCCGTCCTTCAGCATCACATGCACCCGTGCTTTCATGATCGTCTCCGCCTTGTCCGGGGGCGCGACCGTCCCCCTTCTTCTTTTTCCAAATATGCAAATACGACGCCCATCACGGGCACCGTGTCAGTTGATCAGCTTCGGCTTTTCCATCGGCGTCGCGTTCTGCGGCATCACACCCAGACGCCGGGCCACTTCCGTATACGCATCGGCCAGATTGCCCAAATCGCGGCGGAACACGTCCTTGTCGAGCTTGCGCCCGGTCTCGATGTCCCACAGACGGCAGCTGTCGGGGCTGATCTCGTCTGCCACGATGAGACGCTGGAAATCGCCATCATAGACGCGGCCGATTTCGATCTTGAAATCCACCAATTTGATTCCCACGCCGTACATCAAGCCAGACATGAAATCGTTGACCCGCAGCGCAAGGCTCAGGATGTCGTCCATGTCCTGCTGGCTGGCCCAGCCAAAGGCGGCGATATGCTCTTCGGTGACGAGCGGATCACCCAGCTTGTCGTCCTTGTAGCAATACTCGACAATCGGACGCGGCAACGGCGTGCCTTCTTCGATCCCCAGACGCTTGGCCATCGTGCCAGCGGCAAAATTGCGCACAATGACCTCAAGCGGGATGATTTCGCACTGGCGCACCAATTGCTCGCGCATGTTCAAACGTTTGAGAAAGTGGGTCGGGACTCCGATAGAGTTCAGGCCCACCATAAAGAACTCACTCAGACGATTGTTGAGCACGCCCTTGCCGTCGATCACATCGCGCTTCTCCGCGTTGAAGGCCGTCGCATCGTCCTTGAAATACTGGACAATCGTGCCCGGCTCGGGGCCTTCATACAGGATCTTGGCTTTGCCTTCGTAAATCTTCTTGCGACGGGCCATGTGGGGTCTTTCTATCAATGCGCCGGATGGCACGAAAAAGAAGTGCGCATCACCGTCCACACTTGCAAAAAACGGCTGCGGTTGAGTGCCTCTTAGTGCATGCCGGGTCGTGCCGCAAGCAACGCAACGACTTGAACCGCCCGTCGCGTCGGGCCATACCTAAGCCAACAGGAAACACATCCCCGGGAGAGCACCCTCATGTCGACCTTCGATGATCGCGAAAACGCGTTTGAGAACAAATACGCACACGATGCGGAAATGCAGTTCAAAGCCGAAGCCCGCCGCAACAAATTGCTGGGTCTCTGGGCCGCTGATTTGATGGGCAAGTCCGGTGACGCAGCCGCCGAATACGCCAAGGAAGTGGTCAAGGCGGATTTCGAAGAAGCCGGGCATGAAGACGTGGTTCGGAAAGTATCCGGCGATCTTGGCGGCAAGGCCAGCGACGACGAGATTCGCGCCAAAATGGCGGAACTGCTGATCGAAGCTAAAGCGCAGCTTATGAAGGAGGTCTGATCCTTCGGATCAAGACTACCACGCGCCCGCTTGTCGGGCGCGTTTTCTTTTGCCCTAGTATAGTCCGAGGTCGCATGTCGCATATCGTTCTGGTCCGCCACGGACAGGCCAATACCGGCGCCCGCGACGAGGGTGACTACGACCGTTTGAGCCCGCTTGGCCACCAGCAATCGGGCTGGCTGGGCGACCATTTCCGCCAGAAAGGTGATGTCTTCGCCCATATCTGGACCGGCACGCTACGCCGTCATGTAGAAACAGCGGATGGAATCGCCGCCGATACGACGGGCGCCATCACCCGCGACGAACGGCTGAACGAGTTGGAGTATTTCACGCTCTCGCAGCTTTTGGCGGATCAGCATGGGATCACGCTGCCGAACAATCGCGAAGGATTTGTGCGCCATCTGCCCTGCCTGTTCGGTCATTGGCGGGACGGCAAGCTTGAAGGGGCGCCAGAACCTTTTGACCATTTCGAAAACCGGGTACGCGATGCTTTGGAAGAAATCAGCGCGCAGCCCGGCCGGTCGCTTGTCGTGACATCAGGCGGGCTGATCGGGATGGCGATGCGTTTGACACTGGGATTGGACATGCCCGCCTTCTGTAACGTGTGCCTGTCCATTCAGAACACGTCCGTCAGTTCGTGGCTGCCGCTTGAGGGCCAACTGGCCCTCTCCCAGTTCAACGCGCTACCTCATCTGGACACGCCGGAACGGCTTTTTGCCCAGACGCATATCTGACGCTGACTGTTGGAAATGAGCACGCTGACGCGCGCACAGGTTATCTCGGTCCTCGCGCTGCGCATTGCGGCCTCGAATTTGCCTCCGGCGGAGGTATTTTCAGCCCAAAGAAGCATGGGACAGGGCTTTTGTCCGCCGGTTGCGCTGGCTAGGGTGCACCGAGTCGGAATGAGGGGACGTGGATGACCCATCTGTGGGTGCGCGCGGAAAGTCGCGAAAACGAAGAGCGCGTGGGAGTATTGCCCGAGGGCGTCGCGGCCCTGTTGGCTGACGGCATTAAGGTGACTGTAGAAGACAGCCCCACACGCGTCATTCCAACGGCTGAATATGAAAAAGCCGGAGCCACAATTGTACCGGAAGGCAGTTGGATCGATGCGCCAGAGGATGCGATTATTTTCGGGTTAAAAGAATTACCGGATAATGGAATAGCGCTGCGCCACCGGCACATCATGTTTGGTCACGCTTATAAAGGCCAGCCTCCGGGGCAGCGTTTGCTCGCCCGGTTCAAAGCGGGTGGCGGTGTTCTTTACGACCTCGAATATCTGGAAAACGCCGATGGCCGCCGGGTTGCCGCTTTCGGCTATTGGGCGGGATATGCAGGAGCGGCCGTGTCGATCCTCGCTTATGCGGCACAATTGGCAGGCGCGCCCTGCCCGTCCGTCTGCACATGGCCGTCGTCCGAAGCGATGCGCGACGATGTGAAAACCGCACTTGCGGGAGCCACGCCGAACGCGATGGTAATCGGCGCGCTTGGGCGGGTCGGAACCGGGGCCAGTGACTTGTGCGAAGAGGTTGGATTGCCGGTAACCAAGTGGGATATGGCAGAAACAGCCCATGGCGGCCCTTTCCCGGAAGTGCTTGATCACACTCTGTTTTTCAATTGTATTTTGGCACGCCCCGGCACACCGGTCTTTGTGCCGTCCGACGCGTGCGACAGGTCGCGCAGCCTGCGGGTGATTGGCGACATAGCCTGCGATCCCGACAGCGATTTTTCTCCGATCAAGGTCTATGACCGCGTCACAAGCTGGGATGCGCCCGTCTTGCGGGTTTGTGATGCACCACCGCTGGATGTGATGGCGATCGACAACCTGCCCTCATTGATGCCGCGCGAGTCCTCCGAGGATTTCGCAGGCCAGCTTCTGGCGCATCTCAAGACCCTTGCCGAGATTGACCAAGGCGTCTGGGGTCGCGCGAAAACCTATTTCGACACGCATATCCAGGAGGTGACAACATGACAGTTCATTGGTGTGGCACAGGTCTGTCTTCGGTTCCCGGCCTACGGCGGTTGATCCACGACGGGCAGCCTGTGACGGTATGGAACCGCACGGTCGAGAAAGCCCGCAAGGCGGTGGGTGACCTGATCGACGATATCCGGGTATTCGATCCGGCAGCCTTGGCCGATACGGTCAAACCGGGCGATGTGGTGGTGTCGATGCTTCCGGGGGACTGGCATGTGCAACTGGCGCAGATGGCCATCGACCGGGGTGCGCATTTTGTGTCGTCCTCTTATATCGCGCCCGAGATGCGCGCGCTTGACATTGCTGCCAAAATGGCCGGGGTGGCGCTGGTAAACGAAGTTGGGCTGGACCCGGGCATTGACCATCTGATGGCGCATCATCTGGTTGCAGATTACCGTAAGAGTGCCGCGTATGATGCTGAAAATGTTATTTCTTTCAAATCTTACTGTGGTGGCGTCCCAAAGGTTGCCAATGCGTTTCGCTACAAGTTCAGCTGGGCGCCCGTGGGTGTTCTGAAAGCGTTGCGGTCGCCATCAAAGTCGATCCGACATTACACAGAACTGGAGGTCAAACGTCCTTGGGACGCGATCACCCGCTATGACGCGCCGTTGCCGCAGCCTGAGGCCTTCGAGGTCTATCCAAACCGCGACAGCCTGCCGTTCATGGCGGATTACCGGTTCGAACCCACTTGGCAGGTCAAAGAATTCGTGCGCGGCACGCTGCGTCTGAACGGGTGGGCCAATGCATGGGCGGATATCTTTTCTGAGGTTGGGACGGCGAGTGATGACCGGCTGGCCGAAATGGCGGCAGAGCTTCTGGAGCAGAACGCCTACGGCCCCGACGAGCCGGATCGCGTGGTTCTTTGCGTCGATCTGCTGGCCGAGAAAGACGGTCGCTCCTTGTGGCACAAGACGTATGTGATGGATGCGTGGGGCGATGCGCGCGGAACAGCGATGGCGCGGCTGGTGTCAGTGCCGGTGTCTTTGGCCATCGAAGCCGTGCTCAATCGCGAAATCCCGGCGGGGGTCAGCCCGGCGCCCCATGATCCTCGACTGGTAGAGCGTTGGTTGGAGGAAGTTCAGACGCTGGCGCAGCATCTTATGGTGGTGGACCATCTGAGCTAAGCGGCAAGGCGCTTTGAAGCGCCTTGCCAACACTTCAAAGCCCTTGGGTGCACTTACTCGCCAAAAACGCGGGCGAAGATCGTGTCGACATGTTTGGTGTGGTAGCCAAGATCGAATTTCTCTTCGATCTGCTCTGGGCTGAGCGCTTTGACCACATCCGGGTCGTTCAGCAGCTCTTGTTTGAAATCGGTCCGGTGTTCCCAAACCTTCAACGCATTGCGCTGTACAAACGTATAGGCGTCTTCGCGGCTGACACCGGCTTGGGTCAGCGCAAGCAGTACCCGCTGCGACATCACCAGCCCCGGAAATTTGTTCATGTTGTCCAGCATGTTTTCCGGGAAGATCAGCATCTTGTCGATCACACCCGTCAGTCGGGCCAAAGCAAAATCCAACGTGATTGTGGCATCAGGCCCAATCATTCGTTCAACCGACGAGTGCGAGATATCGCGCTCATGCCAAAGTGCCACGTTCTCCAACGCAGGGATCACGGCAGCGCGCACCATGCGGGCAAGCCCCGTCAGGTTCTCAGTCAGGACCGGGTTCTTTTTGTGCGGCATGGCAGAAGACCCCTTCTGCCCCATCGAGAAAAACTCCGCCCCTTCAAGCACTTCGGTGCGCTGCATGTGGCGGATTTCGATGGCGACGTTCTCGATGCTGCTGGCGATCACTCCCAAGGTGGCAAAGAACGCCGCATGGCGGTCGCGTGGGATGACTTGCGTGCTGATCGGTTCCGGCACGAGGCCCAGCTTGTCGCAGACATGTTCCTCGACGGCGGGGTCAATATTGGCAAAGGTGCCGACAGCACCGGAAATCGCGCCTGTGGCGATCTCGGCGCGGGCATCGCGCATCCGGCTTAGGTTGCGGTCCATCTCGGCGTAAAAGCGGGCAAAGGTCAGGCCCATTGTCGTCGGTTCCGCATGGATGCCATGTGACCGGCCGATGCGCACCGTGTCTTTGTGCTCGTAGGCGCGGCGCTTGAGGGCTGCCAGCAGGTCTTCCAAATCCTTGATCAGAAGGTCGGACGCACGGACAAGCTGCACGTTGAAACAGGTGTCGAGCACATCCGAAGATGTCATGCCCTGATGCACGAATCTCGCCTCTTCCGATCCGACATGTTCTGCCAGATGGGTCAGGAACGCGATCACATCGTGTTTGGTCACTGCTTCGATCTCGTCGATACGGGCGACATCGAACTCGACATCCTTGGCCTTCCAGACCGCTTCAGCGTTTTCGCGGGGGATCACACCCAGATCGGCCATCGCGTCGCACGCGTGGGCCTCGATCTCGTACCAGATGCGGAACTTGGTCGCAGGTTCCCAGATGGACACCATGTCAGGACGGGAATAACGGGGGATCATGAACGCGATCCTTTCATCGGTTGGCTTGCGGAAATTTGTCGCTCTCCTAGACTGCGGACCGGTGCGCGACAAGAGAGGCCAACCGGAATGAGACGCTTTGCCCTGACCGTACTGCTCGGGCACCGGACGTGAAGACCCAAACCGCGCCACAGCTTGGCGATTTCGAAGGTGACTGGGCGTTGTCCCGGCGGATCGTCGATCATCGTGCCGGATCAATTGGTCACTTCGAGGGCACAGCGGTGTTCACACGCGTTGGGCGTGGCCTTGCCTATCGCGAAACAGGCAGTTTGTCGCTTCCCGGACACCCGCCCATGACAGCCGAACGTCGCTATCACTGGCGCGAAGAAGACGGGCAGTTGATCATCGAGTTCGACGACGGGAGGTTCTTTCACAGCTTCGGAAGTACCACACAAAGTGCCACCCATTGGTGTGATCCCGACACCTACCGCGTCTGTTATGACTTCAGCGCTTGGCCTGTCTGGCAGAGCACATGGGACGTGTCCGGCCCGCGCAAAGCCTACAAAATGATCAACAGCTTTCGGCCTTTGGCGGGGTAGCCCTTAATATTTTGCCAAATCGGGAAAGCCTGCTAGCTTTGCAGTACTCAACAACAGGAGAATGACTGATGACCATCAAGACACTTCTGACCACATCGGCGCTGATGATTGCAAGTGCAACCGCGACCTTTGCTCAATGCGATTGGGGCAAGGAACAGGTTACGATGACCTGCACCAGCGGCACCGTCTATGACGCAGAAACAAACACCTGCAAGGTTGTCACGGGCTGATTTCGAACCTCGACGACGACCAGAAGGCGGCCTCACTGGCCGTCTTTTTTATGCGCACGGTCTCTGACGGTTCTTCCTGCTTGCTGCTGCTGACAGTTTCTTAACCTTACCCTCGTAATCCTTCGTCTCCTGGATGGAGTAAGGTGCATGACCCAACTGACCACGCTGGCCCGTTCTGGTGCGGGTACTCCGGTGGCGCCGATGTCCCGACTGACACGCCGGGCCAAGGCGGCAATTGTTGTTCAATTTATCCTCAAGGAAGGGGCCAACGTGCCGCTAACGGCATTGCCCGAGGATCTGCAAATCCAACTGACGCAGCTTTTGGGGGAAATGCGCTATATCGACCGGGCCACGATGCACGCAGTGATTGCCGAATTCTCTGAGGAGCTGGACTCCATTGGTCTGTCCTTTCCAGGCGATATCGCAGGTGCTCTTTCGGCACTGGACGGCAAGATTAGCGCGCAAACCGCGGCACGACTGCGCAAGGAGGCGGGGGTCAGGCAGATCGGCGATCCGTGGCAGCGCCTTGCCGCTCTTCCTGTGGCCCGGCTTCAGACCTTTGTCACATCCGAATCCACGCAGGTGGCCGCCGTTATGGTGTCAAAGCTGGATGTGTCCAAAGCCGCCGACTTGCTCAGCACCCTACCGGGCGACGTCGCCCGCCGGATCACCTATGCAATGTCGATGACGGATGCCGTAACCCCTGATGCCGTGGAACGGATCGGTCTCAGTCTTGCGGCACAGCTTGATGCAGAACCGCCCAAGGCGTTTCGCAATCAACCATCTGAACGGGTTGGTGCCATTCTCAATTTTTCACGCGCCACGACCCGTGATCAATTGCTGAACGCACTCGACGAAGAGGACAAGGGCTTTGCCGAGCAGGTACGCAAATCCATTTTCACCTTTGCCCATATCGCTGACCGGATGACTGCAATCGACGTGCCCAAGATTACCCGAGATGTCGATCAAGAGACGTTGGCAAAGGTTATCTCCGGGGCGATTGACGACGTCGACCGGCGAAGCGTCGAGTTCATATTATCAAATATTTCCAAAAGATTGTCGGACGGTCTTCGTGAAATGAGTGAGGATATGGCCGCAGTAACGCCGAAAGACGCAGAGGCTGCCATGAACACTGTGGTCCGGGCTATTCGTGCCCTTGCCGACAGTGGCGAGATTGTCTTGCAAATGCCCACTGACGCCGAAGACTAGGTTTTGATCACCGACCCACTGTCTTTGCGGAACACGAAACATCTGTCCCGCCGCACGGTCAACCACATTACGGTTCCCGGCTTTGGTAAGAAGACATTCGGGACAGTGGCACGAATGATACCTTGATCGTAATCCATCCGGAATTCCACAAGGCTTTCCGACCCCATGAAGCGCGCCCGTTCCACCACACCGCGCGCTGGTGTACCAGCAAGGGGCGTAGGGTTCGGCCCGCGCCCGTCTCTGTCAAAGTCGATACCCACATGCTGCGGGCGGAACACAATCTCGACCTGTCCGCCATCCGGCACACCCGGGGCAAGGAACTGCCCGAACGGCGTGTCGGTCAGCGCACCGCGAACCGTGCTTGTCAGCAGATTGATGTCCGAGAAAAACGCAACCGCTGCCTTGTCCGCAGGGGCATTGTAGATGTTGTAAGGTGCCCCACGCTGCACGATCTTGCCATCCCGCATCAGCGCGATCTCGTCGGCCATGCGCATCGCCTCTTCGGGTTCATGCGTGACCAGAAGGACCGATGTACCTTCGTCCTTGAGCAGCGCCAGCGTTTCATCTCGAATGCCGTCGCGCAGTCGGTTGTCGAGGCCCGAGAACGGCTCGTCCATCAGCATGATCGACGGGCGCGGCGCAATTGCACGGGCCAAAGCCACACGCTGCTGCTCACCACCCGATAGCTGGTGGGGGTATTCGTTGATGTAATGCGACAGGCCCACCCGTTCCAGCAATTCGCCCACACGGGGCAGTTTGTCCTTGCGCGATCCGGTCAGGCCGAACCCGACATTGTCACCTGCAGTAAGGTGCGGGAACAGTGCAAAATCCTGAAAGATCAGACCGATAGAACGACGTTCAGGAGGAACCCGATAAACCGTATCGCAGATCAGATTACCATCCACGTGGATCGTTCCGCTGGTCTGCATGTCGACCCCGGCAATGATCCGCAGCGTCGTCGACTTCCCACAGCCAGACGGGCCAAGCAGGCAAGTCACATTGCCGGGCTGAAGCATCAAAGACACGTTATCCACCACGCGCTTTCCGTCATAGTCGCGCATGATATTTCGGATTTCGAGCCGGGGATGGGTGCCGGTCACTGCTGCCTCATGAGTTTTCCGAGTAAAAGTATCGGATTAGCCCATGTCAGGTAGCAGCCAGATTAAGCAACGGCAACCCCTCAGGCCCGCGTCGTGCCGTCACCGACAACGATGTATTTGAAACTGGTCAACTGCTCGGCCCCAACGGGTCCACGCGCATGCATCTTGCCCGTGGCGATACCAATCTCGGCCCCCATGCCGAACTCTCCGCCATCGGCAAACTGGGTCGAGGCGTTGCGCATCAGGATGGCACTATCAATCCGTTCGAAGAACTTGGCGGCAGCCGCATCGTCCTCGGTCAGGATGCAATCGGTGTGGTTGGAACTGTAGGTGTTGATGTGATCGATGGCGGCATCAAGATCATCGACCACCTTGGCCGCGATGATGCTGTCGAGATATTCGCAGCCCCAATCCATGTCGCTCGCCGCAACGGTGCCCTCAATGGCGCGCAGCGTTTCATCCGCGCGCACTTCGACACCGGCATTCAGCAGCGCCTTGATGACACCCTGCCCGATCGTGTCGACAACATCCTTGTGAATCAGCAAACATTCAGCTGCACCGCAAATGCCGGTGCGACGGGTCTTGGCGTTCAGGATGACGTTCAACGCTTTGACGGGGTCTGCATCCTTGTCGACATAGATATGAACGATGCCTTCGAGATGGGCAAAGACCGGAACGCGCGCTTCGCGCTGGACAAGACCAACCAGACCTTTTCCACCACGGGGCACGATCACATCGATATAGTCAGTCATGGTGAGCATTTCGCTTACAGCCGCGCGGTCACGGGTGGGAACAAGTTGGATCGCGTCTTCGGGCAGGCCCGCCTTGACCACGCCATCCACAAGGCAGGCATGGATCGCACTGGACGAATGGAAGCTTTCCGAGCCGCCGCGCAAGATCACCGCATTCCCGGCCTTGAGGCACAGCGCGCCTGCGTCTGCAGTCACATTGGGGCGAGATTCGTAGATCACGCCGATCACACCCAAGGGCGTGCGCACCCGTTTGATGTGAAGACCAGAGGGACGGTCCCATTCGGTAATGACGGCACCCACGGGATCGGTCTGCTCTGCCACGGCGCGCAGGCCGTCCACGATACCGCGAATGCGGTCTTCATTGAGCAGAAGCCTGTCCATCATCGCGTCGCTCAGACCCTTTTCGCGGCCGTATTCAAGGTCTTTGGCGTTGGCCTCGACTATGGCCGCACGGTTCTTCCAGACGGCCTCCGCCGCGCCAATCAACGCGGCGTGCTTGCGCTCGGCAGATGCAAAAGCCAGTTCCCGTGCGGCTGCTTTGGCGCGAACGCCGATGTCCTGCATCAGCGCGGGGATGTCGGTGAGATCTTTCATCGGTACAGCCTTTTCGAAAGTCGGACATGCATGTTTTTTGAAAAGAAGAAGCAGATCAGATCGCCATATCGTCGCGATGTATTACCACGGCGCGGCCTGGATAGCCCAGAATTTCCTCAATCTCTGCGGAATTGTGCCCTTTGATCGCCTGCGCCTCGGATGCGGTGTAACGGCTGAGCCCCATGCCCAACTCGCGTCCGCTTGCATCCTTAATCGTCACGGGATCGCCCCGCCCGAAGCTGCCGCTGACCGTTACGATGCCCGGCGGCAAAAGCGATGTCCCACGCTGAAGCGCCCGTGCGGCACCGTCATCTACAATCAGCGCGCCTTGGGGTTTCATCGCCAAAATCCAACGCTTGCGGGCCGCATGAGGATCAAGCTGCGGTGTGAACCACGTCACCCGCGCGCCCTCTTCCAGCGCCTTGAGCGGATGCAGGCGGGACCCTTCGGTGATTGCCATGGCACAGCCCGACGCCGTGGCGGTTTTGGCCGCCATCACCTTGGTCTTCATACCGCCTTTGGACAGACCCGATCCGGCGTCGCCTGCCATTGCCTCGATCTCGGGCGTGATTGCGTCGATCACCGGAAAGAACTCGGCTGTAGGATCGATATGGGGGTTGGCGCTATAGAACCCGTCCACATCCGAGAGCAGGACCAACTGGTCCGCGCCCACGGTGGCTGCGACCTGTGCCGCAAGACGGTCATTGTCGCCGTATCGGATTTCATCGGTCGCAACGGTGTCGTTTTCGTTGACGATGGGAACCACGCCGAACCCGATCAGCGATTCCAGTGTCGCGCGGCTGTTGAGATAGCGGCGGCGGTCGGTGCTGTCTTCCAGAGTGACAAGCACCTGTGCGGTGGTCACGCCATGCGGTGCAAGCACTTCTTCATAGGCTCGGGCAAGACGGATTTGCCCGACGGCTGCGGCAGCTTGCGATTGCTCCAAGGGAAGCACGGTCAGCGGCAAGCCCAAGACACCCCGCCCCAAAGCGATGGAACCCGAGGATACGAGGATCACATCGGTTCCACGCGCTTTGATCCGCGCCACGTCTTCAGCCAGTGTATTCAGCCACTCACGGCGCAATGTGCCTTTGGCCTTGTCGACCAGAAGCGCCGAGCCGATTTTGACAACCAGTCGGCGCGCATCGCCTAGGGACGCCACGGTTCGGCCTCCTCGGTTGCCTGTTCGCGGACGCGCGTTGTTTTGACATGCTGGCGCAGGGCACGAAGCACTTCGGTCAGGCCTTCTTTGGACACACCGGACATGAGCATCACCTCATGGCCAGCCTTGCGTTCGAGTTCTTCCTTCAGAAACGCGCGTTCTTCGTCATCCAGCGCGTCGATCTTGTTGAGCGCGGTAATCCGTGGCTTATCAGCCAGACCTTCGCCATAGGCCTCGATCTCGTCGATGATGGTCTGATAATCCTCAAGCAGCGTGCCGGAGGTGCCATCCACCAGATGCAAAAGCGCAGCGCAGCGTTCCACGTGGCCAAGGAACAGATCTCCCAGCCCCCTGCCCTCGTGTGCGCCTTCGATCAGGCCGGGAATGTCGGCCACAACGAATTCCGCGTCATCGACACCGACCACACCCAGATTGGGATGCAGTGTGGTAAACGGATAATCGGCAACCTTGGGGCGCGCGTTGGACGTGGCCGCAAGGAACGTTGATTTGCCTGCATTGGGCAGACCCAAGAGGCCCACATCCGCGATCAGTTTAAGCCGGAGCCAAATTGTGCGTTCGACCCCTTCCTGACCCGGGTTGGACCGTCGTGGCGCTTGGTTGGTGGACGTTTTGAAGCGCAGGTTGCCCCAGCCCCCATTGCCACCTTTGGCCAACAAGACGCGCTGACCCAGTTCGGTCATGTCTGCGATCACGGTTTCTTCATCCTCGTCGAGGATCTCGGTTCCGACAGGCACCTTGAGCACGATGTCAGCACCATCCGCACCCGTGCGTTGCCGTCCGGCACCGGGCCGGCCATTGTCGGCGAAGAAATGCTGTTGATAGCGGAAGTCGATCAGCGTGTTCAGCCCGTCGACAGCTTCGGCCCAGACATCGCCGCCGCCGCCGCCATCGCCGCCGTCGGGACCGCCAAATTCTATGAATTTTTCGCGGCGGAAACTGATGCTGCCATTACCGCCCGAACCGGAGCGGATATAGACTTTGCAGAGGTCGAGGAACTTCATGTGTTAGCCTTTGATCGAGCCTGTGCGCGGTCTACCCGGTTTGCGACCGCGCGTCAGCCCATACGTTTGAGATAGGTCCAGGTTTTGACCGTTGTGTTTCTGGCGACGGAAAAGGACTCCGCGTCACCGATATATTCAAAGCCGCAATGCGTCAGGACACGAGCCGAGGCCGGATTGTCCTGAAAAACGCTGGCAAACATCGTTTCATTGCCAAGCGGGTTTGCCGTGACCAAAGCCTCGACCGCTTCCGACGCGAGGCCGGTGTTCCAGAACGGTGGCGCAACCCAATAGCCCACCTCGGACTGGTTGCGGTCCATCCGGTGAAGCGAAATCAGGCCCATTACCTCGGCCCCGTCAGCTGCAATGCCGTCGATGACCCAGACATCCTCGTCACGCTTGGGCGACAGGCTTCGATCGACAAAGGCCTTGGCGGCACCCGGCGGGAAGGGATGCGGAATCGACGTTGTCATCGACGCCACACGTTTGTCGCTGGCATAATGTTCGATCAATCCGACATCGGATGGTTGCAGGGGACGCAAACAGAATCGATCTGTCTGAACGACAGGTTGGTTCGCGTCGATGATGGTCTCCAATTTCATCTGCTCTCTCCTCATCGCAGATATTGGGCAGGCCCCCGTCCGAAAACGGAAAGAGGGACCGGCAGCTTTGCCGATCCCCCCAGATTTTTCCAAAACCCTTTAGGTCGGCTTACTCAGCGGCCTCCGCCGTTGGCAGGACCGAAATAAAGGTGCGGCCCTTGAGGCCTTTGTGGAAGGTCACGTTGCCGTCGACGGTTGCAAAGATCGTGTGATCCTTACCCATGCCAACGCCATTGCCCGGCCAAAATTTAGTACCGCGCTGACGCACGATGATGTTGCCGGGGATCGCAGACTGGCCACCGTAGAGTTTGACGCCAAGACGGCGTCCGGCAGAGTCGCGACCGTTGCGGGATGAACCGCCTGCTTTTTTATGTGCCATAGGTCAGGTCTCCTTACTTCGATGCCAGTTCTTTGGCCTGTTCGATCCAGCCTTCACGCTCGATCCGGCCTTTGAACGAAAGCTTTTCGCCGAATTCTTCGACGTCTGCGTCTGTCCATGCTGCGATCTGGGCAAAGGAAGTGACCCCTGCCTCTTGCAGCTTTTTCTCAAGTGCCGGGCCGACACCAGACAGCAACTTGAGATCGTCCGCGCCAGCAGCAGCCGCCTTGGGCGCTTCGGCTTTCTTTTCGGCCTTCGGTGCAGCGGCCTTTTTCGGAGCGGCAGCAGCAACAGCCACGCCAGCAACAGAACCCGCACCAACAGCGGCTTTTACGCCGGACTTGTCAGCACCCGACGCAAGGATTTCCGTCACACGCACAAGCGTGAGCTTTTGACGGTGACCCTTGGTGCGCTTGGAGCTGTGCTTCCGGCGACGCTTGACAAAGTTGATGACCTTTTCGCCTTTGATCTGGTCAACAACTTCAGCCTGAACCGCGGCACCTGCCACGAGAGGCGCGCCAACTGTGACGTTGTCGCCGCCAAGCATCAGAATTTCATTGAACTGGATTTTTTCGCCTGCATCGGCTGCCAGTTTTTCGACGCGCAGAATATCGCCCGATTGGACTTTGTACTGCTTGCCGCCGGTTTTCATCACCGCGAACATGTAGTCTTCCTTTTTCACCCGCGTTCTGTGGCCCCGCCTTGCGGTGTTTGTGGGTCTGTTGACCCGCCTCGAACAGCGTGCCCCGTTTGGGACATCGTTATCATCAAAAAACAAAAGGCGGGACCGAAGCCCCGACTTTCATGTGCGCGGCTTATGGAATCCCGGGCTGCGTTTGTCAACGCGTTTCGCGCCTAGAGTTCCTGCACCTGCATTTCCCGCGCAACGGCCATGCCAAGCGCGTAGGAAATGTCATCATACATCTTGTTGAACCCGGCAAAAAGCGCCCGGTTCAGCGCGCGCCCCGCATCGGTGCGGGACAATTCCGTGTAGTCTTCGACCACCCCGTCCGCGAGCGGCCGATACGCCATCAAAAGGAACGCAAAGACCCATTCGCGGGTATCGGCGCGGGTTTCCTCTTCGGAAGACCACACCTCTGTCAGTATTTCGGATTCGCTCATCCGAAGCGCTCCGCCATCCACTAGGCCAAGATAAAACATGTAGTTGGCGTTGAGCGCTCCAACGAGGTTGGCTTCGACCAGATCATTGGTGTCGACGAATTCAGCAATCGCCGCCAAAGGCTCGGATGCCGTGCCATCAAGATCGTTGAAGGCTGCGCGGGCTGCGTCTTCGATTTCGTCTTCGCGCATCGCAGTGCGTGCGCTGAGTTCGAGGCTTACAATCTGTTGTCCGGTTTCAGAAGTGAAGAATTCGAGCAACGTGGCGGGGTCGGCATCTCCGAATTCCGCCGCGAACACGTCTTGAACGGTGGCCAGCATGCGCTCTTCGTCGTAGATCCGGTTCACCGTGGCCGTCCAGCCCGCCGAACTGCCGCCGGGCACCATGTCGCCGGCAAGGGTTTCTCCGTATTCCATGCCTTCTTCGCGCATAATCGTAACGATCTGCGGCACGCCGAGCGCATCAAGAAGATCATTTGTCGGACTGGCCCATACAGGCAACGACCACGCGATCACTGCTGCTCCAGTTGCTACCGTCTTCAACATCGCGCCGATCATCCTGATCCTCCGAGCCACTTGGGAACATACCTATGGCGCATGCTGCACAATTCCAACCCACAGCCGCTGACACAGTCACGTGCATTTCACGCGAAATAGAGGTTGCACCTGTCTGAAGCAAAAGCTAAATGCCCCTCCAGATCCCCGCGGAGAGGTGCCGGAGTGGTCGAACGGGGCGGTCTCGAAAACCGTTGTGGGCGCAAGTCCACCCAGGGTTCGAATCCCTGTCTCTCCGCCATTGTGGGCTCCAAGCGACCCTTACCAACATACTGATAGTAGTGCGAAATTCGGCGTTTTCGCGCCGATGGCGGTGTTTGGTCCGCTTGATTTGCTGCACATTTTGCTACACAATTTGCTGCACAAATGGGGGATTTCTCCGCCATGAGCATCGCGAAACGAGGCCGTCTCTACCACCTCCGCCGCCGCGTCCCGCGCCGGTATCGCGGGGTTGAGCCGCGCGATACGGTCTGGATTAGCCTGCACACCGACTCGGAGACGGTCGCCCCATAGCAAGGCGGATCGCGCGTGGTCCCAGATGATCGAAGCTTGGGAAGCGCGTCTGGCCGGGAACAGCGAGGATGCGCAGGCTCGTTACGACGCTGCCCGCGACCTCGCTCGGGCGCGGGGCTTTCGGTATCTGGACGCGCCCGGTGCGCTCGACGGGTTGAACGGCCAGGCCCGCGCTCTGCTGCTGGGGATGATCAACACGGGCTACCGGCCCTCCGAAGGCGCGGCGCTCACGGCGGACACGATCCGGCTCTATGGTGACGTGCCACACATCTCGATCGAACCCGAGGGGCGGCAATTGAAGTCGCACTACGCTCGCCGCGTGATCCCGCTGACCGGTGTCTCTCTGGAAGCCTTCAAGCAGTACCCCGAGGGCTTCCCCCGCTACCGCAACCGGGCCACCCTGAGCGCGGTCGTGAACAAATTCCTGCGCGCCAACGGCCTGCTTGAGACGCCGCGCCACTCGTTCTACTCGCTGCGTCATTCCTTCGAAGACCGGATGCTCGCCGCAGGGATCGACGACCGCATGCGCCGAGACCTGTTCGATCACCGGCTCGACCGGGAACGGTATGGCAAGGGCGCGTCGCTGGAACAGGTTGCCGAACTCATCGCTCGCATCGCCTTCTGAGCCAAGAGCGTCCGCGCCCGGCGCTGCACTTCTGACATCCGGTTCTCCTCCTTCACGGCCAAGGCCAACTCCGCTTCCAACCGCTCAAAGACCGGCACGAAGACCGGGTCCTCCGCGACCAGACCTGCGACCTTCACCAGCGCCGCCTCGATCCCCGCGGTCGCGACCGACTGAGTCGGCTCGGTGCGTGTTGCTGATGGGCGTGAAGGTGCCATGTCGAGCAGCATTAGGCGGGCGCGTGCCTATTTTGCAGGGCGCGCGAACGCGTCGCGCAAAGCGGCCTGTCACAGCGTGCAAATCGGATGGGGAGCCCTCCAAACGCGCGGCTCAAATCGAAGCACCGAAGTGAGCATCTTGGCGGTCGCGCCCGGCCCCCGACTCATGCGTCTGGGAGCTTCGTCCGAGCCTGCAATCTTGGGGCTTTCAACGCGCGCCAAGAGCTGGTTTCGGAGGGCTGCGGAAGACAACAGGAAAAAGGGCAAGATAAAAGCGCCTGCCACGAATGCCGCAAGTCACTGACGTGACTAGCGTTCTCGCGTGCATGCAAATCGGTCGTGTGCAGGTTTCCTGCAATTTCGTAGTGTTTTCAGACCGCTGATATGCACAATGCGGAAACCTGCTTTTGGCAGCTACTCCGTAGACGAGGCGACGAGTCCGAGCATTGAGAGTTGGTATCTTGCGCCCAACAATGGGAGCGCAAGATAAAAGAGGTGCGGCAAAACGTGCCTAGGTGTCTGATATTGATGAAGAAATCGCACGGCAACCCTCCAACCCTTACTGCTTAAAGACAGCTAAATATCTGATTTGGCGTTGAACTTGACGCCGCCAAACAACGCCCATTAGGAATGTGCCGCTGAATTATTCCCGCGAAGTCAGTGGGTTAACCGTATTGTTGCCGCATCGAGTACAGGGGTGCGGCTGAATAAAGTCAGTCACCACAACCAGTTGCGTGCCGAATGCGGCAACCCTTTTATCTCGCGCTCCATTGATGCGCTGCTTTCAGGCCATGTCTCGTCAAAACAATTCAGTGAAAGCTAGCTTAAAAGCTGGTCGCCGTGAGCGACACATGCGCATCAAGCGGTGGGCGCAACTCGAAAGCCTTGGGCGTTCGTGCGAAGTTCCAAAGGCGAAACAAGCACCATGCCTCGCGCCGTTCATCTGCCACTGCAAGTTCATTGCGCGAGACATGGAACGGCGTGCGTTCCCAGCCGTTTGTGGTCTTCACCTCGATGAGACGCTGCCGTCCGTCTGCATCGAAACTGGCAATATCATAGCCCGCGCCATCGCCGTCTTCTTCGGACACCCAGCGGATTTGCTGCGCCAAGTCCTCCCGCCCCGCTGCAGTCAGCGTGTCACGCTCGTGCTTCAAGTGAACCGCCCCGGGTTTACCGGAGAGTTTCTGGTTCAATAGTTAGGCTGCTTTTTCGTCAGCGTTCAAGCTTGCGTAGAATGCCTCCTCTGCTTCTTGTGGCGTGATGTAACCGACGGCGCTGTGAAGGCGGGTGTTGTTATACCAGTCGACCCATTTCAGAGTTTCCCATTCGACCTGACCGACCGACTTCCAGGGGCCGAGGAACTTGATGACCTCGGTCTTGAACAGGCCGATGATGCTTTCGGCGAGGGCATTATCATAGGAATCGCCGACGCTTCCGACCGAGGTATCGATGCCGGCCTCTGCGAGCCGCTCGGTGTATCGGATCGACAGGTATTGGCTGCCACGATCACTGTGATGGATCAATTTGTCAGCCTCAGACGGCGCCCTCTGGCAGATGGCCTGGTTCAGGGCATCCAAGACGAAACCAGTCGTCATCGAGGTCGAGACCCGCCAGCCAACGATCTTGCGGGCGAAGACGTCGATGATGAAAGCCACGTAGACCATTCCTTGCCAGCTGGAAACATAGGTGAAGTCGCTGACCCAAAGCTGGTTTGGCATGTCCGCCACGAAGGCTCGGTTTACCTTATCGTGCGGGCAAGGTTGTGCCGTATCGGGGTTGGTGGTGATCACCTTCTTGCCCCGCACAACGCCTTGTAATCCCATGACCTGCATCAACCTCTCCACCGTGCAGCGGGCGATATCATGGCCACTGCGGCGTAGCTGGTGCCAGACCTTGCGCGCGCCATATCGGCCCCGGCTGCCCTCGAAGGCCTGCTTGATCGCAGCCATGTCCAGCTGATCCTGCCTGGCCCGGTCCGATGCCAGATCCGGATCACGCTCCACGGCCTTGAAGGCGTAATAAGTCGATGGTGCGATCCCCAGAACCCGGCAGATCGGCCCGACACCATGGACACAACGGTGATCATCAATGAACGCGATCATTTGCGGAATGGGCGGTCGAGCTCCGCCGCTGCGAAATATGCGCTGGCCTTCTTCAGGATCTCGTTGGCCTGGCGCAGTTCACGGACCTCACGCTCAAGTTCCTTGATCCGATCCTTCTCGGCACTTGTCAGACCGGCCCGCTGCCCGGCATCGCGTTCGGCCTGCTGACACCAGACCCGCAGACTGTCCGGCGAACAGCCAAGCTTCGGCGCGATGGCCTTATAGGCGGCCGTATCGCTGGAATAATCGGTACGGTTCTCTCGAAACATCCGAACACCGCGTTCGCGAAGCTCGGCCGGATAGGCGGGGGTGAATCTCTGCTTTGTCATAGGGCTCATCCTTTGAGTGTTTTACTCTCCGGTAAACCCGGGGCGGTTCACTGGATCGCAGCGGTTGGTGCCACGACCGCTTATATCGAACCGGGTTCACCCTGGGAAAACGGCTACTGCGAAAGCTTCAACGGCAGGTTCCGCGAAGAGTTGTTAAATGGTGAAATCTTCTACAGCTTGAAGGAAGCCCAAATCCTGATCGAGCAATGGCGCATCCACTACAACACGGTCAGGCCGCACAGCGCATTAGGATATCGGCCGCCAGCGCCGGAAAGCATCGTCCCGATAGACCTGAGGCCAACGATGCACTAACATTTAAACCGGACCACCCGATGGGGGCACGCCAGACCTGTTCTCAATTTTCTTGTGACCCGCAACGATAGCCCAAGGTCAAGCCTGACGGACCGACAATGTGATATCAGGAAGATTTAATTTGGCCGACAATTCAATTTTTCTTCTAACACTTACCTGAGATTATTTCTGAACTCGCATTCAGTAGTTTGGCACTTTCTCACCTAGCGCCGCGGCTCTTGCTACTGCGTCAATCCTCTTGCCACGCGTTTCAGGCCTTTTAGCGGTTTCAATCCAACGCAAGACGTTGCGCCGATAGGAGGGGGCGGCCGCGGTCCACCACGCTGCCGCGTTCTTCGCGTCAAGAGCGTTCGCAAGGTCAGACGGCATCTCAAGTCGATCCACATGGGCCATCGCGTCTCAGAGTCCGGCCTTCTTCGACGCAGCAATGGCGGCACGGCCCTCGGACATCATCCGCCCTTCATGCTCAAGGCGTAAAGCGCGGCGCTTGTAGGTTTGCGCCCATCTCTGTTCGCGGCGCGGGCTGATCAGTTGCATTGTCCGGTCCGCATCCAAAACCATGCGCCGCCCGTCGATCCAGCCATAGGCGATCAACGCATCTAAAACCTCCTCGCGCGACACATATCTGTCCCGCCGTAGGGCTTTCCACGTCACAAGCCAGACTCCAGTCTCGCGTGCATGGTTCGCAGAAAGCCAGACCCACAACTCTTGCGCAGAGATGATTTCAACCTGTTAAAAGGAATCCGCTTTCATTTCACTGGCTGCACATAGGCATCATGATGGTCGAGCGGGGTCTTGGAATGTCAGAAGGGGCATGGCATCCCGTGCCAAACGCTCGACATGGTCGATCACATCGCCCGATATCCAGTCGTCCTCGGCCAGCGGTTGCTGAATGAGCAGGCTCTTGCGGCGGATATGCGCGGCGTGCCGATGCGCGGAATGCTGCGCGTACCCGCGCGGCATGGAAGACAGCATCTGGTCATCATCAAGGCTGCGCCCTGATTGCGACAACTCGGCCAGAACCTCGTCGAACCTCTCCGCCCGCTCGACAATGGCATCGCGGATCGGGATCAACTGTTTGGGCGAGAGGTTGTAGTACCCCGCCGCCGCAAACCCGCCACCGGATTGCAGGTGGAGATACAAGATAGAGGAGACTTCTGATTTGCTGCCCGAGGGGGTCAACATTCCCGACACGTTCGTCTTGTAGAGCGTCTTGTCCTTTGAGAACCGCACATCGCGGTTCATGCGGAACATGGTAGATTTACCGCCCGAAAGTGGTCGTCTGGCGTCCGATAGGCGATTGCTCAGCGCCTCAAGCAGATCAGCGAAGGGCTGTTCCAGATGCTTCGTAAACTGCGCCTTGTTCTCGTTGAACCAATCGCGGTTGTTGTTGTCCTCCAGCCCGCGCAGGAAGGTGAAGCTTTCAGTCGAAAATCCAGTCATGATGGTCCGCCTTTCCCGTCTATGCCGTTAGTCAGCCTGTCGTTTAGGTCTAAAACGCTCAAGTGCTGCGCGGACCGCGGCTTTGCCGAGCAATATCATGCCCGGATCGCCCTCGGCTTCTGCAAAGCAAGTGTCGGCCACCGCCTGAGTAAGCTCGGGCGTAAGAGTCTCGCCGACCAGCATGTCCTCTGCTGCGGGACAGGCCCACGGTTTAGATGCCAGCCCTCCGATGGCGAGCCTAGCGGCCGTGATTTTGCCGTCCGGATCCATCCTGACGCAAAGTGCGACCGAGGCGAGCGCGAAGGCATAAGCGGCCCGGTCGCGCAGCTTTGTGTAGCTCGAATGGGTCCAATAGCCATTGGGAACATGCACCGTGACAATCTGTTCGCCTGCGGCCAGAACAGTTTCCAGATGAGGCGTCTCACCAGGGAGGAGGTGGAAGTCGGCGACTGTTATAACCCGCTCCGAACCATCTGCTGCGCGCAGCGTAATTGATGCGCCGTAGGCAACCAATGCGACGGCCAGATCGCCGGGATAGGCTGCGATGCAAGCGGACCCTCGCCCCAAAACAGCCATCCCCCGCCCAGGTCCATCTAACGCCGAGCATCCCGCGCCTGGAGTGCGTTTTGCGCAGTTGGTAGAGGTATCGCGAAACCACGTACAACGGGTGCGCTGCATCAGGTTGCCGCCAATGGTCGCCATGTTGCGGATTTGCGGGCTGGCCGCTTGTTGCAGCGATTGTGCAATCGCCGGATAATGAGCTAGGACGCCGGGATCGGCCGCCACCTCAGCCATCGTCGCCAGCGCTCCGATGCGCAGATCGTCCTGCGTTATCTGAACTTCAGAAGGGAGGGCGCGATCCGCGACAATGTCGATCAGTGCTTCAGGCGCCTCGACACCCAGCTTCATCAGATCCACGAGCGTCGTCCCGCCTGCAATGATCTTTGCCGCGTTCATTGCCCTTCTCCCATCCGCTTTGCGCCGTCGAGCACGGCATCGATGATCATTGGATAGGCAGAGCATCGGCAGAGGTTGCCTGCCATTGTCTTACGGATCGCCTCCGCATCCATCGCCTCCCCCGCGCGGGCGCAGGCCACAGCAGACATGATCTGCCCCGGTGTGCAGAAGCCGCATTGATAAGCGTCGTGCTCCAGAAACGCCACTTGCATTGGATGCGGGGTGATCCCGTCAGACAGCCCTTCGATCGTTTCAACCGGGGCCGCCACACGAGCGGCAAGTGTCAGACACGACAATACCGCCTTTCCATCCACGATTACCGTACAGGCTCCGCATTGCCCATGGTCGCATCCCTTTTTCGAACCGGTCAGATCAAGCCGATCCCTCAGCACATCCAACAGTGTCTCGTGCGGGCCGATGTCCAGATCATGAGTAGTTCCGTTAACGTTGAGGCAGGTCATAGGCGCGTCTCCGTCACGGGGGCGGCGAGACGATCCTCAAGTCGCATGGGAAGGCTGCGCAGGCGCTTGCCCGTCGCATCAAAAAAGGCGTTGGCGATGGCGGGTGCAGGACCCAGCACAGCCACCTCAGCCAGCCCCTTCATACCGATGGGGTGCGCATGGCTTTCGTCGTCCGGCACGGTGATTGCGCGCACCTCGTGAACATCTGCTTGCGTCGCGATCATCGCTTCGCCCATTTCCGCGTTAAGCCAGCGCCCGTCACGACGATCAATACGCGTTTCTTCGAACAAGGCCTGCCCGATGCCCCAGATCATTGAGCCGACCAGCTGGCCGTTTACGATATTCGGGTTGATGATCCGCCCGCCCGCAAAGGCCCCGATCATACGCTCCACGCTGATTTCCATCGTGATCGGATCGACGGCGATCTCGGTGAAAAGTGCGCCGAACACGGCTTTTTTCGACTTTGACCGCCCGAAGTTCCGCCCGGTCGTGGCAACGTGGTGAATGCGCCCGCCTGGGTATCCCTCAATCGCGTCTCGTAACGACTGCCGTCGATTGCCTCCAGCTGTAACGATACCGTCCTCTATGGTCAGTGCCTTGGGATCCGCACCATCGAACGGACCACCTTGCACATTGCACACATGCGCAAACAGACGCGACTTGACCACATCGGCAGCCTCCCAGATCGCAGCCGCATTGCTGAAGCAACCTGTTGACGCGATGCTTCCTGCGCCTGCGGGCAGCCCGGTTGTGTCGGTCTTCAGCGCCACGTCCTTACGGGCTACACCCATCGCTTCTGCCGCGAGGGTATGCAGTCCTGTCAGCGTCCCCTGTCCCATCTCGGCGATGGTCGCAGAAATGGTGACGCCATTCTTGGTTAGCGTGACACCCGCGCTAGCGGGAAACCGCAAGCAGCCCTCATAGGAAGTGGCCATCCCAAACCCGCGCAAGCGGCCATCTGCGCGCAGGCTCCCCCCCTTGGGGCGCTGGTTCCAGCCAATGGCCTTCGCGCCCGCGTCGTAGCAAGCGCGCAGGGACTTTCGGGACCAGGGTTTACCGCTTTCAGGGTCGATGTCGGCATGGTTCCGAAGGCGGACTTCCAATGGGTCAAGCCCAGTTCTAAGGGCCAGCTCATCCATAGCGCTTTCCAGCGCAAACATGGCAGAGGCCCCGCCAGGGCCGCGCATCCAGCCGTTTGCATTTAGATCAAGCTTGGCCACGCGGTGTTGCAGATAATGGGTCTTCTGCCCATAGATTTGGCAAGACCACGATCCGACTGGCTCGACGTAGGCCCCACCCGCCCCGTTGGCACAATCTGGGTCCACGATGAGCGCATTCATCCGCCCTTCTTTAGTGGCCCCGATCCGCAGACGCTGCGCGACTTCGCCGCGATAGCTGAGCAGCGTGTAAGTTTGCGCGCGCGACACGGCTATCTTCACCGGCTCCTGCACCAGCTTCGCCGCCATAGCCGCCAGAAACATATGCGTCATTGCGAGGTTCCGGCCAAAGGCGCCACCAGCCAGATGGTTGTGAAGCCGCACTTTCCCCTCAAAGGTGCGCCCCAAAACCTTGCGCGCCAGAAATCCTGGAAGACGGTCGGCCATACCAAGGCCGAAGGCCTGACCCAATGCCATGGTGTCGATGTGATGCCACTGGACTGCCGCGTGAACGGTCAGCCCTCCGTCGTCGTCCCATTTGGCAATCGCGGCTCCAGGCTCAATAGCGTTGTGATGATAGGGGGCTGAATGAAATGATACGTCGAGTTGCTCGTCGCTGGCCGTATAGGCCGCCGCCGCATCTCCCTTTGTGATCTTGCCATGGGCCATGCCTGCGCGCTTAACCGGTTTCAACCTGTTCTGCGCGTCGGCGAGAACAAACGCGCCCGCCTCACTCGCATAGCCAATTTGAAGAAGCCCAGCTGCTGTTTGCGCTGTTTTAGCATTGTCGGCAATGATGACGGCCACGACCTCCCCGCGGTAATGAATGCGGGCGTCTTGCAGGGGGAGAATGTCACCTATTTCACTCATGCTGAGCGAGAACACCTTGCGCAAGCGCGGGGCATTCAGATGTGTCATGACGGCCCGCACACCTGGAAACGTCTCTATAGTCGCTGTCTCCAACTTTGTAATGCGACCCTTGGCAATCGTGCTGGTGACAATGAAGGCATGCAGCATCTCAAAGCCAAGATCAGCCTGCCGCAAGTCATCGACATAGCGTGTGCGCCCCATGACTTTGTCAGGCCCATCAATCCGCCATTCGTTCTCTGCCTTGCCCATCGCCTACCCCTGTACCGCTCAGTACCGACTGACTTAGATTGGACTACAGCATCCGGCAAGGGTATTTGTTTACACGCAAGGTACTGCTAGGTCGCGCTCATGGAAAACACGCAAGACAACGAGGCTCGCACACTTAAAGCTGCGCGAAAGCTCCTTTTCGCAAACGGGTATAACGGTACGACAACAGTCGCCGTTGCGCGCGAGGCGGGTACATCGAAGGCCACCATTTACCGTTACTTCGGCAATATGGATGGCTTGCTTCAAAAGGTGATCGAGACCGAGGTTGAGCGGTTCAAACCACCGCAATCCCAAGACATCGGGGATTTTGAAAGCTTTCGGACGGCCATGGTTGGTTTTGGAACCAATTTGCTGACCTTCCTCAACAACCCTGAGACGATCCATTTTTCACGGATTTTGAGTGAACAAGCACGCCAACAGCCCAAAGCGACCAAACTCTACTTCGAGGCCGCATATCAGGGCACTGCCGACAGTTTCGAGGCCATGATCGCGATAGGCACGCCGCACTGCCGTTCGGTCGCTTTGCCAGAGGACGCACGTGCCGAGCGCTACGTCGCGCTTCTGAAAGGGCACCGTTACGAGCGTGCGGTCCTCGGCCTTGATCCCGCGCCTTATCCAGAACCAGAACGAACCAGCGCAGCTTGTTTTGATGCTGTGTTTAAGAAAAGCAGCGCAAAAGGTAGAAATCCCAAGACCTAAAAACCGGAATTTCGCATCCAGGATCACTTCGGAAGTATTCTTGACACAGCGCTGAAAAGCAGCCGTTTGTGCTGAACGCAGCATTCGGTAAAATGGGCTCTTCGCGGACCTTTGCTGCGGCACGGTTGAATGGCTGGTATACCCCACATTTAAGCTGATCGGTCCATTGCCAGAGACTGTTTCTCTGGATTGAATGTCACATGATCACGATCTACGAAACTTTTTGCTGCACATTTTGCTGCACAAAATGCAACACTGCAGAAATACATTTCTCGCAATATCAAAGATTTAAGTCATTGATATGTATGCATTTTTGGACTGTCTCTCCACCATTTTTCTTCAATGGCAAAAACAAAGGCGGCATCAGCGTCGAAGGCTGCGGGTTACGCTGGTGGCGAGAAACGCTAGGGCCGCCACGCATACGATGGATGGTCCGGCGGGTGTATCGAAGACGTAAGCGGCGTTCAGGCCGATCAGGGCCGATAGCGCCCCGATTATACCGGCTGTCAAAGCCATCTGTTCGGGTGTGCGCGACAATGGGCGGGCCGCTGCCGCAGGTATGATCAACATCGCGGCAATGAGCAGAACACCGACCACCTTGATCGCGACGGCAACCGTGATGGCAAGTGCCACGGTCAGGATCAGTTGTTCCCGCTTTGGGTCGATACCGCTGGCATAAGCCAGCTCCTCGCTCACGGTGGATGTCAACAAAGCGGACCATCGCCACGCCATCAGCCCGGCGACCAAGGCAGCCCCTCCCCAAATCACCGCAAGATCGCTACGGGATACGGCAAGGATGTCTCCGAAAAGATAGGCCATGAGATCAATGCGGATCCCCGACAGGAAGGACACGGCGACCAACCCGAACGCAAGTGCCGAATGTGCAAGCACACCCAGCAGCGTGTCCATCGCATAGCCGCGTCCTGACAGCAGCGTGACCGTCAACGCCATCACAAGTGCAACCGCCATGGCTCCTGCAAAGATCGACATCTGCAGGGCAAGCGATAGCGCCACGCCGAGAATCGCGGCATGGGCGGTGGCGTCCCCGAAATAGGCCATGCGCCGCCACACAACAAAACTTCCCAGCGGGGCTGCGGCGACTGCCACCCCTACCCCGGCGAGAACCGCACGGGTCATGAAATCATCCAGCATTATTCTGCCGCCTCGGTTTCTTTCCTGTGATCATGCGGCCCATGATCGTGGTCACAGGATTCGTCATGGGCATGATCGTGTTCGTGTCGATAAAGCGCCAAAGCACCGCCTGTGCCGGTGCCGAACAACGCACGATATTCCGGCGCCGCCGATACGATTTCGGGTGTGCCTTCGCAACAGACATGCCCATTCAGACACACCACCCTGTCAGACGCACTCATCACGACATGCAGTTCGTGGCTGATCATCAGAACAGCACAGCCCGTGCGCTGGCGCACCCGTTCGATCTGAAGGTAGAACGCCGCCGATCCGGGTTGATCAAGCCCTTGCGTCGCCTCATCCAGTAACAGCAAATCCGGTTTTTCCATCAAGGCCCGGGCCAACAGCACACGCTGAAATTGTCCCCCAGACAGGCTGGACATCTGCCGGCCCGAAAGATCCGGGACCCCGGCCTCGTCCAAGGCTTGGGCACAACTGGCTGTCTTGTGGCCACCGGGAAGACGCAAGAACCGTTCGACCGTGATCGGCAGGGTCGGATCGATATGAAGTTTTTGTGGGACGTATCCGATCCTCAAATCCGACTTGCGCGTGATCTGGCCCGATTCCGGACGCACGGCACCAATCAACGCCCGCAAAAGCGTGGTTTTCCCCGACCCGTTGGGACCAACAATGGTGACGATTTCACCGGGCTCGATGGTCAATGAGACATTGCGCAACACTGTGTTTGCGCCATAGCCGACACTGATCCGCTTTGCCGTGATCAAGCTCATGTCTCGACCTTCTCAGCGCAGCTGGGGCAAATGCCCTCGGCTTCGAGCATTGTGCGTTCGATTTGGAACCCGGCAGCGCGGGCCATGTCGCCCAACCCCTCGCGCGAGGGCTCGGACTGCGCCTCGGCCACGGATTGGCACATGCGACAGATCATGAAGGCCGGAGAATGGTCGGCACCGGGATGGGCGCAGGCGATAAAGGCGTTGAGTCGTTCGATTTTGTGCGCAAACCCGTGTGCCACCAGAAATTCAAGCGCGCGGTAGGCCACGGGCGGTTGCGATCCAAACCCGGCATCGCGCAGCCGGTCGAGCATTTCATAAGCCCCAATGGCCCGGTGTTCCTGCAACAGGAATTCAAGCGCCTGACGACGCACCGGCGTAAAACGTAACCCGTTTTCGGCGCAATGCGCATCTGCAGCCGCAAGGGCCGAAGCAATACATCCGGCATGATCATGCCGTTCAAAGCCAACCGGCTCGGATGCGGTTGATTTCGATGCGTTGTCACCACTTGTCATGTTATTACATTTCCAGTATTGAGCCTGTAACGTTATAAGATCACATGGAGTTCCCGATGTCCAGAAACCTCTTGCCCCTGAGCCTGTCGGCCACCCTTCTTGCAAGTGCCGCTTGGGCAGATGTTCCGAATGTCGCAACCGATATCGCCCCGGTACATTCGCTTGTGTCACGCGTTATGGACGGCGTTGGCGAGGCAAGCCTAATCGTGCCATCGGGGGCCACGCCGCATGAATACAGCCTCCGCCCCTCTGAAGCTGCCGCGCTTCAGGACGCCGATCTGGTGTTCTGGATCGGTCCCGATCTGACACCTTGGATGGAAAATGCGATCGAAACCCTTGCTGGCTCGGCAACGGTTTCGGCATTGATGGAAACTGATGGCACGCTGGAACTGCCGTTCCGTGAAAGCGCCTTGTTCGAAGCGCATGATCACGACGCCAAGGACGACCACGGGCATGATGATCACGCGCATGATGATCACGCGCATGACGAGGCGGCCCATGATCACGAGCATGATCATGACGACGACCACGCAAAAGACGACCATGCAGATGACGCGCATTCCCATGACGATCACGGGCACGACGATCACGCACATGATGACGAAGAGCATGCGGGACATGCCCATGGCGCCCATGATCCACATGCGTGGTTGTCACTCGACAATGCATCAGTGTGGCTCAACGCAATTGCCGCGCAGTTGTCTGCTGCCGACCCCGAAAATGCAGGGGCATACTATGCCAATGCCACAGCGGCCCGCGAAGAGTTGGACAGCCTGAGGACCGAGGTCAACGCGATCCTCGATCCAGTGCGGGGGCAGAACTTCATCGTATTCCATGACGCATATCAGTATTTCGAAAACACATTCGATTTCCCGGCCTCCGGCGCGATCTCGGTCTCGGATGCGACCGATGCCAGCCCTGCCCGCATTGCCGAGATTCAGAACCGCGTCACAGAACAGGATATCCGCTGCGTGCTGTCCGAACCACAATTCGATCCGAAGATTGTCGCCGCGGTCATGGACGGTTCCGAAGCCAAGACAGGTGTTCTTGATCCCTTGGGTTCCGATCTCGATCTTGGTGCTGATCTTTACGGCAACGTCGTGCGCAACCTTGCGCGGGCGTTGGCGGACTGTCTGCAATCCTGACGCAAAGGCCACCGTGTCTTGAATTGCAAGGCACGGTGATGGGGTGGACATGTCTCATAATCGCGGGAAAACCAGCCTCAAACTGACACGACGCCAAGGGCAGCCGATGCGCGAGTATGATCGGTTGCCTTCGGAATTGCGCCAGTGGCTGACAACGGCCGTGCTGCCATGGCGACCTGCTTCGGTCAAACGGGCCTTTGATCGTGCCTTTATCCGGACACAGGATGCCCGGCGCGCATTGGAAGAGCTGGATGATCTGCAAGCCCGCTTGATCGTCAAGGATGTCAAACGGGTTTGGGGGCCGGATCATCCGATGCTGGCGGATATCTCATCGGCTGAACAGCACCACCATCGCACAGAGTACCGCCGCGGCAGGTCCGCCTAAACCGCGACTTGTGCCAATGCGCCCAGATGCCCCGGTAGGTCGCAATAACGTGCGACAGGGCGTACCGGCCGACCATACGTGGTTTCAGCCTTTGCAGGCACAAGGTCAGGAAACAGCGCGCCCAATTCTGTCCGGGCTTGGAGGGCAAGCCCTTCGATTGCCTGAGGTCCGGGATAAAAGCTTTCGGTCGCGGCACCGTTTGCAAAGATGATTTGATGCACCTCGAAGGCCAGGTGAAAATAGCAGACCTGGCGACAGCCATGCATGACACGCGCCTTGCCGCCGCGCATCCGCGCGAGGTGTGTGGCGCGCACCAGCTGTTCGTCACCGTCTCCGGTTCGGAACAGAACCGCATGCTGGGGCGACACGATCAATGGCGCATGCGCACCGATCAGGTCCGGCGCAAGACAGATCGGGCGCAGTTTGGGCGCACGGGTCAGATCAGCCATGCCAAGTCTGCGCGACGCGACCCAAACCAGTGGTTGTGGACCGTTGTCGCGGGTGATCACAAGATCGCCGGGTGACAGACGTTCGATGGGCACCTCGCCCCGAACTGTGAGGATCATCGTGCCCTTGGCGAAACAGACAACGCCGGTGTTGTCGGTCGCGAAGAAACTGCTGTCTGCAGTTGCGCCGGTGAACACGATGCCCTGCCCGGCCCCGAACTGCGTATTGTCCGAATAATCGGTTGTGTTGCCCTTGGTGTCGGTGGTGTTCGACTGGTTCAGAATGCCATCGTCGGCCTGGTCTGCCCAAACTTCGAAGATGCTGTCGTAATAGCTGGAGAGGTCGATGAAATCGTTGTTGGTGGTGTCCCCGTCAAGAAGCGCACCGGTATTGCCCGTGTTGAAATCGCTAATTGTGTCGAGGCCATCACCCGAAGGGTAATTGAACCAGTCGTTCCCGTCGCCACCGGTCAGGCTGTCGTTTCCTAGGCCGCCTTCGAGAAAATCATCGCCTGCGCCGCCCAGCAGCGTATCCGACCCCTCGTCGCCAATGATAACATCGCCGCCATCGCCACCGACGAGGCTGTCATTGCCTTCGTCCCCGGTAAGGATATCGTCACCCGACCCGCCGAGCACCGTGTCATCACCGCCGCGGCCCGCAAGAAAAACCCCACTCGAGTCCAGTCGGGCGTCGATGCTGTCGGCCTGATCCGACCCGTTGACGCCTTCGATCTGGCTGAACGTTCCGCTGTCCCCATCCGAGTCCGTATAAACCCCGGCTTCATCGCCGGTGAACGTGACCGTGGCCGCATCATTGGAGAGTTGGAAGGACAGACGGTCAACGTCGGTCCCGTCGGGGTCCTCGCCGCCGATGACGGTGGCAGACCCGTAGCCGACCTGAATGGTGTCGGAGCCGCTGCCGCCATCAAGGGTTGCGTTCCAATAGCTGTCGATCAGAAGATCGTCGCCGAGACCGCCATACAGCGTGTCGCCTGCGCCGGTATTGTTTCCGGCGATCAGTGTGTCGTTGCCATCTCCCCCATAGAGCAGATCGTCGCCGCTGCCGCCATCGACGCTGTCATTCCCACTGCCCGCGTAAACGGTATCCGACCCGGCTCCGGCAGTGACACTGTCGTTGCCGCCGCGAGCTACGATTTCGTCATTGCCGGAGCCCCCAAGAATCGTGTCGTTGCCGTCACCGGTATCAAGCGTATCGTTCCCCGCGCCACCATCATAGAAACGGTCGGTCACACTCAGCGGGTCAGCCCCGTAGGCACCCAAAAGGTCATCAAATGCCGACCCTGTGACAGATGTCATGCCGCCATAGTCGTAAAACGAGACATCAAAGGCGGCGAGGCTTGCGTCGAATGTCCCGCCAACGCCCCATGCCCCGTCGAAACCGTCAGCGTAGGAGAAGGTCAGCGTTTCGCCAGCACCGCTTATTGCGGTGCCGCCGGTGCCAGAGGTGAAAACAATGTCGACCGATGTGGTGACGTCGTAAAAGCTTAGGGAGTCGCTGAGGAAGCCCGCGTCAATGGCAATTTCGTCACCACCTAAATCGATGACCGATCCGTCAAACCCGTCAGCGACATAGACGAGGTCACGGCCTATGCCGCCCAAAACGGTATCGGCGCCGGCATCGACAACAAATCTGTCATTGCCCGCGCCACCAAGCATGCTGTCGTCGCCAGCGCCACCGTCGAACTGGTCGTTGCCCCCCCCTCCGTCGAGGGTGTCATTCCCGCCTCCTCCCAGAAGCTGGTCGTTCCCGCCGCGTCCCTCGATCCAGACGCCAACACCATCGGCGGCGGCCTGTGCGACATCAGCACCTTCGGTCAGGATCAGATGTTCGATCTCGCTAAAGGTAATCGTGTTCGTGCCGTCGGTGATCGTGCCCGCTTCGTTGCCAGTGTAGGTGACCGTGACCGGAGTGGTCAGCGCGCTTAGGTCGATCGTGTCGATGTCTGCGCCAAACGTGTCTTCACCGCCAATGATCGTGTCATTGCCGATGTCGGCAAGCACGACGTAGGTATCGCTGCCAACCCCGCCCGTGAAAGTCTGGTTCGTTCCGCCCCGATCCTCGAAACGATCGTCACCAGCATCGCCGAAATATTGCGCCGCGCCGGTTCCGGTTCCGGATTGAATCGTGTCGTTGCCATCACCACCATAAAGCGTGGTGGCCAGACCGCCGGTCGACCCGTCGATCAAAAGGTCTTCACCAGCCTCACCATAGGCTAGATCCAAGCCGCCACTCACATCGATCGTGTCGTTCCCGAAGCCGCCGTATACGGTGTCAGCTTGTTCACCGGCATTTATGAAGTCGTTGCCTTCGCCGCCATAAATCAGGTCTGAGCCATTGCCGCCGAAGATGCTGTCATCTCCGAATTCACCGTAGATGGTGTCGTTACCCGCGCCGCCATCGATTGTGTCGTTCAACCCGTCTGCGCCGTAGACGACGGTTTGATTGCCCCCTTCGATGAGTTCCAGATAAAATCCATCCGGTGTTCGCAGGATGTAGTTATCGCCCGTTGTTGCCGCCTGTGTGACGGTCTGACCAGCATTGATGCTCTGCCGGAATTCGAGAACACCACTGGAATTGAGGAACCACAGCTCGATCGGTCCTTCGGCCGTATTCGTCACTGTCAGCGTGGTCGCGGTGCCCACCGTCGACGGGTAATCCGCGAGGTTGAGCCACATGTTGTCGCCGCGGATGTTGTCGTCGCCGTCGCCGCCTAAAAGGCTGTCCGACCCGCTGCCCCCCGCGACGCTGTCGTTGTCCAGACCACCGTCAAGCGTGTCAGCCCCGGTATCGCCGGTCAGCGTATCCGCACCGCTGCCACCGACAATGCTGTCATTTCCGGCTTGGCCCTTGAGGTAATCAACCCCTGCACCGCCATCAATCGTGTCATTCCCGGCACCCGCATGAACCGAGTCGTTGCCGTCCTCACCATAGAGTCTGTCGGCCCCGGAGCCGCCTATGAGTGTGTCGTCTCCGACTTGCGCGTAGACACTGACGCCAGCGGTGTCGACTGATGCGTTATACGTATCGGCATAGCTCGTTCCCGACGATTGTTCGATACCGGTGAATGTGCCGCTGGCCGTGGTTGCGTTGAAATCGTACGTCCCTGCGCCGTCGCCTGTCCAGATAACGGTGACGCCTGCCGTGCTTGTCGGGGTGGCAAAGACGAGTTGGTCATAGCCCGATCCGCCATCAATCGTATTTGTGTCGTGATCATCCGAAACTGCGATAACATCATTTCCAGCATCGCCAAAAACGGTATCGGAGCCAGCGCCGGATTGAAGGTGATCATCACCGTCGCCCCCAAGAATGCTGTCATTCCCGCTGCCACCGATGATCGAGTCAGCGCCATCGCCACCATAGAGAGTGTCATTCTGGTTTCCGCCGTCGATCGTATCGTTTCCAAGGCCACCATACACGACGTCATTCCCGTCGCCGGGATTGATCAAATCGTTGCCATCCCCTGCGAGAACAAAGTCATTCCCAGTGGTGATGGAATCCCCTTCGCCGTCGACATACCCTGAGATCAGGGTAATGACGTCATTACCCGCAGTCCCATCGACCACGGTTTTGAAGTCGCCAGCGATCCGGTCGGCTCCCATGTCACCGACGTCGCTGAGTACGGAATTGAGGCTGAGCGCGGTGATCGGCTTGGCCGTCAATGCCGCCTGTTCAGCATTCAGTGACAGCTCTGGCGCGAGATAGGTGTTTCCGTCTACGTCCTGGAACACCACCGCCGAGATCGTTGCAGTGGTCCCGTCGAAATAGGTGATAGTGGCGTCATAGACGGATATCGCGTCGAAAAGCTGGGGCGCGCCACCATCGATACGGAACGAGTCGTAGCCACCACCGTTGTCCGTATCATACGTCGTATTGTCGTCTTCACTCAGGCGTTCTGCAGACAGCGTCTGAACGTTCCCGCTCAGCGGGTTGGCTGCCGTTCCATAGCTGCCCAGCAAACCGGCCGCATTTTCAGCAATCTCGTTGCCCTGAGTCGTATCGATCAGGGGAAGTCTGCCTAGAAAAATAACGTCGAATGTGGTTGCCATGCAATTTGACTCCGGAGCGGGGGTTACGGAACCAAACGGTTGTAAAGCACCCACTCTTAAGGAAATCTGAAGTATTTTTTCTGCTCACCCCCTGTTTTTCGGCAGGTGCGCATCTGGTCAAATGTACGGTCGTACGGTGCGCGTATCTTAAATTCGGAAAACCACCCTTACAGCACTATGGCGCAGGCCGTCCGAACCAAACGCACCTGACGACACACCATAATTCACCGCCAAAGCTGCGGTTTCAGCAGGTCAAGCGTTAACAATCCGGCTTTGTGTAAAGATCACTCAGGCTGACAAATCTCGTTGCGCATCACGGCAAGCCCAGTACGCCAGAGCAAACCCGCAATGATCACCCCAAGAAGCAACAACAAGGCCCAGCCGATGCCCGCGAAGACGGGTGATCCCGACAAGACAGCGTAGTGGAAGGATGCAATCGTCATTGCCGCGACGGGAAAGGACAACGCCCAAAAGGACAAGGCGAATGGCAAGCGTAACAAACCACGCGATTGGATCAGCACCAATGCCGTGAAGAACAAACCCAAATTGTACAGAACGCGCCCAAACGGGTCGAGGATGCCTCCGTTCAACTGTACCCACGCCAGAAACGCCACTGCTGGTGGTGCAATCAGGATCGTCAACGTGGGACGTAGTTTTCCCGGCAAAGGGTCGTGAAAGACCAGACGGTTGAACACCAATGTCAGCAGCACGATCCAGAACAACAAGCCGATCGCGAAGAAATACCAGCTTGCCTCCACAAACCCCAGCGACACACCCGCAATCGGCGCAATCACATTTCCCACCGCCGGGATGAACCACGCAGGCGACATCTGCCCTACGCCAAAGCCGCGATGGCTGATCCAGCTTGTCACGATGGCCAGCGTCAGCACCGCCTGCGCCACGGCTCCGATCCCCCAGATGATCTTTGCCAAATCAGGCATTGTGCTGCGCAAAGCAATTGCCACCAGCAGCAGCGAAATGCTGATCGCTGGAAAGAAGGCAAGCTTGATCGGATGGTTCCATTCCGCGGCAACAGCAGCTGGATGGCGGACCGCTTTCATCGCGTAAAATACGGCCTGTGTCGCAAAAACCAGAACGGCGAACAAAGCGATCATGTACCCGGCCTGGGAAAAGCCCGACGCCTCGACCGCAAGCGATGTGCCCATCAACCCCATAACCGCGCTGAAGAAAGCCACCGGGAAATGCTCAAGCCGGTGATGCGTGACCGGGGTCTCGGTTGATGTCTGTGTCATCTCTTGGTCTCCTCGCACGGGTCGTGGTGATGGGCAGCCTACTCGGCCGCATTGTCCGTGTCAGCAGGCGGCACCATTGCGCGCCATGCATCATATTGCGACAGGAACACGCGCCCGTTCAGTTCGTGCACGAAATGGGTGGATTTCAGACGATCCATCACCGGGCCTTTCACCTCGGACAGGTGCAACCCGATGCCCAGTTCAGTCAAACGCTGGTTGATCGCTTCAAGGCTTTCGAGCGCCGAGAAATCCACTTCGTTGACCGCCGAGAACATAAGGATCACGTTCTTGATCGCGCAGCCTTCGGACACGCGCGCCTGCACGAGGTCTTCAAGGAAACGCGCGTTGACGAAATAGAGGCTTTCATCCACCCGCAGGCTCAGCACTGTCGGGTCGGTTTCCACGTTGTGACGGTGGATATTGCGGAAATGCTGTGTGCCCGGCACCAACCCGATCTCGGCCACATGCGGCCGGGATGTTTTGTAGAGGTGCAACAGGATCGAGATTCCGACACCGGACGCGACACCCACTTCGACACCCATGGTCAAGGTCAGAAGGATCGTTGCCGCAACGGCTGTGAAATCGGCTTTCGAGTAGCCCCATGTTTTCTTGAGGATCGAAAAGTCGACAAGGCTCAGCACCGCCACGACGATGGTTGCGGCCAGCGTCGCCGTAGGCAGAAAGTACACCAACGGCGTCAGAGCGACCGCGGCGATGGCCAAACCCACAGCCGTGAACGCGCCTGCGGCCGGTGTTTCGGCACCTGCGTCATAGTTCACAACCGATCGGGCGAAACCACCTGTGACCGGATAGCCCCCAGTAAACGCTGCACCGATATTCGCGGCACCAAGCCCGATCAGTTCCTGATCCGGGTCAATCCGCTGCCGTTTTTTCGCAGCAAGGGTTTGGGCCACGGACACAGATTCCACAAAGCCGATGATCGAGATCAGAATAGCAGGCATCAGCAATTGGCCGATGAGGTCAGGTGACAAACTTGGCAAAGTCAGCGGCGGCAGGCCTTGCGGCACCTCACCGACGATTTTCACGCCCTTGTCATTCAGACCGAACAGCCAGACCGAAATCGTTGTCACCGCAACCGCGGCCACTGGCCCGGCCTTCGTAAGAACATCCGCCAGCTTCGGCGACGCACCAAGCCGCCGGAGCGCAGGCTTCAACCCCTTGCGGACCCAGAACAAGAACGCTGTCGCAGACACACCGATGATCACCGTGATCACGTTGGTCTCACCCAAATGCGCGCCAATCGACATCAGTAGTTCCGGTAAGGTGTGCCCATGCGCAGTCACACCCAAGAGGTGCTTCAACTGACTAAAGGCAATCAGGATACCCGACGCGGTGATAAACCCCGCGATCACCGGATGGCTGAGGAAGTTCGCCAAGAACCCAAGCCGTAGCACTCCCAACAAAACAAGAAACGCGCCGGACAGGAAGGCCAGAGTCAACGCCGCTACGGCATAACCTGCAGTTCCCGCGTCGGCCACCTGCCCCACCGCCGATGCCGTCAGCAAGGACACCACAGCCACCGGCCCCACAGCCAAAGCGCGGCTGGTTCCAAAGATCGCATAGAGGATGATCGGCGCGATCGAGGCATAGATCCCGGCCTCGGGTGGCAATCCAGCCAGCATGGCATAGGCCAGCGATTGCGGGATCAGCATGATCGTCACGATCACCGCCGCAATCATGTCATTGGAAAACGCGTTTCGATCATAGGTCCGTCCCCAGTCGAGGATCGGAAAATAGCCGCGGAGGTGATTGAGCATGGGTCTTCTCGAATTGGGAGCGGACAGAGCCATTTGGCCCTGCCCGTCGCATGTGTTGTGCGGCGCAAACAGGCCGCAAGATACGGTTACTCGGCGGCGGCCTTGATCTTTTCAGGCTTGGCCATCCATTCCTTGCCCTTCAGCATCGCCTTCCAATAGATCGGTGGCAGCAGCTTTTCCTTAAGCAACCACGCCGCCCGCGACGGTTTGGTGCCGTCGATCAGATAGCTTGGAAAGCTCGGCTTAAGCGCCCCGCCATAGCCGAATTCAGCCAGCACGATCTTCCCACGCTCCACCGTCAGCGGGCACGACCCGTACCCATCATATTGCGCCACGGCGGACCGTCCCCGGATATCCGCCACGATATTGTCCGCCACGGTTGGTGCCTGTTTGCGCGCCGCTGCGGCGGTTTTGGCATTGGGTGCGTTCATTACATCGCCCAGCGACCAGATGTTATCATAGCGCGTGTGACGCAACGTGGCTTGATCGACATCAACCCAACCGGCGGCATCTGCCAAAGGCGACACGCGGATGAAGTCGGGTGCGGTTTGCGGCGGGCAGACATGCATCATGTCGAACTCCACCTCGACGGTGGTTGGGTCGGTGTCTGGTACATTGACCGCAAATGTCGCTTTTTTTGCTGGGCCATCGACCGCGATCAGGTTGTGGAAAAAGTTGAGAGATGCATCGTATTTCTTGACGTATTCCATCAACGCCGGAACGTAATCCTTGACCCCGAACAACACGCCACCTGCATTCATGAACTGAATGTCGACGTTCTTGAGCGCGCCATTGCGGAACCAAGCATCGCCAGACAAGTACATCGCTTTCTGCGGCGCGCCTGCGCATTTGATCGGCATCGGCGGTTGCGTAAAAAGTGCGCGACCTTCCTTCAACCCTTTGACGAGCTCCCAGGTATAAGGCGCTAGATCGTAACGATAATTCGAAGTGACGCCATTGCGGCCCAGGGTTTCTTCCAGACCTTCGATCTTGCCCCAGTCCAATTTGAGACCCGGACAAACCACCAGCCGATCGTATTTCACAACCCGGCACCCATCGAGGATCACTGCATCATTCTCGGGCTCAAACGCAGCCACAGCAGACTTGATCCAATGCACACCCTGAGGGATCAGCGACCCCATTGTCTTGTCTGTGTCCTGCGCTTCGAAAATGCCGCCGCCAACCATGGTCCAACCCGGTTGGTAATAGTGAATATCTGCAGGGTCGATGATCGCCACCGACAGACCGGGTTTACGCGCCTTGAGGCTGGCCGCAACGGATACGCCCCCGGCCCCACCGCCAACGATCACCACGTCGAACTTTGCGTCGCCGGTGTCGGTCGGTGTCTTGCCACCATTGGCGATCCGCCGCGCAACACCGTTCATGTCATAACCCGCCGCCTTTGTCGCGCCAAGGATATCGGCCATCGGCAGCGCCTTGGCCTGGCTTAGTGACCAGAGCGTGGCCGACCGCGTGCCAGAGCGACAATAGGCCAGCACCGGTCCCGGCAGGTTCCGCAGCGCCGCGCCAAAGGCCACCGCGTCTTCGTCCTGCACCAATCCGGTCTGCACTGGCAGATAGCGCATCTCAAGTCCCGCCACTTTGGCCGCGGCCTCGATCTCCTCATGGGTTGGCTGATCCGCGCCTTCGCCATCAGGCCGGTTACAGATGATCGACCGAAACCCCGCTTCTTTCAGCGTGGGAATGTCGTCGATGGCAATTTGCGGGCTCACGGTGAGCGCATCGTTGATCTTGTTCAGTTGCATTGCGAAGGTCTCACCTGTTTGCATGGAAAGATGTGGCGGCATCCTGCCGCCACCTGGGTTCACTCAATCAAAGCGCGTTCACGGGCACTTTGAGCATCGGGCGTCCATCCTTGTCGCGCGGCACTGCGCCAGCCCGCATATTCACTTGCAGCGACGGAATGATCAGCTTGGGCATGTCCAGGGTCGCATCCCGCTCAGTGCGGAATTTGACGAAATCGTCTTTGGTCTTGTCACCGCCCACATGAATATTGTTTGCCTTTTCTTCGCCCACGGTGGTTTCCCACTGGATGTCGCGGCCATTGGGGCCGTAATCGTGGCACATGAACAGGCGCATGTCGTCGGGCAGCGTCAGAACCTTTTGGATGCTGTCATAGAGCGTGGCTGCATCCCCACCGGGGAAATCGGCACGGGCCGACCCGCCATCGGGCATGAACAGCGTGTCCCCCACGAAAGCGGCGTTGCCCACCACATGCACCATGCAAGCCGGGGTATGGCCCGGAGTGTAGATGGCAAAGGCGTCCATGTTGCCGATCTTGTAGGTGTCGCCATCTTCGAACAGCTTGTCGAACTGGCTGCCATCACGCTGGAACTCGGTGCCTTCGTTGAAGACCTTACCGAACGTGTCCTGCACGACCATGATCTGCGACCCGACGCCGATCTTGCCACCCAGTTTGTCCTGAATGTAGGGCGCCGCCGACAGGTGATCCGCATGGACATGGGTCTCGATGATCCATTCCAGTTTGAGACCGCGTTCCTGAATTTCGGCTATCAGCGCATCAGCGTGATCATAGGTGATCCGTCCGGCGGCGTAGTCGATGTCAATGACGCTGTCGACAATCGCGCAGGCGTCCGAGGTCGGGTCTTTCACGATATAGCTGATCGTGTTTGTGGCTTCGTCGAAATGGGCCGACACATCAGGTGTGACGGACATGTTGACGGGATACTGTGTCATTGGTGTCTCCTTTAGAGATAAGCGAGATCGAGACGGATCAGGCGCGGCAGGTCTTGATGCCGATGATGGAATACAGCGGACAAATCCGTACCGCCGCGACGACCAGCATCACGATGCCAATCACGGCAGCGCCGTACTTGAAGAGTGCAGCATCAAAAAACGGCAGGCCGCTGGCAAAGGCCAGATACAGCAGCACAAGTCCCAGAATGGCGCGCAGGGCGCGGTCAAGAGTTCCAACATTTGTGGTCATGGCGTGATCCTCCAGAATCAAATCTGACTCTGTGCTACGCCTTTGACGGGCACCCTTCAGTGATATTGTCACCTAAGCCGTCACAAGATGCGATCGGAACGATTTTTATAACGGAACGCTTAGGCGCTTTCGGCCAACCGCGACAGGTTCGCACGATCCAGCAACGTGATCTTGCCTCGGGACTGGGCCACAAAACCGCGCTTTTGGAAGTCGTGCAAAACGCGCGAGATCACTTCGCGCGCCGTGCCCAGTTCGGTCGCCAGTTGCGAATGTGTCGTCGCAAGTTCGTCCTTGTCCGCTGCAAGGCTCAGCAACCGCCCCGCCAAGCGCACGTCGATCCGTCCAAAGGCCACATCGTCGATCACGCGGAACAGATCCGTGATGCGCCGCGCATAGGCGGTCAGCACAAATTCGCGAAATTCCTTGGACGAGGCCATAAGCCGATCAAAGGCACCACGCGGGATCGCCACTGCCGTCACCTCGGTCTCTGTGACGCCTTCTGCCGAATAAGGTTCATGCGCCAGCAGGCAGGCGGTGGTCAGCACACAACTTTCCCCGGCTTCGACCCGGTACAGAACGATGTCCCGGCCACTTTCCGAAGTCTGTTGCACGCGGACACGTCCATTGAGCAGGAACAACAGGTTATCCGGGACCGCGCCCGGCCCAAACACGGCCGTTCCCGATGGCACTTTGATCACAGCGCTTTCCGCAACAAGCTGCGACTTGACCGTGTCCGGCAAGCTGTTCAATCCGTGAAATCGTTCGATCCAGGCGGTGTCCGCCATCCGCTGCTCCCGTGCCGCATTCAGACAGACGCCAAGGCTACGACGTCTGAGGCCCAATCATGCGATGGCGTCGAAGGGATTGTCCAGAACCCCGACAAGCGGCATCAAGAACGCGCCGGTCGCCGGATCAAGTGCTTCGGAATAAAGGCTTTCTACCGCTGACACTGCTGCAGTCAGGCTGCTTTCCGAACCAGTAAAGAGTTCCATGACAGCGCGTGCATCATCAGGGTCAGACATCCCGCGATGCACCGCATACAGGGCACCGATATCCGTCTTGGAGGCAAGGAATTCCCGATCTGCAAGCTGTTGCGCGATAAACTCGGGTGTTGCATCCGGCCCGGGTGCGGCCTTGGCGCCTTCCAGTACACCAAGGATGAATGTGTCGCGCCCGACCCCTCCGGAGTTCAAGGCGTTCAACCAGAAATCAAACCCGGCCTGATCCGGCACACGACCCAACACATTTTCATAAACGGCAGTTGCAAAGCCTTCGTTCGACAGACCTTCTGAATAGGTTTCGCGGGTCTCGGGCTGGTCAATAAATTGCGCTGCCATCTCTTCGAGAGAGGTTCCACCGGAAAATGCAGTGCCCCAAAAATTCAACCCAAGCGCATCGGGTGCGCGGTTGAAATACGCGACATAGAGTTCGATGAAACTTTCAAGTTCAGCAGCCGTGAGCCCGGCTGGGCCTCCGAACTCTTGCAGATCAAGAGTTTCACGGGTCACGTCTGTGTAGAATTCGATCACTTCTACATTGCGCAGCGTATCGGTCCCCGCCCCATCAGCGCGTCGGTCCTGAACGGTGATCTCACCCGTTGCGATGGTCACGGTAAAAGAGGATTGCTCGCCTTCGAAGTAAGCAAGATCAAGACCCTCGTTGCCGTCAACCGTGTCGTTACCAGCAAATCCCTCAAGCTCGTCATTGCCACCACCACCGCGCAAATCATTCGCATAGCGATTGCCGTTGATCCAATCATCAAACCGCGTGCCGGTCGCGTTTTCGAGATCGCCCATCAGCCACACCATTTCGGTTGGCGCAGAAGCAACCAGCGTATCGTTGAACTGACTGGAGGGCAGCGCAAAGCCCGCAAGTGTGTCCACCAGCGTGCTCGCCGCGAAATCCGGCATAAAGACTGTCCAACCCTGAGATTGAGCCGATACATCCACTCGGTCGCTGCCACTGGCATCCCAGATCGCGTAGTAGAAATCCTCGGTTGTCAGTACGTGGTTGGTGTCGCCAGCGAAGGTCGTGGTGTTCACGCCATAGAGATACTGTAGCCCCAACACATCCAGCACCATCGGCGTTGCCGGGTCCAAACGTTCAAGATCGTCCTCGTACTGGTCCGAATAGGACATGATCGTAAACCAATCGAGGTCCTGCACCAGCGTCTGATCGAGTTCGTCCAAGGTCGGACGCCCCGGGCTTCCATCGAACGGATGCTTGAGGCCAAGCGCGTGCCCCAGCTCGTGAATGACGGTGTAAAAGCCATCGGACCCGAGTCCAAAACTTGATGTCGCGATGATCTCATTCGAGAAGTTCATAAAGACGTCGCCGCCTTCTGTCGCATATTGTTCGAACTGCGTGAATGGCTCGGGCCCGGGATAATAGGCATAGGCCAGAGTGCCGTCACCCAGATCTGCATTGTCGAGCGTATAGACGATATCTGCGCCCGCCTGCCCGGCAATATCAGGATTGCTGAAATCACCAAGATATTCGAATTCGACGTCGATGAATTGTTCGAACGATGCCAAGGCCGCAGCAAAGGTTTGCGTGGCTGCCGCGCGATCTTCCCAGACGTCATCGGCGTTCAGCCCGTCCGCAAGCGCCCAAGTGATGGTTGAGGATTCCGATAAGTCCCAGACATAGCCATCGACCAAAACGTCGATAATCGGATCACCAGTGGGTTCGATGATGAGCGAAGTGAGAAACGCCATGTCAATCTCCGAAGGGTACGTGTTCAATGATCGTTGTGTGCAACGCAATTATAGACCCGCGCCGCACGGATCGTAACACAAATACTGCGTCTAAATTACGTTAACACCGCGGCATGTAAACATCTTTACACAAGTCACCTTTGTTTCGCACAGCGCGGCACTCATACCATCCAGAACCCATTTTTCTTGATCTTCTGACGGATTGGCTGCTCTCGGCTGGGCAAATGATCCCGGTCGAACAGCGCACGCACTTTGTGTCCGCGATTTTGGTAGATCATGCGCTTGAACGGCTCGTAATCCTTGAGCAGTCGCTTGACCGGATTTGGCGCCGAGATGTCTTCCAGCAGGTCGACGACAGCGTCGCTTTCGCGCGCATAGAGCAACGGCATATTTCGGTAGTGCACCGTCGTTTTGCCGTCGAGGTATCCCTCGGGCAACGCATCACGCCCGCCACCGAACTTGTGGATCACTAGCGGCAGCGCGATCTGGTCGAGCCAGGGGGTAAGCTGCTGGCACACAAGTTCTCGAGGCGGGTCAGCACGGATTGACAACGCCATCTCAAGAAAACTTGTTCCAAAGACATGCGGGCATGAGAAGTAGAAAAAGCCTGCATTGAAATACAGATATCTGCGCCAGTATTCGTCCGGCTGATCAAGATCCAGCGAGCTTTCGAAATCCAGGCCAAAGCGGTCGTAAAGGGACTTCCAAATATCGGTATATCCCGGCCCGTACAGTTCGATTTGCGGCCATGTGCCTTCCACCCGCAAAGACGCCGACGGTTTGGAAAAATCGAAAGGGACATCTCCCAAATCACCGGTGACCAAGGTGTCGGTATCGAAGAACACGAACGGTTCTCCCTTGGGCAAGGCGAACAACGCTTCGATCTTGTTTCCGAAGGGGTAATCGCTGCCGAAATGCACGCTTTCAAATGGCACGATGGTCGCACCCTGTGCCGTAATCATCTCTCGCAACGGTTCTGGCCGAATAGCGGGATCGGTGTTCCATTTTGGCCCCGGACGCGGTTCGGCGACAAACAATCTGAACCGATTTTCCGTGATGTTGCGCCGAAAGGACAACGCAAACAACAGCGCTTCATAGGCCAAACGGCCCATCTGCCCGACGATCAAGACGTTGACTTTTTCGGGCTGTGCCAATTCAGGCGCCATGACACTCCTTCAGCGTACTGCTCTACTTTTTCGACCACTATAGGCACGCTCTGGGAACGCGCCTAGCCCACAGATCACTCCGGTTTGATCTGGTATACAAGTGTCACATTCGCGCTGATGTTCACTTCCCCTTGCGCCATTGGAACAGCAGAGTCCGCCATCCGAGCCATTCCGATGATTTCCGCGCGCGGCATATACGCACCGCCTTCAGTCAGGCTGATCAAAGGTCCAAGCACAACATCGGCAGCCGTGGCAAGCAACTCGGCCCGTGCTCGGGCATCGGCAACCGCATTGGCGCGCGCTTCGTTGAGCAAAGGCTCAGGTTCAGACACCGTGAACTGAACCCCACCAAGCGTGTTGGCCCCGTCTGACAAAAGCGCATCCAGCAGAGTTCCCAACGCCTCCAAATCCCGAACCCGTACAATCACTCGGTTCGATGCCTGATAGCCGTCGATCGTTGGACGTTGATCTGATGCCGCGCGGTTCGACCAAAGCGGGTTCAGCGACAGATCCGAGGTTTGAACATCCCGTTCGGCCACGCCCGCTCCGGCCAACCGCTCCAGAATCGCTGCGGTCACTTGGGATGTCTCGTCCATGGCGGATTTGGCGGTGTCCGCCTCTGCCGAGGCGCCAACGGTGATCACCGCCATGTCCGGAACAACACGCACGCTGCCCTCTCCGGTCACGGTGATCTGCCCCAGTGTTTCGGCCCAAGCCGACGACACCCCGGCCAGCGCGATGAAGGCAACAAGCAAAGCTGTGGTTTTGTGCATTACGTCCTCTAAATCCATTCAAAGACCTGTCCAAGCATCCACACCCAAGCTACTGCAGACAAGCACAGAATTTTCCCCGCGCGAAAGATCGCCATCCCTGCTTCAACAGCCACTTAAGTGACTCCCATCCTTCGCCAAGGACTGCTAAAACATCGTCATGAAGCCAGACTTTGCCCTGACTCTTTCTTTCGAAGGCATCTCGCTCCTGCGCCGCGTTGAACATGGCTGGGCGCGTGTTGGAGATGTCGCTTTGGACGCCTCTGATCTGCGCGGCGCGCTTGCCGCGTTGCGATCCGAGGCCGACCTGCTGTCGCCGGTGGCAGGACAGGTCAAACTCGTGATCCCAAACGAGCAGATAAAATACCTGTCGATACCGGACACGGGCCAAACCGGCGACGCGTTGCAAAACGACATCCGGGCCGCGCTGGACGGGGCAACACCCTATGCGGTCGATGAACTTCATTTTGACTGGGCGCAGGAATCCGGAGCGATCCAGATCGCCGCCGTTGCAACGGAGACGTTGGAGGAAGCCGAAAACTTCGCCGCAAACCACCATTTCGACCCGGTTTGTTTCGTCGCCAAAGCCGCCGAAGGCGATTTTTCGGGCGAGGTGTTCTTTGGTACGGCGAACCACTGGTCCGGGCCAGCACCAGAACGCGACACGCAGGCGATTGTCGTCGTCGAGGCTCCACCAAAGGTTGAGGTTGAGGACCAGACCTCCGAGCCCATTGAAGAGGCGACCACCGACAAGGAATTCCCCGACGGCGACCCGTCAACAGATGACGCTATCGCGGCTGACACAGGTGACGCCAGTGAAGCCGAGGCGCTTTCTCCGGGTGCCGCGGATGCCGACGCTCCTGCGCCGGTCAACGCAGAACCAACTGTTCTGCCAAGCCCAAGTGTTCAGCCCCCCGAAGCACCGCCTACACCGCCCTTTGCGTCGATCCGCGCGTCGCGCGAAGTTCCAGAGCAAGCAGCGCCGCCAATGGCGCCAAGTATAGGTACGATCGAAACACCTGCCGCGCCCCGGTTCAAACTGGGTGGCGCACGTAAATCAACACGCGACACCGATATCACGGCCCCCGTGCTTCAGGATGAAGCGATTGAAGACCCGGCAGAACGCAAGGGGTTTGGTTTTTTCAGCCGACGCAAAGCAGCCACACCCGAGGCCCTACCTGCAGCTGAAAAACCCGTCCCGCCACTGACCTCACCCGAAGCCGAGCCACCGCAAGCCCCAGCCAAACGGCACGATCCCGAACCCGCGCGCGCCGCAGTGGCCCGCATCGCGGCCATGCGCGCCGGTCGCAAACAAGAACCGACGCCGACCGCACCCGTGCAGGACGAACGCGCCCGGATGACGGTCTTCGGTGCACGCACCGAACCTCAGATCGGCGGCAAGCCACGTTTCCTTGGCCTGATGCTGACAAGCGCGTTGCTGATCTTCCTTCTCGCCGTTGCAGCATGGGCCAGCGTTTTTCTGGATGAAGGGCTGTCACGGTTCTTTGACCGCGAAAACGACACGCCTTCCATCGCGCGGCTTCCGGATGTCGAACTGCTGCCGCTTGACGGGTCAGTCACATCGGCGTCCGAAGATGACGGTGTTCAATTCGCAGCCCTTGATGTGATCGACCCGTCCTCCGATGCCGCAGACGGGTTGTCGGATGTACTGGCGCCCCCCGCCGCATTGACACCGGACGAGGCCGACGCCCGCTATGCAGCCACAGGAATCTGGCAGCGTTCGCCCGAAGCACCCGCCACCCCAACTCAGACGACGTTGGATGATCTTTACGTGGCCTCGATTGACGGGCGCGTCCAACAATTCGATGCCGTTGCCCTGCCCGGCACGGATATGCTGCGCAACGACCAGACCTACCTGTCTCAACCAAACCCGGCTGCGCCCGGCACACGCTTTGAGCTTGATGACCGCGGTTTGGTGATCGCCACACCCGAAGGCGCTGTAAACCCGGATGGGGTTCGCATCTTTGCCGGACTGCCGCCTGTTGTGCCGCCGCTGCGCACCCCTGTCGAGGTTACACCCGCCGCTCCGACCGACGGTCAGAGCACGGCAGTTGTCGCGCCAGAACTGGAACAGTTCCGCCCACGCCCAAGACCGGATGGGCTGATCGAAGGCAATGAGCGCGCACAATTGGCTGGACGGACGCTTGCCGAGTTGGCGGCACTGCGTCCTGCGGCGCGCCCCGACACGCTGAAGGTCGAAGAAGAGCTCTCGCAACCCGACGCCACGCAATTCGCCGTGGCACAATCGGTGGCCCCTGTCACCCGCCCTCGCAATTTTGGCCAGATCGTCGAGCGCGCGCGCGAGCAAACCCAGACTGCCCCTGCCGAAGTCACCCAAGTGGCGGCAGTTGCACCTAGAACAGTTCAACCCAGCATCCCATCAACCGCCAGCGTTGCCCGCCAGGCCACCGTGGCAAATGCCATCAACTTGCGTCGCATCAACCTGATCGGGGTCTATGGCAAGCCATCGAACCGTCGCGCGCTGGTGCGTCTATCCAATGGGCGCTACCAAAAGGTCAAGGTAGGCGACCGGCTTGACGGGGGACGCGTCGCGGCAATTGGCGATAGCGAACTGCAATATTCCAAGAACGGCCGCAATGTCGTGTTGGGTATGCCCGACGGGTGATCAACCGCACGTCTTGCGAACAGATCAGGCACGCAACACGAAGTTGCTGTAAAAACTGGCAATTCTTGATCCATTCGGTTGCCATTCCGATGCAAAGACCGGCATGCTTGGACCAGTTCGAAAGGCACATTCAGAATGGGTGAGTTTCTCTTCCTCGCGTCGGTGTTCCTGCTGGCTGCCGTAATCGCCGTTCCCATCGCCGCGCGTCTGGGGCTGGGATCAGTGCTTGGCTACCTGTTGGCCGGTGTTGCCATCGGACCGGGGCTGGGGCTTGTCGCGGACACAACGGATCTTCAACACTTCGCCGAATTCGGCGTTGTGATGATGCTGTTTCTGATCGGGCTCGAACTAGATCCACGCGCGCTTTGGGATATGCGCCACAGGCTTATTGGTCTTGGTGGCCTTCAGGTGATCATCACGATGCTCGCTGTTATGGTCGGCGCAATTTATCTTGGCTTTGTCTGGCAAACAGCACTGGCGATCGGGATGATCTTTGCCCTGTCATCCACCGCGATCGTCTTGCAAACCCTGAGCGAAAAGGGGCTGATGCAGACCAGCGGCGGGCGCTCCACCTTCTCGGTGCTGCTGACCCAGGACATCGCCGTTATCCCGATGCTGATCATCCTGCCCCTGCTGGCCGTGCCGACCGGTCCATCCCTAAACCCCGACGGGTCGATCTCTCGCACGGCACTTGAGCACTTGGACGATGCCCATGGCCACAGCATGTCCCTGATCGAAGGATTGCCCGGATGGGGCGTCACGCTCGTGACCTTAGGGGCTGTCGCCTTGATCATCGTAGGCGGAGTCTATGGCGCGCGACCGCTGTTCCGCTTTATCCATGCCGCTCATCTACGCGAAATGTACACCGCGCTGGCCCTGCTCATCGTCATTGGCATCGCATTCCTGATGACAGCTGTCGGCCTGTCCCCTGCCCTTGGAACGTTCCTCGCTGGCGTGGTTCTGGCCAACAGCGAATTCCGTCATGAACTTGAATCCGACATCGAACCGTTCAAAGGACTGTTGCTCGGCCTGTTTTTTATCACCGTCGGTGCAGGCATCGACTTCAGCCTCTTCTTCTCGGAACCAATCAGCATTCTAGGCCTCGCCCTTGGGATTATGTTCCTGAAAGGTGTGATCCTTTACGGGTTGGGACGTGCCTTTAAACTGCGCGGGCGGGATCAGTGGCTTTTCACCCTCGGATTGGCACAGGCCGGTGAATTCGGCTTTGTCCTGATCTCGTTCTCGCTCCAGCAATCCATTTTGCCGGGCTATATCGCAGATCGTTTGCTGTTGATCGTGGCCTTGTCGATGCTGATCACACCGCTGGCGTTTATCTTTTACGAATACCTGTCCAAACGCATGAAGGATGCGGATGGGGATATCAAACACGACACGATCGACGAACAAGGCACCGTAATCATCGCCGGAATTGGGCGCTTTGGGCAGATTGTCAATCGTTTGGTCCAATCCGTAGGCGCCAAGACAGTGGTGATCGACAACAACCTGCAAACCATACAATTGATGCGGAAATTCGGATATCAGGGCTTTTTCGGCGACCCGCTACGCCCCGACCTGCTCCACGCCGCCGGGATCGACACCGCACGGGTTTTGATGGTTGCGCTGGACGATCCGATTGCAGCCGAGCGGCTTGTGACCTACGCGCGCCGCTTGCGCCCAGACATCCACATTGTCGGCCGCTCTCGCGACCGCACCCACACATACCGGCTGTACCAAGCAGGTGCGAATGACATCGTGCGCGAACTGTTCGACAGCTCACTGCGCGCGGGCCGCTATGTGCTCGAAAATATCGGCTTGTCGGAATACGAAGCCGCCGAAGCGGAAAAGCTGTTCTACCATCACGACCGCTACACCGTGCGCGAACTGGCTGAACTTTGGGATCCAGATATCCCATCAGCGCAGAATGAGGCCTACATTGCCCGCGCCAAGGAACTGGAGAAAGAGCTCGAAGCGTCCCTGCTCAGCGCTCTTGAAAGTTCCAACAACGACGCGGCATAAAAAAACGGCCCCCAGAAGGGGGCCGCTTTGTCTAATTCAGTAAGTGCCAATCAGGCCGCAGCAGGTGCCCGCGACATGAGTACATCGCCAACCTGCTTGGACGCAGCCAGCTCATCCCCACCCGAGGTTGCCGCGACTTCGCGGGTCAGACGCTCGAGTGCGGCTTCGTAAAGCTGACGCTCGGAATAGCTCTGCTCGCGCTGGTCGTCGGCACGGTGCAGGTCACGAACAACCTCGGCAATCGCAATAAGATCGCCCGAGTTGATCTTCTGTTCGTATTCCTGAGCCCGGCGCGACCACATGGCCCGTTTGACCTTGGCTTTGCCCTTCAACGTCTTCATCGCCTGGCTCACCACGTCGGGCGAACTCAGCGACCGCATTCCGATTTCCGAGGCCTTGTGCGTTGGCACGCGCAGGGTCATCTTGTCTTTCTCGAACGAGATCACGAACAGCTCAAGCGTGATGCCGGCGATCTCCTGTTCTTCGATTGACACGATTTGTCCAACACCATGTGCCGGATAGACAACATAATCGTTCGGACGGAATTCGGATTTTTTCGATTTGGTCATTCAGAACCTTCCTTGGCGTGCACCCATGCGACGCAGACAAAAAAACCGAACGGAAGGATTGCTTCCGATCGTTTCATTCAGAGTATAAGACAAGCTTAAGTCAGCTTATTTGCCATACGCCAGCAACGGCGTGTGTCCCACAGGTGTCATTTGTATCAACAGTATAACACAAAAATCGTCCACGCGGTAGTGGCACGAAAATCGTGCGAAACACATTCAGTTTCAGATATTTAAGCGTTTTTCTTGATCCATCGAAACGACGATCAACGAATCATCATCCGCCTTCGCCAGGCGCTTCGGAAAAGTACTTGTCGAGCTTGCCGCTCTCGCCGTCCCGCTCTTCTGCGTCAGGCAGCGGGTCTTTCTTGGTGATGATAACCGGCCAAAGTTCAGCATATTTGCGATTGAACTCGACCCACTTGTCCATGTCCGGCTCTGTGTCAGGCCGGATCGCATCTGCCGGGCATTCTGGTTCACAGACACCGCAATCGATGCACTCATCCGGGTGGATCACCAGCATGTTCTCGCCTTCGTAGAAACAGTCCACAGGACAGACTTCCACACAGTCGGTGTATTTGCAGGCAATGCAGGCATCGTTGACAATATAGGTCATGCACGTCTTCCATCGGTCGTTCGCAAGCTAGCTAAGCCACTCGGAAAAATCATTCAAGAAGGTCTGTCCGGGTTTGTTGCAAGGCGCGACGATCTTTCTTCGTCGGACGTCCCTTACCTTCGAAACGTGGCACTTGTTCAGCAATAGCCTCGCGCGGTTTCGGAGGGTCGAGGTCATCGTAAAGCAGTTGAGCCTCCGGGGCTGGACCACGGCGTTCCCCGATGGCCAGCACCTTGATCACGCGAACGTCGTTGGCTTGCGGAAAGGTCAAAACATCCAAAGCCGTCACCATATAGGCCGGTTTCGATATCGGCTGACCGTTCACGCGCAGCTTGCCCCCGGATACGATCTTGGCGGCAAGGCTGCGCGTCTTAAAAAACCGCGCGTGCCACAGCCATTTGTCGATCCGAAGCTTCTCGGCCGGCTCGGTCAACTCAGTCCTTGGTCTTCAGCCCCATGAGGGCCGCAGCAAAGGGGTTGTCGGGATCGATCGGCTTTTCCTTCTTGGGCGGACGAGCTTGGAAGGTCTTGGTCCCCGCATCACGCGGCGGCTGACCTTTGCCCTTGGGTTTGCCCTTGCCGCGCGGACGGTCGCCCTGCAGCTTGCCCCCGTCGCGGCGGCCTTTGCCAGCCCCACCGTCCCGGCGAGGTTGCCGGTCCGGACGGTTGCCCCGCCATGTGAAGGTGTAGAACTCTTCGGTCTCCGGCCCGGCCAAAGCGGCATCAGGCGCAGCACCCGGATCAATCTCGGTTTCCGAATTGGTCGGAACAGGCGTCTCTGCAACGGCATCGCTGGGCACGTCAGCCACTGGGGCAACGCCATCTTCGGGCATCGCTTCCGCAGCATCAGAGACATCGGCCGCCTCGGGCGCCTCAGCAATTGCAGCATCGGCACCCGGCGCACCCTCTTGCGCCGCATCCATGACAGGCGTGTCTTCGACAGGAACGGCACCATCGATCGCCGCGTCCTGTTCGACCGCCAAAGCGGTATTCGCTTCGGGCACGACAGCGTCGACAGCGCGAACCTTCTCGCGCTCGCCCTTTTCCGCCTTGTACCCCAGACCACCCATAAGATCGGCAAACTGCTCCAAGGTCAGACCAGTGATCGACAGCATGTCAGGGTTCGCTTCGAACCCACCCCGGCTGTCCTGCGCACGCAGAAGGTCTGCCAGACGTTCCAACATGTCGATCCGGATCGCCCGGTCCCCCGCAGCGCGATAGCCAGACACCATGTGATGTTCGGCAGGCGTGCCCGCCATATTCGGCACCGTCACCAGCCCCGGAGGTGGTGCCTCGGGAAACACGTCCAGATTCTTCGCGAGGCTCCAAAGCACCAGCCGCAACCGCGTCGGCGCAGGCTTGAGCAAGAGCGGCATGAACACGGTGAACTGACCAAAGCGAAGCCCATGCTTGCGCAGCATTCCGCGTGCGTCCTGATCCAGCGCCTTTACGTCGTCCGCCACATCCGCCCGCGGCAGGATACCCATCGACTCGACCATGCGGAAGGCAAAGCCCCTCGCCAGACCATTCAAGGTTTCGTCTTTCTGGAGGTTGATCAGCGGCTCGAACAACGCCGCAATCTTGCGGTCGATGAAATGCTGTAAACGGCGCTGCACCTTGGCCGCCACATCCGCACCGGCCTCTTCATCGACAAAGGCCACGATACGCGGTTTCAACGGATCATCGCCTGCGGCAAGCTTGCCCACCGCTTGGTCGCCCCACATAAGGCCACCCTGTTCGGTGAAATCCATCTCGGTATCGGGTGCATTGTAGAACCGATCCGCCCGCAGATGGAAATGCGGAGCAAGCGCCTGCAAAGACGCGGTCTTCAGCGTCTTGGCTTCCTGCCCGGTTGCATCCTTGTCCTGGCGGAACCGGAACCCTTCAAGCCTGCCGACGAATTCGCCTTCGACGGTGACTTCACCTTTGTCATTCACTTCGGCCAAAAGGGCCTCCTTCTGTTTCAACCGCCGCAAAAGCACGGATGTGCGCCGGTCAACAAATCTCTGGGTCAGGCGCTCGTGCAGCGCGTCCGACAGTCGGTCTTCTACAGCGCGTGTCTGCTCGCGCCAATGGCTTTCGTCACGCACCCACGCTTTCCGCTGCGCGACATAGGTCCATGTGCGGATATACGCCAATCGTTTCGACAACGTGTCAATGTCGCCATCTGTCCGGTCGATCCGATTAACCTGTCGCGCAAGGAAATCATCCGGGATTGCTCCGCGTTGGTGCAAATGTCCGTAGATAACTTCCAAAAGCCCGGCATGTTCCGCGTGACTGATACCCCGGAAATCGGGGATGCGGCACACATCCCACAAAAGCTGCACTGATTTCGGATCAGAGGCGCGCGCCTGAACCTCGGCAATCGTGCTCAGCGCCTTGAGCGCCTGTAGGTCATCCGCCTCGCGCGCCTTAACCAACAACTCATCGTTCGGGCTGGTCTCGAGCGATGCAATCAGCGCGTCAATTGTACCAAAGCGCAGATCGGCATTGCGCCAGTTCAGCTTTTTCAACGGCGTAAAGCGGTGATTGCAGATCGCTTCGGCCACCTCGTCGGCCAACGGCCCTGCCTCGCCGGTGACACCAAACGTGCCATGCGACATACCCCGACCCGCACGCCCTGCGATCTGCGCCAGTTCGTTGGGCATCAAGGGTCGCATGCGCCGACCGTCGAATTTGGTCAGAGACGAAAACGCAACGTGGTTAATGTCCAGATTAAGGCCCATTCCGATGGCATCGGTCGCCACCAGAAAATCCACCTCGCCGTTTTGATACAAATCCACCTGCGCGTTCCGCGTTCGGGGTGACAGTGCCCCCATGACCACGGCTGCCCCGCCCTTCTGGCGACGCAACAGCTCGGCAATGGCGTAGACGTTTTCGACCGAAAATCCGACAATGGCCGTGCGCGGCTGCAAGCGGCTGATCTTCTTCGAGCCGGTATAGGACAGTTGGCTCATCCGCTCGCGGCGCACAAACTCGACACCCGACACCAATGCAGCGATCGACCCGCGCATCGTGTCGGACCCCATGAACAGCGTTTCCTGCAACCCTCGCATCCGCAAGAGCCGGTCGGTGAACACATGTCCCCGCTCGGGATCGGCACAAAGCTGAATTTCGTCTATCCCGACAAAGTCGCATCCCATGCCTTCGGGCATCGCTTCGACCGTGCACACCCAATATTGGGCACGCGGCGGCACGATGCGTTCTTCGCCCGTGACAAGCGCCACCACGGACGGCCCCCGTGCCGCGACGATCTTGTCATAGACCTCGCGCGCCAAAAGGCGCAGCGGCAAGCCAATCATGCCGGTGCGATAGCCCAGCATCCGATCAATGGCGTAGTGGGTTTTGCCTGTGTTGGTCGGGCCAAGGATGGCCGCAACCCGCGCATGTCCGGCCATGTTGACGTCCTTTGCCGTCCTGCTCGGGCGTCAGATGATCAGAGCGTCTGCCCATTCACCCGAAGCTCCAACCGCTCCAATGCGTCAATCACATCGGAATCGTGCGGTCGCAGGTTGAGTACCCGCGAATAGGCATCATACGCAAGGTGAGGTTTGTCGACCTGTTCGAATATCGCACCCAGCCCGCGCAACGCGCCGAAATGCTCAGGGTTCAACGCCAAAGTCCGCTCCAACGCATCCGCCGCCGGGCCAAATTGATCAGCGCGATAATAGGCCAACGCCAACGTGTGCCAGCCTTCGGCAAAGTCGGGCGCATGGTCGGTCAAAGCGGTCAAGTGCTCCAAGGCCGCGTCCACATTGTCGACATCCAGCGCATCTTGCCCCCGCTTGAGCAGCAGATCGATTGTCGCAGATCCGGATTTCGACCACTCCTGCCGCACTTGCCGTTCCAGCCGATCAGCAGCACGCGCATCTTCGGCCTGTGCCAGTTGGTCCAACAGGTCGGTCGCTGCTGCATCCTGCGCCTGCGCTGGACCCAGCATCATCGCTGATGATAGAAGAAATGCCGCAACGGCAGATTTGTGTTTGCGCATTGTGAACCTCATAACCATCTGTGAGTTTAGCGCGGGGTGCGGCAAATGCCAGCCTCGCAGATCAGAACGCGATCACGAAGGAGACAAGCGTATGAGCGATGTTGTTGCACAGGCAGTTGCCGCCCTGAATGAAAAGCTGGCCGGAGTCGGCATTGACGGCACCGCACAGTTCAACATCGAAGGCGAAGGCAGCATGATCGTGGACGACAGCGGCGCCCGCGAAGGCAGCGCCGATGCAGATGTCACCTTTAACGCTGATGCCGACACCTACCGCGAGATTTTTGACGGCTCACTCAATCCCACCTCTGCCTTCATGTCCGGCCGCCTGACCATTGACGGCGATATGGGCATGGCGATGAAACTGGCCGCCACCCTAGCCTGATGGCAGATCCCGCGCCCTATCGCGACGATCTGGCCGACGGTCCGGACACCAAGGCGTATTGGCTGCGCACCTCGGATGGGGTGCGCATCCGCGCAGGGCACGCGGCAGCGCAGGACAGCAAAGGCACGGTGTTCATTCTGCCGGGACGCACCGAATACATCGAAAAATACGGCCGTACCGCCAAGGATTTCGTCCGTGCGGGATTTGGTGTCGTCGCTGTAGACTGGCGCGGTCAGGGGATGGCCGACCGGCTGGGAGCCAACCCAATGGTTGGTCATGTCGACCGGTTTCTGGATTTCCAGAAAGATTGGTCTGCCGTCTGCGCCTTTGCGCGCAATGCCGAAATTCCCAAACCCTGGCACATGGTCGCGCATTCCATGGGCGGCTGCATCGGATTGCGCGCACTGATGAACGGAAGCGACATGGCGTCCGTCATGTTCACGGGTCCGATGTGGGGGATTCAGATGGCTGGGTATCTGCGGCCCGTGGCATGGACTCTGCCGCGGCTGGCCATTGCCCTTGGCCAAGGGCATCGTCTGGCCCCCGGCACATCGATCAAAAGCTACCCGGCCTCCGAACCGTTCGAGACCAACCTGCTTACCTCCGACCCCGAAATGTTCGACTACATGCGGCGCCATGTGGAATCAGAGCCCCAATTCGGATTGGGTGGGCCATCATATGCGTGGCTGTTGTCGGCATTGCAGGAATGCGCAGTTTTGGCCACCATGCCCTCGCCCGGGCTTCCAGCGCTGTGTTTCGTCGGCTCGAATGAACGCATTGTCGATACTACGGCAATCCGGGAACGCATGACCCATTGGAAGGGCGGAAAGCTGCTCTTGGTCGATGGTGCGGAACACGAAGTGCTGATGGAAAGTCCGAACACCCGCCGTCAGGTCACAGGTGCCGCAATCTCGTTGTTTTCAAGCTTCAAAACCTAGGTTTTGCCGATGTCGTGCACGCCGCGCGCCTCGGCGGTCGCACCAGCGCGCATCCACGCGTGTTCGGACGAGATGAAGAAACAACTCATTCCGTACTGTGACCACTCTTGCGCTTTTTGCGCGTTTGCAACCCACGACACATAGGCTTTTCCAGCAGTCTCTGCCGCTGTGCCGACCCGTTCAAGCGCTCGCAACAGGTCATCCGAGGTCTGACTGTCATGGCCATATCCCACCGAAAGGTCCGCAGGCCCGACGAACAGCGCATCAATACCGTCCGTTGTGGCGATCGCCTCGCAGGCATCGACACCTTCTGGCTCTTCGATCTGCGCCATGACAACAGTCTCTGCCTGTGATCGGGCCAACAGGTCTGGCATGGATTGCGTCGCGTATCCGGCCCATCGCGTCGATCCTGCAAAACCGCGCCCCCCGCGCCCAAACCGTGCTGAACGCGCCACATCTGCTGCCTTCTCCGCGCTATCGACATGCGGAACAACGATTCCGACGGCACCGCAATCCAGCGCCTGAAGTATCTCGCGGGCCGATCCATCACCAACCCGCACCAACACCGGGAAATCCAACGCCCGCCCCATCGCGCAACAGGCGTCAATCGCGCTGCGATCAAACGGCGCGTGTTCCGCATCTAGGCAGACAAAATCCAAATCCGACTGCGCCAGAACTTCGATCAGCTGCAGCGCCGGCGTTTTCAGAAACGTGCCCGCCAACGGCACACGCGACAAAAGCCGCTGACGAAAACTGGCGATTTGCATGATCTGCCTCCCGATGCTCTGGTTCACGCCACCCTACGCCGCCCGGGCGGCTTGGCAAGCCTCTGGCGATGTCTTGCCCGCCTTCTATACTATACTCTATGTCCAACACCGTCCTTACCTTTACCGATCGCGGCATCTACTGCCCCGCCGGAGATTTCTTTATCGACCCGTGGCGGCCCGTAGACCGCGCGCTGATCACTCACGGCCATGCCGACCACGCCCGCCCGGGCCATCGCCGATACCTGTGCACCGATGCCTGTGCGCCGGTCATGATTCACAGGTTGGGCAGTATTTCTGTAGAAACCGTTAAGTTTGGCGAAGTTCGAAAAGTCGGCGATGCTTTGGTGTCGTTCCATCCCGCGGGCCACTTGCCCGGATCGGCTCAAATCCGCGTCGAAGTTGCCGGGGAAGTATGGGTCGCATCAGGCGATTACAAAGTTGTTCCAGATGGAATTTCCGAACCTTTCGAACCAGTTAAATGCCACAGCTTCATTACGGAATGCACCTTCGGACTGCCTGTTTTCAAATGGGACGACCAGAACGACGTCGCCAAAGACCTGAACGCGTGGTGGGCGAAAAACAAAGCCAATGGCAAGGCCTCCATCTTGGGCGCGTATTCGCTTGGCAAGGCTCAGCGCCTGCTCGCCATGGTCGATCCCGCCATCGGCCCCATCCTGACCCATGGCGCGGTTGAGAACACCAATCAGGTTTTACGCAATCAAGGTTATCGCCTGCCCAATACGATCCACGTCACACCCGATCTGAACGTCAAGAACCATTCCGGCGCATTGGTGATCGCGCCTCCGTCGGCTCTTGGGTCACAATGGGCACGACGCTTTGGCCCATCGTCGACCGCCTTCGCCTCTGGTTGGATGGGGCTGCGCGGGGTCCGCCGACGCCGTGCAGCTGACCGAGGCTTTGTGATTTCAGACCATGCAGATTGGGATGGACTGATGTCAGCCATCCAAGAAACTGGAGCAGAAAATATTTTTGCAACACATGGTTACACGGATATTTTTGCGCGATGGCTTAACACACAAGGCTACAATGCGCAGGTTCTCAAAACAGAGTTCGGCACAGACGAAGACGACACCGCCCCGACCGGAGAGGCTGCATGACCACCTACACCCGCACCGACCGCTTTTTCATCTGGCAGGCTCGGAACGTGGAACGGCGTACATTGCATTTCGTCGGCCCCCAACCGCTCTTGCGCCGCATCTTCGCTTTGTCTGCTCCATTAGGGGGGGCGATCCCGAAGGACATAAAGCCAGAGCAAGACGCCAACCGCGCGCTGTGGTTCACCCCTCCCGAAGCCGGAACGGAAGCCCCCCTGCTGATGTACATCCACGGCGGCGGCTTCACCATCGGCAGTCCGCAAACCCATGCCGCATTGGTGGCGCATCTTGCGCGCGCGGCGGGCATGCGGGCCGTCGCCATCAAATACCGCCTTGCCCCCGAACACCCTTTTCCAGCAGCGCGCGATGATGCTGTTGCCGCGTATGACCGGCTGGTTGCGGCAGGAACGCCCCCTGCAGCAGTTTGCGGCGACAGTGCAGGCGGCTGCCTCGCATTGCAGGTCGCGCAACATGCCCGCAACAGCGGCGGTGTCCAACCTAAGGCGCTTGGTCTGATTGCCCCCATCGGCGATCTGTCCGGCGACATCGCAGCCCGTTTTGACGCAGCACCGGACGAGATCCTGATCCCCGCTGCATGGCCTCGGCGCCTGCTGACCAACTACTTGCCCGGCATTGACCCGGCTGACCCCGCTGTCTCCCCTTTGCACGGCGACCTGTCCAACCTGCCACCCACGATGATCCAGGCCGCCACGGGTGAAACTCTGGCGCAGGACGCGCATCGATTGGCCGAAGTAATGGACAATGTGACGCTCGACCTGTGGCCGGGGCTGGCCCACGTCTGGCATTTGCACGCAGGGTATTCACGCGCAGCCGAGGATGCCCTTCGGCGGATGGGGGCGTTCCTTCGGGACGCTGTGCGATGAAAGACTTTGCCGCGCTCTTCACGACAGTGGACCAGACCACCAAAACCAGCCTCAAAACCAAAGCGCTGGCCGAGTTCTTCAAAACCGCCAGCGACGATGATAAGCTCTGGACCATCGCACTTTTTTCCGGTCGTCGTCCTAAACGCGCGGTCACGACAACCCAACTGCGCGAATGGGCGGCCGAGGTGGGTGGCATCCCCCTTTGGTTGCTCGAAGAAAGCTATCCTATCGTTGGAGACCTTGCCGAGACCATCGCCCTGACCCTGCCGCCACCCAGTCGCCAAAGTGATCAGCCGTTGACGTATTGGATCACCGAATTGAAGTCCCTCGCGGCTTTGGGCATTGAAGAACGCAAAATACGCATCTTGGACGCATGGGATCAGCTCGATCCCGTGGAGCGGTTCCTGTTCAATAAGCTGATCACTGGTGGCTTTCGCATCGGCGTCAGCCAGAAACTGATGACACGGGCACTGGCACAGGCCACTGGGCAGGAAGAATCCAGCCTCGCCCATCGCCTGATGGGGGGCTGGTCCCCGGATACCACCAGCTATCATGCGTTGATCGAAGCCGAAGACGCCGAAGCCGACGATAGCCGCCCTTACCCGTTCTACCTCGCCTATCAATTGGAAGACGGCCCTGAAGCGCTTGGGTCTCCCGCGGACTGGCAAGCTGAATGGAAATGGGACGGCATCCGTGGCCAGATCATTCTACGTAACGGCACCCACCATGTGTGGTCGCGCGGCGAAGAACTGATGACCGACCTCTTCCCCGAATTCGCCCGCCTGAGCGATTTTTTACCGGATGGTATCGTGCTGGACGGCGAAATCGTGGCATGGGATCGGACTCAACCCTTTCCGTTCAACACGCTGCAAGCCCGCATTGGGCGCAAGACCGTTCCGAAGAAGCTGCTGAAGGAAGCGCCGGTCATCCTTTTGGCTTATGATCTGCTTGAAGAAAACGGCGAAGACCTGCGTGATCTGCCCCTTCAAGACCGCCGCGCACGGTTGGACGCGTTGCTTCATGCGCTTCCAGACGATGCGCCCGTGCGCCCCGCACCGCCGTTGACTTTCGATGAATGGGACACCCTGGCCAGTATTCGCGCCACCGCCCGCGATGCCCGCGCCGAGGGTCTGATGCTCAAACGCAAAGACAGCCCGTATCTATCAGGCCGCAAAAAAGGCGATTGGTGGAAATGGAAGCTTGATCCACTGACGGTCGACGCAGTGATGATCTATGCACAACAAGGCCACGGCCGTCGCGCCAACCTGTTCACCGATTTCACCTTTGCAGTCTGGAACGGCAACGATCTGGTTCCCTTCACCAAAGCCTATTCCGGCCTGACAGACGCCGAGTTCCGCCAGATCACAGCATGGGTGCGCAAAAATACACAGCAACGCTTTGGCCCGGTGCGGCAGGTTACACCACACCACGTGTTCGAGATCGCGTTTGAAGGCATCCACGCCTCGCCGCGCCACAAATCCGGCATCGCGCTACGCTTCCCGCGCATGTCCCGCTGGCGGCAGGATAAACCGCTGCAAGAAGCCAACACGCTCGACGATCTGAAGGACCTGCTTGAGACCTATGGATAAACCCACCGCCGCCGAACCACCGCTCACCATCACCCCGCCCAGCGCGCCGCTGCCTGACGGGGCCTGCGACGCACATGTGCATTTGATCGGAGACGACTTCGCGCTGTGGGACGGCCGTGTCGAAAACCCACCTCCCGGCACGCTCGATACATGGCTCGACCGCTACAAAACCCATCTGACAGCATTGGGATGCACACGCGGCGTCATTGTACACTCGATCCTCTATGGCGGCGACAACAGCATCACGCTTGAGGCCACCCGACGCATGGGCGACCAGTTCCGCGCTGTGTGCTTGATCTCGGACAACGCGTCTGAGGCCGAAATCGCCGCCCTCGCCGAGAAAGGCTGCAAGGCGGTGCGCCTAAACTACGTGCATGGCGGGCTTCTCAGTTGGGAGGGTATGAAGCGCCTCGCGCCGACATTGGCCGACTATGGCTTGCATGTCGAAATGCTCGCCCACTCCCACCTGCACCTCGAAGAGCTGGCCCCACAAGTGCCCACCCTGCCCGTACAAATCGTCTTCGACCATTGTGCATGGCCCGACCCCGCGCTTGGAATGACCGAAGGCCAGAAAGCACTGGAACGCCTTCTGGCGGACGGCCATTGCTGGACCAAACTCAGCGCCACCTACCGCCACACGCCCGAGCCGCAAACACTGATCCAACGACTGGCACAGGCGAACCCCGACCGCATCCTTTGGGGCAGCGACTGGCCCCACCTGATGCTGAACGGCGTGCCCATGCCGGATGCGGGCCAGCAACTCACCACCCTGCTCGACGCAATACCTGACGGCACAACCCGTCAGAAGCTTTTTACCGACAATCCCGCGACGCTCTATGGCTTTGCCCCTTGAACCTTCTGTCCCAACGGCACAGGTTCCAAGGCAACAAAGAACAGGAGACGACCCATGCTGCGCACCCCCACCCCGACCTATGACGCCAACGCCCAGAGCGGCAGCAAAAATCTGGGGGACCTGCCGGAATGGGACCTGACAGACCTCTATCCGTCGGATGACGCCGCCGAACTGAAGCGCGATCTTGATTGGCTCGAAGAGGCCTGCCGCAGCTTTGCTGCCGATTACGAAGGCAAGCTGGCAGGTCTGAGTGCCGCAGAATTCCTGACCGCGATCCACCGCCACGAGAAGATCGAAAACATCGCGGGCCGCATCATGTCCTATGCCGGGCTGCGCTACTACCAGCTGACAACCGACGCCCAGCGCGCAAAATTTCTATCCGACCATCAGGAAAAGATCACCATCTACACCACGCCGCTGGTCTTCTTCACGCTGGAGCTGAACCGCGTCGACGACGCCACTGTAGACGCGCTGTTCGATGCCAACGGTGACCTCGCCCGCTACAAACCCGCGATCCGCCGCATCCGCGCGATGAAGCCTTATCAGCTGTCGGACGAGATGGAGAAATTCCTGCACGACATGGGCGTGGTCGGCGACGCGTGGGAGCGCTTGTTTGATGAGACCATCGCAGGCCTCGACTTCGAAGTCGATGGCGAGCCGCTCAGTATCGAAGGCACGCTGAACCTGCTCACCGAGCAGGACCGCTCCGTGCGCGAAGCCGCCGCCAAGGAACTGACCGCTGTCTTTGCCGAGAACATCAAGATTTTCGCCCGTGTCCACAACACGCAGGCCAAGGAAAAAGAGGTGATGGACCGCTGGCGCGGCATGCCGACCGCGCAAACCGGGCGGCACCTCTCCAACGATGTCGAACCCGAAGTGGTCGAAGCCCTGCGCAACGCCGTCGTTGCCGCCTACCCCAAGCTCAGCCACCGCTATTACGAGCTCAAGCGCAAATGGCTCGGCCTCGACGTGATGCAGGTGTGGGATCGCAACGCACCGCTCCCCATGGAAGCCACGCGCATCGTGGACTGGAACGAAGCCGAAGCGACCGTCATGAACGCCTACACGGAATTCGACCCGCGCATGGGTGACATTGCCAAACCTTTCTTTAGCAAAGGCTGGATCGACGCCGCCGTGAAACCGGGCAAGGCGCCCGGGGCCTTCGCACATCCCACAGTGACAGATGTGCACCCCTACGTGATGCTCAACTACCTCGGCAAACCGCGCGACGTGATGACCCTCGCGCATGAACTGGGCCACGGTGTGCATCAGGTACTGGCTGCCGAACAAGGCGAGATGCTGGCCTCCACGCCTCTCACACTGGCCGAAACCGCGTCGGTCTTTGGCGAGATGCTTACCTTCCGCCGCATGCTCGACAACGCCAAGGACGATGCCGAAAAGAAAGTGTTGCTGGCCGGTAAGGTCGAGGACATGATCAACACCGTCGTCCGCCAAATCGCCTTCTACGATTTCGAATGCAAACTGCACGAGGCGCGCCGGGGTGGCGAGCTGACACCCGATGACATCAACGCGCTCTGGATGTCGGTGCAAGCAGAATCCCTAGGACCAGCATTCGAATTTATGGACGGGTACGAGACCTTCTGGGCCTACATCCCCCACTTCGTCCATTCCCCCTTCTACGTCTACGCCTATGCCTTCGGCGACGGTCTCGTGAACGCGCTTTATGCCGTCTACGAAGAAAACCCGGACGGCTTCCAAGACAAGTATTTTGACATGCTGAAGGCGGGTGGGTCTAAGCACCACAAGGAATTGCTGGCCCCCTTCGGTCTCGATGCCAGCGATCCAAAATTCTGGGACAAGGGTCTCGAGATGATCTCTGGCTTCATAGACGAATTGGAAGCAATGGAGGCGTGATCCTCGGACGGGGCGCCGTTTACGGCGTTGCAAGTGCATATTTGGAAAAAGAAGAAGCAGGAGATGCAAACCATTCCCTGCTTCTTCTTTTTGGTAAATATGCAGACACAACGCGGCGCGTTAACCTTGACGGGTGGTAAAAGCACGCAGCGTCCAACAAGCGCCAATCCCGAGCCATAGGCGAGATATCCTGCGCGGGCGTCTGCCCGCACATCTTACTTCAACTGGCTGTCCTTTGATCCGCGCCGGTTTATCCCGCCGCGTGTCTGATAGGTCTCGTCACGCTCATTCTGGCAATCGATGCAAAGCTTCACGCCGGGAATGGCGACTCGGCGCTTTTCAGGGATAGGTTCGTCGCATTCGGCACACTGGGTCAGGCTTTCGCCCTCCGGACCCTTGCGTGCTTTCAGACGCGCCAGCTCGTCATTGATCGACGCATCGATCTGCTCTTGTACTGCGCCGTCGCGTGCCCAACCACCAGCCATGGGGTGTTCTTCCGAAAACTTCTTAGGAAAAATATGGGACGCCGATCCGCGCGGTGCAAGACACTTGTCCGGCGCACCTGACACCGCCATCCTGCACCGGATCACAACACAGGAGGCCGACATGTCAGACCACAACCTTCAGCGGGCCTACAGCATTCGCGGTGCGTCGGATGCCAAGGCGCTCTATGACGATTGGGCTGCAAGCTATGACAACAGTTTCGGCGAAAGGCATGGCTATATCGCGCCACGGGAAATCGCTGAGGTGTTCCGCGCGCATGAGCAAAACAATACACCGGTGCTTGATATCGGAGCGGGAACCGGGCTTTTGGCGGAACATCTGCCCGGATACGCGGTCGACGGCATCGACATCTCGCAAGCCATGCTGGATCAGGCCGCGGCCAAGGGGCTATATCGCAACCGCATTTGCGCCGATCTTACGCAGATATTACCGATCGAGGATGAAAGCTATGGCGGTTTTGTCTCTAGCGGCACCTTCACCCATGGCCATGTCGGACCAGAGGTTTTTCCCGAACTGCTGCGTGTTGCGCGTCCGGGTGCGCTGTTTGTCTGCGGAGTGATCCCGCCTGTGTTCGATGGCGCGGGATTTGGGTCGCGGCTTGCGCTGTTTACGGCCCATGGGATGATAACTCCGGTCAGCTTCCATGACATTCCGATCTACGAAAACGCCGATCATGACCACGCGCAGGATCGCGGACTTGTCATGGTGTTCCGCACGCTCTGAACCTTTCTTTTGGCCTTCACGCGCCTAGTTTTTGCTGCAAGGAGATCTCTCATGCGTTTATTCCTCTCCGCCCTACTTGTGTGCTGCGCGACGCTGGCTCAGGCCGCAATGACAACCTTTAGCTTTCCGTCCATAGACGGTGGCGACATTGACCTTGCGCAATGGCGCGGGCAGCCGGTGCTGGTAGTGAACACCGCGTCGCGGTGTGGTTACACTTCGCAATATGATGGGCTGCAGGAACTCTACGACACATACCGCGGGCGCGGTCTTGTCGTACTGGCGATTCCGTCCAACGATTTCCGGCAGGAACTGGCCAGCGATGAAGAGGTCAAGGATTTCTGCGAAGTCAATTTCGGGTTGGATTTCCCGATGACCACCATCACCGCGATCCGCGGCGACGCCGCGCACCCGTTCTACAAGTGGCTTGAGGCAGAAGCCGGGTTCACCCCAAAGTGGAACTTCAACAAAGTTTTGATTGCGCCTGATGGCAGTGTGGCCGCAACGTTCGGGTCGAACGCGCGGCCCATGTCCCGGCCGGTGACCTCTGCGATCACCGCCCTTCTTGACTGATTATTTTTGCAGATAGCCCCAGATCTCGTCCTTGAGCGCGCCGCGTTTCTTGCGCAGCTCGGTCTCGGCAAGCCCGTCCATCGGCTCCACGTTGGTTTCGGCGCGGTGAACGCTGCGGTTGATCTCGTGATAGCTGTCGAACAGCTTGGCAAAATGCGCGTCCGATTGCTTCAAGGCGCTCATCTTTTCAATGTGCTCCGGGAATTCGTCGGCCAATTCATGCGGTGTATGTGACATGGAACCACTCCTCTCCTGATGTCTTTGGAGTGAAACTGTCAGAGATATGCATCTTTCGCTTTGACGCGGATCAAACCGCGATCAATTCCGCGCTTTTCTCCAGCCTGCGGAACGCGCTTCGGCTTCAGAGCAGAACCAGCGTTCGCCCTTGGTCGGCGAGATCCGTGTCTTTGCGTAATAGTCTTGCCCTGGAACGTGGTAAATCCGTTCGCCGCCCCGGCTGATATTGCCTTTGATCTTGCAATCCGGGTTCACAATGTTGGGCAGCCAGCTGCTTTTGGCAGGTGTGTCGCGAGTGACGGTGACAGTCTTGGCACCCGTGTTCTGTGCCACGGTCGAAGAGTTAGCCTGTGCACGTTGCGCGGACCTGAACGCCGCCGGAGACATGACGCCGGTCGCATGTAGCCCACGTCCGTTTACCGCTGCACCCTTTTCCGCAAGATCGTAATCCATCCCGTATTGGCGATAGGCAAAGGCCAGACCACTGCTGGCCAACTGTTTACCAACATCCCGTCCGTCAACGCTGCATTTGGCGACGGTGCGTCCATAGCGGTCAGTGTCGGTGGCGACGCAGCGGGCAATGCGGCCTTCGTACATCTCGCGCGTTTTGGTGCGCACCCAGTCACCACAGGCCCATGCGGGGCTGTTGGAATCGCCGCACATCTGATCGGTTTCCGGCGCGTCGATGGCGTGCAGGCGCACTGTCGTGCCATCGATCTTGAACGTGTCCCCATCCACAACGCGGATGGTGCCGTTCGGTCCGGCAGACAAAGGGGTGGCAAGAATCAGAGCGGCGGTCAGGAAAGCGAGTCTTAACATTCCGTTAATATGTGCAGCCAAACATGGCCAAACAATGGAAAGCGTTAAGAACGGTTAATCATTCCCCCCGCGGGAAACGCTGCCCCTCTTCAAGCACGTTCAGATCCATATGATTGCGCATGAATCGTTCGGACGCATCGCGCAACGGTTGATAATCCCACGGATAATACCCACCCTGCCGAAGGGCCTCGTAAACCACCCAGCGTTTGGCCTGTGACGCCCGCACATCTGCATCGAACCGCGCCAAATCCCAACGCGCTTCGGACTTCGCGCGCAACGTCTGCACCGTGCCTTGATGGTCAGGGTGACCCGCCAGATTGGTCAATTCATGCGGATCGGCCTCCAGATCGAAGAGCTGATCTGGGTCTAGAGCACAGCGGTTATACTTCCACTTGCCATAGCGCAGCGACACCAGCGGCGCATAAGACCCCTCGGCCGCATACTCCATCGCCACGGGGCTGGTGCGTGTGCCGCCCTGCCCCAGAGACACCAGCGATTCCCCCGTGGTCCACGGCATCACCTCCTCCATGCTCACCCCTGCAAGCGCGCAAAGCGTCGGGCAAACATCAATGGTCGAGACAGGATCGGCTACCAACCCCGGCTCCATTCCCGGCGCCGCGATCATCAGCGGCACCCGGGCCGAGCCTTCGTAAAAGCACATCTTGAACCACAACCCACGCTCACCCAGCATGTCGCCGTGATCCGACACGAAGAGGATGATCGCCTCCTGCCGCGTGTCTTCGAGCACTTGCAGGAATTCTCCGATCTTGTCGTCCAGATACGAGATATTGGCGAAATAGGCGCGGCGCGATTTTCTGATATCGTCCTCGGTGATATCGAAATTGCGCCAGTCATTGGCGTCAAAGATCCGTTTCGCATGTGGATCGTGGTCCGCGTAATCCATTGCCGGAATTTCTGGCAACAGGTGTTCACAGTCTTCGTAAAGGTCCCAATACTTCCGCCGCGCCACGTAGGGATCATGCGGATGGGTGAAACTGGCGGTCAGGCACCACGGGCGGTCGTCCTTTCCGCGCGCCAGATCGTAGAGCGCCAGCTTGGCTTGGTACGCGACCTCGTCATCATATTCGAGCTGGTTGGTGATCTCCGCGACACCCGCACCGGTGACCGACCCCATGTTGTGATACCACCAGTCAATCCGTTCACCGGGCTTGCGGTAATCCGGCGTCCAGCCGAAATCGGCGGGGTAGATGTCGGTGGTCAGCCGCGCTTCGAACCCGTGCAGCTGATCGGGGCCGACGAAATGCATCTTGCCAGACAGGGCTGTGTAATACCCGGCTCGGCGCAGGTGATGCGCATATGTGGGAATCGAGGACGGGAATTCAGCCGCGTTGTCATAGACACCTGTGGCCGAAGGCAATTGCCCAGACATGAACGCCGCCCGTCCCGGCGCACAAAGAGGGCTGGCGGTATAGGCGTTCTTGAACCGGGTCGATCGCGCCGCCAGTTTCTTGAGGTTCGGTGCGTGCAGCCAGTCGGCGGGGCCATCGGGAAACAGCGTTCCGTTCAACTGGTCCACCATCAGAATCAGGATGTTCGGCTGCATGATCGCTACCTCGCGCAGGATTTGGCGCGACACTGGTGGGATCATGCAGCCGCGTCAATCCGGGCTGGGCGAAGATGCGTCGACGCATCTTCGCATTTCCGTTGACGGAAATGCCGGGGGCCAGCCCCCGTCGCCTACGGCGCCTCCCCCGGCATATTTGGAAAAAGAAGAAGTGCAGGTCGCGGTCCCGCGTTCATTCCCACTCCATCTCCTCGAACACACGACCCGCATTCTTTGTCGCCAATTCCTCGAATGTATCCAGGTGTTCCCAGTTCGACTGATCCACATAATAGGCGCTGGCCAGATCGCCGCCCTCTTCGATATGCGCTCCGATCTTGGCCCTCAGATCCTTGATATACTCCGAGGTATACCGCGTCACCTGGGCCATATTGGTCGGGTGTCCGTGACCGGGGATCACATAAGTGGCTCCCAGGTCGGTGAACGGGCCTTCAAAAGTCTCAACCCACGCATCTGTATCAGTTTCCGGGAAAATCGGCGGCATCCGTTCATGAAACGCGATATCCCCCGCAATCACGATACCCCATTGAGGGATCCACACCTGCACATCGCCCGGATCATGCGCCGGACCAAGGTGCAGCACCTCAAGCGTCACGTCGCCCATCTCAACAATATGCTGGTCCGAGAAGCTCAGGTTGGGCACTACGACTTCGGTGCCTTCAGCTTTGTCTCGATTGTAGCGCTGCATACCCTGAAGAATGAAATCGCCGTTCTTCTCCACTTCGGCGATGGCATCCTCATGGGCAAGAATGTCGACACCCAGACCGGCCCAATAGGAATTGCCCAGCACCGCATGGCCTTGACCGTTTTCGTTGATCACCAGTTTCACCGGCTGGTCGGTGAGCATCTTGATCTCGTCATGCAGGGCCTTGGCCAGACGAGCCGATGCGCCGCCATTGATCACCACAACCCCATCACCGGTCAGCACAAAGCTCAGGTTGTTGTTGTGGCCAGAATTCTCATAGGTCGGCGGTGCAGTGGCCCCGATGGCCGAAAAGACGTGCGGAATCACTTCGACCGGTTTGTCATAGAGTTCCGACTGTGGATACTTGTCGGCAATGTCTTCGCTGGCCTGGGCAAGACTGGCGGTCAGTCCAGCGGCCACGATCAAGGTCAATCGCATAAGGGGCTCCTCCTGTTGAGGTCACATTCACGAACGTGAATGAGAAAAGCAAGCCCTCGCAGGTGGGCCATCTTGCCACTGGCGATCAGACCTATACGGTCGCGCGGAAAGGTTATGGGAGGCAACATGACATTCACCGGAAAACACGCCCTGATCACAGGCGGCGGCACGGGCATCGGCCTTGCCATTGCCACAGCCTTGCGTGGCGCGGGCGCCGAGGTGACGATCACAGGCCGCCGCGCCGATGTGCTTGAAGCCGCCGCCAGTGCCCACGGGTTGCATGCGCTGGTCATGGATGTGCAGGATGAAGCGTCGGTTGTGGAAGGCATCGCCGGAGCAGTTGCCGCACGGGGGCCCATCCAAATCTGTGTGCCCAATGCGGGCATCGCCGAAGGCCGGGCGCTGCACAAGATGGACATGGCGTTCTGGCGCAACATGATGGCGACCAACCTTGACGGCACCTTCCTGACGATCCGAGAAAGCCTGAAGTCGATGCACCAGACAGATTGGGGCCGTGTGATCGCCATCAGTTCCATCGCCGGGCTGCGCGGCCTAAAGGGCGCGCCCTGCTACACCGCGTCGAAACATGCGATGGTGGGGCTGATCCGCGGATTGGCCGCCGACTATCTTGGCAAGCCCTATACATTCAACGCGATCTGCCCAGCCTATGTGGACACCGAGATCGTGCCTCAGAACATCGACCGCATCATGGCACGCACGGGCATGAGCGAAGACGAAGCGCGCGCTGTTATGGTGGGCGCGAACCCGCATGGCCGCCTGATCGCACCCGGGGAAGTGGCCGAAGCGGTGCTGTGGCTCTGCGCCCCCCAGTCCGGCAGCGTCAATGGTCAGGCCATCCAGATCGCCGGAGGTGAGTTTTGACCGACGCTTACGATCCCGCAAAAGACGGCGCGCAGATGTCGTTTGACGGGCGCATGTCCTATACCGATTATCTTGGCCTCGATGCGGTTCTCGATGCCCAACACCCGCTCAGCAGCGCGCATGACGAATTGCTCTTTATCGTCCAGCACCAAACCTCGGAGCTCTGGATGCGGCTGGCGCTGCACGAGCTCCACGCAGCCCGCGCCACCCTTTCGGGGGCCGAGATCCGACCTGCGTTCAAAATGTTGGCGCGGGTCTCACGGATTTTCGAACAGCTCAATTCGGCATGGGACGTGCTGCGCACCATGACGCCCAGCGACTACACCACCTTCCGCGAAACCTTGGGCCAAAGCTCGGGGTTCCAGTCCGCCCAATACCGCGAGATCGAATTTCTGCTGGGCAACCGCAACCCTGCAATGGTCAAACCTCATGCGCACCGGCCCGATCTTATGGGGCGGCTTGAGGCCGAGATGGAGAAACCATCGCTTTATGACTGCGCGCTGATGCGGCTGGCGCAGGTTGTGGCCGTACCCGAAGACGCGCTGAGCCGCGACCGGACCAAGCCGCACCAGCCGGACGAAAAGGTGCAGGCCGCTTGGGTCGAAGTGTACCGCGATCCAAGTCGCTACTGGGATCTGTATGAACTCGCGGAAAAGCTGGTGGATCTGGAGGACTATTTCCGTCGCTGGCGCTTTAACCATGTGACCACCGTAGAACGGGTGATCGGGCTCAAACGCGGCACCGGGGGCACCGGCGGCGTGTCCTATCTCAAGCGCATGCTCGAGGTTGAGCTTTTCCCCGATCTCTGGCACCTGCGGACAAAACTCTAAGACCCCGGAAAGGGACGACATGACCGATTTCACCGCCACCCGTGCCGCGTTTCACCTGCCCGAGGGCATGATCTATCTCGACGGCAACTCTCTGGGTCCGCTGCCCAAGGCAGCCGCGGCGCGCGTTGCGCAAACTGTAACAGCCGAATGGGGCGATCACCTGATTACCGGCTGGAACGCCTGTGGCTGGATGGACATGCCCGCGCGGCTGGGCGACCGGATCGGACGGCTGATCGGCGCAGAACCGGGTCACGTGGTGGTCGGCGACACGCTGTCGATCAAGGTGTTTCAGGCGCTCGCCGCCGCGTTGAAGCTTAACCCGGACCGGCGCGTAATTCTATCCGACACCGGAAACTTCCCTTCAGACCTCTACATGGCCGAAGGGCTGATCTCACTGCTGGGCCCCGAGTATGAATTGCGCCTCGTCGCCCCTGAAGAGGTCGAGGCGGCCATCACCGGCGACATCGCCGTGACCCTCATCACTGAAGTGGATTACCGCACCGGGCGCAAACACGATATGGCGGCACTCACGGCCAAGGCACATGAACAAGGCGTTGTAACTGTCTGGGATCTGGCGCACTCCGCTGGCGCGCTGCCGGTTGATTTGGCCGGGGCCAAGGCCGATTTCGCGGTCGGCTGCACCTACAAGTACCTCAACGGCGGCCCCGGCGCGCCCGCCTTCATCTACGTCTCACCCCGCCACGCCGACACCGCGCTGCCCGCGCTTTCGGGCTGGCTGGGGCATGACAGCCCGTTTGCCTTCGATCTGGGCTACACACCCGGCGCAGGCATTGCCCGTATGCGGGTCGGCACGCCGCCCATTGTGCAGATGGCCGCGCTTGATGCGGCACTGGACGCGTGGGACGATGTAGACATGGCGGACCTGCGCGCGCGCTCCATCGAACTGTCCGACCGCTTCATCGACGGGGTCGAGGCGACCTGCCCCGATCTGATCCTCGCCAGCCCACGCGACGCGACACAGCGCGGTTCTCAGGTGAGTTTCCGCTTTGCCGATGGCTACGCCGCGATGCAGGCGCTGATTGCGCACAAGGTGATCGGGGATTTCCGCGCGCCGGACATCATGCGGTTCGGGTTCACACCGCTTTATCTGAGCCTTGAGGATGTGGATGAGGCGGTCGAGATCCTTGCGAAGATCATGCGCGATCGACTCTGGGACACACCTGAATTCAAACAGCGCAAAGCAGTAACCTGAAGCGCGGCGGTCTCCATCAACGGAGACTTACACCGCGTTGACGCGTTGTCCGCCTGTTACACGGCCCTGTACCCAGTCCCGCACCGCATCGCCAAACGCCTGAAACAGCGGCCGTGACACCGGGTCGTTCGAGGCATCCCATTCCGGGTGCCATTGGACCGACAGAGTAAAGCCCGGCGCATCCTTGATGAAGGTCGCCTCGGGTGTGCCATCGGGCGCATGGCCCTCGATCACGATACGGGCACCGGGGGTCTTGATCCCCTGCCCGTGCAGCGTGTTGGTCATCACCTCGGACGCGCCGAACAGGCGGTGGAACACACCACCCTCCCGCAGGGTCACGGCATGTCGCAGGGCGAACTTTTCCTCCAGCGTGCCATCGGGCGGCATCCGGTGGTTCATCCGCCCCGGCAGCTCGCGAATCTCGGGATGCAGCGTGCCGCCCATCGCCACGTTCACTTCCTGAAAACCACGACAAATGCCAAGAAACGGCTGCCCGCGTTCAACACAGGCCCGCACAAGCGGGAGAGTGATCGCGTCGCGGGCGCGGTCGAAGGCTCCATGCGCCTCGGTCTCGGCCTCGCCATATTCTTCGGGATGCACGTTGGGACGCCCGCCTGTCAGCAAGAACCCGTCGCACACCTCAAGCAGTTCGTTGACCGACAGGAATCGTGGATCGGCCGGCACCAGCAGCGGCATGCAGTCCGATACCTGCGCGATCGCCTCAGAGTTCATCGACCCGCCCGCATGCGCGGGGTACTGATCATTGATCAGATGCTGGTTGCCGATGATGCCGACGACGGGCCGCGCCATAATGAACTATCCTTATATTTCCGCAGTAAGACCCACGGATTCGATTCCCACTTTGGCAGCGGCCGCATCATTGTCTGATGTATCACCAGTCACGCCAACAGCACCCAAAACGACACCCTTGGCATCGCGCACAAGCACGCCACCCGGCACCGGGACCATCTGGCCGCCAAGAGCTGCGCCTGCAGCCGTGATGAAATAGCCCTGTTCTTCGGCCCGCTTTTTCTGAGCAGTTCCTGCCATACCCAGCATGACCGAGCCATAGGCTTTGGCATGCGCGATTTGGAACCGCCCAGGGCTTGCCCCGTCCTCACGCTCGAACGCCTGCACATTGCCGCCCGCATCCAGTACGATCACGGAAAGCGGTTTCATCTCTGCTGCGCGCCCTGCTTCAAGCGTCTTGCGGATGATGGTGCGCGCGCGGCGCAAGGATAGGTTTGCCATGCTGTCCCCCCAATTCAGGCAAAAAGATCATGCGCCAGTTCCAGCGCATCCACCAGTTTGTCCACTTCTTCTTCCGTATTGTACATCCCAAACGATGCACGGCACGTGGCGGTCAGGCCCAGATGATCCATCAACGGCCCCGTGCAATGCTGCCCCGCCCGCACCGCGACACCCTTTTTATCAAGGATGGTCGAGATGTCATGCGCATGGGCTGCGCCATCCAGAGTGAAACTGAAAATCGCCGCTTTGTCGGGCGTTGTCCCCTGCACTTGCAGCCAATTCAGGCCATCCAGACGCGTCCGGGCGTAATCCCGCAGCTTTTTCTCATGAGCGGCAATGTTCTCCATGCCGATCCCCATCATGTAATCCAGCGCCACGCCGAGGCCGATCTGCTGCACGATACCGGGCGTGCCCGCCTCGAACATCATCGGCGCGTCGTTCCACGTCACCTCGTCTTTGTGGACCTCGCGGATCATGTCGCCGCCGCCAAGGAACGGCTGCATCTCGGCCATCCGCGCCTTCTTCATGTAGATCGCACCAGACCCGGACGGACCGTATAGCTTGTGCCCGGTGATGGCGTAGAAATCACAACCGATGTCATCCACGTTGACCGGCATGTGCACGGCGGCCTGTGACCCGTCGATCAGAGTGGCAATCCCTCGCTCGCGCGCTGCGGCGCAGATGGTCTTCACATCCACCACAGTACCCAGCACATTCGACAGATGAGTGACCGCAACCAGCTTGGTCTTCGGCCCCATAGCGGCGATCACGGCCTCAGGGTCGAGATAGCCTGTGCTGTCCACATCGACCCATTTGATCACAATGCCCTGCCGTTCGCGTAGAAAATGCCAGGGCACGATGTTGGCATGATGCTCCATTACCGTCAGGATGATCTCATCTCCCGCCTGCAGGTTCGGCATACCCCAGCCATAGGCAACAGTGTTGATCCCCATGGTGGTGCCGGTGTTCATGACGATCTCGTCTTCGTCCTTCACACCAAGGAACTTGGCGATCACACCCCGTGTGCTTTCGTACTTTTCGGTCGCAAGGTTCGACAAGTAATGCAGCCCGCGATGCACATTCGCGTATTCTTCGGCATAGGCCCGAGTGATCGCGTCGATCACAACTTGCGGCTTCTGCGCACTGGCCCCGTTGTCCAGATAGACCAGTGGCTTGCCATTCACCTCGCGCGACAGGATCGGGAAATCGCGGCGAATTTCGGTGACGTCATACATATCCAGGAATCCCTCCGGTCGATACGCCAAGAAGGCTGAAAATCAGGCTCAGCCCCAGCATCATACCCACAACGGCCAGCAACAAGACCAAACCTGCGCGCAGCAGGCTCCCGGTCTCGTGGGCCACATCAATGAAGTTCACGAAGATCCAGATGCCCAGCACCGACCCGGCACTGATCAGGACCCCCGAAAGAAACAGGCTCATCGGCCCGACAATTGCCACAGCGCCTTGCAACAAAACCCGCAACGCCTGCATCCAGATCACGAGGATGGCAATCTGCGCATAGCTCGCGCGCCCCCCCAGTGGTCTGCCGCATAGCGTCACCGCCACGATCAGCGCAGCAACCGATACCGCCAGCATCGCGCCAAACACGGTTGGATTGGCCAGCACAGGGCCAAACATGTCGTCCGCAGGCACCAGCATCAGCGAGGCAGAGAACATCAGCGTGTTCAGAACGATCACCAGCGCAAAAGCCAGCCACAAGGCCTGCGACGGCAGATTCATCGCCATCAAAAGCCGCGCCACATCGCGCGGCGCAGTCACGGTGTTGACCGCAAGCCGAAGGAACCCAGCCAACGTCACGCGGCCGCCCCGCGATACGCCGCAAGCATGCCCGAGATCCAGAACCACATGAAAACACAGAACCAGATCAGGCCGACGATGGTCAACTGAATGCCCGCGCCGATATACCCCGCGACCAAACCATTCAGCAGGATCAGCGGCGACGACGCCAAAAGGCTCCAGAACAGGGCGATCCGCGCATTGTAGGACGGACCTTTGCCGCCGATCGCCCGCGCGATCAGGTGTGCAACAAAGGCCAGCACGTAAAACAACAACGGTGCCAGAAACAGCGTCGCCATCAGGGTGCCGCCCAACAGCATGTTCAACTCCAGGCCTTCAAGATGCGCCTGACGTGCCAGTGCGGGCCAGCGTGCGATGAACAGGATCGCACACGCCCCCATCAGGATGGCCAAGGCACGGTCCTCGCGCTGTCCGGCATTCACCAGACGACGCACCACCTTGCCCGGCCCCCGATATGTGGCCGCGATATCCTGCGTGAATGGCATCGCTGTTTAGCCGCGCCGCCGCGACAGCCACGCTTCGACGCGGCTGTTGATTTCGTCTTGAAGCGCCTCGTTCTCGATCTCCATCACCGCTTCGGCAAGGAAGGCGATGGTCAGAAGGTCCGTCGCTGGCCCCTCGTCGATCCCGCGCGAACGCAGATAGAACAAGCCTTCTTCGTCGATCGCACCTGACGTAGAGCCATGCGAACAGGCCACGTCATCGGCGTAGATCTCAAGCTCTGGCTTGGCAAGAAACTGACTGTCCTCGTCCAGAAGCAGCGATTGGCTGATCTGGTAGCCGTCCGTTTTTTGCGCGCCTTCCTTGACAAGGATCTTGCCCTGGAACACGCCCGTCGCGCCGTTGCGCAGCACCTTCTTGAACACCTGACGGCTTTCGCAATTCAGCGCATCATGGGTAATGAACACCGTGTCATCATGGTGGAAATCGCCATCGCCCACACAAGCACCCGCGATGTGCGCAACCGCATTGTCGCCGGTCAACTCGATCACGCATTCATTGCGCGTGAGCACGCCATTGGCCGTGAGGGTGAACGACTTGAAAACCGATTCCTCACCCAGACGGGTAAAGATCGCGGTTGCCGCACGACGTTCATGGTCACGGCCTTGTGCACGAACATGGTGGAACGTGCCGCCATCCGCGATCTCGACCTCCATGCACTTGTTGAACCGCGCCGCGGCCGGGCCGTTTTCCAACAGCGTCAGTTCGGCACCCGCATCAACCTTCACAATGTGGTGGAGGATCGCATCAGAAGTTTCTGATTCATGACGATAAATCAGACTGATTGGCCTGGGCGCCTTGCCTGTGACATGGATCAGAACGCCGTCGGTCGCAAAGGCCGTATTGAGCGCAGCCAAAGGCCGCTGAACAGGGGTCTGGCCCCGCGTTTCCAGCACGCCGTAGAGGTCTTTCGCCCAATGTATATCGGGCGCATCCGCGAGCCGATCAATGGTCACATGGTCCATCGCCAGATCATCAGAGTCCTCAGCACTGAACACACCGTCAACAAACACAATCTTGAGACGGTCAACCGCCCCAAAAATCGGCTCTTCATCGCCTTCCAGCAAGGCTGCGCTCGGCGCTTCCGGCTGCACCAGCGTGTCCGGGCGGGTATATTTCCAGTACTCATCGCGCCCACTTGGCAGACCCATGGCCTGCACACGCGCCAAAGCATCCTCGCGCGCTGCCTGCGACCAACCGCCTTGCGGCATGTCGAGCGCTGCAAGCCGCGCGTCGGTGGCATCCTGTTTGATCTGCGGCAACGCCATTACACTGCCTCCGCCAGAAGATCAGCATAGCCGTTGTTTTCCACCTCGAGCGCCAGCTCGGGACCACCGGTCTTGATGATCCGGCCGTCCGCCATGATGTGCACCACGTCCGGTTTGATATGGTCGAGCAGGCGCTGGTAGTGCGTGATGACAAGGAACCCACGGCCCTCGTCGCGAAGCGCGTTCACACCGTCGGCCACCAGTTTCATCGCGTCCACGTCCAGACCCGAGTCGGTCTCGTCAAGGATGCACATCTTCGGCTCAAGCATCGCCATCTGCAGGATTTCGTTGCGCTTTTTCTCACCACCCGAGAAGCCCACATTGACCGGACGCTTAAGCATGTCAGCGTCGATCTTGAGGTCCTTCGCCTTGGCGCGGATCACCTTGAGGAATTCGGTCGCCGACATTTCCTCTTCACCGCGCGCCTTACGCTGGGAATTCACCGCCGTGCGCAGGAAGGTCATGTTACCGACACCGGGAATTTCCACCGGATACTGGAACGCAAGGAATACGCCCGCCGCTGCGCGCTCTTCCGGCTCCATCTCAAGGATGTCCTCGCCGTCCAGCGTTGCCGATCCTTCGGTCACCTCATAGCCGTCCTTACCCGACAGCACATAGGACAGGGTCGATTTACCAGACCCGTTCGGGCCCATGATCGCATGCACCTTTCCAGCTTCGACAGTCAGGTTCACACCCTTGAGGATCTGCTTGTCTTCTTCCTCAAGTTGCACGTGCAAGTTTTTGATTTCCAGCATGTCTTTCCCCATTTTCCTTTGGCGTATCCGGTCGTTCCGGGATCACGCATGTTCCAATTCAGTTAGGTAGGCGGCACAATCCGCCTCAGCAATCGTGCCACGCTCCACCAGAAGCGACAGGCACCGCACCACCAGGTCCGGGCTGCGGAAACAGCCTTCAGCCAGCAGCGCGAGATGTTTCAGACGTTCGTCCGGCGCGTCACCCAGATCGAACAAATCCTTGATAAAAACCGCATCGCCGTCGATCAGCTGGTTGCGGGCCACCTTGTTCGGGATCGTGGCACCGGCCAGCTTGGACGAAATCGGGATCGATTTGACGAACATGAACTTGTGGAGTTGAAAACCCTGCTCCCGCATCACGGCCATCTGCGTGTCGACCAAGGGTTGGTCTTCGTAAAGCGGGACAAACGCCACTTCGGTCATCACCGCAGCACAACTCTTCAACGCCTCGCGCGCATGGTTGAAGACATCCACCTCACCGCCCTGAATGTCGATCTTCAGGAAGTCGACCTGCCCCAGCCCGTCGATATCATCCAGCCGCTTGGTTGGCATCTCAATCCGTTCCAGCACGCGCCCGGCACGGTGATAGCGCCCTAGAAAGTCGAAGGTCTTGATGTTCGGCTCCAGCAGCGACGTGAACCCGGATGTCTTGCAGACCTTGAGCTCCTTGTCGGTGCCATCGCCAACCGCAAACGGAAAGAACCGCGCAGTCTCCGATTGCATTGGCTCAAGCGCCTTGAACGCCGCCTCCTGAGGCTCAAACCCAGTGACCCGCGCAAGCCCTGCAGCAAACAAAGGCTGGTAGTCCGGCGCAGAAATCGGGTTTGCGCCGACATCTACAATCTCGATCAACCGCTCTGGCTGCAACAGATCATGCAAAAGCGTCAGCCGTGTATGCCCCTCAGCCAACATGGCGGCTCAGCCCCGGTCCGTCAGAACAGCGGTGCCGCTGGCCGACACCATCAACATTGAATTGCCAACGACTTCGTAATCCAGATCGACGCCGACCACGGCATTGGCGCCCAAGGCGACAGCACGCTGCTCCAACTCGCGCATCGCCACATCGCGCGCATCCTGCAACTTTGCCTCATAGGCACCGGATCGGCCGCCGACGATATCTGTGATCGATGCAAACACATCGCGCACCACATTGGCCCCCATGATCGCCTCACCAACCACGATCCCTTTGTAATCAAGGATCTTCTGGCCTTCGATATTATTGGTCGTCGTGATGATCATGTCTTCCTCTTCAATATCAGCTGCGCAAAAAGCGACCCCAGAAAACCGGATGCAAAAGCCAGCGCAATCGCCATCCACATCGCAAGGGCGTCCGTCACAACGTCCACCACCACTGCAAACCCCGCACAAAACAGTCCGGTCACAACCGAGGTGATCAGGATCGCAGACATCGGCATGGCACACAGTGCGGCGCGGACCGGTTTGGCCCGCTCCGGCTCTCCTTAACCCACGGACCCTTCAAGCGAGATCGCCACCAACTGCTGCGCTTCCATGGCAAACTCCATCGGCAGCGCCTGCAACACGTCGCGGCAGAACCCGTTCACCACCAATGCCACAGCCTCTTCTTCATCCATGCCGCGCTGGCGGCAGTAGAACAGCTGGTCGTCATCCACCTTGGAGGTGGTCGCCTCATGCTCGACGCGGCTCGAGTTGTTCTTGACCTCGATATACGGCACCGTATGCGCCCCGCACTGACTGCCAATCAGAAGGCTGTCGCACTGGGTGTAGTTGCGGCTGTTCTTGGCCTTGGGATGCATCGACACCAGACCGCGATAGGTGTTCTGCGCATGGCCCGCACTGATCCCTTTCGACACGACCCGGCTCTTGGTGTTCTTGCCCAGATGGATCATCTTCGTGCCGGTATCGGCCTGCTGATAGTTGTTGGCGATGGCGATGGAATAAAACTCGCCTTGGCTGTCGTCACCGCGCAGGATGCAGGAGGGGTATTTCCATGTCACTGCAGACCCGGTCTCGACCTGCGTCCACATCACCTTGGCGCGGTCGCCCCGGCAATCGGCGCGCTTGGTGACAAAGTTGTAGATGCCACCCTTGCCGTTCTCGTCGCCCGGATACCAGTTCTGCACGGTCGAGTATTTCACCTCGGCGTCTTCTTCGATGATGATCTCGACCACCGCCGCGTGCAGCTGCGCCACATCGCGCTGCGGTGCGGTACACCCTTCGAGATAGGACACATACGATCCCTTGTCGGCGATGATCAGCGTACGTTCGAACTGGCCGGTGTTTTCCGCATTGATCCGGAAATACGTGGACAGCTCCATCGGGCAGCGCACACCCGGCGGCACGTAGACGAACGACCCATCCGAGAAGACCGCGCTGTTTAGCGTCGCATAATAGTTGTCCGACACCGGCACGACCGACCCCAGATACTTCTTCACCAGCTCCGGGTGGTCCTTGATCGCTTCCGAGATCGAGCAGAAGATAACGCCAGCCTCTTTCAGTTCTTTCTGGAACGTCGTGCCCACAGAGACAGAATCGAACACGGCATCGACAGCAACCTTGCGGCCCTCTGCCGGCATGTCTTCGGCACCTTCAACCCCAGCCAGGATCAACTGTTCTTTCAGCGGAATACCCAGCTTTTCATAGGTCGCGAGCAGTTTGGGATCGACCTCGTCAAGCGACTTGGGCTTCACTTCCATGCTTTTCGGGCGCGCATAATAATACTGGTCCTGAAAGTCGATTTCCGGATAATCGACCATCGCCCATGTCGGCTCTTCCTTCTGGAGCCAGCGCTCATAGGCCGCCAGACGCCATTCGGTCATCCATTCAGGTTCTTCGTTCTTTTCCGAGATCAGCTTCACGATATCCGGGCTCAGGCCCTTCGGCGCGTATTCCATCTCGATGTCGGTGTTCCAGCCGTGCTTGTACTTGCCACCAACCTGGCGCACCGCATCGACGGTTTCCTGATCCACGCCTTCCTTGACGGTCACATTATCCAAAGCAGCCATGCTTGCACCCCTACAGTCTATTGTTTCACGCGGCCCGCGCGCGATGTTTCTTCCATTTGGCCAGCCACGTATCGGCAAACCGCATCACGTCGTCTTCGGTTGTCTGCGGCCCCAGCGAAACGCGGATCGCGCTGCTGGCCGTGGCCGTGTCGAACCCCATCGCAGTCAGAACCGCGCTGGCTTTCACCTTGCCGCTGGAACAGGCGGACCCGGCGCTGATCGCAAAACCGGCTAGGTCCATCTGCATCACCTGCGTCTCACCCTTCCAACCGGGTGCGGCGAAGCAGGTCGTGTTCGGCAGGCGCCTTACATCTTTCCCGACAAAAATAGTCTCTTTAGCGTCAGCCTCAATAGCTGAATCTAGAATGTTTCTAAGTTTTTCGATCCGGTCCCAGACACCGTCTTCCAGATCCCGTGCCGCAGCCTCTGCCGCCGCCCCGAACCCCGCGATGCCAATCACGTTCTCGGTCCCCGACCGACGCCCCATCTCCTGACCGCCACCGCGAATCTGCGCCGCAAGATCGGTCCCGCGCTTCATCACCAAGGCACCGATCCCCTTTGGACCGCCAAGCTTATGCGCAGAAATCAACGCCATCTCGCAGTCCAGCCAATTGAACGCCACCGGCAGTTTGCCAAAGGCCTGCGTCGCATCGATCACAGCAAGCCCCTGCGGCAAGTCCTGAACGATCCCGGTCTCCGAATTCGCCAATTGCACCGCGGATCGCTCCGGTTCGGTCACCGCCACCTGTCCCGCCGCATCAACACCCAGCACCGGATCAATCCACGCCCTGACCGCATCATGCTCGATCTCGGCCCCGAATAACCCGCGCCCCGCACAAGCCAGCGCCGCCGCCTCGGTAGCGCCCGAGACGAACACCACATCCGCCCCATCCGCACCAAAGGCCGTCGCCACCTGCGCCCGCGCCCGTTCGATCACGGCTTTGGCCGCACGCCCCTCTGCATGGACGGAAGACGGATTGCCCGACGCCTGCATCGCCGCGATCATCGCGTCACGCGCCTCGGCGCGCAGCGGTGTTGTCGCGTTATGATCCAGATACACCCGCTCCATTCAGCCCACCGCTTGCTTCTTTGGGCCCCAAATACCTCGGGGGAGTCGCGCATCGCGCGACGGGGGCAGCGCCCCCAACGGATCGGATTGGCGCAGCCAATTCGAAATCATCACTCATCCACCACGGCAAAGAGGTTCGGCACAGCAGGGCATGGCGCCAGAGTGTTGCCCACCACATCCGACAAGCGCGTCTGATGCAAGAACACATAAACATGCGCCGACAGGCCTTCCCACAACCGGTTGGTCATGGATTGCGCCCGACTGCCCGACAAACCGCCCGAGGCGCCCGCACCCTTGTGCATGGCGTCCACCGTCTCATCGACCGCACTTAGCACATCGACCACGCGAATGTCGCTTGGCGCCTTGGCCAGACGATAGCCGCCGCCCGGACCGCGCACCGACGTCACCAACCCGGCCCGGCGCAGCTTGACGAACAGCTGCTCCAGATACGGCAACGAAATATCCTGCCGCTGCGCGATGTCGCCAAGCGTCACCAAGGTGCCGTCCGGCTGCAGCGCGATATCCGCCAAAGCGACCATCGCATACCGACCTTTCGTGCTCAGTTTCATGGCCGACTCCCAAACGCCTGTGCGACACAATTGACCTTACATGGGCAATTGCCTATGTGCGGATAACCAATTCGGGGAACAATCCCGATTTAGAACCATTCTAAGAAGCCTGAGTGAAGCTGTCAAGATTTACGGACCGCTGCACCTGAGCCCAAGCAGGAGCCACCACCGCCTATGCCCGAGGTGATTTTTCCCGGACCCGAAGGCCGCCTCGAAGGCCGCTATCATCCCCAAAAAGAAAGCGATGCGCCGATCGCGATCATCCTGCATCCGCACCCGCAGTTCGGCGGGACGATGAACAACAAGGTGGTCTACAACCTGCATTACGCCTTCTACAACATGGGCTTCACCGTTCTGCGCTTCAACTTCCGCGGTGTCGGCCGCAGCCAGGGCGAATACGATCAGGGCATCGGCGAACTCAGCGATGCCGCCTCTGCACTCGACTATCTGCAGTCTATGAACAACAATTCCAAGCATTGCTGGGTTGCCGGCTTCAGCTTTGGTGCGTGGATCGGTATGCAGTTGTTGATGCGCCGCCCCGAGATCACCGGCTTCATCTCGGTCAGTCCTCCAGCCAACATGTACGACTTTTCGTTCCTCGCGCCCTGCCCGTCCTCTGGCCTGATCATCAACGGCACCGGAGACCGCGTTGCTCCACCTGCCGATACGACGACGCTTGTGAGCAAGCTGTCCGAGCAAAAAGGCATCACCGTCACCCATACTGAAATCGAAGGCGCCGACCACTTCTTTAAGGAACCGCACATGGACACGATGATCGACCATGTGACCGGCTATGTGAAGCGACGCCTCACCGAAAACAGCCGTTAAGGATTACCGTCCATGTCGATGGTGCAAGAGCTTGCTGAAAAGCTGGCCGACGACACTCTCAAGGCCATGAAACATCTCGACGACGACCGCTTCTTCATGGAAGTCGCGGCCGAACTCGGGGCCGTATCGACCACCTTGGAAGAGGCATTCCTGACCGCGATCCGCGTGCGGCTTGCCGAACGCAAGGCCCGCGCCTTTATCCGGGCGCGGATCGAAGGTCAGAAGAAAGACGAAAACTTCGGGCGCTGACCACAACCAATCCGCAAACGTGCAGAGGTGACATGTCCCGCTTGGACCAGCAAATGGCGTTCCTGACAGAAGCGGACCGCCTGAAAACCGTCCTGCGGGCCACCACGCTCTGTGATGGCTCGCGGATGGAAAACAGTGCAGAACATTCGTGGCACATCGCGCTTTATGCCTTGGTGCTGGCCGAACATTCGGACGAACAGCTTGATACTGGCAAGATCGTCAAGATGCTTTTGCTGCACGACATCGTCGAGATCGACGCAGGCGATGCTCCAGTGTTCGGCGATCACGATACCCAGGCGATGGCGATCCGGGAACAGGCTGCAGCAGACCGGCTCTTTGGCCTGCTGCCCGACGATCAGGCGCAGGAGTTTCGCGCGATCTGGGAAGAGTTCGAAGCCAACGCAACACCCGAAGCGCAGTTCGCCAAATCTATTGACCGGATGCAACCCCCGATGCAGAACCTTGCATCAGGCGGCGGATCGTGGATCGACTACGATGTGACCTATGACCGTTTTGCCGCCCAGATCGGCCCCAAGATCAATCACGGTGCGCCAAAAATCTGGGCATGGCTCCAGCCCAAAGTAGCGGCATTCTTTGCGGCAAAGGACTGACACGCTTTGGTCCTCGCACCGCAGCACAACATCCCCTAGAGTGACATCATGTCAGACACACCGCACCAACGCACCCTGCTGCTCACCGGCGCCAGCCGTGGCATCGGTCACGCCACTGTCAAGAAATTCGCAGCTGAAGGCTGGCGCGTGATCAGCTGCTCGCGGCAGGCTTTTTCGCCCGAATGCCCCTGGCCCGGCGGTGAACGCAACCACATCCAAGTCGACCTCGCAGACCCGCAACAGACGATGGAGGCGGTGCGCATTGTCAAGGAACGCCTTGATGGCGGACGGCTCGATGCTTTGGTGAACAATGCCGGGATTTCCCCGAAAGGCCCCGAGGGTGAACGCCTCAGCACATTGGACACCGACTTGCGCGATTGGGGCAAGGTGTTTCACGTCAACTTCTTCGCGTCTGTCGTGCTCGGGCGCGGGTTGAAGGACGAACTGGCCAAGGCACAGGGGTCCATCGTCAACGTCACCTCAATCGCTGGCGCGCGGGTACATCCGTTTGCCGGGGCGGCCTATGCGACGTCGAAAGCAGCGCTCGCTGCGTTAACGCGGGAAATGGCTCATGATTTCGGGCCTTTGGGCGTGCGCGTGAATGCCATTGCACCGGGCGAGGTCGAAACAAGTATCCTCAGCAAAGGCACCGACAAGATCGTCGAAAAACTGCCGATGCGGCGGCTGGGCCAGCCGTCCGAAGTGGCGGATGTAATCTATTTCCTGTGCTCGGGCCAAAGTGGGTATGTCACCGGCACCGAGATCGAAGTGAACGGCGGTCAGCACGTCTGACGGCATGTCAGATTATTCGTACGAATAATCTGCACCGGCAGGATTTTCGTACGAAAATCCTGTGAACCCCGCCCTAGTAGTGAATCGCCCGCCCCCAGGCATCCAGCACGGCCTCGTGCATCATCTCGGACAGGGTCGGATGCGGGAACACCGTCTGCATCAGGTCTTCCTCGGTGGTCTCCAACTGCCGCCCGACCACATAGCCTTGGATCAACTCGGTCACTTCTGCGCCCACCATATGCGCACCGAGTAGTGCACCGGTATTGCCATCGAATACCGTCTTGATCATCCCTTCCGGTTCCCCAAGCGCAATCGCCTTGCCATTGCCGATAAACGGGAAGCGCCCGATCTTGATATCAAAACCCTTCTCCTTTGCCTGCGCCTCGGTCAGGCCGACACTGGCCACCTGCGGCTGGCAGTAGGTGCACCCCGCGATGCTGTCCGGTTCAACCGCGTGAGGATGGCCGCCTGCGATCAGTTCCGCCACCATCACACCCTCATGGCTGGCTTTGTGTGCAAGCCAAGGCGCGCCGGCGATGTCGCCGATGGCATAGATGCCGTCGACGCCGGTGCGGCAGTGCGGGTCGGTCACGACATGGGTGCGGTCGACCTTTACCCCTAACGCCTCAAGCCCCAACCCTTCAGTGTTACCAACGATCCCAACGGCGGAAATGACGGTATCGAACTCCTCTTTCGTCACCTTACCGCCCTGTTCGATATGCGCAGTCACCTTGCCCTTACCGCGATCCAGTTGCTTCACCATCGCCTTTTCGCGGATCTTCATGCCCTGCTTTTCAAACTGTTTCTTTGCGAAACCGCTGATCTCGGCATCCTCAACCGGTAGGATGCGATCCATCACCTCGACCACCGTCGTGTCGGCGCCCAACGTGTTGTAGAAGCTGGCGAATTCGATGCCTATGGCGCCCGAGCCAATGACCAAAAGCTTCTTCGGCATCCGTGTTGGCACCAGCGCGTGTTTGTAGGTCCAGACCAGATCGCCATCCGCCTCCAAGCCCGGCAATTCCCGCGCACGGGCACCGGTGGCAATGACAGTGTTTTTCGCGGTCAGGTCCTCAACACCCTTGTCGGTCTTGACCTGCACCTTGCCCTTTGCGGGGATCGTGGCCTCGCCCATCACCACGGTGACCTTGTTCTTCTTGAGCAGATGCCCGACCCCGGAATTCAACTGTTTCGCAATCCCGCGTGAGCGTTTGACGACGGCATCGAGGTCATAGCCGATGCCCTCGGCCTTGAGCCCGAACTCCTTGGCGCGGTGCATGAGGTGGAAGACTTCAGAGGTGCGCAGCATGGCCTTGGTCGGGATACAGCCCCAATTGAGACAGATGCCACCCAGATGTTCGCGTTCGACAATCGCCACACTCAACCCAAGCTGCGCGCCGCGGATGGCAGCGACATAGCCGCCGGGGCCTGCGCCGATCACGATCATGTCGAAGCTCTTGCTCATGGCCTGCTTTCCTCCCTCAAGGTCAGGTTTGAGGCAAAGCGTAGGCCAAAGCGTCTGGGCTCACAATGGGGCACGGAGAATAGGACCGGATCGGCCCCAATGTTTCGCACGCGAAACAATGGGGCAAGAGAGTTGACCATTTAACAGTTTGTTAATAAATCGAAATTCAGGCCTCAGCCTTTTTTTCCCAACGGCCGGATTCCTCGGACCAATATTGTGCGGAACAGCCCGCACCGGTCAGGCTGCGCCATTGGCCACGTGCCACATCGACAGCAGTGGGATCATTGCCATCGAAAAGGATACAGACCCGTTCCAGCCGCTGCACCTCGTCCGGCGCAACCTCTGCGCCATCCACGATCATGACGCATTGCGGATTGTTTGCTGCCGCGGTCTCCAGTGTCAGCAAGACTGGCTGCGTGGCGTCATGCGGTCCACCCGCGATGCCGTGCGGCAGGAAGCCCTCTTCTGGCCCCAGCCATAGTTTCTGGTCCAGCCAGTCCATACGCGCGGCATCTGTTCCCCGCACCGCAACGCGCCAGCCCGCGCCAAGTGCCTTGCCCAGAAGCATGGGTAAGGTCGCCTCGAGCGGCTTTTGCGTCAGGTGGTAGAAATAGGCCGCGCCCATCGGATCAGTCTTTCACCTCGAACTTGTCTGCGATCAGACGGTCGAGTGCACGGACCCCCCATCCCGTTGCGCCCTTTGGTGACAGGTCCAGATCGGCCTTCACATGTGCAACACCCGCGATGTCGAGGTGAATCCATGGCATGTCGTCCTTGACGAACCGCTTGAGGAACTGCGCCGCCGTCACCGACCCGGCGGGACGACCGCCGATGTTCTTCATGTCGGCCACGGGCGATTTCAGCATGTCGTCATAGGCCTGACCCAAGGGCATACGCCACGCGCCTTCTTTCTCGGTCTCTGCGGATTTGAGGAACGCGTTGACCAGAGGTTCGTCGTTCGAATAGACGGCGGCGTTTTCATGCCCCAAGGCAATGATACAAGCCCCCGTGAGGGTGGCGAGGTCAATCATCGCGGCAGGTTTCTCGGTCTCTTGCGCATGCCACATGACATCGCACAGGACCAAGCGGCCTTCGGCATCGGTGTTCACCACTTCAATCGTGTCGCCTTTCATGGAGGCCACCACGTCACCCGGGCGCACCGCATTGCCCGAGGGCATGTTTTCCACAAGTCCAACCATGCCGACCACATTGGCCTTGGCCTTGCGTTTGGCGACTGCGTGCATGACGCCCGCAACCACACCCGCGCCGCCCATGTCCATGGTCATGTCTTCCATGCCAGCGGCAGGTTTGAGCGAGATGCCCCCCGTGTCGAACACGACACCCTTGCCGATCAGCGCCAGAGGTGCGTCGCCCTTGGCCCCGCCTTTCCAGCGCATGATGACCACTTTCGACGGGCTGTCAGACCCTTGTCCGACGCAAAGCAGTGCGCGCATGCCCAGCTTTTCCAGCGCCTTTTCTTCCAGCACCTCGACCTCGACACCCAGATCGCGCAGGGCTTCCAGCCGTTTGGCGAATTCGGTGGTGGTGAGCACGTTGGCGGGTTCATTCACAAGGTCACGGGTGAAATGCACGCCTTCGGCGACAGCAATGCGCGGAGCGGCGGCCACTTCGGCCTCTTCGGGTTTGGTACACATGAAAGTGGCCGGGCCGAATGGATCGCCTTTCTTGGTCTTGTGATCGTCAAAGCCATAGCCGCGCAATGCGACGCCCAAGGCGATCTCTTCGGGCCGCGCGGTGCCTTCGACCAGCACCGTCATCGCGGATGATCCGGCAGCGACCGCCAGAGCCGCCCCAGCCTTGCGCGCCAACTCCGGCGAAGGACGACGGGACAGTTTGACCAGATCGACCGCTTCAGCCTGAAGACCGACTGGCCATGCCAGCGTCATTGCCTTGCCTTCCGACATCTTGTCCCAAGCCTCTGATCCGGTTGCCCGTGCCAGCGCGCCCTTGGTGAGCCGATTCAACCGCCGGGCACCTGCGCTTAATTTGAGATCGGGCGTAATGAAGACCGCGATCCGGCCTTCTGCGGTCGCCAAAGCGTCGATATCGACCGGCACAAATGCGAGTGCGCGAAGTTCCGCCATGTTCTGCTCCGTATGTTGGTTTGGATATAGGGGTAGCGCCCGTGCACGCGGTTGACCAGAGGCTGGTTTTACCTCAAACCCTAGACCATGGGCCATCCCGGCCCACTCTATGTCGTGTGAAGGGGTCCGCTTTGCCAAGATTCGACAGATACGTGCTGTCGCAACTCATGGTCCTCTTTGGGTTCTTCGCGCTTGTGCTGGTCGCGGTCTACTGGGTGAACCGGGCTGTGGTGCTGTTTGACCGGCTGATCGCGGACGGTCATTCGGCGGGAGTGTTCCTTGAGTTTACCGCGCTCAGCCTGCCCGGCGTGATCGCGCTGGTGCTGCCAATGGCGTCATTTGCCGCTGCTGTCTACGTCACCAATCGGCTGATGGGCGACTCGGAACTGACGGTGGTGCAGGCCACCGGGTACAGCCCTTGGCGGTTGGCGCGACCCGTTGTAATGTTCGGTTTGATCGTGGCGCTGATGATGTCGGCGCTGACGCATGTTCTGGTGCCTGCGTCAATGGCGCAACTCAAGGAACGTGAGGTCGAGATTTCGGGGTCCGTCAGCGCACGGCTTTTGCGCGAGGGCGCCTTTCTGCATCCTGGACCCGGCGTGACCTTCTTTATTCGAGACATCACCCCAGAGGGCGAATTGCGCGATGTCTACCTGTCGGATCGTCGTCAGGACGACCGCGAGGTGACCTATACGGCCGAGCGCGCCTATGTGGTGCAGGCCGAGGAAGGTCCGCGTCTTGTCATGGTGAGCGGGCTGGCCCAGACGTTGCGGTCCGACACGCGCACCCTGTCGACGACGCTGTTTCAGGATTTCACTTACGATATCAGCACGCTGATCGTGCAAAACCAGAACCTCAGCCTGCGGCCACGGCACCTGCCGACATGGGATCTGCTAACGCGACCCGAAGCGATGGCCGCTTTGACCGATGTGCCGCTGGCGCGGATCAACGAGGAACTGCATGGCCGATTCCAGCAGGCCTTGCTGGGTCTGGTTGCCGCGCTGATCGGGTTCTCCACCTTGCTGACGGGCAGTTTCAGCCGCTTTGGCGTTGGGCGGCAGATCGTTGTGGCGATCTTTCTGCTGGTCCTCATCAAGCTGGTCGAAAGTGCGGTCACCGAGCCCACGCGAAACAACGCAGCCCTTTGGCCATTGATTTATCTGCCATCAGTGGTTGGCGTTGCCATGGCCGTCGGAGTGTTGCATCTGGCGGCGCGCCCGTTCCGCAAACCGCGCGGCGCTGCGATGACGGAGGTGTCGGCATGACGCTACATCTTTATTTCGCGCGCCGGTTTTTGTGGACGTTTCTTGCGATCTTTGGGATTTTCTTTTTGTTTCAGGTGCTTCTTGATCTGGTCGAACAAATCCGGCGGTTGGACAACTCGGTCAGTTTTCCCGAAGTGGTCAAGCTGACCCTGCTGAACACACCCGAGGGCATGTACCAGATCCTGCCCTTGGTGATGATCCTGTCCTCCATCGCGCTGTTCGTGGCATTGGCACGGTCGTCCGAACTGGTGGTGGCGCGTGCGGCGGGGCGGTCGGGCTTGACGGCGCTGGTGGGGCCGATTGTGGTGGCGGCGGTGATTGGCGGCTTGGCTGTGGCGATGGGCAACCCGATCGTGGCGGCAACGTCCAAGGCCTATTCTGACCTGCGCGAAACCTACCGCAATGGCGGCACCTCGGCGTTGTCTATCGGAGCCGAAGGGTTGTGGTTGCGCCAATCCGACCCACGCGGGCAAACGGTGATCCGGGCCGCGCGGGCGAACGCCAACGGAACCGTGCTTTATGACGTGATGTTCGTCGCCTATGCCGAAGGTGGCGGTCCAGTGCGCCGGATCGAGGCAGCAGAAGCTGAGCTGGCCAACGGGGCGTGGACCCTGCGGGAGGCCAAGGTCTGGCCGCTGGTGGCGGGGGTGAACCCGGAGACAAATTCGGTACTGCATGACGAATTGATCGTCGCCTCCACACTGACCGAGGACAGTATCAAGGATCGTTTTGGTCGGCCTTCGGCAATCTCGGTCTGGGAGCTGCAAGGGTTCATCACCGATCTTGAAGACGCGGGCTTTTCGGCGCGGCGTCATGCGGTGTGGCTGCAGATGGAACTCGCGCGGCCGGTATTTCTGATTTCGATGGTGCTGATCGGTGCGGCCTTCACGATGCGGCACAGCAGAATGGGCGGCACGGGGGTTGCGGTGTTGTCAGCGGTTCTTCTGGGCTTTTCATTGTATTACGTGCGAAACTTTGCGCAAATCCTAGGTGAAAACGGACAATTGAACGCATTGGCTGCAGCATGGGTGCCACCACTTGCGTCCGTGCTGTTGGCGCTGGGATTGATCCTGCACAGGGAGGACGGATGACTGTGCGATCCATTCTTGCCCTGATCGCCGTAGCGCTGCTGTGGTCTGCTCCCCTACACGCGCAATCCGGCGATGTGATGCTTTTGGCGGATCAGGTATTGGTCGAACAGGGCGGCGACACGCTTGTGGCGACGGGCAATGTCGAGGCGTTGCATGAAGGCACCCGACTGACTGCGTCATCCATCATCTACAACCGCGCCGCCAATACGCTTGAGATTCAAGGCCCGATCCGGATCACCCAACCCAATGGCGATGTGTTGACGGCAACGCAGGCGGAACTGGATCAGGGGTTTGAAAACGGGCTGCTGGAAAGCGCGCGCTTCGTTCTCGACGAACAGCTACAGATCGCCTCGGCCCGCGCGGCACGGGTGCAAGGGCGGTACACGGCGATGAGCCAAGTCGCCGCAACCTCGTGTCAGGTCTGCGGCAGTGACCGCCCCCCGCTTTGGGCGATCCGCGCCAGCCGCGTCGTGCACGACGCCGAAGAACGCCAAATCTATTTCGACAATGCACAGCTTCGGGTTCTTGGCGTGCCGGTGTTCTACATGCCCAGGATGCGCCTGCCTGACCCGACGCTGGAGCGGGCACGCGGGTTCATGATTCCCGAACTCAAGACAACGACTCTGCTGGGTTTCGGCATCAAGCTGCCGTACTTTATTCCGATTGGGGATCACGCCGATCTGACGCTGACCCCCTATGTGTCGCCCATCACACGGACGCTGGAGCTGCGCTACAGGCAGGCGTTCCGCACCGGCGACATCAAGGTGAACGGTGCGATCAGTCGCGACAATCTGGACAGCGGCGACTTGCGCGGTCTGTTCTTTGCGGAAGGCGCGTTCACCCTGCCCCGTAATTTCCGCCTGTCCTTCGACATCGAAGCCGTGAGCGACGACGCGTATCTTAACGACTACAACAGCGCCTTCAAAAAAGACCGACTGGACAGCGCTCTGACTTTGTCGCGCACCCAAAGGGACCGGTTCTTTTCGCTGGGCCTGATACATTACGAGAGCTTGACTGACGGCGAAAACAACGCGACCCAACCGACGATCATAGGCGATTTGCGGTACAATCGCCGGTACTTTCCCAAAGCAATCGGCGGCGAGGTGCGGCTTGGATTTCAAGTCCACGGCCACTACCGCTATTCGAACACAGATATCGACGGCAACGATGCCGACACAGTCGTCGACGGACGCGATGTGGGACGGGCCAATCTGGATCTGAGCTGGCGCGACCGCTGGACGCTTGCGGGTGGACTTCGTGCCGGTGCCGTGGCGCAGCTGTGGGTCGATCATTTCATCGTTGAACAAGATGCCGTGGCCGCTGGCGACTATACCGAGGTCACGCCTGCGGCATCGGTTGAGCTGCGCTGGCCCTTCGTCAAACAGACGGCAACGGGCGCACGCGTGCTGGTCGAACCCATTGCACAGGTCGGATGGATTGGCGGCGAACGGTCAGGTGTGCCGAATGACGAGAGCACGCGGGTCGAATTCGACGAAGGCAATCTGCTGTCGCTGTCGCGCTTTCCGGCACCCGACCGCCGCGAACGCGGTTTGATCGGCGCTGCCGGCTTGCGCTGGATGCGGCAGGACCCGGAAGGCTGGCGCGCTGCGCTGACATTGGGACGGGTCTGGCGCGACCAGGTGGACACGGCCTTTTCGCGGTCATCCGGGCAGGACAGCACCGCGTCCGATTGGCTGATTGCCGGACAATTCGCGCATCAGAACGGATTGCAGCTTTTGGCGCGCGGTCTGTATGACAGCGACCAAACCCGATTCACCAAGGCCGAGATGCGCGCGAATGTCACCCGTGACCGCTATACTTTGGGTGCGTCCTACATTCTGCTCACCACAGATCCGCTGGAAGACCGCGAAGACGCCCAGTCGCAATGGCGGGTCAATGGGCGCTACAATATCGACCGCAACTGGACTGCCACCGGCAGCACGCGATACGACATCGCCGAGGGGCAGTTCCTGAATGCAGGGGTTGGTGCGGAATACCGCAATGAATGTGTTGCGGTGGACTTTTCGGTCTCGCGCAGCTTTGCCTCTTCCACTAACCTTGAACCATCTACCGATTTCGGCCTGACCGTCGCGCTGACTGGCTTCAGCACTGGCGGCAGCGGCAAGGAGTACCGCCGTTCATGCAGCTACTGAACACGTCCATCCGCAAATTGAGCGCGCTTGCTCTTGGCATCACCTTGGCCTTTGGCCCTGTCTCGGCGCAGGCGCAAAACATGTTTGCCCCGGTCATCCGCATCAATGACAGCGTGGTCACCGCCTATGAACTCGAGCAGCGGCAACGGATGTTGACCGTGCTGAATGCGCCGGGCAACGCGGCAGAGCTGGCACGTGAACAGCTCATCGACGACCGTTTGCGGATACAAGCCGCCGAAGTCGCAGGCATTATCCCGTCGCCCGAAGAGGTGCTGGACGGGATGGAGGAATTTGCACAGCGCGCCAACCTCACCCGTGACGAGTTCATTCAGGCGCTTGAGGGCAACGGCGTGGCGGCACAGACCTTTCGCGACTTCGTCCGCGCGGGGCTAAGCTGGCGTCTGCTGGTTCAGGCGCGCTTTGCCGGGCGGGTGAATCTGTCGGAAGCGGAAATCGACCGCGCACTAGGAGCGTCGGGTAGATCGTCGGTGCGGGTTCTGTTGTCGGAAATCATCATGCCCGCCCCGCCGCAACAAGCCGAAGCGGTGCGCGCGCGCGCCGATCGGATCAGCCAGATCACGTCAGAGGCCGAATTCTCGGCCCAAGCCCGTCAGTTCTCGGCCACCGCCACACGCGGCGCCGGGGGCCGGTTGCCGTGGCAGAACCTTGAAGACCTGCCGCCTGTACTCCGCCCGCTTGTTCTGGCGCTGGCACCGGGCGAAGTGACCGATCCAATTCCAATCCCCAACGCCGTGGCCTTGTTCCAGCTGCGCGGTGTCGAGGAGACCGGCTTTACCGCGCCGACCTATTCGGCGATCGAATACGCAGCCTATTACCTGCCCGGAGGCCGGTCGGATGCGACGCTGGCGCAGGCGCGGGTGTTGGCCAGTCAGGTGGACCGCTGCGACGACCTTTACGGCATCGCCAAAGGCAAGCCCGAAGAAGCGCTGGAGCGTCAGGCGTTGCCACCCGCGGACATCCCCACAGACGTGGCATTCGAGCTGTCCAAACTTGATCCCGGCGAAGTGTCCACGGCGCTGACCCGGTCGAACGGCCAAACACTGATGTTCCTGATGCTCTGCGGGCGCACCGCCGAGGTCAATGACGACGTGGACCGCGACCAATTCGCTTTGGGACTCCGCAATCAGCGGCTCAATTCGCTTGCCGAAAGCTATCTGGCACAATTGCGTTCCGACGCCCGCATCGTCACGCAATGAGTGCAGCGCCGATTGCCCTGACCATCGGGGAACCTGCCGGGATCGGACCCGAGCTGGCAGAGATGGCATGGGAGGCGTTGCGCGGAGAGGTGCCGTTTTTCCTCATAGGCGACCCGGCGCATTTGCCCAACGGCACCGACTGGTCCGAGATTGCGGCCCCAGACGAAGTGACGCCCAAGACCAGCGTGCTTCCCGTGTTGGCGCATCGGTTCGAGGGGCCGCGCACCCCCGGCCAGCCGCAAGCGGAACAGGCCAAGGGCGTTGTGGCGGTGATCGAACGCGCCGTTGCACTGGCCGCGTCCGGCAAGGTGGGTGGTGTGTGCACCCTGCCAATCCACAAACAGGCGCTTCAGGAAGGGGCCGGGTTCGGGTTTCCCGGCCATACCGAGTTTCTGGCCCATCTGTGCGACACAAGCGACGTGGTGATGATGCTGGCCGGGCCACAACTGCGCGTGGTGCCGGTGACGATCCATATCCCGCTGTCAGAGGTCAAACTGGCGCTGACGGCTGATCTGCTGGAGACCCGCATTCGAATCACCCACACCGCGCTGGTGACGCAATTCGGGATCACACAGCCGCGGTTGGCGGTGGCGGGCCTCAACCCCCATGCGGGCGAAGGCGGGCGCATGGGGCGCGAAGAGATCGACGTGATTGCACCAGTGCTGGAGCGGTTGCGGGCGGAAGGCATGACGATTGCCGGGCCATTATCGGCGGACACGATGTTTCATGCCGCGGCTCGCACAGGGTATGACGCGGCGATCTGCATGTATCACGATCAGGCGCTGATCCCGATCAAAACGCTGGATTTCGACCGGGGAGTGAATGTGACGCTGGGCCTGCCGATCATCCGCACCTCGCCGGATCACGGCACCGCTTTTGACATTGCAGGCACCGGGCAGGCCAATCCGACTTCGACCATCGAGGCGCTGCGCATGGCGTGGCGGCTGGCGAATGCAGCGTCCTGACGACGGATCAGTTGGATGGGACAGAGTTTGCATATTTTGAAAAAGAAGAAGCAAGGGCCGCGCGCCTTGTGCGGAGGTTTCCATGCCCGCAATTGATTCCCTGCCGCCGCTGCGCGATGTGATCGCGACATATGAGTTGAGCGCGAAAAAGGCGTTGGGACAGAACTTTCTGCTCGACCTGAATCTGACCGCCAAGATCGCGCGTCAGGCGGGTGATTTGAGCGGGACAGATGTGCTTGAGGTCGGGCCTGGGCCGGGTGGACTGACACGCGGATTGCTCGTCGAGGGCGCGCGCAAGGTGCTGGCAGTGGAGAAAGACGCGCGGTGCTTGCCCGCACTGGCCGAGATTGCCGCGGTCTATCCGGGGCGGCTTGAGGTGATCGAGGGCGATGCGCTGCAGATCGACGCATTGGCGCATCTGACACCGCCGATCGCGATCTGTGCCAACCTGCCTTACAATGTCGGCACCGAATTGCTGGTGCGTTGGCTGACGCCTGCGGTTTGGCCGCCGGTGTGGTCAAGCCTGACGCTGATGTTTCAGAAAGAGGTTGCACAGCGGATTGTCGCCAAGCCGGGCGACAAGGCTTACGGTCGGCTGGCGGTGCTGGCGCAGTGGCGCGGTGACGCGCATATCGCGATGCATCTGCCGCCCGAGGCATTCAGCCCCCCGCCCAAGGTCAGTTCCGCCGTGGTGCATCTGCGCGCCCTGCCCGCGCCCCGGTTCGAAGCTGATGCCAAGGTGCTGGAGCGGGTTGTGGCGGCTGGGTTCAATCAACGGCGCAAAATGCTGCGCGCGTCGCTCAAGGGGCTGTCGCCGGATATCGAGGATCATCTGAACGCGGTCGGCATTCCCCCGACCGAGCGCGCCGAGCAGGTGTCAATCGAGGCGTTCTGCGCCTTGGCCCGACAATTGGCCTAACCGGCTGGAAACAGAAAAGCCGGGGAAAGCCCCGGCTTTTTCGTTTATTCAGCAGCGTCTGGCGTGCCCTGCTCTGCGGCGGGTTGTTCCGCCTTCGGCTCTGGCTTTTTGCGCGGCTTACGCGGCGCGCGGGGCTTCTTGGGCTTTTCCTCGGCCTTGGCTTCGGGAGTGTCCACAAGACCACTGTCAGTGCTGCTGTCGGATGCGTCAATCACATCAGGCTGCGGCGCATCGGCGGGGTCATTCACCGACTGAGCAGAATTTGAATTGTCCTGCTCCTGACGCTGCGGACGTTCGTTATCACGCTGCGTCTGGCGGTCGCGGTTTTCACGCTCTTGCTGTTCGCGGCGCGCATCTTGTTCACGCTGTGCTTCGCTGAGCAGACGCATGTAGTGTTCTGCGTGCTGTTGGAAGTTTTCCGCATTCACCCTGTCATTGCTGAGCTGGGCGTCGCGCGCGAGCTGGTTGTACTTGTCAATGATCTGTTGCGGCGTACCGCGCACCTTACCCTCGGGACCGGAGCTGTCGAACACACGGTTGACGACGTTTCCGACAGAATTCGGGCGGTTGCGGTTATTCTTATTCCGCGAACGTTTGTTTGAAGAACGCATCTGTAACTTTCCAGCCTTCTTTCAGCTGTTTTTGCGATTGCTGTGTGCGCTTTGTGCGCGGGTCCTGTGCAAAAGCATCCATGTTTGGGCTTACAATCGCGCGAGAGGGGTGCAAACCAGCCTCGACCGCTGCAATGACTCTGAGTAATCATGTCCGACCCCGGCTTACAAGTATAATTTGCGTCGAAAGGTTCGGATTTTCGATCTTAAAGGTCGGTTCGTGGCAGGTTTGCGCCGGAGACGACCCGATCCCTGCCATCAAGGTCGGGATGGATCGCCACTTTTGCAAGACCAGCCGCTTGAAACAGCTTGGCAACGGCTGCCCCTTGCGTCGGCCCTATTTCGACAATCAGGCGGCCGTGCGGAGTGAGATGCGCCCGGGCCCCGGCGGCAATGGCACGGTAGGCGGTCAGGCCGTCAGCTTCGTCTGTGAGCGCCATACGTGGCTCAAAGGCCAATTCTGGGGCGAGCCCCGGCATTTCGTTGGCCGCGATATAGGGCGGGTTGGACACGATCAGGTCAAAGTGCTGCCCCGCCGCCACCGCGTTAAACCACGCGCCATGCCCCCATGTCACCCGGTCCTGCACAGATACGCGCGCGGCGTTCTCTTGTGCAACCGACAGCGCATCTTCGCTCAGATCGGTGCCCGTACCTTGCGCAGTGGGACGTTCTGCCAGCAGGGTCAAGATAATGCAGCCTGATCCCGTTCCAAGATCGAGAACATGTGAAAAGTCGCCTGCAAGCCCTTGTTCAATCAAGATTTCTGTCTCGGGGCGCGGATCGAGCACTGCAGAATTCACGCGGAAATCGCGGCCGAAAAAGGCGCGCGTGCCAATCAGATGGGATACAGGTTCACGTCGGCCGCGTCTTTCGATCAGCGCACCTAGATTTTCAACTTGGGCCTCTGAGATCATGTCCGGCAGCACAAGGGTCAGCCGCCCCGGAGCAACGCCCAGCACATGCGCCATGATGCGTCGCGCATCGCGGGCCGGGTCGTCAATACCTGCCTCGCGCAGCCGTGCGACCGCAAGGGACAGCGCCTGGGTTCCAGTCATGCCCCCATCTCGGCCAGCAGTGTGGCCTGTGCATCGGCAGTGAGCGCGTCGATGATCTCATCGAGATCGCCCGCCATCACCGCATCAAGCTTGTAGAGCGTCAGGCCGATCCGATGGTCGGTCAGGCGCCCCTGCGGGAAGTTGTAGGTGCGGATGCGTTCGGAGCGATCACCAGAGCCGACCTGACTTTTGCGATTGGCCGAGCGTTCGGCATCGACCTTTTGCCGCTCCATATCGAAGAGGCGCGTGCGCAACACCTGCATCGCGATCTCGCGGTTGCGGTGCTGGGATTTTTCGGAACTGGTGACCACGATCCCACTGGGAATGTGGGTGATGCGCACCGCCGAATCGGTGGTGTTGACGTGCTGCCCACCTGCGCCGGAACTGCGCATGGTGTCGATGCGCAGGTCGTTTGTGTTGATCTGGATGTCCACATCCTCGGCCTCGGGCAGAACCGCCACAGTTGCGGCAGAGGTGTGGATGCGCCCGCCTGATTCCGTCTCGGGCACGCGCTGTACGCGGTGGACGCCGGATTCGTATTTCAGTCGGGCAAAGACATTGGTTCCCGTGATATGCGCCACGACTTCCTTGATGCCGCCGATCTCGGTTGATTGTTCCTCTATGATGTCGAACCGCCAGCCGCGCGCTTCGGAATAGCGCTGGTACATGCGCAACAGGTCACCGGCGAACAATGCTGCCTCTTCGCCGCCCGTTCCGGGGCGGATTTCAAGCATGGCAGGCCGCGCATCGGCCTTGTCGCGGGGCAAAAGCGCGAGCTGCAGCGCATGTTCGACCTTGGGCAAACGCGCCTTGAGGTCGGGCAGTTCTTCCTGAGCCAATTCCCGCATTTCGGGATCCGACAACATCGCTTCGGCATCAGAGATGTCGGCGCGCACCTGTTTCCATTCAGCGATCTGTTCAACCACTGGCCGCAGATCCGAGTATTCCTTGCCGATGGCTGCAATGTCGCCCGACCCTTCGGCCATCTGGGCCTCAAGGTATTCAAAACGCGATGTGATCTGGTGCAAGCGGTCTTCGGGGATCATGCGGTTCTGTCGGGCATCAACGCCTTGCGGTCAAGGCCTATCCGCCCAGCCGGTCCAGCCAGCCATCCACACGCGCCTTGTTCACGCCCATGTCGGATTGGCCGAACCGAAGGCGCGCGAACAGTTCCAGCACGGCCTCGTTCTCCATCACGGTGGTGTAATCGGGAAAGCCCATCCATTGGGACCGGGTGACATAGGTGACCTTGCCCTCTTCCACACTTCCCGTCAGCACTTCGGTGCGCGGGGTGGCCAGGATGATACGGTCAAGCGTGGCAAAGGTGCCGTCGGTTGCCGGGATGCGACGGCGCACGCCTCCGGCCAGATCCTGATCAGCCGTCACTTTGGGGTCCACATGCCAAGCGGCAGGGTCCGATGGCGCGAGCCTGATCCACGCCAGACCTGCAACCACAATGAGCACAACCGCCCAGAAGAACATTTTCACGACGTCCTTATCCTTGCCTCAATGGGGCACCGGCCCCTTGCTCACGCGCACTGAACTTCAGGCGCGGCGCGTCCACCCCCACAGCGACAGAATCTCTGTCGCGACATGGGCGCCCGCCACGGCTGTAATACCTGATGTATCGAAAGGCGGGCTGACTTCAACCACATCGCCCCCCATTAGTTCGATCCCGGCGATATTCCGCAGGATGACGGCAATATCTGCTGTTGACGGCCCTCCCCAGACGGGCGTGCCGGTGCCGGGGGCAAAGGCAGGGTCGAGGCAATCAATGTCGAAGGTGAGGTAGGTTGGGTAATCCTTTAGGATTTCACAGATTTGTTCCACGACGGCTTCGGGCCCGATACGGTGCATTTCGCGCGCGTCGATGATGTTGAAGCCCAGCGTGTCAGGGTTGTCGGTGCGGATGCCGACCTGAACCGACCGCGCCGGATCTACCAGACCCAGCTTGACCGCCTTGTAAAGGAACGTCCCGTGGTCGATCCGCTCCATATCGTCATCGGCCCAGGTGTCGGTGTGGGCGTCGAATTGCAGCAGGCTTAGGGGGCCGTATTTTTCGGCATAGGCCTCAAGGATCGGCAGGGTGATGTAGTGGTCGCCACCCAGCGTCACCGTCGCTGTGTCCTGTGCCAGAATGCCCGCGATATGGGATTTTAGCGTTTCGGGAAACTCTGACACTTTGGCATAGTCGAAGGCCAGATCGCCGTAATCGGCAATCGCGAAGTCTTCGAGCACATTGTAATCCCAACCGTATGGCTTGTCGTAGGGCTGAAGGCTGGAGGCCTCGCGGATGGCGCGGGGGCCAAAGCGTGTGCCGGTGCGGTGCGTTACGGCCTGATCAAAGGGCACGCCGGTGATGGCGATGTCCACATTGGTCAGGTCCTTGGTATAGCGCCGCCGCAGGAACGATGTGGCACCGGCAAAGGCGTTCTCGAAACTTGCCCCTTTGAGATCATCGCGGGTGAAGGCGTGGTCGATTTGGGTTTTGGCGTCTTCAAGGCCCATGGTTTACACTCCGTGACGGGTTTCGATCACTCGGGCGAAAAACGACGCGCCGATGGGTGCCACCTCGTCGTTGAAGTCAAACGCGGGATGGTGGCAGGACGGCCCAATCCCCTGCCCCAGCATCAGATAACTTCCGGGCCGCGCCTCGAGCATATAGGAAAAATCCTCAGCCCCCATTTCGGGCGCGCGGTCACTGATCACGTTGCTATCGCCCACCACCTCTTGGGCGACACGCACGGCAAAATCTGTCTGAGCATGGTGGTTGATGGTGGCGGGGTAATTGCGAACGTAGTCCAGCTTTGCCGTGACGCCGTAGCTGGCCGCCTGCCCCGCAACGATCTCTGCGAAGCGGCGTTCAACCATATCGCGCAGGTCGGGATCAAAGCTGCGCACTGTGCCTGCAAGACGCATGGTTTCCGGGATCACGTTGGTGGCGCTGCCGGTCTGCAAGATGGTCAGCGACACCACCAGCGGCAGGCGCGGATCGGCGTTGCGCGACGGGATTGTTTGCAACGCCTGCCCGATGGCAAGTCCGCAGGGCACCGGGTCTAACGTGGTGTGGGGAAACGCGCCGTGACCGCCCTTGCCGGTGATCGTGATCTCGAAATCATCCACCGCCGCCATGATCGGACCGGGACAGGTGTTGAACACGCCCACATCGCCGAATGGATCAGTGTGCAGCGCGAAGACCTCTTGGATGCCGAACCGATCCATGATGCCTTCTTCGACCATGATGCGGGCACCGCCCACGGTTTCTTCTGCTGGCTGAAAAATCAATGCGACGGTGCCTTTGAAGTTCCGGGTTTCCGCCAGATAGCGGGCAGCCCCCAAAAGCATCGTCGTGTGACCGTCATGGCCGCAGGCATGCATCTTGCCGGGAATGGTGGACGCATAATCAACGCCAGTGGTCTCTTCGATGGGCAGCGCGTCCATATCAGCCCGCAGGCCAGTCACCGGGCCGTCGCCCTGCCCCCGGATCAAAGCCACAACACCCGATTGTGCAATGCCTTCGTGGATTTCGTCGACACCAAACTCCTTGAGCCTTTCAACCACAAACGCCGCCGTTTCATGGCAGTCGAGGCTCAGTTCGGGATGCATGTGCAAGTGCCGACGCCATGTCTTCATGTCCTCGGCGTAATCGCCGATCCGGTTGATGATAGCCATGGGTGGACTCCCTCGCGCTGATACCGCATCCCTGCATCTAATCCCGAAGCACGGAGGCCTGCAATGTCCGATGACCTGATCCATGACCCCAAGGGGGGTATGCCCCGGCTTTTGGAAATCATGCGTCGCTTGCGCGATCCCGAAACAGGCTGTCCGTGGGACATCGAACAGAATTTCGCGTCCATCGCGCCCTACACGATCGAAGAGGCCTATGAGGTGGCAGACGCCATCGAACGCGAGGCGTGGGACGAGCTGAAAGGCGAGTTGGGCGATCTGCTGTTGCAGTCGGTCTATCACACGCAGATGGCCGAAGAGGCGGGCATGTTCAGCTTTGACGATGTGGCCAATGCGATCAGCGACAAGATGGTAGCGCGGCATCCGCATGTGTTCGGTGATGAAAGCCGGGACAAATCCGCCGAACAGCAGGTTCTGGACTGGGAAAAGATCAAGGCGGCGGAACGTGCGGGCAAGCAGGAAACCGGCGTGCTGGACGGGGTGGCCAAGGGTCTGCCTGCACTGACGCGGGCTTCGAAACTCCAGAACCGCGCTGCGCGGGTCGGGTTTGACTGGCCGTCGACGGACGAGGTCTTGGACAAGATCGTCGAGGAAGCACAGGAGTTGCGCGAGGTGCGAGACGATGCCGAGCGGTTCGAGGAGTTTGGAGACCTGCTGTTCGTGATGGTCAATCTGGGTCGCCATATGGGGCTTGACCCCGAAGCGGCGTTGCGCGCCACGAATGCCAAGTTCACCCGCCGCTTCGAAAGCATTGAAGCTGCGCTGGCCGCTGAAGGGCGGACGCCGAAGGACAGCAATCTGACCGAAATGGACGCGCTTTGGGATGCCGCAAAGGCGGTGGAGAAGGCGCAACGGATCACTTCGAAATCGTCCAGCTGACCCAAGTTCGAAAGCAGGACAAGCGCGCAGGTCTGACCGCCCTTAAATCACCAACGTGCCAACATAGTCTTACCACGTTGCGACACGATCAGGTTTGAACGGTAAGAGTTTGACTTTGTTGCGAGACGCATAAAATGGGACAGGATTTCCAAAAACGGATTGATCTGGCACCCGGCCTTTTCCTCAGGCCCCGGCCTTCGAACCTTGGCGGTTCTGGCGCATCGGTCACACTGGGCGGAAAGCCGCAGTTGCCCGAAGACTATGACTGGCCAGAAGGTCTAGTGTTTTACGCGCAGGTCAATCTCGATCTGGTGCCGCGTCGTTTCGAACACGATGGCAAAAGCTACACCCTCGACCAACTGCCGGAACACGGAACCCTGTTCTTCTTTCTCCCGCTCTTTGGCGATTTTGTCTATCAGGGCGACGCGCGGGTCATATATGTCCCCCACGACGTGTCACACCTGCCCGAACGGGAGCCGCCCGATAGCCTTGGCGATCTGCGCGAAGAGGAATTCAACTGGTCAGCCTATTGGATCGACACTGTGGGCCTCTCCCCATGTGGACGTCTGCTCTACCGCCAGTATGCCGATCTGATGCCCTTCCTGACGGTCCGATGGATTGACGGGCTGAGCGCGCACCTTGGCACTATCAGCAAAGAGGATCTGAGTGCCATCAACGCCTTGAGCAAGGACCTTGTCGCGCAGGCATTGGATCAGAGCCCTTTGCCCGAACCCATGGACAGGTACCATCTTTACGCGCCGCAAATGGACACGCGCTTCTGGTGGGACTTTCCGATCCTCGACAAGGGGCTTTTCGGGTGGCATTTCATCTTTGAATGGTCAAAGCAATTCCAGATCGAAAGTCTTGATCTCGGGCTGAAGCACGGAAAGCGCTATCTGGCCCAGGTCGGAGACAACGAACAGCTGCGCGTTTTGCTGGGCGTCTTCGAGGAAAACCGCAGAACCGTCAACGCTGCGGAATACAACAAGCCCGGGCTTGCGGGCTGGAAAACCAAGTTCGTCAAGCCGATGATCCCGGAAGGTGGGAAATTCGATGTTCGGGCAAAGAAATGGATGACCTACGCCCAATCCCGCACAGGGAGTGTTCCCGTCGAAACGGCACGGCGGTTCTTCGAATTCCTGAATGAGATCAACACGTTCCTCGCGGACGAAGGCGAACATATCGGCATCGATGCAATCGACAGCTGGATCATCGGCCACGACAAGGACAGCTTTACAACCAAAGAACTTGCAAAGACCGCCCTTCAGACGGCGATGAAACGCGTTGCCACACACAAGGATCGGGACCGGACAGCGGTCGCGCGGGTCCGGCGCATGAGCGAGGACAAGATGAAAGCCTGCCGGGACCCCGAACTGGTGGCCGCCTACTGGGACAGCAAGCTATACGCAGAGACGCAGGTTCTTGGTGAAGAGGTCGACCAGTTCTATCGCACACCGCTTGAGCCTCCACAGCTTCTGGGTGCCCCCGTCTGCATTCAACCCCAAGTCGACGACATCGCCGCGCAGAACGTGCTGCTTTTGCAGATCACTTACGGGTTCGGCACGCAGGTATGCAGCCCGGACGGGAGTATTCAGCTTTGGATCAAACCCGAGGATTTGGAAAACCGCAGTTTTGACCGCGTCGCGTATACGTATTTTTATTCGTGACGTCTGTCTTGCACCAACGCGCATGACCGCGATGCGCAGGCATGCAAAAGAAAAACGCGCCCTGAGCCAGAGCGCGCTTTTCGAAAATCACAAAGTTCCGACGCTTACTGAGCTTCGTTGATGAACTTCACCGCGTCGCCGAATGTCTGGATGGTTTCGGCTGCGTCATCCGGAATCTCGATGCCGAACTCTTCTTCGAAAGCCATAACCAGCTCAACGGTGTCGAGGCTGTCAGCGCCGAGGTCGTCGATGAACGACGCGTTCTCAACCACTTTGTCCTCTTCGACACCAAGGTGCTCGACAACAATTTTCTTAACGCGATCTGCGACGTCGCTCATGTTTTCTTCCTCACAGTTTCGTCGGCGCGGAGGCCGGGTTAGCCCGCGCCCGGGCGGAATTGATCGTGCCCTTACGGGCGGCGGTTTGTGTCCACATGGAACACCTAAGACCGACACTGCCCGAAAGTCACCGGGATGGTCCAAAACCTGCGCCGCTATAGCACATGGAATCGGGATGGCAAACGCTTTCAATGCAATCGCGTGCACGAAGAAATCTATGTGATTTCAGGGATTTCTGCACCTGCACAATCTCTCTTTCCCCTGTGAAATCAGAGCATTGCCATGCCGCCATTCACATGAAGCGTGGTTCCCGTGACATAAGCTGCCTCGGCACTGGCAAGATAAAGAACCGCCGCAGCGATCTCTTCCGGGGTGCCCATGCGGCCCGAGGGAATCTGTGTCAGGATAGTGGATTTCTGATCATCGGTCAGCTTGTCGGTCATCGCTGTTTGGATAAAGCCGGGTGCGACGGCGTTCACCGTGATGCCGCGCGAGGCGACCTCGTAGGCCAGCGATTTCGACATACCGACCATGCCCGCCTTGGCGGCGGCATAGTTGCCCTGCCCCGGATTGCCCGTGGCACCGACGACGGACGAGATGTTCACGATGCGGCCCCAACGCGCCTTCATCATGCCGCGCAATACGCCTTTGCAGAGCTTGAATGTGGCGGTCAGGTTAACATCGATGACCGACTGCCATTCATCATCTGACATCCGCATGAAGAGGTTGTCGCGGGTGATGCCGGCGTTGTTCACAAGGATGTCGACGCTGCCCATCGCATCGGCGGCCTGTTTCGGCAAGGCTGCCACGGCCTCGGGATCGCTGAGGTTGCAGGGCAGGACATGAGCGCGGTCGCCCAGTTCAGCCGCCAACGCCTCGAGCGGTTCGGTGCGGGTGCCGGACAGGCCAACCGTGGCCCCCGCATTGTGCAATGCGCGGGCGATTTCACCGCCTATGCCACCGGATGCGCCTGTGATCAACGCGGTTTTGCCTGTCAGATCGAACATGTCGTGGTCCTTTTCATATCGTTTTAGTCTTGGGCACACAGAAGCTTCGCTTAAAGATCCTGTAGCCGGCCATTAAATTCCGGGCTCAGCTCTCTTGCGTTGCGGCCTGCACGTCGGCAGCCGATCCAACGGCGCGCGTCGCCGCCGACCGTTCGATCCGGCGCACCATGCCGATCAGGGCTTTGCCTGCGCCGACTTCCCAGAAGTCGTCCACGCCCTGCCCGACCATCCAGTTCACGGATTCGCGCCAACGCACCGCACCGGTGATCTGCTCGACCAGCAGCGCGCGGATGGTTTCGGGATCGCTGACCGCCTCGGCGCGGACGTTCGCCACTACCGGCACCACCGGCGCGTTGATCGTCACACTACCCAAGGCATCGGCCATCGCCTCGGCTGCGGGGGCCATGAGGGCACAATGGAACGGGGCGCTGACAGGCAGCAGAACCGCGCGTTTCGCACCTGCCTCTTTCGCCAGATCGACCGCGCGTTCGACAGCCGCCTTGTGTCCAGAGACGACAACCTGCCCCGGATCGTTGTCATTGGCCGCCGCGCACACCTCGCCCTGCGCTGCGGCCTCAGCCACGCGGCGCACGTCCTCAAGGCCCAGCCCAAGCACTGCTGCCATAGCGCCAACACCCACGGGAACGGCGTCCTGCATCGCGGTGCCACGTGCCCGCAACAACCTTGCCGCGTCAGACACCGACAGCGCCCCGGCGGCGGTCAACGCGGAATATTCGCCAAGCGAATGACCAGCCACATACGCACCCGATCCTATAGCGATGCCCTCAGCCTCTAGTGCTCGCATCGCCGCGATTGAGGTGGCCATGAGCGCCGGTTGCGCATTGGCGGTCAGGGTCAGCGTTTCGATCTCGCCATCCCAAATCAGCGCCGACAACTTTTCCCCAAGCGCGTCGTCCACCTCTTCGAACACTGCGCGGGCGGTTGGATAGGCTTCGGCCAGATCCTTGCCCATCCCTATGGTTTGCGCCCCTTGTCCGGGAAATAGAAAAGCTCGGCTCACGGCATGCCTCCTTGATTGGTCCACATGCCATTACAACCCGTGCCGCAGCGACGCAACGTTGCTGCACTCATTCTGTGCATTGGCGAAGATTGCGCCCCGCGCATCCGGCGATAGCTGTGGGCTAACAGATTTACATTGGAGGCACCTTATGCCCGCCACGAACACCACCGCCCGCTATGGCTCTGTCGCCAAGACATTCCACTGGTTGACCGCGCTTGGCATCCTTGCCGTGATCCCGCTTGGGATCATCGCCAATGACCTGCCGTATGAGACGGCCGAGCAGCTTGCAGAAAAGGCGTGGCTTTTCTCGTTGCACAAGACGGTGGGGGTGACACTGTTTTTCGTCGCCCTTGCCCGTATCCTCTGGGCGCTGAGCCAACCGAAACCCGCGCCATTGCACCCAGACCGCAAGGCCGAGACGCTTTTGGCCGAGATCGTGCACTGGCTGCTGTATGGATCATTGGTGCTGGTGCCTTTGTCCGGCTGGGTTCATCACGCAGCGACGGAAGGCTTTGCACCGATCTGGTGGCCGTTCGGGCAAAATCTGCCGTTGGTTCCCGAAAGCCTGACCTTGTCGGAAACCGCAGCGGGCCTGCATATCGTGTTCGAACGAGTGCTGATCGTGTCCTTGATCTTGCACATCGCAGGCGCGGTCAAACATGCTGTGATAGACAAGGACGACACCCTTGCGCGTATGTTGCCGGGCCGCCGCGTTGCGGTCACACCGACATTGCACACACAGCGCAAAGTTTTGCCGCCGATGCTCGCCGTTGTTGTCTGGGCCGCCGCGATTGGCGTTGGGAGCGTTCTGGGGGTCTATCATAAAGGCACTGCCATAGCCGCCGAGGCACCCGCGCTGCAACAGGTCGAGAGCGATTGGGCGATGACCGACGGCACGTTGGGGATCACCGTGCAACAAATGGGCTCTGGCGTGTCGGGCCGTTTCACAGAGTGGACCGCAGCCATCACCTTTGACGAGACCGTCAGCACAGGTGTTGCCGGGTTCGTAGATGTCGAAATAGCGATCACGTCCCTCACGCTTGGGTCGGTCACACAGCAGGCGATGGGCTCAGACTATTTCGCCAGCGCCGAGTTTCCGACAGCCCGCTTCACGGCAGATCTTTTGTCAACCGAGACAGGCTATATCGCCGAAGGTACGCTGACCATGCGCGGGGTGGAGCAGCCAGTATCTCTGCCATTCGATCTGACTTTAGAGGACGATACCGCGCGGGTTCAGGGCAAAACCGAATTGGACCGACGCAGGTTCGACATCGGCGCGGGCATGATGGATGAGGGACAGCTTGGTTTTGCCGTCAGTGTTATGGTCGACCTCATGGCAGTGCGCGGCGGGGAAACCGCCAACTGACCAAAGGCCTCACACGGACAATAAAAAACCCCGGGCGATGCGCCCGGGGTTTTTTATTTCATCGGCGGTTAAGGATCAGGAATCCGTGCCGTCAACTTTCATTGCTTCGATAGAAATCTGCAATTGCACCTCGTCGCTCACGAAGGGGGCGAATGCGCCAACCTCGAAATCGCTGCGCAGCAGGGTCGCTGTGGCGTCGAAACCGGCCCACGGCTTGCCTTCCATCGGGTGATCGCCCGTCTGGTTTAGCGTTGCGGCCAGCGTGACTGGCTTGGTGATGCCGTTCAGGGTCAGGTCACCGATGATATTGGCGGTGCTGTCGCCAGTCACTTCGATGGACGTGGAGGCGAAGGTCACCATTTCGTCTTCTGTCGCACCGAAGAAATCAGCGGACATGAAGTGCTCGAAACGGCCTTCCCAACCTGTGAACATCGAACGCACGGGGAAAGATACGGTCACGGACGAATTGGCCGGCTCTTCCTGATCGAATTGGATGTCACCTTCGAAGCCCGAGAACATGCCCCAGGTCGTGGAATAGCCAAGGTGGTTGTAGGAGAAGAGGATTTGGCTGTGGCTTGCGTCCAGCGTGTAGGCTTCGGGTTCGGCCTGTGCAGCAAACGGCAGCGCGACCAGAGCGGCGGCGAGAAGTGTCTTTTTCATGGGTCAGTCCTGTTTACAAGATTACGATGACTGACAAATTGCTGCGATGCCGCGCAGTCTCAATTCGTTGAAACTCAACAGAGTCTGTGTCGCAATGAACAGTCAGCGTCCAAACAGGCACAGACCTGCAAATCCCATGACGATGACCGACAGGCCAAGCCCCATAATCCGCGCTTCGGGCAATGCGCCCTGCACCGCAATCCATATCCCCGGAACCGCGATCAGGCATGCAATCCCAAGAATGCGGCGCACCAGTGTGCCGACCGAGCTTTGGCTGCGGACATAGTTTTCATCATAATGTACCATCTTGTATCTCCCCGACCGGCTGTCACCCGGCCGTCAAACCGTTTACCATCTGGAAACAGTGTGTTGCGGAAATCGGCCGAATTCGGGGCGTGTGCCAGACCTTGAAAAGGCATGTTCAGGGCAGGATTGTGACGCCCTGCGCAAACTGCACCCTCGGCGCTTGATCCCCCACGCAATCCGTGTATACGGAGCGCTCCTTTCGCAGGACGATTTTTACCGCGCAGTCTCTCGTGGGCAGGAGCGAAAGGGTTCAGTCCCTGTCCTTTGAAATGCGCCAGAACAGAAACGGAGTGCACATGCCGCTTTACGAGCATGTTTTTATCTCGCGTCAGGATTTGTCCAACGCGCAGGCTGAAGGCCTCATCGAACATTTCGGCACAGTTCTTTCGGACAACGGCGGCAAGCTGGTTGATCACGAATACTGGGGCGTCAAGACGATGGCCTACAAGATCAACAAGAACCGCAAGGGCCACTACGCCTTCCTGCGCACCGACGCACCGTCGGAAGCGATCCAGGAAATGGAACGCCTGATGCGTCTGCATGACGACGTTATGCGTATTCTCACCATCAAGGTGGACGCGCATGAAGACGGCCCGTCGGTCCAGATGCAGAAGCGTGACGACCGTGGGGATCGCGGTGATCGTGGAGATCGCGGAGACCGTGGTGATCGTGGCGAACGCCGCGAACGTCGCAATTGATCGCCTGAAGAAAGGACGCTAATCCATGGCTACGAAACCATTTTTCCGCCGTCGTAAGGTGTGCCCCTTCTCGGGCGACAACGCACCCAAGATCGACTACAAAGACACCAAGCTGCTGCAGCGCTACATCTCTGAGCGTGGCAAGATCGTGCCCTCGCGCATCACAGCCGTGTCTGCAAAGAAACAGCGTGAGCTGGCTCGTGCAATCAAGCGCGCCCGCTTCCTCGCCCTGCTGCCCTACGCAGTGAAGTAAGGAGAGACTGACATGCAAGTTATCCTTCTGGAACGCGTGGCCAAGCTTGGCCAGATGGGCGACGTCGTTGACGTAAAGCCCGGTTTTGCGCGCAACTACCTGCTGCTGCAGGGCAAGGCGCTGACCGCCTCGAAAGAGAACATCGCGTCGTTCGAAACCCAGAAAGCCCAGCTCGAAGCACAGAACCTGGAAACCAAGAAAGAGGCCGAAGCAATGGCCGACCGTCTTGGCGGCCAGCAGTTCATCGTGATTCGTCAGGCTTCCGACGGTGGCAACCTTTACGGCTCCGTCACCACCCGCGACGCGGCTGAAGTGGCAACCGAAGAGGGTTTCACACTCGACCGCAAACAGATCATCATCCGTCAGCCGATCAAGGTTCTTGGTCTGCACGAGGTTGAAGTCCATCTGCACCCCGAGGTGATGGTCACCATCAGCCTGAACGTCGCACGTTCGCCCGAAGAAGCCGACCTTCAGGCCTCCGGCAAGTCCATTCAGGAACTGGCCGCCGAGGAAGAAGCACAGGCAGAGTTCGAGATTTCGGAACTCTTCGACGATATCGGCGGTGCGGCATCCGATGACGACGATGTGGCACCCGCCGCAGCTTCTGACGAAGAGACAAAGTCGGAAGACTGATCGTTTCTTTGATCAAGATTTCAAAGCCCCGCCTATTTGGCGGGGCTTTTTTATTGGGCGGGTCACGAAATCGACTTTGAACGCATCCTGTCGAACGCAAGACCGGCCGCGCCCGACATCAAGAAGGCTAAACCTCCTCGCTCTTGGCCACACAGTCAGCAAAATACTGCACCTGATTGTTCTCATCCACTTCCTGAACGAGCCCATGAATATCGATCTCGAACCCCGGGCATTCGCGCGCGAAGGTTCTGTTGAATTTCAGATATTCGACGATCTTCTTGTTGAAGACCTCCCCCGGGATCAAAAGCGGAATGCCGGGCGGGTAAGGCGTGACCAGACTTGTTGTTATGCGTCCCTCAAGTTCGTCGATAGGCACACGCTGAGTCGTACGGGCGGCGATGTGGGAAAACGCGTCGGTCGGCTTCATCGCAGGCACCAGATCGCTGAGGTACATATCCGTAGACAGAATGGCGACATCGGATTTGGCATAGAGCGAATGGACGTGCTGGCACATATCGCCCAGCCCCATCTTTTCGTATCGCGGCTGCTGGGCGCAGAATTTTGGCATGCAGCGCCACATCGGTACGTTCTTGTCATAATCGTCCTTGAACTGCTGCAACTCGGTCAAAAGCGAATTCCAACGCCCCTTGGTGATCCCGATCGTGAACATGATGAAGAAGCTGTAGAGACCGGTTTTCTCGACAACGACACCGTGCTCGGCCAAGTATTTCGTCACGATTGAAGCCGGTATGCCGGAATAGTCGAACTTCCCATCCAAATTCATGCCCGGCGTGATAACGGTGGCCTTGATCGGGTCCAGCATGTTGAAGCCGGGCGCCATATCGCCAAAGGCATGCCAGGATTCTTCGCCGTCAGACGGCTGAACGCCTTCGGCATTCGTCTTTTTCAGCACCCAGTTGTTCGGACTGTCGATGCCTTCTTCGTCCAGTTCTTCCGGACCCCAAACCTGAAACCACCAATCGTTGCCGTACTCTTCATCCACCTTTCGCATGGCGCGACGGAAATCGAGCGACTCCAGCAGGCTTTCTTCGACCAAGGCACGCCCCCCCGGAGGCTCCATCATGGCCGCGGCCACATCGCAACTGGCGATGATGCTGTATTGCGGGCTGGTCGAGGTGTGCATCAGATACGCCTCGTTGAAGAGATGTCGGTCAAGTTTGGTATTCTTGCTGTCCTGCACAAGCACATGACTCGCTTGCGAAATGCCGGCCAGAAGCTTGTGGATTGACTGGGTCGAATAGGTCACCGACTGGTTCGGTCGCTCGCGATTGCGCCCCATGGCGTGGAAGGTGCCATAAAAGGGGTGGAACGCGGCGTGCGGCAACCACGCCTCGTCGAAATGCAGGTTCTCGACATAGCCGTCGAGCATGTCCTTGATCGTCTCGGTGTTATAGAGGACGCCGTCATAGGTTGATTGCGTCAGGGTAATGATCCGAGGTTTGACCGTGTCTGCGTCCACATGCGACAGCAGCGGGTTTGACCGGATCTTTTCCTTAATCGCGTCGATCGTGAACTCGGACTTCGGAATGGGCCCGATGATGCCGTAGTGGTTGCGCGTCGGCTTCATGAAAACCGGGATCGCACCTGTCATGATGATGCTGTGCAGAATGGATTTATGGCAGTTCCGGTCGACGACCACCACATCGCCCGGGGCGACGGTATGGTGCCAGACCATCTTGTTCGATGTGCTTGTCCCGTTGGTCACAAAAAAGCAGTGGTCGGCGTTGAATATCCTTGCCGCATTGCGCTCGGACGCGCCGATGGCGCCGTCGTGATCAAGCAATTGGCCAAGTTCCTCAACCGAATTGCACACATCCGCCCGAAGCATGTTTTCACCGTAGAACTGGTGGTACATCTGGCCGATCGGGCTTTTCAGAAACGCCACACCGCCAGAATGCCCCGGGCAGTGCCAAGAGTAAGAACCGTCCTCGGCATAGTCGAGCAGCGCCTTGAAGAATGGCGGCTGGATCGCTTCGAGATAGGCTTTAGCGTCACGGACGATGTGCCGGGCGACGAATTCCGGTGTGTCTTCGAAAGTGTGAATGAACCCGTGCAGCTCGCGCAGAATATCGTTGGGCAGATGGCGGCTCGTCTTGGTTTCGCCGTAGATGTAAATCGGGACTTCGTTGTTCTTCCAACGCACTTCTTCGATAAAGGACCGAAGGTTCAGTACGGCGGGATCAAGATCGGGACCGGGTGTGAATTCCTCGTCATCAATGGACAACACAAACGCACTTGCGCGGGATTGCTGCTGTGCAAACTGCGACAGGTCCCCGTAGCTGGTCGTGCCCAACACCTCGAAGCCTTCGCTCTCGATGGCTGCAGCGATAGCCCGGATGCCCAAGCCAGAGGAGTTGTCTGAACGGAAGTCCTCGTCAATGATGACGATGGGAAAGCGAAATTTCATAGAAGGCTCCAATAGGGAAGGTCAGGCTTAGTTTTCTTCCTGGCGATGCGCTTTTCGACACCCGTCCGAGTTAACGACCTTGAGGTCATGCCTGCCGCGATATGACGTTTATCAAGGTCCAAGCGCAAGTTGCTTTCGGCAATTCTGCGCCAGTGCCCCTTTGGTTTACGCCCTCAATCGCAACCCCAACTTCACAAGGGGTGCGCAGCTGAACGCAAGTCGATCATGGTCGGATAGGCGGGCTGATTTCCGCACGCAACCAAGTCATTTTGCCCGCCCCATGATAACCGAAATTGCCTTACCTGCAACGCATCGCCCGGAACAGTCCGGTCCCTGACATTTTGATTTGCGAAACGCCCAATGCTCGCGCTTGCCTTTGCTGCCACATCCTGCTGTGCTGCGCTCATGGCCATCACCCTGTCCCGCATCACCGTCGCTGCCTACCGCGTTCCGATCTCGTCGCCGGTGGCCACGTCCTTTGGCGTGATGCACAACCGCCCCGCTGTGTTCGTGCGTCTCGAGGACGGTGACGGCGCGTTTGGCTGGGGTGAGGTCTTTGCCAACTGGCCCGCCGCGGGGGCCGAACACCGCGCGCGCCTTTTGGTCGAAGACATGGGCGACTTGCTTTTGGGCCAACCCTTTGATGACGCGTCGGAACTTTTCACCCAGCTCACCGAAAAGACCCACATCCGGGCCCTGCAATGTGGCGAATGGGGGCCGTTCCGCCAAGTGATCGCAGGGCTGGATACCGCAATGACCGATCTTGTCGCGCGGCGCGCAGGCCTGTCTGTGGCGCGATATCTGAACCCAAGGGCGGAACACACCGTCCCGTGCTACGCGAGTGGCATCGCAATCAGTCAAGCCGACCATCAGATCACCCAAAGCCAAGAGGCCGGCTTCTCCACCTACAAGGTCAAGGTCGGCTTCGACCTGACCCAAGACACCGCGCTTCTGACCGGGCTTTTCTCGACTCTCGGCGCCGGTGAAACCCTCTGCGCTGATGCCAATCAAGCGTGGGCGCTGCCCGAGGCTGAACGCTTTGTCGCTGCCTGTACCGACCTACCACTCGGCTGGCTTGAGGAACCCCTGCCCGCCGACGCTTCCCTGACCCATTGGCGTGCGCTGGCAGATCAAAGCCCGATCCCCTTGGCAGGAGGCGAAAACATCACCGGCACTGGCGGTTTTGCCGATGCCATCGCCACAGGCGTCTTTGGCGTGCTACAACCTGACATCGCCAAATGGGGCGGGTTCAGCGGTTGTTGGCCAGTGGCCCAAGCCATCTGCGCGGCGGGTCAACGCTATTGTCCACATTATCTTGGCGGCGGTATCGGCTTGATTGCCTCGGCGCATCTGCTTGCCGCGGCTGGTGGCGACGGGTTGCTCGAAGTGGATGTGAACCCGAACCCACTGCGCGACGCGTTCGACCCATGGCAGGGTGCCGCGCATCGCGGCACGCTCACCCTCTCGGACGCCCCGGGCCTCGGCATAACCCACCTGCCCGACGAGATCGCAGAATTCGTGACCTATTCGCGCGATCTGCACATCTGACGCGCACCGCCCCGCCCGGCGGCTTCATGCCGCTGCCATGAAACCGCTACCCGCTTGTGAGGTTTCCGGCTTAACCTGATCCCAGAACCAACACAGATCAGGGGGACACGATCATGGCTCTTCACCTCAACCGCCGTGGATTTCTGGCAAGCACTGCGGGCTTTCTGGCGCTGCATCCGTTCTCGGTGCGCGCCATGTCAAATCAGGCGCACTTGCGCATCATGGAAACCACCGACCTGCATGTACATGTGCATCCGTATGATTATTACGGCGACCGCCCGACCGACACGGTGGGTCTGAGCCGCGTTGCCACCATTGTTCAGAACATCCGGTCCGAAGCCACGAATTCATTGCTGCTCGACAATGGCGACTTCCTGCAGGGCAATCCGATGGGCGACTACATCGCCTATGAACGCGGGATGAAAGAAGGTGACATGCACCCGATCATCACCGCGATGAACGTGCTGGGTTTTGACGGCTCCACATTGGGCAATCACGAATTCAACTACGGTCTGGATTTCCTGATGAAGGCGCTGGCCGGTGCAGACTTCCCCGTCGTGTCGGCCAACGTGGTCAAGACCGCCGGCGCCTCCCCGCGCGAGGACACCACACTTGTGCCGCCCTATGTTATTCTCGACCGAGAAATCACCGACGGCGGAGGAAACACCCACCCGATCCGGATTGGCCTCATCGGCTTTGTGCCGCCGCAGATCATGACATGGGATCGCCGCCACCTAGAAGGCAACGTCACCGCCCGCGACATTCTTGAGGCGGCCCGCGCTTATGTCCCGCAGAGCCGCGAACAGGGCGCAGACATCGTGATCGCGCTGTCGCATTCCGGCATCGGCGCGCCCGAGGCTGCGGAAATGATGGAAAACGCCTCCATTCCCCTGGCAGGGATCGACGGCATCGACGTGATCCTGACGGGACATTCGCATCTCGTCTTCCCCTCCTCCACCTATGAAAATCTGCCGGGCCTTGATGCGGCCAAAGGCACGATCATGGGCAAACCCGGCGTCATGGCAGGCTTCTGGGGCAGCCATATGGGGCTGGTCGATCTGATGCTCGAACGCGATGGCAACGGCTGGCGCGTGCTCAACCACCAGTCCGAGGCGCGGCCCATCTCTCAGCGCAATGAGGACCGTTCGGTCACTGCATTGGTCAAGGATTACCAGCCGGTGATTGAGGCCACGATGGCAGATCACGAAGAAACGCTCGCCTATGTTCGCCGCGCCGTGGGTAAAACCGCCGCCCCTCTGCACAGCTATTTCGCACTGGTGGCGGACGATCCTTCGGTCCAGATCGTTTCCAACGCCCAGACCTGGTACATTGCACAGATGATGCAGGACACGCCGCATGAAGGCCTGCCGATCCTATCCGCCGCTGCCCCGTTTAAGGCAGGCGGTCGCGGTGGGCCGGAATACTATACCGACGTGCCGGTCGGGGATGTGGCAATCAAGAACGTGTCCGATCTCTACCTCTACCCCAACACGGTGCGCGCAGTGCGGGTGACCGGCGCGCAGGTCAAGGACTGGCTGGAACGCTCGGCGGGCATGTTCAATCAGGTCGAACCGGGGTCAACGGATGCGCCGCTGCTGAACCCCAACTTCCCCAGCTACAATTTCGACGTGATCGACGGGGTCAACTACCAGATCGACCTCAGCCAGCCGTCGAAATTCGACCGCGACGGCGCGGTTATCAACCCGGACGCCAACCGCATCGTGAACCTGACCCATGACGGGACACCCATTGACCCGGAAGCCGAGTTCATCATCGCCACCAACAATTACCGTGCAGGCGGCGGTGGCAGCTTTCCCGGAACCGGCGACACCATTGTCTTCGAAGGCCCCGACACCAACCGCGACGTGATCGTACGCTACATCGTGGAACAGGGCACCATCGACCCCAAGGCCGATTTCAACTGGCGCTTCGCCCCGATGGCGGGCACCAGCGTGATTTTCGAGACCGGTCCCGCAGGTGCGAAATACGCCAATACTCTAGACGGCATGACGCTTGAAGAGGCCGGCACAAACGCCGATGGGTTTGCCCTGTTCCGTATGACACTCTGAACCAACACGGTTTCTCTGTTTCACAAATACCTCAGGGGAGTACGCCAATGGCGGACGGGGGCCGAGCCCTCCATGGCGGTCAGAGTGCCGCGGTCGATCCGCTCCTCAAACAGAAAAGGCCGCCCAGTTGGGCGGCCTTTGCAATTCAAAACCTCGACAGGTCTTATTCGTCGTCAAGCGCCTCGACGGCCTTTTCCAGATCGTCCTTGGAGACCTCTTTCTCGGTCACGGTTGCCTGCTCGGCCACGTGATCGACAACCTTGTCTTCAAAGATCGGCGCGCGCAGCTGCTGCTGCATCTGCTGGTTCTGGCGCACGAAGTCGAAGAACGCACGTTCCTGACCCGGGTACTGGCGCGCCTGGTTCATGATCGCCTGCGTCATTTCCGCGTCGGTCACGGTGACCTCGGCTTTCTGCCCCAGCTCGGCCAGCAAGAGGCCCAGCTTCACGCGGCGCTCTGCCAGTTTGTTGTGCTCGGCTGTCGGTTCGACCTCGGGGTGGTCGTGGCCCTGCACGTCCGGGTTCTCTTCATGCCACAGCTGATGTGCGATCTGCTTGGCTTCTGCTTCGACCAGCGATGGCGGCAGATCGACCGACACTTTCTCGTCAAGTTGGTCAAGCAAGGCGCGCTTCATGACCTGACGTGCCGCACCGGCATATTCGACTTCCAGACGCTCCGAGATTTGTGCCTTCAAAGCAGCCAAGTCTTCAGCGCCGAACTTCGTGGCCAGTTCGTCGTTGATCTCGGCGGCAACCGGCTCTTTGACAGCTTTCACGGTGCATTCGAACACCGCGTCTTTGCCGGCAAGGTTTTCAGCGCCGTATTCCTCGGGGAATTTGACTTCGACGTTCTTCTCTTCGCCGACCTTCACGCCGACCAGCTGCTCTTCGAAACCGGGGATGAAGGAACCGGAGCCAAGCACGAGCGGGTAATCTTCGGCAGCACCACCGTCGAACGCTTCACCGTCGACCTTGCCAAGGAAGTCGATCACAATCTGATCCCCATCCTTGGCCTTGGAGCCTTTTTTGCGGTCCTTGAAGTCCTGCGCGGTCTCAGCAAGGTTCTTGAGCGCCTCGTCAACTTCAGCATCGCCTGCCTTCACGACCAGCTTTTCCAGCGTCAGCGACGACAGATCGACCTCGGGCATTTCGGGCAGTTTTTCGTAGGACATGTCGACCTGAATGTCGTCGCCCTCTTTCCAGTCGTCATTGGTCATCTTGACTTCGGGCTGAAGCGCCGGGCGGTCGCCGCTGTCTTCGAAATGCTTGGCCATCGCGCCGTCGATGGTTTCCTGCATGGCTTCGCCCAAAAGGCGCTGGCCAAACTGCTTCTTGAGAAGCGGCATCGGCACCTTGCCTTTGCGAAAGCCCTTCATTTCGATTTCGGGCTGCGCTTCTTTGAGCTTTTCATTGACCTTTGCATCCAACTCGCCCGCCGAAACGGTGATCGAGTAGCTGCGCTTGAGGCCTTCATTGAGGGTTTCGGTGACCTGCATGTCGTCCTTATCCATTGCATAGGGGCCGCGGAGGCGTCCGCGGCGGTCAAAATCCATCGCCTCTTAGAGGCGCGCTTGGTGCGGTGCAAGTGGGAAATGCGCCTCTGGTGGCTGCCGCCAAACTTGCATCGCAATAACAGGAGCCTTGCCCGAACAAGCAACCCGCCATAAGCTTGTAGGCGTTGTTTCAAGGTTTTTTTGGCAGGCCATATTTTTCGCCACAGGCCGAATGACTGAGAGAGTGTCGCGTGGCTCCGTGACTTGCCGGCCCCAATTGGAAAGGCTGTAAGCATGTCGAGAATGCCTGCGGGAACCTACGATTACTCCAAACCCTTACAAGGTCAGATGATTGCGCCGACCCTGTGCACCCACGCGCCCGATGCCGACCGAGTCATGCGGCGCCACGATCAACGGGCCTTTGCCTACACGGCGTGGTGGTTTCATGTGTTCATCTTGGTGCGGCGGTCCAATCCCGCGTCGATTCGCTATATCGGGCAGACGGGCTTCATTCCCAAAGGCCCGGATACCAAGGCAAAGACCGCGCAGAACAATGTGCATATCAAGGAAATCGGCTGGGTGTCGAACGTGGCCGGGGTGGTCTGCAACCCCCATGCACCCGGCATGTCATCCGCATATGCCACCCCGAAGAAACACGCGTCAGCCCTTAAGGAATGGACAAAATTCGAAGCGTCGGGTCGGCATTGCGATGATCTTACCTGGAGCGACGATAAAACGCCGTCGCGCTTCTACCTCCCCATGGGTCAGCCGTTCTTCACCGACACCCGCCCCGGAACCAAACGGTTTGGCGCACTGATGAAGGATACTGGCCGAGGCGTTCTGCACGCCTCTTACATTCACGGCGATTATGATCTTTTTGCCGTTGTCCCGGCGGACAATCCGGGGACGAATATCGTTGTTTCGGAACAGCATGCCAGCAGTCCTTGGTCGCATCTGCACCGCGCGGGCAAATCCCCGGCCGCTACTCATGATGCCGACAAGACCGACGCCCAAAAAACGCAGGAAGTTCCTAATTTTCGCGGTCAGAAATTCATCGACGTACAAAACATGCTCAACAGCCGCATGGGCGTGAACATGGTCCTGCATGGCAGTCAGGAAAAAGCGGTGAACTCCTTTGACGAAGAGGTCGACGTTTTCATGCCCAACGGCATGGACAGCTTTTCCCTGCTGACAGAGACAGACCTCAGGTCATTTTACGACACGGTTCTTCGGGGACGAAAACTGCACAACTTCATGGCCGGGGACGCAGCGGAACCGCGTCATGGGCATTTCGGGTCATGGCAAAAGGTCGGCGCCGAAAATGGGCCGGGCCTGGTTCATACCAGTCCGCGTGACATTGTCGGTGCCAATTTCGTACAGATCGCGAGGTAACATCTCGGGCGTGCAAATTGGATGTGAAAGCCAGGAGCCCAGCCCGGAACCAATGTTCCTAATCCGCGTCCACAACATCGAACTGCGCCTCACCATCGTCAAGACGTCGGCCTGTTACGGTCGGAGACTGCGCGACGATGCAAAGCCCTGTCACATTGTCTCCGCGATCCTTGCGCAACACCACATCGCGATTCTCGATTGTCGCAAATCCAGCGGTTTGCAACAGGTCGCTGACATAGGCGCGCCCATGGGCAAAACGCTGTGTCTTGCGCAGCGTAACGTCGCGACCTTGGGCCTGCTCCACGGTGAAAACAAGAACGCCACCAGGGGCGAGGCTGGCCGCGCACCAGCCGATGATGCGTTCGAGCGCACCAAGGTAGTTGAACACATCCGATGCAACGATGAGGCCAAAGGATTGGTCGGGAATCGGCATCGCCTGAATGTCAGCCTTGTCGAGCCTGTCGTAGACCGCCTTTGCAAACGCTTCGTCAAGCATGGCCTGTGACAGATCCACACCCGTCAGGTGACGGCAATAGGGCCGCAGCACCGGCCCGATCAGGCCGGTCCCACAGCCCAAATCAAGCGCCCGGTCCACCACGGGTTCGGTGCGCTGCGCCAGCGCGTCGGCAATGATCTGGGGCCCTTGATAGTCGAGATGATCCAGCAAAGACGTCTCAAAACGAGGCGCGTATTGATCGAACAACATTTCTACAAAAGCCGGAGGCATGGTGTCGCTCAAGGGCTGTTCGCGCAACAGGTCGCGGCGCAGCACCGCACCGAACGGGTCGTCCGGCTGCTCTTGGATCGCCCGACCCCACGCCTGCGCCGCGCCATCAAGATCGCCCACCCGCTCAAGGTATTCACCAAGGCGGAACCATCCCGCCCCCCATGTCGGCACAAGTTCCAACGCTCCCTGCAAGACATCCACCGCCGCATCGAGATCCCCCAGATGCGCCCATGTCTCGGCAAATTCGGCACGCCTGTCGGCATGCAGGTCACCGGACGCAAACAGCTTACCCACCATGATCGTCTGTCCAAAAGGCCCGCTCATTTGCCTGCTCGAACAGGCCACGCGACGGGCGACACGCGACACCTGATGATCAGTGTCGGAGCGCGCGATAGCGCCGAGGGGGTTGGTCTGTCAACGGGGATTGCGTGACGATGCCAATCTTCACAGAGGCCATCGGATCAGAAATGTGGTGCGGGTGAAGGGACTCGAACCCCCACGCCAAAGGCGCCAGAACCTAAATCTGGTGCGTCTACCAATTCCGCCACACCCGCACTGCGCTGCTGAGTAGCAAAGCTCTCGGGCTGATGCGAGCAGAATTTTCGTACGAAAATTCTGATGACTGAGAAACTTCGTACGAAGTTTCTTAGCGCGCAAGTGTTGCAAAGACCTTGGGCAAAATTTCGGGAAGGTCTTCGGCGATCAAACCGGGGCCGAATTGACGTGCAGCCTCGCAGTGCAACCAAACTGCCGCTTCGGTGACGCAATAGAGATCTGGCGCGGTCTCAGGCGCGGCCAACCCGGCAATCAACCCTGCCAGCACATCCCCCGCCCCAGCGGTCGCCAGCCACGGTACGGCACGCTCCCCACTGGCGCTGTGCACGCTGGCGCCGCCGCCGGGTCGTGCAATCACTGTGTCCTCACCTTTGAGCAACACGATACAGCCCGCCCGCTCGGCCGCTTTGCGCACCACGTCGATCTTGGACAGGTTCGCACGTGCCGACTGCGCCAAATCAGGGAAGAGACGCGCAAACTCGCCTTCATGCGGGGTCAGAACGGTCCGCGCGTGGGTTTGCGCGAACAGCCCGTCAGGGTCATTTTCGAACGACGTGAGCGCATCTGCATCCAGCACAACCGCTGGATCGCGCCATCCACGATCCCCCCGGCGATGCGCGAGTGCCACAGACACCAAGTCACGGGTCGCGGACCCGAGGCCAAGCCCGGGGCCAAGGCAAAGCGCAGACACTCGATCATCCAAGATTTGGCGGAAGGTCTCTGCAGTGGCGCAAGCGCGCAGCATGATGGCGTCCAGATGTGAGGCATTTTCCTGCAGCGCCTCTGGCGGGCAGAGCACGGTGACCAGCCCTGCCCCGCTGCGCAATGCCGTGCGTGCCGCCATGCGCGCTGCGCCGCCGCGGCCCGGACCACCGGCGCAGACCATCGCGTGGCCGTAGTCGTATTTATGCCCCTGCCCCCGCAGCTTGGCGATCATTGCACCTGGCCAGATGCGCAGCGGTAGCGGTCCTTGCGCAAATTTCGGCGCAACGAGCCGCACACGGTCTGCGTCTGGCGGGGTGCCGATCATCGCGCGCTCTGCCGCATCCGGCCCCGTCAGACCGATATCCACCACCTGAACCTCACCACAGAGCGTTGGACCAAGTCCCAGCCTGTGACCGGCCTTGAGACTGTGGAACGCGACAGTCAGATCAGCGGAATTGACCCTTGGCACCGCATCACTTTCAGATGCTGGAACCATCCCGGTGTCGAGGTTCAGACCCGACGGACAATCGGCCGCCAAGCGCTTAATCCCATGGCCACACGTCCAGTGACTCATCATGCGCACCTCAAGAGCGGTTGCCAGATCGTTGGGCAAGGGGCGTGTCAGTCCGGTCCCGAACACCGCATCGACAAACAGGTCCGGCCGATCACAATCGAACATCGCGGACAGGTCAAAAGCTCTGACCACGCCTCTTTCGGCCCACAGATCATGATTGACGCGTGCATCCGGTGGCAGTTTCGCTGCATCGCCATAAAGGAAAAGGTCCACATTCCAACCACGGTCGACCAACCGTCGCGCAATGACAAAACCGTCGCCACCGTTATTTCCCGGTCCACACAGCACCAGTGCACGATGACTGCCTTGCGCGAATTCCGGCCATTTCTCTATAGCAGCCGCGACGGCGCCACGCCCGGCGCGCTCCATCAACTGCAGCCCTGTGACAGTGCCCGACTCGATTTCGGCCTGCTCAATGGCGCGCATCTGGGCGGAGGTGAGCAATTCGGCCACGTCTGATCTTCCCTTTGATTCAGTTTTGCACGGTTTTTATGCAACTTGCATATTTTTTAAGCGACGGATTTCAATCCCTGCGCCCGATGCCCTGACATTTACCCTAGCTGATTGTGGCTCTCAAACAGAAGTGGTCTGACGACCGCAATGCAGGAGCGAGGGACCCGCCATGAAAAAGATTGAAGCCATCATCAAACCCTTCAAACTCGACGAGGTGAAGGAAGCCCTTCAAGACGCCGGCATTCAAGGCCTGAGCGTTGTGGAAGTCAAAGGCTTCGGCCGCCAGAAAGGCCATACGGAACTGTACCGTGGTGCCGAATACGTCGTCGACTTCCTGCCCAAAGTAAAAATCGAGGTCGTTCTGGATGACGACCAAGTCGATGGCGCAATTGCTGCCATTGTTGATGCCGCAAAGACCGACAAGATCGGCGACGGCAAAATTTTCGTATCGCCTGTCGAGCAGGCCATCCGAATTCGAACAGGTGAATCCGGATCGGACGCAATCTGATCCTGCACCAAGACTATACGAACAACGACCCAAACTCAGTGAAAGGGAAGAGAGAATGAGCACTGAAGCGCTTCTCAAGATGATCAAGGACGAAGATGTCGCGTATGTGGACATCCGGTTTACCGACCCGCGCGGTAAGCTCCAGCACGTAACAGTGATGTCCGACCAAGTGGACGAAGACTTCCTCGACGAAGGCTTTATGTTCGACGGGTCGTCCATCGCAGGCTGGAAGTCCATCGAAGCCTCCGACATGAAACTGATGCCCGACACTGACAGCGCATATATCGACCCGTTCTATGCTGAAAAGACCGTGTGTGTGCATTGCTCCGTTGTCGAACCCGACACAGGCGAAGCCTATAACCGCGATCCGCGCGGCACTGCAGCCAAAGCAGAAGCGTACCTGAAGTCCTCGGGCATAGGCGACGTCGCCTACTTCGGCCCGGAAGCTGAATTCTTCCTGTTCGACGATGTGCGTTACTCGGTTGCACCCAACAAGGTGTCCTACGAGGTCGATGCCGATCACGCAGCTTGGAACACCGACAGCGAATTCGAGATGGGCAACCTTGGTCACCGTCCGACCTACAAAGGCGGCTACTTCCCGGTGAACCCGTCTGACGATGGTCAGGACATCCGCTCCGAGATGCTGTCCACCATGAAGCGCATCGGTATGAAAGTCGACAAGCACCACCACGAAGTGGCGACCAGCCAGCACGAGCTGGGTCTGATCTTCGACTCGCTGGTCAAGCAAGCGGACGAGCTTCAGAAGTACAAGTACATCATCCACAACGTCGCGCAGTCCTATGGCCGCTCGGCCACCTTCATGCCGAAGCCGCTCAAGGGCGACAACGGCTCGGGCATGCACGTCAACATGTCGATCTGGAAAGACGGCAAGCCGATTTTCGCAGGCGACAAGTATGCCGATTTGAGCCAGGAAGCCCTGTACTTCATCGGCGGCATCCTGACCCACGCCAAGGCGCTCAACGCGTTCACCAACCCGTCGACCAACAGCTACAAGCGTCTGGTCCCGGGCTACGAGGCCCCCGTTCTGCGCGCCTATTCCGCACGCAACCGCTCGGGCTGCGTTCGTATTCCGTGGACCGAAAGCCCGAAGGCAAAGCGCGTCGAGGCCCGTTTCCCCGATCCCACCGCAAACCCCTATCTGTGCTTTGCGGCGCTGCTTATGGCCGGTCTTGACGGCATCACCAACAAGATCGATCCGGGCGAAGCCATGGACAAGAACCTGTATGACCTGCCTGCAGAAGAGCTGGCCGGCATCCCGACTGTCTGCGGCAGCCTGCGCGAAGCAATCACAGAACTTCAGGCAGATCACGAGTTCCTTCTGGCCGGTGACGTGTTCACCAAAGACCAGATCGACGGTTACATCGACCTGAAGATGGAAGAGATCGAGTCTTACGAAATGACACCACACCCGGTGGAATTCGCAATGTACTACAGCAGCTGATCTTTCCGATCAGACTGGATTTCTGGAAAAGGCGTCCTTCGGGGCGCCTTTTTCTTGCCTTGCGGCATCGAAAAATCTTGCGGGTGATTGCCCAACAATGGCCCCTCTTCGGTCGCAGACTGACCCAAACCGGATGTGAGTATGTTATCTGTTTCGACCTTTCGGCCGGATCAATTTGATGAACTTGCGTAAGGATTGCCCCGATGACTAGCGATTTTCAGGACCGGATAGCGCGGCTCAATGCCAAGAACGGTGCGCAACCATCCCAAACGCCGCCGCCTCCTCCGCCAAGTGGCGGCAGTGGCAACGGCCCCCAAGGCCCAAGAGACAAGGGCCCAAAGGGGTCGATGGTGAAATACATTCTTTTTGGAATTCTTATTCTTGTCGTGATGCCGATTGGTGCCGCGATGGGCACGATCTATTTTGCCCAGAACGAAGACCGCCTTGCCAGTACCTCCACCGCTTTGCAGGACACGGCAACTGGCATGTCTATGCTAAAGACCATGTATATCGACGGCAATGACGACCCCGAAGTCCGCGAAGCACGCAAATCGATTCACACGATGGGCCTTCGCCTGACCACGGGAAACGTGACGAAGGAAGAGGCCGAGTATTACAGCACCCTAGAGGGGCAAATGGAACTGGCCGAACAAGCGAAGACCGCTTACAACTTTGACAAGCTGCAAGACACGGCCAAGCAACATTACGGCAAGTGAACTGCCGGTGCGCAGCCGCCCCTGCCAAACAAACCCTCAGAAAAACCCGAAACCGGCCAAATTTCCAATTTGAGCCAGATTCACTGCGCATTTCGAACACAATCTCCGCCTTAAGTGTGACCGTGGGAGACTTCTACGGAACCTGAAAGGTACTGGGATGACAACGGATGTTACAGTGATCAGCATGGTCACAAACAAATCGCGCGACTCGATCTGCCAATCCGTCGTGCCAGCCATTCACGCTGCCTTGCAAAATCAGCGCATTAAATTCCAACGGCAGCCGGTCACGCGCGATTATATCGACTGGGTCGTCAATGAAACGGACACCGTGACGCTGGCCATCGACGAGGTCGGCCATAGCAGCGTGATCATGTTGGCAAGCCGGGGAACCGAAGCGCGCGCCGCTGCCGCACGTTTGGCCAATGTCGCAGCAGAGCTGTGCCGTGACTTCGACGCGCACACCGTATTCTGGAATGGCAGCACAAACCCTATTGCGGTTGCCGATTTCCTTGCCGCCGGTGACACCGTTGCCGATGACGGCTTTGCCAAGGCTCGCATCGTACCGCGCAAGGTTTCTGCCAATGCACGCATTCGGTCCACGCGGAGGCGCAAGGCCACGCAGATGGACAACTGGATGATGACCGCTGTACGAGCACAGATGAACGGTGTGACGCTGGAAGAGATCGAACGCATGGAACTGGAAGAGCGCCGGGCGAAATCGGCACAGATGCGCCTGTCCGCTTGGGCGATTTCCTTCACCACAGCATTGATCGCAGCACCGCTGGCCATACCGTTGATCGTTCACAACCTCGTGCGCGGTGAAGACGTCCGGTCTGGTGCAATGGCGCTGGGTGTTGCCGGTCTTTATGCGGTTTTGGCCCAGACAGGCATGGCTCCGAGCCTGCCCCAGATCCTCTGATCTTACGCTGGTTTCACGCGGCCCGAGAGTTCTGGCCGCGCGTTCACGCTTGCTCAGAACGACGCATTTGTTAACGTCTCCACAAACTAAATTTGTTGGAGTGTCGTTGATGCGTCGTTTTCTTGTTGCTGCCTGCCTGTCGCTTTGCGCAGCTCTTCCTGCCTATTCGGCTGAATGTATTACCAACAAAGGCGCATTTGCGCAGTACAAGCAAACGCTTGCTGGTCAGGCGGCAGCGGCCGGTGTCGGCCAACGTGGTTTGACGGCGTTGCAGAACGCCCGCCTGTCGGACATCACATGGCGCTTTGAATCCAACCCCGGCAACCAGACTGGCACGTTGCAGGGTGATCCGGCCAAGTTTCTGGCCAAGCGATCGGGAAGCACCGCCCAGAGCTTCATCAATCAGACCAGCGCCAAAATCGCGCGGAACCCAAATACGTTTGGGTCGATCGAACGCAACTACGGCGTTCCCGCATCGATCCTAGCCACCATCTGGGGGCTGGAAACCAGCTGGGGCGGCTATCTGGGCGGAACTTCCGTTGTTGACGGAGCTGTCACGCTCTCCTCCTATTGCCGCCGTCACCCACGGTTCGAGCCGCACGCGATTGCCGCGCTGAACATGGTGGACAGCGGTATCCTGTCACCGAGCACCAAGGGTGGCCCGTCGGGTGAATTAGGGCACATGCAATTTCTCGCCGGGAACTGGCTGAAATACCGTGTCGACGGCAACGGCGACGGCAGAGCCGATCCATACAATGCCGACGATGCGCTGGCCACAGCCGCCAACATGCTACGCCGCAATGGTTGGCAACCGGGTCAACCCTTCGGCGAAGGTACGCCGAATTTCAATGTCCTGTCGGTATGGAATGACAGCGGCAATTATCTGCGGGCAATCGTCTATTCTGCCGAGCGCGCGGGCGGCTGAGCGTCGTCTGCCGCGCCCGGAACATCGTTTCGGGCCAGCACGAAGGTATGGATCGTGAACAGCACGGCATCACTGTCGGGCAATCTCCAAAGCACCTGACGTTCGGTGCGCAGGTAGGGCGTTTTGCCGGCCTCGGTCAGCGGACGCGGCTCGGACACGGCGCGCGGCTGATAGAGGCTCGGGTCGTCGTACCAAAGCGCGTTGAACCGCCAGATCGGCATCCCGGGCCGCACCCCGTCAAACAGGCGCTGAACCCTGCGGGCGATATTATCGGTATAGGTTTTGACCGGGATGTGGATATGGGTCAGCGGATGACCGATCTTTTCGCGCAAACGCCAACTTGCCGGAAAACACAGCACCGCGCCCGTCAGCACGTGTTCGTCGCCACGCTTTTCCATCAGGCAGATGTCGTTCTGCACGATCTGGCCAAGGGTGCCGAACGGATCTAATGTACCGATATTCACAGCCCGTCCATCGGGGCATGTAACCTGATCGCCTTTCCTTGCGAAGCCCTTTGGCAGATGGTCCAACACCGCGTCCATCATCTTGGACAGGTTCGCCGGATCGGGTGCGGCGGTGGCGATCACATCATCCCGCCGTGACGCCATCAGATGCAATCGTTCCGCCATTTGCGGGGCGTATGCCTCGTCCACCAAAAACCAAGGATCGTCCCCCAAGGGCGCGATTCCCGGCAGCGGTCGGGGTATCATCACATCATAAGGCAAGGCGCGTTGCAGGATCATGCTGCAGGACTAACCCAGCCTCAGGAGAGAGAAAAGACACGGCGTTCGACCGAGCGCATGTGCAGCAAGATCAAAAGCGTCACGCCCCCCGCCGAACAAGGTCGCAAATCGGCGCGTTTGTGAGGCGCGTCCTGTTCAGCATCATGCGAAGGAGGCGCTGCCATGAACACCCATTTCCGCGACACACGTAAGATCGACCCGACCCGTGGCGCCACCACGGGCGACAACACGCCCAACGACCAAAACCGCGTCGAGATCGGCCCGACGCAACTTGCTTACGGCGAATGGGCGGCGGCGGGGTTGGACCTGCCCGACCTGCAAGAGATGCGCCGCTACCGCTGGGCGCGGCTGACGCAGCATATCGTCGAACGGGATTATGCGGGTCTGTTGATGTTTGACCCGTTGAACATCCGCTACGCGACGGACAGCACCAACATGCAGCTTTGGAACACCCACAACCCGTTCCGCGCCGTTTTGCTGTGTGCTGATGGGTACATGGTGATCTGGGACTACAAGAACTCGCCCTTCCTGTCGGCGTTCAACCCCTTGGTGCGCGAGGCCCGGTCGGGGGCGGACCTGTTCTACTTCGACCGGGGCGACAAGGTCGATTTGGCTGCGGACGTGTTCGCCAACGATGTCCGCACGTTGCTGGCCGAACACGCGCCGGGCAACAAACGCTTGGCGGTGGACAAAATCATGCTGCACGGCCTGCGCGCGCTTGAGGCGCAAGAGTTCGAGATCATGGAGGGCGAAGAGGTCACCGAGAAGTCTCGCGCTATCAAAGGCCCGGACGAGATCAAGGCGATGCGCTGTTCGGTGCATGCCTGCGAGGTTGCCATGGCCGAGATGGAACGCTTTGCCCGCGCCCATGTGCCGGGTGGCGGCGTGTCCGAAGACGACATCTGGGCGGTGCTGCACGCCGAGAACATCCGCCGCGGTGGTGAATGGATCGAAACCCGGCTTCTGACCTCTGGCCCGCGCACCAATCCGTGGTTTCAGGAATGCGGCGGACGGATCGTGCAGAACAACGAGATTGTCGCTTTTGATACCGACCTCATTGGCAGCTACGGCATTTGCACAGATATGAGCCGCACCTGGTGGATCGGTGACCGAGCCCCCCGCCCCGACATGATCGAGGCCATGAAACACGCGCATGAGCATGTGATGACCAATATGGAGATGCTCAAACCCGGCGTGACGATACCCGAACTGACCGCGCGCACCCATGTGCTGCACGAGAAATACCAAGCCCAAAAATACGGCTGCCTGATGCATGGCGTGGGCCTTTGTGACGAATGGCCCTTGGTGTCTTATCCCGATCATGCGGTTCCCGGCGCTTTCGACTACCCGCTTGAGCCGGGCATGACGCTCTGTGTCGAAGTGTTGGTGGGCGAGGTTGGGGGCGATTTCTCGATCAAGCTTGAGGATCAGGTGCTGATTACTGAGACTGGCTATGAGAACCTGTCGAAATACCCGTTTGATCCAGCGTTGATGGGAGTGGCGTTTTAAGGCTCGAACACGAAGACCTTGGCCAAGACCCCACTATGATCCGACCCCAGCAAGGGCCGTCGCACCGCCTGCCCGCCACCCGGCGCATAGACATGGTCGATGGGTAAAGGTGCACCGATCTTGATCAGGGTCGAGAACAGCGGCCCGGCCCGCGTGGCGCCAATGCTGCGTTCGATGGACCGCAAGGCATAAGACCACGGCACCATGTTGAAATCGCCTGCGATCACAACCGGTTCTTCCAGGTCGCGCAGCACCGGTAGAATGACGTCGAACTGATTGGCTTGACCATGCGGCCATGGCCAAAACGCATGCACGCTGAATGCCCAGAACAGCCCATTCGGCGACATCACCTGAATTCCGACCAGCCCCTGTCCTTCAACACAGATTTCGCCTTCGACCGGCCAGCGTGACAGGATCGCGACCCGCGCCCATTCCACCAGCGCACAACTGGCCTGATAAGGATACTCAGCCCGCAATTCGCGCACGAGGGCGGCGTTGCGCGAGGTAAGTTCCTGCAACGTCACAATGTCGGGGCGCGTGGTGCGGATGTCGGCGGCAAGCGCCGCGACTTGGTCGTTCTGGAACAGCAGGTTCTTCTGGTAGATCGTGATCGGTCCTTCGGGATGTGACACGTATTTCTGCGCCACGATCTGCCCCATCGCCGCAAGGCACATCACAGCGATGCTCCACCTGATCCACGCAGGCCACGGCGACCAGATCACCCAAAGCGCAAACACCACGGCGATAGGAATACGGAACACAACCAAACTATCGCCCAGCGGGTGCAGAGCGCCAGCGAACCCGCCAACAAAGGCCGCGCCCAGCAAGACTGCAACAATGCTCACCATCCCTTGTCCGGCTCTCACCATCCTGTGACGCTCCCGACACAATGCTTGCGCATGGGGGACACACCCCACACTCTTGGTTCATACGAAATGCCAAAGGGCTGCCCTGCCCCGGCCCCAAGGACCAAAACCATGACCACCGAACGCATCACATTTCCCGGCCATTCCGGAGACACCCTATCGGCGCGGCTTGACCTGCCTGATGGGCCTCATCTGGCCACCGCCCTTTTTGCGCATTGCTTCACCTGTTCCAAGGACATTCCGGCCGCCCGGCGGATCGCCGCGCGTCTGGCGGCGATGGGGATCGCAGTGCTGCGGTTCGACTTTACGGGGCTTGGCCACTCCAAGGGCGAATTCGCCAACACGACCTTTACGTCGAATGTCGGCGACCTGCATGCGGCTGCGGCGTATCTGGCCGGACGCGGCATGGCGCCGACGTTGATGATCGGTCATTCGCTGGGCGGGGCTGCGGTCTTGCGCGCCGCAGGCGACATGGCGGGCATCAAGGCAGTCGTCACCATCGGCGCCCCCTATGATCCTGAGCATGTCACGCATAACTTCTCGGATGCGCTTGAGGATATCTCGACCGTGGGCAGGGCAACAGTTGATCTGGGCGGACGCCCCTTCACCATCGGCAAAGGCTTTGTCGAAGACGTGAAGGCGCAGATGCTTGGACCGGTGATCAAGGAACTGAAGGCCGCGCTTTTGGTGATGCACGCGCCGCGCGACAGCGTGGTCGGGATCGAGAACGCCACCAACATCTTTGCCGCCGCACGACATCCAAAAAGCTTTGTCACATTGGACGATGCCGACCATCTGATCACGCAGGCGCGGGATGCAGAATACGCAGCGGATGTGATCGCGGCATGGGCGGGACGGTACTTGCACCTTACCCCGCCTGCCCCCCCCATCGGCGCACCCGAAGGCATCGTGCGCGTCTCAGAGGCCGATCCAACGGGGTTCTTGCAGGACGTTCAGGCAGGACCCCATCATCTGCTGGCGGATGAACCGCTGGCCTATGGTGGCACCAATCGGGGGCTGTCGCCTTACGGATTGCTCGCTGCTGGTCTGGGGGCTTGCACATCCATGACGCTGCGCATGTATGCCCGGCGCAAGGGCTGGCCGCTGAAAACCGTATCCGTGGATGTGAGCCACGACAAGGTGCATGCGCAAGATGCCCTGACACCGACAAATGCAAATATCGACCTTTTCCGCCGCAGGATCACCGTGACCGGCGATCTAAGTTCGGACCAGCGTCAGAAGCTATTGGAAATTGCCGATAAATGTCCGGTTCACAAAACCTTGGAAGCCTCCAGCCGGGTCGAAACCGAACTGGTCTGAGCGCGCTGAAACGCGTCGACGCGTTTCATGCGATCCGTCGACGGATCGCATCGCGCCCTGTTCATAATGGTCTTGAGAATTATGAATTTGTCTCAAGACGCCAAGTGTGACAGGCAGGGTCAAACTTTCTGACCGACAGGCCCGTCATGACAAACCCGCTGCACGATCTTCTGTCCACCCGCGACTGGCTTCTGGCCGATGGCGCGACCGGGACCAATCTGTTTAACATGGGTCTGGAAAGCGGCGATCCACCCGAGTTCTGGAACGAGACCAAGCCCGACAACATTCGCGCGCTTTATCGCGGCGCAGTCGACGCAGGCAGCGACCTGTTCCTGACCAACACCTTTGGCGGCAACGCCTCGCGTCTCAAGCTGCACAATGCCGGCCACCGCGCGCGCGAACTGTCGCGCATCGGGGCCGAGCTGGCCCGCGAGGTGGCCGACAGCGCCGGTCGTCAAGTGATTGTTGCCGGCTCGGTCGGGCCGACTGGCGAAATCATGGAACCCGTGGGCACGCTCTCCCATGCGAGCGCGGTTGAGATGTTCCACGAACAGGCTGAGGGGCTCAAGGAAGGCGGCGCCGACGTGATGTGGGTTGAGACCATCAGCGCCCCCGAAGAATTCCGTGCCGCCGCCGAGGCGTTTGCGTTGGCGGATGTTCCATGGTGCGGCACGATGAGTTTCGACACCGCAGGGCGCACGATGATGGGCATGACCTCGGAAGGTATGGCCGAGATGATCACGTCTCTGCCAAATCCGCCGCTGGCCTTTGGTGCCAATTGCGGCACCGGCGCGTCGGATCTTCTCCGAACGGTCCTGGGCTTTACCGCGACCGGAACCGAACGGGCGATCATCGCCAAGGGTAATGCGGGCATTCCGAAATATGTCGACGGTCACATCCATTATGACGGCGCACCGGAGTTGATGGCACGGTACGCGCTCCTTGCCCGGAATGCCGGGGCCAAGATCATCGGGGGGTGCTGCGGCACCATGCCCGAACACCTTCGCGCCATGCGCGAAGCCTTGGAGAGCACCCCAAAGGGCGACGCGCCAACGCTGGACCAGATCGTGGCCGAGATCGGCCCGTTCAGTTCGGACAGCGACGGCACCGGCGACCAGAGCGGTGCACCCAAGCGCGAACGGCGTGGACGCCGCCGCGCCTGATCCGCTTGTCCTTTACACCATGTTAACCACCAGTCTGACAGATAGGGGGTATGCGTGATATCTTTGCCCCATCCCCGTCCCGTCGCCCTCCTCCGGCCCTGTCGCCGGATCAGTGGATTACCCATGTTTTTTCCGCGCAGGCCGCAGCCAAGGGCGGTGTCGTGCGCCGACAAGCGCGCGATATCGAGCGCATTCTGGGCTGGGAGCGGTTCCGACGCGCGTTGCAGCGCCGCGGTTATCACGCTGTGGTCAATGGTGGACAGGTTGTTATCTTCTGCAACACCGAACCCGTGCACCTCTTCGAATAAGGCGGCCCCGTCTTTTCGAAAAGACGAGGCAAAGCCTTCGAAGGCTTTGCTGCGCAGCATTTGTAGTGCATTGGGGCAAGTCCTTCGAAGGACTTGGACAAACCCTTCGAAGGGTGTGCGATCCGCTTCAGAACAGGTTCAGCTGATCCCCGGCGCGGGCGGGCGGCTGAAAGATGGTGCAATCCAGGTCAGGCATGTCGCCATCCAGCCCCAATCTTTTGCGCGCTTTGGTAAACCGCTGCGCGATCAGGGCGGCATACGCCCCTTCGCCGCGCACCCGTTTGAAGAACTGCGCGTCGTAGACCTTGCCACCATGCATCTCTAGGAGTTTGGACATCACGCGGGATTTCCGGTCCGGATAATGCGCATCCATCCACGCCTCCCAAAGCGGCGCCACCTCCAGAGGCAAGCGCAGCATCGCCTATGTGGCGGCAGTTGCCCCCGCGTCGCGCGCGGCGGTCAAGATCGGTTCGATCTCGGAATCGGTCAGCCCCGGCACGATTGGCGACAGCATCACACGCACCGGGATGCCCGCCTCGGACAGGCGGCGGATCGTCGCCAGCCGCCGCACCGGGCTGGGCACACGCGGTTCCATCCGCCGGTTGAGGTCGGCGTCAAGCGTCGTGATCGTGATGCCGACGCGCACCAGATTTTGCGCCGCCATTTCGGACAGAATGTCGATATCCCGTTCGATCAAGGTGCCTTTGGTGGCGATCATCACCGGATGACGAGACGTCTGCAATATCTTCAGACAATCGCGCATGATCCTGCGATCCCGCTCAATCGGTTGGTAAGGGTCAGTGTTCGTTCCGATCGCGATCGGTGCCACGCGGTAGCGGCGGGCGCGCAATTCTTGGTCCAGCACCTCAGCCGCGTCCGGGCGCGCGACAAGCTTGGTCTCGAAATCAAGACCCGGCGACAGTCCGAGCCAAGCGTGGCTCGGACGGGCAAAGCAATAGATGCATCCGTGTTCGCATCCCCTGTAGGGATTGATGGTGCGGTCGAAAGACAGATCCGGCGAGGACACATAGTTGATCAGGCGTCTGGGGCGTTCCTCGGACACCTGCGTGCGCAAGGCCGGGTCGTCTTCGGGCATGTCCCAACCGTCGCCTTCGTCGACCCTGCGCAACCGCTCGAAGCGGCCGCAATCGCGGCTTTGGGCACCACGCCCACGTCGCAAATCGGGCGCGACATATCGGTCCGGTTGGGTCATGGCGCGAAGATAGAACGAAATAAGAACATTCGCAAGACACATGCCCTGACAGACCGCGTTGGCCCGGCCCGCGTCGGTTGCGTTCGCGCGCATGTCGGATTTCACCAAGTGGCAGCGTCGGAAAACGACGATTAGTCGACAAAACAATCACTGGCGGCCCCGCCAGCGTCTGGAGTGACATACATGGCTGACGAAGAAGATATCATCCTCGCGGATCTGAATGACGAGGAACTGGTCGAACAGATGTTCGACGATCTTTATGATGGTCTGAAGGAAGAGATCGAGGAATCGGTCAACATCCTGCTGGAACGCGGCTGGCAGCCCTACGACATCCTGACCAAGGCGCTGGTCGGCGGCATGACCATCGTCGGCAACGACTTCCGCGACGGCATCCTGTTTGTGCCCGAAGTGCTTTTGGCGGCCAACGCGATGAAGGGCGGCATGTTCATTCTCAAGCCGTTGCTGGCCGAAACCGGTGCGCCGCGAGTCGGCAAGATGGTGATCGGCACCGTCAAGGGTGACATCCACGACATCGGCAAGAACCTTGTCGGCATGATGATGGAAGGTGCTGGCTTTGAAGTGGTCGATCTGGGTATCAACAACGCCGTAGACGCGTATCTCGATGCGATCGAGGCAGAACAGCCCGACATCCTCGGAATGTCCGCCCTGCTGACCACAACCATGCCCTACATGAAAGTGGTGATCGACACGTTGGTCGAGAAAGGCATCCGCGATGATTATATCGTTCTGGTGGGCGGTGCGCCCCTGAACGAGGAATTCGGCAAGGCCATCGGCGCAGACGCCTATTGCCGTGACGCTGCCGTGGCAGTTGAAACCGCGAAAACCTTTGTCGGTCGCAAGCACAATCAGCTTGCCGCTGGGTAAGATCGGCGAAATGACACTTTTTTGGGCCTCGCCATGCGGCGGGGCCTTTTCATATGGATCAAACTGTCCCATATTTTCAGGACAAGGAGATCGACATGCCAGTGACGACATTCGCTTCGATGATCTTGGCCGTGATTGCGGCATCAGGGCTGACGGTCTTGGCCTTCGCCCAGTTCGGCATCCTCAAGGTGTTGCCCGCCCTGATTGCCGTGGCCCTTCTGGCGCGTTGGGGTCTGGCCCATGTGCCCGGTGATGACGAACCCGCCTGACGACCTGACGCTGACAAAGGCGGGACTTGACGCTCGGGGTGCCGGGCGAGTCCTTATTATCGCCTGTGGCGCGTTGGCCCGTGAAATCCTGGATCTGCGTGACGCCAATGGTTGGAGCCATCTGGACCTGACCTGTCTTCCGGCGATTTATCACAACACACCTGACAAGATTGTCCCTGCAATCCGCGACAGCGTTGCAGCGCATCGCGACTCCTACGAGGCGATCTATGTCGCCTATGCCGATTGCGGCACTGGAGGGCTGCTCGAGGCCGCCTGCCGCGATCTGGACGTCGAGATGATCGCCGGGCCCCATTGCTACAGTTTCTTCGAAGGCACCGAGACCTTTGCCGCGCGGGATGAAATCACGGCGTTCTACCTGACCGATTTCCTCGTCCGGCAATTCGATGCGTTTGTCTGGAAACCCCTCGGACTAGACCGCCACCCTGAGTTGCGGGACATGTATTTCGGACATTACGACCGGCTGGTCTATCAGGCCCAGACCAATGATCCGGCGCTGACGGTCCTGGCAGAAACCTGTGCCGACCGGCTGGGGTTGCGGTTCGAACGTCGGTTCACCGGGTATGGCGACTTGGCGACCCGTCTGGAGGGTTGGGCCAAGACCTGACCGTTGGCCGTGTTTTGCGTCGACGGAATCCCGGGACGCCTGAACGCGTTTATCCCGGTCTCAGTTCGATTGCCCAAGCAAAAGCGTCGAGACCGGCACCATGGAGACACTGGAGGCGCGGTCCTGCAGCCCCCACAACACCAGAGCCGAAAGTGTGTCGGGCGTCAGCCGTCCCAGCATGACCACCGCCCCATCCTGCCGCGCACGGAAAGCAGCCCCGTCCAGAAACCGCCGCTTGGTGCGTGCGTCCTGCCCTTCGCCGTCGAAGTCACGCAGGATGCTGAGAGCTGGCACAGCCTCGCGCTGCGCGATTGCCTGCGCGGTGTTGAGGCCATTGGGCAGGAACACCAAACCATGGCCACTATCTGCGGCAAAGCTGGCGGCCTGTTCGGTGACGGCGCGGTCGGCTTGCAACCCTCCGCCCGGTGCCTCGATCAGCGCTACGGCTTCTGGTACGGCAGCGACCGCACCGCCAAGGATCTGCTCTACATCGGTTGGTTGCGCCGCTGCAGGCAGCGCGACAAGCGCCGCCACCTCGTAGCCAAGCGCGCGATAGGCGGCCATGCGGTCGGTTGCTCCGGGCTGCGCTGGGTCGATCGCGAAGGTTACCGGAAAGGGAAACCCTTCGAGCGTGTCCGGCCCAAGCGGACCTGTTCCGTCGTCGATCATCACAATGGACATTTTCGGCAGGCTGGGGTCGCTGTCGACTTGAGCCGCGAAGCGCTGGAGCGGCGGCAGGCCAGAGGTATCGGCGCGGGCGGAAGGTGTGTCATCGGGTGCCGCGTCCTGCTCTGCGCCAATCGAGGGCAAGCGGCTTGAATTGCCGGGGCCGCGTTCGGTCAGGGACGCGGCCGGTGTGCCGATGGCAGGGCGCAGCGCGGCTGCAGATGTCTCAGTGTCGACCGGCGCGGGTTCAGGTACGGAAGGCACAAGGCGCCGCACGGCAGGTCGCTCGGACACAGTACTATCTTCCGTGGCGCTTTCTTCTGCGGGGCTTTCCTCTCCGGTCTCTGCAGTTTCAGATTCGGCGGGCTCTGTCTCGCTGGTGTCCGGCGCGGGTACAAGCGGTGCCTCTACAACCGGCACGGGCGGCACCGGGGGTTGGGCAGGTTCTGTGGAAACGCTCAGCCCGGCTTCGTTTTCCGGTACAGTCAGAACGGGCGCTTGCACACCACCCGGTGCGCCCTGATCCACAGCGACCGACGGCGCGACGGGCGCCGTGCTGGTTTCAGGCACGGCAAGCGCCGCGATGGTTTCACCAGTTTCCGGGGCCGGAACGGGGGCCGCTTCGGTTTCTGCGGGCATTGTATTCTGTTCAGCGATCGGTATGTCGAGGAGCGGCACGGAGGCATCCGGTGTCACGGCGGTCACGTCTTCAGGGCGCACGCCCGGTGCAGTCACAGCACTGCCCGACGTTCCCCCGGAGTCATCCGGCTGAGGCGCGGATTCCACGACAGGATCGGTGGTCTCAACGGCCTCCTCGGTCGGAGCCTCCGACGTTGCGTCTTCGGGTTCTGAAGTCTCTGCAGCAGTTTCAGGTTGCGCGGCATCTTGCGCTGGAAGTGTGGTCTCGGACGCAGCAGGTGGTGTCTCTGTCTCGCCTTGCGGCGCGGTCGCGACCTCAGCCGTTTCCCCCTCTGCAACGACAGGCACGTCGGCTGCAACGGGTGCTGCGACGTCCTCAACCGGTGTCACCACACGATCTGGAGCCATAACGGACAACGCCCCCAAGCCACCAATGGACAGCACCGCGCCCCAGATGGCTCCTGACAAAATCCCTCGTGACATGCTCTACGCCCTCGCCTTGCCCCACATGGCTGCCCCCGGCATCTCATCCGTGCCGGTTGACCCACCCGCGCCCTTGACGCGCCTTGGTCTGCCTGCGCATGTATACCGCGATTGGCCCCTACCCCGCCAGCCCCGAGATAGAAGAAAGACCCATGCTGCTGCTCATCGACAATTACGACAGTTTTACATACAATCTTGTGCATTATCTGGGTGAGCTTGGAACAGACGTAAAGGTGGTGCGCAACGATGCGCTCAGCGTGCAGGACGCAATGGGAATGAACCCTGCGGGCATCCTGCTGTCCCCCGGCCCCTGTGACCCGGATCAGGCTGGCATCTGCCTGCCTTTGACGCTGGCCGCTGCCGAAACCCGCACTCCGCTGATGGGTGTCTGCCTTGGACACCAGACCCTTGGACAGGCCTTTGGAGGCACCGTCGTGCGCCATTCCGAGATCGTGCATGGCAAGATGGGTGTAATGCATCACGCAGGAAAAGGTGTTTTCGCGGGACTGCCATCGCCCTTCGAGGCGACACGGTACCATTCGCTTGTGGTCGACAAAGACACCATTCCGGACTGCCTCGAGGTGACGGCATGGCTCGAAGATGGCACGGTGATGGGGCTGAGCCACCGCGAATTGCCGATACACGGGGTGCAGTTCCACCCCGAAAGCATCGCCTCGGAGCATGGGCATGCGCTGCTGCAGAACTTTGTGAACGATATGAAGGTGCCCGCATGAGCGACGCGATGAAGCCCCTGATCTACGCCGCCTCCGAAGGCCCTCTCAGCCGGTCGCAAGCGGAACAGGCCTTTGAAATCCTGTTCGACGGCGCAGCCACACCTGCGCAAATCGGCGGGTTCCTGATGGCCCTCCGCGCCCGTGGCGAAGCGGTTTCGGAATACACGGCGGCCGCAGGGGTCATGCGCGCCAAATGTACGGCGGTCAAAGCGCCCGAAGGTGCAATGGACATCGTCGGCACCGGTGGCGACGGGATGGGCACATTCAACATTTCGACCGCAACCGCCTTTGTGGTGGCTGGCGCAGGTGTGCCAGTGGCCAAGCACGGCAACCGCAATCTGTCGTCAAAATCGGGCGCGGCGGATGCGCTGACCGAAATGGGCATCAACGTCATGGTCGGCCCAGAGATCGTGGAGCGCGCCCTGATGGAAGCCGGGATCGGGTTCATGATGGCCCCGATGCATCACCCTGCGATGAAACACGTCATGCCGGTGCGACAGGAGCTTGGGTCCAAGACGATCTTCAACATCCTCGGCCCGCTGACCAACCCCGCGGGTGTGAAGCGGCAGCTGACCGGCGCGTTCACCATCGACCTGATCTTTCCCATGGCAGAAACACTCATGGAATTGGGGTCCGAAAAGGCGTGGCTGGTGCATGGCGGCGACGGCACCGACGAGATCTCGATCTCGGCCCCAACGCAGGTGGCGGTGCTGGAGAACGGCAAGATCCGTGGGCGTGAAGTGCATCCGGAGGATGCGGGCCTGCCGGTGCATCCGTTCCGAGACATCCTTGGTGGCACACCGGCAGAGAACGCCCAAGCCCTCCGCGATCTCTTGGATGGCGCAAAGAGCGCTTATCGCGATGCCGTGCTGCTCAATGCAGCGGCGGCGCTTGTGGTTGCAGACAAAGTGGCAGACCTCAAGGCCGGAGCCGAAATGGCGGCCGAGAGCATCGATAGCGGTGCAGCCAAGGCACGGGTCGAAGCTTTGGCCCGCGTCACCCAAAGCGCGTGACCTCAAGGTATGGGGCGACGAACGATGCGTCGACGCATCGTCGATTTTCCGTAGACGGAAAATCCTGGGGCTCTGCCCCAGACCCCGAGGTATTTCGAGCCCAAAGAAACCAAGGCGGTTCGGCATGTTGAGTGTGCCGCAGAGATGGCGGGATTTGCCTTTTTTCCGGGAGCTCCTGCCGGATATTTGCAGCGCGCTGACAGAGGACAGCCGTGTTATCCTGCCGCCCGAGGAACAGGTTTTTGCGGCGCTTGACGCCTGCGCACCTGAGGCGGTGCGCGTGGTGATCTTAGGGCAAGACCCTTATCCGACGCCAGGCCATGCGCATGGCCTGGCCTTTTCAGTTGCCCCGGATGTGCAACCCCTGCCCCGATCTTTGAGCAATATCTTCAAGGAGTTGCGCACGGACATCGGTCGTACGCCCCCCAATGGCGACCTGCGATTCTGGGCCAACCAAGGCGTGTTGCTGTTGAATGATGTGCTAACGGTTCCAGCCGCAGAGGCGCGGGGGCATCGACGGTTGGGATGGCAGAAACTGGTGCCGCAGGTGCTGGAGGCACTGTCCGACCGACCGCGCGCCTTTGTGCTATGGGGCAATGACGCACGGGCGCATGCTCCGCGCCTTGCAGCGCATGGGCATCTGGTTTTGGAAAGCGCTCATCCCTCTCCGCTTTCGGCCCGGCGCGGGTTTTTCGGCTCGCGCCCCTTTTCCACCGTGAACGCGTGGCTTAAAGAACAGGGTCAACAGCCGATCAATTGGACGGACCCATGAGCGCAACCATTCTCGACAAGATCAAAGCCTACAAGCTTGAAGAAGTGGCGGCCGACAAGGGCCGCGTGCCGCTGTCGGCTGTGGAAGACGCCGCGCGGGCGGCCGATCTGGTCCGACCGTTCGGGGCTGCATTGCGCATGGCACAAAGTACGGGCTACGGGCTGATTGCCGAGGTCAAGAAGGCATCGCCCTCCAAGGGATTGATCCGGGCGGATTTCGAACCTGCCAGTCTGGCGCAGGCCTATGAGGAAGGCGGCGCGACCTGTCTTTCGGTGTTGACAGACATTCCCAGTTTTCAAGGTGACAAGTCCTATCTGGTGGCAGCGCGTCAGGCCACGTCGCTGCCAGCGCTGCGCAAGGATTTCATGTACGACACCTATCAGGTGGCCGAGGCGCGCAGCCTGCACGCCGATTGCATTCTGATCATCATGGCCAGCGTGTCTGATGCGCAGGCAGCGGAATTGGAAGACGCCGCCTTTGCCTGGGGCATGGATGCCTTGATCGAGGTTCATGACCGCGAGGAGTTGGATCGGGCACTGAAATTGAAATCACCGCTGATCGGCGTAAACAATCGCAATCTCAATACCTTCGAGACCACTCTTGAGACAACACGTGAACTGTCAAAACATGTACCTGCCGACCGGATGCTGATCTCGGAATCGGGGCTGTTCACGCCGGCAGACCTTGCCGACATGGCCGCATGTGGCGCGCGCAGTTTCCTGATTGGTGAAAGCCTCATGCGGCAGGCGGATGTTGCGGCAGCCACGCGCATGCTGCTGGCTGATCCGGTGGCGGCATGAGCGGTCTTTCGCATTTCGACGCCAAGGGCGACGCGCATATGGTTGATGTGTCCGACAAGGCCGTCACATCGCGGGTTGCCGTGGCCGAGGGCTATATCCGCATGGCGCAAGAGACCTTTGACATTATCACCGAAGGCCGCGCCAAGAAAGGCGACGTGATCGGCGTGGCGCGGTTGGCGGGGATCATGGGAGCGAAGAAGACGCCCGAGTTGATCCCGCTATGTCACCCCCTACCCATCACCAAGGTCGCGGTAGAGCTGACCCCAGCGCCTGACCTGCCCGGCCTGCGGATTGAAGCGACGGTCAAGACCACCGGGCAGACCGGGGTCGAGATGGAGGCCCTTACCGCTGTGTCGACGGCGGCGCTGACGGTTTATGACATGGCCAAGGCGGTGGATAAGGCGATGGAGATCACCGGCATTCGCGTTGTGTTGAAAGATGGTGGAAAATCAGGGCGGTACGAGGCGTCATGATTTCTGTTGCGGAGGCGCTTGAGCAACTCTTCGCCTTAGCGCGGCCGCTTGGCATCGAAACTGTGCCGCTTTTGCAAGCGCATAGGCGTGTGTTGTCGCAAGATGTGGCGGCTACGCGGAACCAACCGCCTTTCGACGGATCCGCGATGGATGGCTATGCCGTGACCGAGGTTGCGCCAGGACTACGACTCAAGGTGGTCGGTGAATCCGCGGCCGGGCATGGATTTTACCAATCGGTAAAATCTGGCGAAGCAGTCCGAATTTTCACCGGTGCGCCGGTGCCCGAGGGCGCAAAAGCGGTTGTGATTCAAGAGGATGTCAGCCGCGACGGCGACTGGATCACTATTTGTGATAGCCCCGAGGACAATGACCACATCCGCCCTGCGGGTGGCGATTTCAAGATCGGCGATACGGTGCGCGCGGGGCGTGTGCTGGGCTCCAATGACATTGCCTTGTTGGCGTCGATGAACATCGCAGACGTGCCGGTGACACGGCGGCCCATCGTGGCGCTTATCTCGACCGGCGATGAGTTGGTGATGCCCGGTGAGACCCCCGGCCCCGATCAGATCATCGCGTCGAACACCTTTGGACTGCATGCCTTGATGCGTGATCTTGGCGCGGAGCCGCGACTGCTGCCGATTGCACGGGACAACGAAGCCTCTTTGCGGACGGCGTTCGAGCTGGCCAAAGGTGCGGACCTGATTGTGACAATCGGCGGCGCGTCGGTGGGCGACCATGACGTGGTGGCCAATCTTGCGCCGCAGCTTGGGTTTGATCAGAGCTTTTACAAGGTCGCCATGCGGCCCGGTAAACCGTTGATGGCTGGTCGTTTTGGCGATGCGATGATGATTGGCTTACCCGGCAATCCGGTATCGGCGATGGTCTGCGGGCATGTCTTTGTGGCCCCCGTCGTGCGTTCCATGCTGGGCTTGCCCGCGCAGCCTGCGCCGCGCCGCACGGGTGTGTTGGCGCAAGCGCTGCCCGCCAACGGCCCGCGCGAGCATTATATGCGGGCGCGGTTCGAGAAGGGCGGTTTGGTTGCGTTTGGATCGCAAGACAGCTCACTGCTCAGCATCCTTGGGCAAGCCGATGCGCTGATCCTCCGCAGCCCAAAGGTTGCACCACGGGCGGCAGGTGAGACTGTGGAATACCTGCCGCTGCGGTGACTTCTCGCGCTCGTTTACTGATTCTTGACACAAAACAAGAACAACAGTAGAACAAACGGTGAGGATCATGCGAGCGGAGGCAGACAATGCTGACCAAGAAACAACTCGACCTGCTGGAATTCATCAGCAAACGTGTGGCGCGTGACGGCGTGCCGCCAAGCTTTGACGAAATGAAAGTAGCGCTGGACTTGCGCTCCAAATCGGGAATTCACCGCCTGATCACCGCATTGGAGGAACGTGGGTTCATCCGGCGTCTTGCGCACAGGGCGCGCGCGATTGAGATCGTGAAATTGCCTGACACGCTGGCTGCAAACCAGCCGGGGTTCACGCCCAAGGTGATTGATGGCGATCTGCCAGATATGCCACAGCCCGCAAATGCGATGGCGGTCGAGAATGTTCATGCACTGGAACTGCCACTGATGGGCCGGATTGCTGCCGGTGTGCCGATCGAGTCAATCAATGACGTGCCCCCTTCAGTCGCGGTTCCCGGCGCGATGCTGTCGGGCAATGGCAAGCACTATGCGCTTGAAGTCAAAGGCGATTCGATGATCGAGGCGGGGATCAATGATGGCGATGTTGTCGTCATCCGCGAGACATCCAGTGCCGATAATGGCGACATCGTGGTGGCACAGGTCGAAGGCTATGAAGCAACGCTCAAGCGCTACAAGCGCAAAGGTGAGAGCATCATCCTCGAAGCTGCCAATCCGGCATATGAGCCGCGCATCCTGCCCGTGGGCGCGGTCAAGGTGCAGGGACGACTTGTCGGACTGATCCGCACTTACTGAGCCTGTCGCAAGGTTGCATCGTTCCAAAGGCGCGCGCCCGACCGGTCGCGCGCCTTTTTGATCTGCCATGTGCCGGTATCAGTGTAGGTGATGGACAAACTGCCCTGCCCTTTGAGCGCGGCGGCATCGAACACGGCGCAGTTTGCCGCTTTTGGCTTGTCCGGCAAATCTGCGCTGGCAATCACCAAGCTGCCATCCGTACAGCCCTGATAGCTCTCAGCGTTCCGCTTGCCGTGAATATGCCGGATTGGCATTTTCTGAGTATCCCAAAGCGCGGCAGCGGCGAGCTGATCCAAGCCTTGCCCGTCGTTTTCAAGCCAGACCTCGGCAATAAAGCCCGCCCCTTTGGACCGCGACAGCGCGCGACCCCGGTCTGTCATCACGCCCACCAGCGCACCGCCTTCGGCCACAAGGATTTCTGGGCGCTCTGCGTTGATCCAAAGCGCCACCGCGACGCACAAGGGCACAAGACCAAGCAGACGCGCGCGGCCTTGCCATAGCACAACAAATAACCCGCCAAGCGTGATGAGTGGCAAAACGACGGTTCCTGGCGTCATGACCGGCCGCACCGCGCCGTCCCAGAGCGCCAATGATTGCGCGATATGGAGAATCCACTCCAGACCCAGCCCCATTGGGATCAGTCCGAGCGCCTCCAGCCCGAAGGGCATGAGCAAGATGCCAAGAACCGCCGCCGGAATCACCAGAATTCCCATCAGTGGCACGGTCAAAAGGTTCGCCACCAACCCAAACTGCGCGATCTGATTGAAATGTGCCATGGCAAAGGGCGCGGTCGCCGCCCCGGCCACAGCCGATGACATGACCACCGACGCAACCCCGCGTAAGACACGGTGGCGCGGCAGGTCATGCCGACTGTCGCGGATCGCGCCAAACACGGCGACCAGCGCGGTTGTCGCGGCAAAAGACATCTGGAACCCCGGCCCGATCATTGCTTCAGGACGCAACGCCAGTACGATCAATGCTGCCAAGGCAACCGCCCGCAATGAGATCGCGCGACGGTCGACCATAATCGCAAGAAGCATGACGGCCACCATCACAAAGGCCCGTTCGGTCGCAACATTGCCGCCGGACAGTGCGAGGTAGACCGCTGCGACCACCAAAGCCCCTGCTGCCGCGATTTTTTTGATTGGCCAGCGCAGTCCGATGGGCGTCAGCAGCAATCCAAGGCGCAAGACGGCAAAGGCAAAGGCACTGACCAGGCCCATATGCAGGCCGGAGATTGCCAATAGATGCGCAAGGTTGGTGTCGCGCAGGGCTTGTAGCACGGGTTGGGGAATGGCGCTGCGGTCGCCTGTGATGATTGCAGTTGCAAAGGCGCCTGTTTCGCCAGGGAGTGCTGTCTGCACGCGGGCCGAGATCGCCATGCGGGCCTGAAAGATGAAACGGTCCTGCCCCGCCTCTTCCCATAGCACTAGAGGCACGCGGGTGTAGCCGACAGCGCCCAATCGCAAAAACCACGCGTGGCGTCGGAAGTCGAAGCCCCCGGGTTCTACCGCGCCGCCGGGCGGGCCAAGATGGGCAGTGGTGCTGATGGTCTGGCCGGGTTCCGGCGCAATGCCGGGAACCTTGGAGTGCAGCGACAGGCGCACCCGGGTCGGCGTTTCTGCCAGCGGCACATTGGTCAGCCAGACGCGGTCAAGCGTGATGCGCAGCGCGTCTGAGGCAGAGAGGTCGATGTCGACCACCCTGCCCGTCACCGGCCCATAGTAGCGCCAGTCGATCACCGGACCTGCCACCAGATTCGCCCGAACACCAGCAAGCGCCAGCCCCAGCGCCACCATAGCCACCGCGCAGATCAGCGGCGCAAGGGCCGACTGGCTGCGCAGATGCCAGACAAGAAGGCCAACACCAGCCAGCGCAAGACAGGCAAGCATCCAAACCGGTGGTTCGATGCGGAGCGCGAAATAGATGCCGATCCCGATGCCAAGGCACACCGGGACAAAGGGAAACAGCGTACCGCGCTGCGCCAAAAGCATGTTGGGGATCAGATCCCGGACCCGCGCCATACTTGCCCCCGTGGATGGTGCTGGTTAAGAGAGCCTTAAGCTATCCCCAAGACAGTTATCGAAAGGTAAATGCGCCCAATGTCCGGCCAGATCGTCACCCGTTTTGCCCCATCCCCCACCGGCTACCTGCATATCGGCGGGGCGCGCACGGCGCTGTTCAACTGGCTTTATGCACGCGGACGCGGCGGAAAGTTCCTGCTGCGGATTGAAGACACAGACAAGGCGCGATCAACACCCGAGGCAACAGCAGCGATTCTCAAGGGGCTGGACTGGCTAGGGTTGGACCATGACGGCGACGTGGTGAGCCAAGCCGCCGGTGCAGATCGCCATGCCGAAGTCGCGCATGAATTGCTGGCCAAGGGTTCGGCCTATAAGTGTTTCTCGACCCAAAACGAGATCGAGGCCTTCCGCGAGGCGGCACGGGCCGACGGCAAGTCAACTTTGTTCCAAAGCCCGTGGCGTGATGCAGACCCAAGCACGCACCCGGATGCGCCGTTTGTGGTCCGGCTGAAGACACCGATCGAGGGCACAACCGTGATCCGCGATGAAGTGCAAGGCGACGTCACCATCCGCAATGATCAGCTGGATGACATGGTTCTGTTACGCTCGGACGGCACACCGGTTTACATGCTGGCAGTTGTTGTCGATGACCATGATATGGGCGTGACCCATGTGATCCGGGGGGATGACCACCTGAACAACGCGGCGCGTCAGATGGGCATCTACACCGCGATGGGCTGGGACGTGCCGATCTGGGCGCATATTCCGTTGATCCACGGACCGGACGGCAAGAAGCTGTCCAAACGCCACGGCGCATTGGGCGTCGAGGAATATCAGGCGATGGGCTATCCGGCCGCAGGGATGCGCAATTACCTTGCCCGTCTGGGTTGGAGCCACGGCGATGACGAATTCTTTACGGATGATCAGGCAAAAGAGTGGTTCGACCTGAACGGCATCGGAAAATCTCCGGCGCGGTTCGATTTCAAGAAACTCGAGAATCTGAGCGGCCAGCATATTGCGGTCGCAGAGGATGCTGCACTGCTGCATGAATTGAAGGCATATCTGGAGGCCGCAGGGGAACCTGCCCTGACGGAAGCGCAATCCGATGGTATCTTTCGTGCGATGTATTGCCTCAAGGAGAGGGCACGCACGTTCCCGGAACTGGTTGAAAAAGCGCACTTTATTCTTACTACTCGACCTCTTGAGATCGAAGAGAAAGCTGCGAAGGCACTGGATACGGTATCCCGTGGTATACTGCAATCGTTGACGCCGCACTTGCAAAATGCTAGCTGGACGCGCGACGAGCTTGAAGCCGTCACATCCCGAATTGCAGAAGAGCACGGGACCAAATTCGGCAAGCTGGCGGGTCCCATGCGGGCGGCGCTTGCGGGCCGGGCCGTGACGCCGAGTGTGTTCGATATGATGCTGGTTCTTGGGCGTGACGAAACGGTCGCCCGCCTGATAGAAGCAGCTGCCGAAGGGACTGATTGACGCCAACTCGGCGACGCGGTTTCTAGGCTTGGGATAGCTGGCTCTGGGCGCTTTGCCCGGAGCATTGAGACGAAGGGACCACGTATGTCTGACACCTCTAAAACCGCGACGCTGACCATTGGCGACAGCTCTTACGAGCTGCCGATCTACACTCCCACTGCCGGACCGGATGTGATCGACATTCGCAAGCTTTATAGCCAAGCGGGCGTGTTCACCTACGATCCCGGCTTCACCTCGACAGCTGCATGCGACAGCACAATCACGTTCATCGACGGCGACAAGGGCGAATTGCTGCACCGGGGATACCCGATCGACCAGCTGGCCGAAAAATCGCATTACCTCGAAGTGTGTTTTCTATTGCTTTACGGATACTTGCCCAAGGCAAGCGAGCTGGAACAATTCGAGCGTACGATCACCCAGCACACAATGATCCACGAGCAGATGCACAACTTCTTCCGTGGGTTCCGTCGCGATGCACATCCGATGGCCACGATGGTGGGTGTGGTTGGCGCTATGTCGGCTTTCTATCACGACAGCACCGACATCAATAATCCGCTCGAACGCGAGATCGCGTCGCACCGCCTGATCGCCAAGATGCCCACCATCGCCGCGATGGCGTATAAGTACTCGATCGGTCAGCCCTTCGTCTATCCGCGCAACGATCTGGATTACGCCGCGAACTTCCTGCACATGTGCTTTGCTGTACCGGCCGAGCAGTATCAGGTTGATCCGATCCTTGCCCGCGCAATGGACCGCATCTTTACCCTGCATGCCGATCACGAACAGAACGCATCAACATCTACCGTGCGTCTGGCGTCGTCTTCGGGCGCAAACCCGTTTGCCTGTATCGCGGCTGGTATCGCCTGCCTCTGGGGGCCGGCGCATGGCGGTGCAAACCAGGCCTGCCTTGAGATGCTCAAGGAAATCGGCACGCCCGACCGTATTCCGGAATACATTGCCCGCGCCAAGGACAAGAACGATCCGCTCCGCCTGATGGGCTTTGGCCACCGCGTCTACAAGAACTTCGACCCGCGGGCGACCGTGATGAAGCAATCCGCAGACGAAGTGTTGGAGCTTATGGGGGTCGAGAACAACCCGATCCTAGCCACCGCAAAAGAGTTGGAACAGGCGGCTCTTGCTGATCCGTATTTTGCCGAGAAAAAGCTGTTCCCGAACGTGGACTTCTATTCGGGCATTATCCTTGAAGCGATGGGATTTCCGACATCCATGTTCACACCGGTCTTCGCACTGAGCCGAACGGTTGGCTGGATTTCCCAGTGGAAAGAACAGCTTGCTGATCCGCAGATGAAGATCGGACGCCCGCGCCAGCTTTACCAAGGCGAAACGATGCGCGACTATGTCGACATCGAAAAGCGCTAATTCTTAAGGAAAGGCCGCCTTCGGGCGGCCTTTTTCATATGACCCATTTGCAGACACAACGGCTGGTATTGCGGAAAGCCCGGATCGCAGATCTGGAAGATCTGCACGCGGTCTACAGCGACCCATTGGTGATGCGCTACTGGTCTACTCCGCCGCATGACGATATCGCCCTCACCCGTCGCAACCTGAAAAGACTGATCGCGTCCTCCGAGCCTGTGGTGACCTATTTCGTCATCGAACGTGCCGGCCGTGCCATTGGCTGCGCAGGCGTACATATGGGCGACGAGGTCGGGTTCCTGCTGCGGTCAGATCATTGGCAACAAGGGCTGATGTCCGAGGCGTTGGGGGCTTTGATCCCCTATTTCTTTGATGAGCTGCGCTATACGCAACTGACGGCAGATGCCGACCCGATGAACGCGGCTTCGGTGGCGACGCTTACATCTGCCGGGTTCGTCAAAACCGGCGAGGCGAAGAACACGTTTTGCGTCGATGGGGTCTGGTCTGACAGCGTATATTTTACGCTGAAGCCAAAGCATCGGGCGGCATAGGCCGAACCTTTTGGTCCGGCCTGCCGGGAGACGGTTTACCGGCCTTCATATTGCGCCGGGCGCTTTTCGAGGAACGCGATCACGCCCTCCTTGAAATCTCGGGTCTGGCCGCACTGGCCCTGTAGCTTGGCTTCCAGCGCAAGTTGCTGTTCCAAGTCGTTATCAAAGGATGCGCGGATGGATTGCTTGACGCGCTGGTAGGCGGCGGTCGGTCCCTTGGCAAGGTGCAGCGCACGGGATTTCCAGTGGTCGGGGAACCGCGCATCGGGCACCGCTTCGTAGATCATGCCCCAGTCATCCGCCTGACGCGCAGTGATCTTGTCGGCGAACAGTGCAGCGCCCATCGCCTTGGCCAGTCCCATCTGGCGCGGCAGGTAATAGGTGCCACCCGCGTCCGGGATCAGGCCGATCCGGGTGAAGGCTTGCAGGAAGAACGCGGATTCGGTGGCGATGACCACATCGGCTGCCAGCGCAAGGTTGGCCCCTGCCCCGGCTGCGGCCCCGTTGACGGCGCTGATGGTCGGCACCGGACAGTCGTAGATCGCGCGCAGCATCGGCACGTATTCGTCGCGCAGGGTGCGTTCCAGATCAAGATTGGCCGCATTGGCCCGGTCGCCCAGATCCTGCCCCGAGCAGAAGGATTTGCCCGCACCGGTCAGCACGACCACCCGCGCGGACTTACCGCCCTCAAGCACCGCATCAGTGATTTCGGCCCGCATCTGGGTATTCAGGGCGTTCATCACTTCGGGACGGTTCAAAGTGACCGTGGCAATGTCGTGGGTGATGTCAAAGGTGATGGTCTCGTAATTCATGCGCCGGGCACTCCTGCTTCTGCTTGCGGCATCAAACACACAAGCGCCCGGTTTGGCAAAGCCCAACGCGGCGTCACGAATTCTTGAGGATTTCCTTGAGCCGCGCCGCCTCATCATCGGACAACCCGACTTCGGTTGGTGCTGCGGCGGACGCGCGGCCCCGAACATAGACCACACCGACCCCAAGAGCGAGCAGGAACAGCGCCGGGCCAGACAGCCAGAGGATCATGTTCCAGCCATCGGTCCGGGGCTTGAGCAGCACGAATTCGCCATACCGCGCGACAAGATAGTCAAGCACCTGCTCATCACTATCGCCAACCACCAACCTTTCGCGCACCACGAGACGCAGTTCACGCGCAAGGTCGGCATTGGATTCGTCAATGCTTTCGTTTTGGCACACCACGCAACGCAGGCCTTTGGACAGCTCACGCGCACGGTTTTCAAGCGCGGGATCATCCAGCACTTCGTCCGGTTGGACGGCGAATGCGGGTGACGACATAGGCATCGCTACCGCAAGGCACAGGACCACGACCAGAAGCCGCAGCAAGTTCCGCAGACGTGTCATTCCGCCGGAACCCCCTGTGGTGTCGCCTGACGCCGCGCCCCAGCTGCCACGCGGTAGCGACGATCTGTGAGGGACAGGACGCCTCCGAGAGACATGAGCAATGCACCCGCCCAAATCCAGTTGGCAAGCGGTTTCACATAGGTGCGCATCACCCAGCCGCCGTCATCCTGCGGATCGCCGATCACCACATAGATGTCCCGCAAGAAGCGGTAGTCGATGGCGGCCTCGGTCGTGGGCATCTGGGCCACGGGGTAGTTGCGCTTTTCCGGGTTGAGGAAGGCGATCTGTTCACCATCGCTGCGGACGATCACATCACCCATGGTGGAGAAGTAGTTCGGCCCGCGCACTTGATTCACGGCTGTCAGTTCCAGTTCGAAATCGCCGACCTGGAACGGCTCGCCGATCTGCGCGACGCGAATGTCCTCTTCCTGCCATGCCATCAGCCCTGCGATACCAACCATTGTGATGCCGAACCCGATATGTGCAGTCGCCTTGCCCCAGTCAGAGCGCGGCAAGCGCAGCAGACGGGACAGGTCACGCGTCTGGCCGGTGCGGTTGATCAGATCAACCACAGCGCCCGAGATCACCCAAGCGGCAAGGAAGACGCCGACTGGGCCAAGCAGGCTGGTGCCGGTTTGCATGGTCCAGAACAGGCCAAGAAGCAGAACACTCAGGATAAACCCGGGCACAAGCTGCTTAATCGCACGATCCACCTTAGCCCGCTTCCAGCTGAGCATCGACCCAAGCGGCAAAAGAAGGCCAAGAACCACCATGAACGGGGTGAACGCCATGTTGAAGAACGGCGCGCCGACGCTCAGCTTGGTGTCAAAGAACATCTCGGCCACAACGGGCCACATGGTGCCGACAAAGACAACAAAGCAGCTTACGGCCAAGATCACGTTGTTTGCCACCAACGCGCTTTCACGGCTGGCCACGCCAAACACACCCTTTGCCTCCATTGCGGTGGCGCGGAACGCATAAAGCGTGAGCGCACCACCGGTGAAGAACACCATGATCATCAGAATGAACACGCCGCGTTCGGGGTCATTGGCGAACGCATGCACCGAGGTGAGCAGGCCCGAGCGAACGATAAATGTACCGATCAGCGAGAACCCAAAGGCAAGGATCGCCAGAAGGATAGTCCAGCTTTTGAGCGCCTCACGCTTTTCCACCACAATGGCCGAGTGCAAGAGCGCGGCGGCCAGCAACCATGGCATGAAAGATGCGTTCTCGACCGGGTCCCAGAACCAGAAGCCGCCCCAACCAAGCTCATAGTAAGCCCACCATGACCCCAGCGCGATGCCGATGGTCAGGAAGACCCACGCGGCCAGTGTCCACGGGCGCACCCAACGGCCCCATGCGGCATCAACGCGACCTTCGATCAGGGCAGCGACGGCAAAGCTGAAGCAGATGCTCAGGCCCACATAGCCGAGATAGAGAAACGGTGGGTGAAAGGCCAAGCCCGGGTCCTGAAGCAACGGGTTGAGATCCTGCCCATCAAAGGGCGGCACAACAAGGCGCAGGAACGGGTTGGATGTGAAGATGATAAAGGCAAAAAACGCAACGGCGACAGCGGATTGCACCGCCAGAACACGGGCCCGCAGGGTTGGCGGCAAACCTTTGCCGAACCACGCTGCCATCGCGCCGAAAAGCGTCAGAATCAGAACCCAAAGCAGCATCGACCCCTCGTGGTTGCCCCAGACACCGCTGATTTTGTAGATCATCGGTTTGGCCGAATGGCTGTTGAGCCAGACAAGCCGCAATGAGAAATCCGAAGTCACGAACGCATAGGTCAGCGCCGCAAAGGCAAAGGCCGTGAGCAGGAATTGCACCGTCGCAGCCGGTTCGGCCACAGCCATCCAGCCCGGCCAACGTTTATGCGCCCCGACGAGCGGAACGATAGATTGCACAATCGCGACAAGAAACGCGAGGATGAGGGCGAAGTGACCGAGTTCTGTAACCATGAGGCAGAGTATAGGCCCCACGGAGTTCACCGCCAATGTGTTTCGCACCTTCGGAGTGTTCACATTGTCGCAAGCGGGTCCCAAGCGTGGAAACCTTCAGACGCGTCGACGCGCCCGGACACCCTCAGGGGCGTTGTCGCACCCAGTCCTCAAGCGCTGCGTTGCCGTCAGGTTGTGGCTCTTGCGTCGGCGTTATGGTTTCTGGCGGCAAGGGTCGATCAAGTACGCGTCGCGCCATATGCTCGACAAGTTCGCGCTGGAATTCCTGCCCTTTGGCCTGATGACGTGCTCCAAAATAGAAGCTGACAATCGCTCCCAGCAGCCACCAGAGCGGTTCTGGCACCAGCGCGAGCCCGACCATGCGGGCGGAAAACCAATCCGGGTCCACCATCGCCGATACGAACAGCCCCAAAGTGCCCAAGGCCATCGCCGGACGCGGAACACGGTTGAGCGCGTCCATCAACCGGTCGAACCAGCCGCGCTGCGGCGCGTAGAACTCTGCCGCAAACTGCTTGAGAGATGCATTATACTGGTCATGGTCGCGCCGCGCCTGTGCTTCGGCATTTGGGCGGAACACTTCGACCGTGTCCCGCACCACGTTGCGCCCGGACCCGAAGACCAGAGAAAACACCTGTTCGATCAATCCCATGCCGAAACCCTTTGTTGAAACGAAGCCGATGAGAGGTGATACCGAGGGGCAATGAAGGCCTCGGCCCGCGTGATCCATCCCCCCTTCCCGCCTGCCCGGCTGCGCGCGTATTTGCGGCTGGCGGGGCGGCGGTCGGCCAGATCGAAATAATAATTACGCCGCTCGATCCCGTAGGCATCGATGATGTGGTCAGGTGCGCTGGCATGAGCCCGCGCTGTGGCGGTAATGGTCTTGGGGCCAATCACCCCATCGCCCCGCACCGCGTAGCCCATCTTGCCCAACAGACGTTGCAGGATCTTCACCGCGTTCGCACCAGCGTTCACATACATGTCGAAAACAGTTGCATGCAGCGGCTCGGGCAGCTCCGAAATGCGCGGATGCACAAAGTAATGATCAATGAAAATCTGGACCGCCTGCTCTTGAGTAAGCCGCCGAACATCGGCTTGCGTGACCTGCCCATCCCCCGTCAGGTCGATCCCAAGCCTGCGCATCGTATGGATCGTCACGCCATGTTTCGTAGCACCACCGGGATCATCGGGGTCATTCACATAGCCACCCTCGCGGGCCACGATCTCTTGTGCGATGGTCCGCACCTTGTGGTTCTGCCCGTCCATGCGTCACCCCTGATTGCTCCCTCGCGCAAAGACTGCAAAGCTATGGTTAACCAACTCGAAACGCGGCGCACGATGCAGGAGACGCGATGTGAAACAGACTGATCTGGCACAAAAATCAGCACAGGAGATCATCCACCTTCTGGAGCTAAGCCCGCATCCAGAAGGCGGGCATTACCGCCAGACATGGATCGCGGACGAGGCTGGTCGGCCTTCGGGCACCTGCATTTACTTCCTGCTGAGCGCGGAAGAGCACAGCCATTGGCACAAGGTGGATGCCGCCGAGATCTGGCACCACTATGCCGGTGCGCCGCTGATCCTGTCGCTGTCAGAGACCGATAAAGGACCAGCGAAAGATCATGTCCTTGGGCCAGACCTGTTCAATGGCCAGTCACCGCAGATCCTTGTGCCCCCGCACCATTGGCAGGCCGCGCGCACCACGGGCGATTGGACGCTTGTGGGGTGCACCGTCAGCCCAGCGTTTCAGTTCGAAGGGTTCACACTTGCGCCAACAGGGTTTGACATTCCCCGTGCCGATTGACACAGCGCAGCTATGACAGACATTCCTTTCCTGACCCCGCTTGACCTGGACCAGCAACGCGCCTTTGGCTTGCCAGACCCGTGGCCACTGGCCTTGGCCGATCGTGTGCGCTTTGCCGAGCTTGATCCTCTCAACCACGTGAACAACGTGGCCTATCTGATCTGGTTCGAAGGCGCGCGGGTGACGTATTTCAAGCATGTGGGTCTGTCGACGTATGACAAAGCCGAGATCGAGCCGCGCATTGTCATCCGCAGGGGTGAGATCGATTGGCTGCAGGAAATGCGCGCGGACGAAACCTATGTCGTCGTCACCCGGACCGTAGAGTACCGCACCACCAGTTTCACGCTTCGGCAGGAAATCTGGTCGGGAGGCACAGTGCGCGCGACCTTTACCTGCGTGATTGTGCTGTTGCAGCCCGATGGCAGCGGGCGGATGCCGATCCCGGCACCAGTGCGGGAACGGTTCCACAAGATCGATGGTGTCGCAAGGCGCGTCGACGCGCCTTGATCAAGCGCGTTCGAACGCGCTTGGCGACGCGGTTTCAAAACCGCGTGACAAGACGTTTCGAAACGTCTTGCCCTCCTTACGAATAGCGTTTCACGTAGCCGAGGAGTGCTTGCGTACTGCCGTCTTTGCCATCCGCCGGTGCGTCGCCGCTTACCAATGGGCCAAGCGATGTAGCCAATTCCTTGCCCAGCTCGACGCCCCATTGGTCGAAAGAGTTGATGCCAAGGATCACCCCTTCGACAAACACACGGTGTTCATAAAGCGCGATGATCTGGCCCAGCACTTCGGGCGTCAGTTTCGGCATCATCAGCGTTGTCGAAGGACGGTTGCCCGGGAACACCCGATGCCGCGCCTGACGTTCAAGCTCGTCTCCGGTCAGGCCTTTCTTGGCCATGATGGCCCGTGCCTCGTCCAGTGACCGACCGCGCATCAACGCCTCGGATTGTGCCAGACAATTGGCGATCAGCAATTCGTGGTGGTGCCGCAGATCGGTCTCGTGTCCTTCGGCAGCAACCATGAATTCGCAGGGAATGACCCGCGTGCCCTGATGGATCAGCTGGTAGAACGCATGCTGGCCATTGGTGCCTGGCTCGCCCCAGACCACAGGGCCGGAATTGACCGCCAAACTCGTACCATCCATCGCCACCGATTTGCCGTTACTCTCCATCTCAAGCTGTTGCAGATAAGCTGGCAGGCGCGACAGTCGATTGTCGTAGGGCAGAACTGCACGGGTGGCGTGGCCAAGACCCTGATTGTGCCAGATGCCGACCAGCGCCAGCAGCGCCGGCAGATTCTCGTGCAGAGCGGCAGAGCAGAAATGACGGTCCATCTCCTGACCGCCGCGCAGGAACGCTTTGAAACCGTCTGGCCCAATGGCGATCATCAGCGACAGACCAATCGGCCCCCACATGGAATAGCGCCCACCGACCCAATCCTCGAACCCTAAAACACGCTCGGACGGGATGCCCCATTCGCTTGCGGCTGCGGCATTGGACGATAGCGCAATGAAGCGACCATCAGTCGAGACATCGTGATCCTGCAACCACGCACGCGCTGTGCGGGCGTTGGTCATGGTCTCGATCGTGGTGAAGGTTTTGGAGGCGACGATGAACAGCGTCTTTTCCGGATCGCAGCCACGCAACGTATCGGCGATGTCGGCGGCGTCGACATTCGACACGAAATGACAGCGCGGCCCGTCGCAATAAGGCGCGAGCGCAAGATACGCCATTGCAGGCCCAAGGTCGGACCCGCCTATGCCGATGTTGACCACATCGGTGATACCAGAGCCACGGACCTCGGTCGCGACGGTTTCCATCCGCTTCAGCGTGTCCAGAACGTCGAGCATCACATCCTGACCGTCGACCATCACCGGATCGCCATCCAGATTGCGCAGCGCAGTGTGCAGCACCGCGCGGCCTTCGGTCTCGTTAATCTTGGCCCCCGCAAACATCGCATCGCGGCGCGCTTCGACGTCCGCCGCTCGCGCGAGACGGATCAGCACATCGCGGGTGTCCGCGTCAATTTGGGTCTTGGAATAGTCGAAAAGCAGGTCCAACGCGGTCACACTGAACGCGTCGGCGCGGTCTGTATCCGCCTCGAACAGGCCAAGAATCGAGCGGTCCCGACCCACGTCTGCCGCTGCTTTGAGATCATCCCACATTGCTGTCACTCCGCCCAATGAACCGTTGCGCCGTCGAGAACGGCATTAATCGGCGCGTCTTCCGGCAGTTTTCCGCGCGCGGCCTCGAGCGCGTCGCGCTTGTCCTGTCCGAAGATCAGCACATGCTTGCGCATTGCCTCGTTCAGAACCCGCGCACTGAGCGTGATGCGCGGCTCGGGCGCGCCCGGTGCCCGCATGGCCACAAGGATCGGCGCATGTGTATCAAGCGCCTTGTCCAACTGATCCGCACCGGGAAAGATCGACGCTGTGTGCATGTCGGTTCCCATGCCCAGCAGAACCACCGCCAAAGGCAGTTCGTCAACGATCTGCGATTCCAGTTCGGCCAGAACCTCTTCAGGTTCATGCGCAGGAACATAAAGCGGCAACAAGCGCGCCGCCGCCGCTCGGTCCACCAAAAGGCGCTCACGAAGCAGCCGCGTGTTCGAGCGTTCGCTGTCTTCGGAGACCCAGCGCTCATCGGTCAGCATCACGTCGACGCGGCTCCAGTCGAGATTGGCGGCGCAGAGGTCGTCGAACACCGGCCCTGGCGAGGTGCCACCCGGCACAGCCAGCACAACCCGCTCCTCATGAGTCAGGATTGTGCGCAAATCACCAGCCAGCTTATTGGCCAGATCCATCGCCAGCAATTCCCGATCTGGATAGGTCTGAAAGTCGTAACTCATGCCTTTACCTCGCGCCATTTCCGCCCGTCCCGGTGCATCAGCATCAACGCGTCTTCGGGACCAGAGCTTCCGGGGTCGTATGTCTTGGGCACATCGTTGCGCGCTTGCCAGCCTTCGATCAAGGGGTCGGTCCACGCCCATGCCGCCTCGACCTCGTCGCCGCGCATGAACAGCGTTTGATTGCCCCGGATCACGTCCATGATCAGGCGCTCGTAGGCGTCGGGCGCTTCCTCGGCATCCGGGCCCAGCGCTTCGGCAAAGCTCATATCGAGCGGTACGTCCAAAAGGCGCATGCCCCCCGGCCCCGGTTCCTTGATCGTCACGTCGAGCGTCATGCCTTCGTTCGGCTGCAAGCGGATCGCCAGCACATTGCGGTGCCGTCCAGCATCCGCACCAAAGATCGAATGGGGCGCGTCCTTGAACACGACAGCAATCTCCGACGCCCGCGCCTTAAGCCGTTTGCCGGTGCGCAGATAGAACGGAGTGCCAGCCCAGCGCCAGTTCGAGATGTGGCACTTCATGGCGATAAAGCTTTCGGTGCGCGACTTGGGATCCTCCACGTCGTCCCGGTAGCTTGGCCCGTTTTCGCCAGCGCCATACTGGCCCCGCACGATGTGGTGCCAGTCCACAGGTTCAAGCGCCCGGATCACCTTGAGCTTTTCGTCCCGCACGGCATCCGGATCGAACTTGGCGGGTGGTTCCATCGCGATCAGACACAAAAGCTGCATCAAGTGGTTCTGCACCATGTCCCGCATTGCGCCCGACTTGTCGTAATAGCCGCCGCGCCCACCGACCCCCACGGTCTCGGCCACGGTGATCTGAATGTGATCGACATATTGGGCATTCCACAGCGGCTCGAACAGCATGTTGCCGAACCGGACAGCCATAAGGTTTTGTACCGTTTCCTTACCAAGGTAATGGTCGATACGGTAAATCTGGGTTTCGTGAAAATGCTGCGCCAGCGTGGCGTTCAGCGCCCGCGCTGTTTCAAGGTCATGGCCAAACGGCTTTTCCACCACGATCCTGCTCTCGGGCGTCGCCATCCCGAAACGGTGCAAACGTTCGGCCAGATCACCGAACAGCGATGGCCCAACCGAAAAATAGAACGCACGCACAGTGTCATCGCGCATCTTGCCATTCAGCTCGACCCAGCCGCCATCGCCCTTGGCATCTGTCGTCACATAGGACACCGCGTTGAGGAATGCATCCAGCGTCCCTGCTTCGCAGGACAGGCCACCGCCGAATTCAGCCACCGCATCAGACACCATCTGGCGGTACTCATCCGTTGTCATCTCGGACCGTGCCGCACCGATAATCTGTGATCCTTCGGGCATTTGCCCTGCGCAGAAGCGCCGGAACAGGCCGGGCAGGATTTTGCGTCGTGCCAGATCTCCGGTGCCGCCAAAGATCACAAGGTCAAACGGGTCGACGGGAATAACGCGGGATACCATAGCCCGATCCTTCCGATTCTGCTTTGCTCAGCGCCTTGTTAGCGCTAACGAGGCGGATGTAAACTGATTTCGCATTAATGAACTTCAGTCTAACACCCCCAGAACGCGCTGCAATCACGTTGCCGAAAGAACGGGCAAAGCCCCGCTCGTGCGCATCAACACGCTTGATCCCGGACCCCCTGCATGTCACCACCGCCGCAAGCAAGGAGTCCCGGATGTCCCCCCGCAAAATCATCATCGACACAGACCCCGGTCAGGACGACGCAGTTGCGATCCTGCTGGCCCTCGCCTCTCCTGACGATCTGGAGATTCTGGGCATCACCGCCGTGGCCGGAAACGTGCCCCTGCCTCTGACAGAAAAGAACGCCCGCATCGTCTGCGAACTGGCAGGAAAGCCCGAGACCCTGGTCTTCGCGGGCTGCGATGCGCCCATAGCGCGAAAGCTGGTCACCGCAGAGCACGTGCACGGCAAGACAGGTCTAGACGGCCCGACCCTGCCAGATCCGACCATGCCTTTGCAGGACCAGCACGCAGTTGATTTCATCATCGAAACCCTCCGCGCCGAGGAAGAAGGCACGGTCACGCTCTGCCCACTGGGGCCGCTGACAAACATTGCCGTCGCGCTGAAACGCGCACCCGATATCGCGGATCGAATTCAGGAAATCGTGCTGATGGGTGGGGCCTATTTCGAAGTGGGCAACATCACCCCAGCTGCCGAGTTCAACATCTATGTCGACCCCGAAGCCGCCAAGGCCGTCTTTGCCTGCGGCGCACCAATCACCGTGATGCCTCTGGATGTCACCCATAAGGCTCTGGTCACGGCCGACCGCAACGCAGCTTTCCGCGCGCTGGGCACGCCCGTCGGCATCGCCGTTGCCGAGATGACGGATTTCTTCGAACGGTTCGACAAGGAAAAGTACGGCAGCACAGGCGCGCCGTTGCATGATCCATGCGTGACCGCCTACCTGATCCAGCCTGATCTGTTCACCGGTCGTCACATCAATGTTGAGATCGAAACCGGGTCCGACCTGACGCTGGGTATGACCGTTGCCGACTGGTGGGGCGTCACGGATCGCGCGCCGAATGCAACCTTCATGGGCGACATCAACGCTGACGGCTTTTTTGCTATGCTCACCGAACGTCTGGGCCGGCTATGAAGTCTTTGCATCTGGCCTCTCCCGAGGATCTGCCCAAGCTTCTGCCCTTGGTTGCCGCGTTCCACGAACATCAGGGCTTCGGCACATCCCCCGAGCATCAGCACGACGCCATTCTACCCCTTCTTGAAGGTAGTCCCCACGGCGCGATCTGGCTGATCGACCCCCGCCGTGCACCTGTGGGCTATGTCGTTGTCTCGTTCGGCTGGTCGGTCGAATACGGCGGCATGGATGCCATCGTGGATGAATTGTTCGTCCGCAGTGCGGTGCGTAAACGCGGTATGGGCTCGGACGCTCTGAATGGTCTGTCCAAGGCGCTGAAAGAGGGTGGCATCAAGGCGCTGCACCTCGAAGCGGATCAGGGCAACGAAACTTTGAAGCGGTTTTATCAGCGCTGCAAATTCGAGACCCGAGAAGGCTATGCCTATATGTCACGCGAGCTGTGATGCGCCGGGGCTGGTGAGACAGACCACAAGCGCTTATATCCGCACCATGACCCTGCACATTCCCTTTGACAACAGTTACGCCGCCCTGCCCGATAGCTTTTATGCGCGGGTGAAACCGGAACCGGTCAAAGCGCCCACGCTGATTGCAATCAACGAACCGCTTGCCCGCGATCTTGGCATCGACGGGCTGGACGATCCGAACCTCGCAGCGCTGTTTGCAGGCAACGCAATTCCCAACGGCGCATCACCCTTGGCGCAGCTTTATGCGGGTCACCAGTTCGGCCAATACAACCCGCAACTTGGCGATGGTCGGGCGGTCTTACTGGGCGAAACCATCGGCACCGACGGCATCCGCCGGGACATCCAGCTCAAAGGGTCAGGCCGCACGCCGTTTTCCCGCATGGGAGACGGTCGCGCGTGGCTGGGTCCGGTGCTCCGCGAATACGTGGTAAGCGAGGCGATGCATGCGCTGGGCGTGCCGACAACCCGCGCCTTGGCCGCAGTACGGACGGGCGAAGTCGTGGTGCGTGAACGCCCACTGCCCGGCGCCGTTCTAACCCGCGTGGCGCAAAGCCACCTGCGTGTCGGCACATTTCAGGTATTTGCCGCCCGTGGTGACACCAAGGCGTTGCAAACCCTCTTTGACTATGCCGTTGCCCGCCACTACCCCGACGCGCCCGACCCCGCCAGTTTCCTCAACGCAGTGATGCGCCGTCAGGCAGCTTTGGTGGCGCAATGGCTCAGCCTTGGTTTCATCCACGGCGTGATGAACACCGACAATTGCAGCATTTCAGGCGAAACTATCGACTATGGCCCCTGTGCATTTATGGACAGCTACCACCCGGAAACCGTCTATTCCTCGATCGACCGGTACGGGCGCTACAGCTATGCCGCACAGGCGGACATCATCGTGTGGAACATGGCGCAGCTTGCCACCGCTCTATTGCACCTGATGCCCGACCCCGAAGCATCGGTCGAACCGTTCACCGCGCAAATCCACACCATGCCTGACATGATCCGTGCCGAATGGCTGCGCAGTTTCGGCGCCAAGATCGGCATCGCTGAGCCAACACCAGAGGATGCCGCGCTGATCGGTGACCTGCTGACCCTGATGCAGAACGCCGAGACCGATTTCACCAATACGTTCCGCGGTCTCGTGGAAGGTACGGCGCGCGATCAGTTCATCGACCCGACCGGCTTCGATGCATGGGCGGCCAGATGGCAGGCGCGTATCGTCAGCGAAGACGACCCATTGGGCCGGATGAGTGCTGCCAACCCACTGCTGATCCCGCGCAACCACCAGATCGAAGCGATGATCGCCGCGGCAGTCAACGGCGACGATGCCCCCTTCGCGCGCCTGATGACAGCGTATGCGACGCCCTTTGCCGCAAATTCTGATGTCGACGATCTGCGTAGCCCGCCTGCCCCCGAAGAGGTGGTTCAAGCCACGTTCTGCGGCACTTGAGGCACAGGCTTGCGCCGCCGGTTGATCAGCACGATCCCCACCGCGACAAGGCACATCGCACCGATGAAGCCCGGCCCTACCGGCTCGTCCAGCAGCATCCAGCCCATGGCCACCGACAGAACCGGTGACAGGAAACTGAACGCCGCAATGTCCGACGCGGGGTAGATCGTCATCAGTCGCAGCCAGAACAGAAACCCGAGGCTCGCCACAAACACCGCCTGAAAGCCCAACCCGGCAATGTGCAACGCCGTCGGGTCGCGCAAGAGATCTCCAAACAATGGTGCGACTGCCAACAGTCCAACGACAGACACGGACAATTGCCAGAACAACTGGCTTTCGGGTGTCAGCTCCGACACCTTCGTCAACCGCACCGTCAGGGCAATTCCAGCCCATGCAAAGGCCGCCAGCAAAGCCAACCCATCACCCAAAAGACTGCCCGCCTGTCGCGACTGCGGGTCGAACAAGGCCCAGATCACCCCCGCCATGGCCAAGACCAATCCCAAGACGCGGCGCCAAGACAGGGTCTCTCCGGGCAAGGTGAAATGCGCGATCAGAGCCAACCAGACCGGCATCGAATAAAACACGATCGACACCCGAGACACGGTGGTCAGGTCCAACGCGATGAACAGGAAAATGAACTCGATGGTGAACAGACCACCCAGCAAAAGGCCCGGCCAGAATGTGCGCCGCAACCCTTCCAGCTTGCGCCCCCGCACCCAGAGCCACAGGGCCAGCACCAGCAGCGCGAAACCTGATCGCAACCCCGCGGCAAAGACCGGACCAAACCCATCATTGGTAACCTTGATGACCACTTGGTTGAACGCCAACACGGTTGCGAAGACCACAAGGCCCATCGCGCCGCCCAGATCAATTGCATCCTTGCGTTCCATCCGCGTCAGGGACACCCAGCAGCGCGCGGGGTCAAGCGGAAAACGCGCCAGCAGCTCACAGTCAAATCCGCACAGCACAAAGGTTTTTCCACATCTCGCTCGCGAATCGGGCATCTTGAAGACAGCACAGACAACCTGATTGCCGGGAGTAAGAATTATGAGTCTCATGGGAACATTGGCCAAAGTGGCCATCGGATATGCCACAGCGCGGGGCGTGGATCAGCTTTCGGGGGGCAAAGGCCTTGGCGGGCTGATGGGCGGCGCGCAGGTGTCCGGCGATAACCCGATGGCACAAATTCAGGCGCAGCTGGGCCAGATGATGGGCGGGGCCGGTGAATCGAACCCGCTGGCCGGGATGATGGAAAAGATGCAATCCGGCGGGCTTGACCTGTCTTCGATGATGGGCGGCGGGGCTGCCGGTCAGGACGCAGGCGACAAAGGTGGGCTGCTGTCTCAACTTGGTGGCGGCGGTGGTGCTGGTCTTGCCGGGCTTTTGGCGGCAGCCGGTGGCATGGCCGCAATGGGCGGCAAGAACATGGGCGGGATGCTTGACCAATTTGCAAAATCAGGCGCAGCCGCTCCGCAGGCCGAAGAAACCGCAGCTCTGATGCTGCGTGCAATGATTCAAGCAGCAAAGTGTGACGGCGGCATCGACGAGGCCGAACGCGCCAAGATTCTCGACACTGTGGGCGACGATGCTGATGCTGAAGACATCGCCTTCGTACAGGAACAACTGGCCGCGCCTGTAGATGTCGATGCGTTGGCCGCTGACACCCCTGCCCCGTTGCGCACGCAGGTCTATTCCGCGTCGTTGATGGCGATCCGGCTCGACACCCAACCCGAAGCTCAATACCTTGACGCGCTGGCGCGTGCGATGGAGTTGGATCAGCCGACGGTGAACGCGTTGCATATGCAGATGGGGATACAGCCGCTTTACAGCTGAACCTGACGCACATCCATGAAAGGCATTTTGCTGGCGTGCCTCGGTGTCCTGATTCTGACACCGGACGCTCTATTGATCCGTCTGTCCGGCCTCGAAGCGGCACCCCTCGTGGCGTGGCGCGGGCTGGCAATGGGATCGCTGTTCCTGATCGCAGCCTCGCTCACCGGCCAGTTGCAGCTGTTTCCCCGGCTGGCCTCTGGCGTCGGGATGACATTGGTACTGGCACAATGGGCGAATGCGTCGCTGTTTGCGCCCGCCATTTCGCTGGCACCTGTAGCCTTGGTGCTGATCGCGGTGGCGACAGTGCCGATTTGGGCTGCGATCCTGTCCCGCGTGCTTTACGGTCACCCCACGGGCACCGCGACATGGATCACCATCGCCGTGGTCAGCGTGGGCATCCTGATCGCAATGTCCGGCAAAAGCGATATCGCCTTCAGCGCAACCGCATTGATCGGTGTGGTCTGCGGGCTTGGCGTGGCGCTCAGCCTTGCGCTCAGCTTCACTCTGCTGCGCCACAACCCTGACATGCCGCTGCTAACCGCAGTGGGCACCGGATCGCTGCTTGCGGGAGTGACCGCCTTGGGGATCACCTCGCCGCAAGAGATGGCATCCGGCACCACATGGGCCATCGCGATCGCCAGCTTTATCGTGTTGCCCGCCTCGTTTTACCTGATGTCCGAGGCCTCACGGCACACGGCATCGGTCAATGTCAGCCTTGTGCTGCTGCTGGAGACCGTGCTCGGGCCGCTTTGGGTGTGGGTCGTGATCGACGAAGCCCCCACGACAACCATGCTGACAGGTGGGACTATTGTGGTTGCAACGCTGGCCACCTATCTCTGGCACCTCCGCCGCAGAGCGTGAAAAAGTCGACTTCGCGTTCTGGCATTGATCCGCGCAGTTCGGTAAACCAATGCGCAGCAAGACAAGAGGCCCGGCGATGTCCGAAACCATCCTTTCCCGATGCGAAGCGCAGGGCCTGCGCCTGACAGAACAACGGCGCACCATCGCACAGGTGCTTGAGGATGCGACCGACCACCCGGATGTGGAGGAACTCTACGCCCGTGCCTCGGGACGCGATCCGAATATCTCGATCGCGACAGTTTACCGGACGGTAAAATTGTTCGAAGAAGCGGGAATTCTCGAGAAGGTCGATTTCGGCGATGGCCGCGCGCGTTATGAAGACGCCGAGCGTGACCACCACGACCACCTGATTGACCTGCATACCGGCAAGGTCATCGAATTCGTCGACCCCGAGATCGAGGCGCTTCAGGAAAAGATCGCGGCCAAACTCGGCTACAAGCTGAAGGGCCACAAACTCGAACTTTACGGTGTGCCGATCAAGAAGTGACACACGCGCATAGCGGGCTCTGGCCTCTTATGAAAAAGAGGCGTAGCTGAACCGCATGCAAACCATGCGCGCCATCCTCCTGATGATCCTCGCAATGGCGCTTCTCGCGCTCAGCGATGTGTTTATCAAACTGTCTTCACAGGTTTTTTCTCCTGGCTACGTGATGTTTCTCCTCAGCCTCGGGGGCACACTCTGCTTTATGCTGATTGCCAAATGGCAAGGCGCAAACCTTCTCAGCCGCGATGCATTTCACCCTTGGGTTCTGGCTCGAAGCGGGCTCGAGATCATGGGCGGGCTTGGACTTGTTCTGTCCATCGGGGTGATCCCGCTGTCGCTGTTCGCAGCGATTATGCAGATGGCACCACTGGTCGTCACGCTGGGTGCAGCGGTCTTTCTCAAGGAACCCGTGGGGCTGCGCCGCTGGCTGGCCATTCTCGTGGGGATCATCGGGATGCTCCTGGTGATCAAACCGGGCACCGACGGGTTTGCACCTGCCGCCCTTTTTGCCGTGATGGGTGTCTGCGGATTGGGCTTGCGCGATCTGATCACACGGCTCTCGCCCTCACATATCCCGTCGATTTCCTTGGCGACATGGGGATTTACCGCCACCATCCCAATCGGCTTTGGCCTGATACTTGTGTCCGAAGCCCCAACCAATGTCACCGCGATCACGATGTGGCATATGGGCGCCGGGATAATCGTCACCGCGCTTGGCTATTACGCTGTCACACAAGCGATGCGCATGGCCCCTGCCGCCATCGTGTCACCCTTCCGCTACACAAGGCTGATCTTTACAATGAGCCTTGGCATCCTGATCTTCGGCGAACGCCCCGATGGCCTGACGCTCCTCGGCGCAGCCATTATTCTCAGCGCGGGGCTTTACGCGCTTTACCGTGAGCGCAAACTGGCGATGGAACAGGAACGGCTTAAAGCAGCCCCCTCCCGTTAGCGCTATCATACATAGTTTACTTTGCGTCCGTCCCTGTTATACCGCCGCTCAAATGCAGCTTTACTAGGACCAAGCGCAATGAGCACCATCATCGACATCCACGCCCGTGAAATCCTCGACAGCCGGGGCAACCCGACCGTCGAAGTCGACGTTACATTGGAAGACGGCACCATCGGCCGCGCCGCTGTGCCCTCGGGTGCGTCCACCGGCGCGTACGAAGCCGTGGAAAAGCGCGATGGCGATAAGAGCCGCTACATGGGCAAAGGCGTTCTCGAAGCGGTGGCCGCCGTGAATGGCGAGATCGCGGATGAGATCGTCGGACTCGACGCCACCGAACAGGTCGGCATCGACATGACGATGATCGAACTCGACGGCACCGACAACAAGGGCCGCCTTGGGGCCAACGCCATCCTTGGCGTCAGCCTTGCCGTGGCCAAAGCCGCTGCCGATTTCACCGCGCAGCCGCTTTTCCGATATGTCGGCGGCACCTCGGCGCGTCTGCTGCCTGTGCCGATGATGAATATCATCAATGGCGGCGAACATGCCGACAACCCAATCGACATTCAGGAATTCATGATCATGCCCGTGGCTGCGGAAAACATCCGCGACGCGGTGCGCATGGGGTCCGAAGTGTTCCATACGCTCAAGAAAGAGCTGTCGGCCAAAGGCTTGTCCACCGGACTTGGCGACGAAGGCGGCTTTGCGCCCGAACTGGGTTCCACCCGAGAGGCGCTTGATTTCATTCTGAAATCCATCGAAAAAGCAGGCTACACGCCGGGCGAAGACATCATGCTCGCTCTCGATTGCGCCGCGACCGAGTATTACAAAGACGGCAATTACGTCTATGCGGGCGAAGGCAAGACGCTGACCTCGGACGAGAACGTGGCCTACCTGCAGGCGCTGGTCAACGACTACCCGATCCTGTCCATCGAAGACGGCATGTCCGAAGACGACTGGGATGGCTGGGCGATGTTGACGGAAGTGCTGGGCGACAAGGTACAGCTGGTGGGGGACGACCTGTTTGTGACCAACCCGGTCCGTCTGGCAGACGGTATCGCACGGGGATGTGCGAACTCCATGTTGGTCAAAGTGAACCAAATCGGCACTCTGACCGAAACACTCAAGGCGGTCGATATGGCCCACCGCGCGCGCTACACCAACGTGATGTCGCACCGTTCGGGCGAGACCGAGGATGCGACGATTGCAGATCTCGCGGTGGCGACCAATTGCGGTCAGATCAAAACCGGATCGCTGGCGCGATCGGACCGGTTGGCCAAATACAACCAATTGATCCGCATCGAAGAAATGCTTGCGGAAACCGCGGAATATGCAGGTCGGTCTATTCTGCGCGGTTGATCTGTTTCGAATTTTCCTTTGGAAAATCCGACAGGCCGGGCGCTGCACGCCCGGCTTTTTTGCATATTTATAAAAAGAAGAAGATCAGGCCCGCTTAGCTGCCTGCGTTCGGATCTTTGTAGATGCCCTGCTCTTTCAAAGCGTCTACCACTTCGGCGGGCATGTATTCTTCGTCATGTTTGGCCAGAATCTCAGACGCCTCAAACACGCCATTGATATAACGCCCTGTGCCGACCATGCCTTCGTTTTCGGTGAAGAGGTCCGGCAGCACACCCGAATAGATTACGGGCACGGTCGCACCACCATCCGTGACGCTAAAGGACACCGTCGAGCCCTGCCCGCGGACAATGGAGCCTTCCGTGACAAGACCGCCGATGCGGAAGGTCTCGTTGGGTGCGGGCGGCTCTGCGATCACCTGGCTGGGCGACCGGAAAAAGTTGATGCCATCGCGCATCCCGTAACCGATCAGCGCCGTTGACAGGATCAAAGCGACCGTCGCCAATGCGATCACCTGAATCCGGCGTTGTTTCTTCAGCGATTTCAGGGCCATGGCATCCTCCCAACCGGCTTTGGCACTATATATACACCCAAAACCCATTCGCAAACTGCAGCAGATCAATTTGCCGCAGTTTGCTTTTGTTTTTACAAACCCAAACGGCTCCAAGTGTCTTCGAACGAAGGCACTCGAGGCGACCCAAATAATCTTAGGGGAAGCATGGCGCGAGCATCAGGCCCGCCGTTTCGTCCAGCCCCAGCATCAGGTTCGCGTTCTGCAACGCCTGTCCCGATGAGCCCTTGGTTAGGTTGTCGAGCGCCGCCACGATGATCGCACGTCCCTCGATCCGGTCACCTGTCACACCGATATGGCAGAAGTTCGATCCACGCACATCGTGGGTCGATGGGGTCTGACCAAAGGGGAGCACTTCGATAAAGGTTTCATCCGCGTAGGCTTTGACCAACGACGCATAAATTGCTTGTGCATCGCCACTGACATAGCAGGTGGCAAGGATGCCCCGGTTCGCCGGGATAAGGTGCGGCGTGAACTGAACGCACACCTCTTCACCCGCCAAGGCACTGAATTCCTGATCGAATTCCCCCAGATGCCGATGCGTGCCGCCAACCGCATAGGCATTGGTGCCCTCGGACAGTTCCGCATGCAGCAGGTTTTCCTTGAGCGACCGACCCGCACCGGAGACCGCGCATTTCAGGTCGAGGATGATGTCCTTGAAGCCAATCACCTTGTCCGAAATCAATGGCCGCAGGATGTATTGCCCCGTGGCTGCATTGCACCCGGTGCCCGCCACCAACCGCGCATCACGGATGGCATCACGGTAGAACTCGGTCAGGCCGTAGACGGCCTCTTTCTGCATGTCGGTTGCGGCATGCGGGTTGCCGTACCATTTTTCATACGCCGCAGGATCGCGCAGCCGGAAATCCGCCGATAGATCGACGATCTTGAGATGCGTCGGCAGCTTTGAAATTACCTCTTGGCTGGTCTTGTGCGGAAGCGCGCAAAAGCAAAGATCAATGCCCGAGAAATCAATCTCTTCCCATGTCACAAGCTTTGGCAGATCAAGGTGGCGCAAGAACGGAAACACCTGCGCGATGGTCTGGCCCGCCTTGGAATTCGCGGCCAAAGCGGCGATCTCCATATCAGGATGGGTGGCGATGAGGCGCAGCAGTTCAGCTCCGGTATAGCCGCTTGCGCCGATGATGGCGATTTTACAGGTCATTGGGTCACTCCCCGTGACGAATGGTAAGATAAAACGTGGGCAAAAAGGCTCAGGCGGCCTCGAACTGGATTCGTCGTCGCAGGAATTGCGTTGCGTGATCCGACACCCGCTTTGCATCGCCCGTGGTCAGAAACATCGACGCCTCGCCCTTCCCCATCATGTTGGGGTGCCGGACAAGGTAATCGGCGAGGGATTCCGCCACCAGATTGGCCTGACTGTAGACAGCGACCTCTGGCCCCAGCGCATCCTGAAAGATCTCCTGCATCAGCGGATAATGCGTACACCCCAAAATGGCCGCTTGCGGGGTCGGCATCTTGCGCTTGAGCGCATCCACATGGGACCGCACCAGCGCTTCGGCCAAAATCATATCGCCCTCTTCAATGGCATCCACCAGCCCACCGCAGGCCTGCGCCTCGACATCGACTCCGATGGCGCGGAACGCCAATTCCCGCTGGAAAGCGCGGCTACGTACTGTTGCGGGAGTGGCGAACAGCGCCACATGCTGCACCGCCACTTCGCGCGGCGGGGAATTGTCACCCCATTGCCGTTCGGTCAGCGCTTCGATCAGGGGCACAAACACACCCAACACGCGCTTTTCGCGCGGAATCCAGCTTTCCTGCATCCGCCGGAGCGCCGCCGCAGAGGCGGTGTTGCAGGCCAGAATCACCAAATCGCAGCCTGCGTCCCACAGCCGTTCGGTCGCAGCACAGGTCAGGGTGTAGACATCGTCGGCATCGCGCACGCCGTAAGGCGCGTGTTTGTTGTCACCCAGATACACGAACGGCACGTCAGGCAGCCGCTTGGACACTGCATCCAGCACCGTCAGCCCACCCAGACCGCTGTCAAATACGCCTACCGCCATGTCGCCCTCGCGCACTCGGCAAGGGGTGGCGTTAATCGCGCACCCGGTGCCGCTCTTCAAACTCAAAGCCGTAGTCGTAAGATGTATACGGCGTTGGAGACAGCTCATACGTGGCTTTGCGCAGAAAATCCATCAGCTCTCGCGCGTCTTTTTTGCGGCTGTCAATTTCATGCGCTGGGATCGGCGCCCCGATGACGATGCGGACAGGCGTGTCGACGCGTTTGCGGAATTCCTTGATCAACAATCCCATGCGCAGCGTGCTATGCAGATGACTGGCCATCTGGAAAAGGCGGCTGGTGTGACCGTCGAAATAGATTGGCACGACGGTGGCGTTGGATTTGGCAATCATGCGGGCAGTGAACCCACGCCAGCCGGGATCCATAGGTTTGGCAAAGGGTGTCACGGCGGTGGACACTGTGCCGCCGGGAAATACCCCAACGCAGCCATCCTCGCGCAAATAATCCAGCGCCACCTTGCGGGTATCGATGTTCTGCGCGATGGCTTCTTTGGTTTCGTCGAAATTGACCGGCAGAATGACGCGGTCAAGATCAGCCGCCTTGCGGAAAATCTTGTGCGCAAGAATGCGGAAATCGCCACGCGTGACTGACAGGATGTGGCCTAGGATCAGCCCGTCAAGAATGCCGTACGGATGGTTGGCGATCACCATCAGCGGACCGGTGCGCGGGATGTTGTCCAGCGACCCGCCTACCACATCAAGGCTGAGGCCATAGCGATCAACCATGACCTCCCAGAAATCGCGGCCTTGCGCGACTTCGTCCTGATAGCCTGCCGCACGTTTGATCAGCGTCAGGCGGCCTGTCGCGTTTTCCATCAGGCGGATCATCGCGCGTCCCGGTTTGGAGCGGGCGGAGTACGAGTAGGATATGTCGCGGGCGGCGGAAGACGTCACCAATCAAGCTCCGAATACGTTGGATCGCGCCCTGCTAGCGCGCTCTGATTTACCCGCAAAGATGTAACAGTTCCTTAACGGCCATATGACGCATCACTCGGCGGCCTGTTTGAGACCTGCCCCGCCAGACCGCAACACGGCCAGCAATTCTTCGCGGCGCTTCTCGGCTTTGGCGGCGTTGGCGTGTTTGACCGGGCCAAAGCCGCGGATCTGCAAGGGCAATTCGGCCAAAGCCACAAGCGCGTCCATCGTCTCGGGCTTGGCTTTGGGCAACCATTCGTTCATGTCAGCCTCGTATTGCTTGATCAGCGCGCGCTCCATGCGGCGTTCCTCGGTGCGCCCGAACGGGTCGAACGGCGTACCACGCAGCATCTTGAGTTTCGCCAGAAGGCCAAAGCCGCGCAGCATCCCCTCGCCATATTGCTTTTTCATGGGCCGTCCGTCAGGTCCGGTCTTGGTCAGCATTGGCGGAGCAAGGTGGAAGGACATCTTGAAATCTCCACCAAACTGCTCCTCCGCTTTGGCACGGGTTTCGAGGTGTAGGCGCGAGACTTCGTACTCGTCCTTATAAGCCAAAAGCTTGTGATAGCCCTTGGCCACCGCCTCTTTCAGTCGGGGGTCGGCAATACCGTACACCAGCTTACGGTAGCGTTTTGCATAGCGCGTGCTTTGGTATTTTACCAAATGGTCAAATCTATAGGCGATCTTTTCATCAAGCGTTTTTGGCAGCGCGATCACCTTGGGTTCGGCAACGCGTGCCGCTTCGTCTGGATGCAGCACCGCCCAGCGCCCAATGTCGAAGGCGCGGATGTTCTTTTCGGCGGCCGCGCCGTTCAATCCGATGGCTTGCACGATGGCGTCATAGGTCAGCGGCACCAGCCCGCGCTGCCATGCGGCACCGAGGATCATCATGTTTGAGAAGATCGAGTCCCCCAAGGTTGCTTTGGCCAATTCGGACGCATCGAAAAGGTCGAGCTTGTCCCGCAGCCGCGCCTGAAGCGAGACGGTCAACCGATCAGTCGGCAACGCAAATTCCGTATTGCGGGTAAAGTCCCCGGTGATGATCTCGTGGCTGTTCACCACACCACCCGTGCGGCCTGTGCGCATCAGACCCAGCGTCTTGGCCCCTGCGCTGACCACCAGATCACCGCCAATCAGGGCGTCAGCCTCACCTGTCGCCACGCGAATGGCACTGATGTCTTCGGGGGTGTTGGCAAGCCGCAGGTGGATGTGTACCGCGCCGCCCTTCTGAGCAAGGCCAGCCATCTCCATCATCCCGGCACCCTTGCCGTCGATCTGCGCCGCTTGCGCCAGCACTGCCCCGATGGTGACAACGCCTGTGCCGCCTACTCCGGTGACGACCACGTTCCATGTGCCGTCAATCTTTGGCAATTCGGGCTGCGGCAGGTCCGGCAAGTCAAGCGATGTGGTTGCTGCCTTTTTCACCTGCGCACCTTCAAGCGTCACGAAAGACGGGCAAAACCCTTTGACGCACGAAAAATCCTTGTTGCAGGACGACTGATCTATCGCCCGCTTGCGGCCCAATTCGGTTTCCTTGGGCACGATGGACACGCAATTCGACTGCACCCCACAATCGCCGCAGCCTTCGCAGACATCGGTGTTGATGAACACGCGCTTATCGGGGTCGGGAAACTGCCCGCGTTTACGGCGGCGGCGTTTCTCGGCGGCACAGGTTTGGACGTAGACAATGGCGCTGACGCCGGTCGTCTTTGCAAACTTTGCCTGTACGGTTTGCAAATCGGCGCGTTCTGCGAATTCAATGCCTTGCGGGAAGGATTTGAGGTCTACATCCTCTTTCTCGTCATAGACGACGGCCAGATGCTTGACCCCCATCGCGGTCAGTTCCGACGCGATCTGCTGGGGTGACAATCCGCCATCATTTTTCTGACCGCCCGTCATGGCAACGGCATCGTTGTAGAGGATTTTGTAGGTGATCGTGGTCCCCGCTGCGATGGCCGCGCGGATCGCCTGCACCCCTGAGTGGTTGTAGGTGCCATCGCCGATGTTCTGGAACACATGGGGAGTTTTGGAGAACAGCGATTCTCCGATCCAGTTCGCCCCCTCTGCCCCCATATGGGTGAAGCCCAAGGTTTCGCGGTCCATCCACTGAACCATGTAGTGACAGCCGATCCCGGCATAGGCGCGACTGCCCTCGGGCACCTTGGTAGAGGAGTTGTGCGGACAACCCGAACAGAAATACGGCAGACGCGCTGCGATTTCTTCCGCGTTATCCGCTTTCTTCGCCTCATCAATGGCTTGCATACCGGCCTTGATGCGGTCTGTGTCGCGCCCCTCGTCGATCAGGATCTCGCCCAGCTTTTCGGCAATCAGGATCGGGTCCAACGCCCCGCGTGTCGGGAAGAGTTCGGGTCCGTGCATCGACCCGGCCCCGCCGCCTTTGTGCCAGCCCCAGACGCGACGTCCATGCCGGTCATCAAAAATCGCCTCCTTGATCTGCACCTCGATCAACTTGCGCTTTTCCTCGACCACCACGATCAGGTCCAGCCCTTCGGCCCAGTCGTGGAAACCCCGCATGTCGAGCGGCCATGTCTGCCCCACCTTATAGGTGGTGATGCCCAGCCGTTCGGCCTCGTCCGCGTCGATGCCCAGCAGCGACAACGCATGCACCAGATCCAGCCAGTTCTTGCCCGCTGCCACGAACCCGATCTTTGCACCTGGTTTGCCCCAGACACGTTTGTCCATCTTGTTGGCATGTGAAAACGCCTCGGCCGCGAAGCGTTTGTGGTCGATCATCCGTGCTTCCTGCGCGTGGGGTGTGTCGACCAAGCGGATGTTCAGGCCACCATCAGGCATATCGAATTGCGGTGTGACGAAAGACAGCCGGTCGGGGCGGCCATCGACAACAGACGTCACTTCGACCGTGTCCTTCGTTGTCTTCAGACCCACCCACAGGCCGGAAAACCGTGACAGGGCAAACCCATAGAGACCGTAATCAAGGATTTCCTGCACACCCGCAGGCGACACCACGGGCATATAGGCGTCGATCATCGCCCATTCCGACTGGTGCAGAACGGTCGAAGATTCGCCTGTGTGGTCGTCGCCCATCGCCATCAGCACACCGCCATGAGGCGCAGTGCCCGCCATGTTGGCATGTTTCATCGCGTCGCCGGACCTGTCGACCCCTGGCCCCTTGCCGTACCAAAGGCCGAACACGCCGTCATAGCGCCCTTCGCCGCGCAACTCGGCCTGCTGGCTGCCCCAGAGTGCAGTTACAGCAAGGTCTTCGTTCAGACCCTCCTTGAACGTGACATCGGCGGATTTGAGGAACTTTTCTGCACGGTGCATCTGCATGTCCACAGCACCCAGCGGCGAACCGCGATAGCCTGTGACATAGCCCGCCGTGTTCAGCCCGGTCGCAACATCGCGCGCCTTCTGCATCAGCATCAAGCGCACAAGCGCCTGAGTGCCATTCAGAAGTACCGGCGATTTCGCCAAATCGAAGCGGTCGTTCAGAGTGATCTCGGCTTTGGTCATTTGACGCCTCCCTGCGTGAAATGTGCCCATATATTAGCACAAATTTAGGTCATAAATGCTGACCTTGCTAGAAAATTCTTCCGAAAATTCAGTGTCGGGGAAAGTTGTCGTTCATATATTGCATTGTGTCATGTAAACCACGTTTAACGATTGAAAGTGTATCTCATGGACTGGGACAAACTCAGAATATTTCACGCGGTGGCTGATGCAGGCAGTCTGACCCATGCGGGGGACACGCTGCACCTGTCGCAATCTGCGGTGTCCCGGCAGGTTCGGGCGCTTGAGGAATCGCTAAATACGGTGCTGTTTCATCGTCATGCACGGGGACTGATTCTTACCGAGCAGGGAGAATTGCTGTTCGACGCGACGCGCTCCATGAACAAACGGATCGAAGCCGCCACTGCACGCATCCGCGACAGCGAAGAAGAAGTGTTCGGCGAATTGCGGGTGACCACCACAATTGGCTTCGGGTCACTTTGGCTCGCTCCGCGCCTGCCCAAACTTTACGAGAAATACCCCGATCTGAACATCGACCTGATGCTGGAAGAGCGCGTTCTTGACCTGCCGATGCGCGAGGCGGATGTCGCTGTGCGCATGAAGGAACCAAGCCAGGCCGACCTGATCCGCAAGAAACTGATGTCGATCCGCATGCGGCTTTATGCGTCGCCTGAATATCTGGCCCAGAACGGGACCCCAGCAACAATCGAGGACATGGCCAAGCACCGGCTCATTTGCCAGAATCCCCGCGCCGCACAGGTGAGTGCGGGGATGATCATGGTGCAACAGTTGTTGGCCTATGACATCAAGTCGACCCTAACGGTGAACAACTACTTCGGCGTGCTGCAATCGGTCCTGTCGGGCTTGGGTATTGGCGTTTTGCCCGACTACATCATCGAGGACTTTCCAACCGTCAAACGCGTATTGGTTGACGTGGAATCGGCGGAAGTGCCTGTTTTCCTTGCTTATCCTGAGGAGCTTCGGCAGTCCAAACGGATCGCGGCCTTCCGGGATTTCGTGCAGGAAGAGATTTTCGCCCACCGCCAGACCCGCAAGGCACTGGAAGCTGGGGCATCCACTGAAGTGTGACCCATGCGCCTCACGCATAGCGGGAATGACATATGTTCTAGGCTATCCCTCTTGCCATGTAACGGAGCGCTGACATATTTAGCACATATGAGATGGAACGCTGAATTGCGCATCATCTTCATACCTCCCTGTTGGACTTCGGCCGAGCTTATGCTCGGTCTTTTTTTTGCAATTTTTCCGAGAGGTGGATCATATGACCGATGACAGAACGCACAGCTGTGTCTGCGGTAAGATGCGCTGGCGGATCGCACAAAAGGCTCACGGCACTCATCTGGTCTGCTATTGTGAAGACTGCCAGACCGCAGCTCGGTTTCTCAAACACCAGATCACCCGGCTTGATTCCGATGGCGGCACCGAGATCTTTCAAACCCTGCCTGCGCATTTCGAATTCCTTGAGGGGCGCGACCACCTTGCCGTTCTCAGGCTTGGACCCAAAGGACTGCTGCGCTGGCATGCCGGGTGCTGCGGGACACCGATCGCCAACACGCTCCCCACCCCGAGCCTGCCTTTTGTCGGTGCGATCCTGCCGCCCGGCGTCGACGGCTACGGGCCGATCAAGGCTCTTGTGAACACCGTGGGCAAAGCAAACCATATCAAGGAAACCGGCGTTCTTGCGGCGCACCTATCAATCATGGGCCGCATTCTCCGTGCCCGACTTCCCGGCGGCAATCGCACCTCTCCGTTCTTTGACAAGAACGGCACACCGATCATCGCGCCCCGCGTCCTGAGCAGTTACGAACGTAACGCTGCCCGACCGGACTAAGACACGGGCGGGGGCCGCCCCCCAACCTCGCTCGCAGAACTCGCACAACCGCGCCCGAATCCGCGCCGGGGCTTTTCACGCCGCACGGTTTCGCCTAAACCGCCGCCATCTGCGCAACCCACGGGGACATCCGCATGCAAGACCCAGCCATCACCGAAGACATCATCTCTGCCCACGGCATCAATGCCGACGAATACGCCGAGATTCTGCGGATCATGAACCGCGAACCCACATTCACGGAACTGGGCATCTTTTCCGCCATGTGGAACGAGCATTGTTCCTACAAGTCTTCGAAAAAATGGCTGCGCACCCTGCCCACCACCGGCCCACAGGTGATTTGCGGCCCCGGCGAAAACGCGGGTGTGGTGGATATTGGCGACGGTCAGGCGGTGGTCTTCAAGATGGAGAGCCACAACCACCCATCTTATATCGAACCGTACCAAGGGGCAGCGACCGGGGTTGGCGGTATCCTTCGTGACGTGTTCACCATGGGCGCGCGTCCCATTGCGGCGATGAACGCGCTGAGCTTTGGGGAAAGAGACCACCCCAAGACGCGCCAGCTGGTGCACGGTGTGGTCGAAGGCGTTGGCGGGTATGGCAACTGTTTCGGCGTCCCCACCGTGGGCGGCGAGGTACGATTTCACCGCGCCTATAATGGCAACTGCCTTGTGAACGCCTTTGCGGCGGGTCTCGCGGATGCCGACAAAATTTTCTATTCGACGGCCAGCGGCGTCGGCCGTCCAGTTGTCTATCTCGGTGCAAAAACCGGACGTGATGGTGTCGGCGGGGCGACCATGGCTTCGGCTGAATTCGACGACAGCATCGAAGAAAAGCGCCCCACCGTACAGGTTGGCGATCCGTTCACCGAAAAGCGCCTGATGGAGGCCTGCCTTGAGCTGATGCAAACAGGTGCGGTGATCTCGATTCAGGATATGGGGGCCGCAGGCCTCACCTGCTCTGCCGTTGAAATGGGCGACAAGGGCAAGCTGGGCATCCGACTTGATCTCGAAAAGGTGCCCCAGCGCGAGGCGAACATGACCGCCTACGAGATGATGCTGTCCGAATCGCAGGAACGGATGCTGATGGTCTTGGACCCGTCGAAAGAATCCGAGGCCCGTGCGGTATTCGAGAAATGGGATCTGGACTTTGCCATCGTTGGCGAAACCATCGCAGAAGACCGCTTCCTGATCGTACACAATGGCGAGGTCAAAGCCGATCTGCCGCTGTCGCGCCTGTCGTCCTCTGCCCCCGAATACGACCGTCCCTGGGTGCCTTCCGAGGCCCCTGCTGCGATGGAAGATGTGCCCGCTCTTGACCCCATCGACGCATTGAAGGCGTTGATTGGCAGCCCAAACTACTGCGCCCGCAATTGGGCGTTCGAACAATACGACAGTATGGTCATGGCCGACACGGTTGAAGGCCCAGGCTGGGGTGCAGGTGTGATCCGCGTACATGGCACGGACAAGATGCTGGCCTTCACCTCGGACGTGACCCCGCGCTACGTCAAAGCGAACCCGGTCGAAGGTGGCAAGCAGGCGGTGGCCGAAGCATTCAGAAACCTGTGCGCCGTAGGGGCCAAGCCACTGGCAACCACAGACAATCTGAATTTCGGAAACCCCGAAAAGCCCGAGATCATGGGCCAGTTTGTTGGAGCACTTCAAGGCATCGGCCGCGCCTGCGAAGCGCTGGACATGCCCATCGTGTCCGGAAACGTATCACTCTACAACGAAACCGATGGTCAGGGCATCCTCCCGACACCGACGATTGGAGCGGTGGGTTTGATCGCTGCCGGTGAAGAGCCGATTTTGGGCCGAGCGCGCGACGGACACGTCGCTTTGGTTGTGGGCGACACCCAAGGCCATCTGGGTCAGTCCGCGCTGCTTTGCGAAGTGTTCAACCGCGAAGATGGCGATGCGCCTGCGGTCGATCTGATTGCCGAGCGTCGCAACGGCGATTTCATCCGCGCAAACCGCGATTTGATCAAGGCCTGTACCGATCTGTCTGACGGTGGCCTTGCGCTCGCCGCCTTTGAGATGGCCAGCGGGTCGGGCGTGGGCGTGGTGATCGACGAGACCGATCAAGCAAAGCTCTTTGGTGAGGATCAGGGGCGTTACCTTGTCGCCTGCAATTTCGATCAGGCTGAAGCGCTGTTTGTCGCAGCAGGTCAGGCCGGTGTGCCCATTACAACTGTGGGTCGTTTCACCAGGGACACGGTGAAGTTGGGTGGATCGGATGCTGCTCTGGCTGAATTGAAGGCCCTGCATGCGGGCGCATTTGCCGGGCATTTCGCCTGACGCCATGGCAAGCCGGGAGGGGATATGAAGCTCGAATTCCATCACGTCAATTACGTCTCGAAAGACGTGGACAAGATGCACGACTTCTACACCCGCGTTCTGGGTCTGGGAGATGTTCCACAAGAAAATTTCCCGCGCACCGAAGCGACCGGGGATCGCGGGTTTGATGGCAAAATTCGCTTTGCCACGGATGGTCAGATGCAGTTCCATCTGGCAGAGCGGGACCTGACCGTGGCTTTCAAAAATGGTCAGGTCATCAACCCGATCGACCGGGGCCATATCGCGTTTCGCACCGATGATCTGGCGGCGTTTTTGGCCATTCTCGACGAACAGGGCATCCCTTATTCCGATTACGGCACTGCCTTTGCCAAGGAATGGCATCAGGTGTTCTTCCAAGACCCCGAAGGCAACGTGATCGAAGTGCACCAGCAGGTAGGTTAGGCGGCACACGCGTGAACGCGTGTGTGCTTTCCGTCGACGGAAAGCCGCCCTGCCCCTAAAGCATATTCATCAGACGGGCTTTTTCACCCGGATCGTCCGGGCGTGAAATCGCCGCCGCAAGTTCTTCTAGGGACTGGATCGAGTGACCCGCACGAAAGCTGTCCACATGCGGCAGCATCGCGCGAATTCCGGTAGCCCTGGGCGCAAACCCGTCCCAGCGCAAGAGCGGGTTCAGCCAGATCAGACGGCGCGAGGACAGGTGCAGGCGCTCCATCTCTTTCTCCAACGCTCCCGCATCGTCGCGGTCCAGACCGTCGGTGATGAGAAGCACCACCGCGCCCTGCCCCATCACCCGGCGCGACCAGTCGCGGTTGAAGGCGTGCAGGCACTGACCGATCCGCGTGCCGCCTTCCCAATCCTGCGCCTCGGCGCCGGCAGCATTGAGCGCTGCGTCTACATCGCGGGTCGCAAGGTGTCGGGAGATATTCGTCAGGCGGGTCCCGAAGGTGAAGGCATGCACCTTGGCCCAGCCTGCACCTTTCTCGTTGGCAACGGCGTGCAGGAAATGCAGCACCATGCGGGAATACTGGCTCATCGACCCGGAGATATCGCAGAGCACCACCAGATTGGGCCAGCGCGGGCGCGGTGTTTTGCGGGCGATGGTGCGGATCTCGCCGCCTTGCCGCATGGATTTCATCAAAGTACGCCGGTAGTCCGCCTGCTTGCCCAACACTGACGCCTTGCCGCGCCGCGACGGGATAGGCTTCACTGGTAGACTTAGGCGAGCCAGCATCCTTTTCGCCTCCGCCACTTCGGCAGTGCTCATCTGTTCGAAATCCAGCGTCCGCAGCTTTTCCTCAGCCGACATGGTGAGTGTTGACTTGATCTCGATCTCGGTGCCTTCTTCGGATTGTTCGTTTTCAGGCACGTCGGGCAAAAGATCATCCAACAGCGCTTGTGCCGCACGCTTTTCGCCTGAAGCGGCTGATTTTTCCTCCTGCACCCCCCGGATCGCGGGCAGCATGAAGGACATCATGTGTTCCAGATAGCGCGGGTCGCGCCAGTAAAGGCGGAAGACCTGCGCATAGATCACGCGATGTTCAGGGCGGTTCACGAAACAGGCGTGAAGGGTCCAGAAGAAGTCCATCCGTTCGGTGAAACCCGCCGCTTCGACAGCCCGTATCGCGTCGATCACCCGGCCCGGGCCGATGGGAAGCCCAGCGCGGCGCAGGGCACGGGCGAAATGGATGATGTTCTGCGCCAGACGCGGGTCGTCGGGCAGTTCGAGAGGGATGTATTCGGCCATTACGTGGCCGACCCGGGGGCGCTGCCCCCGGACCCCCGGCATATTTGGAAAAAGAAGAAGCATCATGCCGGTTCGAGAGACGCCTTAGCTTCATCAAGCAGGCGTTTGGCCTCGGAACCTTGCAGTTTCTGGATGTCGTCCTGATATTTTAGGATCGCACCCAGCGTATCCGAGATCACTTCTGGCGAGAGGTCGATCACGTCGAGCGCCAAGAGGCATTTGGCCCAGTCGATGGTTTCGGCCACGCCCGGTTTCTTGAAGATGTCCTCGGTGCGCAGGCGCTGGACAAAGGCGACGATTTCGCGACTGAGCGTGGCGGCAGCTTCTGGGGCGCGGGCGTTCAGGATTTCCAATTCTCGGTTGAAATCGGGATAGTCGACCCAGTGATAAAGGCAACGGCGCTTGAGAGCGTCGTGCACCTCGCGCGTGCGATTGGAAGTCAGGATCACGATCGGAGGCTCTGGCGCCTTGATTGTGCCGAGCTCCGGGATCGTGACCTGAAAGTCGGACAATGCTTCGAGCAGGAATGCCTCAAACGGCTCATCGGTGCGGTCCAGCTCGTCGATCAAGAGCACAGGCGCGCCGTTCTCATCCGGGCGCATCGCCTCGAGCAAGGGGCGTTCGACAAGGAAATCCGGGCTGAACAATTCTCGCTGCAGCATCTCGCGGTCCGCATTGCCCGATGCTTCGGCGGTGCGGATCGCGATCATCTGGGCAGGGAAGTTCCATTCGTAGACGGCGCTGGAGGCATCCAGCCCTTCGTAGCATTGCAGGCGGATCAGCTTGCGGCCCAGCGAGGCGGCCAGCGCCTTGGCGATCTCGGTCTTGCCGACGCCGGCCTCGCCTTCCAGAAACAAGGGGCGGCCCAGCTTAAGGGACAAAAACACCACCGTGGCCAGCGCCCGTCCGCAGACATAGCCGGTGTCGGCCAGCATGGTTTGAACGGCGTCGATACTTTCAGGTGTCTGCATGAGGTGCTCCTTTGTCACAGGTCTTGCTGCCCTGTGGGTGCCCCCGGGGTCAATAGCGCCAAGGTCGCACGTGACGGGCCGGAATTGACGCCTTCAGCGCGACCTGACACAGTTAGACGGTTGATTTTCCTAAGCCAAGGCCCCTGTTCCCCGTGTCCATCACCGCCGTTCTGTGTGTCCGCAACGAGGCGGCGTTTCTGCTCGATTGGCTGGCCTGGCACCGCAGCATCGGCATCACGGATTTCGTTGTCGTGTCGAACGACTGCGACGATGGCACCGACCTTGTGCTGGACCGGCTGGAGACGTTGGGGTGGCTGACCCACATCCGCAACGCGCCGCCCTTTGGCAAAGGGGGCATCCAATTCAGCGGATTGAAACTGGCCGGCAAGGCGGACGCGGTGAAGCGGGCCGACTGGCTGGTGGCGCTGGACATCGACGAATTCGTCACTGTGCATGTGGGCGACCGCACCCTGCCCGCGTTGATCAGCGCCCTTCCGGACGCCACGGCGATCACGCTGACCTGGCGCAATTTCGGCAATGCGGGAGTAGTGGACTACAAAGACCAACCGGTGCCTTTGCAATTCACCCACGCAGGCCCACGCCCGCTGCTTTGGCCGTGGCGAGCAGCAATGTTCAAGACGCTCTATCGCAATGACCGGACGTACCGAAACCTTGGGGTGCACCGCCCGCGCAATCCGGTGGAGGAACGGCTTGCCGAGGCGCGCTGGTTTGATGGGGACGGCCGTGCGCTGCCGCCCGAGATGGCGGCGGGGCGGATTTTCTCGGATTACCGGATGCCGCAACATGGGTTGGTGCAGCTCAATCATTATCCGCTTGGATCGGTGGAAAGCTATGTGCTCAAGGCTGATCGGGGCCGCGCCGTCCACAGTTCAGACCGACTTGGGCTGGATTACTGGGTGGAGCGGAACCTCAACACCGAAGAGGATCACTCGGCGATTGATCTATGGGATCGGGCCGCGCCCATTCGGGCCGACCTTGCGGCAGACCCGGTGCTTGCAGACTTGCATGACAGTGCCACAGCATGGCGCAAGGCGCGATTCGAACGGCTTTTGGAGCAGGACATATTCCGAGACCTATACGGGCGGTTGCTGATGACGCCACCGTCACAGCCATTGCCGGACACAATCGCACAGAACCTTGCACGGTTTGCCCAAGCCGGGGCCCTGGCGGATGAAGAAACTTCATAGTCTCCCCTGCATTTTGGCTCAATTCTGCCCAAATTCTTGATTAATCCCTAAGTCAAACACAGACCTGTCAACAGGCGCGCGACAATGAGGACATGTGGACCATGCAGGACGCAAGCGATCCGTATACACTTTCCCTAAGCGATCTGAGCCCGGCTCAGTGGCTGGAGGAGATGCGGGATATCGGCGAGACCTGTGGGTTTTTCGAACCTCTTGGCCCTCGTCACAACGCGGCCTTTATCGAAAAAGGCGACACGTTGCTGGTCACTTTTGAATCCCTGCCCGCGATTCAGTCGCTGTCCGAAGATGCGCGCCCAATCGGATTTGACTTGGCCAAGGCCAATGATTGGTCCTGCCTGACCGTGATCAGCAACCGCGATACATGGTTTCGCGAAGGCGAGATTTACGGGTTCTTCGACCAGATGACCGATGACGGGTTCTTCGACGATTTTGAACAGGTTATCTTTTTCGGCGCTGGACCCTGTGGCTATGCGGCCTGTGCCTTTTCCGTTGCCTCCCCCGGCGCCACAGTTTTCGCGCTGGAACCGCAGGCCACGCTGGACCCGCGTCTGACAGAATGGGATGACCGTTTTGTCCACATGCGTCGGAGCAACTTTACCGACCGCTACGGCTTTGCGCCGGATATGCTCGAAGCGGCCTCGGCCGCCTATGTCATTTACGATCCTGCCGACCGGCTGGGTGCGATGCATGCGGCGCTGTTTCAACGCTCGGGTGTCACCCGTTTCCGGGCGCGGCATCTGGGTGGCGGTATGCAGCAGAGCCTGACCCAGATGGGTGTGATCGAACCGCTTGTGACAGCGGCTGCGAACGGAACGCTCGACACTGCGCTTTTCGCCAAGCTTTACCGACACCGCCGGTCACATGCGCTGTATTGCAAGAAACTGTTTGCAACACTCGAATCTCAGGACCGCCCGCATCTGGCAGAGGCGGTCTGCGCCTATATCGTCAACCAGTTCGGTGCTCCACGATATCGTCGCAAGCTCAAGGCCTATCGCCAAGCCAACGCCACCGTGGAAGACGGGATCGACTAGGAACTGGACCCTAGAATAGACGCCTCGAGCGTGCTAGGCGACTGGCATGACAGACACGCTGACCCTTCGCACGCCCGATGACTGGCACCTGCACCTGCGCGATGGCGCAATGCTGCGTGCCGTGGCCCCTGAAACCGCACGCCATTTCGCCCGTGCGATCATCATGCCGAACCTTGTGCCACCTGTTGTCACGGCGGCAGATGCGGCCGCCTATCGCGACCGGATCATGGCAGCTTTGCCTGAAGGGTCACAGTTTACACCGCTGATGACGCTGTATCTGACCGAAGAGACCGACCCCGACGATTTGGCACGCGCCTATGCGAGCGGGCTGATCACAGCGGTCAAACTTTATCCGGCGGGCGCCACCACGAATTCAGCCTCAGGTGTGGCCAATTTCGACAAGGTTCGCCCGGTTCTGGAAAAGATGGCCGAGATCGGCTGTCCCCTTTGTGTGCATGGCGAGGTGGTGGACAGCGACATCGACATTTTCGATCGTGAGGCGGTGTTCATTGAACGGGTGCTTGATCCAATCCGCCGTGCAACGCCGGGCCTTAGGGTGGTGATGGAGCACATCACGACCATGCAGGGTGTCGAATATGCCGCCGAAGGTGGGCCGGAACTGGGCGCCACAATCACGACGCATCACCTTGTGATCAACCGCAACCATATCCTCGCCGGTGGGATCAAACCGCATTATTACTGCCTTCCCGTGGCCAAGCGCGAGGAACACCGCCTTGCCCTGCGCCGTGCCGCGACCAGTGGCGATCCGACCTTTTTCCTTGGCACAGACAGCGCGCCGCATACTGATGCGAACAAGCTGCTGCCCTGTGGTTGCGCGGGCTGCTTTACCGCGACCAACACGATGTCCATTCTGGCCGAGGTGTTCGAACAGGATGGGGCTTTGGACCGACTTGAGAGCTTTACCAGCCTGAATGGCCCAAAGTTCTATAGTCTGCCCGCGAATGAAAGCACGATCACTTTGACCAAAGGGGCTCCGGTCGCCTATCCCGATCACATCGACACCGGTGACGGCCCGGTCACGGTGTTTGACCCGATGATGCCGCTGCATTGGCAGGTTGCCGTTTAGGCATCCCTGCCAGCATGCCGTTGCCTTGGAGCTATTGTCGTGCCAGCCGCGAATGGCGCGCCGAGCCGCTGGGAACAGAAGTCCGTCTGAGCTGCCACCGCTCAGGACGCAGGCGTTTCGTCGCTCTTTGCCCGAAAAATCAGCAAGCTCATGGGTGGTGACAGGTTAGTCGCCACCAAGGTACGACTTTAGTCGCATGTGATCTAAAGTTGTCACGGGAGGATCAGAGCAAAAGGACCTCTCATGGAGCAGTTGATAGATGCCCTGCTGGAGTAGATTGATCACAACAGCAGCTATAACACAGGTCACGTGCCACACCCGATTGTGCTGCAACTGACGCCAGAGGCGTTGACGCGTGAATTCTATACCGGTGTTCCGCACCTGATGCCTGATGACGGCGTGGATGAACGGGTCAATGCGCTTTACGCAGCGGGTGACGGGCCGCACGGGACGATCTATCTGCTTGCTGCCGGCGTCTATCAGGATGCCGAGTTTTTTGATCAACCCACTGAAAACCCTCTTTGGCGCGAAGTCTTGCTGCATGAACTGGTGCATCACGTCCAATGGCAAAGCGGTGTGGCGGATACATGGCAGTGTCCGGCGCAAGGCGAAAGGGAGGCCTATAGCCTTGGGGGGCGTTACCTGACCCAATCAGCCGCCACCGACCCCATGCCCAACCGCAATTTCTGGGGCATGATCTACAGCCGCTGCTGATCGCCCCAACACATAGCGCCCCACTCACCCGTAACGCGCTTATTTAGACGGATTACTCCTCCGGCTTGGTGATTCTCGCCTGAATTTCCACCATATGCCGTCACTTTGTGCGTTTTCCGCAACCAAAGTTGCACTGCAGTGAACACCCGCAACCCCCTGATTATTCGAAATTTCCCCTGCGTCAGCTCAACTGCATTGGCACCCGCATGGTGTGTAAACTTAACATTACAATTGCTACTGTCAGTTTTTTATTACACACTTGGACAAAATGACGTCAAAAAGGTTCCAGATCGGCTTTCTTGGAGCGCAGGCCGATCGACACGGGCAGATCGCTCTTGTCCACAGCGCTCCGTAAACAACTCGAACCAACCCTTAAAAGGAGTTCAAAAATGTCTGCAGACGACGAAGGCAAGGTCTGGCCGACCGGTTTGACCTTGATGGAAGCTGAGGAAGTCCACAGCTACCTGATTGATGGCACACGCGTTTTCGGTGCGATTGCACTGCTGGCGCATTTTCTCGTTGCCGTGTCCACACCGTGGCTCGGATAAGGGAGACACAGAATGAATAATGCAAAAATGTGGCTCGTCGTCCCCCCAGCGGTGGGCGTTCCCGTGTTTCTCGGTGCGGTTGCCGTAGGCTCTTTCGCAGTGCACGTCGCAGTGCTCAGCAATACATCCTGGGTTGCGGACTTCCTGTCCGGCCAGGAACTGGGCTCCGGCGACATGGCCGCGGCAACGATGCTTGCTCCGGGCGCCAATACCGCGAAGGCCAGCTTTGTTGTGCCGCAAACGGATGGCAGCCTTGCTGTGACAATCATCCTGCCGGACGGCTCCTCGACGCAAGCGTTGATCCAGCCGTCGCAGTTGCAACCCGAGTTGTGACCAAAACCTAGCACTGTGGACCCGGCCGGTGTGCCGGGCCCGCATTTCCCGGATTTCATCCCTGCGTTGCGTACACTGGGCGCCGGGGCTTTGAAAAAGGTGCTCCGGAATGTTCGACTACCGTCGCATCGTTCTGCACAGATTGGCGACCATCGGCCCCCGCTATCTGCCGTTTGCAGATGTGGCGTCGGACCGCGTACCGCTATCGCGCCTGCTGCGGCTGTCCCTGTTCCAGGTGACCGTCGGGATGGCGCTGGTTCTGTTGGTCGGAACGTTGAACCGCGTGATGATCGTTGAATTGTCAGTACCGGCAAGCCTTGTCGGCACGATGCTAGCCCTTCCCATCATTTTCGCCCCCTTCCGCGCCTTGATCGGTTTCAAATCCGACACCTACAAATCCGCGCTGGGTCTGCGCCGCCTGCCCTATATCTGGAAAGGCACGCTGTACCAGTTCGGTGGCTTTGCCATAATGCCCTTCGCCCTGCTGGTCCTGTCCGGCTATGGCGAGGCCTTCGATGCCCCGCGCTGGATCGGGTATAGTTCCGCCGGACTGTCCTTCCTCCTGGTCGGCGCGGGCGTGCACATGGTGCAGACCGTAGGCCTCGCCTTGGCGACGGACCTTGTCGACGAAGCCGATCAGCCCAAAGTGGTGGGGCTGATGTACGTGATGCTTTTGTTCGGCATGGTCCTTAGCGCGATCATCTATGGCACAATGCTTGAAAGCTATTCGCCCGGCCGTCTGATCCAAGTGATCCAAGGGACAGCGGTTGTGACCGTCGCTCTCAACTTTCTTGCCATGTGGAAGCAAGAGGCACGCGACCGCGTTCGTGCCCAAGCCATGGCCAGCGCACCAGACACGTCTTTCCGCGATGCTTGGGCGCAGCTCATGCAGAACGCAGGTATGCTGCGGCTTTTGATCGTGATCGCTCTTGGCACCTTCGGCTTTGGCATGGCAGATGTCTTGCTCGAACCCTATGGTGGTGAGGCTCTTGGCCTCTCGGTCGCCAGCACGACCAAGCTCACGGCCCTTTTGGCAGGTGGCACGCTGCTTGGCTTCGGGATCGCGTCACGCACGCTGAGCAACGGCGGAATGCCGTCCGCAACCTCGATGACGGGCGCTTTGATCGGGATTCCCGGCTTTGCTGCAATCATCTTTTCAGCCTACGGCGGAGGCATCCCTGCCTTTCTCGCCGGGACACTCATGATTGGCATCGGCGCGGGCCTGTTCGGCCATTCTACCCTGACCGCCGCCATGCGCGCCGCCCCCAAGGACAAAGTTGGCCTTGCGCTGGGCGCGTGGGGCAGCGTGCAGGCGACTGCGGCAGGTATCGGCATGGCCTTGGCGGGTTGGGTCCGCGATCTGATTGTTGCCCTGCCCGCTGACGGCAATGGTCTTTCGGTCGAAACACCCTACAATGTAGTATTCTCAATGGAGATGGCGTTCCTTGTGATGGCCGTTCTCATTCTTTACCCGCTCGCGGGCCGGGGTGGCTTTTCAGAAGCCACACGCACTGCAGCACCAAAGCAATCCAACCCGGTGGAGGCTCCATGACGACGATTATCACACGGTACTTCGATAGCGCGGATCAGGCACAGTCCGCAAAACGCGAACTGGTCTATGCGCACAAGGTGTCCCCCGACATCATTCGGATCTTTGATGATCCCAAAGGCGTTGCCGATCGACTGCAGAAAGCAGATGTGCTGCCAGACACCGCCAAAGCCTATGCGTCGCGTATGTCATCGGGCGGTGCCGTTCTTATGGTGCGCGGCAAATACAAACCACTGGGTGTGGCCAAGATCACCCGCAACGTCGCCGCTGAATATGGCGCGGTCGATATGGGCGACCTCGATCAGGACGTCTTTGTCAAAGACCAGCACGGGCGTGGGCTGAGCGTTCTGAGCGATCACCCCTACATGTTGAGCCGCCGCAAAGACCCGTCAGACACCAATTACCACATGGCAGACTGGCCGATCCCGCTCATCAGCCGCCGCAAGCCTTATGATGACATGGCGATTGAGCGTCATGGTCGGATGGCGAACTGGCCGATCGGCTTGATCAGCAATCGCAAGCCCTACACCGGGTCGATCTTTCCGCGTCACGCGCGTATGGCATCGTTCCCGATTGGCCTGATCAGCCGCCGCAAACCATTCACCGGTTCCATCTTCCCGCGCCATGCGCGGATGGCGAACTTCCCGATCCCGCTGATCAGCCGTCGCAAGCCATGGGATCGCTTCGCCTTCCCGCGCCATATGCGGATGGCCAACTGGCCCTTCCCACATCTGATCAACGGTAAACAGGGCACGAACGCGCTGATGCCAGGTGGACCGCGAATGGCGAACTTCCCAATTCCGCTGCTCAGCGACCGGGAACCCTATGACAAGTCGATCTTCTCGCGGCATGCGCGGATGGCAAACTTCCCCATCGGCCTGATAAGCCGCCGCAAGCCCTACACTGGATCGGTAATTCCCAAACATGCGCATATGGCGAACATGATCCTGCCGCTTGTTGTGCGTCGGGAAGAAACCAAAGGTCAGGGCTGGACCTTCTCAAGGATGCTAGGGCTGCCGACCATCACTCGCCGTTAAGGCGCGTTACCCAAGACATCAGAAGGGCGGGCAACCATGACAGGCGCCCGCCCTTTTCCTCTGCGGCAAAACCCGCTAGAGCGGCGCAAACCCACCCGAGGACCCGCGCCATGATCCCCACATCCTACCCGTCCCCCGAAGAGATCGCCCGCCTGACCGCGCGGATGCTGCTGGAGATCGGCGCAGTCAACTTTCGACCCGAAGACCCGTTCATCCTCGCCTCCGGCTTGCCCTCGGCCACCTATATCGACTGCCGCAAGCTGATCTCGTTCCCACGCATCCGGTCGACACTCATGGACTTCCTCACCATCACGGTGATGCGCAACGCTGGTTTTGAGGCTTTCGACAACATTGCAGGCGGTGAAACAGCAGGCATTCCCTTTGCCGCACTGGTGGCCGAACGCATGGCGCTGCCCATGACCTATGTCCGCAAAAAGCCCAAGGGATACGGTCGCAACGCCCGCATCGAAGGTGCCATGACCGAAGGCCAGCGCGTTCTGCTCGTTGAAGACCTGACCACCGATGGTGGATCGAAACTCAGCTTTGTGGACGCGATCCGCGAAACCGGTGCCACCTGCGGCCACACGGCGGTGATCTTTTACTACGACATTTTCCCGGAAACGACCAAGACACTGGGAGACCACGGTGTAGAGCTGCACCACCTTTGCACATGGTGGGACGTGCTGGCAGAAGCCCGCGCTCAAGGCGCATTTGATGACAAGACCCTGACCGAGGTCGAAGCTTTCCTCAAAGCACCCCGCGCATGGCAGGACGCCCGGAAGTAACCTCGCTCAGAACCTGACAGCCCAGCGTTTGGCGCAAGGCACCAATGAGGTCGTCCAGCGTTTCGGCATTGACATACATGCCCCCTGTCCTGTCGGCGAGGCAGCGCGCGACGGGCTCGATAAAGCTGTCCTGTGGCTGGTCAGGCCAAGCAAAATGTTCCCCTCGCACGCGAAAGCCGATCACATGGACCGTCATGTCCGCCCCAGCCGCCAGATCAGCAGCCAACTGGCATGGTGATCCACCACAGGTTTCCTTGCCATCCGTCACCAGCACGATTTCGCCGGGTTTATTTTCGTAATCCAAAACCTCTGCCGCCGCTGCAATGGCCTCGGTCAGGGGCGTTTCGCCCGCAGGGTGCAACCGGTCGATTTCCGAGATGATCCGATCCGCCGCGTCGGGTTCCGGCGGGAACCGCACCACGACGCTGGCACAGCTTTCGCGCCGCCCGAACCCATAGGTCACCAACCCCAAGCGCCGCGCCGGGGCCACCTGCGGCATCACCGTGCGTACCGCCCGACGGGCGTCGAAGATGCGGGGCTCGTCCAACAGGTTGAAACCCATCTCGGCCATCGAGCCCGAGCCGTCGAACACCACCATAGCGTCGCGTGTGCAGGTCTCTTGTGCATGAGCCGGGACAAGTCCTGCGCCCAACACAACCAAAGCGGTTAGAATCGGTTTCATGTTCGCAGCACCTTTCTGAAGCGTCCTATCAAGGCTCGCACGCGCAATGCCCGTCTGTAAACGTTGTGTAACGCCATGCACCAGAAACTTGCTGCGTGTTTCCTTGGTCACAGCGAGTCGGCAACACCACCAGATGTTGACGCGCTAGGTGCGTATCGCGCAAGATAGGGCACACCCAGCCCGCACACAGCTTTTCCACAGGATATACATTTTGCCCTTCGCCGGACATATCGCTACCTCGGTCCCGGGTGCATTAGGGGGAACGACATGAACGAGATCACGACATTCAATCCGACCGGCGCCGAGATCCAGAACCCCGAAACGATGCCGCACTCGGTCGAGGCCGAACAGCAATTGCTTGGTGCGATCCTGACCAACAACGATGTGTTCGATCGCATTGCTTCGATCATCGGACCCCAGCATTTCTTTGACCCGGTTCACGCGCGCATCTTCGAGATCGCCTCTGCGCGGATTGCCAAAAACAACCTTGCATCGCCGGTGACGCTCAAGGCCTTCATGGAAGATGACGAAGGCCTGAAGGAACTGGGCGGCCCCACTTATCTTGCGCGCCTCGCAGGAGCGGCGATCAGCTCGTTCGCCGTGCGCGACTATGCGCAAATGATCTACGATCTCGCGGTACGCCGCGACCTCATCTCGCTGGGTCGCGATATCAGTGCCCGGGCCGCCAAGGTCGATATCACGTCGGGACCGCGTGAACAGATCGTCGAGGCCGAACAAGCACTCTACAAGATGGCCGAACAAGGGCGCAGCGAAAGCGGGTTTCAAAGTTTTCTAAAGGCCGTCACCGACGCAGTTAACGTGGCCAATGCTGCCTACCAGCGCGAAGGCGGGTTGGCCGGCGTGTCCACCGGACTGGTCGACATGGACCGCAAACTGGGTGGCTTGCACCGATCCGACCTTCTGATCCTTGCCGGACGCCCGTCGATGGGCAAAACCTCATTGGCCACCAACATCGCTTTCAACATCGCCAAGGCGTATCGCAAAGGCACCCGACCCGATGGCACCGAAGGCACGATCGAAGGTGGCGTTGTGGGGTTTTATTCTCTTGAAATGAGCGCCGAGCAGTTGGCCGCGCGTATTCTGTCAGAAGCCGCCGAAGTGCCCTCAGAGCAGATCCGCCGCGGCGACATGACGGAAACCGAATTCCGTCGCTTTGTAGACGCCGCGAAATCGCTTGAAGCCTGCCCGCTGTTCATCGACGACACACCCGCTTTGCCGATCAGCCAGTTGGCTGCCCGCGCCCGCCGTCTGAAGCGGACGCATGGGCTTGACGTGCTGATCATCGACTACCTTCAGCTGGTCAAAGGCACCGGCAAGGGTGACAACCGTGTGAACGAGATCTCCGAGATCTCACAGGGGCTCAAGGCCATCGCCAAAGAACTCGACATCCCTGTGATCGCGCTGTCGCAGTTGTCGCGACAGGTGGAAAGCCGCGAAGACAAACGCCCGCAATTGTCCGACCTTCGGGAATCGGGCTCGATCGAGCAGGACGCCGACGTCGTCATGTTCGTGTTTCGCGAAGAATACTACAAGGAACGCGAGAAACCCGGCGAGCACGATCTGGAAAAGATGGCCGCTTGGCAGGACGAGATGGAGCGCCTGCATGGTCGCGCCGAAGTAATCATCGGCAAGCAGCGTCACGGCCCTATCGGCACAGTTGAACTCAGCTTCGAAGGCCGCTTCACCCGCTTTGGAAACCTCATCAAGCCGTGGCAACAGGGCGCAGAAGACGTCTGACGCGGAGCCTTGGTCGGACTGCGGGCGTTGCCAATTCCGCCTCAGTTGACCGGCAAACGCCGCTATCGGATTTTTCACGCTTGACCCACCGCTGCGACACGCACAAACACCGCGCATGGCACAGTCTGTTCTAACGATTGATTTGGGTGCGATTTGCGCCAACTGGCGGGCATTGGCCGCGATGAACGCGGGCGAGACCGCGGCGGTGGTCAAGGCAAACGCTTATGGGCTTGGCGCGGCGCAAGTGGCGGCAGCGCTGGCAGATGCCGGGGCACGCACATTCTTTGTCGCGCAGGCCGAAGAAGGCGTCACCGTTCGAGAGGCGCTTGGGCCAGGCCCGACGATCTGCGTCTTCGGCGGACATATGCAGGGCGATGCGGCCCTGTTGCGTGATGCCAACCTTGTCCCGATGATCAATTCCATTGACCAAATGCTGCGCCATGTCGAGACGCTGCCAGGTCACCCGTTCGGCATCCAATTGGACAGCGGCATGAATCGTCTGGGGATGGAACCTGCCGAGTGGTCCGCTCTGCGAGACATCGCGCTTAGCCAGAAACCCGTGCTTGTAATGAGCCATCTGGCCTGCGCCGACGAGCCCAGCCGCGGCATGAACGAGTTTCAGCTTCAGACCTTCCGTCAGATGACCGACGGCATCGACGCACCACGCAGCCTGGCAGCGACAGGCGGTACGATCCTTGGTCCTGACTATCATTTCGACATGACCCGCCCCGGCATCGGTCTTTATGGTGGCCTGCCCTTTATCGATGCGCATCCCGTCGTGTCGCTGTCGATCCCGGTGATCCAGGTGCGTGACGTGAACCCGGGCGAATCCGTTGGCTACGGCAACAGCTGGGTCGCGCGGGTGCCCGGCAAAATTGCCACGATTTCCGCAGGCTATGCAGATGGCATCATCCGCGCGATGGGACCGAAGGCGCATGTTTGGGCGGCTGAGACCCGCTGCAAGATCGTTGGGCGCATTTCGATGGACCTGATCGGTGTCGACGTCGGCCCAGCCAAGGAAATTCCGGAAACGGTCGAACTCTTGGGTCGGCACCAATCTGTCGACACCTTGGCCGAGGCGGCAGGCACCATCGGCTACGAGATCCTCACCTCTTTGGGATCGCGTTACGCCCGCAAATATATCGCCGCATGACGGCGCTCTGGGTATGAGCTTTTTCGAACCCTCTCCCGTTCTGGTGGCTTTCATCTTCGTCCAGCGCTTCGTCTTCTTCGAAGTGCTCGGGCTTCTGGCCCTCCTGCGCATGATCGCAGGGCGCGGCATGGCGCGGGTGCCCGCAGCGATCGCTTTGATCATCAGCAGCGCCGCGATCTTTGCCAGTTTTGCCCCAGCCCTGAACCTACAATCCCTGCCCCTTTACGCGGACATCGCCCGTGTGCAGGCGTCTGGTGGTGGGATGATCTTGCCGCTTGTCGCCTCGGCAATCTTTGCGCTCAGCTTGGTGCTTCCGCAACGACGGTGGCGCTGGATCGACGTTCTGCACATTGTCGGCGTTCTGGCCTTTCTTGGCCTCTGGCTTGCGACCCGCGTCTGAGCGATGACAACGCTTAAGTGGATCAACCTTATGCTGCTGGTGCTTTACCCGGTGGCATGGGTGGCACCACTGATGCGCGCAGGTCTGCTGCCCTTGTTCGGCCTCAGCGAAATCAGCGTTCTGACCAGTCTGCAGGCGCTTTGGGGAACCGATATAGTTCTGGCCCTGATCGTCACTGGCTTTGCGCTGGTCGCCCCATATATGAAGACTGTTGGTCTGGCACTGGTTCAATTCCAACTGCTCAGCCGAAGCGTTCTACCCGCATTGGCGTTGATGGGTAAGCTGGCGATGGCCGATGTGTTCCTGATTGCCCTTTATATCACCATCGTCAAAGGCATCGGGATCGGCCGGATCGAAACAGCTTGGGGGCTGTACCTGTTCACCGCCTGCATTCTTGCGTCACTGCTGATCAGCATCGCAGAAACACGTCGCAGCGCAGATTGATCGCGTGCCGGAAACAATCCGGTAGATTGATGCCAATTGTTCACATCTGCGCGGCCAGTCGGAAAAATCGTTAAAAAACAGTATGTCCAGAACAGGGTTCGGCATAAAGTCGCCGATGTTGCCGATGTTTGGATGGTTACTGGGGGTATCTGATGCTTGGTGCGATGCGGTCGCTCGTTGTCTCAACGGGTTGGATGATGCAGCGTTTGATGTTTATGGCAGTGGCCCTGCTTGGACTTGGGGCATTGGGATACACACTTGCCTGCAGCTTTGGCTATGCGCCTTGGTTGGAAATGACCGCTACATTTGGGGGTGTCGACTACCCTCAGACCGGACAGGTTGTGCAAATCGGTCTTTCTGCGCTTTTGCTTGGATTGTGCGCTTTCCTGCCCGCCAACGCGCGGATCATGGCGCTTGAAACCTCGCATCGCCGGTTTCACATCGGCATGGAGGACGTCGCCCGCGCCTATCGTGTATCCCATGCCGCTGACCGCCAAGGCGTGTTCAAGCTGAAATCGGAATTCGATTCGGTCCGCGAGCGTATGGCCTATCTGCGCGACCATCCTGATCTGGCGGAACTGGAACCCTCGGTTCTTGAGATTGCCAGCCAGATGAGCCACATCTCCCGCGATCTCGCGACCACCTATTCCGACAGCAGCATCAACCGCGCCCGCGATTTTCTGATCCAGCGGCAGCAAGAGATCGAAGATTTCAACACAAGGCTCGACGCGGCCAAGGCCACTGCAGCCGAAATGCGGGTTTGGATCGATAAGGTCGAACTGGAGGAAGACGTCGCAAAGGCGCAACTGGATCGCCTGCAGTCAGAACTTACCGATATCCTGCCCGAACTCTTCAGCGCGGATGCGCCCCCAACGATGCCCGCCCGCACGGTCGCAAACCCGCCGGACATCTTGGACCAATGGGACGAACCGCCTGACTTCCCCGACAATGACGACAACCGGATCGTGGCCCTGCTCGCGCGGCGCGCTGCCGAATAACCAACGCGCTGCAGCCACCGCTTGCAGGCCCGCACGGCTTGGGTCACAAGCATCGTCATGGCGAAATCGAGCGCAACCTTTGTCTGCCAATCCTGTGGAAGCACGACCACAAAATGGTCGGGCCGATGTGATGCGTGCGGCGAATGGAATTCTATCGTCGAAGAAGTGCCTCTGGCCGCCGGTCCCGCATCCAAAACGCTGGGTGCTTCCAAAGGCCGGTCCTTGCCCCTGAGTGATCTGTCCGGCCATGAGGCCCCACCGCCCCGTACAATTTCAAAGCTGGATGAGCTTGACCGCGTTCTGGGCGGCGGACTTGTACCCGCGTCCGCGCTTCTGGTGGGTGGCGATCCCGGCATTGGCAAATCGACCCTCCTGTTGCAAGCGGCTGCGGCCTTTGCCAACGCAGGCCTCAAGGTTATCTACATCTCGGGCGAAGAGGCCAGCGCACAGGTGCGGATGCGCGCGGCCCGTCTTGGCCTGCGAGAAGCGCCAGTCAAACTGGCGACCGAAACCAACCTGCGCGACATCCTGACGACACTTGAAAACGAAAAGCCGGATCTGGCGATCATCGACTCGATCCAGACAATGTGGGCGGACAATGTCGCCTCTGCCCCAGGCAGCGTGTCGCAAGTACGCGCCTCGGCGCACGAACTGACCAGCTTTGCCAAGCGGCGTGGCACATCGGTGATCCTTGTCGGCCATGTCACAAAAGACGGTCAGATTGCAGGTCCCCGCGTGGTCGAACACATGGTTGATACCGTGCTTTATTTCGAAGGCGAACGCGGCCACCAGTTCCGCATCCTGCGCGCGGTCAAGAACCGCTTTGGTCCGGCGGACGAAATCGGCGTCTTTGAGATGACCGGCAGTGGATTGGCCGAGGTCGCGAATCCCTCGGCTCTGTTTCTCAGCGAACGCGGTGATCCATCCCCCGGATCTGCCGTTTTTGCCGGGATCGAAGGCACACGTCCGGTTTTGGTTGAATTTCAGGCGCTTGTGGCCCCCACGCCACACAGCCAACCGCGGCGGTCGGTCGTCGGTTGGGATGGTGGACGCCTTGCGATGATCCTTGCCGTGTTGGAGGCCCGCTGCGGCATTCCTTTCGCCGGATTGGATGTTTATCTCAACGTTGCAGGTGGCATGAAGGTCAGCGAACCTGCAGCCGACCTTGCTGTTGCCGCAGCTTTGCTCTCGGCCCGCGAGGACATTGCCCTGCCCGCCGAAACGGTGGTTTTCGGAGAAATCAGCCTGTCCGGCGCGCTGCGCCCTGTGGGACAAACTGAAAATCGGTTGAAAGAAGCACAAAAACTTGGTTTTACCGCCGCGATAGTGCCAAAGGGTGGAAAATCGGTGCCCCGCGATGGGATCGCGGCAACCGAGATTGACGCTTTGGCAAGCTTTGTTGGTGATGTGTTCGGCGCAGGGTAGCGCCATCCGTAGAAAAGAAGGGCAAGGGACCGATGGAAGGGTTCACCATTATTGACGGCGTGGTTGCCGTCGTCATCGTTCTGTCTGCGCTTCTGGCTTATTCGCGTGGTATCGTCCGCGAAGCCATGGCCATTCTCGGCTGGATTGCTGCGGCGATTCTTGGCTTCATGTTCGGTCCACAGGTCCGCCCCCTGATGACCGAGATCCCGGTACTCGGCGACTTTCTGACGGGCAGTTGCGAACTTAGCGTTATTGCGGGCTTTGCTGCCGTCTTTACTGTGGCGCTCGTGATCATGTCGTTCTTCACCCCGCTCTTTTCCACCATCGTGCAACGCTCGGCCTTGGGCGGCGTCGATCAGGCGCTTGGGTTCCTGTTCGGAGTGGCGCGTGGCATCCTGCTCGTGGCGGTGGCGTTCTTTGTCTATCAGGTCGTTGTGACCTCGCAGGACATCACGATGATCGACGACAGCCGGTCCGCCGTGGTGTTCAGCCGCTTCACCGGCCAGATCGAAGAGCAGAACCCCGAACAGGCTTTGGGCTGGATCACCGCGCAATACGAAGCACTGGTTGGCGTCTGCGATGCACCTTCCGACAGCGACACCTGAGAAACATCAGTCAACCTGTCGCGGAACCATGATAGTTTCGTGACACTGGCCTTCATGGCGCTTAAGAGGGGGCATCCTCTGTTGCCACGGATTCGGAGTACCGATTTGTCCGACACCCAGATGCCTCCCGCCCATCCCTTTGACGACGACAAGCTGAAAGAAGAATGCGGTATCTTCGGCGTGGTCGGTGTTACCGATGCGGCGAACTTTGTCGCCCTTGGTCTGCATGCGTTGCAACATCGCGGACAAGAAGCTGGCGGTATCGTCAGCCACCATCCAGACCACGGCTTCAACAGCGCCCGTCGCTTTGGCTATGTGCGTGACAACTTCACCAGCCAAAAGCTGATGGAGACCCTCCCCGGCGAACTGGCCATCGGCCATGTGCGCTATTCCACCGCCGGGTCCAAGGGGCAGACACAGATCCGCGATGTGCAGCCCTTCTTTGGTGAATTCTCAATGGGCGGCGCAGCAATCGCCCACAACGGCAACATCACCAATGCCATCGCCCTGCGCAAAGAACTGATCGAACGCGGTTCGATCTTCCAAAGCTCAAGCGACAGCGAATGCATCATCCACCTGATGGCCCGCTCGCTGCAACGCAATATCCCCGAACGGATGGAAGACGCGCTGCGTCGTGTCGAAGGTGCCTTCTCTGTTGTGGCGATGACCCGCACCAAGCTGATCGGCGTCCGCGACCCATTGGGTGTGCGCCCGCTGGTGCTGGGCAAAATCGGCGATGGCTGGGCACTCAGCTCGGAAACCTGTGCGCTCGACATCATCGGTGCGGAATATGTACGCGAGATCGACCCCGGTGAAATGGTCGTCATCACCGCCGAACACGGCGTCGAATCGATCCGCCCCTTCCGTCCACAGAAATCGCGCTTCTGCATCTTCGAGCATGTTTATTTCTCGCGCCCCGACAGCATTATCGGCGACCGCTCGGTCTATGAGACCCGCCGCCAGATCGGTGTGGAACTGGCCCGTGAAACACCCGTGGACGCCGATCTGGTCTGCCCGGTGCCCGACAGCGGCACCCCTGCTGCCATAGGCTATGCCCACGAGAGCGGCATTCCCTACGGTATGGGGATCATCCGCAACCAGTATATGGGCCGCACCTTCATTGAGCCGACAGAGCAGATCCGCAACATGGGTGTGCGCCTCAAGCTCAACGTCAACCGCGCCCTGATAAAGGGCAAGCGCGTGGTACTGGTCGACGACAGCGTGGTGCGCGGCACCACCAGCCGCAAGATCAAGGAAATGATCCTTGATGCCGGTGCCGCCGAGGTGCACTTCCGCATCGCCTCTCCCCCCACCGCATGGCCTTGCTTTTACGGTGTCGACACACCGCAACGCGAAAAGCTGCTGGCTGCAACCATGTCCGAAGACGAAATGCGCGATCACTTGGGCGTCGACAGCCTCAAGTTCATTTCGCTCGACGGGCTTTACCGCGCGGTGGGCGAAGCGTCTGGCCGTGACCCCAAATCGCCGCAATATTGCGACGCGTGTTTTTCGGGCGAGTACCCCGTGAAACCGTCCGACATGATGGAAAAAGGGTTTCAGATGAAGGCCGCCGAGTAACGCTCGGCAGCCTTCCGCGCAGGCACAAACTGCCCTCTGTTCTTCGCCCGCAAACCTGCCCATGTGGCGGGTGAGCGAAACAACAGACCGTGACCCATGGCACAAGAGACCACCCCACCACTCGTTGCCAAAGAGGCGACGCAGACCACCAACGATCTCGGTGGCGCGCTAACCCTGCTTGGCACATTCGGATCGGAAACCGATCTGCAAGCGCTGCTGAAACTGCGTGGCGGCACAACCGCCACCGTGTCACGCGGTGACTCGGTGAACGGCCAGACGGTTGTCGCCATCGAAGATGGCCGCGTGGCACTCGCCCGCAACGGGACCGCACACTGGCTTGAAATGCCTGCACCGACCTCCTGATCTTCTTCGTTTCGTGAATACCTCCGGGGAATCTCGCCTGCGCGACGGTGGCAGCGCTCCCAAATTCCTTCTCACAAAGAAAAACCCCCGCCGATTACTCGACGGGGGTTATTTTTTACCGGTTGGTAAAATCTCAGGCTTTGCGACCCGAAAGCCCTTTCCACGCGCCGGTTACAACCAGCGCAGCAATCACTGCCTTGATCGCGTCACCCAGCAGGAACGGTGCCATCCAGCTCGTCCAAAGCTCGGGCATCGTCTTGCCCAGCATCGCTGCAGGCCACGCAAGTCCCGGAAGGTAGATCAGTGCCGAAAGAGCAATGCCTACAAGCGCCGTCGAGACCACGCCGCGCGCGATGCCCTTTTCAACTGCCAGACCCGCCAGCCACGCCATCGCGACAAAACCGTAAAGGAAGCCCGCGGTTGGACCGACCAACGACGCCACCGAGCCGCCATTGGCAAACACCGGCAAGCCCATCGCGCCATAGCCAAGATAGGCAATCATTGTCACCAGTGCGAGGCGCGAGCCGAAGGTCAGGCCAACGATCAGGATTGCCAGCGTCTGCAAAGTGATCGGCACCGGCCAGCCGATGCTCACCTGCGCGGCAACCGCGATGAACGCAGCGCCGCCGAGCGCGAGCAGCGCCTGGCGGAAAAGAGTTGTCTTGCCCAAGGCAGCTTGCGTCAATGTCATGGCGAGTGTCCCTCATTTGTCTGTTTCTTGCCCTGTTAATTCTGCAAATGCAGCATCAAGTCAAGCACTGCCCTCTTGCGGGCGGGGCGGCAAAAAGGCATGTGACGGGACATGACGGACACATCACGCCCCCTTGCGCTGGTCACCGGCGCCTCACGCGGTCTTGGCTTTGCATTGGCAGAGGCGCTGGCCGACACCCATCACATCATCGCCGTCGCGCGCACCGTGGGCGGGCTCGAAGAGCTGGATGACCGCATCCAATCGAAAGGCGGCAGTGCAACACTGGCACCAATGGACATCACCAAGGCGGACGCGATGGCGCAGCTCTGCCGATCGGTACATGACCGCTGGGGTCAGATCGCACTGTGGGTGCATACGGCAATTCATGCTGGCCCGCTGTCCCCGGTCGATCATCTCGACCAGAAAGATTGGAAAAAATCGGTGTCGATCAATCTAGATGCGATGTCCCATCTGGTTCCTTATATCGCGCCACTGCTCAAACGCGACGGCAGTGCGGTGTTCTTCGACGACACCCATGGCGGAGAAAAATTCTTTGGCCATTACGGCACCACCAAAGCCGCGCAGATCAGTCTTGCCAAGTCGTGGCAGGCAGAAACCGCGTCGATCGGACCAAAGGTAAAGATTCTGACGCCGCAGCCGATGGTCACCCATCTGCGGGCACGTTTCTTTCCCGGCGAAGACCGCAGCGCGCTGGCTTTGCCGAAGGATGAAGCTGCGCGATTGTTGCCGGAAATTCTCGCCCGGTGATCCGGGAGCCGGATGCGTCACCACATCCGCGATTTTGCGTCAACGCGAAACCCGTGCCCCGACCAAAACGGCGGATGCTTGCCGCAGGGCAGGGCTTGGCCTATTCAGAACAAAAGCAAGGCAGAGCAGATGCGCATACTTATTACCAACGACGACGGGATCAATGCACCGGGGCTGAAAGTACTCGGCGAAATCGCCCATGAACTGGCTGGCCCCTCGGGCGAGGTCTGGACAGTCGCCCCAGCCTTTGAACAATCTGGCGTTGGGCATTGCATCAGCTACACCCACCCGATGATGGTCAGCGAAATGGGCGACCGCCGCTTTGCCGCCGAAGGCAGCCCGGCGGATTGCGTCTTGGCTGGCCTGCACGACGTGATGGTCGATTGCCCTCCCGATCTTGTGCTGTCCGGCGTCAACCGGGGCAACAACTCGGCCGAGAACGCGCTCTACTCCGGCACTCTGGGTGGCGCGATGGAAGCGGCGTTGCAGGGTATCCCGGCGATTGCGCTGTCGCAATATTACGGCCCAGACAACGCGCAGACCGATGACCCGTTCGAGGCCGCCCGCATCCATGGCGCCGAGGTGGTCCGGCGGATTCTTGCCCACGACCCTGAAGACCAGACCGGCTACCGCCTGTTCTACAACGTGAACTTCCCGCCCGTGCCTGCAGCGGACGTGAAAGGCACGCGGATCACGCCGCAAGGCATTCGCGCGGGTACGCGTTTTTCAGTGGAGCCGCACAATTCGCCGTCGGGCCGTCGCTTTCTCTGGATTAAGGGCGGAGACCAACGTGCCCCTACAGCGCCGGGCAGCGATGCGTCCGAAAACCTTGCGGGCTTTATCAGCGTTACTCCAATGCGTGCTGACCTCACCGCGTCCGATCAGCTGGGCGCGATGCAGGACGCCTTTCTTTGATGGAAGACGCGGAACTCAAGATGCAGTTCCTTTATGCGCTCCGGTCGCGCGGTGTGACCAACGCCGCTGTGTTGACGGCGATGGAGCAGGTCGACCGCGCGCCCTTCATTCGTGGCTATTTCGCTGAACGTGCTTACGAAGACATGCCCTTGCCCATTGCCTGCGGCCAGACCATCAGCCAGCCGTCAGTGGTGGGATTGATGACACAAGCGCTCGAGATCAGCCCGCGCGATACGGTGCTCGAAGTCGGCACAGGATCAGGCTACCAAGCTGCGATCCTGAGCCAGTTGGCGCGCCGGGTCTATACCGTGGACCGCCATCCCCGGCTTGTCCGCGACGCGCGCGAGGTGTTCGACAAGTTGGGCCTGACAAACGTCACTGCTTTTACAGCGGATGGCAGTTTCGGCCTGCCCGACCAAGCGCCATTTGATCGTATCCTTGTGACCGCCGCCGCTGAAGACCCGCCAGGGCCGCTTTTGGCGCAATTGAAAGTCGGCGGCATCATGGTGCTGCCTGTGGGGCAATCGGATGCCGTGCAGCATCTGATCCGGGTCAGGCGCACGCCGGAAGGGCTGGATTACGATGAATTGAGGCCTGTTCGCTTTGTGCCCTTGGTCGAAGGGGTAGCCCGCGACGGGTAATCAAGGCATAGTGGCGCATGACGACCGGGGCACAACCGGCGCATTTGAGGATATCGATATGGCTGTACGCAAAGTTTCCCTTCGTTCCGGTTTTCGAGTTGGCACCAGTCTCTCGGTCTTGGCGCTCTTGGCGGCCTGCTCCGAACCGCTTGATCTTGATATGCGCGGATTGATGAACAGCGGTTTCAACACTGCCGATGCCGCCCGTGCCGCAACGGCGCCTCGGCCCGCGCCCGACGATCGCGGCGTGATCTCCTATCCCAATTATCAGGTCGCGGTGGCACAGCGCGGCGACACGCTCGCACGGCTTGCCGCTCGGGTTGGTCTGCCCGCCGATGAACTGGCACGCTACAATGGCATCCAAACCGGCGATCCGCTGCGCGCCGGGGAAATCATCGCTCTGCCCCGCCGTGTCGCAGAACCCTCGCCCGAGACCGGCGCCATCAGCACCGGACCGATCCGCCCCAGGTCGGAAATCGACATCACGACACTGGCCAGCGATGCCATCGACCGCTCTGAACCCACACCGGCGGCGACACGTCCCGCACCACAGACTGGCACCGAGCCGATCCGTCACCAGGTCAAGCGTGGGGAAACGGCGTTCACAATTGCCCGTCTTTATAATGTTTCGGTGCGGTCGATCGCGGAATGGAACGGGCTCGACAGCAGTTTTTCCTTGCGCGAAGGCCAATACTTGCTGATCCCCGTGGTCACCGCAGCCGCCCAAATAGACGACGATACTCCGCCACCACCAGGCACCGGGTCCCGCACCCCAGAGCCTCCGTCAGCGTCACAACCTTTGCCTGACGCCCCCACCGCCGCGGCTGCCGCTGCAACAGCCACGGCCGCCGCAGCCGCGCCCGCCGCAAATGTCGGCGCACAAACCGCCGCCAGCGCGTCGACTGCTGCCATGGCCTTTCCGGTACAAGGCAGCATCATCCGCGAATATTCCAAGGGCCGGAACGATGGCATCGACATCGGCGCGGCCGTGGGCACGACGGTCAAAGCTGCCGCCAGCGGTCAGGTCGCGGCGATCACGCGCAACACCGACGGGATCAACATACTCGTGATCCGCCATCCGGACAACCTACTGACTGTGTACACGCATGTGGACGGGATTACTGTCGCCAAAGGCGACGCGGTCAGTCGCGGACAAGCGATCGCAAAGGTTGCCGATTTCGAACCGTCTCGGGTTCACTTCGAGGTGCGTAAGGGGTTCGACAGCGTCGATCCAATGGACTATTTGCGCTGACGGGGCAGAATTTTCGTACGAAAATTCATGTTGTTTAGATTATTCGTACGAATAATCTGAGCCCGACTACAGAGCTTTGCCCAAACGAGGCAAACGCGCTTTTTTCATCAGCTTGCGCAGATCCCACTGAGCATCTGACAAGCGGTTGGCCTCGGCATGCACCTTGGACACGGCCTGTGCAACGGCGTCGGGGGCGCTGGCATGCAGACCGACAAGGAAGGCGTCAGGATCAGCGCGTGACAGGCCTTCCTCGGCCAAAATATTGCGTGGGAAATCCTTGGCATTGACGGTTATGATCACATCCGCATGGCCCGCGATCGCGGCCGCCAGAACATGCACATCATTGGCATCGGGCAACCAAAGCCTATCCAGAAGACCTGCGGCCGGAGAAACCGCGGCGCGAGGCCAGCGCGCAGACACCATTGCAATCTCGGCATCCGCCTGCACCTGCCCGGCCGGACCCAGCTTGGCTGCGGCACGCGACCATTCCCCCAAAATCCGCTCGGACCAAAGTGGCTCGTACAGCCCTTGCGCTGCCACCCCTAGCAACACCTCGCGCATCACCGTGGGATACAGCACGCACGTGTCGAGGCAGACTTTCACAGCCGAAAGAACAACGCTTTGAGATATCCTGATTCCGCCAGTTGCGGCAGCAGCGGATGATCTGGTCCGGCTTGGCCCGTGTGGATCAGTTGCGCGCGACGGCCTGCCCGTCCAATGCCGCGCAGACATGCGCCAGTAAATGCTGTCAGATCAACGGCATGCGAACACGAACACAGGACCAGATAGCCGTCTTCGGCCACCAAAGGCGCAGACAATCGCGCCACCCGCTCGTAGGCACGCAAACCCGCCTCGCGCGCCTTATTCGACGGGGCAAACGCGGGAGGATCGCAGACGACCAGATCGAACTCTGCCTGTTCTTCTCCAAGCGTGGTCAAGACGGCAAATGCATCACCTTTGGTGATCGAGAAGCGCTCCGCGGCACCCATATGTTCAGCGCCTTGGGCGGCAAGTGCCAACGCCGGCTCAGAGCCGTCCACACACTGCGCCGACACTGCTCCACCGGCCAGAGCGGCAAGGCCGAACCCACCGACATGGGAGAACACGTCGAGGACACGCGCGTTTTGCGCCAATCCGGCAGCAAATGCTTGGTTGGGGCGTTGGTCGAAGAAGATTCCTGTCTTCTGCCCCCCCATCAAATCGGCCATGTAGGTGGCGCCATGCATGTGAACCGAAACCGGTGCATTGGGCGCATCGCCCATGAGGACCGCATCCACATCGTCCAGACCTTCAAGCGACCGTCCCCGACCGCCAGCATTCTTGAGGATCGTGGTCACACCCGTCACTTCGGCCAATGCCGCCGCCAGTTCGGGCAGCAGCACGTCGGCCCAAGCGGAATTGGGCTGCACCACGGCGGTGTCACCGAAGCGATCGATGATCACCCCGGGCAGGCCATCTGCTTCGGCGTGGATCAGACGGTAGAACGGCGCGTCGAACAGCCGTTCTCGCAACGACAGAGCTTTGTGAAGCCGCTTCGCGAACCAGTCCTGATCCGGGGCTGTGGCCTCTGGGCCATCAAGCACACGTCCGATAATCTTGGAATTCGGGTTCACCGCCACAAGGGCCAGCGGACTGCGTTCAGCATCTTCTAGAACGGCAATGGTACCGGGCGTCATCGCGCGGGTGCGGCGGTCGGTGACGACCTCGTTGGCATAGACCCAAGGATAGCCGCGCCGAATGGCTTGCGGTTTGGTTTTGGGCAACAGTCGGATCACAGGCAATGGGGATGTTGTCATACCGCCCCCTTTACGCCCCTCGCCTCACATGGGGAAGCCGTCTTTTTCGGCTCAGAGATCGTTGATCGCCTGCAAGAGGCCGAGCTTGGCGGTCACATGCCCTTCCGGCGTGGTCAGTTCTTCGACAATGACCCGCGACAGGTGAGCGATGATGCGCGCTTTCTGAGTCTCCCCGCGACCTTCAGCCTCGAGCGCGGCCTGCCCGCCCAAACCGTTCAGGTCAGCATTGACAAGCTTCGATGGTCCAAGCGCGATCCCGGTTTCGGCATCGACAAGGCGATATCGGAAATCGATGTCATGCACGCCACCTACCGTGTAGCGGGCTTTTTCGGACAGCGAATGGAAGCGGGTGACCTGGATGTCCAGCCGAACCGGGCGTGGGCCATCAACACGTTGCGCCGCATCGCGCAGTCCGGATTCGAACATTGCCTGCACCTGGGCATAGCGATCGCCGCGCGGTTCTCCGCGCCATACGATATCCCCGATCGGATAATAGAGATTGCGATCATTCACCTTGAGCGATCGTGGCACGTTCACCGTAAAGCTTTCGATCCGGACATCTGGTGGCAGCGCCGCCCCCAACATGGTGTCATCGGGCATCGCAGATCGTGTCGCCATTGGGGCGGCACCGCAGGCCGAAAGCGCCGCCAAGAGAATCACTGCCATCAGGGGTTTGAAAAATTTGCGCATGTCCGTGCCTCTTTTCCGGGGCTTGATCGTTTCTTTGCGGGCATACTGACGCGACATATGGACCTCATCACGGCAAAATCGGTACAATTTAAGGCAAATAGCAGCAGCGCGTGAGACTTGCAGCGTAGGCGATAGACCTTTACTGTTAGCGCTAACTTCACTACATGACCAACGAACCCAAGGCGGATTTTGCGCGGAGGCATCATGGCACACTCTCTGAATGACACGATCAAACGGGTGACGGAGCGCGTTCAGGAACGCTCTGAAACCACTCGCGATCGCTATATGGAGCGGATGCGGCAGGCCGCAGCCGAAGGGCCTCGGCGCGCTCATCTGAGCTGTGGCAACCAGGCCCACGCCTATGCGGCAATGGGACAGGACCAAGACACGCTCGCCACCGAGCGCAGCCCGAACATCGGTATCGTCACAGCCTATAACGACATGCTGTCAGCCCACCAACCCTTTGAAAGATATCCCGATATCATCCGCGACGCCGCCCGCGCCGCGGGTGGGACGGCGCAAGTCGCAGGCGGTGTACCCGCCATGTGTGACGGCGTCACTCAGGGACAGGTCGGAATGGAACTGTCGCTTTTCTCGCGCGATGTGATCGCTTTGGCCGCTGGTGTGGCGCTCAGCCATAACACGTTTGATTCTGCGCTTTACCTTGGTGTGTGTGACAAGATCGTGCCAGGACTTGTGATCGCCGCGGGAACCTTCGGCTATCTTCCGGGCATCTTTATCCCGGCCGGTCCCATGCCCTCGGGCCTGCCGAATGATGAAAAGGCCAAAGTGCGCCAGAAATTTGCAGCCGGTGAAGTGGGCCGCGACGAGTTGATGAAGGCAGAAATGGCCTCGTATCATAGTCCCGGCACCTGCACTTTCTACGGCACGGCCAATTCAAACCAGATGCTGATGGAGTTCATGGGGCTGCATTTACCCGGCAGCAGCTTTGTCAATCCGGGCACACCGCTGCGTGAAGCGCTGACGGTGGCTGGCACCGAACGCGCACTCGAGATCACGCAGCTGGGCAATGACTACCGCCCGGTCTGCGATGTGCTGGACGAAAAGGCCTTTGTGAATGGTATCGTGGGATTGATGGCGACGGGCGGCTCCACAAACCTTGTGCTGCACCTGCCCGCTATGGCACGCGCTGCGGGGGTTGAACTGCGGCTTGAGGACTTTGAGGATATCTCGTCTGTCACACCGCTGATGGCAAAGGTATATCCGAATGGATTGGCCGATGTGAACCACTTCCACGCGGCGGGCGGTCTGGGCTTCATGATCGGTGAACTGCTTAAGACAGGCCTGCTGCACGAAGATGTCAAAACCGTTGCCGGTGATGGCCTGCATCTTTATTCGCAAGAACCGAAAATTGCGGATGGGCGCGTGGTTTACGGCCCCGGCGCGGGCGAAACCCAGAACGACAGGATCCTGCGCCCGGCCAGCGATCCGTTCCAGCCGACCGGCGGTCTTAAGCAACTGGCGGGCAATCTTGGCAAAGGCATGATGAAAACCTCTGCCGTTGCACCGGAACGCCATGTGATCGAAGCGAAAGCCCGCGTATTCCACGATCAGGAAGACGTGAAAACCGCGTTCAAGAATGGCGAATTCACCGAGGACACCATTGTGGTTGTCCGCTTTCAGGGCCCAAGCTCGAATGGGATGCCGGAGTTGCACAGCCTGACCCCCACGCTATCCGTGCTTCAGGATCGCGGTCTAAAGGTGGCTCTGGTCACCGATGGGCGCATGTCCGGTGCCTCGGGTAAAGTGCCGTCGGCCATTCATGTGTCGCCGGAGGCGGCCAAGGGTGGCCCGCTGGCACGGGTGCGCGATGGCGACCTGTTGCGCGTCGATGCGGTCAACGGCAAGATTGACTGTCTGGCGGCCGACTTTGATCAGCGTGAACCAGTGACGGCGGACCTGAGCGGCAATGGTCATGGCGTCGGGCGCGAGCTATTTGCGGCGTTCCGCGCCAATGTGGGATTGGCCGAATACGGCGCGGGTGTCGTGGTTTAACGCATCACATTAAAATCCGGCCACAAGCTACGGGAATAAGATATGATTACGCCTCTTCAAGCCAGCGTCGAAAGCGAAAAGCTCTGCCGCCTTGCGCCGATCATACCGGTGCTGGTGGTGGACGATGCCAGCGTTGCACGCGCCTTGGCCGAAGCCCTTGTTGCGGGTGGATTGCCGGTGCTGGAAGTAACATTGCGCACGGACGCCGCTTTGGACGTGATCCGCGAGATGGCACAGGTCGAGGGTGGCGTTGTGGGTGCGGGCACCCTGCTCACCCCCGAGGACGTTCAGAACGCTGTAGAGGCAGGTGCGCGGTTCGGCGTCTCGCCAGGCGCTACGGACCGCCTACTGGACGCGTGCGAGGCGGCGGATCTGCCGCTTCTGCCAGGGGCTGCCACCGCGTCTGAGGCGATGGCGTTGCTCGAGCGCGGTTATACCGTTCAGAAATTCTTTCCAGCCGAAGCGAATGGCGGCGCGCCCGCGCTCAAGGCCATTGGCGCACCAATCCCGCAGGTACGGTTCTGTCCAACAGGGGGCGTTTCGCTCAAGAACGCGCCAGATTATTTGGGCCTGTCGAACGTGCTCTGCGCCGGGGGAAGCTGGGTGGCTCCGAAAGAGCTTGTCACCAAGGGCGACTGGAAGGCCATCGAAGAGCTGGCGCGCGAGGCTGCGCAGCTTTCGAGGTAAGCTCCTGGAAGCGCCTTGTAAGCCGCTTATCAAGGCGTTTAACCAAGCCTTGCCGCCCGCAGGCTCTATTGCGTCACGCCTGTAGCTCGGCGTCCCAGTACAGAAAGTCCATCCAGCTGTCATGCAAGTGGTTGGGCGGAAACTTACGCCCCATGTTCAACAACTCCTGAGCCCCCGGCTGTCGGGGCGGCTTGCGCAGCGCCAAACCCGCCTGACGAAGGCTTTTGGAGCCTTTGCGCAGGTTACACGGCGCACATGCCGCGACCACATTTTCCCAAGACGTAATACCTCCAGAGGCACGCGGCACGACGTGGTCAAAGGTCAGTTCACCCTTTGCTCCGCAATACTGGCACCGGAATTCATCCCGTAGAAAAAGATTAAAGCGCGTGAAGGCCACGCGCTTTTGCGGTTTGACATAATCTTTAAGCACCACAACGCTCGGTATTCGAAGCGTCATCGACGGGCTGCGGACCACCTCATCGTATTCTGCGACAATGTCGACCCTGTCGAGAAACGCCGCTTTCACCGCGTCCTGCCACGGCCAAAGTGACAGCGGATAATAGGACAAAGGCCTGTAATCCGCATTCAGCACAAGTGCCGGATGGTGTCGCAGCGCACCCGGTTCGCGTACAAAAGCCGTTCTGAAATTACCATCCATCGCGGGACTCGTCTCCTGCCCTGTCTGCCTGTTCCAGCCTCAGGACGGGAGCCCCGCCCCGATCTATAATCAATACTATATATCGCGGACGCCAACGGACAACCCCCGCAATATGCGGTATGGTCGCAGGGCTAACGCAATAAAATCACAGCTGCGTGACACCCACGTCAGTCAGGGATGGAAAAGACCTGTCCGGGGTAGATCAGATCAGGGTCGCGGATGCGGTCGCGGTTGGCCTCAAAGAGTTTGACATAGGCCGGGCCTTCACCGTAGCGGTCCCGCGCAATCGCCCAGAGCGTGTTGCCCGGCTGAACCGTCACGACCTTGATGACTGAAGGCCCACCAGCGCGGTCTGCCGCTTGCGCCAAAACGACCGGATCTTCGCGGCGGAACGGGCTTTCAACCCGTGATGTCACCTCACCCGTTGCATCCACAGCATCGACCCGCAATGTATAGGTGCCTGTGTCCACGTCAGGCAGTTCGGCGCGCCATTGGCCGTCGGATCCGATGTCAGTCGTCAGCACCGGCTGGTTGTCGAGGTAGACCCGTACGAATTCCTCTGCCGATCCACGCCCGGTGAGCGCCACTGCGCCAGCGTCTTCATAGGTGATTGCGTCAAGCGCAATCTGGTCGAGCCCTTCAGGTGCGCGACCACCGGTCTGAAGGATATTCACACCGGCTTCGGTCGACAGGATCACAGCTGGCGCGCTTGCCACCGGGAGCGTTTCTTCGCTGGTGGTAGGTGCCTCTGTTGGGGGTTCGACTGGGTCGTTGGTGGCTGTTGCAACCTGCTCTGACGCTGGCGCGTCCTCTACGGGGGGCGCCGGCACGTTGGCTACAGCGATTTCGGCCCCTTCTGCCATCTCGGTGACTTCGGTGCTCTCTGCGGTCTCGACCGGAGCCGTGGCGTCCTGCTGCGTGGGGTTGGGGGGTGCCTGTGTCTCGGAGACCTGTGCGCTTTCGTCGTCCGGCTGTTCCGACACCGCGGCGACTTCGACTTGCGCGCTTTCGGCCACTGGCTCTGGTTGTGCTTCCGGGGCTTCAGCGGTGCGCACTACGGGGGCCAAGATCACCTGATCCACGCTTTCTGCCTGACCCAGTTCGCCATCCGACAGCAAACTGACAACGCGTGGTGCGTCGTTGAGCGGGAGATCGAGGAATGCCACAAACTTGCCCGACCCATCCACCTCAGCCCGGCCGGCTTCAACTCCGTCGATCAGAACGGTTACATCGCGTGCGCCTGGTGCACGTCCTGCGACCAGCGTTTGCCCATCCGGGGCGACACGGACGATGTCAAAGGCTGGCGCCTCGGGCGTGGGCGTGGCTTGCGGCTCTGCTGCTGCGATTGTGACGTCTTCCGCCTCGTCCAAGACCGGTGAAGTGTCGTCTGCCGCACTCTCGGCGACATCGGTTGGCGCGTCGGGTTCGGGTGCTAACGCAGCGACATCATCGGTGTCGGATGTGTCTTGTTCAGACGCATCTTGTTGCGGTGCCACGACAGCTTGTGCAGGCGCCGGGGTGGTTTCGGGCGGAGGCGCGACTTGCGCGCTTGGGCCATCAGGTGTGGTTGAGGGAAACAACGAGCCACTGGCATAAATCGCCAATGCCACCGCACCCGCGGCGGCCACGCCACCAAGCACAAGCCCGGACCTGCCGTTTGCCAAAGCGAATTTGCTCATCTTACCCCAAGTGTCCGTGACAGAATGGCAATATGCCGATCCCGCAGTTGAGCGTGTCTATCAACACAGGTATCACGAGGCAACTTTCCGCCTAGTGTCAAGGACGCCGCTCATGATCTCGAAATCCATCTGTGTCTATTGCGGCTCACGTCCCGGCCAGAACCCGGCCTATGCCGATGCGGCAGATGCGCTTGGTCGCGCGATTGCGGGGGAACATTGGCGGCTGGTCTATGGCGCAGGGGATGTCGGGCTGATGGGCACCGTGGCACGTGCGGCGCAGGATGCAGGCGGCGACACATTCGGGGTGATCCCGACGCACCTGATGGATCTGGAGGTGGGCAAAACCGATCTCACCCGCTTTATCATCACTGAAACCATGCATGAGCGCAAAAAGGTGATGGTGATGAACGCGGACGCCATCGTCGTGCTACCGGGTGGCGCCGGATCGCTTGATGAGTTTTTCGAAGTGCTCACATGGCGGCAATTGGGCCTGCATGGCAAGCCTATCATATTGCTCAGTGTTGATGATTACTGGGCACCGCTTACCGCACTGCTGGATCATGTGGTCGATCAGGGTTTTGCCGATGCGTCGCTACTGGGGTTCGTAGAGACCACCACTTCGGCTTCGGACACCATCACCGCCCTGCGCCGCGCCCTGTCCTGAGTGAAGGCGCTGCTGGAATAGATCGCGAGCGCCGACCAGATCAGGGCAAAGGCGATCAGGTGGACCACGCCGAACGGTTCCCCGAAAATCAGCACGGCCACGAGGAACTGAAGCGTGGGATTGATGTATTGCACGATCCCGACCGTCGACATGGTCAGCCGTCGTGCACCAAAAGAAAACAGGATCAGCGGCATGGCGGTGATCGGACCGGATGCCATGAGCAGAAGCGATTGCGTCAGTTCTTGCCCAAATGCGCCGCCCTGCCCCATATGCAGGTAGATCAGCCATCCCAGTCCAAGCGGGCACAGGATCAGCACTTCGGCAGAGACCGAAATGACCGGCCCAAGATCAAGACGTTTCTTGAGTAACCCGTACAAGCCAAAGGTGCTTGCCAAAACAAGTGAGATCCACGGCAGGATGTGAAGACCGATTGTCAACGACATCACACCCGTTGCAGCCAGCGTGATGGCCACCCATTGGGTACGGCTCAGACGTTCGCCCAGCACCAAGCGGCCGATCAGAACGGCAACGAGCGGGAAGATATAGTAGCCCATGGAGGCTTCGGTCGCGCGTCCGGCGTGAATTGACCAGATGAATAGAAACCAGTTCACCGAGATCAGGAGCGCGGCAGCCACGATGACCTTGAGCGACGCAGGGTTCTGCACGGCACTCCAGAGAACATGAAGGCGGCCTTGCACGCCGATGACGATCCCGAAGAACACCAGCGACCAAACGGTGCGATGCGCCAGCACTTCGTGCGAGGGAACGTCGCTCAACGCCTTGTAGAACAAGCCGGACAGCCCCCAGATACAGCAGGCGGCGATCAGCGCGACAACGCCTTTCTGAGTGTCTGTCATGATGGGCCTCCACCGTCAGCGGTATCCGGCGGTAACGGGATGCGCAAGGGTCTGATGTGCCGGTCAAGATCTGCTCAGAGCGCGCCTTTTTCGTGCACGTAGCGCAGCATTTCGGGACGGTAGGCGGTCATTTCGTCCGCAACAGCGGGATGCGCCAGCATCTGCGCACGATAGGCGGTCACCGCTTTGGGCCAATCCAGCACGGGAATGACCGGGCCTTCGAACAGCGCGATCCATTCCAAAGTAACGATGGTGCCGCAATCCCCCATCCAAAGATGATCGCGGGGCAACTGCGACCGCTCGAGCATCACAGCCAGTGCGTTGAGACGTTTGGTGATCATCGCATGCGCTTCGGTGATGGCCTTTGGATCGCGGGTCGCGGGCGAGACATGGGGAAACGTCAATCGCAACGCCGGTTCCAGCCGCGTGTCAGAAAACCGCGACCGCTCGCGTGACAGAGCCCTGCCGATCATTGTGTTGGGCAGCATTGGGCGGTCGGGGTGCTTTTCTTCGAGGTATTCTGCAATCGCCTCGCTGTCGGTCAGCACCAAATCGCCATCCAACAGCGCCGGGATGTTCCCGGAAGGCACGATGGACACGTATTCCGACGACCCACCGCCACCGGGGGGCGGCATCTCTTCAAACGCGAGCCCCTTGTGCCGCAGCAGGATGCGGAGCTTGGCACAGTATAGCGAATGATCAGAGGTGATGACGCGCAGCATGATCAGGGTGTCCGAAATGCAAAAAGCCCTGCCAATCTGACAGGGCTTTTCAAGATCAATGTCAACTAATCAGGCGTTCGACAAACGCTCGGCCACGTTTTCCCAATTGACGAGATTGTCGAGGAAATTGGCCAGATACGCTGGACGCTTGTTGCGGAAGTCGATGTAATAGGAGTGCTCCCACACGTCGCAACCCAGCAGCGCTGTCTGGTCAAAGCAGACCGGATTCACGCCGTTCTCTGTCTTGGTGATCTTGAGCGTGCCGTCGGTGTCGACGACCAGCCAAGCCCAACCGGAGCCGAACTGGCCTGCACCAGCGGCTGAGAATTCTTCCTTGAACTTGTCGACTGTACCGAACGCATCAGCGATGCGGGATTCCAGATCGCCCGGCATTTTGTTGTCGCCGGGACCCATCATTTCCCAGAACTGGTTGTGGTTCCACAACTGGCTGATGTTGTTGAAGATCCCGTTCTGAGCGACGGCAGAGGCATTGTAAGTGCCCTTGATGATCTCTTCCATTGACTTGCCGTCCCATTCGGTGCCGGCGATCAGCTTGTTGCCGTTGTCGACATAAGCCTTGTGGTGAAGGTCGTGGTGGTACTCGAGTGTCTCTTTGGACATGCCCTTGCTGGCCAGCGCGTCGTGGGCGTAGGGCAGATCAGGAAGTTCGAAAGCCATGGTGGTGTCCCCTCGTTGGTGCGTCAAATTATACAGGCATACCTGATGTGACGCACCGCCAAGGTCAAGCCCTGCGGCTGCGCCAATCCGGGAATAATCCTGCTTCTCAAGGGATAAACGCGTCAGCGGGTGAAATGGTTCACCGCCGAAGACTCATCCGCTGACATCGACAGAATACCGAACATGTACGCGGCGACCGACCGGAAGCAGACCACACGTGCCGTGCGGGCATCGTCCATCCAGAAAGCGGCGGCGACCTGTGCCATGCGCGTGCGGCGGACCATACCAGGGGTGAATGCGTCCGCGCTCATGTCGACGGGGGCCAGTTTGGCGATCACTTCGCGCAACATTGTGCCTTTCAACTGGAACACGGCGCGGGCGTCAGAAACATTGACCACCAGCGCATGTGCGTCTGCCAGTTTGGCCGCCAAATCATCTGCAAGGTCTTGCGCCTTGTCATAGGAACACAGCAGCATCGCCTCGTCCGGAGACATCCAGAGCGCGCCAGTGTCCCCGGAAAACGCGGTTTCGCGCGTACCCGGCAGCGTGACACCGAAAACGTCCTTCACTGCGGTGACGATGGTGTTATCCGTCAGATCGCCGCGCAGGGTCACCATACCCTGCCCGGCCAATTCGGTGATTTCGACCAGACCATCAAAATTTGCGCCACCCAGCGCCAGAGCCACGTCAGACATTCTGCTTCTCCCCCTCGGGATCAAAGAACACCGGGTTCACAATCCGGGCTTTCTTGGGCGGGTTGCCACCATTGGTGAAGGTGATCACGTCGCCCATGCGGTCAGGCCCGTTCAGGACCAGCCCCATGGCGATGCCCTTGTTCAGCGTCGGGCTGTGATAGGTCGAAGTCACACGGCCTTCGGTATTGGTCTGGCCATTCTCGTTCACACCATCCGCGATGGCATAAGCGCCATCCTGAAGGACCGAGCCGTCCAGCGTTTCGAGACCCACCAGCTTCCAGCGCTTGGGATCGGTCATGTGCGACCGAGCCTGCGCGCGTTTGCCGATGTAGTCTTCCTTCTTCTTCGAGATCGCCCAATCGAGACCAAGGTCCTGAGGGATTACCGTGCCATCGGTTTCATCGCCGATCATGATGAAGCCCTTTTCGGCCCGCATGATGTGCAGCGCTTCGGTGCCGTAGGGCGTGATGTCCCACTCCTTACCGGCCTCGATCAGTTTGTCCCAAAAGGCGCGCCCCAGATTGGCAGGTACTGCGATTTCGTAGCTGAGTTCGCCCGAGAACGAGATGCGATAGGCTCGCACGGGGAAGCCCGCCAATTCGCCGTCTTTCCACTCCATGAAGGCCAGCGCCTCTTTGCTGACATCCATGCCACCCAGCTTTTCCAATAGCTTACGGGCATTGGGGCCAACCACAGCGACCTGTGCGAACTGCTCGGTGGCGTTGACGGTCCAGACCTTCCAGTCCCACCATTCGGTTTGCAGCCACTCTTCCATGTGGGCGTGGATGCGATCCGCGCCGCCGGTCGTGGTGTGGCAAAGGAACGTGTCCTCATCGATGCGCGCAACCACGCCATCATCCGACAGAAAGCCGTTTTCCGAACACATCAGGCCGTAGCGGCATTTGCCGGGTTTCAGCGTGCTCATCATGTTGGTGTAGAGCATGTCGAGGAAGCGGCCTGCATCCGGTCCTTTGACGATGATCTTGCCCAGTGTGGACGCGTCGAGCAAGCCGAGGCTGTTGCGGGTGGCCAGCACTTCGCGTTTGACCGCATCATGCACGCTTTCGCCCTTGCGCGGGAAAGCGTAGGCGCGGCGCCAATGGCCGACCGGTTCCCAATGCGCGCCGTTGGCTTCGTGCCGATCATGCATCGGCGTCTTGCGGATCGGCTGGAAGATGTCGCCCCGCGCCTCGCCTGCAATCGCGCCCATCGAAATGGGTGTATAGGGCGGGCGGAAGGTGGTGGTGCCGACCTGCGGGATATCTGCACCCAATGCATTCGCAAGGGTCGCAAGGCCGTTGATGTTGCTCAGTTTTCCCTGATCTGTGGCCATGCCTAGCGTGGTGTAGCGCTTGGTGTGTTCGACCGATTCAAAGCCTTCCTGCGCAGCCAGTTGCACGTCGGAGACTTTCACGTCGTTTTGATAGTCGAGCCACGCCTTCATGCGCAGTTGCTTTTTTGCACCTTGCGGCATCATCCAAACCGGAACCAACGGGGCTTCATCGGGCGCATCGCCGCTGGACGCGGCGGCGTCGCCCTTTTCAGCACCAACACGCGCGGCGGCGGTTTTGCCTGCACTTGCAGCGTTTTGCAGGACGTTGTTCAGGCGGAACGCGCCATCGGCGGCACCGGAGGCGATGACGAACGGGTTGCCGTCATGACTGGTAGGCGCGCGGTCGTGATCGGGGCGGAAGGCGGCCTGATCGGCATCCCATGTCAGCTTGCCGCCGCAATGGGACCAGAGATGCACCACCGGCGACCAGCCGCCAGACATCGCAACGGCATCGCAGAAGATCTCTTCCAGCACCTCGCCTTCGCCGGCTTGAACGCCGCGACACACCGCATGCACACGTTTCGCGCCTTTGACCTTGACTGCTGCCGCGCCGGTTTCGACGCGGATGCCAAGCTCCTTGGCCTCGATCATCAGAGCGCCGCCGCCCTCGGGACGGGCGTCGAGGATCGCGGGCACCTTGAGACCTGCCTGCACCAGCGCGATGGCGGTGCGGTAGGCGTCGTCGTTGTTGGTGACAACCACGGTGCGGTCGCCGGGGCTGACGCCGAAGTTCACGAGGTAGTCGCGCACGGCGGAGGCCAGCATCACACCGGGAATGTCGTTGCCCGCAAAGGACAGTGGTCGTTCGATAGCGCCCGTGGCAGTGATGATTTGTGCTGCACGGATGCGCCACAGCCGGTGGCGCGGACCCGGTGCTTCGGGCGCGTGATCAGTCAGGCGTTCATAGCCCAGCACGTAGCCGTGGTCATACACCCCTGCCCCCATGGTGCGGGTCCGGATTTGTGCGTTGGGCAGCGCATTGAGTTCCTCGCGGGCCTTGGCGATCCAGGCGTCGGGCTCCATCCCGTCGATTGTGCCGCCATCGACCGGCGCGCGCCCCCCAAGATGGGCGGTCTGTTCGAGCAGCAGCACCTTGGCCCCGGCACGGGCAGCGGTCAGTGCGGATTGCAGACCGGCCACACCGCCGCCGATCACCAGCACATCCGTGAAGGCGTAGAAATGCTCGTAGCGGTCGGCATCGCGCGACTCGGCGTCCGGGGCTTTGCCCAGACCGGCAGAGTGGCGGATGAAGGGTTCGTAGATGTGTTTCCAGAACGGGCGCGGATGGATGAACATCTTGTAGTAGAAGCCCGCGCTGAGGAAGCGCGACAGCAGGTTGTTCACGATGCCCACATCGTAGTTTAGCGACGGCCAGTGGTTCTGGCTGGTGGCGGTCAGTCCGTGGAAGATCTCGGTCGTGGTGGCGCGCTGGTTCGGCTCGAACCGGTTGCCCTCGCCCACACCGACGATCGCGTTGGGCTCTTCGGAACCGGAGGCCACAACGCCGCGCGGGCGGTGATATTTGAAGCTGCGGCCCATCAGCATCTGGTCATTGGCCAGAAGCGCGGAGGCGAGCGTGTCGCCCTGATAGCCGTTCAGGAGTGTGCCGTTGAACTTGAACGACACGGGGCGGTCGCGGTTGATCAGGCGGCCCTGGGTTTGAACGCGGGTGCTCATAAGTCAGACCTTGGCGCTGGCGGAGGTGTGGGAGCCTCCGGCGGGAGTTTTCTGGGCAAGATGAAGGATCACGCGATATCCCTCCATTTGAAACCGGGGCGCTTGGCGCGGATGGTGTCGAGGATTTCTTTCGGCGGTTCCGTCGTCTGGGCGCTGTAGGTGCCGAACACTTCCAGCGTGTTGGTGCAGCGCGCCGCGTGGAACCACTTGCCGCAGCCGTTCACATGCCGCCAGCGTTCGAAATGCACCCCTTTGGGGTTTTCGCGGTGGAAAAGGTAGCCGGTGAAATCCTCGTCCGAGCTGTCGGGACCGAAGCGTGTCAGGTGCGCTTCGCCGCCGCCATGCAGTTCGGTTTCTTCGGCAGCCACGCCGCAATAGGGGCAGTTGATCAAAAGCATCTAGTCTCTCCCTAGTGCGCGACGCCAGCGGCGACGGATTCATCAATGAACCGGCCTTCGCGGAAGCGGTTGAGGCCGAATTCGGCGGTCAGCGGCGAGTAGCCCTTGGCGATCAGCTCGGCCATGCCCCAGCCGGAGCCTGGGATCGCCTTGAAGCCGCCGGTGCCCCAGCCGCAGTTGATGAAGCAGCCGGCGAGCGGCGTCTTTGACAGGATGGGCGAGCGGTCGCCGGTCATGTCGACGATGCCACCCCACCAGCGCAGCATCTTGAGGCGCGAGATCATCGGGAAGGTCTCGACCAAGGCGCGTACGGTTTCCTCCACGTGGTGGAACGACCCGCGCTGGGTGTAGTTGTTGTAGCCGTCAGCGCCGCCGCCGATGACCATTTCGCCCTTGTCGGATTGCGACATGTAGCCGTGCACGGTGTTGGCCATGACGACCACGTCCATGCAGGGTTTGATCGGCTCGGAGACCAGCGCCTGAAGGGCCACGGATTCGATCGGCAGACGGAAGCCCGCCATTTCAGCCAGCACGCCGGAGTGACCGGCGACAACGATGCCAAGCTTGTCGCAGTCGACTTCGCCCTTGGTGGTGGTCACGCCTTTGACCTTACCGCCCTCTTGGCGCACAGCGGTGACTTCGCATTGCTGGATGATGTCCATACCCATGTCCGAACAGGCGCGGGCATAGCCCCAAGCGACCGCATCATGACGCGCGGTGCCGCCACGGGGCTGCCAGAGCGCACCGAGCACGGGATAGCGCGGGCCTTTGAGTTCGATGATCGGGCACAGTTCCTTGACCCGGGCGGGGCTGATGAACTGGGTCTCGACGCCTTGCAGGTTGTTGGCGTGTGCGGTGCGCTGGTAGCCGCGGATTTCGTGTTCGGTCTGGGCCAGCATCATCACGCCACGAGGCGAGAACATGATGTTGTAGTTCAGATCCTGCGACAGTGTCTCGTAGAGCGAGCGCGCCTTTTCGTAGATCGCGGCAGAGGGATCCTGCAGGTAGTTGGAGCGGATGATGGTGGTGTTCCGGCCCGTGTTGCCGCCGCCCAGCCAGCCCTTTTCGATCACCGCCACATTGGTGATGCCGAAATTCTTGCCGAGATAGTAGGCGGTTGCAAGGCCGTGGCCCCCTGCCCCCACGATGATCACATCGTATTTCTTTTTCGGCTCGGGCTTGCGCCATGCGCGTTCCCATCCGGTCTGGTAACGGAGGGCTTCACGGGCAACAGCAAAGGCGGAATAGCGTTTCATAGGGCGCGACTCGAAGCTTGATGTGATTTGACGGATATGTGGACCGAACAGAGCATAATGCGGATACTCACAGCGCCCTTTTGACGTGATTTTGCGACATGGCGCTTTGTCACGGGGTTTTGCCCTTTTTTCAAGCGGCCTCCGACTATAGATGTCCTTGAAACAGCTTGTGGATATTGCTCACGATGACGCTTTTCTGGACTGCGACCCTTCTTTTGGCCACAGCGATGGCGGGCCTTTTGGCGCTGGCCCTTTTGAGAGGACACCGGCACACGGGACCGGCGGAAGCCTTTGATTTGCAGGTGTATCGCGACCAGTTGACAGAAGTAGACCGGGATCTGGCACGGGGCGTGATCTCGGAGGAAGATGCCGAACGGCTGCGTACAGAGATTTCCCGGCGCATTCTGACAGCCGATGCCAAAGCGCAGTCACATGGTGATGCGGGCGCGCAATCGCCGGTTCTGGGCGTCGTCGTTGCTGCGACGATGGCTGCGGTTCTTGTTGGCGGAAGCTATTGGATTTACACGCAGATCGGCGCGCCCGGATACGGGGATCTGGGCCTGGCTGCACGTATGGAGATGGCAGAAACCGCGCGCGCGAACCGTCCGTCGCAGGCCGAAGCGGAAGCAGAAATGCCTGCCACCTCCGAGACCGAAATCCAGCCGGAATATGCAGCGCTTGTGCAACGGTTGCGCGGGGCGGTCGCAGAACGCCCCGGCGATCTTCAGGGCCATATCCTGCTGGCGCGATCCGAAGCGGCCATGGGCAATTACCTTGCCGCCTATGAGGCGCAGCAACAGGTTCTGTCGATCAAGGGGGATGATGCAAACGGCAAAGATTACGCCGATCTTGCCGATATGATGGTTTTGGCCGCTGGCGGCTACGTGTCCCCCGAAGCGGAACGCGTGCTGGAAGCGGCATTGACGCGAGATCCCGAAAACGGTGTGGCGTTGTACTATATGGGGTTGATGATGGCACAGACCGGACGCCCGGATGTCGCGTTCCGTCTCTGGGATCGTTTGCTGCGGCAAAGCCCCCCCAACGCGGCTTGGCTGCCGCCGATCCTGACACAGATCGAAGAGATGGCATTCCGCGCCGGGGTTGCGGATTATCAGGTGCCAGCGATCGCGGGCATACCCGGGCCGAGTGCGGAAGATGTGGAAGCTGCGGGCGAAATGAACGCCGAGGATCGGCAAGACATGATCCGGGGTATGGTTGCTCGTCTGTCAGACAGGCTTGCCACCGAAGGCGGCACCCCCGAGGAGTGGGCGCGTTTGATTTCTTCGCTTGCTGTGCTGGGCGACGAGGCGCAGGCGATTGCCATTTGGAACAACGCACAAGAGGTGTTCGCCGACAATCCGGACGCTCTTGAGATCGTCCGCGAAGGCGCTCGCGCCGCAGGTTTGGTGTTATAGACCATTGATTCTCGACGATATCTCCGAGTTCGCGGCAATCCTGCCCCCCATGCGCGCAATTGCGGGTCTGGACCTCGGCACCAAGACTATCGGGGTTTCAGTGTCAGACGGCATGCGCAGCGTTGCCACGCCCCTTGAGACCATCAAGCGCACAAAATTCGGCAAGGATGCCGAAGCTTTGCTGGCAATTCTTGCCAAACGGGACATTGCCGGTCTGGTGCTGGGGCTGCCTCGCAACATGGATGGGTCGGAAGGGCCGCGATGTCAGTCCACCCGTGCCTTTGCGCGGAACTTTTCGGCGCTTTGGGATCGTCCGATCACATTCTGGGACGAGCGGTTGTCGACCGTTGCGGCAGAAAGAGCACTGCTTGAGGCGGATACGACCCGAAAACGTCGCGCAGAGGTGATCGATCATGTCGCGGCAAGCTATATCCTGCAAGGAGCGCTGGACCGACTGCGCCATATCCAAGCCGAGGCATGAAGGAATCTGCGCCGATGAAAGATGACATCTGGGCCCGCGACGAGATTGAAAGCCCTTGCGTGAAGATCTGCGTGGTGCACCCTGAAAGCCGTCTGTGTACCGGCTGTCTGCGGACCATAGACGAAATCGGGGCATGGTCGAAAATGGCACCCGAGGTGCGGCGACAGGTGATGGCAGAGCTCCCGTCTCGCGCCGGTCAGTTGAGCAAACGGCGCGGCGGACGGGCGGCGCGGCTTAAACGCTGAGACACGTCTCGAACAACACGTCTGAGTAAAAAAACCGGAGCGTTAGCTCCGGTTTTTGGTTTTTTGGGTCGATACGTGAGGCTTAGTCGAGACCGAGCACGCAGATACAGAACTCTTTGGCCTTGCTGTGCGCCTTCGAGCTGACCTTCACGTTGTACTGGATCTGATATGTGTGATCAGGTTTCGCAAGGCAGCACGCCGTCACTTCAACATCCTTTGGCGCTGCGGCGCAGAAGTTGCGACCCAGATAGTACATATCCGGTTGTACATCGGCAGTGAACATCGCCCGACGGTGTCCATTTGCGTCCGTCACGCATTTCACCTTTGGACAGGACACTGGCGCGGGTTTGGGCGTACTCCTGACTTCACGCGGTTCGCGCGGCTCGTCCGGCGTCTGCGGCCTCTCCGGCGGTGTAGGCGGAGGCGGAGGCGGTGGCGGTGGCGGAGGATCTTCCGGCTTCTCCGGTTCTTCAACAGTCGGAGGCTCCGGTGCCGGATCACAATCTTCGCCAGGATCGCATGCGTTACGCAGGCGCGCTCAGCAAAGCCAAAAACAAAACGAGGGCAAGTCTCATATCTTTTCCCTTTAGAAACCGCTTACTTATGCGGCAATGGTTATCAGCTTTTTGTGCCCAAGCCCAATCACAGTTTCAGGCACAAACTCTTTCAAGTTACTCACGTCGCTTGTGCAAGCGCCGCAACCTCGACAACAAGGATCTGGTCGAGCGACACCGGACCGGACCCTGACGATACGGTAACCACGGTCTGACCATTGAACTGGACAATGCTGTCGCCCGTAAGTTCGTCAGTTTCGATGGTGACCGACGCGTCGGTCGATGTGCCAGCCGGTACGGAGACCAGGACGACTTCGCTCTCTTCAAGGTCGATGATTTCCGGGGCGTTCTCAGGGTCAACCCACGTTCCAGTGATGAAGAGGTCAGTCCCTTCTTCCCCAAAAGCAACATCGCCAGAGCCCATCTGGATCTCGTCATCTCCCTGCCCCCCCAACAGCACGTCGGGGTCATCTAGGTCACGGGCCGAAATCACATCGTCCGTATCACCGTCCCAAACACCAAAGATCCGGTCATCCCCTTCACCGCCATCAAGCGTGTCTGCCCCGGCACCCCCGAAAAGCGAGTCGTCACCAAGACCATCGAGGATGCTGTCATTCCCGTCGCCACCGAAAATAATGTCATTGCCTGGACCGCCAAACAGCGTGTCATTGCCTTCGCCACCATCGAGTTCGTCATCGTCTTCTTGACCATCCAGAAGATCGTCACCGGCATCGCCAAAGAGCGCATCGTTGCCAAGCCCGCCGGCGATGATGTCATTACCCGTGCCACCTGCAACGAGGTCATCACCAGAATTGCCATCAAGGGAGTCATTGCCCTCGCTGCCAAAAACCTGATCGGCACCGTCACCACCGAAGACGCTGTCGTCTCCAATCTGCCCATCAAGAATGTTATTGCTGGAATTTCCAGTGATCTGATCATCGCCACCAGCGCCAACTACGGTTTCGGCCCCTTCCGAAGCCGTAAGAGTATCGCCGGTTTCAGTTCCGAACGTCACGCCGTCCAATGTCGTACCACTATCTGATCCATTGGTGGTTACACTGGTGTCGGTGCCGGCAGAATCTGTGTCACCCGTAGTAGTTTCGGCAGTCTCGGTGTCGGTAGCACTGAGGTCGCTCCCAGCGTCTGCAGCGCTAGCCGCATCATCCTCGTCGTCTTCTAAATCAACAAAGATGCCAGCCGACAAGCCGATGAGCGTCAGTACAACAAGTGCTGCGTATTCGATGTTACGTTAATCCCAAGATTACCGATCGGCATTCAAACTACCCCTGACGCGGCGATGCCTCATAACAAAATCGACAATTTGAACGAAACTGTTAGGAAATTCGCAACAGTTTTGTCCGTGCGCCAGTCATTGTCGCAGGTCGGCCTGCTGAATGTGGCGGTGCCTTATTTTTGCCGCAACCAGGTTGGGCCTGATTCACACGATTCAGGGCGCAGATACGCGACCATCCTGCCGCCACCAGACGCCTGTGCCGTAGGCTGCCATGGCGCAACGCCATGCAGCATGAACGGATTGAGTAGAACGCCCTCTCCCGGTCGTGTAAAGAGCGGAGTGCGCGTGCATTCGGAAAACACCCGCTTACGGGCGGCTTGATAGACATCCGTCACGTCAACATCGGACCATTCTGCGTCTGGCACACCGCCAAGGGCGTCAATCATCGCCTGCTGCAAAATATGATGGCTTCCCGGCCAAACCACGAGCGGGCTGGCGCCAGATGTTGTTTCGGTCAACGGCAATCCCAAGATCCAGTCATGGCGCTCGCGTAGAAAGCGCCGCTTGGGTGTGCCTTCCGCGATCAACCCATCCATATGTGCCGCATCGCGGTATCGTCGGTAGCGGAATGCTGCCTCGCTTTCACCCGCGCGCGGACGCGGATACCCCGGATAAGTGATGGACAGCTGCGCTGGATGCAGGTCCACTCGTGCACCGATCCAAGACTTGACAGGTTCCGGCAACGGCACCGCGTTCACTGAACCGAACGGATCGCTGGGCAAGGCATCGACACCAACAAACCACGTGCCTTCGCATTGAAGCCACGTCGCCCGCATGGACAGGTCACTGGCCACACTGCGCCCAATGTCACGGGCCGCTTGCGCCCAGCGGAAGATTTCGGGATGCCACGCGAAACGAATAAATCCGCAGTCCGGCCAGTTGCCTATCATCGCTCAGCCTGTCACCGTATCCGGCTGCTGCATCCGCTCCAGAGCCTCATCCAAAAGCGAGATATCTGCGCCGGGCCGGTTCGCCTGTTCCGAAAGGACACGCCGCCACATCCGCGCGCCAGGCTGACCCGAGAAGAGCCCAAGCATGTGCCGCGTGATTTGGTGCAATTTCCCGCCATCTTCAAGATGCGCCGCAATATAGGGACGCATCTCATCTATCACCGCAACCCGCGTACGCACTGGCGGAGGCATATCGAAAATCCGGGCATCGACATCGGATAGAATGTCCCAAGGACGATGATAAGCGGCCCGCCCGATCATCACACCCGTCATGCCCCGCGCAATCAAATCCACTGCGTCATCAAGCGTTTCAACCCCGCCATTGATCGACATCGGCAAATCACCAAAACGCTCGGACATACGCAGCACGAGATCATAGTCGAGCGGCGGAATGTCCCGGTTCTCCTTTGGCGACAATCCCTGAAGCCAGGCCATGCGGGCATGAATGATCAGGTAATCGCACCCGGCATCTTGTACGCGCGAGATGAAATCGGGCAGCACGTGCTCCGGGTTCTGATCATCCACCCCGATCCGACATTTCACCGTCACCGGCACAGCGACAGCAGCTTTCATCGCCCGCACGCAGTCGGCGACAAGATCTGGCGTCTTCATCAGCACCGCACCAAACGTACCCGATTGCACACGGTCGGACGGACATCCCACATTCAGGTTGATCTCGTCATACCCCGCCGCAGCGCCCATCCGCGCCGCCTCAGCCAGTTCCTGCGGATCCGACCCACCCAATTGTAGCGCAACCGGATGCTCTGCGGCATTGTGATCAAGCAAGTGAACCGCCCCCCCACGTACCAACGCCGGAGCCGTCACCATCTCGGTATAGAGCAGCGCCTGCCGACTGATTTGCCGGTGGAAGTACCGGCAATGACGGTCAGTCCAATCCATCATAGGGGCGCAAGACATACGCCAAGATACGATATTCTGCGATTTTCTTTCCATACCGCGTACATATTGAGTCTTTCAGGCATACACCAGAAGGCGATTTGCGTCCGATTACATCCCCTCCACGCCCATTTTGACTTGGTGACAACCAATGTTGGGTCAGCATTCGGACGTTGTATCGCTCGACATCGATAGCCTTTTTTTCTTTCTGCGACATTCCTTTCAAACATGTGCAGGAAATTCACTTAGGATGGCTTGAGCCCATCCAAGCTACACGGGGTAGATTTCAGTTAATTGAAACCGAGCCGGCAAATCACCCGAGTTGGCCGAACCTGAACAGGGCGTTTCCGTCCGCTTGATCGGGTTGGCGCACCATCAAAAGCTGCGTGACCACTGCTGATCCGACGTTGTCACCGATCAGGATGGCGAGTCCGGCTGTCGTCGTCAGCCGGCCCTAATATTCAAAGTTGGACACCATAATAACGTCGGCTGTGAAGTACTGTAAGAACATCGTCGCACGCATTCCCGTTCCGGCCGCAAGCGACCGGTTCTTATCGGACTACCACAGCCAGATGCGCATGAGCGCTCCAAACCTATGCTCACCCCGGGTGCACAACAATCCCACAGCCCGGATCAAGCGCGCCGCTGCCCCGCGATATGGTTCAAGACTTTAAGGACGAGTAGTTCGTTGACGAGCATGCGTGCTTTCAGTTGCTGACCTTAGAAAGGAAGCGGGGCCAATGCCGCCCATACCGCGTCAGCTTGATGAAATGCCACGGAGGATCGCCAGTGCGCGTGCGTGCAGCTGCGACGTAGCTGCTGCAAGAAACTCTCCCTGATGTTCGAGCTGCGGGGGATTTCCGCTCCAATCGCTGACTATCCCGCCAGCGCCCTGAATAACAGGGATCTGTGCAGCGATGTCGTAGGCGTGAACGCCCGTCTCGACCAGCAGATCAATTTGACCGATGGCGAGCAAACCGGCAGCATAACAATCATGCGAATATCGTGTCAGCAAAACAGACCTGCGCAGGGTGGCGAATTTTTCGGCATTTTCATCAGAAAAGAGGTAGGGATCAGAGGTGTACATGACCGCATTCGCCAGGTCCTCGCAGGGGCTGGTTTTGGCGGTTTCATGATTGAGTCGCGTGGCGCGACCGTTTTCAGAGATCCAGCGCTCGCCAGTGATCGGCTGATCTATCAGGCCCAGAACCGGCCTGCCAAGATGGGTCAGCGCTATTTGCGTGCCAAAGCAAAGCGAGCCAGACAGGAACGACTTTGTGCCATCGATCGGATCAAGATGCCAACACCAGTCGGCCGATGGCTGATGGTTGGCATATTCCTCACCGCGGATGCCGTGGTCAGGAAAGGCCGCGCGTATTCTGTCGCGCAGGACCATCTCGATTTCGCGGTCCGCGATGGTGACCGGGCTCTCATCCTGTTTTCTGGCCACTTCCGGCCGAGTGCGAAAAAACCGTCTTGCGATGTGCCCCACTTCGTCAGCCATGCGCATCGCAAGCGCCAGAGCCGCCACGGGCGCATCGACAGGATTTTGGTTTTTCATATACATCGTGAGGTCGCCCCAAGGCTATCGGTTGCGTGGTCGCGCAACTGTTTCAAAAGCTTCAGAATGTGAGAACACAGATGTTCCGCGTCGGCCACTTCGCGTGCAAGGAGTTCTTGCAGGTTGGCCTCTGGGTCAAGCTTGGTTTCACTTAGGGCGCGGTGGGGAATGTATGGGTCTTGCTCCTCGCCCGGAAACCGATATGGGGGCGAGAAATAACCCACTTCCTCCTCAAGCCCGAAGGCACGCACCTGTGGCTCATCCTTACCCAGCAAGAGCAATTCCATCAAAAGCCGCGCCTGAGGAATTTCGCCCTCGCCACTGCGACAGCACCGTTGTCCCCAGCCGCCTTTGTCGTCGACGACCTTCGCGTCCTTGATATGCACCTCGGTGATATGCGCAGCCATCGCGCGCAGGGCGTCAAGCGGGTGCTCATAGGCATTGATCATATTGGTGAAATCGAACATCAGCGACAGATTGGGGTTGCCGACCGCCTCGACAATCCGGACCAGTTCCGCCCCGGTCAGATCCTCGTGCTGCTCCACTGTGAAGAGGAATTGTCCTCCCGGATCAAGCTCTTGCAGGTGGCGTAAATCCTCAATCGCCCGTGCGATAACGTCAGAGACCCGCCCTTCGTAACGGGGATAGCACCTGATCGAGGTGGCGCCGGTCTGATGGCCGACAAGAATGGCTTTGCGCAAGGATTGAACTTCGGTTTCGCTGATTTCCAGATGCACATCGAGACCCAGTTGCCTCGCCTTTTGCCCAAACCGCGCCAGACTGGCGCCATCCATGCGGCCAAGACTTGCCTCTTCGCCATCCTCAAGATGAATCTTCACCCCGTGGTGCCCGTGTTTCGCCGCGAAATCCAACAAATCGCAGGGAGTGAAACCGCCGTAGCGAAAATTCAGATGCAAGGAATAGGCATGTGTATATAGCGCAATCCCCTCTATCCGGCGGATCAAGGTTTCAGCGTCCTGTGCATAAAGTGGTGGAAGGGCTGCGTCCCTTATGGTTTCGGCGCGCGCGCTCATAGGCTGAACCTTATTTCAAGAGCCTCAAAACGCCAGAATTCGCGGTCGATCTGAATGACGCGACCCTGTGCATCCGATTTCACCCTGCGAATATAAAGACCGGGCGCACCGCTTGTGCAGCCCAACACCTGTTGAGGGTCACCCTCAAGGCGGACCGGACGGATCATCAGATCGCTCAGTTTGGGCTCAATCCCGTAGTCTTCGGTCCAGATGGCGGTAAAGGACCGATCGGCAAGTCGATCCGCATAGTCGGGGGCAAGAGCGCAATTGATACGCACGTCGTGCGCAAAGATCCGATGGCCGTTGAAAGCGCCCCACCCCTGAACCCTGAGAAGCCGCGCGCCCTCGGCAACGCCAAAGCGGGCGACATCTGCGCCAGCCGCTTTGATGTAGTCTTTGCTGGTATCAAGCCAATTGGCCGAGCCCTGAGCAGCTGCGGCCTGCTGAAAGCTGATGTGCTGTTGCGGATCATAGATGAACCGGGGTTGCGAGATGTACCAACCCCGGCGGTCAATGCGAAAGATCGAGCCGTCGTTTTCAAGCGCCAGCAAGGCCTGCCGCAAAGACATGCGTTTTACGCCCAGCATCTCGGCCAATTCGCGTTCGGTCGGGAGTTTTTCGCCCGGCTTCCAGCGTGATTCGTTCAGGGCGGCCTTAAGGTTTCGGAGCGCCTTCCCGGCCCAAGTTTCCTGATCAGCTCCCGAATCCACGTTCATAATTTAATCGAATTCCAATCCCGGGGCCGAATTTTTCGACCAGTGAAACGAAACTGTTGCATTGCCGTCGTATGTTACGCAAGCTATTCTTGGTTTAAACCAAAAATAGAAACGTTCAACCGTGACCTTTTTCGACTGAACATGAGAACACGATGGCAACTTGGAGGAACAAGAGGATGAACAAAGCGACTTGGCGTACCTGCGCCCTGTTTGGTGCTTTGGCAATCGGGGGATCGGCCGGCTGGGCGGATGAGCGCCCCGACCTAACTGTCGCGGTAACGCTCAACCCGCCGCGCCTTGACCCGATGGCAGAGAATTCCAACGTCAACGCCCGCGTCATGAAAAACGTGCTGGAGACTCTTATCCGGACGGATTCGCAAAACGACGGCGCACTCGTCCCCGGTCTGGCCGAAAGCTGGAGCCGCATTGACGGGCGCACGGTAGAATTCAAAATCCGTCCCGGCGTGACATGCCACAACGGCGAAGATTTCGATGCAAGTGATGTCGCTTTCAGCCTTGGGCCTACGCGTTTCATGGGCGAAGACGCCCCCGGCTGGGCAATTGCGCAACAATTCCTTGGCGGGCTTGAGTCGGTTGATGTCAAAGACAGCCACACCGTTCAAATCCGTTTCAAGGAGCGTGATCCGCTGATCGAGTTGCGCTTTGCCAACTGGATGACGGAAATGGTCTGCGAGGACGCCTATGAGGCGGCGGGCAGCTGGGAATCCTGGGTGCAGAGCCCTGTTGGAACAGGACCCTACAAGATCGGCGAAGTGGTGCATGGCGATTACATCCGCCTTGACGCAAATGACGCGTATTGGGGCGGCGCAGTCCCTGCTAGCAGCGTGACCTTCAAGATCGTTCCGGAAATGGCCTCGCGCATTGCCGGCCTTACGACGGGCGAATACGACTTCATCACCGAACTGACCGTTGATCAGTTCCCGGTGCTGGACGCGAATGATGAGCTGACCATCGCCGGCGGTCCGATCCGGAACATCCGTGTCATCATCTATGATGAGAAAAACCCGCAGCTGCAGGATGTTCGCATTCGTCAGGCACTAAGCCTTGCCATCGACCGCGATCTGATTGTTGACGCCATGTTCGGCGGCCGGGTGACAGTTCCCAATGGTTTGCAGATGAAAATCTTCGGCGATCTCTACATCGCGGATCATGAAGGCACAGGCTATGACCCAGAAAAGGCCAAAGCTCTTCTGAAAGAGGCAGGTTATAACGGCGAGGAAATATCGTACCGTTATCTTCAGGACTATTATACCGGCGAAGTCGACACCGCCCAGATTTTGGCCGAGATGTGGCGTCAGGTCGGACTCAACATCAAGCTGGAGCTGGTCGAGAACTGGGGTCAGATCGAAGATGTTGCCGAAGGCCGTGGCATCTTCAACTGGTCCAACAGTGCCGAATACCCCGATCCCCTCGGCCAGATCTATCGCCTTTACGGGCCAAACGGTTGGTTCCAGGTGAACGGCACCTACGAAAGCGCAGAGTTCAACGCCCTTGGAGCGGCGCTTCAGCTCGGGGAAACGCCGGAAAGAATCGAAGCCATGCGCGGCATGCTTGAGATTTACGAGCGCACCGATCCGCCGGGCACCTACCTGCACACGCTGCCGATGTTTTATGGCGTGCGCAACAACATCAACTGGGTGCCGACAGATACCGGCTTCATGGATTTCAGCGCAAATTCCCTGAGCTTTTCGAACTGATATATTGGCGGGGCGGCCTTTGATCGCCCCACCATCCTCCCCTGCCCTCAGGAGCGCGAGACCGTGACATCACTGCTGCAACTTGATGATCTCAGCCTGCGTTTCGTCATCGGCGATAACGAAGTGCCCGTGGTGCGGGGCGTCGATCTGTCCATTTCCAAGGGCGAAATCGTCGGGTTGGTCGGCGAAAGCGGCTGTGGCAAAAGCGTGACCTGCATGGCTGCGATGGGCCTTCTGGACGACACTTCCAAACTCGGCGGCGACGTGTTTTGGAAGGGCCAAAAGATCAAGCCCACCAACGACGCCGCCATGAGCACTCTGCGCGGCAATGAGATGGCGATGATCTTTCAGGATCCGATGAGCGCGCTTAACCCGGTGAAACGCATCGGCAAACAGCTGACCGAGGCCATTCGCATCAACAGCCCATCGCGCTTTGGCGGATCGGCGCTGCGCGACCGGGCGATCCAGTTGCTCCGCGATGTCGGCGTGCCCGAGCCAGAAAAGCGCCTGTCAAACTATCCGCATCAATTGTCCGGCGGGCTTAGCCAGCGTGTGATGATTGCCATGATGCTGGCAGGCGACCCGGACCTGCTGATCGCGGATGAGCCGACAACGGCGCTGGATGTGACGGTCCAGGCCCAGATCATGGACCTGCTGAAAACCCTTCGCGACAGGCGCGATATGTCAGTCATTCTGGTCACCCATGACCTTGGTGTGGTGGCAGAGGTTTGTGATCGGATTTACGTGATGTATTGCGGCCGCATCATCGAAAGCGGCCGCGTTCGCGATGTCTTTGCCAATCCGCGCCATCCCTACACACGCGGGCTTTTGGCGTCCTTGCCACGGGTGGATCAGGCCAAGGGCTATCTTTCACCGGTGCCAGGCGTTGTGCCCTTGCCGACCGAGCTGGGGTCGGGATGCGATTTTGCGGCGCGCTGCGCACGCAAGCTGCCCCGATGTGACAGCGAAACCCCTGCGTTGAGCGCCGCCTCAGGTGGAACCGCTTGCGCCTGTTTCAATCCCTGTGACAGATCGGGAGGCGCCGCGCAATGATCCACGCCCCCCAAACCGCCGACCCGATCGTGACCGTGAAAGACGCACATTGTGTGTTCAACACTTCTCAGAGAGAGACGCTTTTTGGACCACCAAAAAAACTGCAGGCTGTCAGTGGTGTCAGTTTCGACATCCTCCGGGGTGAGGTATTCGGCGTCGTCGGCGAAAGCGGCTGCGGCAAGAGCACGACCGCGAAACTGATCCTGAATATGGCGCGTGTCTCGCAGGGCGAGATTACCTTTGACGGACAGTCTCTGCTGGGGCTTTCCGATACCGAGTGGAAGCCTTTGAGGCGCCGCATCCAGTATGTTTTTCAGGACCCATTGGGCGCACTTGATCCACGGATGGTGGTGCTGGATCAGGTGGTCGAGCCGCTGACCATTCACGCCATCGGTGAGGCCAAAGACCGCAAGACCCGCGCCGGGGAGATCCTTGAACTGGTTGGGCTTAGGCCGCACCAGTTTTCCAAATACCCGCACGAGCTGAGCGGCGGCCAGAGGCAACGTGTCGTACTGGCCCGTGCACTGATCCTGGAGCCGGAACTGCTGGTCTGTGACGAGCCGATCTCGGCGCTGGATGTGTCCATTCAGGCCCAGATCATCAACCTGCTGCAAAAGCTGCGCCGCGAGATGGGCCTGACGATCCTGTTCATCAGCCATGACCTGTCGGTCGTGCGCCACCTCTGCGACCGTCTGGCCGTGATGTATCTGGGCAAGATCGTCGAGCAAGGACCGGCGGACGCCATTTTCGCAAATCCCCGCCACCCCTATACCCAGGCCCTGATTTCGGCGATCCCGGTCCCCGAACCGGGCGCCAAATCCAGCCGCATCATGCTGCAAGGTGAGCCGCCCAGCCCCATCGACCCGCCACCCGGCTGCCGGTTTCATCCCCGGTGTGCTTTGGCGGACGCGTCGTGCAAAGCTGCTGAGCCCGAGGAGCAGGCCATGGGCCCCGGCCACGTCGCGGCCTGTTTCAAGGCACTCCCCGACAGCGGTCCGGGGCTGGTGTCATGACTCTGCGCTTTGTGCTTCAGAAACTGGCCCGTGCCCTTTTGACGGTAATCCTTATCGTGACCACGGTCTTTGTGGTGCTGCGCCTGACGGGCGATCCAGCCATGTATGTGCTTGGGATCGAGGCCGATCCGCGCGCGCTTGAACAATTTCGCGAAAAATGGGGGCTGAACGATCCCATCTGGCAGCAATACCTGCAATTCCTATGGAATTGTCTGCGCGGCGATTTCGGCTATTCCTACTTCGAGGAACGCGATGCCATGACAGCCGTGATGGAGCGGGTTCCCAAGACTGTCCTGCTCATGGGCGTGACGGCCATTTTCACGCTGCTCGTCGGCATTCCAATGGGGGTTCTGGCGGCGATCCATCGCAACAGCTGGATCGACCGCTTGACGATGACAGCCTCTGTTGCAGGCTTCAGTTTGCCAAACTTTGTGCTGGGGATTTTCCTGATCCTGACATTCTCCGTCTTTCTCAGATGGCTGCCGACCGGCGGAAGCGGCACTTGGCAGCATCTTGTTCTGCCGGTTCTGACAATGGGGCTGGCCGAGGCCGCCGTCTTTGCCCGCTTCACCCGGTCGGCGATGCTGGAGGCCCTGTACCAGCCCTATATGCGCACAGCGCGCGCCAAGGGTCTGCGCCGGAATGCGACGGTCTGGAAACATGCGCTGCCCAATGCCGCGATCCCTCTGGTGACCATCACCGGGTTTTTCGTCGGCACGCTGATCGCGGGCGGCGTTGTCACGGAAACGGTGTTTTCCTGGCCCGGTCTTGGGCGCTTGCTGGTCACCTCGGTGTCCAATCGCGATCTGGCGGTGGTCCAGATCATCGTGATGTTCATCGCGGTCTCGATGGTTGTGACCAACCTGACCATTGATCTTCTTTATGGCTGGCTCGATCCGCGCGTAGGCAGTGCAAGGTCCGGAGAATAAGCCATGAGTGATCAAGATCTTACAGCACGGCCAAAGATCAAAGTTCCCGTCATCGTCGGTCTGTCCTTTGGCTGGCTGATTGCGATGGTTCTGATCGCGCTTACCCTTGACTTCTGGCAGCCGCACGACTTTCAGGCTATGAACCTGCGCGCCCGTTTTGCCCCACCGGTCTGGATGGAGGGCGGCAGCTGGAGCCATATCTTCGGCACCGACAACTTGGGTCGCGATGTTCTCAGCCGCCTTGTGGTGTCGATCCGCATCAGCCTTTTGGTGGCGCTGCTTGGCACGGTAATCGGGGCGGTTCTGGGAACGCTGATCGGCTTGCTGGCGGCCCGCTTTGGCGGCATCGTCGATGATCTGGTGATGGTCGGGATCGACTATCAGGCGGCTTTGCCCTTTATGATCCTCGCTCTGGCGGTCGTCGCCTTTGCAGGCAACAGCCTGACGTTGTTTATCCTGCTGATGGGGCTTTATGGCTGGGAGCGGTACGCTCGGATCGCCCGCGGCTTGGCTTTGTCGGCGATGACCCAGGGCTATGCCGTGGCCGTCAAGACATTGGGCGCCTCGCCGCTGCGCATCTATGGGCGCCACATCCTGCCCAATATCGCCAACGCCTTGATCGTGAACATGACGTTGAATTTCCCTCAGACAATCATGCTCGAGACCTCTCTCAGCTTTCTGGGGCTGGGCATTCAGCCGCCGATGACAAGTTTGGGCAACATGGTCGGCTTTGGGCGGGACTTCCTGCTGAATGCCTGGTGGCTCGCCACGATCCCGGCCTTGGTCATTTTTGTCACTACTTTGGCCTTCGCTCTGGTCGGCGACTGGGTGCGTGATCAGTTGGACCCAACCAGTCGATAACCCAAAATCCGATGAAGGAACGCCACAGTTGGGCACAGATCCGTTCAAACAGCCAGGCTCATTCTGGCGCGGCAACATCCATACCCATTCGACCCGCTCGGACGGTGTATTGGAGCCCGAAGAAGTCGTCCGACGATACAAGGCCGAAGGGTATGACTTTCTGGCCATGACCGATCATTTTGTCGGGCTGTTTGACTATCCGCTGACCGATATCAGCGCCTTTGCGGACAAGAGTTTCACAGCCATCCTTGGGGCAGAGCTGCATACCAGTGCGATGGAAAACGGCGAGATCTGGCACATTCTTGCCGTTGGGCTGCCAGCCGATTTCGCGCCGCCTGATGCCCCTGATTTCCAGCGCATCACGGCGCAGGAAAGCGCCCCCGCGCTTGCGCAGCGCGCCCGGGATGCGGGCGCTTTCGTGGCCATCGCGCATCCTGACTGGTCGCAAATGACGCTGGCGGATGCCGCATCCATTGAGGCGGCGCATGCCGTCGAAGTCTACAACCACGGCTGCTTTAACGGATGCGACCGAGGCTATGGGTTTCACATCTATGAGCGGCTTTTGGCGGCCGGGCGAAAACTGACGCTGTGCGCCACGGATGATGCTCATTTCTTCGAGCCAGACCATTTCGGCGGCTGGGTCATGGTCAAAGCGCGTGAAAACACTGCCCCTGCCCTTCTCTCTGCCTTGAAGGAGGGCGCCTATTACGCGTCCACCGGGCCGGAGTTTCACGATGTTGTCTGGGGGGACGATCACGTCGAGGTGTCAAGCTCTGCCGTCAGCGCGGTGATCCTTCAGGGCAAGAGCACCCGCACTGTTGTGCGCCATGGCCATTCGATGACACGCACTGTGCTGCCGTTCGACAAGCTGGCCCCCTCTCCATGGCTGAGGGTCACCATTGTGGATGCAGCCGGAAAACGCGCCTGGACGAACCCGATCTGGCGCGATTGACCTTTGGCAGGCTGCGCAGAGCGCGACAAGCGCTGCGCGCCTTGCTTTGTCAGCTTAAGGATCGCAGTGGCGCATTGGGGCGTTGGCTTTGGCCGATGCCTTCGGATGCGCCGACGGGTGCGTTTTCAGGTGCCAGAACAGGCCGCCCGGCGATCAGATCAGCAGCACGTTCGGCCAGCATCATCGTGGGGGCGTTCAGGTTGCCGTTCGGCTCTGACGGGAAGACAGAGCTGTCCACCACCCTCAGCCCGTCGATGCCATGAACCTTCAGTTCCGGATCAACCACCGCCATGTCATCCACCCCCATCCGGCAAGACCCGCAGGGATGATAGGTGCTTTCCAAATTGTCGCGTACAAAATCGTCCATTTGGTCATCGGTGCTAACCCCCGGACCGGGCGCGATCTCACCATCGTTGAAAGCATCCATGGCTGGTTGCGCCATGACCTCGCGGGTCAGTCGGATACAATCGCGAAAGCCTTTGCGGTCCTCTTCCCGGTCCAGATAGTTGAACAGGATATGCGGGTGGACATAGGGGTCAGACGAGGTCAGGCGCACATATCCCCGGCTTTTGGGTTTGTTTGGCCCAGTCAGGATCATGAAACCATGCCCCTTGACCGGCGAATGGCCGTCATATCGCACTGCTGCGGGCAGGAAGTGGTACTGGATATCCGGCCATTCCACATCTTTTGACGACCGGATGAAACCGCCCGCTTCAAAGTGGTTCGTGGCACCAAGACCTTGTTTGGTCAGCAACCACTGCAGTCCGATCAACCCTTTAGAGAACCAGTTCATCTTGGTGTTTAGCGTCAAAGGCTGTTTGCAGGCGAACTGGATGTAGATCTCGGCGTGATCCTGCAGGTTCTCGCCCACACCGGGCAGATTGTGCAGTACCTCAACCCCGGCCTTTTTCAGCACCGCCGCTGGACCAATGCCAGAGCGTTGCAGCAGATGCGGCGAACCGATGGGGCCGCTGGAAACGATCACCTCGCGCCGGGCACTGACCTGACGGGTGCTGCCACCCCGGTCGTATTCCACACCGATGGCGCGACCGTCTTTCAGCAGCACACGCCGGGTCATGGCCTTGGTGCGCACTTCAAGGTTGGGCCGCTCCATCGCCGGGCGCAGATAGGCCTTTGCCGCGGACCAGCGCACACCGTTCTTGACGGTCATATGCATCGGCCCAAAACCCTCTTGTAGATAGCCGTTAGGATCGTCTGTCTTGATATAGCCTGCCTCAACCCCAGCCTGCACAAAGGCGCCATAGAGCGGGTTTTTCATCCCGTTCCCGTTGTTGACGTTCAGCGGCCCGCTCTGCCCACGGTAGGTGCTATCGCCACCTTCCTGAAAGCTCTCGGATTTCTTGAAATAGGGAAGACAGCTGGCATGACCCCATCCAGCGGCGCCCATTGCCTCCCATTGGTCAAAGTCACGCGGATGACCGCGCACATAAACCAGCCCGTTGATCGACGACGACCCGCCAAGCACTTTGCCGCGTGGGCAATGAATGCGACGCCCCTTGAGGCCCGGTTCGGGCTGAGTTTCGTACTTCCAGTTATAGGTCTTGGTATTCATCGGCATCGAAAAAGCCGAGGGCATCTGGATGATCGGGTTGGTATCCGAGCCGCCAAATTCCAGCACCAGAACGCTGACCTTGGGGTCCTCGGTCAGCCGCGCTGCCAGAACGCAGCCTGCGGACCCGGCGCCAACGATCACATAGTCGAATTCTTCCGCCATCGTTCAGCTCATCTCCAGCGCTTTGCCAACTTCTGCGTGCAGGTTGGTCATGATGCGTTTTTTCAAGGTGATGAATTCCGGGCTGGTCAGCACCGTGTAGTCGCGCGGGCGCTCAATCTCGACCGGGATCGTGTCGATGATCCGGCCCGGGCGGGCTGACATCACGTAGACCACGTCGCCAAGAAACACCGCTTCATCAATGTCGTGGGTGATGAAAAGCACGGTCTTGCGCTCTTCCTGCCAGATCTTCAGCAGCAGTTCCTGCATGACCGAACGGGTCTGGCTGTCGAGCGCGCCAAAGGGTTCGTCCATCAACAGCACTTCGGGGTTCACTGCCAGCGCCCGTGCAATGGCCACCCGTTGTTTCATCCCGCCGGACAATTGCGAAGGGTAGCTGTCAGCAAAGCGGGTCAGGCCAACAGCATCGACATAGTGGCGCGCGCGCTCAACGCGTTCGGCGCTTGATGTGCCGTTAACGGAAAGGCCGAATTCCACATTCTTCTGAACCGTCAGCCACGGGAAAAGCGTATAGCTTTGCGGCACCATTCCCCTGTCAGCGCCGGGTTTTTCGATGGTCACACCGTCCACCAGCGTGCGCCCTTCCGTTGCCTGATTGAGCCCTGCAATCAGGTCTAGCGTGCTGGATTTCCCGCAGCCCGATGGACCGACGATGACCGCGAACTGCTGATCGGGGATCTCCAGCGTCAGGTTTTCCAGCGCCACAATCCAGTTTGCCGGGTCCGACCCAAATCGGACGTTTACGTTATCAAGCAAGACCTCACCCATATCCGTTCTCCTTATCGACCCAGGTTTTCCCAGGGCAGCGCCAGACGCTTGAGCCATTTGAAGATCAGATCCGTGCCCAACCCAAGAAAGCCGATCACGAAGATGCCCACGAAAATCCCAGCCGGATCAAAGCCGCGCATGGATTGCAGGATCATGTAGCCAAGCCCCGCGTTTGCAGCGACCAGTTCGGCCACCACAAGAAACGTCCAGGCCCACCCCATGGTCACCCGAAGCGTGTCGAAGATGCCCGGCAGCGTTGCCGGAAGCAGTACCCGCCGGACAATCTGCCCCCTGCTGGCCCCCAAGGTGTAAGAGACGTTGAACAAATCGCCATGCACACCGCGCGCCACGTCCGAAACCATGACGATCTGCTGAAAGAAGGTGCCAAGGAAAATCACGGCGATCTTCTGCTCAAGTCCGATCCCGATCCAGAGGATCAGCAGCGGGATCATCGAAGTGACCGGCAGGTAGCGCATGAAGTTGACCACCGGCTCGATCGCGGAGGCGACGATGCGAAAGCCGCCCATGAAAATTCCAACAGGGATGGCGATGATGGAGGACAGGAAAAAGCCCAGATAGATCTCTGTCAAAGACACCCCAATGTGCTTTTTCAGGCTGCCATCGCCAAGCTTTTCCAGGAATGACACCCAGACATCCCGCGGCGATGGCAGAAAATCACGACTGACAAAGCCCGTTGCCGTGGCCAGATACCATCCGATCAGGATCGCTGCCGCCACCACCAACCCTGTACTGATCTCGACAGGTTTCGGGATCGCACGTTTCGGCGTGAAGTATCGGTCAGTAAAGCTCAGCTTTGCCATGATTTCGGCACCCCTTGATCAGTTCAAGAACGACGTATCAACGAGGTCCTGTGACGACAGGCTGTCCAGCTTGATCCGACCCAAGTCACGCCAAATGGCGATGGCATCGTCGATGGTCTGGCTCAGCACACCCGGCGCGTCCGGGGTTCCAAACATCTCGGTGTTGCGCGCGATACTCAGGTATTCGATGCCGGTTGCGGCGGCCTTGAATTCATTGGGGTCCTCCAGCCAGCCGCCGACGCCGTCAGCCATGATCTGATAGGCCTCGTCCGGGTTGGATTCCAGAAAATCAAGCGACCGCTGCCAGGCGCGGACGAAGCCCTTCAATTCGGCCTCGTGCTCGGCTGCGGTACTGTCCAGAACGGCGACCACGTCGACGATTAGCCCGGGCGTTTCTGCACTGCTGACAAGTACCTTGCCATGGTCCATCGCGGCGCCCTGGCTCAGATGTGGCTCCCAAGTGACGGCGGCATCGACCCGCCCGGCGGTAAAGGCCAGCCCGGCATCGGTGGCAGTCATATTGATCATTTCGACGTCAGACTGGGTAAGACCCTCACGGCGCAGAAGCGCGTTGATGAAGAACTGCGACACCGACCCTTCCTCGAAGGCGACGGAGCGGCCCTTCAGATCGGCGACCGAGGCGATGTCCTTGTTAGCAACGACCCCGTCCCCGCCGCTGGAATTGTCCACCGCAAGGATGTATTTCAGCGGCTTGCCCTCGCGCATATAGGTCGGGAACTCATCGGCGGTCGAGGCCACGATATCCACTTGACCAGCCATAAATGCGCCCATTTTCAAGGGAGTGCTTTCCATGATCGTCAATTCGATCTCGACGCCCTCTTCGGCGAAGAACCCTTTTTCCTGTGCGATGTAGAACGGCCCGTATCCCACCCAGGTGGAATGAGCGAGCTTGAGCGCCTCGGCATGGGCTGCGAGCGCGGACACCGACGTGAGGGCACCGGCAATCAATAGGGTCTTGAGCTTGTTGGGCATTGTATTCTCTCCTGTTGGATTTGGCTTATTGCGCCCTGACCGGGGCGTCGTAGAACGGCACGGCGTCGATCCGCGGGGTCCAGCTTCCGTCGTTGACCACCTTGGTGACGTGGGCGGCGATCTCTTCCATTGGTGCGAACCAGACGTCACCGCGCGACAGCACTTGTTCGAGAAATTTGTGCACGACGATCCAGCGCGACAGGCGGCCCGTGGCAAAGGGATGCACAACCGGCACCCATAGCCCACCATAGGAGTAGGCGGCTTCGAATTCTTCGGCAAAGGCGCGCCAACCGTCAGACGGGGCGCGGATCGGCATCATGTAATCAAGGTCCATCGACTGGACATATTGCGGCCAGTCATCCAGCCCCCAGTGCGAGGGCAACTCTACAAGGCGCCCAGCGCCGGTCTCCAGCAGATAGGGCTGATCATCCCCCATAAGCGAAGCATCATAGGCAAAGCCCGCCTCGGCCATCAGCCGCCCGGTCCGGTGCGAAAAGTTGTAGAGCGGCGCGCGAAATCCGCGCGGTTTCTGCCCGGTGATCTGCTCCAAACTTTGGCGACTGCGGTGAAACCAGTGAGCCTCTTCGTCATCCCCCAGCTCGCTTGGATGTTCATGCAAATACCCGTGCTGGCCGATTTCATGGCCACCCTGCAGGATCGCCTCAACGGCTTTCGGATAATTCTCGGCGCACCATGCGGGAATAAAGAACGTCTGTTTGATACCAAGCGCCGCGTAGGTATCCACGATGCGCGGGATGGCCACCTCTGGTCCGTATTTCAGCATAGAGGTTGCCGACACACGGGCGTGCCCGTCGGTGGGATGGGCAATGTGGATCAGGCTGTCCGCATCCATGTCGAAGGTGATGCAAGCCGCACATTTCGCGCCGCCCGGCCAAGGAATTGGGTTCTTGATCATGGCATGACACTCCCACCGTTAACGCCGATGCCCTGTCCTGTGATGAAATCGGCATCCGGCCCCATCAGAAACGCAGCCATCGCCGCAATTTCCTGAGGCTTTCCAAATCTTTCAGCCGGAATAGCCAGCTCTCGCGCACGCCACTCGGGCGACATCTGCGCAGCCCCCAGCATGTCGGTATCAATCGGACCGGGGCACAGCGCGTTGACCTTGATGCGCGGGCCGAATTCCTTCGCCCAAGAGCGCATCAATCCCATGACCCCGTGCTTGGAGGCCACATAAGGCGAAAACGTTTCGCGCCCTGAAACACCCAAATCCGAGGCGGTCAGCAGGATGCGTCCTTCGCGCCCTTCGAGACGGCGAATGGCCTCTCTACCCACAAGGAACGTCCCGCGCAGGTTGATAGAGATGACCCGGTCAAAGTCCGCGATGTCCGTTTTCAGCAACGGCTTTTCATGGATGACACCTGCGCAATGCACCAACCCGGTAAGCATGGGCGCGAAGCGATCAATACGTTCAAACAGCGCGGCGACAGAAGTCTCGTCCGACACATCCGCTACAACCGAAAGATGCTCTTTGGGGTGCGCAGTCAGGGCCTCAAAGGTGGACTTTGGGTCTCGAATGTCAGTTATGATTAGTTGCGCGCCCAGTTCTGCAAGTTTCAATGCGCAGGCCGCGCCAATCCCGCCAAAGGCGCCGGTGACAAGCACGATCTGACCGGCAAGCAGGCTCATGCCATCACCTCGCCGCGATCCAACATGTAGGCCTGTCCGGTGATGTCGCGCGCGCCATCTGACGCGAGGAACAGGTAAAGCGCGGCCATATCGTCCGGCTCCAGCAATCCGCCCAAAACCTGCGCGCCGGTGATCTCGTCCAGAAGCTCTGCCTCGGGTTGGCCCGTGGCCTCGGACATCTTTGTCAGCGACAGCATCGCCGCCTCTGTCCGGACCCAACCGGGGCAAACGGCATTCACGGTAATCCCGCGCGGGCCCAGTTCGTGCGCGACGGAGCGCATGAAGCCCAGATTGGCGTGCTTGGAACAGACATAGGCCGAAAACTCGGGCACGGCAGTGCGGCTCCAGATTGAGGCAGTCAGGATGATGCGCCCCCCTGCCCCCATCTTGGGCAAGGCATGGCGGGTCATCAGAAAAGTGCCCTTGACGTTGATGTCGATGATCCGGGCAAAGGTGTCTTCCACGCCATCATCCGGGTCATCAATCGGCGTGATCCGTTCCAGACCGGCGTTGTTGACCAGCACGTCGATCTTCTCAACGCTGTCCAGCGCCGCGATGATCTGGTCCCGGTCGGTGATATCGGCCCGCAGCGCGCGCACGGAGCCAAAAGCCGACAGTGCCTTTGCCGCCTGATCGCCACTGCCGCTGGACAGGATCACCACTTCGGCGCCCGCCTTGGCAAAGCCCTTGGCCACGCCGTAGCCGATCCCGCGGCTGCCGCCCGTGACCAGAACGGTCTGCCCGGTGAAATCATAAGAGACCTTGCCCATGGGTTACCCTTCACGCGCATGCAGGATGCGCCCGATCAGGTTCATCAAGAGCTGCGCAGCCAGCGTGCTGGTTGAACTGGTTGGATCATAATCCGGCGCCACTTCGACCAGATCGACCCCGACGATCTTGCCCCGCTTGGCCAACCCCGCGATCAGCTCCAGCACCTCGTAATACATGAACCCGCCGTGGCTGGGAGTGCCGGTGCCGGGGGCGATTGAGGGATCAAATGCGTCAATATCAATGGTCAGGTAATAGCGCTTACCCTTGGGAATGCGCGCCAGCATGCCCTCGACGCCCATCGCGCGCACCTGCCGCACCGACTGGATGTCAGATCCCATGGCCCGCGCATCAACATAACCTTCCTTTGCGGTTGATGACACGTTGCGGATGCCGATCTGGCTCAGGCCAGTGACATAGGGTTTCTCGGCGGCGCGGCGCATCGGATTGCCGTGGCCGAAACGTACGCCATGGCGTTCATCGACAAAATCCAGATGGGCGTCGATCTGGACCACATGGATATCGCCCTGATCATCAAAAGCGTTGATGCAGGGGATGTTGATCGAATGATCACCGCCAATCACCACCGGCAAGGCCCCCGCCGCAAGGATCTTGCGCACGCCGAATTCGATATTGGCGTGGCTTTGCGTCGTGTCCGTATGCACGATGTCCGCGTCGCCAATATCCACGATCCGGGTCTTGTCGGCCTCAAGGTAGGTGACATCGTCCTCGTGGTCATAGGCGCCCGCGTGGCCAAAGGCGAACAGCGTCGAGGCCTCGCGCACGGCCCTTGGCCCCATCCGCGCACCGGATCGCCACTGGCAGCCAAAATCATAAGGCGCGCCCATGACGGCGACATCGGCATCGATGGCGTCCCAGTCACTGACATAGGGGAATTTGCCAAAGGTACAGATGCCCACGAAAGGCAGGTTCAGGCGGCCCGATTCATAGCTGTTGGTGGTCTTGGTCGACATGGCTTTTCCCTGTTTTGGGAAAGGCTATGCGGAAAATATTCTTCGATAATGATCATTGTTTGAAAATTTACTTTGAGATATATCAAAGTAATGAAGGCGGCTTTTCAATCCTTGCAGGATGTGGACCTGCGGTTGCTCCGGGTGTTTCAAAGCGTCGTGCGCCATGGCGGCTTCTCGGCTGCGCAGGATGAGCTGGGGCTGACTGTTTCCACAGTCTCGAACCATATTTCCGCTCTGGAACAACGGCTTGGTGTAAAGCTATGTCATCGCGGGCGGGGCGGCTTTCGACTGACCGAGCAGGGCAAGACCGTTCATGCGGCGATGCTGAATCTATTCGGTTCGATCCAGACGTTCCACAGCGCCGTTGGTGCCGCCAAAGCGACGATCACCGGTGTGGTAGAATTCGGTGCAGTGGACGCGCTGCACACCAACGAACAGGTTCCCCTGGCCAAAGCCATCGGCAGTTTTGTCAGGACAGCCCCGCAGGCCCGGATCAACCTGCATGTGGCTTCGCCGCAGGAACTGCTTCAGGGGCTGCTGACGGGTCGTTTCCATGTGATCCTGACGCCGACGTCAGCACCCGCCGCGCCCATTGAATCGCATCTTGTGTTTCGCGAATTCCAACAGCTTTATTGCGGCAGGGGCCACGCGCTGTTCGATCTGGAGGACCGGCAGATCACGCTCGAGATGCTGTCGCATTACCCTTTTGTCGGGCGCAGCTACGAGGGCACGCCCGCACATGCCGGGCTGAGCCTGCTAAAGCAGTCAGAAGTGTCCTATATGGAGAGCACCGCGCTAATGATCTTTTCCGGCGCGTTTCTTGGGTACTTGCCGGATCATTATGCAGAGCCTCATATCCGCGATGGGAAATTACGGGCCTTGAGTTCTGTAAACGCGGGGTTTCACAATGACTTCTTCATCTGCTCTCATAAATCACATCGCAACCGCGGGGCGGTTCATTTTATGCAGCAGGTCATCGAGAACTGCTTGAACTTGAATGAAATCGACAAAACAGGCTGACAGCACCGACCAACGATCGATCCTTCGACAATCTCCGACTGTGATAACACCAATCGTGGGTTTCGGCTAAGAACTGGGCCCGGTTCATGAGTTTGAGAAACTTTGCTCCGCTCTGGATTCTGAGCACCAACTAACTCCGCCGAAGTCACTGCAGACCAACGGCTTGGTTGAGCGGTTCACCCCCCGGTTCAAAAAGTTTTTGGAAAGCCATCACTTCCGATCAGGTGAAGAGCTTGAGACAACGTTACATTGCTACGTCTGGCTCTATAACCAGCTGCTCCAGCAATCAGCCTTATGCGGCAAGGCGCCCTTGCAGGGGCATTGTTGCAAAAGTCTGACGACGAAGGATTCACTTCGCGAATCCATGGCGTTAGACGCGGTGCATGAGCAAGCCATCTCCCGCCCGCTATCGCACGACGAACTGGTCCAGCTACAACGCGTCACTCAGGAAGCGGGGGTCTCTGCTCATCTGGGTCGACAAGGACATGACCTGGCGCGCGCCGCGTGACAGTCGACCCGGACGTCCGGCGGTGTTTTCCGATGCGGCCATACAGTTCTGCTTATCGATCAAAGTCCTGTTCAAGTTGCCGTTGCGCCAGACCGCCGGAATGGTGGCCAGCCTGCTGCGACTGGCCGGCCTGGACTGGCCCGTGCCGGACTTTTCCACGCTGTGCCGCAGGCAAAAGACCTTGGCCGTCCAGGTCCCGTATCGCCGTGCGGACGGCCCGCTGAACCTGCTGGTCGACAGCACCGGGATCAAGTTCCTCGGCGATGGCGAATGGCAGGCCCGCAAGCACGGGGTGCAAGGCCGACGCCAATGGCGCAAAGTCCATCTGGCCATGGACACCACCACCTCGGACATCCGGGCAGTCGAGTTCACCCCCAGCCGCGACGGCGACAGCCCCGTGCTGCCCGACCTGCTCGGCCAGATCCCGGCAGGTGAGCAGATAGGCACGGTCACCGCCGACGGCGCCTACGACACACGCCGCTGCCACAAGGCCATCATCGAACGCGACGCCGTTCCGATCATCCCGATCCGAAAGAACGGACGTCTCTGGAAAGAAGGAGTTATTGTCAAATCTGGTGCCCAAGCGATCATCATGCGGCGGTTAGCTGCTGGTTTATTGGCTTGATGCCGTTGACGAAATCGACGCCCTGGATGACGTCGGCGAGATGAACGAAGCCGCGCAGCTTGCGCCAGCTTTGCTCAGCGCATTGTCCGAGTTTGAACATCATGTGAAGCATGCCGTCCCGGCTGAGACAGCCTTTGGTGCGCTTGGTCCGGTGCCGGATCGTGGCGAACGCGCTTTCGATCGGGTTTGACGTCCGGATGCTCTGCCAATGCTGGGCTGGGAAGTCGTAGAATGTCAGCAGTTCATCCCGATCCTTGATCAGGCATTCGGTCGCCTTCGGATATTTCGCCTCGAAGGTTTCGATGAACAGATCGAACGCAGCATGGGCATCCTCGCGGGTCTCGGCCTGCCAGATGTCGTGAAGCATCTTCTTAGCCTTGGGCTGGGTGCGCTTGGGGAGGTAATTGAGCACATTGCCCGTTTTATGCATCCAGCAGCGCTGTTGGCGCGTGGTTGGAAGAACCTCTTCCAATGCCGCCCAGAACCCCATGGCCCCGTCACCGGTGGCCAGCTTCGGAGCAGCGAGCCCACGGGCTTTGAGGCCGAGAAGCACCTCGCGCCAGCTTTGCGTGCTTTCCCGGACGCCATCTTCAATGGCCAGAAAGTGCTTCTCGCCACGGGCGTTGACCCCGATCACAACGAGCACGCAGAGCCGATCATCAGTGTCACGGAGCCCGCTGTAGATGCCGTCCGCCCAGATATAGACCCACTCGTCACGGCTCAGATCGGCCTTGCGCCAATCATTGTATTCCGCCGCCCACTGGCCTTTCAAACGTGAAATTGTCTTGGCAGAGAAACCGGTTGCCTCCGGGCCCAAGAGCATCTTCAGAGCCGCGCCCATTTCGCCTGTCGAGATACCCTTGAGATAGAGCCAGGGCAGCGCGGCTTCGATAGTTTTGGCCTTTCGGACGTAGGGCGGCACAAGCGCCGAGCGGAATGTCACGGGCTTGCCGTCCTTCGCCCGTACCTTCGGCACTTTCACCGTGACCGGTCCGATCCCGGTCTGCACCGCGCGCTCTGGATGATATCCGCTGCGAACAACCGCAGCACGGCCTTCTGCTGTCCGGCGTTCAGCAAACGCGGCGAGAAAGGCGTCTCTCTCAGCTTCAACAGCGGCCTGAAGCAATTCCCGGGCTCCTTTTCGCAGAAGGTCTGTCAGCGGGTCCGTGATGGCGTCTCGACCCGCAAAATCGATGATGGTAGCGTCGTCCATGATGGTGGTGCTCCTTTGGATGGTGGCTTGTGTCGCAACAACAAACCAACCAGATGCACCGCCGTCATTCAAACCGCCCAGACACCAGATTCAGCCATAACTCGGAAAGAAGACTGCCCGGCTGCACGCGCCCGCAACGACACCCTGCGCGCGACGCGATACTACGGGCGGGCGTTCTGGAAACGCTGGACCGGATACCACGCCCGCAACCGGATCGAGGCGAAGATGCGCTGCCTGAAATCCTTCGGCGAGCGTATCATGGCAAGAGACCCCGACCGACAGACCGCCGAAATCCACATCCGCATCGCCCTCATGAACCGCTTCAACGCCCTCGGCACCGCCGAGATCGTCCGCGTGGCATAACGTCAGCGGGGTAAGGGGACGTCACGCCTCAGGCCGGGGTAATGCAACAACGCCCCTTGCAGGCGATAAAGGACTGGCACAAACTCAAAGCGGAGCTTTTCAAGAAACAGCCATATTACCTATTGGGATAGGACACCTAGACTGACGAAATCAATTCATCGAGTAGTTGCGAAAATAGCAAATGAAAGCAATGACTAAGATAAAACTGACGCATCCAAAACGCTACAGGCCAGAACGCTAGGCTTGAAGCTCGACGGTAGCACCGGGCAATAGAACTCGATAACCGATGTCGACGGTGTTTCGGTTGGGTATGGCGTGCCCCCATCGGGTGGTCCGGTTTAAATGTTAGTGCATCGTTGGCCTGAGGTCTATCGGGACGATGCTTTCCGGCGTTGGCGGCCGATATCCTAATGCGCTGTGCGGCCTGACCGTGTTGTAGTGGATGCGCCATTGCTCGATCAGGATTTGGGCTTCCTTCAAGCTGTAGAAGATTTCACCATTTAACAACTCGTCGCGGAACCTGCCGTTGAAGGTAACCACGCCATTGATACCGCAGCTTACGCGGCTTGACTGTTCTTCACGGATGCGATCGGCGCCCAGTTCCAAGGCAGCAATTCATCAAGCCGGTTGATCTTGTGATCGTGGATGCGGTCGAGGATGTCAGCAAGATAGGCCAGCGGGTCAAGACCGTTCAGCTTGGCCGTTTCAATGACCGTCATCGCGCGCGCGAGGGTTTCCGCGCCGGTATCTGCGCCCGCGAAGAGCCAGTTTTTACGTCCTATTCCAATCGGGCGCAGGGCGCGTTCGGCCGGATTGTTGTCGATGGCCACACGCCCGTCGTTCAGGAACAGGCTGAAGGCCTCCTTCCGCGCGAGGCCATAGCGGAACGCCTTGGCTAGATCGCTTTTGCCGGGGATGCGCAGAAGCTGCTGTTCAGACCAAGCAAAGAAAGCCTCGACCTTGGGCTTGGTAAGTTTTTGACGTGCCGCATAGCGGACGTTGGCGGGCTGACCGTTGATATCGCGCTCGATGTCGTAGAATTTTCCGATCCGGTCGAGCGCCTCGCGAGCGATCTCGGATTTGGTTGAGGTCCAAAAGTCATGGAAGTCGCGCCGCAGATGCGCCCAACAGGCGGCCTCCCGCAAACGGGCTGTGCCGTCAGGCTCTGGCGCGTAAAGCTTGGCATACCCTTTGTAGCCGTCGGCCTGAAGAATGCCCTGCGCTGCGGACAGATGACTGAGGACGTGCTCTTCCTTCCAGTCTGGCGCAAAGCGATAGACAGCACCCGGTGGTGATGCCCCGGCCCAGGGTCGCTGATCACGCACATAGGCCCAGATCCGGCCCTGCTTGACACCCTTGCCAAGCCCTCTGTTGCGCATGCTGCGATCAAGCACCCGGATGGGGGTGTCGTCCGCATGCAGCAGGTCGCTGGCCATGATGTCCGCCTCGATCCGTACAATGAGCGGCTGTAAGGTCTTCATGGCTCGCCCGCACCAGCCAACAAGCGTGCTTTCGGGAATGTCTGCTCCCATGCGGGCGAAGATCTCGTGCTGGCGATATAACGGAAGGTGGTCGTCGAACTTCGAGACCAGCACATGGGCCAGCAAGTTCGGCCCTGCAATACTGCCGGGGATCGGACGGCTGGGTGCTGGTTCCTGCACCATCCGCTCACACCGGCGGCAGGATTTCTTGATCCGGGCAATCTGGATCACCTTCATCTGAGCGGCGATCATGTCCAGCAGTTCGCTGACATCCTCACCCACCACACGCAGATCGCCGCCACAGTCGGGGCAGCAGGCACCGGGGTCCAGTTCACGGCGTTCGCGCGGGGTCGCATCCGAGACACGTGGCTTGCGGCGCAAAGTGGGCGCATCGGCAGCTTCCGCTGATGGCTCATCCGGCCCTTCGTCGATTGGCGCTTCATCGTCTTCGGCCACGGCAACCAGCAGGTCTTCAAGCGCCAGTTCCAGCTGTTCGATCTCGCGCTCAATCTTTTCCGAGGATTTGCTGAAGGCCAGTTTCTGAAGCTTGGCGATCCGTAGGCGCAGGGCTTGCACCAGCTGGTCGTGAACCCGTAGCGTGGCCGATATCTTGGCGTTCTCTGCCGCGATCCGCAGGTTTTCAGCCTGTAGAGCAGCGATCATAGCGCGCAATTCAGCGGGATCATCAGGCAGGTTTTCAGCAGGTTCAGACATGCGCTTGACTACCAAAAAACAGGCTCAAGCGCCATATAAATAACGATAATTCGTGCGCAGAATTACCCCACGCGCGCTGGCGGAGCGCCCCAATCCGGACGTCTCCAGTCGATCCCCTCCCACAGCATCGCGAGCTGTGCTGATGTTAGCCGCATCGACCCATCCGCAGCATTCGGCCAGGGGAAGCGGCCACGCTCCAAGACTTTGTAGTAGAGACAAAACCCCTGGCCATCCCAGAACAGAAGCTTGATACGATCCCCGCGTCGCCCACGAAACGCAAATACCGCACCATTGGCTGGTTTCTGACGCAACACATCCTGCGCCAAAGCGGCCAGCCCCGCGATTCCCTTTCGCATATCCGTGACACCACACGCCAGATACACACGCACACCAGTGCCGGGACCGATCATGCGGCGTCCACCGCGCGGATCAGCACCGACAGTGCAGTCGGATCAATCGTGCTTTCAAAATGTAAACTACGGCCGCCACGCAAACGCAATTCAACCGCAACCGGTGGCGACGTTTCAGCGGCCGTATCCTGCGCTGTCGGCACTCCAGCCGCCACTGGCATATCCAAAGGGTAGAAAAGCGCCCCGGCCTCCGGCGACCACAGACCCTTCTTCTTCAGGTCGTGCCGCCAAGCGTAAATCTGCTGCCGCGTCACTTCATGGCGCTGCGCCACCTGCGTCACCGTTGTGCCACCAACCCCGACCGACATGATGATCTCGAGCTTGTCCTCATCACGCCAGAAGCGCCGCCGCTCCATCCCAAGAATTTCACCACGCATCAGGGACCCCGCATAAGACACGTCGCTAACGACGTAGTTAAACACGTGTCTTAGATCACCGCACCAACCTCAGGCAGGCGGTGCCAATGGCGCGGTTACCGTTGAAGCTTTCGCAGTAGCCGTTTTCCCAGGGTGAACCCGGTTCGATATAAGCGGTCTTGGCACCAACCGCTGCGATCCAGTCCCGTACCTTCTGAGCGATAAATTCCGGGCCATTTTCGGATCTTATGTATTCTGGTGGGCCACGCAGGATGAACAGATCGGTCAACGCGTCCAGCACATCGGTTGAGTTAAGCTTGCGATCGACGCGGATCATCAGTGCCTCCCTAGTGTATTTGTCGATGATGTTCAGCGTCCGATAGACCCGGCCATCCGCCGTGCGATCCTGGACGAAGTCATAGGACCAAACGTGGTTCGGGCGCTCGGGTCGTAGACGCATGCAAGATCCGTCATTCAGCCAGAGCCGTCCCTTTTTCTTCTGTTTTTGAGGAACCTTTAGCCCTTCACGTCGCCATATCCGCTCCACGCGTTTGTGGTTCACATGCCAGCCCGCGTTGTTCAGCAGACCCGTCACCATGCGATATCCATAGCGGCCGTACTGGTCGGCCAACTCGATGATATCGTCGGTCAGCCGTTCTTCATCGGCTCGACCCTGCGGAGCCTTGCGCTGCGTGGACCGGTGCTGACCAAGTGTACGGCAGGCGCGGCGCTCGGATACGCCAAGTTCCTGCCGTACATGGTCGATGCATGTGCGGCGACGTGAAGGATGAGACCATTGTCCACCATTGGTCCGAGGACAATGGTCGAATGAAGTTTCCCTTTGCTGCCTCGGTCAGGATCAGCTTGTCCAGCGTGAGATCGGAGACCGCTCGCCGCAATCGCTGGTTCTCCTTCTCCAGCTCCTTCAGACGAGCGAGTTGAGGTCGCTGCATCCCACCATAGAGCTTCCGCCATCACTAGTACGTCTGCTGCGTCACGCCGATCTGGCGCACAGCCTCAGCTATCGTCGCGCCTTGTCCTTGCAGAACTTCAACCTGCCGAAGCTTCGATACAATCTCTTCGGGTTTATCTCGTTTTCCAGCCATCGCTGATCCTCCAATTGAGGGACAAATCTATCCCAGTTGGTCGACCACTTTCAGGGGGCTATTCCAGGTGGACCCGGTATTCCGTGCAAATCGATACCGCGAAGCTGGTTTCGGACACCGTCGCGGAGCTGGACGAGGCGACCATCAGTAAACCCCGTATCACGGTTTCCAAGGCCAACATTCGCGTCGATGAAGCCGAAGACTTCTTCGAACCAATCGTCTTGAGTGGCGCAAAGACCGCAGTAGACCTTGCTGGCCGTTATCCTCTCCCGAACTTGATAGAGGTGATGGAAAGCCTGATGGAGAATACTTCGCCTCCCATGCGTTTGTCGCGGCGCACCCTGCTAGAAGTGTTCCAGAAGACTACCAAGCGCGGCGAAGCCACCGAGAACCCACACGAATTTGCGGTCACCGCCGTCAATATCCTTAAAGCCAAACTTGCGGACCAAATGGTCAACGGGATCAAGTACGAGAAAGATGGCACTTGGTAAGAACAGACCCAGTTCGCTGAGGAAATTCAGACTTGGGAAGACTATCTCGTACCCAGCGACGAGATCGCAGGTGTGGGCGGAACGCATCTCTACGATGGAGTGAAATGGGACTCCCCAACCATCGAGAAACCGTTTGCCGAAAGCCTAGAGAAAATGGTGAACGTTAAACTCTACATCAAGCTGCCAGACTGGTTCACCATCGACACGCCTATTGGGCGCTACAATCCAGATTGGGCAATCGTCATGGATGATCCAGAGAACGATGAAGAACGGCTTTATTTGGTCCGAGAAACCAAAGGGTCAATCGACTTGAACGATCTGCGACCCGATGAGAAACGAAAGATAATCTGTGGCCGTAAGCATTTTGGTGACGCGCTTGGTGGGAACTACAAAGTCGTAACGCAAACCAGTCAACTGCCGGACGGTGGTGTGTAGAATGTCTAAGGAAGATATCGAACGGCTACCGATCAAGCAGAGCGTTTTAAAGAAGCTGTTTGCCTACAGCGGAAATCTCTGCGCAATGCCAGATTGTGACAACGCCTTGGTCACCAAAAAGGGTACGATGTTTGGCAAGATTGCACATATCCATGCGGCAAAGCTAGGGGGTGCCCGGTTCGACAAGACCATGACCGACGAAGACAGAAGAGATATTTTGAACCTGTTTATCGTCTGTGGAAATTGCCATGACGAGATCGATGACAAGGATAACGAAGCTGACTTCTTACCGGCGATGCTCAGAAAAATTAAGGCAGACCGCGAGGCAATTTTCCTCAAAGCAGAGGAAAAATTTGTTTCACGCTATTCGGATAGCACGAGGACAGTTGAGCCGAAGTTTCCTTCAAGTCTTCACGCGCTGGCCGATGCTTTCAAAGCTTCCGAGTTGGCTGACGCTGAGGAAGAAATTGCCGGTGTACGCGCCTTTATTGAGAAGCTTGTAGAAACGCCATTCCCGGAGCGCGACTTCGCTTTAAAACTCGCACAGAGAATGTACCGAAAGAATGTCGAGGAGCTGCCCGCCGAGGACGTAGTGTCAGCTTTCAACATGACACCGAACGAACTGAAGGAGGCCATGCGGGTCTTAGAGCACCACGGCCTTGCAGATATTGATGATAAATGGGGCGATGGTCGATATGTCGTAGAGTTTTGGCCTCGGGCCCCAGACGGGAACCCTTGGTTCGAATTAATTCAGTTCTGTGAGATAAAAGAGATCGACCCCAAAAAAACGATCAAAGACTTGGACTTTGGCATATACGACTGAGAACGGACCCTGCACTCTTGCTCACCAAGAAAAACCGCTTGTTTCCTTCGAAGCCACCTCCGCCGCGCGTGTGAAGGGCGCGAAGGCGGCTCCGGGGAAAACAAGCTCTCTTACAGGTATACCTATCTCTATCTATCTTAGGGGGCGGAACGGCAGCAGATGACCTACGAAGACGTCGAGCCATTGAGGGCAAGTTATCGGCCCGCGAAGATCAGGGTGCTTTTCGTCGGAGAAAGCGCGCCTGCCGGGGGCGCGTTCTTCTACAAGCAGACCGGTCAGGTTCACGGGCAGTTTCGCCAAGCCCTCGCGCCACACATCGGAGACAGCCCGTCTTTTGTCGATGCCTTCAAACAAGCAGGCTTCTATCTGGATGATCTGGTGCGGGAACCGGTGAATTGGCTTTCCCGGTCCGAGCGACAGGCGATCCATGCCACCAGCATTGCCCCACTGGCAAAGCGATTGAGGGACTACGACGCGCCGCTAGTTTTGGCCTTCATGAAAGGTATGGCGGCATCGGTCGATGCGGCGATTGCAGCGTCGGGAACAACCTCCACTTTGCACGTGGTCCCCTTTCCCCGGAACGGACGACAGGGTGAGTTTCAATTAAGCATGAAGTCGATCATGCCCGAACTGCTAGCCTAGGAAACATGGGTTAGGATTCGACCGAAAATGACCGCAGATTACCTACGCCGTGCTTCCTATGTGCTTCCTGCGCCACTGCGCAAAGCCGAACAAGATTTCTAAGCAATTGAAAATAATGGCGCACCCGAGAGGATTCGAACCTCTGGCCTCTGCCTTCGGAGGGCAGCGCTCTATCCAGCTGAGCTACGGGTGCCTGACGCCTCTATACGCAGAAGGCTTTGGGGGCGCAAATGCAAATCTTGCACTGCGCCCCGGTTTCTTGCGGCGGGTTTCCTAGGGCGACGATGCGTCAACGCATCGTCCGTTTCGGTTGACCGAAACGCGCCGCTTCAGCCTGCGGCTTTCAGTTCCAGACGGCGCTTGTGCAGCACCGGTTCGGTATAGCCAGACGGCTGCACGCGGCCTTCAAAGACCAGATCGCAGGCGGCTTTGAAGGCGATGGTCTCGAACCCCGGCGCCATCGGCTTGTAGGCTGGATCACCCGCGTTCTGGCTGTCCACGACAGCCGCCATGCGTTGTAGGATTTCCATCACATCGTCCTTTGACATCACGCCATGGTGCAGCCAATTGGCAATGTGCTGGGCGCTGATCCGGCAGGTGGCGCGGTCTTCCATAAGTCCCACGTTATTGATGTCCGGCACCTTTGAGCACCCCACACCTTGATCTACCCAGCGTACCACGTAGCCAAGGATGCCTTGGGCGTTGTTCTCGACCTCGCGGGTGATCTGCTCTTTCGACCATTTCTGGAACGCAGCCAACGGGATATCGAGGATCGTGTCCACATGCGCCCGGCGTCCACCCTTACGCAGCTTGGCCTGTACGGCGAACACATCGACTTTGTGATAGTGCAGCGCGTGCAGCGTCGCGGCTGTGGGCGACGGAACCCACGCACAATTGGCGCCCGATTTCGGGTGTTCGATCTTTTGTTCCAGCATCGCGGCCATCATGTCGGGCATGGCCCACATGCCTTTGCCGATCTGCGCCTTGCCGGACAGGCCGCACTCCAGACCGATATCCACATTGCGGTTCTCATACCCGCCGATCCAGGCCTTGCGCTTGATGAAATCCTTGCGGCTGAAGGGGCCCGCTTCCATTGAGGTGTGAATTTCGTCGCCGGTCCGGTCAAGGAAACCTGTGTTGATAAAGGCAACCCGGTGCTTAGCTGCGCGGATGCACTGCTTGAGGTTCACCGATGTGCGACGCTCTTCGTCCATGATGCCCAGCTTGACGGTGTTCTGCGGCAGGCCCAGCGCTTGTTCGACAAAAGTGAAGGTCTCGTCCGCAAAAGCCACCTCTTCGGGGCCGTGCATTTTGGGCTTCACCACGTAGACCGAGCCGTAATGGGAATTGCGCAAGCCTTCGGTCTTGCCCAAATCATGCTTGGCGATGAGCGCGGTGATCATTGCATCCATCAGACCCTCAAAGATCTCGGATCCGTCTTTGAGCAGGATCGCCGGGTTGGTCATCAGGTGGCCCACATTGCGCACCAGCATCAGCGCGCGACCCTTGATCGTCACCTCACTTTTTCCGTCCGGCGCGGAATAGACACGGTCCGCGTTCAGCGCCCGCGTGACGGTCTTGCCACCCTTCTCAAAACTGTCTTTCAGGTCGCCCTTCATCAGGCCAAGCCAGTTGGCGTAGGCGAGCGTCTTGTCCTCGGCATCGACACAGGCGACCGAGTCTTCGCAGTCCATGATCGCGCTGATGGCGCTTTCCAGACGGACATCCGCAAGGCCCGCCTGATCGCGGCTGCCAATGAAATGGGTCCGGTCGAAGACCAGTTCGACATGCAGCCCGTTGTTGCGCAGCAGAACCGCGTCAGGCGCTTTCGGATGGCCCGTGTAGCCGATGAACTTCTCAGGCTGCGCGAGCGGCATATCGTCGATCAACAGCGCGCCATTGTGAACATAGTAGCGGCGCACATCCGCATGGCTGCCACCGTCGATCGGAAAGGCCTCATCCAAGAACACGCGAGCACGTGCGACGACCCGGGCACCCCGACCCTTGTCATAGCCGCCCTTGGGCGCGGATGTGCCCATGGCGTCCGTGCCGTAGAACCCATCATACAGGCTGCCCCAGCGGGCGTTGGCTGCGTTCAGTGCGTAGCGTGCATTTGTGATCGGTACGACAAGCTGTGGACCGGGAACGCTGGCGATCTCTGGGTCGGTATTGGCGGTTTCGATCTCGAAATCATCACCTTCGTCAAGCAGGTAACCGATCTCGGTCAGGAAGGCCTTGTAGGCTTCGTGATCATGCGGCTGGTTGCGGTGGCGGATGTGCCATTCGTCGATCTGGGTCTGCAGATCTTCGCGTGTCTTGAGCAGCGCTGCGTTTTTCGGGCCGAACTCATGCGCCAGCGTCGACAGCGCAGTCCAAAACGCATCGGACTCGACACTGGTGCCAGGCAATGCCTGCCCTTCGATGAAGTTAAAAAGCGTCTGGTCGATCTGCAATCCGTGGCGGTCGATGCGCGTTCCCATGGCTGTTATCCCCTCGCTGTATACGGCGGTACTCAATTAGAAAGAAAGTTTCCGATCCGCAACTGGTTTGGTCAGGTTAACTGACCAAAAATAGTGCATTCGGGATTTCTTAAAAATCGGACAGACCTATTCGGGTTACCGTGAAACTCAAACCTTGCCCTTGGACCTCCGGCACCGATCCGAGCAGTATTTCACCTCGTCCCAGACCTTTTCCCACTTCTTGCGCCATGTGAACGGAAGGCCGCAGGTGGCGCACACCTTGGTCGGGAGGTCGGATTTTTTACGTTGCTTGGGCATCACAGGTCCAGCTTCAACTGCACGCTGTCGGCTTTGGCCCGGCGCGGTCGGCGCGGCGCGCGATCATTCACAAAATGCCCGGCGCTGTCCTTGCGGCTGGCATGTTTATGAACCACGCGCTGGGTCTCGGACCGATCGACACTGCGGCGCATCGCAAAGATGCGGTCGCGCGCGCTGCGGGCAGCGTCGGCCACCTTGATGATCGGCTCCGGATAGGTCTTTCCCAACACCTGTCCTGCCCCGTCCCAGGTCCACGGCATTTGCAGGTGTTGGTTCGGCACATCCGCCAGTTCCGGCAGCCAGCGGCGGGTGAACGCGCCGGTCGGATCCTGATCAGTGCCCTGTTTGATCGGATTGTAGATGCGGGGCGTGTTGATGCCCGTTGTGCCTGATTGCATCTGCATCTGGGACCAGTGAATGCCCGGTTCGTAATCGGTGAACATACGGGCGAGGTGTTGGCCCGTGCTGCGCCAATCAAGCCAAAGGTGATAGCTCGCCACACTGACCACCATCGCGCGCATCCGGAAATTGAGCCACCCCGTGGCGCGCAGCGACCGCATGCAGGCATCCAGGAACGGCAACCCGGTTTCGCCATTTTCCCATGCCTTCAGCCAGCTGCGATCCGGCTCCAACGGGCGCATCCCCTCATAAGCGCGGTGCAGGCAACGGTGTTCGAGCGCCGGTTCATCTTCCAGCTTCTGCATGAAATGATCACGCCATGCGAGGCGAGATTGAAACGATTTGAGGCTGCCTGCCCAGCCATCACGCGCACCACCTTTAACCTCGCGCTGGCGGGCAGCGGTGGCTTGAACCACCTCACGGACGGTGATCGTGCCCAGCGCCAGATGCGGGCTGAGACGGGAACAGGCAATGGCACCTTCCAGCGGAGAGGACATCGCTTTGCGATACGACTGACCCCGGTCGGCCAGGAACCCTCCCAGCAGGGACAGAGCGTGGTCTCGGCCCCCCGTTTGTCTGTCCAAACACGGATCGGATGCGCAAAGTGTCGGCACCGGGTCCGATGGCAGGTTGCAGGGCGGCAACACCTTTGGGGCCTCAACCTGACCGCGCGCAACAAATGCATTGCGCTGTCCACCCCAGCCATCGCGGCCGTGCAGGCGGCGGACAACGCCCGATTGCGGCAGTTCCGTCCAGCGGACGCCCTGCCCGCGCGCCCACGCGCCGACGCGTCTGTCGCGGGTGAAGGTCCAGGCGTTGCCGGTTTCTTCGTGGCTGACCATATGGTCGAATTTAATGGTTTGATACAATTCCTGAAATACTGCGACCGCGTCACCAGTTTGGATAACCAGATCGCTGCCCAAACCGCGCAGCGCGGTTTGCAAATCGGCAAGGCTTTCCTGCAAAAATGCGTACTGACGACCGGATGTGTCAGGCAATGTCCAGTAGTCCGGCTCAACGATGTAGAGCGGCACAACCTGTTCATCCCGCGCGGCCAGTGCCAATGCCGGGTGGTCATGAATTCGTAGATCGCGTTTAAACCACAGAATTGTCGTCATGCGATGCAAGTTAGGTGGGGGTGCGTGTTTGAACACCCCTGTCCGCGTAACCCGTTTCCCTTCTTTCAAAACGCGGCGTAGGTATTACCTCAACCCGCAATGACACAGTTCCGGAGCTTCCGATGAAAGACGCCGCACCCAAAACGATCTACCTCAAGGATTACACGCCATTCGGCTATGCGGTGGAGAGCGTATACCTGACCTTTCTATTAGCACCGACCTCAACGTGTGTGATCAGCCGGATCGCCTTTGCGCCAAATCCGGATGCAACGGACGATACGTTTTTTCTGCATGGCGAAGAGCTTTCCTTGATCTGGGCCAAGATCGACGGGAAAGACGTATCACCTGACGTGACCGACGACGGGCTGCGCTGCGCCGTGCCGGACACGCCGTTCATTTGGGAGGCGGAGGTCGAAATCAGCCCGCAAACCAATACCGCGCTGGAAGGGCTTTACATGTCGAACGGCATGTACTGCACCCAATGCGAGGCGGAAGGGTTCCGCAAGATCACCTACTATCCTGACCGCCCGGACGTGATGAGCACCTTCACTGTACGAATCGTGGGTGAAGAAAAGGTAAAGCTGTCCAATGGCAACCCGACGGGCAGTGGCGACGGCTGGGCGGAATGGCACGATCCGTGGCCCAAACCCGCTTATCTCTTTGCGCTGGTCGCCGGCGATTTGGTGAACCATCCCGACAGGTTCACGACCCTATCCGGCAAGGATGTGGAGTTGAACATCTGGGTCCGCCCCGGTGACGAAGACAAATGTGCATTTGGGATGGAAGCACTTAAGAAATCAATGACTTGGGACGAAGAGATCTACGGCCGCGAATACGATCTCGATATCTTCAACATCGTCGCGGTCGACGACTTCAACATGGGTGCGATGGAAAACAAGGGTTTGAACGTGTTCAATTCCTCCTGTGTTCTGGCGTCGCCCGAAACCTCGACCGATATGAATTTTGAGAGAATTGAAGCGATTATCGCGCATGAGTATTTCCACAATTGGACGGGCAACCGCATCACCTGCCGTGATTGGTTTCAGCTGTGTCTTAAAGAGGGTCTGACCGTCTTTCGCGACGCGCAATTTACAGCAGATATGCGGTCGGAGCCTGTGAAACGCATCAGCGATGTGATCGACCTGCGCGCGCGTCAATTCCCCGAAGATCAAGGCCCGCTAAGCCACCCTGTGCGGCCGGAGAGTTTTCAGGAAATTAACAATTTCTACACCGCCACGATCTATGAAAAGGGCGCCGAAGTGATCGGCATGCTCAAAACGCTGGTTGGTGATGATGCTTATTCACACGCTCTTGATCTCTATTTTGACCGCCATGATGGTCAGGCCTGCACAATCGAAGACTGGCTGCGTGTTTTCGAGGATGCCACGGGGCGCGACCTCGCGCAGTTCAAACTGTGGTACTCGCAATCCGGCACCCCGCGTGTGTCAGTGGCGGAGGATTGGAAGGACGGGGTCTATACCCTGACTTTCAAGCAGCACACACCGCCGACGCCCGGACAGGAAGTGAAAGACCCCAAGGTCATTCCGATTGCGGTGGGGCTTTTGAACCCGAATGGCGACGAAGTTGTGCCGACCTGCGTTTTGGAAATGACGCAAGCCAAGCAGAGCTTTTCCTTCGACGGTCTTGCCAGCAAACCAGTGCCGTCGATCCTGCGCTGGTTCTCAGCCCCGATTGTATTGGATCGGGAGGTGAGCCGCGAGGAGCGGGCATTCCTGCTGGCGCATGACACTGATGCCTTCAACCGCTGGGAGGCGAACCGCAACCTTGCCCGCGATTGTCTCGTTGCAATGATCCGCGACGGCGCAGGGCCGGATACCGCTTGGCTTGACGGATTGGAACGGGTGGTCCGGGACGACGCACTTGATCCTGCGTTCCGGGCGCTGATGTTGTCGCTGCCGGCGCACTCCGAGATGGCGCAGGTTTTGTTCGAGATGGGCACTGTGCCCGATCCCGACGCGATCTGGCAGGCGGCCGACGACCTGCGTGATCATATGGCGGAGGCGTGGAAAGACTTCCTGCCCGACTTGCGCGCCTCGGTTGCGGTTGACGCCCCCTACAAGCCGGATGCAGAGCAGACAGGCAAGCGGTCCTTGGGATCGGCCTTGCTGGCCTTGCAGACACGGCTCGATGGCGGGGCAGAAGCCCAGTCACAATACGACACGGCAGACAACATGACGCTGCAGCTTTCGGCGCTATCCCAGCTTATCTCGGCAGGTCAGGGCGATGCGGCGGTCAAAGCGTTCGAACAGCAATGGAAACAGGACCGACTGGTCATGGACAAGTGGTTCGGGCTTCAGGTTGGCATGGCAAAACCAGACGCTGCGGTGGATGTGGCCGAAGGACTGGTCGAACACCCGGCCTTTGACATGGGCAATCCAAACCGGTTCCGCGCGGTGATGGGCGGATTCGCCATGAACCATGCCGGGTTTCACCGAAAGGATGGTGCTGGCTATGCCTTTCTGGCCGATTGGCTGATCAAACTGGACGACAAAAACCCGCAAACCACAGCGCGCATGTGTTCGGTCTTCCAAACGTGGAAGCGCTATGATGCCGACCGGCAGGCGCTGATCCGTGCGCAATTGCAGCGGATCAAGGACAAACCCAAGCTGAGCCGCGACACCGACGAGATGGTCAGCCGAATTCTAGGCTGACCAAGCGTTCCGGCATGGCAAAGCTGCAGACCGCGCAGTCGTGGTCAACAAAAAATGTCACCCAGCGCGCGGAACCGGCAGCGCTTTGCCGACGTTTGCAAAGCAGTGGCATGACATCGCGCATTACACGATGCTCCGGAACAATGACTTGCCTCCCGGTGCCGAATGTCCTGCGCTTGTCATGCCATTGTCACGCTGCTCTGTCAGGAGGTGCCGCATGAAAGACCGCATCGACCCGTTGATCCAGGACCGCGCGCCTTGGTTGTTTCGCCCGACACTGGCAGCCTCACTGGCGCGGCCAGCTTTGCACCGGGTTTTGGGTTATGACCGAACGGTCTCATTGGGCGAAGCGGTCGAACATCTGAGTTCAAGCGACATCATGACAGTGATGGCCGATATGTTGGCCCGGGATGTGACGGTGTCCGGGTTGGGCCACCTGCCACGGCATGGGGCGGCGCTTGTCGTGGCGAACCATCCGACCGGGATTGCCGATGGCATCATCCTGCACTCGGCCCTTCGGCAGGTGCGCCAAGACGCATATTACTTTGCGAATCACGACATTCTGAAGGTGCTGCCGCAAATGGCCGACATGATTGCACCTGTTGAGTGGCGCAAGGAACGGCGCAGCCACGCCAAGACGCGGGGTACCATGGTTTTTACCCGCAAGGCGGTGACCGAAGGTCGGTTGGGCGTGACCTTCCCATCGGGGCGACTGGCAAAACGCCGCGGCGCACGTCTGCACGAGAGGCCGTGGATGGCCTCGGCGGCGATGCTGGCGCGCAAGTTTGATCTGCCGGTGATTCCGATTCACCTGCAGGCACGCAATTCTGCACTGTTCTATCTGTTTGACGCGATTCACCCGACGCTTCGCGACATCACCCTGTTCCATGAAACCCTGAACAAGGACCGCCAACCCTATGAAATCCGGGTCGGTGAGCCGATTTCGCCTAAAGCGCTGCCCGAGAACTCGGAAGATGGGATTGCGCTGCTCCGCCGTGCGACGCTGGCACTTGGCGAAGCAAGAAAACAAGGCGTGTCTTTGCTGGATGCAACGCGTTTTCCGGCACGTCGAGCTTAGTCTCCGCGGGTGGAGACAACGCCTTCCCACGGCGCGCGCACCGGGCGCGCGACCGGGCGCAGGGAGCGTGACAACCCGGCGCAATAGGGTTGCGAGCGGGTCCATTTCATCATGTCTGTGCGCTTGCTGCTGCTGTGAAACGGCCCCCAATCCGCGGCCACACCCCGCATGCCCCGCGACACGACCCCATCGCGCGGGACAGTGACAGCCATGATCCGCAGCGCGCATTGCAGATTGCCAGAAGCGCCCTTGAGCGCATCTCGCGAGGTGGCCTTGCAGCCATAGCCCCGCGCGGTGGCGGGCAGGATTTGTAGCAGACCGTACCATTTGCCGCCACCACCGACAGCGGTCGGGCGATAGGTGCTTTCGTGCTTGGCCAGCGTTGACAGCAGCCCGATCCAGAACGCCTCGCGGGCCGAAGTATCGTTGGTCACGTAGGCCGGGCACCAATCTGCGATATCTTTGGGAACGACACGCGGCAGGACGCTGGCATGGCTGCGCAACGCAGACAAAGCGGCGCGCGACCAGCGGTCGGCTTCGCTTCTGTGGCTCCAACGCATGTCGGGAAGAGGTGTATAATTCCGCGCAACGGGTCGTAGCGACACGGTCAGCGCGTTGGTTGACGCAATGTCAACAGATATGGCGGGATTGGCTTGTACTGCCCCGGCGAAACCAAGAACCAACACCGCCACGCGTATGATCCCCCAGCGTAGCATCACACTGCCTTTTCTTAATTCGCCCCAAAAATCAACCAAAACCGCCATCAGACGCCAAGACAGGCAAAGTTCTGCCAGCCGCAACACAAACCGGCGGTCTGTCGCAGATCATGTCGATGCGCCCCCGGAATTCCCCGTCGAATTCCCTTTGCCGCCTGATTTGCGACACGTTCTTGGGTGATCCTATCCTCAGATCGTCGCCTGTCCGGCCCCTGCCCGGCCCCAGAGAAAGCCTGACCGATGCCCGTTTTGCCCAACCTGACCAGCCTGATCCGCATCGCGCGTGGCGCGGCGTCGGACAGCGCGCCGCATCGCAGGACTGTCAACATAGATGCGCTTGGTGGGGCGCCGAAACGCGATCTCCCGGTGCGGTATTCCAGCCAGGAAGAAGACCATCACCACGCCCTGTTCGAAGCAGGGCTGTTTCTGGCTCGGCAAGATGCTTGGGCCACACTGGGCGAACGCATTCGCACTGCCGACAGCTCTCGCGCGTTGACGCCCGGCGGCGTTCCCGAAGCCGAAATTCTAGCCGAGGGCGCACGCGCCGATGCCGTGACCGCAGCCAGCCGAGCCGTCGGTCTGGGAGATGAACTTGCCGCAGCCTCGATCCTGAACGACATGCAGCTTGTGCTGGAAGAAACCGATCAGGACCACGGTGTCGCTTATGTCGTCGCGATGGCACATGTCGATATCGGCTGGGCGTGGCGCGGCGAAGGCTGGCGGCAGGATATTCCCGCCGCCCACCGTGCCGCATTCTTCCGCCATTTCCGGCGCGCCGCGACGCTGATCGACGACTATGATGCGTTTGAGCTGGATTCGCCCATGTTAGCCTCGGTCCGATGTGCGCTTCTTGCCGCCGAAACCCAGCCCCGCAGCCGTGCCAGCGATGATTACGAAGACCTGATCGACCTTGCCCCCGGTGTGGCGAAATACATGCGGGCGCTTGGCAATCATATGCTGCCACGCTGGTTTGGCAGCTATGAACGGCTTGATCACGAGGCCCGTCGCACGATGGAACGAACCGCCGATGTCTGGGGTGCAGGTGGTTACACTTGGACCTATTTCGATGCACTGACTGTGGATGGCGAAGCCTTTGCGTTGCTCGATGCCGACCTGTTTTGCCAAGGCATGCGAGACATCCTGATGCGGCGCAACGATCAGCACACGGTGAATAGCTTTGCTGCCTATACGGGCACAGCCCTGGACCCAAATGGTGTCAACCAAATCGCCCGGACCAAGATCGCCGATTGCTTTCACTGGATCGTGACCGAGCATCTGCGCGAAATCCACCCTCGGATCTGGTACGCGGCGAAAGCTGTGTGGGCCATGCGTTTGGAAGATCAGGACCGTCTTGCCAAGGGGCGACAACGCGCCATGGCCGCCCTTGATCGCCACGCGCGCGGGCTACCACCTGTGACGTCATCCCGGCATCCCGACGCCTGAAGACGGGAAACCCAGCACGGCCCCCTTGCCCCCTGCCCCCCTCTGGCGTATTCCACGCGGCGTTCACGCCAAGAGGATTTGCCATGCTGGACCTGACCTTCGAAGCCCCCAAACCCAAGGTGATTGCCGGCGCCAAGCATGACTGGGAACTGGTCATCGGGATGGAAGTGCACGCACAGATAGCCTCCAAGGCCAAGCTGTTCTCGGGCGCATCGACGCAATTTGGCGCAGAGCCGAACTCGAACGTGGCCTTCGTGGACGCCGCGATGCCGGGGATGCTTCCGGTGATCAACGAATTCTGCGTCGAACAGGCCGTGCGCACAGGGTTGGGCCTGAAGGCGCAGATCAACCTGACATCCGCGTTTGATCGCAAAAACTATTTCTACCCGGACCTGCCGCAGGGCTACCAGATCAGCCAGCTTTACCATCCCATCGTGGGCGAAGGCGAAGTGATCGTCGACATGGAACCGGGCATCGCGCGACGGGTGCGGATCGAGCGCATCCACATCGAGCAAGACGCGGGCAAGTCCATCCACGACATGGACCCGGCAATGTCTTTCGTGGACCTGAACCGGACGGGTGTGGCGCTGATGGAGATTGTCAGCCGTCCTGACATTCGCGGCCCCGAGGAGGCGGCGGCCTATGTCGTGAAGCTGCGGCAGATCCTGCGGTATCTGGGGACGTGCGACGGAAACATGCAGAACGGCAACCTGCGGGCGGATGTGAACGTATCTGTTTGCCGTCCCGGCCAGTACGAGAAGTATCAGGAAACGCAGGACTTTTCCCATCTCGGCACGCGCTGCGAAATCAAGAACATGAACTCCATGCGGTTCATCCAGATGGCGATTGATTACGAGGCAAAGCGCCAGATCGGGATTCTGGAAGCGGGTGGATCGATTGATCAGGAAACCCGCCTTTACGATCCGGACAAGAACGAAACACGCTCGATGCGGTCTAAGGAAGAGGCGCATGATTATCGCTACTTCCCCTGCCCGGATCTTATGCCGCTTGAGATTGAACAAGCTTGGGTGGACGATATCGCAGCCAACCTTCCAGAGCTGCCGGACGAGAAAAAAGCCCGCTTTGTCAAAGAGTTCGGCTTGTCCGAGTATGATGCCGACGTCTTGACCGCAGACACCGCGAACGCGGGCTACTTCGAAGAGGTGGTCGCGGGGTGTGGTGACGGCAAGCTGGCGGCGAATTGGGTGATCAACGAATTGTTCGGTCGTCTGAAAAAAGAAGACCACGATATCGGCGAAAGCCCCGTCTCACCCGCTCAACTGGCTGGAATCATTGCGCTTATCAAGAAGGGTGACATCTCGGGCAAGATCGCAAAGGACCTGTTCGAGATCGTCTATACCGAAGGCGGCAACCCGGCAGAGATCGTCGAAGCGCGCGGGATGAAGCAGGTCACCGACACGGGTGCCATTGAAAAAGCAGTGGATGAGATCATCGCAGCCAACCCGGCGCAGGTGGAAAAAGCTCAGCAAAATCCGAAGCTTGCAGGCTGGTTCGTGGGTCAGGTCATGAAAGCCACGGGCGGCAAGGCCAACCCGGCGGCGGTCAACCAGTTGGTGATGGCGAAGCTGGGGCTGTAAAGCGCCCTAAAAATGGGTATTTGTACGGTTCAAGGGGTCGAACCGTACGGCCCAGAGAGGAAAAACGGGCCATTTCGGCCCGTTTTTGCGTTTTCGGGGGGTCTTGGGGCTGAACCGTACGGAACCTGTGCGCGAAACGTAAGGTTGATCCGTACGGTCAGTGTTTTTGCGCCACCATCGTGCAGTAAAGGGCGGTCGCGACCTGAGCGACGGTGTCTTTGTCGATCATGCCGAGGCACCCTGCCCCATAGGCAAGCGCCAATCCGGCATAGGTGATGCGGTGGCACCAAAGGGTGCAGCCTAAGGTCTTCAAATTCGTCTTCAGTTGGTTCAGCATTTTCGTCACTCCACGAAAGGTTGAACCGGGCCCGGTGTCAGCTACAGTGCCGACAGGAACAGGATCGCAGAAGCCGACCGAAAAAGCGGTGACATCGGGTGGTCCTTGAGTGGGCAGGCAAGACGCAAAAAGTGACTTTGAGTGACATCTGACTGGCTTGAATTTGGAAATGCGGTTCGCTTGGCGCGGACTGCTAAGGGCATGACGCTGGAAATGCTGGCGCATGACGCGTTAGGGAATCAGGACCGCAAAAGCTATGTCAGCGCGGTTGAGAAGGGTCGCAAACGGCTTTCCGCGCTTACCGTTCAGAAATTCGCAACTTGTCTGGAGTTGGATGCAGACCTTGTTGCGCGGCTTGTGACCGGGGCCTCAGGTGAAGATGAGCCTGTCACGCAAACAGAGGTGAATGCAGATGCGATTTCGAAAGAACTGGAGGAACTGCGCAAGACCCTGAAACTGTCAGAAGCACTCGCGGTGTCGCTGGCCTATGAATTTGCCGAGGGCAATCCGACTGACCTGAAAAGCGCGCTGAACGAATTGCGGCGGGCGTTTGAGGTTGCTGCGAAAAAGCCAACAACCGGCAATCTGGATGCTGATTTAACTGCGGTTCTTGACGAGGTGCTACGGCTTAATGGTGACGACCGGATGCCGGATGCAAAGCTGGCTTTGCGGGAAGCTTTGGAGCGAAAGCGAGCACAGAAGGAACGTGTCGATGCCGAAGTGTCGGCACTGATCCAATCGAGCATCGACCAAGCCGTTCTGATGCGGGACGTCGATGAAGCGGCGAGGCTGACGGTCGAGAGGGTTGACGATGACACTCCCGATCCAACGCAGCAGTTTGACGCCCTCCGTGCAGCGCAGGAAGAATGGTATGTGCGCGGACGGGATCAGGGATTGGCGTTTGATCTGGAGGTCAGCATCGCGATTTCACAAATCTGTTTGGCTCCCGCGACAAGTGCTGACGAACGCGGATCAGCGTTTAACAATCTGGGCAATGCGCTGCAAACCCTCGGGGGACTCGAGAGCGGGACGGCGCGGTTGGAGGAAGCGGTAGCGGCCTATCGCGCGGCGTTGGAGGAATACACGCGGGAGCGGGTGCCGCTGGACTGGGCCATGACGCAGAACAATCGGGGCGGTGCGCTGTACTCCCTCGGGGAACGCGAAAGCGGGACCGCGCGGTTGGAGGACGCGGTGGCGGCCTATCGCGCGGCGTTGGAGGAGTACACGCGCGAGCGGGTGCCGCTGGACTGGGCCATGACGCAGAACAACCTGGGCGGTGCGCTGTGCGCTCTCGGGGCGCGTGAAAACGGGACGGCGCAGTTGGAGGAGGCGGTGGTGGCCTTTCGCGCGGCACTGGAGGAACGCACGCGGGAGCGGGTGCCGTTTCAGTGGGCCGCGACAACGGAGAACCTTGGGTTGGTGTATGAGGCGTTCTTCGACAAGACCGGGGAGCGGGCGCAGGTGGAGGAGGCGATTGCCTTGGTGCGGGCGGCGCGGGAGGTGTATGATGCCGCCGGGGCGTCGTATTACATCGAGAAATCGGATGGGATTTTGGCGGATATGCAAGCGAAGCTGTGAGGGTTCGGGCGGTTGGGTACGTCTGTTGGGGCTTGGTTTGAGGTGGGTGGCGGGCGGATGCCCGGCCTACGGGTTTGGGCCGAGGTGGTGCGTGTGAACACGCACCCTACGGGTGGGCTCTTACGCGGTGCGTGCGATCCCGCGTCCTACGGGGCTGGTCTCTGGCGACGGGCTTGGGTATGACAGCCGAGGGTCTGTAATGAGGCGGTGGGCATGTTCGAATACAAGGTGGTTCCGGCCCCTGTGAAGGGGGTTAAGGCCAAGGGGCTCAAGACGCCCGAGGCGCGGTTTGCGCTGGGGGTGGAGCAGGCGATCAACGCGTTGGCGGCGGAGGGCTGGGAGTATCAGCGCTCAGACGTTCTCCCATCACAGGAACGCGTGGGGCTGACCGGGTCGGAGACGCATTGGCGCACGCTGCTGGTGTTCAGGCGGGCTTTGGCCACACAGCCAGTATCAGACCCAGAGGTTAAACCCGCACGGGTCGAGCCGATCGTGACCAAAACTGCCGCGGTGTCTTCGGCGGTGCCCGAAGGCGACGGGGTGGCGGACGCCACACCCGAGCCTGCCACTGAGCCGACCTTTGAGGAAGGCAACGAAGAGACGCGGCCAGCCTGAGTGGCCGCGTGCAAGCATGTACCCTACGTGTCGAGATCCATAGATAGAGCATGAATGGCCGCGACGAGTTCGGCGCCAAGCGCGTTGTGCACCATGCGGTGGCGGGCAATGCGGGATTTGCCCTCGAAGGCTGCGGCACGGATGCGGACGTTGAAATGGCTCTCGCCACCTTCCTGGTAGCCACCATGGCCGCGGTGGCTTTCGCTGTCATCCTGTACCGTGAGTTCACGGGGAGAGAGCGCCTCGCGCAGTCGTGTTTCGATCTGTTCCGTTCGGGTCATTTTTTCGCCTCCAAGGGCTTACCTCTGCGTCGGTTTGGTCTACACTCACGCCTCCGAGTCGAAAAGGGCAGGTTATGAGCAAATCAGATCCATTCGGTTTCGATATGTCGATCAAATCGGCAAAAAAGAAGAACCCCCGCGGCCGACGGGGGATGTCAGGTGCGTCCGAAACCTCGGTGCGGATCTGTGACCATGAGGGCTGTGAAGAGGCTGGCAAATTCCGTGCGCCTAAAGCACCGGATGTGCTGGATGACTTCTTCTGGTTCTGTCAGGAGCACGTACGCGAGTACAACAACCGGTGGAACTTCTTCGACGGCAAGACCGAAGCCGAGATGAACGCACAGGCAAGTTCGGATAAGGTGTGGGAACGCCAAACCAAGGATTGGCGCGATCCTGAGGCCAAGGCCTGGGCGCGTTTGGGCATCGAAGACCCACATCAGGTGCTGGGCAACAATGCCACGCGGAACCCCGGCAAGGCTGGCTCGTCGGCGGGACACACAAAGCGCCTGCCACCCACCGAGCGACGCGCAATCGAGGTTCTCGAGGCGAAGGACACATGGTCAAAGGCCGAAGTGCGCAAGGCCTACAAAGCGCTGATCAAGGTGTTGCACCCGGACATGAATGGCGGCGACCGCAGCCAGGAAGAACAGTTGCAAGAGGTGGTCTGGGCGTGGGATCAGATCAAGGACAGCCGTAACTTCAAGTGATCCCCACAATGGGATGAAGATGCAAAAGGCCGCCAGAATGGGCGGCCTTTTTGCTGCCCGGTGCCAGCGCCCTTGCCATTCGTTGCGATATCTTCATGCGAGGTGATGGCATATTTAAGAAAAAGAGAAGCAAGGGACAGCGCGCGTCCCCTCACTTCTTCTTTTTTCAAATATGCATTTGGACCGGATCGGTCTGGGTGAGACGCGAGGTCAGAGAACCTCGTCCAGAACTCGGGCAAGCCGTCCGACGGTGCCGTCGACATCATAGAGTTTGTCGAGGCCAAAAAGACCGAGGCGGAACGTCGAGAACTCCGGCGGTTCGTCACATTGCAGTGGCACACCAGCGGCGATCTGCATGCCGCGGGCGGCGAAGGCACGGCCCGACTGGATTTCGGGATCACTGGTGTAGCTCACCACGACTCCGGGCGCACCGAAACCGTCTGCGGCGACAGAGCGGATGCCCTTTTTTGCCAGCATCGCACGGACCGCGTTGCCCAGCGCCCATTGCGCGTCCTTGAGTTTGCCGAAGCCGTAGTCACGGGTTTCCAGCATCGTGTCACGGAAAGCCTTGAGCCCGTCTGTGGGCATGGTGGCGTGATAGGCGTGACCACCATTTTCGTAGGCCTGCATGATCTGGTGCCATTTCTTGAGGTCCACGGCAAAGCTGTTCGACGCGGTCTCGTCCATTCGGGCCACGGCACGGTCGGACAGCATCACGAGACCGGCACTGGGTGTGGCGGACCAGCCCTTTTGCGGGGCCGAGATCAACACGTCGACGCCAGTGGCTTTCATATCGACCCAAGCACATCCCGAAGCAATGCAATCGAGAACCATCAGCGCACCGACCTCGTGTGCTGCCGCCGCCAATGCAGTCACATAGTCATCCGGCAGGATAATCCCGGCGCTGGTTTCGACATGGGGTGCAAAGACGACATCAGGTTTCTCTTCACGGATGCGGGCGGTGACCTCTTCGATCGGGGCGGGCGCGAATGAGGCGGTAGGTTCATTGCCTGTCTGGCGCGCCTTCATGACAACGGTGTCGCCACCAAACTGGCCGGTGTCGAAGATCTGCGTCCAGCGATACGAAAACCAACCGTTGCGCACGATCAGGGTCTTTGCCCCCTGCCCGAACTGGCGGGCGACCGCCTCCATCCCGTAGCTGCCGCTGCCGGGCACCAGCACAACCGCATCGGCGTGATAGACCTCTTTCAGCATGGACGAGATGTCGGTCATCACCTTTTGAAAGGTCGCGGACATATGATTGAGTGACCGGTCAGTGAAGACGACCGAGAATTCTTCGAGACCCGTGGGGTCAACCGTATCGAGCAGAGCCATTGCAAAGCCTCCCTGAGTTTCGTCTTGGGTAGCGGCGCGGCGCGCATTTGGCAAAGCCTTGTTGCGTGCAAAAAGTCGCGGCACCGGTGAACGGCCGTTTCTCAGCACCGCCTCAGCCTGCCCCAAGGTGCCCTAAGGTCACATTCAAAAGTCGATATTGTTTCCAAATTATGAACATTTGACCAGCGGCGCGACAGCGCGGTATCTTTCGATACATAACTATCAAAAGGGGCATCAGACCCCGAGAGGCAGAACAGGCATGGCAACAACCACGTTGTTGTTGAACGGATTCAGTGTCGTGGGTGACCCACAGACGACGAATGCGAACGCGTCAAACGGTGGAGAATACATGCTTCACAGCGCAACCGCGCTGTTTGAAGACAACGATATCATTGTTTATGTCGTAGACAATGCGACTGCCGATGGCGTTCTGACAGAAGCCTCTGTCGTCACGTCGATCATCGTCTATGACAACGCGTCGGACTATTACAACGACATTGCCAAATACACCTATACCGGCAGCGCTGATGTCGACTTGGGGCGCCGGACCATGGGCGACCGCTACCTGGAAATTGACGCCACGGGGCTGACATCAACGGACGCGGTTGCGCCGATACTGGGTGACGTGGCGGCGATTGCCGGGGTGAATATCCTTGAAACGCTCGCGACGCAGAACGGGCCTTTGCGTGTCGATACAAATGAAGACCTCGATCTCAATGGCGACGGGATCATCACACCGGACGAAGAAGCCGACGCCGCGTTTTCGTCAAATGCCGCCGACTTTCTGGTGGTCATCTGCTTTGCGTCGGGGACATTGATCGAAACCCCGGAGGGACCGCGTTTTGTTGAATCGCTTCGTGAGAGCGATGAGGTCAACACTCTGGATGCCGGGCCGCAGCCAATCCGCTGGGTCGGCCATGTGCGGGTGCCGGGAGACGGGGTCAACACCCCCATCCGCATCGCGCGCGGCGCGCTGGGGAATATTCGTGACCTTTGGGTGTCACCCAACCATCGGATGTTGTTGCGCGGATCCAAGGCCGAATTGATGTTCGGTGTGGACGAGGTCTTTGTGGCGGCCAAACATCTGGTGAACGGCACAACCATCGTCCCCGAGCCAAGGCCGGTGGTGGAGTATTGGCATTTCCTGTGTGACGCGCATCACGTGGTGTTTGCCGAAGGGTGCCCAGCGGAAACACTCTATCCCGGTAACATGGCGATAGAGAGCGTTGAAGACGATGCACGGGATGAAATCCTTGGTCTGCTTCGAAACACCGAAGCGTTGATCGTCGATGCACAGCAGATGGCGCGCTATACGCTTAAGCGGCACGAGGCGATCGCGCTTGTTGCGGACGTCGCCTGACCGTCTTAACCAATTGGCCCCGGCAGGCGTTCTTCGCTGAGCAGAACATTGGCGTCGATATTACCGACACCCGGCAGCGTCATGATCCGGCGGCGCAGCACGCGTTCGAAATCAGCGATGTCGCGGGCGATGACACGCAGGCGATAGTCATAGAGGCCCAACACGTGTTCGACAGTCTGCACTTCGGGGATCGCCGTCACGGCGCGTTCGAAGTCTTCAAGGCTGACGCGGCCTTTGGTGGCGAGTTTGACGCCAAGAAAGACGGTTACAGTGAAACCCAGCGCCTGTGCATCGAGATCAAGCCGTTGGCCCCGGAAGACGCCCGCTTCCTTAAGCCGCTTGAGACGGCGCCACGCGGCGGGTTGGCTGAGGCCGAGTTGGCGACCCAAAGCGCCAGCGCTGATCAGTGCATCTGCCGCCACGGCGCGGATCATGGCGCGGTCGATGTCGTCGAGGTCGATCATAGGGGAAGTGTTTCGTCGAATTTCACGCGGGCAACATGCATCAGGGCTTCGATATCGGCGATATGCGGCAGTGTCAGGAGTTTGTCGCGGTAGACCTGCTGGTAATGCGGCATGTCGCGGGCAATGACCGAGAGGCGCGCGTCCACCTGCCCCAGAAACGTCTGCGCCTCGATCACCTCGGGCACCTCGCGGGCGGCGGCGAGGAATTCGTCAAAGGCGCGGGGTTGGGTTTTGTCGAGCGTCACACGTAGGCTGACCTCGACTGTATAGCCAAGCGCAGGCCAGTTGATCACGGAGCGCACGGCACGAATGACGCCAGCCTCGCGCATCTTGTCGATGCGGCGCGCGAGCGTGGTGGGCGTGACCCCTGCCCTGTCTGCCAAATCGGCGGTGGGCAGATCAGGGGCGGCCTGAAACTGGCGTAGGATTCGGAGATCGGTGGCATCTAGCATGAAAAATCCGTATCATGTGATTTTAGAGAATGAAATTCCCGCTTATCTGTAAAGATGCGCGTAATTCGCCGCCTCTCTAAGCTGGAAATCCCTATTGTGCACTTCAATTGAAACGCAGACGAGGGAAAAACTATGCGCGTTTATTACGATCGCGATTGCGACATCAACCTGATCAAAGACATGAAAGTGGCCATTCTGGGCTATGGCAGCCAGGGCCACGCCCATGCGTTGAACCTGCGCGACAGCGGTGCGAAGAACGTTGTCGTCGCCCTGCGCGAAGGCTCGGCCTCGGCCAAGAAAGCCGAAGGCGAAGGCCTGAAGGTCATGGGCATCGCCGAAGCGGCGGCCTGGTGCGACTTGATCATGTTCACCATGCCCGACGAACTTCAGGCAGAGACCTACAAGAAATACGTACATGACAACCTGAAGGAAGGCGCGGCAATCGCGTTTGCCCACGGTCTCAACGTGCATTTCGGCCTGATCGAACCCAAGCCGGGTGTCGACGTCATCATGATGGCGCCCAAGGGTCCGGGCCATACGGTACGCGGCGAATACACCAAAGGCGGCGGCGTGCCGTGCCTTGTGGCGGTTCACAACGACGCCTCCGGCCGCGCGCTGGAAATCGGTCTGAGCTATTGCTCGGCCATCGGTGGCGGCCGCTCGGGCATCATCGAGACCAACTTCCGTGAAGAGTGCGAAACCGATCTGTTCGGTGAGCAGGCGGTTCTGTGTGGTGGTCTGGTCGAGCTGATCCGCATGGGTTTCGAGACCCTCGTGGAAGCAGGCTACGAGCCGGAGATGGCCTATTTCGAGTGCCTGCACGAAGTGAAGCTGATCGTGGATCTGATCTACGAAGGCGGTATCGCGAACATGAACTACTCGATCTCGAACACGGCCGAGTATGGCGAGTACGTGTCCGGCCCGCGCATCCTGCCCTATGACGAGACAAAGGCACGGATGAAAGCAGTTCTGACAGACATCCAGACCGGCAAGTTCGTGCGTGACTTCATGCTCGAGAATGCCGTTGGTCAGCCGTCGTTTAAAGCGACACGCAAGATCAACGACGAGCACCAGATCGAAGCCACCGGCGAAAAGCTGCGCGGCATGATGCCGTGGATTTCGGCGGGCAAAATGGTCGACAAAGCAAAGAACTGATCCAGGTTTCCGACGGGCTGCGCCCGTCGGACGCATGTGGGGGGACGCTGTCCCCCCACACCCCCCTGAGGTATTTCAGGCCCAAAGAAGCGCCCAGCTTGAGCTCAAGTGATACCCGGACGGCCCAATGCCGGGGCGGATTGCTTACAGGCCGTCCTTGAGTTGCAGAATGCACCAGGCCAGTAAGGCCAGAAGCAGGATGATCGGGATGATGAAAAACGCGTCCATATTGTCCTCCTGTTGGGATTTTTCTTTCACTCTAGGCCGTTGCTGATCGGCCTTAGCAGATTTACACAGCATCCCGATCCTCTGGCAGATGCAACCACCCCGGCTGCATTTGTCGGACAGACTGCTTTGGATGCCTCATTTCTATGCACACTCAACCCGAGATCACCCCAGCGAATTGGGGCATGGTCGCGACCCTTGGTCTAGTCTGGGGCGCAACCTTTCTGTTCATCGAGCTGGCGTTGAAGGGCATCACACCGTTCTGGCTGGCCGCAGGGCGCATCGGATTTGCGGCCCTGCTGGCGGTCGCCATTTGGCAATTGCGTGGCGGGCGGTTGTTTCTGACGCAAGACACAAGCTGGGGTGCGCTTGCGGTGTCGGGCCTGTTTAATTCGGCCGTGCCCTTCATGCTGCTTAGCTGGGGCCAGCAGACAGTGACCTCGGGATTTGCCGGTGTGTCGATGGCTTCTGGCGCGTTGATCATGCTGCCTTTGGCGCATCTCTTTGTGCCGGGCGAACGGATCACGACGCGCCGTCTGATCGGGATGCTGGTCGGCTTTGCCGGTGTGACGGTGCTGTTGGGTGGACAGGCCTTTACGTCGAGCGGTGATCCGATGGAACCTTTTGGTCGGCTGGCCTGCATCGGCGCAGCGAGTTGCTATGCCATAAGTTCCGTGCTGATGCGCCGCCTGCCGCCGGTTGATCCGTTTGGCTTGGCCGCGATGGCTCTGGTGTTCGGGTCGATGCTGGTCATTCCCGCGGCCCTTGTCGTTGAAGGCCCGCCGCCGCTGCCGGACACCCGCACCTTGTCGATCGTCGCCCTGCTGGGGCTGATCCCGACTGCGGGGGCGAACATGTTACGTATTCTGGTGATCCGCAGCGCTGGCCCGGTGTTTATGTCGCTGGTCAGCTATCAGGTGCCGATGTGGTCGGTGATCCTGGGCATCATCATTCTGGGCGAGCCATTCCGCCCCGCGTTGTTGCTGGCGATGGGGTTGATCCTGCTTGGTGTTCTGGTCAGCCAGTGGGGCGCGCTGTGCAGGTTGTTCGGGCGCGGGGTCACTCCCAACAGCTGACGAGCACTGTCATTGCCGTGGCTTTGGCGGTGAGGTCCACAGGGTCGAGCCGTGCAAGGCCGCTTGTGACCTGCGGCGAGACACCGGCGCTGGACAACACTTGCCGAAGTGCTGCGCTTTTGGTCGCGAAGTTCACATCACCTGGCAATTGGCGACCTCCAGCATCGTGCGGAACCAACATACCAATCACGGCACCGCCATCGTCAAGCACAGGACCACCCGCGTCGCCATCAAGCGTGCTGATGGCCAGACGGGACAGCGTGTCTTCACCGTTCAATCCGCTGAGGTCCGACAGACGGCCAAAGGTCATTGTTGCCGACGGCAGCACGCCACCAAACGAAAAGCCAGCAACGGCGATCTCGGATTGCAAACGCGGCGCGCCATCGCGGAATTGAGCGATGTCGTTCGGGGCCAAGGGCTGTGTCGCCCGCAGGACGGCGACGCCAAGCGATGGATCGGTCGTCATGACTTCGGCGTTGTAGTCACTGTTCAGCGTGATGCGGCCACAATTGGCGACGGCTGTGTCAGTGGTGACCACCCTGCCCTGGCGGTCGACAAAGAACCCTGACGCGGTGAGCTTTGGCTTGCGTATGGCAAGACCGGCCAACAGATCGACGCTCTGGCTATCCTCAGCGATCACGGCGGGGTCGAGCACGCCGTCGATGGGTGCGAAGCTTGATTGCATCGCGGCCAAAACACGGGTGCGGCGTTCTTCGTCGCCTGCAGGCCAGACCAGCGTAAAGCCCTTGATCGCGCCGCCTTCCAGCCGCGCTTCGGTGTGAGATACGATACGGCTGTTCTGACCGGTGAGGGTAAAGCTGTCACGGTTCCGGTCACGCGGACCATCCAGCGGCACGATGTCGAGCGTTTGCATGATCTCGTAAAGGCCAGCCAGACGGTCCTGATCGCCCGGCTGGCTGATCAGCAGGACGCGCGCACTATCAACGGCACCAGTCGGTTCAAAATGCGCAAATGGGCTGTCGTAACGGTCAAACGCCACAGCACCCAGCGGAAGGTCGATGGCGATGCCTGCTCTTGTCTCGCGGACGGATCGAATGTCCATGCCTTCCAACACAGCGTTGTACTGGCGGAACAGTTCGGCACGCTGGGCCGTGGTCAGGATGCCCGTGTCTTCGAAGCCGTTGAATTGCTGCCACGCGCTCATCGCAGACCGGGTGCCCCGGCCAAAAGCACCATCAATGCCGGAATTGTAGAATCCCGCCCAACGCAGCGCGATTTGCAGCGCTTCACGTTCTTCGCGGTTCAACAACGCTTCTGACGCGCGGGCTTCGCGTGGGGTCTCATCAGCGGCTTGCGGATCGGGTTCGGGCGCGATTGCGATCTCAGGCACAGTGATCGACGGGACCGTGGCGGGCCCTGCGCCGATTGGCCATATGCGCTGACCATAGCGGTCTGGCCCTTCCAGATAGCTGTCACTGGGGATCAAGCGCTGCGCGCGCAGGCTGCGCAATACGCGGCCTGCCTCATCACGTGGATAGGGCCCAAGAGCGATGCCATACCAACCCCGCCCCAGATCAAATCCGTTCACATCGGGCAGGATGGCGGCGTAATCGCGCAAACGGTCTTCGGCGGCGGACAGGCTGGGCTGCGCTTCGATCTGAACATAGACGGTGTCTTGCGCCAAGGCCGACTGCCCCCAAATCATCAGGGTCGCGATCATCGAAAACAAAAACTTGCGCACCATTCTTCTGCCACCTGCCGAAAAAACCTGTTTCAGGCACATGCTCTAACAAGATTGCGCCGCCACTGGAACGCGAAAATTAGACCCTCGCACGCAATTGACCCTTGGACCCCATGGCCCTAATCAGACGCCAGTGCAAACCGGGGTGACATCGCAATGGATCAGACCATCACGAAGCCGCGCAGTTTTCAGGAGATCATCCTGCGGCTGCAGTCCTATTGGGCCACCAAAGGCTGTGCCGTGATGCAGCCTTACGACATGGAGGTCGGTGCCGGTACGTTCCACCCCGCCACCACGCTTCGGTCATTGGGATCAAAGCCTTGGGCCGCCGCATATGTGCAGCCCTCGCGTCGACCGACCGACGGGCGCTACGGCGAAAACCCGAACCGCTTGCAGCACTATTACCAGTATCAGGTGCTGATCAAACCGTCGCCGCCCGACCTGCAGGAGCTGTATCTCGGGTCATTGCGGGCCATCGGGATCGATATGGCGCTGCATGACATCCGCTTTGTCGAGGACGACTGGGAAAGCCCGACGCTGGGCGCGTGGGGTCTGGGCTGGGAAGTCTGGTGCGACGGCATGGAAGTGTCGCAATTCACGTATTTTCAACAAGTTGGCGGGCATGACTGCCACCCGGTGTCGGGTGAGCTGACCTACGGGTTGGAACGGTTGGCGATGTATGTGCTGGGCGTCGATCATGTCATGGACATGCCCTACAACGATCCCGACGCGCCAATTGCGCTGTCTTATGGCGATGTGTTCCGCCAGACCGAGCAGGAATATTCGCGCTGGAATTTTGACGTGGCGGACACGGATGTGCTGCTGCGTCATTTCGAGGAAGCCGAGGCGGAATGCGCACGCATCTTGGAACAAGCCGAGGACGACCCCAAGACCGGCAAGCGCATCATCATGGCCCATCCGGCCTATGACCAGTGCATCAAGGCCAGCCACATCTTCAACCTGCTGGACGCACGCGGTGTGATCTCGGTCACGGAACGGCAAAGCTATATCGGCAGAGTGCGGGCGCTGACCAAGAGCTGCGCCGATGCGTTTGAGATGACCGAAGCTGGGGGATATGCCGCCTGATGGCACAGGCCAACCGAAATACGCCACTGCGCCGGGCCAAGTATAGCCTGATGCAGCACCTGCCGGGAGAGCTTGGGCTGAAATACCGCCGCAAGCTGCGCAAGCTGTTTGCGCCCGCGGCAGAGGCAGCGTTTCGAGAGGCGTTGACCGGGGCTGCGGGTAAAATCTGCGTCGACCTCGGGGCAAATCTGGGCCAGCATACCCGCACCATGGCGGCCAACGCGGCCAAGGTCTATGCGTTCGAGCCAGACCCGTGGACGGCCGCGGAACTGCGCACGCGGCTGGCGGATGTGCCCAATGTAGAGGTGATCGAGGCGGCTGCAGGGACAGAGGACGGGACCTTTCCGCTGTATCGCACGGCGTCGTTCGACGCTGACCCGGTTGAGCAATCGCAATCGTCGTCGCTCATGGCGCAAAAGCGCAATATCGACACGGACAGCGCCGTGGATGTCAAAGTGATCGATTTTCCCGCCTTTCTGGACGCGCTCGACGGTGAGATCGCGGTGATCAAAATGGACATTGAAGGGGCGGAGGTTCCGCTTCTGGAAGCGCTTTTTGAGCATCCAGTCAGAAAGCGGATCGGCTACCTGTTTGTCGAAACCCACGAGAGCCGCATCCCCGACCTTTTGGCGCGCACCGACGCGCTACGGGCGCGTGCAGAAGCAATGACGCAACCGCGCGTGAACATGGATTGGAAATAGGCAATGACCGGCAAGATCCTCACTATCGTCATAGCCGTCAGCGCGCTGATAGCGGGTGTGGCGATGTATTACCTGCAGGTGTACGCCTATTACGAAACAGTGACGCCCAACGGTGTCGATGATGTGCAGTTGACCACATTGGACGGCCGCAAAGAAACGATCCTTTACGAGGATTTTCAAGCGATTGACAGCGAAAGCTCGCCCATCAGGTTCAGAGCCTGCTTTACCACTCAAACACCGCTATCGACGCTGACATCCACCTATGAGCAATACATCGGATCGTCCCCGCGCAATGCCCCGGGATGGTTTGAATGTTTCGATGCCAATTCCATTGGCCAAGATATCGACAATGGCCGTGCTCAGGTGTTCACCAGCCAGCGCAACCTCGAATTTGGCATCGACCGCGTGGTCGCCATCACTGAAGACGGACGCGGCTATATCTGGCACGAAATCAACGAATGCGGGGACAAGGCCTATGATGGCAGCCCCTTGGGCGAAGACTGCCCAGAACGCGACAACGGAGGCAATTGATGCCCGACCTTCTGATCGAGCTTTTTTCCGAGGAAATCCCGGCGCGCATGCAGGCCAAGGCCGCTGACGACCTAAAGTCGCGCGTGACCAATGGCCTGGTCGAAGCGGGTCTGACATATGCCGGGGCTGCGGCCTATGCGACGCCGCGCCGTCTGGCGTTGCGGGTGGATGGGCTGACCGAACGGTCGCCGGATGTGAAGGAAGAGCGCAAGGGGCCACGCACCGACGCGCCCGAAAAGGCCATTGAGGGGTTCCTTCGTGGTGCGGGTGTGTCGCGCGAGGATCTGATCGAGCGGGACGAAAAGAAGGGTCGCGTGTTCTATGCCGTGATCGAAAAGCCGGGCCGCCCTGCCGCCGAGATCGTGGCAGATGTGCTTGAAGACACGATCCGCAACTTTCCATGGCCCAAGTCGATGCGCTGGGGTGCCGGGTCATTGCGTTGGGTGCGCCCTTTGCACCGGATCGTTTGCGTGCTGTCGCGCGAAGACGGGTCCGAAATTGTGCCGCTGGACGTGGGTGGGATCGTGTCGGGGCGCACGACCGAAGGCCATCGCTTCATGGCACCGGGCACAATCGACGTGTCGGGCTTTGACGACTATGAAGCCAAACTCAAGCGCGCGCATGTGGTGCTGGACGCGGGCGAACGCGCCGAGGCGATCTGGCAGGACGCCACCAATCAGGCATTCGCAAGCGGGCTTGAGGTGGTCGAAGACAAGGGGCTGCTGGCCGAGGTGGCAGGGCTTGTCGAATGGCCTGTGGTTCTGATGGGTGAGATCGGGGAGGATTTCCTTGGCCTGCCACCCGAGGTGCTTCAGACCTCGATGAAAGAGCATCAGAAGTTCTTCTCGGTGCGCAACCCAAAGACGGGCCGGATCGAGCGGTTCATCACCGTGGCGAACCGGGAAACCGCAGACCACGGCGCGACCATCCTTGCCGGCAACCAGAAGGTGCTGTCGGCGCGTCTGTCGGATGCGAAGTTCTTTTGGGAGAACGACCTGCGGGTGGCCAAAACGGATGGCCTGACCGCGTGGACGGACAGCCTGTCAAACGTGACGTTCCACAACAAGCTGGGATCGCAGCGCGACAGGATCGAGCGGATCGCCGCGTTGGCGCGGGAGCTTGCCCCCATGGTGGGCGCGGATGCGGATCTGGCGGAACAGGCGGCGCGTGTGGCGAAGGCCGATCTGGCGTCCGAGATGGTGTATGAATTCCCAGAACTTCAGGGGCTTATGGGGCGCTATTACAGCGATGCCGCAGGTTTGCCGCCCGAGGTGGGGGCTGCGTGCCAGGAGCATTATTCGCCGCTGGGCCCGTCTGACGATGTGCCCTCGGCCGCTGTTTCCGTCACCGTCGCGCTGGCCGACAAGATCGACACGCTGACCGGGTTCTGGGCGATTGACGAGAAGCCCACGGGGTCGAAAGACCCGTTTGCCCTGCGTCGTGCAGCGTTGGGGGTTATCCGGTTGGTGCTGGAGAATGAGCTTCAGTTTCGACTTCATGACGTACTGAAAGAAATGGTCTTCCGCCTATTCGATGCACACGACTACACATTGTTTGATCGACTAAGCGGCGCACTATCCGGCTTCGCAGAGCCTGAATTTCAAATTGAATTGGCCGAGAGCTTTCTTAGTGATCGCCTGCCACTCTCATTCAGTGAAGCAAATGGACATCAAGTCGTTGATGCACTCCAAGCATACATTGAATTCCTAAAGTCTGTTTACGGAAAAGAAGACCGCGAAAAGACACACTCCACAAACCGAGAAATCGAAGAAAAGCAGAGCGAAATCTCCGATAAGCTAAGCTTTGTATGGAATATGCATATTTTGCACCGTTACATCCCTAAAGCTAAGAGCGAGGGAGATGAAAAGCACGTCGCGGAACTATATGAGGCTTCAAGTGAGGTAAGTGAAGCTTACTCAAAGCTATGTTCTGACCTCCTCTCCTTCTTCCATGACCGGCTCAAGGTGTACCTGCGCGATCAGGGCGTGCGGCATGACGTGATTGACGCGTGTATCTCGATGCCCGGCAATGATGACCTCGCTCTTCTGGTCAAGCGGGCCAAGGCGTTGCAGGCAGTGCTTGAAACCGAGGACGGGGAGAACCTTGTTCAGGGGTTCAAGCGGGCCAACAACATTCTGACGCAGGCCGAGGACAAGGACGGGGTGGAATATTCGTTCGGGGCCGATCCGAAATTTGCGGAAGACCCGACCGAAAAAGCTCTGTTCGACGCGCTGGCGCAGGCGGAAGCCAAGATCGCCCCGGCGATGAAAGAGCAGAATTTCAGCGCGGCCATGGCGGCGATGGCAGATCTGCGAGGTCCGGTGGATGCGTTCTTTGAGGCGGTGCAGGTGAACGCGGAAAGCGAAGTGCTGCGGCGCAACCGTTTGAACCTTCTGAGCACGATCCGCAGCACCTGTTTGCAGGTAGCGGACCTGACCCGAATAGAAGGCTGACAGGAAGAGTGTAAACTTTACTTGTCAGCCCTACGATCCTTCGTATGCTGCGTGCACATTCAAGAGGTGCTGCGGTGCAGAAACCAAGTCCTGAAAACCCGGATGTGACGCTGATCACGCCGACATCGCCCATGTCCACGCCGACCCACGGCGGACGTGCGAAGTGTTTGCAGCGCCTTGTGAGACTTGACCTACCAGTGCCGCGCACTGTGGCGCTGTCTTTTACGTCGGTGCATCAGATCGCGTCAGGATATCGCCCGGATGTGACGGACATTCTTTCGGAATTCGACCCGAACGCCCTGCTCTGCGTGCGCCCGTCTTCTGAAGACCCCGATTGGGGCGGTCCGGGGGCGGTTCTGAATATCGGGATGAACGACGCACGCTATGTCGATCTGTGCGACCAGATCGGCACCCAAGCCGCGACCGAGATCTACCTGCGCTTTGTGATGAATTACGCGGTGGACGTGGCGCGTCTTGATGCCGAGGTGTTCGACGAGATCAATGGCGAAGGCCATGACGCGTTGACCGAGGCGTTGCAGCTTTACGAAGAAGAGGCGGAAGAGCCATTTCCACAAGACCCGGCGGTGCAACTGGCCGAAATCCTGCGGTCGATGGCGCGGGCTTGGGAAGGCACGACAGCGCGGCTCTTGCGTCAGGCTAAGGGCGCGCCAGTGGATGCAGGACTGGGCCTTGTGGTGCAGGAAATGGCGCTGGGTTTGGGCAGCGGAGAATGTGGATCTGGCGTGTTGCAGCTGGTCAATCCATTTACCGGGCTGCCTCAGGTTACAGGACGTTATCTGAGCCAAAGTCAGGGCCGCGAAGCACTGGATGGCGGGGCCGCATCGATTTTCCTCGAGAAAGACCCGCGTGGTCCGTCGCTGGAAGAATTGGCGCCCGAAGCATTTGTTGCTTTGAAGGAACACGCGGCGTTGATGCGTGCGCGACTGCGCGAAGAAATGCAGATCGAGTTCACCATCGAGAATGGCAATCTACACATTCTGGACGGGGTGCGCGTGGAGCGCAGCGCACGGGCGGCATTGCGGATCGTTGTGCGGTTAGCTGAAGACGAGATCATCACGCGGCAAGAAGCGGTGATGCGGATAGAACCGCGTGCGTTGTCGGAACTGTTGCACCGTCAGGTGGCGGCAACCGCAAAGCGCGACATTCTGGGGTCGGGCATTGCCGCCAGCCCGGGCGCTGCAACCGGCAGGATCGTGTTTTCTTCTGAAGCGGCACAGGCCGGGGCCGCACGCGGCGAACCCTGCGTTCTGGTGCGGCGCGAAACCAGCCCTGAAGACATTCGCGGCATGCATGTGGCCTGCGCCGTGCTCACGGAACGCGGCGGCATGACCAGCCACGCGGCGGTGATTGGACGAGGCCTGGGCCTTCCTTGTGTCGTAGGGGCCGCCAGTCTGCGGTTCCACGTCAAGCGCAAGCAGTTGGTGGCGACCGATGGTCGGGTGCTCAAGGAAGGTGACGAGATCACGGTAGACGGCACCAATGGTCAGGTGCTGGCCGGCTCGGTCGAAATGATCGAAGCGACGCTGGACGAGACCTTCCGCACCTTTATGAGCTGGGCCGATGCCGAACGCGATATCGGTGTGCGGGCCAATGCCGACACGCCAGCGGATGCCAAGACCGCGCTGCATTTCCGCGCGCAGGGCATTGGTCTTTGTCGGACCGAACACATGTTCTTCGAGGCCGAACGCCTGACCCCGATGCGCGAGATGATCTTTGCCGAGAACCCGCAGGATCGTCAGGCGGCACTGGAACTGGTGCTTCCGATGCAACGTGCGGACTTTCTGGAACTGTTCCGCATCATGCAGGGCCAGCCGGTATGTATCCGTCTGTTTGACCCACCCTTGCACGAATTCCTGCCTACCAGCCGCGCCGGACAACGGGAACTGGCCGAAGCGCTTGATATCCCGGTGAGTGATGTGACCCGGCGCATCGACAGCCTTTCGGAATACAACCCGATGCTGGGGATGCGAGGCGTGCGTTTGGGGATCACGGTGCCCGAAATCTACGACATGCAGGCCCGCGCGATCTTTGAAGCCACAGTTGAGGCGGCCAAGGAAGGCATCACCATTGTGCCCGAGATCATGGTTCCCCTGGTGTCGGCCAAGCGCGAGGTCGAACTTGTACGCGGCCGGGTCGAGGCGGTGGCGGCAGCGGTGCGGACCGAGAACAGCGCCGATTTCACCTACCGTTTGGGGGTCATGGTCGAGACCCCACGTGCTTGTCTGCGAGCGGGCGACATCGCCGAACACACACATTTCCTCAGCTTCGGCACCAATGACCTGACCCAGATGACCTATGGCTTGTCACGCGACGATGCGGGTCGGTTCATGTCGGAATATGTGCGTCAGGGCGTGTTCAGCGAAGACCCGTTCCACATTCTTGATACTGAAGGCGTCGGCGAATTGCTGCGCCTTGGTGTGGTGCGTGGCAGGGCTGCAAAACCCAATGTGGTGCTGTCGATTTGCGGCGAACATGCCGCGCATACCGAATCAATCGCTTTCTGTCGGGCAGCGGGATTCGACTATGTCAGTTGCTCTCCATTCAGGGTTCCCGTGGCGCGACTTGCCGCAGCACAGCTTGCGTTGGCCGACAAGATCGGGTAGCATTAGGCAAGTTTCGGCCTAAATCTTGCCGACATCCCCGAATGGGCACCGGCCATGCACATGATGCATGGCCGTTAAACTTGTTAAAATCCCAATAATTCTATAACAGCCCGTCGAATGCGCGGCGCTGCTACATTTTTATGCAACGCGTCGCCACCCACAACGCCGCGAGATCAACACTCGGTATGACGAGATTGTTTGCTTTAATTATGGCCGCCATCATTGCAGCCACACCGACATTGGCAGAGCGCACAAAAGAAGCCGCACAAGAGCTTCTGAACCAAGAAAAATCCGTTTTGGCGTCCGCAGGGCAATCGCACCTGACATCGCTGGTGACACCTGTGTCCCGCAACGCCGCAATTTACAATGCTTCATGGCTGAACGCCCAAGACGCCGCTGCCGGTGGCGCACAATGGGAATGTCTTGCCGAGGCGCTTTACTTCGAAGCGCGCGGCGAGACCATCAAGGGCCAGTTCGCTGTCGCCGAAGTGATCATGAACCGCGTCAAGAGCGGCCGCTTTCCCAACAGTGTCTGCGGCGTGATCAATCAGGGCACTGGCAAGAAATATCAGTGCCAATTCACCTATACCTGTGACGGTATCCCTGAACGTATCCGTGAGCCCAAGGCATGGGACCGGGTCGGCAAAGTCGCCCGCGCCATTCTTGATGGCCGCGCCCCGATGAACCTGACCGACGGGGCCACGCATTACCACACCACCGCCGTGCGTCCGCGCTGGTCGCGCACTTACACCAAAACGGCCTCCATCGGTGTGCATGTGTTTTACCGTCACACGTGGCGCGTCAGCTCGAACAGCTGACCTGCAACGGGGCTTTTGCCTTTGGGATGTCGCGAGCGGTGGCTAAAATGCCCCTTCGCGGCATTTTCGTTTGCGCTGTCCTCTGGTAGCCCGGACAAGACCAACAGAAGGATGCGCCATGAGCTCTGAAATTCGACTTGCCTTTGCGCACCCGTCAGAACGGGCCATCGCCACAGCCGATGACGGCCCAGTGGACCGCATTTCACTGCGCGACCATATCGTCGAGGTCGAGATCGGGGCGTTTCAGGCCGAACGCGGCACGCGCCAGCGGATCTGCTTTAACGTCGTGGTCGAAGTGCAACCTATCGTCGGCCATATCGATGACGATGTAGACCGTATCCTGTCTTACGACCGCGTGACCGAAGCGATTGCGACCGAGCTGGGTGCAGAACGGTTGAACCTTCTCGAAACGCTGGCGGAACGGATCGCCGAACGCATCCTGCTGGAGCCTCAGGCGTTGCGGGCCTTTGTACGGATCGAGAAGCTGGATCGCGGCCCCGGTGCGCTGGGTGTGGAAATCGTGCGGTCTCGCAGCGATCTGGGGGGTGCCGTGCCGGATACCAGCCAGGAACGCCCTCACCCTCGGGTTGTTTACCTGAGCAATGACGCGATGACATCGGACCATCTGGGCGCGTGGATTGACGCGCTTGCTGCAGAACGTGCGCCGCTGATCTTTTGCGTCGGCCTGCCCGACGAACCACGGGCTGACGTGGAACACCGCATGGCGCAGCGCCGCATCGACCTTTTGGCCATCGAACAGAATGGATGGGTTCTGGCCGCCCGCGATGCGCGGTGCAAGGTGGTGGCCACGCGCACCGAACTCGACTGGGCGATGAAGAACGGTCAGGTCTGCATCTGGGCCCCGTCGAAGATCGTGCTGGACGCAGTCGAAGGTCCGGACATGCCTGTGACCGACACCGTCGCGTTGACCGGCTGGTTTGCCAAGGAAATGGACGCAAGCGAGCTTTTGGTGATCGGAACCGATGCTCCACGTGTGGCGAATGTTTCAGTTCGCAACAGCCCCATCGGCGAAAGCGTGCTCTAGCCGCTTGTCAAAGCACGATTTGCGTTTCATGCACGCGCCATGACAGTCTATTTTTGCCCCCTGCCCCAAAGCTCTGACCCGCGCCCCAAAGAGGCGTTTGCGCTTGCTGGTGGCCCGCTTTGGTTCACCGACGCGGTGGCCTTGCGGCGCGATGGCACGCCAGAGATCATCCCGGCGAAGGCCATCCCCGAGGATGTGCTGTCGCGGCTGACCGGTCCGCGCGCGCCTGTCGCGGGCATGGATATGGGCGGTGTGACCCTGATGGGCATTCTCAACGTCACGCCAGACAGTTTCTCGGATGGCGGTCGTTACCTTGATCCGGAAGCGGCAGTGGCACAGGCGCGGCGCATGGCTACCGAGGGTGCGGGGATCATCGACATTGGCGGCGAAAGCACCCGTCCGGGAGCAGAAACCGTGCCGGTGGACGAGGAAATCCGACGCGTGGCAGGGCCGATTGCGGCGATCGCGGCAGAACTGGACGTGCCGATCTCGATCGATACGCGAAAAGCGCCTGTCGCAGAGGCGGCGTTGAATGCCGGGGCGGCGCTGGTCAATGACGTGGCCGGGTTCACCTATGACGCGGGTCTTGCGCCGCTTTGTGCAGCGCGACAGGTGCCCGTCTGCGTGATGCATGCGCAAGGCGATCCGCAAACCATGCAGGACGCGCCGCGCTATGACGACGTGCGCCTGGATGTCTATGACTTCCTGTCCGAGCGGGTGGAGGCGCTGGTGGCGCAAGGCATTGCCCGCGATCAGGTCCTTGTCGATCCGGGCATCGGGTTCGGCAAGACGCTGGATCACAACCTTGCCCTGCTGCGCGACATCTCACTGTTTCACGGTTTGGGCTGTCCGATCTTGCTGGGCGCGTCGCGCAAGAAGTTCATCGGGACGATTTCAGGGGCTGGCACAGCGGACACACGGGTTGCGGGATCGGTTTCGGTGGCCTTGCATGGTGCTAGCCAAGGTGTGCAAGTCATCCGGGTACATGATGTTGATGAAACACGTCAGGCGTTGGCGCTCTGGCGTGCAATCGAGTGGGGTTTCGAGAATGGGGCGTAAGCTTTTTGGCACGGATGGCGTGCGCGGCACAGCGAATGTGCATCCGATGACGGCGGATATGGCACTACGGATTGGCGCGGCTGTCGGTCGGCATTTTCGTCAGGATTCCAAGGGCGTCCACCGTGTGGTGATTGGCAAGGACACGCGCCAATCGGGTTACATGTTCGAGAATGCCCTGACCGCCGGGCTGACCTCTGCCGGGATGAACGTGCTCTTGCTTGGCCCGGTGCCAACCCCGGCAGTCGGCCTCTTGACCCCGTCGATGCGCGCCGATCTGGGGATCATGATCTCGGCCAGCCACAACCCGGCGGCCGATAACGGGATCAAGTTCTTCGGCCCCGATGGGTTCAAGCTGTCGGACGCGGATGAAGCCGAAATCGAAGCGCTGATCGAAACCGGCGTCGAGTCGGCGCAGGCCGAGAATATCGGGCGCGCGAAACGCATCGACGACGGACGGTTTCGCTATCAGGAGCGGGTGAAGTCGACCTTTCCCTCGAATTTGCGGCTGGACGGGCTCAAGGTGGTGATCGATTGCGCCAATGGCGCTGCTTACAAAGCGGCCCCAGAAGTGCTTTGGGAACTGGGCGCAGACGTGATCCCGCTGGGTGTTACCCCGAACGGGGCAAACATCAACGAAGGCTGCGGGTCGACCCATCCGCAACTGGCCGCTGCCGCTGTTGTCGCACATGGCGCGGATGTGGGGATCTGTCTGGATGGCGATGCCGACCGGGTGATCCTGATCGACGAGACCGGACAAGTCGCCGATGGGGACCAGATCATGGCGCTGATGGCCGCGCGTTGGGCAGAGGAACATCGCCTGCGCGATGGGGTTCTGGTGGCGACGGTGATGTCCAATCTTGGCCTTGAGCGCTTCCTGACCGGGCGCGGATTGCGGCTGGAACGCACCAGCGTCGGCGACCGCTACGTGGTCGAGGCGATGCGGCGCGGCGGCTGGAACCTGGGCGGGGAACAGTCCGGCCATATCGTGATGACCGATTACGCCACGACCGGCGACGGGTTGATGGCCGGGCTGCAGTTTCTGGGCGAGATGTGCCGCACCGGCAAACCTGCGAGCGCGCTTGCCCGCAGTTTCGATCCGGTGCCGCAACTGCTCAAGAACGTGCGCTATGATCCTTCGGTTACGCCGCTTGAGGTGGCGTCAGTCAAGGCCGCCATCGCAGATGCCGAAGCGCGGCTGAACGGCAGCGGGCGGCTCTTGATCCGCAAGTCTGGAACAGAACCGCTGATCCGGGTGATGGCGGAATGCGAGGACGAGGCGCTGTTGCTCGAGGTTGTTGACGGCATCGTGGCAGAGGTCGCCGCGTCGGTCTGAGGCGGGGCCGGATGGGTCGACCCATCCGGCGTTTGCGTTGACGCAAACGGGCCTAGGCTGTGAAACCCATGGCCCGATCCGGCAGCGCGAGGATGCGTTGACGCATCCCCTGTTTGCGTTGACGCAAACACGCCCGGAGTTCGGGATCAGGCGGTGGCCTTGCCGTAGATGGCGGCGATCCGCGCAATCGCCTGTTCGGGCGGCAGTTCCTCGCTCTCGCCTGTACGGCGTGAGGTCAGTTCCACAACCCCGTTCTTGAGCCCGCGCGGGCCGACGGTGATGCGCCATGGCAGGCCGATGAGGTCCATCGTGGCAAATTTGCCGCCTGCGCGTTCGTTGCGGTCATCGTAAAGCGGCTCAAGCCCAATCGCGGTGAGGCTGTTGTAGAGCGCGTCGCACGCGGCATCCGCCTCTTCATCGCCCTGCTTGAGGTTGACGATCCCGCAATGGAACGGGGTCACCCCTTCGGGCCAGATGATGCCATTGTCGTCGTGGCTGGCTTCGATGATCGCCCCCAGTAGACGGCTGACGCCGATGCCGTGGCTGCCCATATGAACCGGCACCTTGTTGCCTTCTGAATCCGCCACGGTCGCGCCCATGGCGTCGGAATACTTGGTGCCGAAGTAGAAGATCTGCCCCACTTCGATGCCGCGCGCGGTGCGGCGGCGCTCTTCGGGGACCTTGGCGAATTCGGCCTCGTCATGGGTTTCGTCGGTGCGGGCATAGCGCGAGGTGAACTCTTCCAGAACCGCCTGACACTGGGCCACGTCATCATAGTCGATGGCACGGTCGCCGAATTTCAGATCGGTGATCTGGCTGTCATAGAACACCTCAGACTCTCCGGTTTCGGCCAAAACGAGGAATTCATGCGTGTCGTCGCCCCCGATGGGACCAGAGTCCGCGCGCATCGGGATCGCCTGCAGGCCCATGCGTTCGTAGGTGCGCAGGTAGCTGACCAGATGGCGGTTGTAGGCGTGCAGCGCGTCTTCCTTGGTGAGGTCGAAATTGTAGCCGTCCTTCATCAGGAATTCGCGGCCCCGCATCACGCCAAAGCGTGGGCGGATCTCGTCGCGGAATTTCCATTGGATGTGGTAGAGCGTCAGCGGCAGGTCTTTGTAGCTGCCCACATGGGATCGGAAGATGTCGGTGATCATCTCTTCGTTGGTGGGACCATAGAGCATATCGCGGTCTTGCCGGTCGCGGATGCGCAGCATTTCGGGGCCGTAGGCATCGTAGCGGCCGGATTCTTTCCACAAGTCAGCGGATTGCAGCGTCGGCATCAGCATCGGTATATGGCCCGCGCGCACCTGTTCTTCGTGCACAATCTGTTCGATGTTGCGCAGCACCCTGTAGCCCAGCGGCAGCCACGAATAGATGCCGGCGCTGGCTTGCTTGATCATGCCGGCACGCAGCATCAGCCGGTGGCTGACGATCTGGGCCTCGGCGGGGGTTTCCTTGAGAACGGGCAGAAAATAGCGGGACAGGCGCATCTGGGACCTCGGATGGGTGGTTTGGCTCGTCCTAGCGGGTTGCAGCGGCACCGACAAGTGCCGGTGGCCTCCGACGCGCTTGGTATGGTCCTTGCAGACCCGGTCGGTTGGTGGCGGCGGCCTGAACGATCGGGATGTGAATGAACGAAAGCGTGACGATTGCTTTGCAGGTGCCGCAGCACATCATGCAGGCTGTCGGCGTTGTGGAAGGCATTGTTCTAGCTGCGATCGTTCTGGTCACGTCGTGGTGGCGCAAGCGTCACACTCAGATCACAAGTCACATCTTCGCATCGTACCGGTTGGAACGGCGTTTCGCCCGTGCCGCTGCGCGTTTGTCAGAAACGGCGACGGCAGATGGGTCTATTCCCGATACGCGGATCGACGCGCTGAGGTCTCTGGACGCAATATCGCAGGACGCGATGCGCCTTGGCGTGTGGCATCTCCATATCAAGGTAATGACCCGGTTGTGCGCCTATGTGCGGGATACGGCCCCGTCGCGGGACGCAGTCGATTTTCCCCTGCCACCGTGGCAAAGCCTGCATGACGCCGCAACCCATACCGAGAAAATAGCACATCTGGCATGGCGCGAGGTTCGGTTTGCCAACCGTGTCACTCCGAACGCCCGCGCCTGGGCAGCCTCTCTGCCCCGCCCCCCTGCCGATATCGCGCTGGCGCTTCGGATCATCGGGCGCGGCATGCCCAAAGATTGCGCGGCAGATCCTGGAGCCCTCGACCTTCGGGGGCGTGTTACACCTTGCCCGGCCTTGCCCGACCCCGGTGGCTCGGCCCCGTTGAGCGCAGAGGCGATCGAGCAGCACAAGACGGCGCTGCGTATATGGCGCGCGGCTCTTGCCACCCATGATGGCTACCGTCTGGATCTGAGGAACACCAACCTGCAAGCCGCCAACCTTTCGGGTCTTGTGCTGAGTGGCTGCCGTTTGGATGGCGCGCGGCTGGAAGGCGCACTGCTGGACGGAACACGGCTGGAAGGGGCGACCCTGAGGGATGCCCGGCTGGACGGGGCGGATCTTTGTGCGGCTCGATTGCAGGGGGCGGACCTGCGCCGGGCGCACCTTGAAGCGGCAGTTCTGCGCGGGGCGCATTTGCAGGGAGCAAACCTCAGAAGAACCCGAATGGAATGGGCGAACTGCAAAGACGCCCGGCTGGACGGCGCAGAGCTGCACGAGGCGCAGCTCGAAATTGTGTCCTTCTACAAGGCGTCGATGACGGGTGCGGTGTTTTACAAGGCAAGAATGGGTGGCGCGGTTCTCAGGCAGGCGCGGCTTGAGGGGGCCGATTTCACACGCGCCCGGATGCCTTGGGCCAACTTGCGTGAGGCCCGACTGGAACATGCAAATCTTGGCTGGGCACAGTTGGAGGACGCTGATCTTGCAGAGGCGGTGCTGACGGGTGCGGACCTGTTCAAGGCACGGCTTGAAAGGGTCGACCTCAGGCGGGCGCACATAATCGGGGTCAGTTTTTCAAAGGTTGGCGTATCGGGACCAATGTCGGTGACCGGCGCGATGTTCCAGAAAACTGTTTTGGATGATCTAGACCTTACGAACCTCGACATCACCCAGACGCAGATCGACCAATGCCACGGAAATGCCAGTGTTCTGTTGCCACACGGGATCACCGCCCCGGCTCATTGGCCAGCTCAGTTTGCCCAAGCAGCGCCCGCGGACGTGACACAGGATAAATGCTTGCAATGGCGTGATGTTCCGGAAAAACGCAGAGTGCCCACCAAACCTGCCTGAGCACCCATCGCATTGCCGCACCAGACCGGGCTGACCATATACTGCCCGCGCGTCACCTCACGGCATTGCGCCCTGACATGTGGACTCTGCCCGGAAAATCGACCAGCTTGGTTGCGGTAACAGTCGCAGAGAACGGGTTGAGAATGACGGGTGACATGCTTGTTCACGAGGAAACCAACCCTCTGACAGAAATTCTGGCCCTCGGTTTCGAGGCGGTGCCTTTTGCGGCGTTGTTCTATCAGCCAGACGACAACCTGACGCTCTTGTGGCGCAATTCGGCACATGCGGTGATGTCGGCCTCGGTTGGTGCCGATATCAGTGGCATGGGCATGTTCGAAGCCTTTCCGCCCAGCGCGGATGCTGCCGGATCGGATGCGGTGAATTTCATCCGCAACGCCACCGACGAAATCATGCGCACAGGCAAACCACAAGAGGTCGGTCCCGCCCGGTTTGATCTGCTGAGCGACGAGGGCCACTATGTCGAACACCATTGGCAAATGCATTTCGCGCCGATCCGAAAAGACGGCAAGATCATCGCTATCCTGCAAACCGCACGCGACGTGACCGAGGCGACATTGACCGCCCGACTGGCGCAAAGCCACCGGCGGGCCGCCATGTCGACGACGTCAGTCGCTTATTTCAGCTATGATCCCGAGACCGACCTGTTCCTGCGCAACGACGCCATCGACGCGATGTTCGGCTTTGCCCCCGAGGAGGCCGGTCCCTATGCGGCGCCATTCTTTGAACGGGTCCACAAGGACGACATCGGCGCGGTTCATGACGAAGTGGCTCGTGTGTTGGCGGCTCCGCACGGCGAGATCGCATCCTTCGACTACAGGGTGCCGCTGCCCTCGGGTGAGGAACGCTTTGTCCGTATCCGCGGCGAAATCGCGACCGACCCGGTTGACCGCCGCCCCAAGCTGGTGGGCACTTTTGTCGACTTGACCGATATCGAAACCGCCCGACGCGACCTCCAACAGGCGGTTCATGTCCGCGAAGCGCTGGTGATCGAGGCCAACCACCGGATCAAGAACAGCTTGCAGATCGCACTGTCACTGCTGCGCCTGCAATCCAGCAAACTGATGATGGCGGGCGGGCCCGCCGCCGACCGGGCGCGCGAAGCCTTGCGCGCGGTTGAATCGCGTGTCCGCGCGGTGGCGGATGTTCATGCGGCAATCCAGATAGACGATGATGTTGCCCAGATCGACCTTGTCACGCTGTTCAACCGATTGGTTCTCTCGACCCGCAAAAGCGCGGAACTGCCCGAAGGCGCGATGATCTTCACCTACCCGACCGAAGTGATCCGCCTCAAAAGCGATACAGCTATCGCATTGAGCCTGATGTTGAACGAATTGCTGACCAACGCGATCAAATACGGCGCGCCACGCGAACACGCTCCGGTCACGCTCGATCTGGTCATAGACGATGGCCGTGAATTGCAGATCACCGTGTCGAACGCGGATTTGAATGCCGGCGCATCGCAGCTTGATATCGACTCCACAGGGACCGGCGAACGTCTTGTCCAGCAATTCGCAGCCCAGATTGGCGCGGAAATCGAACGGACGAAAGATGGCAAACGGGTGGTTGCGAAAGTTACCATGCCGCTGGAACCATCGCCCATCGCTTTGGATCCGGCACAATGAGTGGCACACCCAAATCGGCCATGCTTCTGGGGGCGCTTGTGGCGGATGCAGCAAGCCTTGGGCTGCACTGGCTTTACGACCCGGACCGGATCGCCAGCATCACGGCACAGCGAGGCACCGCCAACTTTGCCCCGGTAGATGCGGCGTTTTTCGATGGCGTCCCCGGCTATTTTGCACATGCCGACCGGCATGCCGGAATGCTGACGCAATATGGCGAAGCCCTATACGTCGAGATGCGCTGCATGATCGCCAATGACGGAGCCTTCGACGACAACGCCCAGCGTGCTGCCTTTGCCGCATATTTCGGACCGGGCGGGGCCTACACGGGCTATATCGACCGCCCGACCCGGGGTGCGCTGGACAATATCGCCTTGGATCAGGTGCCGTCCGGGATCGACGATGACCAGAACCCCGCTCTCACCCGGTTGCCCGCCATCGTGGCGATGTATCATGACGCGCCCGATCTGACCGCGCGGGCGGACGCGGCGATGCAGATCACAAATGTGAACTCGGTTGCGGCGGCGTATAACGCGGTTTTTGCCGACCTGTTGCGCAGCGTTCTGAACGGCGCACCTATTGCCGAAGCGCTGCTCGCCGCAGCAAACGGAGCAACGGGCGAAGTTCAGGCTGCGTTGCGGGATGCGCTGACCACACCAGAGACAGACTCGACCGCCTATGCAGGACGTGTCGGGCGCGCCTGCCACCTGCCCACGGCCGGGCCTGTGATGTTCCATGTGCTGCGCCACGCAAGCAGTTATGCCAATGCCGTGGAACGCAACATTCTGGCCGGTGGCGACAGTGCAGGCCGGTCCTTGATGATCGGTGCAGCGATGGCGGCGGACCATGGGATCGCAACATCCAAAGGCATACCACTGGACTGGATGTTGCACCTGACCGACGGTGCAGCGATTTGGCAGGCGTGCCGCGCGCTGGGTCGCGACTGAGACCGAACGTGTGAGACGGGGCGGATTTGCGGCATCGCAAAAAAATCGATGCGTCGACGCATCGGGCACATCAAACCCACCTCTTGAAACCCTCCCCCGGACAGGCGATGTAGGAACAGGATCACAGGGGCAGATCGGATGGCACTTCCCGCGCGGGACCAGCTGAAATATTGGAGCATTGCTGCCATCGTTTTCGCGGTGGTGCTGTGGTTCCTTGGCGACGTGCTGCTGCCCTTCGTGCTGGGCGGCGCGATTGCCTATTTCCTTGATCCGGTGGCCGACCGTCTGGAACGCATGGGCTTTAGCCGCGTCATGGCAACCGCTATCATCACAGTGGTCGGGCTGTTGGCCTTTGTCCTGCTGTTGCTGTGGGTGATCCCGTCGCTGGTCAATCAGGCGCTGGACCTCTTTGATGTGGCACCCACATTGTTTGCAAACCTGCGCGATTTCCTGATCGAGCGTTTCCCGGACATCATGGACACCGAAAGCCCGCTGCGGCAATCACTGGTCTCGATCGGCGAAACCATCAAGGCACGTGGCGGCGAGTTGCTGAACACAGTGCTGAGTTCTGCGGCGGGGATCATCAATATCGTGATGCTCTTCGTGATCGTCCCGGTGGTTGCGGTCTATCTGCTGCTTGACTGGGACAATATGGTTGCCCGCATCGACCAATTGCTGCCACGAGATCACGCGCCGACCATTCGCAAACTGGCTAAGGATATCGACCGCACGCTGGCCAGCTTTATCCGCGGCATGGGCACGGTTTGCATCATTCTTGGCACCTATTACGCAGTGGCGCTGATGCTCATCGGGCTGCAATTCGGACTGGTTGTGGGGTTCGTCGCAGGTCTGGTGACCTTCATCCCCTATCTTGGCGCACTAATCGGCGGGGCTCTGGCGATTGGCCTCGCGCTGTTCCAGTTCTGGGGCGATTGGCTGTCCATCGGTCTTGTTGCAGGCGTGTTCGTGCTGGGACAGGTGATCGAAGGCAACGTCCTGACGCCCAAGCTGGTTGGCTCCTCCGTTGGGCTGCACCCGGTCTGGCTGATCCTTGCACTGTCGATCTTCGGCACGCTGTTCGGCTTTGTCGGCATGCTGGTCGCAGTGCCCGTCGCCGCCTCTATCGGTGTCATCACGCGCTTTGCCGCGAACCAATATCTTCAAAGCCGGCTGTATCGCGGGTTGAGTGATCAGGACCGGGAATAAATGGCCCTTCAGATGAAATTCGACATCCCAGCGCGCCCTGCGCTGGGGCGCGGCGACTTTTATGTCACCCACAGCAACGCGGTAGCGTTGGGGCTGGTGGACACGTGGCCAAACTGGCCCAATGGCAAGCTGGTGCTGGTCGGACCTTCTGGATCAGGCAAGACCCATCTGGCCCATGTCTGGTGCGCCGAAAGCGGTGCTCGGATGATTGCCGCACAGGATATCCGCACTGACGACGTCCCGAACCTTGCCGATGGACCGGTCTGTATCGAAGATGTTGAGGATATCGCAGGGAACACTGACGCCGAAGAAGCGCTCTTCCACCTGCACAATCTTGTTCTGGCCAATGGCCATTCCATGCTGTTGACCGCCACGCGGGCCCCGTCGGCATGGCCGATCCAGTTGCCCGATCTGGCCAGCCGCATGTCCGGCACCACTGTGGCCAAGCTGGCGACTCCGGACGATATTCTGCTCTCTGCCGTTCTGGCCAAGCTTTTTGCCGACCGTCAGATCGTACCGATGGCGGATGTGATCCCCTATCTGGTGCGCTGGATGCCCCGATCGTTCGAAGCCGCGGGTCAGGTTGTCGCACATCTGGACACCGAAGCCTTAGGCACCCCCAAGGGCGTGACCCGCAGCTTGGCGCGAACCGCGCTGGCCGAGCTTGAATTCCGCGAAGAAACAGCGTCAGACTAGGCGCTTAGGGTGATGTCCTCAGGCTCGGCGTCACCGAACTGTCACGCGCCACCGCTAAAGGACCGTCATGAACAGCGCAGACTTCCTGAACGCCCCCGCCCCCAATCCCGCCGAATTGCCGGATCTCGACATGACCGGTCCCGGTCGGTTCTTCAATCGCGAGATGTCGTGGCTGGGCTTCAACTGGCGTGTTCTTGAAGAAGCCGAAAACCCGCGTGTGCCCCTGCTGGAACGGCTACGCTTTCTGTCGATCTCGGCCACCAACCTTGACGAATTCTATACCGTGCGCGTGGCCGGTCTGCGCGAACTGGCACAGGCAGGCAATGTGACCCCTGCCGCCGACGGCCTGACCCCGGCGGAACAATTGGTGCTGATCAACGAAGACGCCCGCAAACTGATGGCGTCGCAGCAGCGCGTCCTTGCTGATCTGCGACAGCAGATGGAGGCCGAAGGCATCTCGATCCTGACGCGCGACGATCTGGACGACGCTGATCTGATCCATCTTGAAGACGTGTTCCTGAATCAGGTGTTCCCGGTGCTGTCGCCGCTGGCCATTGACCCGGCGCATCCTTTTCCATTCATTGCCAACAACGGATATTGTCTTGCGTTGCAACTTGAACGCCGCAAGGACAAGACCGGACTTCAGGCGCTCTTGCCGATACCGGCGCAGGTCGCGCGCTTTGTTTCTTTGCCGCCGCGCGATGGATCGGACCGGTTCATTTTCCTCGAAGACCTTCTGCTGCTGCATTTCGACCGGCTCTTTCCCGGCTACAAACTGCGTGACCATTTCGGGTTTCGGGTGCTGCGCGACAGCGATATCGAAGTTGAGGACGAGGCCGAGGACCTCGTGCGCGAATTCGAGGTCGCGCTGAAACGGCGGCGACGTGGCGAGGTGGTGCGTCTGACGGTCACCGCGGGCGCCCCGAAAACCCTGCGCGAAACGGTGATGCGCGAGTTGCGCGTGCGCGACGACGACGTAATTGAACTGACCGGCATGATCGGGGCTGCAGACCTCAAAGAGCTGGTGTTGGACAGTCGCCCTGACCTGTTGTGGCCTGTCTTTACACCGCGTGTGCCTGAACGGGTGCAGGATTTTGACGGCGACATGTTTGCAGCGATCAAGCAGAAGGACATGCTGCTGCACCACCCTTACGAGACCTTCGACATGGTGGTGCGGTTTCTGGCGCAAGCCGCACGCGATCCCGATGTTGTGGCGATCAAACAGACGCTCTACCGCACATCGCGCCAATCCCCCATTGTCGCCGCCCTGTGCGAAGCCGCAGAGGACGGAAAATCCGTCACCGCCCTTGTCGAGTTGAAGGCCCGCTTTGACGAGGCCGCCAATATCCGGCAGTCCCGCAGGTTGGAACGGTCCGGCGCGCATGTGGTATACGGCTTTCTCGACTGGAAGACCCATGCCAAGATCTCGATCGTGGTGCGCCGCGAAGGCGACCGTCTGGTCACTTACACCCATTATGGCACCGGAAATTATCATCCGATCACCGCGACGATCTACACCGATCTGAGCTTTTTCACTTGCGACGCGTCATTGGGGCGGGATGCCACCAAGGTGTTCAACTACCTGTCGGGCTATGCCCTGCCCGACGGTCTGGAAAACCTGAGCATCTCGCCGCATTCGCTCAAGCCCAAGATGCTGGAACTGATCGCCGCCGAAGCCGATCATGCCCGCGCAGGCAAGCCTGCCCAGATTTGGCTCAAGATGAATTCGTTGATCGAACCCGACATGATCGACGCGCTCTATGCCGCCAGCCAGGCCGGGGTGAAAATCGACTGCGTGATCCGTGGCATCTGCGGCCTGCGCCCGGGGGTCAAAGGGCTCAGTGAGAACATCCGTGTCAAATCCATTGTCGGGCGGTTTCTCGAACACTCGCGGATCATCTGTTTCGGCAATGGCTACGGCCTGCCGCACAAGAAAGCCCGCGTGTTCATGTCCTCTGCCGATTGGATGGGCCGAAATCTGACCCGCCGGGTGGAAACACTGGTCGAGATCGAAAACGTGACCGTCAAAGCGCAGATCGTCAGTCAGATCATGGCGGCGAACCTCGCGGATGTGGCGCAAAGCTGGATCATGCAGCCGGATGGTGCGTTTGTCCGCACAACATGGGACGAAGGGGCGTTTGCCTTCAACTGCCACCGGTTCTTCATGGAGAACCCGTCGTTGTCAGGCCGTGGATCGGCGGGCGCATCCGACGTGCCCAAACTGACCCACACCGAGGAATAGGGCGCAGGAAGACCTTTCGAAAGGTCTTGCCCGCTTTTCGAAAAGCGGGATCAGCGCCCATGTTTATGGGGCAAGAGGATCGCATAAAGCGCGGCGTTGACAGGTGCGTCGATCCCGGCTTTCGCCGCAAGGCGCGTGGCGGCACCTGACACCCACTCGATTTCAAGCGGTCGACCATGTTCAAGGTCGATGGCCGTCGACGCCCGCCCCTGCGCCGGAAACGACATCAAGGTCTCCCAGATCTGCGCTTCCAGTTCGGTATCCAGTGCGACACCCAAGGCACGACCGACCTGCGCGGTTTCCGACATGGCCCGTTTGAACAAGGCTTCAAGCTCCGGAGTGGTGCGCACATCGCCAATGGTGCAGCGCCCCGCCGCCGTGACCCCGGACAGCGCTGAGAACAGGACAAACTTGGACCAAAGTTCCTTGTCGATGTCGTCAGTCTCGGGCGCGGCCGATCCGGCTGCGTTGATCGCAGCGCGCAGGGCGTCGATGCGGGCGGACGGGCGACTGTCGCGCTCTGCAAAGATGAAGGAGTGGAATGCGCCGGTTTGGGTGATGACCCCCGGTGCGGAAATGGTGGTCGACACGCGCGCAACGCCATTGCCAACATTGCCTTCGGGCAAAATCGCCGACAGCCTGTCCGACGCTTCGACCCCATTCAGAAATGGCACCACCACTGTTTCGGGGCCGATCATCGGCAGACAGGCCCGAGCCGCGTCGTCAAGCGCGTCGCCCTTCACGCCAAAGATGATGGCGTCGACGACGCCCACCTCGTCTGGTCGATCAGTCGCGATCTCGGGACGTGCAATCTCGGTCCCCGATGAACTGTCCAATCGCAAACCGTTGGCCCGGATCGCGTCCAGATGCGCCCCGCGGGCAATGGTCGCAACGCTGTGCCCGGCATTGGCCAGTTTGACCGCCAGAAATCCACCAATTCCGCCTGTGGCCATGGTTGCAATCCGCATGATAGCCGCTCCTATGTGCTGCCTGTGATGCGGATCAGAATGACCGATTTTCCACCCATCGAAAAGGCGATACCGGACCGTACGTCACACAAAACCGCAGCCATGTTTTCTTGACCTTCGCGTTGCGCTTTGACACGGTGCGCGCAACTTGACCGGGAGGCCACATGGACGGAAACTCCGACGCCGAACACGATCCAATGGGCCTGTTCGGCCGCCCCCTGTTCAACGACCCCAAGGCTCGCGCGCTCAGCCGCGTGGGTGTTGTCGATATCGGCTCGAACTCGGTCCGCCTCGTCGTGTTCGACGGGGCGGCGCGATCCCCCGCGTATTTTTACAACGAAAAGCTCATGTGCGCCTTGGGTGCAGGCATGTCCGATACCGGGCGTCTGAACCCCGAAGGACGCGCGCGGGCACTGCAAGCCCTGAAACGGTTTCAGGCGCTGGCCGAAGGCATGAACCTTCCGCCGCTGACCGTGGTGGCCACCGCCGCTGTGCGCGAGGCCGAGGACGGCCCCGATTTCCGCGATGACGTGCTGCGCGAGACCGGCTTGCGCATTTGGGTTATCGGCGGCGAGGAGGAGGCGCGGCTGTCTGCGCAGGGCGTGCTTTTGGGGTGGCCCGGCAGCTATGGACTGGTCTGCGACATCGGCGGGTCGTCCATGGAGCTGGCCGAGATTTCCGATGGTCTTGTCGGACGCCGCATCAGTTCCAATCTCGGACCCCTGAAACTGCGCGATCTCAAGGGGGGTCAGAAAGGCCGGGACGACCACATCAAGGCCGTGATGGCCAAGCTGGCCGATCACATGGGGCCACAGCGGGACCGCCTGTTCCTTGTCGGTGGTTCATGGCGCGCCATTGCGCGGATCGACATGTATCGACGCGGCTATCCGCTGCACGTTTTGCATGAATACCGGATGGACAAGAAAGCGGTGAATCAGACTGTGAAGTTTATCAAGTCAAGCGACATCGAAGAGCTTCGGCAAGCCTGCGGCGTCTCCTCGGCGCGGATGGAACTGGTGCCCTACGCCGTCGATGTTCTCAAACGGTTGGTGCAGACGTTCAAGCCCAAGGATATCGCGATTTCGAGCTATGGCATCCGCGAAGGCCTGCTCTACGAACAAATGCCACAGGAATTGCGCGACCGGGACCCGCTGATCGAAGCCTGCCGCTTTGCCGAGGCCAAGGACGCGCGTCTGCCGGGATTTGGCAAAAAACTGTTCCGCTTTGTCACGCCACTGTTTTCAAATGCCGACGCCGCGCGGATGCGGCTGATCAAGGCCGCCTGCCTCTTGCACGACGTAAGCTGGCGCGCACATCCAGATTACCGCGCCGAGACCTGTTTCGACAACGCCACGCGGGCCAATCTTGGCGGCTTGAAACACTCGGAACGCGTGTTCCTGGGACTGGCACTGCTGCACCGCTACAAGAACAAGCGCGAAGGCACGCGTTTTGAAGAACTCGAAGGGCTGTTGTCCGAAAAAGCAACGCTGGAAGCCGAAGTGCTGGGCAAGGCGCTGCGCTTTGGCTCCATGCTGTGGATGTCCGATGCCAGTGCGGATGGCACCGCGCTTGAATGGCGGCCGCGCAAAAAGCTGTTGCGCCTCAAACTGACACCGGATTCCGTGCCGCTCTATGGCGAGGTGGCCGAGGCGCGCTTCCTGTCGCTGGCGGCGTCGCTTGGGGCTGGGACCGAAGTGGTGGTGCAACGCTAGAAGAAGCGTCGACCCGTCCAGCATTTACGTGGACGGAAACGTGCACCCAGCTTTCGCCAATTGGTAAAATTCAGAGCTCGGGACCACCCTGCTCTACCACCCGACGAATGCGGCGGATCGCGAACCACACCAGCAACACCACCGGAATGGTCGCCGCCGCCGTCACGGCCCCCTTGGAGATCCCCAACATGTCCGCAACCGGGTAGAGCAGATAGCCCGCCAAAGAGACCGCGTAATAGCTGATCGCCACCACCGACAGCCCTTCGACTGTCTTTTGCAACCGCAACTGCATATCGGCGCGCTGGTTCATGCTTTCGAGCAATTGCTGGTTCTGCGCCGACCGCGCCACTTCGACCCGCGTGCGCAGCAGATCCCCCGCCCGGACCGCCCGCGCGGCCATGGCTGACAGGCGGGTTTCGGCAGATTTGACCGTCCGCATTGCCGGATCGTAGCGGCGGGTCATGAATTCAGCAAAGGTCTGACGGCCTTGAAACCGCTCTTCCCGCAGGACCGACACCCGTTGTTCAACAATCGCCTCATAGGCTCCGGTCGCACCGAACCGAAAAGAGGTTTGCGCCGAGAGGCTTTCCAGCTCCGCAGAAACCGCCAGAAGCGATTTCAAACGATCTTCCTCTTGTCCATCGCCGTGGGTCATCGCGGCCATCAAGCGGTTCAATTCGTTGTCGATCTCGCCCATGCGGGGGCCCATTTCGCGGACACGGGTGAAGCCAAGCATGGACATTGTTTTATAGGTTTCGATCTCACACAGGCGCTGCACGATCCGGCCCACACGACGTCGGCCAATGCCGTCGCGCACGAAGCAGCCGAACCGTAAATGCCCCGCCGGGTCGATGCGGAAATCCCCAGCAACAATCGCGTCGTCATCCAGAACGCGGCTCACGGCAAGGCTTTCAGGCACAAACCAGTCCGAGAGATTCTGCGAGACCTTGGCTTCGTCGGGACGGTCTTCCACCCGGATCAACGCAGAGGTGATCCGCACACCGGGGGCCGAGGCAAGCCAGCTGTCAGGAAAGACGTCCATATCCGCCGGGTCGAACGCCCGGTCGGTCAAACCGTTCAAAAACACCGTATAGGTCACAAATTCCGTATGCTGTTCCCACTTCAGCGTGTGCTGCCCGATCTGGCCCGAGAAATGCGTGGCACCCGGTTGCGGATGTGTCGTGCCGTAGCGATCCAGCAGCGCCTTGAGGTGATCAAGGTCCAGCGTCTTGTCCCGCGCAGCCGCCGCCTTGGGCTTTTTCAGTGCGAGGTAGACAGCGCGACAGGGCGCTTCGAGTGACGGGAACGGCCGCGCGTGCAGTTCGTTCGATAGGGCGTAGCGCAGCGGGTGATCTTCGATAGGGGCCATGGGTCGATCTTTCAGATTTGGCCAAGACTTAGGCTCGCCAATTTCCCAAGTAAAGGAAATTTCCAGACTTTTCAGTATTTTACCAGTATTCAACTGTATGCATTGCACGCTTCGAAGCAGCCTTGCGCAAGACGCCCGAGGAAAAGGCAGGCGCAATATGGCCGACAGTTCAATGATCTCAAACGGTTTTTGCGGCAGGTCAACGCGTACAAACCACCGTTGCTTTAGGCCTGACCTTGTCCGGCAGGGTCGGCCTGCTGTGACACTTCGGCAGCAAGGGGTGTCTCATGAAACTGTTCATTGGCTACGCAAGCACGGAAGGGCAGACGCAAAAGATCGCCCGTCACCTGATGGACCGGCTGGTCGGTCAGGGCCACAGCGTTGAACTGTCCGCTCTTGATCAGGCCGGTCCGGTTGATCTCGCGCGGTTTGACGCAGCGGTTCTTGGCGCGTCGGTGCATGTCGGGCAGTATCAGTCGGTGCTGTCGGACTTTGCCGAGGCGCACGCGGATGCCCTAAACTCAATGCCCACGCTTTTGCTGTCAGTGTCGCTCGCAGCGACAGGGCACGACGCCGAGGATTGGCGCGGGCTTGACACCATCCTGACCGACTTGTCTCAGGCCACGGGCTGGGTACCCGGTCAGGTGCTGCAGGTCGCAGGCGCGTATGAGCCGTCGAAATATGACGTGTTCCGACGCTTCGTCATGCGTCGGATCATCGCTGCGAAAGACCCGGACGCAGATCTGGATTGGGACAAGGAATATACCGATTGGGATGATCTGGACGCGCAGGTGGACGTTTGGATCGTCAAAAACGCGGCATGAAAAAACCCCGCATCCTGCGATGCGGGGTTTCATGACTCAGGTCAGTGACCGGACTTAACTGATCTTGTTCAGAAGCGTATCCAAGCTGGCTTTCGCGTCGCCATAGAACATCCGCGTGTTGTCCTTGAAAAACAGCGGGTTTTCGATGCCCGAATAGCCAGTACCCTGTCCGCGCTTGGACACGAAGACCTGCTTGGCCTTCCAGCATTCCAGAACCGGCATGCCGGCGATGGGGCTGTTGGGGTCGTCCTGTGCAGCCGGGTTCACGATATCGTTCGAGCCGATGACGATGGCGACGTCCGTATCCGGGAAGTCGTCGTTGATCTCGTCCATTTCCAGAACGATGTCGTAGGGCACCTTGGCTTCGGCCAGAAGCACGTTCATGTGGCCAGGCAGACGGCCCGCGACCGGGTGGATCGCAAAGCGCACATTCTTGCCCTTGGCGCGCAGGCGACGGGTAAGCTCCGCCACGTTCTGCTGCGCCTGAGCCACCGCCATACCGTAGCCCGGAATGATGATGACGCTGTCCGCCTCGTCCAGCGCGTTGGCCACGCCGTCCGCGTCGATGGCGATCTGTTCGCCTTCAACGGCCATCTGTTCACCCGCCGGGCCACCAAAGCCGCCCAAGATCACGCTGATGAACGACCGGTTCATCGCCTTACACATGATGTAGGACAGGATCGCACCCGAAGAACCCACAAGCGCACCCACAACGATCAGCAGGTCGTTGCCAAGGCTGAAACCAATCGCGGCAGCCGCCCAGCCCGAGTAGGAGTTGAGCATCGAGACCACGACCGGCATGTCCGCGCCGCCGATGCCCATGATCAGGTGATAGCCGATGAAAAGCGCCAGCAGGGTCAGCAGGACAAGTGTCCAGCTGCCCGAGCCGCCTAGATACATGATCGCCAGCAACAGCGAAAGCGCCGCAGCACCGGCATTCAGCAGGTGACCGCCCGGCAGCTTTTTCGCGCCACTGTCGACTTTGCCCGCAAGTTTGCCATAGGCGATGACCGACCCGGTGAAGGTTACGGCACCGATCCAGATGCCCAGCACCAGTTCGACCTTCAGGATGTTGATCTCGACATTGGTCTTCTTGGCAATCAGCTGACCAAAGGACGACAGACCGTCATAAACCTCTTTCGGCAGGCCGATAGCGGTATAGCCGTCATCCGACACCGCGCCCATGACAAGGCCGTTTGCGTCGTAAAGATCACCGATGTTGTTGATCATGATGTCAGCGTTGAAGCCCACGAACACCGCTGCCAGACCGACAAGGCTGTGCATGATGGCGACAAGCTCGGGCATCTGGGTCATCTGAACGCGAGTGGCAAGCTGATAGCCGACACCCGCGCCAAGTGCGATCAGGACGATGGAGGCGACAAACAGCCCCTGCCCCGGCCCGATGAGCGTGGCAAGAATCGCGATGGCCATGCCAACGATGCCGTACCAAACGGCGCGTTTTGCGCTTTCCTGCCCGCTCAGGCCACCCAGCGACAGGATGAAGAGAACCGCTGCGACCGCATAGGCCGCGATGGTGAATCCGAATTCCATGGTGCCTGCCCCCTTAGGATTTCTGGAACATGGCGAGCATGCGCCGTGTCACGAGGAAGCCACCGAAAATATTGATCGAGGCCATGAAAATACCCAGCGCCGCCAGAAGCGTGATCAGCATTGAACTGGACCCGATCTGGATCAGCGCACCAAGGATCACGATGGACGAGATTGCGTTGGTAACGGCCATCAGCGGTGTGTGCAGCGAATGCGCAACGTTCCAGATCACCTGGAAGCCGATGAAGACCGACAAAACGAACACGATGAAATGCTGCATGAAGCTGGCCGGAGCGACCAGACCGACACCCAGAACAAGAGCGCCCCCAATGGCCAACAGGGTGACCTGCTGCTTGGTTTGCGCCTTGAACGCCGCCACTTCGTTGGCGCGCTTTTCTTCGGGCGTGAGTTCCTTGGCCTTTTCCTTGGGTTTGGCGGCAATCGCCTGAACCTTGGGAGGGGGCGGCGGGAAGGTCACTGCCTTTTCATGTGCGATGGTCGCACCACGGATCACGTCGTCTTCCATGTTGTGCACGACCTGCCCGTCTTTTTCCGGGGTGAGGTCTGTCATCATGTGACGGATGTTGGTGGCGTAAAGATTGGACGACTGTGTGGCCATACGTGACGGGAAGTCGGTATAGCCAATGATCGTCACACCGTTATCGGTGACGATCTTTTCGTCCATCACAGTCATCTTGCAGTTGCCGCCCTTTTCAGCGGCAAGGTCCACGATGACGGAACCGGGCTTCATCGCCGCAACCATGTCGGCGGTCCACAATTCGGGCGCTTCGCGGTTGGGGATCAGCGCGGTGGTGATCACGATGTCGATGTCGGGCGCCAGCTCACGGAACTTGGCAAGCTGGGCTGCTGCAAATTCCGGCGAGGAAACAGAAGCATAGCCGCCAGTGGCCGCCCCATCCTGCTGTTCTTCCTCGAAATCGAGGAAGACGAATTCCGCACCCATCGATTCAACCTGCTCTGCCACTTCGGGGCGCACGTCGAAGGCGTAGGTGATCGCCCCAAGCGAGGTCGATGTGCCAATGGCGGCAAGACCGGCAACACCGGCACCGACGACCAGAACCTTCGCCGGGGGCACCTTGCCCGCAGCAGTGATCTGACCGGTAAAGAAGCGGCCGAAATTGTTACCGGCTTCGATCACGGCACGGTAGCCCGCGATATTTGCCATCGAAGACAGCGCGTCCATCTTCTGCGCGCGGGAAATGCGCGGCACCATGTCCATCGCGATGACAGAGGTGCCCTGATTGGCCGCCTGCTGCATCAGCTTTTCGTTCTGAGCCGGATAGAAGAACGAGATCAGAAGCTGGCCTTCGCGCGACTTCTTGAGTTCGGCGTCGGTCGGCGGGCGCACCTTGGCGACCACATCGGCCTCTTTCCAAAGCGCTGCGGCGGTTTTGACAACCTCGACGCCAGCTTCTTTGTACGTGTCGTCATTGTAGCCCGCTGCGTCGCCTGCACCGCTTTCGATGATGCACTCATATCCCAGCTTTTGCAGCTGGCGGGCAGAATCCGGGGTCATGGCAACGCGTGCCTCACCCTTCATCACTTCCTTTGGCGTCCCGATTTTCACCTGAGCCGTCCCCCTTATGGTTCGTTGCGAAGTGCCGTAGCGGCATGTTTTCCGGCGATGGGTCTACATTGCTGACCTAAAGCGCACAATGCTGCCCAACCGCGAAACGCTCATCTAGAACAGATGTGCCCGGTCGGCTAGAGCCAACGTCGCGTTTGTTTCTCGTATCGTGCAAAATTCGCACGAAAATTTCGCCGCAACCGCTTTTCTTCCGCCAGGATGAAGTGTTTCTCGATCCACCAGACAAAGACCGGGATCAATGGGAGCGATAACACCGCGTCCCAATAGAGGATCATTCCGGTAAGGATCAGCGAATCAGCAAGATAGATGGGATTGCGCGAGCGCTTGAAGATGCCGCTGGTGACCAGCGCATCAGGGTCTCTGTGCGGGATGATCGTCGTACGATGGCGGCGCATTTCATAGGCGGCCAGCGCGATCAGAACGAGTCCACCGCCGACCAGAAGCCCGCCCAGCAAATCAGCCCAGACCGGGCCGAAACTCAGCCCGTAGTCGAGATGGGTCTTTTGGTTCCAAACCACAACGAGCGCCGCAGCAAGCCAGACCGGGGGAAGATCGACGTATTTCATCATGCACCGGACATAGCAAAGCCCGGAACAATGCGCGAGATGGATCAGATGAACAAAAGGCCGCCCGGTCAGGGCGACCTGTCGGTCACATCTTCACGCAGCCCAAAATCTCATTCTTGGGAATCCGCGCGACCATCACGCCACCATCGACGCGCTTGACGTGGAAGCCATAGCCACGCATGCGGAACTTCCATTCGGCATCCGACAGCGTTTTCTGACGTTCCGCCACAAGGAAGTGGCGCAGTTCGCCCAGATCAGGGCTGGAGAAGGTTTCAGCAAACATTTGGGTTGTTCCTCGTACATTACCTGACCCTTTTGTCGCCCTCGATTGTGTCCAATTTTGGAACCAAACCCGGTTTTTTGCGGAAATCGAAACAATGTGCCGTTTGGGGTATCAATAGGCTGACGCAAATGACCTTTACGTCACCTTAACCCTTTGTTTCATTGACCAAAGGCGTGCGATGCGACTTGCGCAACACGGCTTCACGCCATGTGATGAAGATCACCGATGCCATGATTATGCCACCACCAAGGATCACCCATGGGTCCACCGGTTCGGCGAAAAAGAGCGCCCCCACAAGCACCGACCACACCAGTTGCAGAAAGGTGACCGGCTGCGTGACGGTGACGGGGGCCGCGGCAAAAGCCAGCGTCATGGTATAGTGCCCCGCTGTAGCAAAACAGGCGATGGCCGCCAGCACCCCAAGATCGGCAAGGCTGGGCGTGACCCAGACTGCAAAGGCAAAGGGGGCAAGCCCGATCGTCACGGTGATCGACAAAAGCGCCACCACCAGACTTGCCGACAATTCGCCCGACACGATCTTGGCAATCAGGTAGCTGCCCGCAAACAAAAGCGCGGTGCCCAGCATCGCAATGTGACCGGGGTCGAGTTCGCGAAATCCAGGGCGCAGGATGATCAGTGACCCGATCAGCGCCGCGATCACCGCAAGCACCCGGCGCAAGGCCATCCGTTCGCCCAGAAGGAACACCGCAAGGATCGAGACATAGACGGGGTTGAGGTAATTCATCGCCGTGACCTCGGCGATGGGGATGCGCGTCATGGCGTAGAACCACAGGATCACCCCGAGGGTGTGGACAATGCCCCGTATCCCAAAAAGCTTTTTCTGCCGCGGCGTCAGCCGAATTGCCATCAATTCGCGCCAGACCGGGATCAGGAAAACCAGACCGATCACGTAGCGCAGAAAGGCCGACTCGGCCGCCGGGATGCGCCCACCCAACGTTTTGACCAGTGCGGTTACAGCAACAAAGCAAATACCGGTCATGACCATCCAGAAGATGCCTATGACGGGATTTCCGGCGCTGTTGGGTGGTGTCGTCGCGGTCATGCCGATACTGGAGCGGAAGGCGGGCCAATGTGCAAGAGGCTGTTATGCAATGGACGGCCAGCTTCCGCTGACTTGACCGTCATTGTCTACATCAACAGAAGTTTGGCCGCGATTGCCCACATCACGATGCCGATGATTACGTCAAGCAATTGCCACGCGCGCGGTTTAGCAAAGAGAGGTGCCAAGAGGCGCGCGCCGTAGCCAAGCGAAAAGAAGAACACGAAGCTGGCGGTCATCGCACCCAACGCGAAATTCAATCTGTCCTCGTATTGCGCGGCGACAGCGCCCAAAAGCACCACCGTGTCGAGATAGACATGTGGGTTCAGCCATGTCAGCGCGAGGCACGTCAGCAGGGCTTTGCGCAGCGATCCCGCCGCTTCGCCTGCCTGCATCGCTTGCCCGCCACGCCACGCGCTTTGGAACGTGCGCGCACCATACCAGATCAGAAACGCTGCCCCGAACAGGCGCATCGCCAGTTCAAGCCCGGGGACCGCTTGCGTCAACGCTCCAAACCCGGCCACCCCGGCAGCGATCAAAATCGCATCCGACAGGGCGCAGGTCAGACACACCGCAAACACATGGGATTTGAGCAACCCCTGCCGCAGAACAAAAGCGTTCTGCGCTCCGATGGCAAGGATCAGCGAAAAGCCAAGGGCAAATCCGGCCAGTGCCGTCGTCATTTAAAGCGCCCGCCAGCCGATATCGCGGCGGCAGAAGCCCTCGGGCCAGTTGACCTGATCGACCATGGCATAGGCCCGGTCGCGGGCTTCTTGCAGCGTGGCACCGCGTGCGGTGGCGTTCAGAACGCGCCCCCCGGTTGCGGTGATCTTGCCGTCCTTTTCCGTGGTGCCCGCGTGGAACATCATGTGGAAACTGTCTTCGGGCAGGCCATCGAGACCACCGATGACGCTGCCCTTTTCGTAGCTGCACGGATAGCCATTGGCCGCCAGCACCACGGTCATGGCGTGATCGTCGGCCCAGTTCACGCGTGCCTCGGACAGACGACCCTCGGCACAGGCATGCAACAGGTCAAAAGCCTGACCACCCAGCCGCATCATCAGAACCTGACATTCCGGATCGCCGAAGCGGACATTGTATTCCACCAGCCGTGGCTGACCATTTTCGATCATCAACCCGGCAAAGAGAATGCCCTGAAACGGCGTGCCGCGTTTGGCCATCTCGGCCATGGTGGGCTTCACGATCTCGTCCATCGCCTTTGCAATGACTGCGTCGGTCAGCACCGGTGCCGGGGAATAGGCCCCCATGCCGCCGGTGTTGAGACCGGTGTCGCCCTCACCCACGCGCTTGTGATCCTGCGCGGTGCCGATGGGCAGCACGTCCTTGCCGTCGCAGAGCACGAAGAACGACGCTTCCTCTCCTTGCATGAATTCCTCGATCACCACCTCGGCCCCGGCCCCGCCGAACGCACCGCCGAACATGTCGTCGATGGCGGCCTCCGCCTCGGCCACGGTTTCGGCGATGATCACGCCCTTGCCAGCGGCCAGACCATCCGCCTTGACCACGATGGGCGCGCCTTGGGTGCTGACATAGGCTTTGGCCGCCTCGGCATCGGTAAAGTGCCCATAGGCCGCGGTCGGCGCGTGGGCGGCGTCACAGATTTCCTTGGTAAAGCTCTTGGAGGCTTCCAGCCGCGCCGCCTCAGCCGATGGGCCGAAAACCAAGAGTCCTGCATCGCGCAAGCGATCCGCCACGCCAACAGCCAAGGGCGCTTCAGGGCCGACAATCACAAAATCGATGCTGTTTTCTTCGGCAAAGGTGACGACCGACCCGCCGTCTTCGATATCAAGCGCCGCGCAATCCGCGATCATCGCGATGCCGGCATTGCCGGGTGCCACGATCAGCTTGTCGCATTTGGGGTTCTGCATCACGGCCCAAGCCAGCGCATGTTCGCGCCCGCCACTTCCAAGGATGAGAATGTTCATGGCGCACGCTCCGTCTTCACCTTCGAATGCTGGCGTTCTAGGGTCAGGCCGAGATAAGCGCAAGCGAGGCCACATGTCCGATCTGATCGACGATCCGCGTCCGGGGCAGAACATGCCCGAATACACCGTGTCCGAAGTGTCTGGCGCGGTGAAGAAGACGCTGGAAGACCAGTTCGGCCGCATCCGCGTGCGCGGCGAAGTGGGGCGCGTGTTCACGGCACGGTCCGGGCATCTCTATTACGACGTCAAGGACGACCGCTCGGTTCTGGCTTGCACCACGTGGAAAGGTCAGGTTTCGCAGCTTTCGGTGGTGCCGGAAGAAGGGCTGGAGGTGATCGTCACCGGACGCATGACGGCGTTTGGGGGGCAATCAAAGTACAACCTCAACGTCGATGAAGTGACCGTCGCAGGCGAAGGCGCGCTGATGGCGATGCTGGAAAAGCGCAAAAAGGCACTGGCGGCGGAAGGCTTGTTCGATCCTTCGCGCAAGAAGGAACTGCCCTACCTGCCCGATATCATCGGCGTCATCACCTCGCCCTCTGGCGCGGTGATCCGGGACATTCTGCACCGCCTACGCGATCGCTTTCCGCGCAAGGTGCTGGTGTGGCCAGTGGCGGTTCAAGGTGCCGCCTGTGCGCCCGAGGTGGCCCGCGCCATCGCAGGCTTCAACGCATTGTCGCCGGGCGGTGCCCTGCCCCGGCCTGACCTGCTGATCGTCGCACGCGGCGGCGGCAGTATCGAAGACCTCTGGGGCTTCAACGAAGAGATCGTCGCGCGGGCAGCGGCAGCATCGGACATTCCTTTGATTTCAGCGGTAGGACACGAGACCGACACGACGCTGATTGACTTCGTGTCCGACCAGCGAGCACCGACCCCTACTGCAGCCGCGGAAATCGCGGTGCCGGTGCGACTCGAACTTCTGGGCTGGGTGGGCGACAGCCAAGCCCGCATGACCCGCGCGGTTTCGCAGCGGATGCAGACCCGCGACCAGCGCTTGCGCGATCTGACCCGCGCTTTGCCCCGACCCGAAAACCTGTTGTCGGGCCCAACCCAGCGGCTGGACCTGATGTCCGACCGTTTGCCAAGGGCGCTGACGCGGTCCGTGGATCTTCGGCGCGGGCGGCTGATCGAATCGGCGGCCTCTTTGCGCCCGTCGCTTTTGTCGCGCGCCTTGGCCGAACAGCGCCGCAGGTTCGACCAAAGCGCAACCCGGCTCGCGCCGGGTCTGTCCCGCGTGGTCGAGACCAAGCGCGAGGCGTTGGCCCGCCGCGCAGACCGGCTGACGCTGAAACCGATCGAACGCGATCTGGCGGTCAAGCAGGACCGGCTGGAAGCGCTGACCCGGCGGCTGTCGAACGCAGGTCAGGCGCAGGTGAAGGATTGGCGATCACGCCTGACGGCTTTGGACCGGCTGCGCGAAACCTTGGGGTATAAGGAAACGCTCAAGCGAGGCTATGCGGTCGTGCGGGGGGACGGGGCTGTGGTGACGACACAGAAAGCCGCGCAAGCCGCAACCGCGCTGGAGATCGAATTTGCCGATGGGCGCATGACGGTTGGTGCAGCTGGTGCGAAACCGGCGACGAAATCCAAGCCGAAGCCGCCTGAACAGGGCTCGCTGTTCTGAGGTGAGCGCCCAAGCAATTTCGAAATTGCTTTGAAGCGGCGTCAACGCCACTTCAAAGCCCATTCGAATGGGCTTTTCCCACCGCGTTTCGATACCTTGTATCACCGCCCCCCGGTTTGCCTCTTTGCTTTCCCGGAGCACCGCTCTAATCCTCTGAGCATGAGAACACTCTTTCTTGGCGATATCATGGGCCGTGCGGGCCGCACCGCAATCACCGAGCGGCTGCCCGCCCTGCGCGACCGTCTCAAAGTCGATTTTTGCGTTGTGAACGGCGAAAACGCATCCAGTGGCGTTGGCCTGTCCGGCCCTCATGCCGAGGCTTTGCTGAAATCCGGGGTCGATTGTCTCACGTTGGGCGATCACGCGTTCGACCAGAAGGACATGCTCTCATATATCGAAAACGAGCCGCGTATCCTCCGTCCGTTGAACTTTGCCAAGGTTGCCCCCGGACGCGGCCACCGACTGTTCACCGATGCCCGTGGGCGAAAGATCCTCGTCCTGCAAGTGCTGGGTCAGGTGTTCATGAAACGCGCCTTCGATGATCCCTTCTCGGCAGTCGATGCGATACTGCGTGCGCATCCTTTGGGCGGTCAGGCACAAATGATCCTCGTGGATGTGCATTGCGAAGCCACATCCGAAAAGATGGGCATGGGCCACTTTTGCGATGGCCGCGCAAGCCTTGTCGTCGGCACCCACACCCATGTGCCCACCGGGGATGCGCAGGTTCTCCCGGGCGGAACCGGCTACCTGACCGATGCCGGCATGTGCGGCGACTACAATTCGGTGATTGGCATGGAAAAAGCCGAGCCGATGCGTCGCTTCGTGACCGGCATGAGCAAGGGCCGCTTCCAGCCCGCCTTGGGCGAGGCGACACTGTCTGGCGTGTTGGTCGAAACAGACGACCGTACAGGAAAAGCCACCGCGATCCACATGATCCGCGACGGCGGACGGCTTCAGGCCAGCGCACCGTGAGACCCGAATCGTGACACGCGCCCTGCCGCTGATCGTCTTGATCCTTGCAGGTGCTGCCTGGGGGGCGACGCAGCCGCTGGCCAAAACCGCCGTCAGCGAAGGCTACCGCCATTTCGGCATCTTGTTCTGGCAAATGGGGATCGGCGCGGCTGTGCTTGGCCTGATTTGCATCCTGCGCGGCACAGGCATGCGGTTCACGCGACGTGATATGACGCTGTATCTGGTACTGGCGCTGATCGGGTCCGTTTTGCCCGGCATTGCCTCGTATTCGGCGGCGATTCATCTGCCCTCTGGCGTGCTGTCGATCCTTCTGAGCTCCATCCCGATGATCGCATTTCCCATTGCATTGCTGTTCGGGCTGGAGCGGTTCCGCTGGCGCAGACTGGCTGGGCTGAGTCTCGGCTTCACCGGCATCTGCCTGCTGATCCTGCCCGAAGCCAGCCTACCTGCCTCGGTGCCGGTGATCTGGGTCTTCATCGCGCTGATCTCCTCGTTCTTTTATGCGATGGAAAGCAGCGTGGTGGCACGCTGGGGGTTACGCGGGCTGGACCCTGTGCAAACGCTCTGTGGGGCATCGCTGGTCGGCACGTTGATCACCCTGCCGCTGGCGCTTGCAACCGGGCAGTTCATTGACCCGCGCGGACCGTGGGGCGCGCCAGATGCCGCCATCGTCGGCTCGTCCTTGCTGCACGCGGGGGCCTATGTCGCCTATGTCTGGCTGGTCGGACGTGCAGGCCCGGTTTTCACCGTGCAGATCAGCTATTTCGTGACCCTGTTCGGGGTGACTTGGGCGATGATCTTCCTCAACGAAAGCTACTCGCCCTATTTCTGGGCGGCGCTTGCTGTGATGCTGGCCGGTCTGGCGCTGGTCCAACCCCGACCGAAAGCGGTGCTTGTTCCGACGGCCCCACCCGGTCACACTGAACCCTCCTGACACTTCGCCATGAAGGACGCACCGACGTGCTCACCGCGCTGATCGATCTGGACCAGACCACACAGGCCATGCTTGCCCTTGGCACCGTCGTGGTCATGTTCGCGCTTTTCGTCCGCGAAACCTATCCGACCGAGGTGGTCGCCATCGGCGGTGTGGCATTCCTCTTGGCCACGGGCGTGCTGCCCTACAACGACGCGCTTGCAGTGTTGTCGAACCCCGCACCTTGGACCATTGCAGCAATGTTTCTGGTGATGGGGGCCTTGGTGCGCACCGGAGCACTGGCTGCCTTCACCACTGCGGCACAATCGGCGGTTCAGAAAAGTCCGAAACGCGCTATGGCGGGGATCATCGGCGTTGTCATCGTGGCTTCGGCTTTTATGAACAATACCCCCGTTGTGGTGGTCATGCTGCCGCTCTTTGTGCAACTGGCGAAAACGCTGGGTGTCGCGCCGTCGAAACTGCTGATCCCGCTCAGTTACGCCGCCATCCTCGGCGGCACGCTGACGCTGATCGGCACCTCCACGAACCTGCTGGTGGATGGCGTCGCCCGCGCGCAAGGGCTTGAGCCGTTTTCCATCTTCGAAGTCACGCCTCTGGCCGTGGTGCTGATCGCGTGGGGCATGTTCTATCTCTGGGTCTTCGGGCGGTTCCTGCTGCCAGATCGTACCAGCATGGCGGCGATGCTGTCGGATCGGTCAAAGATGAAGTTCTTCACCGAGGCAGTGATCCCCCCCGACAGCAACCTGATCGGACGCGAGGTGCAGGGCGTGCAGCTTTTCAAACGCGACGGGGTGCGCCTGATCGACGTGATCCGGGGCGACGCCTCGCTCCGGCGCAATCTGGATGACGTGACGCTCCAGGTCGGTGACCGTGTGGTGCTGCGCACACAGATGACCGAACTGCTGAGCCTGCAACGCAACAAAGAACTGCGCAGGGTGGATCAGGTCTCGGCGGTTGAGACCACCACGGTAGAGGTGCTGATCACGCCCGTTTGCAAGATGGTCGGCCGACGTTTGGGCGCAATGCGCCTGCGTCGGCGCTACGGCGTCTACCCGCTGGCGGTGCATCGGCGGAACCAGAATATCGGGCGGCAACTGGATGACTTGGTGGTACGCGTGGGCGACACGCTGCTGCTCGAAGGCGCGCCCGAGGACATTCAGCGCATGGCGGATGAACTGAACCTCGTGGACGTGGCCAAACCCTCGGCCCGCGCCTATCGCCGCAGCCACGCGCCCATCGCGATCGCGGCTCTCGCCGGGCTGGTGCTTTTGGCTGCTTTCGGTGTTGCTCCTATTCTCGCTTTGGCGATCATAGCGGTGGCTGTCGTTCTGTTGACGAAATGCGTGGATTCCGATGAAGCGTTTTCCTTTGTCGAAGGCCAGTTGCTTGCCCTGATCTTTGCCATGCTGGCCATCGGGGCGGCCTTGGAAGCATCAGGCGCTGTCTCGATGATCGTCGAAGGGCTGGCACCCTACCTGATGAACTTGCCGCCCTGGGCAATCGTCTGGGCGATTTACCTGCTCACCAGTTTGCTCACCGAACTGGTCAGCAACAACGCAGTGGCGGTGGTGGTCACGCCGATCGCAATCGGCCTTGCGCAGGTGATGGGACTGGACCCCCGCCCTCTGGTGGTGGCGGTGATGGTGGCGGCGTCCTGCGCCTTTGCGACACCTATCGGCTACCAGACCAACACACTGGTCTACGGGCCGGGTGGCTATTCCTTTTCGGATTTCCTCAAGGTAGGTGTCCCGCTGAACCTGACCGTGGGCATTCTTGCGTCAGCCCTCATTCCGTTGATCTGGCCACTCTAGGCGCGCCGATGCGTCGACGCATCGGGCGTTTCCGTCGACGGAAACGTCACCCGCCATACCGCGCCACGAAACGGCGCAGGATCTCTACAGGCACGGACACGTCGCTGGCGTGACACATCGCAATCAGGTCATCCGCAGTATCGGGATCAAAATACCCTTTGTGGCGGTAGATGCGTATCCGCTCTTCGAACACGCCCGCATCCGCCTCGGGATGGAATTGGGTGGCATAGACGTTCTGCCCGTAACGGATCATCTGGTACGGGCACGGGTCCGACGCCAGAAGATGCACACAGCCCTCAGGCAAATCCTGCACCGCCTCTTTGTGGCCGACAAAAGCATCGAACGCCCCCGGCAACCCAGCTACCAGCGGGTCTACCGCGCCCTCTACCGTCACCCGGCAAGTCACCGGCCCGACAGGTTCGCCGTATCGACGCTTAGACACCTCGGCCCCCAGATGGTGGCCCAGAATGCCGATGCCGTAACAGCAGCCCATAAAGGGCACATCCCGCGCCGTGATCTCGGGCATGAGTGACAGGATCTCGGCCTCGATCCGCGCCTCGACCGGGTCTTTGGTCGCCGGATCATCCGAAACACAGCCCGGCCCGCCCCCGACGATCACCCCAGCGTAATCAGATAGCTGCAATCCATCCGGCAGCGTCTCGCGGTCCAGACACACACGATGCGCCTGCGCTGCGGTCAAACCACCTTTTTCAAGGATTGCCACGTATTCGCCATCGCTGGCCTCAGCTTCGGGGCGCAATTGTAGGATCAGAAACGGTTTCATCCCGCTGTCATACCCAACCAGGCCCGAAGCGCAAATCCCGAAAACGCAACTTGTTCCCGCCCCGTCTTCTGCGCTAAAGACGCGCAAACCCCGCGACATTCGACAATCAAGGACACAGAAATCATGGCCGGCCATTCCAAATGGGCAAACATCCAGCACCGCAAGGGCCGTCAGGACAAGATGCGCGCCAAGCTGTTTTCAAAGTTCTCCAAGGAAATCACCGTCGCCGCCAAAATGGGCGATCCCGATCCTGACAAGAACCCGCGCCTGCGCCTGGCGATCAAAGAAGCCAAGTCCAACTCCATGCCCAAGGACAACATCGAACGCGCCATCAAAAAGGCCTCCGGTGGTGAGGGCGAGGATTACGAAGAAATCCGGTACGAGGGTTACGGCCCAAACGGTGTGGCCGTCATCGTCGAGGCGATGACCGACAACCGCAACCGCACCGCGTCGAATGTCCGCTCCACCTTCACCAAGAACGGCGGCAACCTTGGCGAAACCGGCTCCGTGGGCTTTATGTTCGACCGCAAGGGTGAAATCACATACGCCGCCAGCGTGGGCGACGCGGATACGGTGATGATGGCCGCAATCGAAGCAGGGGCCGAAGACGTCGAAAGCACCGAAGACGGCCATTTGATCTGGTGCGCCGACACCGATCTGAACGAGGTCGCCACAGCGCTTGAAGCAGAACTGGGAGAATCCGAGTCGACCAAGCTGGTGTGGAAGCCGACCACCACAACCGAGCTGGATCTCGACGGCATGACCTCACTCATGAAACTGGTGGATGCATTGGAAGACGATGACGATGTGCAGCGCGTCACCACCAATTTCGAAGCCTCAGACGAGGTCATGGCCCAGTTGGAAGAGGCCTGAGCGCCAAGGGCGTTCGAACGCCCTTGGCTGCATTTCCGAAAATGCAGGAAAGCGCCTTCGAAGGCGCTTTTTTCGTCAGCAGCCCAAAGCTCTTTCCAAAGCCTCGGCGGTATAGTCGCCGAGCTGACGGCGGCTCAGGGATGTCCCATCGAAAGTGACCGTCACAATCGAAGACCAGCCCGCGTCTGCAAGCACCATCTCGGGCCCCTGCCCGCAGTCTCGCAGGCCACCCGCGATATAATCCCAGCCGATCCGGTGGTTTGAGACCCCCTCCAGCGTCGCCACCTCGGTCAATGCGACCTGCCCGGAACGCAGCGGCTCATAGCGCCAAACGCGCAGCACCTTGGCCAGATGCGGACGGTCGACATAGGCCAGTTCAACCAGACCATCTCCGTCCAGATCGGCAACAGCCACAGGTGCCAACCAGCGAAACCGTGTGCCGATAAAGGGTGTGGCAGCCTTGGTGGCCAAATTGCCCCCGTCAGTCAGCCCCCAGATCGCAAGCCGTGCACCTTGGCTCTCGTGGCTTTCGACCACGACCACTTCGGGTGAACCGTCGCCATCCACATCCACAACGCGAGGGGCCAGATCTTCGAAAACAATGTCCCGCGCCCAGCGCGCGGATATCTCGCGCCCGTCACTTAGTCGGACAAGCAGGGTGTCATATTCGATGTCATCACCCAACACGCCATGGGGATAGCGTGTGGTCGGCCCGTCATATCGCGCCGACACGATCTCTTGCGCCACGGCCTGCGACGTTGTCACAAGCGCCAACGCCAACCCCGCGCCAAGGGCGATCCTGCCCCACACGCGCATCCGGTGACGCGGCATTCGCATCGGCTCAGATCTGCTTTTCGGGCATCTGGACGACAAGGCCGTCCAGCGCATCGGTCACTTTGAGCTGGCAGGTCAGGCGCGACCGCTCGGGATTCGGCTCATAGGCGAAATCGAGCATGTCTTCTTCCATGTCTTCCTTCGGCGGCAGTTTGCCCACCCAGTCGGGATGCACATAGACGTGACAGGTCGAGCAGGCGCACGCGCCGCCACAATCCGCCTCGATGCCCGGAATGCCGTTGTCGCGGGCGCCTTCCATCACGGTCAGACCGTTGGCCACGTCTACGACATGCTCTGTGCCGCCATGCTCAATATAGGTGATTTTTGCCATTACAGCGCTCTCCGTCTCAGAAATCGTGTCATACCTAGTCTGGCTGGATCGAACCCGCCAGCCCCTTTCGACCTCAAATCACCGTGCGGACTTTACCCGCGTCGCATCTCATGCATTCATGGCGCGTCGGGATGGTTCTTTGCGCGCAGGATGGGCACAGCATGTATGGGGCAGGACAGTTGATATACCGAGCCGTGATCTGTGTGGCGCTGGCTGGACCCGTCCACGCGTCGGACAGCCCAAGCGTCCGTTACCTTGACGGACCGGAAGGTGTGAATGTCACGGCCACGGCCGCCACAGCCGATGCGTCCTTTGCCATCGCCTCGGTTGGGAAAACCATGACATCCGTTGCCGTATTGCGACAGCTCGCCCGCGGCGACCTGCAACTCGACGATCCTGCGGCCGACTGGTTTGCGCCCGACATCGTTGACGGATTCCAAGGGCTCGAGGGCGTTACCCTGCGCCACCTGCTGACCATGACCTCGGGCCTGCCGGACTATTACACCGATGCATATGTGGAGGACGTGCTGGACGACTCCGACCTGCAAACCCCGACAACCGCGCTCAGCTATGCCTTTGACGACGAGCCACTCTTCGCGCCCGGCACCGAATTCGACTATTCCAACACCAATTACGTGCTGCTTGGCCTCGTTCTGGAACAGGTAACCGGCCTGACCTATGCGCAAGCCCTGCAACGCGAGGTGTTCAATCCCGCAGGTATGAGCGACAGCTTTGTCTTCGGCAGTCGCCCCCTACCCACCAGCTTTGCGGACACACCTCATGACGTGCGCGCCTATTACGCTGGCGCGGGCTTTGGCGATGGCGGCGTGATCGCAACCGCACAGGACGTGGCACGCTTCTATCAAGCGTTGTTCATCGAACAGACACTCTTGTCCCCCGACCTACTCTCCATCATGACCCAAGACCCGATGAACGAAGGTTACGGCATGGGGATCGAAATCGACGGCCCCATCGTCGGGCATTCGGGCGGCGATCTGGGCTTTTCCTCGGACGTGCGCCTCCACCGTACCTCGGGCACGATCGCGGTGATGGTGATTGCCGAGGAAGACGCCGACACCAGTTGGACCGACGATCAGATGCCGGACTGACCCGCCTTGGCTGCATCGCGATAAGCGGCGGGGGTCATACCGAAACGACGCTGGAATTCGCGATAGAAATTGGACCGGGTCAGGAAACCCGATTGGTCCAACACCTCGGCTACGCTGCCATCCCCTTCGGCCAGCAAGGCGGCAGCATGATCAAGCCGGAAATCATTGACGTATTGCGACACGTTCATACCCTTGGTCTGATTGATCGCCAGCGACAGCGCCCGAGACGGAACGGTCAGACGCTTGGCCAACCGATCCACCGTCAATTCGGTATCAAGATATAGCTTACTCTCAAGCAAAACCTGCCGGGCGCGTGCCTCCAAGGCGGCCCCGTCCCCATCGGGGGATATTTTGACAACCGTGACCTGCGACGTCATCCGCCCACCGCCCTTGGACACCGCGACAATCACAGCGATCAGTCCAAGCGCCATGACAACAGCCCCAGCCGACATCACCGCCATCGCGTCCCGGCTGCGCTGCGCCGCAAAGCTGAGCGCGATCACCGTGTCTGCCAGTGCAAAGACCACCAACAGCCCTGCCCCCGCCAGCATCCACCGCCGCAGAACAACGGCGTTTTCAATGCGCGCATGGGACAAATGGTTCACTCCGCGCGACCACATCCAAAGCAACCCGCCAGCATAGACGACGTAGCTGACCCCTACGATCAAATCGAGGTCCAGAAGATCGACAAACACCCATGGGGCCACTGCCAACAGCGCCACCGCAGTCCCCAGATGCCACAGCGCCAATCCAGCGATCCTGTCACGTGTGACACTTGCAAAACCCAACCACAAAAGCGGGCCCGCAAAAAGCGGCAACGCCCGCTGTACCGGAACCAACCGGTCCACCCCGTAGCCAAAGCGCAAGCCCACCATGAATGACCCAAGCGCCAGCACCAGAAAGAACGCCGCAAAGAATCGCGTGGCCACCACACGGCCCAGATCAGCCCGCAGAACCAGCCCTGCCGCCACCGCCGACAACAGGAATGTGAGCATTGGCACTGGGAAAACCGCCAGATCGGGCTGCATATCCTGTCCTCTTTTGCGTGTCCCCTGTCCTCTAACATGATCAAGGACACCCGGAGGGGGGCAAGCCATTGTTTTGCAACGGCCCCACGGTGATGTCTGCCCCATCACACACCCCCATGATGGAGACCGACATGACCTTGAAACCCACCCTCACCGCACTGCTGCTCAGCGCCAGCGCGCTTGCCGCACAGGACAGTACGACCGGGATGCAACAGTTGATGATCCTCGACACCCAGGACACGCGCCACCTCGAGGGGTTCCTGTGGTATCCCGCGCAGGCCAGCAGCACCGTGCAGGCTCATGGCAATGCCGTGTGGGAACCGATCAACGTGGCCCCTGATGCGCCTGCGATTTCGGGTCAGTTCCCACTTGTGGTGTTATCTCACGGCATGTTCGGCAATGCCCGCAATCAGGCATGGCTCGCGGAACGGCTGGTGGCCCAAGGCTATGCCGTGGCGGCCATCGACCATCCCGGCACATCGACCTTTCAGCGTGACTTGGATCACCAGCGCGAACTCTGGAACCGGCCGAAAGACATCTCGCGGCTGATTGACCACCTGTCTGCTGATCCGCGTATCGACGCAGGGCATATCTATATGGCCGGTCATTCACTGGGCGGGTTCACTGCAGTGGCATTGGCAGGTGGACGCTACGACCCCGACGGGTTCGACGCGTTCTGCGCCGCCATGCCTGACGATCTGGTCTGTGGTATCTTCAACCGCTGGAACGTCGCCAAATCGCCAGAGGACCGGATCGCTATGGCCCAAGACCTGTCCGACGACCGCATCCGCGCGTTCGCGGTGTTCGATCTGGGCGGCACGCAGACCTTTGCGGCAAAGAGCCTTGGGGCCATCGACAGCCCGATGCTGGTCTATGGTGCGCCAGTTGATCTTGAGGGGCTGAACCTTGACATCGAAAGCCGCGCCTTGGTCGCCGCTCTGCCTGCCGCAGTGACAACTTACTATGAGCCGGAAAGCCTCGCGCATTTCGACTTTTTAGGCGTCTGCACTGGAAACGGACTGGCCATCCTGAAGGACGAAGAACCCGACGATGCCTTCGTCTGCGCCGAGGGCCGCGAGGCACGGCGGGCCGAGCACGCCCAGATCGCGAGCGACGTGGCGGCGTTCTTTGCGCAGCACTAAGACCTTGCGCCAACGGAAATGTGCAAACCCGTTGGCGCGACCTTTAATCTGCCGTTAGGGTTTGCCAAACAGCATCGGACCCGCAGATGACCGCTTTGCAGATCAACGACTCCAGCCGCAGCGTGACGCTTGACGGCCAACCTGTGACGCTCGGCGCGCGGGCGTTTGATGTGTTGACCTATCTGGCAAACCACCCCGACCGCGTCATCACCAAGGAAGAATTGCTCAATCATGTCTGGGCCGGTGTGCTGGTCGAGGAAAGCAACCTCACCGTCCAGATCGCGGGGTTGCGCAAGGCTCTTGGGAAAGAGGCCATAAAAACGGTTCCCGGTGTTGGCTACAAGTTCACGCTGGAAGGGGACAGCGACCTTGGGCAAATGCCGCAAATGCCGCGAACGACGCAAACCGTTCCGGACATCCCGTCGCTGGCGGTCCTGCCCTTTGCCAACCTGACCGGGTCCGAGGACAACGGGTATCTCGTGGATGGGATCGTCAACGAGATCACTTCGGCCCTCGCACGGGTGTCGTCGTTCTTTGTCATCTCCAACACCTCGACCTTCACCTACCGCGGCAAAGCGGTGGATCTGGGGGAGGTCGGGCGCGATTTGGGGGTGCGTTACATCCTTGAAGGCAGCATCCAGAAGGCGGGCGACCGTCTGCGCATCTTTACCCAACTGGTCGAGGCCAAAACCGCGCGGATGATCTGGCACGACCGTTTCGATGGCAGCGCCGAGGATATCTTCGATCTGCAGGACAGGGTCGCCGAAAGCGTGGCAGCTGCGATCGAGCCAAAGCTGATCTGGGCCGAAGCGGCGCGGGCGCGGGCCAAGCCAACCGACAGCTTGAAAGCGTATGATTTGTGTATGAAGGCGGCACCGCTGGTCTACCGGCAAAACTCGCTGAGCGATCTTGAAGAGGGATTGTCGCTATTGCAGCAAGCTGTCGATCTGGACCCGAATTACATCCAGGCCAAGGGGTTGATCTGCTGTGCGCATACCGGCTCTTTCGCGACGCGCTGGTGGCCCTTCGAAAAGGCACAAGCCGCTCTGCCCGTCGCTAAAGAGGTTCTGGACCATGATCCGGACGATCCGGTCAGTCTGGCTTATGCAGGGCATTACATGGCCTACATCGGACGTGAAACCAAGGCGGGATTGACCGCGCTACAAAAGGCTAACACTCTCAATCCGAACTCTGCCACTATCGCAATGTTGCTGGGTTGGGTGCATATCTACCGAAACGAAAACGACGAAGCGATTGTGCATCTCCAACGCGCGCTGCGGATCAGCCCTCTTCATCCGCAAATCGGGATCTTCACCTCGGGCATCGGCAACGCGATGTTTCACAAAGGGGCGTTCGAAGAAGCGCGCGACTACTATGAACAAGCGTTGGCGCAATACCCCGAATTCGCTACTGCCCATATGGGATTGATGGCGATCTACTGGAAGCTCGGTGAGTTTGAGAAGTCTGCCAAGATGGCCGAGTTCTTTCGACGCAAGGTGCCGGACATGACCATTGCAACTTTTGTGCGCACGCGACCACAAGACAATCCAATCTATCGCGACACGGTCATTGCTGCTTTTCGCGCCAACGGCTTTCCCGAGGATTAACGCATCAGCTTGTCGACGGCGCGGCGGTGCGCTTCGGCGCGGTGCTGGGCGGCGACGATCTGATCGGGGGATGTGCCGGGACGTGTGGTGATGGCTGTCACGCGGGCTGCGATGAATTTTACCAAGCGGTCAACAATGCTTTTAGCATCGAATGCGGTGTTTGTGCCTGCAGTCTTGCGTGTGTCGAAATAAGCCATGATGCCCTCATTGGAATGTGTTGCTGTCTGACCCGACACTCTCACGCGGCAGGGCTTCACGTCCTTAAGGCAGGATTAAGCGTTCCAAAGCGATCCGAAATCTGCGGAAACTGCGGGCTTGCACGCTTTGGCAAATGTTCTATTTTTGTTCTTATGCGTGTTGTCACCCCCCGCCCCGCCCAAACCGACTGGCCGCGTCCACCGTCCTGCCTGCGGGCTGACCAGTTGCGCCTGCCGCCCGACAATGCGCGCATCACGGTGGCGGGGCTGGTGATCCTGCGGCAGCGGCCCGGCACCGCCAAGGGCGTGATCTTCCTCACGCTGGAAGACGAAACCGGAACGGTGAACATCATCGTCTGGCGCAAGCTTTACGAGCGCTACCGCCGCGCGGTGATCGCCGGGCGCATGCTGCGCGTCACCGGACGGCTGCAAAGCGAAGGCGACGTGATCCATGTGATCGCCGAAGTGATCGAGGATATCTCGCCCCTTCTGGATCAGCTTCTAGCCCCCGCGCCAGAGGATGCGCCAGAGGCGCTTTCGCCAGACACCCAAACAGGCTAGACTGCGGCAAAGCAGAAACAGGCAAACAGGCGCACATCCTCCGTGACCCCCCTCCCGCCAGCGATCCGGGCTCTGTGGGCCGTGGCCTTGGCCGCCCTTTCGGGATGTACGGGCGCGGGGGAGTACAGGGACGACGCTGTGAATGTGCCGGTGCCCGATTTCGCCTCGGCCCAGATCGACCCACCGCCGGGCGTTAACCCGGATGGGTGCTGGGTACGCGACGTGGCTCCCGCCGAACTGCAAACCGTGACCCGGCAGGTCGAAGTGGCTCCGACCCGGTTTCGCACGGAAACGGTTCAGGTGATCAAACGAGAACGACAAGAGCTGATCTTTGAGACCCCCTGCCCCGACAGGCTGACGCCCGAGCTGATCTCGACGCTGCAACGCGCGCTTGAGGCCCGTGGACTTTATCGCGGAGCGATCACCGGTGTGATGGACGTGTCCACCAGGTTGGCCGTGCGCCGCTACCAAAACGCCAACGGCCTGCCCAGCGGTCTGCTGTCGATCCAATCGGCCCGGGGCCTTGGCCTTCTGGCGACACCGCGCGACCAGTTGTGAGGTCCGCGACTCAGGTCACGCAAGTTTGCACACACGAGTTTGCAACTTTGCAAAATCGCTGATCGCGAACATCATCTCTGCATAATAGCGGTATGTTTGCAAAAGTTTGCAATTTGATAGCGCCGAAACTGCAAAGTTTTTGCGGCCTTCTGCCGCGCGGAGGATCGCGAGACTTGCCGCAACGGCCCGCGCGCCGTACCCAAATGCCAACACGTCACAGGAGGAGATCGGCATGGGCTACCAAGAGGTGTATGAGGGCTGGAAATCCGACCCCGAGGGGTTCTGGATGCAGGCCGCCGAAGCGATTGACTGGGACCAGAAACCCAGCAAGGCGCTTTTCGACAAGGGCAACGACCTCTATGAATGGTTTGCTGACGGCCTGACCAACACCTGCTGGAACGCCGTTGACCGCCATGTCGAAGCCGGGCGCGGCGGACAGGTGGCGATCATTCATGACAGCCCGATCACCGGGACCCTGCACAAGATCACCTATTCCGAACTGCGCAATCGCGTTGCCCGTCTGGCCGGGGCTCTGCGTGCCAAGGGCATCGAAAAGGGCGACCGCGTCATCATTTACATGCCGATGGTCCCCGAAGCGCTTGAGGCGATGCTTGCCTGTTCCCGTCTGGGCGCGATCCATTCTGTGGTGTTTGGTGGATTTGCCGCCAACGAATTGGCCGTTCGCATCGACGACGCCACACCCAAGGCGATCATCGCCGCCTCCTGCGGACTCGAGCCGGGGCGCGTGGTGCATTACAAACCGCTGCTGGATGGGGCCATCGAATTGGCCAAACACAAGCCCGATTTCACCGTCATCTTCCAACGCGAGCAGGAAGTTGCCAAGCTGAACGACGGGTATGATTTCGATTGGCACGGCTTCCAGTACGGTGTGGAGCCAGCAGATTGCGTGCCGGTCGAAGGCAATCACCCCGCCTACATCCTCTACACCTCTGGCACCACCGGCGCACCCAAGGGCGTGATCCGTCATACAGGCGGGCATCTGGTGGCGCTGAACTGGTCTATGAAGAACATCTACAATGTCGACCCCGGCGACACGTTCTGGGCCGCGTCCGACGTGGGCTGGGTCGTCGGCCACAGCTATATCTGCTATGCGCCACTGATCCACGGCAACACCACTATCGTGTTCGAAGGCAAGCCCGTGGGCACCCCCGATGCGGGCACCTTCTGGCGGGTGATTTCCGATCACAATGTGCGCAGCTTCTTCACCGCCCCCACCGCGTTCCGCGCCGTCAAACGCGATGATCCGAAGGGCGAATTCGTGGGCAAGTACGACATCTCTTGCCTGCGGGCGATCTACCTTGCGGGGGAACGGGCCGATCCCGACACCATCGAATGGGCGCAGAAGGTCACTGGCAAACCCATTTACGACCACTGGTGGCAGACGGAAACCGGCTGGACCATCGCGGGCATGCCTGCAGGGATCGAAGCACTGCCGGTCAAGATCGGGTCACCGTCGGTGCCAATGCCGGGCTATGATGTGCAGATCCTCGACGAGGCAGGTCATGCGATGAAGCCCGGCGAACTGGGCGCGATTGCCGTCAAGCTGCCGCTGCCCCCCGGCACGCTGCCGACGCTTTGGAACGCAGAGGACCGGTTCCGCAAATCCTACCTGTCGCACTTCCCCGGCTATTACGAGACCGGCGATGCAGGTATGATCGATGAGGATGGATACCTTTACATCATGGCGCGCACTGATGACGTGATCAACGTCGCAGGCCACCGCCTGTCCACCGGCGGCATGGAAGAGGTACTGGCGGCACACCCGGACGTGGCCGAATGCGCTGTGATCGGCGTGACGGATCAGCTCAAGGGTCAGTTGCCGATGGGCTTTGTCTGCCTGACCACAGGTGTGAACCGGCCGCATGACGAGATCGTCAAGGAATGCGTCAAGCTGGTGCGCGATAAGATCGGCCCAGTGGCGGCGTTCAAGCTGTGCGCCGTGGTCGACCGCTTGCCCAAGACCCGGTCGGGCAAGATCCTGCGGGCGACGATGGTCAAAATCGCGGATAGCGAAGAATTCAAGCTGCCCGCGACGATCGACGATCCGGCGATCCTCGACGAGATCAAGGTCGCGCTGCAGGGCATGGGCTACGCAAAGGGGTAAGGGCAGTGGATGCGTTGGCGCGTCCGTTGACGGAAAAAGACCTCTGACAAAAGCAAAAGGGCGCCGAAATCATCGGCGCCCTTTCGCATTTCCCGGCGGTGACCTTACTGGTCTTCCGCAATCGTCAGAGCCACAAAACGCGGGTCTCCGGCGCGGCGCACCAAAAGCAGGATCGACTTGCGGCCTGCCTCTTGTGCCTCGGCAATCCGCTCTTCCAGATCGGTGAGCGCCAGCACCTGAGCCTGACCGGCTTCGGTGATCACGTCACCCGCGCGCAGGCCTTTCTCGAAGGCTTCGGAAGTTTCATCAACATCCATAACTGCAAGACCCTTGGCGGTTTCGGGCAGTTCAAGCTGCTCGCGGATTTCGGCGGTCAACGGGCTGAGGGTCAGTCCCATCAGTTCCATCGACATCGGCGCCTCTTCCTCTTCTGGTCCAGGCTGTGATGCGGGTACAGCGCTTTCGGCTTCTTCACGGCGACCCAAGGTCACCAAAAGCGTTTGAGTGGCACCGTCGCGGTTGACGACGACGCGCACAGCTTTGCCGACCTCAGTGTTGCCCACCTGACGCACCAGACCGCGTGTGTCTTCGACTTCGCGGCCATCAAAGCTGACAATCACGTCGCCTGCCTGCATGCCCGCTTCCATTGCCGGACCTTCTGGCACATCAGAGACCAGAGCGCCCTTGGCAGATGCCAGACCCAACGCTTCGGCCACATCATCGGTCACATCCTGAATACGCACGCCCAACCATCCGCGGCGGGTTTCGCCAAATTCCTTGAGCTGGTCGACCACGCGGGTCACCACGTTGGAGGCCATCGAGAAACCGATCCCGATGGAACCGCCATTGGGCGACAGGATTGCGGTGTTCACGCCGATCACATCGCCGTTCATGTTGAAAAGCGGGCCACCGGAGTTGCCGCGGTTGATGGCGGCGTCGGTCTGAATGTAGTCGTCATAGGTGCCGCTGAGGGCACGGTTGCGGGCGGATACGATGCCAGCAGAAACCGAAAAGCCCTGTCCCAGCGGGTTGCCCATGGCCATCACCCAGTCACCGACACGGGCAGTGTCACTGTCGCCAAAGCTGACGAACTTCAGCGGCGTTTCGCTTTCGACCTTGAGCAGCGCGATATCGGTGTTCGGATCAGTACCAATGATGGTCGCGGGCAGCTCGAACCCTTCAAAGAATTCGATCAGCACCTCATCGGCGCCCTCGATCACGTGGTTGTTGGTGACGATAAACCCGTCTTCCGAGATCACGAACCCCGACCCCAGTGCGGAGGAGCGGCGCGGGCGATCGCCCTGACCGTTGCGGTCCTGAAATTCACGAAAGAAATCTTCGAACGGGGATCCCTCGGGCACGATGCCTTGGGGGCCAGTGCGCCCGGCGACCGTGGTCGAGGTTGTGATGTTCACGACCGAAGGGCTGATCTTTTCAGCAAGGTTCGCAAAACTTTCCTGCGCGTGACCCATCAGCGACTGCGCGACGATGAGGATCATGGACAACGAGGTCAGCCAGAACATGCGCAATGGCGTGCTCTGATCCCGTTGGATGGTTTTTGCCTGTGAGGTCAAGGGAAACTCCTTCGTCTTTGGTGCGGTGCGGCGACCGACACCAGCCTGTTATGCTTTCAATGTAGGTGCGCGGACGCAACACGCAAACAGGAAAGCGATGGTTCAAGCTTATGTGACTTGATCGTGACGAAGCCAAAAAGCGCAGGGCGGTTCAAAACGCCTGCAATATCCACAACATGGTGATGCCAGCGGCGATTGCGGACACGCCGATCAGGCGGCGCATATCAAGCGGCATGTCGCGCATCGCCTCGAGCATGCGTTCGATAAGCGAAGGGGCCAGCGCATAGGCCAGCCCCTCGATGATCAGCACAAGTGCAATCCCTTGGATTACAGTCTCGATCAATTGGTCGCATCCTCAACGGGTGCAGCCTGTTCTTCCAGTTGCTGTTCAAGCCGCTGACGTTCGGCTTCGGGCAGGTTGGGCGAAATCGTCGCCTCGGGGGCCATTTCGCGCAGGCTTTCGATGTCGAACTCCTGTACGGCGATCTGCCCCAGACCGTCGGCACGGATCGCACCGAACATCTGGCCGAGGAATTGGCTGTCCGGTGAGAACACGAGGGTCGACGTATCTTTGTTCAGCGACTGCTCCATTGCAGCCAGTGATCGGTAAAACGCAAAGAAATCCGGGTTGCTGCCATAGGCTTCGGCATAAATCCGGTTCCGTTCGGCGTCGGCCTCACCCTGTGTAATGCTGGCCTCCCGCTGGGCGTTCGACACCGTCTCTACCACCGTACGGTCAGCAGCAGCACGCACACGCTGCGCGGCTTCGTTACCACGGGCGATTTCGTCGGCAGCTTCGCGTTCACGTTCGGCGCGCATCCGAGCAAATGTTGCGGACAAGTTCTGTTCCGGCAAGTTGGTCTGCTTGAGACGCACATCCACTATCTCGAGCCCGAGGCCCGCCGCACTGGTGCGCGCCTGATCTCGAATACGCAACGCCAGATCGCGCCGCGCCGGGGACAGGATGGTGTCGGACGTGACCTGATCCGCACCCAGAACTTCTCGGATTTGAGCGTTCAGAACCGAGGACAGGCGGTCTTCGGCAACACGTGTGCCACCGATGCCTACGGCCTGACGGAACTGAACCACATCCGCGATCCGGTAGCGGGTGAAGGCGTCGACGACCAGACGACGGTCATCCGAGGGGGTGACTTCGATCGTGTCCGTGTCGAGCGACAGGATCCGCCCGTCATAGCGCACGACCTCTTGGATGATCGGAAGCTTGAAGTTGAGACCCGGCTCTTCGACAACCTTTTTGATCTGGCCGAATTGAAGGACCAACGCTTTTTCACGTTCGTCGACGATAAAGATCGACGACAGAACACCGACGAGCGCAAGAACGCCAATCGGCAGGAGGAAAGCAGATTTACGCATCAGTTCGACCCTCCAGTGGTGGATTGCCCGGAACGGCGCAGTTCATTGATCGGCAAGTAAGGCAATACGCCCTGCCCGTCCGAGCTTCCGGTTTCGTCGAGCAGAATTTTGTCCATATCCCCCAAGGTCCGTTCGATTGTCTCAAGATAGAGGCGACGCTGCGTGACTTCGGGCGCTTGATTGAATTCCTGCGCCACGGCGATAAAGCGGCTTGCCTCACCGATGGCTTCGTTCACGACACGTGCCCGGTAGCCTTCGGCCTCTTCGAGGATCTGGGCGGCCGAGCCGCGCGCTTCGGCGAGAACGCGGTTGGCGTAGGCGTCAGCCTGACGCTGCAAGCGGTCGCGTTCCTGTTCTGCGGCCTGAACTTCGCGGAAGGCGTCGATCACTTCGCTGGGCGGGTCGGCGGTATCAAGGTTCACACGTACGATGGTGATTCCGCTTTCGTATTCATCCAGCGTCGCCTGAATGTTCTCGCGGGCGGTGTCTGCGATCAGACCACGATCCCGGTTCAAGATCGGCGCAAGGTTCGTCGCGGCGATGATTTCGCGCATCACCGCTTCGGACACCGCCTGTACCGTCACCTGCGGGTCGCGCAGGTTGAACAGCAGTTTGGCCGGGTCATTGATGTTCCACACGACCTGAAAGTCGATATCCACGATATTCGCGTCCGTGGTCAGCATGAGGCCATCACCCCCGGCACCGCGACCGCCACCGATATTCTCGGTACGTTCAGACGTCACGTTGACGACTTCTGCGGTCACAAGGGGCCACGGCGCAAAGTTCAGACCGGGGTTGCCGGTCGAGTAATATTCACCAAGGAACAGCTCGACTGACTGTTCTTCCGGGCGCACGGTGTAAAAGCTGCTGAACGCCCAAAGCGCGATCGCGCCCAGCGCGGCAAGCCCAACGGTTCCACGTGTCAGCTTGAAGCCGTCGCCTCCGTCACCGCCGCCTGCGCCGTTTGTGCCACCATTGCCGCCGCGACCGCCCATAAGGACGCGCAGCCGTTCCTGGCCCTTTTTCATCAATTCGTCGATCTCGGGTATCTGTGGTTGGTTGCCATCGCCCGGACGACGCCCACCCCCATTGTTGCCACCGCGCGGGCGATCGTCGCCACGGTCTCCACCGTTGTTACCGCCGCCACCCCACGGGCCGCCACTGTTACCTGCCATCTGGTCTTTTCCCCTCTCGGAACATTCGGTCTTTCATGTCACGTTCTTACCTGTGGGCAAAGCTTGGAAATTCAAGCCGTGCGCATCGGTTTGCGCATTGTGACGATCTCTTCGGACATGGTTGGGTGGACTGCGACCGTGCGGTCGAAATCCTCTTTTGTAGCGCCCATCTTCACCGCAATGCCCGCCAACTGGATCATTTCGCCCGCGCCAGGCGCGACGATGTGACAGCCCAGAACCTTGCGGGTTTCCTGACTGACGATCAACTTCATCAACACCCGGCCGGGTTTGTCAGCAAACGCCGACTGCATTGGTCGGAACGACGCGCAATACACCTCGATCGGTTCTTGGTCGCGGGCCTGTTCTTCCGTCAGACCAACTGTGCCAAGCTCTGGCTGGGTGAACACCGCAGACGGGATCAGGTCGTGATCCACCTTGGTCGGGTTGCCGTTGAATACGGTTTCAACAAAGGCCATGCCTTCGCGGATCGCCACAGGCGTCAGGTTCACGCGGTCGGTGACATCGCCGATGGCGTAGACCGACGGAACCTTGGTCTGGCTGTAGTCGTCCACCTCGATGGCACCGCCACGTCCCAATGTCACACCGACCTCTTCGAGGCCCATGTCGTCGCTGTTGGGGCGACGACCGGTTGCAAAAAGCACCTGATCGAACACCTTGATATGGCCATTGGTGGATTTCACCTTGAGCGGCCCCTCTTGCGGCGCATCCTTGACGGGCATGGCGTATTGTGTCGCCTCGACAGGCGCATCCATGCCGTCGTCATCCCCTTCGCGATAACAATCCATTTCCACGATGTTGGTGCCGGTGTGCAGATCAACGCCCAGTTCGCGCATCGATTCCGCAATCAGGCCGCGCGCCTCGTCGTCAAAGCCGCGCAGGATTTGCGCGCCACGGTAATATTGCGTCACGTCCACACCCAACCCTGCAAGGATGCAGGCGAATTCGCAAGCGATGTAGCCGCCGCCGATGATAAGAATGGATTTCGGCAAGTTTTCGAGGTGGAAAATGTCGTCCGACACGATCCCCAGATGCGCGTTCGGCATGTCCGGGCGGACCGGACGCCCACCTGTCGCGACCAGGATGTGTTTGGCGGTAAAGGTTTCGCCCGTCGACAGTTCGACGGTGTGCGGGTCTTTCAGGCGTGCACGGGCATCATAGGTGGTCACACCAGACCCAGCGAGGAGTTTGCGATATACCCCTTCCAGCCGATCCAGCTCCTTGTTCAGATGGCCAGAGAAGGTCTGCCAGTCAAAACCTCGGTTGAGCATATCCCAACCGTAATGCGTGGCCTCTTCCACCATGCCGCCGTAACCGCTGGCGAATACCATCAGCTTCTTGGGCACACACCCTCTGATCACGCAGGTGCCGCCATAGCGGTCTTCTTCGGCCAGTGCTACCTTGGCCCCCGCCTCGCCCGCCGCGACACGTGCCGCGCGCACACCGCCAGAACCGCCACCAATCACAAAAAGATCGTAGTCGAATGTGGTCATGGTCGGCTCCTTCTAATTGCGCGCAAAGATATTTCACATGGCGACGGGGAAGGCCAGAGAGGGATGCTCACACATCGTCACGCCTACGTTGCCGGATCCGGGTTTTCCGCCTAAGCTGTCTTGGAACTGGGGGCTGGCAATGAAACAGGACAGATACGGCAACACGATCTCGACCCGGTCGGACGCCGCCCGCGATCACTACATAGCCGCGACCGACCAGCTTTTGGCGGGGCAGCCGGGCATCTCGGACCGGTTCCAAAGCGCTATCGACCATGATCCGGATTTTGCGCTGGCCCATGTCGGTCTGGCCCGTGGTCTGCAATATGAAAACAGACTGCCAGAGGCCAAGGTGGCGATGGCGGCGGCACGGGACGCGAAAGCTCCGCGCTCTGAGCGCGAGGCCAGCCATATCGCGGCGTTTGACCTGCTGCTGTCAGGCAAGACCGCACAGGCCTACCCGGCCATCCGCGCCCACGTGGACAACCATCCGCGCGATGCGCTGCTGGCGCAGACCTGTTCTTCGGTGTTCGGGCTGATCGGTTTTTCCGGCAAGCCGGGGCGCGAGGCGGAAACGCTGGCTTACATGGCCAAACTGCTACCTCATTACGGCGAGGATTGGTGGTGCCTGAGCCAGTATGCGTTTGCGCTCTGTGAAACCGGCAATCTTGACGCGGCGGATCATTACATCGAACGGTCACTTGCGCTGAACCCGCGCAATGCAAATGGTGCGCATGTGCGCAGCCACATTTATTACGAAACCGGCGATATCGACCTTGGGGTGTCGTACCTCACTGAATGGCTCGAACCCTATGACCGGGCGGGATATCTGCATGGTCACCTGTCGTGGCACGCCGCCCTTTGGGCACTGGAACAGGGCGACACGCAAACGATGTGGCACCGGCTTGAGACCGACATCCGGCCGGATGTGTCGCAGAGCATGCCGATCAATGTGCTGACCGATGCGGCGTCCTTGCTGTTTCGCGCGGAGCTTGCGGGAGTGGAGGTGCCACAGGACCGTTGGCACGAAATCAGCGCCTACGCGCAGCGCTTTTTCCCAAAGACCGGGATCGGATTTATCGACATCCATGCCGCATTGGCCCACGCGATGGCCGGGGATGGGGGCGCGCTGATGCAGATCATCGCTGCGCCCAACCCAAGCACGGGCGATGTGGTCACACCTTTGGCAGAAGCGTTTCGCGCGCTGGCACAACAGAACTGGGCCGAGGCGACGTCGTTGTTGATCGGTGCGATGAGCGATCATGCGCGCCTTGGTGGCAGTCGCGCCCAGCGCGATCTACTGGAATTCGCCCTGCTGGCCGCGTTGCTGAAACAGGGCAAGGACGGGGAAGCGAAGCACTTGCTTGCCCTGCGTCGGCCTGCATTGGTTGGCACACTATCTGTGCATGGGTTGTCTGTTCACTGACGCTTAGGCAACCGCGATCAGATGTCGGAAAAGAGGTTGTCGTTTTCCACAAGGTCGATGCGATCTTCGCTGACCGTACCCTCATTGATGTCACGGGTTTCGACACGGCCATCGCTGTAACCGATGATGACCTTGTCGCAGAGATCGACAAACAGTCCGTTCTCGACAACGCCGGGCATCTGGTTCAGCGCCATCGCCAGTTGTCGCGCATTGCCGATCCGGCTGAGGTGCAGATCGAGGATGTAATTGCCCTCATCCGTGAGAAACGGCTTGCCAGCGTTCATGCGTAAGGTGATCCGGCGACCCATCACATCGGCCGCGACCAGCAGTTCTTCCACCAGCATCTGGGTTGTGGTCCAGCCGAACGGGATCACTTCAATCGGCAATGGGAACGCACCGAGCGTGCCCACTTCCTTGGCGGCATCGGCAATGACAACGACTTCTTCGCTGGCTGCCGCCACGATCTTTTCATGCAGTAGCGCACCGCCGCCACCCTTGATCAGGTTAAGATCGCGGTCGAATTCGTCTGCGCCGTCGATAGTGATGTTGAGCGTGCCCGCCTCGTCCAGCGTGATCACTTCAATCCCGACCTGACCTGCCAGCTGTGCAGTGCGGGCCGAGGTCGGCACGCCCTTGATCCGCAGACCTTCGTCGCGGACCCGGTCACCCAGATGACGAACAAGCCAAGCCGCTGTCGAACCGGTGCCCAGACCGACGCGCATCCCGTCCTCGACCATGTCCGCCGCGCGTTTTGCAGCGACGAATTTGGCCTTGTCGATGGGCGACAACTCTCCGGGCATGGGCGGCTCCTTGGGCAGGTTTGTGCACCTTATAGGACGTCACATCGCGCGGGGCGAGACCGAATTCTTCGAATCCGTCGCGTGACATTGTCCTGTGCCCGTGTCTTGCGATCCACAAGACCTGTGCAGCCTACCGGTTGCGGTCGGGGGTATTGGTCGACGGAACCGGCGGTAAGGGCAGTGTGTCCACGGAAGGCACCGATGGAAACATCACCGGATAGGCCATCGCCGCGCGCGGCACAAAGGCCCAAGCGATGATGGTCAGCAAGGCGGCAAACCACGCAAGTCGGTTCAGATAGGTCGTCATCAGCATCCCTTTCGCATCATGTCTGCCGATCCCTTGCAGCATATGTGCCAACACTCTGGCCGACACCGGTAAAGACAGGGTTAAGCACATCGTTTTTTCGCTGCCACGCGCCGCTTTCGCATCCTCGACGCGACACGCTTCGCGCTACACCCGCGACATGAGCTATGTGTTGCATTACGCCCCTGACAACGCCTCTCTGGTCGTGCGACTGGTGCTGGAAGAAATGCGCCTGCCTTACCGCACGGCGCTGGTGGATCGCAGCCGATCGGCACAGCACGGGGCCGCGTACAAACGCCTGAACCCGGTGGGCCGTATCCCTGCTTTGGAAACGCCCCATGGTCCGGTTTTTGAAACAGCGGCGATTTGCCTTTGGCTGGCCGATCGTCACCGGGAAGTCGTGGCCTTGTCGCCTGATCTGACAGATCCAACGCGGGGACCGTTTCTCAGCTGGCTGTTCTACCTGTCAAACACCGTGCATGCCGAGATGCGCACACTGTTCTACCCGGCGCTGATCGCTGGGCCCGGCCCAAGGCAACAGGCCGTGGCCCGCCAGCAGGTGCAGACGTCGCTGGCCACGCATTTCGACCTGTTGAACAGTCACTACGCCCCGGCGAACAAAGCGCTGACGATCTGCGACCTTTATCTTGCGGTCTTGCTGCGTTGGCCTGCGCTTTATCCGGTCGACGCGGATCGAAGCTGGTTCGACGTGTCACTCTGGCCCAACCTGCATGCCCTTGCTCAACGGATCGAGGCGCGCGACAGTGTGCGGGCTGCGGCCACGGCCGAAGGGTTGGGGCCATCCCCTTTTTCCAATCCGCAACCCGCAACGCCACCTGAAGGGAGCGCGCTTTAACCATGTTTCTGTCTGTCTTCGACATGTTCAAGGTCGGGATCGGCCCGTCCTCTTCCCACACAATGGGTCCGATGGTCGCCGCCGCGCGGTTTCTTGACCGGTTGCGCAAAGCACCGTTTTCCGTGGCCGGCGTCAAGGCGTCCCTGCATGGCTCGCTGGCCTTTACCGGGGTCGGACATGCCACCGACCGCGCCACCATTCTTGGCCTCGCCGGGTTTGTTCCCGAAAGCTACGACCGTGACAAGGCGGATGCGACACTGGCCCAGATCAAGGCAACCAAGACTGTCACACCGGACGGGTTGCCCGCACTGCGGTTCGATCCCGAAACCGATTTGAATTTCGATTTCGGTCCCAACCTGCCCGGCCACGCCAATGGCATGATCCTGAGCGCGACCGACCCGCAAGGTGACGTGATCCTGCAAGAGACCTACTATTCCATCGGCGGCGGTTTCGTGATGACCCAAGCTGAACTGGACGCAGGCAAAGATTCGGACGACGGAACGCCGGTGCCCTACCCGTTCAAATCAGCAGCCGAGATGCTGGAGATGGCCGCAATATCTGGTCTTAGCATCGCAGAGATGAAACGCGCCAATGAACTGGCCCGCAGGTCCGTCACCGATCTTGATGCTGGCATGCGCCGACTTTGGCAGGTGATGAACGATTGCATCGACCGGGGTCTTGGGAATGACGGCATCCTGCCCGGCGGGCTGAACGTCAAACGCCGCGCCAAGGGCATCCACGAGAAACTGCTTGCCGAACGCGGCATGAACCTGACGGCACCGCACACGATCAACGACTGGATGAGCGTCTATGCTATGGCGGTGAACGAGGAAAACGCAGCCGGGGGTCAGGTTGTGACCGCACCGACCAATGGGGCCGCCGGGGTGGTGCCCGCCACGATCCGCTACTACCTTGACCATGTGCCGGGCGCGACATCCAGCCGTGTGCCCGAGTTTCTGCTGACCGCCGCCGCTATTGGGGGACTGGTCAAATTCAATGCGTCGATCAGCGGTGCCGAAGCCGGGTGTCAGGCCGAAGTGGGCAGTGCCAGCGCGATGGCCGCCGCAGGGCTCTGCGCTGTGCTGGGCGGCACGCCCATGCAGATCGAAAACGCCGCCGAGATTGCGCTGGAACATCACCTCGGGATGACCTGCGATCCGGTTAAGGGGCTGGTGCAGGTACCCTGCATCGAACGCAACGGGTTGGGGGCGATCAAGGCAGTCAGTGCGGCCAGCCTCGCCTTGCGTGGCGACGGCACTCATTTCGTCCCGCTTGATTCGGCGATTGAGACCATGCGACAGACCGGTGCGGACATGCATGAGAAGTACAAGGAAACCTCGTTGGGTGGGTTGGCGGTCAACATTCCAAACTGCTAAACCTTGCGGAATTCCCTGAAAACGGGCGCATTCCGGCTGCGACTTACGTAGCAAAAGGAGAGCGCTGACAGATCAACTCAACCAAGGGTAGCGTTCGACATGACACAAGACCGCCCCACCCTTGGAATCGCGCTCATGCTGGGTTTCTGCGTTGTCGCTCCGATGGGGGACGCGATCGCCAAGATCCTGTCGAACAAAGTGGCGCTTGGACAGTTGCTTCTTATCCGCTTCGGTGTTCAGGCTGTGGTGCTTATTCCAATCATTGCCGTGACGGGCCGCGTCTGGCGGATGTCGCAGCGGGTGTTTGTCCTGACCCTTCTGCGCACACTGATGCACATCGTTGGGATCGGGATGATGGTGTCCGCGCTCTATTACCTGCCGCTGGCCGACGCCATCGCCATCGCCTTCGTGATGCCGTTCATGATGCTTCTGCTGGGGCACTATGTTCTGGGAGAAGAGGTCGGGATGCGCCGCATGATCGCCTGTGCGGTCGGATTTCTGGGCACCCTTCTGGTCATTCAGCCCTCGTTTCAAGAAGTGGGTTGGCCCGCGCTGTTGCCGATGGGGGTTGCGGTCAACTTTGCCCTGTTCATGCTGGTCACTCGCAAGATCGCCAAGGAGACCGATCCCATCGGTCTGCAGGCCGTGTCCGGTGTGATCGCACTTGCTCTGATGGCGCCGATCCTGTTTCTGGTGCCCGACACGGTCGCACCGATCCTTGCATGGGACAGTCTTTTGCCCTCAAGCACATGGACGCTTCTGGTGGCCATTGGTCTGTCCGGCACGCTTGCGCATCTGCTCATGACATGGTCGCTGCGTTATGCACCGTCCACCACCTTGGCGCCGATGCAGTATCTTGAGATCCCCATCGCAACCATCATCGGCTTTGCGGTGTTCGGCGACTTGCCCAACATGATGGCATCGGTCGGCATTCTGATCGTGATGGCCGCGGGACTGTATATCGTGTTCAGAGAGCAGGCCATGAGCCGCCAGCCTGAACCAGTGCCTGTTGCAGAACGGACCGTTCAGACACCGGCAGAATGATCAGCAATCCCGGCGACTGCACGGTCAGTGTGACAGGGCCATCTGCCCGGTTCGATGTCCCGACGCGCCCACCCGGTGACAGCTCTAACCCGTCAATCGGCCACTTCAGGCCAGTGGATGCACCCATCACGGGACGCATTGGATAGAGCGACACACGGGTGCCTGCGGGCAGCGGCAGGTCGATGCGGGCGGGCAGATGTGCCACCACATCCTGTTCGCCGATCAGGACAATCGCCCGGTCCGGATAGCGCGCCATGACGGTCATGGCGGCCAGCAGGTGATCGACCTGCCCCCCAAGAAACCCGATGCCCAGCACAAGAGGCGCTTCGATGAAGCGGATCGCCTTGTCGAAATCTGTGCTGTCCTGCTCTGTGATAAGATGCACCGCCTCTGGGGGGATCGCGGCACGCGTGGCGGCAGACACCGAATCAAGGTCCCCGATCAACGCATCCGGAAGCCTTCCAACTTTGCGCAGCCAGTCTGCCCCGCTGTCAGCAGCGACCACCATGTTCACCTCGTCCAATACAGACATAAGCTGCGCATTGTCGCCATGCGCGCCACCGACAAGCAGGACTGGTTCCTGCGAGAAAACAATTGGATCGTTCATGGCTGATTAATGACGAAAGGCGAAACAGATCACAATCAGGACATGAAATGATACCGTAACGGGCACAGATTCGATGCGCTTTAGTCTTGGTAAAAATGTTAGCAAGACCATCGCAGAAGTTTGGAAAGCGGGTGATATTATGGTGAGTTCAAACAAGATACTCACGGTATCCTACGGGACTTTTTCATGTACGCTCGAAGGATTCGACAACTCCTTCGACACGATGAAGGCGATTGCGGAGTATTTCCGCGATCTTGCCCAGGATGACCGATATTTTGGTGCCGAACCACCGACACCGGATGCAGAAATGCTGGCCCGGATCGCAGAGCGTGAGATCGCGCGCCGTGTCGAAGCCCGCTTTGAGAAAGGTAATCTGGTTCTGCGTGCCTCTGAAGACGCCGAGACGCCGCATGGGGATGTCGCGCCGGAACAATCGAGGGACGCAGCCAAAGAGGACGCGACAGCTGGAGTGGCTGCCACTGCACTGGCTGTCGCGGCCCAATCGGCAGAGGCCGACGCCGCGATTGCAGACCCGTATGAAGGTACAGAGATCGCGACCACTGATGTTGACCTGTCCGACATTGATCTGTCCGATCTTGACCTATCCGACACGTCAGAGGGTCAGTCCGACACGTCAGAGGGTGCCGCCGAAGACGTGCTTGAGGACGTATCAGAGGATGTGGGCACCGATCTCACGGACCTGTCGATCGAAACCGAGGAAGATCACGCATTCAGCGCCGATGACATCCTTGATGCCGAAGAAACTGCGGGTGCGGAGACAAGCATCGAAGACCTGATCGCAGAACAAGGCGAAAAGGCCGAGCGTCGCGCCGAAGCCGACGCTTACGCAGCGCAGGAGGCCGCAGAGACGCCGGTCGTAACCGACAGCGTGGCCGAAAAGCTGCAACGCATCCGCGCCGTTGTTGCCTCAAAGGCGCAAGCGACCCCGGAATACATTGAAGACGAACACGCCATGTCCGGGCCGGACGGCGACGGCATCGACGAAAACGATGCAATCGACGCCACCGAGGTCTCGGCAATGGACGACAACCTCTTCACCGACACCATCGCGGCGGTTGTCTCTGACCAACTCGACATGGAGGCGGAAGACGAAGAAGATGCCCTTCTGCCCGAGATGTCTGATGACGACGAAGATGATTTTGAGGACGTGATCGCCCCGGTCGCCCATGACACGCCAAGCGAACTCGAGATCCTCCGCGCCAAGATCGCGGCACTTGAAGCCGCAGCCGCAGCGCAGTCAGAGGCCCCCACGGAACACACATCCGTCGAAACCGCAGACGACCTCGATCCGGTGATGAGCCTCGAGGATGAAGACGATCTTGGCGACGACGAAGACGACGCCCTTTTCCGAACCGAGGAAGACGAGAACGACACGCTCACCTTCGACGACGAAGATGAGGACGACGATGAAGACAACGCTCCGCTGGTGCTTGAAGACGCCGTGGCCGCTGATGACGATGCCGACGACCAAGACGACGCTCCCAAGCCGTTCGTTGCGCATGTCGCCAAGGCCAAGCGGGCCGATGTCAAAGCCGCGCTTGCTGCGGGCCGTCTGGAAGAATACGACGACGAAGACGAGGATGACGACGCCCCGATCGCGGCGGTCCGGCCCATCCCCGGCCTCGAAGACAGTTCTCTGACCCCCGAGCAAGAGGCAGAGCTGGCCCGCGAATTGGCCGACCTGCATGCCGAAATCGAAGAAGACGACGATTGGAATTTCGACGATGATGACGACGAAGATGACACCCAGTTCCTGACGGAAGCCGAGGAAGAATCTGCAAGCGCCAATATTCGCAAGGCCGTCAAGTTGACCAACCCGGCGCGTGCGATGTTGACAGACACCTCGATCGAGGAAGACGCCGGATCTGTCGAACGCTTGGTCGACAAGACCGACACCGAGATGGAAGAGCCCGAAGGCAACCGCCGCCGCAGTGCGATTGCGCATCTGCGCGCAGCCGCCGCCGCGACAAAGGCAGACCGCATTCTGGGCTTTGGCAAAAAGACCGTCGACGAAGAAGAACCCTATCGCGAAGACTTGGCCGATGCTGTGCGCCCGCGCCGTCCCAAGGTCACCGAAACGCGCTCTGCCCGCCCGGCACCTGTGCGCCCTGCGCCGCTCAAACTGGTTGCGGAACAGCGGATCGACGTCGAGACCGAAACCGACGCAGCCCCCATCCGCCCCCGCCGCGTGATGCGCAATGTCGAACCGGTCGAGGCTGCGGAAATGGGGTCAGGTACTGACGAAGGATTTGCCGAATTCGCCGAAAACCAAGGCGCGCACACACTGCCCGAATTGCTCGAAGCGGCAGCTGCGTACATGTCCTTTGTCGAAGGCCGCGACCAGTTCTCGCGTCCGCAACTGATGACCAAACTGCTTCAGGCAGAAGGCGAAGCCAGCTCGCGCGAGGAACGTCTGCGCAGCTTTGGTCAGCTTCTGCGCGACGGCAAGATCGAGAAAAAAGGCGGGGGCCGGTTTGCTGCCTCCGACAGCATCGGCTTCAAACCTGATGCGCGTGCCGCCGGCTGATCCAGATCATACCATACATGAAAAAGGCCGGACAGTCACGTCCGGCCTTTTTCATTGCGGCACCGCAAATGCCTAGTCCTTGGCGTCGGGATCAGGCTGGCCAATCCCCTTGAACACGAACTTGAACGGCACCGCCCAGAGAATTCCCAGCACGACATAGACCAGAAGCTCCACAAGGAAGGACGGCCGTTCCAACAAGTTGAGCACCGTCACACAGGCGATCACATAGGCGGGCATTCCTACCAGCAGGATCACCAGTGCCCACCGTTTCCGGGCCTTGAAGCTGAGCGCCATCCGCGCCTCCTTTCGATCAATCCGCGAACGGATCGGTCACGAGGATCGTGTCCTCCCGTTCGGGTGAGGTGGAAAGTAGGGCGACCGGGCACTCGATCAATTCCTCAATCCGGCGCACATACTTGATCGCCTCGGCGGGCAGATCGACCCAGGACCGGGCACCTTCGGTCGAATCCGACCAACCGGGCATTTCTTCGTAGATCGGCGTGCAGCGCGCCTGCTCTTCCGCTGCCGTGGGAAGGTAGTCATAACGCTGGCCGTCCAGTTCATAACCGACGCAGATCTTCAGCGTCTCGAACCCGTCGAGCACGTCCAGCTTGGTCAGGGAAATGCCATTCACGCCGCTGGTCGCGCAGGTCTGGCGCACAAGGCAGGCATCAAACCAACCGCAGCGTCGCTTGCGCCCGGTGGTGGTTCCGAACTCGTGCCCGCGTTCGCCAAGGCGCTGTCCGTCTTCATCTTCCAATTCGGTCGGGAACGGGCCCTCGCCCACGCGGGTCGTATAAGCTTTGACGATGCCCAGCACATAATCAATTGCGCCCGGGCCAAGCCCAACGCCAGTGGCCGCCTGTCCGGCGATGACGTTGGACGACGTCACAAACGGATAGGTGCCGAAGTCGATGTCGAGAAGCGCACCCTGCGCGCCTTCGAACAAGATCCGCTTGCCCGCCTTGCGCTTCTCGTTGAGCACTTTCCAGACGGGGGCAGCAAACGGCAGGATATGATCCGCGATCTCGATCAGTTGTGCCAGCAGCGCATCGCGGTCCACCGGTTCGAATCCCAGACCCTTGCGCAACGGATCATGGTGCTGCAACGCCCGGTCCACCCGCGCCTCCAACGTCGCACGGTCGGCCAGGTCAGCCACCCGAACAGAGCGACGGCCCACCTTGTCTTCATAGGCCGGGCCGATGCCGCGCCCGGTGGTGCCAATCTTGGTGCCCTTGCTGGCGGCTTCTTCGCGTGCCCGGTCCAGTTCGCCGTGAATCGGCAGGATCAGCGGCGTGTTTTCGGCAATCATCAGCGTCTCGGGCGTGATCTCCACCCCCTGAGCGCGGATCGTCGCGATCTCTTTCATCAGGTGCCACGGGTCCAACACGACGCCATTGCCGATCACCGAAAGCTTGCCCCCGCGCACCACGCCCGACGGCAGCGCGTGCAGCTTGTAGACCTTGCCGTCGATCACCAGCGTGTGACCGGCATTGTGCCCTCCTTGGAAACGGCAGATCACATCCGCCCGCTCCGAGAGCCAATCCACGATCTTACCTTTGCCCTCGTCGCCCCACTGGGCACCCACGACCACCACATTCGCCATGTCTTTAGACCTTTGCTGGAATTCCATCCGTCAAACCCGCGCCCGTATAGTGCGCAATCTTGGCGGGGGGAACCGGTTTTCCAATCCGGTTGCGTGACTTTTCATCTTGCACCAGCGCAAGTCCCTCAATTCTGCCCGATTGTCACAGGCACATCACCGTCTGGCATAGCCCTCTGGACAGCCCGCACCGCTTCGGGCCATCAATCGTCACCGTGTTGACGAAAGGCTGAAGTTGATGGGATTCCTGCTACGCTGGCTTTTTGCCTTCGTCCTTGTCGCGGTCACCTACAACCCGACGGATTACAATTTCGTCAGGTGGGCCGCGACCGAGGGGCAAAACCAGCTTTCTGTGACGGTACTTGCGGGGCTCGTGCTGTTGGTGGGGTATATCATCTATCTTCGCGCCACACTTCGCTCCATTGGGGCGTTTGGCATGCTGCTGATCCTCGCGCTTGTGGGGGCGCTCTTGTGGGTCGCCTATGATTTCGGCCTGCTCGACCTGCAAAACCGGGCGCTGACCATGTGGATCGGGATTTTCGCGCTGTCGCTGGTTCTGGGCATCGGACTGAGTTGGTCCATCGTTCGCCGCAAATTGTCGGGACAGGCGGATGTGGACGACGTTGAGGAGTAATCCCGGGCCGTTCTTCTTGTCTTTCCGAATACGCTGAAACACCGCTGACCAAAGACACGCGATCCGATCACCCATCACGGGTTGCACCATGCCGAACTTGGCCTTAGATACCCCCCATTCACGAAGAGGTCCGGGACAGCCATGGAAAACGTCGTTCTCATCATCCACCTCCTTCTTGCGCTCGCACTGATCGGCGTTGTGCTGCTGCAGCGCTCTGACGGCGGTGGGCTTGGCGCCATGGGCGGTGGTGGCGGAGGCGCAGTCAGCACGCGCAGCGCGGCCACGGGCCTTGGCAAACTGACATGGATCCTCGCTATCGCGTTTATCTGCACCTCGCTGACCCTGACCGTGATCGCGGCGCAGAATGCATCCGGCAGCTCTATTATGGATCGCCTGACCACAGGCGGCGGCACGTCCGAGGAAACCACCACAGACGGTCTTGACGCGGATGGCCTTCTGCCACCGCCATCGTCCATCGATCCGAACGCTCCGCTTCTGCCGCGCGCCGACTGATCAGGCACCGGCCCCGAACCAACGCGCGGCTCAAACCGGCCGCGCGTTTTTCTTTGCGCCACAGGCCCACCATCCCTTGAGGCACGGCAATCTGACGTAACATCATCTTGGGGTTCGGCCTTGCGTTTTGCCGGCGAATCCTCTACCGGTCAAATCCCGTGATGCTGTGCACCGAAGGCTGCGCAGATTGCATGATTTGCAGCACTTCGCGGGAGGTTTCCACACATGGCACGCTTTATCTTCATCACCGGCGGCGTGGTGTCCTCCCTCGGCAAAGGCCTCGCCTCCGCCGCCCTTGGCGCGCTCCTGCAAGCGCGTGGCTTTTCTGTTCGCCTGCGCAAGCTTGACCCATACCTGAACGTCGATCCCGGCACGATGTCACCGTTTGAACATGGCGAGGTGTTCGTGACCGACGATGGCGCGGAAACCGACCTTGATCTGGGCCATTACGAGCGCTTCACCGGCGTGCCCGCGCGCAAGACCGACTCCATCTCGTCAGGGCGCATCTACACCAACGTGCTCGAGAAGGAACGGCGCGGCGATTACTTGGGCAAAACGATTCAGGTGATCCCGCATGTCACCAATGAAATCAAAGACTTCATCTCGATTGGCGAGGATGAGGTGGATTTCATGCTCTGCGAAATCGGCGGCACGGTGGGCGATATCGAAGGCCTGCCGTTCTTCGAGGCGATCCGCCAGTTCAGCCAGGATAAACCGCGTGGCCAGTGTATCTTTATGCACCTCACCCTGCTGCCCTACATCAAAGCGTCGGGCGAGTTGAAAACCAAGCCGACACAGCACTCGGTCAAGGAACTTCGCTCTATCGGTCTGGCCCCCGACATCCTCGTCTGCCGCTCCGAAGGGCCGATCCCGGCCAAGGAACGCGAGAAGCTGGCGCTGTTCTGCAACGTGCGCCCCGACAGCGTGATCGCAGCACAAGACCTCAAGTCGATCTACGAAGCCCCCCTCGCCTATCACCGCGAAGGGCTGGATCAGGCGGTGCTCGACGCGTTCCAGATCACGCCCGCGCCCAAGCCCAACCTCAAGAAATGGGAAGACGTCGCCGACCGCATCTACAACCCCGAGGGCGAAGTGAAGGTCGCCATCGTGGGCAAGTACATCCAGCTTGAAGACGCCTACAAATCCATCGCAGAGGCGCTGACCCACGGCGGCATGGCCAACCGGGTCAAGGTCAACGTCGAATGGGTCGATGCCGAGATCTTTGAGCGTGAAGACCCCGCCCCCCATCTTGAAGGTTTCCACGCGATCCTCGTTCCCGGCGGCTTTGGCGAACGCGGCACCGAGGGCAAGATCAAGGCGGCGCAATTCGCCCGCGAACATAAAGTGCCCTATCTGGGCATCTGCCTTGGAATGCAGATGGCGGTGATCGAGGCCGCCCGCAACGTCGCCAAACTGCCCGATGCCGGGTCCGAGGAGTTCGACCACGAGGCCGGGAAAAAGCGTTTCACGCCCGTGGTGTACCACCTCAAGGAATGGGTGCAGGGCAACCAGACCGTCAACCGGAGCGTGGCCGACGACAAGGGCGGCACCATGCGCCTTGGCGCCTATGACGCGGTGCTGACGCCGGGGTCACATGTGGCCGAGATCTATGGCAGCACCACCATCACCGAACGCCACCGCCACCGCTACGAGGTCGACATCAAGTACCGTAAGGCGCTTGAGGAAGGCGGCCTCTGCTTCTCCGGCATGAGCCCCGACGGCCGCTTGCCCGAGATCGTCGAATGGCCCGACCACCCGTGGTTCATCGGCGTCCAGTTCCACCCTGAGCTGAAGTCGAAACCCTTTGACCCGCATCCGCTCTTCAAGGACTTTGTCCGGGCGGCGAAAGATGTGTCGAGGTTGGTGTAAGAAATGGTGGACAGGTATAGGCTTTTTCTTGAGAATGAAACTGTCACCCGCGCATTAAAAAACGATGAAGAACATGAATTACATGGCTTGGAGTTTGAGCACATCTACTCCTTACCAAGCAAGCACTACTCAAACAGCATTGATTTGATTATAGCCCTTGAAAATTCCACCGATAAAGACGAGGCACGAAACTTTGGAATGCTGGCGTTTTTATCGATGGTCATGGGACTTGAAGCGTTCATAAACACTTACTTCCTATACATCGCTGGCGATGGAGAAGTCGAGCAAGTCAGGTCAATAGTTCGCAATAGATCTGGCTCAATGAAAGATCGAACCAAAGAACTAATCAAAATCTGTGGATTAGAACTCCTCAATCACCAAGAAATCATTCTGGCAACAAAATACTTGAGTGAAAAGAGAAACGAGTTGGTTCACCCCAAACCTATTGAATCCAGCGTTGAACTGATAGGCGAAACTGTAAGAAAGCAGGAAAAACTTCATATCCCGCCTTGGCCGCGTTACGGGAAAAAAGAAACTTGTTTGCTAATGTTGGATTGGTGTCTTTTCCTTCCAGCTAGTTGTGCGCAGGTTCATCACACTGATACGAGAAAGTTCATGCTGCAATGGACCGGTTTGCCCACTTACGATCCACGTTCGATCATTGAAGACGTTTCCAAAGAAGTTCGTACAGCACAAAAAGACGGCGTACTCACATAGAATTCGAAGGTTGCGTGCTCGCATTGGCGATCTAAAATACAGAGCGCCATCGCCAGACCGCGGGATGGCGATCTTCCTGACGAACGACGGCGCTTTATTCCAGCCACTCCCGCGCGCAGAACGAACGCAGCGCCCAGCCGAACCAAATCGCCAGCCCGGGCGGCGGTCTGGCGATGGCGCGGCACCTTTGGTGCTATTCGCGCCGGGTTTAGCTCAACGGTCTGTAGGGTGCGTGCTCGCACGCACCGCCAAACCGTCGTATACGCCCGCGCTCAAGGCGCTGATCCTGCGCGATCATCCCTATGACGAACCGGCCCTCTGGGCGGTCGAGATGAAGGATGGCGCAGAGAGTTTCCTGAACTGGATCGACACCACCGCCACCGGCTGACCATTGTCAGGCCAGCATCTCGCGCGCGGCGTCGGTGATCTGCAACACATCCTGTGCAATCAGGCGCTCCACCGTCGGGCCCTGCGCATCGCAATAGTCCGCGAGGTTCAGATCGCCCTCCTGCGCAAGGCGCGACACCCGAAGGCGGGTCTCGTCATGCGCCACGCGGTTCTCGGCCAACAGCTTTTGTTCCCGCGCCACCACACCGCCCGCCAGTTTGTAATGCCGCAAGACGGCGGAAAAATCGGTGCAGACAACGCCGGTCGTCACATGCGGATGCGGCTGCGGGACCACGCCATCGCCCATGCGGAAAAGCGCGTGTTTGGTCAGACAGCATGGCTCGCCAAAAGCTGCGCGACGCAACCCGCCATAGAGCACGGGGATCGTCGGGTTGGTGACGCGGTTCTGGTCCAGAAACCACGCCCAGCTGAGATCCGATCCGTGATAGGAAAACCGTTCCAGATCCGCGATGTTGTATCGGTCAAAGCTGTGCGCCGCCTCGGAATAGGGCATCGCCCCGGCCACCGAAATCGGGCCATCAAACGCCATGTCCAGCATTTGCGCCACCAGCGCGGTATGCCCCCGCGCGGCCATGCGCCGTGCAAGCTCGGGCAAGGGGACGCGGTCGGCATTCGGATAGTCGAGCAATTCGTCCGGGTCGATGGCAAGACGCCACCCTCCTTCAAGGACCATGGTGTTCGCCTGAAACCGGATTTCGCGCTCGTGCTCGCGAAAATCCGCATCACAGGTCACGATTGTGATGTCCGGCCAACGCCGCGCAATGTCGATGGATCCGTCGGTCGAGCCATTGTCGACATAGACGATATGTGACACCCCCAGCTTGCGGTGATGGGCGATGTGATGGTCAAGGAAATAGGCAACATCGCGGCCCACAAGAACCAGCGCCACTTCGTGCTCTGCCAGCTTGGTCAGGTGCGGGCCATGCACGACCTGCATCCCCGTGCGCACCCGCTGTGCTGCGCGGCGCATGTAAAGGCGACCTCTGAGGTTTTGCCACGCGCGCTGTACGGGGGCGAAAATGCCCATGTCCCGGTCTCCCTGTGGCCCCTGTGCCAGCCCACTCTGAGCGATGGCGTCACGGGATCAAGTCCAAACATGCCCATCGCGACCACTATCGCAGCACCGCGAACTGGCCTATCACGGCCTCATGCTGTCCTATCAACATCTCTACCACGCAGGCAATGCCGCCGATGTCCACAAACACGCAGCCCTTGCGCTGGCGCTGGACCACATGGTGCAAAAGCCCAAGCCGCTCAGCTATATCGAAACCCATGCCGGGCGCGGGCGCTATGATCTGAGCGCGCCCGAGGCGGTCAAAACCGGCGAGGCAGCGCAAGGTATCGCGCGGCTGCGCGACGGGTTTGCCAAAGATCATCCCTATCTCAAAGCTCTTAAGGCCCAACCAGACGGCCTTTACCCCGGGTCGCCCGCCATCGCGCAAGCCGTGCTGCGCCCCGAGGACAGTCTGCATTTGGCCGAACTGCACCCGCAGGAACATGCAGCGCTGCGCGCGGCCTTGCGCGCGCCAAACACGCATATCTACCAGCAAGACGGTTTGGCGCTGGCGCAAAGCCTCTGCCCGCCCACGCCGCGCCGGGGGCTGATGCTGGTGGATCCCAGTTACGAGATCAAAGCAGATTACGCCCAGATCCCGAAATGGCTGGCGGCACTGATCCGCAAGTGGAATGTCGGCGTGGTGATGATCTGGTACCCGATCCTGACCTCCGGTGCCCACCGCCCCATGTTGCGCGCCCTGCAAGCCGACCACCCCGAGGCGCTGACGCATGAGGTTCGCTTCCCTCCGGCCCGCGACGGACATCGCATGGTCGGTTCTGGCCTTTTCGTGGTGAACCCGCCCTTTGGTCTGGAGGCCGGACTGAAACCGCTTGCCGCCGCGTTCCGCCGCCTGACATGATCCGGCTTTGCGCAGCCCTTCTCTGTATGCCCGGACTAGCATTTGCGGACGGGCTATGGCCCGTGCCCTATGACGACCTGAAGGCGCAACCACACCAGATCGAAACTTTCGACACCCTGCCCAGCGCCCCCGAGCCCGGCTACCGCATCGACCAGCACTGGCGCGCGCCGGGGCTGACCATCGGTGAACGGCTTGCAGGTCAAACCGCCCACGATTCCGCCGGCTTCGATCTTCTGACAGGAGTCCCCGCGCAGCCGCTCCGCGCGATCGCTGGCACGCAGGGCCAGACCTTTGCCATCGCGCATCACATGGGCTTTGGATCAAACGCGCTGTTTCCCGTTGGCCCGAAAGGCGCAGACCTGCCCGAAGGCCGGGGTGAAGGAAGCGCAGCCCTTGTCTTTGACACACCGCAAACCGCCATCGGTCTGCGTCTGCACGCCGAATACCCTGACCCCCTTGCACAGCGCCCCGCACCCGGAACCGCTGTGCTGACCTTTCACGACGCGTCCGGCCAGATCACCCAACTCACCCTGCCGCTGTCGCATGGCGTTATGTCTTTCGGCTGGCGCAGCAACTTGGGGATCACCGGCCTGACCATCCAAAACAGCGATCCGGGCGGCATCGCAATCGACGATATCCTCTACGATGTGACGGCGCTGGCCGGATAACCACTGGATACCCCATTGGCGAAGCGCACCGGGCGGCATATATCCTCGATATGTTTGCTGATTTCCTCAAGCGCCTCACTGCGCCCGACCCCGCCCCGCTGCCCGATGCCGATGCGCGTCTGGCCCTGACCGCCTTGCTTGTCCGCGTTGCCCGTACCGATGGCGATTACGACGAGAGCGAGAAAACCCGCATCGACCGGATCGCTGCCTCGCGCTACGGCCTGTCCCCGTTCGAGGCGACCAAACTGCGCAGCGACGCCGAAGGACTTGAGGCTGAAGCCCCCGACACGGTGCGTTTCACCTCGGCGATCAAGGCGGCTGTGCCCTATGAAGACCGCATCGCTGTGATTGAAGCATTGTGGCAAGTGGTGCTGGCAGATGGCGTCCGCGAGGCCGAGGAAGACGCGCTGCTGCGCCTTGTGGCCAAGCTACTGGGCGTTAATGATCGCGACAGCGCATTGGCCCGGCAACGCGTCGACACAGCATGACGATCGCCAGCCTGCCAATGTACTGGCGGGCCGAGAACGCGGAGATTTGGCGCGCCTTTTGGTCGGTTTTGCAGGATTGTGCGCAGGCCGAAGGGATCAAGTTGCCTGATCTCACACCGCCCGAAGATCTGCCCACCGACTGGTACGCACACTGGCTGTCCCCCGATCTTGCGCTGTCGATGACCTGCGGCTTGCCGTTTCGCACCGCACTCGCGGGCAAGGTGCAATATATCGGCACTCTGGATTTCGGCCTCGGCGGCCCGCCCGGACATTATCATTCCCAGATCGTCACCCGCGCCGATCTGTCCAACCCTCCGCAAAAGCTCGCCTTCAACAGCGCCGACAGCCAGTCAGGCTGGGCTGCAGCCCAAGACATACCGAACCGTGCAGCCCTTACCTCCTATGTGGCAACCGGAGGTCATTCCGCCTCGCTTGCCGCCGTGGCAGAGGCCCGCGCCGACATCGCCTGCCTTGACGCCGTCACATGGCGTATCCTGCAAGAGGTCGATCCCAACGCGGTCAAGGTTTTGCCCGCAGGCACCACCCGGCCAACCCCCGGCCTGCCTTTGATCACGGCGAACGGCACCGACCCCACAGCCCTGCGTCGTGCACTAACCAGGGCAGTCGCCGCGTACGCGCCCTCAGATCCCAACCGCATGGGCGGGCACATGACCTTCTGCGTCCTGGACGTCCAAAACTACCTGAAACAGCCCATTCCTGCGCCACCCCCTGCCTGACGCAGGGTTATCGTGCAGGTTCCAACCGATCCCGTCGCTTTCCGCATTGCATCGCGCCCAGTTTTGCAGTCATCCTGCGCTCCATCTTTGACCCAACCTGCCAGAGCGCTTTGTGACAGACACCCCAGTCCTGGAAATACGCAACCTGCACAAGCAGTACGGCAGCCTTGAAGTCATCAAGGGCGTCGACATCACTGCTCGTCGCGGCGACGTTGTCTCGTTGATCGGATCATCGGGTTCAGGCAAATCCACCATCCTGCGCTGTGCCAACCTGCTTGAGGACAGCCAGCAGGGCGACATCCTGTTCAAGGGTGAAGGTGTCCATTGGAAAGGCACAGGTCTTGGTCGGCACCCTGCCGACGCAAAACAAGTGCTGCGCATCCGCACGAATCTCAGCATGGTGTTCCAGCAGTTCAATCTCTGGTCCCACATGACGATCCTGCAAAACGTGATGGAAGCCCCCGTAACCGTGCTGGGCCGCGACAAGGCTGAAGCCGAAGACGCGGCACGCGGCTATCTCGACAAAGTGGGCATCGGCGACAAATGCGACGCCTACCCCGCGATGCTGTCGGGCGGCCAGCAACAACGCGCCGCCATAGCCCGCGCGCTGTGCATGGAGCCTGAGGCGCTTTTGTTCGATGAACCGACCTCGGCACTGGACCCGGAACTGGAACAGGAAGTCGTCAAAGTCATCAGGGATCTCGCCTCAGAAGGCCGAACGATGCTGATTGTCACCCATGACATGAAAATGGCCCGCGACGTGAGCAACCACGTCGTGTTCCTGCATCAGGGCCTGATCGAGGAAGAAGGTGCACCGGACAGCCTGTTCGGCGCACCGAAATCGGAACGGTTGCGGGGCTTCTTGTCCTCGACAATGGCCGATTAGCAACAATAAGAACGGGAGAAATAGACATGAAATCCATCCTTCTCGGCACAGCCGCACTGGCCATCACGGTCTCTGTTGCGTTCGCCGGCAGCCACTCCGTTGTCCGCATGGGCACCGAAGGCGCCTACCCTCCGTACAACTTCATCAACGATGCCGGCGAAGTTGACGGATTCGAGCGTGAGCTCGGCGACGAGCTTTGCAGCCGCGCTGAACTGACCTGTGAATGGGTCACCAACGAATGGGACAGCATCATCCCGAACCTCGTGTCGGGCAACTACGACGTAATCATCGCGGGCATGTCGATCACCGACGAACGCGACGAAGTGATCGACTTTACCCAGAACTACACCCAGCCTGATCCCTCCTCTTACCTCGCTCTTGACGGCGCGGACGTGGATTTTGACGGCGGCGTGATCGCGGCACAGGCCAACACCATTCAGGCGGCCTTCATCGCCTCCAGCGGTGCGACCCTCGTGGAATTCGCCACTCCGGACGAAACAGTCGCCGCCGTACGCAATGGCGAAGCCGACGCAGTACTGGCGGACGACGCTTATCTGCGCCCCATCGCAGAAGAAAACGCCGACCTCGTTCTGCTTGAGCGGCAGGAACTGATCGGCGGCGGCGTGGGCATGGGCATCCGCGAGTCCGACACCGAGTTGAAAGACAAGTTCAACGCGGCCATCACGTCCATGAAGGACGACGGCACCCTGAACGCGTTGCTTGCCAAGTGGGAAATCGGACCGGGCTTCTGATCCGACTGCACGCGAAAAACCAAAAGGGGTCGCTGGTGCGGCCCCTTCTTGTTTCTGCCCAAGACTGATGCGTTACGACGGTTTTCCTGAAATCGCTCAAGACGTTACACCACACGGGAATTGTCAAGCACAGCAGGGACGTGCAAGACTGATCCAACCCAAAGCCGATCAGGGGAACAGATGTTCAGTTTTTGTGTCGATCGCGCGTCGCTTGGCGACCTCGCATGGATGGCCTGCTACCTGACCACCGGGAAACACATGGCGATCTACACGTCGGTGTTCACCGTGCTGTTGCTTCTGGCGATCACCGCCCCAACAGCCTTGGCCTTTGGCTTTCTCGGAGCGTCCAGCGCCCGCTCGCATTTTGCACCGCTCAGCTGGATCGGCAAAGCCTATATCGCGATCGTGCGCGGCGTACCGGACATCGCGTTCTTTCTGTTTTTCGTGATCGCTCTCGACCAGTTGTTCGAATGGATACGCCACGAAATCAAATGCCCCGATTGGGAAGCCGACATCTGGCAGGGCAACGACTTTGTCGTTTGTGACATTGCCAAGCTTCCTTTGGGCAACTCCCCGCAATGGGTGCACGAAACCTATGGGTTTCTGCTGGCTGTCCTGACATTTGCCATCGTATTCGGTGCGTTTGCCGCCAACGTGCTATATGGCGCGATGCGGGCTGTGCCGCACAACCAGCTTGAAACAGCCGAATCCTATGGCATGACCCGCCGTCAGGTGTTCTGGCGCATCCTCGTGCCGCAAATGTGGGTGTTTGCCCTGCCCGGCCTGTCGAACTTGTGGATGGTGTTGATCAAGGCCACACCGCTGCTGTTTCTGTTGGGAGTCGAAGACATCGTCTATTGGGCGCGCGAATTGGGCGGCGCCAAGACCGCACGGTTTACCGACTATCCGCACGGGGATTGGCGGATGTGGTACTTCTTTGCGCTGCTGGTGTTTTACCTCCTCTTCACCCGAGTGTCGGAAATCGTACTCGACAAGGTCATGCAAAAGCTGACGCACGGCCAAGCCACCTTAGGCGGCGAAGCGCAAAGGAAAGCGGCATGAGTTGCTGGGAAACCATCGCCGATTACGGCCTGCGCTCCATCGGGATTGGCGAACGCGTGCTGCCCCGCGAAGGCTACACCTTGTGTCAGCAATTCACCCTGATCGGCTCGGGGATGATCTGGAACATCTATTTCGGCGTGCTGGCGCTGTGTTCAGGCTTCTTTCTTGCCACGGCCGTGGCCTTGGGCAAGGCGTCGAAGAACCGGTTGCTGCAAAAGGCCAGCGCGTGGTTCATCTTTCTCTTCCGGGGATCGCCGCTCTTTATCCAGTTCTTCTTCGCCTATTTCCTGTTCCTGTCGCTCAAGCCGATCTCACCGATCTTCGATCCGTTCACTTCGGCTTGGCTGGGGGCATTGATCGTGCTGTTCCTGAACACCGCCGCCTATTCAGGAGAGATCTTCTACGGCGCGCTGCAATCGGTCCCGCGCGGCGACATGGAGGCCGCCGATGCCTATGGCATGTCCGGCTGGTCGCGCTTCAAACGGGTGACATGGCCCACCATGCTGCGTCTTGCATGGCCTGCCTACACAAACGAGGCGATCTTTCTCTTCCACGCCACCACACTGGTCTACTTCTCGGGATTCCCGGCATGGCAGCAACGCGGCGACGCGCTCTACTACGCCAGTTTCTTTGCCGACAAGACGTTCAACCCGTTCATTCCCTACCCCATACTGGCCTTCTATTTCATCTTGCTGACGCTCTGCATCATCAGCCTGTTCGGTTTGATCAATCGCCGCCTCAACCGGCATCTACCGCAAGAGTCCCGCGCCAAGATGAAGCTTAAACTGAACATCATTCGCTGAATTTCGCTTGCTAAGTAAGGGTCACACCGCCTATTTCTAAATTTGATCAAATTATTGAAAACGGCACTTAAATGGACTCCCATATTCGAAACTGGCTCCGCAAGAACCCGCAGGTCCGTACGATCCGGGTTGCGGCATCGGACCTCAACGGTCAGGCCCGCGGCAAACGTGTGCCTGCGCGCTTTGCCGATAAGGTGCTTGATGGCGGCACGCGGTTTCCACTCTCGGTTCTCAACCTCGACATCTGGGGCGAAGACATCGACGACAGCCCGCTGGTGTTCGAAGCGGGCGATGCCGACGGGCTGCTCTGGCCCACCGATCGCGGCTTTGTCCCGATGCCGTGGCTCGAAGCACCTAGCGCCCTGCTGCCGCTTTGGATGTTCCGCGAAACCGGCGAACCCTACGAAGGCGATCCCCGCCACGCGCTCAACACAGTGGTGAAGCGCTACAAGGCACGCGGCCTGACGCCTGTGGTGGCAATGGAGCTCGAGTTTTTCTTGATCGACGACAGCACCCGCAACCTGCAAGTGCCTGCGTCCCCAAGGTCCGGCAAGCGCCGCAAGGCAGGCGAGATCCTGTCGATCCGCCTCATCGACCAGTTCGACCGCTTCTTCACCGATCTCTACGACGCCTGCGAAGCGATGGACATTCCCGCCGACACAGTGATTTCCGAGGCGGGTCTGGGCCAGTTCGAAATGAACCTGATGCATTGCGACGACGCCCTGCGCGCCGCCGACGATGCGTGGCTCTTCAAGATGCTGGTCAAAGGTCTGGCCCGCCGCCACGGCTTTGCAGCATCTTTCATGGCGAAACCCTATCCCGACTACGCCGGATCGGGCATGCACACGCATTTCTCGGTGCTGGACGAACAAGGGCGCAATGTCTTCGACAATGGCGGCCCCGAAGGCACGCCGATGCTGCACAATGCCATTGCAGGATGCCTGAACGGCATGAATGACAGCACCCTGCTCTTTGCCCCACACATGAACAGCTATGACCGTCTGGTCCCTGACGCACACGCCCCGACGGGCATCGCCTGGGCCTATGAAAACCGCACCGTGGCGATCCGCGTGCCCTCCGGCAGCCCCGCAGCGCGACGCGTTGAACACCGTGTGGCCGGTGGCGATGTGAACCCCTACCTGACGCTGGCCGCCATCCTTGGCGCTGCGCTGGTCGGAATCGAAGACGGCGCAACACCGCCCGCCCCGGTCAAAGGCAACGCCTACGCGCTTGATCTGCCACAGGTGCCAGCCGACTGGCCCACCGCAGTGGCCGCCTTTGAGAACAGCACGGTCATGCCGCGCATCTTCCATGACGAGTTGATCCGCAACCTTGTGCAGACCAAAAAACAGGAAATCCACTACATGGACGAACTGACACCTAACGAACGGGTGGAAATATACCTCGACACGGTCTAGGCGCGTCCCTTGCTGTGCGCCTACAGAACGCATAGCTTGATCCCACAAACACCTTGGTGCTTCATGAAAATCGGAATCTTGCAGACGGGTCTTGCACCGGACGAACTCAAAGGGTCGTTCGGCGAGTATCCCGGTTTCTTTGAGCGTATGCTCGCAGGCAAAGGCTTCACATTTCAAACCTGGTCGGTTGTAGAGAACGTGTTTCCCGACGGGCCAAAAGACGCAGATGGCTGGCTCATCACCGGATCCAAGCACGGCGCCTACGAAGATCACCCGTGGATCCCGCCACTGGAACAGCTCATCCGCGACATTGTTGCAGCAGGTCGCCCCCTGATCGGCGTGTGTTTCGGCCATCAGATCATCGCACAGGCACTGGGCGGAACGGTGGAAAAGTTCAAAGGCGGCTGGGCTGTGGGGCAGCAGGAATATGATTTCGGCGGCGACACAATGACCGTCAACGCGTGGCATCAGGATCAGGTCGTCAAAGCCCCAGAGGGCGCACAGGTTGTCGCCTCGAACGCCCACTGCGCCCATGCGGCGCTGCTGTATCCGGGCAAAGCCTACACCGTGCAACCACACCCGGAATACGGGGATGATTTCATCACGGGCCTGATCGACACACGCGGCAAAGGCGTGGTCCCTGACAACCTGATGCAGGACGCCCGCAGCCGCATGGGCCGACCGCTCGACAATGGGCGCATGGCCGACCAATTCGCCCAATTCTTCCGCGAAGGAACCATCGCATGACCGACTGGACAGACAGTCTCCCCGACTCCGCCCGCGCCTTTCTTGAAGGGCGACGGCTCGACGAGGTCGAATGTATCATCGCCGACCTGCCCGGCATCGCCCGCGGCAAAGCCGTACCCGCCTCGAAATTTGCCCGTCAGGAATATTTCCACCTGCCGGATTCGATCTTTTTCCAGACCATCACCGGCGATTGGGGCGAAGCGGCCGACGAAGACGATGGCGGTTTCATCGAACGCGACATGATCCTGCGCCCCGACATGAGCACCGCCACCGCAGCACCCTGGACAGGCGACTGGACGCTTCAGGTGATCCACGATGCTTATGACCGCAAGGGCAAGCCGGTGCCTTATGCCCCGCGCAACGTGCTCAAACGCGTGGTCGATCTGTATCGTCAGCAAGGCTGGGAACCGGTGGTCGCACCCGAGATGGAATTCTTCCTGACCGCGCGCAACCTCGATCCCGCGAAACCGATCGAGCCGATGATGGGCCGCTCGGGACGCCCGGCGGCCGCGCGTCAGGCCTATAGCATGACCGCCGTCGATGAATTCGGTCCCGTCATCGACGACATCTACGACTTTGCCGAAGCCCAAGGTTTCGAGATCGACGGCATCACGCAGGAAGGCGGTGCAGGCCAGCTTGAAATCAACCTGCGCCACGGCGATCCGGTCAAGCTGGCTGATGAGGTGTTCTACTTCAAACGCCTGATTCGTGAAGCCGCCCTGCGCCACGACTGCTTTGCCACCTTCATGGCGAAACCGATTGAGAACGAACCCGGCAGCGCCATGCATATCCACCATTCGATCATGGATATCGAAACCGGGCGTAACATCTTCTCCGGTCCTCAGGGCGGCGAAACCGACGCGTTCTTCCACTTCATCGGTGGCCTTCAGACCTATACGCCAGCCGCGATCGCTGTGCTCGCGCCTTACGTGAACAGCTACCGCCGCTACGTGAAAGAACACGCCGCCCCCATCAACCTTGCCTGGGGCCGCGACAACCGCACCACGGGCATCCGCATCCCCCTGTCGGGCCCAGCCAGCCGCCGGGTCGAAAATCGGCTCGCCGGGATGGACTGTAACCCCTATCTCGGGATCGCCGCGTCTTTGGCCTGTGGGTATCTTGGCCTGATGAACGAAAAATGGCCGTCCAAGCCACTTAAGAAAGACGCCTATGAGGGCGAAGCGGACATTCCGCAGGTTCTTGGACAGGCGCTTCAGGTGTTCGAAGAGGCGACGGAATTGCACGAGATCCTCGGCGAGGAGTTCTGCCGCGTTTATTCGATCGTCAAACGTACCGAGTACGAGGAATTCCTGCAGGTGATCAGCCCGTGGGAGCGCGAGCACCTGCTGCTCAACGTCTGACCCAAAGGGTTCGGACCGGCGCATCCGGTCCGACCGATGCGAGGGGCTCTGCCCCTCGCGCTCCCCGGCATATTTGGAAAAAGAAGAAGATCAGGACCACGCTGTGAACCTTTTGTTCAGCAATGACACCCGTGGGGCCTATCCCCAAAGCTGGTACGCCGCGACAGCGACCCCGCTTGCGCCGTTTGCCCCGTTGCAAGGCGAAACCCGCGCCGATGTCTGTATCGTTGGCGGTGGGTATACCGGCCTGTCGGCGGCACTGCATCTGGCCGAGATGGGCATGGATGTGGTGCTGCTTGATGCACACCGCGTGGGCTTTGGGGCGTCCGGACGCAATGGTGGACAGTTGGGGTCGGGGCAGCGGCAGGACCAAATCACGCTGGAAAAAATGGTTGGGTCGGACACCGCGCGCCTGCTGTGGGACTTGGGTGAGGACGCGAAAGCGCTGGTGCGCAGTTTGATCGCGAAACACGGCATCGATTGCTATCTCAAAGACGGCATCTCCTGGGCCGCGTCGCGCCCGGCGGATGTGACCGACCTGCACGACTATGCCGAACACCTGCAAAAGCGCTATGGCTACACCCAGATCAAATCGCTCGACCGTGATGCCTTCAATGCACTCTGTCCGTCGCCCGACTACATCGGCGGCACGCTTGATATGGGGGCGGCGCATCTGCACCCGCTGCGGCTGGCGCTTGGTCTGGCCGAGGCTGCCGCAAAGGCTGGCGCGCGCATTCACGAGCGCAGCCATGTGCATGACATCCGGCACGGGCCAAAGGTCACGGTGCGCACCGATGCAGGTCATGTGATCGCCGATCACGTTATCCTTGCCGGCAACGGGTATCTGGGCGGGCTTGATCGGCAGGTGACAGCACGGGTGATGCCAATCAACAACTATGTCGTGGCCACAGAACCCTTGGGCAACGACGCCGCAAAGGTGTTGACGCAGGACGTGGCCGTTGCAGATTCCCGCTTTGTCGTCAACTACTTCCGCGTGACTCACGACAACCGTCTGTTGTTCGGCGGCGGCGAAACCTACGGCTACCGCTTCCCGTCGGACATCCCCGCGCTTGTGCGCAAACCGATGTCGGTGATCTTTCCGCATCTGCGTGATGTGCCCATCGACTATGCTTGGGGCGGCACCTTGGCGATCACGATCAAGCGGATGCCCTACCTCGCGCGGGTGCGTCCCAACATCCTGTCGGCCTCGGGGTATTCCGGTCATGGCGTCGGCAACGCAATCCAAGCGGGCAAGCTGCTGGCCGAGGCCACGCGTGGTCCGTCCGAAGGCTTTGCCGCGTTCAACACGGTGCCGCACACGCCTTTCCCCGGAGGCGGCATCATGCGCACCCCCATCCTGAAACTCGCCATGTCGTGGTACGCGATGCGCGACCGTCTTGGCGTCTGACCCTCGACACGCGCATAACCTGTCATACCTCTGTCATACTGACGTGACAGCGCGTATGCTGGACACAGGACAAATAAGAGGCGCAGCCATGGCAGACCTTCCGAACATGCATGACGCAGAACCCATCCCCGAAGCCGCCCGGCACGAGATCGACCGCCTGCTGCAATCGGGTGACCTGTTCCGCTACACCGCCGCTGAAGGCGCGCCCGTATCTGTGCTCGAGGAAGAATTCGCCGCGATGATGGGCGCAAAATACGCGCTGGCGGTCAGCAGCTGTTCCGCCGCGTTGTTCCTGTCGCTCAAGGCGCTTGGCCTGCCACGCGACGCACGCGTCCTGATCCCGGCTTTCACCTTTGCCGCCGTGCCGTCCTCGATCGTACATGCCGATTGCGTGCCTGTGCTATGCGAAGTGGATGGCAGCTACCGCATCGACATTGCCGATTTCGAAGCCAAGATCGACGATGTCGAGGCCGTGATGATCAGCCACATGCGGGGACATACGTCAGATATGGACGCGATCCTGACGCTGGCCAACGACCGCGGCATTCCGGTGATCGAAGACGCAGCGCATTCGCTTGGCACCCGCTGGAACGGGCAACGGATCGGCACACTGGGGCATGTCGGCTGTTTCAGCTTTCAAAGCTACAAGATGCTCAACGCAGGCGAAGGGGGTATCCTTCTGACCGACGATGCCGACCTGATCGCCCGCGCGGTGATCCTGTCGGGCGCGTACGAACACAATTGGAAGAAACACCCTGTCCTGCACGACGCCTTTGCCAAGTGGCAGAATAAGCTGCCGCTTTATAACCTGCGCCTGTCGAACCTGTCGGCCGCGGTGATCCGTCCGCAACTGGCAGAACTGGACCGCCGAGTGCGCGATGGCCGCCGCAACCATGATCACGTGGCCGCCCGACTTGACCAGTCACCTTGGATCACCGTGCCGCCGTCGCTTCCGCAGGAAGACCGTGCGCCGGATTCGCTCCAGTTCACCCTGTGTGACATGACAGACGCCGATGTGGATGCCTTTGTCGAGACCGCCAAGGCGATGGGAGTGGCAATTCAGATCTTTGGGCGCAGCACCGACAATGCCCGCGCGTTCTGGAATTGGGAGTTCCTTGGACCCGCACCCGCCCTGCCCAAGACACGGATGATGTTGTCGCGCGCTTGCGATTGTCGCCTGCCAGCGCGGCTGACTGTGGCGGAATGTGATGCGGTGGCGGACGTCATATTGTCCGCCGTTGATCACGTCATGCGCCCGCCCGTGCAGGCGACAGCCTGATCACTTGTCGAGCTTCGACAGCTTTTTCTGAAGCTCGGCCAACTGGGTTTTGATTGCGTCCAGATCATCGGTCCCCGATGAAGCCTCTGCCGCTTTGGAAGGCGGCTTGGCACCACCATCGTCTTGCGACGGGCCGGACCAATTGCTCGACATGCCGCCGGTCATTGCCTTGAGAAACGCCTCTTGCTGCGCCTGAATGGCCTCAAAGCCCGGCACACCCGACATCGGGTTGGCCTTGCCCATGTTCTCCATCCACTTCGACTGACTGTCGCGGAACATCTCGAAACTGGCGGCAAGGAATTGCGGAACGGCACTGGTGGCGGTGGTGGTGTAGCTGCGCACCAGATCGTTGAGCACATTGGTCGGCAGCACGCTTTCGCCACGGCTTTCGTGCTCGGCGATGATCTGCAAAAGGTACTGACGCGTCAGGTCATCCCCAGACTTGAGATCCACGATCTTGACCTCGCGCCCGCCTCGGATAAAGCCAGCGATGTCTTCCAAGGTCACGTAATCGGATGTTTCGGTATTGTAGAGACGTCGGCTCGCGTAGCGCTTAATCAAAAGCGGATTTTGGTCTTCGGCCAAGGTGTCCCCTCCCCCGTTATCTTCGCTGCATTGTAGCCTAAGCATATGCAGCACAAAAAGAAAGCACTGGTGACAGGGCGTGGACACAAAAAAGGCCGGACTCACAAGGAGCCCGGCCAGAATATAGCGTTCCAATTTGGGAGGAGAGAACGCTAATCCCTAAAGCTTACTTCGCAGCAGCAGTTGCCTTCTTGGCAGCTGTTGTCACGTCAGCCGTTGCTTTCTTGACTGCGGCAGTTGCGTCCTCGGAGAGGTCCTTGCCTGCGGCCATCATCAGCTCAACTGTGTCCATCTGGACTTTCTTCGCGATCTCGGCGAATGCGGCCATGTTTTCGGCAGCAACTTCAGCCTGAGCGGAAGCGAAATCGGTCATCGCCTTGGCATAGTCTGCCGGCTCTGTTTTCGCCTTGGACATTTCGCCCAGCTTGGCGAGGGTGTCTTTGGTCCACTTTGCGGAAATCTCAGCCGACTTGTCAGCCGCTTCGATTGCAACGTGGGACAGCTTCTCGTTCAGAGTTGCTGTTGTTTTGAAAGCGTCTTCCATTGCTTTCGTGTCAACCGGGAACGCGCCCATCATTTCTTTCATGGTCGCTGTCATGTCGGGTGTCTTAGCCATTGTCTCAAATCCTTTCCTGCTCGGCGGGCCCACCCCGCTGTCTTGTGCAGATGACGAATATATACATGCTGCAGTGCAGCATTTCAAGTCTTTTTCTGCAGTGCAGCAAATTTCTTTGACCAAGCGTCAGCTACAGGTCAGGCGCGCGCCTTGGTCAACACATAAGTGCCGGGTGCGGGTGCCAAAGGCGGGTGGGATTTATCCCCTACTTCCCGCGCCTTAACCCATTTCCCCGCCCGTTTCGCCATCCACTTTTCCCAAACCGGCCACCATGATCCCTCGGTGTAATTCGCTGACGATTTCCAATCGTCCGATGGCAAGGACAGGTCATCATTCGTGTAACGACCGTACTTGTTTTTGGTCGGTGGGTTCACGATTCCCGCGATGTGACCCGACTCGGAGAGGATGAAATGCTTGGATTTCGACCCCATCGCCTGAACGCCGCGATAGCAATCCTTCCACGCCGCAATGTGATCGGTCTCGCAGGCAATCGAACACAGCGGAACGTCCACATCGCGCAGCGACAGTGTGTGCCCCATTAACTCGAAATCGCCTTCGGCAAACTTGTTGGACTGGCACAGCCCGCGCAGATACTGAATCGCCATCCGTCCCGGCAGGTTGGCTCCGTCGCCATTCCAGTAAAGCAAATCAAACGCTGGCGGTGTCTCTCCCATCATGTAGCTCTTGATGGCGGGACCGTAGATCAGGTCGTTCGACCGCAAAAAGCTGAACGTCCGCGCCATGATAAATGACTTGAGCATCCCGGTATCGCCGATCTCGGATTCGATCCCATCGATAAAATCGTTCTGCAGAAACGGTGTGAACTCTCCCTGATCCCCGAAATCGGTCAGGGTGGTAAAGAACGTGGCGGACTTGATCGAATTGTCGCCTCGCTGCTTCAGCAAAGAAAGCGTCAGGCTCAGCGTGGTGCCCGCGATGCAATAGCCGATGGTATTGACCTTATCGACATCGCAGATGGATTTCACCTCTTCGATCACCCGCAGATACCCGTCTTCGATATACGTATCAAGACCGACATCCTTGTAGGACTCGTCCGGGTTGATCCAGCTGACAACGAACAGTGTGTATCCCTGATCGACCACCCAACGGATGAACGAATTTTCCGGCTTCAGGTCCAGAATGTAGAACTTGTTGATCCAGGGCGGAAACAGGATGATGGGCGTCTCACGCACCTTTTCAGTGGTCGGTTTGTATTGGATCACTTCCATCATGTGATTGCGATAGATCACCTCGCCCTCGGCAGTGGCGATGTTGGTCCCGATCTCGAATGCGCCCTCATCGGCAAGACGCACGACCAGTTCGCCATTGTTCGCTTCCAGATCCGCGACAAGGTTCTCAAGCCCTTTGACAAGGCTCTCACCCTCGGTCTCAAGCGCCTTCTGCAAAGCATCGGGGTTGGTGGCAAAGAAGTTGGTAGGCGCGAACATGTCCACGATCTGATGCGCGAAAAACCGCAAGCGCTTCTTCTCGGTGCTGTCCATGTCCTCGATATCTTCTACCGCGTTGTGGATCGCTTCGGAGTTGATGAGGTATTGCTGCTTGATGAAGTTGAAATACGGATGTTCGTCCCAAAGCGGGTTCTTGAATCGGCGATCCTTGGGGCCGGGATCTTCGGGCGGCTGCAACTTGCCCTTGGCCAGCGCCTGCTGCGCCTCGACATAATGCGTGACCGACTTGCCCCAATACTCGATCTGATGTTCGAGGATCTTGGCAGGGTTGTGCATCCACTCCTGCCAGTAGCCCTGCAACGCCTTCCCGTACAGCATGGCGTCCGGCCCGTGCAGCGCCGGGTTGATCTGCTTTTTATGCGACAGGGCCGAAACGAGACGCTGTGACAGCGTTTCGATCTTTTGCAAATTGGCCTCAAGTTCCGCGCTCATTTCCGGTGCGGCAACGTCGTTAGTTGTCATGGCCAACTTTCCCCCCTATTCATGCTGCTATGCAGAATACAGTCGCCTGCGGTGGGAGGCAAAGCGACGAATTGGCCCGGTTGCCGGGTTAAGCTTAAGGAGACGCCTCTATGCGCTACATGATGACCTACGATCTCATGGAAACGTTTCGCAATACAAATCAATGGCTTGGCGCGACAGCGCGCACTATGGCGTCTTATCCCGCCTGGGCAATGCTTCCGAACCCCGGCATGCAATGGATGGCCGCTTGGGGTGAAGTGACCGAACGCACGTTCGAACGGATGGTCGCCAAACCTGACTGGGGGATTCGGACATTCACCCACGAAGACGGCAAGGATCACCTTGTCGACGTTAAGACTATAGTCGAACGTCCCTTCGGTGACCTGATCCATTTCGACGTTGTCGGCCGCGAGGAACAGCCCCGCAAAATCCTGCTGGTGGCGCCGATGTCCGGTCACTATGCAACGCTCCTCCGTTCGACCGTCAAATCCCTAATCGTGAACTGCGAAGTTTACGTGACAGATTGGCACAACGCCCGCGACATTCCCGTCAGCGCCGGCAAGTTCGATGTCGAGGATTACACCCTCTACCTGATGGAGTTCATGCGCGAGCTGGGCCCCGACACAAATGTCGTCGCCGTGTGCCAGCCGGTGCCGCTGACCCTTGCTGCCACGGCCTATCTGGCCGAACTGGACCCGGACGCGCAACCGCGCTCGCTGACCCTGATCGGCGGCCCGGTCGACCCCGATGCGACCCCGACAGACGTGACCGATTTTGGTGCACGGGTGACCATGGGCCAGCTCGAGGAAACGATGATCCAGCGTGTTGGCTTCAAGTACAAAGGCGTCGGCCGCATGGTCTATCCGGGCCTCTTGCAGTTGGCTTCGTTCATTTCGATGAACGGCGAACGTCATGCGAGCGCGTTTTCAGAGCAAATCCAGAATGTGATGCGCGGCGATGCGTCGGACCACGATCCGCACAACCGCTTCTACGACGAATATCTGGCTGTCATGGACATGCCCGCCGAATTCTACCTCTCCACCGTCGACCGCATCTTCAAGAAGCGCGAGATTGCGAAGAACGAATTTGTCGTCGCTGGACATAAGGTCGATTTCGGAGCGATCACCAAGGTCGCCGTCAAGACAGTCGAGGGCGAGAAAGACGACATCTCCGCGCCCGGCCAATGCCTTGCGGCCCTGAATCTCTGCACCAGCCTGCCCGATGACATGAAGGCAAGCCATGTCGAACCCGGTGCCGGTCACTACGGTATCTTCGCTGGCAAAAGCTGGCGAAACAACATCCGCCCCCTCGTGCTTGATTTCATCGACAGCAATGCTGGCGACCGCAACAAGGGCAAGAAATCCAAACCGGCGAACACCAACGCCGCTTAATGCAAAAGGGCTGATCTTCGGATCAGCCCTTTTTCGTTCCACCCCAAAAAACCCGCCCGGTCAGCGCTCCGCCTCCCAGATCATGTCGATCAAAGCTTGCGTGCCTTGGCTGAACTCCAACGGACAGGGATACTCCGCCTCTCCACGTACCGCAGCGCCAAAGGCCTCGACCTGCCGCACATACTGGTTCACCCCAGGATACCGGCACACCTCGACCGGACCGGATTTCCGCATCAGCCGCACCTCGGCATCGCCATAACCCAGCGGATTGAACGGCACCGGCACTTCGATCACCCCGTCCGTCCCCTGAAACGTCACTGACTGATAGCGCAGCATCCGCATCGAGGTGAGAGAAGTCAGCGTAAACCCGTCGAACTGAACCATCGCCTCGGCCCGAACCTCGACACCGCTCTCGCGCCGAATGTCGGCAAACAGCACCGCCTCAGGCTCTTGCCCGGTCACATACCGCGTGCAGCCCAGCGTATAGACCCCGATATCCGGCAAACTGCCACCACCGGTTTCAACCGCGTTGCGGATGTTCCCCGGATCACTGGAATTGTCATAGGTGAAGGTCGCATTGACCCGACGCAAGTCACCAATAGCCCCGCCCTTCACCCAGTCACGCACCTGCTGCCATTGCGGGTGATGCACAATCATATAAGCCTCTGCCGCCACCAACCCGGTCTGGTCCCGCAAGGCGATCAACCCGTCAATCTCATCCGCGCGCATCGCAATCGGCTTTTCGCACAACACATGCTTGCCCGCCTCAAGCGCCCGTCGTGTCCACTCCACATGCAGCGAATTGGGCAGCGGGATATAAACCGCATCGACATTTGGATCGGCCAGCACCGCCTCATAGCTGTCCACCACGCGCAAAGCGCCATCCATCTCCTGAAACGGCGCGGACTTCGCAGGATCAGATGTTGCCAGCACTGCCAAACGCGAGTGCCGCGCAGCATGTATCGCCGGGGCCATCTGCTCGCGGGCGAACTTCGCCGCCCCAAGAATACCCCATCGCACCTCTGTCATGCCAAAGCCCTCCTGTCTGTTTGCTTCGGCCTAACACGAAAAAACGCCGGGCACAGGCCCGGCGTTTCCATTCTTCAACCGCGTGGCTCGCTTAGATCGCAGCCAACAAACCCTGTTCCTTGGCCAGATCACGCATCCGCTTCTGCAATTTCTCGAACGCTCGGACTTCGATCTGACGAATCCGCTCGCGGCTCACGTCATACTGGCCCGACAGATCTTCAAGAGTGACCGGCTTCTCCGCCAGACGCCGTTGTGTCAGAATGTCCTTCTCGCGGTCATTCAACACATCCATGGCCTGCACCAGCATCGCCCGGCGCGCCTCAAGCTCGTCGCGCTCTTCATAGTCTCCAGCCTGATCGGCGCTCTCATCCTCGAGCCAATCCTGCCACTGCATCGTGCCTTCGCCTTCGGACCCGACCGTCGCATTCAACGAAGCATCACCGCCCGACAGACGCCGGTTCATCGAAATGACCTCGTCTTCGTTCACACCTAGATCGTGCGCGATCTTGGCCACGTGTTCGGGACGCAGATCACCGTCTTCCAGCGCACCAATGCGCGACTTCGCCTTGCGAAGGTTAAAAAACAGCTTTTTCTGCGCGCTTGTCGTGCCCAGCTTCACCAGCGACCACGACCGCAGGATGTATTCCTGAATCGAGGCGCGAATCCACCACATCGCATAGGTTGCCAGACGGAAACCCTTTTCAGGATCGAACCGTTTGACCGCCTGCATCAGTCCGACATTGGCTTCGGAAATCACCTCGGCCTGAGGCAACCCGTAACCGCGATAGCCCATCGCAATCTTCGCCGCGAGGCGCAGGTGGCTTGTGACCATCCGGTGCGCCGCTTGCGTGTCCTCCTGCTCAACCCAACGCTTGGCGAGCATGTACTCTTCTTCCGGTTCCAGAAGCGGAAACTTCCGGATCTCCTGCAAGTAGCGGCTCAGTCCAGCTTCCGGTGACGGGGCCGGGAGATTCGCATAATTGGCCATACCCTTGTCCCTCCAATGTTTACGGGCTTAACATCCAATTTGGGAAGCCGCCCGAAAATTTCAAGTATCTGCGTTTCGTTAAATCTAATTTAACGCACACAGACGCAGTTGTAAGCGCCATGTCAGTGCGCTCACGCACATGGGACGATTGTTTCAGCCACGCAAACTTGTGATCAGATCATCCATGTCCGTGGGTAACGCGGCCTCACAGCGGATGGTTTCACCGCTCACCGGGTGGTCAAATCCAAGAACAGCCGCGTGCAGCGCCTGACGGTCGAACCCGGCCAACAACGCCATCGCCGCATCCGGCAATGCCCCTTTGGCCACCTTGCGCCGCCCGCCATAGACCGGGTCGCCAATCAGCCCGTGTCCTGCATGCGCCATATGCACCCTGATCTGATGAGTGCGCCCGGTTTCAAGCCGACACTCCACCAACGACACCTGCGCCGGAACTCCATAGACCTCAAGCACCCGCGCCCGCGTAATTGCGTGCTTGCCGTGCCCAAAGAACACCGCCTGCTTTTGCCGGTCGGTCTTGTGCCGCGCCAGATCACTGGTGATCTTGATCACCGCCCCCGGTTCGATCGACACACCGCGCACGCCGCGCAATCTCGGATCACCCGGATCGGGATGCCCATGCACCAGCGCCTGATACAGCCGTTCGACACTATGCGCCGCAAACTGGTCCGCCAGCCCGTGATGCGCCCGGTCCGACTTGGCAATCACCAACAGACCGCTGGTGTCCTTGTCGATCCGGTGCACGATCCCCGGTCGCCCAACGCCGCCCACCCCGGACAGCTTGCCGCCGAAATGGTGCAACAGCGCATTGACCAGCGTGCCCGACGGCGTGCCAGGTGCGGGATGGACCACCATGCCCGCAGGTTTCATGACCACGATCAGATCGTCGTCCTCGTAACGCACGTCCAAAGGCAGATCTTCCGCCTCGATATGGCTTTCAGCCACTTCGGGCACCGCGATCTCGATCACGTCTCCTTCGGCCACACTGGCTTTGGGGTTGCTCACCACCTCACCCGAACGACGCACCGCGCCCTCGTCGATCAACTTGGAAAGCCGCGTGCGCGACAGCGCCGCCTCCTCTGGCACGTCACGCGCCAAGGCCTTATCAAGACGTGGCGGCGGCTCGGCCCCGATGGTCACACGCAAAATGGAGTCAGACATGGACAACGCCCCTCAAGATCAGGTCCCCGAACCGGCCAACCTGCGTTTCCTGCGGCGACTGGTGACGGTCCTGACCGCAACTATGATCGGGGGGGTCATACTCATCGTGGCGCTGATTGTCATCCGCTACAATCAAAGTGCCACACCCCTGCCCGATACGATCACCCTGCCGGGCGGCACCACCGCCACCGCCTTCACCCAAGCGCGCAACTGGTACGCCGTGGTGACCGATGACGACCAAATCCTGATCTTCGCCCGCGACACAGGCCGCCTGCTCCAGACCATCGATATCGAAACAAAGTGAGGATGGTACCGACACCCCGGCTCGAACGGGGGACCTCTTGATCCACAATCAAGCGCTCTAACCTACTGAGCTATGTCGGCACTGAGGGGCGAAATAACGGCAGGTTCCGGCCTTTGCAAGACCCATCTGCCGCTACAACGTGACTTCCCACGCCTGTTCCACCAGATCGACACCAAAGCTGTGCACCGGTTTGGACGATGTGCAGTGCCAGCCGTTCGCGCGGTACAGGGCACAGGCCGCTTCATGGCTTTCATGCGTCCAAAGTTGCATGCTTTCGTACCTGCACGCGCGCGCGAATCCCGTGCAGCTCTCCAGCATCCGCTTGCCCAAACCGATCCCCCGCGCCTCGGGGGCCAGAATGAACAGCCGCAGCTTGGCTGTCCGGTCATCCAGCTTTACGCAAAAGATGCTGCCCAACCGCGCCCCGTTTCGTTCTGCAACCCAGCCGCGCTCATAGGCCGGATCGTGCTGCGCTTCGAAATCCCGCAGAATCGAGGCGACCAGCGGCGCGAACGTGGCGTCAAATCCCTCTGCCTCGGCATAATGGCGGCCATGCAGGTCGACCAGCCAGTCGAAATCGCCGGGCCCATAGCAGCGCAGGATCACCTGGTCAGACATGGCTGCACTCTGCATCGGCACCACCTTGCAAAACAAGCCCCCCGGCGCTATGGCCCGTGTCTTGACCAGCAACCCGCCGGAGACCTGTCATGGGCATCAATACCGAACGCGACATCGAAGCCAATTTGCAAATCGGACCAACCGATCTCGGCATGGTGCGCCTGTTCATTCTGGCTGATGGGATTGAGATCCCAATGGATTTCTCGCCCGAAGAGGCCGACGAGATCGCCGAGGAAATCAAACTTGCCACCACCGCAGCTCGCAAGGTCAAGCCGAGCCGCAAGTAACCCGCTCAAACGCTCCTAAGCCCAGGCGCTTAATTGCGCCTCTGGGTCGCGCAGCGCATGCAGCCGTCGCGCCGCATGGGTCGCGAATTTACGGATCAGCGCGTTCCGTCTCGCACCGGCCAGTTTATCCTCAGGCGACATCCGCACGATTTCCGCATCATAGCCATCCGCGATGATCAGCCCGCTTTCCACCGGCAACAGCTCGGACGGGAAGTTCAGATCGACCGCCCAGAAATACCTGTCACACCAGTCCAGATAGCCCTCCCATTTCTGATCCGACTGAAAATCCGCCCGCGAGGATTTGCATTCGACGATCCAGATCTCGCCTTTCGGCCCCAACGCCATCACATCGACCCGCAGGCCACGCTCCGGCACGAATTCCTCGATCACCGAAAAGCCATGGCTGGCAAGGTGGCGGCACACCCCCCGCGCCAGAACTTGTCCGGGCTGTAAATCGGCACCTGTGCCGATACGCTGATCAGGTAAGAAGGTCATACCCAGCATACATGAACAAAGTGTGAACAAAAATCAAGAGATCTGCGCGTCTGACCCGAAATACCCCTTGTCAGAACCCTGTATCGCGCCTACCTGATTCACAGGCGGGTTTCTACGCTTCTCGTGACAGGTTGCATTCCGGTGGCCTTAAGCAATTCCGAGGGAGTTGGCTCTGTCTGGGCCCTGGTCCGGTTACCTGACGCCCACCTGTACATACAGGTCCTCGGGAATGAGAGAACCGCACGGTTGCCGTGGTTCCCGCCGCTTATCTTCTTTGAAAATTGCGAACATTGCCGCGCGAAGCCGTCGCTTCGACGCGGATCGGGGTCAGCCCGATCGGCATGCCGCGATGGTCGTCGTCATCGTCGTCTTCATCGTCATATTTCATCAGCATGATGCTGATGCCGAATTGCACACCGGCAAAGACGATTCCGTTGAACAGCCACAGCAGAAAAACCGCCAAAAACCCGACATCAGTATGCGTTACCAAATGCCAAAGATTGACCACGTTGAAATACAGCAAAAGCGTTACAAACACGGCGGACAGGGCAAACCCGACGGCCGTCTGGCGGATATACATCTTAATCAGGTCAGGCATAGTCCACCTCGCGTTTCTGATATTAAGGTAGGTCGCTTGGCAGACAGATCAAAGCGCTCAATCCGCGCACCCTTAGATCAGAACGCCTCTGGCCGTGCCTCGCGCGCCATGTGGTCCAGAACCGCATTCACGAATTGCGCTTCCTTGCCCTCGGGAAAAAACGCCCGCGCCACGTCCACGTATTCGTTGATTATCACTTTGGGCGGCGTTTCCGTCGCAACAAACTCGGCCCCTGCCGCGCGGAACAGTGCGCGCAACGTCGGGTCGATCCGCGCGATGGGCCATTTCGCCACCAGCCCCCTGTCGGTCATCTGGTCGATCTTGGCCTGCCAGTTCACCGCCTCGTCGGTGATCCGACGGAACAGATCCACGTCCCCCTCGACCAGTTCTTCGCCGTCTTCCTGCGCCAAACCAAACCGATGGTCGAGGAACTCCACCGCGACCTTGTCCACTGACTGACCGGACTGCTCCATCTGGAACAGAGCTTGCACGGCATAAAGCCGTGATGCAGATCGTTTCCGGCGTTTCTCATCCACCTTTTTAGGCGGCTTGGAAGCTTGGCTCATGCGATGTTCGGGTCCTTCGTGTCACCAGCAATCTGGTACTCGTCTTTTGCAGGAACAAATCCCACACCCTTACGGGCAGAGCCCCATTTACGGCTGAGAGCGATTAGGTGCAAGGCGGCAGCCGCAGCCCCGCCGCCTTTGTTTTGCCCATCCGCCTGCGCCCGCACTTCGGCCTGTGCCATGTTCTCGACCGTCAGGATGCCATTGCCGATGCACAGCCCCTGCAGCCCAAGCAGGGTCAACCCACGCGAGCTGTCATTGCAGACCGTATCGTAATGCGTGGTTTCACCACGAACGATACAGCCCAAGGCAACATAGCCATCGAAATTCGACATGCGTTCTGCAATGCTGATCGCCGTCGGGACCTCCAGCGCGCCGGGCACCTCGACCAGTTCATGTGTGCCGCCACATGCCTCGATCTCGGCCCGCGCCCCAGCGATCAACTGATCCGCGATATCCTTGTAATAGGGTGCAACCACTATCAAAAGCTTAACAGGCTTGTCGAATGCCGGTCTCGCCAGCGTGTAGTGTTCAACAGATGCCGCCATCAGCCCAACTCCGAAATTTTGCGTGTTCCAACGATTTCAAGGCCGTAAGCGTCCAAACCGACCACTTTCGGCGTCGGCGAATTCGTCAGCAGCGTCAGTTTCGACAACCCAAGCGATGACAGAATCTGTGCCCCCAGCCCGTATTGGCGCAGCGTCTTGGGCGACACCTCGTCCCCGACATCCAGCTTCATGGATGTGTCGCGCAGCAGCACGACAACGCCCCTGCCCTCAGCCGCAACCGCCTGCATTGCGTCTTGGAATTCGTCCGCACGCCCCTTGGGACCGGTGCCAACGACGTCCAACATCGGGTCCAGCGCGTGCATCCGCACCAGCACCGGATCATCGCCCGACAGATCGCCCTTGGTCAGCACGATATGCTCATCTCCATGGGTCTCGTCGGTGTAAATCCGCATCTGCCAGTCACCGCCGAATTCCGAGGTGATGGTCTCCTCTTTGCGCACCCGCACGAGATTATCGTTGCGGCGGCGATAGGCGATCAGGTCGCTGATTGTCCCGATCTTGAGGTTGTGCCGCTGCGCAAAAGCGACAAGTTCCGGCAAACGGGACATTGACCCGTCTTCGTTCATGATCTCGCAGATCACACCCGCCGCGTTCAGCCCTGCCAGACGCGACACATCCACCGCCGCCTCGGTATGGCCCGCCCGCACCAAAACACCGCCGTCTTTTGCCCGCAACGGGAACACATGCCCCGGCGTCGCGATGTCCTGCGCGCTCTTGGTGCCGTCGATGGCCACGGACACCGTCCGCGCCCGATCAGCCGCCGAAATACCAGTGGTCACCCCTTCACGCGCTTCGATGGACACGGTGAACGCCGTCTCGTGCCGCGACGAATTGTTGGTCGACATGAGCTGAAGCCCCAGCTCCTCGATCCGCTTCGAGGTCATCGCAAGACAGATCAGCCCGCGCCCGTGGGTCGCCATGAAGTTGATCACGTCCGGCGTCGCCCATTGCGCGGGAATCACCAGATCGCCTTCGTTCTCGCGATCTTCGTGATCGACAAGAATGAACATTTTACCGTTGCGCGCATCTTCGATGATCTCTTCGACCGAAGAAATGGCGTCTTTCCAGTTTTCCTCAACCGGACCCGGGGTTTCAAATGTCGTCACGCGGACCTCCGTCATTGCCCTTGGGCACTTAAAACACAGCGTCGGAATTGACCAGTGCAACGTCCCGTACGGATGACCCGTACGATGCGGTAGTGCTACCTGTACGGTTCACATCGAACTGCACTCAAATCGACGAAAAACCTTCGAAAACCGGATTCAAGCGTCATGAAGCGTACAGATCCGACTGTCCAAACGTACGGATCAGTCGAAAATGTCTTCGATCACGTCAAACGCTTCTTCGAAAAACCGCCGCGCCAGAGTCTTGCGCTTTTTCAGTTTTTTCTTCTTCGATCCTTTTGCATCACGATCCCACGCGGGAAACGGGGCCGGAGCGGTCTTCGGGCGGCTGGCGTGCCGATGCTGCCGTGCATCAGGCCTGTCCGACGCTTCGACGCGGAGCATCTTCATCTCATGCAACGGCGCACCGCAGGCCGAACAGCTTAGCTCATGCCGGGATTCCCCTTTTAGAACAAGGGCTGCGCGGGTTCCACAATAGCAGCAGGTCGCGATTTTCGTTCCATGGGGCATGGCGTCTCCTTCGTCAGGAATATTGGTGCGCAGCCCCCGGACCGCAAGTTCACGCCCGTGCGGCGTAAAGTGCCACAGCAGCTGCATTCGACACATTCAGGGATCCGAACCCCTGCGCAAACGGGATTTTCACCAGTGCGTCGCAGGTCTCTTTTGTTTTTGGCCGCAACCCCGGCCCTTCAGCCCCAAGCACCAACGCAATCGGTCTGTCACGGACCGGCGCGATCGCGTCATCAATTGTCTGTTCAGCCTCACCATCCAGCCCGAAAATCACGTAACCCATTGATCTCAAGCGCTCCATCGCATCCGCAAGGTTGCGCTCCCGCAGATAGGGCTGACGCTCCAACGCGCCGGATGCGGTTTTTGCCAAAGCGCCGGTTTCCGGTGCCGAGTGGTGTAAGGTTCCAACCACAGCCGATGCGCCGAACACTTCGGCCGACCGTAGAATCGCCCCAACATTGTGCGGATCAGTCACCCGGTCGAGCATAACAACACGCGGAGGGCCATCAGGCCCACCAAGCGCGACATCTTCCAACCGCCCCCAGTTCAGCGGCTTGACCTCAAGCGCGGCGCCCTGATGCACCGATTGCGGATCAATGGGCGCATCAAACCTGCGCGGATCGCTCATTTCTGGTTCGATTCCAGCGGCTTCGATGGCATCGGCCAACTTGTCCATCGCATTGCGCGTCACCACCAGCCGCAATCTGTCACGGTTTGGATTAACCAGCGCGTCGCGCACGGCATGCAAGCCGAACAGCCACACGGTTTCGGCCGCAGACGCCTTTTTGGACTGTTCCTTGGCCACCACCCATTTCGGTTTTTTGACCATGACAGCCCCCTTCTACATCGCCGATTTTGCACCTGACGCTTGATGGGATTTTCCTGTTGACGCCGCAAGGGGGCAATTGTAATCACCCGCTCACGCCAAGGACAGGGTCTTTGGTTAAGTGGGCGACAGGCCGCAAGGTGTGGCAGGGGACTGTAACTCCCTCGCGGAGACGCACGCCTGGTTCGATTCCAGGGTCGCCCACCACTTATCCACAAAAGTTAATTTGAAAGTGATGCTTGAGCATACCCATGCAAGCATTTGACTTTCATGGCATTTGCAGCCCTAATCTCGATATGATTGAGATCGACACGCTCCGCACCAAGGCCCGGCTCTTGTTCGATGCCGCCGTGACAGCCGCAGACCCAGCGCACGCTGTCAGGCGCGGATTGGGCCAATCACCCCTGCCTTCTCAAGACCCCGACGGCAGGACATTCCTGATCGCCATCGGCAAAGCTGCGCCCGCGATGTTGCGCGAAGCGTTGGCGGCGATGCCCAACCCCTATGCCGCTCTTGCGGTCACACATCACGAAAACGACGCCACCCTGCAAGGTGCGGAACTCCTCCGCGCAGGGCACCCTGTCCCGGACGAGGCTGGGGCACGTGCTGCGCAACGTGTGATGGAACTCTTGTCCGAGGCGACCGAGAAAGACCGGGTTGTCGCGCTGATCTCTGGCGGCGGCTCTGCGCTCTTGCCCGCCCCACCGCCGGGCGTCAGCCTGACCGACAAGGCGCGTCTAAACGATTTGTTGCTCTCGGCAGGGCTCGACATCGTAAAAATGAACCTTGTTCGTCAACAAGTTAGCTTGCTCAAAGGTGGGGGCTTCGTCCAACAGGCCGCGCCAGCCCCGGTCTATGCGTACCTGCTATCCGACGTGATCGGCGATGACCTGCGCGCGATTGCCTCAGGCCCCACAGTCAGCCCGATCGGAACAGCCAAAGATGCAATAGAAACACTCAAATCCGCCGGGATATGGGACGCAACACCTGTATCGATTCGCACCCATCTCAGCGAGGGGCAAGATAAGGCGTCAGCCCCCTTGCCCAAGGTCACCAACACGCTTGTCGGATCAAACCGATTGTCGCTCGAAGCCATGCTCGACGAAGCGCAGAGCATCGGCCTCAGTGCCCGGATCGTCAGCGATGCATTGGTCGGGGACGTCGGCGATGCCGCGCACAAGGTGCTGGCCGAATTGATCGCGCGCCCCGAGCCCACAGCGCTGCTCTTTGGTGGCGAAACGACGGTCAAACTCAGCGGCACAGGGCGCGGCGGGCGCAATCAGGAACTTGCCCTGCGCGTTGCAGCCCAAGCTCCTGACATTACAGCCAAATGGGTCTTCCTGTCGGGCGGCACCGATGGCCGCGATGGCCCAACCGACGCTGCAGGTGGCGTCGTCGACGCAGGCACTCTGCCCCGGATGAACGCCGCAGGTCAGGACGTGACCTCACTTTTGGCGAACAATGACAGCTATGCAGCGCTTGCCGCGGCAGGCGACCTGCTGATGACCCGCGCCACCGGCACCAATGTGGCAGATGTTCAGGTCTTGCTGATCGCGCCCTGACGCCCCTCGAACCGTTGTAAAGTCACGCCCGCATCGGCCAGAGCGCCGCGCACCGTGCGGGCAATTTGCACCGCCGTCGCGCCATCGCCATGCAGGCAGATGGTATCAACCGCCGCCGGTATGTGCTTGCCGCTTTCGGTGATGATCGCTCCGGCTTTCACCATGTCGACCATGCGCTGCCCGGCCACATCCGCGTCATGGATTACGGCCCCCGGCAGGCTTCGGTCCACCAAGGTCGCATCGTCATTATAGGCCCGATCCGCGAAAATCTCGCCCGCCCAGCGACATCCCAGCGCTTCGACCGCATCCTGTTGCTGAGTCGCCGCCAGCACCATGATGATGATCTCCGGGTCGACCGACAGCGCCCCTTCGTAACACGCCGTCGCCATCGCCACATCCTCGGATGCCATGTTGGCCAGTGCTCCGTGTAGTTTCAGATGCCGCACCTCGCCACCGACCGAGCCCGCCATCGCTTGCGCCGCACCTAATTGATATCGCACGAGATTTCGCAGATTGTCATGGCTCAGATGCATTCGTCGCCGCCCAAAGCCCTGCAAGTCGGGAAAGCCGGGATGCGCGCCTATGCCAACGTTATTGGCCACGGCCAAACCCATCGTCTTTGACATCACGTCGGGGTCACCCGCATGAAAGCCACACGCGACATTCGCCGAGGTGATCACCTCAAGCAGCGCAGCATCAGACCCCATGGGCCACGGTCCAAAGCTTTCGCCCATATCCGCGTTCAGATCGACATGCATGGCTCACTCCTGTTCGTCTTGGGACTCACCAGCCGTGACCCCACTGATCAATTGATACCTCAGCAGATCGCGGATCTGCGACGGGTCGCGCACCAATGGCGTGCGCAGTTTTGGCAAAGCACGCAGATGGTCGCGCAGCTTCCGCTCTGCCTCCAGCGCCTCGTCGCGGGTCACAAAGCGAAACCGCAGCACACCCCCTGCAGGGGTCTGCACCGCACGTGGCAGATCGGCGGGAATCACCGTCGCGATTCTAGGATAACCGCCGGTTGTCTGGCTTTCCCACAATAGAAGATAGGGCGTGCCGTCCCCTGTGATTTGAATATCGCCGGGCAGGATCGATTCCGACAGAATGTTCAGCCCCACACTGGTGGCAAATCCCTCACCTTCGGAATCAAGCCGCATGCCCATGCGGTTGGCGCGCGCATCGCGGCTAAATGGGGTGTCGGTAAACCGTTCGCGCGTTGCGGCATCAAACAATTCCGTCTGGAAACTCTGGATCAACCGCAGCATGCCACCGTCGAACCGATTGTCCAATGGCAAGCAAAACCCAACCGCATGGCCCCGGTCTTCGGCAATCGGCAAAGTATCTCCTGCCTGTACCACCGCACCGATACCCGCCGCCAAATGCGCCGACCGTGACCCAAGTTGCTGCGGCAGGTCAAACCCGCCCCCCACATGCAGATAGCCATAGCTGCCTGACGTGGCGCCACCGATCTCAAGCCGCGCCTCGGCGGGCATCGCATGCGACGCGTTCCAAACCAATGGCACACCGTCCAGCGCTGCCCGCATCGGAGCCCCCGTCAGCGCAATGCGCAAAGCGGCGGTCGCTTCGAACACGCCTCCCGATCCCGGCAGCTCCAAGGCGGCACAGTCAGTCGATTGCGCCAACAACGCCGCCCCTTCCGCCAGCGCCAATGGATCCGCCGCGCCACCGGTCGATACACCAAACGCGCGATATCCAACGCGCCCCCTGTCCTGCACACTGGCCCCCGGCGCAATGCGATGCAGTTTGAGCGCACGGATCATCGGATCGCCTCGATCACGGCACCACCATCAGGATCGTTTGCATTTCGCGCCAGCTCGTCCGGCGTGACTTGCACGAATTGCACCTCATCGCCGGGGCGCAGGAAAAACGGAGCATCGCTGGCGGGTCGAAACAGCTTCAGATGAGTCTGACCGATATGCCGCCACCCCGTTGGGCTCGACCCCGAAAAAAGCACGAACTGCCGGATCGCCACCACCAACGCCCCCCCGGGAACCGCCTTGGTCAACGCCGTCTGGCGCGGGATATCCCACGCGTCTGGCAACAATCCCAGATAGGGCTGACCGGGGGCGAACCCGATGGTCTGCACCCGAACCCGCGCGTCAGACAGTTGGGAAATGGCGTCCGAAACCGAAAGTCCAGCCGCCTGTGCTGCCTCTTCCAGTTGCGGCGCAAGATCGGTGCCATAGACCGTCGGCACACGGATGTACCGCCGCCCGTCGGGCATCGGAGCGGCGTACCAATCCCGCTCGGCCAACAGATCGGTCAGTCTGGCGGTCAACGCGCCCAACCCCAAATGTAATGGGTCGAACTGCACGAAGACGGACACCAACGACGGTGCACAATCCTCGACCCCGTCGATCCCGTCCCGCGCCACCGCCTCAGCAAAAGCCAAGGCCGCGCGATTGCCCGGCTCGGACAAGGCATCGCCGAAACTCACCAGCACGCCATTCAGGCCCGCCGGGCGGATCACAGGTTCAAAAAGTGAGGTCGTGTCGGCCGTCATGACCAAGCCGTATCACGACGACCGGTCGAGACAAGACGCTAGTGCAGCTTATCGGACGACGCCGCCGCCTGTTCAGCCGCTTCAATTGCCGCTTCGATGTCTTCGGGGTCGTCTGAAGGCACCGCGTAATTGCCGTTCAACCACCGTGCCAAATCCAGATCGGCACACCGCTTGGAACAGAATGGACGGGCTTTGGCGTCTGTTTCCTTGCCGCAGATGGGGCAGCTCATATCAGCACCTCGCTGAGGGACAGTCGGTCACGTTTGCGTTGTAACTCGATATGCCCCAGCGGAGTCCACCCCACGAAGACGGTTTCCACGCTGTCGCGTTTCAATGCGCCGCGCAGGGCGCTTTCGATCTGACGGCGGTCTTTCTTGGCCGTCGGGGCCGGGTCAATCACGATCTGCCCACCAAGCCCGCGCAGCCGCAACTGGCGTGGAAGGTCTTTGACCGCAGCGAGGTTCGCCTTAAGCCCTGCCGCAGGGCTGGTGTCCCCGCCAGTGTTCACATCCACTGCCACCAAGGCGCGCGTGGGCTCGATCGCCATTGACGCAGGACCGCCCAGCGGCACATCGCGGGCTTTCAAACCGTCAAGCACATCAAGAATGCCGTGCCTGTCGAAACTGCCATCGGTGCTGTCGATTTCGGCTTTGTCTGTCCATTCGCGCCATGCCAGCAGATGCGGCCCATCACCCAGGGTCAGCGTTTCCGCGTCGCCGGTGGCATCTGCCATCACCTTGGCAGCCAGATCGGCCATCGCCGCAATATCGTCTGCAATCTCGCCCGCGTCGGCCCCTTCGCACGAAGACCGCAGGATCAGACCAAAATCACCCTCGTCCATGATGTCATGCGCAACTGCCAACAGCTCTTCACGCGCATCTTCGTCCTTGATCCGGCGCGACACATTGATCCCCGGCGCATCAGGCGTGACGATGGCATAGCGGCTCTTGAACAGCACCTTATGTGTGACCGGGATCGCCTTACCTGGCTCGGCATAGCCGGTGACCTGAACCAGCAGCGTTTGCCCGGGGGACAGACCCTTGACCTGCCGCACAAACGCCGACCCGTCGGGCGTGCGTAGGAACATCCCGCCCTGTCCCTTCATCGGACGTTCGACAATGGCGCGATAAATCGTTCCGGGCGCAGGCTGGTCTGTGTCAAAGAACAGGTCTTCGACCACTCCATCCACCATCAGCGCCGCTGCTTCACGATCGTCAATGTGATCAAGCGCAATCAGACGACCCTTCATGCTTCACCCCCGTAAAGCGGATAGCCCGCTGCAACGAGCAGGTTCGCGGTCTCGGCCAATGGCAGACCCACAACCGCGCTGAAACTGCCGTTGATCCACGGCACGAACGCGCCTGCCGGGCCTTGGATGGCATAGCCGCCCGCCTTGCCGCGCCAGTCATCGCTGGCCAGATAGGCGTTCACCTCGGCATCGCTGAGTGACTTCATCTTCACCCGTGTGACCACGTCCCGTTCCCACAACTTGTCACCCCGGCGCACAGCCACCGCCGTTACAACGCGGTGGCGGCGTCCGGACAACGCATAAAGGAACTGCGCCGCTTCGGCAGCATTTTCGGGCTTACCCAGAATACGGCGGCCCAAGGCAACAGTGGTGTCCGCGGACAGGACAATCTCATCGTCACTGGCAGGAATCGCCAACGCCTTTTCGCGCGCAAGACGCACGCAGTAAGGGCGCGGCAATTCACCGGGACGAGGATCTTCGTTGATATCGGGCGGGCGGATATCATCCGCCTCCACCCCGATCTGAGCCAAAAGCTCCCGCCGCCGGGGGCTGCCGGAGCCAAGGATCAGCTTCATGAATCGCTTACTTGAAGCGGTAGTTGATCCGACCCTTGGTCAGATCGTAGGGCGTCATTTCGACTTGCACCTTGTCGCCTGCAAGAACCCGAATCCGGTTCTTACGCATCTTGCCTGCCGTATGCGCGATAATCTCATGGCCGTTTTCAAGCTCGACCCGAAATGTCGCGTTAGGCAGGAGTTCCTTGACGACACCGGGAAATTCGAGCGTGTCTTCCTTGGCCATGGTTTCTCCTAAGTTGATCGCCCCCTGAGTCTGAGGCGCGCTTCTAAATGGGGCCAATCGCCCAATTTATCAAGGCCTATTCAACCCAGTTTCCGCGTTGCGGCAATCACGTCACGTCCCATCTGATCGTCCCAATGCCGCCGGTTGAGAACAACGCCGTCCGCACGCACATGGGCAATCTGCTTCAGATCGATCTCGGCATAGGTCCAGCCGGGCTGGTTCAAAACCCCTTCCGCAATCACACCGGTGGGCGGAAACCCGGTGTCGGGCGGTCCGAAAATGCCGCCCATACCCGTGTTTTCGTCCACCGCCTCGGACCAATCACATGGCCCAACAGTTGAAGACATGACCGTAACGCACTGATTTTCCAGCGCACGTGCCATCGATCCGATCCGCACCCGCGAATAACCAGTCAGTGCTTCGGTGCAGGATGGTACAAGGATCAAATCGGCCTCTGCCATCGCCCGCCCAAGTAGTGGAAACTCGCTGTCATAACAGATCAGGATGCCGATCTTGCCCAGCGCCGTGTCGAAGATCTGCAACGGCCCACCAGCCACAACACCCCATTCCTCACGCTCGAACCGGGTCATGATCTGCTTGTCCTGATGGACCATACTGCCATCTGAAGCAAAGAATCGCGCCCGGTTCACCGGACGATCGCCCAAAGCCGGATCGAACACGGGGGCCGAAGCCGCCAGTATGTGCACGCCAAACTTCTGCGCCAACGTTGCGTGCAGTGCATCCGCCTCTGGGATCCGGTCAGACACCGCCCTGAGCGACGCCTCAAGGTCCCGCGCCACATCGCGCCCTGCAAGCGTGGCCAATTCCATCGCGCCGTATTCCGGGAACACCAAGAGATCCGCATCAGCGCCGACCGCCTCGCTCACCCAACGAGTCAACTTTTCCTCGTAAGCCTCGAAACTATCGAGAAAATCCATCGCGTACGCGGTTGCCGCAACTTTCATTCTTCATCCTTCCTCAAGGACCGTGCCCAAACCTGCAAAGGCTTCCGTGTCGCCTCGGTCTGGTCGATATCTTTCCACGAAAACCACGCCATGGCACCGTCCAACGGCGCATAGCCCCGCTTGCGCCAGAACGCATCCAAAGGCCGATAATCGTCTGGCCGCAACGGATGGTCCACAGGCCGAACCACCCCGCAAAACGCCGACACGGTTACCCTCAATGCCCGTCCATGTGCCTCGCGCAGATCGAAAAACCGATGCCCAATCCCACGCCCGCGATACTCCGGCAAAAGTACCGACTCTGCACAGTAGAAGATATCGTTCAGCGCCAATCCGGTCCCCTCGAAGGCTGCCGCGAAATCATCCGCGTGATCCGCCATAGGCGTGCCGGTCGCTGCTCCGACCAGCCGCGCCCCGTCAAACGCGCCCACAAGGATCGCCGCATCGGAGCTGCGATAGGTCTCCAGATACCGCCGTTCGTACTCCAGATCGCCGTCATAGAGATACGGCCAGTCCCGGAACACCCGAATGCGCAGCCCCGCCACATCACCCAGAGCCGCGTCCAGCGCCTCTCCAGTCAGCGCTTCGATCCGCATCACGAAACCTGTTGGGTCCAGTCGCTCAGATTGTAATAGGTCACCACGCGGCTGATCTTGCCATCCTGCAACGAAAAGAACGACCCAGCAGGCAGGCGATAGCCCTGCCCCTTGGCTTCGGGGAGCCCGGCATCGGTCGCCAGATAGGTGCCGTTCACCATGTATTCCGCAGCCCCGCGTGCGCCATCCTCGGCCACAAACACCACCAGTTCGGTCAATGTCTCGTCATAGCACCGCGCCATATGCGCACAGAATTCCTCGAACGCCGTGCGCCCGATCCGCACATTGCCCTCATTCACATGATGCGCCACATCCTCGGTCAGACAGTCCAGCATCCCTGCAATGTCCTTGCGATTAAACGCATCGAAATACCGCTCAAGTGTCGCCCGGCTCATAGCTGCCCTCCCCATTTCCGTTTCAAATGATCCACCAACTGGTCGCGCGTCTGCCGATAGGCGTTCAGCTTTTGCTCACGCGTTTCGCCAAGACCCGTCGGGTCCATGATCGGCCAGTATTCCACCGTCAGATGATAAAACCGCGTCAGGTCCAGCGCCCGCCGCTGCGACGCGGGAGATAACGCCACGACCAGATCGAACCCCGACAAGGCTTCACCATTCTCTTCCAACTCATCGAATGACCGCGACCGATGGCGGCTCATTTCGACACCGATCTCATTGCAGACCGAGATGGCGAACCCATCGATCTCAAGGTCATTCACAACGCCGACCGATTGCACATAGGTCTCAAAGCCATAGAGCTTCTTCATGATCCCCTCGGCCATCGGGGACCGCACAGCATTATGATCGCAGCAAAACAGAATCGACTGCGGCAGCGCTTTCAAACCTTAGCCCCCGAAATGCAGGACGCAGACCAAGGTGAACAAGCGCCGTGCGGTGTCGTCATCCACCGTCACCTTACCGTCAAGACGCTTCTGCAGGATGCGAGCGCCTTCGTTGTGAATACCGCGCCGCGCCATGTCGATGGTCTCGATCTGGCTCGGCGGCAGGGTTTTCACCGCATCGAAATAGGATTTGCAGATCTGAAAATAGTCCTTCACCACCTGCCGAAACGGCGACAGCGAAAGATGAAATTCCGCCGCCTTTTCATGGCTTTCTGTGGTCACATCAAAGACCAGCCGCTTATCTCGGATCGACAGCCCCACGTTATACGGCCCCTGTGGCACAGGTCGCCCGTCACGGTCAGGCAGTTCAAACGTGTTGTGCTCCATCAGATCAAACATCGCCACGCGGCGTTCCTGTTCGATCTCAGGTGTGGGCGGGGGCAGATTGCCGTCGTCCAGTTCGATATGGGCAATGCGTGTCATGGGCCGTCTTCCTTGATCTGCACCCCTCCCTAGCGCGCGTTGATATCTCGTGCAATCTGACCTTTGGCCTAACCGCGCGTCTCGTCTTTGTCCGGCAACAGACCATAGCGGGCGGCAACACGCCAGACATGCGGCGGCACCATGTTCTTGATCCGCGCGGGATGGGCCCGCCGCAGATGCAAAATCGTCTCAATCGCTTTCATTTCGACCCGCGCACGGGCGAACTCCAACCCCCGAGGCCCCGTGCGCGGTTGCAACCACGCCACAATGGGCCGCACCCAGTCGGGCATCCGCCGCAACGGCAACCCGCCTGCCGCGCGTTCAGTGTTGGCCATGAATCCTTTGACCGCCGCCTCGCGTTTGCCCTTGTCGGTCAGATCGCGCCGCACCACGCGGTCGCCCAACCGGTCCAGCACTGCCGCCCCCCGCGCGTTGCGCACGATCAGCCACTGGTCGCCATCGCCGCCCATATAACCCACGGTGATATCCGCCAGCCGGTTGGTATAGTCGACGCAGGTCTTGCAGGTCATCGGAAAGAAATCCGCCGGCAAGTCCGACAGCGGCAGCTTCAGAAACGGCACAAAGCGCGGCTTGCGCCCATCGTCAAACCGCAATTCCACACGATAATCCGCGCGAAACTCCAGATAGGATACCGTCTCCGGCTTGTCATCAAGCCGCGCCAGAAACGCGTGGAAATTCTCGGTTGTGGTATTGTCCGAACAGGGCGTGCCGATCACTGTGATCTCATCGAACCCCAGCTCAGCCTCCAGCGCCCGCAGCGCATAGATCTGACAAGGCAAACCAACCACTGCGATCCGCCGATGACCAGCCGCCAGCGCAGGCTCAAGCAGCGCCAGAAGCGGCCCATAGCCCACGCGCATGCCCCGGCACCGAGCCATGTCCTCGGCCTCAGTCACGATCACCGGCAGCGGCTTCCAACGGTCCAGCGGATCAGGCGCGGTCGCCAGTACCGCATCCACCGCCCCTGCACGCAAAAGCTCTGCCGCAAGCCCGGTGGTCAGCCCGGTCCACTGCGCCCCCTCGGCCGCAGGCTCCAGCCGCGCGCGGTACATGGCTTGCGACACACCAAAAAACGCCTCATCCCCGGCACCGGCGACCCGCCCATGCACAGCCTCCTCAAGGCTCTCGTAATCCGGCTGGATGAACTGGCAGGCTTTCCCGCACGCACGGCCATCGCCCATGCGCGACACGCCGCAATCGGTACAGAGTCCAGCCCGTGGGGCGCCACCTATCTCGGGCACCGTCAGGCCAACACGACCACCATCCATGCAGACTCTCCTTACCGCAACATGTCAACTTTAGTTGACACCTGCAGGAAAAGCGAGTCCACGCTTCTTCTTTTTCCAAATATGCAAACACGCCGCACACACAGGCGCACCACAAGGCTGAAGCGTCACATGCTCACGCGCCCGAGGACGTCGCCGAAGGCGGAAGAACGAGAAAACCTGAGCGCAATTCTATTGCGCTCAATTATCCCGAAAACCAGTTTCCACTTTCCGGGTTGAGCGCCTAGCGCACCTTCAGCGTCGCCAACCCGATCAGCGCCAGAATAAGCGAGATGATCCAGAACCGGATCACGATCTGCGGCTCGGCCCAGCCCTTTTTCTCGTAATGGTGATGGATCGGCGCCATCAGAAACACGCGTTTGCCCGTGCGTTTGAAGTACAGCACCTGGATGATCACAGACAGCGCCTCGACCACGAACAAACCGCCGACAATTGCCAGCACGATTTCGTGCTTGGTGGCAACCGCGATGGCCCCCAAGGCACCGCCAAGAGCCAGAGACCCGGTATCGCCCATAAACACAGCCGCAGGCGGCGCATTGTACCACAGGAACCCCAAACCACCGCCGAACAGACCCGCTGTAAAGATGAGGATCTCGCCGGTGCCCGGCACGTAATGCACGTCCAGATAATCGGTAAAGTCGACCCGCCCCACAGCATAGGCGATCACCCCCAACGTACCGGCTGCGATCATCACTGGCATGATGGCCAGCCCGTCCAACCCGTCCGTCAGGTTCACCGCATTTGCCGCGCCGACAATGACGATCACCGCAAAAGGCACAAACAGATAGCCAAGGTTCAAAAGCGTGTCCTTGAACACCGGAAACGCCAATTGGTTGGTCAGCTCTTCGGGATGGTATTGCGCAGCCCAGTAGCCCGCGATGGCTGCGATCAGAAAGCCCAGCAAAAGTCGCACCTTACCGGAAACACCTGCGGTGTTCTGCTTCTTCACCTTGGCATAATCATCGGCAAAGCCGATCAGCGCGAAACTCATGGTGACAAACAACACCATCCACACAAACGGGTTGTCCAGCCGCGCCCAAAGCAGCGTCGACGTCAGCAACGCGCCGACGATCAACAAACCACCCATGGTCGGTGTGCCAGCCTTGGAAAAGTGCCCCTCCGGCCCATCCGTGCGGATCGGCTGGCCCTTGCCCTGCCGTTTGCGCAGCACGTTGATCAGCGGCTTGCCGAACAAAAAGCCAAAGATCAGCGCGGTCAGAAACGCGCCACCGGCGCGGAACGTGATATAGCGAAAGAGGTTGAAGAAGTCCCCCCCGTCCGACAGTGCGGTCAACCAAAACAGCATGAACTCTTATCCCTCCGCGTCGTCGCGCGCGTTGCCTTGGCTCATATTGCGGATGGCGTCAACCACGCGGGCCAGCCGCATCGACAGCGATCCCTTCACCATCACCACGTCGCCTGCATCCAACTGGCGCGGCAACCGCGCGGCCATATCGTCCGATGTCTCGAACCACAGTCCCCGCCGTTCATCGGGCAGCGCATCGTAAAGGTTCCGCATCAACGGCCCGACGCAATGCACCTTGTCCAAAGCTTTGGTGGCATTCAGATCGGCCAACGCCGCGTGCAAATCCGGCCCGGTCGGCCCCAATTCCTTCATATCGCCCAGCACGGCGATCCGTCGCCCCTTGCTCACCCGTCCCACGTCATGCTGCACAGGGGCTGCGGCAAGAACCGCAAGCGACGCCGCAACCGAGGCCGGATTGGCATTATACGCGTCATCGAACAGCGCCAGCGTCGCATTCGGGTCCGCCTCATCCAATTGGATTGTCACATGCGCCCCGCGCCCCGCCCCCGGATGCCAGCGTCCCATCGCCGCCAGCGAAAGCGCCCGGTCCAGATCCAGCACTTCGCAGACCGCCAGAACCGCCGCCCCGTTGATGGCGAAATGCCGCCCCGGCGCGTCGATCTTGTAAAGAAGCTCGCCTCCGTCCAACACCGCCTGCGCCACGCTGTGCCCGTCGCTTTCCCGGACTGAGGTCACACGCATGTCGCAGCCTTCGCTTTCGCCGAACGACACGCTCACCTGTGCCATTTCAGCCGCCCGGGCCTGCAAGATCCCACTGGTCGGCAAGTCGCCGTTCCAGATCGCCACACCACCTGGCTCCAACCCATCAAAGATCGACGCCTTTTCATGCGCGATCCCGTCAATACTGTCGAACGCCTCAAGATGCGCTGGCGCCACGATGGTCACCATGGCCACATGCGGGCGCGCAATCCGGCTCAATGGCGCGATCTCACCGGGGTGGTTCATCCCAATTTCGATCACCGCGAATTCTGCATCGCGCGGCATCCGCGCCAGCGTCAAAGGGACACCCCAATGGTTGTTGTAGCTGGCCTCGGCTGCATGCACGCTGCCATGGGCGTTTAGAACAGTGCGCAACATCTCCTTGGTCGAGGTCTTGCCGACAGACCCGGTCACCCCCACCACCTTGGCCTGAGTCCGCGCCCGCGACGCACGCCCCAAAGCCTCAAGCCCGGCCTGCACGTCGTCCACGATCACCAGCGGCGCATCGTCTGCCACACCTTCAGGCACACGGGCCACCAAGGCCGCCGCAGCCCCCTTTTCCAATGCCTGTGCGACGAAGTCATGCCCGTCACGTGCCGCTGTCAAAGCGACGAATAAATCCCCCGGCTGGATCGTGCGCGTGTCGATGGACACGCCTATGGCGGCCCACTCTCCCGTCACGCGGCCGCCGGTCGCCTCTGCCGCCTCTGCGCTAGTCCAAAGGGTCATGCCAATTTCCCGTCCAAAGCTGCCACGGCCACGCTGGCCTGCTCCACATCGTCAAACGGATAAACCGTGTCACCGACGATTTGCCCGGTCTCGTGCCCCTTGCCGCAGATGAGCAAAGCATCGCCCGGACCCACCGCATCGACACCGCGCAGGATCGCCTCGGCACGATCACCTACCTCTGTTGCCTCGGGTGCGCCTTCCAGCACAGCCGCCCGGATCAAGGCCGGGTCTTCGCTGCGGGGGTTGTCGTCGGTGACAATCACCTGATCAGCAAATTCCGCAGCCGCCGCCCCCATCAGGGGCCGCTTACCAGGGTCACGGTCGCCCCCGGCACCGATGATCGCCACCAAACGGCCCATGACATGCGGCCGGATCGCCTGACAGGCGGTCGCCACCGCATCGGGCGTGTGTGCGTAATCCACGTAAATCGCAGCGCCAGTGTCGCGCGTCGCCGCCAGTTGCATCCGGCCACGTACGGTTTCCAATTCAGGCAAGACCGCAAAAACCCGGTCCGGTGTCACGCCGCTCGCGATCACCAAACCCACGGCGACCATGACGTTTTCCGCCTGAAATCCGCCAACAAGGTTCAGTCGGGACTGAAATGTCTCTCCGCCGAACTTGATCCGCACGTCCTGACCAGTGGCGTCAAAGCGCTGTCCCAGCAGCACCATATCAGCGCCGGTGTCACGGCCCACTGTCATGGTCTCCTGCCCCCGCGCCCGCGCGATGGCAAGCATGTCCACACCGCGTGCATCGTCGATATTGATCACGGCGATCCCGTCTTCGGGCAGGACACGGGCAAACAGCCCCGCCTTGGCATCGAAATACGCCTCAAAGCTGTCGTGGTAATCCAGATGGTCCTGCGTGAAATTCGTGAACCCCGCCGCGCGCAGGTTCACCCCGTCCAAACGCCTCTGCGCCAACCCATGCGAGGACGCCTCCATTGCGGCATGGTCGATCCCGGCCTCCGCCGCACCCGCCAAGGCGCGGTGCAGCGTGATCGGCTCCGGCGTGGTATGCATGAGGGGCGCCTGCCAGTCGCCCTCAACACCCGTGGTGCCAAGATTGACCGCAGGTATCCCCAGCAATTGCCAGATCCGCCGCACGAAACTGGCCACGCTCGTCTTGCCATTGGTCCCGGTGACCGCAACCATCGTGTCAGGCTGCTGTTCAAACCAAAGCGCCGCACAAAACGCCAAGGTCTGTCGCGGATCGGCAGCGATCACCACTGCTGCGGTCGAACCCGCAAGCTCGTCCTTGGCGATCTCGGCGCCTTCGACATCGGTCAGGATGGCCGCAGCCCCCATCCGCAGTGCGTATTGGATAAACTCGCCACCATGCATCTTTGTGCCCGGCAGCGCCGCAAACAGGTATCCCTCTTTGACATCCCGGCTGTCCACCGCAAGGCCGGTGACAATCGCATCCGCGCCGCCGCGCGCCGTCAGCCCCAGCGCGCTCAGGCTTTTGCCCTTTGCTGCCATGACGACCCCCTCGTGTTCTTGATCCCGATCAGGGGCGGATGCCCTCAGTTCGAGGTGTTGATGATGCCCGTCAATTGCCGCGTTTCGACCTCCGGACGCAAGCCCAGAAGCGGCGCAACACGGCGGATCATTTCTGCTGCGACAGGTACAGCCGTCCAGCCTGCGGTGCGTCGTGGCTTCGTGCCGCTGGTCTCAACCGGTTCGTCCAGTGTCACGATCAGCACGTATTTCGGGTCATTGGTCGGGAAGACCGACGCAAAGGTGTTGATCACCTTGTCATCGTAATACCCGCCACCGCGCGCCTTGGGTTTGTCAGCCGTTCCGGTTTTCCCACCAACGAAATACCCCGGCACCTCGCCAAAGCTGGCGGTGCCCTCGGTCACAACTTTCCGAAGCATATCAACCGATTGCCGTGCCGTGCGTTCCGACATCAAGCGCGGACCAAGCTTGGCCCCGCTCTGCTTGAGAAGCGTAGGCTCGACCTTGTATCCGCCATTTGCGATCGCGGCATAGCCAGCAGCCAGATGCAGCGGGCTCGACGACAGGCCGTGACCGTAAGAGATTGTCACGCTCGACAGGTCGGTCCAACGCTGCGGAAGCAACGGCTTGCCCCCTGCAGCTTCGACAATTTCCAAAGGCGTCGGCTCAAAGAACCCCAACCTTTTCAGGAACTCCTGCTGACGCTGCGCGCCAATCGCCAAGGCCAGACGCCCAGTGCCCCGGTTCGAACTTTTGACAATGATGTCCGAGACCGACAAAGGCCCATAATTCTTGTTGTTGAATTCACCAATCTTGAGCCCCCCAACCTTCATCGGGCCGGACGTATCGATGACGGTTTCCGGGTTCACCAACCCCAGATCAAGCGCCTGCGCAGACGCGAAAACCTTGAAGGTCGATCCCAGCTCGTACACGCCCTGCACCGCACGGTTGAACAGCGGGCTGTCCGCAGCCTCGCCTTGGGTCAGCGGGCGTGGGCGATCATTCGGATCGAAATCCGGCAGCGACGCAATCGCGATCACCTCACCTGTGTAGATATCCATCAACACGCTGGCAGCACCCTTGGCATTCATCAGGTTCATGCCACCCTGAAGCACACGTTCGGTCGCGGCCTGAATCGTCAGGTCCAAAGACAGCTCAAGTGGCGCACCCTCGCGCGCCGGGTCACGCAGATCATCATCAAAGAATTTCTCGATACCTGCGGTGCCAATTACTTCAGCGGAATGAACCCCTTCCCGGCCAAAGCTCGCTCCGCCAAGGATGTGTGATGCCAGCGCTCCATTGGGATAAAGCCGCATCTCACGTGGCCCGAACAACAAACCGGGCTCACCGATATCATGCACTTTCTGCTTTTGCTCGGGGCTCAGTTTTCGACGCACCCACATGAACTTACGGTTGCCAGTGAAATCTTTGCGCAAACGTTCTTCGTTAAGCTCAGGAAAAATCTTGACCAATTCCGATGCTGTACGGATTGGATCAACCATCTGCTGCGGATGCGCGTACAGCGAGAAGGTCTCCATGTTGGTCGCCAGAATACGGCCCTGACGGTCGACAATATCCGCCCGACTGGCGATGATCGAGGCACCCGTGGCCTGCGCGCGTGGCTCTTCCGGCTCGGATGCCGCCAATGTTCCCATCCGCGCCCCGATCACACCGAAGGCACAAAAGAACATCACCGCCATCACCAACAGCCGCCCCTCGGCCCGCGACCGCGCCTTATCGCGCATCTGTTCGTGGCGAATCCGCAGATTCTCGCGTTCGATGGCGTCGGGGTTTTCGCCCTTGCGGCGGGCATCCAGAATGCGCGCCAAAGGCCGAAGCGGCGTGCGGGTCATGGTTCTTGCTCCTGTGCGCCTGCGCTTGAGATCTCAACCGGGTCGGTGATCGGCAGCTCGGGTGGTTGCGGATAGGCGATCTGATCCACGCGCCCAAACTGATCCGGCTCAAGCGGCATCAGCCCCAGACGCTCAAAGTTCACCTCTGCCAGATCCCGCAGCCGGTCAGGGCGGTTCAGATAGGCCCACTCCGCCCGCAACACCGCCAAGCGCGCCCGCGCTTCGGCAATTTCACCGCGCACCGCTTGCGCCTCGCCCAGCGCCGCCTGAGTCTTGTAATTCTCGTGATACGCCCAGAACGCCGCCCCGATGACAGTCAGAAACGTCAGGACATACAACAGGGAACGCATCAGCGGTCCTCCTTCAGTTGAGGCAAGGCAATCTGTCCCGCGTCGATGTCTCCGGCGGGCGCATCGGTGCGCCGCGCAACACGCAGCTTGGCCGATCGCGATCTTGGATTGACCGCCAATTCGTCATCATCGGGACCGACCGCCTTGCGGGTCACGATCTTGAACGCGGGGGTTTCGACTTCGATTTCAGGCGCGTAGCGATTGGCGCGTCCCGATTGACCGCCGCGCGCCTGCAAGAACCGTTTGACCATCCGATCCTCGACCGAATGAAAGCTGACCACGGCCAGCAATCCGCCGGGCTTCAGCGCCCGTTCGGCAGCCATCAACCCCTGCATCAACGCGCCATATTCATCGTTCACCGCAATCCGCAGTGCCTGAAAACTGCGCGTCGCCGGGTGTGACTGCCCTGGCTTGGGGCGCGGCAGGCAGGATTCGACGATCCGGGTCAGTTCCAACGTCCGCGTGATCGGCGCCACTTTGCGCGCCGCGACAATCGCCTTGGCGATCCGGCGCGAGGCGCGTTCTTCCCCGTATGTATAAAGAATATCCGCAATATCGAACTCGTCCGCCGTATTCACGATATCCGCCGCCGAAGGTCCGTCCTGCCCCATCCGCATGTCCAACGGGCCGTCTCTCATGAAGGAAAACCCGCGCTCCGCCAAATCCAACTGCATCGACGACACACCAAGGTCCAACACAACCCCGTCCACACCAGACGCGATCTCGTCCATCTCGGCAAAATTCGCGCGGTGCAATTCGATCCGGCCCTCGAATTCGGGCAACCAAGACGCCGCCATCTCATGCGCCAGCGGATCGCGATCAATGCCAATGACTTTGCCGGCCCCGGCCTCGATCAGCCCGCGCGCATAGCCACCGGCACCAAAGGTGCCATCAACCCAAACACCCGCCACCGGCGCCACCGCCCGCAAGAGCGGAGCAAGAAGGACGGGAATGTGTGGGTCAGTCGAAGGGGAAGCAGCGGCAGCAGACATATCCGATCAGCCCCCCGGCTGCTGGTCCAGGAAGATGAGCGGATCGACATCGTCGGGCAGATCATCCAACCATTCGTCGGTTGCAGCCTGCTCCTCTGCCTCAAAGGTCTCGGGATCCCAGATCTGAAAAGTGTCGCCTGCACCGATGAAAAACGCCTCGGCACTCAGGCCAATCTTCTCGCGCAGCTTTGCCGGCAGCACAAGCCGCCCGGTCTCATCAACACTGGTCGCGTGGGATTGGCCGTTGAACAACCGTTGCAGCATCTTGCGCTCAACCGATCCCCGTGGGAGCGCTTCGATCTTTTCGTCCACCTCTTCGATGGCCTCGACCGTATAACATTCAAGATATTTGCGACGCTTGTCGCCGTAGACAATAACCAGCTCGGGGTTCAGGCCATCCATATACGCGGGATCGCCCGCTTCGAGGACACGACGAAACGAGGCCGGGATAGACACCCTGCCCTTGCCATCAACCTTGTGATGACTTTCGCCTCTGAACCTCAGTCTACGGGTCACTGCCCTACTGGTCCTTTCATGCCTCTTGTCCCTGGAAACGGAAACGGCGGGTTGATCTGCTGCCACTGATCAACCCGCCGTCCGTGTCCCGTCTCCGGGAAGTCCGACTGCGCGCGCCACCTGGGGGGATGTCTGCTCGCCCGCGCGCCGGATCTCTGTGTTCGATGAAAGCGGGTGCCTGTATGAAACCTGCTTTTTTTATTGTTTGGATACCGCGTCGAGGTCTGTGTCGCCTCGTTTGCTGTTCCTGCTCTCATCTCGTGCATTAGGGATGCCATGGGAAAACATGGGTCGCAACAGTTTTTTATGGGAATTTGCATCCATATGCTGTTTGTGGGCCCCTTCAGAAACCGCATCCGGTAGATAAGTGATCGATTTTTGGCAAAATACGCCACAAGGCATAGAAACAAACACTATATATAGACGCGTACAGCACGCAGGATTGTTGCCCATAATTTCCCACAACCGCAACAAACAAACCAAGAACATCGTCAAATCGCAATGGCTGGAAACTCTGAATCCGACGATTTTCTCCGAATTTCCACCCGAATCACCCCAATGATTCGACTTGTCGCACAGGGCTCGGGCAATCCGTCCCATCTTTTCCCATACCCAGTCCCACCTATTCCCATGCCAGCCCCACACGCGACCTATACGCACCCAAAAGATCACCAAAGCTTGCAATGCAAACAGCCCGGTTGTACGCCAAAGAGGTCATGGTCCGGGCAACCCCCGGTGAAAAGGGAACGTGGTGAAATCCCACGACTGCCCCCGCAACTGTAAGCGGCGAGCGTGTTCGGCATATGCCACTGGGAAACCGGGAAGGCCCGACACACGCCCCGACCCGCAAGTCAGGAGACCTGCCGTGACAGATCACCCTACACTCGCGCGGGGTGCGCGGGCTGTGACGGTACTCCGGTGTGGTGACAGTCACCGCCTTTGGGCATGTCCCGAAGGCTTGATATGTTCGATGCGCGGGAGGCAGAGCGGTGAAGCTCTTTAGTGCGCTGATGGTTTTGACAGTGGCGATGTTCCTCGCATCGCTCTTTGTCGGCTATGCGGCGATCTCTGTTCCCGAAGGCCTGGCAGCGCTGTTTGGCCGGGGCAACCCGCTTTACGTGACGATCATGCAAGACATCCGCCTGCCGCGCGCGCTGTTGGCGGCGATGGTTGGCGTGTCGCTCGGCCTTGCTGGTGCCGCGATGCAGGGGTTCTTGCGCAACCCTCTGGCCGAACCCGGTTTGATCGGCGTATCCGGTTCGGCCGCCCTGGGGGCGGTGATCGCTCTGCAAACCGGGCTGGCCGCCGCCTTTGCACTGGCGCTGCCGATCACGGCACTCAGCTTTGCCGCGTTGGCCGTTGGCCTGATCCTGCTGCTGGCGGGTCCGCGCGGGTCGTCGCTAACCCTGATCCTTGCAGGCATCGCCGTGTCGGCCTTTGCCGCCGCCCTGACATCCCTGACGCTGAACCTCTCCCCCAACCCCTATGCCGCGTCCGAGATCATGTTCTGGATGATGGGCTCGGTCGCCAATCGTGCCATGAGCCATGTATGGCTGGCGCTGCCGATCATGACGCTGGGCTGGATCGCACTGGCCGGACTGGGCCGCGGCCTTGACGCACTGACATTGGGCGAAGACGCAGCAGAAGCCTTGGGCATCTCGCTCTCTCGCCTGCGCCTGCAACTGCTGTTTGGCACCGCCGCCGCCGTGGGTGCGGCAACCGCAATGGCCGGAGCGGTGGGGTTTGTCGGTCTGGTCGTGCCGCACATCCTGCGCCGCTTTGCCCATGGTCGCCCATCGACCCTGCTCTGGGCCTCAGCGCTTGGTGGGGCCGCGATGGTGCTGGCCGCCGACCTGACAACACGGCTTGTTCTGCCGGACCGAGACCTGAAACTCGGCGTCGTCATGGCCCTGATCGGCGCACCGCTGTTTCTGCACCTAATATATAAGACACGGAAGGAAATCGCATGACCCTCCTTTCTGTGCAAAACCTCACCGTCCGGCGCGGCGAATGCCCGGTGGTCGATGCCGCATCTCTGGCGATAGGTCCCGGCGAATGTGTCGGCCTGATCGGCCCCAATGGCGCGGGCAAAACCTCGCTTCTGCGCGGTGCGCTGGGTCTCTTGACGTATGAGGGCACCAGCAGCCTGGCCGCTCTCTCCCCGAAACAGCGCGCCGCCCAAGCCGCATGGCTGCCCCAGACACGCGAAATCGCGTGGCCAATGAGCGTGGAGCGGATCGTGGCCCTTGGTCGTCTGCCCTATCTCGCGCGTGGCGCACGGCTCAGCTCAACCGACCAAACCGCCGTCGATGCCGCCCTGACCCGCATGGGCCTGCAAAACTACCGCACCCGTCTGGCCACCGCACTGTCTGGCGGCGAACAGGCCCGCGTGTTGATCGCGCGGACACTGGCACAGGACACGCCACTTCTGATGGCCGATGAACCCATCGCCGGGCTGGACCCAGCCGCACAGATCGCCACGCTTCAGGTGTTCAAGACATTGGCCCAAGAGGGGCGCGCCGTGCTCACGTCTCTACACGACTTGTCACTTGCGGGACGTTATTGCACCCGTCTCATTCTGCTCGACGCGGGCCGCATTATTGCCGACGGCGCGCCGCGCGATGTGCTGACGCCTGCCCTTTTGGCAGAGGTGTTTCGCCTTGAGGCAGAGGTCATCGACACACCACAAGGCCCAATCGTCCAGCCACTGGGGGTGCTGACATGACAGACATCATCGCGTTTCTGAACGTCGGCGGCCCCGCGCTTTGGGTGATCACGGGCCTCAGCGTGATCACCCTTGGCCTGATCCTGTGGAAGTTGTGGCGTTTGTCGCTCATGGGCGCATGGCGGCGTGACGCGACCGAAGCCGCTGTTGACCAATGGCAACGCGGCCAGCACGACAGCGCCCTGTCCAGCCTGCACCAGCGCACCGGCCTGCGCGCCCGCGTGGTCAAAGCAGCCATGCAAGCCAGCCAGACACTTCCTCCCGAAGACGCCCGCGACGAGACCACCCGCGTCGCCCGTGGCGCGCTGATGGATGCAGGCAGCGGCCTGCGCGCGCTGGACCTCATTGCAACCATTGCGCCGCTGGTGGGCCTTCTAGGCACCGTGCTGGGCATGATCGACGCGTTCCAAGCCTTGCAAGACAGTGGCGCCCGCGCCGACCCCTCGGCCCTTGCTGGCGGCATCTGGGAGGCGCTTTTGACCACCGCAGCCGGCATGGCCCTGGCGATCCCCGCGTCAATGGCGCTCAGCTGGTTCGACAGTATAAATGACCGTCTCGCCCATGATTTCGACGATCTCGCCACACGCGTACTGACCAAAGGCAAACAAGGCTGACATGTTGAACCTCGCGCATCAGACACGCCGCCGTCACATCGGGTTGACCCCGATGATCGACGTCGTGTTTCTGCTGCTGGTGTTCTTTATGCTGGCCGCCCGCTTCGGCATGACCGATGCCATCCCGGTCACGCTATCGGGTGGCGCAGCACAGCCCTATGACGGCCCGCCGCGCCTGATCACCGTTCTGCCCGATGCGCTGCGCGTAAACGGTATCGACACCACCGATCCGGTCGCCAGCCTGACACCCCTCATGGGCACGCAGACCGACATCATCCTGCTCCGCGCCCGCGACGGCGCCTCGGTCCAGCATCTGCTGGATGTCATGGGCACCCTTCGCGCAGCGGGCTGGACAAACCTTGTGGTGCTGGAATGAGACGCGCACAGCTCATTGCCCCGCGCCCAAGGCGCGCCTCGCGCGAACCGGTCGTACCGATGATCAACGTGGTCTTTCTGCTGCTCATCTTTTTCCTCATGACCGCGCAGATCGTGCCACCCGCACCCTTTGACCTGACCCTGCCGAACGCCAGCGGCGACGAAGACACGGGCCAGACCGCACTCTATATTAACGCGACCGGCGAAATCGCGTTTGCCACCGCGCGTGGCGATGCTGCTTTGGCTAGGGCGGTTGCTGCGACACAGGACACGCCGCTGCGCCTTTACACCGACGCAAGCCTTCCTGCCGCCACTCTGGCACAGGTGCTGACGCAGCTTGCACAACTTGGTGCCGAGCGGGTCGAGATCGTGACGGAGGGCGGCTGATGCGGATCATGGAGTTTACCGCCTTCATCGCCCTTTCAGGCGCATTGCACGCTGCAACTCTGGTCGTCGCCCCCTTCCCCGGTGGCGGCAGCAGCGGCGGCCAAGGCGGCACGGCCGATGTCACCCTGCAAGCCGCAACCCCGACGCTGGCCGCGATGGTACAAGACTGGGACCGGGCGCCCGAGGTGAGCGACGCGCCAGCTTTGGCCGTACCGGACGCGACAACAGCGCCGGTCCGCCCAGCGCAGGACATGGCCCCGGCTCCGCGCCCTCAGATCCCCGCCCTCGCGGCCCCAAACACAGCACGTGGTGTGCCGCGGATCGACACCCGCTTGCCCGCACCACCCGTGCCGTTCGCGGCTCCTCCCCCCGATGCACTGCCTTTGCCCAAGGCAAACGCAACAGCCATGCCGCACACCCCTCGCGCCGAAAGCGATGCGCGCCCGACACCGCCAGTGCAGCCGCGCGTCACCGACAGCGCGCCCACCATGCCAGAGGTGGACAGCACCCCCGCAGCACCGCGCATTGCGCCGCTGGCCTCACTGCGTCCAGAAAGCCGCCCCGAACTCCGGGTCGCTGCACCAAGCGCCGCGAGTCCGGCCCAAACGGCCAAAGGCAACGGCGCAAAACCCGTCACCGCCGCAGCACCAGCACGCGCGGCACCGGTGGCAAAAGGCCCGTCGGCTTCGCAACTCGCGCGTTTGGAGCAGCAATGGGGTGCACAGATCACATCGGCGCTCCGGCGCGCGCACAGGCCACCGCGCGGGGCCGCAGGAACGGTGAAACTGGTGATTGCCATAACGCCCGCAGGGCACGTGGCTGGCGTGTCTCTTGCTGGGTCCTCAGGCAACACTCGTCTGGATCAGGCGGCTTTGGCAGCGGTCAAACGCGCACGGTTTCCGCGGGCTCCCGAGGGTTTGAACAAATCCAGCTACCGTTTCAGCCAACGTCTGACCGTCTCGCGGTAGCGCTCCGTCGACGGAGCGCGGCGATGCGTCGACGCATCGCCCCGGCTCAGGCCATGCCGCCCTTGATCAACCCGTCGGCCAGCTTGGCATAGGCCTCGGCCATCGGCCCGTCCCCCGCCGCAACCGGCACACCGCCGTCTCCGGCCAGCCGAGTGTCCAGATCCAGCGGCAACTGCGCCAACAGGGGAACACCGCGTGCCGAGGCTTCGGCCACTGTGCCGCCCGATCCAAAGATGTGGCTTTGCCCACCGCAATGCGGGCACGTGAAAACGGCCATGTTCTCAATCAAGCCCAGCACCGGGGTCTTTAATGTCTCGAACATATCCAAAGCCTTGCGGGCATCCAGCAGCGCCACATCCTGCGGGGTCGAGACCACGATGGCCCCGGACACCTGCGCCTTTTGGCACAGCGTCATCGCCACGTCGCCCGTGCCGGGAGGCAAATCGACCAGCAAAACGTCGAGTTCGCCCCAAGCCACTTGGCTCAGCATCTGCTGTAGCGCGCCCATCAACATCGGCCCGCGCCAAACCACGGCCTTTTCTTCGGGCAGCATCAAACCAATAGACATGACGGTGACACCATGGGCGGTCAGGGGAATGATCGTCTGCCCATCCGGGCTGTGCGGCTTTTGCGACACGCCCATCATGCGCGGCTGGCTCGGGCCGTAGATATCAGCGTCAAGCAGCCCAACCCGGCGCCCCGCCCGCGCCAATGCAACGGCAAGGTTCGAGGACACGGTGGATTTGCCAACTCCCCCCTTCCCCGAGCCGATCGCCAAAATGCGCGCCACGCCCGACGGCTTCAAAGACCCAGCCTGCGGTTTCATGTGACCGCCGATCTTGAGTCCCGAAGGTGGTTTCGCAGCTGGACCATGCGCGGTCAGCGCCACTGTCACCTGTGAGACACCCGGCAATTCCCCGACAACAGCCTCGGCCGCCTTGCGCACGGGCTCCATCAGGCGGGCGATTTCGGGTGATGGGGCTTCGATGACAAAGCGGACGGCGGTCCCGTCGATCTGAATCGCCCGGACCAAATCAGCGGAAATCAGGTCTTTGCCATCTGGAATCGCGACACGGGCCAGCGCTGCGCGAATCTCTTCGGTCGTTACGGACATGCCCAACCTTTCATCTTTGTGTCACAGAGATGACAGTCTCATTGCCCAGCTTCAACCGCCTGCATGGGAATTAGGCCTGTTAGCGCAAAACGCACAAATTTGAACCATTTGCCCTATGCAATTGCTGCATAGCAGCATTGAAGCAAATTCGTATTGTGCAACCGCAGCATTCGCCTATCTTTGTCTCAAGCGGACGGAAACACAGAAATTCGAACAGAGCAGACATATGGCATACGAAACAAACAGTCTCGGCGCAGTCAGCAATGGTATCATGGATCGGGTGAACACCCTGATCGCAGACTATCGCGCCAAAGCGGCACGCCGCAAGATCTACCGCGACACCCTGCGCGAACTCAGCGCGTTGTCGCATCGCGAATTGTGCGATCTTGGTTTGAACCATTCCGAGATCAAGCGCGTTGCGTATCAGGCAGCTTACGAAAGCTGAACGACATTCGGTGAGCAAGCGCCCCCACGGGCCCCTCACCACACCGGCTCGGGCATCCTCTCCTCCTCCCTGGATGTTCCGGACTTGACGGTGGCGCCTCTCCTCCTCCCTGGCGTCACCGTCGCAAAGTTTCGGGCTTATGCCCACACGGTCTCGGCATCCTCTCCTCCTCCCTGGATGTCGTGAACTCGACGGTGGCACCTCTCCTCCTCCCTGGTGCCACCGTCACAAGTTTCGGGCTCACGCCCACACGAGCTCGGCATCCTCTCCTCCTCCCTGGTGCCACCGTCACAAGGTTTCGGGCTCACGCCCACACGATCTCGGCGTCCTCTCCTCCTCCCTGGATGCCGTGAACTGGAAACGGTGGTGCCTCTCCTCCCTTGGCACCACCGTTTTTTCTTGAGAGACGCATCCTGATCCGGGGTTTCGACACCCACCGAAGAAATGCGACCTCTACCGGTCGCCTTTCGATGCGCAGATTCCCAAGAGACGCCGCACCTTTGCCGAAACGGGCTCGGGAGCAGTCATGCCTTTACACACCCCTTTCCTTGATCTGCTCGACGCGCTTGCGACGATTTACGAGGCCGAGCCCGATCCGCAGGGCCCGTACACAGCGCAAACCCTGCGCGTGACGCCATCACCTGTTGCCTTCGACCGCCAACCACCCTGTTTGCTGGACACGGGCATCCGCAGCGTTCTGGAGAGCAGCCCGCATCCGGCAGCGCGTGCGACCCTTGCAGCGCAGGATGTGTTGCCCTGGGGGTCAAACCCGGTCGAAGACAACACCGAGGCCAGCATCGCGGCGATGATCAGTGTGGCCACCCTGATGGGGCCGGAAGGCCCTATTCCCGCGCCCGATGTGCGGTTGGGATTGGTCTATATGCGGCCGGACTGCTACTATCCTCTGCACATTCACGACGCGGACGAGACATATGTCGTTCTGGCCGGTCAAGCGCTCTGGACAGCCGGGGATGACATTCGGATGCGCGGCGCTGGCGACATGGTGCATCATCCCAGCCTGATGCCGCATGCCTTCCGCACAGGGCCCGAAGGGTTTGTCGCGCTCTGGCGTTGGAGCGGGGACATCAACCTGCACTCCTATGCCTTCATTGAGGACACACAGGTCGAACTTCCGGCCTAATCGCGCGAAAGCCGCCTCAAGATCGTTGGGACGTCACCATAGCGACGGGCATGTCTGACTGGGAACGCAGTATTGCGCCTGGTCACTTGCAGCGAGACGTCTACCATTTTCCCACATGCCTTGGGTTTTCCTTTCCCCGACCATTCGCTAGATGAGGCGCAACAGAACACTTGCGGCCTAGGATGGCTGCACAAAAGCGGGAACTGACCCATGGCGATGGAAAAGACATTCGACGCGAGCGAGGCCGAGGCGCGGCTTTACAAGGCGTGGGAAGACAGCGGTGCCTTCAAGGCGGGGGCCAATGCTTCGCGCGAGAACACGTTCTGCGTGATGATCCCGCCGCCCAACGTCACCGGCTCGCTGCACATGGGGCACGCCTTCAACAACACCCTGCAGGACATCCTTGTTCGCTGGCACCGGATGCGTGGCTTCGACACGCTCTGGCAGCCGGGCACGGACCATGCGGGCATCGCGACGCAGATGGTCACCGAACGTGAGATGGCGGCAAATGGTGAGCCAAGCCGTCGCGAGATGGGGCGCGAGGCGTTTCTGGACCGCGTCTGGCAGCAGAAGGTCAAATCGCGCGGGACGATCATCGGGCAGCTCAAGCGCCTTGGCGCATCCGCCGACTGGTCGCGCGAGGCGTTCACGATGGGCGGTGCTGCCGGGGACCCGGATCGCGGCAATGGGCCGAACTTCCACGACGCGGTGATCAAGGTCTTTGTCGACATGTACAACAAGGGCCTGATCTATCGCGGCAAGCGGTTGGTCAATTGGGACCCGCATTTCGAGACTGCGATTTCGGATCTCGAAGTCGAGAATATCGAGAACCCTGGCCATATGTGGCACTTCAAATACCCGCTCGCGGGGGGGGCCACCTATACCTATATCGAAAAGGACGAGGACGGAAACGTCGTGCTGGAGGAAGAGCGCGACTATATCTCCATCGCCACCACGCGTCCCGAGACCATGCTGGGCGACGGCGCTGTTGCGGTTCATCCGTCGGATGAGCGATATGCGCCAATCGTCGGAAAGCTTTGCGAGATTCCGGTTGGACCCAAGGAACATCGCCGCCTGATCCCGATCATCACTGATGAATACCCCGATCCCACATTTGGCTCGGGCGCGGTCAAGATCACCGGTGCGCATGACTTCAACGACTACGGTGTCGCCAAGCGCGGGAACATTCCGTGCTACCGGCTGATGGACACCAAGGCCCACATGCGCGACGACGGTGCGCCCTACGAAGAGGCGGCGGCTGTGGCCGGTGCCGTTGCACGTGGCGAACGCACGCTGACCGAGGCGGAAATCGACGCGCTGAACCTTGTCCCCGATCACCTGCGCGGGTTGGATCGGTTCGAGGCGCGCAAGGCCGTGATTGACGAGATCACCGAAGAAGGTCTGGCGGTGATGACCCGCGCCGACAACCCGGTTCTGGGCCGCAAGCTGAGCGAAGACGACGACCCGGCTGAACTGGTGCCGCTGATCGAAGCCAAGCCCATCATGCAGCCTTTCGGTGACCGCTCCAAGGTGGTGATCGAACCAATGCTGACGGATCAGTGGTTCGTGGACGCCGACAAAATCGTCGGCCCCGCGCTGGACGCGGTGCGCAATGGTGACGTCAAGATCGTGCCGGAGTCTGGCGAAAAGACCTACTTCCATTGGCTGGAGAATATCGAACCATGGTGCATCTCGCGTCAGTTGTGGTGGGGGCATCAGATCCCGGTTTGGTATGGGGTGAAATCTTGGGTGAATGATGAAGGAAATCGAGCATACGCTTTGGACTCGCGCATCTATCACTGCGCAGCTACTGAAGATGAGGCTATTGAATTCTTTTCAGAATATTATGGTCAGACGCCAAAGGTCGTGGCTTCGCCTCCAAGCGATGCCGAGTTGCGCGAACTCTGGGAGTCACGCTTTGCCACTGCAACACTGAACGAAGCAATTATTGCCGAAAACAAAGGTGACGAAGCACCGGTCGCAATTTACCGCGACCCCGACGTGCTCGACACATGGTTTTCCTCCGGCCTCTGGCCCATCGGCACGCTGGGCTGGCCCGAGCAGACGCCGGAGCTACAGAAATACTTCCCGACCAGCGTTCTGGTGACCGGGCAGGACATCCTGTTCTTCTGGGTCGCGCGGATGATGATGATGCAGCTCGCCGTGGTTGATCAGATCCCGTTCAAGGATGTCTATCTGCACGGCCTTGTCCGAGACGCCAAGGGTAAGAAGATGTCCAAGTCGCTGGGCAACGTCGTTGATCCGCTTGAGATCATTGACGAATACGGCGCGGACGCGCTGCGCTTTACGAATGCGGCGATGGCCTCGCTCGGGGGTGTGCTCAAGCTCGACATGGCTAGAATCGCGGGTTACCGGAACTTTGGCACGAAGCTTTGGAATGCGACGCGCTTTGCCGAAATGAACGGTGTGTTCGAAAACCGGACCCCCAGCGCCGACATCCCCAAGGCCACCGCAACAGTGAACCAGTGGATCATAGGTGAAACCGCCCGCGTACGCGGCGAGGTGGACGCGGCACTCGCCGCCTACCGCTTCGACGACGCAGCAGCGGCGCTGTATCGCTTTGTCTGGGGCAAGGTCTGCGACTGGTATGTGGAATTCTCCAAGCCGCTGCTGCTGGACGACGGCCCGCAAACAGCGGAGACGAAGGAAACAATGGCATGGGTCATCGACCAGTGTCTGATCCTGCTACACCCGATCATGCCCTTCATGACCGAAGAGCTTTGGGCGGTAACAGGTCAGCGCGACAAGATGCTGGTCCATGCCGACTGGCCGACTTATGGCGCGGACCTGATCGACGCAGAGGCCGACCGCGAGATGAACTGGGTGATCGGTCTGATCGAGGGCATCCGGTCCGCACGGCAGCAGATGCACGTGCCAGTGGGGCTGTATCTGCCTCTGGTGGTCAAGGACATGGGCGATGCCGCAAAAGCCGCATGGGACCGCAACGAGGTGCTGATCAAGCGTCTGGCGCGGATCGACGAGTTGACCGTGGTGGATGCCTTCCCCAAGGGATGCGCCACCGTGCCGATGGACGGCGCGACTTTTGGTCTACCGCTGGCGGATATCATCGACGTGGCCGAGGAAAAGGCCCGTTTGGAGAAGTCGCTGCAAAAGCTCGCCAAAGAGATCGGCGGCATGAAAGGGCGTTTGAGCAACCCGAAATTCGTTGAATCGGCCCCGGATGAGGTGGTCGAGGAAACCCGCGCCAACCTTGCAGCGCGTGAGGACGAAGCGGCCAAGTTGCAAGAGGCGGTGGACCGGCTGGCCGAGTTGGGATGATCCCACACACCACCCGATTCCAAACCTGAAAGGGTCGGACAGGGCGGCATGCCCTGCCCGACCCACGCCGGACGCCCGGTCGGGCAAAACCCACCGGGAGCGTTCGATCATGTGGGATATGTGTGATCCCTGTTCAAGTGGAAGAAGCGGCGCCGCCCTGAAGGTCTGACATGCTTTTCTCTGTCGGACGTCAGCCCGAACCCTGTGGCCCTGCGAAAGGCCCTTGTGACCGGTCTTTCACGGGTGTCCCCTTTCGAGGCGTGAAAGCAATCGTCAGATTGGTGTCGCGGTGTGGGAGTGACCCTCTCCGCTCGATGCGCATCGTGCGGGGGGTTTTGGCGGTTGGACGTTAAGACTTTGGTAAGGCACCGCGCGGTGGAAGGGCTTTGCAAAGCCCTTAAAGCCCGTTCGAACGGGCTTGCCCATTCCTTCGAAGGAATGGATCAGCCTGCGATATCGGGCGTGACGCGAATAAGTGTGGGAGCATCTGCCTTAAACGCGTCCAATACCGCCTGTTGCAGGTCTTGCAACGATCCCGGCTCAATCGCCCCCGCCCCATAGGCCTTGGCCAAAGCAAGAAAATCCGGGTTCCGCGCCACGACGGCATTGGGCGCGATCTGACTGCGGACCATGCTGTCCTCGATCTCGCCCAGCTTGCCATTGTCCCAAACCAGAATGGGCAGCGGCAGACCCAGTTCCACCGCTGTGCCCAGTTCCTGAATGGTGTATTGCAGCCCGTAATCGCCTGCGATGGCGAGTGTCGGTTGACCGTTACGGGCCACAGCGCCGCCAATTGCGGCAGGCAACGCGTAGCCCAAAGTGCCAAAGCCGTAGGGATGGTGCCAATGGCCGGGGCGCGGCATGTCCCAGATCTCTTTTGCGCCGTAGGCGAATTGGGTCATGTCGGAATAGATCATCGTGTCATTGGGCAGCACGGCGCGCAGCGCATCGCAGACCGCACCGATGCCCGGGCGTTCGGCATCGACCTCGGCCCGCCACGCGGCGCGTTTGCGGGCGACTGTGGCAGCGTCCCATTTGGGCGGCTGATCTGCGGTGCGGGCGGGAATGGCGATCGTCATCGCTTTGAGGAACGCGCCCGCGTCGGCAAGGATGGCACGATCCTGCGGCCCCATGCCGGTGAACACCTCTGGGTCGATATCCACCCGGATCATCGGCGCGGTGTGGCCCAGCGTTGGCCGCCAGAGATCAACCTCGGACAGCGTGGTGCCAACCGCAATCACCAGATCGGATTGGGCGGCGATTTCGGCGCTGTCGGGGCGCGCAAGGGTGCTGCCGAAATAAAGCGGTGCGTCTCCGGGCACGACGCCGCGTGCAGCATAGGTGACGATGGACGCAGCCCCGGTCTGGCGCAGCAGGTCGGGGATCGCCGCTGCGCCCGCAACAGCGCCGCCGCCGAACACGAAAAGCGGCCTTTCGGCGGCCAGTACGGCGGCGACCACATCGTACACATCGTCATGTGATGCCACTGGAAGGCCGGGTCGTGTGGCGGGTGGTTGCGGTGCCGCGTCTGCCACCGCGCCCAGCGTGTCGATGGAAACCTGGATGTGGCAGGGGCGCTTGCGGGCGCTGGCAAACTGGTCGAACGCGCGGTCGATGAGGGCATAGGCGGCGGAGGCCGTGCGGGCCTCTTCGGACCAGGCGCAGACGGTTTCGGCAGCCGCACGCTGGTCGCGCATCTGGTGAAGCTGACCCCGGCGGGCAGAGGTTTCGTCAAGGCAGGAGGAAATCGTCAGGATCGGCACCGAATCCGAATAGGTCTGACCCAATGGCGTCAGAATATTGGTCAGTCCCGGCCCGGTGATCACATACGCCACCCCCGGCTTGCCGGTTGCGCGGGCATAGCCGTCGGCCATGAACCCCGCGCCCTGTTCGTGGCGGGCGAGAACATGGGTGATCCCGGCCTGTTCGATGCCGCGATAGAGTTCAACATTGTGCACACCGGGGATGCCGAAGATCGTGTCGACGCCCCGATCCTTCAGCATTTGCGAGATTTGCGCACCGAGCGGCTGGCGGGACATCAGGCTCTCCAGAAATTGACAGTGAAGATGGCGTAGACCGCCAGAAGCTCGAGGCGGCCCAGCAACATGCCGATGGCGAGCATCCATTTGGCAGTGTCATTGAGGCCTGCGAAATTGCCTGCTGGGCCAATCTCTGGCCCAAGCCCCGGTCCGATATTGGCCAGCGCTGTTGCCGCCCCCGACACTGACGTGATGAGGTCGAGCCCGGTCATGCTCAAGGCCACCGACAACACACCCATCGAAATCACGAAAAACACGAAGAATGAGATCACCGAGTTGAGCACGTCGTCGCCCACCGGACGGCCCGCATAGCGCGGCATGAAGACCCCGTGCGGTGAGCGGATCTTGCGCAATTGTACCTTGATCGACGCAAACAGCAGTTGGTAGCGGAAGATCTTGACCGAACAGGACGTCGATCCGGCGCATCCCCCAATCAGACCGATAAAGAAGAAGACCGAGATCAGAAACGGCCCCCAGCCCATGTAATCGACGCTGGCATAGCCGGTGCCGGTCATGATCGACACGATGTTGAACAGCGCCTCACGGAACGCCTGTTCAGGATGGTGCGGAAAGATCTGCGTCAGAGTGAAGGCCGTAATGAACACCAGAACCGCAATCGTGGCCATGAACGCACGGATCTGGCTGTCTTTCCAGAACACTGTGTAATTGCCCTTGGTCATCTGGACAAAGCGCACGAAAGGCAGCGCAGCACAGATCATGAAAATCGACGCCACGTATTCCGCTGGTCCCTGGAACGTGCCAAAGGACGCGTCGTAGTTGGAGAACCCTCCGGTGGACACGGTGGTCAGCGCGTGCACCGTGGCGTCAAAGAAGTTCATGCCGACGATGTAATAACTTGTCGCGCAGGCGATGGTGATGGCGATGTAGATGGTCGAGATCGACGCCGAGATCTCGGTCGCACGGGGCAGGATTTTGCCCATTGTGTCAAAGGCTTCAGAGCGGAAAATCTGCATGCCGCCGACCCGCAGCTCAGGCAGGAAGACCATAGCCACAACAATGATGCCGATGCCGCCCAGCCATTGCAACAATCCGCGCCAGAGCAGAATGCCCTTGGGCAGGTCATCCAACCCGGTGAGCACCGTCGATCCGGTGGTTGTCAGACCTGACATCGCCTCAAAAAATGCGTCCACAAACCGCGCGTCGGTTTCGCCCAATACAAACGGGATCGCGCCGAAGATCGGTAGCGCCACCCAGACCCCCGTGGTGAGCAGGAAGGTCTGTTGAATCGACAGCCCTTCTTTCACGCCATTGGACGAGGCCAGCGCGATCAGGCCGCCGGAAAACATGGTAAGCACCGAGCTTTGCAGGAAAACATGCCATTCGCCGCGCCCTTCGGCCAAATCGACCAGCATCGGCAGAAGCATTGTCGCCCCGAGAACAGCGACCAAAAGGCCGATCACATAGGCTACGGGACGGATGTCGAACATGGCGCAAAGCGTTGGACGCAGAGCAGCGGGGTGTCAAGCCATAGGCCGCTGCTTTGCCCCCTCGGGATCAGCAAAACAATCCTCGAACACGAAGGGCAGAATGTCGTCCCGAGTAAGCCCGCACGCCGCCAAGTCTGCATCGCTCATGGCGTCGAGCCTAAGAATGCTGGGCAGCCGCGCCCGCACATAGCTGGCGGCGTTAAACCCTTGCCCCTTCTCGGCAAAGAAAAGGTCGATCCGGGCACGCAATCCGGGGCGCAGGAACTGAAGGTGAAGTGGTTCTATCGACATTGGAAACCTCGTTACGACAAAGGGTTTCCTCCCGGTGGTCAGTATAGTGCGGGCTTGATGGCGGTTTGTGAACAAGACCGTGCCCCAAGCGCTTCGCCGCTGATCTGTGGGTTTGCAACGACACCCCGTCGTGTGGCGTGCCTGATCGGCAGGCGAAACGGCGAGGAATTCATCATCCGGAGGATGTCTGAACGGCGAGTGTCATAATGGAAAACGGCGACCGAAGGGCCGCCGTTCTTTGACTTGATGTGCGATCAGCTTGCTTCAGCCCACGTGGAAGAGGGTCGAGAAGAGCTTGGGATCAAGGCTTTGCGCCTCGAAAAGATCGCCCTCGGTCAGGACGGACACAGCGTCATGGCTGTGAAGGCTTTCCTGGTGGCTGGCCAGCACGCGGTAATCCCCGATGCGCGCGTCCGCCTGCAGCTGCTCGGCAAACAAGCGCGCTGCGTCTTCGACAAAGATCGGGTTGGCGGCGTTGAGTTCTGCAAACGCCTGTTCGTCTTCACGCTTGACCATGACCTGTGTTTCCGTCGGCACGGCGCGGCGGCACATGTCGATCAGGTCTTCGAACCAGAGGCACTTGCCGTCCTTCACCTCGACCGAAATCCGCGCGACCGAGCGTTGTGAGTGCGGCGTCGCCAATTGGCCGCGCTCGCGCCGGGCATGTTCGCTAAGCTCAAGCGAACATGGGCAGGTCGAACTGTACACGTAGTCGAGATGCATGATCTTGCGACGCACCCCGTCAATTTCCACCAGTTCAAGCGCGATGTCGTAATACTGGTAGCCCGACAGGCCCGACCGCAGGCTGTTTACCTTCATCGGGAACGACAAACGCATGTTGATGCGCGCATCAAAAGATTCGAGATCGGATTTGTAATCATCCAGCGCGGCTTCGATCACGTTAAAGCTAAACGTCTTTTCCGCATGCACATAGAAAGACCGCATGATGCGGCTCATGTTGATGCCTTTCTTGTCGGAATCAAGGCTGACGGTGCCTGTCACGCTGGTCTCGAGCGTCAGATCGCCATTGTCGCGGGTGTGATAGCTGATCGGCAGGCGAAAATTGGAAATGCCGACATGCTGGATGCCCCGGTTTGCCCCACGGATGAGCGCAGAGGGGCCATTCTGCAAATCAGGCAGCGTGTCCTTGTAAGCCGCATCCACGGAAAACCCCTTGGGGTACTCACGCGACAAGACGGGATACGTGTCTGTCTCGCCCTCAACCAAACGCCGCAGAACGGGATCGACCAAGTCGATTTCGGCATCATGGGATTTGCCAGCCCATTGCTTGAGCAAAGCCAAGGCGGCCTCTGCCTCTTCACGACTGGGTTTGCGGTCAATCTCAGGTGTATGGATATTCATACGCAGGCCCCCTCGCCTGTTGGACATGCCCTAGAGATAGGCACCTATCCGTTCATTTCCACTCACCTTATATACGGTGCGCCCCCGCAAACGGTTCAATCTTGCGGGGAATTTTCTGTGTCATTTCGCAGTCATACCGCATCAAGTGCCGTCAGAATATCGTCGATCAGGTCGTCCGTATCCTCGATTCCGACCGAAAGCCGCACCAAACCGTCGGTAATGCCCAGTGTTTCGCGCTGCTCGGCGCTCAATCGCTGATGTGTTGTGGTTGCGGGATGGGTGACGATGCTTTTCGCATCACCAAGGTTGTTGGAGATCACAATCACGTCAAGCGCGTTCAGAAAGGCAAATGCCGCGTCTTTGCCACCTGCCAGTTCGATGGCGAGCATGGTGCCGCCCGATCCCATCTGCCTTTGCGCCAATGCGGCCTGTTTGTGTGACGGAAGGCCGGGATAAATCACCTGCTTCAGCTTGGTATGCCCTTCAAGCGCCTCGGCAATGGCCTGCCCCGATTGCGCCTGTGCACGGACGCGGAGGTCCAGCGTTTCAAGACCCTTGAGCTGCACCCAAGCCGTGAACGGAGACATCGAACCGCCGGTATGCTTCATATAAGGCTCGACCACCTTGCGGATATGATCCTGCGTGCCAAGGATCACGCCACCCAACGTGCGGCCTTGCCCGTCGATATGCTTTGTCGAGGAATAGATAATCACATCCGCACCTTGGCCCAGCGCGTCCGAGAACACGGGTGTGGAGAAAACATTGTCCACCACCACAAGCGCGCCCTGTGCATGGGCGATTTCGGACACCGCCTGAATATCAACCAGTTCCAGTGTCGGGTTCGACATCGACTCAAAGAACACCGCCTTGGTGTCCGCGCGTACCGCCGCGCGCCACTGGTCCAGATCGGCGCCATCCACCAGCGTCACCTCAACGCCAAAGCGCGGCAGGATATCCTCGACTATATAGAGACACGATCCGAACAACGCCCGCGCCGACACAAGGTGGTCGCCCGCCTTGAGCAGTGACATCAGCGCACCATTGACCGCTGCCATCCCGCTGGCCGTAGCAAACGCGTCCTCTGCCCCTTCAAGCATCGCGATGCGTTCTTCGAACATCGCCACTGTCGGGTTGCCATACCGGGCGTAGATGTATTCGTCGGGACTCGATTTGATGAACCGCTGTTCGGCCTGTTCGGCACTGTCATAGACAAAGCCCTGAGTGAGGAAGATCGCTTCGCTGACCTCACCCCACTGGCTGCGTTTGGTGCCACCATGCACCAGTTTCGTACGTGGTTTCTTGTCTTTCATGTCTTCACCTGTGTGGGCCGCAGCCCATCAAAAAAGCCCCGTTCCGGCCAAGCGAAAGGGGCTTTCGGCTGACCTTTTAGCGGCATGTTTAACGTGGCCCGCAATCCGGTAACAAATCGCCACACAGCCGCATTAGACCCAAGCACCCTAAAAATCAAGGCGCATGCAGGGACGAAACCCCACCCCTGCTTCTTCTTTTCACAAATATGCAAATTGCAACCGCGCCACGTGTGAGGCCGCCAGCCTCCCTTCTGCGCGTCGGCCAACAGCACCAGACTCCAGCCTCCACATCAGCGCAGACTGTCAGGTTTAGAATGGCACGTCATCCGCCGCACAGATGAACCGTGCAACCACTTTTTTCATCCCGGCTTTTTCGAACTCGATCTCAAGCTTGTCGCCCTCGATGCCCACAACAGCACCATAGCCGAATTTTTGGTGAAACACGCGTTCGCCCAACGCGTAGGAACTGATCGCGGTGGCGTCGATCACCGTATTGCGCGCCTCGGTGGGCTGACTGACCGGGCGCTGCTGGGACCGCGCCTGCAGGCGTCGCCATCCCGGCGAGTTATAGACGTTTGCATCCGCCGCCTTCTGGTGCAGGTCCGATCCGGCCATCATCTGCGTCGCGGGGGATGCCATGCCCGCCGCGCCATAACCGCCGCCGTACAGCCCCGGCGGGGTCAGCACCTCGACATGCTCTTCGGGCAGTTCATCGATGAACCGCGAGGGCAAGGCCGATTGCCATTGGCCGAAGACGCGGCGATTGGCGGCAAAGGAGATCGTGCAGATCTCTTCGGCGCGGGTGATGCCGACATAAGCCAGACGGCGTTCCTCTTCCAAACCCTTGAGGCCTGACTCGTCCATCGACCGCTGCGAGGGGAAAAGCCCATCCTCCCAGCCCGGCAGGAACACGGCCGGAAATTCCAGACCCTTGGCCGCGTGCAGGGTCATGATCGACACTTTCTCTCCATCGCCGCCTTTGTCATTGTCCATAATCAGGCTGACATGCTCAAGAAACCCTTGGAGATTTTCGAATTCTTCCAGTGCCTTGACCAGTTCCTTGAGGTTTTCAAGCCGCCCCGGCGCTTCTGGCGTTTTGTCGTTCTGCCACATCGTGGTGTAGCCGCTCTCGTCCAGAACGATTTGCGCCAGATCGACGTGAGATACCTCCGGTTCCGCAAACCTGACGCGATTTACTTCAAGTGCCCCATCGTCCAGCACTTCGTCACTGTCTTCAATGATTGCGCGGCCACGCGTCAGCCCGCTCCACCGGTCCAGATCGCGCACCAACTGGCCCAGCTCAGATCCGCCCTTGCCCTTGATCAGGCCCTGTTCCACCGCCAACCGCGCGCCTTCGACCAAGGACACGCCATTGGCACGGGCGACGGTCTGGATCGTCTGCTGGGCCTTGTCGCCCAAGCCGCGTTTAGGGGTGTTCACGATCCGCTCGAACGCCAGATCGTCATCGGGGCTGGTCACGACGCGGAAATAGGCCATGGCATCGCGGATCTCCATCCGCTCGTAGAAACGCGGGCCGCCAATGACGCGATAGGGCAAACCGATGGTCAGAAAGCGGTCCTCGAACGCGCGCATCTGGTGCGAGGCACGCACGAGAATTGCCATGTCATCCAGCGACACAGGCCGCATCCCACGGGTGCCGCGCTGCATCGCCTCGACCTCTTCACCGATCCAGCGGGCCTCTTCCTCACCATCCCAATGGCCGATCAATCGGACTTTCTCGCCCTCCTGCGCGTCGGTCCAAAGGGTCTTGCCCAAACGCCCCTGATTGCCCGAAATCACGCCCGAGGCGGCGGCAAGGATATGCGGCGTGGAGCGGTAGTTCTGTTCAAGCCGCACCACATGCGCGCCCTCGAAATCTTTCTCAAACCGTAGAATGTTGCCCACCTCGGCCCCGCGCCAACCATAGATCGACTGGTCGTCATCGCCCACGCAGCAGATGTTCTTATGGCCGGACGCCAAAAGCCGCAGCCACAGATACTGCGCCACGTTGGTATCCTGATATTCGTCGACGAGGATGTATTTGAACCAGCGCTGATACTGGTTCAGCACATCCGGGTGCGCCTGAAAGATCGTAACCACATGCAAGAGCAGATCGCCGAAATCGACCGCGTTCAGCTCCTTGAGCCGCGCTTGATAGAGCGCGTAGAGCTTTGGCCCCTGATGATTGTACGCGCCCGCATCGGCGGCGGGCACCTTGTCGGGTGTGATCGCGCGGTTCTTCCAGCCGTCGATGATCCCTGCCAATTGACGCGCGGGCCAGCGTTTGTCGTCGATCCCGGCGGCGGACACGAGTTGCTTCAAGAGCCGCAACTGATCGTCGGTGTCCAAAATCGTGAAGTTCGATTTCAGCCCCACCAGTTCCGCATGACGACGCAGCAGTTTCACGCAGATGGAATGGAACGTGCCCAGCCACGGCATGCCTTCGACCGTCTGGCCGAGCAAACGCCCCACCCGTTCCTCCATCTCGCGCGCGGCCTTGTTCGTGAAGGTCACGGCAAGAATTTCGTTTGGGCGGGCGCGGCCGGTGTTCAGCAGATGCACAATCCGGGTGGTCAGCGCCTTGGTCTTGCCGGTGCCTGCCCCGGCCAGCATCAGGACAGGACCATCCATCGTCTCAACCGCCTGGCGCTGCGCCGGGTTGAGATCATCCAGATAGGGCTGCGGGCGCGCGGCCATCGCGCGGGCGGACAGCGAGGCGTTTTCGAACGCCTCCATTTCATCGAAACTGCTCATGGGCGCCAAGATAGCGCCGCATCCACCAGAGATAAAGATGTTCTGATAATGTTCACATCGCCACGGGCAGATTTCCTTCGAAGGAAATCATCGGATTTTTCGAAAAATCCGCTTCTGGACAAATCCCGGGAACTGTCCACAAATGCGCCTCTATGGATCATCACGCAAAATACCCCGCCATTTCAGACCTCAAGGCGCGTGCGCGTCGGCGCATCCCCAAATTTGTCTGGGAATACCTTGATTCCGCCACCGGAAAAGAGGCCACGTTGCACCGCAATCGCGCGGCCCTTGACCGGGTGTTGTTCACACCGTCGATTCTGCATGGTGAATTGCCGGTTGACCTGAGCACATCGCTTTGCGGTCGCGACTATCCCCTGCCCTTTGGCATCAGCCCGGTCGGCATGTCCGGTCTGATCTGGCCGGACGCCGAACGCAAGCTGGCTCGTGCCGCGACAAAGGCAGGCATTCCCTACAGCATCTCGACTGTCGCCACCCGCACTCCCGAAGAGGTGGCCCCCCGTCTGGACGGCAATGGCTGGTTCCAGATGTACCCACCCCGCGACGAGGGTATTCGCACCGATATGCTCAAACGGGCCAAGGATGCCGGGTTCACCACGCTGATCCTGACGGTTGACGTGCCTGTACCGTCGCGCCGCGAACGGCAGGTGCGGTCGGGTCTGACCACACCGCCGAAGCTGACGCCGCGCTTGCTTGCGCAGGTTGCAATGTGTCCGACATGGGCGATGGCGACAGCGCAACTGGGGATGCCGCGCATGCGGTTAATCGATGACTACGCGGGCAAGGTGACGGGGCTCAGCTCGACCCAGCACGCAGGCTACCTTCTGCGCACGTCGCCCGATTGGGCCTATGTCGACTGGCTGCGCAACGCGTGGGACGGGGCGTTCTTTGTCAAAGGCGTGCTCAACCCAGACGATGCGCCACGATTGGAACAGGCCGGTGTCGACGCGATTTGGCTGTCGAACCATGCTGGACGGCAATTCGATGCCTCCCCTGCACCGATCGAAATCTTGCCCAAATTCCGGGCAGCGACCAACCTTCCGCTCATTTTCGACAGCGGCATCGAAGGTGGTCTCGATATCCTGCGGGCGATTGCTCTGGGGGCGGATTTCGTCATGTTGGGTCGGGCATGGCATTATGCGCTTGGGGCGCTGGATACCGACGGCCCCGCCCATCTGGTTGAAATCCTGCAAAAAGACATGGCCGCGAATTTGGGACAATTGGGTGCGATCAAACCCACCGACTTGCGCGGTAAAGCGTGGTTCGATGGGGTCACTCGGTAAGGTGCGCTGTTTCTAGCGGTTGAGAATGTAACGAATTCTTACTAAGCCTCGCGCAACGTCAAAACGTCAGGACTGCTGCCATGTCAGATTTCAAGAAAATCCTTGTCGCCAACCGCGGCGAAATCGCCATCCGCATCATGCGGGCCGCCAACGAGATGGGCAAGGCGACAGTCGCTGTCTATGCGGAAGAGGACAAGCTGGGGCTGCACCGTTTCAAGGCGGACGAAGCCTACCGGATTGGCGAGGGCATGGGGCCGGTTGCAGCCTATCTGAGCATTGACGAGATCATCCGCGTGGCCAAGCAATCGGGCGCAGACGCGATCCATCCGGGATACGGTCTGCTGTCCGAAAACCCCGATCTGGTGGATGCCTGCGTTGCCAACGGCATCACCTTCATCGGCCCACGCGCCGAAACCATGCGCGCCTTGGGCGACAAGGCCAGCGCGCGGCGGGTCGCGGTCGAGGCAGGCGTTCCGGTGATCCCAGCGACCGAAGTGCTGGGCGACGATTGGGACGCCATCAAGACAGAGGCTGAAACCATTGGCTATCCGCTAATGCTCAAGGCAAGCTGGGGTGGCGGCGGTCGGGGCATGCGCCCGGTGAACAACAGCAAAGAGCTTAAGGAAAAGGTGCTGGAAGGCCGCCGCGAGGCCGAAGCCGCATTTGGCAATGGCGAAGGTTATCTGGAAAAGATGATCATCCGCGCCCGCCACGTCGAAGTGCAAATCCTTGGCGACAAGCAGGGCAACATCTACCACCTCTACGAACGCGATTGCTCGGTCCAGCGCCGCAACCAGAAGGTCGTGGAGCGCGCCCCTGCCCCGTACCTGTCCGAGGCGCAGCGCGAAGAGCTGTGTGAATTGGGCCGCAAGATTTGCGCCCATGTGAATTACGAATGTGCAGGCACTGTCGAATTCCTGATGGATATGGATGACGGCAAATTCTATTTCATCGAAGTGAACCCGCGCGTTCAGGTCGAACACACGGTCACCGAAGAAGTGACCGGTATCGACATCGTGCAGGCGCAGATCATGATTGCCGAAGGCAAGTCGCTGGCCGAGGCGACCGGCAAAGCCTCGCAATACGATATCCGCCTGAATGGCCATGCGCTCCAGACCCGCGTGACGACTGAAGACCCGCAGAACAACTTTATCCCCGACTATGGCCGCATCACTGCGTATCGTTCGGCCACTGGCATGGGCATCCGTCTGGACGGTGGCACCGCTTACGCCGGCGGCGTGATCACGCGGTACTACGACTCGCTGCTGACAAAGGTCACCGCCTGGGCACCGACCCCCGAAAAGGCGATTGCCCGCATGGACCGGGCGCTGCGCGAATTCCGGGTGCGCGGGGTGTCCACCAACATCGCGTTTGTGGAAAACCTGCTCAAGCACCCGACGTTCCTGAACAACCAGTACACCACCAAATTCATCGACGAGACACCGGAGCTGTTCCACTTCAAGAAACGCCGTGACCGGGGCACCAAGGTGCTGACCTATATCGCGGATATCACCGTGAACGGACACCCCGAGGTGCAGGGTCGCGCGATGCCGCATCCCGATCTGAAGCCCGCCAAAGCACCAAAAACGCGGGTCGACACACCGCCCGCAGGTACCAAAACTCTGCTGGACGAAAAAGGCCCACAGGCCGTGGCCGATTGGATGGCGGCGCAGAAAGAGGTGCTGATCACCGACACCACGATGCGCGACGGGCACCAGTCGTTGCTCGCCACGCGGATGCGGTCGATCGACATGATCACCGTGGCGCCAGCCTATGCCGCCAACCTGCCGCAGCTCTTCAGCGTCGAATGCTGGGGTGGTGCGACCTTTGATGTGGCCTACCGGTTCCTGCAGGAATGCCCGTGGCAGCGCCTGCGCGACCTGCGCGCGCGGATGCCCAACATCATGACGCAGATGCTGCTGCGCGGGGCCAATGGGGTGGGCTACACCAACTATCCCGACAACGTGGTGCAGTTCTTCGTCAAACAGGCCGCAGAGACTGGCGTGGACGTGTTCCGCGTGTTCGACAGCCTCAACTGGGTCGAGAACATGCGCGTCGCGATGGATGCCGTGTTGGACACCGGCAAAGTGCTTGAAGGCACGATCTGCTACACTGGCGACCTGAATGATCCGGCGCGGTCCAAGTATGACCTCAAGTACTATGTCGCGATGGGCAAAGAGCTGAAGGCGGCGGGGTCGCATATCCTGGGCCTCAAGGACATGGCGGGGCTGCTGAAGCCCGCTGCCGCAGGGCCGCTCGTGAAGGCACTGAAGGAAGAGGTGGGTCTGCCGGTCCACTTCCACACGCATGACACGTCCGGGGCTGGCATCGCCACGATCATGGCTGCGGCGGCTGCGGGCGTCGATGCGGTTGATGCGGCGATGGATGCGCTGTCGGGGAACACGTCGCAGCCGACGCTGGGATCTGTGGTCGAGGCGCTGCGCCATACCGAACGGGAAACCGGGCTGGATATCAGCGCGATCCGCGAGATCTCCAACTACTGGGAAGCGGTGCGCGGACAGTATGCGGCGTTCGAGACCGGGCAGCAGGCCCCTGCGTCCGAGGTCTATCTGCACGAAATGCCCGGCGGGCAGTTCACCAACCTCAAGGCGCAGGCGCGCAGCCTTGGGCTTGAGGAGCGCTGGCACGAGGTGGCGCAGACCTATGCGGATGTGAACCAGATGTTCGGCGATATCGTCAAGGTCACGCCGTCCTCCAAAGTGGTGGGCGACATGGCGCTGATGATGGTGTCGCAGGGTCTGACCCGCGCAGATGTGGAGAACCCGGACACCGATGTGTCCTTCCCCGACAGCGTGATCGACATGATGCGCGGCTCATTGGGGCAGCCTCCGGGGGGGTGGCCTGCGGCGATCCAGAAGAAGATCCTCAAGGGTGAGGCAGCATTTACCGACCGCCCCGGCAAACACGCGGCCCCGGTGGATATCGAGGAAACCCGCGCCAAGGTGATCAAAGAACTCGAAGGCAAGGCGATCGACGACGAGGACCTGAACGGATATCTCATGTATCCCAAGGTCTTCCTTGATTACATGGGCCGCCACCGGACATATGGCCCGGTGCGGGTGCTGCCGACGCAGACGTTCTTTTATGGCATGGAACAGGGCGACCAGATCAGCGCCGAGATCGACCCCGGCAAGACGCTTGAAATCCGTCTGATCGCGGTGGGTGAAACGCAGGACGATGGCGAGGTGCGGGTGTTCTTTGAACTCAACGGCCAGCCGCGCACGATCCGTGTGCCCGACCGCAAGGCCAAGGCCACCACAGCGGCGCGGCCCAAGGCGGAGGTCGGCAACCCGAACCACATCGGCGCACCGATGCCGGGCGTCGTCGCCTCTATCGCGGTTCAGGCGGGATCAAAGATCAAGGAGGGCGACCTGCTGCTCACCATCGAAGCGATGAAGATGGAGACCGGCCTGCACACCGAGCGCGACGCCGTGGTGAAGGCCGTCCACGTGTCCCCTGCGGCGCAGATTGACGCGAAGGACCTGTTGATCGAGTTGGAGTGAGTTAGGCTTGGTGTGGGGCGGGCCTTTTGGCCTGCCAAGCTATTTGCCGGCATTTGGCCATATAACGGCGGCTCTATGATCCATCGAAGGCGTTTAAGGAAGGACGCCAGGGCATGGGCCAATTGTTCGAACCGACCAGCGGCCTCAGGAACGTCGCGATCGATTCCGATAGCGGGCACGCCCCCCGAGAAATCGATGCTCGGATCCGGGTGTTTGCCTCTTCCACAAAGCTGTCTCCGAGAGTCCAGCGTGGCCATGAGCAGGCAAGCTTAGACACCAGAGAACCACGGCAAATTATTTTGGCCACGCCTCTAAAACGTGGTGCTGTCAGCCGTTGCAAAGATTGAAGCCATATACGCTTCAAGTCCGAAAGCACACAGAAAGCTACAGAAATGCCGACCACAGAAATGTTGCATCAGATCGTCTATGTCAGCAAGCCGACCCGTTCCATGGAACTGAGCGAAGTACGCGAATTGCTTATCAAGGCGCAGATCAACAATCATTTCAAGGACGTGACCGGGATGCTCCTGTTTGACGGAGACACCTTTCTCCAGGTTCTCGAAGGGCCAGAGGATACCGTGATGACTCTCTTCGAGAAGATCGAGCGTGATCCGCGCCACACGCAGTTCACCTCTTTGGTGCAGAGAAAGATCCCGCAACGCGATTTCGGCGATTGGTCGATGGGGCTCGCTCATATCGAAAGCAAGCACATGAGGAGCCTTCCCGGTCTCATGGATATCCAAAGCGCCCACAGCATGCTGTCGAAAAGCGGAGCGGCTGAAAGCCTCGTATCGTCGATCAAGTTCCAATATGGCGACAGTGACAAGGATGCCGAGGTCGCCTAACGCTTTTGCCCGTTTTTCCAGCGCAGTTTGATCTGGCTGAAGGCCGTTCACGTGTCCCCTGCGGCACAGATCGACGCGAAGGACCTGTTGATCGAGTTGGAGTGAGGTGGGGTTGGTGTGGGGCGGGCCTTTGGGCCTGCTCTCGTTCTCAACGTTATAGTATTCAAACAAAAATTTATTTCTTGAGATTGACGTTACCAAGATGCGATAATAATCACCGATTAGAAAGCATGGTTGTTTAAGCGGCTTCACCCTCGGGACGGCGATCTACATTCTCGTGAAGCCGACAAAAGTGAACCGAAAGCTTGAACGCAAACAAATAGAATCCTGCCATACTCAGAGTAAACAACTTTTCTCCCTCTTCGTAAGCCGACATTGGCATTGAATGAAGGTCGTCAAGGAGGACATCATACTCTTCCTCAAGAGAACCGCCAGCGGGAAGGAAAAATATGTTTGTTACTGTTTGAGCTTTAATCGCAGCAACGCGAGAAGAGATGGCCTGCTCGGCCAAACCTCGTTCTTTCAGTCGCGCCTCGATCGCAGAAAGCCTCATAAGTGGTGCGAACACAATCTTCGGTGCGATGGGACGGTTGTTGTCTTTTGAAATGTCGCATGAATTAGAGAGAATAATCCCTCGTACCGAACGTTTCTCGCCTGTGTTAAAGGAAAACAGTTGAAAGCCCCGCCTACCATCACCCTGCAACATGGCATTGTTGCAAAAGTCTGACGACGAAGGATTCACTTCGCGAATCCATGGCGTTAGACGCGGTGCATGAGCAAGCCATCTCCCGCCCGCTATCGCACGACGAACTGGTCCAGCTACAACGCGTCACTCAGGAAGCGGGGGTCTCTGCTCATCTGGGTCGACAAGGACATGACCTGGCGCGCGCCGCGTGACAGTCGACCCGGACGTCCGGCGGTGTTTTCCGATGCGGCCATACAGTTCTGCTTATCGATCAAAGTCCTGTTCAAGTTGCCGTTGCGCCAGACCGCCGGAATGGTGGCCAGCCTGCTGCGACTGGCCGGCCTGGACTGGCCCGTGCCGGACTTTTCCACGCTGTGCCGCAGGCAAAAGACCTTGGCCGTCCAGGTCCCGTATCGCCGTGCGGACGGCCCGCTGAACCTGCTGGTCGACAGCACCGGGATCAAGTTCCTCGGCGATGGCGAATGGCAGGCCCGCAAGCACGGGGTGCAAGGCCGACGCCAATGGCGCAAAGTCCATCTGGCCATGGACACCACCACCTCGGACATCCGGGCAGTCGAGTTCACCCCCAGCCGCGACGGCGACAGCCCCGTGCTGCCCGACCTGCTCGGCCAGATCCCGGCAGGTGAGCAGATAGGCACGGTCACCGCCGACGGCGCCTACGACACACGCCGCTGCCACAAGGCCATCATCGAACGCGACGCCGTTCCGATCATCCCGATCCGAAAGAACGGACGTCTCTGGAAAGAAGACTGCCCGGCTGCACGCGCCCGCAACGACACCCTGCGCGCGACGCGATACTACGGGCGGGCGTTCTGGAAACGCTGGACCGGATACCACGCCCGCAACCGGATCGAGGCGAAGATGCGCTGCCTGAAATCCTTCGGCGAGCGTATCATGGCAAGAGACCCCGACCGACAGACCGCCGAAATCCACATCCGCATCGCCCTCATGAACCGCTTCAACGCCCTCGGCACCGCCGAGATCGTCCGCGTGGCATAACGTCAGCGGGGTAAGGGGACGTCACGCCTCAGGCCGGGGTAATGCAACAACGCCCATCAGAGGACCAGATTGAACCGGTCCTTGCGGCGGCCCTTTCACAACCCGGCGCGAATTTCATCGAAATGATGGTGCCAACACAGGATCAGATTGTGCCGTTTGTCCCGAATTGGGTGGATGCTGCACGTAGCAAAGGGCTGTCATATTTCCGCTAAGCGGTGCGCCGGATTTTCGAGGGCAAGCAACCTGACGCCTCGCCAGCACAGCTGCTCTGACCTTTTGAAGCCTGCGCAATCTTCGAGCCAATTACCATTCGACCGCGATTGAACCCGCTGCGGACACCGCAAACCAATCTTCAAAGTTTCTCTGAAACTTACAGTGTCATACGTGCAAACACCTGAGCTTTCTTCCGGATCACGCGGCAGTCGCGTCTTAGTCCTGTCGGCTTGGAACAGAACGCTTGGACATTGCCATCTCGGACAGGATGCAGATTGCAGCAAGGCCAAGTGTCACCCGGATGGCGACATCGCCCCCCGGCAGAGCCGGTTTTGGCACGATCGCTGGCGTCTCAAGGTAAACAGACGCTGCCTTGGCACCGAACTTGATACGTTTGTGTGTTACGTCCAGTGATCAATTTGGTGCGCGCGCGTGGGTGTTGGCCTACATTGGCCCAGCCTTAACCAAGTCAGACAACATGAGCGGCCCCGGCAATCAAGAAGGGCACGGGCAAGCACAGCAGCAACCGACGCAGCGCAAGCTGCCGCCCCATGAGCGGCAATTCATACGCCAGAAAACGGGATGCCGAAAAAAGTGACCAAGAGGTGACATAGGTCACAACGAGGCTGGATGTGGCTCCGGCCTTGAGTGCTGCAGCGCCGACCGCAAAGCTGACGAACGCGCCGCCCGGTGTGATCGGCCCCAATGCAATGGCCAAAAGGACACCCGACACTCCTGCCCCCTCTCCGAACAGGGCGCGCACCTGCTCGGGTGGCAGAAGTTCAGCAAAAAACCCCGCACCCAGAAGAGCGACGACGATCCGGGGTGCGGTGAACTGCGCCATACGCCAGGCATTCGCCATACCTGCGGCTCGCCATTCGCCGTTGGGAAGCTTCCAATAGAGCCACAGCGCGACGGCTCCCAGCAGAACCGTACCGATCAGGATGTTCACGCGTCCCGTCCTCCAAAGACCGCGCGGGCCGCCAGACCGATCAGGATCGGGAATGGCAAGCACAGCAGCACACGCCACCACACAAGGTCGACCGGCAGGAACGAAAACTCCCAAATCAGGGTGCGGTTGAGGCTCAGCAGCGCCCAGCTTGAGACAAAAGCCATGATGGCGCCAACATCCGCTCCCACAAGCCCGAAGCTTGCCGCCAGCGGAAAGGTCATTGCAGGGCCACCGGGTATGGCCGCCCCGGCAAACGCGGCCAGAAGCAACCCTCGCATTCCGCTTTCCCGCCCAATCCAGATCGCCACCTTATCGCGGGGCAGAAGAAGCGGCAGTGTGGCCGCGATGAACATGCCCGCCGCGATTTTTGGGGCCAGCACCGCCATGAACATCATTTCTTCTTGCGCGATCTCAAGCGCGCGCTCCGATCCCTTGAGCACCACCACAAGAACACCGGCGGCCAAGGCAGACAGCGCCAAAATGTAAAAACCAGTGTCGAAAACGGCGCGCGCCGGTTGTTCAGGCGGGGCCTCAGTCTTGATATTTTTCAATGAAGGCATCAATGTCCAACGCCCGAATGTCCGGCAATGCCGCGCGATATGTGTCTCGTGACCAATCCCAGACGGCTATGTTCTGAAGTGCCTCGGCCTGGGGTTCGGTGAAGCGGCGTTTGATCACCCGAGCGGGCACGCCTCCGACCACGGTATAGGGTGCGACATCCTTTGTCACCACTGCCCCTGCCCCGATTACAGCGCCGGTGCCAACGGTCACGCCTGCGGTGATCGTCACACCGTGCCCGATCCAGACATCGTGCCCGATGGTCACCCAATCCGCCTTGCGCCATTCGAAGAAGTCGTGGTCGTCCTCGCCAAGGCCATACGCCTCGGCCCGGTAAACGCTGTGGTGCTGCACCGCGCGCCATGTCGGGTGGTTGCCGGGATTGATCCGGGTCGAGTTCGCGATGGAGCACATCTTTCCGATGCTGGCCCAAACCACGTGGCAATGTTGCGTGATGTAGGACCAGTCACCCATTGACGCGGCGCGCATCGACGTACCTTTGCCCACCTCTGTCCATGCGCCCAAGTCGCAATCGACGACGCTGGCCTCGGGGTGTATGTTGGGCGCTTCGGTCAGTTGTTTCTTTGATCCGGCTCCGCTCATGTCAGGGTCTCCTTTGCGGCGTTCGCATCGTCCAAGCCGGTCACACGAACCTTCGGCAATGCGGACCTATGGAAAAATACGTGTTGATTGACGTGACCAGTTTTGCGGTCAACAGGATGAACCAAAGAACCCCTTGCACGATGCCCAACTGATCGAGGCACCCGTCAGCTATATCGGCCCATGCTTTGGGCTACTGCGCTACCGATGACCAAAATCCGCTTCGGTGGTGTCACTTCGCCAAATCCGTCTTGCCGATCAGGCGTTGACGCACAATGCCCGACAACCAGTCGATCACGTAGACCATGGCGATGATCAGAAAGATGATCGACCACGCCTCGCCCCATTTGTAAGCCGCAATACGGTCGGACAGCAGAAAGCCGATCCCGCCCGCACCGACGATCCCAAGAATGGTGCCGGAGCGGACGTTGGATTCGAAGTTGTAGAGCAGGATCGACATGATCACCGGATTGACCTGCGGGGCAATGCCATAGCGGATCTGCTGGAGGCGTGATCCACCCGAGGCCTTGACGCCTTCCACAGGTTTGTTCGACGTGTTCTCGATTGCCTCAGAGAACAGCTTTGCAAAAGTCCCGATCTCGCTCACCGCGATGGCGAGGATACCCGCCAGCGGTCCAAGGCCGAACGCACGTATAAAGATCAATGCTAGGATGAGCGTTTCAAAGGCGCGGATCACATCATAGCCGCGGCGCGTCGACAGGCGCAGCCAATTCAATTGGTTGATGTTCTTGGCCCCAAGGAAAGATAGCGGGAACGCAAAGACCGCACCGAGGACCGTACCCAGAAACGCGATGGCCAACGTTTCCCCCAAGCCATTCAGGATTTCCGAAAACTCAGCCCATGAGGTCCAGATGTAGGGCGGGAACATAAAGCTCGCGACGTTACCAAAGCGCCCCAGTCCTTCCCAGATGCGGACGGGCGAGATGTTGAAATCGTAAAGACACCAGCAGAACAATCCTATGAAGCAGACCCACAACACGTAGCGGCGCACGCGCACCTGCAACGGGGCTTGAAAGGCCAGCGGAACAAGGTCGCGCGCTTTGGCGATCTGGTCTTGAGTGATGTTCATGGCCGGTTCTCCTCAAGATGAATGATACGGTGGCGGAGTTTCTCGGAGCCGTAGTCGATGATCATCACGGTTACGAAGATGATCACGAAAAGCGCCGACAGATCGGTGTATTCCTGAAAGCTCATTGCAGTGCGGAATTCTTGCCCCAGCCCACCTGCGCCGACATAGCCAATAATTGACGAGGCGCGCACGTTGATCTCGAAGCGGAGCAGCGTGTAGCTGATGATGTTTGGCAGAACCTGAGGGACAGCACCGTAGCGGATTTGATCGAACCATGTTCCACCTGCGGCTTTCACACCCTCCAATGGGCGCATGTCGATGTTCTCGTTGACCTCGGAATAAAGCTTGCCCAACGCGCCCGCAGCGTGAAGCCCGATGGCCAAAACCCCGGCCATCGGACCGACGGAAAAGCAGAAGACAAAGATCAAAGCCCAAACCAGTTCCGGCACGGTGCGGGCGATCTCGAGATAACGGCGGGTGATCCATAGAACCCATGTGTTGGGCGACAGGTTCCGTGATGCGGGGAATGACAGCAAAAAGCCACCGATCACGCCGAATACGGTGGCCATGAACGCGATCAGGATGGTTTCGAACAACAGCTCCATCCAGATCTTCCAGCGCCAAAACCAATTGGCGAAATCAGCGCCAAGTGTGTCCCAGCGTAAAGTCGGGATTGTTTTTTCAATGTATTCGCCAAGACGCGGGATGCCTGCCGGGATGATCCAACGCCATTCGCGCGACCCGTCCGGCATCGTCACCTGGGTAACCTTGAAAAAGTCCCCAATCCAAGAGGTGAACGCGAAGGCTAGAATGAACAAAACCGTCCCGATGGCCCAGACCAACCGCGACCGTCTGCGTTGTTCGGCAAAGTCCGCCTCGAACTTTGAAAGCGCAGAAATGCTGTCATCCGGCGAGATATCGTTGAAATCAGCTGTTGCGGCCATGGTAATCCTCGCAGACGCAGCCGGCAGGACGCAGCGCTGCATATGTCATGATCGCACCCGAGGCAGCACGAAAGCGCCACGGGTGCTGGGCGGAGTGTCCTCCGCCCTGTCATGTCAAATACTCAGGAGCCAGATCGGCGCTGTTCCTTGATCCACGCGCGCATGTCGACGATCCAGTTGTATCGCTCGGCGTTGACCCGCACAAAGCCTGTGTCGGGGTTCGGATCTTCGGCTGTCCAGGACGAGTACAGCTTGTAGCCCTCAGGATCGGCGGTCGGGAACTCTTCGATGGCTGCTGTCACATCTTCGATCAGAGCTTCGGGCAGGTTCTTGCGGAAGGTCCACGGGCCAGACGTGATCTCGGGGCTTTCCCAGATGGTGCAGACTTGACCGGGTTCGATCATGCCCTTTTCTTCCATACGCTGGAAAATGCCATCTACTGCGTTGTTCTGATAGGTTGCCGCCGTGTCGAACGTGCCGTTCACAACGCCCGTCACACCTGCTTCGTGGCTGCCGGAAAAGGTCACGGTGCCGAAATAATCTTCGGGCTTGAAGCCTTCGCGCGTGACCATGTTGAAGTAGGGCACGGCATAGCCAGAGGTGCTGTCAGGGTCGGCAAATGCGTGTACCTTGCCCTTGGCGTCTTCGAGGTTGTTGATGCCGCTGTCGCAACGGGAAACGACGATCGAATAATACCCCGTGGTGCCGTCCATTTTCTGCGTTGTCAGCGTGGGAACAACGCCGCCGTCGGTTGCCGTAAACGCAGCAGCATAGGCCGACGACCCAAGGCGTGCGATTTCAATCTGGTTCGCCGACAGCGCTTGGATCACGCCGTCATAGTTGCCGGCAGTGAAGATTTCGACTTCGACACCAAGCGTTTCCTCAAGGTAACCGCGCAGCGGCTCATTGCGCATCAGGCGGTCTTTTTCATTCTCGCTCGACAGAATGCCGAACTTGAGAACCTGATAATCATCTTTCCAGCCTTCGGCTGCTGCGGCTGTAGCCGTGATGGCGACCAGTGCTGTGGTTGTGAGCAATTTCATGGGTCATCTCCCCTTGGTTTGAGTTTGGCAGTTGGGTCAGGCAGGCACCGCGATCCGTTGGGTCGAAGTCACAGCTTCGTTGAAATCACGCAGGCCTTCGGTTCCGTAGATGTCGCGAACCACATCATCGGTCAGCTGCGCGGCGGTTCCGTCAAAGAACACACGGCCCGCGCGCATCGCGATGATGCGGTCACAATAGGCCCGTGCGGTATCCAGCGTGTGCAGGTTGACCAGAACAGTCAGCCCATCTTCGGTGTTGATCTGTTTGAGACCATCCATCACGAGCGTTGCATTCGCCGGATCGAGCGAGGCGATGGGTTCATCCGCCAGCATGATTTTAGGCTGCTGCACCAATGCCTTGGCAATGGCGACGCGTTGTTGCTGACCACCAGACAGCGTACCCGCGCGTTGCAGTGCTTGTGGGACAAGGTCCAGACGGTCCAACGCCTGCAACACCATTGTGCGTTCCGCATCGGTAAACCGCATTGCCATTGAGCTGAGGAAACCATGTTCGGCGAGCCGACCGATCAAAACGTTGGTCAATACGTCCAGACGATCGACCAGATTAAACTGTTGAAAGATCATCGCGCAGTCGCGCCGCCATGCGCGCAGGGCCTTCCCCTTGAGCGTGGTGATTTCAGACCCATCAAACGAGATTGAGCCTTCGGACGGATCAATCAACCGATTGATCAGCCTCAACATCGTCGACTTGCCAGCGCCAGAGCGACCAATCACTCCGACAAACTGGCCCGGAGCGATATCGAGTGTGACCTGGTCAACGGCGCGCGTTTCGCCAAAAACACGGGACACGTTGGAGAGTGAAAGGGTGGCAGCAATGACGATTCATCCGAATGAATTTCCTTGGTCTGACCCTATGCTTGGAACGTAACAGTTACTGCACTGCCCAATGACAATTCATTGAACTTTGCACCCCGGATCTAAGCGAATGCCCTTGAACGAGACGAAAACATATCCACAGTTCCGTTGCTGTGAACGATCTCTCCTGCGCACAAGGTCAGAACCACGCGTCCCAGAGCATCGGCCAGGAAAAGGTCGGCCCGTTTGCCAACTGTCAACGCGCCCCGGTCAGACAGTCCCAAAGCCTGTGCCGGGTTGGCAGATGCCAATCGCACCGCACCGGCAAGCCCATCCGGATCGTTCGGCGCCAAAGCCTTAACAGCGGCAAGAATAGCACCGGGATGATAGTCTGATGCCAGAATGTGCAGCAGCCCCGCCGAGTGAAGATCGCGGGCGGACAGGTTGCCGGAATAGCTTTGCCCGCGCATGGCATTCGGCGCGCCCATCGCGGTCATCAGACCTTTTGCCACCGCAGCCTCGGCAGCCTCGATCGTCACGGGGAACTCCGCGATTTTTGCCCCCATGTCCGCCATCAAATGCGCCTTGGAAACGGTGTCATCGTCATGACTGGCAAGGCTCACGCCATGCGCGGCACACATCTGCGACACAGAACGGATATTCGCCATTAGGATTTCTTGCGGTCGAGATCGAACAGCAATGGCATTGGCCACCATCTGACGCGCTTCGGTTTCCGAAATCCCGTGATGCGCCGCTTTGTTTTTGACGTGCACCTCAAGGTTGCGGTACTGCCCTTGCCCTGGCGTGTGGTCCATGAGCGAGACAAGATCGACTTGACCATCAGCAAGCAATTGGCCCAGAACTCCCACCGCGTTGTCAAAGGTGATGTCAAACCGGGCATGAATACGGTGGTCGACGCGGCAGGTGGTGCGCATCGCATGAATCTGTCTGATGACCTGGCTGGTATGCGCATAGGATCGTCGTTCGCCATCACGCGCACCGCGCGAGAATGACACTGCGGCATAGGCTGTCGTAACACCAGCAGCCGCCAGCCGCGCGTCCAGAGACGCCAATGCAACCTCCATCGGGAAATCGACCCGCGCGCGCGGTTCAAGCTCCAGCTCGATCATGTCGCCATGCATGTCGATAAAACCGGGATAGACGGTCAGGTCTGGCCCAGTAATACCGCCCGCTACAGGGCGATCCACGATTTCAGCGATTTTGCCTTCCACAATCCGCAGTGACGCACAGGGCAAAACACGGTCGGGAAGGATCAGCGTAACGTCAGATATCCACATCCATCCGGTCCTCGCTTTGGGTGATCTCGGGTGTCAGATCGACAACACGGTCGATCAGTATTTCAACGTCTCCGGGGTGGTGAAACACCCCAATCAAAGCAGTTCCCGCGGCCTTCAATTCGGCCAAGCGAGACACCAGCGCCTTACGCGCATTCGCATCGAGCGATGCCGTCGGTTCATCCAGCAGCAACAATTTCTGTGGCAGGATCAAAGCGCGCGCAAGGTTGACCTTTTGCTGTTCACCGCCCGAAAAGGTGGTGGGATAGGCCTTCCACAAGTCCTGCTTGACCCCGAAGGTCGACAGCGCCGCGCGTGCGCGGGTCAAGGCCTCATCGGCAGGTACGCCGTGTAGGCGCAAAGGCTCTGCGACAATGGCCTCGGCACTGACACGCGGGCGGGCTTGCAGAAATTGGGTGACAAACCCTATCTCGGTCCGGCGCAAATGCGCGATATCGATATCTGCCGCACGCGCAAGGTCGATGGGGCCATGTACCGAATGAAACCGAATGACCCCCGCACGCGGCAGATAGGAGCGATACAGCGTCCGCAGCAATGTCGACTTACCTGCCCCGTTCGCTCCTTTCAGCAGAACGAACTCGCCAGCCGCTACCTTGAACGAGATATTGTCGAACGCCTCGATCTGATTGCCAAGGTGATGCAGGGTGAAGCCTTTGCTCAGGCCTTCGATGTCCAGAACCGGGGTCATAGCTTTGCGTGCACCAATTGTTGTGTGTAGGCGTGTTGCGGGTCTTGGAAGATCTGGTCGGCCAGCCCCGCCTCGACCACTTCACCACCCTTCATGACCATCACGCGATCCGCCAGCGTCTTGATGACACCAAGGTCGTGGCTGACGATCACCATGGTGATCCGCCGCTCTTGTTGTAGACGCTTCAGCGTGTCCAGAACCAGCGCTTGCACACTGACATCAAGACCTGTGGTCGGTTCATCCAGTAGAAGCAGCGCAGGTTCCAAAGCGATGGCCTTGGCCAATTGCACCCGCTGCTGCATCCCGCCAGACAGTTCAATGGGCGGCGCATCCAAGCGGTCAAGCGGAAACTCCGACGCTTCAAGCGCCGCCGTGGCCTTGGCGCGCAGTACGGCAAAGCTGCGTTCACCCGCCACCAAAAGCCGTTCGGCCACGTTGCCCGAGGACGAATGTTTCATCAGCAGGCCCAGATGCGGGTTCTGATAGACGATGCCGATCCGGGTCGCACAAAGCATCCGCCGGGCGAAGCGGTCGAGGTCAAAGAGATTGCCCGAAACATCCGGCAGGTCGAGCGTATAGCTCCCCGTGTCCGGTGTTTCCTCAAGGTTCATCATGCGCAACAGCGTAGACTTACCAGACCCACTTTCGCCCACGATCCCCAGCACCTCTCCGGGATAGGCCAAAGCCGATACATCCCGCAGTGCTTTTACCGAACCGTAGGATTTGGAAATATTACGCACCTGCAAAAGCGGGTGCGTGGTGACGATGCGTGGCGCGTCGAGTGTGAGAGTCATGACGACATCTTTCCGTTCTTGTACCACGTCTCGCCCAGCGCGACGTCTTCGCCATCACGGCGGCGAATGGCCTTCACTCCCCATTCGCTGTCCGAAACCTCAAAGGTCGAGGTTCCGTCGTCCTGCGGGATTTCATTCATAAAAAACCCGCGCGTGCCGGACCTGTGACAGGTCAGTTCTGCGTGCTCCTCGACCCTGTAAGGCACGTCAGAGAAAACAAGCGGTTCCACACGGGTAAAAGGCGGCACCGCAAAGATGCGCTTTTCGCGACCGGCCGATAGGATGGTGAGGTGTTTCGCCATGTGCAGTTTTGGCACATCCCAACGCGGGATCGGCGACGGAGTCATGACGTGACGCCCGTGAACGAGGCTTGGATAGCTTGCCCCCTGCATAACCCGACCCGATCGCACGATCTGTTCGTAAAGCTGCAACCACATCCGTCCGTAATCCGCATCCGCGTGCATCTGACGGGCAATGGACATGTTTGGCTGCACCGGGCGCAGTGGTTCCGGGTTGGGCACTTGCAACACCAACACTTGGTCTTCGCGCAGAACTTCCTCGGGGATGCGGTGGCGCGACTGGATCAGGTCTGCGTCAAGCGTGTCCATCGTGGTCGGCGTGCCCGCCACCCGCGCGATAAAGCGCCGGATCGACGCGGCATTGACGCTATCGTCAGCCCCTTGGTCGATCACCTTCACCCGCATAGACGGGTTCACCAGCGTCAGCGACACCTGAAGCCCCCCCGTGCCCCAGCCTCGCGCCATCGGTACTTCCCGGCTGGCATAGGGCATCTGGCAACCGGGTACGGCAATCGCCTTGATCATCTTGCGCCGGATCTCGCGCTTGGCAGACCCATCAAGAAAGCCATATGACATCGGCTCCCACGGTTTGGTCAGAGTTTGAAGTGTCATTCTGCGGGCTCCGGGCTTTTTTCTTTGGCGGTCTTCTTAGCCTTGGCGTCACGCATAGCATCGAGGCTGGATTGGAAGGTGACGTAATGCGGCAGTTTGAAGTGAATGCAGAAGCCAGAGCTTTCGACACCTTCAGTGTGGTAGAGGAAGAACTCCTCTTCCGTTGCCGATCCTTTGGGCGCACCTTTTGAGTTCAGGTCCAACGTGGCCGCCGCGATCACCTTGACCTCGTTCCAACCCAGCGTCGCCGAGAAACCAAGTTCAAGCTGTTCGCCTTTCTTGGAAACCACTTCGGCCTGACTTACCTTCACGCGCCCAGCGCTGAACTGCGTTCCTCGCGGATGGGTGACGACCACCTCGGCCTCGGCAAGGCGCAACTCGTTGACCGTTGGATGCGCCTGACCATAACCGCGCTGCGCGGCATAGCCAAAGGCCAGCACACCGCCGGTTTCAGCCCGCGCAAGGCTTTGCAGTGTGTGGGCGCGTTTGGCCGGGAACAAAAGCGGCTCGCGGGTGACATCTGGAATGTCGTTGCCGGTCAAGGTGTCCGACACCGCCCCATTCAGCAGACCGTTTTCAGCCTGCCATGCCGCGACTGAAGGTTGCTGTGCAGGCGACGGCTTGGCTGCCGCCTCTACCGGTTCCGGGATGTGCGTCTGACCGTCCAGCACTTCGGTCGCCAGAATGCGATGCGCATAGTCCAGCGTCGGGCCCAGCACCTGCCCGCCGGGAATATCCTTGAACGCGGCTGAGATGCGCCGATGCGTGAACAACGCGCCCTGCGTGACAGGTTCAGCCACAGCGATGCGCGGCTGTGTTGTCCGCCATGACCGCAGCAAAAGGACCGCCTCGTACAATTCGCCGCCGGTTTGCGCCAAGGCCAGCGCAGCGAGATCTTCATCGTAGAGCGACGCCTCCCCCATCACCCGGTCGATCAGATATGGCATGGCCGCGCGGATCTCGGCTACACGTTCCGGCGTAATCGATCCCATCTCGGCCTTGAACAGGCGCTGGGACTGCTCGATGGCGCGTTCGCCGCCACGTGTTGCCACATATGCCATCAGATCACCTACACAACCGTTGACCGAGGCACACCCAGAATGCGCGCTCCGTCGACCAGCAATATCTCGAACCCCATCGGATAACGCATGGCCCGCGCGCGGCGGTGCCAGAAATCGGCGGGCAATCCGCCGATCAACAGCTCTATCGTGCCATCGACGCCGGGGCCGGTCATCTGCACCCGCGATCCGCCAGAGAGTTCCGCGCAAGCGATCAAGGTTGCACCATCGTCAGGATGCAGATCAGACCCGCATCGCATCTGATCCAGCAAAGCCAAAGGTACATCTTCGACAAAGACATGATCCGCAGCATCAGGCGCCACCATCAAAGCACCTGCAGCCCGCGCGACGTTGGCCAATTCGGGGTTTGCGCAATGAACCGCACATTCCCGGTCGATCAACGCCTCGACGATCTGCGCCATACCCTCTTCAGGCAGGTCCCGGGTCATCCCCGGACGGGCAAAAGCCCACATGATGGCATCGAACGTGGCATTGCTGCGTATCTCGAAAGCCGACGGGACAGGAAGAACACTCATCAGAACGTCTCCATATCAACACGGGTCGCCTCGACCCGACGAAGGGTTTGAGTGTCGGCATCTGATTGCGCTTTGGCTTCGGCCTCGAGGAACACGCGGCATGCATCTTGCGCATGCCCCAATGCCACCGCCAGATCGACCACCGCCATCGCCATCGCCGCCTCAAGGTCGCGCCCGCGCCGCATCGCGTAGCCCTCTTGCCCACCGGCAGAAATCCGCGCCTCGCTCATCAGCACTTCGCCAAGGTGGAAATGTGTCCCCTGCGCCGTGTCACGCATTGGCAGCATCGCAAGACCGGTGCGGTTCTCAACGACCGAGATGTTGGGCAAATCGGTGATCAATGGATCGGCAAAGGCCTTGAGCCGGGCGGTGTCCGCTCGTGCGAGAACGGAAAGTTGCGCTTCATGCGTCCACCCTTTCAGGCTTTGCGGAAGTTGGGTCATGTCTCTGCATCTCCGGTTGTGTCTATGCTGAATCGCACTCGCGCGGCGGACCAGATCACTTCACTGAAGGCCAAGGGTGTGCCATCCATCTCTGCATCCACTGCAGAGATGACGATCACCGGCATATCGGAATGCTGGCGCAATTGACGCGCTTCTTGGTCAGTTGCAGCGCGGGCCAACATCTGCGTGCTGGCGCGGACGTAGTCCTGAATTCCGTAAGATGCATAGACCTGCGATACAGACCCAAGGGCTTCGCGCCGCTCTGCGTAAGACGAAAAGCGGCTAGCGTCGTGATAGATGGTTCCGAACGAAATCGGCACATCGTCAGCCATTGTTAGACGCCGGGTCGCGACCACGTCTGCGCCGATGTCGATCTTGAGCTGCGAAGCGACATGTGTGGACGCCTCGAGCCTTTCGACACCCAGCATCGCACCGGACACATCAACGCCCTGGGACGCCATATTGCGCCGAAGGCGTGTGCGCTGACCAATCGTGTATTCCAACTTGGGCCGCGATTGCACGAAAGTGCCGCGCCCTTGCTCAATGCTCAGGTGACCGGTCTTGGCCAGTTCCGCGATGGCCCGCCGAATGCTGTGCCGTCCGGCTTGGTGGATCTGCACCAGTTCCGGCTCGGTCGGGAGTTTTGCCCCGGGCTCGAGGATGCCGTCCATGATTTCTTTTTCCAAAGTCGCGCGGATTTCGCGCCAGCGGTCTCGTTTCATACTGATATTCATCCGAATGAATTATGTTTAGGCACGGGTTGTGACAGCTGTATGTCGCCCCGGACAAAGATTGATGACGTATTTATTGTAAACACATTCAGCACAGGCGTGCGCGCTCTGCTGCCAGATTGCCGATCTGACAAATAACCTATCGCTGCGTCAAGATTGGCCAATGGCCTTCGGGCGGCAGCCTGAAGGACCACCGAAGCCTTGCCATCACGGTGGTTGTAGTGCGCCACGTTTTTTGGTGACTTTCCAGCAATCACATCGCGGCTGGGAAGGACTATCGGGTAGCGATCCGACCGTTTTTGTTAGATGGCCGCCTGCCCTGAAGACCGGTCCCTGGCATCAGCTCCCAGAATGAGCCGGTCGCGCGGATGGCGTGCAATCGGGCTGTTTTTGACAGTGGCGCATGCCAACTTTCCGAAAGGGAAGCCCCCCTCAAATACGCTTACCAGTGGCGTCAAAATTCATTTCATTTGCATCTGCCCAAGTTAGTCCCACCTCGGTGCCTTCCTCGGGCAAGGGCAGGCTGGCATCCTGCCGCACGGTGACTTTCGACCCATCCGCGACCATCAAATGCACAAGCGTTTCCGCGCCAAGGGCCTCGCAATAGGTGACGCGCGCCTTCAACCTGTCAGCCTCCGAGATCGTGATGTGCTCAGGGCGCACGCCGATCTTGGTCTCTGCAGAACGACCCAACAAAGCACCGGTCATGAAATTCGTTGGCGGCGATCCGATAAAACCCGCCACGAATTCAGTTGCAGGATTGGCATACACCTCAAGCGGCTTGCCGATCTGATCCGCCACACCGCCATTCATCACGATCATCCGGTCGGCCATCGTCATCGCCTCGACCTGATCATGTGTTACGTAGAGCGCCGTCACGCCAAGTTCGCGTTGAAGCGCCCGGATCTCGAGCCGCATCTGCACGCGCAGCTTGGCGTCGAGGTTGGAGAGCGGTTCGTCGAACAGGAAAACCGCAGGTTTGCGCACGATAGCGCGACCCATAGCAACGCGTTGGCGTTGCCCACCGGACAACTCGCGTGGCTTTCGTTGAAGGTAAGGCTCAAGCTGCAAGAGCTTGGCCGCCTGCGCGACGCGATCTTCGATTTCAGGCCGGGGCACTTTGGCGATCTTTAGCCCGTAGGCCATGTTTTCGAATACCGACATATGCGGATAAAGCGCGTAGTTTTGAAACACCATCGCAATATCGCGCGCCATCGGCTCCTCTTCGTTGACGCGCCGTCCACCGATCTGAACCTCCCCATCGGTGATGGTCTCGAGCCCCGCCACCATGCGAAGCAACGTGGATTTACCACAGCCGGACGGCCCAACGATCACGATGAATTCGCCATCTTCCACGTCGATTGACACACCGTGAATAACGTCCGTTTTGCCAAAGGATTTCTTGACGTTGTTAAGGGTCAGCGTTGCCATTTTCTTATTTCTCGCTTTCCACAAGCCCACGGATGAACAGCTTTTGCATGCCAACGACCACAATCACCGGCGGCACCATCGCAAGGATTGACGTCGCCATGATGACCGGCCAGTCCGCAATGTCATCGCCCGAGGGGAACATCTGCTTGATCCCCATGACGATGGTGTTCATGTCCGGGTCGGTGGTGATCAGAAGCGGCCAAAGGTATTGGTTCCAGCCATAGATAAACAGGATGACGAAGAGTGCCGCGATATTTGTGCGGCTCATCGGCAGAAGGATATCGAAGAAGAACCGCATCGGCCCTGCCCCGTCGACCCGCGCGGCCTCGGCCAACTCGTCCGGCACCGTCATGAAGAACTGACGGAACAGGAACGTTGCAGTCGCCGACGCGATCAGCGGCAGGATCAGGCCCTGATAGCTGTTCAGCATCCCAAAATTTGCAATGACCTCGTAAGTCGGCACGATGCGCACTTCGACGGGCAACATCAGGGTGAGGAAGATCAGCCAGAAGAACAGCTTTTTGCCGGGAAACTTGAAGTAGACAATCGCGAAGGCCGACAGCAACGAAATCGCGATCTTGCCGATGGCGATACCCAACGCCATGAAAAGCGAGTTGCCCAGCATCAAGGCCACCGGGGCATTGACGCCAGCGGTCAAAGCTTTGGAATAGTTTTCGAAGAACTGATCACCCGGCCAAAGCGGCATCGGGGGGCGGACGATTTCGGGCTGGCTCACCGTCGAGGCGACAAAGGCCAGCCAGATCGGGAAGAAGATGAGGGCAACGCCAATGATCAGACCCAGATGGGTCAGCCACAACCCGGCGCCGCGCTTTTCAACCATACCAGTATGTTCAGCCATCAGTAATGCACCCTGCGTTCGATGAACTTGAACTGCACCACGGTCAGGATCGAAACGATGAACAAAAGGATCACGGACTGCGCCGCAGACGACCCCAAATCCTGACCGACAAACCCATCGGAATAGACCTTGTAGACCAAGATCGTCGTCGCCTGTTGCGGACCGCCGCTGGTGATCGTGTGGATCACGCCAAAGGTCTCGAAGAAGGCGTAGATAATGTTCACCACCAAAAGGAAGAACGTTGTCGGCGACAAAAGCGGCCAGACGATGGTGCGGAACCGTGTCCAGAAATGCGCGCCGTCAATCGCCGCGGCCTCGATCACCGATTTCGGGATCGCTTGCAGTCCTGCAAGGAAAAACAGGAAGTTGTAGCTGATGCGCCCCCAAGCGCTGGCCACGACAACAAGGCCCATCGCCTCGCCTTCGTTCAGGACGTGGTTCCAGTCATAGCCCAAAAGGCCCAGATACCACGTCACGACACCGACGCGGGTGTTGAACATGAACAGCCACAGCACCCCGGCCACCGCCGGTGCCACGGCATAGGGCCAGATCAACAGCGTGCGATACGTGCCTGACCCCTTGATCAGGCGATCGGCGAGGATAGCCAGATACAGCGCGACACCCATCGACACGACCGTAACAAGGATCGAGAATACAGCCGTCGTCGCAAAGGACGCGCGGTAATAGCGGTCCGACAACAGGTATTCGAAATTGCCGAGCCCAACCCATTGCATGGACAGGCCAAACGGATCGGGGATGAACAGCGATTGCCAGATCGCCTGCCCCGCCGGGTAGAAAAAGAAAATGGCGGTGATCAGGATTTGCGGCAGGACCAGCAGCAGCGGCAGCCATATGCCTTTGAACGTAACGCGCTTTTCCATAGGGCTAAAGACGGCTGCCCCGGTGGTCCTGGGCAGCCGCTCCTTTAAACGTTGTTAACGGGACGCCTGCTCGAAACGACGCAGCAAGGCATTGCCACGCTCAACCGCGCTATCGAGCGCTGCTTGCGCGTCCTTGTCACCAGCCCAGACGGCTTCGAGTTCTTCGTCGATGATGGTGCGGATCTGGTCAAAGGATCCAAGGCGCAGGCCTTTGGAATTCGCTGTCGGTTCCTTGGCTGTCATCTGGATCACTGCGATATCGGTGCCGGGGTTCGCGTCATAGAAGCCTTGGCTGCGGGTCAGATCGCCTGCCTCAGACGTGATTGGCAGGTAGCCGGTGTCCTGGTGCCACTTCGCCTGGATTTCGGGGCTGGAAAGGAAGTCGAGGAACGCAGCAACGCCCGCATATTCCTCGTCCGTCTGTCCTTCCATCACCCACAGCGACGCTCCACCGATAATGGTGTTCTGCGGCTCACTGGCGACAGCAGTCCAATAGGGCAACGGACGCACTTCGAAATCGAACTGGGCTTCGGACTTGATGCCCGCATAGCCCGCCGACGATTCCGTAAAGAGTGCACATTCGCCCGCGCGGAAGTTTGCACCGCCTTCGTTGCGACGACCGGCATAGATGAACTTGCCGTCCTTAGCCCATTCGCCCATCGCGCTGATATGCGCCACCTGTGCGGCGCTGTTGAACGCAAGCTCGGTATCGGTGCCGTCAAAGCCGTTGGACTTGGTTGCAAACGGGACGTCGTGATAGGCCGAGAAGTTCTCAAGGTGAATCCAGCTCTGCCACGCGGTCGTCATCGGGCAGCTCACGCCTGCCTCTTTCAACTGGTCCAGAACGGTGCCGACCTGTTCCCAAGTCGACAGATCGGTGTCGGGGTCGATGCCCGCTTCCTGCAGCTTGTTGCGGTTCACCCAAAGCACAGGCGTGGACGAGTTGTAGGGCAACGACAGCATGTCACCCTCGGGCGATGTATAGTAGCCCTTGACCGAACCGATGTATTTCGACTGGTCGAACCCGTCCCCCATCACTTCGTAGACCGGTTTGATGGCGCCCTTGGCCCCCATCATCGTGGCGGTGCCCACTTCGAACACCATCAGGATGTCAGGCTGTTCGCCCGCGCGGAACGCCGCGATCCCGGCATTGAGCGTCTCGGAATAGTTGCCCTTGTGTGTTGCGACGACAGTGTAATCGGACTGCGAGCTGTTGAAGCCTTCGACCTGCTCGGCCACCAGTTCGCCAAGGCGACCGGTGAAAGCATGCCAAAACTCGACTTCGGTCTGAGCCATTGCAGACTGGGCAGACCCCAGTACGGCCGCTGCGGCAAGAACGCTGATCGTATGTTTCATTTGTAGTTCCCTCTTTGGCTGGACGTCTTGGGCGGGCAAGCCGCCACAGTTTCGCGATTTGATATCGCGTTTGGTAGAACAGCCATGACACAGCTTTGTGTCATGGCCGCTCCACGATGAAATCGGGCACGATGCCAGTGGCCAAAACGGCCTTTTCGGCATCCTGTCCGGCAAAGAAACCGTATTGCGCAATCAGTGCGGAGGAGATCCCGATATTGCGTGCCCCAAGAATGTCGGTGTGAAGGCTATCCCCGACCATCAGAACACGAGACCGATCCACGTCCCCCAGACGTTTAAAGGCCAGATCGAAAATATCCGGAAAAGGCTTGCCATAGAATTCCGGCGTGATGCCGGTGCGATCGGCCAGACGATGGGCAAAGTGACCGGGTTCGACCGAGAACCCAGTTTCGCGCGGAGCCACGATATCGGGGTTACCAACAAGCACCGGACGCGGGCGCTTTCTCAAAGAGTCCTCCAAAAGCGCCTGACGCTCTTCCGTCCAAGCGGCGCTGCCAACCAGAAGAATACCCTCGACCGCGTCATAGGGCGCTGGATCTTCTTCCAAATATGTGAGGTTCAGATCTTCGAGATCGCGCAAGCCTGTGCTGCGCGTGGCCATCAGCCCCCAATGTAGGTTCTGTCGTCCATTCAACCCCGCCAACAAGGTCACGCGGCTGGTGATCACGTCATCCGGGGCAAAGTCATACCCAAGCCGCGTGTACTTTTCCATCAGCGCGGCATGAGGAAACCCTGCCGCGTTGGACACAACCAACACGCGCTTGCCAGCCGCCTTCAGGTTCCTGATCCGCTCCGGGGTTCCGGGGATGGCGGCCTCTCCGATGTTGAGCACACCAAAGGCGTCCAGAAGGAACACGTCGAACCCATCGGCGATATCCGCGAGCGTTGCCGCACGTCGGAACGCTGTGCCCGATGGCGCAACCAACGGCAGGCGATGCCGCACCGCCTCGTAGGCCTCAAAGGCTGTTTCGGTCGACATCACCGTCAAATGATCGCTCCTCGGACTTTTGCAGACACCCATTCGCTGATGACGACAGCCGCGAGGATGACAAGCAGGATCAGGCTGACCTGAGGCCACGCAAGCACGTTGAGCGACGACGACAGTTGCAGACCGATCCCGCCAGCACCAACCAAACCCAATACGGTGGATTCTCGAATGTTGATGTCCCAGCGAAATACGGCAACACCGGCAAAAGCAGGCATGATCTGTGGCACGATCCCATAGGCCATAACCTGCCAGCGCGACGCGCCTGTGGCTGTGATCGCTTCGACCTGTGCGTGGTCAATCTCTTCGATGGCTTCGTAAAGCAGTTTCGCACAAAACCCGATGGACCGGATCGCAATGGCGATGACACCTGCAAAGACACCGGGTCCGATGATTGCAATGAGCAGCAATGCCCAGATCAGTGAATTGATCGACCGCGTCGACACGATAATGAGCAACGCAATGGGCCGGATAAAAAGCGCAGAAGGTGTTGTGTTGCGCGCCGCAAGGAACGCGACCGGCACCGCAAGGAACAGGGCGATGATCGTGCCCAATGTCGCGATGTTCAACGTGTCCCAGATCGGGCGACCCAATTGGGTGATGTATTCCCAACGCGGCGGTGTCGCGCGGGTCCAGATGTCATTCGCGATGCGCGGTGCATCCCAGACGAAGAACCATGTGGTCGATTGCGAGATGATTTGCCAACAAATGGCGAACACGAGGAGCCCCAAAAGCCAGCCGAACCAGCGCACCAGCTTTTCGCGCAATGTGTGCCGACGCCAGATCTGTGCGCCGTCTTTCTCAAGCACAGGCATTACTGGACCCTCGCCCGAATGACGCCGGACAAGTATTCCAGCGCCATAACAATCCCGATGATCAGGATCAGGATAGCCGCTGCGGTGTCGTACTCGTACCGATCAAACGCCGTGTTAAGCGTTGCGCCAATACCGCCGGCGCCTACCAGTCCAAGGATGGCGCTTTCACGGAAATTGATGTCGACGCGGTATATGGACAATCCAACAAGTCGTGGCATGACTTGAGGTTGCACACCGTAATTGATCCATTGCATCCACTTTGCGCCTGACGCCTTGATCGCTTCTGCTTGAACCTTGTCCATCGATTCAATGTCTTCGGCCAAGAGCTTGGACAAAAAGCCAATCGTGGCAAATGACAGGGTCAGGAAGCCGGCCAAGGGACCAAATCCAAAGATTGCGACCAAAAGGATGGCCACGATGATTTCCTGCAAGGCGCGGCTGATCGCAACGATCCCTCGGCAGATCACATAGACAGGCAGCGGCGCAATGTTTCGGGCTGCACCCAGACCGATCGGAATCGAGATCAGGATACCCACGACCGATGCGGCAACGGTCATCACGATGCTTTCCAGCAAGCCTTCCCAGATATCGCTGGCACGGCTCACGAAGTCAGGCTTGGTGAAGGCCAACACGAATTGCCACCCGCGATCCAAACCTTCGTAGACGCGCCCCCAATCGACCTCGATCGTCATGAAGGCGGCGATCAGGTATGCGATGAAGCCGACGATCAGGCTCAATCGCAACGCAGGGTTCGTGACAAAGTGCGGCTTGCGCCACTTCGTACCCAGCATATCGTCCAATTCACGGAGGCTCATTGTGCCGCCTCGACTTCTTCGTCGTCCTCGACAGCTTCAATGGTCGCCTCCCAGTCTTCCTCTCCGTAAATTTCGGTCAGCTTTTCGGCAGTCAACGCCGCCGGCACACCGTCGAAGACAATCTCTCCGAAGCGCAGACCAACGATGCGCGGCACAAACATCTGCGCCAGCGCCACATCGTGAATGTTGATGATCGCCGCCAGACCGCGTTCACGACAAAGCTCTGTGATCAACCGCATGATCTGACGGCTGGTCTTGGGGTCAAGCGACGCGGTCGGCTCGTCCACCAGCAAGAGCTTGGGGTTTTGAATAAGCGCCCGGCAGATCCCGACACGCTGGCGCTGCCCTCCCGACAATTCGTCGGCGCGCTTGTCGGCCATATGCAAAAGCCCCACCCGGTCCAGCAAACGAAATGCCTCGTCCACATCCGCCTGCGGATAGCGCCGCAGAAAGCTGCGCCAGAAACCGACATAGCCCAGACGCCCCGAAAGCACGTTTTCCATCACCGTCAAGCGTTCGACCAGCGCGTATTCCTGAAAGATCATCCCCATCTCGCGCCGCGCCCGCCGCAAGGCGCCCGGGCCAAGTTTGGTCAGATCCGTGTTGTCCAGCATCACAGCACCGCTTGTCGGTTCGACCAACCGATTGATGCAGCGGATCATGGTGGATTTGCCAGCGCCAGACGGGCCGATCAAGGCCAGAACCTGACCTTTGGGCACTTCGAGATCAATTGCTTTCAGCGCTTGATCACCGGTCTTGTATGTTTTTGTAAGCTTTTGAAGACGCAGCATAAGAAGGCCCCTAACGCGGCAATGTGACAGGCCCATGACGGGCCTGCCTTTCGTCGAAAAGTTGGATTATTCGCAGGCGTAAGACACGCCGTTGGCTGCGTCGATCTTGCGGATCACATCCCAGAATTCCTTGTAGGTCATCGGCAGGAACTGACCCTCGTTCGACTTTTCGAACTCGGCCTTGAGCGTTGTGCCTTCCCATTCGAAATTGAAGAACGCGTTCTTGATCTTCTCTTTCAACTCCGGTGCCAGATTGTGCGCCGTGCCGAAACCAGTGGTCGGGAAGGTCTGCGACTTGTAGATCGAAGTGACCTGATCCGGCGAAATCACTTCGCGCTCGATCATCCGGCTCATGACCGAGTTGGCGATCGCGGCGGCCGGGTAATCCTTGTTGGCCACTCCGAGGATGGAGTTGTCATGCTTGCCCGAGAAAACCGGCTCGAAATCGCGTTCGGCTTCAAGGCCGAATTCCGCCTTCAGAATTGCAGACGGTGCTTTAAAACCCGAATTGGATGTGGGCGAGGTAAACGCCAACTGCGTGCCCTTGATGTCAGCGGGGGATGTGATCCCGGACCCGGGATACGTAATGATCTCCATCTCATAGCCGAAATTGCCGTCTTCCGACGCCATGATGGTGAACGGGTTGAAACCTGCGCAATTCACGGCCAGCGGGTTGGACCCGGTGTTGAAGCCGGCGATGTGCAGACGCCCCGAACGCATCGCCTCGATCTGAGCCGCGTTGTTCTGAACCGGGAAGAAAACAACCGACTTTCCGGTTTCAGCTTCCAAATGAGTCAGAAAATCCGACCACGCCTCTTTGTAGACCGCAGGGTCTTCCACCGGAGTGTACGCAAAAATGAGCGTGTCCGGGTCAACAAGATCTGCCGGGTCAGTCGGTGTATCGGCCAGCAGATCACCGTCGACGTCGCAGAAGCGCTGATCCAGATCGCCACGCGGGCAGTCTTGTGCAGACGCCGTCGTGCCGAACGACATCAAGGCAAGCGCCGATGCGCCCAACAAGAGTTTGATATCCAGTTTCATGTGTCTTTCCTCCCAAGAATGCGGCGTTTTTCGCCGTTTAACGTTGTCTTCTAGTCATGCGTCACGGGCGACGATCACCTCCACATCTGCCCCGTCCAGCGCCGCCAACAGCTCTCCTTTTGGGCGCGCGTCCACGACGATGGAATTGAGGTCGGCCATTTCTCCCACATGGGCCAACCCCTTGCGGCCAAATTTACGCGAGTCGATCAGCAGGTGCCGTTTGGCAGCCCGGCTGAGCATCATCCGCTTGACCGCAGCAAAGCCACGCACCGTCTCCGACGGACCTTCCGAGGACAGGCCGGATGCACCAATCATACAGCGATCCACGTTGAAGCGCGCCAGAAACTCGAGCGTTTCGGTCCCGATCACCGCCGATTCCGCAGCCAGATATTCGCCGGGACACAACAGCACTTCGGGTGCGCCATGGCCAATTGTCATGGCAATCGGGATCGAGTTCGTAATCACCGTGCATTGCGTGCCACGAAAGGCCAAAGCCCGTGCAAGCTGAATGGTGGTTGACCCGGAATCGATCATCACCGTCTCGCCATCCTGCACCAATTCGGCAGCTTTGAGGCCGATGCGTTCGCGTTCTTCGATATGTGCATTGGTGCGTTCATCTAGACCAGGATAATGCCCCTGCGAAGGGGCCGAAGCGCCCCCATGCGCCCGCGAGATAAGGCCATCATCGCAAAGCGCGTCAACATCGCGTCGCACGGTCTCAGTCGAGACGTTGAAACGGCGCGCCAGCTCGCTGATGCGCACGTGAGGACGCAACTTTAGCTCGAGTAGGATTTGACGACGGCGATCGGACTTCTTGAGCCGGACGGGTCCGGTCTCTGCATTGAAGTCCTGAGTTTCTGTGTTTGACATGTGTCGCCCCGACTCGAATGTCCTGTCAGTTTTGTGGTCTTTCCTTCATTTTGCAAATATTTTTGTTGCATAAGCCTCATCAGAGTGCTCAGATTTTTACAAACACCAAACCATGGAAGGTGCATCGCTCGATATGCTTCGGCACTACGCTGGTACGGACATTCCAAAATGATCGTCCTCGCAGCACAACTTGCAGCGGCGGTCGCGTTGCTGATGTGGTCAACGCGGCTGATCCGAACGGGTGTCGAACGCGCTTTCATGCCCGAGCTCAAATCAGGCCTGAAACGCCTTTCCGGGAATTCGGTATCCGCCGCGGCTGGTGGGAGCTTTGCCGCAATGATCATGCAAAGCGCCACGGCCGTCGCACTGATCAGCGCAGGCTTTGCGGTATCAGGAATGTTGGCCCCACATACTGCACTCGCCTTGGTTTTGGGCGCTGAATTGGGCTCTGCCCTGATGACCCGTGTGCTGATCCTGCCGGTCGACGCGGTTCTTCCCTTCGCGCTTCTGATCGGGGTCACAGCGTTCTTCAAGGCGCATTCCCGCAAGACCAAACAAGTCGGGCGCATCATCATCGGCCTTGCGCTTGTCTTCATCTCGCTGGGCATGATCCGCGAAGCAACGGCACCCATTGGCGACAACGCCATCATCCAAAGCATCGCAAGCTATTTCAGAGATGACCTGGTCAGCGCATATGTGCTTGGCGCGGTGCTGACTTGGGCGATGCATTCCAGCCTTGCCGCTGTTCTGACCTTTGCCACCTTCGCCGCGACCGGTCTGATTACCGCCCCCGTGGCTGCGGCGCTGGTCATTGGCGCAAACCTTGGCGGGGCTGCCATTCCGTTTGGATTGTTGTGGACAGCCGAGCGTCCCGCCCGGTTGATTGTGCTGGGAAATCTTGTGGCGCGCGGCAGCATGACATTGGTCTTTCTGATCGTTCTGATCAGCGGGTCGGTCGATTTGGGCATGCTGGGCGCTGGTGCAGCACAGCAGGTGGTGGCTCTGCACATCTTGCTGAACGGAACGCTGCTTCTGGTCGCACTCCCGCTTGTCACACCAATCACCCGCCTCGCCAACGCGACGCTCCCTCGCCACAGCATGCCAGAGTCGACCTCGCTCAGCGCGCTGGACCCGGATGCACTTGACCATCCGCCTTTGGCTTTGGCCTGTGCGCAGCGCGAACTGTTGCGCATGTCGGAAACCGTGCAGGCTATTCTGCTTTCAGTGATGCACCTTTTCCGCGACTGGGATCCGGAACAAGCGCGCATGATCGAACGCCGCGAAGACGAGATCGACCGCATGCATTTCGAGACCAAGATTTATGTCTCTCGCTTGCGCGAAACCAACATCAAACCGGAACAGGACAAGAAAACCCTGGAAATCGTGGCGATGGCCAACAGCCTTGAAGAAGCCGCTGACCGTATTGCGGTGAACCTTGTCGGATTGGCCAAGAAGATGTCGGATGAAGCCATCACCTTTTCCGATGAAGGTCTTGCGGACATCGCGCATTTTCACGACCAGATCGTCACCAATGGCCAACTTGCTCTCAGCGTTCTGACCACCGGAGATGCCGAAGCCGCGCGGCAGCTTGTGGCCGAAAAAGATCGCATCCGCATTGAGGAACAAAAGCTTCAGGAACGCCACCTAAAGCGCCTGCAACGCGGGGCCATCGCCAGTGTCGAAACGACCAATATCCATCAGGAAACACTGCGCGTGCTCAAACAGATCAATGCCGCGCTGACCTATGTTGCCTATCCCATCGCCGAAGAAACCGGCGACCTGCTTGAAAGCCGCCTTGCCCGCCCCCGCAGCGTTGGAGGTTCGGCATGAGCAAGGCCAAAGCGACACCGGTGACCGACCAGATCGCGGCGCTTCCAGTGCATTGGGACAAGAACGGCAAACTGCGCGTTCTCATGGTCACATCGCGGGACCGGGGACGCTGGGTGATGCCCAAAGGCTGGCAAATGGACGGCACCAAGCCGTGGCGCGCCGCCGAAATCGAAGCCTTGGAAGAGGCCGGGGCTACCGGATTTATCTCGGACACACCGATTGGCCACTATCATTACGACAAGCGTATGGACGACGGCACGAAAATTCCCTGCCGCGTGACACTCTATCCGATGGTTGTCGAAAAGCTGAAACGCCGATGGAAAGAAAGCAAACAAAGAAAGCGGCATTGGTTCTCGCCCAAGAAGGCCGCGAAACTGGTCGAAGAAAAAGAACTGGCGATGCTTCTTCGCAATGTCGCCGACAAGCGCACCACGATCGCCGCAATCGAGGACATGCGAAAATCGGCATAACGTCGAGCACATAAAACACCGGGAAACCCGGGCAAGCTGAACTCAATGGGAGGAAACGTAATGAAGAAATTAACCACAACAGCCCTCGGGACAGTCGTCGCACTGGCCGCGTCGATTTCCGCGGCGCAAGCCGAGAAACTGACGCTGTATTGTTCGGCGCAGGAAGAGTGGTGCCAGCTGATGGCGCGCGGCTTTGAGGACGCAACCGGCATCGACGTGAACATGACCCGCAAATCCTCGGGCGAAACCTTTGCGCAGATCCGCGCCGAAGCGTCCAACCCCAAGGGTGACGTCTGGTGGGGCGGCACGGGTGATCCGCATCTGCAGGCCGCCGAAGAAGGTCTGACGATGGAATACGTCTCACCGATGCGGGGGGAGTTGCATGACTGGGCCATTTCGCAGGCGGAAAGCGCAGGCAATCGGACCATCGGTATCTATTCCGGTGCGCTTGGCTACGGCTATAACACCGACCTTCTGGCCGCCAACAACCTGCCCGAGCCAGCGTGCTGGAAAGACCTTCTGAAGCCCGAATACAAGGGCCACGTTCAGATGGCGAACCCGAATTCGTCAGGCACTGCGTACACCACGCTCGCCTCCATGGTGCAGATCTTCGGCGAGGACGAAGGGTTCGATTTCATGAAAGGCCTGCACGCCAATATCAACCAGTACACCAAGTCGGGCTCTGCGCCGATCAAGGCGGCGGGCCGGGGCGAAAGCACCATCGGCATCGTCTTCATGCATGACGCCGTAGCACAGGCCGTCGCAGGTTTCCCGATCAAGGTCGTCGCCCCTTGCGAAGGCACAGGCTATGAAATCGGCTCCATGTCCATCATCGACGGTGCGCGCAACGAAGACGAAGCCAAGAAGTTCTACGACTGGGCACTGAGCGCCGAAGCGCAGAACCTTGCGCTTCAGGTCAATGCGTTCCAGGTTCCGTCCAACAAGGGCGCACAGACCTCGGACAGCGCGCCGGACATGTCGACGATCAAACTGATCAACTACGACTTCAAGAAGTACGGATCGTCCGACGAACGCAAGCGGCTCTTGCAGAAGTGGGACGAAGACGTCTCGACCCTGCCGCAGTAAGTGCGCGCTTCTACGACTGATAAGACCACCCACCCGGCATTGATCTTCTGGATCGTCGCCGGGTGGGTCGGCTACTGCCTTCTGCCTTGGTACATGGTGGAGGACGGCCTTTGGTCGTTCGAATGGCTGTTCGGTGGTTATCCCTTCGATACTGACTATGCACCAGCCGCCTTTCTGATTGGACAGGGCGAGAAAATCTGGCTTGCCCCACTTCTCATCCCACTGACCCTGCCCCTTCTGGTGCTGGGCCGCGTCAAGTCCGACCCTCTTTATTCCCGCATTTTGATCCTGTCCGGCGCTTTGGGCTTTGGCTGGTTGATCGCGCAGGGGTTCTCGATTGGTATCCGAGGCTTTAACTACGATTGGCTGGCGTCGCTCTTTGGCGACATCCGCCTGCGCCAATTCGGCATGGGCTACGGCGCGATGATCTGTGCCTCTGCCTTTCTGTTTCTTCTGACCCAAGGCATTGCCGCACGGGGTGCAATCAATGGTGACGTGTTCGTGGTCAGCGCCATTGGCGGCGTCATCACGATCGTGACCGCCTTCGTGTTCTTCCCCATCGCAAAAATGCTGTTCGCCGCGTTTGTGACAGAGGACGGCGCCTATTCCATTTCAGTCTTCTTTGCCAAGTTCTTCGACGACCGGCTGTGGGGTCTCGGATGCTTGTGGGGCGCGCGCTGTGGTGCCGCTTGGAACTCGCTCTTCCTTGCCATCATGGTAGGCTTCATCACAACAGCGCTTGGTCTTGCGTTTGCGCTGGTCGTCACCCGCTCTGGCTTTCGCTATAAGCGTGCGCTGCGCGCCCTGACAGTATTGCCGATCATCACGCCCCCCTTCGTGATCGGCCTCGCGCTGATCCTTCTGTTCGGATTGTCCGGGACCGTCACCCAGTACTTTGCAGAGCTGTTCGGGATGCAACCCACACGCTGGCTGTATGGTATGCCCGGCGTCCTGATCGCCCAGACCCTTGCCTTTACCCCCATCGCCTTTCTGGTGCTGATCGGGGTGGTCGAAGGGGTCTCGCCGTCAATGGAAGAAGCCGCGCAAACCTTGCGCGCAAACCGGTGGCAGACGTTCAAGACGGTTTCGCTTCCGCTGATGCGCCCCGGTCTGGCCAATGCTTTCCTGCTGGGCTTCATCGAAAGCATGGCGGATTTCGGCAACCCGCTGGTTCTGGGCGGCAATTTCGATGTTCTGTCGACCGAGATTTTCTTTGCCATCGTAGGTGCCCAGTATGACCAAGGGCGCGCCGCTGTGTTGGCGATCGTTCTGCTGTTCTTCACACTGTCCGCGTTTTACGCGCAGCGCATGTGGCTGGGGAAGAAAAGCTACACCACAGTGACCGGTAAAGGGGATTCAGGGGTGCATCCGCTGATGCCCAACGGCCTTGCCATTCCGGTGATGATTGTTGCCCTAGGCTGGGCACTGTTCACCGCTGCAGTCTATGCGATGATCATCTACGGCAGCGTGGTAGAGCTTTGGGGCGTCAACAATTCACTGACATTCAAGCACTACATCACCGCGTTCTCCGTACGTTTCGAAGAGGAAGGCATCCGCTGGACCGGGGCCGCTTGGGACAGTTTCTGGACGACGATCACCATCGCTGCGATTGCCGCACCGCTGACGGCCGCCGTCGGACTGGTGACGGCCTACCTGCTGACCCGCCAAAGCTTTGCGGGCAAGAACGCCTTTGAATTTGGCACGATGCTGTCCTTTGCCATCCCCGGCACGGTGATCGGCGTCAGCTATATCCTTGCCTTCAACGTACCGCCCATCGAGATCACCGGAACCGGTGTGATCCTTGTGATCAGTTTCATCTTCCGCAACATGCCGGTTGGCGTTCGGGCGGGGATTGCGTCCATGTCCCAACTCGACCGAAGCCTTGACGAGTCCTCGCTCACTCTGGGTGCGAACTCGTGGCAAACCTTCCGTCGGATCATTCTGCCGTTGCTGCGGCCAGCGATCCTTGCGGCGTTGGTCTACAGTTTCGTGCGGGCAATGACCGCGATCTCGGCGGTGATCTTTCTTGTTTCGGCCGAATACGACATGGCCACCAGCTATATCATCGGGCGGGTCGAGAATAACGACTATGGCCTCGCGATTGCCTATTCTACCACGCTGATTTTCGTGATGTTGGCAGCCGTTGGCTTGCTGCAATTGCTGGTGGGTCGGGTTCAGATCGGGCGACGAATGAGCCAGTCCCGGACCACGTCTCAGGAGAAGCCGACATGACGATTCAATCGAAAGCCGCACCTGTCCGCTTTGACGGCGTCTCAAAAGTCTTTGGTAAAGATGTCCGCGCCGTCGACAATATCGACCTGCATGTCGAAGCCGGGAAACTCGTGACGCTACTTGGCCCCTCCGGGTGCGGCAAGACAACGACATTGCGGATGATCGCAGGCCTTGAGATGGCGACTTCGGGCAAGATCCTGATTGGCGACCGCGACGTGACCAAACTGCCCGCAACGGACCGTGACGTATCAATGGTGTTTCAGTCCTACGCGTTGTTTCCGCATATGACGGTGTTGGAGAACGTCATGTACGGCCTCACCTTCTCGGGTTTTGCCAAGGATGAGGCCCGCAGCCGGGCGCTGACAGGGCTGGACCTCGTGGGCCTCAAGGGGTTTGACACCCGCCTGCCGTCTGAGTTGTCCGGCGGACAGCAACAGCGCGTGGCCGTTGCCCGCGCGCTGGTTCTCGAACCGCAGGTACTGCTCTTCGACGAACCACTGTCCAACCTCGACGCAAAACTGCGCCGTCAGGTCCGTGAAGACATCCGCGCGATCCAGAAAGACCTTGGCCTGACGGTGGTTTATGTGACCCACGATCAGGAAGAGGCGCTTGCCGTTTCGGACGAAATCGTCGTGATGCGCAATGCCGCCATTGCGCAAATGGGAACGCCCCGGCAGCTTTACGATGCGCCCAATGACCGGTTCGTTGCCGACTTCATTGGCGAGGCGAACCTGCTCGCCTGCAATATCATCTCAGTCGATGGCGATATAGCCACCATCGAGATCGAAGGCTATCGCCACACCCTGCCCTCACGCGGCCTGTCGCCCGGTGCGGCCACCATTGCCGTGCGACCGTCACGGCTGGTGATCGATGCAGGTGAAGGTGTGCCAGCCACCGTCGCCAAGGCAACCTATGTCGGTGTGCGCATGGAGTACACGCTCACTGGCAACTTCGGTCAGGTCTTCGCGGTGCATGACAATGTCGACACGCCGCTTGAACCCGGAACCGAAGTGCGGATGGGGTTTGCCGCAAAGGGCCCGGTCCTTTTGCCCGAATAGATGCCACGCCTTTTGATCATCACGCATCCAGAGGTCGCGATTGATCCAGAAGTGCCCGTTCATGATTGGGGGTTGAACGGAACAGGTCGACATCGCGCCGCTCTGTTTGCCGCGTCCGATCAGATGGCGGCAGTCACGCAGATCTGGTCCAGTGCCGAAACAAAGGCGCGCGACATGGCAGACATTCTTGCCAGACCTCGTGATCTGCCCATCGCCGTGGATGCACGCCTTGGCGAGAACGACCGACGCGCAACCGGCTTTCTTCCTCCGCCACAGTTCGAGGCTGCCGCCAATGCCTTTTTTGCCAACCCCAATACTAGCTTCAAAGGCTGGGAAACCGCCACTGACGCCCAAGCGCGGATCGTTCGCGCGGTGCAAGACATCACCACACAGCACACCGGCGGCGATCTGGCCATCGTCACACATGGCGCTGTCGGCACCCTGCTCTATTGCCACCTTCAAGGATTGGCTATCGACCGCGCCCACGATCAACCGGGACAGGGGCATTACTGGACCGCTGATCTGACGTCCCTTCGCCCAGATCGCGGCTGGAAACCGATTGCCTGACCTTTTCCGTCAGCCGTTCCAGGCGCGATCTGCGATGTTTACCAATGTGTCGAACACATCAGGCGTCCCCACCACCACGCGCCCACCATCACGGATCATCGCATTGGCATCTTGTAACTCGACCTGTCCGCCAGCCTCTTCGACCAAAAGCTGGCCCGCCAGACAATCCCACGCATTCATGTGCTCTTCCATGTAGCCCAAAAGTCGCCCCGCCGCGACATAGGCAATGGACAAGGCACCACTTGCATTGCGGTGATACATCGCCCCTTGGTCGATCAGGTCGGCGATCACTGGGATCACGTTTGTGGCCTCCACGCGGTTCGAATACCCCACAGAGACGGTTCCACTGGACAAAGGCGTGCCAGAAGCGACCTGCATCCGGACATCGTTCAACTGCGCGCCGTTACCGCGCAGAGCCTTATAGGTTTCGTCAACATTCGGGTCGTGAATAACCCCGAGCTCTGTTCGACCTTTGACCACACCAGCCAAGACGATTGTCCATGCCGGGATGCCGTTGACGAAATTCGTAGTGCCGTCGATGGGATCGATCACCCAGTCGAACCCGCTGGTTCCCGGCTTGGGATCATGTTCTTCGCCGTAAACCCCATCATCCGGCCAGGCCTCGGCCAACCGCGCGCGGATCAGCAGTTCGACATTTCGGTCCGCTTCGCTGACCCAATCCTGCGTGCCCTTTCGGTCGACGGCAAGATTGCCCCGATCCTTGAAGTACGAAAGCGCCTCATCCCCTGCGTCGTGACACAGGTTGATGGCAAAGAGGTATCGGTCTTGAAACTGGGTCATTCGGTCACTGTTCTATGAGAAATCGTGTTGGAAAGGCTAAAGCCCTGCCCCACACATCACAATCCTTAAACCGATAGCCACAGGGCTGATCCGTCGCCTATTCCGCTGCTTCCGGTGCAACGTGCTCCATCGACGCCAATTCACCCAGCGTTACGGGCTTTAAAGGTGGCCGGATACGGTAGTACCCGGTCGCGTCGGGCGTTTGTCCGTTGGCGTCAGCCAAAAGCGCTGTCACAGTCAACCCGCAGTAGCGGCCCTGACAAGGACCCATGCCGGCGCGGCCAAAGGCTTTGGTTTGGTTCGGACCAAGACACCCAAGTTTGGCGTAGTGGCGAATATCCCCGGCGGTGACCTCTTCGCATCGGCAGATCATAGTGCTGTCGGCGGGCAAGAGTGTCTCGGAACAGGGCGGGTAGGCCGCGTCCAGAAAGGGCCGCGCTGCCAATTCGCCGTACAAGGCCGATCGTATCGGTTCGGCCTTTCGATCACGCTCGGCACTGGACAGGCGTCCCAGTTCCTCGGCAACCTTCAATGCTGCCAACTGTCCCGCCAGTTCGGCGGCTTTCGCGCCGCCGATCCCAGCCCCGTCCCCTGCAATGAACAGACCAGCGACCGAGGTGCCGCCCCATTGTTCCAGCCGTGGCGCAAAACACGCCTGCCCGGCATCCCAGTCATGCACCACCCCAACAGATCGCGCCGCTTGCGTGTTAGGCACAACCCCGTGGTGCAGGAAGACCGTGTTACAAGCGATGCGATGTGACGTGCCACGCGCGGAAAAGGTCACGGCCTCTGCCCGATCGGTGCCTTCGATGCGCAGATTTTGCGCGCTCGCATAGCGCGGAACCCGTGCGCGTGTGATTTCAGCCAGCAGCCCAAGGCCTTTCAGCAGATACCGCCAGCCGCGCAGCGCGCCGCCAAGATGCCGCGCCGCACCGATCAGGTCGCGACGGGTCTGGGTCTCGACCATGGCCAAAGGCCGGGTGCCCGCCCGCACCATTTGCGCCGCCAAAAGATAAAGCAGCGGCCCCGACCCGACCAGCACCGCGTTGCGCGCGAGAACTCCCGATTGTTTGAGCAGGATCTGACCGGCACCGGCAGTCATGACACCGGGAAGGGTCCACCCCGGAATAGGCATTGGCCGTTCCAATGCGCCCGTGGCCAAAACAATGCGCTCGGCGGTGACCTGCGCACCGCGCCCGTCCTTGGTGTATGAAATGCAGAAGCCGTCTTCGATGGCCCAGACAACGGCGCCTGCGACGTGGTCGATCCCATCGTGGCGCAGTCCAGCAGTCAAAGACGCGCCGTCGGTATAGTCCTTTCCAAGGATTCGACCGCGCCTCTCGGGCACCCGGTCGACATCACGGTAAATCTGACCACCCGCACGGGGTTGCTCGTCCAGCACGGCCACCGTCAGACCAAGATCCGCTGCCATCGCAGCTGCCGCCATTCCCGCCGGACCCGCGCCAATCACCACCAGATCACGCTTGGACATCATCCGCCTCCTGCGCATGAGGCGTATGGATCTGCAAACCCGGCGAAACCTCGATCATACAGGCCTGACGCACGACGCCGTCGATCTCGACCAGACAATCGAAACACGCCCCCATCATGCAGAACGGCCCACGCGGCGCACCGGAAACGGGCGTGTTGCGGAAGACGTCGATCCCCGTAGCCAGAAGCGCCGCAGCGAGGTTTGCTCCCTCCGGTAGGCGCAGTGGCGCACCATCGAACGTCACCTCTGCACGTGGCGTGTTGTCCAACTCAAGAAACGGCGAAACGGGCTTCACTGAACACCTCCAGATCGGGCGCGGCATCGGTGCCCTCGAGCCAGTCGGGCAAGACGCGGGCATGCACCGCAGCAAGGGTGATGCCGCTGTGGCATGTGACAAGGAATGCCCCCGGCATTTCGGTGCTTTCCTGATAGATCGGCAACCCATCCGGCGACAACACGCGCAATGCGCCCCACGACCGGACAAGCTGCGCCTTTGCCAGCGCCGGATAGGCTGCGATGGCCTCAGCAGCGAGGCCCGAAAGCCCCGGCTGCGTTACACGGTCGTCAAGGCCAACCTCCTCGTTGGTCGCCCCGATCTGAATGCCGCCTTCGTCCACCTGTCTGGCGATCAGCGATGGGCGGTTGATCAGTTTGGGGAGTTTTTCGGTGATCAGAACCTGCCCGCGCTGCGGGCGGATCGGGGCCTTGAACCCTAGTTTCGGCCCAAGCTGCATGGCCCCCAATCCCGCAGACAGGATCACGCGGTCTGCATCGAGCGTCGTTCCGTCGGCACAGTCGATCCGGAACACATCGGGTTTGCCAACGTCGGTTACAGTCTTGCCCGTAAGGACACGCCCGCCCATGCGCCGCACATCCGCAGCCAACGCCATCAGCAGCTTAAGCGGATTCGCGTGACCATCCTGATGGTGCAAGATGGCACCCACAACCTTAGGTCCGATATGCGGCTCTTCCTTACGCAGAGCGTTGTGGCCCAAGACTTCGAAGGGATAGTCGCCATCCAGCTTCGCTTTCAGCGCCTCGTATTGTGCAACGGTCGCCTGCAGAGTTTCTTCTGAGAAATGCAGATCATACCCGCCCTTCTGCTCCAGCGGGACGGCGGTTCCGGTGTTGTCCCCAAGTTCGTTTGCGAAATCTGCCCAGATCGCTGCGGAGCGCTGGGACCATTGCGCATAGCGCGGCTGCTTCATGCCCTTGGATTGAACCCAGACCAGACCGAAATTGCCACGACTGGCGCGAAACGACCCGTCGTCACCATCAAGCACGGTGACGGTCCGTCCGCGCCGGAGCAAGCCCCACGCGACCGAAAGGCCGACAACGCCGCCTCCGATGATCGCATAATCTGTGTCCATGGATCCGCCTTGGTTGGATCGGGGCGGCGGCACCGCCCCGACATATGCCGTATCAGTTGCCCGCGGCTGCGATCTTGTCGAGGATCGACTGTCCCCAATCCGCACCCACGTCTTCAAGAACGACGGGCCATACATCAGAGCGCACTTTTGCGGCCATTGCGGCTAATTCGCCCTCGCTCAATGCAACCACAGTCGCGCCCAGTTCGTCGACCAACTTCTGTTCGTTGCGGCCCTGATCTGTTTCCGCCACTTCCCAGCGGGTCGCCTCAAAGGCCGCTGCCTGTTCTTTGAGTACTGCCTGATCTTCATCGGACAGTCCCGCAAGGCTCTCGTTCGAGATGATCAGGTACCAGACTTCGAAATGTGTGGATATAGGTCTTAGTGACATCTCGGAAAGACGCATAATAGCCTTCAGCACCCGATCCGATGACCCCGTCGACAACGCCGGCCTGCACAGCAGTGAATGCCTCGGAGAAAGGGATCGGCGACGGAATGTAACCCAGCTTTTCGCCTGTCAGAAAGAACAGCCCCCGCAGGCATCGGTCATGTGGACAGGAATGTTAGGGGGCGCGGCAAGTTGAACGGGCGCGCTGCGACCAAGGGACATCGTGGCCTCCGGCATGCAACGCATGTTGCAGGATCGCGACGCGGTTGTCCGGCCCGGCTGCAGCACAAACTGTGTCAAACGTCAGCGCTGGCACCGTCTAGCGATCAGGTCTTGTCCACTCAGGCAGTAGGCGGGCTTGCCTGTTGGTACAGTTCAAGTGGCAAGCCGTCAGGATCGGCAAAGAACGTGAACTTGCGATCAGTATAGGGATCGACCCGGATATCCTCGACAGCAACGCCACGCGCTTCGAGCATCCGCTTGACCGCAGCGACGTCGTCTACGGCAAAGGCAAGGTGGCGCAGGCCCTGTGCCTCGGGGCGCGATGGGCGCACAGGGGCGTCCGGAAATGAGAAGAGTTCGATCTGTGTGCCGTCCTGCAGCGCCAGATCAAGCTTCCACGACTGCCTGTCCGCTCTGAAGTTCTCGGCAAGCACGGTCAGTCCGAGCGTTTCGGTATAGAATGCCCGGGACCGTTGGTAGTCCGAACAGATAACGGCCACATGGTGTAATCCGCGAAAAGGCCCCATCGGTTGTGTTCCTTGGTAGCGGCTCAGGATGCGCAGACTTGTCAGTCCTGAAGGCTTTGCAAATGATCGAGCATCACCTCGGCGGACGACCGATCAAGTGGAACACCCGGCGGATTGTCCTTGAATCCCGGTTCCATAAAAAGTGCCTTGATCGTCTGGTTATCGACATACATGGAATAGCGCCAGCTGCGCAGCCCCATGCCATTGCTGCTCCGTTCGACAAGCATCCCCATCTTGCGCGTAAACTCGGCATTTCCGTCCGGCAGCATCCGCACCTTTTCGATCCCACGCGACAGCGCCCACTGGTGCATCACGAAAGAATCGTTGACCGACAAACAGAGCACATCGTCGATTCCCAGATCGCGAAAGCTATCATAGTGCGCCTCAAAGCCCGGAAGATGGCTTTCGGAACAGGCAGGCGTGAACGCCCCCGGCAGCCCGAACAAGACAATGCGCTTTCCGGCAAACACATCGTCGGAGGTCACTTGCTTCCATTCAAACGGATTGGGCCCGCCCAGCGCGTCATTCCGGATGCGGGTGTGAAACAGGGCGTCAGGGACGGTTTGAGGGTGCATCTTGCGCCTTTCCAGACTGAGTTCAGATGGCATTTAACGCATGAATGCAGATCGGTCGATCACCTCTTGGCCTTACACGCACCATTATCGACGCGGGTGTCCCCGGCGCGGAGTTTCGCGCCGGGGACAGGTTTCATCACTTCTTCAGATTGGTCCAGATCTGGTCATAGACCTCTTGCGTGGCTTGATCGCAGACCTCGATGAACACGCCCGCCCCGGCGCTTGCCGGCGGATTGCTTTCAGGCTGGGTGGCCAAGGTCGGATCAAGGAATGTCCCGACGCCTGTCAGCCCGGCATTATAGCGCGCGTAGTTGGTGACGGCCGCGATGTTTTCCGGCTCGAGCAGGAAATCCATGAACTTGATCGCATTGTCGCGGTTCGGCGCATCCTTAAGCAGGACGACGTTGTCCATCCAGACGATGTAGCCCTGCGACGGGAAGGCGTATTCGATATTGGCCCCCTCTTCGCGGCCCTTGGCGGCGAACCCGTCATAGATTTGGCCGACAGCGGCATCGCCCGACACAAGCACCTCTTTCGCGGTGTCCGAGTTGAACGAGGCCCAATGCGTCTTGGCCTCTTGCAGCATGTCGTTCAGCGCCTTGAGCTGATCGCGGTCGGTGGAACATTGCGGGATGCCCATATGCAGCGCCGCCATCGCCAGCACTTCACCCTGACTGTCGAGCATGTTGATTTTGCCCGAAAGCTCGGCTGGTGGGTTGAACAGGATGTCAGTCGTCCCGATGTCCCCGGAATAGACATCGCGGTTCACCGCAAACGAGGTCGAGCCCCACTGGTACGGGATCGAATGCATGCGGCCCGGATCGAAGGACGGATCGGCCCATTCAGGCGCGATGTTGCCTTTGTTGGCCAATTCTCCATCGGCGATCGTATCCAGGAGGCCTTCGCCTGCCATGATCTGCACCATGTAATCGCCCGGCACGGCCACGTCATAGGTGCCGATGGCCCCGGCCTTAAGCGAGGCCAATAGTGCCTCGTTGCTGTCATAGGTGTCCATAACCACCTCGACGCCGTATTCCGCGCTGAAGGTGTCCAGCAATTCCTGCGGGATGTATTCGAACCAGTGGTAGATCACCAGTTTGCCCTCGGCCATGGCGGCCCCGGCTGTCAGAGCAAGCGCGCTTGCCGCAACGGTGGTTTTCAGAATTGTTTTCATGGTCAGTCCCCTGTTGAATAACGCCCTCTTGGGCGGAGTTGATGCGGCCACGGTCAATGGCCTTGGAATCCTTCCAGCACGTTCACGGTGTTGATCCCGATTTCCGCGATGTCGTAACCGCCTTCCATCACGAACAGTGTCGGCAGGCCCGCCGCTGCGATATCCGCGCCCATGATGGTGAAATCCGGCGATGTGAGTTTGAAAAAGCTGATCGGGTCAGTCTCAAAACTGTCGACCCCCAGCGACACGATCAATGCGTCCGGCGCGTACTCGGCAACCCGCTCAAGCGCTGTGGCCAGCGCGGTGCGCCAGATGTCGAACCCCGTTCCGGGCGGCATTGGCAGGTTGAGAGTAAAGCCTTCACCGGCCCCGGTGCCAGTTTCATTGGCGTATCCGAGGAAATAGGGAAAGGCATGTTCCGGCGCGCCGTGCAGCGAGACGAACAGAACGTCCTCCCGGTCGTAGAAGATATCCTGTGTGCCATTGCCGTGGTGAAAATCCACGTCGAGGATGGCAACGCGCGCCATGCCGTTGTCGCGAAGGTGCTGGGCGGCAATGGCGGCGTTGTTCAAAAAGCAATAGCCGCCATACAGGTCCTTGGCCGCATGATGCCCCGGCGGACGACAGAGCGCAAAACAACTCTGCGCACCGGCCCGCACCCGCTCAGCCCCAGTCAGGGCGACATGGGCACTTGAGAGCGCAGCCTTCCACGTGCCCTGCGTGATGCTGGTCTCGGCAGCAAGAGCGTAATACCCCAACTGCCCGTCAATATGTGTAGGACAGGTCTGCACCATACGCCGCGCGGGCCATGCATTTGCGATCGCTTCGCCCTCGAAGCCAGCCGCCTGCCAGCGATCCCACGCAGATTGCAAGAATGCCACGTAAGCGGCGTCATGCACGGCAAGGATCGGCGCCATTCCAAAGCTGTCAGGGGCCGAGATCGGACCCAACCCCACATCGGTCAATCGTGCGTGGATATAGTCCAGCCGCGATGGGCGCTCGAACGGATAGACCAATTGCCCACCGTATAGTTCGGTCTGGGCGTCACGCAGCTTGTGGTTATCGGAGTAGATGGTTTCCATCAGCGTTCCTCTGCCGGATCCCGGCGACCGATGAACCATGACAACGCAACCATGACGATGGAGACCGCCAGAAGAAGCGTCGAAATGGCCATGATATTGGGCTTGATACCCTGTTTGACTGCGCCAAAGATTGCGGTGGGGAGGGTCTCAACCCCCGCACCCTTGACGAAATTCGTGATGATGAAATCATCCAGTGAGATAATGAAGGCGAGGATGAATCCCGAAACGATCCCCGGCATCATCAGCGGCAGCAGAATGCGCCTGAACGCCTGCCGCTTGGTGGCATAAAGGTCCATCGCCGCTTGTTCGTAGGTCGCCTCGATCCCCTGCATCCGCGCGGAAATCGGCATGTAGGCAAAGGGAATGCAGAACGCGATATGCGCGAGGAGGATTGTCATCACTCCCCGCTCGAATGCGATGGCGTTGAAAAAGATCAGCGTGGCCACCGCTGTCACAATTTCGGGCACCATCAGCGGCAGAGAGATCAGCCCGATGGAGACCGTGCGCAGACGGAACTTGCCCGCGCGCAAAACGGCGGTGGCCGCCAGCGTGGCAATTATCGTGGCCGTCGTGGCAGCCGTGATCGCGATGATTAAGCTGTTCCAGGCCGCGTCCTTGAACTTGCCGCTTTCTGGGCCGGTGAACACGTCAACATACCAACGAAACGAGAACCCTTCCCAGATCGTGATCGAGGGGGAGTCGTTGAAACTGTAGACCGCGACCACCACAAGCGGCGCGTATAGGATCACAAGACACAGCAGCGTAATGGCGAAAAAGCCTGGATAGCGGCGCAGGTCATAGGGTTTGGCCATCACGCCTCCTCCTTCTGGCTTTGACGGGCAAAGACCATCAGCAGGATCAGCACCATCGTCAGCAGGATCATCGACGCCGCCGCCCCGAACGGCCAATTGCCCGCGTTGCCTTTGAACTGCTCCTCGATCAGCGACCCGATCATGAAGGTCCGTGCCCCGCCCAGCAGGTCCGGTGCCAAAAACGACCCGAGCGAAGGTACGAAGACAAGGATACACCCGGCGATGATCCCCGGTTTGACCGAAGGGATTACGATCCGGCGCAGCACCGCCCAGCGCGGGGCGTAGAGGTCGGACGCCGCCTCGGAAAGCGCAAAATTGTACCGCTCGACCGCCGCGTAAATCGGCAGCACCATGAACGGCAGGTAGGAGTAGAACAACCCCAACTGCACGGCGAGGTTGGTGTTCACGATGCCCAAAGGTTCGGAGATTAAACCGATGCTCATCAGACCGTCATTCAACGGCCCTTCATCGCGCAACAGGAACTTCATCGACACGGTGCGGATGAGCAAATTCACCCAATAGGGAATCGTCACCAGAAACACCCAAAACGCCCGCTGCCCTTCGGGACGCGTGGCGATGAAATAGGCGGTTGGAAAGCCGATCAGCAGGCTGAGGATCGTCGCCGCCCCCGCCTGCCAGATCGACCGCCAGAAGATGCCGATATAGGTCCACTCGATCTTGGGTGGCTCGTCCCCGAAGAGGCCACGGTCAAAGAAGAACTGGTCATAGGCTTCAAGACTGAACTCCCAGATAACACCGCCGCGGAATTCCTTGGTCAAAAAGGAATAAACCAGCATGATCATCAGCGGCGCAAGCGTGAGCAGACCCAGCGTCACCCAAGCTGGCAGCAACAACAACGTGCGCGCCTCGCGATAGGTTTCGCTTTGCACAGACCCGCCTGTTGCGCCGTCCCCCGCCATCAGTCGATCAAGAGCCTTGCGGCCCCCTGCTCCATGTTGACGGCAACTTCAGTGCCCGGCTCGAACACGCGGGCATTGCCGCGCGACGAATTGGAGGAACGGACGGTGAATTGTGGCCCACCGTCGAGGTCAACGATTGTGGCGATGTCCGTGCCGATATAAATCATCTCGCGCACCCGGCCCTTCAGGCTATTGGCATCGACCGGCTCTGCAGACAGGAACAACCTTTCTGGCCGCAGCGACATATGCACCTTGGCACCTGCGCCGATCCCGCCCACCGCATCGCAGGTCAGCCTGTGGTCGCCCCCCAGATGACATTCAGCGCGGCCGTTTGCGACCGCATCCACCGTCACGTGCATCAGATTCGTATCACCGATGAAGTCGGCGACGAACACGTTTCGCGGCTGTTCATAGATCTCGCGGGCGTCACCCAGTTGCTGCAATTCGCCCGAGGACATGACCGCGATCCGGTCGGACATGGTCAGCGCCTCTTCCTGATCGTGGGTGACAAAGATGAAGGTGATACCGGTTTCACGTTGCAGATGCTTGAGCTCTACCTGCATCGCCTTGCGCAACTTGAGATCAAGCGCCGAGAGCGGTTCGTCCAAAAGCAACACCTTGGGGCGCGGTGCCAGCGCGCGCGCCAAGGAGACACGCTGCTGCTGACCGCCGGACAATTGCGACGGCTTGCGCGCCGCGAATTGCGATAGCTGCACCATCTCAAGCGCTTCTCCGGCGCGGGCACGAGCTTCGGACTTGGACTTTCCAAGCATTTCAAGGCCGAAGCCCACATTGTCGAGCACGTTCATGTGCGGGAATAGCGCGTAGTTCTGGAAAACTGTATTCACCGGGCGCTTGTGGGGCGGCAGCGCGTCGATCTCGTCGCCATAAAGATAGATCGCGCCTTCGGTTACGTCTTCGAATCCGGCGATCATCCGTAGCAGCGTGGTCTTGCCACAACCAGAAGGGCCAAGAAGCGTGAAAAACTCGTTATCGCGGATCGACAGGGAAATCGTCTTTAACGCGGTAAAGGTGCCATACCGCTTAACCGCGCCCTGCACGTCAATGGCAATGTCCGTGTCTTGCGGCATTGGTGCTGTCCCCGGGCGCTGGTGTTTCTGACCTTGACCCTAGAAACGAAGCAGCGTCTGCAGAAGACACGACTTCCTCAGCGCTTCTTAGCCTGCGCCTAATTTCTTTTTGCAAAACGCCCAATTCTTGGGCGGTTCTGGTTCGGTTTTGCCTTAGTCGATGGGTCGAAGTTCTTTGTGACATGGCTTGTTTCAGGGCCTAGGCGAAACGGATATTCGCTGTGGGCAAACAGCAGCACGCCTGCGCCGTCGGGTCCGATCTCGACATAGAGTCCCGATTTGACCGGGCGCTCACCGTGACGAAAGCAGTCAACGGCGCGAGGAAGTCTTCGGTCGGCGTGCTCATTTCAAGGTGTCCAGAACAGCCATGACGTGGTCCGGATCGGTCTGCGGATTGACGATGCAGAGGCGAAAGACCATCTCGCCGCGCCACCGGGTCGGCAAGCAAAGCAATGCCCCTGACCGCCGATGCTCCTCAGCCCAGCACACCATCTCGTCCTCGGTTTGGTTGCGCGGGCGGAAGAGGATGACGGTAAGGTTCGGCCCCAGCAGCAGCTCCAGCCACGGCGCCGCCGCGATGCGCTCTGCGAGGTCTTCTGCAATCGCGCGGGTGTTGGCTATCGCCAGCGCATAGGCTTTGGTGCCATGCGTCGCCAAAGAATACCAAAGCGGCAGTCCTCGCGCCCGGCGCGTCAGGTGCAACGCATAGTCCGACGGGTTCCATTCGCTTTTGTCCACAGTGTCGAGATAGACCGCCCGCTGACCATGTGCCGCCGCCCCATCGGCCGCATCCCGATACAGCAACGCGCAGCTATCATAAGGCGCAAACACCCATTTGTGTGGGTCGATGATCAAAGAATCCGCCTGTTCGATCCCCTCAAAGGTCGGACGCAGGGCCGGATCAGCCATTGCAGCCCCACCATATGCGCCATCGACATGCACCCAGACGCCACGCGCCTTGGCAAGCTGCGTCAGTCCCGCAATGTCATCCACTGCGCCGCAATTGGTCGCCCCGCCATTCGCGACAATCGCAAAGGTTTCCGGGGTCAGATTTGCAGCCGCTGCGTCCGCACTCATACGCCCGGATGCGTCGGAGGGAACGGTGATGAGGTCCGCATCCATAACCCGCGCGACAGCAGCGATTGAGGAATGCGCCTCGGACGAACACAGGATCGCCCCCCGCCCAGTCTTTGTCTCTTGGTTGCACATCCGATGCCAGTGCCGCGCAGCATGCAGCGCCGACAGGTTGCCCAATGTCCCACCCGCGACGAACACACCGCCTGCCGTGGCAGGCCAGCCTGCCAGATCGGACAGCCAACGCAAAGCCTGGTTCTCCGCATGGATCGCCCCGGCCCCACCGTCCCAGTTTCCGGCAAAGATACCTGCCGCCCCCAAGGCCGCATCGAAACTCAGCGCAGCGCGGGTGGGCGCAGCCGCGACAAAGGACAGCGAGGTAGGATGTCCGAAAGGTCGCGTCGCGGGTTGGATGACATCGGTGAACAGCGCAAATGCCGCTTCAGCCCCAAGCCCGTCCGGCGTGATCGCACCACCCATCTCGGGCTCCAACGCCGCAGCAGCCCGAGCGCCGTTCTTCGGGTCGGGACCAGCGGCGACATGGTCTGCAACCCAATCGAGAATGCGGCGGGTGTCGTCTGGCGCAAAGGGAAACGGATCGTGCCTCAATCGACCGCAAGCTCCGTGATCTCGCGTCGGAAGGGCAGCGCGTCGCCGATATCCTCGCCATCCAGTTCGCGTGCATAGCGATGCCCCGCATAGGTGGCCCAGGCAATCGGCCCCGGCGCTTCGGCATCGCCGATGATCCGAACGGACGCAATCCCGGCATCCGCCCAATCGGCCTCATGGGCGTTGAGATCGTGGAAAAGCTGGTTGTTCTCGCGCTTGGACGCCACGACCACGACCGCATCGCAGTCGATCTGGCGGGTTTGGTCGGTATAGGTGCAGTTCGACACCACATGCCCCATCCCGATTTTGGTCACACCGCGGTTCAGGACAATCTCGATCCCCATCTCGGCCAAACGCCTGTGGATCGTGTGCTGTTCCAGCGTGTTCACGGTCCAATCCGACAGATAGGCCGACGGCGTGACAATCGTTACGGCACAGCCCTCGGTACGCAGCAGCTCTGCCAAAACGCCGCCCATGTAGTAGTGATCGTCGTCATAGATCACCACGTGACCTGAGGGGCGTTGGCCGTCCATGATGTCGTCAGGAGTGAACACCGGCATCGCCGCATCCACCGGGAACGGCACGACATGCTGGCGGCTGACACCGTCCCTGCGCCATGTGGCCCCAGTGGCAATGCAGATGTTCTGAAATCCGAATTCAAGGATGGCGGCGGCATCAAGCGCGCTGTCGAAATAAGTCTCGACGTTGGGTTTCTGGCTGATCTGATAGGTCCGGTAATCCGCCACACGACCCCAAGCCGACAGACCGGGCAAGTGCCGTTCCCGCGCAACCCGTCCGCCCAGAACCCGACCGGCCTCGGCCAGTGCCACGTCATAGCCCCGTTCGGCCAAAGCGCGCGTCGCTTCCAACCCGGCCGGACCTGCGCCGACGACCAGCACAGTCTCGCTGCGCCCCTTGGGGTTCATCCGCTCGGGATGCCAACCCTTGCGCCACTCCTCCATAAAGGTGGGGTTCTGCGTACAACGGCTAATCGACATGGTCATGTCGCCGGTAATGCAAATGTTGCAGCCAATACATTCGCGAATGTCCTCGATCCGGCCTTCCTCGATCTTTTTGGGCAGGAAAGGATCGGCAATCGACGGTCGGGCGCAGCCGATGGCATCCAGCACGCCGCTGCGCACCATCTTGGCCATGACATCGGGCGAGGTGAAGCGCCCCACCCCAACCACCGGCTTCGATGACAACTCGCGAATGCCCCGCACAAGCGCTTCTTGGGCGCCCTCTTCCTTGAAACGCGACGGGCCGGAGCAATCTTCCCACGTACCATGCGCCAGGTCCCAAAGGTCCGGCAGGTCCTTGTTCATGTCGATGAACTCGCGCACCTCGGCATTCGAAAAGCCCAGATCACCGATGCTCTCGTCCAAGGACACTCGCAGCGTCAGGCCCATGCTGTCTCCCACCGCATCGCGCATGTCGGCGATCACCTCACGTGCGAACCGCGACCGGTTTTCCAGACTGCCGCCATATTCGTCGTCGCGCATGTTGGTGGCGCGGCTGAGGAAATGCTGAAAAATACCAAAGCCATGCGCGCCATAAAGGCAAATGAGGTCAAACCCGGCAATCTTCGCCCGTTTGGCGGCATTGACGAACCAGCGGCGCAGGTCTCGGATCTCGTCTTTCGACAGCGCCCGCGCTTGAACCGGATCGTTGGTGAAGGTGCGGATCGGTCCGGCAGAAACCGCAAGCGGCACTTCCTTGGTGTAAAGGTTCGGTCCGTTGATCCCGGAATAGGCCAGTTGGATACCTGCCAGCGCCCCGTGGTCCTTCATCTTGCCGGCCATCTTGGCCAGCATGGGAATGTCTTTGTCCTCCCACAGGCGCAGTTCGATGAAGGGCGTGATCTCGGACGTGTGGTGCATTTCGCATTGTTCGGTAAAGATCACCCCCCAACCGCCTTCGGATTTGATCCCGCGCATCGCGGCTGCCGCAGACGGGTCGCGATAGCCGCCGCCATTGCAATGCGGCACCTGATAAAAGCGGTTCTTGGCCGTCACCGGGCCAATGGCCAGCGGTTCGAATAGCACGTCATACCGGGGATCGCGTCCGTCGAGCATCAAGCCTCTCCTGTCGGGTTTCCGGCAGCTTACTATCTATGCTGCAGCGCAAAAGTCTTGGCCTTGGAACCGTTGCTTAGGCTGGCGCTAAGTCAGACCAAAGGTTCGCCACCGATCCGGTCCAGACGGCCTGTTCGCACCAGCGATGCAGCGTATTCGATAAACGCCCGCACCGCATTCGACCGATCCGCATCCTGCGCCGTAAGAAGCCCCATCCGCAGTGCGCGGACCTTGCCACCAATAGGGATCACCCGCACCGGGTTGCCATCCGGGGACGTGTCGCTAAGCGGGCGAACATTGGCGATGGAATAGCCGAAATCATTGCCTACCATCGACCGCATCACCGCCATGTCGCGCGTGCGTTCGGCAATCACCGGCTTGCCCCCCGCATGATCAAACAGCGACAGGAAGTAATCCGCGCTCAGCGGCAGATCGAGCAGAACCATCGGATGCGCGCTCAGATCCTCGACCGTAACCACGTCCCGATCGGCCAGGGGATGGGCAGTTCCCATCAGCGCGATGGGCGGTAGGCGCACCAGTGCGGTGAATTGCAAATCCGCAGGCAGATCAAGATCGTAGGTCAACGCCACGTCGATCTCAGACCGTCGCAAAGCGCTGAACAGTTCCACTTGGTTCAGTTCGTGCTGGCGCAGGCGCACTTCGGAAAATTCCGCCTCAAACCCACGGCGCAAGGTCGGCAGCACGAGCTGTGCAAAAGTTAACAGACACCCGATGCTCAACGGCCCCCGGACAGAGCCGGAAATGTCACCAGCGATGTCCATCATCGCGCCTGCCTCGCGCAGGACGGTCTTGGCCTGATCGAGCATCTGCCGCCCTGCCTGTGTGAGCGACAGGCCCTGCGCGTGCTGGCGCACAAACAGCGGCAGGCCAAACTCGGCCTCAAGCTGCGAAATGGCAGAAGAGATAGACGGCGAGGACACGTTGATCCTCTCAGACGCACGCGCGATGCTGCCCGTCTCACCTACGGCAACGAAGTATTCCAATTGCCGCAGCGTGTAACGCAGCATCCGTGCCCCCTGAACGAATGGTTCCGTCAAACTGTGGACGGGTTCGGGGGCGGCTTCAAGACTGACCAATGTCAAAGGGCGTCATTCATCCCCCGGCACGCCGTAGGATGGCGCCTGTGTTGGATCAAGCGCCCGCTGCACATAGGCATCAAGCTGCGGTTTGTAGACATCCCACGCGGTGGCGACCGCCTCGATCGGGCAATCTTCGGTCCAGTCACAGCGCAGATCGGCGACGGGCCAGTTGACCTTGTCCACCAGCATCATTCCTGCCGAATGCACCGGGCCCGCTTCGCCCCCTGCGGCCAGACCTGCACGCAAAGCCGCGATGAGCCTGTCGCCCAAATGTCCCTGCGCCGCCTCGAACCCGGCGACGATGGCTGCAGGCACGCCGTCATTGGCCAGAAGATTGCCCCCCGATGCTACATCCCGGCCTTCGGCCTGTGTCCAGATCCCCAGAGATTTCGGCCCGGAATGGATCGCCGTGCGGCCCTGCCGATCAATCGCCAAAACCTGACGATAGGCAATGTGCCGCCCCTGATCGCGTACGCCCGCAATAGCCTCTGCCGCCGACATGCCACCCTGCATCATGTCCAGCGCAAAAGGCCCGAGCGATGGATCGGTCACGTTCTGGCTGGCCACCGCACCTACTCCGGCACGGGCATAGGAACAGCGCGCTGCAACTGCAGGCGAAGACGAAGAAATCGCCACTCCGAACATCCCTGTTTCGGCACAGCGCGCGACCAGTGAAAACGTCATCGCTGATACCCGTCCGGGATCACGGCAGTGCCGTCGATCTCGACCAGCCACTCGGGGCGTGCCAGCGCGCTGACGACAAGGCCCGTGGACACGGGATGCACGCCTTTGATGTACTCGCCCATGGTGCGATAGACCGCCTCGCGGTGGCGCACATCGGTGATGTAGACCACCACCTTGACCAGATGCGCCATCTCGCCACCGGCCTCTTCGATCAGTTGGCGGATGTTCTGCATCACCTTGTGGGTTTGTTCCACTGGGTCATGACTGTCGATATTCTGGGCATCATCAAGGTTCTGCGGACACTGTCCCCGCAGCCAGACGGTCCGGCCCCCTTGGGTGACGACGGCCTGACATAAATCATTGTCGAGCTTCTGTTCGGGATAGGTGTCTGACGTGTTGAACGTACGAATTCGGGTATGGGCCATGCCTGTTGTCCTCATGAGGCGTACCGCTTGGTCTATCCTTTCGGCGGCCAAGGGCGGAACGACCCTTTCCCTCATCTGTGATTAGCCCACGCCTAATCCTGATTAGAAAGAACCCAAGCAAGGCTTTCGGAATCCGTTGTGTGCCGCGCATGGGGCCGCTGCCTATGCTCGGCCCCATCGTCAAGGAGGCACCCATGGAAGAATTCGATACGGTCGTCGTCGGCGCTGGTCAGGCCGGTGTTGCCATGAGCGAACATCTCACAACGCTCGGCATTCCCCATGTGGTTCTGGAACGCGCCCGGATCGCCGAGCGCTGGCGGACCGAGCGCTGGGATTCGCTGGTTGCGAATGGCCCCGCATGGCACGACCGGTTTCCCAACATGGCCTTTGCCTGCGACGACGATGCCTTCCCCGACAAGGAAAGCGTGGCCGCCTACTTCGAAACCTATGCCAAACGGTTCAATGCGCCCATCCACACTGGCGTCGATGTAACGACCGTGACACCCAAGGACGGCGGGTTTGTGGTCGAAACCTCGAAAGGCACGATCCGTGCCCGCCATGTTGTGGCGGCAACCGGGCCGTTCCAGAAACCAGCCATCCCGCCTGTAGTGCCCGCGGAGGCAGGCCCGCTTCAACTGCACTCGAACGCCTATCACAACCCGGATCAGTTGCCCCAAGGGGCAGTGCTGGTGGTGGGCGGCGGGTCGTCCGGTGTGCAGATTGCCGAAGAGCTGATGGCAGCGGGCCGCAAGGTCTATCTCTCCATCGGGCCTCATGACCGCCCGCCCCGGCGCTACCGCGGACGCGACAACGTCTGGTGGCTGGGGGTCTTGGGCAAGTGGAACGCCGACAGCCCCGGTCCCGGAACCGAGCATGTGACTATCGCAGTAAGCGGCGCTCATGGCGGCAAAACCATCGACTTCCGCGCGCTGGCGCATCGGGGCATGACGCTTTTGGGGATGACCGAGGGCTATCGGGACGGCGTGGTCAGCTTTGCCGACGATCTAAAGACCAATCTGCTGGCCGGGGATACCAATTACCTGTCCGTTCTGGACGAGGCGGATGCCTATGTCGCCAAGCATGGGCTGGATCTGCCGCTAGAGCCCGAGGCGCGGACCATCCCGGACGATCCCGCCTGCGTGACCGATCCGATCCGCAAGATCGATCTGGCCGAGGCCGGGATCGGCACGATCCTCTGGGCGACCGGCTATCAGTTCGATTTCAGCTGGATCAAGGCCGACACCTTTGACGACGCAGGGCGCCCCCAGCATCAGCGCGGCGTGTCGCGTGAACCGGGGCTCTATTTCGTGGGCCTTCCGTGGCAGACGCGGCGCGGGTCATCCTTTATCTGGGGGGTATGGCACGACGCCAAGTTCATCGCGGACCAGATCGCCATCCAGCGCGGGTACATGGCGTATCAGGGGTGCGCTGCGATCCGGGTGCCCGAGGACGCCTGAACGCTTCAGCGCCTCGCCGCAAACATCGGCCCGCCTTTCCAGCGCGGAAAGCTGTAACCATTGACCATGACCACGTCGATATCATCGGCAGATCGGGCGATCCCTTCGGCCAGCACGGCCTCCGCCTCGCGGGTCATCGCGCCCAGAATACGCGGCATCACGTCTGCATCGGCAAAGCCGCTGCCCGCCGCCCCCATCGCCTGACGCTCTTCGGCGATGATGGACATCACCACCTCAGACGGCTGTGCAGTGCCGTCGGCATGGTCATACCACCCCGCACCCATCTTGCGCCCGAAGCGACCGATCTCACACAACCGATCCGCGATCCTGATATATCCACCGCTGATCTTGCCCTCGGCCAACCGCCGCTTGCGCATGGCCCAGGCAATGTCGAGGCCCGCCAAATCCTGCATCTCAAAGACGCCGATCGGAAAGCCATAGTCCCGCATGGCGCAGTCCACCTGATCGGGGCTGGCCCCGTCGATCAGCAGCCGATCCGCCTCGGCCCGATAGGCCGACATGATGCGGTTGCCGATGAACCCATCGCAGACTCGGGACAAAACCCCGATCTTGCCCAGCGATTTGGACAGTTTCGCCGCCGTGGCGACCACATCCTCGGCCACCGCGTCGGGCAGGACGATCTCCAAGAGCTTCATGACATGTGCCGGAGAAAAGAAATGCAAGCCAACGGCGCGCGACGGATCGGACAGCACCGCTGCGATAGTATTCACGTCAAGATACGACGTATTGGTTGCCAAGATCGCGTCCGGCTTTGTCACCTGATCCAGTCGCGCAAAAACCTGTTTCTTGACCTCCATGTCCTCGAACACCGCTTCGATCACCAAATCCGCATCCGAAAGCGCGGCATAGTCGATAGCGGTGTCGAACCGCGCCGACACCACGTCCAGATCAGGAAGGAGGCCACGCTTGGCGCTACTCTCGAGCGTCGCTTGCACACGGTCGACACCAGCGTGCAGGCTGGCCTCATCCCGTTCGATCAGGGTCACCTGGAAGCCCCGCATCAGAAAGGCCGATACGATGCCTGCACCCATCGTTCCACCGCCGATCACACCGATCCGCCTTAAAGGGCGCGGGGTCTGTTTGGCTCTTGGATCGGCCAAGGTGGCGCGCTCGGCAAAGAAGATGTGCCGCAAGGCGCGGGCCTGATCACTGGACTTCAAGTCAAGGAATGTCGCGCGTTCCGCCGCCAAAGCCTCGTCAGCGGGCAAGCGCAAACCGCGCCCTACCGCGTCGATGGCCGCTCCAATCGACTCCTGCCCGCGCGCTTTGCGACGCAGGCCTGTTGCTGTCTTGTCGAAAGCCTCTGCATCAGAGGCACCCACAACCGCGTTTTCAAGCGTGCGTCGTGGCCCCGCTTGTTCGACCGCCAAAGCCACGGATTCGTCCAGCAGATCGCCCGTTGCAATCGCGTCGATCAGACCTGCGGTCAGCGCCACCTTGGCCAAGATCGGCTTGCCCCCCGCAATCATTGTCAGCGCCAGTTCTGCCTCGACCAGACGCGGCAATCGGACCGTCCCCCCGGCCCCCGGCACCAGACCAAGGGTCACTTCGGGCAGACCCATGCGCGCTTTGGGGTCCGCGATCCGGAAATGGCACCCCATTGCCAGTTCCAACCCCCCACCCAGAGCGGTGCCGTGGATTGCCGCGACCCACGGTTTCGATGCGGCCTCTATGGCAGCAATGACATCAGGCAAATGGGGCTCCATGGGCGGCAGGTCGAACTCGCGGACATCAGCTCCGGCGACAAAGGTGCGTCCTGCACAGGCGAGGACGACCGCGTCGACATCCGGGTCAGCCTCGGTCTTGGTCACAGCTTCCAACAGCCCCGCACGCACCGCCTGCGATGACGCGTTCACCGGCGGATTGTCGATTGTGACAACCGCCACGCGGCCTTGCCTGTCTATCGAAACGCTCATCGGATTGGGTCACCTTCGTCTTGGAGTGGTGGCACAACTGTCAAGTCACGGGCCAAGAATGGCAAGAGGACCTCGCCTATCGGATTGCAGCACCACAGGTTTGCTTCGGAACGCGACGATAATATTTCAAGTTTGAAATTTCAAACTTGAAATAAATTGCCGACTCGGGCAGCCTTTTGATCAAGCTGTTACAGAAAGAGGCCGAAATGCGTATTGCATGTCTGGGAGGCGGACCCGCAGGGCTTTACTTCGGGATCTCGATGAAGCTGCGTGACCCGTCGCATGACATCACCATCATCGAACGCAACAAGCCAGACGACACCTTTGGCTGGGGCGTCGTGCTGTCGGACGAAACGCTCGACAATCTTGCCGTGAACGACGCGACAAGCGCCGAGGCGATCCGCGCCCATTTCGCTTATTGGGATGACATTGCGCTACACTATCGCGGCGAACGGCTTGTGTCCTCCGGTCACGGGTTCTGCGGCATCGGGCGCAAACAGCTGTTGATCCTGCTGCAGGCACGGGCGCGGGAATTGGGCGTCGACCTGCGGTTCGAGACCGAAATCGGCAGCGCTGACGATTACCGTCAGGAGTACGACCTTGTGGTGGCCAGCGACGGTCTCAATTCCAAGACCCGCACGCTTTATGCCGACAGCTTCAAACCCGACATCGACCTGCGCCATTGCCAGTTTGTCTGGCTGGGCACACATCAGCGCTTTGATGACGCGTTCACGTTCATTTTCGAGGAAACCGACAAGGGCTGGGTCTGGGCGCACGCCTACCAGTTCGACGACAACACCGCGACCTTAATCGTGGAATGCACGCAAGAGACCTTTGACGCCTTTGGTTTTGCTGACATGACGCAGGACGAAAGCATCGCCACCTGCGAGGAAATCTTCAAAGACCACCTTGGCGGACACGCTCTGATGACCAACGCGCGGCATGTCCGGGGGTCGGCGTGGATCCGCTTCCCTCGCGTTCTATGCGAGACATGGAGCCATGAGAACGTTGTCCTACTGGGCGATGCCGCCGCGACCGCGCATTTCTCCATCGGATCAGGCACCAAGCTTGCGCTGGAATCCGCGATTGCTCTGGCTGAATACCTGCACACCGAACCGGACATGGCGCATGCCTTCCAGCGTTACGAAGACGAACGCCGCCTTGAAGTGCTGCGCCTGCAATCGGCGGCCCGCAATTCGATGGAATGGTTCGAAACGGTCGAGCGGTATCTGGGCCTCGATCCGGTTCAGCTCAATTACTCGATGCTCACCCGCAGCCAGCGGATCAGCCACGAGAACCTCCGCGCGCGCGACAAGGCGTGGCTCGAAGGCGCAGAACGCTGGTTCATGACGCAGGCCGGTGTGCCTGAGGACGCACCGCTGCGTGCACCGATGTTCACCCCGTTCCGTCTGCGGGACATGGACCTGAAGAACCGCATCGTGGTCTCACCCATGGCGCAGTACATGGCAGAGGACGGCTGCCCCACCGACTGGCACCTTGTCCATTACGGCGAACGTGCCAAGGGGGGTGCGGGTCTGGTCTTTACCGAAATGACCTGCGTGTCGCCCGAGGGGCGGATCACACCCGGCTGTCCGGGGCTTTACGCGCCCGAACACGAAGCGGCCTGGGCGCGGCTGACCAAATTCGTACACGGGGTAACGGATACGAAAATCTGCTGCCAAATCGGCCATTCCGGGCGCAAGGGATCGACGCAACTGGGATGGGAACGGATGGACGCCCCCCTGCCCGAGGGTAATTGGGACGTGGTCAGCGCCTCTGCCCTGCCGTGGTCAGACGAGAACGCGATCCCACGCGAGATCACCCGCAACGAGATGGACGAGATCACAGCGCAATTCGTGGCCTCTGCCGAAATGGCGGATCGCGCCGGGTTCGACATGATCGAACTGCACGCGGCACACGGGTATCTTCTGTCCTCCTTTATCTCGCCTGCGTCAAATATCCGTACAGATGATTACGGCGGCAGCCTGGAGAACCGTCTGCGCTATCCACTTGAGGTGTTCTCTGCGATGCGGGCTATCTGGCCTGAGGGGAAACCAATGTCGGTGCGTATTTCGGCGACTGATTGGCTGGACGAGGACGGCGTGACGCCGGACGAGGCGGTTCTGATCGCCAAAGCGTTTGCCGAGGCCGGAGCGGACCTGATCGACGTGTCCGCAGGCCAAACCTCGACCAAGGCAAAGCCGGTTTATGGCCGAATGTTTCAGACCCCGTTCTCGGACCGCATCCGCAACGAGGGCGGGCTATGTACGATGGCAGTCGGGAACATCTTTGAGGCCGATCACGCCAATTCGATCCTGGTGGCCGGACGCGCCGATCTGGTGGCGGTTGGCCGCCCGCATCTGGCCGATCCCTACTGGACCCTGCACGAAGCGACCAAGCTTGGCGACCGCGCGGCACAGGACTGGCCGTTGCCCTACCTTGCCGGGCGCGATCAGGCGTGGCGGTTGGCCGAGCACGAGGCCGAGGCGGTGCGCGCATGAGGCGGGTTCTGGTCACTGGTGGTGGCACGGGCATCGGTCGGGCGATTGCCCATGCCTTTGCCGACCACGGCGATGCGGTGACCATCGCAGGCCGCCGGATAGAGCCATTGCACGAGACCGCCGAGGGGCGCGAGATCACCTGCTGTCAGGCCGATGTTACCTCGGAGGCGGACATCGCGGCCCTGTTCGACAAACCGTTCGATGTTGTGATCGCAAATGCAGGATGGGGCGCATCCGGCAAAGTGTCGAAGCTGTCGCTTGACGATTGGAACGCCACGCTGGCCGTCAACCTCACCGGCACGTTCCTCACCTTCCGCGAGGCGTTGCGGACGGGGCCAGCGGATGCACGGCTGATCGCCATCGCCTCGACCGCGTCCTTGCAGGGCAACGCCTCTGTCCCGGCCTACACCGCGGCCAAGCATGGTGTTTTGGGGTTGGTCCGCTCGATTGCACTGGACGTTGCGAAGACAGCCGGCACCTGTAACGCAATCTGTCCGGGCTTCACCGATACCGATCTGGCGGAAGGCGCCATCACCGGATTGATGCAACGCTTCGATCTGGATCGCGCGGCAGCAACGGCGAAGATCGCCGCCGGCAACCCCCAAGGGCGGCTGATCACCCCGTCCGAGATTGCGGGAACTGCGCTCTTCCTCGCCTCGCCAGCCGCTGCCGCGATCAACGGTCATGCCCTGTCTGTATCCGGGGGCGAGATATGAAGCCCGAACAGACGAACATGACAGAGCCGATGTCCAAAGCACGCCTGCGTCTTTGGTTGCAGCTTTTGAAACTGTCCTCGGGTATCGAAGGCGAATTGCGCCGCCGGATGCGCGACAGGCATGACACCACCCTGCCCCGGTTCGATGTGATGGCAGCCCTCGCCCGCCACCGGGACGGGCTGAAGATGAGCGATCTGTCCCGCTACCTCAAAGTGTCAAACGGCAATGTGACCGGCATCGTCGACCGGCTGGTCGAAGAAAGTCTGGCGCTGCGTGTGGCCGTACCCGGCGACCGCCGTGCCAATCTGGCGCGACTGACCCCCAAGGGAGAGGCCGCCTTTGCGGACCTCGCTGCTCAGCACGAGGCGTGGATTGACGAGTTGCTCGCGCCGCTCACGGATACCGACACCCAGTCAATGATCGGCCTGCTGAAAAAGGCCATGACGCAGGAGGCCAGACATGGTTCTGAATAAACCGCAGCATTTCCGCTGCGAAATTGCAGGCGGTATCGCACGCATCGCCCATGACCGGCCCGAACGGAAAAACCCATTTACCTTCGACAGTTACGCCGAATTGCGCGACTGGTTTCGGGCGCTGGTCTATTCCGACGACATTCATGCTGTCGTGATCCTGCCCAATGGCGGCAACTTTTCCTCGGGCGGCGATGTGCACGATATCATCGGCCCGCTGACGCGGATGAGCATGAAGGAACTGCTGACCTTCACGCGGATGACCGGCGATCTGGTCAAGGCGATGATCGGCTGTGGTAAGCCTGTGATTGCCGCCGTTGATGGCGTCTGCGCGGGGGCTGGCGCGATCATGGCGATGGCGTCGGACCTGCGCTTGGCCACGCCCGAGGCAAAGACCGCGTTCCTGTTCAACCGCGTCGGGCTTGCGGGCTGCGATATGGGCGCATGCGCCATCCTGCCCCGGATCATCGGACAGGGCCGCGCGGCGGACCTGCTTTACACCGGACGCGCTATGAGCGCCGTTGAGGGCGAGGCGTGGGGCTTCTTCAACCGCGTTGTGGAAGCGGACGCACTGGAGGCCGAGGCGATCAAACTGGCCGAACGCATCGTGGCAGGTCCGACCTTCGCCAATTCCATGACCAAGACGATGCTGGCGCAGGAATGGTCGATGAGCCTTGAACAAGCGATTGAGGCCGAGGCCCAGGCGCAGGCGATCTGCATGCAGGGCAACGACTTCCGCCGCGCCTACGAGGCGTTCGTCGCCAAGGAAAAACCTGTGTTTGAGGGCGATTGATGGCGGACCAAAGCTACCTCCACTGGCCGTTTTTTGAGCCTGACCACCGCGACTGGGCCGCGCGTGTAGACGAGGTGGCGCAGGGGTTGGAGATCGACCACAGCGACACGGATGCGGCGTGCCGGGCGCTTGTCGCTCAATTGGGTGCGGCGGGTCTGTTGCAGCCGACATCAAGCGACGACGGAAAGTTTGATCTGCGCACGCTGTGCCTTGCACGGGAAACACTGGCGCGGCACGACGGTTTGGCCGATTTCGTGTTTGCAATGCAGGGATTAGGCACCGGTGCAATCACGCTGTTCGGGACCGAGGCGCAGAAAGCCCAGTGGTTGCCGAAAACCCGCGCGGGCCAGGCGATTGCCGCCTTTGCGCTGACCGAACCGGGGTCGGGATCGGATGTGGCCAACTCCACCATGACCGCCATGCGCGATGGCGACAGCTATGTGTTGAACGGCGAAAAGACGTGGATTTCGAATGGCGGCATCGCCGATGTCTACACGCTCTTTGCCCGCACCGGCGAAGCTCCGGGGGCCAAGGGCCTGTCCGCCTTCATCGTCACCCCTGACCAGCCGGGGTTCGAGATTGCAGAACGACTCGACACCATCGCGCCGCATCCGCTGGCCACGTTACGATTTACCGATTGCCGCATCCCCGCAAGTGCATTGCTGGGCGCACCCGGTCAGGGGTTCAAGGTCGCCATGTCGGTGCTCGACGTCTTCCGCACCACCGTGGCCGCCGCCGCGTTGGGGTTTGCCCGTCGAGCCTTGGACGAGGCGTTGGCGCGGGTAACAACGCGGCAAATCGCCGGGTCGCCGCTGGCCGATTTGCAGATGGTCCAAGGCCATATCGCGGATATGGCGGTGGATGTCGATGCAAGCGCCCTGCTCGTCTACCGCGCCGCGTGGACCCGCGACAGCGGTGCGCCCCGGATCACCCGCGAGGCGGCGATGGCCAAGCTGTTCGCAACCGATCAGGCCCAAACGGTTATCGATAAGGCGGTTCAACTCTTCGGCGGCGACGGCGTGCGGTCGGGCACGGCTGTCGAAACGCTCTACCGCGAGATCCGCGCGCTGCGCATCTACGAAGGCGCGTCGGATGTTCAGAAAGTCATCATCGCCCGTCAGACCCTTGCTGCCTTCGAAGGAGGAACGTGATGCTCGGACCCTCTGCCCATGTCGACACATTCGCCCGCGACAACCTTCCACCGCCTGACCTCTGGCCAGAATTCAATCTGGCCGGGTTCGATTATCCTGAACGGTTGAACGCCGGCTGGGAACTGACCGATGGCATGGTCGAGAAGGGTTTTGGCGACCATACCGCGCTGATCGGCAACGGGCGGTTGCGCACCTACAAGGAACCCAGCGATTGGACCAACCGTCTGGCCCATGTGCTGGTCGAGGATTTGGGCGTGAAACCGGGCAACCGCGTGCTGATCCGGTCGGCCAACAACCCTGCGATGGTGGCCTGTTGGTTGGCTGCAACCAAAGTGGGTGCGGTGGTGGTCAACACGATGCCGATGCTACGTGCGGCCGAGTTGCGGACCTATGTAGAACTGGCCGAGATCACGCACGCTTTGTGCGATACGCGGCTGATGGACGAGATGGTGGCCTGTGCCAAGGACAGCGCGACGTTGACATCCGTGGTCGGGTTCGATGGCACCTCGAACCACGATGCCGAACTTGACCGGCTGGCACTGGAAAAGCCGGTGCGCTTTACCTCCGTCCCCACGGGGCGGGACGATGTGGCGCTGCTGGGGTTCACATCGGGGTCTACCGGGGTGCCCAAAGCGACGATGCATTTCCACCGGGATTTGATGATCATCGCAGACGGTTATGCGCGCGAGGTGTTGGGTGTGACGCCGGACGATGTGTTTGTCGGCTCTCCGCCGCTGGCGTTTACATTTGGGCTGGGGGGGCTCGCGATCTTTCCGCTGCGGTTCGGGGCGGCGGCCACGCTGCTGGAACAGGCGACGCCGCCCAACATGATCGAGATCATCGAGAAATACAAAGCCACGGTCTGTTTCACCGCGCCGACCGCGTATCGCGTGATGCTGCGCGCGATGGAGGATGGCGCAGACCTGTCGTCCTTGCGCGCGGCGGTGTCTGCGGGAGAAACCCTGCCCGGCCCGGTCTATGACGAATGGATCGCCAAGACGGGCAAACCCATGCTCGACGGGATCGGGGCGACGGAGCTGCTGCACATCTTCATCTCCAACCGCTTTGACGACCACAAACCCGCCTGCACCGGCAAACCTGTGACGAGGTATGAGGCCAAGGTCATCAATGATGCAGGTGAGGTGGTGCCGGATGGCGAGGTCGGGCGGCTTGCGGTGCGTGGCCCGACGGGGTGCCGCTACCTCAAGGGGGACCGCCAGAGCACCTATGTGCAGGACGGCTGGAACATTACCGGCGACAGTTTCATACGCGACTCTGATGGCTATTTCCACTTCGCCGCGCGCAATGACGACATGATCGTCAGTTCCGGCTACAACATCGCCGGACCCGAGGTCGAAGCGGCGTTGCTTTCCCATTCTGCGGTGGCCGAATGCGCCGTGATCGGTGCGCCGGACGATGCGCGCGGCTACATTGTGGAGGCGCATGTTGTGCTGTCCAAGGGGCATTTGGGCGATGCCGAGATGGTCAAAGCCTTGCAGGACCACGTGAAGGCGGCCATCGCGCCCTACAAGTACCCACGGTCAGTGGTGTTCGCAGACAATCTGCCCAAGACCGCGACGGGAAAAATCCAGCGCTTCAGGTTGAAAGACCAATGACAGAACCCGCCTTTGCCAAGGACCAAAAGGTCCTTTTCCGCCATTGCGACCCGGCAGGGATCGTCTTTTTCCCGCGCTATTTCGAGATGATGAACGACCTCGTCGAAGCGTTCTTTGACGAAGCCTTGGACTACCCTTTCGAGCAAATCCTAAAGTCCGAAGGCATCCCCACGGCCCAGATAGAAACGCGGTTCGTGCGGCCCAGCTATCATGGTGACCGCCTGCGGCTGTCGCTTTGGGTGCTGCGGCTGGGCAATACGTCCCTGACCTACCGCATGACCGCCACCTGTGGCGACGAACTGCGCTTTGAAACCCGCGCGACCTTGGTGCATGTCGACGATGCGGGACGGTCCAGCCCGTGGCCAGAGGCACTCAGCACCCTTCTCAAGACCAAAGAGGCCCCAGATGACGCATAAAACGATCCAGCCCGAGGGATGGTTGCCCGCCAAGGGCTATGCCAACGGGATGCTGACCAAGGATGGCGTGCTGCATATCGGCGGACAGATCGGATGGGATGCCAACAAGGTCTTTGTCGCATCGGATTTCATCGGCCAGATGCGGCAGGCCCTGTCTAACATCCGCGCGATTGTCGAGGCGGCGGGCGGCACGGTGGAGGATGTCACCCGTCTGACATGGTTCGTCACCGACAAGGCCGAATACCTCGCGCACCAATCCGAAGTGGGCGCCGCCTATCGCGACGTGTTCGGCAAGCACTTCCCCGCGATGTCGATGGTGGTGGTCAGCGCGCTGATCGAAGACGCAGCCAAGGTCGAAATCGAAGCGACCGCGCATCTGGGTTGATAGCTCTCACCGTCGCGCAGGTCGCACCATGCCGACACAAGCACCAAAGCCGACGCGGTATCCGTCCCCTTGCGCATGGCCACGCAGAGCGAGCGTGTCGCCATCCTCGACAAAGGTTCGGGTTTCGCCGGTATCAAGCGTGATCGGTTCTTTCCCACCCCAACTCAGTTCGAGCAGCGCACCACGATTGTGCCGTTCCGGCCCTGAAATGGTGCCTGACCCCAGCAAGTCACCCACCCGCATCGGACAGCCTGAACTGGTGTGATGCGCGAGTTGCTGGGCGGCGGAATAGTACATTTCGTTGTAATTGGTGCGGGCGATCACGGTCTCTGTTCCCGCCTCTGGGGTTAGCCCGATCTCAAGCGCAATGTCATAAAGCATCGGCCCGGGCTCGGTCAGATAGTCAAGCAGCGGCGTCTCCCGCGCGGGCGTGCTGGTGCGGAACGGCTCCAACGCGGCGGCGGTCACGATCCATGGGCTGATCGTCGTGGCGGTGGCTTTGGACTGGAAAGGTCCAAGCGGCTGGTATTCCCACGCTTGGATATCGCGCGCGGACCAGTCGTTCAGGATCACGTAGCCGAAGATGTTGTCGAACGCCTTGGCCACGCTGATCGGCCCGTCGGACGCCTGCCCAACGATGGCGCCCATTTCGAGTTCGATATCGAACCGGTCGGAGGGCGCAAAGCGCGGTGTGGCGTCGTCCGGTCCTTTGATCTGACCATGCGGGCGCGTGACCGGCGTGCCTGAGACCACAACCGAAGACGCACGGCCGTTATAGCCGATGGGAATGTGCAGCCAGTTCGGCGGCAGTGCGTTTTCGGCCCCCCGGAACATCGTGCCCACATTGGTGGCGTGATGGCGGCTGGAATAGAAATCGGTGAACTCGCTGACGCGAAACGGCATATGCAGTACCGCGTCTTTCATCGGAACCGAGTGGGTGATGATCTGGTCCTGCACCGCCTCGTCGGCACTTTCGTCCAACATCGCGGTCAGCGACGTGCGGTAGTGAGACCACGCCTCGCGCCCAAGTTCCATGAAGTCGTTCCAATAAGGCGCGTCCAGCACATCCGCATCAGGATCGGCGCGCAGAAGCCCTGCCGCTTCCAATCCGGTGGCATCGACGATCCGGTCACCGATGGCCACGCCACAGCGCAGGTCGCCATCACCAACCGAGAACACGCCGTAAGGCAAGTTGTTCAGCGGGAAATCACAGCCCGGAGCGTTGGCGCTTTCCAGCCAGGACCGACGCAAAGCCATCGGTTATTTCTTCCCCGGCGTGCCGTCGAACTTCTTTTCCAAGCTGTCCCAGCAGTCGATGTAATCATCCTGCAATGGAGCTTCTTTACCTGCAAATTCAGTTAGATGCTGAGGGAACCTCGTCTCAAACATGAAGGACATGGTGCGGTCCAATTTGTCGGGGCCAAGGTTGGCATTCGACGCCTTCTCGAACGCCTCACGATCCGGGCCATGGGGCAGCATCATGTTGTGCAGGCTCATCCCGCCGGGGACAAAGCCCTGCGGTTTAGCGTCATATTGACCGTAGATGTTGCCCATGAGCTCGGACATGATGTTCTTGTGATACCACGGCGGACGGAAGGTGTTTTCGGCCACCAGCCAGCGTTCGCGGAACAGAACGAAGTCGATATTCGCCGTTCCCGGCACACCCGAAGGCGCGGTGAGGACGGTAAAGATCGACGGATCGGGATGGTCGAACAGGATCGCGCCAACTGGACAATAGGTCCGTAAATCATACTTGTAAGGCGCGTAGTTGCCGTGCCACGCCACCACGTCGAGCGGGCTTTGGCCGATCTGTGTCTCATGAAACTGTCCGGCCCATTTGACGGTCAGGGTCGATGGAACTTCGCGGTCCTCGAACGCAGCAACCGGCGCCTTGAAGTCACGGGGGTTCGCCATGCAGTTCGCGCCGATGGGGCCACGGCCCGGCAGCTCGAATTTCTGGCCGTAATTCTCGCAGACAAAACCCCGGCACGGGCCATCCAGCACTTCGACTCGGTAAACCAGACCGCGCGGGAGGATGGCGATTTCCTTGGGCTCGACATCAATGATACCCAGCTCGGTCGCAAAGCGCAGCCGACCTTCCTGAGGAACGACCAGCAACTCGCTGTCGGCACTGAAGAAATAGCTATCCTTCATGCTCTCGGTCACAAGGTAGATGTGGCTCGCCATGCCCGCTTGCGTGTTCACATCCCCCGCCGTGGTCATGGTGCGCATGCCCGTGAGCCAGGTCAGCGCCTCACCCGTATGCGGCACCGGGTCCCAGCGGTATTGACCAAGGCTGGTCACGTCTTCGGGAATGTGCGGCGCGCTTTTCCAATAGGGCAGATCAATCCGCGTGTAGCGGGCGGAATGTTTGACCGAAGGGCGAATGCGGTAGCACCACGTGCGTTCAGGGCGCTCTGCGGTAAAGGCCGTGCCGGAAAGCTGTTCGCCATAAAGCCCGTAGTTGCATTTCTGTGGGCTGTTCATGCCGCGCGGCAGCGCGTCGGGCAAGGCCTCGGTCTCGAAATCATTGCCCCAGCCGGGCATGTATCCCGGCTCTGTCAGGGTGCCTTTGGCCTGAACAAGACCGGATGTGTACGGAGCATTCATGACTTGTCTCCTTTCGATGCGGCAGCCAGCGCTTCGATCAGCACCGCGCGGTCGCCGATATGGTTGGCAAGGATCAGGATCAGACGGGCGTTGAACGCGATGCTGTCATCGTCGCTCAACCCGTCATGGGCGTTCAGCAACTCGGCATAGAACCCATCTGGATCGGGGATGTTGGGAGCGGTGTTGAGCGCCATCGCGTCAGTCCTTTCCGATAGCGCGGGCCAAAGCGGCCTGCACCAAAGCTTCGTCATAGGCGGGCCAGCGCGCCGCGACGTGCTGATCGGGGCGGATCAGGTAGACGGCGGCAGTTGTCTGGCCCAGATAGCGGTCCTTGATGTGGTCATCCACAGGCACCGAGACGCCGCGTACGGTCAGTCCGTGGGTCTCAAGCGCGGTTGGCACATCAACGCCAATACCCAGCAACACGAAATCTCCACCAAGATGATCCAGAAGAAACCCCTGCCCCAAAGGCGCGTCCGGGCACGGAGCGCCGGGACGGGTGCGGGCCGGGCCATCCGGCAGCGCGTCGGGCGTGTTCAGCGGAAGGCCGTCATAGACACAAGGCACCGACAGCCGTCCGGAATTGACCAATGGACGGGCAAAGGTGTGATGTTCCGCCAGATCCAGCACCGCGTTGCGGAACACATGGCTGATGCGGGATTTCGGCGTGATGAAATCGGTCGACCGCGACGAGTTGAGGATGTTTTCGTCCGCGCCGTGCCGACGCTCCAGATCGTAGCTGTCCAGCAGGGCCTCGGGTGCCGTACCGTTCAACACCAGACCCAGTTTCCAACCCAAATTGTCCACGTCCTGAATGCCAGAATTGGCCCCGCGCGCGCCAAAAGGCGAGACCTGATGCGCCGCATCGCCGGCAAAGATCACCCGGCCTTGGCGAAAGGTTTTCATCCGGCGACACTGGAACCGGTAGATCGAGGTCCAGACCAGTTCGTATTCCACATCCGGACCAAGCATCGCGTCCAGACGGCGGCGGACATTTTCCTCTTTCAACTCTTCGGTGCGGTCAATGTCCCAACCGAGCTGGAAGTCGATCCGCCAGACGCCATCGGGCTGCTTGTGCAAAAGCGCGCTGTCACCGGATTTGAAATGCGGCTCGAACCAGAACCAGCGTTCGGTCGGAAAATCTGCTTTCATGGTGATGTCGGCGATCAGGAAATTGTCCTCGAACACCCGGCCCTCGAAATCGAGCCCGAGCATCTTGCGCAGAGGGCTGGACGCACCGTCGCAGCCGATCAGCCAATCCGCCGTGATGCGGTAAGGACCGTCGGGTGTGGTGATGTCGAGAATGACATGGTCGTCTATGACCTCGACCGTGTCGACACGGTTCTTACCCCGCAGGTCAATTGGCGCGCCTTGAGCCTGCGCCTCGCGGACTCGGTCCACAAGGAAGCGTTCGAAATAGGGCTGTTGCAGGTTGATGAAGGCTGGATAGCGGTGGCCCTGCTCTGGCAGCAGGTTGAATTCGAACACCTGCCGATCATCATGGAACACCTTGCCGAGGTTCCAGATCACACCCTTGTCGAGCATCGGCTGACCGCACCCGTACCGATGGGCGATCTCAAGCGTACGTTTGGCGAAACAGATGGCGCGGCTTCCCTGCCCGACCCCTTCGTGATCATCAAGCAGGACCACCGGGATACCCTGCAAGCCCAGATCAAGCGCCGTGGCGATGCCGACCGGGCCACCGCCCATGACAACCACAGGGTGCCGCACCGGTGCGGATGCATCCTGTTCGGTGCTGCGCGCATAAGGATAGAGCGTGAACGCCAGTTGATAGCGGTCATCCAGCGGCATGATGGGTCTCCTCCCCAGTCACTCGGTTTCAGCCTTGCAGTTGCGCCCACATCTCGAGGTCGCGTTCCGCAGTCCAGATGCGGGGATGGGTGATCCCGCGCGCCTCGTCATAGGCGCGGGCGACGTTGAACGGCAGGCAGTGTTCGTAGATGGCGTAATCCTTGAATTTCGGGTCGCAGGCATCCCGCACCGCGTCCCATGCCTCTTTGAGGCTGCCGCCCTTCGCGGCAATCGGTTTGACCGCGTTGTAGGTGCTGTCGACAAAGTCGCGCGTGTTGGCGAGGGCTGCATCCACCATCTCGCGCCCGACCAGAGCGTCGCCACGGCCCGGCGCAATGCTTTGCGGATCATAGGCTTTGACCGCGTCCAGCGTCGCACCCCACTCTTCGAAATGGCCATCACCACAATAACAGGCCGAGTGGTATTCCACGATGTCACCGGTGAACATGGTCTGGCTGTCAGGCACCCAGATCACGCTGTCGCCTGCAGTATGCGCACGGCCGATCTGCTTGATCTCGACCTTCCGCTTGCCCAGATAGACCGTCATGCTGTCGCTGAAGGTGGTGGTGGGAAATGTTAGGCCGGGAATGCTCTCGTGGCCTTCGAAGAGGCGCGGAAAGCGTTGGAATTCACTGCCCCAGTCTTCTTGCCCCCGTTCCATAACCATGCCGCGCGCGGCGTCCGACATGATGATCTGATCGGCGTTGAACGCACTGGCCCCCAGCACCCGCACCGCATGGTAATGGGTAAGCACCACATGGGAAATCGGTTTGTCGGTCACGCTGCGCACGCAGTCGATGACCTTTTGCGCAAGGCGCGGTGTGGCCTGTGCTTCGACGATCATGACGCTGTCATCGCCAATGATGACGCCGGAATTCGGATCTCCTTCGGCGGTGAAGGCATAAAGACCATCGCCAATCTCGGTAAAGGAAATCTGCTTTTCTGCGGTGTCGCCCTGCGATGCAAAAGCCATGTGTGCGCGTCTCCCTATCGTGCATTAGCCCATGTCATCTCAGGGCACGTCATTCGTCGTTGCAAAAGCAACGAAAGTCAATATCATTTCAATTGCAACGAGTTTGGACCATTCCATGACGCCTGACGATTTTCACCTGTCTTCGTTCCTGCCCTACCGGCTGGCGGTCTTGTCGGAACGGGTCAGCCGACGGCTTTCAGTGGAATATGGGCGAACCCATGGACTGGCTGTCGCAGAATGGCGGGTGATGGTGCATCTTTTGCGCTGTGGCGCGGTGTCGGTGCGCGACATCCACAATTGCGTCAATCTGGAAAAGCCGCGGGTCAGCCGCGCAGTGTCACGGCTCGAAGCAGAGGGGCTGGTTCAAAAGACCCAAGGCGAAGGGGACGGTCGTCTTGTGGCAATCTCGTTAACCGATGCCGGGCGCAGGGCTTTGGCCGACATTATCCCAGCTGCCACGCAGATCGAAGGGCACCTGACTGGTGCGGTCAGCGCCGAAGACCTCGCCACGTTTTTCCGCGTGATGGAGCGTATGCACGCCGTTCTGGACGACGACCCAGAGGCCAAACCCAGAACGGTGATGGATCTTGATCGTGACGCCAAAATAATGCCGTCGCCGGTTTAACGCGCGTTTCGACGCCCCTTTGGTGCCCGATCCGCGCGTTTGCCCAGCTTTCCGCGCAAACCCAGCAGCATTGCGGACACGATAGCCGCCACGCCGCCCAACAAAGGCAGCGTAGAGGCAACCATAACCACATCGTGATGCGCGGCAGCCGGGGTGGCGACAAGCGCCAGAAAAACCGCCCAAGCCTTCATGTCACGTCCCGCGCGGCGGGATGGTGTTTGAGGAAGTCGCGTAGATCGTTAACCTGTTTTGCCCGTAGAGACACATAGACAAACCCCATATTCGTCCGCTCTGTTACCATGTCACCGGGATATGGCAGATAGGACAGTTCCTGCGATCCGAACGAGGGGGACGCCGTGCCGACTTGCCATTCAGTGGTCAGTTGGACATCCACCAGCTTCATCGAGGGCCCGCCATCTGGTGCCGCGATTTCCAACGGCACACCGGCCAGCCGCAGATACGACATCTTGTCCTTCGCGCTGACAAAGCCGTCGATGAATTGCGTGGTCAGCACCTGCAATTCCTCGGCCCGGTCGGCATCGGGCATGTGGCTGTGCAGGTGGTCGCCGTGGCTGTGGTTGTGGCCGATATGGCCGTTCACGATATCATGTGGCATTGGACCACCGCTTTCCTTCGAATTCGCCATGCGGGATCGTCACGGGCTTGTCGATATGGCGCTTGTGCTTGCCCATATTGCCTGATGCGACAAGGCTGCCCAGCACATCCACGATCACGCGGGTGCCCATCAGGGCAGTGATCTCTGATTGGTCGTAGGGCGGTGCCACCTCGACCAGTTCCATGCCGCAGATGCCCTCGGCCGCGACTTTGGAGGCCAGTGCCAGCGCCTCGCGCGGCAGGAAGCCACCCGGTTCGGGCCAGCCGGTGCCGGGCACGAACCCGCAATCGATGCTGTCGATGTCGAAGGACATGTAGACCATGTCCACCCCATCCCACGCCATTTCCAGCGCCATCTCGGCGGTGCGGTCGATGCCCATTTTCTCCATGTCGCCCATGGTGATGATGTTGGTCTCGCGCTCGCGCGCCACCTTTACCGCCTCGCGGGGAACCTGCCAGCCACCGATGCCGACCTGAACAAGGTTCTTGGCGGGCACGTTGGGCAGGTTCGTCGAATGGAACCACGGCGTTGTGTGCATCCGCTCATCGAGGTCTTTCTCCTGAATGTCGGCGTGGCGGTCAAAATGCACGATGCCGATCTTCTTGGAGGTGCACTCCGCAATGCCACGCACACAGGGAAAGCCAATGGAATGGTCGCCGCCGATCATGATGGGCAGGCTGCCAGACGAAGCCACATGGCTGACCGCGCGGCTGATCTGATCAAAGGTCTTTTCGATATTGGCCGGTATCGTGAACACGTCCCCCGCATCGCAGAGCGTCATCTGCTCGCGCAGATCAACGGCCATTTCATAATTGTAAGGCGTGTAAAGCGCGCTGATCTTGCGCACACCCTGCGGACCGAACCGGGTGCCCGCGCGATAGGTGGTGCCACCGTCAAAGGGAATACCCAGAACTGTGGCGTCGTAATCGCCCACCTCGGTCACATCCTCAGCGTATGGCGCCTTGAGAAAGGTGTTGATCCCCGCGTAATGCGGCAGTTCCCCGCGTGCAAAGGTGGGGATGGATTTGTCCTCGATGCTGTCGGCACCCGTCAGCCCCATGCGCAGCGCCCATTTGCGCTCCTGTTCCCAACCGCTGCCGGGGATGCCCGCCTCGTCATGCATCGCCTTCCAGCCGCGCAGCTTGGTCAGGTCTGGGTGGTGGTGGCGCGCCTCGGTGCGGCGGTGATCCGCCGGATGGTGCGACCGGGACCGGTCAGTGCGGCTCTGGAACATGGATGTTCTCCTTCAGGGTCTGAAACGGGATGCCGCCATCGCGGGCATCGAAATCGTAGGTGATGGTCGCGCCGTAGCGGGACGGATCGTGTGGATCCCAGCGCGGCTTGTCGAAAACCAGAACGCGGTCGCCCAGCTTGAACGCTTCTTCGAGGTCGTGGGTCACCATGAACACGGTCATGCCTGTTTCGGCGCGCAGGTCTTGCAGGAAGTCATGCATCGACACACGCGTGCCGGGGTCGAGCGCACCGAACGGTTCATCGAGCAGCAGGACACGGGGTTTCGCCGCAAGCGCCTGCGCAATGGCAAGACGCTGCTGCATGCCGCCCGACAGGGTGGCCGGGTAATTGTCAGCGACATGATCCAGACCGATCCGCGCCAGTGTCTGATCCGCACGGTCACGCGCCGCCTTGGCCGCATCGCCAAAGAACCGGCCCCAGCCGCTGCGAAAACTCTCGCCCGCCACGATATTGTCGCGCACGGTCATGTGCGGGAACACCGAATAGCGCTGGAACACGATGCTTCGGTCCAACCCCGGTTCGAGGGCAGGCTCTGCCCCGTCGATGCGGATCTCGCCACGGGTGGGCCGTTCCTGTGCCAACAGCAACCGCAGGAAGGTGGATTTGCCACAACCCGACGCACCAACGATCGAGATGAATTCCCCCTCGGTTACGTCAACGTTCACCCGTTCGATGATCGGGCGGTTGCCATAGGTCTGGAACAGGTCGCGAACGGTGACAAAGCTCACAAGCCCTCCTCCGCCCAGGGGTAAAAGCGGCGTGAGGCCCAGCGCAGCAGCCAGTCCATCGCAAAGGCGAGTATGGTGATCCAGATCACGTAGGTCAGGATCACATCCATCGCGAGGTAGCGGCGCACCAGAAAGATCCGGTAGCCCAGCCCGAGATCCGCCGCTATGGCCTCGGCGGCGATCAGGAACAGCCATGCCGGACCCAGCGACAGGCGCACAGCCTGAATGAGCCGCGGCATCACCTGCGGCAGCGCCACCCGGATCGCGATGACCCAGCTTGAGGCGCCCAATGTCTGCGCTTTGACCAGCAATTCCTGCGGGATCTCGTAGGTGCGCTGGCTCAGGTCACGGATGATGAACGGCAGGGTGCCCACCACGATCAGCACGACCTTGGATAGTTCGCCCAGCCCGAACACGATGAACAGGATCGGCAAAAGGGCCAGCGGCGGGATCATCGAAAGCACCGCCACGAATTGCGACAACAAACTTCGCACCAGCGGGAAAAGGCCAATCAGCAGTCCGAACACCAACCCGACGCTGGCCGAGATCGCGATGCCCAGCCACAGCCGTTGCAGGCTGGCCCATGTGTCATGCCAGAAAAGGATGCGGCCCGTGCGCCTGTCGCCTTCGGTGAGCAGCCGCATCATCGTGTCGCCCACCGTGCCCGGCGCAGGCAGCAACTTGTCGGACGGGTTTGCCGTCAGGCGGATGTCGGAGCCCACGGCATAAGCGACCAGCACCGCTGCAAAGGGCAGCAGGACAAGAAACAGCGCGAGCGCAGGGCCGGGTTTTATGTTGATCAGACGCATCGGAGAGATGCCGCCACGCGCAGGCGTGACGGCTTATCCTTAGAGGCTGCCGTCGGCAGCCATTTGCATGTAGGTCGTGTCAAAGCGGAAGCGCACATTGTTGGCGTCCCCCGTGACCGTCCCGTCCGGATAAGCGACGCCGACGAAATCCGCCGACGGTGCACCTTCTCCAAGGATTCCCTTGTCAAAGAGGAACTCTGCGACGTTGACCATCGTCTGCGGCAGCTCTGCGCTTTCGGTGAAGGCGACGGCGGCGGCGGGATTGTAGAACATCTCGGTGGAGTCCAGCTGCGCCTTGTAGCCTGCCAGATCAGTTCCCGATGCGTCCGCCATAGCGGTCAGGACAGCCTCGTCACCTGCAGCCATAAGGCCCATGACTTCGTACCATGCGCCGACAAGCGCCTTGCCGAAATCCGGGTTGGCCTCCAGCGTTTCTGTATTCACCACCATGAGGTCGATGATCTCGCCGGGAATGTCCGAACTGTCGAAGACCGCGTTGGCCCCCGGAGTTTCCAGAATGGACGACACCAGCGGGTTCCATGTGACCACCGCTTCGACATCGCTGGTGGCGAAGGCCGCGATCATGTCGGCATCCGAGGTGTTGATGACCCCGGCCAGATCGGCTTCGGACAGGCCCACGCTGTCCAGCCCCCGCGCCAGCAGGTAATGCGACACGGACAATTCCACGAGGTTCACCGGCTTGCCCGCAAGCGTGGTCAGATCGCCCTCGCCCTTGAGGATCACCGCATCATTGCCGTTGGAATAGTCGCCGACGATCAACGCGGTCGTATCGACACCCCCGCCCGACGGAATGGAAAGCGTGTCCATGTTGGTGGCGGACACGCCATCGAATTGACCGGCGGTGTATTGGTTGATCGACTCGATATAGTCGTTGATCTGCACGATCTCGACATCGATGCCGTATTTGTCGGCCCATTTGTCCATGATGCCGCTGTCTTCAAGATAGCCCCAAGGCATCCAGCCGACATAGATCGACCACGCGACGCGGAAATCGGTTTTCTCTTGCGCGACAGCACCGGTCGCAAGGCAAAGAGCAAGGGCAGTTGTGGTTACAAGCTTGTTCATTTTCGGTCCCCATCAGGTTTTCACAATGGATTGACCGCGTGGAGGGCATCGTCGGAGCGCGGGTCAAACCAGCGCAGTAGCCTCCCGGGATTTTGCCCCGCCGTGTACTGTTCGGGATTGACCGAACAGCGATATCTCTCGGACCAGACCGTGCGTGAAACGCGGAACCCTAGACATCCTGCAACTTCACCGAACCCCATGACGATTGGATCGGACAAGAACTGAAACAGATGCGCCACCGGAATGCAGCCCTCTGCCCATTGATTGAGCGCGCTGTTCAGTCCGTGATCATAAACACCGCAGACAAGGAAGATAATGGCGCATACGGGAAGATGGCCGCCGGTGTTGCCTTGCAGGTGTGAAGGGGGTCGGCTTCATGCTGACTTACAGCAAGCCGGCTTTTCTTGCATGGGCGACGGCGTCATCCGCGGTCGCGACATCGAATTTGCGGCACAGCGTTTTGACGACAAAATTCACGGTCACGCTTTTGAGGTCCATTTCCGCCGCTATTTCTGCCGCCGGCTTCCCGGTGGCAAGGTGTTTGAGCACCAGTGCTTCGCGAGAAGTCAAAACCTGACCTCCGGAGGCTGGTGGCACGGAGGCAGTGTCGCTGGGTCGGTCGTCCAGCAAGTTGACGGTTTGACCGGCTGCCATGGCGCGAATGGCCTCAAGATAACTTTTCGGCGGCAGCTTTTTGGGAAGGAAACCAACCGCTCCGGCTTGCAGCGCGTCATGCACGATATGTTGCGGCAGGTTGCCCGACATCAAAGCGACAGGCGCGCCTTTGCCTTGCTCGAGGGTCCGGCGGATGCCGTCCACCCCGTTCATGCCGGGCATATTGTAATCAAGAAGGATCAGATCGAACGCCGCGTTGTCCTCAACGATTGCCAGCGCAGCTTCGAGACAGTCGGCAAGCGACACCGCAACCCCATCGCGGGACAGCATCGCATCGAAAAGCTCGCGCAACATCTCTTGATCGTCTGCAATTAGAACCCGCATGCCTTACTCTTGCTGGCCGATGGAGGACATTAGAGCCAATTCACATTGCAGTACAAGCGAATGGCGATCGATCGGTTTGGGCAAGACATCGTCAAACAAGGCACCGGACCGTCCGGCTTCTCCCGCCAAGGCGGTAACAAGGACAATCGGCAATCCCGGCGCGATATCTTTCGCGGTTTCTGCCAGTTGCGCGCCGGTCATGGACGGCATGTCGAAATCCGTCACCAGCAAATCCCAAGTGCCCGGCTCTTCGCGCAACGCATCAAGAATATCGAACGGATCGGTTGTGGCGGCAACCTCGGCGCCCGCAGCTTCGAGATAGGCGGTGATGACATCCAGCACTTCTGGCTGATCGTCGACGACAAGGATCATCTGCCCATCAAGTCGACCAGTCGCATCTTTTGCCGAGACGGACGAGGTCTTGGCCGTGACCACTGCGTCCACTGGCCAATACACGTCGAACCTCGTGCCCTCGCCCGGCTTGGTGGTGAGCCGCATCGCACCGCCATTGTCCTCGATCACCGATGACACCACGGCCAGACCCAGCCCAGTACCCATGTCGCCTTTGGTGCTGAAATAGGGGGTGAGTATCCGCTCGGCGACATCGGGCGGCATGCCGGGGCCGTCATCTTCGACCATGAGGCACGCATAGCGTCGCGCCGGATCGATCCGGCCAACGGTCATCGGGACCGGGTTCGAACCGTGTTCTACAGGGGCAAGCCGGATGGCAATCGTGCCCGGAGCCCCGCCCAAAGCATCACGCGCATTGATCGCGAGATTGAGCAGCAGTTGCAGAACGTCCGTAGGATCGGCCAAGGCGTCGACAGGATCGGGCGGCACAGTCAAAGACAGACGCGCGGGCGCACGCAGGCTTGATCGCACCAGCTCCGCCGCTTCCTGAACCGGACGCCGAAGATCAAGATTGACGCGCTCGGATTGACGCGCGCCCAGCGTCAGCAGCCGCTTGACCAATCCCGCCGCCTGATCGGACGCCGCAAGAATCCGGGATGCACCGATTGCCGTCGGGCTGTCATCGTCGGTCGCTTCAATGATGAGCGACGCCCCTCCCGATATGATGGCAAGCAGGTTATTGAAATCATGCGCCAGTCCGGCCGCCATCTGGCCGATCATCTCGCGGCGTTGCGCCAGTTGCAATTCATTCAGAAGACGTTCCCGTTCGGCCCGTTCGAACCGCCGCGCAGAGATATCCCGCGTGATGCAAAGCAACCCGCCATCTTCGTTCACCGTCAATGACACGTCCTGATCGACGGGGCTTCCGTCTTTGGCCAAACCAAGGATTTCACCGGACCAGCCGCCATCCCGCTCAATGGCCGGCATGGCGTTGGCTTGTAACCATTCAACCTCGTCGGGACGATAGAGTTTGGACCAATGCTGCCCCACAAAATCGGCTTCGGTCGCGTAACCGAACATCTCGAAATGCGCGCGGTTGGTGTATGTGAAGATGCCATCGGCATCGGTGATGGCGATCCCGTCCAGACTGGCTTCCATGGCGGCGGCCCGATCCGCAAGGGCGCGCTGCTCGGACAGTTTGAGTTCGGTGATATCGACGCGCAGTTCCACACGGCCGCCGTCCGGCATGGCTTTTTCGAACACTCGCAGCCATGTTCCATCCGGCAGCAATTGTTCGAACTCGCGGTTCGGTTCGCTGTGCTGGGCCAAACGATCAGCAAGCCACTCCTCCTCGTGCCCGATGGCATCGGGGAATTGGCCGACCTCAAGACCGTATCGCATGATGCTTTCGAAACTTGCCCCGGCCACGATCGCAGGAGCGGAAAGCGCATAGATCTGGCGAAACCGGCTGTTGCAGATCACAAGCCGATCATCGGCGTCGTACAGCACAAACGCATCGCGCAAGGCTTCGACCGCCTTCTCAAGATTGGCGCGCGCCGCAGCAGCTTCTGCCGCGGCCCGACGCAGCGACTCGGCCTGTTCACGCCGGTGGGTGATATCGACCTCGACCGCCAGATATCGTTCAACCGCACCGCTTTCGTCATGCATTGGTTGAATGTCGAGCGACAGCCAGTATTCCCGACCGCTGCGTGATTTGTTCAGCAGTTCAACCTGAACCGGTTTGCCGTTGTTCAGGGCAGCGCGTATCTTTGCAACTGTCGCTTGGTCGGTGTTCTCGGATTGCAAGAACGTACCGGGGTTGCGACCCACGACATCTTGCAGCTTGTAACCCGTTGTTCGTTCAAACGCTGTGTTAACCCATTCAATCCGTCGGTTGGCATCAGTGACAACGACAAGGTTGGTCGTGCGACGCGCTATTTCCGACAAACGCTCGATTTGTGCAGCCTTCTGGCGATCTTCCGAGATGTCCCGCAAGGCCAGCAGGTAGCCCTGCTCTCCGATGGCCGACGCGGTCATTTGCCACCAACCCAACATGGGCAAGCCAGCTTTGATTTCGAATGTTTGGCTGACCATCCGAGCGCCCGCATCCAACTCTTCAAGTTTGGACCGTAGGCTGCGCGCCAATTCTGGCTCAAGTCGCTCTTCCAACGTGCGGTTGACGAAGGCGGCGAACATCTCGTCAGGGATCAGGATCGCACCTGAATGCCACGACACAAACCGTCCCTCGCGATCAAGCTCGACGATCAGGTCCGGCATCGCCGAAAGGACCGCTTCAAGTCGCGTGCGCTGCGACACCGTTTTAGCATGGGCCCTGACCAGCTTTTCCTCGGCATCCCGCCGGGCCAGAACCGACACGATCACTTTCGCGATGGATCGGATCAGGTATACCTCGCCCGGCAGGAAGGTGCGCAATGCACGGACCGCATCAAACCCGACAAAGCCGCGAAATATGCCGTGCTCGACCATCGGCACCGCAAGCAACGACCGGATGCCCTGCTCGGTCAACAATTCCTTTTCCGGCGCATCGTCGGGCATGGCCACAACATCCGGGATCAGAATATCGTCGCCAGCATCGAAGGCAGCACGCCTGTGGTCGATCATATCGGCCGGGATGTTCTGCAGAATATCCCGTGCCGGTTCGATCCCCGATGCGCACCATTCATGGGTGTTGTCGATGAAATCGCCCTCGGGCCTGAGGCAAAACACATACACTCTGTCGGTATCGGTCAGCGCGCCCATGCGCGCCAGCGCCTTGTCGATCGCGCTGTCGATCGCGTGCAAAGGTGACCCAAGCAAATCGTCAAGGATGCCGACCACCTGCCCCTGCATCTCTGTCAGGCGGGAAAAGGCATTATGTACCACTTCGAGTGGCGCATCGAGCACCGCCTCGGAATGTTCGAGCGGTTTGCCTTCGATCAGCGCCAGCAGCAATTCGTTGCGCCGTGCCGCGCGCAGTGCCAGCAGCGCTTGCGCGGCCAGTTTTGCCACCTGTTCCAGCGTTCTGAAATCGCCGGAAGAGTACCGGTTCGCAAGCTTGCACCCAAGAACAATTGCACCGGGCTTTTCGTCCCGAAGCTCAAGCGGCACGATCATCGTGGAGGCTGGCTCTTCCACACCGCCGGGCCAGCTAAAGCCGTCAATCAACGACGGCAACTTGGCGATCCGCCGCGGTCTGTCAATCAATGCAGCAGGCAAAGGCAAGGCATGCCCTTGATTGGTCCGGTCGGCACATACAGAAACGACCGTTTGGTCGCCTTCGGCCTGCACAAAAAAGCAGTCCCGTCCGCCGATGTCGCGTTTCAACACATCAAGCAGCGCCTGCATCGCCTCGTCCGCACCGGACTTACCCGTCAGCGCCTTGAGCGCTTCGGACAGGATCAGGCGTTCCTTGAGCGCCGCAGTCTCGCGCAGGCGCACCGCCTCTGTGTCGGCAAGGGCAGACCGCACCGCCTCGGCTTAGGCCATGAGGCGGTTGTTCATTTCCTGGATTTCTTGGTTCTTGGCCTCCAAGAGCTTTTCAGCGTCAAGCCGCGCCTGCTTTTCGCTCTCGTAGAGGTTTTTCGAAATCATGTGGTCTTGGGTTTCGCCACTCATGCCTCGGGTCCGTGTGTCACCGCATTAATTTTTTTCTCAACCACCCCACAAAACTCGAACACAAAGAGCAAGAATCTTCGATTCCGACTTGCACTATGAACATTCCCCGGCCATCGACATCGCGACCGCTCGGGGTTGTCATTGATTATCACACGTCATCGGCACTGAACACTGTACAGGAAATCATCAGATTGCCGTGTTTCGCGACGTCCCCAGCCGGTGCCCCCTGCTCACCGAACGTGAAAACGCCCAACCAAGGAATGTCACCCAGCTCGGCCTTGATCCCGGCCGAGACTTCTTCCATGCGGTCGCGGACCGCCAGCATGCAGCCGCCGCAATAGACCACAAGCGCCCCGGAAATCTGGTTTCCAGCATTCTGTCTGGATTGTGCCGCGACACGGCCCGCCCGTGCGACCAGACTGTCGGCAGACCCTTGCATCTGCCACAGGCGGTCACCTTCGAACACCGAGGCAAACAGATCAATCGCACCATCTGTATGGGCCACAGCGGGATGCGCCAGCAGGTGAAACGGAACCCCGGCAACCTTCCGGGTCACCCGACCAAGCGGCCAAAGCGTTGCCTCAGCCAAGATCGAATGCGGTTCTTCATCAGCCAGAGACACAGCGCCACCGCTCCAGTCGTGCAAAACCTCGGACGCAGGCCGATGGTCGATCTCGAACACGCGGCGCCCCTCAACGCGGGTGACAACACCGTTGGCCCCTGTCGGCGCATAGCCACTTTGATAGACCGACGCGACGGGAACAGACGGGAACAGAACCGTTATGACCAAGCCATTCGAGTGCAGCGCATCGGGGCCGAACTGCGCCCACTTTCCGCTCACGTCATTGTCTGCGGAACTGCCGCCAACGATCAGCGTGTCCGCACCGACAACAGATCGCAAGCCAGCGATCACCTGTTCTTCGCAGCCAGGCGCCACAGTGATCCAGACCATTTCCGGAATTTCTCCGGGACGACCGGCATGCTCCAACGCGGCAAGCCCTGCCCTTTGTGCTGCCGCTTCGGCGTTGTCGCCCAGATCGACCGAGCTGGTCCCAAAGCTGCCCTTGGCGTCCCAAATGGCAAAGGCCCCCAAACCGGACCCACCGATATCGACCCCGGCAGCCCCCATGATGCCCAGACATGACGATCCACCATGCAGCGCCGTGACACCAAATGCGGATCGCGCCGCATCGTGAAGCTCTGCCGCATCAAGACCTACACCAAAATGCAGGGCTACGAAATCAGGGGTTCCAAAACCGCAGCTTTCAATCTGTGCGGCAATCTCAGCGACCCCTCCGGACACGGTCCCGGCTGTCGACTGAGCAGAAAAAAAGTGCATTATCTCGTCCATTTGAGAGCATTTTTCGAAAGTGTGAATTCTAGCCAAATCCGGCAAAAGCACCATTGCACAAAAGCATAAGCCCAAAGTTCTAAATGCAGCGTCGAAATTATATAGAGAGCGTTAATAGGCCGCAAGCGTGGACGCAGGTGCGAAAGGGCATGCCCCTGTCCGAAAGGGGGTAACTCCGGGCAGCAGCACCATCCGAACGCGGCCTTGTTCCCGTCAGCCCTTTGTGTCCTCGACAGCGCGCGGTCCGTAACTCTGAAACGCAACAAGAACCTCGGCAATCTCGGCATCTGACAGGATATGCGGCGCGCCACCGATGCTGCTGAACAGGTAGGTCCGTGCAAGGGTTTCCAACTCCTCCAACCGCCACCGCGCCTTGTCGATGCTCTCGCCCAGAACCGTGGCACCGTGGTTTGCCATGAGACACCCATGCCGATCCGCCATGATCGTGGCCATGTTGGCACAGAGATCGGGGCTTCCGAACAGGGCGTAGTCGGCCAACGGCACGCTGTTTCCGCCAAAAGCAGCAATCATGTAGTGGCAGGCCGGGATGGCGCGGCGTTGCACGGCAAGAACACTGCAATAGGGCGGATGTGCATGCAGCACGACCGGCATATCCGGACGCGTTTGATGCAGGGCTTGGTGAAACGGCCATTCCGAAGACGGCTTCAACCCGGTCCCTGCGGGATGACCCTCTATGGGGATCGTCACCATCAGATCAGGTGTCAGGTCTTCGTATGGCACACCAGACGGCGTGATCAGGATACCAGCCTGGGTTCGGGCCGAGATATTGCCCGACGTGCCCTGATTGATATGCCGTTCGTTCATCCACAGGCACGCGTCGATCAACGCCTGTCGTGTTTCGGTGCTGTCCGGCAAGGGCGCGGCAGGCGTCATGAGGTCATCTCCAAAAGTTCTTCCGCAACCCGCGTGCTGGTCGCCAGATGGGTTACAAAACCACCCTTCATCGCGGCGCGCGCCGGAAGCGCCCGGCCGGGACCAGCAGCCACCAGCAAGGCCATGTCCTTGCCGCGCATCTGGTCAAGCGACACACCGATCATTCGCTCTTCCACCGCCGATACGACAGGTCTGCCCTGCCCGTCGATCAGTCGGCCACAGATCACGCCGACAGCCCCTTTGGCCCGATATTCCGCAATCTCTTCGGGTGAAAGAATACCGCTGCGCACGACATGAGCGTCAGCATCGCAGGTGCCACAGGCCAGCACCGTCTTGTTGCAGGTCGCCAGCGCATCAAGCTGGTCGCGCACCACCGGCTCATCACACAACGCGTCGCGCAGCGCCTTGTTCGACAAGACCAACGGCGCGTGGAAGTTGATGCATTCGCCACCCAAACGCTGCGCAAGGATCGCCGTACAGGCCTCGGCGGCAAAACCCAACGCGGCGGGCCGCGACCCCAAAAGCTGGATCACAGACAAGTCCGCCATTGGCGTGTTCGGCACTTGCTGTGCCATCTGGTAGACCGTAGCCCCCCAAGACACGCCCAGCCGGTCGCCAGGTTCCAAAAGGCGCGGCAACCAATCGGCCGCCGCCCGTGTGACGCGTGCGATGCTCGCAGCCGCGCCCACCGGGTCTACCGGGTCGTCCGGTACAACCATCGCTTCGGTCAGCCCGTAGGCGGCGCACAGTTCCTCGGCCAGCCGGTGCCCCTTGAACACATCGCTGTCCATATGCACCCGCACCCAGCCCCGGTTGCGCGCCTCGTTGAGGTAATTGACCACTGACGCGCGGCTGATCCGCATGCGTTCGGCGATGTCGTTCTGGTTCAGACCGTCGTGATAGTAAAGCCACGCCGCCTCGATATAGGGCGCGTCGTCCCGTGCCGGCATCCGTGCTGCATCCGCCGACGCAATGCGCATTTTGCCAAGCGGGGTTGCCGGCATCAGGGTGCCCTACTCTGCCGCGCGGGCGAATTCGGGGAAAAGCCCCGCAAGCCCATCGGCCGACGCATCGCAGACCCCACGTTCAGTAATCAGCCCGGTGACCAGACGGTTCGGCGTCACATCAAACGCGGGGTTGCCGCCGGGTGTGCCTTCGGGTGTGACCTGAACCGTACCGATCCCGCCACCGTCCAGAACACCCTGAACATGGGTCACCTCGTATGCATTGCGCTCTTCGATGGGAATTTCGGCGACACCATCCGTCACCGTCCAGTCAATCGTTGGTGACGGCAGCGCCACGTAGAACGGCACGTTGTTGTCCTTTGCCGCGAGCGCCTTGAGATAGGTGCCGATCTTGTTGCACACATCACCTTGCCGCGTTGTCCGGTCAGTGCCGGTGATGACCATGTCCACCATCCCGTGCTGCATCAGATGCCCGCCCGCATTGTCGGTGATATAGGTGTGCGGCACGCCGTGTTTGCCCAATTCCCACGAGGTCAGCGCGCCCTGATTACGGGGGCGGGTTTCATCGACCCAGACATGCAGGGCAATGCCCGCATCATGCGCCTGATACATCGGGCTGGTCGCCGTACCCCAGTCCACCGTCGCCAACCATCCCGCATTGCAATGGGTGAGCAGGCGCACCGGCTCACCAGCCGGTTTCTTGGCAGCGATTTCACGGATGATGGCCAGACCATTTTCCCCGATCCGGCGGTTGATCTCGACGTCCTCATCCGCAATCTCATGCGCCAGCGCCAAGGCTGCCGCAGCACGGTCGCCTTCCGCCAAAGGGCGCAGCGCCGCACGGCAGCGGTCCAACGCCCAACGCAGGTTGATCGCCGTGGGTCGGGTCTTTTCCAGAAACGTCCAAGCCGCATCCATGTTGGCATCGGACGCATCCTCTGCCATCGCGAGTGCCATTCCATAAGCCGCCGTGGCCCCGATCAATGGCGCGCCGCGAACGCGCATCTCGTAGATCGCATCGGCATAGTCCTGCATTGTCACCACCGGGATCACCCGGAACTCATGCGGCAACCAGCGTTGGTCGATGATCTCGAGAACGGACTTCTCGTGGTTCCACCACAGCGAGCGGTAATGTGTTCCGTCGATCTTCATAGGACGTCCTTTCCGTTGAAGTCCCGCGCGATGGCGCAGACCGCGCTGGCATTGGCCAGCCTGTCGGCCTCGTGGATCAGTTCCGCACCCATCAGCAGGTTGCGCGCTTCTAAAGGTGCCCGCACCGCCGGGTCGGCGATGTCTTCGAAATCGGCATTATGGGCCAGCGACAGGCAGCGGCGGTGCATTTCGATCCCGCAGACCGCCCATGCGTCGCGCCAGATGCCCGCGAGAACCGCATCGCAGGCGGGGGTGCTGTCGTGACCCTGATCCTCAAACAGGCTGGCGGGGTACAAGATGCCCGTCCGCTCAGTTGCCCAGAGGTGGCGGAACTCGGTCTCGAAGGTCGTGCAGACCTCTTCGATCACGCCCAGAATCCACTCTTGATAGTCGGCCAGATCCTCACCCCGGTGGGCGGGCTGACTGAAATAGGCCATCAGGAAATTCGCGCAGAGCATGCCAATATCGAACCCAATCGGCCCGTATTGGGCGAATTCCGGGTCGATCACCCGGCTTTCGCTGCCCGTCGACATGATCGACCCCGAATGCAGATCGCCATGCACCATGGTTTCGGTGTTGGACACAAACCGCTGCAACGCCTGCTGCACCTTCACCTTGAGCGCAACATCAGACCGGAGGCGTTTGACGACCGGGTCCAGACCCTCGGTGTGGTGGTTCATTTCGGCGCTGAAATAGGGATCGGTAAAGACCAGCGCTTCCGTGATCGCGGGGATGTCCACATTGCCCGCAAACAGCGCCACATCCGCTTTCTTGTCACCGCTTTTCATCGACAATTCAGACCCGCGAAATGCGGTGCGGGCGCAGAACTTGCCAAGGAAGTCCGCCAGCCCGTCGACCTGTTCACCCGCAATCAACTTGCGGCGCAGGATCAGGTGGGGTGACAGAAACTCCATCACGACCAGTGCCTGCGCCTCGTCGAAATAGAAAATTTCAGGCACCGAACCGGGATCACGTGCCGCCTGCCGGGTCAGCGCGTGGTATTCATAGAACGCACGGTAAAGCGGCAGCGGCCAGCTGTCCCCGACCAGTCGGACATAGGGCAGCGCTTGTTTCACGACGGCCTTGCCGAGCGGCCCGGTCACGATGAAGACGAGGTTCAGGTTGCCGTCTCCGACCTCTTGCACCTGCCAAGTCGCGTGGTCCGCACCCACCTTTGACGCCAACGCGGCGACGTCTTTTAGACGGTCCGGCAATGTCTCCACGCTCAGCGCTTCATACGTCGTGCTTGCGCTCATGGGTGGCCTCCCCGTTTCCTCCAATGCACATTCTCTCTGTGCGTAGCCTTCAATTTACACTTATGTCAAATCATTTGACAAATGTATTCTTCCGCGCCTACCGTCACCTCACCAAGGGGAGGAACCGAGTGTCCGTGGATGCGCTCAAAGTGAACGATTTGCAAAAATCGTTCGGAAAAAACTATGTATTGCGCGGGATTGATGTGACCTTGGAACCGGGGTCAGTGACCGTACTCATGGGGGCCAACGGTGCGGGCAAATCCACGCTGGTCAAGGTGATGTGCGGCCATCACCGCGCCGATGGCGGTAGCATGTCCCTTGCTGGTCAGCCCTTCGATCCTGCCGATGCAGCCGACGCAATCCGTCAGGGTGTGGTCACTGTTCATCAATCCATCGACGACGGCGTGATTCCCGATCTCGACGTGGCCAACAACCTGATGCTGGACCGTCTGGTCGAACGCAGCCACGGGCTTTTCGTGCGCGAACGTCACTTGCGCGCCGAGGCCGCCAAGGTCGCCGCCGAGATGGGAATCGACGTGAACCTGCGCGCCCGCGTATCGGACCTGTCGGTTGCGGATCGCCAGATGATCGCCATCGCCCGCGCCATGGCCCGCGCGCCGAAGGTGCTGATCCTCGATGAGCCAACATCCTCGCTCTCGGCCACCGAGGCGGACCGATTGTTCGCGCTGATCGACCGGCTGCGCGCGCAGGGGGTTGCGATCCTTTACATCTCGCACCGCATGTCCGACATTCGCCGAATTGCAGACCGGATCATCGTCATGCGTGATGGCGCAATCTCGGGCACGTTCGACACAGAACCCTTGGACTACGAAGCCGCCGTGACGGCCATGCTGGGGCACCGCATGACCGAGGTAGATGTGACCGTGCAAAGCGGCTCGGCGCCGGTTCTGGAGCTTGCGGATCTGCGGCTCACGCAAGGGGCCGCGCCCATCAACCTGCAGGCACGCGATGGCGAGGTGGTAGCACTGGTCGGCCTTCTGGGCAGCGGCAAAAGCCGGTTGGCGGAGATCCTCTTCGGCATGGCCCGCCCTGCCAGCGGCAGCGTTCGCATCAACGGCGCGGACTACGCGCCAAGCTCGGTCGAAGATGCGGTAGCACAGGGCGTGTTCATGTCGCCAAAGGATCGGGGCACCAACGCCGTGATCCCAGCCTTCGATATCGCTGACAACATGACCCTGCCCTTTCTCAAAGGTCTGAGCGTCGGATCGTTCCTCAGGGCAAGCCGCCAGAAAACCCGTGCGCAAGAGATGGTCAGCCAGCTTGGCATCGTCTGCCAATCGGTCACTGACGGGATCGGCACTCTGTCGGGCGGCAACCAGCAGAAGGTGATGATTGCCCGTTGGCTGCTGGAACCGGCAAAGGTGCTTCTTCTGGATGAACCGTTCCAAGGCGTCGACATCGGCGCGCGGCGCGACATCGGGCGGCACATCCGCGCCACGGCCAAAGGGAGGGCGACGCTCGTGTTTCTGGCCGAGATCGACGAGGCGCTCGAGATCGCGGATCGGATTGTCGTGATGAACGAAGGCGCCATCGTTGGCGAACACAAGAACCAGAATGTCGACCTCGGAGCACTCGTCGCGGATATCTCGGGGGCTCAATCGACCGATACGGGCACACATCCATGAACGACCGACTTCTCGACTTTGCCATTCGCTATGGCTTTCTGATCCTGCTTTTCGGGCTGATCGTCTATTTCAGCCTCGCAGCGCCCGGTTTCTTTGGCCCGCTATCGGCGGCTTTTGTCCTGCAATCCGTGGCGATCACCGGCATTCTGGCTTTGGGCGTGACCTGCACGCTTGTGGTGGGCGGGTTTGATCTGTCCATCGGCGCGGTAGCGACATCGGCGCTGATGTTATCGGCCTATTCGATGGTGATCCTTGAACACCCGACCATCGTGGCGGTGTTCCTGTGTCTGGCGATGGGCGCGTTGGTCGGGCTGATCAACGGGCTGTTGATCGTGAAATTCCGCGTGCCCGACCTGCTTGCCACTTTGGGCATGATGTTCCTGCTGATCGGCCTGCAGCGCATCCCGACGCAGGGCAATTCCATCGCCACGGGCATGACCCTCACCGATGGCACCGTGGCCGAAGGCACGTTTTCCGCCGCCTTCCTTTGGTTGGGCCGTCACCGGTTCGACGTGGTGATCGAACGTCTGTTGCCCATGCCCGTGGTGATCTTCATCGGCATTGCCGTTCTGATCTGGCTGTTCTTGGGCTTCACCCGCCACGGACGGCTGATGTATGCTATCGGGTCGAACGAACGCGCAGCCGCGCTAGTTGGCACACCGGTGAACCGCTACAAGATCGCCGCCTACATGATCTCGGGCGTGACCGCGTCCATCGGGGGTATTCTGCTGGCCGCCCGTCTGGGACGCGGAGATATCGCCAGTGGCAACAACCTGTTGCTGGACTCGGTCGCAGCGGCGCTGATCGGCTTTGCAGTTCTGGGCGCCGCCCGCCCCAACGCGTTTGGGACAGCCATCGGCGCGTTGTTCGTCGGCATCCTATTGCAAGGCATGACCATGATGAACGCGCCTTACTACACACAAGACTTCGTCAAGGGCGCGGTTCTGGTCGCAGCCCTTGTATTTACGTTCTACCTGTCGTCGCGTCGCAGCGGCGCAGGACACTGACAATCAGCGATAGGGAGGATATCATCATGCTGAGACGTCACTTCATGGCCCTTGCGAGCGCAGCCAGCCTCGCGCTTGGTGCGGGTGCCGCCACGGCGCAAAGCGCCCCCGCCCCACTGGACAACCCCGGCGATGTGACCATTGCGTTGGTGCGCTACCTGTCGACGGGTGACTTTTTCCAAGCCTACCTGTCGGGGGTTGAGTCCCAAGCCGCCGCGCTGGGGGTCAACCTGCGGGTGCTCGACAGCCGTCAGGACGCAGCACTTCAGGCCGACATGGTGGATCAGGCCATCGCCTTAGGCGTGGACGGGATCATCATCCAGCACGGTCTGACGGAATCCATGCGTGAGGCAGCACAGCGTGCTGTGGATGCCGGGATCAAAGTTGTCGCGTTCGACGTGAATGTCGAAAACGACGCCATTCCGCAAATCGAACAGTCCGACTACCTGCTGGGCAAATTGGCGCTGGAACAGGCGATTGCCGACAACGGTGACAGCTTTGCCGCCGGTTACGTCTACGTTCCCGGCATCGCCCCACTGGATCGCCGCCATGTCGCTTGGGAAGAGGTGAAAGCCGCCAATTCCGGTATCACCGAGGCCGCGCGTATCGGCACGCTTGATAACCCGATCGCAAACGCCAACGCCAACCAGGCGCGTGCAGCTTTGCAAGCAAACCCGAACATCTCGGTCTTCTTCGCGCCCTATAACGAGTTCGCCAAAGGCGTGAAGATCGCCGCAGACGAATTGGGCATCGGGGGCGATTTGAGCATCTATTCCGCCGACATCTCGACCGCCGACATCGCGCTGATGCGCGAGGCAGGCAGCGGCTGGAAAGCAACCGTGGCGACCAACCCGGCGGTTGTGGGTGAAGTCTCTGTGCGTGCATTGGCGCTCATGCTGACAGGTGAAAATCCGGGGGCGTCCGTGATTGTGCCGCCGACATTGATCACGCAGTCATTCCTGACCGACAACGACATTCGCAACATGGAAGACCTCGGCTCCAAGATGCCGCAATTCCAGCATGCGGATGTGGTGATGGCCGATTGGATGCCGCTGCCGCCGCGCTAAGACAACGAGGCCCGACCCCTGCCAGCCTGGGGTCGGGCTTTGCTTTTTTCGACCGGAGCACCTGCCATGTTGATCGGATTGGACCCGCGCCTGACACCCGACCTTCTTTATACGCTGGCTCGGATGGGGCATGGCGACGAAATCGCGGTGGTTGATCGCAATTACCCCTCGGCCACGTCCGCAGCGGGTTGTGCGGTGAAGGACGTGATCCACTATCCGGGCCACGACGCGGCAACAGTGGCCGACCTGATCACACAAGTGATGCCGCTTGACAGTTTCCACAGCTATTGCGCGCTTCGAATGGAGATCGACAACGCACCCGACACGGTATCCGACGTGCATCAGGCCGTGTGGGATGTGCTGACACCGCGTCTGCCGGACGGTGGTGTTCTGTCCAGCATGGGACGGCAGGAGTTCTACCGTCATGCCGCAACATGTTTTGCTGTGGTTCAATGCAGCGAAGACCGCCCATTCGGCTGTTTCATCCTGCGCAAGGGCGTTGTTTTCTGAGAGTTTCAGACCACGTCCCCGAGTGAAAAAGGGCCGCCCCATCAGGCGGCCCTTTTGTATGTCAATCCGCGCCACGCACCGGGATGCTGGCATTCGGATCAGGATGCAGGAAGCGCTGGATCAGCCAAGCCCCCGCTGTCACCCCGATACCGATAAGGTCGGTGATCAGACCACCCTCGATCATCAGCAGCGCCGCCGCGATCAGGCCGAGCCGGATGAACCATGCCGAGCGTTGGCCAAGGAACCACCCTTGCACACCGCCAGACAAAAGGAACACACCAAAGGTGGCCGTGATGCCCGCGCGGATCACTTCGAACCACGTGCCCTCCATCAACAGCGCGCTGTTATAGAAGAACATGAACGGGACGATGAATGCCGCGATACCGATCTTGAAGGACGCGACCGAGGTCTGCATCGGGTTTGCCCCGGAAATACCCGCCGCCGCATAGCTGGCCAACGCCACCGGAGGTGTGATGGCCGACAAAACCGCGAAGTAGAACACAAAGAAATGCGCGGTCAGTGTCGGGATACCCAATTGCACAAGGCCCGGAGCCACGACGGACGCCGCCACCGCATAAGCCGCAGTTGTCGGCATCCCCATTCCCAACAGGATTGCGATACACATGGCAAAGAACAGCGCCAGAAGCTGACTTACGCCAGCGAGGTCCAACAGAACCGCCGAGAAGCGTGCGCCGACGCCTGTGAGGCTGATCACACCGACGATAATCCCCGCGCAGGCACACACCGCGATGATCTGGATCGACATGATGCCCGCCAGTTCGAACGCTTTGACAATACCACGCCAAGTCATCGGGAACGGGGTCAACCAGCTGACCACAGCGGCGGCCATCGTCGCCAAAGTTCCGGCACGGATTACTGAATACCCCATGAACAATGCGGCGATCAGAATGATGATCGGGATGAACAAATAGACCTGCCGCACCATTTTGGCGAGCTTCGGCAACTCGTCATCGCGCATGCCGCGCATCCCCAATTTGGCCGCCTCGAAATCCACCATGAAGTAGACCGATACGAAATACAGGATCGCCGGGATGATCGCCGCGATGGCGATGTCCTGATAGGGGATGCCGGTGATCTCGGCCATGATAAAGGCCCCTGCCCCCATGATCGGCGGCATGATCTGCCCACCGGTCGAGGCGGCGGCTTCAACAGCACCAGCAGTCGTCGGACGGTAGCCCACCTTCTTCATCAGCGGGATGGTCAGTGATCCAGTGGCCACCACATTGCCCGCAGAAGTGCCGTTGATCATACCCATCAGGCCCGACGCGAAAATCGCGACCTTGGCAGGACCGCCACGCGCCCGACCGGCCGCTGCGAAAGCGAAGTTCACGAAGTAGTCGCCCACCTTGGAGGCCTGAAGGAAGGCCGCGAAGATGATGAACAGGATGATGTAGGTCGAGGAGACCGCTGTCGTTGGGCCGAGAATACCCGCATCCGAATAGACATGGCCAAAGAAGCGCTGCCAGCTATAGGCGCTTTGCACGGCCAGAATGCCCGGCAACAGGTGTGCCACGAAGGTATAGAGCAGGAAAACACCCGTAATGATCACAAGTGCCAGACCAGCCACCCGCCGTGTCAGTTCGAGGATCATCGCAGATCCGGCAGTGGCGGCAAAAGCCACGCCAATCGGCACAAACGGTGTGCCCACGGCGTTGCGGGCAGCGGTGCCGTAAATTGCGATCAGATAGGCCGCAACAGCGAAACCGCAGACACCCAGAAGGATGTCAGACACCCGGAACTCGTCGCGCGGCGCGGTTTCGAACCAACCCAGCACAATGCCACCGCCTGTTGCGATCAGCAAAGGAACCCCGAAATACCAAACCTCTTGCGCGTAGATCGGTGTTCCCGCGAAGGCAGGCCATGTGGTCAACCCGCCCATTTCTGGGAGGGTGCCCGATGCAATGGTCTGCGCAAACCAAAGGCTTGTTCCCACCGCAAGCAGCGCCGGGATAAAAAGGACATAGGCCAACTTTCCCCAGAGGCCGCTTCGGTCATCCTTGTCGCCATCATCGGAAAACATCATTGCGTTGTAGACCACAAAGCCCAGCGCCAAGGCGCCTGCTATGTGGAAGATGCGGAAATTCCATGTCTCCATCGGGAATTGCGGCAAGAGCGGCACGGTGATCCCGGTATAGGCCGAAATGGAAACACCATTGAGCGCCGCCATGTGGAACAGTGCATAAAGCGCCGCGGCCCCTGCCACGACCTGCATGCGCCAACCCGTAAACAGACGTCGGTTGGCTTCGACCGGCTCTTCGTCGACGCCTTCTGCGATCACAGCCTTGTCGGCCTGTGTGGACTCCTGAACCATTGCCACCTCCCTGGCAAAGCCGCCTTGGCTGTCGCGTCGGCGCTTCATGTCTTGAGAAAAAGGGGCACCCGACCAGGCGCATTTCAACGCGCGCGGGATGCCAAAACGTGGAGCGGCGCAGGTTGCCAGCGCCGCTCCGAAACGGCTTACATGCCGTGGATCATGCTATCGGGAATGTCCGCGCCAGCGTTGTCCTTGAACCACTGAGCCGCACCGGGGTGCCACTTGAGAACACCGTTCTTGTCCCAGTTCTCGGGCAGGGTCGACGTTGCCGCACGGTGGATGTTCACCATCCGCTCGTTGTCGGACATAACGACATCGACAGCCGCATTCACAAAGCTTGCCGGCAGATCGCAGTTCGCAATGGCGAAGTTCCACATGGAAACTGATCGCGCCGGTGCTTCCAGAGTGGTGTAGGCCTCGGCCGAGATCTCGAACGCAGAGACCGGGAAGGCTTCGATGATCTTGGCCTGCTCTTCTTCGGTGAACTCGATGATGTTCACATCGGTCTGAACCTCAAGCTGTGACACGGCCGGAACCGGAACGCCTGCAGCGAACGCGATCACGTCCAGCAAACCATCCTGAAGCTGACCGCCAAGGTCGGACCAGCCGCCATTGCGACGCTCAAAGTCGACACCCAGCGTTTCCATCATCCGCGGGAAATATGTGTCGGATGTCGACCCTGCCGGGCCAAAGCCGATACGCGCACCTGCCGGAATGTCGGCAATCGAAGTGATGCCCGAAGACGACAGTGCGGTGACCGAGAACGGTGTCTGGTACATCGGGAACATCGCGCAGGCGTTGGTCATCTGAAGACCGGGTGCAATCGGGTTGGTCCCCGCGAGGGATTCCGCTGCCGGACCCATCGTGGTCATGCCGAACTGAACATCACCGGTGTGCACCAGCGCCATGTTCTGCATCGGGCCACCCGTGACTTCGCCGCCACCGGAGACGCCCAGCTCTTCCGCGACAAGGTTCGCCCAACCCGAACCATAGGCAAAGAACGTGCCGCCCTGCGACGCGGTGCCCACGGTAAAGCTGTCCGGCCAACCGGTGCGGTCGGCATGGCTTTCGGCAAACGCCTGACCTGTGATGGCACAAGTGACGGCAAAGGTGAGTGCTGTGATTTTCTGCATTGGTTCCTCCCAAACGCATACAAAGAGTGTGTATAGCCCGGCCTGTGTCTCCTCGCCGGGTCGCCGCTCAGGAACCATGCGACCCCGCGCATCGCCTAGCGCCGTTACCGCCAACATTTTAGGCAAGTCACAGTTTTTCGTGGCGATGGGTCGGCGGGGGGACAAACGCCAGAATTTTTGGGTCGTGAACGACACATCGGGCCGCTGTTTGGGAAACACCCAGCGTATCAGTTGTCTGGTTCGACAAAGGACTCGCGGTCCAGACCGTAGCGCTGCATCTTTTCGTAAAGCGCTTTCCGCGAAATCCCAAGCGCCTCGTAGGTGTCTTTCAGCCGCCCCGCATTGGCCGCAAGACTGGCCGCGATCAACGCGCGCTCGTGTTCCGCCACCCGTTCAACAAGCGTTCCTGACGACGGTGTTGCCTGATCCGCCGCATCTGGTAGGCCCAGCACATAACGTTCGGCGGCATTGCGCAACTCGCGGGCATTGCCGGGCCAGTCCCGGGCCGCAAACGCATCCAGCACTGCACCCGGAACCTGTGGCACGGGTTGGTCATAACGGTCTGCCATCTGCGCGACGAAGGTCAAAAACAACATCGGAATGTCCTGACGCCGCGCTGCAAGCGACGGCATGCGGATTGTCACAACGTTGAGACGGTAGAGCAGATCACCGCGAAACGTGCCTTTGGCCGCCGCAGCCTCGAGATCGGATTTCGACGCCGCAATGAACCGGACATCAAGGTCGATCCGGTCATGTGATCCAAGACGGCTGATCGACCGGGTTTCAACGGCGTGCAGCAGTTTGGCCTGCAAGGCCAGCGGCAGGCTGTCGATCTCGTCCAGAAACACCGTGCCGCGACGAGCATGTTCGAACTTGCCAGCCCGCGCCCGTGCCGCTGCTGCAAAAGCTCCGGCTTCGTGACCGAACAATTCGCTTTCGATCATGTCCGACGGCAAAGCCGCACAGTTGATGGCCACAAAAGGCCGATCAGCGCGTTTGCTGGCCGCGTGCACAGCCTGCGCCGCCAGACCCTTGCCGGTACCGGTGTCACCCACGATCAGCACATCGGCATCGCTGGCGGCGACCGCGCAGATCTGTTTGCGAACGGTTTCCATCTCGGGGCTGAACCCGCGCAACCCGTCTTTTGCCCCAATCAACGGCGCCATTTCAGACCGCAGAGTACGGTTCTCGATGGTCAGGCGGCGCATCTCCAAGCCCCGCCGCACCGCATCGACCAGACGTTCCGGGGCATAGGGCTTTTCGATAAAATCATACGCCCCTTCCCGCATCATGCCGACAGCCAGATCCAGATCGCCATGACCGGTGACAAGGATCACCGGGAACTCCGGGTCTTTTTGCAGGGCGGCCCGCAAAAGTTCTGTCCCGTCCATGCCCGGCATCCGAATGTCTGTCACCAGAATGCCGGGGAATTCCGGCCCGATTACTGCCAAAGCAGAGGCCGCCCGGTCGAAACACGTACAGTCGAGATCAGCCAACTCCAAGGTCTGCTGTGCCGCAATGCGCAGCGGCTCTTCGTCATCGACAAACAGAACAGCGGGCGTCTTGGTCATTCGGCGGCAGCCATTGATGGCGCTTCGGCCAGCTTCAATGTCACGCTGAAGACAGCACCACCTTCGGGATGGTTGCGCCCTTCGAGCGTGCCGCCAAAGTCGCGCACGATGTTATAAGAAATCGAAAGTCCCAACCCCATGCCCTTGCCGGGCTCTTTGGTGGTGAAAAACGGATCGAACAGTTGCGCGATCTCAGCGTCGGTCATTCCGGTTCCACGGTCACGAACCCGTACATGAACCCCACCTCCGTCCATGTCGAGGGACAGATCAACAATAGGGTCCGGCACGTCGTTCATCGCATCCACCGCATTGCTGAGCAAATTGACGAAGACCTGCTGCAACCGCACCTGCCCGCCCAACACCCAGATGTCACCGTCGATCTGGTCACGGTTCACCCGGCAGCCAGAGGCCCGCATCTTGGGTTCGAGAATGACCAGCGCGCTGTCCAAAGCCCGGTTGAGCAAGACAGGTTCGGTTTTCTCACCGGGACGGCGGGCAAAGTTGCGCAAGTGAGTCGAGATGGCGGCCAGCCGGTCAACCATATCGTCGATCATTCCGACATTCTGGCGCACCTTGTCCGGCTCGCCGCGATCCAGATAGGCCCCGGCATTGCGGGCAAAGGATTTCACCGCCGCCAGCGGTTGGTTGAACTCGTGGCTCAAAGCAGCGGCCATCTGGCCCAAGGCCGCAAGTTTGCCAGCCTGAATGAGTTCCGTTTGCGTTTGCCGCAACAAGGTCTCGGCCGCGCGCCGTTCCTCGACCTCCTGCATGATGAGGGCGTTTGCGTCCTTAAGCTCTGCAGTGCGTTGGGTGACCCTGTGCTCCAGTTCTTCCTGCATCGACAGTGCCGCGCGGATCCGCTCCTGCAACTGAATGCGGCGCTGAATGACGACAGTGGCAATCAGTCCAACGAGCAACAGAAGAAGCGCCGAAAGCGCCACCGTTCCCATCGCGCGGGTCCAGGCCTGTTCGCTGGGCGTCAAAAGCGACACCTGCCAACCGGCCTCCGGGATCATTTGACTTTGCACCAAAAACTGCTCGGTCGCGCCAGAGTTGTCGGTGATCTCAACCTTCCGAAACCTGTCATCAAAGACCTCTTGCGAGGCTTGCAATGGCACAAGCTGATCCATCGGGTATTTCTTTGTGTCTTCTATGGCCGCCCGCGCCTCTGGGCTTAACGGCTCCAAAGACCGGAAATGCCAGTCGGGGCGGCTGGCCATGAAGATCACACCAGCCTCGTCCTGAACCAGAATGTCGTTCGTCCCATCGCGCCATGCATCTTCGAACGCATCGACAGTGAATTTGACCGCCAGCACACCCACGATCTCGGTCCCGTCGCGCACCGCTTCGGCAAAGAAGTAACCACGTTCCCCCGACGTCGTGCCCAGCGCGAAAAAGCGCCCCTGATCGCCAGAAAGGGCACGTGTGAAATAGGGCCGGTATGCAAAGTTCTGACCGACAAAGGACAGGTCTTTCCAGTGGTTGCTTGCCGCATGTGTCAGCCCGTTGCGGTCAATCAGAAAGATGTCAGAAAGCCCCACCTCTTCTGCGGTTTGATGCAACGCGTCGTTCACCCGGTCAATCAGTTCTGAGTTCGATGGATCCCGCAACACCTGCGCCAGATCGGGGCGTTCGGCGATCAATCCGGGCAAAGCCTCGAACCGGCGCAGCGATCCGTTCAGACCTTCGACAGCCAAGGTTAGAGTCGATGCTTCGCGCTTGCCCAACTGACTCAGGTAGACACGTTCAAGGGCGGGAAACAGCAAGACCAGCGACGCCAGCAAAAGCGCCACGCCGCCCACGATCAAGGCAACCGCCCAATTCCGCGTCCAAAGGCGATGCGTGTTTACTGTCGAACCGATCATGGCGCGAAGATGCGTCCATTCGCGAACCGAGACAAGCCGCTCGCGCGTGATCTGCGCATTTGCAGGGATAGGCGGCCTACATCACCGCCCCGATCTGCCACGGGACAAATTCGTGATCGCCCAGCCCAAGGGTCTCGGATTTGGTGGGCTGGCCAGACGCGGTGGCGCGGATGAGATCGAAAATCTCCCGACCTTTATCGGCAATCATAACCCCTTGCGACAGGACATCCCCGGTGTTCAGGTCCATATCATCCGGCATCTGCTGAAACAGCCGGTCCGAGGTGGCCAGCTTGATCGTCGGCGCTGGCTTTGACCCGAACGCCGATCCGCGCCCAGTGGTGAAAACCACGATCTGTGCGCCACCCGCGATCTGGCCGGTGACCGACACCGGGTCATAACCGGGCGTGTCCATGAACACGAGGCCGGGCGCGTCGACCTGTTCGGCATAGTCATACACGGCGGTCAGTGGCGTGGACCCACCTTTCGCCGCAGCGCCCAGCGATTTCTCCAAGATCGTCGTGATCCCCCCCAGCTTGTTGCCGGGGCTTGGGTTGTTGTCGAGCGACCCACCGTTCTGCGCGGTATAGCTTTCCCACCACTTGATCTGGCGGATCAGCTTGTCCGCGACCGCGTCAGACGCGGCCCTGCGGAGCAACAATTGCTCCGCGCCGTAAATTTCGGGCGTTTCCGACAGGATCGCGGTTCCGCCTTGCCCGATCAGCAGATCGCTCGCCACACCAAGAGCCGGGTTAGCGGTGATACCGGAAAACCCGTCCGACCCGCCGCATTGCAACGCCACCCGCAGCGCCGACATCGGTTGCGGGCTGCGCGATATGACGTTCACCTTTGGCAAAAGATCCACAACGTGGTCCTTGATCGCGTCGATTGTGGCGCGGGTTCCTCCGGTATCCTGAATGGTCAGCCCGTGGAAATGCGCCGTGCTCTCGGCGCCGAAATGTGATTGCATGCGTGCGATCTGCATCACTTCGCAGCCCAAGCCCACAAATACTGCAGCGCCGACGTTTGGATGGGTGGCATGTCCCCACAGCACGCGGTCGAGGATTTCAAATCCTGGTCCGCTGCCTGCCATACCGCAGCCCGTGCCATGGGCCAGCGCCACGATGCCGTCGATATCCGGATAGGCGTCGAGCATACCGCTCGCCTTGATCTCGGTCGCCGCACGGCGGATCACCGTGGCCGAACAGTTCACCGTCGCCAGCAGCGCGATGTAATTGCGCGTTCCAACGCGTCCATCAGGGCGCAAATAGCCTTGGAAGGTCAAAGGGGCTGACTGCGGGATGGCTGTCTGTGCAGCCTCCAGATCGGCCCCGACAGCATAGGTTTGCTCGGGGTTGTCGAAGATGCAGTTGAACGTATGCACATGGTCACCAGCGGCGATGTCGGCGGTCGCCTTGCCGATGAACTGGCCGAACTTGAGGATTGGAGCACCTGCCGGGATAGCCTGACGGGCAATCTTGTGCCCCGCTGACAAGGGCACTGGCAACGGCGCACTGACCCCAAGCGGGTCCGCGCCCGTTTGCGCCCGTACAGTCAGAACCGCGACGTTGTCAGATGGATGAAGCACCAGCGGTTCAGACATGCCCAATACCCCGGATCACGCCGCGCAATTCCGCAAGACCGCGCAGACGGCCAATCAGCGGATAACCCGGCACGAAATCACGATCATGATCGGTCAGCATGTGGTGGCCATGGTCAGGGCGGAATGGGATCACGTGATCCGCGCGCCCTTCAGCCCTGCGCCGCGCCTCTTCCCGCAAGAGAACACGCAGCAAAAGCACCATGTCGGTATCGCCATCCAGATGCGCCGCTTCTTCGAACGATCCGTCGGGCTCTTTACGCACGTTACGCAGATGGGCGAAGTGGATGCGGTCCGCCACCCGGGCAGCAATGGAAGGCACATCATTGCCCGGATGCGCCCCAAGCGAGCCGGAACAAAGCGTCACGCCATTGGCCGGACTGTCCTGCGTCGCCAGTACCCATTCCAGATCGTCACCCGTAGACACGATGCGCGGCAGTCCAAGAATATCGCGCGGCGGGTCGTCGGGGTGCACGCAAAGCCGGATGCCCAAGTCTTCAGCTGCCGGAATAACCTCTGCGAGGAACCGGGCGTAGTTGGCGCGCAACGCGTCACGGTCAATTTCGTCATACGCAGCAAGTGCGGTGCGCAGCCCCGGGATGTCGTAACGGTCAAACGCCCCCGGCATCCCGGCCATGATCGACGCCAGCAACGTGTCGCGCTCGGCTTCTGTCGCCTGCTGATACCACGCGGCTGCACGGACGCGCACCTCGTCGCTGTAATCGTCTTCGGCCGCCTGACGCCCCAACATGTGGATCTCGAACGCCACCATATGGGTCGCTTCGAACCGCAGGCAGGTGGCTCCGCCCGCGACAGGCGCCGCCAGATCGGTGCGTGTCCAGTCGAGAAGCGGCATGAAGTTGTAGCAGATCGTCTGTACGCCTTGCTCTGCCAGATTGGCCATAGACTGCCGGTAATTGGCAAAAAGCGCGGACAGATCGCCCTCGCCCTTCTTGATGCGCTCGTGCACCGGCAGGCTTTCGACGACAGACCACACGAACCCCGCCTCTTCGATGGCGCGTTTTCGCGCGGCGATCGCCTCATGCGGCCACACCTCGCCGTAAGGGATGGCGTGCAGCGCACTGACGATCCCAGCCGCACCTGTCTGCGCCACTTCGGCCAGCGTGATCGGGTCGAACTCACCGTACCAGCGCCACGTTTCGATCATAGCGCCCCCTCTTCAATTGCGGCGCGGGTGCCTTTGGTCCAAAGCTGGATTGCGGCTTTGGTGACGGGTCGGATCAATTGCTCGGCCAGCTCGGCAGGAAACACATCGCGCACACCGAGCAAAGCCGCGACCTTGCCCTCTGGTGTATCCGCACTGTCCGATGCATCGCGCAGCCGCCCCGCCAACGGGTCTCGCACGTCAATCACTTGCCCCAATTCATCCATCCCACCCACATACCGCATCCACGCCGCCACAGCGAGGCAGAGCGCAGGCGAGTCCCGCCCGGCAGACAGATTTGCCGCCAGACTGCCCAAAATGCGCTGCGGCAGTTTCTGGCTGCCATCCATCGCGATCTGCCACGTCTTGTGGCGGATACCGGGGTTGGCGTAGCGGTCGAACAGCGCATCAGCGTACTCGGTCAGGCTGACGCCATCGGGGGCCTGCACCGCCGGAATGATCTCGGACCAGAGCCGCCACACATAGGCGGAAAAGACGGGGTCCGCGACGGTTTCGGCAATGGTCTCGTGCCCGGCGAGATAGCCGGTATAGGCCAGCGCGGAATGGGTGCCATTCAGCATGCGCAGCTTCATATGCTCATGCGCGGTCACGTCTTGCACCATCTCGACACCGGCTGCGGCGAAATCCGGGCGGGCGTTCCCGACGAAATCGTCTTCGATCACCCATTGGGCAAAGGGCTCGTGCATCACCGGTGCCGCATCGACATTGCCTGTCAATTGGCCAACACGGGCGATGTCGGCCATGGTGGTGGCTGGTGTAATCCGGTCCACCATGGTGCAAGGAAACTTGCCTTCTGTGGCGATCCAGTCTGCCAGGTCCGGGTCCAGACGACGCGCGAAATCAAGCACGAGACCGCGCACCAGACGCCCGTTTTCCGGCAGGTTGTCACAGGTGAGAACAGTAAACGGCGCAACGCCTGCAGCCCGCCTGCGCTGCAAGGCGCGGACCAGAAAACCGGGGGCTGACTTAGGAAGATCATGGGCCAGATCGTGAATGATATCGGGATGATCAGCGTTCAGAGCGCCGGTGGCTGGGTTATGGCAGTAGCCCTTTTCCGTGACGGTCAATGTCACAATCCGTACATCTGGTTTCGCCATCGCGATCAGCACCGCTTGGGGGTCTTCAGGTGCAACCAGCACGTCGGTCAGAACGGTGATCCAACGCGTTTGTTCGCCTTCAGGCGCAAGCGTGACCGAAGTATAGCCCCAGCCCTGCCCCTGCAGCGCATCTCGCGTGTCGGGGCTACGCAGGGACACGCCGGTGATGCCCCAATCGCCACCCGAAGCCGCCATTGCATCGGCCACGAACACACAGCCGAAACCACGAAAGAACGCCCCAAGGCCCAGATGTACAATCCCCGTCTTGGGGCCCTGAGCGGTGTCAGCGGGCAAGCCAGCCTCCATCCACATTCAGAACCGCACCATGCACGTAGCGCGCTGCAGGCGTACACAGATATACGGCAGCGCCCGCGATGTCCTCGGCCTGCCCCCAGCGCCCTGCCGGAATACGGTCGAAGATCGCCTGATTGCGGTCGGGATCGTTGCGCAGCGCGTCGGTGTTGTTGGTCTCGATATAGCCGGGGGCAACCGCGTTCACGTTGATGCCCTTGGCGGCCCATTCGTTCGCCAAAAGCTTGGTCAGCCCTGCTACGCCATGTTTCGACGCGGTGTAGGACGGCACGCGGATGCCGCCCTGAAACGACAGCAGTGAGGCGATGTTGACCACCGCCCCGGTCCCGCCACGCTCAAGTACCGCCTTGGCAAAGGCTTGGGTGGTAAAGAACAGCGCCTTGAGGTTCACGTCCATCACTGCGTCCCAATCGGCCTCGGCGAAGTCGACCGCATCGGCGCGGCGGATGATGCCCGCGTTGTTGATAAGCAAGTCGATGGGTTGATCGTCGAACAGCCCCTGCCCCGCCATCGGATCGGCGAAATCGACCAGCACAGACAATGCGGTGCCTCCGGCCTTGGTGATCAACTCCACGGTCTCGTCACAGGTACGCCGTCCGGCACAGATCACCTCTGCCCCAGCTTCGGCCAGACCAACGGCGATGGCCTGCCCGATGCCGGTATTCGCACCTGTCACCAGTGCGCGTCGCCCGGTCAGGGAAAACATGCTCACCGCAAATCCTCCATCGCCACCATGTCCATATCGGTGAAATCGACATTATCGCCTGCCATCGCCCAGCAAAAGGTATAGGACGATGTCCCCGCTCCGGCATGGATCGACCAGGGCGGCGAGATCACCGCCTCTTCATTGGCCATGACGATGTGGCGCGTCTGCGACGGTTCGCCCATAAGGTGGAACACGCGCTGGTTTTCCGGCAGTTGGAAATAGAGATAGGCCTCCATCCGCCGATCATGCAGGTGGGCGGGCATGGTGTTCCAGACAGACCCTTCCGCGAATTGAGTGTAGCCCATCAGAAGCTGGCAGCTTTGGCACACTTCGGGGTGCAGGAACTGGATGATGACCCGCTCATTCGCCGTTTCGCGCGCACCCAGCTCGACGCGCCGTGCATCGGCCAGTGTGATGAGCCGCGTTGGATATGTCTGATGCGCCGGGGCGGACAACACGTAGAACCGCCCGTTGCCGCTAAATTTCACCGGGCCGGAGCCCATACCGATATAAAGCACCTCGCCGGTTCCAACCTCGTAGGTCGTTCCACCAACCGTCACAGAGCCGGCTGTTCCAATGTTCAGCACCCCCATCTCGCGACGGTCGAGAATGGACGGCGTGCCCGCCTCCTTGACCTGATCCAGCGCGAGTGTCCCGCCCGCAGGCACGGCAGAGCCAAGGATCAGGCGGTCATAATGGGTGTAGACAAGGTTGATCTCGCCTTCCTCAAACAGGCCACCAACATGGAAATGCGCCCGCAGCTGATCAGTATCCAGCGTCTTGGCGGTGGCCGGATCAATCGCGTGGCGGGTTTGGGTCTTGAGCATGGTGTCAGGCCTTTCGGGTCAAAGAAAATCGTCGCGGCGCGGGGTGAAGGTGTCGATGAGTGTGCCCGCCTCGCGGCAGCGGCATCCGTGTCGTGCCCCGGACGGGATGACAACGCTGTCACCGGGGCCGAGGTCGTGTTCGACATCACCCACGAAAAAAGTGAAGCGCCCTGCTTCGACATAGGTGGATTGCACATGCGGATGATCGTGCAGCTTGCCCTCGGCACCGTCTTCGAACCGGAACGCCACCACCATCAGGTCGGGGTTTTCCGCCAGCACTTGACGCGTCACACCCGGATCGGTCGGCACTACAGGATAAGTCATGTCTTTCCTCATCTGAAAAGCGACGGCAGCCAGAGCGACAGCGCCGGAATGTAGGTGACAAGCATCAGCGTCACCAACGCCGCACCGTAAAAGGGCCAGATCGTCCGCACCGCATCCCAGACCGGAATGCGACCGACCGCGCAGCCCACGAACAGCACCGCTCCCACCGGCGGCGTGCAAAGCCCGATGCCAAGGTTCAGGATCAGGATGACCCCAAAATGCACCGGATCGACACCAAAGGCCGTGGCCACCGGCAGGAAGATCGGCGTGGTGATGACGATCAATGGCGACATGTCCATGAAGGTGCCAAGGATCAGCAGCACGAGGTTCAGCAGCAGCAGGATGATGATCGGGTTGTCCGACACCCCCTGCAACAGCGCCACCATCGACGCGGGCACCCGCGTGTAGGCCAAGAGCCAGCCGAAGGCCGCCGCACATCCGATGACCATCAGCACCATCGCGGTGGTGCGGACCGCGGCAAATGTGGCTTCGATGAAGTCGCTCCAGCTCAGGCTGCGATAGACGAAGAACGTCACCAGCAGCGCATAAACCACCGCGATGTTCGAAGACTCGGACGCGGTAAACACCCCTGACCGCACACCGCCAAAGATGATCGCCACAAGGATCAGTCCAGGCGCTGCCGACACGAACAGCGTGCCGAGCATCCGCACGCCCTGAAAAGGCTGGGTCGGGTAGCCCTTGCGCACCGCCATCCACCACGCGGCCAGCATCAGAAGACCAGCCAGCAGAAAGCCCGGTATGATCCCTGCGGTGAAGAGATCGGCAATCGAAATGCGCCCGCCCGCTGCAATTGAATAGATGATCATGTTGTGGGACGGCGGCAGCAGCAGCGCGATGATCGAACTCACCACGGTGATGTTGACCGCGTAATCGGTATCATAGCCGCGCTCTTTCATCTGCGGGACCATCAGGCCACCCACCGCGCTGGCATCGGCCGCCGCCGAGCCGGACACACCGCCGAACATCACCGAAGACAGCACGTTGACCTGCCCCAGCCCACCGCGCAGGTGGCCGACAAACCCTCCGGCAAGCGCCACGAGCCGTCGTGCAATGTCGCCGCGCACCATCAAATCGCCCGCGTAGATGAAGAACGGGATAGCCATCAGCGCGAACACTGACACGCCTGAGTTCAAACGCTGAAAAACGACGACCGGCGGCAAGCCGAGATAGGCAATGGTGGCAAAGCTGGACACACCCAGACAGAACGCGACAGGCGTGCCGATCAGCAGCAGAAACGTGAAAGTTCCGAAGAGGACATAGAGTTCCATCAGTCGATCTCTGCCTCTTCGCCAAAGCGCGCGGTCGGAAGACCCGCGGCGCGGCGCGCGATCCGCTCGGTCGAGAAAAGGACGATCAGAACTCCGCCCGCGACAATCGGGGCAAAATCGAACGCGCCGGAAATTCCCAAGCCCGGCAGCTTGTTACCGGCCGTCTTTTCCGCCAGCTGCCAGCCGTACCAGATCATGCCGACGCCAAAGGACGCGACGGCCAGATCAGAAATCGAATGCAGCACCAGCTTGATTCGCTGCGGCACCACATACAGCAGAACATCGAAAGAAAGATGGTAGCCTTCGCGGATGCCAACGGCAGCACCCAGAAAGATGAACCAGCCCATGATCATCACCGATGCAGGTTCGGTCCAGATGATACTGTCGTTCAGCACATAGCGCCAGAACACCTGCGCCGCGATCAGCACCGTCATCAGGACCAGCCCGATCCCGGCAACCCACAAGGCGACACGCGCCAAACGCCCGGTCAAAAGCGCAATCGTTTTCATCATGTCAGGCCTGCCCACCCTCGCAAAGACACCCGCCCCATGACAGTCGGCCATGGGACGGGTCTTGGATTATTCAGTTGCCTGAATATCAGCGACCATCTGCTGAAGCTTGGGTGAGGTCACGTATTTTTGGTAGACGGGAACCATGGCTTCGATGAAGGGCGTCTTGTCGATATCGGTAATGATCTCGACACCCGCATCCCGCACGCGCTGCTCGGACACCTTTTCGCGCTCCTGCCACAGGTCACGCATCACCGGAACGGAATCGCGTGCTGCCTGACGGACGATTTCCTGCTCTTCAGCGGACAGCTTGTCGAAGCTGGTTTTGGACATCACCAGCACTTCGGGCACGATCAGGTGCTGGTTCAATGTGTAATACTGGGCGACCTCGAAATGGCCCGAGCTGTCATAAGACGGCCAGTTGTTTTCGGCTCCGTCGATCACGCCGGTCTGGATCGAGGAATAGACCTCGCCGTAAGGCATGGGCGTGGCGTTGGCGCCAAGGGCAGAGACCATGTCGACAAAGATGTCCGACTGCATGACGCGGAACTTCATCCCGGCAAGGTCTTCGATAGAACGGATCGGCCGCTGCGAGTTGTAGAAGCTGCGCGAGCCACCGTCGTAGAACGCCAGACCAACAAGGTCGTGATCGCTGAAAGCATCTAGGATCTGCTGTCCCACCGGGCCATCCATCACGCGGTGCATGTGGTCGGTTGACCGGAAGATAAACGGCAGCGACGGCACTTGAGTTTCTTCGATGATGTTGTTGAACGGCCCAAGCGAGACGCGGTTCATGTCAATCACACCGAACTGCGTCTGTTCGATCGTGTCCTTCTCCTGCCCCAGCTGGGCCGAGTGGAACACTTCGATGCAAAGCTTGCCGCCGGTGCGCTCTGCAAGCATCTCGCCCATCTTCTGTACCGCGACGACGGTCGGGTAGCCTTCGGGATGGGTGTCTGACGACCGCAGTGTCACTTCGCAGGCCGCAGCCGCCGAGACAAAGGCGACACTGGCCAGCAAGGCCGCCCCAAGTGTTTTGACGTAATTCATGGTTTCCTCCCAGAAAATGGCTCTCAGAGCCGGTAAGCCTGCTTTGCAAGCCGGTATGCGAGGTCATGTGCGACCTCGAATGCTTCGTCCTTTGCCAGCCGCCCTGTGGCGATCAGGTTGGCAAGGAACGCGCAATCAACCCGGCGCGCCACGTCGTGTCGCGCGGGGATGGAACAGAAGGCACGGGTGTCGTCGTTGAACCCGACGGTGTTATAGAACCCGGCGGTTTCCGTCGCCATTTCACGGAACCGCATCATGCCTTCGTAGCTGTCGTGGAACCACCAAGGCGGGCCGAGTTTCAGCGTCGGGTAGACGCCCGCGAGGGGTGCCAATTCGCGGGCGTAGGATGTCTCGTCCAGCGTGAAGAGGATGATGGTCAGATCGGACCGTTCGCCCACCGCGTTCAGCAGCGGGCGCAGGGCGTGCACGTAATCGGTGCGTGTGGGGATGTCATAGCCCTTGTCCCGCCCGAACCGCGCCATAATCGGATCGGAATGATTGCGCGCGGACCCGGGATGGATTTGCAGAACAAGACCATCCTCAAGGCTCATCCGCGCCATCTCGGTCAGCATGTGGCCTCGGAAGGCATCCGCCTCATCTGCGGTGCAAGCGCCTCGCAGCGCTTTGTCGAACAGCGCCGCAGCAACATCCTGCGGCAGGTCTTCGGTGCGGGCAGTTGGGTGGCCATGGTCCGAGGATGTCGCGCCGAATTCCTTGAAATAGGCGCGGCGGTTGCGGTGGGCCGCAAGGTAGCCCTGCCATGTCGTGGCATCCTCGCCCGCCATCTCGCCCAGCTTTTCGACATTGGCGGCGAACCCCTGAAATTCGGGATCGACCACGGCGTCTGGGCGGTAGGCGGTCACGACCTTGCCGCTCCATCCACTGTCACGGATCATCCGGTGCCATTTGAGATCGTCGATGGCGCTTTCGGTGGTCGAGATCGCCTCGATGTTGAACCGTTCGAACAAAGCACGGGGGCGAAACGCCTCCTGCTTCAGGCAATCGTCGATCCGGTCATAGATCGAATCCGCGGTCTCGGAGGACAGACGTTCGGTGACACCGAACACCTCTTGCAGCGCGTGGTCGACCCAAAGGCGGGTCGGTGTGCCTCGGAACAAATGGTAGCCCGACGCGAACAGCCGCCAGATGGTTCGCGGGTCTTGTTCGGTCTCGCCGCCATCTGCGCGGGGAACACCCATCGCTTCCAGCGGGACACCCTGTGAATGCAACATGCGGAAGACGTAGTGATCCGGGGTCACGAAAAGGCGCGCGGGATCGGGGAACGCGGCGTTCTCGGCAAACCATTGCGGATCGGTATGGCCATGCGGGCTGATGATCGGCAGATCACGGACCGAGTCGTAAAGCGTTCGGGACAGCCCGCGCAAAACAGGGTCAGGCGAAAACAGCCGATTCTCATCCAATAGCGCCATGTTTCCTCCCGTTTTTCCCCAGCGGAGCATGGCTTTTGAAAACCGCTGATGACTAATATCCTAGTTTGGCAATTTTTACGCGTCAACTAATATCCTAGTTGCAAAGTCTGGGGGTGCCTGTGCTATGAAGACGGCAAGGCAATACGCATGAGGAGGGCGAGACACGTGACGACATCGGTCCAGAAAAAATCAGCCCCCCTGCCCCTGCCCCAACTGCGCCAGCAGGTTCAGCCGACGATTGCGGATCAGGTCTTCAAGGTCTTGCACGACCGCATCCTGTCGCTTGAACTGCCACCAGAGACCAAGATTTCCGAGGCCGAGGTCTCCGCCAAGATGGGCGTGTCGCGCCAACCCGTGCGCGAAGCGTTCCGCCGACTGGCCAACCTTGGCTTCCTCCAAATCCGCCCCCAAAGCGGCACCACCGTCAGCCTGATTTCCGAAGAAGCCGTGCTGCGCGCGCGTTTCATCCGGCTGGCGCTTGAAATGCACACCTGCCGCACCGCCTGCCATGTGATTTCCGATGAGGGGCTTCATGCGCTGTCCAATCTGATTGACCAGCAAAAAGAGGCCATCTCCGAAAACAACCGATCGCGATTCCACGCGCTGGACGACGCCTTTCACCGAGAGATCTGTGTCCAATCCGGAGTGGGCTATGTCTGGGACGTGATCAGCGAAAACAAGGGCCATATGGACCGCGTGCGGATGCTGACGCTTGACAGATCGTCCCAGAACTATGCGCTGAACGAGCACATCGCCATTCTGGACGCCTTGAGCGCCCGAAGCCCGGACGCGGCGGCGGATGCTATCGACAAGCATCTGTCGCGCATTCTGGTGCAGATCGACGAGATCAAGGCCGAGAACCACAATTGGTTTACGGATATCGCGCCGTGACCCGGATCGTCTGCATCGGGGAATGCATGGTCGAGATGGCCCCGCTGGACACCGTTGGCACTTACCGTATGGGGTTCGCGGGCGACACTCTCAATACCGCGTGGTATCTGGCCAAGCTATTGGGCGACCGCGCGCAGATCGGGTATTTCACCGCCGTGGGCACGGACAGCCTGTCCGACCAGATGCTGGACTTTCTTGGGTCGGCCAAAATCGAGACCACCTTCATCCTGCGCCGGGCAGAGCAGACATTGGGTCTCTACATGATCCAGTTGCAGGACGGAGAGCGCAGCTTCAGCTATTGGCGCAGTCAAAGTGCGGCGCGCACACTGGCGCAATCGGGTAAAGACATCGCCAAACCGCTTGATGGTGCAGACATCGCCTATTTTTCGGGGATCACGCTTGCCATCCTGCCAGAGCAAGATCGCGACACGCTGCTGGAACAATTGCAGGATTTCGGCGCTCGCGGTGGACAGGTCGTGTTCGATCCAAATCTGAGACCAAAGCTTTGGCCCGACACAGCAACCATGACCTCGGCAATCACCAAGGCCGCACTATGCAGTCATGTCGTGTTGCCCTCGCACGAGGATGAAGCCACCTGGTTTGGCGACGCGACCCCAATAGATACCGCCAAGCGTTATACCGATCTTGGCGCGAGCATTGTCGTCGTGAAGAACGGTCCGGGCGAAATCATCCTTCACACGGAACGAGGAGCGCAGCACCTTGCCCCGACCCACGTAGTCAATGTGGTCGATACCACGGCTGCGGGGGATTCATTCAATGCTGGCTTTCTGGCCGCGCGCTGCACCGGGCTGTCGCCCGAGCACGCTGTGAGCACCGGAGCACAGCTTGCCGCGCGGGTCGTCACACATCGCGGCGCCTTGGTGCCTGAGGCCATCAACGCAAACTGACAAGCCGCAGCACGACGTGCGGCAAATCACAAGAACGCGCTTTACCTCGCCCACGAAGAAAAGCATTTTGCACGGATGAAACAGCGGACTCCCAAAACCTTCATGGCGCGGGTGCGGGCCATTTTGCCCGACCTTCACCCCACCGAACGTCGGCTTGCTGAGGCGGTGCTGGATTTTCCCGGCGACATGGCTGGGTATTCCGCCTCGGAGATCGCGGGATTGGCCGAAGTCTCGAATGCCACGGTTTCAAGGTTTGTGCGCAAACTGGGATACACGTCTTATGACGAGGCGCGAAAGGCCGTTCGGGAAGAGGGGCGCACCGGCTCTGCCCTCTTACGCTTTGGTACTGGGCAGAATGACACGATCAACACTGCCGGTCGACACCTAGACCAATCCCGCGCCAATCTCGACGCCACCTATGGCAGCCTCGCATCGGACGAGATCGACAGTCTTGCCCACGCCCTGCACAAAGCGCGGCGCGTCTGGCTGGCCGGGTTTCGCGCAGGTTACCCTTTGGCCAGCTACCTTGGCTGGCAAATCACGCAGGTCCTGCCATCAGTTTCGGTTGTGCCGCGCCCAGGCGAAACACTGGCCGAATCCGTGGCGACCCTATCCACCGACGACGTCGCCATCGTCCTATTGCTCCGTCGCAACCCCAAGATCGCGTGGAGCCTTGCGAAAGCCGCAGTGGACTCAGGGGCACAGGTTGCCCTGATCGGGGATGTCCCGTCGATGGAAGCCCTACCTGCACGCTGGCACATCACCTGTACGACAACTTCATCAGGGCCGCTTTTGAACCATGTCAGCGTGATGGCAGTCTGCAATCTTGTTGCAGCCCGCTGTCTTGAGGTGTCCGGGCCAGCCGGACGCAAGCGCATGGGCGATATCGAAGACATGCACGAGCGGCTTGCCGAACTCTGATCGGCGCAGCCTGCGACTCATCAACGGCCAAAATCCAACCGCACCCCCCTGCCAATCGCCCATTTCTTGAGCAGGACAGATGAAAACTGTCCGCACCTCCAAGAAAATACAATTTCTTATTTTGCCGTTGTAAGAAAAATTCCTTTCATATGGGCCAAGTTTCTTTCACGCCTTGAAAAGGAGAATCGCATCATGACAAAACATCTGATCCTAGCTGCCACACTTGCCGCGCTGCCTGCCGTTGCCTCGGCACAGACTGTCCTTCAGATCAACTCTTCGCTGCCCGAAGGCTCGTTCGCGCATGTCTTCCTGCAGGAATACGAAACCCGTCTGGAAGCGGCCGCGCCAGGCGCGGTCGATGTGCAGATTTTCATGTCGAACACCTTGGGCAAGGAAGAAGACGTGCTTCAGGGTCTGTCCCTTGGCACGCACCATGGGTCTTTGTCGGCTTCAGCCGTGTCGCAGATCAACACGCGCACTGCGATCTTCGATCTGCCCTACCTGTTCGAAGACCGCGCGGCAGTACAGACCTTTGCCTCCAGCCCCGCAGGCGAAATGCTTGCCGACGGGTTCGACGGCACCGGCATGGTTCTGGCCGCGATGTGGGACAATGGCTTCCGTCAGATCACCAACAAGGTGCGCCCGATCGTCGTGCCAGCTGACCTCGAGGGTCTGAAAATCCGGACACCGACCAACAAACAACGGGTCGAAATGTTCAACACGCTGGGGGCCAACGCCACGCCGCTGTCCTTTGGCGAGGTCTATTCGGCGCTTGATCAGGGTACAATCGACGGGCAGGAAAACCCCGCCAACGTCGTAGACACGGCCAAGCTCTTTGAAGTGCAGGGCTACATGTCGCTGTCGAACCATGTCTACCTTCCAACCTTCCTCGTCTTTGGTGAACCTTTCCTTGCCAGCCTCGACCCAGAGCTGAAGGACACTATCCTGAGCGTGGCGCAGGACGTTGCACCGTGGACCTTTGAATGGGGCGAGACGACCGACAGCGAAACCATCGCGGCATTGGCCGATAAGATGGAAATCAACGAGATCGACTTTGCCGCGTTCCAAGCCGCCGCAGCACCGCTTTACGAAAGCCCGACCTTTGTGGACGTGATCGGTGAAGACATGATCGCAGCCACCAAAGCTGCCCTTGGTATCGAGTGAGGCCAGCAGCGATGGACCGCCTGATGCAAATCACCGACACCCTCGACCGCTGGACGACAGCCGTGCTGGATGCGCTTGTGGTGGCCATGGCGGGCCTGCTTCTGATCCTGCTGAACTGGGCGGTCTTCGCCCGGTTCGTTCTGAACGACAGCGTGTCTTGGGGCGAAGAGCTTCCGGCGCATATCTTGTCTGCGCTGACTTTCATCGGCGCAGCTTATCTGACACGGACCAATGAACACCTCGGGTTTGACGCGGTGTTGCGGGTCATGTCCCCCACACTCAAGCGCATCGTCACCGGAATGAACCTGATCCTGATGGGCGGGTTCGGGGCGTTGTTGGCGTGGTATGGCGGCATTGCCGCACTCAGCTTTGGGTCGCGGACCCTGATTTCCGTTGAACTGCCGATGGTGCTGTTTCGCGGCACGATGGCCGTGGGCGGGGTGCTGATCCTGATCTTCTGCGCCGTCCGGCTGGTCGGCATTGCAACCGGGCGCGTCTCGCCCGATGACCTTCTTCCCGAAAGCGACGCATGATGTTTCTTGACCCCGGTTGGATGATCCTCATTCTGCTCGTCGCGCTGCTGATCGCAGGACTTCCTATAGCCTTTGTGCTGGGCGTCACGGCGGCTACGATGATCCTGCTCGACCCAGCTGTGGTGCCGCAGATCATCGGCTTGATCCCGTTTGGCGGGGCAAACAATTACCTGCTCGTGGCCGCCCTGCTGTTCATGATCGCAGGCGAAATCATGAACCAAGGCAAGATCGCTGAAAAGTTGATCGCCTTTGCATCGTCGCTGGTGGGGCACATCCGGGGTGGCCTCGCACATGTCAACATTCTGACATCCCTCTTCTTTTCCGAGATTTCGGGCACTGCCACTTCGGACGCCGCCGCAATCGGATCGGTGATGATCCCCCAGATGCGCAAGCGTGGCTATCCGGCGGCGTTTGCCGCAGCCGTCACATCGACCTCGGCCACGATGGCGATCATTGTGCCACCGTCGCTGAACCTGATCCTCTACGCCTATGTGGCCAACGCCTCGATCGCCGAGCTGTTCGCGGCAGGCATCCTGCCGGGCATCATGGTCTGTGCCCTTCTGATGGCGACAGCCTATTTCATCTCGGTCAAGCGCGGCTATCCGACCGAAGGGGAGTTCTCGCTCAAGCGGGTTGCCGAAACCGGCAAGGACGCAGCAATCCCGCTGACCCTGCCGATCCTGATCCTTGTCGGCATCCTTGGCGGTATCTTCACAGCGACAGAGGCAGGGGCCATCGCTGCCTTCTGGTCAATCGTCCTGGCCGCACTGGTTTACCGAACGGTCAAGCTGGGCACATTGATCGACACGTTGCGTGTCGCTGGCAAGCGGTCGGCGATGCTGATGTTCATCGTGGCGACCTCGACCCTGCTGGGCTGGTATCTGACCAACCAGCGCATTCCACAGGACATCGCACAGGCGATCCTTGGGATTTCAGACAATTACTGGGTGGTTTTGCTGGCGATCAACGTGTTCTTCCTGCTGGCGGGCACGATCATTCATGGCACACCGGCAATCCTGATGCTGGTGCCGATTTTCCTGCCGCTTGCGGATCAATTGGGCATCGACCGAGTGCATTTCGGTCTGATCCTGACGATCAATCTTGGCATCGGTCAGCAGACGCCTCCGGTTGCATCTGTGGTTCTCATCACCTGCGCCATCGCCAAGATCTCGATTGCCAAGATCATCCCGTCGATGCTGGCCTTTATCGGGGCCATGCTGATCGCGCTGATTCTCGTCAACCTGTTCCCGGCGATTTCGCTTTGGCTGCCATCGGTGCTAGTCTGATGCGCTTGCTTGTCGTCAATCCAAACACATCGCAGGGCATCACCGACCGCATCGCACAAGCGGCGCAAAGTGCCGCGCAACTCGGCGACCGGGTGACGACCCTTTCGGCGGCGTTCGGCCCCGAACTGATTGTGACGCCCGAGGACGGGGAAGAAGCCGCGCGCGGTGTGGTCGAGACCATTCGCAGCCAGCCTGACCTGCCGGACGCAATTGTTCTGGCTTCGTTTGGTGACACTGGCGCAGAGGCTGTCCGCGCGCTTTGGCCAGATATCCCCGTGATCGGGATCGCCGAGGCCGCATTCGAAACCGTGCGCGGGATCGGAGGGCCGTTCGCCATCGTGACTTTTGCGCCTGAAGTCGCGCCACCGCTTCGGGACAAGGCCATTGAGCATGGCGTCGGCGCCCAGTTGATCAGGGTTGCGGCGCACCCCGAAGCCATTGAGGGTGATCCCGCGGACGTGGCCGACGCCCTTTTCAAGGAGCTGGTCGATCTGTGCCACGCCTGCGAACGTGATGGCGCAAAGGCGATTGTCATGGGCGGTGGTCCATTGGCCGGTCTTGCTGCGCGGATTGCGCCGCTGTGCGACGTGCCGGTCATCGACGGCACAGTCGAGGCGCTTCGCCACATCCGCCTGCGCATCACTGCCGCCGCCCCGCTTTCAAAAACAGGCGGCGTGCTGCCGTGAGTGTGCGGGTCGTCACAGCCAGATGGGTCGTCACCGGCATCTCCGGAGATGGCGAGATCCAGATGATTGACGATGCCGCCATCGCGTTTGAAGACGGGGTGATCCACGCCGTTGCCCCAAAAGCTGAGATTGTGGCAGCCTATCCCGACGCGCGGGTGGAGGACTATTCCCATCACCTAATCATGCCCGGCCTGATCAACGCGCATCACCATGTCGGGCTGACACCCCTGCAACTGGGCGCCCCGGATTCCCCGCTTGAACTGTGGTTTGCAGCGCGGCTCGCCATCCGCAAGGTCGATCCCTATCTCGACACGCTTTATTCCGCATTCGAGATGATCTCATCCGGTGTGACCACGGTGCAGCATATTCAGGGCTGGGCCATGGGCGGGCTGGAGGGAGTCGTTGGTTCGGCCAGTCGCGTGATCGAGGCCTATGACGACATCGGGATGCGGGTGTCCTACTGCTACGGCGTGCGCGAACAGAACCGATTTGTCTACGAAGACGATGCCGCTTTCTGTGACCGCCTCCCGCCAGAAACTGGCAAAGCCATGGCGGCGCATCTGCAACGGCTGACGATGCCGTTCGAGGACTTCCTGACGCTGTTCGACCGGTTGACCGAAACCAAGACATCGCGGCGCGCGCGGGTGCAATTGGCCCCGGCCAACCTGCATTGGATGACCGATGACGGGTTGCTGGCGCTTCAGGAAAAATCCGTGGCCGCCAATGTGCCGATGCACATGCACCTGCTGGAAACCGCGTATCAGAAGGAATATGCTTTTCGCCGCACCGGCATGACCGCCGTTCGCCATCTGGAAAAGCTGGGATTGCTTGGCCCCCACATGACCCTTGGCCACGGGGTCTGGATGACCGAAGAAGACATCGAGATTTGCGCCGGGACCGGCACCTGTATCTGTCACAACTGCTCGTCCAACCTGCGGCTTAGGTCAGGCGCGTTACCGCTGATGGAACTGGTCAATCGCGGCATGACGGTGGGCATGGGCATCGACGAAGCCGGGATCAACGATGACCGCGACATGCTGCAAGAGATGCGCATGGTGCTGAACCTGCACCGCATCCCCGGCATCGACCCATCAGATGTGCCCTCGGCCGGTGACGTGCTGCGGATGGCAACCGAACACGGCGCGCGCACCACCGCGTTTGGAACTGAAATCGGTCGGTTGGAACCCGGCTGCCGGATGGATGCCGTTATCCTGGATTACGACAAGGCCACCTACCCCTACCAAGACCCCGATATTTCGCCGATGGTTGCATTGATCCACCGAGCGAAATCGAAAGACGTGGATACGGTGATCATCGAAGGTGAAGTGGTTTACCAAAACGGACGCTTCACGCGGGTGGACCGCGACGCGATCCTCGCTCAGATCGCCGAAGCGCTTGCGGCGCCACGTGACGCGGATGAACTGCACCGCCATGAATTACGCGAAGCCGTGTTTCCGACGGTTCGGGCGTTTTACGACGAGTATCTTCAGAACACTGCAGACCGGACACCCTTCTACAAAGCGTCATCCCGCCGATAACTCCAGTTCGTCACGGATGTAACGGCGATTGACCTTCCGCCGCGTTAGCGGCATGACCGAACGCACTCTTGCTCAACCAAAAGTGTACCGGCGCGCCAATATGCAAACCCTCTCGGAAACCTCTAAGGCCGCGGCGGAACGTGTCGCCTCAATCCTGCGAGACCGGATCGTCAAAGGCGACCTTGCGCCCTTGGATCGTTTGGTGGAACGGCGCTTATCGGCAGAGTTGGACGTTTCACGAACGCCAGTGCGCGAGGCGCTGAAGCTGCTGGAAGCGGATGGTTTGATCGAAATCACGCTGCATCGGGGCGCTTTGGTGTCGGTCTTTGGCCCCGATGAAGCGGTGCACCTGTTCGATGTGATCTCAAGTCTTGAAAGCCTCGCCGCCGAACGGCTTGCGGAAACCATCACACCCGACAGCCTGCAAAAGCTGGAAGACTTGCATGGCACCATGCTCGAACAGTTTCGGTCGGACCGGATCAGCGACTATTTCGATAGCAACACGCTAATCCATGATTTCATCGTGACGAGCTGCGGAAACCCCATTGTGATCGCGACGCATAACCGTCTGATCGCCCGCGCGCGGCGTGGCCGTTATATGGCAATCATGAACCCCGAACGGTTAGAACAAGCCGTCGGCGAACATGAAACTCTGATGCAGGCTTTTCGGTCGCGAGATCCTTTGGCAGCCGCCAAAATATGGAAGACTCACCTGTTGCATACGGGTGAAACGCTGGCCGAGGTTTTGGTCCGCCAGGGCGACCGGAACCCGGGTTGATTCCACCCAGCACAATTATTCCCCCTACTCTGCTCATTCGCTCAAACATGAGGCAAAGCTGAGATTTACCGCGCGATTTCCCCTTAAAATATGACTCTTCCGAAATGGCATGCCATTTTTATGGTGAAGTGAAACATCCTGATGGGGGATTTGAAGATGACGAGAAGAACCATGGGCGACCTATCCCGCCGGTCTGTCCTGAAAGGCTCTGCCTATGCCGCGCTCGGGACGCTGGCAACACCAGCTCTGCTGCGAGCGCAAAGCTCTGAACTTGTGATCGGATGCGCCGGATCGCACACCGCATGGATGGAAGAAATTGTCATCCCGCACATGAAGTCGACCATCGGTGCGGACATCCTGTTTGAAGGCACCAAGTCATCGGTGAACCTTGAAAAGATGTCGTCGAACAAGGACGCGCCCTATCTGTCGGTGGTCCAGATGGACGACCCGGTGATGATCCAAGCCGTTGAGGCTGATTTGCTGACACCGATCACTGCCGATGCGGTTCCGAACATGACCGACCTGCGCCCGGACGCAGTGCACATGGATGGCATGTGGTGCAACTACGTGCAGCCTTGGGCAGGTGTTGCCTACAACACCGAATTCGCGCCGGATGGCGTGCCGTCTTGGACCACGCTTTGGTCGCCCGAGGCAAAGGGACAGCTGATTATCCCGTCGCTGCAAAACACCGAAGGGATGTGGACGCTCTTCGCCGCTGCCATGCTCGGCTCTGGCAAACCGTTCTCGGAAGCGCAGTACGAAATCGACGCGGCCTTTGCCAAGCTGGAAGAGCTGAAACCCAACCTTCTGTCCGTCTACACAACGATGAGCCAAGCCTTCAACCTGCTTGAGCAGGGTGAAATCACCATGCTGGCAGGAAATTTCTCGTCCTACGCCCTGCCCCGCAAGAACGAAGGTGTGCCCGTCGACCTCGCCGCGCCATCCGAGGGAATTTTCGCAATGCCGTCAGGTATTTGCCTAGTCAAAGGCGGACCGAACCCTGAACTCGCACAGGCCTATGTCAACGAGATGCTTGGCCCGGACATGCAGTCGGCGATTGCCGATTTTGCATCCTCCGTCCCGGCCAACACGACTGTCACCGCCGGTGCCATCATCCCAGACGGTGTGCCGATTTATTCGCCAGACTGGGCCTTTGTCGCCGCCAACCGTCGAGACTGGATCGAGCGGTTCGACAAGCTGATGGCCCTCTGATCCATGCAGGGCTCCGCAGGGACGGAGCCGGACAAGCGCGCCTATCTCGACGTGGTCGGGGTGGGCAAGGCGTTCAAGGGAACCACCGTGATGTCCGACATGGACTTCCGCGTGGCGAGAGGAGAACTCGTGTCTCTTCTCGGCCCGTCCGGCTGTGGCAAAACCACATTGTTGCGCATCATCGCTGGGCTGACTTCAGCTGATGCGGGCGATATCCTTCTGGACGGGCGCGCGATCACGCGGGTGCCGGCACATCGCCGAAATATCTCGGTGGTGTTCCAAAGCTACGCGCTGTTCCCGCACCTGACCGTGGCAGAAAACGTCGCTTTCGGCTTGCGGGCGCGCAGCGCTCCCAAAGGCTACATCGCCCCAAAAGTCAGCGAGGCGCTGCAATTGGTGCGGATGAGCGACTTTGCAGACCGCCCCGTGGCTGCCCTATCCGGTGGTCAGCAACAACGTGTGGCGGTCGCCCGCGCGCTGGTGGTCGATCCGGTGCTGTTGCTCTTGGATGAACCGTTTTCCGCGCTCGACCGCAAGCTGCGCGAGACCATGCAGGTCGAACTCAAGTCACTGCTGCGCGACCGGAGAATGACAGCGATTTTTGTCACCCACGATCAGGAAGAGGCGATGGGCGTCTCGGATCGCATCGCAGTCATGAATTCGGGCCAGATCGAGCAATTCGCCACACCGTCTGAACTCTACGCCCGGCCACGTTCCTCCTTCGTGATGGACTTTGTCGGCCTGTCGACGCGCATGCGCGGGCGGGTCAGCAAGACCGATGGCCCGGTAATGCAAATCGACACTGCAAACGGGATGGTTCTGGCCCATGGGGATTACGGAGTCGGCACCAAGGTGACCGTCGGCGTCCGCCCGGAACTGATCACGCCCGTTGCCGGAGAAAACACAATCAAGGTTACGCTGGCTGATGCGATGGTGTTGGGTGCAAAGACCCAATTGCACGGCGCAAGCCACCCCGAGGATCGCCTTCTGTGCGAAGTGCCGGGCATCCAGACCAACCTGACCCGCGGAGAGGACGTGACCTTTGGCTGGTCGGTCAAAGACACTTTGGTCTACGAGGCACCACGCTGATGCGGCGGCTGGAACATATCGGGCTGCTGGCCCTGCCGGGGCTCACCTTTCTCGCGGTGATCTTTGCCCTGCCGCTGTTCATGCTGCTGCTCAAGTCGTTTCAGATCGACGGTCAGTTCTCGCTTGAGGAATACCGCCTGTTCTTCACCGACGAGTACAACATGTCAGTGCTTTGGCGGACATTGCGCGTCGCCGCTTTGACGACGATCCTTGCGCTGCTGATCGCCTACCCGACCGCGATCGCAATGTCGCGCGCCAACGGGATCTGGTTGTCGATCTTCCTTGTCGCCATGGTTCTACCGATGTCGGTCGGCGTTGTGGTCAAGGCCTTTGCGTGGTCGATCATCTTTCGCACGCGCGGGGTACTGAACGACATATTGCTGTCTCTGGGTATCGTCGACACGCCGATCCGCATGCTCTTCACAGAAACTGCGCTGATCATCGGGGCGGCCAATGTGTTCCTGCCCTTCATGGTGCTGCCGATCTATGCCGTCCTGCGCCAGATGGACACGCGCCTGCCCGAGGCCGCTGCATCCTTGGGCGCGACACCCGTATTCCGGTTCTTCAACGTCACCTTGCCGCTCAGCCTGCCGGGCGTAGTGGCGGGATGCGCCTTTGTCTTCTCGCTCGCCGTGTCGATGTACGTCATTCCATCGTTGATCGTGGGCGAACGGCAGCAAACGCTGTCGATGCTGACCGCGCGATCCTTCCTCTACCTTCGCAACGAAGCACTGGGTGCCACGATCTCGTCCATCCTGCTGATCATCGCGATCTCGGTCGTGCTGGGATCAAGCTGGCTCGCCAATCGTCTGGGGGCACGATCATGACTGGGACGGACCGCCTGTTTCTTGCGATCAGCTGGGCCATCGGGCTGTGCTGCGTGGTGTTCTTGATGCTGCCCATCGTGATCACGGTGGCCGCGTCGTTCACGTCGTCTTCGGTCTACACGCTTCCTCCACCCGAATGGTCGCTGCGCTGGTATCGGTCACTGCAGGAACGATCCGGCTTGTGGGAGGCGGTGACCCTATCGCTCAACCTCGCAGTGGTCTCGACGGCGATTTCGTTGGTGCTGGGCACGCTGGCGGCGGTTGCGGTCGCACGCGGCCGGTTTCGGGGACGCGAGGCAATCGCCACGTTCACCGTGTCCCCGCTGATGATGCCGGGGTTGGTCGTCGGCGTGGCGCTCTTGCAGTTCTTCCGCGAGATCGGCCTGCGCGATGCCTATTGGTCGCTGCTGCTGGGCCATATCGTGATCACCCTGCCTTTCGTGATGCGCACGCTTCTGGCCTCGATGTCGGCGTTCGATTTCTCACTTGTGGATGCGGCGCGCACGCTTGGGCTGTCTTACCCCAAGGCAATTCTCAAGGTGCTGGTGCCCAATCTGGCGCCTGCCTACCTGACCGGGGGGCTGTTCGCCTTTCTGGCATCAATGGACAATTACCCGATCTCGATCTTCCTGACGGACGCTCGCAACAAGACCCTGCCGATCAAGATGCTGCAGTATCTTGAGGAACAGCCTGACCCGTCCTTGGCAGCCATGTCGTCTGGCCTGATCCTGATGGCGGTGATCGCGCTGGTGGTCGGCGCACGGACTGTGGGCCTCAACCGGATGATTCAGGGATGAGGCGCGATCTGAAGGGATATTTCGGCGCAGAACCCGCGCCCTGCTGGCCGGATGAGGCGAGGCTTGCCGTGTCGTTTGTCGTCAATGTCGAAGAAGGCGCGGAACTTTCCATTGGTGACGGGGACGAGCGCAACGAGTCTCGCTACGAATCCGTCGAAGAGGTGAAAGGCGCGCCGGACCCCTGCATGGAAAGCCACTTCGGCTACGGCCCGCGCCAAGGCTACAAGCGAATTGCTGACGCGTTCGAAGCATATGGCGTCAAGGCCACCTTCTCGACTTGCGGACGCGCTGCCGAACGCACGCCATGGCTCATTCGCGATGCGGTGTCACGTGGGCACGAAGTGTCCTGCCACGGTTGGCGCTGGGAAACCCATGCTGGCTGGGACGCCGACAAGGAACGCGCTGTCATCGCCAAGACCCACGCCGCCCTGACCGACATTGCTGGCGTCGCTCCGGTTGGCTGGCACACCCGCTCGGCCACGTCGCCCCACACGCGTGCGCTGCTGATCGAACATGGCGGCTTTACCTATGACAGCAACGCCTATGACGACGACATCCCCTATATGGAGGGTAGCCATGTCGTGCTGCCTTATGCGTTTGACACCAATGACATGCGGTTCTCGCCGGGTGGCGGGTTCGTTCAGGCGCGGGACTTTTCCGACTACGTGATCGCCGGGTTTGACCGGCTGTATGCCGAGGGCGCAACGGCTGCGCGGATGATGTCCATCGGGCTGCATCTGCGCATCATCGGCCGCCCCGCGCGCATCGGCGGGCTTGAGACGGTTCTCGCCCATATTGCGGCCACACCCGGTGTCTGGATCGCGCCACGTCGCGACATTGCCCGCCATTGGGCCGAACAGCATGGAGAGATGACATGAGCGCACTTGACCTGACCGCCCGCGACCTTGCCGCTTCCGTGCGCCATGGGGATGTCACCCCGGCATCCATAGCCGCGGAAACACTGGCCCGCGCGGCAGAGCGCAATCCCGCGATCAACGCCATCTGTCACATGAACCCCGATTTCGAAGCCGAAGCAGAGCTTGTGACGCAGCGCCTTGCCGCCGGGGAACACCTGCCACTGGCCGGGGTGCCTGTGCTGATCAAGGACAACATCTGGGTCAAAGGCTTGCGGGTCTCGCAGGGATCACGGCTCTTTGCAGATCACATCGCGCCGGAAGACGCCGAAGCCGTGCGCCGCCTGCGCGCCGCCGGGGCGATGATACTGGGCATTGCGACCTGTTCTGAGTTCGGCTGCAAGGGCGCCACCAATTCCCCGCATCATGGCATCACGCGCAACCCGGTGGACCTTGCACTGGGTCCGGGCGGATCGTCAGGCGGGTCGGTCGCGGCGGTGGCGGCAGGCATCGTGCCGCTTGCCCTTGGCACCGATGCGGGCGGATCAAGCCGCCGCCCCCCGGCGCATACAGGTCTGTGCGGAATGAAGCCGACTTATGATCTGATCCCGTATGGTCCCAGCTTTCCCGAACCCGTCTGGGGCATTTCCGTGACCTGCCCCATTGCCCGCGACATGGGGGATATCGCACTGGCGATGGAAGTCATGGCGGGCGTTCGGGCTGAGGCACCGGCCACACTCCACATCGCCACCAGCCCCGATTTCGGCACGGGACAGGTGGTCGAACCGGATGTCGCCCAAAACTTTGCCGACGTGGTCAAGGTGATTGGCACAGCGGGCATCGCAATCCAGTCGGCAGAGATCGACTGGGGTGGACTAAAGGGACACGACATCCTGCCGCTGCAATTCGCAGGCCTTGCGCAGGCTTACGGCGATGTATGGCGCAAAACGCCCGAGATTTTCGATCCGATGATCGCCAAGCAGATCGAAACCGGGCTGTCTCTGACCGGCGTAGATGTCGCCGCCGCGCATCAGGTCTCGCACCGGATGCGTGCAAACCTTCGCGCGGCGCTGGACCACTACGGGATCATCGCGACTCCGACCACGCCCTGCCCAGCCTGGAGTGCGGAACTCTCTGCCCCCGAGACCATCGCAGGTCAGCCCGCTGGCCCCCGCGACCATGCTGCCTTCACCCCGCAAGTGAACCACGCGGGCGTGCCTGCCCTGTCCCTGCCCTGCGGCAAGGATCACCAAGGGTTGCCCCTGGGTTTGCAATTGATTGCCCCCGCGGGTCAGGACGGCGCGCTGATCGGCGCGGCACAGATGCTGGAACCTCTCTTGAAGGAACTCAACTGATGCGTCTGTTGATGATCAACCCGAACATGACCGAAGCGATGACGGGACCGATGGCACGGGTCGCCCAGGACCTCGCGGGGGATGCGGCCGAGATCGTGGCGCTGACCGCAGCGCAGGGCTTTCCCTACATTTCATCCCGCGCCGAAGCCCAGATCGCCGGGGCGCATGTGCTTGAGATGATTGCGGATCACCAAGACAGCGTTGACGCCGTCATCGTCGCAGCCTTTGGTGACCCCGGTCTGGTCGCTGCCCGCGAGTTATTCAACCTGCCCGTCGTGGGCATGGCCGAAGCGGCAATCATGACCGCCGCGATGCTGGGTGACCGTTTTTCGGTGGTGACGTTCTCGCCGCACATGGCGCGGTGGTATACCGATTGTGTCCGTCAGACGGGGTTAGAGGCGCGCTTTACAGGTGTGAGATGCCCCAAAATTGCGCCTGCCTCGGTCGACAACGTGGCAACCGCATTGCGGGGTGACCTGATCGACCTTGTCGGTCTGGCCACCTCAGCCGACGGCGCAGATGTGGTGATCCTTGGCGGCGCGCCGCTGGCAGGACTGGCCAAAGAGATGGCATCCGAGGTCGACGGGCTGCTGATCGACCCAATCGCCGCCGCCACGGCGCAGGCGATGAGCCTCGTGCGCCTTGCCCCGGCCTATGGCCAGCGCGTGGCAAGACCGGCTGCCAAGCCTTCCAAAGGACTTTCGCCCGCCCTTGCCAGCATCATCGCAGGAGAACGGGCATGATCCATGATCTGGTGATCAAAGGCGCGCGTGTGGTCACGGCCAGCGGCACAACGCAATGCGAGATCGGCATCAAGGACGGTGTAATCGCCACATTGGGCCATGACCTTGCCGGGGCCGAGGTGATCGACGCCACTGGTCTGATCGCCCTTCCCGGCGGGATCGACAGCCATGTTCATATCTCGCAACCCTCGGGTCCGGGGATCGAGATGGCGGATGATTTCACCACAGGCACCCGCGCAGCGGCTTGCGGCGGCAACACGACCGTCCTGCCCTTCTGCCTGCCAGAAGAGGGCCAGACCCTACGCGAGGCCGTCGCTGCCTATCGCGCCAAGGCCGATGGCAACTGTCTAACGGACGTGGCCTTTCACCTGATCGTCAAGGAAACTGATCCGGTCACCTTGGGGCAAGACCTGCCAGCATTGATCGAAGCGGGTTACACCAGTTTCAAGGTCTTCATGACCTATCAGGGCCTCGCCCTTTCGGACCGGCAAATCCTTGAAGTGATGTCAGTGGCGAAAGCCCATGGTGCCATGGTGATGGTCCATGCGGAAAACGAGGACGCCATCGAATTCCTGCGCGATCGCGCCGAACGCACTGGCGAAACGGCCCCCTATCACCATGCCACCACACGACCGGTGCCAGTGGAACGCGAAGCCACCCACCGCGCCATTTCACTGGCCGAGATCGCGGGCGTGCCGCTGACCATCGTGCATGTCTCAAACGGAGAGGCGACCGAGGAAATCATGCGCGCCCGACAGCGTGGGTTGACCGTCTTTGCCGAAACCTGCCCGCAATACATCACGCTGACAGCAGACGATCTGGACCGCGACGGGTTTGAAGGGGCGAAATATGTCTGCTCCCCGCCGCCCCGCACCCGGGATGAATGGGCCAATATCTGGCGCGGGATTGAAACCGGGGTGTTCGACCTTTTCTCCTCCGACCATTGCCCGTTCCGCTTTGTCGATACCGCAGGCAAGGACGCTCCCGGCGCGCGCCAAAGCTTTCGCAACATTCCCAACGGGATACCCGGCGTTGAGACCCGTCTGCCGATCCTGTTCTCCGAAGGCGTCGTAAAGGGCCGCATTTCGCTTGATCGCTTTGCGGCCCTAACGGCCACCAATCACGCGCGGCTGTACGGGCTGTTCCCACGCAAGGGGGCAATCATGGTCGGCGCCGATGCCGATATCGCGCTTTGGGACCCGTCGCTGACCAAACCGATCCGCCAGAGCGACCTGCATCACGGCAGCGACTACACCCCTTGGGAAGGCTTCACGGTCACCGGCTGGCCCGTGCGCACCCTTTTGCGCGGCGTAACGACGATGCGGGACGGAGCGCCGGTCGCGCCGCCAATGGGCCAACACCTGACGCGGGAGGCCCCTGATGTGCTGCGCTGACCTGACCCGCTGCCCTGCCTGCCAAAGACTATTCCAATGACCAAAGAACTCGCCACAACCCGGCTGGGCATGCTGACGCCCTCGTCCAACACAGTGCTGGAACCGATCACCGCCGCGATGCTGCACGACCTGCCGGACGTCACAGCCCATTTCGCGCGCTTTCGGGTCGTCAAAATCTCCATGGAAGACGACGCGCTGGGTCAATTCACCAACGAACCGATGCTCGCGGCGGCGGACCTGCTTGCAGATGCAAAGGTGCAGTCGATCTGCTGGAATGGCACCTCTTCGGGCTGGCTTGGGTTTGATACCGACCGAACGCTGATCGCAGAAATTGAGCAGCGCACCGGTGTTCCCGCCTGTTCGTCCGTGCTTGCGATGAACGAACTGTTCGAAAAACTGGGCGCGACCCGTGTCGGTCTCGTCACGCCGTATTTGCCAGAAATTCAAAAGCGGATCATTGCCAATTATGCGGGCCACGGGATTGACGTGGTTGCAGAACGACGTCTCAACGATCCCGGCAATTTCTCGTTCGCCACCTATAGCGAGGCGCATATCCTGCAGCTGTGTCGCGAAGTGGCCGCGGCAAAACCGCAGGCCATCGCGATTTACTGCACGAACTTCCGGGGCGCTTGGGTCGCCGAACTCATCGAATCCGAGACCGGTATTCCGGTACTCGACAGCGTGTCCACCGCGCTTTGGAAATCCATGCTGGTGGCGGGCGATGATCCGGCCCGCATTCGCGGCTGGGGACGTGTGTTTGATGTCTGACCGCGATCTCATCGGATACGGGGCGCAGCCGCCCAAAGTGATCTGGCCGAACGGGGCACGCGTTGCCGTTGCTGTGGCTGTCAACTTTGAGGAAGGGGCCGAGCTTCAGGTGGGCGATGGCGACCCTGTGTCCGAACGCGTGGGCGAGATCGTCAGCGTCGTCAAAGAGGGCAGCCGCGATAAGGGGCAAGAACAGCTTTTCGCCTATGGAACGCGGGTCGGGTTGTGGCGGTTTCTTGACGCCCTGCGCCGAACCGAAACGCCTGCCACATTCCTGATGTGCGGCCGCGCGGTTGAACGCAGCCCCATGCTTGCCCGCGCCATCACCGACGCCGGACACGAGGCGGCAAACCACGGCTGGACGTGGCGGCCACATTCGGATTACGCCGATGCCGCGACGGAACGACAGGATCTGCTTCGCGCGACCGACGTCATCGAACAGGCAACCGGACAGCGCCCACGAGGGTTCTTCTGCCGGGGATCAGAAAGCGCCTGGACGCGCACTTTGCTGGCCGAGGCGGGCTATCTCTATACCTCCAACGCCTTTGATGACGATCTGCCGTACAGCGATCCAAGCGGCCTGACCATCGTGCCGTACAACCTCGACACCAACGACATGAAATTCTTTCATCCCAATGGCTTCGTCCGCGCAGCTGAGATGGTGGATTATATCCGCGATGCGGTTGAGCAGCTGCTGATCGAAGCCGAGCGCGGCAGGTCCTCCACACTCTCTATCGGATTTCACCTACGCATCAGTGGCAGGCCCGCCCGGTTCCGGGCTGTGACTGAAATCCTCGAATATCTGGCCTCACTCGAAGACCAGATCTGGCGGGCGCAACGCATCGACATTGCCCGTCACTTTGCCGCGTCCTCCCCTGCGGCCAATACATCTCAGACCCGACAAGGAGACATGACATGAAGACGACGATCCTCGCCTCTGCACTGGCGCTGGCCACGGCGCTGCCTGCCATTGCCGAAACCGAAATCCGGGCCACTGGCCTTGTGTCGACGCACAAATTCCACACCGCGCTCGAACAGGAATTCTACGCCTCGCTGGCAGAAAAGACCGGCATTCCGCTGGCCATCAACTTCAACCCGCAGGACGTCATGGGCGTCGACATGCAGGACACGCTGCGCATGGTACGCACCGGCGCGTTCGACATCGTACAAAGCACCGTGGGCGCCGCCGCCCGCGATGATGCCTTTCTCGAAGGGATCGACCTGATCGGCGTATCAACGGACATGGATCAGTTGGCCGACGTGATCGAGGCCTTCCGCCCCGAACTGGAAAAGCGTGTTGCCGAGAAATTCAATGCAAAGCCATTGGCCGTCTGGCCCTATGGCCCGCAGGTGTTCTACTGCAACGCCGAAATTGCCTCGCTTGATGACTTCGAGGGCCTCAAGGTCCGCAGCTATACCGCGTCGATGTCCACACTGCTTGAAGCGCTGGGGGCAAGCCCGGTGACCATGAGCTTCAAGGAAGTCTACCCTGCCCTGCAACGCGGTGTGGTCGATTGTGCCATCACCTCGCCCACATCCGGCAACACCGGCAACTGGCCGGAAGTCACCACGCATTTCCTGCCCTTGGGCATTTCGTGGTCGGTAAATGCGCATTTCATCAATCTCGATAAATGGAACAGCTTCTCGGACGAGGAAAAAGCCAAGCTGGAAACCGAATTTGCTTCTTTCGAGCAAGCGTTCTGGGATCTGGCCCGTGAAAACAATGGCTGGGCCACTGCCTGCAACACCGGCGGCGAAGGCTGCGAGAATTTCACCCCATTCAACATGGTTCTGGTCGAACCCAGCGCCGAGGATCAGGCCAAGGTGACCGCCGCCACCATGGAAAAAGTGCTGCCGGGATGGGCAGAAAGCTGTGATGCCGGGTTCGCGGATTGCTCCAAGATCTGGAACGCCACTGTTGGTGCTGCACGCGGCATCTCGCTGAACTGAGCAAAGGCTGAACTGGGCACGCCATCGCGCGCCCAGTTCCGACAATAAGGAAATCGCCCGCAATGCGACTGATTGGAATTCTCGGTGGATATGCCTGTCTGGGCCTGTCCTTCCTGATCGTGTTCGAAATCCTCGCGCGCAAGCTGTTCAACTTCTCGCTTCAGGGTGTGGACGAAATCGGAGGCTATGTCGTCGCGGTTGCGGGCACCTTCGGCATGGCGCTGGCCGCGGTTGAACGCGCCCACACGCGCATTGACGTCCTGTTGCTGCGTCTACCGTTCAAGATGCAGGCCGCGCTCAACTTGCTGGCCTATGTGGCACTTGGACTGGGGGCTGCCTTCATGGCGTATATGAGCTGGCAAACCCTATCCGAAAGCCTTCTGTTCAACTCTGTCTCGTCCAGCCCGTTGCAGACACCGCTATGGATTCCGCAATCACTATGGGTGGCGGGTCTGGTCGTCTTCGCCATCGCCGCACTCTGGTCCGCCTGCCGGGGCGTCTTTGCCTTGCGAAATGGACTGGAGGCCGCAAGCCGGGCATTGGCCCCGCCCAGCATCGCAGAAGAAATCGAAGAGGCCCGCAAATGATCGACGTCACCGGCGCAACCATCGGGTTCGTGATCATGCTTGGCCTGATGTTCATCGGCCTGCATGTCGGCATTGCGATGCTGGCCACAGGTATTCTGGGTGCACTGGTCTATTTCGGCCCACCTGTTTTGATGTCCTTTGGCACGAACCTTTGGGCCACGATGAACGACTTTCTGCTGACCACGATCCCGTTATTCGTGCTGCTGGGTGAAATCCTGCTCCGAGCAGGGATCACCCGCAATATGTATGACAGCCTGTCGGATTGGCTCAGCCGCCTGCCCGGTGGGTTGCTGCACACCAATATCGGTGCGTGTGCGATGTTCTCGGCCGTGTCCGGATCTTCCGTCGCGACAGCCGCCACCATTGGCACCGTGGCCTTGGACGAATTCAAACGCCGCGCCTATCACGAACCCTTGGTGCTTGGCACCATCGCGGCGGGGGCAACGCTTGGCATTCTCATTCCGCCTTCGGTGAACCTGATCATCTATGGCGCGTTAACCAACACGTCGATCGGGCAGCTTTTTGCGGCGGGCATTCTGCCTGGGCTGATGCTGACGGCACTCTTTATGCTGATCATCGCACTGATCGTGTTGGTGCGTCCGTCATTGGCCGAACCCGTGCAACCCCCGGCCTCGCGCGCCGACCGGTTACGCCGTCTGCGTCACCTGCTGCCACCACTGGCGATCTTCGTGGTCGTTATGGGCGCCATCTATGGCGGCTGGGCCACCCCGACCGAAGCCGCCGCAATCGGCGTGGTCATGGCATTCGGGCTGGCATGGAGCAACAAGGCGCTTAGCTTTGCCATGCTGCACGCGGCCTTCATTGCCACGATCAAAACCTCCGCGATGCTGCTTTTCATCATCACAGCGGCGTTCTTTCTGAATTTCATCGTCGGATTGCTGGGCGTGCCCCAAGCGATGAGCCGGGTCGTCACCAACCTTGGCCTTTCGGCCACCGAGATGATCCTGATCCTTGTCCTGTTCTATCTGGTCATGGGGTGTTTTTTGGAAACCCTTTCGATGATGGTGGGCACGATCCCGGTCGTGATGCCGGTTATCCTGCATCTGGGCATTGACCCGGTCTGGTTCGGGATATTCCTTGTCATCATGATGGAACTGGCGTTGATCACGCCCCCGGTCGGCATGAACCTTTATGTTGTCCAAGGCGTGCGCGGACGCGGAGAGCTGGCGGATGTTTATCGCGGAATCCTGCCGTTTGTGTTCGCGATGCTTGTGATGATCGGCCTGATCATCATCTGGCCGCAGATCGTACTGGTGGTTCCGGAGTGGCTCTATTGACCCCGCTTGACCGTGCAGACCGGCTTTTCGCCGAATTGGCAACGCTCAGCGCCGATGTGCCGGGGGTGACCCGGGCCAGCTTTGGCCCGGTCGAAGACGCCGCCCATGCGATGATCACCCGCGAGGCCGTGGCGCTGGGGTTGGAAACCCGGACCGACGCGATCGGCAACCTCTACGTGACCTTGCCCGGAGCAGACCGCGACGCCCCCGCGCTTATGACCGGATCCCATCTCGACTCGGTCCCACATGGTGGGAATTTCGATGGCGCGGCCGGAGTCATAGCCGGATTGGTGCTGCTTGAGCGGTTGCGCGACGGGCCTCAGCCCCCGTGCGACGTGACGTTGATGGCCATTCGCGCGGAAGAAATGATCTGGTTCCCTGAACATTACCTTGGCAGCCGCGCCGCGTTTGGTGTGCTGCCCACAGACGCGCCGGACCGCGTGAAGCGCAGCGATACGGGCCGCAGTCTGGCAGAGCACATGATTGAAGCCGGGTTTGATCCGCAGACAATCCGCGACGGTCAGCCCCAGCTTGACCCCAATCACATCGCCGCCTTTGTCGAAGTGCATATCGAACAAGGCCCAGTGCTTGTCGAAGTCCAGCGCCCGGTGGGCATTGTCACGGCAATCAGGGGCAACATCCGGCACAGGTTCTGCCGGATTGAGGGTGAAACAACACATGCGGGCGGTGTTCCGCGCCAAAGCCGCAGGGATGCGGTTCTGGCTGGCGCGGAATTGGTCCACGCGATGGAGACCTATTGGCTCGAAGCCGAAGCCAAGGGCGATGACATGGTGCTGACCTTGGGGGAATTCACAACCGACCCCAAATTGCATGGCATCACCAAGGTGCCCGGTCTTCTGACCTTCACATTGGATGTGCGCAGTCAGGACGATACCGTTCTAAACCTCTTCGAACATTGGGTGCAGAAACAGGCCAGTGATATCGGCGAACGCCGTGGCGTACGGATTGATCTTGGGCCGTACACGCAAGCCGCCGCCGCACCGATGACTGCCAGCATCAGGCGTGGCCTCGTCATCGCGGCAGAGCAGTGTGCCATCGACATCCTCGAATTGCCGTCAGGCGGTGGGCATGATTGCGCGACCTTCGCAGACCAGGGAGTGCCATCAGCGATGGTTTTCATTCGGAACGAGAATGGCAGCCACAACCCCGCAGAGGCGATGGACCTCAGCGATTTCGGTCACGCCTGTGACGTGCTTTATGCTTGGGCGCGCAGTTACCTGAAGGTGTAAGCGGTTCGGGCCGTATCAGGCGTCCCGCTCCATAATCCACTCCACTTCGGGCGCAGCCACAAAACGCCACTTGCGCAGCGGACCGGCCATGACGTTGAGGTAATACATCTCAAACCCGTAAGGCGCGCCGCAAGGGTGATGCCCGCGTGGGACAAGCACCACGTCGCCATCGCTCACCGCCATGGTTTCATCCAACTGGCCGTCGTCAGTATAGACGCGCTGAATGCCGAACCCGTTGCCGGGGTTGAGGCGGTGATAATAGGTTTCTTCAAGATAGGTGATGCGCGGAAAATCGTCTTCGTCGTGGCGGTGGCTGGGGTAACTGGACCAATGGCCGTTCGGCGTAAAGACTTCGGTGACCAGCAGGCTGTCGGCGTAGTCTTCGTTCTCCATCGCGATGTTGTTGATGTAGCGGGTGTTCACGCCCTTACCCCGTTCCGTGAGCGTGATCCCATCCGGCCCGATCCGACGTGCCTCGTGCCCGCCCATACCGGGAGCCGAGCAAACCGCAACCGTACACGCGGTTACGGCTGTGGCATTCCAGTCCGATCCGTTGGGCAAGTAGAGGCAATGCGGCGGGGTTTTTTCGAACACATCCATCCGGTCGCCCAGAACGCCCCAATCCTGCCCGGCACCACTGATGCTGGCCTTGCCCTCGACCATGACAAGGATCACCTCGCGGTCGCCAGTGGCCTCGCTCACACTCTCCCCTTCACGCAGCCGGTAGAGGGAGAACCCGACATAGCGCCACCCCGCAGAGGCAGGCGTAATCTCGTGTACCTTTCCGTGTGTGCCAAAAGGTTTACGCAGAAGATCGGGCATATGTCTTGTCCTTCTAGGGCCTCGGGACGCCAAAGCGACGCCCCGAGACGGGGAGGTTTACTGGGTCACGCCGCCTGACGGGCGGACATCTGACCAAGGGCGTCGGACAGCTGATCCGTCGTCCAGCCTTCTGACACGGCACGGCGCATCAGGTCGGCCTGACTTTCGGGTGCAAGGCCACCCACCGGCGGGTCGGTGTCCAGATTGGTCGGAAAGCTGTAGCCTTCCGCACAGGCCGCTATCGCTGCATCCAGTTCCGGGGCCGTCAACCGCCCGCCCTGTTTCAACGCCACCAGCGCCGGGAACAGAGCGACCGTCATAGCGCGCCGGTCCACCGCTTCCATCGCGCGACCAAAGGCCGAGGACACCTGCAGCAGGTTCACCATCCGGTTGATGTCGGTACTTCGGTTATCACCCGCCGCGTGGAAAAGTGCGGGATTGAAGAACACCGCATCGCCCTTTTCAAGCGGCACCTGAACATGCGCCTCTTCAAAATGCTCCCGATGATCGGCCTCGTGGAACCCCAGATACCCCGCCGGATAGAGCTGCGAGAACGGCAAGAGCTTGGTCGGACCGCTTTCCAGTGGCATGTCACAATGCGCCACAGCGCCTTGCAAAGTCAGCGTTGCGGTCACCTCATGTGCGTGCGCCGGATAGCGCGCCGACTGATCGGCCGTCTGAAAGCCCAGATGGTAATCCCGATGCGCCGATTGCGCCTTGCCGCCAGGCCGGACCTGATTGACCTGCGCGGTTACTTGATAGTTCGGCCCCAGCCATGCCTCACACGCGGCTGCGATTGATGTGTTGCCGTAGTAGAGCGCAAAGCCTTCGGGGTCGCGAAGACATTGCTTTTGCAGGGAATTCCAGACCCGGTCGTTGGCCCCGGAGGCGGCAAAGTGATCGCCCTTGCCCGCAGCCCCAGCCTTTTCATCCGCGATGATGGCGTTGAACACGTCAGACGCGCGGTCAATCACCGACGTGTCGGCATAGGCATGCTTGAGCGCGATCACCCCTGCCGATGAGCGCAGCACCTGCGCCCATTCCGCCATCAGTGCGCGACGTTTGTCCGCGTCGTCCAAAGCTGGCCGCAGCGCCGCCATGTCGTAGAGCGGCACGTTCTTTTCGATGGCAGCGGCATGGGGCACATCCGCCGCCTCAAGTTGTTGCGAGGTCAGCACCTTGAATTCATCCAGATCGCAGGATTCCCGATCGAAATAACCGATATATCCGAATGTCTGATCAACCACGTCCTTCTCCTTTTGCATGGTCCTTGGTGCTGGCCCCAAACCGGGACCGGTGAAACCTTACGGCGCAATCTCCAAGCCAGAGGCGCTGGCGACAGCGCGAATGTGGTCGAAGCCCATTTTCGAGTAGTCGAAGGGTGGCGCCTTGGCGGGGTCCTGTTCGGCTTCGACGACAATCCAGCCGTCATAGCTCATCGCCTTGAGGCGGTCGGTGATGGCTTGGAAGTCTATGCAGCCTTCGGGATCGCCGGGTACGGAATAGACCCCTGCGGCGACGCCATCGAGGAAGCTGCGGTCTTCAGTATGGACCCAATCCAGAACCGGCTGACGCACGTCTTTGAAATGCACGTGGTGCACGCGGTGACCCCATTTATCCAGTACCGCCAAAGGATCGGCCCCTGCAAAGTGAAGATGGCCTGTGTCGTAGAGCAGCGCGAGGTCGTCGGTCGAGCCTTCCATCAGCCAGTCGATATCTTCGGCATCCTGCACCATCGCCCCCATGTGATGATGGTAGGACAACACGCAGCCTTGATCGGCAGACCACTTGGCCAGTTCAGACAGCTTCGCGCCATAGCCCATGACCTCCCCGCGTGAAAGTTTGGGGCGCTGGCTGACCGGGCGGTGAATGTCGCCCTGAATGGTGTTGGAGCACTCGGCATAGACGATGCACGGCGCGTTCAGAGCGGCAAATTGTTCGACCTGCTGGCGGATCGCGGCCTGTTCGGTGGCCAGATCGTTGACCATCAGGTTGCCGGAACACCAGCCGCCGCAGAGCACAACGCCGTAGCGGTCGAGATAGGCCCGCAGCCCGTCTGTGTCGGCGGGCATGCGCCGCCCACGTTCGACGCCTTGGTAGCCGATGCGACCTGCATCCTCCATCGCGCCTTCGGTGGTGAAGGCGGCGGTGAGGTCCGGCAGGTCGTCATTCTGCCATGCAATAAGGGAAATCCCCAGTTTGACAGCCATCAATCGGCCCTTTGCAGTTTCTTGTTGGTGACAGCTTTCTCATGTGCCGCGCGCACCTCGGCCCGCTCCGAAACCTCGGGCACGCCGACTTCCCACCATGTGCCGCCGTGCTCGGTCGACGGGTACGGGTCGGTGTCGATGACCACGACATAAGGCACGGTCTGATCGTGCCGCTTGGCTAGCGCCTCTTCCAGTTCGGCAATGGAGCCGACCTTGATGCTAACCGCGCCCATCGCCTCGGCATGTTTGGCAAAGTCGATGGCACTGGGGTTGGCGTGAACCGAATGGGCCAGAAGGTTGTTGAACTCGGCCCCGCCGGTGCCCATCTGCAGCCGGTTGATGCAGCCGAAACCCCGGTTGTCGGTGACAACAACAGTGAACGGAATGCCCATCATCGCGGCGGTCGCCATTTCCGAATTGGCCATCATGTAGGTGCCATCGCCGGTGAAGCAGATCACGTCGGCCTCTGGTTGAGCCATCTTGATGCCCATGGCCCCTGCGATCTCGTACCCCATGCAGCTAAAGCCGTATTCCATGTGGTAGCTGCCGGGCTTGCCCGCCTTCCAAAGCTTGTGCAATTCGCCCGGCATGGTGCCTGCCGCGCACATCACGACCGTGTTGTCAGCGGAGGCGCGTTGGACAGCGCCGACCACTTGCATGTCAGTGGGTAGTTGATTGCCGTCAGGAGCGTCAGTGAGCGGGTCGACCTTGGCGAACCAGCCCTCTTTGAGCGCGGCCGCAGGCGCATCGGGCGTGTAGCCCGCAAGTTCGATGGCCAGCTCGGTCAGGCCAGCCTTGGCATCCGCCTGCACAGGCATCGCGCTGTGTTTCATGGCATCATAGGCCTGCACATTCAGGCTTATGAGTGTGCGGTTCGGGTTGGCGAACAGCCCCCAAGACCCGGTGGTAAAATCCTGGAACCTCGTACCGATGCCGATCACCACATCCGCCTCGGCGCATGTGGTGTTGGCAGGCTCACCCCCCGTCACGCCGATGGGGCCTAGGTTCAGTGGGTGATCCCAAGGCAGCGCGGACTTACCCGCCTGCGTTTCGACCACGGGAATGTTGTGTGCCTCGACAAAGGTTTTCAGATCTGCGGTCGCGTCAGAATAATGCACCCCGCCCCCGGCCACGATCACCGGACGCTTGGCTTTGCGGATCACTTCGACCGCGCGGTGCAATTCGTGCGGATCGGGATGGATGCGGCGGCGGTGCCAGATGCGCGGCTCGAAAAAGCTGATCGGATAGTCATAGGCCTCGGCCTGCACGTCCTGACAGAAGGCCAACGTGACGGGGCCACACTCTGCCGGGTCGGTCATGGTGCGAAAGGCGCGCGGCAGGGCGGTGAGGATGTGCTCAGGCCGGGTGATGCGGTCGAAATAGCGGCTCACCGGGCGAAAGCAATCGTTCGCGCTGACCGTGCCATCGCTGAACACTTCGGGCTGTTGCAGCACCGGATCGGGGCCGCGATTGGCGAAGACATCGCCGGGCAGCAACAGCACCGGAAGGCGGTTCACATGCGCGAGGGCTGCGGCGGTAACCATGTTTGTGGCCCCCGGTCCGATGGAGGACGTGACCGCCATCGCACGGGTGCGGCGCAACTGCTTGGAGTACGCAATGGCCGCATGCGCCATCGTCTGCTCATTGTGCCCGCGATAGGTCGGGAGCGTGTCGCGCACGGTGTAGAGCGCCTCTCCCAAACCGGCGACATTGCCGTGGCCGAAGATCGCCCAGCAGCCCGCGATGAAGGTGTCGCCGTCTTCGTTCATCTGTGCGGTCAGGTAGCGCACAAGCGCCTGTGCGGCGGTCAGTCTGATGGTTTTGCTCATGCTGCGTCCTCTTTTGCGCCTGCTCGCGCGTCGTCCCATATCCGGCAGAGCCGGGTGTAGCGCTCGGCCATCTGTGCTACGGCTTCGGCGTCTGATATCTCACCCTTGAGCCACGCCCGTGCGGCATCGCCAAAAATCGTGCGTCCAACCGCAAACCCTTTGACCAAGGGCTGTTTCGCGGCCAGCGCAAAACTCGCGGCCAGTTCATCTTCGGGCGCGTCGAGGCCCAGCACGACAATGCCCCGTGTGCGCGGATCGTTGCGGGTGATTGCCTGCACGGCATTGACCCATGCTGCCTCGGTCTTGAATGGCTCAAGCTTCCACCAATCGGGATACACGCCCGCATCGTAAAAGCTCTGAATCAGCGTCGCGGTGGTTTCATCATCCACGGGTGCAACCTTGGACGGGATCACTTCGAGCAAGAATTCCAATCCGTTGCGCCGCGCGGCAGTGAAGAGCCTTTTGACCCGCGCGACCTGCATCTTGGCGGTCTTGTCGTCATCATCCGGGTGGCAGAAGACCAACAGCTTGACCACATTCTCGCGCGCCCATTCGCACAAACCGCCGAGATCTTCGCCAAGTTCGGGTTCAAACTCGATCGGCCGCGATCCGGGCAGTTCGGTGGGCCGCCCGATCCATAGGCCCGTACCGCTGGCGCGGTGCAAGGCCGACCGCCCGATCCGGTTGTCGCAAAGGATGCCATAGCCCCCCTGCCCGTTCGCCACCTTGAGCGCCGCGTCGAGGCAAAGCTCCTTAAAGGCCGCGCCTTTCTCGGGTGTGTAGCCGCCCATGTCTTCCAGTTGCGAGCGGTGGTCAAAGGCGAAGGTGCGCAGGGTGGGCCAGTCGCCCTTGCGGTTCGTGGCCCAATGGATCTGTTCAAGCTCCGCATCATTGCGCAGGTCAGGCCGTTTGATGCCTCGCTTGAAGAAGAATTGCAGTTCGTCCCAGCTTGGGTAAGCCGGTGTGCAGCCATGGCGGCTGACGGCAAAGGCACCGCAGGCATTGGCGCATTTAAGAGCGGTGGGCCAATCTTCGCCGTCCAGCCAGCCTTTCAGAAGGCCGGACATGAATCCGTCGCCTGCGCCCAAGACGTTGAACACTTCGATGGGAAAGCCCGGTCCGGTCTGGCCGTCGTCCAGAGAGTCCGGGATGTCGCCCTCAAACGCCACCGCACCTGCGGCCCCGCGTTTGCAGACCAAAGTCGCTCCGGACACCGCCCGCACAGCACGCAGGGCGGCAATCGTATCGGTCGATCCACCCACGATATGGAACTCTTCTTCGGTGCCAACGATCAGGTCGAAGAAATGCAGCGTCGACTGCAGCTTGGCCGTCACAGCAGCGCTTTCGACAAACCGGCTTTCGCCATCGCCATGACCCGCCACGCCCCAAAGGTTCGGGCGGTAGTCGATATCAAGCGCGGTCTGCATTCCCTCTGCCCGCGCAATCTCCAGCGCCTTGAGCGTCGCCGCTTCGACGCGAGGGTGGCTCAAATGCGTGCCGGTGGCCACCACCGCACGGGCGGAGCGGATGAACTCCGGGTCGATATCATCGACCGTCAGCCCCATATCAGCGCAGTTTTCGCGGTAGAAGATCAGCGGGAACTGCTCCTGATCACGGATGCCGAGTAACACCAGCGCGGTCAGGCGGTCGGGGTCAGTCTTGACCCCGGTCGTGTCCACGCCTTCTTTCTGCAACTGCTCGCGGATGAAGCGGCCCATATGTTCGTCGCCGACCCCAGTGATGACTGCCGACTTCATACCCAACCGCGCGGTTCCACAGGCAATATTGGTGGGCGAGCCGCCGATGTACTTGTCGAACGACCCCATATCCTCGAGCCGGCCGCCCACCTGTGCGCCATAGAGGTCCACCGATGATCGGCCAATGGTGATGAGGTCCAGTGTCTTGGTCATGGCTCAGCCCGTGATCTCGGAAACTTTGACCGCGCGGCCTTCTTTGACCGACAGCACCGCCGCATCGGCCAATGCGAGCGCCATCAGCCCGTCCTGCCCGGTGGTGGGCGTTGGTGCACCATCGGCGACCGAGGCGACAAAGGCCGCGATCTCGTTTTCATAGGCGGCCACGTACCGTGTCATGAAGAAGTTGAGCAGCGGCGGCGTGCCGAAGCCATCCTTGTTCGCCAGTTCGATATTGGCCTCGGCCATGTTCTTTGCGCTGACCATGCCTTCGGAACCCAGCACTTCGATCCGCTGGTCGTAGCCGTAGGTGGCGCGGCGGGAATTGGTGATGATGGCCTGTTTGCCGGATGCGGTGCGTAGCATCACGTTGACGCTGTCATAATCGCCCGCCTCGCCGATCTTGGGGTCGGTCAGGACCGACGCCTGTGCCATCACGGTTTCGACCTCTTCCCCCAAAAGCCAGCGGGCCATGTCGAAGTCGTGGATCGTCATGTCGCGGAAGATGCCGCCGGACACCTTGATATACTCGACCGGAGGTGCGCCCGGATCGCGCGAGGTGATGGTGACCATCTCGACCTCGCCGACGCGGCCTGCGTCGATGGCTGCCTTGACCGCCATGAAGTCGGGATCGAACCGGCGGTTGAAGCCGACCATCAGCGTAGCGCCTTCCGCCGCGACGGTGGCAAGGCAGTCCTGCACCCGCTTCAAACTCAGATCGACGGGTTTTTCGCAGAACATCGCCTTGCCCACCTTGGCGAACTGCTCGATCAGGTCCGCATGGGTGTTGGTCGGGGTGCAGATCAAGACCGCATCCACGTCATCGGACGCCGCGATCTCGTCGATGGTGCGAATGTCGCAGCCATATTTCTGGGCCACAGATGTGGCCGCCTCGGCCATGGGATCGGCAATGGCAACCAGTGTGGTACCGGGGGTGGCGGTGACCGCCTTGGCATGGACCTGGCCGATACGGCCTGCACCAAGGATCGCAAATCTGACAGTCATGGGTCTTCCTTTATCCTCCCAAAGCCTCTCGCTTGGGACGTTCTTGTTCTCATTGCACCAGCACTTCGGCCACATGCCTTGAGGCGGCATCCGGCGAGTCTTGGGCGTGCCAGACTTACGCGCGGCACGCCCGCACATCAAAGCCCCTTCGGAGTAGCCGCGCGGTCAAAGCGCCTCGGCCACCTCGTATTCCGGCTGCGTCTTGGCGCCGGTGATATAGGCCACCACATCCTGCCCGTCGGTCTCCTCCTTGCGAAGGTTTGCGCAGATCCGCCCCCGGCGGAAGACAACGATGCGGTCCACAAGATCCATCACCTGCCGCATGTTGTGGCTGATCAGGATCAGGGGTTCACCCTGCTCTTTCAACGTGCGGATGATGTTTTCCACCTGTGCGGTTTCCTGAACCCCCAAGGCCGCCGTCGGTTCGTCCATGATGGTCAGCTTGGAATGGAAGGTCGCCGTTCTGGCAATCGCCACACATTGGCGCTGACCGCCGGACATGTTCTGGATCGTGTTGCGGATGTTGGGGATCTTCACCGCTGTCTTCTCCAGCGCGGCAATCGTGTCTGCGCGCATCGCCTTGTAGTCAAGGAACCTGAACGGCCCCAGCCAATCGAACTTGGTCTTTTCGCGCCCCAGAAACAGGTTATCCGACACGTCCAGATCATCGGCCAAAGCCAGCGTCTGGAACACCGCTTCGATCCCCGCCTCGCGGGCGTCCAAAGGTCCAGCGAAATGCACGGGCTTGCCGCCAAAATGGATCTCTCCGCGTGTTGGCTGCTCCACCCCGGTGATCTGGCGCACGAAGGTCGATTTGCCTGCCCCGTTGTCACCCATGATGGCCACGTGTTCACCTTTGCGCAGGGTGAAAGTTGCATCCTGCAAGGCGTGCACACCGCCGTAATGTTTGGTCAGGTTGCGGGTCTCAAGGATAATATCTGACATTGTCTTTCCTCCCTAAAACCGCGCACTTGCGCGTTGTTGCCGCCATTTGTCGAGAACCACAGCGCCAATGATGATCGCGCCCATCGCCATGATCTGAAAGTATGCATCCAGCTTGATGTAAGTGAACCCGGACTGGATCACGCCGAACACCATGGCACCAAGAACCGTACCGATGATCGACCCACGACCACCCGTCAGGCTGACGCCGCCGATCACCGCCATGGCAATGGCGTAAAGCTCGTAGAACAGCCCCATTCCGGATTGCGCCGTCAGGTTTTTGGAGCTGAGGATAATGGCCGCAAAGGCCGCCAGCATCGACGCGATCATGTAGACCATGACCTTGTGCCGTCTGACGTTGATCCCCGACATGCGCGCCGCGTCTTCGTTCGATCCGATGGCATAGGTGTGCTTGCCGTAAACCGTATAGCGCAGCAGCACATGGCACAGGATCGCCAGCATTACGAACCAAACCACCGGCATCATTCCTGCTCCCAGACCAGCGTAGCTTTCGGTCGGGAACGACACGGGCTGACCACGGGTCCACCACTGCGCGATACCACGGCAGATCAGGAACATGCCCAGCGTCGCGATGAACGGCGGGATGCGCGTGAAGGCGATGAACATGCCATTGATCGCGCCGATGAAGGCTCCGAAGGCCAAACCGACGAGGATCGGGATGATGACGGGTAAGTCAAAGGCCCAAGAACCGAAAACCGCCTTGGGGTTGGGGTTGCCGTTAACCAGTTCAGTCTGGGCAAAAGACATCACGATCATCGCAGTCGCGGCCACAAGAGGGCCAGAGGACAGGTCGATCCCGCCCGAGATAATCACCTGCGTCACACCTAGCGAGATGATCCCGATAATCGCCACCTGCAGAATGATGATCTGCAACCGCGCTTCGTTGAAGATGGAATCGAACCGGTCGTTCGTGTCGAACAGAAAACTTTGGCCGTTCATGTAGGGCAGCACCTGCCCCAGCAGTTCAAAGATCGCGACAATGATCACAAGCGCGATGAAGATGTTGAATTCGTTGGGCCAGCTGCGCTTGGAACTGTCGTATTTCAGCCCGCCTGTCCCTTGCGTGGTCTCCGCCATGGATGACACTCCCGATGGATTTGCTCTGCGCCCAGATCGGGCTTTTCGAGTTAGGTGGACAGGGCGCCGGATGCGCCCTGTCGTATCGCGAAGTCAGCACATCAGTTCTTGCTGAGGAACTCGTCGACATTCGCCGGTGTCACCAGCTTGAACGGGATGTAGACCTTCTGGTCCACGGCCTCACCACGGGCCAGCGCCAGCGCCGCATCGACCGAACCTTCACCCTGACCAAACGCGTCCTGGAATACAGTGGCGTCCAGATCACCGGCCTGCATCGCAACCAGCGCGTCCTGTGTCGCGTCGACACCGACCACAACCACGTCTTCCATAGAAATACCGGAGGCTTTCATCGCCTGGATCGCACCGATGGCCATTTCGTCATTGTTTGCGAAGACGACTTGGAACTCTTCACCCGAGGACAGCCAGTTGGTCATCAAATCCTGCGCTTCGTCGCGCGACCAGTTGGCAGTCTGACGGTCGATGATCGAGATGAAGTTACACATGTCGATACCAAGAATATCGTCAACGTCCTTGGTCCGCTGAACAGCCGCCTGGTTCGACAGCTGACCCATCATCAGGTAACCCGATGCCCCACCGGCATAGCCCATACCACGCAGCAATTTGCACGCCTCGAACGCCGCCAATGTGCCGGATTCGATTTCGTTCGATGCCACAAAGGCCTGATTGTCCGGCAGGCTGTCCACGTTGATCGGCTGGCGGTTCACATAGACCAGCGGAATGCCGGCATTCGCTGCGGCCTGTGACATTGCCTCGGTTGCAGACGTGTCGACTGCGTTCACGATGATAGCATCCACACCGGACGCGATGAAGTTGTTGATCTGGTCCAGCTGCTTGGCCACATCGTCCTGCGCGTCTTCGACCTGCAAGTCGACGCCGTCGATGCCAGCTGCATAATCCACCATACCGTTGCGCATCACGGTCAGGAAGTTGTCATCGAACCGCGCAATCGACGCACCAATGGTTTCCGCCATCGCGGTGGTCGACATGAGGGCGGCAAGGCCCGCGGCAATAAGGGTTTTTTTCATCAGTCTAGTCCTCCCAAAGTGGTGCCGGCACACCATTTTTACACGCCGGAGCCCCATTCGGGGCAGTTTCCCTTCACTCAGGCGGCCTCTACCGCCAGCTGCGAAGAAATGAACTCGAACGATTTGCGGATCGCGCTTTCAGGATCACGCAGCGCATGTGTTTGCGGTGAAAAGCACTCGTAAGAAATCGGGCCGTCATATCCGGCATCCAGCAAAGCGCGGATCTGTGCGACGTTGCCCAGTCGGTCTTTTTCATCGACCAGAACACGGTGTTCGTCCTCCATCTGGTCGATACCCAATGTCGGATCGACGACCCCCGAGATATGCACGATGCCGGTTTGCGCTGAGAACAACGGGCCACCTTCGGCCAAGGTGTGATGGAACGTGTCATGCACGATCTTGAACACATGCGCGGCGTCCAGCGCCTCGATTGTCTCCACCAAGTCTTGCTTAGATCGCAGCGAAGAACGTGGAAAACCCAAAGGCTCGACCAACGCGATCAGCCCGGCATCTTCGACCATCGGTTTGATGTTCTTTAGAGCGATGCGCAGATTGGCGTGCCGTTCCCCGTTGCCGCATTCTGTTCCGTCATTTCGCGGGATCAGGCTGATGGTTTCCGCACCACAGGCGGTGGCGGTGGCGATCAGGTCGCGCACTTCGGTGGCAATCGCATCTGACCAACTGTTGAACGGATAGACCTGGCTCATACCAACCAAACGCAGACCTTTGTCGCGTGCCATCTTGCCAGCGGTTGCCGCATCGGTCCCGTCAAAAAGCGCGCGATCCAAATCGTTGCGTACCTCGACCCCGATGCAATCAAGCGATGCAGCAAGCGCAAGAAACGACTCGTATCCAAGTCGGGGAACCGTCATGTGATTGAGCGCACGCTTCATGTCGATCACATCCTCCCAAATGCTTCGGCCAGTTTGACGCAGGGTAAGCTGTGCGAAGGTTGGGCGATTCCGTCAATCTTTCGACAGTCGCTTTACATCAACTATGATGGATTTCTGCAGATGCAAAATGATGTTTTTACATCACTACAAGATCTCGGGAAGGATGATCCTGGGGTCCAGAAAATGCTGCTCGACCGAGGTTGAGTTCGGGTCGGAACAGGCTTTGATCGCCAAATCGATCATACTTTGACAGACATCCCGAAGCGGCGTTGAAATCGCCATTTGTACATATCCATCCAAAAGCCCTGCCCGGCTGTCAGCCGTCACTTCATTCACCACCAGACGCACCTTGCCCGGTGGCCGCACCTCGCGCAGGGCAGCAATCGCACCCTCCATCCCGCCACCCGCGACATAGATCCCGCGCAGGTCGGGGTGGCGTTCCAATAGGCTCAAGGTGGCCTCGTAGGTGACTTGCCGGGTTTCAAGATTGACCAGCGTTTCGAGCGTTTCGAAACTTGGTGCGTTTTCCCGCATGAAGGCACGGAACCCCACTTCGCGCAGGTCGTGGCCATGCCACCTGTTGCCGCCGACAAAGATGGCAACACGGCCCGGCGTGGCGGTTTGGGTCAACATCCAAGCGGCTTGCCGCCCCACCTTCATGTTGTTTAACCCTATGTAACTGCGTCTAATTCCCTGTGCAAAGTCATTCAGCAAGGAAAACACCGGTACGTCCTTGGCCTTGAGGTCAGACACCACCTTGTCCAAGCTCTGGTGGTTGACAGCAACCGCCGCCACAGCATCGCATTCGGCCCCAAGCTTTTGCAGAAGCTCTGCGAATTCGTTTGGGGACTGCGAATTCGAGAACCGGATGGCAACCTTTCCCCGGATGTCGGTCCGCTCTGAAACCGCCCGTTCGATCTCCGCACGGAACGCCTGATAGAAGTGCTGCTTTTCCTTGAGCAGTACCACACCGATCCGCAGTTCGGGAACAGTCGCATCCAGACGGTGATCCAAGACCCCCCGCGCGTGATACCCAACCTCTCGGGCCGCATCGGCGATCCGGCGAAGGGTCTCTTCACGGACTTTCACACGACCGTTCAACGCCCTGTCGATGGTCGCGGTACTAAGGCCGGACACACGGGCCACATCTTTGATGGTTGCTCTGCGTGCCATGCCCTGCCTCCGATCTGTAGAAGCCCCTACTCCATCACGAATGATGTCTTTTCGGCAAGAGTGCATTTTTGAGCCGGGATTTTTGCAACCTGTTGCAAAATCCTGCAACGCCCGTTCAAACTGGTGCAACGCGAAAGGAATCCGGACGCATGCCAATCACCCTACAAGACGTTGCACTGCGGGCGGGCGTTTCGAAATCCGCAGTCTCCCGAACCTTTACGCCCGGCGCATCGGTATCCGCCAAGACCCGCGCCAAGGTCGAAGCCGCCGCCAAAGAGCTGGGCTATATGCCCAACGTGCTGGCCTCGAGCCTGACAACCGGCCGCACCGCGCTGATCGGCCTGATCTCCAACAACTTCACCAACCCCTACTTTCTTGAGATCTTCGATCTGTTCACCCGTGCCCTGCAACAGGCGGAACTGCGCCCCCTGTTGATCAATCTCAGCGCCGAAGAAGACGCGAGCCGGTCGCTTTCGATGCTCCGCCAGTACAACGTCGACGGGGTGATCGTCGCGTCGTCAACCTTGCCACCCGATTTCGCCAAGGTGTTCCACGATGCTGGCATCCCCGTGGTCCACGCTTTTGGCTGGTCCTCCGAGGCGCCGCAAACCGGGCGGGTGAGCATCGACAATACCGAAGCCGGACACCTTGCCGCCGTGACATTGATCGAACGCGGCTATCGGCAGGTCGGGTTTCTGGGGGGGCCGCAAAACGCGGCCACAACCGCCGATCGGCTTCGCGGGTTTCAGACCGAGCTGCAGACACATGGCTTGGTCCCGGAGGTTGAGTTCGCCACCGCCTATTCCTACGAGGCAGGCCGCGTCGCCATGACCCGCGCGCTGGACTCCGTACCCGAGGTCGAAGCGTGGTTCTGCGGCGACGATGTGATCGCCATCGGCGCAATGGACGCTGCCACTGCTTTGGGCCGCCGCATTCCGTCAGACATCGGCTTTATCGGCCTCAACGATATGAACATGGCCGGTTGGGACCGCATTGCGCTGACAACGATCCGCCAACCGGCACAGCAGATCGTAGCCACATCGGTCGACCTGATCCGTCAAGGCATCGCTGACCCGGCGACCGAGCCACAGATGGTCCTGTTGCCTTGTACCTTGATCGACCGGAAAACGCTGCGCGCCAAACCCTGACGCGCAGCCTTTGTTTAAGTACGGAACATTGGCGGGCGGGCATCCACCCATGCGCCTTGGGCCTTGCCGCTTTGCGCCACAGCAAACACCGCCGCCATCGACCGCAGCCCGTCTTCTGCACGCGGATACAGGTTCGCCGCAGGGTCCATCGCGCGGCCCTCTTTCTCGGCCCGGATCGCCTCGGCCAGATCGGCGTAGATGTTGGCAAAGGCCAGCGGCATCCCTTCGGCATGGCCGATGGTGACGCGACTGGTGCGGTCAGCTTCGGGCGACAGGTTCGCCTCACCGCGTTCGATCACTTGCAGGCGTTCGCCAAGCGGCATGTAGTAAAGCTGGTTCGGCTGTTCCTGCGCCCAGCGCAATCCGCCCTTTTCGCCAAAGACCTGAATCGACAAACCGTGCTGATTGCCCAGCGCGATGGACGATGTCCAGAGCCGCCCCACCGTGCCGCCGTCAAAGCGCAGGTTCAGCATCGCGTCGTCTTCCAGCACACGGCTTTCGATGCAGCTCACCGTGTCGGCACTCAGCTGGTCCACCTCCTGCCCAATCACGAAGGACGCCATGTGCAGCGCGTGGATACCACAATCGGCAAACTGCGCGCTGACCCCAGCCTGCGCAGGATCATACCGCCAGCGCACACGCGGGTTGTCGGCATCGGCGGCATCGGCGTGATGGCCGTGGGCAAACTCGGCCTTTACCAGACGGATATGCCCCAGATCGCCCCGCGCCACCATCGCACGCATGTGGCGGACAAGGCTGTAGCCAGTATAGCCGTAGTTCACGGCGCAGATGCGCCCGGTGGAGTGCGACAGGCGCACGATCTCTTCGCCCTCTTCGACGGTCATGGTCATGGGCTTTTCGCAAAGAACATGAAACCCGGCCTCAAGGAACGCCTTGGTGATCTCGAAATGCGTGGCATTGGGGGTGGCGACCGTCACCAAATCGACGCGGTCATCACGGTCCTTTTCGCCCTGCAGCATTTCGCGCCAATCGCCATAGGCGCGGTCCTCGGCCAGACCCAGCCGTTTGCCATAATCGCGCCCGGCATCGGGCCGGTGATCCAGCGCACCTGCCGTAAACTCGAAATGCCCGTCAAGCCCCGCGCCCAAGCGATGCGCCGGGCCGATCTGGCTGCCTTCGCCGCCGCCGATCATGCCCCACCGAAGCTTTGCCATTCTGTTCGTCCTTTCGCAAAACGCCCTGACCCTGTGCCGGGATCAGAAGCCGATAGAAGTGAGATACTCGCGGTTCGCCCGCGCATCGTCGATGGGCCGCACGTCGAGCGTGGGGTCGCAATCCTGTTCGACCGTGCACCAGCCGTCGAAACCCGCGTCCAGCAACACGTTGCGCACCGCCGGGAAGTCAACGTCGCCCTGACCGAGGTTGCAGAAGATGCCTTGACCGCAAGCCTTATAGAAATCGGTGCGATTGGCCACGACATCCGCCTTCACCGCAGGATCGATGTCCTTGAAATGCATGTAGGATATCCGGCCGATATGGCGCTGCATAAACGCCACCGGATCGTACCCGGCATAGGAGTGGTGGCCGGTGTCAAAGCAGATCTTGAGTAGGCTTGGATCGACTTCATCCAACAGGCGTTCCAGTTCCGGTTCGAAGTCAATGAACCCGGCTGCGTGGGCATGGATCGAAGGGATCAGCCCATACTCCTCGGCCCCAATTTTGGCCGCTATTTCAATGCGCTGTACAAAGGCGCGCCATTCATCCGCGCCCATCTTCTCGGCCTCGTCGGCCCGGCCAGCGGTGGGCGCACGGCGGGCTGAGATCGAGTCGATCAGCACGAAATGTCGCGCCCCATGCGCGGCAAGAGCCTTGGCCGTGCGGTTCACACCGTCCAGCACATCGTCCCACTTGTTCGCATCGTGGAACGGGCGGAACACCACGCCACCGATCAGGTCCATCCCGAATTCGGACAGCGCCTCGCCCAGTTCCACCGGGTCTTCGGGCATGAAGCCCACCGGCCCCAGTTCGATGCCAGTGTAACCCGCCTCCGCGCAGTCTCTCAGCACCTGCCGCCAGGGCGGGTTTCGCGGATCGCCTGCGAATTCGACACCCCACGAACAGGGAGCGTTGCCGATGCGGATGGTCATGCTGTGGTCTCCTGAAAATCGCTGACGTTTTTCCATCCGCCCCCATTGGCAGAGGCGTGAATGGCTTCGATCACCTCGGCCACGGCCAGCCCATCGCGGAAGGTGGGCCAGACGGCCTTTCCAGTGTGGATGGCGGTAAGGAAATCTTTGGCTTCGATGATGATCTGATCCTGATAGCCGGTGCCGTGGCCCGGCCCAAGGCAGAACGGAAGGTAGTCGGGATGGGCCGGTCCGGTCAGGATTTTGCGGAACCCGCGCGTCGCCTCAGGCCCTTCGGCGAGGTACAGCCAAACGGCGTTCTGGTCTTCCTGATCAAACCGGATCGCGCCCTTGGTGCCTGTGATTTCATAGGCATAGCCCATCTTCCGACCCGTCGCGATGCGGCTGGAATAGATATGGCCCATCACGCCAGAGGCGAAGCGCACCATGATCTGCGCGTGGTCATCATTGTCGACGGTGCCGCCGGGACGGCTGGCGTGCACGGTTTCAAGATCGGCGCAGAGCTTGGTCACCGGCCCCATCAGCGCCAATGCGGCATTGATCGGATGCGGGGCAAGATCGCCCATATTTCCATTCGCCAGCCCCGTGCAGCGCCAGTTGAAGGGCGTTGACGGGTCGGACAGGAAATCCTCGGTATGTTCGCAGCGGAACCATGTGACATCGCCAATGGTGCCTTCGGCCAAGAGCTGGCGGACGAACTGGCTGGCCGGGGTGCGGATGTAGTTGAAGCCGATCATGTTCGGCACACCCGCCGCCTCGGCCGCTTGGACCATCGCGCGGGAGTCCTCCAGCGTATCTGCCAACGGCTTTTCGCACAGCACCGGCTTGCCTAGCGCGATGGCAGCTTCAGCGATGGCGCGGTGGGTGTCCTGTGGTGACGCGATCACCACGGCGTCGACCTTGGGGTCTGCGACCAGCGTTTGCCAATCAGGTGCAGCGCGGTTGAAGCCAAAAGAAGCGCGATACCGTTCTGCGCTGGCAAGGCTGGAGGCTGCGATCATCTCAAGTCGGGGACGCAAGGCTGTGTCGAACACGGCAGCAACAGACGCCATGGCAACGGCGTGCGCCTTGCCCATATAGCCCCCACCGATGATGCCGATTCCGATCTCGGACATGGCTTCCTCCCTGCATCTTGCAACCGGTTGCAAAATCTGTATCGTCCTGTTCAAACCCGTGCAACTCAAAACGAGTGTGACCATGAAAGATCTGGCCCGACTCCACGGCAAAGGCTTCCTCGTGATTGGACGCGCAGGAATGGACCTTTATGCCGATCCTCCCGGCACGGAAATCGAGGACGCCGTGCAATTCACCGCAGCACTTGGTGGATCGTCCGCCAACATCGCCGCTGGTTTGTGTCGAATGGGCTGCGACGCGACATTGGTCACCTGCGTGTCGGACGATGCGGTGGGGCGTTACTGCCTGAAACAACTGGACAATTATGGGATTGATCGTCGCTTCGTGCGGTCGGTCGCAGGTGAAGCGCGCAATTCGCTGGCGGTGGTGGAAACCCGATTGGAGAACACACAATCGGTAATCTACCGCAACAACGCGGCGGATTTCGCGATGACGATGCAGGATGTCGAGGCCCTGCCCTATGCCGGGTTTTCGGCGCTGATCACTACGGGCACGGTGCTCGCGGCAGAACCATCGCGCAGCGCCACGTTCCACGCGTTCGAGCGCGCAAATTCGGTCGGGCTGCCTGTGATTTTCGACGTGGATTACCGGCCCTATTCCTGGGCTTCGGCGCAGGAAGCGTCCGACGTCTATTCCCGTGCGGCCGCTCTCTGTGACATCGTTATCGGAAATGATGTGGAGTTCGACTTCATGGCCGGAACCGAAGGCCAAGGGCTTGAGAAAGCGCGGTCTTTGATCGGCGAAGGCGCGCAGATTGTCGTCTACAAGATGGGCGAGCTGGGCGCGATCACCATCACGCCCGAGGACGAGACCCGGACGGGTGTTTTCGGGACCCAAGCGCTGAAACCAACCGGCGCGGGCGACAGTTTCATGGCGGGTTTTCTGGCCGCTCTGTCGGATGGTCAGCCAATTGCCCAAGCGGTGCGCCAAGGCTCTGCCGCTGCTGCAATCGTGGTGGCACGCGTCGCCTGCGCGCCCGCGATGCCAACGCTTAACGAGATCACAGATTTCATGGCGCATGCCAATATGCGCCGCGCCTGACAGGAGGCCCTATGCACATCCCCCCCCATAACAATGGCAACAAACCGATCGTTGATGTTGATCACCCGCTGGTGCCGCTCAACTACTTCAACATCGTGAAGCTGAAGCCGGGTGAAACGTACGATTACCGTCTTGAAGCGTACGAGACTTGCATCGTGCCGGCGACCGGGACGGTGACCGTGGAAACGGCGGGTGAGACCTTTGCCGATATTGGTCATCGGGGCGAGGACGTTTGGGATGGCGACCCCGAAGGCGTCTATGTGCCGACCGGATCAGGGGCCCGGATCACCGCGCGGACAGAGACCGAGGTGTTCATCGCCGGTGCAAAATTTGCAACCGCCTTGCAACCCTTTGCAATCCGCAAGGATGACTTGGACCTCGTGCAATACGGCAGCGACGACACCAAGACCCATCGCAAGATCAAGCACATCCTCGGCGCGAACCACCATGATCGTGTCGGGCGCTTGCTGGTGTCCGAGCTTTTCACCGTAGGCGCGGGCGGCTGGTCTGGCTTCCCGTCGCACAAGCATGACACCGACCGCCTGCCGGACGAGACACGGCATGACGAGACATACAATTTCCGCTTCAAACCGGATTATGGCTCGGGCCTGCAGATGCTTCAGCGGGTCGATAATGAACCGGGGGATGCGTATCACATCATGAACGGATCAACCGTACTGATCGACAAGGGTTACCACCCCTGCTGCGCACTGCCGGGATACGAGATGTATTACTTCACTATCCTTGGTGGGCTATCTCAACGGTCGCTCAAACAGTATTTCCAGCCGACCCATGCCGAGCAACTGCACACCATCCCAGGCATCATGGATATGGTGGCCAAGTTCAAATGACCCGTGCGACGCTGGCCGAGGTGTTGCAGCCCGCGCTTCGGGATGGATACGCGGTGGCGGGGCTGGTCTGCCTTGGCTGGGAGGACGCCCGCGCCTATGTCGCTGCCGCTGAGGCCGAAGGCGCGCCGGTGATCCTTCAGGCTGGACCGGGCGCGCGGGCGCATATGCCCCTGTCCGTCTGGGCGGCGATGTTTCACGCCTTGGCGGATGGGGCTTCGGTGCCGGTCGTATCCCATCTGGACCACGGAACCAGCGTTACAGAATGCGCGGAGGCAATTGCGCTGGGGTTCACATCGGTGATGTTCGACGGCTCGCGCCTGCCCTTGGAGGAAAACATCGCGCAGACGAAGGCCATTGTGGAGATGGCCCATCAGGCCGGTGTGTCCTGCGAAGGTGAGATCGGGTTTGTGGGCTATGCGGACGGTGCGGAGTCGCACGGAACCGACCCGGACGAGGCAGCTCGTTTTGCCGACGAGACCGGCGTCGATGCGATCGCGGTGTCTATCGGAAATGTGCATCTTCAAACGGATCAGGTGGCGCAGATCGACCGCGACAGGCTGGCCCGGATCGAAGCTGTGACGGACATGCCATTGGTAATCCACGGGGGGTCCGGCTTGCCGCATGACCTCCGCCAAGACCTCGCGCGGACCAGTGCGATCTGCAAGTTCAACATCGGGACGGAGTTGCGGATGACCTTCGGCGGGGCACTGCGAGCGAACTTGGCAGCGCGGCCTGATGTGTTTGATCGGATCGCAATTTTGTCGGCGGTGGAGGAACCGTTGATAGAGAAAGCGCGTGAGGTGATCCGGGGGTTGCGTTGATCCTCCGACCTTCTTGTCTTTTCAGCTTCGAACCAGCGTCGCGCCCGAACCGAGGGGTGGGCGAGAAGCGCCCGCCCCGTGGGGGCGGTTCGGGCGCTGCCTGTGCATAGCACAGGCATGGCGCACTGGATTTAGAGAACAGTCCTTCAATCCTTTCGAAAAACTGTCATGCTGGCAGCACTCGACCCACCAAAGGACCACCCCTATGATCGCCTATGTCACCGTTGGTGCAGATGACATCGAACAGGCCAAGCGGTTCTATTCGGCGTTCCTCCCTGCCCTTGGCTATAGCATGACCCAAGGCTCCGAGGGGCTGAGTTTTGCTCTGCCGGTGCCGCCGGGAGAGGCCCCTGTTCACCCGGATTTTTATGTCAAACCCACGTTCAATGGGCAGCCCGCCTCGGCCGGGAACGGGACGATGGTGGCATTCGAGGCCACCGATCAGGCGCAGGTCCGCGAACTGCACGCCGCCGCTTTGGTGGCAGGTGGGTCGGATGAAGGGCAACCGGGTTTTCGCGCCTCTTACGGTCCGCGCTTTTACGTGAGCTACCTGCGCGACCCGCAGGGCAACAAGATCGCGCTGTTTTCGAGCAATCCGAACGATCCCAGCCGGGATGGCTGAGATCGGACGCAATCGGCGTCAGCCCTTAACCGCCGCACGGAAGGCATCGAACTCGCTGTCAGAGATCGGCACGCAATGCTCGGGCGCGGGATAGGTGCCGGTTTTCACATCCGCGATAAACTCTCCGAAGGCCGCGATGCGTTCGTCTTGCAGTCGGGCGAATTCCGCTGCGAAATTGCGGTAGCGTTTGGCATGACGCGGTTGTTTGTTGGTGCCGTGACCCAAAACATCCTCGGCAAAAAGGTATTGCGCATCTGCATGGCCGCCCGCCCCCATGCCCAGCATCAGAAGCGACGTGTTCCGCGAAATTAGTTCGGCCACGCGATCCGGCACCACTTCAAGCTCTGCGCCGAAACAGCCGATCTCTTCCAGCCGTTTGACATGATCCCAGACCGCCTTGGCGCTGTCTGCGGTTTTGCCCACCGCTTTGAAGCCACCAGTCCAGGTGCATTGCGACGGGATCAGCCCAACATGCGCGACGACGGGAATGCCGTTGTCACAAAGCAGTTTCTGGATGTCGAGAGAGGCCGAGCAGTAGACGCAATCGCCGCCGGTCTGCATCGCGGCATGGGCGGCGCGCAGGTAGTCTTCGCCGGTGCAAAGTTCACCGTAGAGCAAGCCGACCTGAACAAAGCAGTCGCCTGCCGCCGCGCGCATGTCGGGAGTCCAGCGGGGCGCGATGATCGACAGCATGTCGATGCCTGCCGCCGCCGCAGCGCGGGCCTCGTCCGGGGTTTCGACGAAGAGCATGGTCAGCTTGTCGCCGCGCGCCTTGCGTGCGCGCAGGTCAGCAACTGTGGGACGTTTGTGATAGAGACCCACGGTCACACCTCGATCAAAACACGGCCGCCTTCGACCTTGGTCTTGTAGGTGTTCAGGTTCACGCAAGCGGGGGCGCGTTTGGCCTCTCCGGTGCGGTAATCGAAGGTGGCGTTGTGCTTGGGGCACTCGATTTCATAGTCCATCACCAGCCCGTCTTCGAGATGCACGTGCTCGTGCGTACACAGGCCATCGGTGCAGAAATACTCGCCATCGGGGCTGTGGTAGATGGCAAATGTGCGATCCTCGTGATCGAAGCGGATCAGGTCTTCTTCGTCGATGTCATCGGTCGCACAGGCGTCGATCCAGGGCATGCTGGGTCCTTCCTTTTCGTTTTTTGGGCTTGGGTTATTCGGCAGCAGCGCCGAGGGCGGCTGCGTGAAAATCCTCGCGATAGGGTTTCGCGGTGGGCGGCAGATCGCGTTTCAGGAACACGTCCTCATAGGCCAGTTGGCGACGGAGGACGGGCAGGATTTCGGCGTAGGCTTGCCACATCGACGTGTTGGCCGCAGGCAAGTCGTGTTTGATTGCGTCGTGCAGATCGGGCAGCCGGTGATAAGGCACCATCGGAAACATGTGATGTTCGACGTGGTAGTTCATGTTCCAGTAGATGAAGCGCGACACCGGATTGATATAGACGGTGCGCGAATTCAGTCGGTGGTCGGTGACGTTGTCGGCCAATCCTGCGTGCTGCATGACGCCGGTCAGAACATGATGCCATGCGCCGTAGAGCCGGGGCAAACCGATCACCATAAGCGGTAGGATTGATCCCATCGCGAGCGCAAGCGCAATGGTCGCGACATAGATCGCGACCCAGATGCGGGCGATGCGGATCACCTTGGGCTGTTCCTGTTTGGGGATATAGTCGGCCTCTTCGGGGTGGATTCGGCCTGACGCGTTGTAGAGCATCCGTTTCCAGCCGCCATAAGCGTCTAAAATCCCTAGGAAATTCACTGCAATCCGGAACAGCGCAGGTGGACGCATGGCGACGATTTCGGGGTCGCGGCCCACGATGATCGTGTCGGTGTGATGGCGTGCATGGCTCCAACGCCAGGACACCGGGTTGCGGACCATGCAGAAGCTGGCGATCTGGTAGAGCCAGTCGTTGTAGTGGCGCGTCTTGAAGGCGGTGCCGTGAGAACATTCGTGCCAACGCGAGTCCATGGCCGAACCATAGAGCACGCCATACGCCAGCCAGAACGGCGCGCTCCACCATGACGGCCACAGCGCGATGCCGATGGCGGCGAAGATGATCATGCTGGCGAACAGGAGGATCGTGTCGCGGATAGCGGGCTGATCCGACCGCTGCATCAGCTCTTTCATCTGCTTGCGCGGGATGTCGGTGTGATACCACTCTGCCGCCGCAAGCCCGGTTTCGACAGCGTGACGGGCATTGGGCCCCAGCAGGGAATAATCGCGTTTTGCCATGATCCTCAGATCCGAATTTGGGTGTGTTGGCGATCACGTTACGGGGGAACACCGATCCGGCAAAGATTTTGCAAAGCGAAAGCCATCAGTTTACATCAGTTCAGACCTTTTCATTGATGGATTCACATCATGCCGAGACTCCCAACACTTCAGGATTTGGCCACAGCCGCCGGTGTCGGCGTGGCAACCGTGGATCGCGTTGTGAATGGGCGGGCCAATGTCTCCAAGCGCAGCATCGCGCGGGTTCTGGAGGCGGCCCGACAGATTGGCTATCCCCTGCCCGATCACGCATCGCATATGGGGTTGGCTGGGCAACCGAAGCTGACCCTTGGCTTTGTGCTGCACAAACCTTCGCAAGCGTTTTACCAGCAGTTTGCAACGGAGATCAGGGCGGCCTGTGACGCCCAGTCCGAGGCCAACGTCACGCCGCACATCCACTTCTCGCCGTCCCAAGCGCCCGATGATTTCGCAAAGGCCATCCGATCCGCCGCGGTGCAAAGCACAGCTGTCGCTGCCACAGCCATCAACCACCCCACGATGATCCGACTGGTGGAAGTGCTTGCCGATCAGAGTGTTCCGGTCTTTTCCCTGCTCAACGATTTTGCGGGCCGCGCGGGTGCGGGATATTTCGGGCTCGACAACATGAAGGTGGGGCGGCTGGCCGGATGGATGATGGCAACCCAGTTACAGCGCCCCTGCCGCGTTGCGGTGATGGTGGGCGGAGCAAGGTGGCACGGACAGGGGCTGCGCGAGACCGGCTTTCGTACCGCACTGCGCGAGCACTGTCCGCAGATCACGATCACCGACACGAGCGTCAATCTTGAGACGCGGCAAGTCACCTATGAAGCAACGCTCGACCTGTTGCAGCGCCATGGCGATCTTGCCGGGATTTACGTGGCCGGTGGCGGGATGGAAGGCGCAATTGCAGCACTGCGCGAGACGCGCCCTCCGGGCAAGGTGGCGTTGATCGTCAATGAACTGACCGAAGACAGCCGCGCGGCCTTGGCTGATGGCTATGTGACGATGGTGGTCGCGACGCCATTGCGGGCGCTGTGCACAATGTTGGTCGCAACGATGACCGAGACCGCGCTGCATGGCGGCGCAGCGGTGCAGAAACCAGCGCTGTTCGATCCGACAATCTATCTTCCCGAGTCCGTCTGACAGACCATCAAGCCAAGTGTCGATCTGTGGCCCTCGGACAATAACCTGTCCGATAGTTGATCGGTTTCGCCTAAAGCGCCGCCTGTCCTGTCCGTTGAAGTGTCTGAACGAGCCTCTTTCGAATGGGACCAGCGACAATGACACAGCCTGCCAGACTTTGCCAATCGCATCCCGATACACGAGGCACAGGCGCTCTGACGGTTTACCCCCTCAGAATTCAAAGCCGCTAAGCCGGTCGCAGATCCGGGAACCGACATCACATGCCCATTGCGACCGAACTCAATATCACGCAGACGCCTGATGCATCCCTGGTCGCTGATTCGATTTTCGGGCCCGGCATTACGGTTGTATCGTCCACCCTGACAGGCACGGCGGGCCAGACCGGCATTTACAGCGATGGCCTCACAACGTCGCCCGGCGTGGTTCCAAGCGACAGCGGTGTGATTTTTTCAACCGGTAATGTTGCGGATTTCACGAATTCCAGCGGCACCACAGACACAAATACGCAGGAAGAAACGAGTACCAGTTACGGCGGTGCGGGCGACCCAGACCTGACGACGATGTCTGGCAACGCAACGTTCGACGCTGTCATTTTCAATGCCGTCTTTATCCCGGACAATGACTTCCTGACGATGCAATTCGTCTTTTCGTCGGAAGAGTACCTCGAATACGTCAATGGCGGTTTCAATGACGTTATCGCCGTCATGATCAACGGGAGAGTTGTCGAGCTGACCCCGGCCGTTGACACGGTTTCGATCGACACAGTCAACACAACAGTCAATTCCAACCTCTACGTCGACAACTCTGCGGCATCCAATTTTTACAACACCGAGATGGATGGCTTCACCATCACGATGGCGTTGAAAGCCCCGGTCAATGCCGGGGTCGAAAATACGATCAAGATCGGTATCGCCGATGGTGGAGATGGCGCAGTCGATTCCAACTTCCTGATTGCCGCAAACAGTCTGCAAACCGTTGCTATCGCCTTCGCGGACGAAATCGAACTCGAGCCGAACAGCCCAGCGGTCCTCGACGTCCTTGCGAATGATACCGATTACTCGGGCCTAGGGCTGACCGTTACAAAGATCAACGGTGTTGATGTGGTGGCGGGCGACACAGTCACTTTCGGCACTGGCGAGGCTGTCACGCTCAATTCCGATGGCACCTTCTCGGTGGTGACGGATGGCGACCTGACCGCGTCGACATTTACATACGAGGTGACAGACGGAAACGGCATCACGGATGTCGGCTATGTCACCGTCACAACAGCAGCGGTGCCGGACCCAGATGGGTATGTAAACGGAACCCCCAGCGCTGATCTGATCGACGTGAATTACACAGGCGATCCTCAGGGAGACCGGGTCGACAACAACGATTCCCTTGGTGTGCTGGGCACAAGTGGCGACGGTGACGTCATCAATGGCTTTGCCGGTAATGACACCATCCTCGCGGGTGCCGGCGATGACATTGTCTTTGGTGGTGCCGACGCCGATGTCATAGTTGGCGGTAGCGGAAACGACACGCTTGACGGGGGCACCGGGTTTTCTCCGCTGAGCTTTGTCGATGTGGCGAATGGGCAATCTGCTGTCGGCACGTCGGGTAGCAACTATTTCCGATGGTTGGCAGAACCGTCTTCCAACAGCAGGATCTCGCTGGACGAAGGCCTGGACGGAGACCGCACAGGCGACGGTGTGGCGGACTACATTCTGGTCGCAACGACGAACACCACCAACACGCTGGCCATTCGCAGTTTCGACTACGGCTTGGACAGGATCGTCTTGTCGGAACCGTATACCGGGCTGAGGTTGGATACGACCTCAAGCGGAGGAAACCAATACACCGTTTCGGTCACGATCACTTACGCATCGGGCAACACACAATCCTTCAACATCGAAGGCGAAGGCGTCGTACCCACCTCAGGCAACATATTCTTCACCACTACTCTTCCTGAGAATGGATCAAGCGCCAATGACACCATTGCCGGGAGCGACGGCAATGACCTGATCACCGGCAACAACGGCGACGATGCGCTTTTTGGCGGAACAGGCGAAGACACGATCTTCGGCGGCACAGGGGCCGACACGGTCTATGGTGGCGGTGGCACCGACACGCTGGATGGCGGCGCGGGCAACGACCTGATCCATGGCGACAACGTTGACGCCTCGATCACCAATGGCGATTTCGGGGCGCGCTATGCCGGCTGGGGCGCTGGCGGGACAGAGCTTGGCACCGAGGACATCTACCTTGGCAATGGCTCCACCAATACAGTGCTCGAAATCGACGGGCCCAGCGGGTCGCTGGGTGTGCTGGAGCAGAATTTCACCATCACCGAGGCCGGTTCGACATCGGTCATATTCGACGTGGCGGCCCGCACCGGCGCTACCGCGGGCGTCGACGGGGTCACCGTTCAGGTTCTTGACGACACGGGCGCGGTGATCGCGACCGACACGATCGTGCCAACCAGTATTGGAAGCTGGGAAACCTACACGCTGGATGCGGCCTTGCCCACGGCGGGCACCTATACGCTGCGCTTTGTCGAGGTCGGCGATGACAACGGCATGGGCGTCATTCTGGACAATATCTCGCTGCATAACACCGTGGGCGCGGATGTGATCACGGATGGCGACGGCGCCGACACGATCTTTGGCGGAGGTGGCAACGATAGCATCACCGGGACGGGCACGGGCGCCAGCGATACCGACTACATCGAGGGCGGCGCAGGCAACGACACAATCACCGTACAGCAGAGTTATGACACTGTTTACGGCGGTGACGGCGATGATGTGATCAACTCCAGCGGTGAACTGGTGCAATACGGCGACCAGTTGCACGGCGATGCGGGCAACGACACGATCAACGCTGGCAACACTCATGACATGATCACCGGCGGGTCGGGCAATGACCTGATCGATGCCGGCGGTGGTGCTGATGTGATCGCGGGGGGCGGCGGTGCCGACACGATTTCGGGCGGTTTGGGCAACGACACCATCCATGGCGACACGCCGGTAGATGTGGCGATCTCTCTGACCGCGCCGGTCGTTGGCGCGGGCGTGCAGGACTTTGGCTCGGACAGCTATCACTTCGGGTTTGGCGCAACTGTCGGCGGAACGTTGACCTATACGCTGGAAACCGAGATCGGAGAGACCTACACACTCACCTTCGACCTGGAGCATATCGGTACCGAACAGGGCGCACATGTCCTGCAAATCGGTAATCAGACCATCACCATCCCAGCCGATATGGTGGGCGCGCAAAGCTATACCCACAGCTTTACCGCTACCGACACGACCACAACGATCGTCATCGAGGACGTCACGCCCAACGGCGATACAGTCAACGCCGGCTCTGACGTGGCTTTGACGAACCCTGTCCTGTCGATAGTTGACATGGGTGCGGATGGTGCCGACAGCATCGATGCAGGTGGCGGCGATGACCTTGTCTTTGGTGGTGCTGGCAACGACACCCTGACAGGCGGCGACGGTAACGACACCTTTGTCTATACGACCGGCGATGGCCTTGACACGATCAGCGACTTCAACGTCGGTAATACGGGCACGCTCACGGATGGAGATCGTGCAAACAATGACTTCGTCGACCTGTCGGCCTATTACGACGATATCTGGGAACTAACCGCCGACTACCGGGATGACGGCATCCTGAACCAATCCAATGACGGGATTGGTGGCGCGGATTACAGCGACAACACCCAATTTGGCGATGGCGGGTTGGTGTTCACCAACGAGACCGCAAGCACCAGCTTTTTCAATGTTGAAAACACTGGTGTGGTGTGTTTCGTGTCCGGTACACGTATCCTGACCGAAACCGGGGAGCGGCCGATTGATACGCTTCGGGTCGGTGACCGTATCATCACGCAAGACAATGGCGTACAGGTCTTGCGTTGGATCGGTCGGCGGTCCGTCAGTCAGCACGATCTAGCCCGAAACCCGAAACTGCTGCCGATCCAGCTTTCGCCAAAGCTGACTGGCGGCGAAAGCTGCCTTGCCGTTTCACCGCAGCACGGGATTTTGCTGCGGATCAATGGCGAAGAGCGGCTTGTCCGCGCCACTTGGCTTGCGGATATGCAAGGTGGTGCGGCGCGGATCATGAAAGGCTGCCGAGAGGTCACCTATCTGCACCTGATGTTTGACCAACATCAGATAGTGTTCGCGAACGGTGCAGCCTCAGAAAGCTTTTATCCCGGCAAGTTTGCCTTGGCCGCGGTTGCGCCCGCCGCGCGGCGCGAGATATTCGCCCTGTTCCCCCGCCTTGATGTCTCAGAAGCGCAGGCGAGCTATGGAGCATCGGCACGGGAGTTTGCGCCGCGCGATGACTTGTCCCGACACCTTCGAGATTTGAAAAGGCACAATCACCGACATCGCGCCTCGGTTCCGATCAAGATGCCGCCACGTGTTCGCACAGTGTTGCCGCAGCCAGTTCAGTCTTCGGTTTGCTGAGGCACTGTTTCCAAAATCGAATGAATAGAACACAGTCCTGCCCAAGTCGTTTAGAATTGTAGCCGCAATTTCCAGATACTGAAGGGTTTGGGGAGCGTCTAAATCGCTATCGCCAGCCGCCGCCCGGGCGCGCCCCAGACCCGAAGTTCAGTACTGGAGCGTACGAGTTGATGATCGGTGCACGGTGTCAGGCAGACAGAAGGCCAACAGGTTCGTTGCTGCCCTTAAAGCTGCGCGCATTGCCGTCGTTAACAAAAATGCGCAGTTTTTCGCCTGAGGTAGCAGAGTAATGGCCATCTATATTGTCACGACGTCGAATTGGAATTCGGCAGCGTTCTGGTCCGGTATCACCGAAACCGGAACAGGCCATACGCTCGATTTCTCGGCGCTGGACGCAACGTATTCGGTCACCGTCGACCAAACAACGGGCGTCGTTTCAATTGTCAATGGCGCGACCACATACACAATCGGCGAAGCTGGCGTCACCGGGGTGAACGCCAATTTCGGCGGCAGCACCCTGCTGGATTACTTCACCACCATTTCAGGTGCGCAAAGCGGCGACCGGGTGACCGGATCAGCAGAAGACGAACTGTTTGATGGCAATTCCGGCGATGACCGCATGGAAGGCATGGCCGGAAATGACACGTTCTACGGCAACGGCGGAGCCGACCAAATGGATGGCGGTGATGGGGCCGATATCCTTTATGGCGGAAGTGGCGGTGACGAACTGTACGGTGGTACAGGTGCAGACCAACTCTTTGGCGAGTCCGACAACGATACGATAGACGCAGGGTCGGGCGACGATTTCGCCAATGGCGGCGCAGGCGCCGACCTGATTTTTGGCGGCGACGGGGCCGACCATCTAGAGGGTGGTTATGAGGACGCCTCCGCCGATACGATCTACGCTGGCACCGGCAATGACCTTGTTTTTGGTGGTGGTGGTGACGACTCGATCTTCGGTGAGGCGGGCTTGGACTACCTCGATGGTCAGGCCGGAAACGACTATATTGACGGTGGCTCGGAGAACGACCGAATTCTCGGCGATCTGGGCAGCGATACGATTTTCGGTGGCGGAAACTACGACACCCTGACCGGTGGCGAGGGTGCTGACCTGATCAACGGCGGCAGCGACGGCGATCATATCTACGGCAATGCTGGCGATACCATCGATGGCGGCGAGACCGGAGATGATTTCGACACTCTGTATGTCTCGTATGTTGATTTCATCACCTACTCCACGGCTGAAAGCGGAACCGTCACCTTCAATTCCGGTGATACACTGACCTTCACGGGTATCGAACAAGTGGTCACCCTGTCGAATGACGGCATCGTGCAGGGTACGGCGGGCGGCGACCAGATCGGCCAGTTCTATTTCGACGCTGATGGGGACTGGGTCGACAATGGCGATGCCATCGGCGAGGGCGACGGCGATTCCATCCGCGCGGGCGATGGCAATGACACGGTCTGGTCGAATGACGGCAATGATACCGTGCACGGCGAAGGCGGAAACGACCAGATCAATCTGGGCGGCGGCAACAATGTCGCGTTCGGCGGAGCGGGCGCTGACACAATCAACGGCGAATGGCAGAACGACACGATCTCGGGCGACGATTTCATTGCCAGCGGGCCGAACCTGATCGTCAACGGGTCCTTCGAGGACACGACCGGAATGACGACAACAGGCTGGGGCTTTAGCGGTGCAGGAGCCGCACCAGGCTGGACCGATGCGAATGGCTTTCCGATCGAATTCCACAACGATGGGCGCGGCGGGCTGACCGCGACTGACGGGAGCAACTGGCTCGATCTCGAAGGCAATCCCGGGCAGCAGAGCACTGTCAGCCAGACTGTCGCAGGCGTGCAGGACGGGCAGGTCTATGTCCTGAGTTTCGACGCCGCGGACCTATCCAACATCAATGATGGGACAACGCAGGACAACCAGCTTCAGGTGATCTGGAATGGGGATGTCGTTGGCACCATCGATGCCAGCGACGGAAGTTGGAGAAACTATGAATTTCACCTGATCGGTGGCTCTGGAAATGGCAGTAACACGCTGGTGTTCCAGGGATTGGGCGATGTCAGCGGAATCGGTGCATCAATCGACAACGTGCAGTTGTACGAGGGGCTGGAGGCCGCGGGCGGCGCAGACAGCATCGTTGGCGGGGACGGCAACGACGATATCATGGGTGGCGCGGGGAACGACACGATCGACGCGGGGGCCGGCGCGGACGAAGTTGTCGGCGGTTCGGGCAATGACTACATTCTCGCGGGTGCTGGCAACGACAAGGTTTATGGCGGCATTGGCCAAGACACTATTCTTGACGGGGCTGGAGATGACCTTGTCTACGGTGGCGACGGCAACGACGTTGTCTACGGTGGCGATGGCGCCGACACCTTTAGCGGCAACTCTGGTGCTGACGAGATTCTAGGCGGCGACGGGGCCGATAACCTTCAAGGTGGACAGGGCAACGATACGCTTCAGGGCGGCAATGACAACGACCTGATCCTTGGCGATGGCCAATGGTACAACCTGTCGGATTACGCATCCGGCCCTGGCCTCACAGCGACCAATCTCACGGTCACCAACAGCGCTGATGGTCCGATTGAACTCTGGTGGATCGACGGATCTGGCACGGCGGCACCCTACGCCACGATCCAAGCTGGCGACACCCATGTCCAAGCGACCTTTACAGATCACAATTGGGTGCTCCGTGACACGGATGGCTACTGGCTGGAAGTCATCGCAGGTGCGCCGAACCAGACCGTGGTCTACGGTGCGGAAGGGCTGCGCGATCGTCTCGTAGGCGATGCCGGCAACGACACGATCCTTGGTCAGTTTGGCAGTGACACCCTCTATGGCGGGGACGGTAATGACAGTATGGTCGCGGGGACCGGAAATGATGTCCTTGACGGCGGCACTGGCAGCGACAGCCTGATCGGTGGCCTTGGTCAAGACACACTGATCGGTGGGGCCGGTGGAGACTTTCTGCAAGGCAACGAGGAGTCCGACCTTGCCGATTACAGCGCGTCGGATGCAGCGGTCACCATCGTTCTCGATGGCGGTGGTGCGGCTGGATTTGCGGCTGGCGGCCATGCCGAGAACGACACGATTGTCGGCATCGACGAAATCCTCGGATCCGCGTTCAACGACTCGCTGACCGGCTATGACGCCACCCATCACGGCACGCTCAGCAACATCATCGATGGTGGGGCGGGTGATGACACCATTGACGGGATGGGCGGAAACGACATCCTGTACGGTGGCACGGGCAATGACAGCATCCTGGGCGGTGCGGGTGACGACTCAATATTCGGTGGCGCGGGCGATGATCTGCTCGATGGCGGCGCGAATCAGGACACCCTGGACGGCGGCGCAGGCAACGACACTTTGATGGCCGGGTCAGGCGCCGACGTTTTCGACGGAGGCGACGGTGTCGACGTATATGACATCGGAAACTCGCTCGTCTCTGCTTTCGCTTTTGAGGTCAATCTGGGCGATGGGGTCGGCAGCTATGGTACAACCTTCAGCAACATCGAAAATGTCATCGGTGGATCGGGAGACGATACGCTTATTGGCAGCGCTGCAAACAATGCGCTGACAGGCGGTGCTGGCAATGACTCGATTGATGGCGGCGCTGGTAACGACCAGTTGGATGGTGGCGCGGATGCCGATACGTTCATCGTCAACAATGGCTTCGGCCAGGATACCATTGCGGGCGGCGAGACCACGACCTCTGGCAATGATTTCGACACCATCGATCTGAGCGCGGTCACCACAGCGGTGGCCGTTGATTTCGCGGGGAGCGAATTCGGTAGCATCGACGACAACGCCAGCACTGACACAATTACCTTTACGGAAATCGAACGGCTGATCCTGACCGATCAAGCCGACATCGTGAACGGTGGCGCTGGGAACGAGAATATCGACGCAGGAGGCGGCGACGACACTGTTACAACCGGAACCGGTGATGACAGCATTCTTGGCGGTGCGGGCAATGACAGCCTCGTTGGCGGCGATGGCAATGACACCGTCGATGGCGGCGCGGGCAACGACTATGTCGCGGCCTTTACCGGCAACGATCTGCTGCTTGGTGGCGATGGCAACGATACGATCTTCTCGGTGGGCGGCGGCAATGACACGCTGGATGGCGGGGCCGATGCCGACCTGATCTCGATCCAGACGCTCAGCGATGTCACAGTCACAGGTGGCGAGACAACCACAAGTGGGCAGGATCTGGACCGGCTGGAAGTCGGTGGCTCAACGCCGGTGACCCTGACCGTCGGCGGCGCAGAAAACGGAACGATCACGGGTGCGGGCAGCACCATCACCTATACCGAGATCGAACAGGTCTATCTTGGGTCAGGTGCGGACACGATCAACGCAGGAACCGAGAGCGCCGCACTCTATATCGACGGCCGCGAAGGTGACGATCTGTTCAATGCCTCGGCAACCACGGGCGACAACACGCTCGAAGGTCAGGCTGGCAACGACACGATCTTTGGCGGCAGCGGCAACGAAACCTTGGGCGGCGGGTCGGGCAATGACCAGATTTTCGGCGGCGCGGGCAACGATTCAATCCAGAGTGGCGGCGACGCGGACACCGTCGAGGGCGGGCTGGGGAACGACACCATCGACGGTGCGCAGGGCGACGACCTGCTGGACGGTGGTGACGGCGATGACCTGATCTTTGGCGGTGACGGTCAGGATACCATCATCGGCGGCGACGGCAATGACAGCCTGTCGGGTGGCTCGGATGCCGATACGTTTGTCTTAAACGACGGGTTCGGGACCGACACCATCGCGGGTGGTGAAACTGTCACCACTGGCACCGATTTCGACACGGTCGATCTGAGTGCTCTGACAACCGGTGCGACGGTTGACCTGTCCGGTGCCGAAGCCGGGACGATCACCCAGGGCACGAACGGCGTGACATTTACCGAGATCGAGAATGTCACACTAGGAGGCGGACGCGACACTGTCGTTTTGAGGGATGGATCAGGCAGCGATACTGTCACAGGGTTTGATCTGACCGATAGCGGCGATGGCACGACCAATGACCAATTGGACGTCTCTGGCCTGACCTCGGATGGTGGGACAACACCGGTCAGCACAAGCGATGTCACCGTCACAGACACCAACGGTGACGGAACAGGCGACGCGATCCTGACCTTCCCGGGCGGCGAGAGCATCACGCTTGTCGGAGTTCTGGCGAGCCAGGTGGATTCAGTCGACGAACTTGTCGCGCTTGGCATTCCGGATGGGCGCGATTTCATTGTCGAAGGGACTGCAGGCAACGATCTGATCAACGGCTCTTATACCGGTGACCCAGACGGCGACGTTGTCGATGGTGGCGACGGACCGGGAGGCACCGATGCGGACTCGATCCTTGCCGGTGACGGAGACGATACCATATTCGCAGGGCTTGGCGATGACACGCTATTCGGCGGCGCAGGTAACGACTCTGTTGAAGGTCAAGATGGCAACGACCTGCTGATCGGTGACGGTCCAGCCAGCACGACCGGCGGACAGTTCGGACTCTTTGCGCTGGAGAGCTCCGGCAACACAGGCATTCTCAACAATGGCACCTTTGTCTTTGACAGCAGTGCCGCCAGCACGAATGTGCAGGTCACGGATGATGAGACTGCCTTCGAGGACCTCAACTCAAGTGCCGGCAGCACGCAGGATGCCGGTGCGCCGCAGGTTCTGACGCAGGACATCACGATCGGCGCGACCACCTATCTGGCGGGCACCTCGATCCACGCGATTGCCCAGTCCGATATCGTGAACGAAACGACCGGCGAAACCGGCAATGCCTGGCTTGTCCAGCTGGGACCAACTCAGGTGGGCAACGTCTACTGGTCCTTCGACATCGCTGTGAACAATGGCGACCAGATCACCTGGACCTCGTCCAACACTCCGGGTGTTCAGAATCAAGTCTACGCCAACACCACGGGTCTTGAATATATTGACCTGGTTCAAGCCGACGGGCAGTTCCTGCCCTCCAACGACACGCTGGTCGGTGGGATCGGCAATGACACACTGATCGGCGGCGTGGGCGATGACAGCCTCGTGGCCGGTGACGGGTCCGACTCGATCTCGGGCGACGGCGGGTCGGACTGGATCGACGCGGGCACTGGTAACGACACCGTCGATGCGGGTGACGGCAACGACCAGGTCTTCGCCTGGACCGGCGATGACAGCGTGCTTGGTGGCGCGGGCAGCGATACGGTCTTCGGTCAGGATGGCAATGACACCATCTTCGGTGGCACCGGCAATGATTACCTCGATGGCGACGATGCGGTCGCAGGCGCGGATTCCATCTTTGGCGAAGATGGCGATGACACGATCATAGGCGACGGTGGCAATGACACACTGTCAGGTGGCAGCGGGAATGACCAGATCTTCGCTGGGGCAGACGATGACATTGTCGTGGGCGGCACAGGCAATGACCAGCTTTACGGCGAAGGCGGCAATGACAGCCTTGATGCAGGCGCGGGCAATGACACCGTCCTTGGCGGCGATGGCAATGACACCATCATCGGCTTTGAGGGCAATGACAGTGTGCTTGGCGGCGCAGGTGACGATGTCATCAACACGCGCACCTCGCTCGGCACCGGCCTGCCGGACGAAGGCTATGGCGCGCCCGGCAACCCGCTTTACTACCCGGCCGATCCGGATGCGTTCAACGACCGCGATACTGTTGATGGCGGCATCGGCAATGACAGCATCCTGATCGGCGATGACAACGATGTCATTCTGGGGGGTGACGGGGCCGATACGGTTGATGCGGGCTTTGACGACGACGAGGTGTATGGCGACGCCGGGGCGGATTCGCTCGAAGGCAACGAAGGCAACGATACGATCTCGGGCGGTGCCGACGGCGACGTGATCTATGGCGATGTGGCGCCCACCAACCCGGACTACCCCTTCTACACGCCCTATGAGTTGGCCAATGACGGCACGGACCTCGCGCCCAACAACAACGCCGACGTTCTGAGCGGCGATGGCGGCAACGACACGATCTACGGCTGTCAACGGCGGAGTAAAATTAGGCCACGGGGCGGCGCAAAACTGGGCCACTTTGGGTTTACGCGGGACGCGGGTGATGAGCGGCGGCCAGTCAGCCGCGCTCTCCATGTAGCTGGCGGGTGACTGGCCGCCTTGGACCGTCAGGTCCAAGTCTGGGCTTTGGATCAGTTGATGTTTTCGCCGGGCTTGCGTGCGCGGCTTTGCGCGAGGCGATAGCTTTCGCCGTTCATCTCGAGGATGTTGACGTGGTGGGTCAACCGGTCGAGGAGCGCGCCGGTCAGCCGCTCGGTGCCGAAGGTCTCGGTCCATTCATCGAAGGGCAGATTGCTGGTGATCAGCGTGGCGCCGCGCTCGTAGCGCTGGGAGATCATCTCAAAAAGCAGCTCGGCGCCGGTCTTGGACAGGGGCACGAATCCGAGCTCGTCGATGATCAGCAGCTTCACGGCAGCCATCTGCTTCTGGACGCGCAGCAGCCGACGTTCGTCTCGCGCCTCCATCAGCTCGTTGACCAGCGCGGCGGCGGTGGTGAAGCTGACAGACATGCCCTTCTGGCAGGCTGCCAGTCCCAAGCCCAGTGCAATGTGGGTTTTGCCGGTTCCGCTGGGCCCGAGGGCGATCACGTTCTCACGCCGGTCGATCCATTCGCAACGCCCCAGTTCCAGCACCTGCATCTTGTTCAGCTTCGGGATCGCCTTGAAGTCGAAGCTGTCGAGGCTTTTGGTGGCCGGGAACTTCGCGGCCTTGATGCGGCGCTCGACCATCCGCCGCTCGCGGTCAATGAGTTCCAGTTCCACGAGGCGCGACAGGAACTGGACATGGTCCAGTCCTTCGGCGGCGCATTGACGCGCAACCTTCTCGTGCTCCCGCAAGAATGTGGGCAGCTTCAGCGTCTTCAGATGGTGGGCAAGCAGGATCTTCGGGGCCTCGGTCATTCCGCCGCCTCCGACATCAAGGCCATGTAGCTGGCCGCCCGCGTCGTCTCGACATTCGCCCGCGGCAAGTAGGGGTAGACATCGAGATCAAGCCTCGGGGGGCGCTTCTCCACCTGACAAAGCACGAGGTGCTTCACGGCGTCGAAGCCGACCGCGCCCAGCTTCAGGGCCTTCTTCACGGCGGCATGCAGGTCATCCATCTCGAAGGTCTCGAGCAGACGCAGCACCTGCACATACTCGCGGCGCCCCATCTTGAGCATGCGCGCCTCCATCAGGCGGCGCAAAGTCTGGAACTCTTCGGGCAGGTCCCATTCCGCCAAGGGTGCGGCCTGGTCCAAGGCATTGATCTTGCGCTCGATCAGCGGGAGGTAGTGAACCGGATCAAAGATCATGTCCTCGCGATCGTAACAGCGCGGGTGTCGGGCGATCACCTCCCCGCGACAGCCGATCACGACCTCATCGACATAGCCGCGGATCCAGACATCCTGGTGGCCATAGGCGACCGGGACCGAGTAATCGTTGGTGTCATAGCGCACGAGAGACTGCGAGCTGACCCTGCCGCCCGCTTGGTCGCAGGCGTCGAACGGGGCGGCAGGCAGGGGGCGCATCGCGACCAGATCGCGCTGCAACCTCTCACCGATCGTCTCCTTGTGACCCCGAAGAATGCGCGTCAGGCGTGCGCGGCACTGCCCTTCAAGGTCTGCGTTGAAATCGTCCCAACTGGCAAAGTGGGGGATCGGCACCATGTGGTTGCGGCGGGCGTAGCCGACCATCCCCTCGACAGCGCCCTTGTCGTTCCCCTTCCCGGGCCGACCATAGCGATCCCGAAACAGGTAATGCGACTGCAAGCCGCTGAACAGCGCGGCGCGGATGCGCGTGCCGTCCGGTTGGATCTTCGACACCAGGCAGCGGTCGTTGTCGTAGAGCACCGACTGCGGCACCCCGCCGAAGAAGTCAAACGCGCGGACATGGCCGTCTATCCAGGCCTCCGCCGTCGCCGCTGGATAGGCCCGGACGAAATAGGCATCGCTGTGCGGCAGGTCCATGACGAAGAAGTGCGCCTTCTGCTCGACACCGCCGATGACGACAACCGCTTCGCCAAAATCGGCCTGAGCATGGCCCGGCGGATGAGCCAGCGGCACAAACATCTCCCGGGTCCGCCGCTCGCGATCACGCACGTAATCCTTGACGATCGTATAGCCTCCGGTGAAGCCGTGCTCGGCCTGAAGCCGTTCCCATATCCGCTTGGCCGTATGACGCTGCTTGCGATGCACGACCTTGTCGGCTTCAAGCCAGGCGTCAATGAACTCGGTGAACCCGTCCAGCTTCGGCCGCCTGATCGGCTTGTCCCGCCGGTAGCCAGGCGGCACCGAAAAGGCCAACATCTTATCAACCGTCCCACGCGAAATGTTGAAATGCTTCGCCGCCGCCCGCGCGCTCATGCCCTCGGAACACGCCAAGCGAACCTTCTTGTAAAGTTCCACGGTATAGATCTCCCCGCCCTCCCTGCCGATGCAAGAAGGGAAAAGTGGCAGGATTTTACTCCGCCCGCAGCGAGACTATCCCGCCGCTACCATGGCCTAATTTTGCATCGCCGTTTCCAACGGCCAAGACGACAACGATACGATCTCGGGTGGCCTTGGTGACGACGAGATTTACGGTGGCATAGACAACGACTCTCTGATCGGCGATGACGGCAGCGACACAATTGATGGTGGCGCTGGTAACGACTATATCGACGGTGGCACTGGGGCCGATGCTCTTTACGGTGGCACGGGTGACATTATCGGGCCCAACCTGATCGCTGACGGTTCGTTCGAGGGTGCAACGCCAACATCTTGGGGTCAGGTCAGCAACCTGCCTGACTGGTACAGCTGGAACACTGCGTCACCGGACCTGTCTGACGACACAGGGTATGAACCAACATATAGCACCAATGCGACCCCGACCGATGGCACCAATTACGTGTCGCTGGTCAACAACGGCTCAGGGTTTCAGGAGGGTATCTCTCAGGATTTGGCCACGCCGCTTGTCGCGGGCACCACGTACACCATCACGCTGGACGCAGCGGCAGGCGGATACAACAACACGTCGCCTCTTGGGGACAACCTGCAAATCTTGCTCTTTGGCAACGAGACAGCGGGACAAGTGGCTGACGATAATGGCCTTCCTCCCGGAGTGCAGTTGCTTGGCAGCGCGGATGTCACAACCGATTACAACACTGGCACTATGGGAACGATCACCATATCGTTCACGCCTACAACAGATATCGCCACGTTGTCGCTCTCGCTTGAAGACCCGGACTTCAGCGGGGGCTTTGCCGTCCTGACAATCGACAACGTCAGCTTGCAGGAAAACACGGCCCTGCCGGGTGACAACGATACGATCATTGGCGGTTCTGGCGATGACACAATCTTTGGGCAGGACGGCGACGACTCACTAAGTGGTGGAGCGGACAACGATATCGTCGATGGCGGCATTGGCGATGATTGGCTGTCGGGCAACTTGGGCAATGACACCGTGCGCGGTGGCGACGGCGCCGATAGCGTCTACGGTGCCGAAGGCGACGATGTCTTGTATGGCGATGCCGGCAATGACAGTATGGAAGGCTGGACCGGTAACGACACGATGTTCGGCGGCACCGGCGACGACTATATCGACGGGGCAATAGGCGCTGACTCTCTGGAGGGTGGCGACGGCAACGATACGCTTTTGGGCGGCAGTGACGTTGGAAACGATACCCTGCGCGGTGGTCTCGGAGATGACAGCCTCAGTGCAGGTGGCGGTGACGACGTTCTGGACGGTGGCGACGGTGCCGATATCCTTTTCGCGGCGGACGGCAATGACCAGCTTGACGGTGGCGCAGGCAACGACACGCTGGATGGCTGGACCGGCAACGACACGATCAATGCAGGCACCGGCGACGACCAGATCACCGGCGGCGATGGCAACGACACGTTTGTCTACGCTGCGGGTGACGGTGTAGACACGATCACCGACTTCAACTTCGGTAATACCGGCACGCTGAATGACGGTGACATCACCAACAATGACCGGATCGACCTGTCGGCCTTCTATGATGATATCTGGGAACTGACCGCCGACTTCAACGATGACGGCATCCTCAACCAGTCCAACAGCACCCTTCTTGGCGGGACTGTCGATTATTCAAACAACTCAAGTTTCGGCGGCGGCGGGCTGGTCTTCTCGGGCGCAACCGGCAATGCAAGCTCTTTCACGGTCGAAAACACCGGCGTGGTGTGCTTTGCCTCTGGCACACGCATCCTGACCACCGAGGGCGAACGGCTGATCGAAACACTGCGTGTCGGTGATCGGATCATCACCCGCGACAACGGTGTCCAGACCCTGCGCTGGATTGGAAAACGAGATCTGAGCCAGACGGATCTTGCCCGCAACCCCAAGCTGCACCCGATCCACCTGTCCCCCAAACTGACCGGTGGGGATCTGCCTCTGATCGTGTCACCACAGCACGGTGTGGTGTTCAATGTCGATGGCGAAGAGACCCTTGTTCGGGCGATCCATCTTGCCAGGCTGCAAGGTGGCGCTGCCCGTGTGATGCACGGCTGTCGCAAGGTGAGCTATTTCCACATCATGTTCGAGGATCACCAGATCGTCTTTGCCAATGGCGCGCCTTCTGAAAGCTTCTTTCCGGGGCACTTCGCTTTGGCGGCGCTGGAGAGCGACGTCCGCAGCGAAATCTATGAACTTTTCCCAGATTTGCAGCATCACGCGGCAGAACAGAGCTACGGCATGCAGGCCCGCAGATTTGCACGGTTCTCGCATCTGCCGGATCATTTGAACGCGCTTCGGGGGCGGTCGCGTCATAGAAGCGTTCCGAGCGGGGCTATTGCGGCACATGCCCATCGGTCAAACGCAGTCACCCAGCGTCAAGCCGCCTCGTAACGGTTTTGCCTGCTGGAAGATAGACGGCCCAGCGCGTCGATGCGCCAAGCGTACCTGCTCCGCCCGTGTCGCGCAAAAGCGCGGCAGGGGTCGAGGTGGCACGTCGCACCGCAGTCGCAATCCCGTCACCCACCTGATCAATCATGACCCGTAAAGCCTTGGCCATTTCAAGGTCCGCCCCCGCAAGTGTGCCGTCAGCAAGCGTCAATCGCTCTGCTTTGCGGAACACGTCCCGGCCGTTGAGGCGGAAGTGGTCAATGTCGGACCCGGCAGGCGCCATAGCATCCGTGACCAGAAAAATTCCTTCGGGTGCCCGGCTTGCAGCCAGCGCGATGCGGATGGTTGCCGGATGCACATGAACGCAGTCCGCAATTAGCCCGGCATGCACATCGTCACGTTCCAGCGTCGCCCCAACAAGACCGGGTTCACGACTGCCCAGTTGGCTCATCGCGTTGAACAGATGGGTGACGCACCGCACACCGGCATCGAATGCGGCGTGACAGGTGGCGTGATCGGCGTCCGTGTGGCCAAGGGACAGGATCACCCCTGCCTCGGACAATCGCCGCATCCGGTCCAGCGTCACGTTCTCTGGCGCGATGGTCACCTTCAGGTTCGGCAAACGCTCTGCAGCGCACACCAGCAGTTCCATATCCTCGTCCGTCATTGCCCGGATCAATGTGCCGTCATGTGCCCCCTTCCGCGACACAGACAAATGCGGCCCTTCCAGATGCAGCCCAACAATCCCCGGCACACGGTCGTCCAACGCCGATGCAACCGCGTCAATGGCGTCGCGGGTCCGGTCTGGCGTGTCGGTGATCAGCGTCGGCAAGAACGCCGCTGTGCCGAGCTGCGTATGGGCGTCGGCGATGGTGCGCAACGTGTCGACGGATGGATCGTCGTTGAAAAGAACGCCCCCACCCCCGTTGACCTGAAGATCGACAAAACCGGGTGTGATCAGGCCACCATCCAGCGCCTCAATCTCACAGCCCTCGGGCACATCAGTGATTGGAACGATCCGACAGCCCTCGGCTTGCGACACCATCAGCGCGTGGCCGGTGTGAACCCTGTGCCCGTCATGGATCAACGCGCCGGTGAATGCCTTGGTACGGGTCATCATCGGGTCTCCGTCACTTTCTTGAGGTGGCGCGGTGCGTCCGGGTCTATCCCACGCGAAGTCGCGACCTGCTCGACCGTTGCGTAGAAACTGGCGATGAGGGCAATCGGGTCGGTCAGCGGATGCCCCGTGCGTTCGGTTGGCAGCGATGTTGCGTGCTGCAATTTTGAGGTGGTGCCAAAGACGGTGGCCCCTTTTTGCGCGATCTCGTCGGCCACTTCGGCCAAGGCAGCTTCGGCCTCGTCTGCGGCGGCAAAGGCGATGACCGGAAAACCGCGGTCGACGATCGACACGGGGCCATGCAGTACCTCGGCCGAGGAATAGGACTCGGCGTGAATTTGGCAGGTTTCCTTGAACTTGAGCGCCGCCTCGTTCGAGATCGCATAGGCTGGGCCGCGACCCAGACAGAAGATCGAATTTCGCTCCCCTAAAGCGTCTTGTGCAGCTGACCAATCCATACCGATAGCGGCCTCCAGCCGGTTTGGCAGGTCTTGGATTGCCGCGCACAGGGTGGCATCCTCGGCCCATTCGGCCAGCAACCAGACACCGGCAACGGCCGAATTGACGAAGGTCTTGGTCGCGGCAACGCTGAGTTCGGGACCGGCGTGCAACGCCAGTGTATGATCAGAAACGCCTGCCAAGGGACTGGCCGGATTGTTGGTCATCGCCACCGTCAACGCTCCGCCGTCACGCGCCATCCGCGTCATGTCGACGATGTCGGGGCTTTTGCCCGACTGCGACACCGACAGGCAGACACCTCCGGTCAATCGCAACTGACGTTTGTAGATCGAGGCAATAGAGGGTCCAACCGACGCGATAGGTGTTCCGGTCAAGAGTTCAGCCGCATATTTGAGATAGGTCGCGACATGGTCGGACGACCCACGCGCAACGCTGATCATAAACGCCGGATCGCGGGCGCGGATTGCCGATGCGGCGCGTCGAATGTCCGCACTGCCGTGATCAAGCAAGCGCTGGACGGCAACCGGGATTTCCCGCACCTCGCGCCGCATTTGGGTTTCGACAGGTGACATTGTAAAGGCCTTTTGTGTCTTTGGGGTCGCGCTAGCGTCCGTACGGATGGCGTGTTCCTTCTGTACGGATCAGTTAGGCCGCAAGCGGCAGCGAACCGCAAGCCGATGGTCTTTCAAGAGGTTCGTGCTCAGGGCTGGATGGCCGAACGGTCGATTCCAAGTGCCTTGATCCGGGAATAAAGCGTGGTTGGCTGGACATCCAACAGCGCTGCCGCGCCCGACGCGCCGGACACCCGCCCCCCGGTTTCGCGCAGTGCGGCAATGATGTTGCGGCGCATCATCTCTTGCATTTCGGCTTCGGTGCGGACGGACGCATTGGTGGGCGACGCCACCTGTCCGCCCCCGCCCAGTTCCAGAACCAGCTTGCGGTCCCGCGAGACGATGGCGGCGCGTTCGATGACATTGTGCAATTCGCGCACATTGCCCGGCCAGTGATACGCCTGCATCTGCTTGACCACGCGCTCGGTCAGTACGGGCACTGGACGACCGTGCCGACGGCAAGCGAGTTTCAGCAGATGTGCGGCAAGCAACGGGATGTCTTCCAAACGATCCCTAAGCGGCATGCAGGAAATCGGAAAGACATTGAGGAAAAGATACAGGTCTTCGCGGATGCGATTGCCGGACCGTGTGTCCGTCGGTGCATGGGTGGTGGCTGCAATCACCCGGATATCCAGCGGCTTTTCCCGCGTATCCCCAACGCGTGTAACCGTGCTTTTCTGAAGCGCGTGCAGAAGCTTGCCCTGTATTTCGAACGGTAGTTCTTCGACATCGTCCAGAAACAGCGACCCGCCATGCGCCAGTTCGAGTTTGCCCGGCTTGTCCCGCGCGGCGTTGGGCCCTGCCCCACGCACATGGCCGAAAAGCGCAGCCTCTACATCTTCCGGCGCAACAGATCCGCATTTGAAGTGGATCAGGGGTCTGCGGGACCGGGGGCTGGCCTTGTGGATCTCGGTGGCGACCAGCGCCTTGCCGGTGCCCGCTTCGCCGGTGATCAGAACGGTGGCGTCGGTGCCTGCCACAAGGTCAATGCGGGTCACGACCTGACGGATCGCGGGCGAGCTGCCGATGATGTCATGGTGTGCCCGTTCTGAGCTGATTGCCTCTTGCAGGTATTCGTTTTCCTGCTCCAGCCGATCACGCAGCGCCGCCACTTCGTCCAGCGCCTCGCGCAGCTTGCGTTCGCCTTCCTTGCGTTCGGTGATGTCGCGAAAGATGACCACCGCCCCGGCGAGCACCTTTTGATCGTAGATCGGTGTCGAAACATATTCTACACGGATCGGCTTGCCGTCCTTTCGCCAGAACACCTCGTCCTCGATCCGGTGGACCTGTTCAAAGCGGAAAGATCGGTAGATCGGGCATTGCTGCGACGGGTAGATTTCGCCGTTCAGGTGGTGGTGGTGGATCATCGAATGGATGTCTTTGCCCAACAGATCCTGCGTCGTCCAACCCAGCATTTCCTGCGCCGCGCGGTTGACGAAAGTGGTTTTGCCATCGGCATTCACGCCATAAATCCCCTCGCCCGCCGCGTTCAGGATCAATTGGTTCTGGCGTTCCAGTTCGGCAAAGAAGGTCTCGGCCCGTTTCCATTCAAGAAGCCCTGCGCGGTGCAGTTCAGCGGCTTCCGCGATCTGGGTGCGTTTGTCGAATGCATCCAGGTCGGTGAAACTGAGAAGCAGGCACCCCGCCACATCGGGCACGCCTCTTGCTCGGATTTCGCACCGCAGCGGCAGCCCGTCCAGCGTGGTCAGCGGCACATCCCGGGTCCAGCATTCGCCCCGGTGGTCGACCTCTTCGACAAAGACCACGAACTTTGCCAGTGCCGCGCCAAGAAAGCCAGAAAAGCGCAGTGCCCTGTCTGACGCCATGTCCACACCGAACAATGTGGCTGCAGCCGCATTAAGCGCGACCACCTTGTCCTGAGTGGTGTCAAGAACCAGCGCAGCGTCGGGAAATGCCGCAAGCAGGGAATCAGATTGGTGTCGTTCGTCAAGCATGAGTGCATGATTGCCGCTGCACTGCAGAACAGTCTAACGAAATTTCGTAATTTACGAATTATCGTAAAATATTGTTATCGCTAAATCCCATCAACACTCTGAAATAGCTTCATATTTTCACTTTGAACAAATATGTGGCACTCGGTTTTTCTACCCGAGTCCTGCTGTCAAGATGTCGTCAATCCTTAGGAACTTCCACCAGACAGGGGACTGCACATGACGATCAAGAGCCTTGGAAATCCGTTTTCCGCAGATACCGACCTGCGTCACGGCGCCGATTGCGGCTGCGACAGCTGCGCCTCGGGTCACACTCATTCGCACAGCGCGAAAGACCTCGATCCCACACGTATGTCATCCGAACAAATGCTCGAACGGGCGGTTGAAAGTGCCATCGTTCGATCGGTCTTTGGTCAGAGCGATATTGGCCGCCGGTCCTTCATGGGCATGATGGGCGGCAGCACCGTTGCAGCGGCACTTGCTTCGGTTTTCCCGATGAACGAAGCCAAGGCGGCGATCCTCGACAATCTGGGCACGCCGGAAAAGACTGACCTCAACATCGGCTTTGTGCCGATCACCTGCGCCACACCGATCATCATGGCACAGCCCTTGGGCTTTTATGAACGCTACGGACTGAACGCGCAGGTCATCAAAACAGCAGGCTGGGCCGTGGCCCGCGACAAGTCGCTGTCGGGTGAATACGACGCGTCCCACATGCTGACGCCGATGCCTTTGGCCATGACGCTGGGCGCGGGCTCTATTGCAACCCCGTACATCATGCCAGCGGTCGAGAACATCAACGGTCAGGCGATTGTTCTGTCCAATGAGCACCTCGACAAGCGTGATCCGAAACAGTGGAAGGGCTTCACCTTTGGCGTGCCGTTCGAATATTCGATGCACAACTTCCTGCTGCGCTACTACGTTGCGGAATTCGGTCTGGATCCGGATGTCGACATTCAGATCCGCGTGGTCCCACCGCCCGAAATGGTTGCGAACCTGCGCGCCGGTAACCTTGACGGCTACCTGTCGCCCGACCCGTTCAACCAGCGCGCCGTCTGGGAAGGCATCGGCTTTATCCACATGCTGACCAAAGACATCTGGGAAGGTCACCCGTGCTGTGCCTTTGCCGCACCGCTGTCCTTTGCGACCGAACTGCCTAACACCTACGGCGCTCTTTTGAAGTCGATCATCGACGCGACACAATATGCGTCAAACCCCGACAACCGCAAAGAAATCTCGGCTGCGATTGCGCCGACCAACTACCTCAACCAACCCGTCCCGGTGATTGAGCAGGTTCTGACCGGCACGTTCGCGGATGGTCTTGGCGAGGTGCAGGTCGTGCCCGACCGGATCGATTTCGACCCGTTCCCGTGGCACTCGATGGGTGTGTGGATCCTGACCCAGATGAAGCGTTGGGGTTACATCGAAGGCGACATCGACTACAGGGCCGTGGCCGAGCAGGTCTACCTAGCCGCCGACGCGAAGAAAGTGATGGAAGACCTCGGCTATGAGGCACCGGACATCACTTACAAGTCGCACACGATTATGGGCAAAACCTTCGATCCGGCAGAACCCGAAGCCTATGTCGCCAGCTTCCCGATCGGAAAGGGCTGATCCATGTTGGACAGTCTTTCAATCAACAAGCGCGCCGCGATATTGTCGATTGCCATGCTGGTGGTGGGCCTCCTGATCTGGGAGGCCGCCATTCCGGCGCAAAAGGCAGTGGGCGAGCTTACCGAATATGAGCGCCTTACAGGTGGGGGCGCGCAAAAAGCGGGTGTTCCCCCGCCCAGTCAGGTTATCGCCAAAGCGTGGGCGGAACTGTCCAACCCGTTTTATGACGCAGGCCCGAACGACAAGGGGATCGGTATCCAGATCGGGTATTCGATCTACCGTGTTCTGACCGGGTATTTCCTTGCGGCGCTGGTCGCCATTCCCTTGGGATTCCTCATCGGCATGAGCCAGATCGCGTACAAAGCGTTCAACCCATTCATTCAGGTGCTTCGGCCCATCTCGCCGCTGGCATGGATGCCACTTGCCCTGTTCATCATTCAGGATTCAGAGGCGTCAGCGATCTTTGTCATCTTCGTCTGCTCGATCTGGCCGATGCTGCTGAACACTGCGTTTGGTGTCGCTGGGGTGCGCAAGGACTGGGTGAACGTGGCACGCACACATGAACTTGGCCCACTCAAGACCGCATTCACCGTGATCCTGCCCGCCGCTGCCCCGACCATCGTTACGGGCATGCGGATCTCCATCGGCATCGCGTGGCTGGTTATCGTCGCGGCTGAGATGCTCGTGGGCGGAACAGGCATTGGTTACTACGTTTGGAACGAGTGGAACAATCTCGACCTGACTTCAGTCATCTTTTCAATCCTCATGATCGGCGTTGTCGGCATGTTGCTGGACTCGGCCTTTGGCGTCCTGCAGCGCGCTGTCGCCTATGCCGAATAAGGAGACACCTCATGGCGAAACCTTTTCTTAGTATCGAGCGATTGACCCAGCACTACCCGGATGGCCAGGGCGGCACGATGACCGTCTTCGAAAACGCCAGCTTCGGGATCGAAAAAGGCGAGTTCGTTTGCATCCTTGGTCATTCCGGCTGTGGCAAGTCGACGATCATGAACATCCTTGCCGGATTGGCCGAACCGTCTTCTGGCGTGGTCAAGATGGACGGGTTCGAAGTATCCGGCCCGTCGCTGGACCGCGGCGTTGTGTTCCAGAACTACTCGCTTTTGCCGTGGTTGTCGGCGCTCAAGAACGTGACCTTTGGCGTCAAGGCCCGCCACCCGGACTGGTCTGCCGAGCAAGTCGAGGCGCATGCCCGCGACTACCTTGCCAAGGTCGGTCTTGAAGGTGACGTGGTGCACCGCAAACCCAGCCAGTTGTCTGGCGGGATGCGCCAGCGTGTGTCCATCGCACGCGCCTTTGCCAACCAGCCGAAGCTGCTGCTTCTGGATGAACCGTTCGGCGCGTTGGACGCGCTGACACGGGGGACGATTCAGGAAGAGCTAATCAAGGTCTGGGCGGGTACGGAACAGACGGTGTTCATGATCACCCATGACATCGACGAGGCGATTTTGCTCGCGGATCGCATCCTGCTGATGACCAATGGGCCGTTTGCGCGCGTGGCGGAATCAGTCGAGATCACCATACCGCGTCCGCGCACCCGAACCGAGATCGTGGAACATCCGAACTACTACGCGATCCGCAACCATCTGGTGCATTTCCTTGGTCAGCGGTCCAAGGAACTGGCGGGCAAGCAAAGTGACGATGCCGATCAGCGCCCGGAAACCGTGCGGATCGACAAGACAACCGCCGAAGACGAATCCAGCGCCCCGCCGCCCTTGCGGGCGGTAAACACTTAATCGAGCCAGCGCGATGACACATCAGGACACCCCACGCGCCCCCCTGCCCCCGTTCACCTATAAGGACGCGGTGCAGAAGGTGCGAATGGCCGAGGATGCGTGGAACAGCCGTGATCCCGCAAAGGTCGCGCTGGCCTACACGCGGGACACGATGTGGCGCAACAGGGACGTTTTTCTGAATGGTCGGGCCGAAGTCGAAGCGTTCCTGACCGACAAATGGGCCAAGGAAAACGGCTACCGCCTGATCAAGGAAATCTGGGCGCATGACGGCAACCGGATTGCCGTGCGCTTTTGCTACGAATGGCATGACGAAAGTGACCAGTGGTTCCGTGCCTACGGCAACGAGAACTGGGAGTTCGATGCACTTGGCTACATGGCAGTGCGCCACGCCTCGATCAACGACGTGCTCATCGCGGAGACCGATCGCCTGTTTCACTGGCCGCAAGGCAGCCGCCCTGACGACCATCCGGGCCTGACGGATCTCGGGCTCTGAAACGCAAGATTTAACATACGACCAAGGAGGAACCCCAATGAAAGACAATTACGAGGTGCCAGTCATGATGACCAAGGAAGACGTGACGATGATGATCCTGTCTGCCAAGAAGCAAGCGGGCATGACATGGGAGGGCATCGCCGAGAAGATCGACATGTCTCCGATCTGGACACATTCGGCCTGTATGGGGATGAACGCCTTTCCCAAGGACAAGGCAGAAGCGCTGGTTTCAGTGATGGGCCTCCCGCAAGAGGCCGCCAGCGTGCTGGAAGAGCCGCCCACCAAGGTCTGGGAACAGTCGGTTCCGACCGATCCCTGCATCTACCGCCTCTATGAGATCGTCGGCGTCTACGGCCCAACCATCAAGGCGCTGATCGAGGAAAAGTTCGGCACCGGCATCATGTCGGCCATCGACTTTGACATGCAGCTGACGCGCGTGCCGCATGAAAAAGGCGACCGGGTGAAGCTCGAGATGTCCGGTAAATATCTGGCTTATAATTCCTGGTAAGCCAGCCTGCGCTGCCCGGTTCTTGCGGATCGGGCGGCGCTCTTTGGGTCAGGCGATCGCCTTGCCCTCTGCCGCCCAGATGGCACCCCGCCGGATCATCTCGGTCACTGGCGGCACTTTCAGATCGTCCAGTTCGTGACCGATCGAGCAATAGAACACCCGCCCTTTGTCCCAGCGCCGGGTCCACGTGACAGGGATCACCGTGCCTTCGATCCACCACAGGTGATCGCCGGAAAAGGTGGTTTTAGCGAGCACATTGTTCGACGGATCTGTCAGCATGTAATACTGCTCTGACGTGATGCGGAAACTGCGGATGCCTTCGACCAGCGGGTGATCCGGCTGGCAGATGGTCACGTCATAGTCGATGTAATCCTCGCGCGGTTGCAGGTTGTCGGGCCATCCCGGCGGGTGCGCTACGAACTGCCCACCGATGAGAAAGTGATATGTAGGCCGGTCGCGGAACGCATCGCCCATATGTCCGTGCCACCCTGCCAGCCCGCAGCCATTGCCGATGAGCTTGAGCAATCCGTCTTCCTGCGGTTTGGTCATGTTGCCAAACTCTTCCTGATGGCCCGACCTTGCAGAAGACCAGATCGGAGTGATCAGATCGAGGTCGGCCAGATCGTTGGGGCGTTCCAGTGGTTCGAGCGTGTCGTAAACGTCAACCTCGAACCCGTTGGTCTTCAACAGTTCTTCATACCAATCGGCGAAATGTGTGGGCGTGTGGCCTTCCCAGCCACCGACAAAAAGCGCGGCTTTCATTCAGAGTCCTTTCGCATGAAGTTCAACATCGCCGCCATGTCGCGTGCGCCGAAACCGGCTTGCTCTGCCCGGCGCAGCGTATCGAGCGTTACTGCGCCTTGCGGCATAAGAGTGCCAAGAGATGCGGCCAGTGAGGCGGTGACCTCCATGTCCTTGCGGGCAAGGGACACAGTGAAGGTCACGTCGTGATCGGCTTCGTTCAAGTAAAGCGGTTTGCGGTATGTGAGCATCGGGGCCGCCGCCGCGCTGTTTTCGATAACTTCGAACGCGATTGCGGGCGCGATCCCAGCGGCCTCGCTCAGGGTCAGAGCCTCGGCCAAGGTCTGGTTCAGTCCGTGGATCAGCGAATTGACCGCCAGTTTCATCACAACGCCTATGCCTGTCTGGCCAAGACAGATCGTCTTGCGCCCCAGCGCATCGAAGATTGGGCGCAGAGGCTCTGCGGTGTCTTCCGAACATCCCGCCATGATCAAGAGCTGCGCATCCGCCGCCGCTTGTGTGGCTCCGGATACTGGCGCGTCGATCACCGTGCAGCCCTCGGGTGCAGCCTTGGCCAGCGATTGGATGTGATCGGGCGACATCGTGCCCATTTCGACAAAGACCCGTGCGCCCTGCCCAGCGAACAATCCATCCCGACCCAGATGCACCACCTCTGAGGACGGGTCATCGGCCAGCATGGTTACCACGACATCGGACGCATTTGTGAGAGCCGCTGGAGTCTGCGCAACGGCGCAACCTGTTGTGTCTGCCAGCGTCCGCGCTTTGTCGGGCGACCTGTTCCAAACGGTGACCACATGTCCTGCGGCCACAAGATTCGCGGCCATATGCGATCCCATACGGCCCAGCCCCGCGAATCCGACGCGCATCTCAGGCGACCTTGTCAGCAGTGATCCCGGAGATGGCTTGGATAAGGCTGTCTTCGGTCACCTCATCCGAGGTGAATTCGCGCATGACCTTGCCGGAATACATGGCGACGATCCGGTCGGACACATGCAGCACTTCGGGCATTTCCGAGCTGATCACGATCACCGCATAGCCCTGCGCCGCCAGATCGCGGATCAGGTTGTGGATCTCGGATTTGGAGCCAACGTCGATACCGCGTGTGGGTTCATCCACGATCAGCACTTCGGGACGCATCGACAGCCACTTACCAATAACGATCTTCTGCTGGTTGCCACCCGAGAGGTTGCCGACGGTCTGCCGCCAACCGGGTGTGCGGATGTCCAGCTTGTCGCGGTATTGATCAAAAATGGCAATCTCGGCCCCGTCGCTGACAAACGGACCCGCTGTCAGATCATCGACCTGCGGCAAGGTCATGTTGTCCCGGCAGTTCATGCCAAGAACAAGCCCCTGCCCCTTGCGGTCCTCGGGAACAAGGGAAATGCCATTGGCAATCGCGTCGATGGGCGATTTGATCCGCACCTCTTGGCCGTTCAGCAGGATTTGACCAGCTGAGGGATCGCGAAGCCCAAATAGGGTCTCGGCAATCTCTGTCCGGCCTGCGCCGACCAGACCGTAAAAACCCAGAACCTCGCCTTTGCGGACGTTAAAGCTCACATCCTGATAAAGCTTGCCGCAGCTTAGCCCGCGCACTTCAAGAGCCACATCGCCCATTTCGTGATGGCTTTCGTTGCGCGACAGATCAAGGCTGCGCCCGATCATCAGTTTTGTGACTTCTTCTTCATCGGTCTCGCGGGTGTTCAGAGTGCCGCGATACTGACCGTCGCGCAGAACGCTGATCCGGTCGGTGATCTTGAAGATCTCTTCCATCCGGTGCGAGATATAGATGATGCCGACTCCTTTGGATTGCAGGTCCGAAATCACATCGAACAAGACCACCTTTTCGGCATCTGTCAGAGACGCGGTCGGCTCATCAAAGATCACCGCCTTTGGATCGACCGTCAGGGCGCGGGCAATCTCGACCATTTGCTGGTTGGCGATTGAGAGGTCCCCAACCCGCGTTTTCGCGTCAAACCCGACGTTGAGCGTTTTGAGGATGGCATTTGTGTCTTCGTAAAGCTTTGCCCAGTTGACACGACCAAAGGATTTTAGCGGCAATTCCCCAAGCCAGATGTTTTCGGCCACAGTCAGTTCATCGGCAAGGCTGAGTTCCTGATGGATAAACACCACGCCTTTGGCCTTGGCCTGCACCGGAGTGGTCATCACCGTTGGTTCTTCTTCAATGAAGATGCGACCTTCGTTGGGTTGCAGGATACCGCCCAAAACCTTCATCAGCGTGGACTTGCCCGCGCCGTTTTCGCCCATCAGCGCGTGCACCTCGCCGGGAAGGACGCTAAACGACACGCCGTTCAAGGCGCGGACACCGGGGAAAGTCTTGACGATGTCTTCAAGCCGCAGAACCGGGGTTTGATCGGTCATGTCTTCAACTCCTCTTTGCCCTTGCGGTTCAACTGGCGGTCCAGGAACAAGACGGCGATCAGGATCAGCCCGATGACAAGGTTCACGGTTTCCGTGTCGGCTCCGATATGGCCCAGACCTTTGCGCAAAAGCTGGATCGCGATGACGCCGCCAAGGGTGGAAATGATCGACCCGTAGCCGCCGGTGAGCTTGGTTCCACCCAGCACAACCGCCGTGATTGCCCAGAGTTCATAGAGCATCCCGTCATTCGGGTTCACCGAGCCGGATTCCGAGTAGAACACCACCGCAGACAAAGACGCGAGAAACCCGATCAGCATGAAGTTCCAGAGGAAATGCGGGCCGACGCGGATACCGGCGTTCACGGCTGCTTCGCGATTGTTGCCGATGGCATAGGCGTTGCGGCCATGTACCGTCTTGGTCATCAAGAGCCATAGCAGCAAAGCCGCGCCCATCAGGAACCATGTCGCGGTGTGCAGGCCCAGAAACTGAGCTTCGGCAAAATCGACGAGCGTCCAGTTCAGGTGGCTGGTGGGTTGTTCACCATTATACATGAAGACCAAGCCGCGATAGCCGAGCATGGACCCTAGTGTCACGATGAAAGCATCGACGCCGGTCTTCCAAACAATCAGACCGTTGATCGCGCCCAGAATGGTTCCTGTCAGCAGGGCAAACACCCAGGCCAGTGGGATTGCCCAATCGCCCATTGCCTGCATGAACGGCCATGTCATGCTGTCCAGAAGGATGATGGCCGACAAGGCATAGGTGGCACCGACCGACAGGTCGATATTGCCGTTGATCATGATGATCGTCATGCCCAACGCGATGATCCCGATGGGTGCAGATTGCTTGAGCAGCAACAGCATGTTGTCGAAATCCATGAAGGCGCTGTCCGAGACCGAGAGGTACGAGCCCGCAACCGAGAAGAAGATCAACTCGACCACGATGAAGGCCCAAATAGCGCCTTGCTTGAGAAGGGTGTCCTTGTTCATCACTCTGCTCCCTACGCGATCTGCGACAACAGACGGCCGCGCTTGGCCGCGATATCCAGCCAGACCGCAAGGATGATGATCACCCATGTGACGACGTACTGGACGTAAAACGCAAGTCCCATGAGCAGAAGTCCATTCTGGATAAAGCCAAGGATCAGAACGCCGATCACGGTCTTGAAGATGGTCCCCGACCCACCCAGCAGCGACGCGCCACCAAGAATGACCGCCGCGAGCACCTCAAGTTCCAGCCCCTGCCCCACAGTATTCTGGCTGCCAAGGCTTCGGCTGGCCTGCAAGAGACCGGCACAGGCCACGCAAAAGGACGAGATCAGGTAGGTCAGAAACACGATGCGCGCACGCGGGATACCCGAGAACGTCGCCGCCTTGCCGTTGCCACCGACCGCATAGACCTTACGTCCAAAGGGGGTCTTGGACAGAACGAGGCTCAGAACGATCGCAAGTCCGGCGAAGATCAGGATCGGCACCGGCACACCTGCGATGTTGCCTTGTCCAAAGACAGAGAACCATGTGCCGCTTTTGTCGGCGATATCCATGTTTTGACCGCCGGACCACGTCAACGTCAGCCCGTGGATGGCCGAGAGCATGCCAAGCGTAACGATCAGTGAATTGAGTTTGAGATACCCGACAAGAAACCCGATGAAGGCCCCCAACCCAAGGGTCAGACCAAACATCGCCGGGATCGCCAGTGTCGGCCCGATCTTGTCGTGCAGATCCAGCACCACAATGGTTGAGAAAGACATCATCGATCCGACGGACAGATCAAGATTTCCACCGATCACCACAAATGTGACCCCCAGGGCCATCACGCCAAGAATGGCTGAAGAGCGGATCACGCCCGAGATATTGTCCACCGCGATAAAGCGCGGATTGGCCAACGCAAAGCCGATCATGAAAACGACAAAGGCAATCAGGATGCCCTGTTTGGCAAGGACTCTTCCGATGCCCTGTTTCGTCAGTTCTGCCATGTGTTCCTCCCAAAGGTGCGGGCGGGATCGCCGTCACACCAAAGTCATTCCACCGTCGATCATCACGATCTGGCCGGTCATGTAGTCACTGGCGGAAGAAGCCAGAAACGTCGTCGTTCCGGTTATGTCTTCAGGACGTGCAACGCGTCCTTTCAAAATCTCGGACGAGAACTCTTCCATCGCCTGACCGGGGCGTTCTGCGGCCCCTATTGCCATCAGATCCTGATCGACCTGTTCCCACATCTCGGTTGCAACGACACCGGGGGCGAACCCCGTCACGGTGATATTATGTTTGGCCAAATCGCGCGCACCGGACTGCGTCAGCGATACGACGGCCCATTTGCTTGCGCAATACGGTGCGACGTTGTCGAACCCTTGGCGGCTGGCGATGCTCGCTGTGTTGATGATCTTGCCACCACCACCTTGGGCGATCATCTGCCGGGCGGCCTCCTGCATGCCGATCATGCAGCCCAACCCGTTGATCCCCATGATGAAATTCCAGTTATCCTCGGTCACATCGAGGAAATTCATCGGCTTGTTCACACCTGCATTGTTGAACTTGACGTCGAGCCGTCCAAAGGTATCGACCGCATGGGCGATCATCGCCTTGACCTGATCTCGGTCTGTCACATCAACGGATGCATGCGTCACCTTGCAACCGGCTTGCGCAGCCCGTTCCGCGTTTGCATCAGCGACTTCGGATACTTTTCCCGCGTTGATATCCGCAAAACAGACATTCGCGCCTTCGACCAAAAGCGCTTCACCAATCGCGCGGCCAATGCCTTGCGCTGCACCGGTCACAATACACGACCGACCCGAGACTCCTGCCATCTCGCCCATCCCTATTTTTCTTTTGATACGTACAAAACGCGCGAGGCGGACGTGCCACCCCGCGCATTCAGGGAGGAGATCAGAAGACAGGCTTGGTGTAATCGCCCATGTTGTCCTGAGTGATCTTCGGCGTGTCAAAGTAGTTAAGGAACGGTACTTCTTCCCCATTCAGCACATCGATGGCGGTCTTCAGCGCGGCTTCAGCATCATCAACCGGGGACTGGTAGATCGACCCCCAGTATTCGCCCGCGGCCATCGCTTCGTAGCCCACGGCAAAGTTTGTGGCACCCACAAAGATGATACCCTCACGGCCAGCGGCCTTGGCTGCGTTCAATGCGCCTACGCCCATGTTGTCATCGCCGGAATAAACGCCGTCGATGTCGTCATACTTGACGAGGAACGCTTCCATAACCTGCTGCGATTTTTCGCGGTTCCAATCGCCCGGCTGCGTTTCCACAAGCGTTACGTTCGGGCAGACTTCTGGCAGACGGTCGTCAAAGCCCTTTTGACGTTCGATTGCGGTTGTGTAACCGGGCTGACCCGAAATTTGCACAACGCGCGCTTCGTTTTCGATGCCCATGTCCTTGAACTTATCACACATGATCTCGGCAGAGCGCGAACCTTGAGTGATGTTGTCCGGACCCGAGAAGCTGGCGACGAAGTCAAAACCTTGCTCGGCGATGTTGGAGTTTGTCACGATGACCGGGATGCCTGCGCTGTGCGCCTTGCGCACGGCCGGGATCACCGCTTCGCCGTTGGTCGGCCAAATAATGATCGCGTCGACTTCTTGCTGGATCAGGTCTTCCATCTGCGCGATCTGACGCGCCACGTCGCCGCCGGCATCCAGAACAACCGCTTCAACCATGTCATTGGCTTCGGTCGCTGCGATGAAGGCCTTTTCGTATGTGGTCTGGTAGCTGTCGACGCCCACGTTGTTTTGCGTGATGCCAATGGTCATCTTGCCGCCATGAGACTCGGCCATTGCCGTGCCAACAAGTGCGGTCGATGCAACCAAAGCTGCTGTAAGGGTCGTTTTCATAGTCGTTTCCTCCCTAGGGGTGTTATTCGCACAATTGCAGCTGTCCTCCCAGCCCGGGCGTTCCCGATGCAACCTGTCCCGTATCCAGCGATATTTAGCGAACGGACGAACGCACCATTTTATTCATTATGAATATTTTTTTGTTCATTATGGATTTTTATCCGATATTCGGAAACCGCCATATTGAACAATTTTAGGAGACGCGATCGTGAGCGACTCGCCCAAGCCCTGCAATCCTTCACTCGAAAAAGCGAAAATGTCCGAAGCCCTCCACAGCGATATCCATTTTGGACAGCGCCCCTTGCAGCGGTCCAGCGCCGTCGCTGCGTCGGTGGCGACTCCAGAATTGGCGCGCGTGGTCGAGTTCCTGACATCGCTTTGCATGGAGCTTGACGCGTCGATCGAACCGAACACGCCCAACCCGCACCTCAACATGATCCTGCATCTTTTGCACAGTCATTCCGAGGGGCGTCTTGTGTCGCCATCTTCAATGGTTGCGGCGGCTGGCGTGCCTTATGCCACCGCGACACGCAAACTGGCGGAACTGAAAGACTCGGGCCTGCTGGAACAGCGCCCCCGCACCAAAAGCGGCAAGAGCTTTTCGCTACACCCCAGCCCACGTCTGCTGGACCGGTTCAGCCAGGTTGCCGACCGGATCGAGCGGCTGGCGCGGGTGTCTTTCGGCACTGCGTCCGAAACCGAGGAAACAGAACACTACTATTATGGCGGCTCGTATCAGGCGACACGCGCCACCATCGCCCCACCCCGCGCGCTTCCACAGCCTCTGAAACTGCCAGGCGGATTGCGCATTCTGGTACATGGCGATCCGACCTTCATGGTAATGGACAACCTCAAGCGTCAGTTCGAACAACTGGTCGGCACCAATATCCATCAGCGTGCCTTCTCTATCGACCGGCTGCGAGAAGAGGCGTTGCGCAACAGCGACCGCAGCAAGAGCCGCTATGACCTGATCGCGGTTGATCTTCCTTGGTTGGGCGAGTTCATCAAAAAAGGCGTTATTCGCCCCCTGACTGATGTGATGGACGTATCCCGGCTTGATCCGGCTGATTTCCACACCGCAGGCTGGCGCGCGGCACATTGGGATGGGACGCCCTATGGCGTGCCCAGCCAGACTACACCAGAATTGATGTTTTACCGCAAAGACTGGTTCGCATCCGAAGGTCTGGAACCACCGGTCACGACAGATGCGGTGATCGACGCCGCACGTCATTTCCACGACCCACGCCGTGGACGCTATGGCGTGGCATGGAACGCAGCGCGGGGAACGGCCCTCGGGCACACATTCATGATGACCTGTGCCGCCTTTGGGCAGCCGATCATCGACCTGCCCGAAATCGCGGGCGGCTATGATGCGGATCATCTGGGATCGCGCGAGTTCCGCCCGGCACTAAACACCGACCGCGCCCTTGCGGCGGCGGATTACCTGATGCAGTTGCTGGAGTTCTCTCCACCCGACATCCTGTCAATGTCGTGGTACGAACGGGTCCGCCCCTATGCCTCTGGCAAGGTGGCGATGGCCTACGGGTACACCTTGCTGGCACCATATTTCGAACTGGACGAAAGCTGTTCAGCGCACGGCAACACGGGCTATCTGCCCCACCCGCATGGTCCCGAAGGCGCGCCGATAGCGCCGGTCGGAGGCTATGTCTTCTGCGTGCCGTCGAATCTGGCCGAGGACCGGCTTGAGGACACGGTCGAAGCGCTGGTCGCCTTCACATCGCCGGGCGCGCAAAAGCTGTACGCGCAAAGCGGCAGCCGCACCGCGCCACGCTATTCCGTGGGCGCTGACCCAGAAGTGCGGCGCCTGTCGCCGATTTTTGAACTTGTTGACCAGATGTCGTGGCGCGACGAGCTGCAATTCTGGCCGCGCCCGCCGATCCCGCAAATCTCGGACATCATCCGCATCTGCGGCCACGAACTTCACGACATGCTGCGCGGGATCGTCTCCCCGCGCGAGGCGCTCGACCGCGCACAGGCGCGCGCTGAAGACTTCATGAGACAACAGGTCACTTAGGGAGGAAACCATGGACCCCAATCGCCTCAAAGGTAAGAATATCCTGATCACTGGTGCCGCACGCGGCATGGGCGCTGCCAATGCGGAGAGCTTTGCGGCACAGGGCGCCAACGTGTGTCTCGGTGATCTTGACGTAGCCGAAGCGCAAAAGGTTGCCGATGGGATCAATGCGGCCGGAAACGGCAAGGCGGTCGCCGTCAAAATGGACGTGACCAAGCGCGAAGACAATGCCGCTGCGGTGGCTGCCACCGTCGAGGCGTTCGGGTCGATCAATGTGGGTCTTTTCAATGCAGGTCTGAACAAACCCCGGTTCTTCATGGATATTGATGAAGACAACTGGGACATGATCATGAACGTCAACACCAAGGCGATGTGGCTCGGCATGCAGGAAACCGCACGCCAGATGATCAAACAGGGCCCGATGGAAGATCACCCCTACAAGCTGATCAACGTGGGCTCTATCGCGTCGCGCAAGCCGCTGGTCGACGTGACCGTCTACTGTACATCGAAATACGGCTGCCTTGCCTTGACCGAATGCGGCGCGCTTGGGCTGGCAGAGCACAACATCACCGTTAACGGATATGCACCCGGTGTCGTGGTGACGCCACTTTGGGAACAGCTGGACAAAGATCTTGTCGAGATCGGCTTCAAGGAGCGCGAAGGTCAGGCCTACGACGATATCGTCGCCAACAATTTGGTGATCAAACGGGTCTCATATCCGAATGACATCACCGGAACAGCGTCGTTCCTTGCCTCTGACGACAGCGACTACATGACCGGTCAGATGATCTCCATCGACGGCGGCTGGGTCACGAAGTAACCCAACAACCCTCTGATTTATTGAACAAACCGGGTCCGCCATGCGGCACCCGAAAGGAGCTACTCATGTCTCGCGCACTCATGCCCAACTTGCTCACGCCGCAGGATCTCGAACCCAACTGGGAATGGCGGGAACGCCTGCCCGCGTGGGGTCACACCTCGGTTGATTTTGAACGCCGCGTCGATCACGACCGTCTGCGCCGCTACCGTCTGTCGCGTACCAGGCAGTCTTTGCAGAACTCCAATGCCGGATCGCTGCTGTTGTTTGATGTGAACAACATCCGCTATGTGACAGCCACCAAGATCGGCGAATGGGAACGGGACAAGATGTGCCGCTTCTGCCTGCTGACCGGCGACGACAGCCCTTATGTCTGGGATTTCGGGTCGGCTGCGGTGCATCACAAGCGCCATTCCGACTGGCTGGAGCCGGACCACTGCCTTGCCGGTGTGGTCGGCATGCGCGGGACCATTCCGCCCGAATTCGGCCTTATGCAGAAATATGCCAAGATGATCGCGCAGCTGATCAAGGATGCAGGCATGGCCGACATGCCGGTGGGTGTGGACTACGCTGAAACCGCCATGTTCCACGCGCTGAAGGCCGAGGGCATCAATGTCGTCGACGGTCAGCAGATCATGCTGGCGGCGCGCGAGATCAAGAACTGGGACGAGATCCAGCTACTCACGCAGGCCGCCGCGATGGTCGATGGCGTCTACCACATGATCTACGAAGAGCTGAAACCCGGCGTGCGCGAGAACGACATCGTCGCGATGTCCAATAAGCTGCTCTACGAGATGGGATCGGACGATGTCGAGGCGATCAACGCCATTTCCGGCGAACGCTGTAACCCGCACCCGCACAACTTTACCGACAGACTGATCCGCCCTGGCGATCAGGCGTTCTTTGACATTCTGCAAAGCTATCAGGGCTACCGGACGTGTTACTACCGCACGTTCAACGTGGGTCGGGCGACACCGTCGCAGAATGATGCGTACAAGAAAGCACGCGAATGGATCGACGCGTCGATTGCGATGATCAAGCCGGGTGTCTCGACCGACAAGGTGGCCGAGGTCTGGCCGACAGCGCAATCGCTTGGGTTCGACAACGAGGATCAGGCCTTCGGACTGCAATTCGGCCACGGGCTGGGGCTGGCCCTGCACGAGCGCCCGATTATCAGCCGCGCGGTCAGCCTCGATCACCCGATGGAAATCCAGACCGGAATGGTCTTCGCGCTCGAAACCTATTGCCCGGCCACCGACGGCTATTCCGCCGCCCGGATCGAGGAAGAGGTCGTTGTGACGGAAACCGGCTGCGAGGTGATCAGTCTCTTCCCCGCAGAAGAGCTACCCATCGCCAACCGGTATTGAACAGCCCCGCCGGGGGACGCCTCCGGCGGGAGTTTATTGGGCAAGATGAAGCAGGGGCCGCGCGCCCTTGCCCCCTTTGGGAGGGAACCGATGGCCAAGGCCAAGACAAACACCGAAGACTATCTGCGTATGTATCGCCAGATGATGCGCATCCGCACCTTCGAGGACAACGCAAACCAGCTTTACCTTTCGGCCAAGATGCCGGGCTTGACGCATATGTATTCCGGCGAAGAGGCCGTGGCAGTAGGCATCTGCGAGGCGCTGACCGATGACGACCGCATCACATCGACCCACCGGGGCCACGGGCATTGCGTGGCCAAGGGTGCGAATTTCAAAGAGATGTTCTGCGAATTGCTAGGCAAGGAAGAAGGCTATTGCCGCGGCAAGGGCGGGTCGATGCACATCGCCGATCAGAGCCACGGCAACCTTGGGGCCAACGCCATCGTGGGCGGGTCCATGGGGATTGCGACAGGCTCTGCCCTGCGCGCCAAGCTGCTGGGCAAGGACGATGTCACCGTCTGTTTCTTTGGCGACGGGGCCACGGCACAAGGGCTTCTTTACGAGGTCATGAACATGGCCGCACTTTGGAACCTCCCGGTCATTTATGCCTGCGAGAACAATGGCTATTCCGAATACACCAAAACCGAGGAAATCGCCGCCGGATCGATCACCGCAAGGGCTGAAGCTTTCGGGATCGAGGCGTTCAAGGTCGACGGGCAAGACGTGCTGGCGGTCAATGAATTGACGCAAAAGCTGGTGGCACGCTGTCGCAAGGGCGAAGGCCCGTTCTTCATCGAATTGGAGACCTACCGCTATCACGGTCACCACGTGGGCGACATCAACCGCGAATACTACCGCTCCAAGGACGAAGAGAAGGACTGGAAAGAAAATCGCGATCCGATCATCCGCTTCCGGTCCTATCTGGTGGCCGAAGGCATCGCCACCGAAGACGAGATCGAAGCGATGAATGCCGAGATCGAAAAGGATGCCGCCGAGGCCGTCGCTTATGCCGAGGCTGCCAAATATCCCGACGTGTCCGAAGTGGACATGCATGTCTACGCGGACTGAGGAGAGACCGAAATGAGAGAGATCACCCTGTCCCAGGCCGTCAACGAGGCCATCGCCGAGGAAATGCGCCGCGATCCCACGGTGTTCCTGTTGGGCGAAGACGTGGCCGAGGCCGGAACGCCCTTCAAGGTGCTGTCCGGTCTGGTCGAGGAATTCGGCACCGAGCGCGTCATCGACACCCCCATCGCCGAACCCGGCTTCATGGGCATCGCTGTTGGTGCCGCCATGACCGGCTCGCGTCCGATCGTCGATCTGATGTTTGGCGATTTTATCTTCCTGATCATGGACCAGCTCTGCAATCAGGCGGCCAAAACGCACTATATGTCTGGTGGCAAGCTTAGCGTGCCGCTGGTCCTGCGCACGAACATGGGGGCAACCCGGCGCTCTGCCGCGCAGCACTCGCAATCCCTGCAGGCGCTTGTTGCCCATATTCCGGGACTGAAGGTCGCCATGCCGTCCTCCGCCTACGAAGCCAAAGGCTTGATGAAGACTGCGATCCGCGACAACAACCCGGTTGTGATCTTCGAAGACAAGCTGATGTACCAAGACAAGGCCCCGGTGCCGGAAGAGGAATATCTGATCCCCTTCGGCGAAGCGAACATCAAGCGCGAAGGCAGCGACATCACCCTGATCGCCACGTCTTCGATGGTGCAGGTGGCCGAGAAAGCCGCCGCAATTCTGTCGAAAGAAGGCATCGAGGCCGAGGTGATCGACCCGCGCACCATCGTGCCGCTGGATGAGGCCACGCTGATCAAAAGCGTGAAGAAAACCAGCCGCGCCATCGTGATCGACGAAGGCCACCAAAGCTACGGCGTCACATCGGAAATCGCGTCGCGTCTGAACGAAAAGGCGTTCTATCACCTCGACACACCCGTGGTGCGGATGGGGGCTATGGATGTGCCGATCCCGTTTTCGCCCGCGCTTGAAGACATCACTGTTCCGACACCCGAACGCGTTGTCGAGATGGCGCGCAAGCTGTGTTCCGGGGAGATGATTCATGCCGCATGATGTGACAATGCCTCAACTGGGCATGGCACAGGACGCGGGCAAGATCGTGTCGTGGCTCAAGGCCCCCGGTGAGCCGGTGACCAAGGGCGATGCCTTGTTCGAGGTGGAAACCGACAAGGCCACAATGGAGGTCGAGGCGCAGGCCAGCGGCTTTCTGACCGGTGTATCTGCATCTGAGGGTGAAGACGTCAAAGTCGGAGCTGTAATCGCGCGCATTTCGGACAGTGCCGATGATGAGGGCCCCGCGCCCGAGGCCTCTGGCCCCGCCGCGCCCGAAGACACATCCGACGCGCTGCCCGAAGGTAAGTCCGTGACCATGCCGCAACTGGGCATGGCGCAGGACAGCGGCCTGTTGGTCAGCTGGCAAAAGGCCCCCGGCGATGTGCTCAAGGCCGACGATGTGCTCTTCGAAGTGGAGACCGACAAGAGCACGATGGAGGTCGAGGCGGGAACTGACGGCTATCTTGCCGCCACTCTGGCCGAGGCCGGAGAGAATGTTCCCGTGGGGCAAGCAGTCGCGATCATCAGCGCCGACAAACCCGATGCTCCGGTACGTCGTTCTGTTGCGTCGGGTGGTGGTGCAGCCAAAGCAGCCCCTGCTGCCGAACCCGAACCGGCTAAGGTTCAACCGGCAGCACCAAAACCCACAGCCAATACACCCACCATTCCATCGAATAATGGACGTATCCTCGCCTCTCCGAAACTGCGCAGGTTGGCACAAGAGCAGGGTCTCGACCTGTCGCGACTGGTCGAGGCCGGGCATCCGCAACCCTACCACGTACGAGACCTGGAAGTGTTGAAGGCGCTGCCGCAGAAATCGGCCCAAGCGACGGCCACAGCCGCCGCAGCAGCGCATCACCTTGTGGCCAAAACCTCGGGCGATGCCCTGCCCGGTTTTGCACGTTGGGCGGCTGATACACATGGGCTGGCCGATGCCGACGCCCTTATCGCAGCGCTGGCGGGCGCATCGTTGCCAAATATCCAGACCGTAGCCATTGAGCGGCTCGGCACGTTCACCACTTATACGACGCCAGACGGATGCACGCTCTCTGAAGTGACACAAACCGACGACGCGCCTGATCTGATCCTGCGCGATCTGCGCGGTACAACGATCCGAAGCGCAGGCATGGGCACCGACATAGTGCCCATCATCACCATAACGCAGCGCCGCAAAGGGGTGAAATTGACGCTCGACTGTGCGGCTGACCAGTTGGACGCGCAGGCCGCAATCCAGCTTCTGACCAATTTCGCAGGCCGGGTGGAGCAACCGCTCCGCCACCTGCTTTGACTTTCCGGGGGACCGACATGGACTACACCGATCTTTATATTGACGGCGGCTGGCACAAGACAGACGACCGCTTTGACGTCATAAACCCCGCCACCGAAGAGGTGATTGCCTCGGTCGCCTCTGCAGACATTTCGGACGCCGACAAAGCGCTGGACGCCGCCGAAAAGGCGATGGCCGATTGGGCTGCCCGTACACCGCGGGAACGGTCCGAAGTGCTGCGCAAGGCGTGGGAATTGATGACTGCGCGGCTGGATCATTTCGCCCATCTCATCACGTTGGAGAACGGCAAGGCCGGTGCAGATGCCAAGGGTGAGGCCACCTATGCCGCCGAATTTTTCCGCTGGTTCGCCGAAGAGGCCGTGCGCGCGGATGGGATGATCACCCATGCCCCGGCCTCTGGTGCCCGAATCCTTGTGCAGCACAAACCGGCGGGTCTGGCCGTTCTGATCACACCCTGGAACTACCCCGCCGCGATGGGCACCCGCAAGATAGCGCCCGCGCTCGCTGCAGGTTGCGGCGTCATCATCAAACCCGCGTCAGAAACGCCGCTGACTATGCTGGCGCTGATGCCGCTCCTGGAAGAAGCAGGTGTGCCGCCGGGTCTGGTCAATGTGCTGCCCTCGCGCAGGACCGGCGCTTTGGTGGATCACATGCTGCACGATCCGCGCGTGCGCGTGGTCAGCTTTACCGGCTCTACAGGTGTGGGTCGCAAGCTTTTGAAATCGGCTGCGGATCAGGTTTTGAAACCCGCGATGGAGCTGGGTGGAAACGCGCCCGTCGTGGTGCTGGAAGACGCCGACATGGACACTGCCATCGAAGGCACAATGCTCGCCAAGATGCGCAATCTGGGCGAGGCGTGTACGGCGGCGAACCGCATCTACGTGCATGAAAACATCGCGGCAGAGTTCACCAAACGCCTGACCGAGCGCATGTCAGCGCTCAAGGTGGGCGATGGCACGGACCCGTCGGTCGATGTCGGCCCGCTGGTCAATGCCGACACCCGCGACAAGGTTGCGGCGTTTGTCGCCGATGCCGTGGCGAAGGGTGCAAAGATCGAATGCGGCGGAACAACGCCCGAAGGCAAGGGCTTCTACTACCCGCCGACGGTGCTGTCGAACGTGTCCGAGGACGCCGATTGCGTGCAGGACGAGATCTTTGGTCCCGTCGCCGCGATCCAGACCTTCAGTGACCAGGAAGAGGTCATCCGACGCGCAAACAACACCGAATACGGCCTTGTCGCTTATGTGTTTTCCGCCGACTTCAAACGCGCACTTCAGGTCTGCGAACGGCTTGATTACGGCATGGTCGGCCTGAACCGTGGATTGGTCAGCGATCCGGCCGCGCCGTTTGGTGGCACCAAGCAATCGGGTCTTGGCCGCGAAGGTGGGCATGAGGGCATGTTGGAATTCATGGAAACACAATACATCTCGGCAAGCTGGTAAGGGGGGTAGTATGGCAGACTTTATCGCAAGCCCCGCCACACGACGCCTTGCCCGTGAAAAAGGCGTCGAGATCGAAGCTTTGGCCAAGAAGCTTGGCCGCAAAACCATCGGCCCCGAGGATCTTGATGGCGGTGCAACGCCCGTTGCGGCAACGGCAGGTGATACCTCTTATTGGGATGTGGACCATAGCCAGTATGGCCCCGTGACCGAAGAGCCGATGAGCCGCTTTGCCCAAGTCGCAGCCCGCAATCTGGCGGCAGCGCAGTCGTTGATCCCGGCAGTGACACATCACGACCGCGCCGATGTCAGCGCGATAGAGGCGTTCCGCCAAAGCCTGAAAGCCGAAGCACAGGCGCGGGGTGTCAAGCTCACGGCGCTTGCCTTTCACGTCGCAGCTCTTGCCCGCAGCCTCAAGGCGTTTCCCCGGTTCAACGCGTCTTTGTCAGTCGATGGCGAGACGCTTTATCTGAAGAACTACGTCCATATCGGCATTGCCGTCGATACGCCCCACGGCCTCATGGTGCCGGTCATTCGCGATGCAGACCGCAAGGGTCTGTGGCAGATCGGAGCCGAGATTGCGGATCTCGCGGCAAAGGCGCAGGCGCGCAAGGTCAAACCCGACGAAATGGGTGGCGCGTCTATGACGATCACCAATCTGGGTGGCATCGGTGGCACGGCCTTCACGCCCATCGTCAACCCGCCCGAAGTGGCGATCCTAGGCATCACGCGGACCGAAACCATCACAGTCTGGGACGGCGACACGCCGCGCCCGGTGCCGATGGTGCCGCTGGACCTGTCCTATGATCACCGCGTGATCAACGGGGCAGATGCGGCGCGATTCCTGTCGCATTACGCCAAACTGATCGGCGATCCGCGCAATATGCTGATCTGAAAACCGACTGGCGGGCGCGTCAGCCCGCCGCCTCGATCGCAATAGCAATCCCCTGCCCGACACCGATGCACATCGTGGCCAGCGCCTTTTGACCGGACCGCAGGTCAAGGGCCGCGGAACCAGTGATCCGTGCGCCTGACATACCCAAGGGATGGCCAAGCGCGATGGCCCCGCCGTTGCGATTCACGCGCGGATCGTCATCGGCAATGCCCAACCGCCTCAGCGTTGCCAAGCCCTGCGAGGCAAACGCCTCGTTCAGTTCGATCACATCGAAATCGGACTGCAACAGCCCCAGCCGCGCCATCAGCTTTTCCGAGGCGGGCGCAGGCCCAATCCCCATAATGCGCGGCGCAACGCCGACGGACGCACCGCCCAAGACCCGCGCGATGGGAGTCAATCCGTGCTGCTTGATCGCTGCTTCTGATGCGATGATCAGCGCCGCCGACCCGTCATTCACGCCAGACGCATTGCCTGCCGTGATCGTGCCGCCTTCGCGAACGAACGGTCTGAGCCGCGCCAGATCGTCGGCGGTTGTTTCCGGGCGCGGATGTTCGTCGATTTCAACGATTACCGGATCGCCCTTGCGACGCGGGAGTGTCACCGGCGTGATCTCAAGCGCCAGACGCCCGCTTTGCTGGGCGGCCCCTGCCCGCTGCTGGCTGCGCAAAGCAAACGCGTCTTGATCCTCACGCGACACGTGAAAATCTTCTGCCACATTCTCAGCCGTCTCAGGCATGGAATCAACGCCGTATTGCGCCTTGAGCACCGGGTTCACGAAGCGCCAGCCGATGGTGGTGTCGTAAACCTCGGTCTGGCGTGCAAACGCCTGCTGCGCCTTGGGCATGACGAACGGCGCGCGGGTCATGCTTTCGACGCCACCTGCGATGACCAAATCCGCCTCGCCTGCCTTGATCGCAAGGGCGGCAGCCAGAACCGCATCCATTCCTGATCCACAGAGCCGGTTCATCGCGGTGCCAGGCACTGTCTCGGGGTAGCCTGCCAGCAAAACTGCCATGCGCGCCACATTGCGGTTGTCCTCGCCTGCCTGATTGGCACAACCAAGGATCACCTCGTCGATGGCCGAGAGGTCAAGCGACGGATTTCGCGCCGCCAAAGCCGCCATGGGCACTGCTGCCAGATCATCAGCGCGGATCGACGCCAAAGCCCCGCCATAGCGACCAATGGGCGTACGGATGTAGTCACAGATAAAGGCGTCGGGCATGAAGGTGGCTCCGGCTGGAGGGGTATGTTTGGTGCATAAGGCCGTGGAACCCGCCCCGAATGCAAGTCAGCCGTTCAATCGGGCCCCTTGCGGGATCGTCGGCGCAGCAGCGTTCAGCGTTTCTATGGCGAACCCTGCAGCAGCTTTGTATTTCGCCATGAAATCCGCGCGTTCCGCAGCCGGGATCACGTCTTCGATGTCGTCGAACACACCGCCGCAGCGTTCATCGAGCAGGTTGAGCAGTCCAAACGGGCCGGCCCCGCGATTGCGCAGCACCAGCTCCGACACCGGCGCGCATAACTGCGCATCGTATGCGGCAAGCGCCGCTTCGGTCACACCATGCTCCAGCATTTTCACCCCAATCACGCGAGCATCGACAATCGCCTGGCTCGCGCCGTTCGACCCTGTCGGATACATCGCGTGCGCCGCATCACCCATCAGCGCCACCGCGCCATCGACCCAACTTGGCACCGGGTCACGGTCGATCATCGGGTTCACATAAGCGCAATCGGCGTCGCGCAGCATCGCGGGCACATCAAGCCAATCATAGCGGAAGTCTTCGAAGTGATGGATGAATTCGTCAATTGCGACCGGTTTGAACCAACCGTCCTGCTGCCATGCACCCGCCTCGTCCATCGTGACTTCAGCGATCCAGTTGATGAGCGCGGTGCCGGTCTCATCGGTCTTCGAAATCGGATAGATCACCATGCGATGCCGGTGCGTTCCCAAGCCGACAAACGACGATTGCGTACGCAACGGCTTGGCCCGCACGGTGCCCCGCCACATGACAGCACCGCCCCAATGGATCGGCGGCTGATCGGGATACATCTGCGCCCGGATCGCGGAATGGATGCCATCAGCGGCGACCAATACTGACCCAATCTCGGTGCGGCTTTCGTCTGCAACCTGAACGGTGGCGACGACCCCGGCACTGTCCTTGGCATACCCAGTGACCTTGGCCCCAAGCTGAACCGCATCTGCGCCTACCCGGTTGATCAGCGTTTCATACAGAAGCATATGAAGCTGCCCACGATGCACGGCATATTGCGGCCAGTTATAGCCTGCGCTCAACCCCCGCGGTTCAGAATAGACCTCACGCCCGTTCAGACCGACCAGCGCCCATTCTTCGGCGGGCAGTCCCACTTTGTCCAAATCATCGGCTGTGATCCCAAGATCAAACAGTTCGCGCACGGCATTGGGCTGCAGGTTGATGCCCACACCCAGCGGTTTCATCTCGCGTGCGGATTCGAACACGGTGAACGGCACACCGATCTGGTGCAGCGTCAGCCCAAGCGTCAATCCCGCGATGCCACCGCGGGCGATGATAACCCTGCTGTCGGACATAGTTGAGTTCCCCATGGTTTTAGCGGGTTTACGGCGTGGCGTAGGTCAGGACAACAGGTCGGGTGTCCCAATCGAGGTGATTTGCGACGTCACATCTGACGCCACGACCAAAGCGCGCCCGGTGGCCTGAACCATCTGGGGCAACAGCATCCATTCCAGTGCCCAAGCCGCACCCGATCTTTCCTGTTCGTGAACCATGGCATGGTGAACGCCGGACAATTGCACGGCATTGTAGCGTGCCAAAGTGACCAACAGTTCGGCCATCACCGGGTTCTGCTTGTGTGGCATGGCCGACGACCCGCCACCGCCCTCCATCTTGATTTCATCGATCCCTTGCTGCGCCATCAGGCAGATATCCTGCCCCATTTTGCCCAGTGTCCCTGTGATCAAAGCAAGGACTGACGCTGCTTCACCGATGCCATCGCGCATTGCGTGCCAGCATTGCGGTGTCGCAGACAGGCCAAGTTCACCAGCCACAGCTTCACACACGGCGTCTTCATCAGCGCCAAGCGCCGCGCGATCTCCGGCGGCACCGCCGATCTGCACCAGCGCGACGCGCGGGCGCAACTGCGCCAACCTGTCCCGATGCGTGTCCAGCGGCAGACGCCAGGTTTGCACCCGGTCGGCCACAGTGATCGGCATCGCCGCCTGCATGCGCGTCCGTCCCATCAGGGGGGATGTCCCGAACCGATCCTCCAAAGCGTTTAGCTCCGAGGCCAATTGCGCCAGCCGTAGGTCGATCAGGTCAAGGCTTTGGACCAAAGACAACACTGTCGCCGTGTCGACCAAATCCTGCGAGGTTGCGCCCTTGTGGATCGCAATTGCCCCTGTCCGCTCTTTCAGCAGGCGCACTAAGACCGGAACACAAACCCCGTCCTTCGCTGTCCCGTCGCGCAGTTCTTCCGGCGCAAGGGTCACACCTTCAATGGCAGATGCCGCCGCCGCTCCGTCGTCCTTCGCCCAAAGCCCCGCCAAGTGACCATGCCTCGACCATGCCGCCTCGAAGGCGAGCATGTGGTAAAGCTGCGCCTCGGCAGACCAAAGGGCCGCGACTTCGGTATCGGCAAACAGACCGGACAGCCAAGGATGGTCAAAGACGCCTGTCATCACAGGTCAAGAAACACCGTTTCGCCTTCACCCTGAAGCCGGATATCGAAACGATAGGTGCCATCCCCAGTTTTCTTTGCGATCAGCGTGTCCACGCGCGGGCGCTGTTCGATACGGGCGAGCAGCGGATCGGCACTGTTGTCTTCGTCGTCGAAATAGATGCGCGTGTTCAGACCAATGTTGATCCCCCGCGCCACGATCCAGATCGAGATATGCGGCGCGAAGACCTGACCATTCCGGCCCTTCACCGCCCCCGGCTTGATGGTACGCAGCGTATATTCACCCGTGTCTTTGTCGGCGGCAAAGCGGCAAAAGCCCGAGACCTTGGGATCGGCCCCATCCTGCCCCGGATAGACACCCGCCGCATCGGCCTGCCAGCTTTCGAACATCGCGTCGCGCATCGCCCAGCCGGTGCCGTCATAGATCGACCCGACGATGGTGATCACCTCGCCTTTTGCACCGTCTTCGATCGGGCTCAGGCCTAGGTCTTCGGGATAAACGCCTTCGACCCCGGCGAAGGTGGGGATGCAGCCGATATGGACATAGGGACCAGCAGTCTGGCTGGGTGTTTCGACCAGAATATCAAGCAGTTGTGTCATGGCTTACATCCCTTCCGGCTTGTTTTCGAACATGGTCTGACGACGACCGCGCAGCACGATGTCAAACTTGTAGGCAAGGTAATCCATGCCCCGCGAATTCTGCATGTCGAGTGGTGCCACGAGGCGGTCCAACTGGCTCCGGTCCCGCACAGTGGCGGCAATCGGGCAAAGGTCGATCAGCGGATCGCCCTGAAAATACATCTGGCTGATGAGCCGCTGGCCAAAGGCATGGCCGAAGATTGAAAAGTGAATATGCATCGGCCGCCAATCATTGGCACGGTTTGGCCACGGGTATGCCCCCGGACGGATCGTCATGAATTCGTAGTACCCGTTCTCATCCGTGATTGTCCGTCCGCACCCTCCGAAATTCGGATCAAGCGGCGCGAAATACGTGTCCTTGATGTGCCGATACCTCCCTCCGGCATTGGCCTGCCAGATCTCAACCAGCGTGTGCGGCACAGGACGGGCCAACTCATCCAACACCCGACCGTGCACACGGATACGTTCACCCACGGCCAGCGCCTTGCCCTGAGTATAGTTGCTGATCAGGTTGTTATCGAGCGCTCCCAGCATGTTGTGACCGAAACGGGGACCGGTTTCTTCGCTCGGCGTGGATTCCATCGACAAAAGAGGCAGGTAGGGCGACCGTGTGATCGACGTCTTGTAATCCGTGTAATACGGGTCCGGATGCACCTCGCGGCGGCGCGGCATTAGGGCTGCGGTGTCAGTCATCGGACTTCTCCATTTCTGCGTAAGTCTGTTTGGCCAGCTTGATGGCGTGGTTGGCTTTGGGCACGCCAGCATAGATCGCGACATGCTGGAACGCCTCCATCACGTCCTGTTTGCTGGCTCCGGTCCGTGCGGTGGCGCGTATGTGCATCGGGATTTCCTCAAAGTTTCCAGTGGCCGCCAACAGCGCCAGCGTGAGCATCGACCGTTCCCGACGGCTGATCCCATCAGACGACCAGACGGTGCCCCAAGCGCCTTCGGTGATCAGCGTCTGAAATGGCAGATCGAAGTCGGTTTTGGCCGCTTCGGCGCGGTCGACATGGGCATCACCCAAGACCTCGCGACGGGTTTTCATCCCTTGGTCGAACCGGTCAGACATGACCCACCTCCTTGAGGAACTCCGAGATCAGCGCACCCACCTGTTTGGGCGCTTCGACACAGGGCAGATGGCCTGCGTCCGGGATCACATAAAAGGTCGCGTTGCAGAGCTTTGCAGTCGCCTGCACCATCTCGGGAGTGGTTGATCCATCCTCGGACCCAGCCATCGCCATCACTGGAAGGGTCAAATCAGAGGCCGATTGCGTAAAATCCGCACCGGCAATTGCAGCGCAGCATCCGATATACCCTTTGATCGGGGTTCGGGTCAGCATATTGCGCCACGGGGCAAGCCGCGCGGCATCATTGCGCATCTCGGGCGCAAACCAACGATCAAGAATGGCATCGGCCATTGAACTGATGCCACCAGCCCGCAATCCTGCGATCCGATCCTGCCACATCTCGGGCGATCCAATCTTGGCAGCGGTGTCCATCAGCACCAGAGCTCGCAAAACGTCAGGGCGGCGCGCAGCCAGCCCCTGCCCGATCAAACCACCGATAGACAGGCCGACAAAAGCGATGTCCCGCAGGCCGAGCGTGTCGATCACCGCCTCGGCGTCCGACACAAGCGTGTCCATGTCATAAGGCGCATCAGGGCAATCCGACAGCCCGTGTCCGCGTTTGTCAAAACGGACAATCCGCACCCCTGTTGGCAGGAACGGCAAAAGCGGATCCCAGACGCGCATATCCGTGCCAAGCGAATTGGCCAACATGACAACTGGTCCGCTGTCAGGCCCATCCACCTGCACGTGCAACGTGACGCCCTGCGATGTGACTGTTCTCATATTTGCAAATCTCCCCATCCCTTCTTTCGCATTTCTTTTGCTGCCTGAAAATTATAATCTTGCACCGTTTAGTTAACCCATGAGTTATATATGATCGACCCCCGCATCCGTCTGCGCCACTTGCGATGCTTTCTTGAAACCGCGCGATTGGGGTCATTGTCTGCCGCCGCCAATGCACTGAACGTGTCGCAGCCTGCGGTATCCAAAACCATCCGCGAGTTGGAAGAGGTGTTGGGCAAACCACTGTTCGACCGTTCGAACCGCCGTCTAAGTCTGACCACGGTTGGCCGCGTCTTTCAGCAGCACAGCGGGGCTGCAATGGCAGAAATCTCGCGGGCCCAATCGCTGGTCAAAGACACCCCGTCCCAGATCACCCGCCTGTCTGTCGGGGTTCTGCCCACCGCTGCGACGTCCCTTATGCCGCGTGCCGCTTTGGCGTTCCGAGACACCCATCCGAATTGCCTATTGCGCGTCAGCACGGGGCCGAACTGGCTTTTGATGTCTCAACTTCGGGAAAGCAGCCTCGATCTTGTCGTCGGTCGCATGGGCACGACCGAAGTGATGCAGCACCTGTCATTCCATCATCTCTACTCTGAAGACATCGCAGCGGTCGTGCGTCCGGATCATCCGCTCATCGAACAGGCCCAGCCATTAGACGCGCTCGAGGGCTTTCCGCTTCTACTGCCGCCACCGGGTGCGGTGATTGCCCCACTGGTTCGGGCGCTGCTGTCGCGGCACGGCATCGCTGCGCAAACTGCGGCGTTCGAGTCGGTCTCGCTCGCCTTTGGGCGGCGTGTGGTGCAATCATCCGATGCGGTTTGGTTCATCTCGCGCGGGGTTGTGGAAGACGAGCTTGACGCAGGCACGCTGACCGCCCTGCCCCTTGGCAATGACCTGCGCGGCGGTCCCATTGGCATTTCGATGCGGGCAGATGGCGTTTTGACCGAGGAACAAACTGGTCTGATCCGGGCACTGGAAGACGCCCGGACCGAATTGCGCCCCTTGGGACAAAGCTCCGCCTAGAACGGCAAACCGATATAATTCTCGGCCAGATCGCGCCGGGCGGTTTCCGATTGCGACAAGTGGCGCAACGTGGATTTGCGCATCTGCGCGGCAAAGCTGTCTTCGCCGTCAAAATGGTGCAGCATCGTTGTCATTTGCCAGCTGAACCGCATTGCCTTCCAAATCCGCAAGAGCGCCCGTTCCGAATAAGCGTCGATACCAGCAGTATCACCCTTTTTCACCGCGTCGATCAGCGCTTGGTAAAGGTAATGCACGTCCGATACGGCAAGGTTCAGCCCCTTGGCTCCAGTCGGCGGTACAATATGCGCGGCATCACCCACAAGGAACAACCGTCCCCAGCGCAGCGGTTCGCTGACGAAGGACCGCAACGGCGCGATGGATTTCTCGATCGACGGTCCGGTCTGCATTGTGTCAGCCACCCCGGACGGCAGGCATGACTTTAACGTAGCCCAGAAGCGCTCATCGCTCCACTCTTCGACTTTATCGGTTAACGGAACCTGAACGTAATACCGGCTGAGCGTTTCGCTGCGCATCGATGCCAGCGCAAACCCGTTTGAGGAATTGGCGTAGATCAGCTCTTCATGCGCGGGCTTCGTGCGTGAAAGAACCCCCAGCCATCCAAAGGGATAGACGCGTTCAAATTCGCGGCGCTTGTCTGCGGGGATAGTCTTGCGGCTGACCCCGTGGAACCCGTCACATCCCGCCACATAGGCGCAGTCCAACCGAGTGCGCGCGCCGTCCAAAGTGTATTCGACATAAGGCGCGTTGCTGTCGGCATCTTGGATCACGACATCCTCGACCCCGTGGATGATCGTCGCCCCTATTGCATCCTGCGCCTTGTAAAGGTCCGTCGTGACCTCGGTCTGGCCATAGACCATGACGGACGTGCCGGTGAGCTCTTCGAAATTGATCCGCACCATCAGATCGTCATCGGTCAGGTAGCACCCTTCATGCGGAATGCCTTCGCGTGCCATCCGCTCACCCACACCCGCCTCGCGCAGCATGTCCACCGTTCCGGCCTCCAACACCCCTGCCCGGATGCGTGACAAAACGTGATCCCGCGACGAACGCTCCAACACCACCGTCGCCACACCAGCTTGGTTCAGCAATTGCGACAACAACAGGCCCGAAGGCCCTCCGCCGATAATCGCGACTTCGGTTTTCATGGCACCACTCCTCCAAAAGCTGACGGCCTTAATAGGCCGCAAAGCAGCAACAGATAATGGCACCAAAGAGCGAGCTATGGTAACAATCGAACATGTCTGTGCAAAACACCATTCCCGCCTTTGGACTTTACGGCGAACAAGGCCCCTTCCCGGATGTGATCCATTTTGAGGATTTCTCTGTTCGTGCACCGATCAATGATTGGCGGATCATGCCGCACCGCCACAGCCAGATGTCACAGTTATTCATGGTCGAACACGGCTGGATCAACGCGACTGTCGACGGCGAGAAACACCAAGTATCCAAGTCAGAATTTCTCTATATTCCAGAGCACTGCGTTCACGAATTCACATTCAAACCCGGTTCTGAAGGCAAGATTTTCTCCTATCCGATCAGCATTGTGCGCACGATCTCACCGGCGACGGATCAAATCCTGACCGCCCTGTCCAAACCTTTTGTCGGGCGCGTCGAACACCACTTGGAACGGGTGACCCAACTGCTGCGCGAGACTGTCGGCGGCACCAGCCTGTTTCGCGCACAGCAAGTTGTCGGATTGGCACATTCCGTGCTCGCCAATCTAGCCGAAACGCGGCTTGCAGAACGCGCGTCCGAACAGAGAACCAAACATGCCCGCCTCTTTGCGCTGGATGATCTGATCTCGAAACACATGCCCGATGGCTGGACCGCATCGGATTTCGCAAATGCGCTGTCAATCAGCACCGGACATCTAAGCCGCCTGTGCCGCGACGCGACGGGGATGGGCGCCACCGCCTATATCGAACAACACCAGATGCAAGAGGCCTGTCGCTTGCTGGCCTTTACGCAATTGCCCGTGTCCGAAATCGGCTACCGGCTTGGGTTCATCGACCCGTCTTATTTTTCCAAGCGATTCCGCGCGGCACGAGGCCAGACCCCCTCAGAGTACCGCGCGCTGTTCACGAACTAAGTACCCGGTCCGCCAACGCTTTGATCTGCGCGGGCTCAGGATGGAAATCCGCGACCGCGGCGCATTTGGCCCAGCACGCCCGGAAGAACAGGCCTGCTGTCGCCTGCGCGAAATCATGCGCCTCACGTTCGGCATCGTCAGTTCCACGCATCCGGTCGCGCCATGTGATCCACGCCGCAAGGTCGGCCAGTACCCGGTCCGACGCACCGCCAAGTTCACGGATCAAATCGGCAAACTGGTCGGCACCCGGCCCCTTTAGACCACGCGTGGCGATGCCACGTTCATGAATACCATTGGCCCCTTCGTAGATCGAGGTGATGCGGGCATCGCGCCATACCTGCCCTAGCTGGTATTCATTCAAATACCCGTAACCCCCGAGGATCTGTATTCCCAGATCCGCCGCCTTGATCCCGGCTTCCGAGCTGAACACCTTGCAGAGCGGGGTCAAGAACGCCACGAGATCGGCGCGGTCGCCACGCTCCATCTCAACAAAAGCGACATGGCACATCGCCCGCGCGCCCATCGCCAAAGCCGCTTGCTCGGCCAGCATCCGCTGCACATCGGCATGATCGGCCAACTGCGCCGGGCTGCCATCCTTGCGGCGCCCCTGCACGCGATCTTGTGCATAGGCCGTGGCGATCTGAGACGCGCGCGCCGCGTGCGCGACACCCTGCAACGCCACATCAAGACGCGCGTGGTTCATCACCGTAAACATGGCCCTTAACCCATCGCCCTCAGCCCCGATCAATTCGGCACGGGCATGGCTGAAGGCCAACTGACAGGTCGGTGAAGCATGCAGTCCCAGCTTTTCCTCGATCCGCGTGACGGTCACACCGTCACCAGCCGAACACAGGAACAATGACAAACCCTTCAGCCCGTCCTCCACCGATCCACTGCGGGCAAGAACCAGATGCAGAATGCCCGAAGACATGTTCTGGTCGCCCCCCGAGATAAAAATCTTTTCTCCATCAAGCCACCAGTCCGCCCCACCTCGCGTCGCCTTGCACCGGATACCCGACAAGTCCGACCCGGCCCCGGCCTCGGTCAGACACATTGTCGAGAGCACTTCGCCCGCCGCCAGAGGGGGAATCCATGTTTCTTGTTGTTCCGGCGTTCCGAAATGCAGCAAGGTCTCAACAGCACCGGGTACCAGCCCGCAAACCATCTGCATGGCATGATTGGCTCCGGTAAAGACCTCCGACACACCCGCAGCGACCAACGCCGGTTGTTCCATTCCACCGAACTGTTCGGGTGCCCGTAGCCCCTGCCATCCGCCTTCCGCCAGTTGCGCATACGCCTCGACAAACCCGTCTGGCATCAAGACACGCCCATCGACAAGTCGCGCGCCCTGCGCGTCGCCAATCGCGTTTAACGATGCAAGCACACCCTCTGCGAATTGTGCGAAATGTCCAAGGATGTCAGCAGCAAGCGCATCATCCCAACCCTCGACACGGTGCGCATCTGCAACGTGCCGTAGGCAAAACAGGATATCATCCGTCGGCGCAACGAAGTCGGTCATGCATCAAGCGCCCTTGTCCGTCACACCCAGCAGACGCATCGCGTTTTCCTTGAGGATCAGTGGCCGCACCTCGTCCTTGAAGGGCGCATCCGCAAAGTCCTTGAGCCATCGGTCGGGCGTGATGGCCGGCCAATCGGACCCGAACAGCATCTTCTTCTTCAGGATCGAGTTGGCGTATTTGATAAAGATCTCAGGAAAATATTTCGGCGACCAGCCCGACATGTCGAAATAGACATTCGGCTTGTGCTGCGCGACCGCCAGACCTTCCTCAGTCCAGGGAAAACTCGGATGCGCAAGAATGATCGGCATATCAGGGAAATCCACTGCCACATCATCCAAATGCATCGGGTTCGAATACTTGAGCCGCATGCCCATGCCACCACGCATACCAGACCCGACCCCTGTCTGTCCGGTGTGGAACAAGGTGATCACCCCCTCTTCAGCACAGGCTTCGAGCACCGTGTAACAGGCTTCCCGGTCATTCGGGAAAAACCCCTGCATCGTCGGATGGAACTTGAAACCACGCACGCCGAAATCGCGAACGAGTCGTCGTACTTCTCGCGCACCCGCCTTGCCCTTATGCGGATCGATCGACGCGAACGGGATCAGAATATCGTCATTCTGAGCGCACAGCTGTGCAACCTCTTCGTTGGAATAGCGTCGAAACCCGGTTTCGCGTTCGGCATCGACAGGAAAGATGACTGCCGCGATATTACGTTCGCGGTAGTAGTCTGCGGTGTCCTGAACCGTCGGCAACATGCCTTCGGCACCAGCGGGATTCTTGAAATACGCCGCCATGCCGGACTGAAATTCATTATAGCCGTCATCCCGTCCATGATTACAGGGCTCTTCTGCATGCGTATGGAAATCAATGGCTTGCACCTTTGAAAAATCGACCATGTCTGCCCTCCCACGGCAAGAAATCAGCGCCTTCAAAAATTGCTATACAGCAAAACCGTTTACATATACAACAAAACTAATCGAAGGATCGGGAGGATCACATGCACGATGGCTCAACACGTTCGGGTGACGTCACACGCGTTGAAATCGAAGGTGATATCGCCATGCTGATTTTCGACCGCCCCGAAAAGCGCAACGCCATGAACGACGCGTTGGTCGACGACCTGGACCAGTTCTTCTCGCATCCGCCCGAAGGTGTGAACGCGGTGATCCTGCGTGGCGAAGGCGGGCATTTCTGTTCGGGCCTTGATCTGGCCGAGCATGAACATCGCCCCCCGATCGACGGCGTCTACCATTCCCGCAACTGGCACCGTGTGTCCGAATTGATCGAATTCGGCGGTCTGCCGGTGATTTCAGTTCTGACCGGTGCAGTGATCGGCGGCGGGCTGGAAATCGCGGCCTCGACCCATGTGCGGATCGCCGAACCCACGGCGCGCTTCCAGCTGCCCGAGGGCCGTCGCGGCATCTTCGTGGGTGGCGGCGCAACGGTGCGCGTGGGCCGCATCATCGGCGCTGACCGTATGCGCGAGATGATGCTGACCGGGCGCAATTATGGTGCGGAAGATGCGTTGTCTTTGGGTCTTGCGCATTATTCCGTTGGCGAAGGCGAAGGTCTTGCCCTTGCGCTCAAGCTGGCCCGCAAGATCGCGGACAATGCGCCCTTCTCCAACTATCTGATGATCAATGCATTGGCGCGGATCGGCGACATGTCGCGCTCGGATGGGCTGTTCACCGAAAGCCTTGCCGCGGCGATGTGCCAGACATCTGAGGGCGCGAAAGAAGGCCTGCGGGCTTTTCTCGAGAAGCGCGAACCCGTTTTCAGAAAGTAACACGAAAGGGCTTGGTCAATCTTTGAACCGTGACATGAGGGACTTGGGAAATGCACGTTTCTTACCACCACCTGACCAGTGGAGACATTCCGTTCCGCAGCGGAAAGCATCTAATGCTGCGGAGTGTTCTTGAAGAAACACTGAAATAAGCAACAAATCTGGGAGGATTTACCATGAAAAGAAGAAGCTTCGTAAAAAGCACGCTGCTGGGCGCAGTCGCTGCACTCGCCGTGTCAAGCGCGGCCTATGCACAGGAAGTCACCCTGCGCTTGCACCAGTTCCTGCCGCCACCCGCACCGGTGCCCGCACAGATTCTCAAGCCTTGGGCCGCACAGGTCGAAGAAGCCTCTGGTGGGCGCATCAAGATCGAACATTTCGACGCCATGTCGCTGGGTGGCCGCCCGCCCGAGCTGATGGACCAGGCGCGCGATGGCGTGGTCGATCTGTCCATGACCGTCGTGGGCTATACCCCCGGGCGCTTCCCGCGTACCGAGGTGTTCGAACTGCCGTTCATGATGACGAACCCAGTTGCCACTGCCAAAGCCTATTGGGAGATGGTGGAAACCGATTTCCAGAACAACGAATACAGCGATGTGAAGGTTCTGGGCGCATGGGTGCACGGTCCCGGCCTGATCCACTCTGCCGATGGCGTGACCAGCCTTGAAGATATGAAAGGCCTCACCCTGCGCGGCCCGACCCGGATCATCAACGATCTGATGGCCGAACTGGGTGCCGAGCCTGTGGGCATGCCACTGCCCGCGATCCCCGAAGCGCTGTCCAAGGGCGTTGTGAAGGCAACCGTGATCCCGTGGGAAGTGACCACCGCGATCCGCCTGTCGGAACTGGTGAGCAACCACACCGAATTCTCGGGTGATGAGTCGCTTTACACCGCCGCGATCGTTCTGGTGATGAACAAGGCCAAGTACGAAGCCCTACCAGACGATCTTCGTGCAATCCTTGACGCGGAATCCGGTGCCAAGCTGTCGTCCTTCGCCACTCAGGTCATGTGGGACATGGACGCCCCGGCACGCGAGATTGCGGCAAACGCAGGCAACACCATCGTTCAGTTGGACGAAGCCGAAGTCGCCCGTTGGAAAGAAGCGTCACAGCCGGTGATCGAGCGCTGGATTGCCGATATGGACGCCAAAGGCATCGACGGCGCGGCGCTTATCGAACAGGCCAAATCCCTGATCGCCAAGCACGGCGGCTGATCGGTCCGAGCAGTAAACGCGGTGGGCTGATTGCAATGGCCCACCGCACCTTGGGGAGGGTGGCATGTACCGGCGACTTCAGATCATTGTCGAACTCATTGCACGTGTGCTGGCTCTTGTGGGTGGCGCGGTGCTGTTGTGCATCATCGTCCTGACCTGTGTGTCGATCATCGGCCGCGCGCTCGTACCCTTCGATATTGGCGTAGGCCCGATCCGCGGCATCTATGACATGACCGAAATTGGCATGGCTGCAGCGATCTTTGCCTTTCTGCCCTGGGCCCAATTCAACGAAGCGCATGCGCGGGTGGATCTGTTTCAACCCGTCATGCCCAAGCCGATGGACCGGTTTTTGGACCTCGCTTTCAACCTTGCCATGCTGGTGGTCGCGGCTGTCGGGACATGGCGGCTGTATCTTGGCATGCAGGACAAACTGTCTTTCGGCGAAACCACTCTGATCGCGCAAATCCCTGTCTGGCAGGGTTATGCCGCCAGCCTCTTGGGCGCGGTCGGCTTCATCATGGTCGCGGCATTCTGCGTGCTGCGCTCTGGGCGGCGCATGGCCGGACTTCCGGACTAGGAACCACATGACATGACCAATATCGAACTGGCTCTCTGGTCCTTCCCGATCCTTCTCGCGCTGGTCTTTCTGCGCGCCCCCATCGCGCTGGCGATGATCGGGGTCGGCGTCGCCGGAACCTACCTGGTGATCGGGTCATCCATGATGACCCTGAACCAATTGAAAACACTGACCTACGGCACGTTTTCAAACTACTCCTTCTCGATCATCCCGCTGTTTCTGCTTATGGGCCAATTCGCCACCCTGTCCGGCATGTCGGCCGCCCTGTTCCGCGCAGCCGAAAGCTTTTTGGGTCACCGCAAGGGTGGTGTGGCCATGTCCGCCGTTGGGGCCTGCGCCGGGTTTGGCGCGATCTGTGGATCGTCATTGGCGACGGCAGCCACGATGGGACAGGTGGCCCTTCCCGAACTGCGCCGCTATGGCTATCCGGGATCCCTTGCCACCGGAGCGCTCGCCGCAGGCGGTACTTTGGGCATCCTGATCCCGCCGTCGGTGATCCTTGTGATCTACGCGATCCTTGCTGAGCAGAACATTGAAAAGCTGTTTGTTGCTGCCCTGATCCCCGGCATCCTTGCCGCGATCGGCTACATGATCGCCATATCCGTCTGGGTCCACTGGTCGCCCAACAGCGCCGCCGTCAAAGACCGGGTGCCGTGGGGACAGCGAATGAAGGCGCTGGGGCAAGTCTGGCCCGTAATCCTGATCTTCGTTTCCGTCGTCGGCGGCATCTACGCAGGCATTTTCACCCCAACCGAGGCCGCCGCCGTGGGCGCCGCAGGCACAGGGCTGGTCGCGTTGGCGTCGGGTCAAATGAGCTGGGGCAAGCTCAATCAAGCGATCCTGTCGACTGCCGCGTCGTCCGCGATGATCTTCCTGATTATCCTTGGCGCGGGCATCTACAACAACTTCCTGTCGCTTACCCAATTGCCGCAAACCGCTTCTGTCTGGGTCGGAGATCAAGGCTTCTCGCCGTGGTTTGTGCTGACCATCGTGCTGCTGATGTACCTTGTCTTCGGCTGTGTCATGGACAGCCTGTCCATGGTCCTGCTGACCGTGCCGATCATCTTCCCGATCATGTCCGTCCTCGATTTCGGGATGAGCGCGAATGACTTTGGCCTTTGGTTCGGCATCCTTGTCCTGATCGTGGTCGAGGTCGGGTTGATCACTCCACCGGTAGGGATGAACCTGTTCATCATTAACTCGATGGCCAAGGAAACGCCCATTGGCCAGACCTACAAGGGCGCCCTGCCCTTCGTACTGACCGACATGGTGCGCGTGGTGATCCTTGCAGCCTTCCCTCCAATCACGCTCTGGCTGGTTTGGGTAATCGACGCGCTGTGACATCGTCTTGCGCCACCCAACGGCGCAAGACATCCCCGATGCTGGACAGCGTGACACCTCTGCGGCACATCTAGGCTCCCGAACCCCAAGTGAGCGAGCCCAGTATGTCAGACCGTCCCAACGTTCTTTGGATCATGGCCGACCAGTTGCGCTTTGATTACCTGAGCTGCTACGGCCACCCGCACCTGCACACACCGCATATCGACGCCCTCGCCCAGCGCGGGGTGCGCTTTACCAATGTCTATGTGCAATCACCCGTCTGCGGTCCGTCGCGCATGTCGGCCTATACCGGGCGGTATGTGCGCAGCCACGGATCAACTTGGAACGGCATGCCTCTGCGGATCGGTGAACCGACACTTGGCGATCATCTGCGCGAAGTCGGGTCGCGTGCGGTGCTGGTGGGCAAGACGCACATGATCGCTGACGCCGAAGGCATGGCATGGCTGGGCATCGACCCCAAAAGCGAAATCGGCGTGCGCCGCGCGGAATGCGGCTTCGACATATTTGAACGCGACGACGGGTTGCACCCTGACAGCGCCCGACAGAACTGGTCAGCCTATGACGACTACCTTGTCGCGCATGGCTATTCCTCGGACAACCCGTGGGAGGATTTCGCCAACTCCGGAGTAGTTCCCGATGGCGAACTGCTTTCGGCATGGCTGCTCAAGAACTCGCGCCTGCCCGCCAACGTGCCCGAGGAACATTCTGAGACCGCCTATATGACGAACCGCGCGATGGACTTCATGCAAGCCGCGCAAAATGACGACCGCCCGTGGGTCTGCCATCTCAGCTATATCAAACCGCACTGGCCCTATATCGTGCCCGCGCCCTACCATGATATGTATGACGAACGGCACATCCTCGATCCGATCCGATCTGATGCGGAACGCACCACGGACCATCCGCTCATGCAGGCCTACCTGAACGCCCGCGTCTGTCGCAGCTTTTCGCGTGACCACGTGCGCGAGCACGTCATCCCCGCCTATATGGGTCTGATCAAGCAGCTCGACGACAATCTGGGACGCCTGTTCAAATGGATGGAGGACACTGGCCTATCCCAGAACACCATCATCGCGTTCACCTCGGATCACGGCGATTACATGGGCGACCACTGGATGGGCGACAAGGATTTTTATCACGATGTCGCGGTCAAAGTGCCACTTATTCTGTATGATCCCCGCCCCGACGCCGACGCAACGCGCGGGCTGGTCTCTGATGCGCTGGTCGAGATGATCGACCTCGCGCCGACCTTCCTCTCTGTGGTTGGCGGGACACCAAAACCGAATATCCTCGAAGGCCGCGACCTCACGCCAATCTTGCACGGCACAGAGGGCTTTTCCCGCCGCTACGCGATCAGCGAACATGACTACCACTCGTCCGAAATGGCGCAGGCGCTTGGCGTGCCGCAGGAACACGCGCACACCAAGATGATCTTTGATGGCCGATGGAAATACATCCGCTGTGAGACGTTCCGACCGATCCTCTTCGACCTGCAATCCGACCCGCAGGAACTGACCGACCTCGGCGCGTCAGACCTCCTCGAACATCAGGAGGTCCGCGCCCGGATGGAGGCAGCCCTTCTGGACTGGGCGACACGGCATCACACCCGCGTCACCGCAACGCCGAAGGTTCTGGAAGGCCAGAAGATTGCAGCCGAGGTTGGCATCCTCATCGGTTTCTGGGACGAACAGGAATACGAGGCCATCACCGGCAAGCCGTTTGACAGCCTGAAACCCGTGGGCCGCCCCAACCGCAAGACCTGATCCTTAGCGCGGCGCCATGCGGATTGCCCCGTCCAGACGGATCACTTCGCCATTCAACATCGGGTTCTGCGTGATATGGGACACAAGCGCTGCGTATTCCGCCGGATCGCCCAAACGCGACGGGAACGGCACCTGCGCGCCCAGTGACGTCTGAACCTCCTCGGGCAATTCGTGCAGCAACGGCGTCAGGAACAACCCCGGTGCCACGGTGCACACCCGCACGCCCTTGTCCGCCAGATCGCGCGCCATCGGCAGGGTCATCGCAACGATCCCGCCTTTGGATGCCGAATAGGCCAATTGGCCAACCTGCCCATCGAACGCTGCAACAGACGCGGTGTTGACGATCACCCCGCGCGCGCCATCCGCATCCACTGGATCAGCAGCCACCATCCGTGCCGCCGCCTGACTTGCACAGTTGAAGCTGCCCATCAGGTTGACGCGAATTGTACGCTCGAAAAGGTCGGGATCATGCGGCGCACCGCGCGAAACAGTCTTCGCGGCACCGCCAATACCCGCACAGTTGATCAGGATACGCGGCACGCCATGCGCCGCGCAAGCCACTTCCAGACCAGCCGCAACCGAGGCCGGATCGCCTACATCGACTTGGGCAAAAGCGCCTCCGATGGCAGTTGCATGCGCTTCGGCCAATTCGGCGTTGCGGTCGAAAAGTGTAACCTTGAGACCATCTTCGGCCAGACGCTGCGCTGTCGCCGCACCAAGCCCCGACGCCCCACCGGTGACGATGGCGCCATATCCAGCCCAATCCTGCATGATCAATCCTCGTGTGACCGTATCTTACCCAGCAACGTCAGAAGAGTTGCCTTTTCTTCGGTGCTCAGGTTCGACAGCAACCGATCTTCATGCGCACGCACAACAGCCCGCGCCTCGGCATAGGACGTCTTGCCTTTGGCTGTAAGCACCAACGCCTGCACCCGGCGATCTCCGGGCACATTGGTTCGCTTGATCAAGCCGCGCCCTTCCAATTCGTCGACGATGGCCACCAGACCCGACCGCTCGATCCCAAGCATCCGTGCCAATCCGCTTTGCGTCACGTTCGGGTATTGCACCACCAGAGACAGGGCCGAAAACACGCGCGGCGCGAATCCGTCTTCGCCCAGCGCCCGCCGGAAATCCGCCTGCACGATCACATACGCGCGCTTCAGGTTGTAGCCGATGAATTCTTCCAGATCCGGCGCTTCGATATGCGCCTCATCCTCGGTCCGCCTGTCAGTCTTGCGCAGCGATGCCATACGTCATCTCCTGTTGTTCAAAGGAAAAATATATCATATCGTTAAGTTAGTAAACAATTTCCGTCGGAAAGGGTCTTGATGAAACTGCCACAGCCCAAACTAGACCATGTCTGCACGCTGCAGGTCACGTTGGATCCGATCCGCGAGATGGGCACAGGCCGCGCCGGGGCAAGGCGCATCATCCCGATTGTCGGCGGCACAGTAAGCGGACCGCGCCTCAGCGGGCGCATCCTGAACGTCGGCGCAGATTGGCAAACGCTGTTTGCCGACGGTCTGGCAGAACTCGACACGCGCTACGCGATGGAGACCGACGACGGTGCCACCATCGAGATCATCAATTACGGCTACCGCCACGGCCCGAAAGAGGTGCTCGACGCCGTCGCACGCGGCGAAGCCGTGGACCCCGGTTCCTATTACATGCGCACCCATGCACGCTTGGAGACCGGCGACGCACGCTATGATTGGGTCAATCGCACGTTGTTCCTCGGCGTCGGCGCCCGCAATCAAGGCAGCGTTCAAGTCGAGCTTTACGCTATCACCTAATCCGCATTACGCGCCGCGATGTCCTTTGCAATCGCCTCTTTATAAAGTGTGCGGATACGATGCGTCAGCGGGCGCTCACCCGAGCCAATCGTCTTCCCGTCAATCGACGCCACGGGCGTCTGCGCCCCGAACGTGCCGGTCAGAAACGCCTCGTCCGCTGAATACGCCTCGTAGAGCGAGTAGTTCTTCTCGAACACTGGAATCCCGTTTTCCCGGCACAGATCGATCACCTTGGCCCGCGTGACCCCGTTCATGCAATAATCCCCGGTCGAGGTCCAAACCTCGCCCTTGCGGATGATGAAGAAATTGCAGGCATTGGTGGTGTTCACAAACCCATGCGGGTCCAGCATCAGCGCCTCATCCGCCCCCGCCGCTTCGGCCTGAAGGCAGGCGATCACGCAGTTCAGCTTGGAATGGCTGTTGAACTTGGCGTCCTGACTGTGCGGCAATCCCCGCACCTGCGGGACCGAGGCCAGCCGAATGCCTTGCGCTTGCAACGCCTGCGCGGGTTTCGAATGCTCCATGATGATGACCAGCGTCGGCCCGGACCGCGACAGGCTCGGATGCTGAAATGGCTTCACCTTGGTCCCGCGCGTCAGCATCAACCGGCAATGCACATCGCTGGTCATGCCATTGGCCTCGGCGGTCAGGCGCAGCGCCTCCGCGATCCCGGCGCGATCCATACCCACATCAAGGCCCACCGCGTAGCAGCTGTCGAAAAACCGATCCATGTGTTCGTCAAAGAATGCCCAAACGCCATCATAAAGGCGCATCCCTTCCCACATACCATCGCCCAGCAGGAAGCCGGAATCGTAGACTGACACCTTGGCCTCCTCCCGCGGGTAAAGCGTTCCATTGATGTAGATAAGAATATCGCGGTTGCGCGCGTCCTCTTCCGCATCATGGGTCGTCGTATGATCCGTCATCGCGCCCGCTCCATCAGGTCCACTAGCTGGTCTTCGGTCAACGCCACCGGGTTCGCCTTCATCGACGATGAACTCACTGCGTCCTTGGCCGCCTTGGCCCGCGCCGCGTCCGTGATCCCTTGCGCATCCAGACCAGGCAAACCCGCTTCCTGCGACCAGTTGTGCAACGTATCGAATGCCGCATCCGGCGCTCCGCCAAAGGCCCGCGCAATCCAGCCCTGCACCTCGGCAATCCGTGCCTGCAAGTCGGGATCATCCCCCGCCTCGCCATTCGCCCTTAATCCATGCGGCAAGAGCGCGCCACAGATCGCCCCATGCGCCGCGTTGGACAAGCCACCCAGCGGCCCGGCCAAGCCGTGCACAACGCCCAGACCGGCATTAGCCAACGCCAACCCACCGCACAGGCTGACCCATGCCAGCGCATCGCGTGCATCGGGGTCTTCGCCCGCCATGATCTGCCGGATCGCCACCAACCCTTTGGGCATCGCATCGCGGCAGATGGCATCGGTCAGCGGATTGGCCTTGGACGACAAATACGGCTCGATCACCTGCGTGACCGCGTCCAGCCCCGAGGCCAAAGTGACCCCACGCGGGCAATTGTCCGTCAGTGCTGGATCGACGATCGCCAGTGTTGGCAACATGCGCGGATCGCGCAGGCTCACCTTGCGCTGGGCCTCGGGCACTGAAATCACAGCATTCTTGGTCACCTCAGCGCCCGTTCCGGCAGTTGTCGGCAAAGCGGCAAAGGGCAATGGAGCGGCATCCAGCGGCAAGCCCTTGCCGACCACTTCCAGATGGTCAAGCATCGGCCGCCTGGCCGGGGCCAGTGCCGCAATCGCCTTGCCCGCATCGACCACGGCGCCGCCACCAATCGCGATGACCGCCTGAACTTGTGCATCTCGTGCCAAGGCCAACCCTGCCTCGACCAGCGCAACATCCGGCTCTTTGCCGACAGAAAAGACCGTGACAGCCACCCCTTCAGCCTCAAGCGCATCCTTAAGCCACCCCGCACGCGCCGGGGTCGCGCCTGCGACAAGCAACACCCGAGCACCTAACGCCGCCAACGCAGGCACTGCCTGCTTCGCCTCGCCGCGTCCGAAACGGATCATATCTGCTGTGGCAAAGGCAAAGGCGGTCATGGGCACTCCTATGGTCAGAACTTGCCCGAAGATGTGCCTGTCTTTGCACCTCATGTCGAGGCTTGCAGCACCCCGTCACTGCGCAACCGTCCCGAGGCGAGCGCCGCCAGTGCCACCATCACCGATGCCGTGCCCAGCACCAGTGGCAACCCGCCGACCTGATAGCTGAGACCAGACAGAACCGTCCCCAACAGCCGCCCGCCGGCATTGGCCATGTAATAGAACCCCACATCCATCGTGACCCGCTCACTTTGGGTGAAGGCCAAAATCAGATAGGAATGCAGCGCCGAATTGATCGCGAACAGCGCGCCGAACACCAGCAACCCAATGACCAATGTCACAGTCAGCCACGTCTGCGGCTCCGGCGACAGCACCGCCGCCACGGTCAACGCCACGGGCACAAGCAGCAAAATAAACGCCCATTTCCGCGCATCCGCGATCAGCGCGTCTTCACTCCGCTCTGCCGCCTTCAAGAGCTTCGGCGTATTCGCCTGCACGATCCCGTAAAGAATGATCCATACCGCCATGAACGTCCCAATCAGGAAAAACGTTGCGCGATTGCCCGCCTCGGTCCCGTCCGACAGCACCGCATAGAAATAGATCGGGATGCCCACGACAAACCACACATCCCGCGCCCCGAACAGAAACACCCGCGCTGCGGACAGCCAGTTCACATTGGCGGATTTCGAAAACACCTCGGAAAACTTCGCGCCCTTACGCCCTTTCGGCAGGCCCGACGGCATGAAAAAGATGATCGCCAGCAAGATCACCGCCAGCACAGCCGCCATCGCGTAGATCGCCGCGACAAATCCCAGCGTCGCCAAGAGCGCGGCCCCCAACAGAAACCCAACCCCCTTCACCGCATTCTTCGATCCAGTCAGGATGGCCACCCAGCGGAACAGACCTCCGCCTTCGGTTGGCGCCAGCAGCTTGACCGCCGATTTGGACGACATCTTGGCAAGGTCTTTGGCCACACCCGATGCACCCTGCACACACATGACAAACGCGACCGAGGCGGTAATGGCCCATGTCGGGTCCAGCTGAGCCAACGCCAGCAAAGCCACCACCTGCAACCCAAGCCCGACATACAGCGTCGAGGTCAGGCCAAACCGTGCCGCGATCCATCCTGCGGACAGGTTCGTGACCATCCCCGCGATCTCGTAGAGCACAAACAGATAGGCCAGCTGGATCGGCGAAAACCCCAGCGTGTGAAAGTGCAAGAGCACCAACATCCGCAGCGCGCCATCGGTCAGCATGAACGCCCAATACGCCGCCGTGACGGCGATATAGGCGGAAAGACCCTCGGGTTTACTCACAACCGACCGCCCACCATCAGCGCTACGTCCACCAACCGATGCGCATAGCCCATCTCGTTGTCGTACCACGCGTAGACCTTAACTTGCGTCCCGTTCACCACCATCGTGGACAGCGCATCGATAATGCTCGACCGCGTGTCATTGGTGTAATCTGTCGACACAAGCGGGCGCTCTTCGTAGCCCAGAATGTCTTTCAACGGCCCCTCTGATGCCGCCTTGAACAGCGTGTTGACCTCTTCCACAGAGGTCGCACGTTCCATCTCGAACACGCAATCGGTCAGTGATGCATTCAGCAGCGGCACGCGAACCGCGTGACCGTTCAACCGCCCCTTGAGTTCGGGATAAATCAGCGTGATCGCTGTCGCACTTCCCGTCGTTGTGGGGATCAAGGAGTTCAACGCCGACCGCGCGCGGCGTAGGTCTTTGGCGGGGCGATCCACGATGGTTTGCGTGTTGGTCACGTCATGAATCGTCGTTATTGATCCGTGACTTATACCAATACTCTCGTGCAAAACTTTCACGACAGGCGCCAAGCAATTGGTTGTGCAACTGGCGGCTGTCACGATGTTATGGTTTTCAGCATCATAGATGTCGTCGTTCACACCAAAAACGATATTCGCTGTCGGCCCGTCCTTGACCGGGGCCGACACCACAACTTTCTTCGCTCCCATTTGAAAATAGGGCGCGATCTTCGCCTCAGTTTTGAAAACACCGGTGCAGTCGATCACCACATCCACACCGTCCATCGGCAGTTTGGACAGATCGGATGTGCCGACAAAAGGCAACCGCACTCCGTCAACGGTAATGCTGTCCGCGTCATGCGCGAACTCGGCTTGCCAGCGCCCATGCACAGTGTCGAACTCGAACAGATGCGCGTGCATCTCTGGATCGCCCACCGCGTCATTGATCCACGCGATCTTTGCGCCCTTCTCCAACAGGGGTTTCAGGGCAAGCTTGCCAATGCGGCCAAGCCCGTTCAGCGCGTAGGTTGTCATGCAGAGGCATCCTCTTCGGTCATTTGTCCAATATCATCGACCGCTTTCTGCAATGAAATCCGGTCAAGCGTGTTCATGGGCAGAGCTGTGAAAACGCCAATCCGATTGCGCAGCGCTCCGTAGGCCACTTGAAAGGCAAGACTGCGTTCAGCCTCTGACCCACTAGCCTTGACCGGATCGACCATGCCCCAATGCGCGCTGATCGGCTGGCCCGACCACGCCGGGCAATCCTCGTTCGCGGCCTGATCACAGACCGTGAACACGAAATCGAACTTCGGCGCATCTTGGGCTATGAATTCCTGCACGTTTTTGGCACGCAAGCCGGAGACGTCGTGCCCCTTTTGGCGCAGCACATCGACCGCCATCGGGTTCAATACGGAATAGGGTTTGGTGCCTGCGGAATAGACATCGAACCGATCTCCGGCCATGTCCCGCAGGATTGTTTCAGCAAAGATCGACCGCGCCGAATTGCCGGTGCAGATAAAGAGAACACTGAACTTTTTGAAAGACATATCCGTCATTCCCTGTCCAAAGCCCGCGGCCAGCGGGCTGCACATATCCGGTCTGCCCCGACAGCAATCGAGCAGCAGGAAATCCAGCATTCCCTGCATATTTGTTACATCCACACTGTAACGAAGCGATGTCCCAACCCGCGTCTGGCTCAGCAATCCAGCGTCCAGCAGGTTTGACAGATACGCCGACAGAGTGGACGGCTTGATGCCCAAGGCGTCTGCGATTTCACCCGCCGGCACCTTGTCCGGCATCCGCCGCATGAGCATGCGAAAAATGGCCAATCTTTGCGGATGACCGAGTGTCGAGAGTTGTGAGGCGATTCTTATTTCCATATTTCGTGAATAATGGAAATAATGTGCCAGTCAATGAATCGTTTGACCATGTGCCTGCGCCATGCACTGCGACTTTCGGATTGCGACGCGCGGCAAAACCCGTAAACCCGCATCTGACGTTCCGACCGGAGATCCGCCATGTCGCTGCCCATCGCCAGCATCACCCCCGTGACCCAGCCCCTGGTGGGCCATGTGACCCTGCCCGGCTCCAAATCCGTGACCAACCGCGCGCTTCTGGTGGCGGCACTGGCCCGCGGCACCAGCCGCCTGACAGGCATCCTGCGCAGCGACGATACGCATTACATGATGACCGCCCTTCGCGCGATGGGTGTGGGGATCACTGAGGTTGATGAAACCACGGTTGAAGTAACCGGCTCGGGCACCCTTCACCCGGCAGACGAACCGCTGTTCTTAGGCAATGCAGGCACCGCGACGCGCTTTCTGACCGCCGCTGTCGCTTTGGTAAACGGCACCACCATCGTCACCGGTGACGAACACATGCAGAAACGCCCCATCGCGCCACTGCTCGATACGCTCCGCGCAATGGGCGTCGATGCCACGTCCGAAACCGGCTGCCCGCCCGTCACCATCAAAGGCAATGGCACCTTCCAAAGCGGCGACATCGAGGTCAGCGGCAAGCTGTCCAGCCAGTATATTTCGGCCATAATGATGCTTGCGGCAATGGGCAAAGGTGAGACCCGCATCACCATCGGTGGCGGCAAGATTGGCGCGGTGGGATACCTGCACATTACAGCCGCTGTCATGCGCGCCTTTGGTGCGACCGTCAGCTTTCCGTCCGAGAACCAGATCGTTGTGGCACCGGGCGGCTACACCGCTGCCGACTACCACGTCGAACCTGACGCAAGTGCGGCGACGTATCTCTGGGCGGCGGAAAAGCTTACCGGGGGGAGCATAGATATCGGCACCGCCCCGGGTGACATGAACCAACCCGACGCCAAAGCCCATGATATGATCGCCGCCTTCCCGCACATGCCGGCCGAAATCAACGGATCTCAGATGCAGGACGCCATCCCGACCCTTGCGGTGCTGGCCGCATTCAACAACACACCCGTGCGCTTTACCGGCATCGAAAACCTTCGCGTTAAGGAATGCGACAGGATCGACGCCGTACATAAAGGGTTGGAACAGGTGCGCCCTGGTCTGGCCTCGGTCGAAGGCGATGACCTGATCGTGCATGCTGATCCTGCACTGGCCAACCATGTCAGCGACGGCCTGATCGACAGCCATGCGGACCACCGCATCGCCATGTGCTTCGCTTTGGCCGCCATGAAAGTCAAAGGCTTGCGGATCGAAGACCCCTATTGCGTGTCCAAGACCTTCCCGAATTACTGGGATGTCCTGCGCGGACTGGGCGTGTCGGTCGACATCACCCAGCCCTGACGCTGGTCACTCCGCCGCGATCAGCGGTGCGTCTTTATCGCCGCGCAGCGACACCCATTCGCCACTGCCAGTATACCGCCAGCCAAGCCGCCCTTCGTCGTCCATCGCAAAGAGCTTGAGCCAGCCGTTGTCAAACAGCGCCGCCACACCTGCGTGGCGGTTGAGGATGTCGGTGATCGCTTCACGCGGAGCTTCGATCGCCACCGACAGCCGCAGGGGATCATGCATGAAGTTTTCGCCGTCATGCACCGACTGCCACGGCAGACCACCGCGCAGCACGCTGCCATTGCCTTCGACCACACCGATGCCACCGGTCACGTTGTGGAGCAGCTTGTTCCCAGCCCCAAACGCATCCGGTGCGACGGAGGAGCCGTAGTATTGCAGGCTGATCCAGCTTGCCACGACGACCGGAGCGGTCAGGATCAGTTCCAGAACCTGGAAGTTGGTGTCCTGCCGCCAGTCATAGCTGTGCAGGAAAGACCGCCCATCAAGGCTCCGCCCCATGGTCCGCGAACGGGGTGCTGCGATGAAAGCCGAACACCCTGCGAGACCCCATTCAGGCCGGGTTTCCGACCAGTTCTTGGCCCGTTCCATGACCGCCGCCTGATCTGTGGCCCGAGGCAACCGAGCGGACCGCTCCGTGCGGGTTACCTTGGCTGCCATCGACAGTGCCTGCTTGAGTGACGCAATCGTTGCCACCTGCGTGTGCCCTGCAGGAAGATCGTCCTCGTACAGCCGGACCTCATCGGTCACCGTGTCGTGCAGACCAGCAAGGAACACAGTCTCCGCAGGCACTTCAATCCCCTTTTCCACCAGCCCGGTCCGCACGTCTGCATCGTTCAGCAGCAGCGCCACCAGCCGCGCGTTCACGTCGCCCGCATGGCCGCCACAAGCACCACATTGCAGCGCACTCGCATGGGGGTTGTTCACCACACCCGCGCCATGGCCTGCCAGCAGCACCACCTTGGCAAAGCCAGATTTCATCGACATTGCCGACAGAATGGTCGCCGCCATGCCAATCCGATCCTCAAGCGTGATGCTGTCAGACAAGGCAGGCGCCGGACCGACGCCAAGGCTCGGATGCTTCTGCGCGAGCGAATCCCGCACCAGTTTGCCAAGGTACAAAGGCCCCGTGGCCTCAACGAAGGCAAAGCTAGACACCGCAGCCAGCCGGAACCGGCCCCACGCCCGTGTCACCCGCTTTGCCACACGGGTCAGCATGTCGCTGTCCTGCGGGTCGGTCGCAGCCGAGGTCGCACCGGGGTTGATCAGAACCGGACCGCGCGTCTCAAGCACGTCCGATGCAAACCCGTGATGTGCCGCCGCGATGCCGAAGAAGCCCGCAAAACCGATTGTCTCGATCCCGTCGCCCGAGGCCTCCAGCGCCCGCCGAAACACTTCGGACCGCACGTCGATGCAAAACGCCGCCTGCACGTTCGGCAGGTCGTCCTTGGCTGTAACCGGCTGCGCCAATGTCTGGTCCAGCACCCGCGCCGCAGCGTGGTCCGCCGCCGCCTGCAGAGCCGCGTCGATCAGATCGTCCTCACTCGGAACAATGGGTTGCGCGTGCTCTTGAAGCACCCTTTCCCACGCACACCCGATCTTGTCCTTGTACCGCGCTAGCAGCGCCGCTTCGAAGACCAGTTTCGCGGTCAAAAGGTCAGTGATGTCATTATTGCCGTCGCCTTTCAGGTTCGCGCGGAACGCTTCACCCGAGGCCAGTTGCGCCCAGCCACCCAAGCGCATCAGCAGCGTATGGAAATAGCTTTCGCAGGCATCGGCCGTGATCCCCATATCCTCGGCACATTTGGTCAACGCCCCCCGAGCCGACATCGACATCGACGCCACGCGCGACGCAAACCCGGTGAGGCCAAAAATCTCTGGCGTCAGATCACGCTGCGCAAAAGACCGCCACGACAGCCACGCCCGTTCCTTGGGTGCAGGCCAAAGCGCTTGCCCGGTGTCATAATGCCCGCCCGCCCAATGCCCAATGCGCTCGGCCACGAAGTCGGGCCAGTTGATGTCCGACACCTCTTCGGCCAGATCAGCCAGCGTCGGCAAGGTTTCGGGCGCCACAACTGTTTTGTCCATCGCTGCAATCAGGTCGTCGACCGTCGCTGCCAGTTCCGGCACTTCGGCCAGACCGGCCTCTAGGTCGGCCACACTCAGCTCGTTCGCCACGAATTTTGCCTTGAAATGTGCCCGCTCCGGCACCGTCCGCACCCCTGCGACCCGCGCCAGTCGCGCGGCGGCAACCTGCAAAGGCTCGCCCGCCTGCCCAACGTAAGGGTTCACAGCAACCGTCGCCTCAAGCGACCAGAGCGGCGGGATGTGGGCGGCGGCATTCTTGGCACCAGCCATGATCTCAAGGGCCGGACCCGAGAACCGTTCAACCATTGTCAGCATGTCTTGATCTCCTGTCCTGTCCATTACCGTGACCGTGCGGCCCAGCCGCCTGTCAGCCGGTCAAACACCGCGTTGAGGTAAAATCCGTTAGAAAGATGCACCCGAAGTCCCTGTGCCGCAGGATGGCTGGCCCAATTCGGGAAGGTCGCCTGCGCAAGCGCCACTGTGCCAAAGCTGAGGATGGTCAGCACCATCAGTGCCCATTGCAGCGGGCCGGGGGCCGGGGTTGCGGGCAGCGCGCCTGTGGTCAGCCAGATCGCGATGGATTGCAGCGCGAAGTAACTGACTGTGGTCGCCACCGAATAGGCCGCCATACGCCGGGTCAGAACCTCGGGCGCGTGATCCGCCAGACCTTGTGCCAGCAGATAGGCTACCCCCATCACCAGCACCGCCCCCAGTGCAATCGCCTGTGCCGACTTGCCGTCGATGCCCAGAAGCAGACCCAGCGTTCCGTAGATTGCCAGCGCAATCGCAAACGCCTTGAGCACCGCGCGGCCATTCGGGATCGCCACTGGACCGGGCCGCCGGATCGACGCCACCTGTGCCACGGCACCGCCAGAGGCAAGGAACGCATGCGCTTTGTAAAGCGAGTGCGCCACGATGTGCAGCAGCGCCAGTGGGAAGAGTGCCAAACCACACTGAAGGATCATGAAGCCCATCTGCGCAACGGTAGACCACGCGAGTGAAGTCTTGACCGACGGTTGGGTCAGCATGACCAACCCGCCGAACAGCGCCGAGAACCCGCCGAGGATCACCAGGACCGACAGCACACCGGGGGCAAGCAGCATTACATCGGCAAACCGGATCAGCAGGAAGCCGCCCGCGTTCACCACACCCGCGTGCAGCAGGGCCGACACCGGCGTCGGCGCTTCCATCACTTCGGTCAGCCAGCCATGGGTCGGAACCTGTGCCGACTTGAACAGCGCCGAGATCGCCAGCAGCCCAGCCGCAAGGATCGCCGCCCCGCCGCCCTCACCTGCCCGTGCGGCCTCGATGATCGTGGCGATATCCGCAGTGCCATAAGCCGCCGCCAGCGCAAATGCGCCAAGGATGAGACCACCGTCAGACGCCATCGAACACAACGCTTTCTTGCGTGCCGCCCGCTGTGCTGCCGCCCGTTCAGGATAGGTCAGCAGCAGCCGGTTCACACAAAGGCCTACCGCGCCCCAGCCGATAATCAACTGGATCAGGTTGCCCGCCGTCACCAGCAGAAGAACGGACGCCAGACCAAGGCTCAGCCAGCCCAAAAACCGCGTCTGGTTCGCCTCACCATCTGTGTAGGTTACAGCAAACCGCATCACGACCCAGCCGATGAAACTCACCAGCATCAGCATGGTCACACTCACCGCGTCGATCCGGGCGGCAAAGCCCATCTCGGCCGCACCGATCAGCGGGCTGGTGGCCGATCCATTGGCGATCAGCAGAGCCAAAGTGCCCAGCGACACGACCATCGCAGCCAGTCCGGCATATTCGCCCAGACGCAGCAGGGCCGACCCGCGCGGCATTTCGCTACGCATATAGACGAACCCGATGATCGCGAAAAAGACGGGGGCCAAAAGCGGCAAAGCGGTGATCATGATACGGTCTCCTGTAAGGGCGTGATCTTGTAGGGGGACCTAGCCCGCGCCTTTGGTGAATAAAAATACATTGTTTATCAATTATCGTTCACTTAAACAGAACGAATGTCAGACTTGAATTATCATCACCTTCGCTATTTCTGGGCCGTGGCCCATGACGGCAACCTCACCCGAACGGCCGAGCGGCTGAACCTGTCACAATCGGCTTTGTCGTCGCAAATCAAACAGTTGGAGGAACGCCTCGGTCAAACGCTGTTTGAGCGCCGAGGCCGCGCCCTGCATCTGACCGAGGCGGGCCGCATCGCGCTCGATCACGCAGACACGATTTTCACCGCTGGCGAAGAACTGCTCGACACTCTGCGCGAAACCGCGCGCCCTGCCCGCGCCTTGCGGGTCGGTGCGCTGTCCACCCTGTCGCGCAACTTTCAGATCACCTTTCTGGAACCCGTCCTTGGCCGACCCGATGTGGAAGTCATCCTGCGTTCGGGCAGCGCATCCGAGCTTTACGCTGCGCTTGATGCGCTCAACCTCGATGTGGTTCTCACCAACACGCCCCCTGCCCGCGACGCGATCAGCCCATACCTGACGCAAAAACTCGCCGACCAGACTGTGGGCCTGTTCGGAACGCCCGACCGGGTGCGCGGCAACCGCCCCTTTGAAGACCTCGTCGCGGATCACCCCCTGATCCTGCCCACCCGCGACACCCAGATCCGCAACGCCTTTGATACGTTGCTGTCGCGCGTGCAGGCCAAGCCCACCATTGCGGCTGAGGTTGATGATATGGCCATGATCCGCCTTCTGGCCTTGCGCGGCACAGGCTTGGCCGTGGTGCCGCCGATCGTCGTGCAGGACGAACTGGCACGTGGCGATCTGGTGCAAGCAGCGATGCTGGACCTGCACGAACTGTTCTACGCGGTCACGCTGGACCGCCGCTACCCCAACCCACTGTTGACCGAATTGCTGGAAGCGGCAGCGCGCTAGGCGATAATCTCGAACTTGGTCACATCGACCATCCCCCGGTCGGTGATCTTGAGCGCCGGAATGACCGGCAGCGCGAGAAATGCCAGTTGCAGGAATGGCTCGTTGAGCGTCACACCAAGGCTCTTCGCCGCCGCGCGCAGGTCGACCAACCGGTCATGCACCTCTTCAAACGGCTCAAGGCTCATCAACCCGGCAACGGGCAAGGCCAGCTCGGCCAACACCTCACCCCCGGCCGCCACGACGAACCCGCCTTCGATCTCGGACAGCCGGTTCGCGGCCAGCGCCATGTCGGCGTAATCTACCCCCACGCAAGCGATGTTGTGGTGATCATGACAGACGGTCGACGCAATCGCCCCGCGCTGCAACCCGAACCCACGCACAAACCCGGTGGCAATGTTGCCATTCTTGCCATGCCGTTCGACCACCGCGATGCGAATGAGGTCGCGCGTCGGGTCGGGGTGTTTGTCGCCGTCCTCGACCGCAATGGTCTCGTGTAGATGTTCTGTGATGATCTTGCCTTCCACAATGCCGATGACGTCGGTCTCTGCGCGGTTGGCTTTGGTGCGGAAATCCTCGGCCTTCAGATGCGGCGCGTGGACCGAACCGATGCCAACCGGGTCTATTCTTGACCGTTTGGTAAAATTCTCTGCCGTGGCCTCTATCCCGCCACAGAACACCATCTGCACATCACACGCGTCAAGCGACCGAACCGCCACGATATCAGCCCGCTTGCCCGGCGCGATCAATCCGCGATCCTTGAGCCCAAACGCCTCGGCCCCCGACAGCGACGCCGCGCGATAAGCGGCCAGCGGTGGCGTGCCCAAGGCGATCAGCGTGCGGATCATGTAATCAAGATGCCCCTCCTCAGCGATGTCGAGCGGGTTCCGGTCATCGGTACACAGGCACATATAGGGAGCCGTGCGTTCGGTCAGCAGCGGTTGCAGCGCGTGAAGGTCTTTTGACACGGACCCCTCACGGATCAGCACGCGCATGCCCTTTTGCAGCTTTTCGCGAGCCTCCTCGGCGGTGGTCGCTTCGTGTTCCGTGGAAATCCCGGCGGCGATATAGGCGTTCAGGTCCATGCCGCGAAGTTGCGGGCAGTGGCCGTCGATATGGCCGCCTTCAAACAGATGCAGTTTTTCCATCACCTGAGGATCGCGGTGGATCACGCCGGGATAGTTCATGAATTCCGCCAGACCGATGCCTGACGGATGCCCCATGAGCGGCGCAAGATCGGCTGCCAGCAACTGGGCCCCGGCGGTTTCCATATGCGTGGAGGGCACGCAAGAGGACAGCTGAACCCGGATGTCCATGAGCGTGTGGCGGCTCGCCTCTTGGAAATAACGGATGCCCGCCGCGCCGATCACGTTGGCAATCTCGTGCGGGTCGCAAATGGCGGTGGTGATCCCGTGCGGGGCGACACAGCGGTCGAATTCATAGGGCGTAACCAGCGAGCTTTCGATGTGCAGGTGGGTGTCGATGAAACCCGGCACAAGGATCAGGCCTGCCATGTCCCGGATTTCGGCCCCCTCATAGGTGCCGCAGGTGCCCGCGATCATGCCATCACAGATGGCGATATCGCCGTCGAGCAGGTCACCGGTCACCAGGTCGAGCATCTTGGCGCCGCGCAACACCAAATCGGCAGGCATATCCCCGCGTCCAACGGCGATCCGGCGATCCAAAGGGCTGAAATCAGGCATGGGGTGTGGCGCTCCTGTGTTTTTTTCCAAGTCTACCCGAAGCGCGCTCCGGCAACCAAGCCTCGTGTGTTTCTGACGGGCGACTCAGTGCCGAGTTTTTCGGCGGTCCGTTGGGGCGTGACGAAAAATAAGGCACATGAAATTCGGCATACAGCGGCATACCGGATCAATATGTCACACCCGGAGCGCGAATGTGCGCCCTGCTACAGCGTGTCACGGTTACCGCAAACAGCCCGAAATCCACCAATTCAAACTTGCCTTGTTTTAGAGGGCTTTACGTAGCGTCGGGTAAATTTATTTACGTATTTTCCTTTCGTGATGAAAAATATTTACACGTAACTTACTGTTTTTTATTTGCTTATTTAATTGTTTTCACTGTCGCGTATGATCCAGCCAAGCCGCGATAACACATCTGTGATCGCAGTCTGAAGCGCCCGAAGGGGATCGGGCGGCGCGAGGGGAGACCAAGACCATGAACGATCAAACCACCACCAACGATGGAACGGCCGTGTACCCGCCATCCTCCGAAACTGTGTCGCAGGCGCATATTGATGCGTCTCGATACGAGGAGATGTATGCGCGGTCGGTGTCTGATCCTGAGGGGTTTTGGGCGGAGGCGGCGCAGCGTCTGGACTGGATGAAGGCACCGACGCAGATCAAGGATGTGGATTTCACACTGGGTCGGGTCAAGATCAACTGGTTCGCCGATGGCACGCTGAACGTGGCGGCCAACTGTGTCGACCGGCATCTGGCGACCCGCGGTGATCAGACCGCGATCATCTTCGAACCCGATGATCCCAACGAGCCTGCCAAGCACATCACCTACAAAGACCTGCACCGCAGCGTCTGCAAGATGGCCAACATCCTTGAGACCATGGGCGTGCGCAAAGGGGACCGCGTGGTGATCTACATGCCGATGATCCCCGAGGCGGCCTATGCCATGCTGGCCTGCGCGCGCATTGGTGCCATCCACTCCATCGTCTTTGCCGGCTTCTCGCCCGACGCGCTGGCGGCACGGGTGAACGGGTCGGACGCCAAGGTCGTCATCACCTCTGACGAGGCCCCGCGCGGTGGCCGCAAGACACCGCTCAAGTCCAATGCCGATGCGGCGCTGCTGCACTGCAAGGATACGGTCAAGTGTCTGGTGGTCAAGCGCACGGGCGGGCAGACCACATGGGTCGACGGGCGCGACTTTGACTACAATGAAATGGCGCTGGAGGCGTCGGACGTCAGCCAGCCTGCTGAAATGAATGCCGAAGATCCCCTTTTCATTCTCTATACATCAGGCTCCACCGGGCAGCCCAAGGGGGTTGTGCACTCAACTGGTGGATATTTGGTTTACGCCGCTCTGACGCATGAAATTACCTTCGATTACCACGCCGGCGACGTTTATTGGTGTACCGCCGATGTCGGCTGGGTCACCGGGCATTCCTACATTGTTTACGGGCCCTTGGCGAACGGCGCGACCACGCTGATGTTCGAAGGTGTGCCGACCTATCCGGACGCTTCGCGCTTCTGGCAGGTCTGCGAGAAACATTCCGTTAACCAGTTCTACACGGCACCGACTGCGATCCGCGCGTTGATGGGTCAGGGTAACGAATTCGTAACGAAATGCGATCTATCCTCGCTCAAGCTTTTGGGCACGGTGGGCGAACCGATCAACCCCGAAGCGTGGAACTGGTACAATGACGTGGTGGGCGGCGGCCGCTGCCCGATCGTCGACACGTGGTGGCAAACTGAAACCGGCGGGCATCTGCTCACGCCGCTGCCGGGCGCGCATGCGACCAAGCCGGGGGCGGCGATGAAGCCGTTCTTCGGCGTCCAACCCGTGGTTCTCGACCCGCAATCGGGTGAGGAAATCCATGCCAGCCCGACCGAAGGCGTGCTGGCGATCAAGGACAGCTGGCCGGGGCAGATGCGCACCGTCTGGGGCGATCACGAGCGGTTCGAGAAGACGTACTTCTCGGACTACAAGGGCTATTACTTCTCGGGCGACGGCTGCAAGCGCGACGCTGACGGGGATTACTGGATCACCGGCCGCGTGGACGACGTGATCAACGTGTCGGGCCACCGGATGGGCACGGCCGAGGTGGAATCGGCACTGGTCGCACATGCCAAGGTGGCCGAGGCTGCTGTGGTGGGCTACCCGCACGCCATCAAGGGTCAGGGCATCTACTGCTACGTCACCCTGATGAACGGTGTTGAGCCCTCGGACGAGCTCACCAAAGAGCTGCGCACCTGGGTCCGCACCGAGATCGGCCCCATCGCATCGCCCGACCTCATCCAATGGGCCCCCGGCCTGCCGAAAACCCGATCGGGCAAGATCATGCGCCGCATCCTGCGCAAGATCGCCGAAAACGACTACGGCGCACTGGGAGACACTTCCACTCTCGCAGACCCCTCCGTCGTCGATGACCTCATCGAAAACCGGATGAATAAGGGGTGATGGTGATGGACGGAAGCACAACACCCACAACCGCCCCGGTTCTGATCCTGCTTGGCCCTCCGGGTGCTGGCAAAGGCACACAGGCCCGCATGCTGGAAGACCAGTTCGGCCTTGTCCAACTCAGCACAGGCGACCTGCTGCGTGCGGCTGTGGCCGCTGGCACCGACGCCGGCAAGCAGGCCAAAGCCGTGATGGAAGCGGGAGACTTGGTGAGCGACGCCATCGTCATCGCCATCCTGCGCGACCGGTTGGCGGATGCCGACTGCGCCAAAGGCGTGATCCTTGACGGCTTTCCGCGCACAACCGTGCAAGCAGAGGCGTTGGACACGCTGCTGGCCGAAAATGGCCAAAAGATCGACGCCGCCATCAGCCTCGATGTCGATGATGCCGCGATGGTCGACCGGATTTCCGGGCGTTTCACCTGTGATGGCTGCGGCGAAGGCTATCACGACACGTTCAAGGCACCTGCGACCCAAGGCCAATGCGACAAGTGCCAAGGCACTGATTTCAAACGCCGCGCCGATGACAATGCGGAAACCGTCGCAGCCCGGCTTGATGCATATCATGCACAGACAGCCCCCTTGATTGCATTTTACGACGCACAGGGCGCGCTTGCCCGTGTGGATGCAAGGGGAGCCATTGACGACATCGCCAAACAGCTTGGCGCGATCGTCGGAAAGGCCACCGCCTAAGCGGTTGCCACACGCGGCCTTGGTGCCGCGACACATGGGATACGTTTCCCCGCGCTTGCGGGGCACGTTCAACGAGGGAAGAGGAGGAGCCGCCATGGCGGACCACACATCACAACCGGCACAGGCAGGTCAGAAGTCCGACGCGGGCTACTGGTCGGCCAATGTGCGCATCATCCTGGTGAGCCTGGTGATCTGGGCCATCTGTTCGTTCGGGTTCGGCATTCTGCTGCGCCCAATGCTTGCCGGTATCGAGATCGGCGGCACCGATCTTGGCTTCTGGTTCGCCCAGCAAGGGTCGATCCTCGTCTTTTTGGCGCTGATCTTCTTCTACGCGTGGCGGATGAACAAGCTCGATAAAGAATACGGCGTCGAGGAGGAATAAGAGCCATGGATCAGTTTACCATCAACCTGCTCTTTGTGGGCGCGTCCTTCGCGCTTTACATCGGCATCGCGATCTGGGCCCGCGCGGGATCCACATCGGAATTCTATGCCGCCGGTCGCGGCATTCACCCGGTCACCAACGGTATGGCGACAGCGGCGGACTGGATGTCTGCGGCATCGTTCATCTCGATGGCGGGTCTGATTGCCTTTACCGGCTATGACAACTCGACCTACCTTATGGGTTGGACAGGCGGTTACGTGCTTCTGGCACTGCTGCTGGCCCCTTATCTGCGCAAATTCGGCAAATACACCGTGTCCGAATTTATCGGTGATCGCTTCTACAGCCCGACAGCCCGCCTTGTGGCTGTGATTTCGCTCCTGGTGGCCTCATTGACCTACGTGATTGGTCAGATGACCGGTGTTGGCGTGGCCTTTGGCCGCTTCCTTGAGGTGAGCAACACCGCCGGCCTTTTGATCGGCGCCTGTGTGGTGTTCGCCTACGCGGTGTTCGGCGGCATGAAAGGTGTGACCTACACGCAGGTTGCGCAGTATGTCGTGTTGATCATGGCCTACACCATTCCGGCGGTCTTTATTTCGCTGCAACTGACCGGCAACCCGATCCCGGGTCTTGGCCTGTTCGGCGAACACCAGGCCAGCGGAGAACCGCTGCTTGCGAAGCTGGACCAGATCGTGGCCGAGCTTGGCTTTAACGAATACACGGCCCACCACGGCGACACGTTCAACATGGTGCTCTTTACCCTGTCGCTGATGATCGGGACGGCAGGTCTGCCGCACGTGATCATGCGCTTCTTCACTGTTCCCAAGGTTGCTGACGCACGTTGGTCCGCAGGCTGGGCGCTGGTCTTCATTGCGCTGCTGTACCTCACCGCTCCGGCTGTTGGTGCAATGGCCCGTCTGAACATCACCGAGCAGTTCTGGCCGAATGGCACGAGCGGCGAAGCGGTGTCGGTGGAACAGATCGAAACCGATCCGGCCTATGACTGGATGGCGACATGGCAGCAGACCGGCCTTCTGGGCTGGGAAGACAAGAACGGCGACGGCCGCATCCAGTATTACAACGATGCAAGCCCCGCGATGCAGGAACGTGCCGCAACCGAAGGCTGGGCTGGCAACGAGCTGACCAACTTCAACCGTGACATCCTTGTTCTGGCCAACCCCGAGATTGCCAACCTTCCCGGTTGGGTGATCGGTCTGGTGGCGGCGGGCGGCCTTGCGGCAGCCTTGTCGACAGCGGCGGGTCTCTTGCTGGCGATCTCGTCGGCGGTGTCTCACGACCTGATCAAGGGTCAGCTGAACCCAAGCATCTCGGAAAAGGGTGAACTTCTGTCCGCCCGGATCGCGATGGCGGTGGCGATTGCTGTTGCAACCTATCTGGGTCTCAATCCTCCGGGATTTGCGGCGCAAACCGTGGCTCTGGCCTTTGGTCTGGCAGCGGCGTCGATCTTCCCGGCACTGATGATGGGCATCTTCACGAAGGTGAACAACAAAGGTGCGGTTGCGGGTATGCTGACAGGTCTGATTGTGACCGTGATCTACATCTTTCTGCACAAGGGTTGGTTCTTCATCCCTGACACCAACAGCTTTACCGATGCTGATCCGCTGCTTGGCACGATCAAATCGACAAGCTTTGGCGCGGTTGGTGCCGTCATCAACTTCGCGGTGGCCTTCACCGTGTCCAAGATGACAGGTCCGATCCCGAAAGAGATCGAAGAGCTGGTCGAAAGCGTGCGGGTGCCCCGTGGCGCAGGCGCGGCTCAGGAACACTAAGCCAACAGGAGGCGTCGCCCTGGCGACGCCCCCCTGACAACGCGGTCCCGCGCCGGTATTCCGGGGCGGGACTTTTTACATAGGACGACAGGTCTTTTCATGACGCTTGATCCGCTTTCGATTGCCCAATTCTTGTCCGCAATCCATCCCTATGACGCGATGGAACCCGCGGCGCTGCAGACGTTGATCGACGCCTTGACCGTCAAAACCGTGACGGCTGGGGGTGAAATCTACGCGCTGAATGCGCCTTTGGACGGGTTGTATGTCGTGTATCGCGGCGACGTGGAGATCCGCGATGAACATGACGTGCCCATCTCGTTGCTGGGGCCACGCAATTCCTTTGGCGAACGCGGGCTGCTGCGCGACGGGGCCAGCCTGACTTCAGCCCGCGCAGTGAGCGATACAACCGTTCTTCTGCTTCCTGCCAAGCGGTTTCATCAGGCGATGAGCGAAGACCCGGCGTTCCGTCGATTCTTTGATCGCAGCCGGACCGAAAAGCCGAACACCGCCAATCTGGCGACCACGCGGGTCGAGGTGTTGATGGCGACCACCCCTCTCACCTGTCCGCCTGCCACCGATGTCCAGACCGCGGCCCGCCTGATGCGCGATGCACGCGTGTCGTCGATCTGCGTGGCCGACGGAGAAACGCTTACGGGCATCGCAACGATCCGCGATCTGTCGGGAAAGGTGGTCGGTGAAGGACTGCCGTTCGACACGCCGATCTCCACCATAATGACCCCAGACCCAGTCACCCTGCCCCCATCGGCCATCGGGTCAGACGTGCTGCACATGATGATGGAGCGGCGTATTGGGCATATCCCGGTCTGTCAGGCAGGCAAGCTGGTGGGCATTGTCACCCAAACCGATCTGACGCGGTTTCAGGCGGTCAGCTCCGCCGAGCTTGTGTCCGAGATTGCCCATTCCGACAGCGCCGAAGACATGGCCAAGGTCACCAAACGCATTCCGCAATTGCTGGCTCAGCTTGTGGCGGGCGGCAACCGTCACGAGGTCATCACCCGGCTGATCACTGACGTCGCCGACACGGTCACGCGCCGACTTTTGGCCTTGGCCGAAGAAAAGCTGGGCGCGCCGCCGGTGCCCTATCTCTGGCTCGCCTGCGGATCGCAGGGGCGCCAAGAGCAGACGGGCGTCAGCGATCAGGACAATTGTCTGTTTCTGGACGACAGCGTGACCGACGCCGACATGCCCTATTTCGAAGCGCTGGCTCGGTTCGTCTGCGACGGGCTGGACACCTGCGGTTATGTCTATTGTCCCGGCGACATGATGGCGACCAATCCGCGCTGGCGGCAGCCGGTGCGCGTCTGGCGCGACTATTTCGCGGGATGGATCAAGACACCCTCACCCGAGGCGCAGATGCTGGCCAGTGTCATGTTCGACCTTCGGCCCATTGGCGGAGCCACGCGGCTCTTCGAGGATTTGCAGGCCGAGACCCTGCGCAAAGCCTCAGCGAATTCGATCTTTGTGGCGCATATGGTGTCGAACTCGCTCAAACATACACCGCCGCTGGGGCTGTTGCGCGGCTTCGCGACGATCCGGTCCGGCGAGCACAAGAACATGATCGACCTCAAGCACAACGGCGTGGTGCCGGTGGTGGACCTGGGGCGCATCTACGCCTTGCAAGGCAAACTGACTGCGGTGAACACCGCCGCCCGGCTTGAGGCTGCGATTGCCGCCGGGGTGCTGAGCGCGTCTGGCGGGCAGGATCTGCGCGACGCCTATGACCTGATTGCCGAAACACGGCTTGAACATCAGGCAGAGCAGGTTCGCACTGGCATCATGCCAGACAATTTTCTAAGCCCGACAGATCTGTCGGACTTTGAGCGAAGTCATCTTCGGGATGCTTTCGTGGTGATAAAGTCGCTGCAATCGGCAGTTGGTCACGGGCGCGGCATGCTAAGCTGACGCGCATCGTTTGGGAGGACGATCTATGTTTCTGGAACTGATTGCGGTGATCGTGGCCGGCATTGCCGGGGCCGGTGTGATGATGCTCATCGCCCGCACACTGGGGGACCGGGTGCCAAATTGGTTGATCCCTGTGGCCGCAGGCGTGGCGATGCTGGGCACGACGATCAGCAGCGAATACAGCTGGTACAGCCGCACAGCCGAAGCCTTGCCCGAAGGCGTGGAGGTCGTCCAGACCGCTGAGAGTACGGCGTTCTACAGGCCCTGGACCTATCTTGCGCCCTACACCGATCGATTCATCGCACTGGATACGGGAAATGTGCGTACAAACACCGAAGATGCGGCGCTCTTCATGGCGGATGTCTATTTCTTTCGTCGGTGGAGCACAGTGCAAGCGGTGGAGCTTATGGTAAATTGCTCTACCGGTCAGCGCGCCGATCCGGCTTTTGGTGATGGTGGCGATCCGGTTTGGCGCGATGCGGTTGCGGATGATCCTATCATCAGTGGCGTCTGTGACAGGGGATAGTGCATGCTCTCGAGCCTCAGCCTGCGGGTCCGTATATTTCTGTTCTTTTGCCTTTTGGGATTTGGAGGTCTGGCCTCGGTCGGGGTGGCGCTGTGGTTCGGTTATAGCCGCGCGATCGAGACAACGGTCGCAAACGGATTTACCTTCGCTGCGATCCTTGCCGCGTTTCTGATCCTTGGGCTGACAGTGTCCATCTGGCTGCTTTTTGACGAAAACGTCGCCAAGCCCATCGAACGGTTGGCGGCGCAGATGCGCACCCGCGCGCATGCGGGTGTGGATGGTGCATTGGATATGCAAGCCGCTCGTTACCTTGGAGATCTGGCCCCGGCAGCGTCCGCGGTGGCACAACAGCTGACCGACACCGCATTGACCACAGCACAGGCAATCGCTTCGGAAACCGCAAGGCTGACTGCGGAAAAGGCCCGGCTGACCGCACTTTTGACCGAAATCCCGGTGGCCACCATCCTTGTCGGACCCAGCGGACAGATCGTGCTTTATGACGGACAGGGCGCAGAAGTGCTGGCGCAGTTGGGTGTGCCGCGCCTGAATGCCCAGATCACCGATTATTTCGACCCCAGTAGCCTTGGGGCCGCGGTCAGCAAACTAGGTCGCACCGGCATGGACGTGACGTTCACGGCGCAATCGCAAGATGCGACGCAAAGCTTTGACACAAAGCTGAAACCGATGGACGGCGGCGGATACCTGATGGTGATCGACAGCCAGACATTGGACATCTCGCCCGATGCAGCACGCCCGTTGGTCTATGATTTCGACCTGCTGGAACAGCGCAAGGGCGCCGCAGAGATGGACATCCTAGACCGTCCGCTGCGCAGCCTGTGTTATTCGGTGTTCGACACCGAGACCACTGGCCTTTTGCCACACAAGGACGATGTGGTGCAGCTGGGCGCGGTTCGGGTGCTGAATGGGCGCATCATCGAAGGTGAACAAATCAACCAGTTGGTCGATCCCGGTCGCCCGATCCCGCCCGGATCAACCAAGGTTCACAAGGTGACCGATGCGATGGTGCGTGGCCAGCCCGACATCCGCAAGGTCGGCAAGCGGTTCCACGATTTTTCCCGCGACGCGGTGATCGTCGCGCATAACGCGCCCTTCGACATGGCATTCCTGCACCGTCAGGCCAAAGACACCGGGGTCACGTGGGATCATCCAATCCTTGATACGGTTCTTTTGTCTGCTGTCCTGTTCGGAGCTAGCGAACGGCACACGCTGGATGCGCTCTGCGAAAGGCTTAACGTCACCATCCCGACAGAGCTGCGCCACACCGCGCTTGGCGATGCGCGTGCAACCGCTGAAGTGTTGGTGAAAATGCTACCGATGCTCGAGGCCCGCGGGCTGATCACCTTCGGTCAGGTGATCGAGGAGACGCGCCGGCATGGACGTCTCCTCGAAGATCTTAACTAAGCGGCACCTTCTTGCGTAGGGTGCTGCGGGTGATGGCGAACACCGTCACAAATGTCAGGAACCAGAAGAACCAGGTGATCGGCCCCCGGAACAGGATGCTGGGATCACTGCCTGACATCAGCATCGACTGGCGGAAATTGTCCTCAAGCAACGGCCCAAGGATGAACGCGATCAGGAACGGGGCTGCCGGGATGCGGTTGCGCATCATGATATAGCCAACCCAGCCCATGACGAACATCACACCCACGTCGAAGATGTTGTTGTTCACTGCAAAGACGCCGTAGATGCACAGGATCAACACACCGGGCATCAGGATGCGCTTGGGCACGTCGGCCACGAAGCGGAACCCCCGGATCGCGACTGAGCCGACAAGGAGCAGGAAGACGGAACTGACGATCAGGCCAATGAAAAGACCGTAGATGATGTCCACGTTCAGGATGAACATCATAGGGCCAGGTTGCAGCCCGTGTACCATGAAGGCACCGATGATGATCGCGGTGATCACGTCACCTGGAACACCCAGCGCCAGAAGCGGGATCAGTGTTGCGCCGGCAACGCCGTTATTGCCTGCCTCTGAGGCTGCAACCCCCTCAATCTCGCCCTTGCCGAAATTGTCCTTGTTCTTGGAGGTACGCCGCGCTTCGGAATAGCTGAGAAAGGCCGAAGGGGCGGCCCCGATGCCGGGGATGGAGCCAAGGAACACGCCGATCATGCTGCCCCGGATGATGCTTTTGAAGCTGTTCTTGTAGTCCGCCCAAGTGCAGCGCGATTTGCCCAGAGCACGGGTCTTTCCCAGATGCGCCACCGGATTCCACGCCATCGAGATGATCTCGGGGATGGCAAAAAGACCGATCAGCACCGCGATGAAGTTCAGCCCCCCCATCATGTTCGGATTGCCCAGCGTGAAGCGGTTGGTGCCATAGACCAGATCAAGACCGATGGTCGCAAGAAGCAGCCCCGCCAAAGCTGACAGCGCCCCGCGCAGCAGGCTTTCGCCCGACACGCCCGCGATGATGGTCAGCGAGAACAGGATCAGCGCAAAGAACTCGGGCGGGCCGAAGTTGAGCGCGAATGACGCAAGCCACCCTGCAAAGAGGATCAGCGCGAGGTTCGAAACTGCGTCCGCCGTACAGGACGCGTAAAGCGCCATGCCCAGCGCGCGCCCCGCCTCGCCGCGTTCAGCCATCGGGTGGCCGTCAAGGATCGTCGCAGACGATGCCGGTGTGCCCGGTGTTTTGATCAGGATGGCGGGGATCGAGCCGCCAAAGATGCCGCCCTTGTAGACCCCCAGCAAAAGCAGGATCGCGTTGATCGGCGTCATCGCAAAGGTGAAGGGCAAGGTCAGCGCCACAGCCATCGTCGCGGACAATCCGGGGATTGCCCCGGCAATGACCCCGACCGTAAGGCCGATGAATAGCATCAGGAAGGCTTCGATATTTCCGACCAGCGCAAAGCCGGCGGCGAGGGAGTCCATCAGGCTCATGGCAGCCTCACGAATTCACCCTGCGGGATCGCCACACCGGCGACATGCGCAAAGAACGCGTAAAGCAGCAGCGGCACAATCACCGCGCAGACAACGGCCGCCACCGGGTGCCGCGTGCGGAACAGAAAAGCACAGGCCGCAAAGGCCAGCATCGCTGTCCAGACCATGCCCAGAAGCGGCAGACCGACCATGACAAGCACCATGATCACCCCCAAGGCACCAAGCCGCATCCACGGTGCCGAGCCTTCGGGATGGCCGGTTTCCTCGTCCTCGAACGGGGTGTCTGTCGCCGAGGTGACTGCGTTGAACAGCAGACCAAGTCCAATAATTGCAGTGAACCCGGCCAGAACATAGGGCCAGAATTTCGGCGACAAAATAATGTTGCCGACATTGGATGGCGAGAAGACATAGGTGGGAATGGCGTAGAACACGAGGAAAAGCGCGAACAGGGATGCAACGATCCCCAGGCGCAGGTGCAGCGATTTCTGGGACATTGGCAAGTGGGCTCCGCAGGTGGAAACGCCGAGGCCAAACGGCCCCGGCGCAAGTCAGGTCTGGGTCATCGGGTCAGGGCCTCAGCCTTCGATCCGCATTCCCAACTCGTCGACCAGTGCCTTGAACACCGTGTACTGACCATTGATGAAGTCGATGGCCTCTTCCGGGTTCATCACATCGATGACCGAGCCCATGGAGCCCATGGTTTCGGCGAACTTGGCATCCTGTGCAGCTTCGGTGATCCAGTTGCCCCATTTGGCACTGACATCATCCGGCAGCCCGGCAGGTCCGGCAATCCCGGTCCAGCCAACCAACGCGTTCAGGCGCGGCTTGCCCAGGTCGTTCGCGGTGGGAGCATCAAAGCCGACAACCGGCTCTTCGGTGGTGACCATCAGCGCCTTGAGCTGGTTGTTCGCCACGAAATTCGCCAGAGCGGATGTGTTGGTGCAAATAAAGGTCGCGGTACCGTTCAGAACTGCTGTTGCAGCCGCGCCGCCCCCCTGCTGGGGAATGTGCGTGGCCTCGGTCAGCGGGTTTTCGACGCCGAATTCCTTGAGCACCATCGCGCCCGCCAGATGCAGCAACGATCCAACGCCGGACGAGCTGTAGCTCACACCACCCTCGGCCACTTTCGCAACCAGATCATCCATCGATTCGATGCCGCTGTCCGGGCGCACCGCGCAGGCCACCGGGTTGATCTCGTAGACAGTTACAAACCGGAAATCGTCCAGCGTATAGGGCAATGTCGCCTTCATCGCCGGGTTCACCGAATGCGATCCGACACGTGCGAAAAGCATCGTGTAGCCATCTGGCTTGGCGTTCTGCACCGCGACCGATCCAGTCGCGCCGCCTGCCCCGGTGACGTTCGCCATGATAAGCGGCTTGCCCGCCGCAGTGCCCAATGCTTCGGCAATGGTACGTGCGGAAATGTCCGTGGCGCCACCGGCGCCGTAAGGAATGATCATGTTGATCGGGCGTTCAGGGTATTCCGCCATTGCCGTTCCAGCAATGAGGCCCACCCCGAGCGCCAATGCCGACCCTAGAGTCCGTAGTTTCATAGTCTCCTCCCAAATTGAAATTTTGGCCCTATTGCGGGCTCTTGACTTACGTTAACCTTAAGTAGAGCTTTGACGAAGAAATAAAAAATTACAAGTTCTGTAAGCAAAACGAACAAAAACACCTCTATGTCCATCCGATTGCTAAAAACGCTGGTCGCCGTTGCCGACCACAAGACCTTCAGCGCGGCAGCGGATGCGGTGTTCATCACCCATGCAGCCGTCAGTCAGCAGATGCGGACGCTTGAGACCGATCTCGGCATCTCCCTGTTCGACCGCAGCCACCGGACCCCGGAATTGACACCGTTGGGCCGTGCGGTGGTTGCCCGTGCCCGCAAGCTTGTACTGGACTACGACAACCTTGTGCCTTCGGTGCTGGGCGATGACGGGCTGACCGGCGACGTTGTTTTGGGGGCGGTGCCAACGACGCTGATTGGTCTTGCTCCGCTGTCGATGTCGATCCTGCGGGCAAAGTTCCCTGACCTTCGAGTGCGGATCACACCAGCTTTAACGGCCGCCTTGTTGTCGGGCCTCGACCGTGGACATTACGATGTCGCCATTGTCACCAAGCCTGTACTGATGCCACTTGGCCTTGTCTTTCTGGAAATCGCGGAAGAGCCGCTGCACCTGATCACAGGGGCGGAGGTCACTGAAACAAACCCTGCCAAGATCCTCGAAACACAGCCCTTTATCCGCTTCAACCGCGACGCGGTTGTCGGCACGCTGATTGAAACATGGTTGCAGGAAAACGGCATCCGCGTCAGCGAAGCGATGGAGCTTGAGAACCTCGAGGCGATTTCGAGCATGGTGCATGCGAACCTTGGTGTCTCGATTGTGCCACGCCCCTGCGTGACCAGCGCCTACACGATTCCGCTGAACCGGGTCACGCTGGGGCCCAAGCCACCATCCCGGGTTCTGGGTCTGGCCTATCGCAAGGAACACCCCAAACTGCGCGTGATCGAGGAAATCCATGCAGCTCTGTTGCGCGCGGTTGAAGTGCAAGCTGCGGGATCGACACCCACATTACTGGAGGCGCCATGACGACCACGGCGATCCTTTTCATCACTCTTGGCGCTTTTGCCGGGGGGTTCGTCAACGGATTGGCAGGCACTGGGACCGCGCTTTTCGCGCTGGGTTTCCTCCTTGTTGCGCTGGACCCGATCAGTGCCGTGGCTGTCGTGTCGCTGATGTCCGTGGTCACTGGAATTCAGGGCCTGTGGGTGGTGCGCGAGGCACTGACCCGCAATGTTCCGCGACTGATGCGCTTTATCATCCCTGGCCTCTTGGGTGTGCCTGTGGGTATCTCACTGCTCAGCTTCATCGACGCGGATACGCTCAAACTGATTATTGGTGTGCTCTTGCTGGTTTACGGCGGCTTCTTCAGTTTTCGCGCCAACCTGCCCAAATTCGAACGACGCACGCCGGTGCTCGATTCCCTGATCGGGCTGAGCGGCGGGGTGCTGGGCGGTATGGCCTCGCTCTCTGGTGCTCTGCCCGTCATCTGGTGTTCGATGCGCCCTTGGCCCAAGGCCGAAACCCGCGCCGTGCTGCAACCCTTTAACATGAGCGTTCTGTTTACCACGACCGTCATGCTGTGGTGGCGTGGCGCATATACTGCGCCCACGGTCACTGCCTTCCTGATCGCCCTGCCCACATCACTGGTGGCTGCACAGATCGGCATTGCGGTTTTCCGGCGCATCTCGGACAACATCTTCAGACGGCTGCTGATCGGGCTGTCCCTGCTTTTGGGGCTGGGCATCCTGATCCGTGCGCTGGTTTGACCTTAACCTGAACCGGAGGACACCACGTGCTGACACTCTACTACGCCAAGGGATCATCCGCCCTCGCCCCACATATACTGCTGGAAGAGGTCGGTGCAGAATACGCGGTGCACGAGGTGCCGATTGCCAAAGGGGCGAACACGGAACCCGCTTATCTTGAAATCAACCCCAAGGCCCGGGTGCCCGCGCTGATGACTCCAAATGGCGTGATCACCGAAAATCCAGCCATTCTGACCTATATCGCAGCAACTCATCCGCAAGCGCATATGCTGCCCGACACGCCATTCGAGCGCGCCGAGGCCGATGCGCTGTGTGCCTATCTCTGTGCCACCGCGCATGTGGCCTTTGCCCATATGCAACGCGGCGCCCGTTGGGCTGACAGTGCCGAAGCCCACGCATCAATGAAAGCCAAGGTCGCCAGCAACCTGCGCGACTGCGCCAAAGTGGTCGAAACCCACCACCTCAAGGGGCCGTGGGCGATGGGGGACCGCTATACGTTCTGCGATGCCTACCTGTTTCTGATGCCACGTTGGATGGAAAAGGCTGGGGTCGATCTGTCAGACTATCCCAAACTGGCCGCGCATCACGACGCGATGCTGCACCGCCCGGCAACATTGGCCGTGATGGCGGTGCACGGGATCTAGATCAGGTCACAACCGGAGCCGGCGTGCCGTCGATGATCACATTGACACAGGCCGGCTTGCCCGACGCGATGGCCGCGTGCAGCGCAGCAGGCACTTCGGCAAGGTCGGTCACATAGGCTCCGAACCCGCCCAGCGCCGTCACCACCTCATCATAGCGCGCACCGCTAAGATCGCAGCCATGCACCCTTTCCTCTCCAAACTCGCGGATCTGGATCTGGTGTTCGGCGTTCCAACGCAGGTCATTGCCGATCACCGCCACAAAAGGCAGGTTTTCGCGTACTGCCGTTTCAAACTCGGGCAGATGGAACCCTGCCGTGCCGTCCCCCATGAGAGCGACCACCGTCGCCTCGGGGTCTGCCGCACGGGCCGCCATCGCATAGCAGATGCCTCCACCAATGGACCCGGACACACCGTTGATGATCCGCCGCGGGGCTGAAGCGGACGCCTGCGCCCATTGACCGAATTCGCCGCCATCGCAGACCAGAACCGGGTTCGGCGCGTCTTGCAGCACCGCATGAACGGCGGTGCATAAAGCGTTGGATGTCAACGCACCCCCTGCCCCAGCCTCGCTTCGCCGCGTGCAGGCAGCACGTACTTTCTCAAGCCAGTCACCCTTGCTCTCCGAGGCTGACCCAAAGGCCAGCCCCCGCGCCACATCGACTGGATCAGCCTTAACGCTGCGTGTCAGACGTTCCGCGCAATTGCGCCGCGCGCGGGACAGCTCCTCTGGATCGGCATGAACCACAGCCCAGCCCGCCTTGGGGGCCGCGGCCCCGAATTGCAGTGTGAAATCCAAGGGCTTGCCCAACAAGAGCACACGGTCCGCCTGGGCAAACACCTGCGCCACCGCACCCAACGAAGGATCGTTGAGCCCGCGCGGGCTTTCCATCACCACCACCGGTGCTCCAGTGGCCAATTCCAGCTTGCCCGCCAATCCCGGTTGCCGGGTTGCATTCAGGGACGGGCCAAAGACGACCATCGGTCGCTGGGCCGCGCCAAGCCAATCGCGCAGGTCTGCGACGTTCGTCGGCTCAGGCGGCGAGATTGAGATCGTTGTCGCGGTCTCGGCCGCCGCCAGCACCACATCGGCGGGCAAAGACACATGAACCGGGCCCGGCCGCCCCTGCATCGCCACGCGCACCGCTTTGTCGATCACCTTGGCCAGATCAGCAGCCCGCGTCACCCGCACCGACCACTTGGTCAACGACTGGGTTAGCGCAACCTGATCCATCTCCTGAAACGCGCCCAGCCCGTCTTTGCCGACGGGGCTGTCGCCACTTAGCAGAAGCACCGGCGTGTCCGACGCCCGCGCCGTCAGAAGCGGCCCCAACGCATTGCCCAGCCCTGCACCGGCGGTCACCAGTGCCACACCCAGACCGCGTGACAGCTGCGCATAGCCTTCGGCCATATAGACAGTCGCCGCCTCGTGCCGGGTGTGATACAGCCGGATGCCCGCATCAAGGCTCGCATCGAAGAGCGGCATGATCTGGTTACCCGACAGCGCGAAGACGTCTTTGACCCCATGCGCGGCAAGGGTCTGCATCACCACATCTGCACCACGCATCATGTTGTGGCCTCGGCCACATGCACCCGCACACGGTGCACGGAATTGTTGGCAAAACCTGCCATGTCGAACGGCGCTTCAAGCGGTTGCGTGTTCCCGTTGGCATCCGTCGCGCTACAGGCGAGGTCGTAAACGCCCGGCGTCGCATCCCAGTCAATGCGCCACCCCGTCCAGGCGTAAGTGTCAGGACGACCCGACAACTCGGCCTCGTGCCATGTGTCGCCCAGTAGCACCTCGACCTTTGTGATCGGCACCCCACCCCCGGACCATGCGCGCCCTTCCAACGTCACAAGTCCCGCCTTCAGCCAGCGCTGGCGTGTGACCCAATCCGGCACGCCCGGCGGTTTCATCAGCGATTTGACACGGATCGTGGTGATTGGCGTGCCGGGATCGTTGTCGTCCTTGCGCAGGCGGTAAGTCTGCACCTGCTGGAACCCCTGATAGCGCTCTGTCAGCGCCTCGATCCCGGTCAGCCATTTGACCGACGCCATCCCGTACCACCCCGGCACGATGATCCGCAAAGGTGCGCCGTGTTGCGGCAAAAGCGGGTGTCCGTTCATGCCCCAGACCAGCATAATGTCCAATTCAGCAATCTGATCCGGTGTTAGGCTGCGGCCAAAGCAATGCGGCTGGCCTTTGTCGAAGCCATAGTCCGCACCAAGGAACGCGAAATCCTGCACGCCGCTCTGCGGTTTAGCCCGTTCCAAAAGTGGCGCAAGCGGCGTTCCGGTCCATTCGGACGTTCCCACCGCCTCGTACATCCATGGCATCGAAAAACAGCGCGGGCTGACCCCGGCCCGACCATTGCCGGCACATTCCAGCGTCACAGGCCGCGTGACCTGCGGCAGCGCGCGGATCTCGTCCATTGTGATGGAATAAGGCGCATCGAACGCGCCCTCGAAGGCCAGCACGTGGTTGGCCTCTGACAACACCGGCACATCGAAATGGTTGAGCAGATAATGCGTGCCCGTGGGTGTGATCTCGAGCCCCAATGTCTCCAGCAACGCGCCCGAATTGCGGTTCGCAAGTGCCACTTCCTCGGGCGAGAACACGCCTTCGGTCACCTCCGGGCGCTTGGCCCCCGGCGCAAATGGGTTGTGGATCATATCACCTCGTCCGACCGGTCGTCGCTTTCGCCATAGCGCTTGAGCACGGCGGGTTTCGTGTCTTCATACACCCGCGCGATGTTCTGCGCGATCTTGGCATTCTCCCGTTCGAACAGGCAATCGCCATTCATGTCCGAGGCCACGATAAACGGCCCCATCTTGTTGCACTTTATGACCCACATGGCCTGCGCGAGACCAAGCTCTTCGTTCCAATGCACCGCTTCGACGTTTTCGACCCCGCGACCAAGCAAAGCCCCCGTGCCATAGCCCACGGTCGAAAGGTACACCGCGCCATTGGGCACGAAGTAGGATTTGTAATCCTTGGAGGTCATGCCCCCCTTGCCGATGATCAGCTTGGCACCGGTTTTCTCCATCCATTCCGGCAGCCATTTGGCAAAACGGAAGGACGCTGTGGCGGTCACCGCCCCCATATCGAACGACCCATCCGCGTTGATCCGCGCGGCGGGCGAACAGTGGAAATTCGCTGCACTTTCCGACGGCAATTCCATGGGGATATTGGCTTTTTCCTCGAGCGCCCGCATATAGACGCCTTCGCGCGCCGTATACATCAGGCCGTCTAGGTACACGATGTCCCCCAACCGAAGCTCCGCAATCGCTTCGGGTGTGGGTGTGGTGGACAAACGTATCTCGCGCGGTTTCATGGCGTGACCTTTTCTAGCGAATTGGCAACGATATCAGCGGTGTGCTGACCCAGTGTCGGCACGGGCTCAAGGCGATCCGGCCCCCAAGGCGCGCTAAAGGGCAACGCTGGCGCGCGAACAGTTATGCCAAGCTGCGGCACCTCCAGCGGCAACCATGCGCAGCTGGTCTTCATCTGGGAATGGTCCAGCGCCTCGGCCAACGTCCGCACCTTGGCCGCAGGCACGTTGGCGGCGGATAACCGGTCTTCCCAAGTTTGCGCATCGTCGCTGAGAAAGACCTGTCTCAGCGTGTCAGCGATCCGGTTGTTGTCCGGCTGGTCTGCCGAAGCGGGCCGACCGATAGCTACGCAAAGTCGCGTGGCCTGCGCGGGCGTGTTGGCGGTGATGACAAGTAAGCCCTCGGCGGTGTCGAACCGGCCCGAAAACGGCGTATCGGCAAAGGCGCGGTTGCCTTCCAGCCCGCGCAGCTTGCCTGTCGTTTCGTGATGGATCGCGTACGCCCCCATGAAGGTCGTCATGGCGTCCAGCATCGACACGGACAGGCGCTGCGCCTCACCCGGCTTGCGCGCCTTTTGCAAGAGCGCGGCAAGCAGCGCCGCCACCAGCGCCTGCCCTGCCACGTAATCGACAATGGGCAAGCCCACCCGCATCGGCCCGCTGCCCGGCTCTCCGGTCATCGCCATTAGGCCGCTGATGCCTTGAAGAATGTGATCATAGGCCGGGCGATTGGACAATGGCCCATCTGCGCCATACCCATTGAGGCTGGCATAGATGATATCGGGCCGAACACCCCGGATATCGTCGTACCCGACGCCCAGCTTTTCCACGATTCCGGGGCGGAAATTCTCGACCATCACATCAGCAGTCTTGGCCAGTTCCAGAAGTTGCGCGCGTTGGTCGGGGTCTTTGAGGTTTAGAACAATGGATCGCTTGCCACTGTTCTGGCTCAGGAACGACGCACCCAACCCCGCGTCCTTCATCGCCTGAGTGCCACCGTGGCGGCGCACGAAGTCGTCACTGTTCGGGCGTTCCACCCGGATCACTTCAGCCCCCATGAGGGCCAGTTGACCGGTCGCATATGGCCCGGCAAGAACATGGGTCAGATCGAGGACCCGTACACCTGTAAGAGGACCATCACTGGTCATTCCGCCGCCTCTTGCATCGGCTCCCACTCGACGGTCTCGCGCCGTTGGTAGGGGGTAAACCAATCCGGGTCGGTGCGGTGTTCCACCCGGCCATCGGGATAAATCCGCGCCACCGCACGCCGCGAGGACAGACAAAACGCGTGCACCGACATGGGCATCCCGCCAGTGTGGCAGTACCCAACTTCAATGTTGCAGTCGATGACCATGTTCTTACCGACAAACCCCATCGCGCCCATGCCGATGGAGTTGCCCAGTTCCTTGAACTCGTCCTCCATCTCTGCGATGCGCGGATCAGAATTGCGGCTGCCGACGGTGCGCAGCACGGAGGCCCGTTTGCCAAGCGTCATGCAGATGTCTTTTGACCCGCCCAGCCCGATCCCAATGATCGCAGGCTGACAGGCCAGACCCCGCTTGCCAAAGGCCATCAGACTGTCGAGGTAGAAGCGCTTGATCCCCTGAATGCCATCGGACGGGAACAGCATCCGGTAATCGGTGCCAAACAGTCCGCCCTTATGCACGGTGATCAGGTCGATCCAATCGCCTTCGGGTTCGAACCCGAATTCGATCTCGGGCGCGCCGATCCCTACGTTGTTGTTGTGATCCGTCCGCCACAGCGGATGCACCCGGTTGGGCCGCAACGGCACGCCATTGGTGGCGATGGCCGTGGCCCGCCGCAGCGCGGTCTCCAAAGCGCACATGCCGCCTTCGACCTTGGCGTCATTGCCCAGCTTAACGAACCAGCGCGGCACACCCGTGTCACCACACATGGCACGGCGGTCTTCCTTGGCCGCCTCGTAATTGTCGAGCATCGCCTTGAGCACGAAGGACGACAAATCCCCGTCCTCAGTCTCGGCAGCCTTCTGCAACCCATCAAGGTAATCCTCGGGGATCTCGATGGCGGCTTTATCCATCAGGGTTTCGGCGGTTTTCTGGATCAGATCTATCGGGATCATGCTGTGCCTCGCTTGTGAGCGTTGCTTCGTCCGGCGCAAGCCGGACAGCCCCCGACCGCCCCCTCGGGCGGGGGCTTCACCCCCACCCGCGGTCGCGGGCTGTCCGGCACCAAATGCTGCTTCGGGCGGTCCATATCTTTCACGGCTGGTTTCATCATTGCGCTGCCACCAATGTCTCTGGCTCCCCCTCGGGAAGCACGGTTTCGCCCGGGCGCACAATAGTGAACTGCACGTCCTCGCGCCCCACCTCGACCGCGTCACCCACTTGTCGGGCGACGGTGAAGTAGCTGTCCTCCATGGCACCCGGATCAGGGAAATCCTCGCGGTAATGCGCCCCGCGCGAGTTCTCTCGGGCGAGCGCCGCCTTGGTGATCACCTCGGAAATATCGCAAAGCGACCGCAGGTTCAGCCAGTCGTGCCAGGTCAGGTTGAACGCCAGATTGTCGGCGGCAACGCCGACATCGCCCAGCGCGTCCGAGATTTCTGCAATCCGCCCCAATCCACGCTTAAGCCCGGCTTCGGTACGCATCACGCCCACCTCGTCCCACATCGCCTCTTGCAACTGCTTGCGCAGCGGCAGCACCAGCTCCGGCTTGCGTGTCAGCGGATGGCAGGCGCGCAGCAGCTCCGCTTCCAACACACTCTCATCCGGATCGCGCAGCGCACCCATGCCGCGAATATCGGCACCCATCACGTCGCCCGCAATGCCGCCATAAACGGTCGAGTTCGCAACCCCGTTGCCACCCAACCGGTTTGATCCGTGCGCGCCGCCCGCGTCCTCCCCGGCGACATACAAGCCTTCCATCGCCGTGCGCGTGTCCACATCGACCACGACACCGCCCATAAAGTAATGCGCCGTTGGAACCACCTCGACCTTGCCGGCAGCCAGATCGAAGCCGCTGTCGGCGCAGCGTTTCACCATGCCTTTGAACTTCTCGCGTACGAAATCCGGCCCGAGATGGGACATAGAGATAAACACCCCCTCCTGCTCAGGATTGTTGTTCTTGCGCATCTCGGAATAGATGCCGCGACTGACCACATCGCGGGTCGCGCGTTCGCCTTTGCCGTCATAGTCGAACATGAACCGTTGGCCCGCGTGGTTGACCAACTGCCCACCTGCCCCGCGCAAACCTTCCTCCAGCACCGTCCCGGTCATCCGCGTGTGATCGCCCGCCAAGAGCCCGGTGGGATGGAACTGCACCATCTCCATATCGCGGAGCGGCAGTCCGACGCGCATGGCCATAGCAAGCCCATCCATCGTCTTGTCACCGGACGGCGTGTGATACTTGTACATGGTCGGGCCACCACCCGTTGCCATCAGCACGGTCTTGGCACGCACGAACCGGAACCGCCCGGTGCGCATGTCGATCATCAACACACCCGCCAAAGCCGATCCATCTTTCGTCGGGATCAGGCCAATCGCGCGGTGTTCCTGCAGCTTCTCCACCGGGCGCGACAGAACCTGCTCCATCAGGCGGTTGATGATCTCGATACCTGTCAGGTCGCCCTTGTGCACCGTCCGGTCCGCCGTTTGCCCGGCGAAAGCCTTCTGGTGCAGTGACCCATCCGCGTTGCGATCAAAGAAGCATCCGATCTCGTTCTCAAGCTCGCGGATGCGCACCACGGCCTGTTCGCACAACCGCCACGCCATGTCCTGATTGGGCAGCCACTTGCCGCCCTCGATCGTGTCCATGAAATGCCGCTCGACGCTGTCGCCACCGCCCAGCGCCACGTTGTAGCCGCCCTGCACCATCCGCGTGCAGCCGCATTTGCCGATCAGGCCTTTGACTGCAATGGTCACCTTGGTGCCTTCGGGTGCGCTCTGCATCGCGTGCAGCGCGGCAAACATCCCCGCACCACCTGTGCCAAGGATCAAAATATCGGTGTCGTGCCGGTCGATGTCTTTTGTCGAGAACATATCAAATCGCCTGCAAAAGGAAGGTTGTAGAGACAAGGAACGACCCGGCCACCGCCGCCGCCGCCCATGTCTTTTGCGGCGCAGACCATGGCAGCCATTCCAGCGCCAAGAGCCGCAGCCCGCCAAAGAGGTGCACCGCAAGAAGGAACACCAGACCGAATTCGGCCATCTTGACCAGCGGCATCTCGGTCAGCGTCAGGAACGCATCCAGCTTGGCCGCGTCGTTGAGCGCATAGGACAGCACCCAGAAATGCAGCGGCAGGAACAGGGCAAGGCCCAAACCCGACAGACGGTGCAGAATATAGGCCAGCCAGAGCGGATGGGCGCGCGCGACCTTCATGCCGTCACCGCCCAGACCGCTTGTGCGCCCAGCGCAAAAAGGCCCAGCCCAATAAGCGCCGACACCGCATCGCGCATCCCGCCTCGCAGACCGGCCCATTCGCCAAGAATGGTACGCAGCCCGATGGCCGCGTGGATCGACACGGCGACCACGAACATGCCGTAGAACACGAACCAAAAGGCCGATCCTTGGGTCCGCCCAAGGATTTCCGCCGCCGACAGCCCGCCTTGGATCGCGTAGATCATCACACCGATATGGACGATCACGAAGGGCGCCATCACCAATGCCGACAAGCGCTGCGCCATGTAGAGGTGAAATTCGCTCATTTGCGCCCCCCGAAAAACCGCTTGGCCGTGGCCCGCTTGAGTCCAAGAATGGCCGACAGCGGGTCCAATTCATTTGGGCAATAGGTCGTACAGGACCCCATCGAATGGCAGGAATGACAACCACCCTTGCCCGACACTGCATCAAGGATCGCATCTTTGTTCGCGTCTTTGGCGTCGTTGTACAAAGTCCACGCCCGTTGCAGCGCGGCAGGGCCAAGGTAATCGGGATTGCCCGCCACCGTGTCACAGGCCGAATAGCAGACCGAACAGTTGATACACTCGATCCCCGCATTCGCCTCCTGCCGCTCCATTGTCACTGGATCAATCGGCTCAATAGCGTCGTCCCGTGTGCGTGTTGGATGGTGCATCCCTTCGGCAGACACCCATTTCTCAAAGAACGGGTCCATGTCGGCTGCCAGGTCCTTGATCACCGGCAAATTGCGCAGCGGGCCGACTTCGATCGCGTTGCCGTCCAGAACCTTGCTTACATGGGTGCGGCAGGTCCAGCGCGGCACACCGTTGACCATCATTGCGCAGCTTCCGCACATGCCGACGCGGCAGGCGAACCGATAGGTCAGGGTCGGATCGGCGTTCTGCTGGATCCACGAGACGACATCCAGAACGGTCTGGTTGTCATAGGCCGGAACCTCAAACGTCTGAGGACGCATTGGCGCATCCGGACCACCGCGTTGCACCGTCACAGTCAAGTGGTCTCGCTCTGGCACGTGAGAGCCCGCCTCTTCTTGTTCCCAATGATTGGAGAACAGAATAACGGTCAGCTACGGTAACGAAAAGGCAAATAATTTAATCGTATCTGTAACTGATGCTTACACAAACGCTCAAGATCAGAATTCGACCAACTGGTAAAATTCCGCCTCAGATCAAACGAAACCCACGGACCTGCTGAACGGCATCTCGCGCAGACGTGTGCCCGTCACTGCCCAGATCGCCCCCGCCAAAGCAGGCGCGGCAGGCGGTACGGGTGGTTCTCCAATGCCCAAAACCCGGTCGCCGTTTTCAAGCCCGCGCACAAAGATGTTCGGGCATTGGTGCAACCGCATGCCGGGGTTGAGGTCAAAATTCGACTGCTCCGCCACGCCACCCGCATAAGTGATCTCGGAATTCATCGCGTGACCAAGGGCATAGATCACCCCGCCTTGAACGAGGTTCTCGAAATTCACCGGATCGACAACGCGGCCCACCTCGGCAGCGACCCAGACGTTGTCGATGCGGAGGCCGCTGTCGGTGTCCGTAACCTCGATCACCTGTGCGCAGTGGACGCCGAATGACTTGGTCAGCGCCACACCGCGCCCGGTCTTCGACCCGTTTGCGATGCCACCGATACCGGACCAGCCCGACATCTCGGCAACCGCCTCCAATGTCTGCCGGGCGAGCGGGTCGCTGCACAGGCGCAGGCGTTCTTCGAGAGGATCGGCCCCCGCCGCTTCGATCAACTCATCCAAAGCGGCGTTGTAGAAGAATCCGTTGGACGACGCGCCGACGGAGCGCCACGAACTGATGGGCGCCAGTTGCTGCGCACGATACCCAGTGACGCGCTGGTGCGGGATGGCAAAGGGCTGCTCCCACGCGCCCGCAACGATCTGGCTGTCCGGTCCGGGCGCGGACTGGTTCTGTCGGGACAGCTGTGAGGCCATGACCGAGGGCATCGCGATGCCAAGATCCAGCGCCTCGACCTGCCCGTTCGCCACCTTGCCCCGCATCCGCGCCATCGCGATCTGCCGGGGGAAGTCGTGGAGCATGTCCTCTTCGCGCGAGAGGGTCAGCTTGACCGGCGTGCCCTTCATCTGCATCGCAATCTCGGTCGCCTGTTTGACAACTTCGTCTTCCAGACGGTGCCCGAAACTGCCGCCCATCATCAGGGCATGCACGGTGACTTGATCGGCGGGGATACCGGTGATCCGGCTGACATTGGCCTGAATGAAGCGCGGGATTTGAGTGCCGGTCCAGACCTCGGCGCGGTCATCGTCAACGCGGACGATTGCGTTGATCGGCTCCAGCGGCGCATGGGCCAGATAAGGCGCGCGGTATTCGGCGGTGAGGAACTCCCCATCGCTGAGGGCGGTTTCGACGTCACCGTCATTGCGTTTCTGACTGTCCTGCGCGTCGGGGGTGAACGCAGCCTCAAGTGCCGCCCAATGATCGGCTTGGTCGAGCGGGAAGCTTGGCGCTTCCCAAGTGACACTGATCGCCTGCGCGGCGCGGAACGCACGCCATGTGTTATCGGCGACAATGCCGAGGCCGCCCGTGATCGGGACCACGGCCTTGATGCCCCGCATGGAAAGCGCCTCGGAGGCGTCGTAGTCCGTCATCCCGCCACCCTGCGCGGGGTTCATCAGGACGGTGGCGTGGACCATGCCGTCGACCGATGCGTCGATGCCGTAATCCTGTGTACCCGTACTTTTCGCCAGCATGTCGATCCGCTGCATCGGCTTGCCGATGTATCGCCATTCCGACGGATCACGCAGGGGAACGTCCTGAACCACCTCGGCCCCTGCCAGATCTGCGGCGAGGCTGGTGTAGGGAATTTTTTGACCATCTGGTAAAATCACGTTCCCGGATGCGGTTGTCAGGTCCGCAACGGCCAGACCTTCGCGCTCTGCCACCAGCGCTTTGATGGTTTCGCGCGCCGCAGCGCCTGCGAGACGCAGCTTTTCGAATTGGTCGGGCACGGTTGTCGATCCACCAGTGATCTGGAGGCCGATCACCTTCATCACGCTGTTCACAGCACCTTCCGCCATGTTCTGCATCATGCCAGCAGCGGGCACGATGAATTCGGACGCTTCCGCCGCAAGCGCGGTGTTCCAGTAGGCGGGGCTGGGCGGGCCGGGATCGGTTTTGATCTGGTCGAGGTCCACATCCAGCTCCTCGGCAATCAGCGCGGCCTGCACGTGGTAAACCCCCTGCCCCGAATCCGCGCGCGGGGTGATAAGGGTGATGCCGTCAGCAGCAATCTTGACGTACGGCGTCAGAACCGCCTCACCGGCATCAGCCGTCAGCGGGTTCTCGTGCGGTTTGCGCACCGTGTAGACGCCGAACGCGACACCGCCCACAACGGCAGCAGAGCCAATCAGAAAGGTGCGTCGGGCGATGGTTTTCAGACGTCCCATGATCAACCCTCCTGCATCAGATTAGCGGCGCGCTTCACAGCGGCGCGGATGCGGGGATAGGTGCCACAGCGGCAGAGATTGCCGGACATGGCGTCGTCGATTTCTTGATCGGAGGGTTGCGGGTTCTCCGCCAGAAGCGAGGCGGCCTGCATCATCTGGCCAGACTGACAGTAGCCACATTGCGCAACCTGTTCGGTCAGCCACGCAGCTTGAACGGCATTCAGCGCGTCAGGAGAGCCAAGCCCTTCGATAGTGGTGATTTCGGAACCGATCGCGTCGATCGCCCAAGTCTGGCAAGACCGTACGGCCACGCCGTCGAGATGTACGGTACAGGCCCCACATTGCGCGATGCCGCAACCGAACTTGGTGCCGGTCAGGCCGAGTTCATCGCGCAAGACCCAGAGAAGTGGCATGTCGTCTTCGACATCGACCTCGTGCAGGGTTCCATTGATCCTGAGTTGCATCGCGGCGTGCTCCATCTGTCGGCGGCTGTCACCTTAACATAGGATCGTCACTGCCAGACGGGAGACTTGACTTAGGGGAAATCTCGCACCGTTTTGCGAATTGGGGTCGGAGCGGCAGGGCCGCTCCGACAGGTGGGGGGACGCTGTCCCCCCACACCCCCCTGAGGTATTTGAAGCCCAAAGAAACCTATGGGCGTTCCGAGATCAGGCGGCTTTGCTTGACCGGTTGCGGCGGCGGCGATTGCCGTTCGGCTTTGCGGCGGCACCGGCAGGGCGGCTCTGGCCACCTTTGCCACCACGGCCCTGACCGCGTGTTTGCGGCTTGCGGGCGACCGGGTCTTTCGGCGCAGAACCGCTAGCGACGGGCACTTCGATCTTCATCAGCTTTTCGATCTGGCGCAGCAGATCGGCCTCATCCGGGGCGCAGAAGGCAATCGCTTCGCCTTCGCGGCCCGCACGGGCGGTGCGGCCGATGCGGTGGACATAGTTGTCCGGCACGTCCGGCAGATCGTAGTTGATGACATAGGCCACGCCCGGAATGTCGATCCCGCGCGCTGCCACATCGGTGGCCACTAGCACCTTGATATCGCCATCGCGGAATGCCTTGATCGCGCGGTCGCGCTGGCCCTGGCTTTTGTTGCCGTGGATGGACGCGGCGTTGTAGCCATCAGCCACGAGACCTTTCATCAGCTTCTCCGCACCGTGTTTGGTGCGCGAGAAGACCAGCGTCAGGGCCTCCATGTCACGCGACAGGATTTCGCGCAACTTGCCGGGCTTTTCGCCTTTGCCGGACAGGTGATGCACCGATTGGGTGACCTTGTCGGCGGCTTTGCCCGGAGGGGCAACCTGCACGCGTTGCGGGTTGGTGAGGTAGGCTTTGCTCAGATCTTCCATCTGTTTCGGCATCGTGGCCGAGAACAACATGGTCTGGCGCGGCGTGCCGAGTTTCGGCGCGATCCGGCGCAGCGCATGGATGAACCCCATGTCGAGCATCTGGTCGGCTTCGTCCAGCACAAGGTGCTTAACCGTGCGTAGATCGACGGCCTTGCGGTCCATCAAGTCGATCAGACGACCCGGTGTGGCGACCAGTATGTCGGTGCCTTTGAGCAGGTGGTGGATCTGCTTGTTGATGGACTGACCGCCGACGACCACATTCACTTTGAGATGGGTCTTCTTGGTCAGGGTGCGCAGCGCTTCGGCAATCTGGTTGACCAGTTCGCGGGTCGGCGCGAGGATCAGCGATTTCGCGGTTTTCGCGGCGGGGCGTTCGGGCATATCCATCAGGTGGCTAACGAGCGGGATGCCGAAAGCCATTGTCTTGCCGGTGCCGGTCTGGGCGAGGCCCAGAACGTCGTTGCCCGCCATTGCAAGCGGAATCGCTTTGTCCTGGATCGGGGTTGGGGTGGTGAGGCCTGCGTCTTTGAGAGCGGCGAGGAGAACGGGCTTGAGGCCCAGAGTGTCAAAATCAGACAAAAGGTATCCTTTGCGACCGCATGCGATTGCGCACACGGAGGGTATGGTGCCGCATCATCGCGGCAAACGAGGGTGTCGCAGGACCTTAAGACATCACGGGACCGTCCCGAACCGTCTGGTTCTGCGTCAGGGACCCTGCGTGATGGGGAACCGAATTGCGTATCGCCGGTGCGCCCAAGATGACGGGCGCGGCAAGCTCACGCGGCTGCGCGGCGATGGAGTGCACATGGGGCCTTAGGCGCAGCAAGTCAACCGATAAAGCGATGCAACACGTAAGCTGCGGCAACAATGTGGATCAAAGTGGTCACAACCGAGAGGCCATGCAACATCCCAAAGCGGCGTTTGTTGCCTGTATCGGTGGCCGCGTTGATGGCGGGCATCAGGATTTGGCGAGTGGGAATAGTGGTAAGCGCAATGGCAGCCATGATCGCGGCACCTAGCGGGTCGGACAGTGCGAGGAACACAGCCGACAGCCCTGCCCCACCTATCACGAAGAGATAGAAAAGCGGAAAGGCGCGTCGGATGGTCGGGCCAGCGGTCTCGGCCGGCAGGGCAGTGAACAGAAACGCCGCGAAGCCGAAGGAGTAGAGAACCATGCCGCCGAAAAGGAGCGCGGTCGAGAGCAAGGCAAGGGTGATCATATCAGGCTCCTGTCTGGTCTGTTTTACGGGCGGTGCCCATGTAGATGATCATCGTGCCGGGCACCCGACCGAAGGTGAAATCGCCTCTGCCATTGATTCCGCGTGGCCCAAGGCCGACCATTTCGCCCACGGCAAAGCCAGCCGTTTCCAGTTCGATGCGCAGCTCTGACGGTTTGATGAACATGTCAGGGTCATGGGTGCCCTTGGGCAGCAGCTTGAGCACGTCCTCGGCCATGGTGATGGTGGCCAAGCGCGCAATTGGGTTGCGGTTGATCGTGTCGAACAAAAAGCACCCTCCCGGACGCAACACGCGCGCGGTTTCCGAGAGCACCTTGGGCAGGCTTTGGACATGTTCCAGCACATCAACGCAGACCACAGCGTCAAAGCTTGCATCGGCATAGGGCAACGCCTCTCCGACGCCGACGTCATATCGGATCGATTTGCCTTCGGACTGCGCATGGGCGCGCGCAGCGGCGACGGCTTCGGCTGCGGGGTCGATGCCGGTGACGCGCGCGCCACGGTCATCCAGTGCCTCGGCCATGAAGCCGCCCGCACAGCCCAGATCAAGCACGTCTTTGCCCGGCCAGTCGAACTGCTTGTCGAACCAACTTAGACGACCCGGCACCATGTTCTTGAGCGTGCGAACCCAGCGGATGTCGTCTGACCACCAGCGGTCGGCCACATCGTCGTAAATATCAAGGTTGTTGCGCTGGGTTTGCGCCATCTTTCCGCTCCTTGGTGGTAAGTTTCGGGACGACATAGGGCACGTTGGACCGATAGCGATCAAATGCGACCCCGTAGCGTTGTTCGAACCGTTTTTCCTTGAGCCGCGGGGCAAACAGGCAATAGGCGGTGTAGCTTATCGCGAGGGCCAGCTGGTCGGGCGTCCACACCGGCACGGCCCACAGGGTCAACGCGAAGGCCACATAGATCGGCTGCCGGATCAGGCGGAACAGGCCTTGGGTCGGCATGTCCGGGAACACCGGTTTGATCTTTCCCAGCAGCGACATCCAGCCCAGCGCGCCGGATTGAACCTCGGCGCCCGCGTCGAAGCTGGCTTTGAGCAGCAGGAGCCAAGTTGCGGCGTAAGCGGCGCAGATCAGGGCGAATGCCGTCCCTTCGGCGCGATACCAGATGATGCCGCTGGGTGTCCAAAGCAGAAATAGGGCGGCCAGTTGCAGCGAGGCGATGATGGCGTAGGTGGTGGTTGAAAGTGTTGCACCATGCGGTCCGGGGATCAGCCGTGACACGATGCCGGTGCCACGTTTCGAAAGTAGGAACGAGTGCAGAAGCGGGAATTGTACGATCAGTGCGGCATTGGCGAGGATTGCCCACGGCCAAGGGACAGTACCGAAGCTTTCGCTCATGCCAAAGAACATGGCGACGATCATCGACAGGACGGCGATTGCAAAGATCAGGTGACAGAGCGCACCCATCGTCAGGGCAAGTATGATACGCCCCTTACCCGAAGGCGGGGTCAGCACGGCTTCGATCAGCGTGATCAGCCGTTTGATGCGGGGGTCTTTCAGGGTCATGCGGCGCGCAAGATGTCCTCGGCAATGGCGGTGCCGCTTTGCCATGCGTGTTCGATATGGGGGCCAAGACACCAGTCACCACCGGCATAGAGCGTCTCGTCGGAGGACGTGACAAAGGGTTGGCCGAACGGTTGGGTGACCAGCGCATAGCGCCAGCGGTGCGCGGTGGCATAAGCGACGTCCGTCGCATCCAGGGCATGATGCGTCAGGAAGAGGTCGAGCATCAGCGTCGCAATTTCGTCTTTGGTCAGCTCCAGATGAGTGGCGCTCCAGTCGGCGCTGGCCTGCGCGACCCAGCAATTTTGCGTCGAACGATCCGGTTTGGCGCTGTCATGGGCGATCCATGCCAAAGCATCCGTCGGATTGGTCTGCGTGTCCGGCGCATCCAACGGACGGTTGAGCGCGACCATGAGCGTCAGGCTTGGCGCATAGGCCACTAGGTCAAGAGGGGAGCTTAGGGCAGTCCCCACCAATTTGATCGCCTGAGGGACCGGTGCGGTGCAGACAACACGGTCGAAGGTGCCAAGCGGTTGGTCTGCGGTCAGTTCCCACCCGGCGTCGGTCTGTGTCACCGATGCAATCTCGGTTTGCTGATGCAGGTCGAGACCGTGCGCGAGGTACTTGCAGAGCGCCGTCATGCCGGGCGTGCCGACCATGTGCCCCTCACTCTTGCCCGTGTGCCACTTGGCAACATGACCCGCACTTTTGGCCGCATCGAGCATGGACCGGAAAGCCTTGTCCTTGGCAGGGATCATCTGCGCGCCATGGTCAAACTGATATCCACCCTCAGCACGACGCGTCGCCATGCGACCGCCTATGCCCCTGCCCTTGTCGAACAAAGTTGGTGCCACGCCAGCCTTTGACAATCGGGTCGCACAGGCGAGACCGGACATTCCCGACCCAATGATCGCGATCTTCATATAGCTTTGCCTCGTCGCCGTTGCGTTATGAGGCGGTAGCTAAAACGAACAGCGCGCCCGTCGAGGGGCGCGCTGTCGCAGAGGTTGGAAAGGGTGGATCAGATCGCGAAAGGATCATCCACGATGCCAACAAGCTGGATCAGGAAGTCACCCCCATCCGCCGCAAGGGCTGCGTTGTAGATCGTGTTGGTTGCTTCGAACGCATCGTTGATCGAGCTTTCGTCGCCCCGGATGAAGAGATCCATCACAGAGTCAGCTTCGTTCAAGTCGGAAAGTCCACGGATCACGGCGAAATAGGTACCAATATCCGTCTTGTCGGCCAAGTATTGGACATCTCCCAAACGCAGGGCAATCTCTTCCGGCGTCGATCCCTCCGGCGCGGGCACTTTGGCACCGCGCAGGGCTTCGAGGATAAATTGGTCGCGTGTCACGCCGCCACCATCGAGCAAATTGACCCAGAACTCGAGACCACCCTGATCAGGGTCCCGACCCAGCACGTTGTTGTAGACCTGCGTTGCGAAATCGAGGTTGCTAAGCGTATCGGGATACGTTTGTTGGGTCTCGGTCTGGCCGAGGAACAAGGTCGCGATCTCTTCGAGCGAAAACCCATTGGCAAAGGCCGAGCCCCAGAAATTAAGACCTTCAGCGTCAGGCGCGCGGTTGAAGTACGCGATGTAAAGCTCAACAAAGGTGGCGATCTCTTCGGCGCTGAGCGATGCAATACCAACTTGATTGGCAAGGTTGAAATCAACCGCGTCACCGAAGGACAGGAATTCGACCTCGCTCAACTGATCGGTGCCCTCTGCACCCGAGCGGTCGATCACGGTGACGCCATCGCGTTCGATCTGGACAGTATAGTTCGCCTGCGGGCCGCTATAGACAGCAGTGTCGCCCGCCCCGTCGCCACCGAACAAAGTATCGTCATCCGCGCCGCCGGTGAAGCGATCATTGCCGCCAAAGCCGAACAGGATGTCCTGACCCAGACCACCGTCGAAGGTGTTGGCCAGATCGTTGAGATAGAACCAGTCGCCTTCTGCCGAACCTTCCACATTGCCCTCAAGATTGACAACGAAGGTCGGGGCCGAGTTGCGCGACCCGACAATTAGATCAGTCAGTGCGGATGCGACTCCCGGCAGAATGGTCGTCACTGCGCCGATGATGGTCTGGTACTGCGCCAGTGCCAGCGCTTCGAAAGCGGTCAGGTCGACGTCATCCGACGTGGTCAAGGTGGTGCCAAAGCCCTGCAATGCCTCGAACGCATCAGCAGCCGCAGACTGCGCCGCCGCTTCGGCCTGCGCCAATTCAACCGCGGTGATGCCGTTGCTGAAGAGGCTGTTCACCAGGGTGTTTTGCGAGTTGAAATAGGAGAGCATCGCCTGGCTGGCAGCCTCACCCACAAGGGTCCAAAGCTCCAAAAGAGTCCCGCCCGAGAACGCAGCGCCGGGGACAAACCAGCTCCCGGTATCGGGATCAATGGTAAAGGTGGGCGACGTGAAGAGACCGTTGAAATCGTTCCATAACAGGTTCGCCAGATTGGCTTCCGCTTCATCAAAAGCCAATTGGAAATCGTCTTCCAAAGTACCACCGTCGCCGTCAAAACCCTCGACATTGATCAGAAGCGTTTCGCGCGGCACTCCGGACAGTTCTGCGCGGGCTTCGTCTAGGGCGGACGTGATGAAACTATAGTCGCCAGCGGCCCAATCCTGTAAGAATGCGCGGGTTTCGGCATCCAGATCGGCTGTGAACATCGGGTTGCTTAACAACGCCTGGATCTGCGGCTGGTTTGCGCGCAGCGCCTCTTCGGCAAACCCCAGCAAGTCAAGGAATTCACCAACCGTCAATTGCAAAAGATCTGCGTCAGATGTCGGAAGGGTCAGTCCTCCAAACCCTGCGATAGATGTAAGCGATGCGAAAGTTTCAGCAAGAGCTAGTTCAAATTCGTTTTCCATAAACTCGGCAATGTCCCCAGTGAGTTACGATGCCGAGAACCATCCGGGTTTCGCGGACCAAGTCAATTGAGTCTGTGCGCAAAGTCGTGAATTCCTTACCTCTACGTCAATCGACACAAGCATTGCTGCGTGTTCTAGGCCATTCGGGCGACTGCGTGATCTGGTGTTTGGCGGGACAGGCGATACACTCTCCTACGAAACCCGGCGAAAAGTCTGGAGATGATGCAGGAAACCGAATGGAATATGGACTGTTCATAACCACGCTCGGTGCCCTGTTCCTTGCGGGGCTCATTGCGGATCAAATTGGCCACGCCACGCGGCTGCCCCGAGTCACGATGTTGTTGTTGCTGGGGTTTCTGGTTGGACCGTCCGCTCTTGGCTTGCTGCCGGATACGGCGGTCAACTGGTTCGAGCCGTTGTCCTATATCGCGCTGACGATGGTAGCCTTTCTGCTGGGCGGTGAATTGACCCGTGAAAACCTGACGCAACACGGGCGGGCAATTTTCGCGATCTCGCTGTCGGTGGTTGCAGGCACCACGGTGATCGTAGGCGGTGGACTTGCGCTGATGGGTCTGGACCCCGGATTGGCACTTTTGCTGGGGGCCATTGCCACGGCGACCGCACCGGCGGCCATTGCTGACGTCATCCACCAATCGGGCATCAAGAACGGGTTTTCTGAAACTCTGAGCGGGATCGTGGCCATCGACGACGTCTGGGGCCTTATGGTGTTCAGCCTGTGCCTTGCGCTGGTGCATCCGTTCGACGGGTGGAGCGAACCGCTGATGGCTGTGGTGATGGATATCGGTGGGGCCATCCTGCTGGGTCTGGTCATCGGACTGCCCGCAGCCTTTCTCACTGGGCGGCTCAAACCCGGTGAACCAATGCTGACCGAAGCGATTGGCGTTGTGTTCATCACGGCTGGTGTGTCGATCTGGCTGGAGGTCTCTTTTCTCGTGGCGGGAATGACCGCGGGGGCGGTGATCGCGAACCTTGCGCAACACCACGAACGCGCGTTCCACGAGATCGAACATATCGAATGGCCGTTCATTCTGTTGTTCTTTTTACTGGCGGGGGCGTCGCTCGAACTTGATGCGCTGCATGCCTTGGGATGGCTGACGGCGGCTTATGTGGGACTGCGTGTCATCTCTCGCCTTGTTGCGGGCGAAATCGGTGCACGACTGGGGCGGGTGCCGCGGGTCGAGCACCATGCCTACGGTCCTGCCCTTTTGCCACAGGCGGGGGTGGCGGTGGGCATGGCGCTGGTCGCTGCCGAAGCAATCCCGGACTGGGGACCGACCATCATGACACTGACCGTGGCCGCCACGGTCATCTTCGAGATCATCGGCCCACCCTGCACCTATTGGGCACTGCGCTATGTCGAGGCGAAATCGCCGCCCGAACCGTGACGGGCGGCGATGTGGGCCTCTAACGCAGCACGCCAAGCGCCTGCATGTCAATGCCCAGCGGCACACTCAGATCTTCCATGGAATCGTAAAGCAGTTCGAGCATGTAAGGCGGATTGTGCGCGTAGTTGCCCGGATCGGCCGTCACCAATTTCCAGTTATAGGCCGCGCGCAGGCTACGCGGTGTCCATGATGTGTACGCCGCGGGACGCCCTTCGCTTTCGTCGATGACACCATCGCCATTCGCATCCGCAAAGAAATAGGGATAGCGGGTTCCGTCATAGATCATCGGAGCGTCGGCCACGTCGTCAGCATACGCTTTGACCATCTCCATCAACGTCGCGGCATTGGCCTGAATGTCTGCGCGAATGCCTTTGTTTGTATCGCCGCTGCCATCATAGCTTTGGCGGGTGATGCGGATCTCTTCGGGTGTGTTCGCCTGATGGCAGGTCAGACAAGGCTCGAACGCGACCTCGAGCGTATGCGGTTCATGGCAGGACACGCAGCTAGACACTGGACGGGCGTGAAAGAAGCGGCCGGAATAGTCCTTGTCGTCATAGTGATAGCCCGATCCGCCATAGCCTCCAAGCCACGTGGCAGCGGCAGTGGCGTAATGCGGATTGATAAAGCGCAGCTCAGGATTTGGGGTGTCGATGTCGAGTTCCCCAATCGCCTTGGACACGGTTATGCCCGCCGTGCGGCCTTGGTGGCAGGTCATGCACGAAGCCTCTACGCCCTGAACTGGATGCAGCAGTCCGCTTGGGAACGCCACCTCTTTGATTTCGGACAGGCCCGCATTGTGACAGGTGCCACAATCGACCACGCCGCCGGTATTGATCGGCCCTTCGACACTGCCCGCGGTTGTTCCGTCAAGACCATGGAAATCGCGGAAGCCTTCGCCGGAATGGCAGGTCGCGCAGACTGCGTTGATTTCCTCTTCCCCGTCCCAATGGCTGAAAGCCCGCGCCGCAGCATCCGCATGCGCCGACCGAAACCAGTCAGTGATGGACTGATCGTTCTTGATCTCGATATCGGACGGGGTGAATGGCCCGGATTTCGGCAAGGCGAATGGCACGGTGGCCTCAGCCGGGTCAGCATCGACCGCTTGATTCTGACCAGACACCGAATGGGCCTCGATCAGCAGTAAGACACAGGACAAAAGAGCTACGACTGGTAAAGAACTTCTTTGATTTAAAAGCATCGCGACTACTCCGGTGTTTGCGACAACGGGGAATTCACCGACCAGCCTAACACGCGACATCGCCATGCGGTTTGCGACAGATCAAACGACGCTCTGCATTCCCGTGTTAACAAACATGCATGTCTCAGCTTGGTTTTCGATCCGGCCTCATGGTTCCTGCGTATCCGGCGCTCGACGATGCGCAGGATGTCGAGGATATTATCACCGACGAGGCCGGTCTCCGACCGCCGCACGGTACGGCGCCGCGTGTTTCGATTGTTGTGGAGGATGGTGCGTTTGTGGCCCAGGGCGCGCCGGTCGCCTGCCACAGCACCCAGACTGACATCTGTTTTGTCGCCCCGATGGCGGGACGTGTGGCACGAACAGAGCTGTTAAGCGGACACCGGCTTTCTGAGATCGTGCTCTTTCGCGAAGGTGGTGGCGACAGCATCACCCACGATACCACGGACGCGCAAACCGAAGCAGGGCTGCGCCGCCTGATGCAGCGCGCCGGGTTCTGGCCACGGATCGGACGGCGCCCCTTTGGCGGTATGCCCAATGCGGCAGAGCGGCCCGCCGCGATCTTCATCTTGGCCGCAGACACGCGCCCCCATGCGCCTGATCCCAGACGGGCACTGGAAGGCCATGAAGACGCCTTTCGCCGCGGGTGCCGTGCGCTGTCGCGGTTGACGGAAGGGCGCGTGCTTTTGTGCCAAGCCCCGGGTCCGGCACTTGCCGATACAGACGACGCGCCCCGCCTGCAGGTGGTCATAACGGGCCCGCGACACCCGCAAGCGTCTGCAGGGCTGCTTGTCCATGCAGAATACCCGGCCGGGATTGCCACTCCGGTTTGGGATGTGAACGCCGAAGACGTGGCCGCCTTGGGCGATTTGCTCCATACCGGAGCCCTGCCCCAGACACGGCTGGTGCATGTCGGTGGATCGGCCTTGAAAACAGGGCGTATGGTGCGGACCCAAATCGGTGCGGACTTGCGCGCGTTGACATTCCGCCATGTCAGACCGGGGCCACACAGGCTTTGGTCCGGTTCATCGCTGGATGGGCACGCGGCACGCTGGTTGGCACCGCGCCATCGGCAGGTCACAGCCTTTACACCCGAAGCTTCAGATGGCGCACCGCATTGGCTTGTTGCAGCACTCACCCGCTCGGCCCGCCCCAAACCAATGATCCCAACGGCTGCGCTTGATCAGGCCTTCGCCGGCCGTCTTCCGGCCGCCGTATTTCTGCGCGCCCTAAGCGCAGGCGATGACGAAACTGCGCTCAAGATGGGTGTGCTGTCGCTGTTGGAAGAAGATGTCGCCCTTGCGGATTACGTTCTGGGCGCAGAGGCGCATCTGGCAGTTTTGCTGCGGGGCATGCTCGAGCGGATCAAGACGGAGTTTGCCGCATGAACCGAGGGCTCTGGACACGTGAGACAGTGGTTGTGCTCCTACTTGCGGCCTACCTGCCATTGGCCCTGTTCTGGCTCTGGTTCGGCGGCATCAACGATCTGCAACGGTTTGCACTTGCCCTGCTGGTGATCGCGGTATGGCAGCTTGTGTTCCTGCTGGCGCGGGCGCAGCCGATTTCGCTGTCTGCAGCAATCACCGCCTTGAGCGTCGCCATGCTGGCCCCCGAAGAGCTGGGCGCGGTCCGGCTAATCCTTGGCATAAGCTTTGGCACAGTGATGGGCGAACTGGTCTTTGGTGGTTGGGGGCGCAATGTGGTGAACCCGGCGACCGTGACGCTGGCCTTTCTGGGCTTTGGCTTTCCGGCTTATGCTTGGCCCGAGATCCTTGTTCCGGTGGCGTGGGCCGCCATCCCGGCGGCAGTGATCGGCGTGATGGCCGGTGTCATGCCAGCAGGTCTTGTTCTTGGCGCGACCATCGGCGCGGCGGTGTCTTTCGGGTTCGGCGTCTTGCCAGCGACGGTCTTGCCGGCGGCGGGCGTTGTGTTGGTGCTGCTGGTCGCCGATCCGGTCACGAGCGCGTCCACCGCCTTGGGCCGCTGGTTGAACGGGCTGCTGTTCATCGCGCTAGTGGTCCTTTTCGCAACAGGTTGGCAGGGGGCCGCCCCTGTTCAGATTGCTGTTGCGGCGGCACTTCTGGCGTCACTGGCAGCACCGCTGCTGGACGAATTGGCACTGGCACACTGGTATGCCCAAAGACGGAGGCGACATGGCCGATACTGATCGCAACCCCTGGCGGCGGTTCCTTGCCCTGCCCAACGAAAGCCGCTCCAAGACGCTTGCCATGGCGTTTCTGGTCTCGGCGGTGTGTGCGCTGATGGTCAGCGGCGCAACCGTGCTGCTGCGGCCGATTCAGGCTGCCAACCGCGCCGCCGAGGAACAGGCCAGGATCGAGTCGCTGGTGCGCGGTGTGCCGGGCATGGCTGACCTTCTCGAACAATCGGGGGGCAGCCTGTCGACCGTGGTGATCGCGCTTGAAGACGGGCGCGCAGCGGAAGATGTAACGGCGGCGACACTGGACGCAACTTTGGCGGACACGCAGAACTGGACGACGTTGGAGCAAGGTGCGGATCTGGCGGGGCTTGGTCAGCGACCGGATTACGCGCAGATCTTTTTGCTGCGTCAGGGCGAGGCGATTTCGCTCGTGCTCCTGCCGATGACCGGACAGGGCTATGGTGGGCGGATCGACGCGATCCTTGCCATCGAAGGCGACATGAACACTGTCGCAGGCATTGCGATCACCCAGCATTCCGAAACCCCCGGCCTTGGCGGGCGGATCGAAGACCCCTCATGGCAGGCAAGCTTTCCTGGCACTCAACTGCATGATGACGCTGGAAACCTGCGGTTTGCCACCGCCCGTGGCGAAGCGTCAGGCATCCATCAGGTCGATGGCATCACCGGAGCGACACGCACCACGCGCGGCATCTCGAACATGGTCAATTTTTGGCTTGGCCCCGATGGCTACGGCCCGCTTTTGCGCGCCATAGAGCGCGGTGAGTTCTGACATGGCCAAACGCGCTGATATCCTTGGCACTCTGACCGCACCGCTCATCCGGCAAAACCCGGTCACGCTGCAAATCTTAGGGATCTGTTCGGCGCTGGCGGTGACCACGTCTCTGGCGACGGCGGTGACCATGTCCGTGTCGCTGACGGTGGTGTTGACCCTGTCTGCCGTGATCATCAGCCTGATCCGCCGCCACCTGCCAGACACGATCCGCCTGATCGTGCAGATCGTCATCGTCGCATCGCTGGTGATCGTCATTGACCAGATACTGCAGGCCTATCTGGCAGAGATCAGCCGCGCCTTGTCGATCTATGTCAGCCTGATCACCACAAATTGCCTTGTTCTGGGCCGGACCGAAGCGTTCGCCCGCCACAACCCGCCCCTGCCCGCCGCTGTGGATGCCTTTGGCAATGGGGTGGGATACTCCGTTATCTTGATCGTCCTTGGCGGCATTCGCGAACTGTTCGGACGCGGGCAATTGTTTGGCTGGCAGGTGCTGCCGCTTGCCGATGCGGGTGGTTGGTTCACCCCACTGAGCCTTATGCTACTGGCCCCGTCCGCCTTTTTCCTGCTGGGCGGTGTCGTCTGGGCCGTGCGGTCCCTGCTGCCCGAACAGGCCGAAGCCCCCGAACATGTGCCCCCCGCCACGGTGAGGGCTGCTGAATGACCGAACTTTGGACGCTCTTCCTGTCCGCGGCTTTTGTCGACAACATGCCGCTCACGCTGTTTCTTGGGCTGTGTACCTTTCTTGCACTGTCAAAACGTCCCGAAAGCGCCATCGGTCTTGGCTTTGCGATGATCGGGGTTCTGGGTGTGACCGTGCCGCTCAATTGGCTGATCTATCATGGCGTGCTGGCACCGGGCGCATGGGCCTGGGCCGGGCGCCCTGAGCTTGACCTATCCTACCTGTCGCTGATCGCATTCATCGGAGTGATCGCCGCAACAGTGCAATTGCTCGAAATGCTGTTGGACCGCTTTTTCCCGACAATCCACGCCGCGTTCGGGTCGTTCCTGCCATTGCTTACCGTGCAATGCGCGATCCTCGCGGGCAGCCTTTTCATGGTGGACCGATCTTATACGCTGGCGGAATCGGCGATGTTTGGTGTGGGGAGCGGGCTTGGCTTTGCTTTGGCGGTCGCGATGTTGGGCGCAGTGCGGTCCCGTCTGGCCTATGCGGATCTGCCGAACGGGTTGCGAGGCTTGGGCATCGCATTTGTCCTGACCGGGCTGATGTCACTGGGCTTTGCCTCCTTTGCGCAAATGGCGGTGTCGCCATGACCGAGATTGCCTTCGCCAGTGGTGTGATCGTTCTGCTTGTCCTTGGCCTTGCCACCGCTTTGCTGATCCTGAGAAACCGGCTGATCCCTGCCGAAGCGCTGGATGTGCAGGTGAATGGCAACCGTCATGTGCCCGCAAAGCGTGGCGAAAAACTGCTGGATGCATTGCACGCAGCCGACATTCCCGTTCCGGCGGCCTGCGGTGGCAAAGGCACCTGCGGCATGTGCCGCGTGACGGTCACCGGAGATGGCGCAGGAACAGCTCAGGCGACCGAGCGGGGCGTCTTGTCGCCAAAGGAACGACGGGACCATGTGCGATTGGCCTGCCAGACCAATCTGCGCGGCAATTGCGCCGTCGACGTTCCCGACAGCATCCTGAGCGCCGGGGGCGGGTTTGCCTGTTCGGTCGTCTCGACCCGCATGCTCGCTCCGTTGATCCGTTAGATCGTGCTGGATCTGCCAAACGATCGTCCGACCGCGTTTCACGCTGGCGATTTCATGCAGATCACCGCCCCACCCTTCAATCTAGACTTTTCCACCCTCGATGTACCGGAACCCTTCCACGAGACATGGAAGATCGCAGGCTGGCGCGCACTCGGAGTCGCCTCGGACATCTCCACGACACGGGCCTATTCCCTGGCCAGCCGCCCCGAAGACGCAGGCACAGCAGTCTTCAACATCCGGCTCGCCGTGCCCCCCGCTGGACGCGAAACCGATGTACCGCCCGGCCTTGTGTCGTCATGGCTGTTCAGCCTGGAGCCCGGCGATGTCGTGATGACATCGGGCCCGTTCGGCGAGTTCCACGTCAAGCCGACCACCCGCGAAATGGTCTATATCGGCGGAGGCGTGGGCATGGCCCCGCTGCGTGCGATGATCCATCAGGAACTGGGGCACGGCACAAACAGACGGATTCGCTATTTCTACGGCGCACGAACTGCCGCCGACCTTTTCTATACCGACGAATTCCAAACGCTCGCCGCTGGACACCAGAATTTCAGCTGGACCCCGGCCCTGTCCGACCCCGCGCCGGGCGACCGTTGGTCAGGTGCCACTGGCTTTATCCATGAAATCCTGCGCGCAGAACTCGCCGATCACCCGGCGCCTGAAGAGTGCGAATATTACCTTTGCGGTCCACCTGTGATGATCTCGGCCGTTCTGGCGACACTGGACCGGCTGGGCGTCGATCCCGACAGTATCTTCTACGATGATTTCGGAGCCTGAGACATGAACAGACACCTTCCATCGCGCCGAACATTCCTTGCTGGACTGACTGCCTCCTTGGCAACACCGGCTCTTTTGCAGGCATCAGGCCTGCACCATGCTTCAGGCCAAGCTTTTGGCACGTCCTGGGGAATCAGTGGCGATGATCCTGCCGCTCTCAAAGGTCTGGGTCCTGAGATCACGGCTCTGTTTGACAAGATCGACAAGGACTTGTCCCCGTGGCGCGCCGACAGTGCGATTTCACGCTTCAACAGTGACCCTAAAGGTGTTGATGCCAGCCCCGAGTTGTCCCGCGTAACGCAGGCCGGACTGGACTTGGCCGCATCCAGTGACGGGGCCTTCGATCCGACGGTTGGCCCTCTGGTAGCGCGCTGGGGATTCGGCCCGATCACGCACGGCGCCACTCCGAATTGGCGCGGCCTTTCGCTCAGGCAGGGAAGGCTCTCCAAGACCGACCCCGATCTCACGCTCGACCTGTGTGGCATTGCCAAGGGGCGCGCATTGGACCGCGCAGCGCATCTTGCCCGCGCGCATGGCATCGGTTCCGCGTTGCTTGACCTCGGAGGCGAATTATACGCACTCGGTCAACACCCCGAAGGTCGCGACTGGCGCGTGGCCATCGAAAATCCTCTGACCGGCCAGCCAACCGACACAGTTCTGCATCTTCCTGCAGGTCTGTCCGTGGCAACCTCCGGGCTTGGCGCGCAGGGCTATGGCCGAAACGGACAGGTGTGGGGACACATCATGGACCCGGCGACAGCCCATCCGGTCGCCGGCAAATTGCGGTCTGTCACGGTGATGGCCACGGATGCGATGATGGCCGATGGCTGGGCGACGGCGCTCTTCGCAGCAGGCGACGCTGCAGGGCCAGAGATCGCACGCACTCAGGACATCCCGGCGGTTTTCCTTTTCGACACCGGCACCGGTCTGCGGCAGGTCGAAACCGGCGGGATCGCTGCGGTGCTGTCATGAGAAAGGCAGAAACATGCTGGAAGTGATCCTTGCCCTTGCCATCATCAGCTTGGCCGCAGGCGGGCTGAGCCTTGGTCTCATGCTTGGTCGCGGACCTGCCCTGACCCCATGCAGCGCGGCCGACAAAAACCCCGAGACGCGATGCGCAGACTGCCCGCTGCGCCGTCGCAAGGCAGGAGGCCCCGCTGAATGACACTGACGCACATCACCGCGGTCATGCGGCCCGAGTTTCCGCTGCTGCAACCCGATACATCCATCCGAAGCGCCGCCGCAGCGTTGGTGAAAGCTCGCACAGCCGCCGCTCCGGTCGTTGGTGAAGATGGTCGGCTTGTTGGCTTACTGACACAGAAGGACTGTTTTCGTTCGGCGCTACACGCCAGCTACTACCGGGAATGGACAGGCCGTGTCGAAGACCACATGAGTCGGGACATCATCACACTTCATCCCCAAGACGACCTGATCCGCGCCGCCGAGATGTTCCTGCTGCACCCACATCGAGTGTTTCCCGTCTGCGACGCTGGAACGGTGCTTGGCATGGTCCACCGCTCGGACGTTCTATCAGAACTGATCCGCTTGGGCTGAGCAACGCATTCAATCACGGGTGCTCCGCTCCATGACCATTTCCGTTCAGGCCGTGCTTGCCGCCCACTGGCAGCAAGTAAACGTATCACTGCCTGACTTGGAAAATCCCGTTTTGGTTCCAACCCGATCCGCCTTTGGATGCAGAAGACTAATGCGGAGGTCGAGCCAGTCCTCAGTGTTTCGGATGTGCTGGTCCCGTTAATGCGTCGCGCTCAATCCACATTCTGAATTCTACATCGTCACGTGCCGCCACGCGGGGTCACTCGGAGACTTCCGATGCGCGTGCCCATGGCAGGAGCCGACGCGGGATCGCCGTTGCCAGCAACAACAGCAGCGCGATCCCCAAAAGAACAGCGCTGCCGGGGCGTTCAAGAAAGACCATCGGGTCACCGCGCGACAACAGCATGGCACGGCGGAAGAACTCTTCCATCATCGGCCCAAGAACGAACCCGATAAGCAGTGGCGCAGGCTCGAAGCGGAAAAGCCGCAGCACATAGCCCAGCACACCGAACGCGAGGGTCATCCAAATGTCGAAGATCGAATTGTCGATGCTGTAAACGCCCACGCAGATCAGGACGACGACGGTCGGATACAGGTAATAATGCGGCACCCGCAGCAAGCGGACCCAAAGACCGATCAGCGGGATGTTCAGGATCAGCAGAAACAAGTTGCCGAACAGAAAGCTCACGATCAGGCCCCAGAACAGCTCTGGATGCTCTGAGATAAGACGCGGTCCCGGCGTGATCCCGTGAATCATCAAGGCGCCCAGCATCAGCGCCATCGTTGTCGATCCGGGGATGCCCAGCGTCAGCGTCGGGATAAAAGCTGTTTGCGCCGCAGCGTTGTTGGCCGCCTCAGGCACGACCACGCCTTCGATCTGGCCTGTGCCGAACTTGTCCCCCCGAGGCGAGATGCGTTTTTCCAAGGCATAGCCAACGAACGACGCGACTGTCTGCCCGGTGCCCGGCAGCGTGCCGAAGAATGATCCGACGGCTGATCCACGAATTGCGGGACCGACGCTGCGCAGCCATTCCGCCCGTGTCGGTAGGAACTTGCTCATGGAAATCCGCTCGGTCGCGTAGGAACGCGTGGCACCACGCGCCGACACCATGACCTCGGAAATCCCGAAAAGCCCCATGGCCACCACAACAAGGCTGACCCCGTCGCGCAGCTCGGGCATCCCCACGACAAACCGCGTTTCGCCGGAATTGATGTCGACGCCCACTGTGCCCAACAAAATGCCAAGACAGACCATCATCACGCCGCGCAGCGCACCGGAAGTGCTCACCACTGACGCAGCAACAAGCCCCAGCACCATGACCGCGAAATATTCTGCAGGCCCGAACAACAGGGCAAACTCAGCCAACGCCGGCGACAGGAGAACCATCACCACAACTCCGAAAATGGCCCCGAAGAACGACGCGATCGCGGTCGAAAACAAGGCAACACCAGCACGGCCATCGCGTGCCATCGGATATCCGTCAAGGCAGGTCACCGACGCAGACGGCGTGCCGGGGATGTTCAACAGGATCGACGCGATCGACCCGCCATATTCCGCGCCGTAATAGACGCCTGCCAGCATCACAAGCGCAGTTTCGGGCGGCAGATGGAAACGGCGATGCAAAATTAGGCCATGGTAGCGGCGGGATAGTCTCGCTGCGGGCGGAGTAAAATCCTGCCACTTTTCCCTTCTTGCATCGGCAGGGAGGGCGGGGAGATCTATACCGTGGAACTTTACAAGAAGGTTCGCTTGGCGTGTTCCGAGGGCATGAGCGCGCGGGCGGCGGCGAAGCATTTCAACATTTCGCGTGGGACGGTTGATAAGATGTTGGCCTTTTCGGTGCCGCCTGGCTACCGGCGGGACAAGCCGATCAGGCGGCCGAAGCTGGACGGGTTCACCGAGTTCATTGACGCCTGGCTTGAAGCCGACAAGGTCGTGCATCGCAAGCAGCGTCATACGGCCAAGCGGATATGGGAACGGCTTCAGGCCGAGCACGGCTTCACCGGAGGCTATACGATCGTCAAGGATTACGTGCGTGATCGCGAGCGGCGGACCCGGGAGATGTTTGTGCCGCTGGCTCATCCGCCGGGCCATGCTCAGGCCGATTTTGGCGAAGCGGTTGTCGTCATCGGCGGTGTCGAGCAGAAGGCGCACTTCTTCGTCATGGACCTGCCGCACAGCGATGCCTATTTCGTCCGGGCCTATCCAGCGGCGACGGCGGAGGCCTGGATAGACGGCCATGTCCGCGCGTTTGACTTCTTCGGCGGGGTGCCGCAGTCGGTGCTCTACGACAACGACCGCTGCCTGGTGTCGAAGATCCAACCGGACGGCACGCGCATCCGCGCCGCGCTGTTCAGCGGCTTGCAGTCGCATTACCTGTTTCGGGATCGCTATGGTCGGCCCGGGAAGGGGAACGACAAGGGCGCTGTCGAGGGGATGGTCGGCTACGCCCGCCGCAACCACATGGTGCCGATCCCCCACTTTGCCAGTTGGGACGATTTCAACGCAGACCTTGAAGGGCAGTGCCGCGCACGCCTGACGCGCATTCTTCGGGGTCACAAGGAGACGATCGGTGAGAGGTTGCAGCGCGATCTGGTCGCGATGCGCCCCCTGCCTGCCGCCCCGTTCGACGCCTGCGACCAAGCGGGCGGCAGGGTCAGCTCGCAGTCTCTCGTGCGCTATGACACCAACGATTACTCGGTCCCGGTCGCCTATGGCCACCAGGATGTCTGGATCCGCGGCTATGTCGATGAGGTCGTGATCGGCTGTCGCGGGGAGGTGATCGCCCGACACCCGCGCTGTTACGATCGCGAGGACATGATCTTTGATCCGGTTCACTACCTCCCGCTGATCGAGCGCAAGATCAATGCCTTGGACCAGGCCGCACCCTTGGCGGAATGGGACCTGCCCGAAGAGTTCCAGACTTTGCGCCGCCTGATGGAGGCGCGCATGCTCAAGATGGGGCGCCGCGAGTATGTGCAGGTGCTGCGTCTGCTCGAGACCTTCGAGATGGATGACCTGCATGCCGCCGTGAAGAAGGCCCTGAAGCTGGGCGCGGTCGGCTTCGACGCCGTGAAGCACCTCGTGCTTTGTCAGGTGGAGAAGCGCCCCCCGAGGCTTGATCTCGATGTCTACCCCTACTTGCCGCGGGCGAATGTCGAGACGACGCGGGCGGCCAGCTACATGGCCTTGATGTCGGAGGCGGCGGAATGACCGAGGCCCCGAAGATCCTGCTTGCCCACCATCTGAAGACGCTGAAGCTGCCCACATTCTTGCGGGAGCACGAGAAGGTTGCGCGTCAATGCGCCGCCGAAGGACTGGACCATGTCCAGTTCCTGTCGCGCCTCGTGGAACTGGAACTCATTGACCGCGAGCGGCGGATGGTCGAGCGCCGCATCAAGGCCGCGAAGTTCCCGGCCACCAAAAGCCTCGACAGCTTCGACTTCAAGGCGATCCCGAAGCTGAACAAGATGCAGGTGCTGGAACTGGGGCGTTGCGAATGGATCGACCGGCGTGAGAACGTGATCGCCCTCGGGCCCAGCGGAACCGGCAAAACCCACATTGCACTGGGCTTGGGACTGGCAGCCTGCCAGAAGGGCATGTCTGTCAGCTTCACCACCGCCGCCGCGCTGGTCAACGAGCTGATGGAGGCGCGAGACGAACGTCGGCTGCTGCGCGTCCAGAAGCAGATGGCTGCCGTGAAGCTGCTGATCATCGACGAGCTCGGATTCGTGCCCCTGTCCAAGACCGGCGCCGAGCTGCTTTTTGAGATGATCTCCCAGCGCTACGAGCGCGGCGCCACGCTGATCACCAGCAATCTGCCCTTCGATGAATGGACCGAGACCTTCGGCACCGAGCGGCTGACCGGCGCGCTCCTCGACCGGTTGACCCACCACGTCAACATCCTCGAGATGAACGGCGAAAGCTATCGCCTCGCGCAAAGCCGCGCACGCAAGCCCGGCGAAAACATCAACTGATCCAAAGCCCAGACTTGGACCTGACGGTCCAAGGCGGCCAGTCACCCGCCAGCTACATGGAGAGCGCGGCTGACTGGCCGCCGCTCATCACCCGCGTCCCGCGTAAACCCAAAGTGGCCCAGTTTTGCGCCGCCCCGTGGCCTAATTTTACTCCGCCGTTGACAGGCAGCAAAGGTTTCTCCAATCTTTGTCGAACGTAAAGGTCCAACACGAACTACTTCCCTCAGCCGCAGCCGTGCGGGGATTGGCCGGCCTAAGCACAGAAGCCTCACGCTGCATACCCGTAGTGTTGGGGTATCAGGACAGCACGCTCGATCTGGTGATCGCGCTGCGTCGGACCGGGTGCGAGAATCCCATTCTCATTCTCGTCGAAGGACGCGCCCCTGAAAGAGATGCAGCCCTGCTTGATGCTGGTGCCTGTGACATCCTGGCGGAGCCGTTTCATGAGGTTGAGATCGCCGCCCACCTGAGAACCATTTTCCGGCGGCGCAACAACCTGGCCCGCAATGACATCACAATCGGAGATCTGGTGGTGTATCGTAAGCGCTGTGTGGCGCCCACCTTCTCTTGATCCTTGTGATTTGAGACTCACGCCCTGTTGGATAACAGGAGGTGAGTTTCGCCATGGAGACTACGAACGAGTTTCTCACGCGTTTGGGCGTTGAGGTCTCACGGACCGGGAGCCGACGGTGGCCAGATCGTGTGAAAGCGCGGATCGTGGCAGAAACGCTGGTGCCTGGAGCAACGGTGAATGACGTTGCGCGCAAGTATAACCTTCGCCCGAACCACCTGTCGGGATGGCGGCGGCTGGCCAAGGATGGTGAACTTGTTTTGCCCGCGCCAGAGGCTGACACGGACTTCGCCCCGTTGGTGATGTTCGATGTCGAAAGTTCGCCATCGGCGGAAGATACGGGTTCGGCGAGTAGGGCAATCGAGATCGTAGCTGGATCGGTTTCTGTCCGGCTGGACGGTGCCACGCCTGCAGCCCGGATTGGGGACATCGTGCGTGCGCTTGGGGGTGGCGCATGATCTTCCCTTCGAACCGTGTGCGCATTTTGGTGGCAACGCAGCCGGTTGACTTCAGAAAAGGACACGACGGGCTGACAGCCATGGTGCAGACCGTGCTCCGCAAAGATCCGTTCACCGGGACAGTGTTCCTGTTTCGGGCCAAGCGCTTGGACCGGCTGAAGCTTCTCTATTGGGACGGCAGCGGTCTGGTCATGGCCTACAAACGGCTCGAGGACACGACCTTCACCTGGCCCACGATCAAGGACGGAATGATGGCGCTGAACCACGCACAGTTCGAGGCGCTTTTTTCCGGGCTGGACTGGCGCAAGGTCAAGGCGCTGGAGACCCGCCCACCAGCTGCGGCGGAGTGACTCGGGGCGACGAATGCAGGGATCATGGCTTTGATCCCAGTGTATAATACTGATCATGAGCGCCGCTGCCAAAGACCTCGATCTGTCCGTCCTGCCACCGGAATACCGCGTAGCTTTTGAGGCCTTGAAGGCAAAAGCTGCGCGGGCCGCGGAGCTGGAGGACATCGTCAAACGTCTTGAGCATCTGGTGGCCGAGCTGAACCAGGTGGTCCACGGCAAGAAGTCCGAGAAGCTCAGCGAAGATGATCGCCAGCTGACCTTCGAGGATCTTGAAGCTGCCGTCGCCGAGGCCCGTGAACAAAAGAAGGTGCAGACGCCCGGAGACGACAAGCCCAAGCGAAAGCGAGTGGCCAGGCGCAACCGCGGCAACCTGCCCGCCGGTTTGCCACGCATCGAGCAGGTAGTCGAACCCGACAGCCTGATGTGCCCCTGTGGTTGCGGGCAGATGCACAGGATCGGCGAGGACCGCAACGAGCGGCTCGACATCGTCCCGGCACAGTGCCGTGTGATCGTGACGGTCCGCCCAAAATATGCCTGCCGCACCTGCACCGATGGGGTCACACAAGCACCGACGCCCGCATGGCTGATCGAGGGCGGGCTCCCAACCGAAGGCGCCATCGCGCATGTTCTGGTCAGCAAATATGCGGACCATGCCCCGCTCTACCGACAATCACAGATCCTCGCCCGCTCTGGCATCGACATTCACCGCTCGACGCTGGCTGATTGGGTCGGTGTGGCAGCTTTCCACCTTGGACCCATCGTGGACCGGCTGGCCGAGCACCTGAAGACATCCACGAAGCTGTTCATGGACGAAACCACGGCGCCGGTCCTCGATCCGGGCCGCGGGCGGACAAAAACAGGCTACCTCTGGGCTCTGGCGCGCGATGATCGGTCATGGGGCGGCGATGATCCCCCCGGGGTCGTCTTTTTCTATGCTCCCGATCGCCGCGGGGAGAATGCCGAGAAATTCCTGACCGGCTTCAACGGCACGCTGCAACTCGATGGCTACCAGGGCTACAACCGGCTGACGCGCCCTGACCGCAAGGGCGGTGATCCGATCGTTGTCGCCCATTGCTGGGCGCATGCGCGTCGCAAGCTCAAGGAAATCTTCGATCGCGATGGTTCCGAGATCGCCGCCGAGGGCCTGCGCCAGATCGCAGGAATCTATGCCGTCGAGAAAGACATCCGCGACACGTCCCCGGGCCAGCGCCTGTCAGCGCGCCAGGCACGATCCGCGCCACTGGTCGAAGCCTTCGGCATCTGGCTACAAGCGCAGCGCCTGCGCATCTCGGCCAAATCGCGCCTCGGAGAGAAGCTTGCCTACATCCACCGACACTGGGATGGTTTGCAGACCTTCCTGACGGACGGACGCGTCGAGATCGACTCCAACAAGGTCGAAAATCTGGTCAGGCCGATTGCTTTGAACAGGAAAAACGCATTGTTCGCCGGTCATGACGAGGGGGGCAAGGCATGGGGCCGCATCGCATCCCTGATCGAGACCGCCAAGATCAACGCCATCGAGCCTTTCGCCTATCTCAAGGCTACGCTCGAAGCCATTGCGGCCGGACATCCGCAACACCGCATCGACGAGTTGCTTCCTTGGAACTTCCAGCCGTCAAGCTGAAACCCAAGTGCCCTTCAGACACCGCTTACGGTGTATCTCGACGGGCGCGATCCGGAGTTTATGTCGCTGCCGGTTAAGCTGTCAGCCAAGGAACATGCGGTGCTCTGCCTTCTCGCCTCCAATCAGGGACGCGTCCTGCCCCGCACCGCGATCTTTGAATTGCTCTACGGCCTTGCGGAATACCAACCGTTCGATAAGGCAGTGGATATTCACATCTGCCGCATCCGCCGAAAGTTCGCTTCCGTCACCCCCGAGGCCAGCAACGTGATCGAAACATTTCCCCGGCGCGGCTATGCACTACGCGCCAGCCAAGGCGCCGCTCTCGAACGTGCCTGCGCCCAAAGCAAGAGTTAGATCCGAGACGCGATCAGCTACACACTCTCAACTCAGCCACCCTCTGCCCGCTTGAAGAACGCATAGTAGAACACCGGGGCTGCCACGAGCGTCAGCACGGATGCGAAGGCAAGACCGCCCATGATCGTCACCGCCATCGACCGGAAAAACGCGTCCCAGATCAGCGGCAGCATCCCCAGAATGGTCGTGGCCGCTGCGAGAACGACGGGGCGCAGACGCGAGGTTGAGGCCTCTACGATGGACGTTTGCAAGTCCTGATCCGGCTTTTCGGCGCGCACGATGTCGATCTCTTCCACCAGAACGATGCCGTTCTTGATCAGCATCCCAGACAGCGACAGCAGCCCCAGCAATGCGGTGAAGGTGAACGGAAACCCGGTGCCCAACAGCGCCAGACTGACGCCGTTCACGGACATGGGCACCAAAAGCCAGATGATCAGCGGTTGCCGCAGCGCGTTGAACAGCAGCACGGAAATCACCACCATGATGATCAGGCTCATCGGCAATTGCCGCCCAAGGCTGGCCTGCGCGTCGGACGAGCTTTCCAGCTCTCCGCCCCATTCCATCTTGTAGCCGGGTGGCATCTCCATGGCCTCGATGGCGTCGGTCACCTCGGCCTGCACCTGTGCCGCGGTCAACCCTTTGACGACATCGGCGCCCACGGTGATCGTCAAAAGCCGGTCGCGCCGCATCAGGAGCGTGTTCTGCGCTTCGAATGAAAGACCGTCTGTCACCTGTTCCAGCGGCACAAAGCTTTGGGCGTTCTGCGAATAGACCACGTGATCGGTCAGCGCGAGCTCCACCTCGGGATCGGCCCGCAACACGATGGGGATCTGACGGTCGCCCTCGCGGTAGACACCAGCGTCGATACCCGTTGTCGCAAAGCGCAGGATGGTCGTGATGTCGTCGCGGGTGACCCCAGCCTCCTGCGCGCGGTCAGTCGCATAAACCGGCTTGAGCACCAGCTCTTGTTCGCGCCAGTCAATGCGCGGCGCGACGATGTTATCCGACGCCGCCGTGAACCGCGCCATCGCTTCATCCGCCAGATCGCGCAGGACCACCGCATCCGGCCCAGAGAACCGCACTTGAATTGGATCACCACCACCGGGGCCAAAGGCCAGACGCTTGGCGCGGAACTCACCCTGCGGCAGGTTTTCGGCCGCGAACATCTCAAGCTCGTCGATCAGCGGCGCGATCTCTTCGATGGAGTTGGTCCGCACGATGATGTGGCCATAGCTCGGGTTCGGATCTTCGGCCTGATAGGTCAGCATAAACCGATCCGCACCGCGCCCGACAAAGGCAGAGGCCGACACCACGTCGTCCTGCAAGGCCAGCCAATCTTCAAATACCATCAGATCACGCGAGGTCTCGTGGATCGACGCGCCCTGCTCCAGCTTGTAATGCACGAAGAACAGTGGCGTGTTGCTGTCAGGAAAGAACTGCTGTTTGATCTGGCCGAACAGCATGAAGCAGACAACCGTGATCCCTATCAGACCGACGATCACCAGCCACCACGCCCGCAGCGCGCCGCGCAGGACCGACCCGTAAAGACGGAACATCAGGCCGCCATAGGCATCATCATCTCCCGCAGCACCGCGTTTGAAGAAATAGTGCCCCAACAGCGGTGTCGCCGTCAGTGCCAGCACCCACGACAGCAGCAGGGAAATCCCGATCACTGCGAACAACGAGAACAGGAATTCTCCCGTCGCGTCGGGACTGAGACCGATGCCCGCAAAGGCCATGATCCCAATCACGGTCGCCCCAAGCAATGGGATCTGCGTCTTGCTTGCCGCTTCATCCGCCGCCGCGCGGCTGTCTTTGCCCCGGCGCATGGCGATCTGCATCCCCTCGGCCACAACGATGGCGTTGTCCACCAGCATCCCCATTGCGATGATCAGCGCACCCAAGGAAATGCGTTCCATCTCGATCGAAAAGAGCGCCATGAAGAACAGCGTGCCCACAACCGTCAAAAGCAGAGTCACGCCGACAACAACCGCAGCCCGCCACCCCATGAACAAAGCCAGCACGATCACAACGATGGTGACCGACATGGCAAGGTTGATCAAAAACGCGTTCGACGCTTCCTCGACTACCACGTGTTGCTGATAGATCGGCTCCAGCGCGACCCCCACGGGAATTTGCGGCGCCAACTCGGCCAGCTTGGCATCGGCGCGCTTGCCCACATCGACGATATTCTCTGAACCGATTCCGGCGATCCCAAGCGTGAACGCCTCGACCTCGTTGTGACGGATGATCAGGTCCGGCGTGTCCTCGCGGGCGCGACGCACATCGGCAAAGTCGAAAAGGTTAAGAACCTCACCACCGACGCCAACGGTCAGACCGGCAATCTCTTGCACCGTATCATACCCATCCGGCCCTTGGATCAGCGTGCGCCCATCCACATCTTGAATCGAGCCGCCATCTACAACCGAATTGGCAGTTGTGAGCGCGCTTTGAATGGCCGTGGGCGGGATGTTGAGGTTGGTGCTTAGAACAAGGTCCGGTTCGACATAGATCACCTCGTTCGGCACACCCGACAGCGCCACATCCGCCACACCCTCGACGGTCAACAATTCGCGCCGCAGGAATGTGGACAGCTCGTAAATCTCGGCATCGGTAAACCCCGGCGCGGTCACCGCATAATAGATGCCGAACACATCCCCGAATCCGTCATTCACAAATGGCCGCCCCGTTCCCGAAGGAAGGCGCGCCGCAGTCACCCGGTTGCGAAGCTTGGTCCAGATCTCGGGCAGTTCTTCGCCGTCATACTGGTCTTTCATATCAACGCTGATGCGTGACAGACCGGGCTGGTTCACCGACCGGACTTCTTTGACCTCCGACATCTTCTGGATCTCGGATTCCAGAGGCTCCGTCACCTCTCGCGCCACCTGCTGCGCACTGGCACCGGGGTATTCCGTGACCACGACGGCGGTCTTGATGGTAAAAGCCGGATCTTCCAAACGGCCCAAAGCAAAAAAGCCCCAGATACCCCCCAGCAGGGCAGCCAGCATGATGAGCCACGTGATGATCGGGCGGTCAATCGAGGATTTCGCGATATTCATGGCCCAGCACTCAGTTCGAGAACCCGGTGAACCGCTTTACGCGATCCCCGTCGGTCAATTGGCTGGCCCCGCTGGCAACGATCTCTTCCCCCGGCTCCAACCCGTCTGTCACGCGCACATCCCCGCGAATGGTCGGCTCGACCGTCACGGGGTGTCGGGCCACTGTGCCCTCGTCCGCACCTGTCGGCGTAAACACCATCACGGTTGTACCGCCGTCATTCGTCGTGCTGACCGCCGACGCAGGAATGATGATGTCCGGCGATCCACCGTTCAGCGTGGCATACACTGTCACTGACGATCCCGGCAGGATAGTCTGCCCCTCGGGCGGCGTCATGCCCAAGGTGATCTGATAGGTCTGACCGACCTGCGAGGTCTCGGCGTTGAACTCGCGCGGCGTTACGGGATAGCGGGTATCCTGCGTGGGAAACTGCGCCCACAGTTCTATGCTGGGGTCGGTACCTGCGCGCTGAAACAGCACTTCAGGGACCTCGATTTCGATCCGAAGATCGGACATGTCGTGCAACCGTGCAACGGGTGTCCCTGCCGCAATAGTTGAATAATTCGCCACATTCCGTGCCGCGACCAACGCGTCAAATGGCGCCAGCAGCGTCGCGTTGTTCAACTCACGCTCGGCATTGCGAACCGCGATATCAGCCAGTTGCAACGAGGTTTCGGCATCGTCCACCGACACTTGGCTCACGGTACTGCCCTGCAATTTCTGCAAGCGCTCCACCGTCCGGTTGGCCTGATCCTTCTGCACCCGCGCCTGATCCAATGCCAGCTCGAACGGCTCAAGATCAAGCTGCGCCACCACCGTGCCCTTTTCAATCCGCGCGCCTTCGATCAATGGCAACTTGACGATCTGCCCGCCGACCTGAAACGCCAGATCGACAGTCTCCCGCGCCACCACATGGCCGAAGAACTGCCGCGTTACGGCACCATCGGCCGATTGCACTTCGATGATCTTTGCAAGCCGCATGTCCTGCGCCGTAACCGCAAGAGGGCTGAGAATGAGGATCAGAAAGACGAACAAGCGGCCCATGAGAGAACTCCACGAATGGCGCATCAGCACAAGGAGAACGACCTATGTCCTATGACGTTCCCTTTAATCTTGCCTCTATCTAAACTGATCGGTTCAGTTTGCCAGATCTATTCCTGCGCGAATCCATGAAATATCTGTGCGCAGATGCGCAGGTGTCTGGTCAGTACAGCCAGAAAAGCGTGATCGCCGGGAACAAAACCAGCAGGATGACCCGCACCAGATCCGACGCGACAAACCAGATCACCGCCTTGTAGGTCTCCATCATCGGGGTGTTGCGATCCATCGAATTGATGATGAACAGGTTCATCCCTACCGGCGGCGTGATCAGCCCCACTTCGACAACGATCAGGACGAGGATACCAAACCAGATCGCCACCCATTCGGCCTCGATCCGGTTCGCCATGCCTTGGGTGACGCGAATATCCAAGGCCTGCATCTGCTCGCGGGTCAGCTCAACCCCGCCCGCGATTGCCGCATTGATCGACCCCAGCATATCTTGCGTCATCCCCTCGGGGACACCCGCCGCCAACACCTCGCGCGCCGCATCCGCCTGCATCACTCCCAGATCGACAAAGCCGAAATCCATGACCGAGATCACCGGGAAGAAGATCGGAATGGTCAGCAGGATCATCGACAGGCTGTCCATCAGGCAGCCAAAGACAAGATAGAACAGAAGGATCAGCGACAGCACCATGAATGGGCTGAGTCCCATCTCAACCACCCAGTTCGACAATTCCTGCGGCACCTGCGTCAGCGCCAGAAACCCGTTGTAGAACGCCGCCCCCAGCACGATGAAAAAGATCATCGCGGTGCTAACAGCGGACTGGATGATGCTCTGCTTGAACACGTCCCAGCTCAGGTTGCCCGATAGCAGCGCAATCAGCCCTGTGCCCGCAGCCCCCACAGCCGCGCCTTCGGTCGGCGTGAACCAACCAAGGTAAATCCCGCCGACCACCAGCCCGAACACCAGCAAGACAGGCCACACGTCGATCAACGCCCGCATCCGCGCGCCATAATGCACAGGGTCACGATGCCCCGCTGCTTCGGGGTGCCGACGCACATACAGCGAAATCGTGATCATATAGCCGATGGCGGCCAAAACGCCGGGAATGAACGCCGCCAGAAACAGCTTGGCAATGTTCTGTTCGGTCAGGATCGCATAGATCACGAGGATCACCGACGGCGGGATCAGGATGCCCAGCGTGCCACCCGCCGCCAAAGTCGCGGTCGAGAACCCGCCGGAATAGCCATTGCGCCGCAACTCCGGCAGCGCCACCCGGCTCATTGTGGCCGCGGTCGCCAGCGACGACCCGCAGATCGCGCCGAACCCCGCACAGGCCCCGACCGAGGCCATCGCAACGCCCCCTCTGCGATGGCCCAGCCATGACTCCGCCGCCTTGAACAAGGCCTGCGACATGCCTGACAGCGTCGCGAACTGCCCCATTAACAAGAAAATCGGAATAATCGACAGCGAATAGCTGGAAAACGTAGAATATGTCTCCGACTTCAACCGCCCCAGAACCACGTCGGGACTGCCCAACGCCAGCCACAACCCGCCAATCCCGCACAGCATCATCGCCAGCCCAATGGGCGCGCGCAGAAAGATCAGCACCAGCAGCACCGGAAAAGACCAGATACCCAGCTCGAGCATGCTCATGTCGCGTCCGCCCCCGATTCCGGCAGGATCGACCGCCCTGTCGCCGCATAGGTCACACGCCCCACCGAGCAGTAAAGCGCAGTAACCGACGCCACTGCGGCGGCCACGAAACTGGCCCCATAGGCCCACCAGATCGGAAATTGCAGCAGGAAAGTGGTCTCGCCATTGCCCATCTTATCCAGCAAGCCGGCGCAGAGCCGCCACGTGATCAGCCAGATCACCAGGGTCAGCACCACGTCCCAGAACGCGATCAACCACGCATTGGCCTTACCGGAAAGCCGCGACGTGAACACATCCACCGTCGCGTGGCCCGCATAAAGCTGGCAAATCGGCAGAAAGGCAAAGATCGAAAACGCGATTCCCGCTTCGACCAGTTCGAAATCCCCGGTCACCGGCCCAACGCCGCTGGCGATCAAACCATCGGCAAAGCTTTGGGACAACGATGTCAGCCAGCCGGAATGACCCATAGAGTTCAGACCACGCCCAAACACGGACACGCAGGTCAGCAGAACAAGCGCCACCATGACGATACCACCAAGGATCGCCATGGCCCGCGCGAGGCGTTCGATCGCCGTCTTCATGCCGCTCTGCCCCTCGCCGTCTTGCGCGCCGCCCAACCCTTTGGCCGGGCGACGCTGCACGCTTTACTGCGTGTTGTGCTTGTCCAAAAGCTCATTCGCCCGCGCGATCAAGGCATTTCCGTCGATCCCCTTTTCATCCATCTCGGCGATCCACTCGGCAGTTGTTGCCGCCGCAGCATCGCGCCACGGACCCGCATCCGCTTCAGAGATAGAGATCAGGTTATTGCCCATATCCAAAGCCGCCTCGCGGCTCGGGCCATCATCCAACTGCATCTGCGTGCCTGCCATGCGGCTGAAGTCGGCCCCCGACTGGGAATCGATCGCCGCCTTTAGGTCATCCGGCAGGCTCTCGTACTTTTCCTTGTTCATAGCGAAGATAAACGTGGTGGTGTAGATCGCGTTGCCTTCAAACTCGGTGTGGTTCTCCACCAGTTCCGCAACCTTCAAAGCGCCGGTCACTTCCCACGGGATCACGGTCGCATCGACCACCCCTTTGGACAGCGCCTCGGGAATGGCTGGCACCGGCATACCCACAGTGGTCGCGCCCAGATTGGTGAACAGCTTGTTCGTCACCCGCGTCGGCGCACGCAGCTTCACCCCGTTCAGATCCCCCGGCACCTCAATCGGATCGGCAGAATGGATCACGCCGGGGCCATGTACCCACACGCCCAGCACTTTGAAATCGGCAAAGTCCTGATCCATCATCTGCTCTTCAGCCAGTTCCCAATAGGCCGCCGACATGTCGCCCGCATCGGTCATGGTGAACGGCAACTCGAACACTTCGGCCCGCGGGAAACGCCCCGGCGTATAACCCGCCACGGTCCAGATGATATCGGCCACACCGTCAATCGCCTGGTCGATCAGCTGCGGCGGTGTGCCGCCCAATTGCATCGACGGAAAATGCTGGATCTCGATCCGCCCACCTGATGCTTCCATCACCCGGTCTGCCCAGGGCACCAACACGTTCTTTGGCACATTGGCTTGCGCCGGCAAGAACTGGTGCATCCGCAACGTGACCTCTTGGGCAAATGCCCCCGTGCCCAGCGTCAGCGCCAGTGCCGTTGTCCCAGCGAGCTTGAGAAATGCGCGCTTGATCATGGTAATCTCCTCCCTTGTCTCTGAGGGCATAAACGCACGAAGCTCACGCAGATTCCAAGGGAAATCTAGCCGCGACCGATATAGGGCATGGTGGTCGCCATCACGGTCATGAACTGCACATTGGCATCCAGCGGCAGGCTGGCCATATGCAGCACCGACGACGCCACATGCGCCACATCCATCACCGGCTCTACCGGCTTGCCCGCCGCTTCGGCCTGCGTCCGCAGCCCGTGCACGATCTCGGTCTCGGCATTGCCGATGTCGATCTGCCCGCAGGCGATGTTGAACGCCCGCCCGTCCAGCGACAGCGTCCGCGTGAGCCCGGTTACGCCATGTTTGGTCGCCGTATAAGGCACTGACCCCCAGCGCGGCACATGGGCCGAGATTGACCCATTGTTGATGATCCGCCCCCCTTGCGGGTCCTGCATCCGCATCCGCGCAAACGCCGCCCGCGCACACAGGAAACTGCCCGTCAGGTTCACGTCGATACAGCGCTTCCAATCCTCCAGCGGGATCTCGTCAATGGTCGCGCCAAACACACCCGTGCCTGCATTGTTGAAGAGTGCATCAAGCCGCCCCCAACGCTCCATCACCTTGGTAAAGGCGGCATCCACCGCCGCCTCGTCGGTCACGTCGCAGGGCAGCGCCAGAGCCGCCTCCGACCCCGCCGCGATCTCCTCCAACGGTGCCGCCCGTCGCCCGACCAGCCCGACCTTCCAGCCCGCTTCAAGAAACGCTTCGGCACAGGCACAGCCAATCCCGCTGCCCGCACCCGTGATAATGATCGTCTGTCCCATAACACAGCCCCTGCTTCATCTTGCCCATAAACTCCGGGGGAGTCGCCCATCGGGCGACGGGGGCAGCGCCCCCATACCCCGCTCAGTGATTGTCGCGTGGCAAATCCTTGGCAATCCGCTGATACGCCGTCGCCAATTCAAGGCACCCACCTTCCGCCAACTGCCCGACATGACGGCGATAGATCTCCTGCCACGGCGTCTGGTTGACGATCTCCGGAGCCTCCCAAATCGCTTTGCGCGCCTCCCACTCGGCCTCATCCACCAGTGCGTTCAGGGTCGAGGTATTCAGATCCAGCCGCACCCGGTCCCCTGTCTGCAAATAGGCCAGGCCGCCGCCCACCACCGCTTCAGGAGACGCGTTCAGGATCGAGGGGCTTTCCGATGTCCCGGACTGCCGTCCATCGCCCACGGTGGGCAAATGGTTGATCCCCGCCTTTACCAGCGCATCCGGCGGCTGCATGTTCACCACCTCGGCAGACCCGGGATATCCGACACACCCCACATTGCGAATGAAAAGAATACACTCTTCATCAATCGCCAAACCCGGATCATTGATCCGGTCGTGATAATCCTCCGGCCCCTCAAACACGATGGCCCGCGCCTCGAACACACCCTCGGCGCCAGGCGTCGACAGGAACCGCTTGCGGAAATCCGGCGAAATCACCGAGGTTTTCATCAATGCTGACTCAAACAGGTTCCCCGACAGCACCTTGAACCCCGCCTTGTCCCGCAGCGGCGCGTCGTAGGTGGTGATCACGTCCCGGTCCAAACTCTCCCAAGACGCCAGCACATCCCCCAACTGCTGCCCCGAGGCCGTCATCACCCCCTCATGCAATCGCCCGGCTTTTCGCAATTCGCCCATCACCGCGGGCACCCCGCCCGCACGATAGAAACTCTCACCAAGATATTCGCCCGCAGGCTGCATGTTCACCATCAAAGGCACATCGAACCCGATCTTCTCCCAATCGGTCACGTCCAATTCGACCCCAGCATGCCGCGCAATCGCCTGCAAATGCGGCGGCGCGTTGGTCGATCCCCCAATGGCGGCATTGACCACAATCGCATTCTCGAACGCCTCGCGCGTCAGGATGTCCGACGGCTTCAGATCCTCCAGCACCATCTGCACACAGCGCTTGCCAGTTTCATAGGCCATCGCCATCCGTTCCCGGAACGGGGCCGGGATCGCTGAATTGCCCGGCAACGACATGCCCAGCGCCTCGGCCATCGCGTTCATCGTGCTCGCCGTGCCCATCGTGTTGCAATGCCCCAAGGATGGAGACGACGCACAGGCCAGTTCCATGAACTCATCATACCCGATCTCGCCCCGCGCCATCAGCCGCCGCCCTTCCCAGATCGTCGTGCCAGAGCCTGCGCGCTTGCCCTTGTACCAACCGTCCAGCATCGGCCCACCATTCAGCGCAATCGCCGGAATATCCATCGTCGCCGCGCCCATGAGCTGCGCAGGCGTGGTCTTGTCACAGCCCGTGGTCAGAACAACCCCGTCGATCGGATAGCCATGCAGCACTTCGACAAGGCTCAGATAGGCAAGGTTCCGGTCCAACGCCGCCGTCGGGCGCTTGCCAGTCTCCTGAATCGGATGCACCGGGAATTCCATTGGAATGCCCCCACCATCGCGAATCCCCGCCTTGATCCGGTCCATCAGGAACACGTGGATCTTGTTGCACGGCGCCAAATCAGACCCGGTATTGGCAATCCCGATGATCGGCTTTTCGGCCTGCAACTCCCCTTGGGTAAAGCTCTGGTTCTGATAGCGCTCCAGATAAAGCGCGGTCATGCCCGGATTGTTGGGATTGTCGAACCATTCCTGCGACCGGAACCGTTTGCGCGCGCGCGTGTCGGACATCTGATCTCTCCCCTCATCTGTCCCAAGCGTTCTGGACAATCCGCGCGCCAACAGCAAGTGTCAGCGCAAACATCAAACAGGAGAAGACCCATGATCGAACGCCAAGAGATCGGCCAACGGATGAGCAAGATCGTCAAACACAACGGCACCGTCTATCTCTGCGGTCAGGTGGGTGCAGGCGACAGCGTCACCGAGCAGACACAGGATTGCCTCGCCCGCGTAGATGCCCTGCTGAAACAGGCCGGATCGTCCCGTGAACAGATCCTGCAAGCCATCATCTGGGTGGCCGACATGGCCGATTTCGCCGAAATGAACGCCGTCTGGGATGCATGGGTGCCCGAAGGCAACGCCCCCGCCCGCGCCTGCGGGGAGGCCAAACTGGCCCGCCCCGAACTTAAAGTCGAAGTGATCGTGACCGCCGCTTACGAATAAAGCCCGGCCGTCCGCGCCCGCAACTGCACCAGCGCCAGCACCGTGTCGATTGTCGGTGTTGGCACACCCACCACGCGGCCCAGCTCCTGCACCGATCCGACCAGCGCGTCGATCTCCATCGGGCGTCCCTGATCCAGATCCTGCAGCATCGACGTGCGGTGCGCGCCGACAGCCGCACCGCCATCAATGCGCCGTTCCACATCAATCGGGAACTTCACACCCAGCGCCTCGGCAATCTCCTGCGCCTCGAGCATCATGCCCTTGGCCACCGCCCGCGTGCCGGGATCGGTACAAAGAACATCCAGCGTCGCATGGGTCAACGCCGAGATCGGATTGAAGGACAGGTTCCCCCAAAGCTTCACCCAGATCTCGTCCCGCAACCGGGGCCGCACCGGTGCCTTGAGCCCCGCCGAAGACAGCGCCTGCGACAGCGCTACAGCGCGCTCCGACTTCGATCCGTCCGGCTCCCCAAGCGAAAAGCGGTTGCCCTCGATATGCTTTACCACACCGGGCTCGATCACCTCTGCTGCCGGATAGACAACGCAACCCAGCACCTGGTCCGGCCCGAACCCGTCCCATTGCGCATTGCCGGGGTCCACGCTCTCTAGCCGTGTGCCCTCATGCTCCCCACCGATCTTGTGGAAATACCACCACGGCACGCCATTCACACCGGACACGATTGTGGTGTTCGGCCCGATCAGCGGCTTCATCTTGTCGACAATCGGCGGCACCGAATGCGCCTTGAGCGTGACGATGATGTAATCCTGAACACCGAGATCCGCCGGGTTGTCCGACGCGGTCACGGACACAACCGTTTCCTCACCACCCTCTTCGATCAATTTCAACCCATTGGACTTCATCGCCGCCAAATGCGGACCGCGCGCCACAAGGCTCACATCTGCCCCGGCCTGCGCCAGCTTCACACCCATGTAGCCGCCAATGGCGCCCGCTCCGAATACGCAAATCTTCATCGCTCACCCAGAAGCGATCCGCTGGTTTTCCGCGAACCGCTCCTCCTTCATCTTGCCAAGTAAACTCCCGCCGGAGGCTCCCACAGGGGCCACCCGGCGCATTCTCACAGCTTCAGATCACGCCGTCTCAACCAGCCCAAGCTTCTCCGCCAGACCGATCCGCTGCATCTTGCCGGTGGCCCCTTTCGGAATCTCGTCAAGAATGATCACCTTACGCGGCACTTTGAAATCGGCCATACGGCTGGCTGCGAAGTCGCGGATCTCCCGCTCTGTCGCCTCAACCCCGTCTTTCAGAACGACGGCTGCGGCCACCTCTTCTCCCAACTTGGGATGCGGCAAAGCAAAGGTCACCACCTGCGCAATCGCCGGGTGATCCAGAAGCACGCCATCCACCTCGAGCGGCGAGACCTTCTCGCCGCCGCGATTGATGATTTCCTTCAATCGCCCGGTGAGATGCAGGAAGCCGTCTTCGTCAAACGCCCCCTGATCGCCTGTGCGGAACCAGCGCTTGCCATCGGCTTCAAAGAAGTTCTTGGCGTTTGCATCCGGGTTGCTCTCATAGCCGGGTGTCACGTTCGGGCCGGAAATCACCACCTCACCCGTCCCGTCGATCAGCCGGTTCTCGGTCTCATGCGCCACGCGCACTTCGGGGCCAGCAGCCACCCCCACGGCACCGGGTTTCTGCCGGTCGAACGGATTGCAGCACATCTGATGCGCGGCTTCGGTCATGCCGTAAGCCTCGATCACCGGCGCGTTGAAGGTCTCGCGCAGCTGCTCCATCACCTGCGCGGGCAAAGACGCCGAGGACGACCGCAGAAACCGCAGCGGCACCTCCGCGATCACATCCGCGTTGCGGCCTGCGCGGGTCAGGATGGCCTGATGCATGGTCGGCACGGCGGTGTACCATGTGGGCGTCGCATCACGCATCCAGCCAAAGAATCGCAGCGCGTCAAAGCCCGGCGCGCACCAGATCGACGCGCCCACGGACAAAGATGCTGACACCGCAGCGATCAAGCCATGGATGTGGAACAACGGCATCACGTTCAGGCAACGGTCATCCGACGTCAGGTTCAAAGACGCCGCAATGTTGTGCGCCGATGCGGCCACGTTCGATTGCAAGAGCGGTACGATCTTCGGCCGCGACGTGGTGCCCGATGTGTGCAGGATCAGCGCAACGTCGTCATCGCTCGGATCGCTGGCTGGCAACGCATCCCCGGTGGCTCCATCGGCTGCCAAGGTGAACGATCCAGCAGGCGAGCCTTCTGCCACAACAGTGCGCAGCACCATCAGACCCAAAGACTTGGCCGCACCAAGTGCCGGGCCGTCATAGCCGTCAGCCAGGACAATCGCCTTGGCCCCAAGGTCTTCAATGTAGAACTTGTACTCGTCCTCGCGGTAGGCCGGGTTCAGCGGAGCCGTGGTCGCCGCCTGTGCAATGGTGACAAACGCCGAAGCCATTTCCGGCCCGTTCGGCAGCACGATCGCCACCCGGTCGCTCGGTCCGATCCCGAAGCCGCGCAAGCTCGCGCTCACTTCCGCCGACAAATCCCGCAGCCCACCATAGCTGAGCCAGTCCCGCCCCGGTGCGCCCAAGGCCTTCGATCCGGCATCATGTCCCTCAAGCAGTGCTTTGACGTTGGTAGCCATAGTCCTGTCCCCTTTTAGTCAGTCGGTCTTGTTTCGTTATTCCATCGGAGCTGCGCCCCGTGATCCACCCTTGCCCCTATTTAACGAGGCAGAGCGCAAAGAAAAGCACTTCGATGGCAATTTACATCTGCGACACCAGTTCCGCGATCACGGCTAGCACATGGATCAGGCCATTTTTTCCGACCGTTTGCGGCGCAGAAGCTTGATTGCAGGCAACAGGATCAGGATGATTGCGACCACTGTGATAGGCCCTGCGATCGGCCGGGTGAAGAAGATCATCGGATCACCCGAGGACAAAAGCAGGGATTGGCGCATGGTCGGTTCGGCAATTGGACCAAGCACAATCGCCAGAACAGCCGGTGCCAGCGGGTAGTCGAACTTGCGCAAGAAAAACGCCGACAGCCCGAAAATAACGATCAGCCAGAGGTCATGCATGCTGCGCGACGCGGCAAAGCCACCGACGATGGACAGCACGAAGATCAGCGGCGCAAGGATGGTGAACGGCATCCGCAGCATCCAGACAAACAGCGGGATGAACGCGAGATTGATGAACAGCGCCGCGATGTTCGAGATGTAGAAAGATCCGATAAGACCCCAGACAAACTCGCTTTGATCGACAAAAAGGCGTGGACCCGGTGTCAGCCCCCAGATGACCATGCCCCCCAGCAGGATCGCCGTGGTCGGAGACCCTGGAATACCAAGTGTCAGCATCGGCAACATAGACCCTGTGGACGCAGAGTTGTTGGCCGCCTCCGGGGCCGCGACCCCATCGGGTGTCCCCTTCCCGTATTCCTCGGGATTCTTTGACACCATCTTGGCAACACCGTAGGACATCAGTGACCCCGGCGTGGCACCTGCGGCTGGCAAAACACCGACGAAAAACCCAAGGATCGAACCGATCCAGGTCCCTTTCCAGCCTCTGCGCACCGCTTCCTTGGTATCAGCCACCATGCCTTTGAAGGTCATCTTGGGGTTTGTCGTCGTCACTTCGCCGCGCGTTTGCTCGATGGTCCAAAGCATCTCGCCGATGCCGTAAACCCCAATGGCCAGCACGATAAAGCCGATCCCCCGCAGGAAGCCTTCGATCTCGAACAGCACGAGGCGCGGTTCGCCTGAGATGGTGTCAAACCCGACGGTCGCAAGCACCAGACCAAGACAGATCGAAAAGATCGTCTTCGGGATATCGTCCCCGCCAAGCCCAACAAAGGTCGCAAAGGCCAACAGCATCAGTGCAAAAATTTCGGGGGGCCCAAACGACAGCGCCATGGTCGCGAGCAGCGGGGCAAAGAGGGTGAACAGAATATTGGCAACCGTGCCCCCCACGAAAGAGGCAATCGCCGCAGTCACCAATGCCAGACTGGCCCGCCCCTGAAGCGCCAATGGTCGCCCATCAAACGTCGTGGCCACAGCGGTCGAGGCGCCGGGTATCCCCATGGTGACCGATGAAATCGCCCCTCCATACATGGCTCCATAGTAAATGGCCGCCAGAAAGATGATGGCAGAGCCCGGAGGCACCAGAAACGTGATCGGCAAAAGGATCGCCACACCGTTCACAGACCCCAAGCCCGGCATCGCCCCAATGAACAGGCCAACCGTGACACCAATCAGAATGAGAACGAGATTGAGCGGCTCAAGCGCAACAAGCACGCCATCGGCCAGAAAAGATAAAGCTTCCATGATGGTCCTTGGATCCCGGGGGCGTCAGTAAATGATGTCGTACATCACATCGAAGAAGGGCTGCGTGAATGGCAGGCCTTGCGGCATCGAAATCTGCATCGCCCCTTCGAAAAAGAAGAACAGGCCGATGGGCAGGATAATCGCAATGGCCAGTGTCAGCGCCCAGGAATGTCTGCCCAGAAACCGCAGGTAGTAGACGAAGAACAGCGCAACCGCGCCGTACATCGAAACCACCGAAATCAATGCGACAAACGCAGTGACCCCACCGCCAACATGCAGCACCGTGCGCCAGCCAAATGAATCCATAAGCGGTTCATCCGACACCGATGCCGGGGTCTTGCCGCGCCACCAATTCCAGGCGATGGCAACACAGCTCAGCAGCATGCCGGCCGACAGCCAGAACGGCCAAAAGCCACCACCCGGTCCCTGGCCGCGAATGTACCCGATGGGAAGCTCGGTGCTCTTCCACATCAGATACAGGGAAAAGAGGGCAAGGAGCCCTGCAAGTGATATTTCACCTTGGCGCATCTCTGCCCCCTTTCCTGATTTATGGCTTAGCCGCCGATTTCGGACAGAAGCTTGCGGTGCGTTGCAACCTGAGTTGCCCAATATGCACGCGTTTGCGCCTCATCCATCGGCAGGGGCGACAGGCTTTCGGACACGAGGTAGTCCTGCCATGCGTCACTGTCGTACACCTTGCCGAACACCTCACGGTAATAGGCTGCAGCCTCGTCCGACATGCCCGGCGCACCGACGATGGCACGCTGGTTGTAATACGAGAAATCGTGGCCTTTTTCCTTCATGGTCGGCACGTCCGGATAGGCATCCATACGCTCGTCCGAGAAGGCCAGAAGCGGCACGAAGTCACCCGCTTCGTAAAAGCCCTTGGCTTCGGCGGGGTTGTTGACAGTGGCCATGATCTGTTGACCTGCAAGGTCCTTGGCCACGGCGCCGCCGCCGTCATACGGGATGTACTTGATCTTCAGATCATAAGCCCCGGCCATGTAGGCGATCACGATCGAGTCTTCCTGACCGGTCCCGGTTCCACCCATGACGTACTCACCGTCCATTTCTTTGACCTTCGCGATGTACTCTTCAAAGGTCGTGATGCCAGAATCCTTGTGGACCCAAAGCACGAAAGGATCGACGCCCATCATGGTGATCGGGGTGAAGGTCTCGATATCGACGCCCAGACCCTCTTGGCGGATCGGCGTTGTGTAGAACGAATTGAGCGTGACCATCAGCGTATGGTCCGGGTCACGCGCGTCCTTGAGATGCAAAAGGGACTCTGCGCCAGAGCCGCCACCGCGGTTGGTGGGGATCAGGGGCCGGTTGGTCATGTCATTCGCCTCGACCACGGATTGCACGAACCGCGCGATCTGGTCTGCGCCACCACCCGGACCCGCCATGATCGTGAAATCGATCGGTCGCTTCGGCTGCCAATCTTGCGCCAAAGCTGCAATCGGCAAAGTTGCCAGGGCGGTGCCTGCGGCCAGTCCCAGGAAAAGTCTTTTGGTCAGTTTCATAGTGTATTCCTCCCTAAAATGCCCGGTTTCCCGGACCAGTCGTTTCCGCGTCATGTGCGGGCTTCAGATTTGGGGCGTGCCCCGTCGTCGGCCTTGGTTCGGCCAAAGAGGTGGTTCAATGCGCCATCAGGATGGGCATCTCTGTTTTGTCCACGATACGCTCGGTGTTGCCTCCAAACAGCATCTCGGTCTCGTGGCTGTGGCTGTAAGCTCCGATAACCAGCAGGCTGGCTCCGATGCTTTTGCTCGTCTTGAGAAGCTCCGTGGCGGCATCTTTTCCGGTAAAGCGCACAACTTCGGCGGTGATGCCGCGCAGCGCGTAATAGTCCACCAACTCATCAACACTGGGCCCATGAGATTGCACCTTCCCACCCGTCAGAATGCTGACGCGCTTGGCGGCATGGACGATGTCCAATGACGATGCGACGGCGCGCGCTGCAGGCAGTGATCCATTCCAGCCGATCGCCACGTGCTGGGCGAATGTGGCATCGGGCTGCAATTGTCCCGGACAGATCAACACAGGCCGTCCAGCGCCATAAAGCGCTGCTTTCAACGAGCTCTGGCCGAGGTTGCGTTCCCGCTGGGGCTTTGGAAGTACGATGAGGTCAGACAACCGACCCGCATGCTTGACAACATCGGCCATGCGGCCGGGCTCTTCCGCAAAGGTACAGACCGCAACATCGGGTGTGCTCGCGTTTTCCTCGAGCCCAAAGTCGCGCGCCAGACGGTGCAAAATCTTGCGCAGGTGATCTTCCTGACGGTTCGCAAGCTCAACCGCCTGTTCCATCATCACCTTGCGGGCAAAGTCATTCATGACGATGCCCTGCGGCAGCAAATCATTGGCCTGAGCCCGACAGTGCACAACATTGACCTGCGCTTGGTGTTGCTTGGCAAGTTCGGCTGCATGGGCAAGCACGGTTGCGACCATGCCGTCGCCACGCACTGGGACCAAAATGGATTTCAACATTGGCGACGATCTCTCCTGCCCTTTAGCGTGGTCGCAATGTCGCGTCCCTCCCGAGCGAAGGCCGCCATCCGAGCCAGCGCTCCTCGCAATTCTTGGCTGTTCATCTAGGCGCAGGATTGTTTCGTCAAGCGTTAAGATTTTGAAATTTACTTACTCATCGGTTTTTCCCAAGTTTTTAAGCCTTTGTTAATTAAATATTTTTCTGTATCCCAAAGTATACTGCGCTTTTGACGGGTCTCAGCGGCGCTTGCAAAGGCCACAGCAGGCAGACTGCCTCGGTGATCCAAATCGAATCGCGCAAAGGTGGCACCCGCGAACCCGCGCGCAACACGCTCTTCACGTCACCCCTTTCGTTAGCGCAAACGCCCACGGACAGACACGTTACGAAAGTTGATCACCCGTCGCATAGGCGCGGAGACACCACCGTGATAAGCCGTGCCTGACCATCAAAGGACCGCCCTCATGCACCAGCCGCCCCTGCCGCTCACTCAGGACCTCGTTCTCATCGGCGGCGGACACACCCATGCGCTGGTGCTGCGTAAATGGTCGATGAAGCCGCTTCCCGGGGCGCGCCTCACGCTTATCAACCCGGGGCCGACCGCGCCCTATTCCGGTATGCTGCCGGGCTTCGTTGCCGGACACTACACCCGCGATCAGCTTGACATCGACCTCGTCCGCCTCGCGCAGGCCGCGAATGCGCGGCTCATCCTTGGGTCGGTTACTGGCATCGACCCTGACAGCGGCACAATCCAGATCGACACGCACCCGCACGTTGGATTCGACGTTCTAGCGGTCGATGTTGGCATTACCTCTGACATGCCCGCCCTGCCCGGTTTCACCGAACACGCCGTACCCGCGAAACCACTTGGCCCGTTCGCCGCCAAATGGGACAGTTTCCGCAAAGGCACCGGCCCGGCCACAGTCGCAATCATCGGTGGCGGCGTGGCAGGTGCGGAACTGGCCATGGCAATGGCCCACGCTTTGAAACTGCGCAAACGCCCTGCCACGATCCACCTGATCGACAACGCAACCGCACTGTCGGCCCTGCCGGCAAAAAGCGCAACTCAACTGCGCGCAGCGATCAAAGCGCTCAACATCGTACTGCATGAAAACGTCCAGATCACGCATCTTGGCAAACACACGATCTCCCTTGACGACGGGAGCAGCATCACCGCCCAGTTCATCACCGGTGCCGCAGGCGCACGCCCCTATCAGTGGATGGCCCAGACCGGCCTGACCACGCATGACGGCTTTCTGACGGTCAATGACCGCCTGCAAACCAGCGATCCGCGCATCTTTGCTGTCGGCGACTGCGCACACATGTCCCACGCCCCCCGGCCCAAGGCGGGCGTCTATGCCGTGCGGCAAGCCCCTGTTCTATTCCATAATCTCGCCTCCTCTCTCTCAGGTGGTCCGCTGAAAACCTATGTCCCACAGAAAGATTACCTGAAGCTTATCTCGCTCGGGAAAAAGTCGGCACTTGGTGATCGCTTCGGCGTCACCTTCACCGGGCCCTGGGTCTGGGATTGGAAAGACCGCATCGACCGCAAATTCATGGACCAGTTCGACCAACTGCCCAAGATGCCCACACCTCCCTTACCCTATCCTCGCGCCAAAGGCGTGCAGCAGGCCATGGGCCCCAAACCACTCTGTGGCGGCTGCGGTGCAAAACTGGGCCGTGATGCGCTGTCAAAATCGCTGGCCACGCTGAAACCGGCACAGCGCGCCGACATCACGCCCCTGCCCGGCGACGATGCAGCGCTCCTGAATACGGGCGGTGCGCGGCAGGTCTTCACCACCGACCATCTGCGCAGCTTCTGGCCCGATCCCGCGGTCATGGCTCGTATCGCCACCCATCACGCCTTGGGCGATATCTGGGCGATGGGCGCCAATCCACAGGCCGCAACACTGTCGATTACCCTGCCCCGCCAGTCGGAACCCTTGGCCGAACGCACCCTGACCGAGATCCTGACCTCGGCCCAGACCATCCTGCAGGACGCAGGCGCAGACATTGTCGGCGGTCACAGCACTTTTGGCGATGACCTCAGCATCGGCCTCGCGGTCACGGGCCTGCTCGACCGCGAGGCCATCACCTTGGGCGGCGCACAGGACGGGGCGATCCTGATCCTGACCAAACCCATCGGCACCGGCGTAATCATGGCGGCGTTGATGTCGGGCAAGGCACGCGGTGCCGACGTCGCGGGCGCGTTGGACGCGATGCAGCAGGGCCAGAAATCCGCAGCCCAAATCTTGCGGGACGCGGCACAGGCGATGACCGATCTCACCGGGTTCGGCCTCGCTGGGCACACGCAGAACATCTGCATTGCTTCTGGCCTAGCCGCCACCCTGACACCGGACACGATCCCGCTTCTGCCCGGCGCGCTGGACCTCTCCGAACGGGGCGAACATTCTTCGCTTTATGCAAACAATCGCGCTGGATTTTCAAACATTCCCGACAATCCGCACACCCGCCTTCTGTTCGATCCGCAAACAGGCGGCGGACTGCTGGCCGCAGTCCCAGCGGGTCAGGCAGACACTTTGATCAAAGAACTGCACCAAAACGGACACCCCGACAGCGCCATCATAGGCCACTTGCACAATGGCCCTATAGGTCAGGTCTCCATCGCCTGAAGCGCCACCGCGACCTTTGCCGCCACTTGCTCCAGATGCGCGGGCGTCAGACCCTCTGCCGCAACCTGCGCAATCACGTTGGGAGCCATCGCCTTCATCGACTTGGCGTAGGCCAGATCATAATGGTCTTCCATAAGCGACCGCGTCAGCGCCCGCTTATCGCCCGCCACGCTCAATCCGACCCACCGCGCAACCAAAGCCTCGCCCCGATGCGCCTTGAGCGGCGCCAACTGTGCATGGAGCGTGGCCTTGTCCGACAGGATATCGTCATAGGCCCGCAACAAATACTCGGTCCGCGCCTCCAAGGGCGCAGTCACTTCAATCCAGGGCGCTACCTTCATAGCGTCCCATAGGGACGGCGGCAGAAGGATCTGCCCTATCTTGCTGCTCTCAGCCTCCACCAGCACGGGCCGCGCCGGATCAAGGCGGCATAATTCCCCTGCCAACGCGCTCTCAAACGCCTTTTGTGAGGGCTGATCCCCCATCGCCCCCAAAAGCGACCCTCGATGGTTCGCCAGCTGTTCAAGGTCGATCACCTGCACGCCTTGTGCTGCCAAAAGCGGCAAAAGCTCTGTCTTGGCCGTGCCCGTGTAGCCGCCCAACTGGACGAACCGATAAGGCAACGCCCGGTTATGCAGCATGTCCACAACCAACCGCCGATACGTCTTGTACCCGCCCTGAACCACATCAGACCGCCAGCCGATTTCCCGAAGCAGCCACGCAAACGACCCCGACCGTTGCCCGCCGCGCCAGCAATAGACCAGAGGCCGCCACGCTCCGTCATGGTGAGACAAAGACGTTTCGATATGGTTAGCGGCATTGCGAAACACCAAAGCCGCCCCGATCTTGCGCGCATCAAACGGGCTGACCTGCTTATAGATCGTGCCCACCCGCGCCCGTTCGTCGTTGTCGAGAACGGGCAGGTTGATGGCACCGGGCACATGATCCTCGGCAAATTCGGCAGGGCTGCGCACATCGATCACGGTATCGAAGCCGTGGTCGAGTAATTCAGTCAGGCTGGACGGGATCAGCGGCATGAATTCTAGCGCAACAGCCCGATCAGTTCGTCCGACAACGCCACCAACGCCCGACCCTGCGCTTCGGTCACAGCGGCTGCCGAAATCTCGGCAATCGGCACCGAGATGGCAAAGCGTTCGACCCGTTCACGCAGGCGTCCGTCCACAGCACTGACGGCGGCTTGCCCGGTGATCTCGAACACACCTGAAACGCTGGCCAACATCTTGTCGATCCGCACATCCAACCGCGCTGACGGCCCATCCAACAAGGGCCACGGCTCTGCCGAAACAGTTGCCGTGCTGCCGTCATCCAGCAATTGCGCCAGCGTGCCCGTGACTGCGCGTTCGGGGTCATCCGCCCAAACCGCATCACCCAAGGGCCGCAACGCCCCACCCTCCTCGCGCACAAGGATCTCCGCCCCAGACGCATGGCTGGGCAACGACACATCGCGCAATTCGACGCTGCGCACCGACACCCGCGTTTCCGCACCCGTAGGCGCAGGCGCGTCGATCAGATAACGCGCGCTGTCCGCCGACCCGCAGGCCGCCAATGGCAGCGCTATCGCAACGGCCAAAGCGCGCATGTTCATATGGATCATCCTACTCGTCCTTCCTCAGCGCCCGAAGATCAGCGAATTGGGGCTGCGCTCGATCGCGCGCGCCAGTTCCGAGATCGACTTCGCTGCATTCTGCACCTCGCGCAGCGCCGAAAGCGTCTGCGTATTGAAATCCGACCGCGCGCCGTAGGACGAAACCACCGCCTCGGTCTCGGCCACCAGCCGCTCCAGCCGCGCTGTCAACTGCGGCAGGTCTTCCACCGACTCCGCCACCGATCCGGCCGCATCCGACGCCGATTGCAGCGTCGCGTTCAGGTTCTCAACCACGCCACCGTCACGCAACTCCGCCAAGGCCAGCCGCATCTCGGTCAGCGCATCGTTGATCGTGCCAGGCAGTTCCAGCGTGTCCTGCGACCCCACCAGCGCGTCCACCCGGTTAAGCGTGCTCGTCGCGCTGTCAACAAGCGCCTGCAATTCCAGCTCTTTCGCCGTGGTCGCCACAGCCTCAAGCTCGGTCAGCAATTCGGGAATGTCAGTCTCGGTAATCTGCCGCAGGTTCGCCGTGAGCGCAGGTGCATCCTGCGACGCCACGCTGATATCCGCCATCGCCCTGTCCAGATTGCGCATCGATGACCCAAGCGCCTGCACCGCGCCCTCGGCCTGCACATCCGCCACGATGGTCCGCACGTCTTCGATTGCCGCTGTCACCGCTGCAGGAATGCCCTGCACCGCCTCTTGCGCGATCAATGCGTCGACCCGGTTCAACGTCGCCGTGGCGCTGGCCACCAATTCGTCCAACTTCAGCTCTTGCGCGGTCTGCGCAACGCCCTGCAACTCGGCCAGCACCGCCGGAATGTTCTCTTCCGTCAGCTTGGCAAGGTTCTCGGCCAAAGCCGGGGCTGATTGCGACGCCGTGTTGATCCCGGCCATCGCTTCATCCAGCTGCGCCAACGCACTGTTGAGAGACTCCACCGCGCCGCCTTCGCGGATCTCGGCCACCAGCGCCGTAAGGTCATTGACCGCCGCTTCGATCTGCGACGGGATCGCCTGAATCGCCTCGTTGCCGACCAAGGCACGGGTGTCATCCAGCAGCGCCACCGCAGATCCCGGCACACGTTGCAAATCCTCATTGCGCGCCAATTGCTCGAACGCCTCCATCAGGCTGATCGCCTGCTGCATCACTTCTTCAATCGGCAGCGCGTTGATCCGCTCCAGCACACCTTCGGCGGTCGCTGTGAAATCCGAAAGGTTTGATTCGACACTGGGCAAACGCGGCGCTTCGCCGTCGATCTCGCGCAATCGCGCAGTTGGAGCGCTGTCCAGAACCACCAATTCAACCCGCAGATCGCTGCTCAAAAGGCTTTCCGTCGCCAATCGCGCGCGCATACCCGTTTCCACAGCGAAACGGAAGAAATCGATGGTTTCCGGGCCAGCCGCCTCGGGCGGAAGCCCCATGCGCTGCGGATCGATCGCCACATCGACGATCAGCGACAGCTCAGGCCCAAACGCCCCCTCAAGCACCTGAGACCGCAACCCTGTCACAACCCCCACATCAAGGCCCTGATAGGTCACATCGTCCCCCGCCTCGAGCCCGTTGACCGACTCGTCGAACAAAATGGAAAACGCCACGCCCCGTGCAGGCCCCCGAACCAGCCGATTGCGCCGCGCTTCTTCCTCGTCTTCATAAAGCGTGAAAACATAGCCCGGGGTCAGAGGTTCGCCGTCATCATAGAGGTTGTCGAAAACCACCCCGCCGGTGACCAGCGACGCGAGGCTGTCAAAATCCACTGAAAATCCCGACGCCCCAAACGAAAGCTCGAACCCCGATGTGTCCCAGAAACGCGTCGCTTGGCTCAGCCGTTGGTCATGCGGCGCGTCGATGAACGCGTCCACGAGAACCGTCCGGCCATCAGCCGAAAGGCGCGGTGTTTCCAACCGCCCCACTTCAACTCCGCGGAACAGCACTGGCGAGCCGTAAGAGATCGTTGTTCCGTCATCCGTGGCCAACGTGATCCGTTGCCCCGGTCGCCCCGGCTGGTTCAACGGCGGCGTGTCGGCACCCTCGAACTGCTGGGTCACGGCGCCCGGTGCATTGTCCCACGCGCCCTCGATGTAGACGCCTGACAGCACCGTCGACAGGCCGCTGATTCCGCGTGCCGACACTTCGGGGCGCACCACCCAGAACACCGCCTCATCGTCGATGAACGGTGCAACATCGTTGTCCACCCGCACGTCAACCAGAACGCGGCTCAGATCGTCGGTGAAGCGAACATCCTCTGCAGTGCCCACCACCACATCGCGATAGCGCAGCGTTGTTTCGCCGGCGACCACGCCTGATGCATTGCCGAACGAAATCTCGATCAGCGTGCCACGGTCCGAGAAATTTTGCCAAGCAATCCCAAGCGACACCGCGAGCGCGAGGATCGGCACGAGCCAGACAAACGACAGGTTTCTCAGGATCGACTTGCGCGGTTGGGAAACGGTCATGTCTGCGGGTGTTGGATCGCTCAAACCTTCTGTCCTTCAGGTGCGTCCCAGATCAGTCTGGGATCGAAGCTATTGGCCGAAACCATGGTGAATGCAACCGAAAGCGCGAAACTAACTGCCGCGATTCCGGGATGGATCGACGCCACAAAATTCATCTGCACCAGCGCTGAAAGGATGGCCACGACAAACACGTCGATCATCGACCAGCGGCCGATGAATTCGACCACCTCATAAAGGTGGAAATGGCTCGACGTGCCCGGTTTTCCACGTTGAACCCTCCAAGCAAGATACGCAATCGCAATGAATTTGCTGACCGGTATGATGACAGAGGCAAAAAAGACGATGAAGGCAATGCCATAGGATCCATGCTCCATCAGTTCGAACACGCCGCCGACGATGGTGCTTTCGGACGTCTTGCCGAATGTGGTGGTGCGCAGCATCGGATACACATTGGCTGGGATGTAGACGACCATCCCCGCAAACAGCCAAGCCCAAACCCGTTGCAGGCTTGCCGCATCGCGGCTGACAAGCCGCGACCCGCAAACCGTGCAGGACTTCGTACTCAACGGGTAAACATGGCCGCATTCCGCACAGCCCACCAACCCGGCACCACGCGCCGTCAGGACGGGCTGCGTGCGTTCAGCGTTTGCCATACTGTTACCCGACACATGAAATTGTCTTTAAGAACCGTGATGATCACCAGCCCCACGAATGCCCAGAACGCCGGACCAAGCGTCACCTGCGCCAACCCCGCAACCTTGACCAGCGCAACCGCCACGCCAATGATGAACACCTCCGCCATCGCCCACGGGCGGATATGTTCCGCAAGTTTGAACACTGACCGTGCGTGTTTTGCGGGTGCCCATCCCAACGCCATCGGTGCAAACACGTAAATCAACGCCAGAAATCGTGTGATGGGTAACACGACAATCAAAGCTGCCACAGCAAAGGAAAGCGGCAACATCAAACCGTCCGAGAACGCAAGAACGGCATCAAAAACCGAACTTTTGCGCCCCAGCCCCTGAACGCTAAGCTCAAGAAACGGAAAGAACACTGCAGCGACCATCAGGATCAGCGCCGTCATGGACAACATGACGATCCGCGTCATTGCTCCTTCGCGCGGGGCCATCAAGACCGTGCCGCACCGTACACATCGCGCTTGCTCACCCATCTCAACCTGCGGCACGCGATGCAACGCGTCGCATTTCGGGCAGGCGATCATGTCTGAGAGCGAGTCGGTCATACCGGTGTGATACGCCATCCATCAAGTAGGTTACAGGAGGTTACACGACGAACGCTCTGCTTGTCCTTTGGTTCCCAAGCCTTGATCAAGGTTTGAGCACAACAATCATGAACCACCGCGTGCGCTGCTCACCAATTTCGACATCGCCCCAAGCCGGACAGAAACTCTCTACTGATCTGCGCTCGGCTCCAAAATACACGGCATCGCCAAAAATTTTGTTGAAAGATGGCAATTCAAACGACCCAAACCGTGTCTGAAAAAATGATCCATCGCCACAATTCCCTTTCGCGTCACCGGTAAATTTCGATGTCGCGACATTGGACGAAAGACGTTAAAAAACGCTTGCCACAACCGATACACAAAACAGAACCAAACCAACTTTTCGATCCATTTTAACGAACAACGCCGCGCTTGCTTCCTTAAACTCCAGCGTACGGTTCGCACCAGTCTCCTGTACGGTTCAGCGCTGTGCAGTTTTCCAGTTCGGGTGAATCCACGGCTCACGATTGTCCGACGGCAAGGGCGATTTCCCCAGGATATGATCCGACGCCTTTTCTCCCACAAGGATCGACGGCGCATTGAGGTTGCCATTGGTGATGCGTGGAAAGATAGAACTGTCCGCAACCCTCAGATTTTCCGCACCAATTACGCGTGTCTCATGATCGACAACCGCCATCGGATCAGTGCGTGACCCCATCTTGCATGTACCACATGGATGATAAGCACTTTCCGCATGCTCCCGGATGAAATCATCAATACTTTCATCACTTTGCGCGGCATCTCCGGGCTGAATTTCATGCTTGAAATAGGGCTTGAACGCATCCTGTCCGAAAATATCCCGCACCAGCCGGATTCCTTGTCGGAAATCCTCCCAATCTTCCTTATGACTCATATAGTTAAAGAGAATTCGGGGATCATCTTTGGGGTTGCCTGACCGCAAGGTGACCTCTCCCCGTGAAGGCGATCGCATCGGCCCGATATGGGCCTGAAACCCGTGCCCCTCGGCAGCCGCTTGCCCGTCATACCGCACAGCGATCGGCAGAAAATGGATTTGCAGATCAGGATAATCGACACCCGGCTTTGAGCGAATAAATCCAGCACTTTCAAACTGGTTAGACGCACCCGGCCCGGTTTTCGTAAGCATCCAGCGCGCGCCCACATAGGCTTTGCCCAAGAGGTTCCAGTACTTGAAAAGGCTCACTGGCTGACTTGACGCCGCTTGTACGTAGACCTCCAGATGGTCCTGCAAGTTTTGCCCCACACCCGGCCGATCCGCGACCACTTCAATCCCGTTTTCACTAAGGTGCTTCGCCGGACCGATCCCCGAAAGCATAAGCAATTTCGGTGAGTTAATGGCTGAAGCTGCAAGGATCACCTCAACATCGGCGCGGACCACTTTGATCTGCCCACCTTGTTCGATTTCAACGCCAACAGCACGTCCGTCCTCGATCACAACCTTACGCGCGAAGCCTCTGACAATACTGCAATTCTCGCGCCTCAACGCAGGTCGCAAATAGGCCTTGGCCGCAGACCAGCGTGCGCCTTGCCATACCGTCATATCAAACGGACCAACGCCTTCCTGGCGGTGCCCGTTGTAATCGCCGGTCACCTCGTACCCGGCTTGCGCTCCGGCTTCGACAAAGGCACGGGTCAAAGGATTGTCGCGCGCGCCACGGGTCACATGCAGCGGACCATCTGTTCCGCGCCAGTCAGGATCCCCCCCATGCCCGCCTGAATGCCAGTTCTCAAGCCTCTGGAAATACGGCAGAACATCCGCATATCCCCAACCCGTTGCGCCCTGATCGCGCCAATGGTCGTAGTCACGCGCATGGCCGCGTACATAGATCATGCCGTTGATTGACGACGATCCACCAATCACCTTGCCCCTTGGACAGGCAAGCCGCCGCCCACCCAAATGTGGTTCGGGTTCGGTCTTATACCCCCAATCATACCGCTTCATGTTCATCGGAAAGCTTAGCGCGCCGGGCATCTGAATGAACGGCCCGGCATCCGACCCGCCATGTTCGATAACGATCACCGATCGACCGGCTTCGGACAAACGGTAGGCCATCGCGCAGCCCGCAGAGCCTGCGCCAACTATGACGTAATCAGCATTCATATCAGTGCCTTAGAAAGGAGCCTCAACGTCACCCATGCGGACGTAGACAGATTTCAGTTCGCTGTAATGATTGATCGCAGCCTTGGAGTTCTCGCGTCCGACGCCCGACATCTTGGTGCCGCCAAAAGGTGCTTCAACAGGCGCGTCGTTATACGAGTTGATGAAACAAGACCCTGCTTCGAGCGCAGCAATGACGCGATGCGCGCGCGACAGGTCACGGGTGAATACCCCTGCCGAGAGACCGAATTCCGTGGCATTGGCGCGGCTTATCGCTTCGTCTTCGGTCGTGAAATCAAGCACCGCCATCACCGGGCCGAAAATTTCTTCGCGAGCGATGGTCATGTCATCGGTAACATCGGCAAAAACAGTGGGTTGGAGGTAGAAGCCGTCTCGGTCAAGGCGTTTGCCACCGGTCACCAGACGCGCCCCTTCATTTTCGCCTTTTTCGATATAATCCATGACGATTTTCATCTGCTTTTCGGAAACCATCGGACCGAAATTGGTCGCCTCATCCATCGGGTCACCGATCACGGCAGTGGAAAGGCGTTCAGAAAGCCTTTTCAGAAACGCTTCCTTAATCCCTTTCTGCACAAATACCCGTGTCCCGTTCGAACACACCTGACCAGAAGAATAGAAATTGCCAAGGATCGCACCGCCCACCGCGTTTTCCAGATCGGCATCGTCAAAGATCAGCAAAGGAGATTTTCCACCCAGTTCCATGGTGACGTGCTTCATTTGCGCGGCAGCGGCGGCGTAAACTTTTTTGCCCGTTGGTACAGATCCCGTCAGCGAGACCTTTGCCACACGAGGGTCAGTGACCAAGGATGCGCCAACGTCGCCAAGCCCTTGGATCACGTTATAAATCCCTGCAGGCAACCCCGCCTCATGCAGGATTTCCGCCACCTTCAAGGCGCAAAGCGGCGTCATCTCGGACGGCTTGAACACCATTGCATTGCCGCAGGCCAGCGCAGGCGCGCCTTTCCAGCACGCGATCTGGGTCGGGTAGTTCCAAGCGCCGATGCCAACGCACACGCCCAGCGGCTCGCGGCGGGTGTAGACCCAGTCTTCGCCAAGCTGGATATGTTCACCAGTCAGGCTACCGGCCAGACCGCCGAAATACTCCAATGCATCAGCGCCACTGGTGGCATCGACTGCGATGGTTTCCTGATAGGGTTTGCCGGTATCAAAGGTCTCGAGCACCGACAGGTCATGGTTGCGCTCGCGCATCATATCGGCGGCCCGGCGCAGGATGCGGCCCCGTTCGGTCCCTGTCATATCGCCCCACGCCTTTTGCGCGCGATGCGCGGCGGCCAGCGCCTGATCGACAATGGCCGGAGTTGCCGCATAAACGGTGGCGATCTGTTTGCCCGTCGCAGGATAAATAACCGGAATCGGCGTGCCGCTGGTGTCTTCGACATAGGCACCGTCAATGAAATGGCTGGCTTTGGGCTGTGTGTCGTAGCTCATACAAGGGGCTCCCTGTCCGCTTGGGTGATTTCATGTGAAAGCGCAGTCAGCACCTGTCGCGTCGCCTCGTCGCCCGATGGCACCTCTTTGCTGAGCGCCTCGCGAAGATAAAGACCGTCGATCAGCCCCGCGATGCGTAAGGCGACTTCGGCAGAGCGCACGCCGACAAGCGGCCGTAGATTGAAGACAAGGTTCGAGTGCAATCGGCGCTGGTACACCGCCAGCAAGCGGCGCGCCTGATCGTCGGATTGGGCCAGAACGTAGAAATTCAACCACGCAGCAACAACTTCGCGCCGAAAGTTCGAATGGGTAAAGCCTGCGCGGATGATCGCCTCTACACGCGCCTTTGGCCCGTGGGCCATCGCGAGGGCACCGCGCACCTCGGCGCCATACAGGCTTAACGTGTGGCGCATGGCGGCCAGAAATATCTGATCCTTGCCACCGAAATAGTGATGCGCGAGTGCCGAAGACATGCCCGCGCGTCGCGCAATCTGGGCCACAGTTACGTCCAAAGACCCCGCTTGCCCGATCTCGGCAATCGTTGCTTTTACCAACGCCTCGCGGCGTATAGGCTCCATTCCGAGCTTCGGCACGTTCGACTCCGAAAAAATTAAGTGTTTGACGTGCGGGACCGTATGGCGTTTTTAATTGACTCGTCAATCAACAAAAACCGACCTCTGTCAGGGAGACCAACAAAATGATGAAATCTTCACTCTCAATCCTCGCGATCTGTGCTGCAGGCGCGGTCGCTGCTGATTGTGACTCAGTCACGTTCTCGGACGTTGGCTGGACCGACATCACAGCAACAACCGCAGCAACCACTGTCGTGCTCGATGCGCTCGGCTATGAGACCGACATCAAAGTGTTGTCTGTGCCTGTGACTTACACCGCGCTGGCTGAAGGCGACGTCGATGTATTCCTTGGCAACTGGATGCCGACGATGGAAGCCGACATCGCCCCCTACCGGGACGCGGGCACTGTCGACACGGTCCGCGCGAACCTTGAAGGTGCAAAATACACGCTGGCCACAAACAAGGCCGGGGCCGATCTGGGCATCACCAGCTTTGCAGCCATTGCCGCGCAACGCGATGCGCTGGAAGGTGAGATCTACGGGATCGAGCCGGGTAATGACGGTAACCGCCTGATCATGGACATGATCGATGCCAATGCGTTCGACCTCGAAGGCTTCGACGTGGTCGAAAGCTCGGAACAGGGGATGCTGGCGCAGGTTGCCCGCGCGGATGATCGTGGCGAACCGGTGGTGTTTCTTGGCTGGGAACCGCACCCGATGAACGCAAATTTCGACATGACCTATCTTGAAGGTGGCGACGACTGGTTCGGCCCGAATCTTGGCGGTGCAACCGTCTATACCAATACCTCGGCGGGGTACGTCGATGCTTGCCCGAACGTGGGTAAGCTGCTGACGAACCTCGAATTCACACTTGCCATGGAAAACGAAATCATGGGCGCGATCCTGAATGATGGTGCCGAGGCGCGCGATGCGGCGACCGCTTGGCTGCAGGCGAACCCCGACGCTTATATGAGCTGGCTGGATGGCGTGACCACCAAAGATGGCGGCGATGCCGTGGCAGCCGTGAAGGCCGCGCTTCAATAAACTGGACAGGGCGGCATCGCGCCGCCCTTCCCTTTCAGACCATAGGACCCTTGCATGGACTGGTTGACAGAGAACAAGATCCCGGTGGGGAAAGTCGCCGGGACCGCCTTTGACTGGCTGGAAAGCAACGGCGCGTTTTTCTTTGACGCGTTGTCGGATGCGCTCGAGGCGATGATCGACGGCTTTTTGTGGCTGCTGCAAACGCCCCATCCGTTGGTCATCATCGCGCTGTTTGTGGCGCTGACCTATTACCTGCAACGCAGTTGGAAGGTCGCGCTCTTCGTGGCGCTTGGGTTTCTGTTCATCATCAACCAAGGCTATTGGGAGGAAACGACCGAGAGCCTGACTCTGGTCCTGTCGGCCTGCGTTGTCTGCATGGGCGTCGGCGTACCCATTGGCATCGCGGTGGCGCACAGGCCCCGGCTTTATGCGTGGATGCGACCGGTTCTGGATCTGATGCAGACCTTGCCGACTTTCGTCTATCTTATTCCCGCGATTGTATTTTTCGGCATCGGCATGGTGCCGGGTCTGATCGCAACGGTGATCTTTGTTCTCCCTGCACCAATCCGCTTGACCCACCTTGGGGTCAGCTCCACCCCTACTCCGCTGATCGAAGCAGCAGAAGCGTTCGGGGCAACCAAGTCACAGTTGCTGTGGAAGGTCGAATTGCCGTCGGCCCTGCCGCAGATCATGGCGGGGCTGAACCAGACGATCATGCTGTCACTATCGATGGTGGTGATCGCCGCACTGGTCGGCGCAGACGGATTGGGTGTGCCAGTGGTGCGGGCCTTGAACCAGGTGAACACGGCGCGCGGATTTGAGAGCGGCTTTGTGATCGTCGTGGTCGCGATCATCCTTGACCGCATGCTGCGGATGGAGCGCCAGAAATGAACGACACCCGCGTGGAATTCGACAATGTCTCCATCGTGTTCGGAGACAAACCGCAGGCCGCCTTACCGCTGATGGACGCCGGGCAGGACCGCGGGCAGATCCAGCGCGAGACCGGGCAGGTCTTGGGCGTGCATGACTGTTCTTTGGACGTGACTGAGGGCGAGATCCTTGTCCTTATGGGTTTGTCTGGATCGGGCAAATCAACGCTGTTGCGGGCGGTGAACGGGCTGAACCCCGTCGCACGGGGCTGTGTGCGGGTGCATGATGGCCAAGGGCTGGTAGATGTCACCAACGCCAGCGCAGAGGTGCTGCGAACGATCCGGTTGCGCCATGTGGCGATGGTGTTTCAGCAGTTCGGTCTTTTGCCTTGGCGGTCAGTGCGCGAGAATGTCGGGCTGGGGCTGGAACTGGGCGGACAACCGAAGGCCGAGCGTAACGCGCAGGTCGAGAAACAACTGGCCTTGGTGGGCCTCACCGATTGGGCCGACCGCAAGGTCGCGGAATTGTCGGGAGGGATGCAGCAGCGCGTCGGACTGGCTCGTGCTTTTGCAACGGATGCACCGATCCTGCTCATGGACGAACCGTTTTCGGCGCTTGATCCGCTGATCCGCACCAAGTTGCAGGATGAACTACTGGACTTGCAGCAAAGGCTGAAGCGCACGATCATCTTTGTCAGCCACGATCTGGACGAAGCGTTCAAGATCGGCAATCGCATCGCCATCATGGAAGGCGGGCGGATCGTGCAATGCGGGACGCCACAAGAGATCTTCCGCAATCCGTCAAACGCCTATGTGGCTGATTTCGTTAAACATATGAACCCATTGGGCGTTCTGCGCGCACGCGACGTAATGCGCACCGGGACCGCTTCAGCCGAGGCGGTGGCGGTCGACGCGGATGCGCGGGTACAAGAAGTGATGACCACGCTGGTCAGCAGCGAGGTCGATCTGTCCGTTGTCGAGAGCGGCACGCCGATCGGGGTGATCGGCAAGAACGATGTTCTGGTCTATCTGTCCGATCCCACCGGTGCGGGCGCTACACCTTCGGCATAGTCCCAAGAGCGCCTGAAAACGTGTGTGTGCCGTACATTTTTTTGCGGCACCCCCTTGCTACGTATTCAATTTTCTTTATATGTTAATCAAGCAAGGAGGGCTCAGACATGACACCCAAGGTCACAGGTTTTTTTGACGACGCCACCAACACCATTTCCTACGTGGTTCAGGACCCGCAAGGCAGCGCCTGCGCGATTGTCGATAGCGTTCTGGATTTTGACTATGCGTCGGGCCGTACCGACACGAAATCTGCCGATGCCGTAATCGCGTTTGTGAAGGAAAACGGTCTCGAAGTGCAATGGTTGCTTGAAAGCCATGTCCACGCTGATCACCTGAGCGCGGCACCCTATCTTCAGGACGCGCTTGGCGGCAAAATCGGGATTGGCGACCGCATTCAGGTCGTACAGGACACCTTCGGCAAGGTGTTCAACGAAGGCACCGAATTCCAGCGCGATGGCAGCCAGTTCGACAAGCTGTTTGTCGAAGGCGACAGTTTTCACATCGGCCAGATGCGCGCGGATGTGTTGCACACGCCGGGCCACACGCCAGCCTGCCTGACCTATGTGGTCGGGGATGCAGCATTTGTCGGCGACACATTGTTTATGCCGGATTTCGGTACGGCGCGCTGTGACTTTCCGGGTGGCTCGTCCGAACAGCTTTACGACTCGGTGCAAAAGATCCTCGCCTTGCCGGACGAAACCCGCATCTTCGTGGGCCACGACTACAAGGCTCCGGGCCGTGACGACTATGCGTGGGAGACCACAGTAGGTGAACAAAAGGCCAAGAACGTACATGTCGGCGGCGATGCCACCAAGGACAGCTTTGTAGAGATGCGCAACGCTCGCGACGCGACGCTGGCCATGCCGAAACTGATCATCCCGTCGCTGCAAGTGAACATGCGCGCCGGGCAAATGCCGCCTGCGGACAAGGACGGCAAAGTCTTCCTCAAGATTCCTGTAAACGGATTGTAAAGAAATGAACCCGGATTGGATTTACGGGCTGGTCGGCGGAATGCTGATCGGCACTGGCGGCGCGGTATACCTGCTCGCCAATGGGCGCATCATGGGTGCAAGCGGCATTATCGGCGGTCTGGTCGATGGCAGTGGGCGCAGCACGATGTTGGAACGGATCAGCTTTCTTGCGGGGTTGGCACTGATCCCTGTGGTGCTGCTATACTTTCTTGGCCCAAAGGAAACCCATGCAACAAGCAACTTTGCGCTGTTGATCGCCGCCGGGCTTTTGGTGGGCGTCGGCACACGTCTGGCCAATGGTTGCACCTCGGGCCATGGCGTCTGCGGGATCTCTCGGATGTCCCTGCGCGGCATGGTTGCGACGGTCTTCTACATCCTTGCCGGCGGTCTGACCGTCGTTCTGTTTCGCCATTTGCTGGGGATCATCTGATGCGCAACTATTTCGCTTTTCTGGCTGGTGGTCTGTTTGGGGCCGGGCTGTTCATTTCGGGCATGACTGACACCCGCAAGGTGCAGGGGTGGCTGGATATTTTCGGCAATTGGGATCCGACACTGGCCTTTGTGATGGGCGGCGCGATTATCCCGATGGCGATTGCGTGGCGGGTTGCCGCAAAGCGGCGCTTTGCCCTAACTGGCGACGCCATGCCGCCACCGCCCGAACCGAAACTGGGCCGCAACCTTGTGATGGGATCGGTTCTGTTCGGGATGGGTTGGGGCTTGGTTGGCCTGTGCCCCGGTCCGGCGATTGCTTCGCTCAGCTATGGCGGGATCGAAGGGCTGGTATTTCTTGGAGCGATGGTCGCCGGGATGAGCGCCATGCCAAGTCTGCGGGCATGGCTGGACAGGCCCGCGACAGCGCAGTAGGTCTTAACGATGGATATACGCCCCATTACAGACCGCTATGCCGTGTCGCCGCAGATCGACCCGGAAGATGCCGCCGCCATCAAGGCGGCGGGCATCACCACCGTGATCTGCAACCGCCCGGATGCCGAAGTGCCGCCGTCGCATCAATCAGACGCGATGCGTATGGCGATCGAGGCTGCCGGGCTCCGGTTCGAGGTGTTGCCGATCACGCACCAGACCATGACCCCCGACCGGGTGGCCCAGCAGTTTGCGATGGTCGATGCGTCGGGCGGCCCGGTTCTGGCCTACTGCGCATCGGGCACACGCTGTTCGATCCTTTGGGCGCTCAGCCAAGCTGGTCAGAAAAGCGCCGACGAGATCTTGGGCGCAGTGGCACAAGCAGGGTACGACCTGTCGATGCTGCGCCCCACGCTTGACGCGGCGGCAGACGCACAGCGTTAAAGCGCGTCGAGGTTCGGTGTCGAGGAGCTGTCCAAGACACCGTCCTTACCGTCAATCGCAAGCGATCCCGTCGTCTCAAGCGAGGCCGCGCCCAGTGTGGCAGGAAGAGACACAGTGGGTGCTGGGGTTTCGTTCACAGGTTGAACAGATAACGAGATCTGCGGGTCGCGTGAGTGCATAGCGGTCGTTTCGGTTCCGATACGAATGGCGCGAAAGCCATTCATTTGCCCCAGCTTTCCGCGTGCCACCTCGTGTCCCCCGGACAGAACCAGAGCCGCGGATGTCGTTGCACCCGCCGCGAGCGGCAGCCTGTCCCCCGGCCGCAACGCCTGCGCCTTGTCGAGAGAAAGATGGATGCGGGTCAACACCGCCTGCATGCGGACAGGCGCAAGCTTGAGCACAGCTTCATGTTTCCCCGGACCGGGTACCCCACCCGTTCCCCCCGCCTTCTTGGGTTCGGGAAACATAAAGACAACGCCGCCGCTCCGCGTATCCTGTGCAAGTGCGGTGTCAAATTCGATCACATGATACATGTCCGCATCCAGCACCAGCCCCGCCGTTTGCGCATCTTCGACCAAAGCGCCAAAGCGATAGTCCTGCAGATGTGCCATTTCGGGCTGGGTCGACAACATGGAAGCAAACCGGGGCAGCGCGGCATCAATCACAGGGGCAGTCATCGCCGCATCGGTCGGCGTGTAGGCGCGCGCATCGGCTGGAAAACGTGTCACCCTGCCCAAGGTCTGCACGTCGATGAACCCGGTGACGATATCGCGATCAAAGGTGGCAAGCGCACGCGCACCAGAATCGTTTTCAAGCACGACAATCAAGTGATCCGGCGCCAACCGCGACATTGCCAGATCGACAGGCATGGTATCATCACAGGTGATGCGGGGAACCAGACCAAGCCCCCAAAGCGCATCCGCCGCAATCGACAGCGCGCGGCCCAAGGCACGCGACACCGACCATGCACCGCCGCCCAGCGCCTTGCGTTGTGCCTGCGCCTTGCGCTGTAAAACCGAGTCTGTGACGGTGTCGGTCATGTTTGTGCCACGTGCCCCCTTGGCCTTTTGTCCGTTTATCGCCGGAATTGGTTACCAAGGGTTTAGCAAATCTGCACAGAGCGCCTATTGCGCGGCCAATGCGATGCGGTAGGGCAAGACAACGCGGAACGTCGCACCACGCGCAGAGGGCACATAATCGACCGATCCCCCCAAGCGCGTCATGACCTGGCGGCAGATGGCCAGCCCAAGCCCTGCGCCACCCGCTTTTTGGTCACTGACACGGGCGAATTTTTCAAAGATCATGTCTACGGCTTCGGGTGCAATGCCCGAGCCGTTGTCGTGAAAATCAATCACCACGCGGTCGGTTTCCTGCATCACACGGATCACCAGACGAGGCGTTTGAGCATCACAATATTTGCGCGCATTGGCGATCAGGTTGATGAAAACCTGACTAAGCCTGTCCAGATCGGTGTGCAGCACGATGTCTTCCCGACGCATGTCGCGTTCGATGGCCATTTGGACACCGTCTTCACCGATAGCCGCCGCAGATACGGCCCGGTCAAGCGCATCGCGCAAGCTTCCTTCGCGCAGATTCAGGTTCACCTGTCCGTTCTCGACCACACTCAGGTCCAGCAAATCGTCAAGCAGTCGCGTCAGACGCTGCGCTTCGTCGTGGATGATCGACGCATAGCGTGACTGGTCGTTTGGATTCATCTGGTCAGTGTCGCGCAGGATCTCGGAAAATGCCCGGATTGAGGTCATCGGCGTGCGCAATTCGTGGCTGATTTGGCTCAGGAAGGCGTCTTTCTGGATCGAAAGGCGGGTGAGTTTTTGGTTGGCGTTGCGCAATTCCAAAGCGGTGCGGCTGAGTTCTTCGGACTGTTCCTTGAGCCGTGCCGAGTATTCCAGCATCTGCGCCGTTTCATCCGCCACCGCCATCAGGTCTTCGACCGAAATCGCCATGCCACCCGTGATCTGCCCAACCATCGCATGGGCGGTTGCCGCTCCGACAGAGCTTCCCAATTCGCGCTCCAAAGCCTCAAGAAAATCAGGTGTGGGTGCCGGCAAATTCCCACGCGCGCCCTGGCGCCGTGCGTGACGCAAGAACAGCGCCTGCGCCTCTCTTGCACCCAGAATGCGTTGTGCCATCACCATCAGGTCTTCGGTTTGTGCCGTTCCGCCAGACCAGCTTCGAGCATTGGTCGAATGTTCGAAAATGTTGACGAATTGTGCCGCCTGAAGCCGCTCCAGCGGTGACGGGAAGGTGACAAGCGACACCCCGACAAAGGCCACAACGTTGAACAACATGCTCCAAAGCAGCGCATGCATGAGTTGGTCCATACCCTCGATGCCAAACAATGCGTCGGGCTTCAGCCAAACCAAACCAAACAGCCCGTTGTCGATGATTGCCACAGGCAGGATCGTTCCGACACCAAAGCTGGGCAGGTAGAGCGTATAGAGCCAGATCGCAAAGCCCGCGGTGAGTCCGGCGAACGCCCCCATCCGTGTGGCTCCGCGCCAGAACATGCCACCCAGCATCGCGGGCAAGACCTGCGCGAGACCACAAAACGCCACAAGGCCGATGGAGGCCAGCGCTTCGCCTCCACTGGACAGTCGGAAATAGAGATAGCCCAGCATTACCACGCCAACGATGGAGATCCGTCTCGCCATGAGAACGGCAGCCCGAACGTCGCCAGAAACGCTGGCCCCGCTTGGGCGCAATTGCAGCCAGATGGGCATCACGATGTGGTTCGACACCATGGTCGACAATGCAATTGCCGCGACGATCACCATCGAAGTGGCGGAACTGAACCCACCAAGGAAGGACAGCATCGCCAACCCGTTTTCGCCCAGCGCAAGCGGGATTGTCAGAACGAACAGGTCGGGGTTGGATCCATCGGGCATGATGTCGAGTCCCACCACCGCGATAGGCACAACAAACAAGCTGATAAGGCAGAGATAGAGCGGAAACGCCCAGCTTGCGGTCCGCAGGTGGCTTTCGTCGTCGTTCTCCACCACCAGCACCTGAAAGGTTCGGGGCAAGCACAGGAAAGCAGCCGCAGACAGAAAGATCAGCCCGGCCCAGCGGCTGCGATCGGTGTGCCATTCGCCGAACTCGGACGCGTCAATCCGGTTGAGCGCCTCGGTCAATCCGCCCGACACCCCCCAGACCACGAAAATGCCAACCGACAGCAATGCCACAAGCTTGACGACAGCTTCCACCGCAATGGCCATGACCACCCCGTCATGCCGCTCTTTGGCGTCAAGGTTGCGCGTGCCGAACAGCACTGTGAACACTGCCAATCCCAATGACAGCCACAACGCCACGCGGGCCTGATCCTGTGCCGCAAGACCATCGGATTGCGCGGCGAAAACCGAAAAGGACAACGTCACGGACTGCAATTGCAGCGCAATATAGGGTGTCGTGCCGATCACCGCGAGGATCGTGACGCCTGCTGCCAGCAGGCTGGATTTGCCATAGCGGGATGAGATCAGGTCAGCGATGGAAGTGATTTTCTGCGTCCGACCGATCCGGATCAATTTGCGCAAGAGCCACCACCAGCTGACCATCACGATCGTCGGTCCAAGATAGATGGTCAGGTATTCAAAGCCGTTGCGCGCCGCAGACCCGACCGCGCCGTAGAACGTCCAAGCCGTACAATAGATCGATAGCGACAGCGTGTAGATCAACGGCGAACGCAACCACGCCTTCTTGCCCTGCAGCGCCAGCCTGTCGGCTGCGAAGGCGACGAAGAACAGGAAAAACACATAGGCCGTACAGACTGCGACCAGCAGGTTGAGCGTGCTCATGTCTCGGTGTCCGGCGGTTCGTCCACCTCATCGGCCAACAGGCGTGACAACCCCCACGTCAAAAGGATCACCCCGCCCCAGACCGCAAAGATGTAGATCAGAGCCGTTGCGCTGCTGACGGTGCCCTCACCTGTTTGCGGCCAGATCAACGGCACGCTCCAGAGGATCAGTGCAAGAATGGGGGCGACACGCGCGGCGTCCATGACCCGGCGTCTGCGATAGGTGCGTCTTTCGTGAAAGACAGTCGGCGATCCGGGCCTGTCCGTCTCGCGCTTCATTTGGCAGCAAGGGCTCTCACGGTTTCGAGCACATCCGCATTCGAGAATGGTTTTGTCATGAAGGCGTCACAGCCCGCACGTTCCGCGATCTCGCGATCCTTGGTCTGCCCCCGCGCAGTCAGCATAAGCACCGGCAGGCCATTGATCTCGGGGTCGTCCCGCAATTCGCGCAGGATGTCATAGCCGCTTTTTCCCGGCAGCATCACATCGAGGATCACCACGTCCGGCCTCCTCTCTTTCACCATTTCGACAGCATCCGCCCCGTTGGAGTGGGTTTTGACCGTCCATCCATCCCGAGACAGGATGAAGCTTATCGCCTCAATGATGTTGGGTTCATCTTCAATCAACAGAACCTGTTTGGACATGCGCGCCCTCCCCCGTGCCGCAAGCTGCTGGTCGGCTTTTTGCCGTTATTTTGGGCCAGCTTGCATAAACTATTACGAAGTGCAGGCAATGTGTCAAAGCTTCCGCGGTGCCGACGCGACCATGATTGACGGTTCACGTCGTGCTTCGCAGGTTGGGTGAGGGCAAATCCGGCACGTAAGGCCAACATGGCGGATGTGTTCCGATACGTCGCGCTTGGGTTCTGGCACGATCAGCATATGACTCTCGAACAGAACGTCCTCGCCCGATCGGGCCGGACCGGTGGGTTGGGAAATGGCGTAGCCGCGATGACGGGCTGCGGCGCGGGCGGATTGCTCCATCACTTCGACATGCACCATCATCGGCCGCGCCAGCGCCCTGTATAACGGCCAGAGCGCACAACCAGCGCCAAGTCGCGGCAAGGGAAATTCCGGCAGTGGCTTACGGAAGGTCGTCACACCAGACCCGTCGCAAATCGCCAACCCCACAGGTTCGGGCAAGATGTCCTCGGGCAGATGCGCCAGACGGCGCATGGCGCTGGCCAGATCGCACCCGAACCGCGCTGCAAAGGCAAAGGGATCGTTGCCGGATACCGCCACCGTATCGGCACACTCGCCCAGCGGCATCCGTTCAGCGTCTGCACGATACCGCGTAATGGCACGCCGCAAAAGCCATCGCGCGGCTTGCGAAACACCCTGCCCCAACTCTGTAGCCACCGCATCGACATCCACGTTCGATGTTTCCAGCGCCGGAAAATGGAACCCAAATTTCTGAAATACCCCGTCAAGTTCATCCTGCGGAGCATTGGTTTCAGACGCCTCAGAATCCGCCTCTTCAAGATATTGCGCCAAGCTGCGGCTCGTGTCGGCAAGCCGGGCACTGTCTTCATAGATGTTGCGATTGAATCGGCGTTGCCATTCCGGTTCGATATCGCCCGGTTCGGCAAGGATCGACGCCGCAGAGCGGATCGCGGTCACGGTCGACAACATCTCGTGCAGGGATGCCGCCAGATGCGGGTCATGGGTCAAACGGTCGGTGAGCGCCTCGACACTGCGTTGGAGCGTTTCGACCTTGCGCTGGTTGTCAGCCAAAAGAGCCGCCCAGCCGGGAAACCGCCCGGCGAATTCCTCTACCCGAACGAACTCGGCCTCGGACATGTCGATACCGCTGGCCGCCTCGCGCAAGGTGGCCAACAGCGTCGTCTCGGCACCTTCGGTCAAAGACCCCGGCTCAACTCCCAGCGCATGCGCGATATCGACAAGCAATTTCCCGCCGATTCTGCGCCGGTTGTGTTCGATCAGATTCAGGTAGGATGGCGAGATGTCCGCGCGTTTGGCCAATTCGGACTGCTTCAACCCGGCCATCACGCGCCGCTCGCGAATGCGGCTTCCTGTCAGAGTGTCGCGAGGCATCTCAAATTCCCGTGATGAATCAATCCGTTTCTGCGCTGCAGAAGAAAGAAATTTACAGGTTTCTGCAATGCGATGTAGATTTTTTGACAGAAAAACTGTTTGAAGCAAAGCGCTTATTGCTATGTTTTCCATGCATAGCCGATAATCAATTTGCACATATGTGCGGTGCTGGCGGACGGAGGAACGCCGCCGGACCCTTAAAGACATTGGGAGGATTATATGTCCAAAGGCAACCTGACACGTCGCGGCGTGCTCAAGACAGGTGCTGTAGCAGGTGCGGGTCTCGCTCTGCCCACGTATCTGTCCGCAGCCGGCCATGAAGGCTTTACAAACGCACCGACAGGCTCGACCGTCACGCTGGGTTTCAACGTACCCCAGTCCGGTCCCTACGCAGACGAGGGTGCAGACGAACTCCGCGCCTACGAACTCGCTGTCGAACACCTGAACGGTGAAGGCGACGGCGGTATGCTGAACACCTTCTCGTCGAAGGCATTGGACGGCACCGGTATTCTTGGCAAGAAAGTCGAATACGTCACGGGCGACACGCAGACAAAGTCTGACGCAGCGCGCGCATCGGCAAAGTCGATGATCGAAAAAGACGGCGCTGTGATGATCACTGGCGGCTCGTCCTCGGGTGTGGCTGTTGCCGTTCAGGCACTTTGCCAGGAAGCTGGCATCATCTTCATGGCGGGCCTCACACACTCCAACGACACCACGGGTAAAGACAAGCGGGCCAACGGCTTCCGCCACTTCTTCAACTCGTACATGTCCGGTGCAGCTCTGGCCCCCGTGCTTGCAGCCAACTACGGCACCGACCGTAAGGCATACCACCTGACAGCCGACTACAACTGGGGTTACACCACAGAAGAAGCAGTTAAGTCCTCGACCGAAGCGATGGGCTGGGAAACTGTCGGCACGGTTTTGACACCGCTGACACAGACCGACTTCTCGTCCTATATCACACCGGTTCTGCAATCTGACGCAGACGTTCTGGTTCTGAACCACTACGGCGGAAACATGGTGAACTCGCTGACCAACGCGGTTCAGTTCGGTCTGCGTGACCGGCTCGTGAACGGCAAGCAGTTCGAAATCGTTGTTCCGCTCTACTCGCGCCTCATGGCGAAGGGTGCTGGTGCCAACGTTAAGGGCATCTTCGGTTCGACAAACTGGCACTGGTCGCTGCAGGACGAAGGCTCCAAAGCATTCGTTCAGTCCTTCGGCACCAAATACGGCTTCCCGCCGTCGCAGGCCGCACACACCTGCTATGTTCAGGCCCTGCTCTATGCAGACGCTGTTCAGCGTGCAGGCTCGTTTGCACCATGCGCGGTTGTCGAAGCGCTCGAAGGCTTCGAGTTCGACGGCATGGGCAACGGCCCGACCCTCTACCGTGCGGAAGACCACCAGTGCTTCAAGGACGTTCTGGTTGTGAAGGGTAAAGAAAACCCGTCCTCCGAGTTCGACCTCCTCGAAATCGTGGAAGTCACACCGGTCGATCAGGTTACGTACGCACCCGATCACCCGCAGTTCGCCGGCGGCGCGCTCGGTACCTGCAACAACGGCGCGTAAGCCCTTGTTTGTTGAGGTGGGCCAAACGGCCCGCCTCATCTCTTATTCAGCCCGTTGCTGTTACGGGCTGCCTGCACTTCCACACTTCTGACCGCAAAGGGTGGGGCAATGGACGCCATAATCCTGCAAATTCTCAACGGGCTCGACAAGGGCTCGGCCTACGCGCTGATCGCGTTGGGCCTGACACTCATCTTCGGCACGCTGGGCGTGGTGAACTTCGCGCATGGTGCGCTGTTCATGATCGGCGCGTTCTGCGCCGTCACGCTGTCGCGCCTGCTCAGCCTGAGCCACAAGGTCGAGGTTCCCGGAGCCGTCGACTTCCTTGGCAATCCGCAGATGCGCGATGTACCATATATCTACGACATTTTCGGAGAAAGCCTTGGGGCCGGGATCATTGACTGGGCAGTTCCCCTGTCGATCCTGTTCGCCATTCCGGTGATGATCGCGATTGGTGTGATCATGGAACGCGGGCTGATCAAACACTTCTACAAGCGCCCCCACGCGGACCAGATCCTTGTGACTTTCGGTCTTGCGATCGTGCTTCAAGAGATCATCAAGTACTACTATGGGGCAAACCCGATCCCAACGCCCGCGCCCTCGGCCTTTGTTGGGTCGTTCGATTTCGGCGCGGTGATCGGGTTCGAGCCCGGCACGATCATCTACCCCTACTGGCGACTGGTCTACTTTGCGTTTGCAGCCGTCATCATCGGCGCTGTATTTGCGTTCCTGCAGTTTACCACCTTCGGCATGGTCGTACGTGCCGGGATGGCAGATCGCGAAACCGTGGGTTTGCTGGGCATCAATATCGACAAGCGGTTCACCATCATGTTCGGGCTGGCCGCTGCGGTCGCGGGCCTTGCTGGCGTGATGTACACCCCGATAAACTCGCCCAACTACCACATGGGGATGGACTTTCTTGTTCTGAGCTTTGTTGTGGTGGTTGTCGGCGGCATGGGATCGCTTCCAGGTGCGGTGCTTGCGGGCTTCCTGCTGGGTATCCTCGAAAGCTTTGCCTCGATGCGCGAAGTCATCGCCATCATCCCCGGCATCAACCAGGTGATCATCTACCTTGTTGCCATCATTATTCTACTGACGCGTCCGCGTGGCCTGATGGGTCGCAAGGGCGTGATGGAGGACTGATCCATGTTCGGACTGGACAAAAAAGACGCATCCCTCCTGCTGATCGTGGCAGTGCTGGTGGCCTTCGCCCCTTTCTTCCTGAATCCCTTCCCCGAGGGGTCGGCGATGGCACAGTTCAACGCGGGCTACCCTGATTTGATGCAGCGCTTCGTGATCTTCGGGATCTTTGCTATCGGCTTTAACATTCTGTTCGGCCTGACCGGCTATCTCAGCTTCGGTCACGCGGCCTTCCTCGGTGTCGGGTCCTACGCAGCGGTGTGGATGTTCAAGCTGCTCAGCATGAACGTGATCCCGGCCATCATCCTGGCGGTCATCGTCGCGGGGGTCTTTGCCCTGATCATCGGCTATGTCAGCCTGCGTCGCTCGGGCATCTACTTCTCGATCCTGACGCTGGCCTTTGCGCAGATGTCCTTTGCCTTGGCATACTCGGTTCTGACCCCGATCACTGGTGGTGAAACCGGCCTGCAACTGGCGTTGGACGATCCGCGCATCTTTGGCGCGGCCACCACGGCAGAAGGCAACATTCCGGTTCCTGGCTTTTTCGGCCTTGAGATGCGCGACAGCACCGAACTGGTGTTCGGCAACTGGGTGTTCACCTTCAATGTCGGCTACTACTTTGCCGCCATTATCATGCTGATCTCGTTCTACCTGTCGATCCGCATCTTCCGCTCGCCGTTCGGCATGATGCTGCGCGCTATCAAATCGAACCAGCAGCGCCTGAACTACACCGGCCTCAACCCGCGTCCCTATACGCTGGCGGCCTTCGTGATCTCGGGTATGTATGCCGGTCTCGCCGGTGGCATGATGGCGTCGATGGACCCTTTGGCAGGTGCCGAACGTATGTTCTGGACCGCGTCGGGTGAGGTTGTCCTGATGACCATTCTTGGTGGTGTCGGCACGCTCATCGGTCCGGTTCTGGGGGCTGGCCTGATCAAGTACATGGAAAACATCATTTCCAAGATCAACTCGGACATCCTGCACAGCTGGTTCGCCTTCCTGCCCGACGGGCTCGAAGATGTGGTCGTCACCCTGATCTACCCGTTTATCGGCAAGGGCTGGCACCTGACACTGGGGATTGTGTTCATGCTTGTCGTGATCTTCCTGCCCGGTGGACTTGTTCAGGGTGGCCAAAAGATCGCTGCACTCTTTGGTCGCAAAAAGGCCGAAGAACCCAAGAACGCAACCACCGAACCTGCGGAATAAGGAGACGGACAGATGGGAATTCTCGAAGTCAAAGACGTGAACAAAAGGTTCGGTGGCCTGCAAGCGCTTGGCAATGTGAACCTCAGCGTGGCGGAGAACACCTGCCACGCGATCATCGGACCCAACGGTGCGGGCAAGTCTACCTTGCTCAACTGTCTGGTGGGCAAGCTGATCCCGGATACTGGGTCGGTCATGTTCGACGGACAGAGCGTGCTGGGCCGTACCCCGTTTGAAATCAACCAGATGGGCATTTCTCGCGTGTTCCAGACGCCCGAGATCTTCGGCGATCTGACGGTGATGGAAAACATGCTGATCCCGTGCTTTGCGCGGCGTGACGGCTCCTTCGCCCTGCACGGCATCCGGTCGGTCTTTAGCGAAGGCGAACTGCGCGACCAAGCCGAACAGATGCTGGAAGAGGTCAACATGCTCGACAAGCGGAACATGCACTCCGCATCCATGTCGCGCGGGGACAAACGTCGGCTTGAGATGGCAATGTGCCTTGTTCAAAATCCCAAACTGCTGCTGCTGGACGAACCTACAGCGGGCATGGCGCGGGCCGACACGAACAACACGATCGACCTGCTCAAAGAGATCAAGGAAAAACGCAACATCACCATCGCGATCATCGAACATGACATGCATGTGGTGTTCTCACTGGCGGAACGGATCACCGTTCTGGCGCAGGGCACGCCTTTGGTCGAGGACACTCCCGAGAACATCAAAGGGCATCCGAAAGTCAAGGAAGCCTATCTCGGCGAAGCCGCGTAACCCCATTTGGCGGGGCCTTCCCGCCACCCCTCCCACAGCGAGGACAGAATTATGAACGTCAAACCCGACTTTTCGAAAAATGCCAATCACGCACAAACAGCCCCGGCTTTCCTGTCCGTCTGGGACATGCATGCCTACTACGGCGAAAGCTATATCGTGCAGGGCATCTCGTTCAACGTCCACGAAGGCGAGATCCTCGCTCTTTTGGGCCGTAACGGTGCAGGCAAGACCACCACGCTGCGCGCCATCGCGCGGATGGACAGCCCGCAGGTCAATCACGGTGAAATCTGGCTTGATCATCAACCGTTGCACAAGATGTCTTCGTACGAAGCCGCGTCAGTCGGTCTGGGTCTTGTACCCGAAGACCGCCGGATCATCCCCGGCCTTACAGTCGAGGAGAACCTGCAACTGGCGCAAATCGCACCGCCCATCGGCTGGTCGATCGAACGCATTTACGACCTCTTCCCGCGATTGGGAGAACGCCGCAGTCAGGAAGGCGTGACCCTGTCGGGCGGCGAACAGCAAATGCTGTCGATTGCCCGCGCCCTCGCCCGTGACCTCAAGGTGCTGCTGCTGGACGAGCCCTACGAAGGTTTGGCGCCGGTGATCGTTGACGAGATCGAAAAGACCCTGCGCGTGATCAAGGAACAGGGGATGACGACGATCCTTGTCGAACAGAACGCGGTACGCGCGCTGCAATTGGCGGATCGGGCAATCATCCTCGACACTGGCTCTATCGTGTTTGATGGCTCGGCGGCAGAGGTTCTGGAAAATGCCCAACTGCGGGCCGAATACCTCGCGATCTGAGCAAGGCAAAGCCGTCTGCGACTTTTGCCGCCCTTGCCATTTCCCGGCGGGGGCGGTTTTGTTTGACCAAAGAGGAGGACACCCATGACTGATACAACCTATCCCCCGTCCAAAGAGATGGTCGAAAATGCGCATATTGATGCGTCTCGATACGAGGAGATGTATGCGCGGTCGGTGTCTGATCCTGAGGGGTTTTGGGCGGAGGCGGCGCAGCGTCTGGACTGGATGAAGGCACCGACGCAGATCAAGGACGTGGATTTCACGCTGGGTCAGGTCAAGATCAACTGGTTCGCCGATGGCACGCTGAACGTGGCGGCCAACTGTGTCGACCGGCATCTGGCGACCCGCGGTGATCAGACCGCGATCATCTTCGAACCCGATGATCCCAACGAGCCTGCCAAGCACATCACCTACAAAGACCTGCACCGCAGCGTCTGCAAGATGGCCAACATCCTTGAGACCATGGGCGTGCGCAAAGGGGACCGCGTGGTGATCTACATGCCGATGATCCCCGAGGCGGCCTATGCCATGCTGGCCTGCGCGCGCATTGGTGCCATCCACTCCATCGTCTTTGCCGGCTTCTCGCCCGACGCGCTGGCGGCACGGGTGAACGGGTCGGACGCCAAGGTCGTCATCACCTCTGACGAGGCCCCGCGCGGTGGCCGCAAGACACCGCTCAAGTCCAATGCCGATGCGGCGCTGCTGCACTGCAAGGATACGGTCAAGTGTCTGGTGGTCAAGCGCACGGGCGGGCAGACCACATGGGTCGACGGGCGCGACTTTGACTACAATGAAATGGCGCTGGAGGCGTCGGACGTCAGCCAGCCTGCTGAAATGAATGCCGAAGATCCCCTTTTCATTCTCTATACATCAGGCTCCACCGGGCAGCCCAAGGGGGTTGTGCACTCAACTGGTGGATATTTGGTTTACGCCGCTCTGACGCATGAAATTACCTTCGATTACCACGCCGGCGACGTTTATTGGTGTACCGCCGATGTCGGCTGGGTCACCGGGCATTCCTACATTGTTTACGGGCCCTTGGCGAACGGCGCGACCACGCTGATGTTCGAAGGTGTGCCGACCTATCCGGACGCTTCGCGCTTCTGGCAGGTCTGCGAGAAACATTCCGTTAACCAGTTCTACACGGCACCGACTGCGATCCGCGCGTTGATGGGTCAGGGTAACGAATTCGTAACGAAATGCGATCTATCCTCGCTCAAGCTTTTGGGCACGGTGGGCGAACCGATCAACCCCGAAGCGTGGAACTGGTACAATGACGTGGTGGGCGGCGGCCGCTGCCCGATCGTCGACACGTGGTGGCAAACTGAAACCGGCGGGCATCTGCTCACGCCGCTGCCGGGCGCGCATGCGACCAAGCCGGGGGCGGCGATGAAGCCGTTCTTCGGCGTCCAACCCGTGGTTCTCGACCCGCAATCGGGTGAGGAAATCCATGCCAGCCCGACCGAAGGCGTGCTGGCGATCAAGGACAGCTGGCCGGGGCAGATGCGCACCGTCTGGGGCGATCACGAGCGGTTCGAGAAGACGTACTTCTCGGACTACAAGGGCTATTACTTCTCGGGCGACGGCTGCAAGCGCGACGCTGACGGGGATTACTGGATCACCGGCCGCGTGGACGACGTGATCAACGTGTCGGGCCACCGGATGGGCACGGCCGAGGTGGAATCGGCACTGGTCGCACATGCCAAGGTGGCCGAGGCTGCTGTGGTGGGCTACCCGCACGCCATCAAGGGTCAGGGCATCTACTGCTACGTCACCCTGATGAACGGTGTTGAGCCCTCGGACAAGCTCACCAAAGAGCTGCGCACCTGGGTCCGCACCGAGATCGGCCCCATCGCATCGCCCGACCTCATCCAATGGGCCCCCGGCCTGCCGAAAACCCGATCGGGCAAGATCATGCGCCGCATCCTGCGCAAGATCGCCGAAAACGACTACGGCGCACTGGGAGACACTTCCACTCTCGCAGACCCCTCCGTCGTCGATGACCTCATCGAAAATCGGATGAATAAAAGTTAATCTTTTGGAAAAACCAAATGATCATGGGTGGCCTCAGGGCCGCCCTTTTTCGTTCACTGCCCATTAACCGTTTCTCAACTTTCTGCGCGCGCCACTCCAAAAAATCAGCTAAGCTTGTGACGTGGGGGCTCTGACACGACGGAGCCTAAAAATGCCTGTGTTTCACCCAACCATGCCCAGCATGACTCTCAAACCGCTGCACCGCCCAGACCTCACTGCCAAGGCGGCACCTCCGGTTTTCGCCTCGGTCACGGCACCTGCCCCTCTGCCCGGCACCATCAGCAAGGATACCAGCGTCACACCCGCCGCCCCGCCTTCGGCGGTACAGATGCAGATCAAGGCGCTTCTTTCCGAACAGGCGTTGTCACTCGAGGCGGACAAACAAGACCGGTCTGACACATGACGCATTCCCCGCAGACGCTCTGAACCGTGCACCAGAACCGAGATTGATCGTACCTGCCCCTTGCTCCTGAACGGTAATCGGTGCAAGGAAAGGCATGCAATGCGGGTGGTGCCCGTAGGGAAAGCGAGCCTCCGATCCAATCACCGACGGGGCCGCGTGAAGAGCAAGAAGCGGGCGAGGGACAGCATGACCAAGACCAACCATGAAGCGGACGTGGCGTTTATCGAAGCATTGGCGAAGCTCTTGCGGGAAAACGACCTGACCGAATTGCAGGTCAAGCGCGAATACGGCGAGGATGACAGCCTCAACGTGCGCGTCAGTCGTGTCACCCAAGTTGCGCCTGCCGTGCAAACCACGGTTGCGGCAGCGCCCGCAATGGCACCGGCAGCGCCCGCCGCCCCCAGCGCACCGGAAGACCCGGCATCTCATCCTGGCGCGGTGACCTCGCCGATGGTTGGAACGGTCTATATGCAGGCAGAGCCGGGCGCACCGTCCTTCATTTCGGTTGGACAGCAGATCAACGAAGGCGACACTCTCTTGATCGTGGAAGCGATGAAGACGATGAACCACATCCCCGCCCCGCGCAGCGGCACGGTGAAACGCATTCTGGTCGAAGACGGAGCCCCCGTCGAATACGGCGCACCGCTCGTGATCCTCGAATAAACGGGCTCTGGCATGTTTGACAAAATCCTGATTGCCAACCGGGGCGAGATTGCCCTCCGCGTGATCCGCGCCTGCCGCGAAATGGGTGTGGCCAGCGTGGCGGTGCATTCGACAGCTGATTCAGATGCGATGCATGTGCGCATGGCCGACGAGGCGATCTGCATCGGCCCGCCCTCTTCGACAGACAGCTATCTGTCCATTCCAGCGATCATTTCGGCCTGCGAAATCTCGGGCGCGCAGGCGATCCATCCCGGCTATGGCTTCTTGTCCGAAAACGCGCGGTTTGTGCAGATTGTCGAAGATCACGGGCTGATCTTTATCGGTCCAACTGCGGAACATATCCGTGTGATGGGCGACAAGATCACAGCCAAAGACACGATCAAAGCGCTTGGCGTGCCGTGCGTGCCGGGTTCAGACGGTGGCGTTGCCGATCTTGCCGAGGCCAAGAAGGTCGGTGAAGAGGTTGGCTATCCAGTGATCGTTAAGGCGACGGCAGGTGGCGGTGGGCGTGGCATGAAAGTGGCGCAAACGGCCGCCGACATGGAGCGCGCCTTTCAGACAGCACGGTCCGAAGCAAAGGCCGCCTTTGGCAATGACGAAGTCTATATCGAGAAATACCTGACCACCCCCCGTCATATCGAAGTGCAGGTGTTCGGTGACGGCAAAGGCAAGGCGGTGCATCTGGGTGAACGCGATTGTTCATTGCAGCGTCGCCACCAAAAGGTGCTCGAAGAGGCCCCCGGCCCCTGCATCACGGAAGAAGAGCGCGCCCGGATTGGCAAGATCTGTTCCGACGCCGTGTCAAAGATCAACTATGCGGGCGCGGGCACCATCGAATTTCTGTATGAAAACGGCGAGTTCTATTTCATCGAGATGAACACCCGCCTTCAGGTCGAACATCCCGTGACCGAGGCGATCTTTGGCGTCGATCTTGTGCGCGAACAGATCCGCGTAGCCTCTGGCCTGCCGCTGTCTTTCCAACAGGACGAACTGGTCATCAACGGCCATGCCATCGAAGCGCGGATCAATGCCGAGAAGCTGCCGAACTTCTCTCCCTCGCCCGGTCGGATCACACAGTACCACGTGCCCGGCGGTCTCGGCGTGCGCATGGACAGCGCGCTTTATGATGGCTACAAAATCCCGCCCTATTACGACAGTTTGATCGCCAAGCTGATCGTGCATGGTCGTGACCGGGATGAAGCCTTGGCGCGGATGTCGCGGGCGTTGGGTGAATTGATCGTCGATGGTGTGGACAGCACAGTGCCGCTGTTCCGTGATCTTCTGGAAGACCCGGACGTGCGCAGCGGTGACTATAACATTCACTGGCTCGAGCATTGGCTGGAGCGCACCTACGCGAAGCCTTGAGGCCTGTCGCACACCTGCCCCCTTCTGACCGGCGGGGCGACGCGCGATGACCGTCACGCCCGAGCTTTTGCTTCAAGCCTATCGCGTCGGCGTCTTCCCGATGGCGGAACACCGCGACGACCCGGAGATGTTCTGGGTCGATCCGCGCAAGCGTGGTGTGTTTCCACTGGACGGGTTCCGCATTTCCCGCAGCCTGTCCAGGACATTGAAGCGGAACGACTATTACGTGACGCTGAACACAGCATTTGATGACGTGATCGACGCCTGCGCAGATCGCAGCGAGACATGGATCAATCAGGAAATTCGCGCGCTGTACAATGAGCTCCATCATCAAGGACATGCCCATTCACTGGAGGTCTGGGCCGACAGCCGTCTGATCGGTGGCGTCTACGGCGTGGCAGTTGGCGGTGCATTCTGTGGAGAAAGCATGTTTTCCCGTCAGCGGGACGCGTCGAAAGTCGCGTTGGCTTGGTTGATCGATCTGTTGCGACGGACGGGATTTGTCTTGTTCGACACGCAATTCCTGACCCACCATCTTGCCTCCTTGGGCGCGATCGAAATCACACGGGCGGAATATCGGGCGTATCTGGCACAAGCACTGCGGATCTCGGCCGATCTCAGCAGCGCACCATTGGCCGCGTCAGGTCAGGACGTGGTGCAGCGCAATACCCAGACGTCGTAGCGCTGGTGATCCATCGGGTTGAGCGCGGGTGACGAAGCGATCATCCAGCCCTGATACACCGGTGCGTCCTTGCCGATTTCGGTGATGGTCAATGAGGCGTAGGCTTCGCCTGCCGCGTTACCATCGGGATAGCGGCACTCATTGGCTGTCACCGTAATGCGGCCAACCGTGGCTGATTGGCGCGTTCCAATCTGAAGGTCCGAGACCTTGCCGGTCAATTTGTCCAAGGCACGCACGGTCACGCCAGTGCCGTTGGTTGTGGCAAGCTGCGCAATGCTGGCAGAAGCCAACACCAGCGATAGGAAAAAGACCATCACACGCAGCATCGCATCTCTGCCTTCTTGATGCGCGCAGAGCCGGGTTATTCCGGGCTCCACGCCTCATAATCCTGCCGAGGCTTTGGCTCGGGACGCCGGATCGACCCTTCAGGCGCATAGGCCAGAGCCGTGCCGGTCAGGTTTTCCTGATGCGGCTTGACCCAAGCCTTTTTCGGCAGCGGGCGGTCTGTCGGCAATTCCTTGAACGTGTGGTGCAGCCACCCGTGCCAATCGGGATCAACGCGGCTTGCCTCAGCTTCGCCATTGTAGATCACCCAACGCTTCTTGGCGTCACGCGATTGATAAAAGATGTTGCCTTGGGTGTCCTCACCGACCTTTTCGCCTTTGCGCCACGTATAGAATTGTGTGCCAAGTGTCTGCCCGTTCCACCAGGTGACAGCGCGAAGTAGGGTATTCAGAATGCCCATGGACGACTCCTCGGGGTTGGTTCAGCGCCGTTATAGGGCGCTTTGCGGGCCAAGGTCCAGCGCAGCTATGACGCAGCCGGAGCCAGAGCCGTGACTTCGATCTCGATCCGGTATTTCGGGTCGATCAGGCCACATTCGATCATCGTGGCCGCAGGCGGGTTGTCGCCGAACGTGCTGGCAAGGATGTCATAGCAGGCTTCGAATTCATGCCGGTCCGGCAGATAATACGTCACCCGGACCACATCCGCCATCGACGCACCGGCCTTGTCCAAAGCCCCCGCGATCACATCCAGAGCGCTTTGGCATTGCTCGGCCACGGTATCTCCTTGCCCGACTGTGCCAGCAACATGGACAAAGCCCCCGGCCACAACGGCCCGGCAGTAGCCGATTTTGGCCTCAAAGGGGCTGCAACTGTGAATTCTCTTGATCGTCATCGTTTCCGTCCCAAAAAGAAAGGCGGGCAAAATGCCCACCTTTTTACGTTTCCACCGATGGCTGGTTCAGCCCGCCTCGGCAGGTTCCTTTTTCTGATCCGCATAGATCATCAAAGGTTTGGCGTCCGAGGTAACCGCCTCTTCATTGACCACAACCTCTGTCACGTCATCCATGCCGGGCAGTTCGAACATCGTATCAAGCAGGATGTCCTCGAGGATCGACCGCAGGCCACGTGCACCGGTCTTGCGCTGGATCGCCCGCTTGGCAATGGCGCTCAGTGCGTCATCGGTAAAGCTGAGCGTGGTGTTCTCCAACTCGAACAGACGCTGATACTGCTTGACCAGCGCGTTTTTCGGCTGCGTCAGGATGATGATCAGCGCGTCTTCGTCCAGATCTTCGAGCGTCGCAATAACCGGCAGACGACCGACGAATTCCGGGATCAGGCCGAACTTGAGGAGATCCTCGGGTTCCAACGATTTGAAGGTCTCACCGATGCCCTGTTCGCTATCGTCGCGCACATCTGCACCAAAGCCCATAGCCGAACCTTTGCCACGCTGCTTGATGATCCGGTCGAGACCGGCAAATGCGCCACCGCAAATGAACAGGATGTTGGTCGTATCAACTTGCAGGAATTCCTGCTGCGGATGCTTGCGCCCACCTTGCGGCGGCACCGACGCAACTGTGCCTTCCATCAACTTGAGCAGCGCCTGCTGCACACCTTCGCCCGACACGTCGCGGGTGATGGATGGGTTTTCAGACTTGCGGGTGATCTTGTCGACCTCGTCGATATAGACGATGCCACGCTGCGCGCGTTCTACGTTGTATTCAGAGGACTGCAGCAGCTTGAGGATGATGTTCTCTACATCCTCACCCACATACCCGGCTTCTGTAAGAGTGGTTGCATCCGCCATCGTGAACGGCACATCCAAAATCCGTGCCAGCGTCTGAGCCAGCAATGTCTTGCCGCACCCGGTCGGGCCAATCAGCAGGATGTTCGATTTCGCAAGTTCGATATCGGATGATTTCTGCGAATGATTCAGACGCTTGTAGTGGTTGTGCACCGCCACAGACAGCACGCGTTTTGCCACTGCCTGACCGATCACGTAATCATCCAGCACGTCGCAAATCTCGCGCGGGGTGGGCACGCCATCCGTCGACTTCAGGCCACCGCCCTTGGTCTCTTCACGGATGATATCCATGCACAGTTCGACGCATTCGTCACAGATGAAGACGGTCGGCCCTGCGATCAGCTTTCGCACTTCATGTTGGCTCTTGCCGCAGAAGCTGCAGTAAAGAGTGTTCTTGCTGTCGCCGCCAGAATTCGTCGCCATGTCTTTACCTTTCCTGACTCACGTAAAGGTTTTGCATCTACTTTCTGCTAACCTTAAGCGTGTGCCATGTTTTCTTCCAAGAACCTTAGGACAGCAAAACTTGGGCCACAATGTCAAAAACACATTCAGGACGTCGTGACCCAATCACGATTATTCGTCGTCAGACCCCTTGACGCGGCTCTCGACGATTTCGTCGATCAGGCCCCATTCCTTGGCCTCTTCCGGCGACATGAAGTTGTCGCGTTCCAACGCCGCCTCGACTTTCTTCAGCGTCTGGCCGGTGTGCTTGACGTAGATCTCGTTAAGACGTGTCTTCAGCTTCTGAGTTTCCTGCGCGTGGATCATGATATCCGTTGCCTGACCCTGATACCCGCCAGAGGGCTGGTGCACCATAACGCGGCTGTTGGGCAGCGAAAAGCGCATCCCGGCCTCACCTGCTGTCAGCAGCAACGACCCCATAGAAGCCGCCTGCCCGATCACCAGCGTGCTGACCTTCGGCTTGATGTACTGCATCGTGTCATAGATCGACAGACCGCTGGTCACCACGCCACCCGGGCTGTTGATGTACATGCTGATTTCCTTGGACGGGTTCTCGGCCTCAAGGTGCAAAAGCTGTGCCACGATCAGCGACGACATGCCGTCATGCACCGGACCGCTCAGGAAAATGATCCTTTCCTTGAGCAGGCGCGAGAAAATGTCATAGGCCCGTTCGCCACGGCTGGTCTGCTCGACCACCATTGGAACGAGGGTGTTCATATAGGTATCAAAGGGATCTTTCATCTGTGCCTGCCTGGATGATGCGCCCGCCGGATGCCGAGCTTGGTTGCGAGTTGTCCTGAGACTAGTGTCCGGCTCTGGGGGCTGCAAGGGGCAGCGGTTCGACGACCGGCCTTGACCAGGCTCCGCGCGGGCTTAACTCGCGCTGCATGACAGACCTGTTTCCCCCGACCCGCACGGCCGCTTTAGAAAAGCTGTCGGCGTTTGTGCCAAAGGCAGCGCGCAATTACGCGTCCCAAAGAAACTATGACCTTGGGCCGGGGCAGCATGACAATGTTTCGACTTTGTCGCCCTATATCCGCCATCGCCTGATGACAGAACCCGAGGTGATTGCAGCCGTTCTGGGCCGCCATGCGCTCAGCAGCTCTGAAAAATTTGTGCAGGAGGTGTTCTGGCGCACTTACTGGAAAGGCTGGCTGGAAATGCGCCCGGCGGTCTGGGGGGGCTACCAGCAAGGACTTGCGCGGGCATGGGATCAGGTGCAAACGCAATCCGGCCGGCGCGGCGAATGGGAAGCCGCCTGCAAAGGCGAGACAGAGATCGCATGCTTCAACCATTGGGCACACGAACTGGTAAACACCGGCTACCTGCACAACCACGCACGCATGTGGTTCGCTTCGATCTGGATTTTCACACTGCGTCTACCATGGGAGCTGGGGGCGGATTTCTTCCTGCGCCACCTCTATGACGGCGATCCTGCCTCGAACACGCTCAGCTGGCGCTGGGTCGCGGGTGTGCAGACACAGGGCAAAAACTATGTCGCACGGGCATCGAACATTTCGAAATACACCGAAGGCCGGTTCTCGCCGCTCTACCAATTGACCTCCAACCCCGAACCGCTGGATGGCCCCCCCCATCCGCCTCGGATGGACGCGCCAGAGGGTGATCGGCTCGATCCGTCAAAGCCATCGGTTCTGGTGCTGCACGAAGACGACATGAGCCCCGGCTGGCTGTTCGAGCAGGGTCTCAAACCGCGGGCGACCGCCACGCTGGAGGCGACTGCCCAAATCAGTCCGTTGCATGTCGCGCCCAATGTCACGTCGTTCAAATCGGCACTGATGGACGACTGTACGACGCGCTGGTCGGCCTCGCTTGGCCCGCTCACCACCGGCCTGACAACAGCGCAAGCGATCGAAGACTGGGCGCGCAGCATTGGCGCCGAACAGATCGTCACACCCTACGCCCCTGTCGGTCCCGCGGCCACGATCCTGAACAACATCCGCGCACTGCCTGTCATTCGACCGCTGCGCGACTTTGACCGTCGCGCCTGGCCGCATGCGACAGCCGGGTTTTTCAAGTTCAAGAAAAAAATCCCCGAACTCGTCGGCGCCATGAAGGGCCTTCAGCCCGTCTGATCTTCATCTTGCCCCTAAACTCCGGGAGGTTTGGAGGGCTGGCCCTCCAATCGGTCGGATCGCCCAGCGGTCCGACACAGTTCCAAACGAAAAAGGCCGGGACAGATGCCCGACCTTCCCCAAAGACCTGAACAAAAAGATCAGCCGAACATGTCCGACGTGATTCCTTCGTACCAGCCGATGCTTTCTTCATAAGTCGCCTTACGCAGAGCCGCGTCTTCGCCGGTTTGGCTGACAAAGCTAGACACGCTGGCGATCTTCTCATCGTTCGGCTCATAGGCCGCGCCAACCTTCACACCATCATCCGTCGCGATCAGCGACCAGCAGGTGTTCGAGAATTTCGCCGGGAACACGCGGCTGCCGGTCAGCGCGCCGCGCACCGCCATCGCAGCCACCTTGGCTTGGCTGTTAGCTGAGTAGCCGGATTTCGGCATGTCGCCCTGATTGGTGGCATCGCCCAGAATGTGGATGTTCTCGTCCAGACGCGACACCATGGTGTGTCCGTCGACAGGCGCCCAGTTGCCTTCGGTCAGACCAGCGGCGTCACAAATGAGACCCGCTTTCTGCGCCGGGATCACGTTGACCACATCAGCTTTGATCAATTCACCATCCACATCCACGGTCATCGCCGCCGGATCGACAGTAACGTTCTCGCCACCGAAATCCGGGCCGATGCGGGTGATCATGCCCGGATAATGCTTCTGCCAGCCTTCCTCGAACAGACCCTGCTTGGAGAACTTTTCCTTTGGGTCGGCAATGATGATCTTGGCGGTCGGATTGTTCGCTTTGAGCACATGCGCCACCATCGAAATCCGCTCGTACGGTCCGGGCGGGCAACGGTACGGGTTGGGCGGGGCCACCATCACATAGGTGCCGCCTTCGGGCATCGCCATGATCTGCGCCTTGAGCAACTCGGTCTGGCTGCCACCCTTATAGGCATGCGGCATCGCGTTCTGCGCCGACATATCCCATCCGGGCACCGAGCCTTCTACAAAGTCGATACCGGGGCTGAGGATCAGACGGTCATAGGGCACAGATCCGCCCCCGGCGAGCGACACAGTCTTGGCGTCGCGATCCACGCCCGTGGCCCAGTCATGCACGACGTTGATGCCGTAATCTGACGCCAGCTTGCCGTAAGAATGCGACAGGTTCTCCAGATCCCAGAACCCACCAAGATAGAGGTTCGAGAAAAAGCAGGTGTAATAGCTCCGCGTCGGTTCGATCAGGGTCACGTCGATCTCGCCTGCGCTGTCCTTGGCGATATAGCGCGCGGCAGTTGCGCCACCTGCACCACCGCCCACAACAACCACCTTGGGTTTGCCGTGTGACGCTGCATGCACCATCGGGGCGCTGAGCGTTGCCGCTGCCATCCCGGTGCCCACAAAAGCACGTCTGTTGAGTTTCATAACTTTCCTCCCATTTGCAACACGCGCCTTGGCTGAACTGGTCTCTTCCGGACTTTATTCGGCTTTGGCAAAATATGCCGCCAGCGCGGCAATCTCTTCGTCCGACAACCGGGATGCCATCATCTGCATCACCGGGTGCGGTCTGATCTGTCTTTTATATGCATGCATGGCGACGACGAAATCTTCGGTCGGCCATTGCGTGATCGACGGGATACCCCGGTCTGATCCATCCTGCTGGTGGCAAGTCTTGCATTCGCTGGCGAGGTATTCGCCGTAATCCGTATCACCCACAATCGCCAGAACCTCGGGCGCAAGTTCGACCTCGCGCGCCTGTGCTGTGGGTGCGGCTTCGGGAATGTTCTGGGGGCTGGCCGAGAACTGACGCAGATAGGCCAGAATATCAGAGCGGTCCTGTGAGTCTTTCAGACCCGCGAAATTCATCCGGGTGCGCGACACCAGTGCTTTGGGGTTCTCGAGATAGGCTTCGAGGGTTTCGATCTCCCACGTGAGGCCATCCGCGCCCATCATCTGCATGTCGTCGGAATAGCGGAACCCGTCATGCGCCCCGGCGCGGCGGCCGAAAATGCCGTTAAGATGCGGTCCGATCCGGTCAGTCGCGCCTTGTCCAATCTGGTGGCAGGACCGGCACTGCGCAAACACCTCTTCGCCACGCGCGGGATCGCCAAACTCGAGTCCAGTGGCATCGGCTATGACAGGCTCTGGTGCAGGCTGTTGCACCGCGTCTGCAACGGTTGCAACGGGTTGCAAAGCGGCTTGTTTCGCATCTTCGGCGGCTTGTACTGCAGCGGCAAGCTCGGTTTCCAACTCGGACAGCCTGGCTTCGAGAGCCGATGCCTGATCGGCCTTTGCCGCCCAGTCTGAATTGCTGCGTTCCAACTGCCCAAGGCGGTCCGTCAAAGCGTCCAGTTCGGACGCGCGGTAGTCGCGTGCAGTCCAACCATAGGCAACGCCAAGCACAAGCGCTGCACCTCCGATAACGGATAAGAACAGACCGGAAGAATGCGCCATGAGACCTCGTGTGTTAAGATGTCATAAAGCTTTATCTAAAGCTCATCTTAATGGAATTTGCGCGGCAGGATACAATCTTGCCGCGCAAACCCTAATTATTCGAAAGTGGACAGGTAGGCGGTGACCGCCGCGATATCCTCTTCCTTTTTCAACCCGGCAAAACTCATCTTTGTGCCTTTGGCAAAGCCACGAGGATCGGCGAGGAACGCCGCGAGCGTTTCCGGTGTCCAAGCGCCGTCCATCTCGGCCAAGGTGTTGGAGTACTTGAACCCATCAACCGCTGCGATATCCGCACCAACGATGCCATTGAGCGCGGGGCCAGAGCGGTTCTTGGCACCGTCACCGACCTGATGGCAGGCCTTGCATTTGCCAAAGACCTTTTCACCGGCAGCGACCAATTCGGGGTCCGGACCCGCAGCCGCAGCAACAGCAACCGCTTCAGGTTCAGCCGTTTCGGCAACCGCTTCTGTGACGGCCGCGGTCTCTACAACTGGTGCTTCTTCTGAGGCCGCCTCGGCGCCTTCTTCTTCCGGGGTCACGTCCAGCACGGTTGCCCGCATGGTGATCTCGACGCTGTCCTTGCAGTTCTCCATGCAAGGCTCGGTCCGCCAGATGGTGTATTCGGTCTCTGGACGGTCATCGATGATGAACCCGTCTGCGTTGGGCATCTCGACCTCGAGGAAGTTCTCGTTCGACAAAACGAAATCGTCCTCAACAAGGAAGTTCGAATAGAGCATATACGCGACAATGGCGTAGACCTCGTCATCGGACAGTGTTTGGGCGTTGCCGTATGGCATGGAGCGGTGGACATAATCCCAAGCCGTCGAAAGGTAGGGCCAATAGCTGCCAACAGTTTTCAAAGGATCGTCGTCAGCAAGCGTGTCTTCGCCGCCGGCCAGCTTGGGCCAGTTATCGACACCTTCGGCAAATTCACCGTGACATACGGCGCAATTCTCCGAAAAGATCATCTCGCCATCTTCGACTGAACCGGACCCAACAGGCAGGCCAGTTCCATCCGGACTGACATCCAGATCCCAAGCCGCCACTTCTTCCGGCAGTGCAGGACGGCCCAGACCATACCTGCCTTCGCTGGCCCCGGTCGAGGCGTTTGCCGCGCTGACCATTCCGCTTGACACGACAGGAGCCGCGATTGCGGTCATGACTGCCGGGTTCTCAGGGAACCCCGCAACATTGCGATCGGCAAAATTCACGGCCATTGTCAGCACAGCGATTGTGCCAAGTGCGGTGCCGCCGAATAAATTAAGAGACTTCGACATTTTCTGCCTCCCCGTTGGGCTTTACGTGCCACGTCTGGATACAGTTGTTGTGATAGATTGAGTTATAGCCGCGCACATCGCGCAACTGCGCTTTGGTCGGCTGAACGTATCCGGTTTCGTCCATCGCCCGCGACTGGAGCAGCATGTCTTCGCCGTTCCATTCAGTGTCGAGGTAGAAGCGGGTCAGCGCCATCTTCTCGCCCGGCTTTGCAAGACGGGCGGTTTCCCACGTCTTGCCACCGTCCTTTGACACGTCAACACGGGTGATTGCACCGTGACCGGACCACGCCAGACCGGTGATGACGAGCGGACCCGCGCCATGAGTGATCGGCGCTTGCGGGCTGGGCGAGGTGACGACGGATTTCGCATCCATCACCCACGTCCATTTACGGCTTGTGCCATCGGCAAGCGTGTCGGTGTATTTCGACGTTTCCTCGCGGCTTTCGACCGCGTTCGCCTTCACTTCGATGCGGCGGATCCACTTGACCCACATGTTGCCTTCCCACCCGGGAACGACAAGACGCACAGGGTAGCCGTGTTCCTTGCGCAGCGCTTCGCCGTTGGCTTTGAACGCCACCAGCACGTCGTCCAGCGCCTTCTCCATCGGGATCGACCGGCCGTTCGACGATGCATCCGCACCTTCGACATAGACCCATTTATCGGACAGGTCGCCTGCCGCCTCAAGCCCAGCTTCGTTCAGAAGGGTGCGCAGCGACACGCCGGTATATTCCATGTTGTGGATCATACCGTGGGTGAACTGTGCGCCATTGAGCTGTGCGCCCGCCCATTCCATGCCAGTGTTGGCGGCACATTCGCAGAAATACACATGGTTTTCGCGCGGGAAGCGTTCGAGATCGGCATAGGTGAACACCAGAGGCGTATCCACCAAGCCATTGATCATCAGACGATAATCTTCCTTGCGCAGCTCAATCGCACCGGAATGGTGGCGTTCAAACGCGCAACCCTGTGGCGTGATTGTGCCGTCCAGCGCGTGGATCGGCGTAAAGTTGATCGAGCTGGTGGTGTCGGCGGTCAGCCATTCGACGTTGCGGCGCACCACGTCGCTTTCGTACTGGATCGGCAGACCGTACGGCGTGGCATCAACGCCATCGCCGAAGGTCATGGCCCAGTCCTGCACCTCGGTGATCAGCGGATCGGGGCCATTGGCCCGCGCAGCGCCCGCAGCGGTCAGACCCGCCGCAGCCGCAGCAGACCCCCGCAGAAACGCACGGCGGGAGGGTTTGAGCATATCAGACATATCTCATACTCCGGTTTAAGTTACGCGCCCACGACCGTGACGCTGTCATTGGGTTGAACGGTGACGGTGCCAAGCTTTTTGATATGCGCTTCGACCACGTCCCAGATTTGCGGACCTTCGGTGTTCTCATTCACGGACGCCCAGCCCGCGACGACATAATTCTTCGCAGGATCAATAGCTTCGCCTGTCCTGAGCAGGGTCATATCAGTGATGCGTTCGCCCTGTGGCTTCTGCACATCAATGCGGTAGCCCATGCCCCCAATGCGCACCATATCGCCGCCCTGCTGGTAGTAGGGGTCCGCGTTGAAGATATTGTCGGCCACGTCTTCGAGGATGATCTTGATGAACTCGCCGGTCATTTCAGACCGGTACGCTTTGCCATAGCTCATGGAGGTGACGTTCCAGAGATCCTCGCGCGTGATGTCGTCGCCGGGGATCAGGCTTGGGCCCCAACGCACGCCGGGCGACATGGCGATGTCAGCCTCGCGTTCGCTCATCAGTGCATCACAGATCAGGTCGTCCCACGTGCCGTTAAAGTTACCACGACGGTAGAGCAGGCTGTCGGTCTGGCCGATCACCTCTTCCAGCTCGGCCTTGTAGGGCGCCCGCTGTTCGTCGATGACAGCCGTCATTTCCGCGTCGGGTTCGATGACGTCCGAGAAGATTGGGATCAGCTTGTGACGGAAGCCCATCATGCGACCGTTCTGAATGTCCAGATCGACGCGGCTGACGAATTTGCCATTGGAACCGGACGCGATCAGAATGGTGTCTCCCACCAGCACAGGTTCCGGCAGCGCGTCATGGGTGTGACCCGTCAAGATAACATCGATTCCAGTGACCTTGCTGGCCATGCTCTTGTCGACGTCGAACCCATTGTGGCTCAGGCAGACAACGCATTCGGCGCCTTGTGCGCGCACTTCATCCACCATCGCCTGCATGTTTTCGTCACGGATGCCGAAGGAGTATTCCGGGAACATCCAGCCGGGGTTGGCAATCGGCATGTAGGGGAAGGCTTGGCCGATAACCGCGATTTTCACACCACCGCGTTCAAAGAACTGGTAGGGCGGGAACAATTCGGCCGGTTCATCCCATTCCGCGTCAAAGATGTTTTGGCCCAGCGCAGCGAAGGGCAAACCTTCGACGATTTCCCGCACACGTTCAGAGCCGAGTGTGAATTCCCAGTGGAAGGTCATTGCGTCAGGACGCAGTTGGTTCATGGCATTGACCATGTCCTGCCCTTCGGTGTGGTAGCAGGTGTAGGACCCGTGCCACGTATCACCACCATCGAGCAAAAGAGCGTCAGGGCGATCGGCCCGGATCGCGTTGACCACAGTGGCCACGCGATCCAGTCCGCCGACGCGCCCATAAGCCTTGGCCAGGGAGGAGAAATCGCCAGAGCTGAGCGCGTAATGGGAAGGGCTGCCGTCGTCGATGCCGTAAAGCTTGCGGAAATCGGCCCCGGTGACGTGCGGCACCGCACCACGATTGTCACCCACACCGATATTCACCGACGGCTCGCGGAAGTAGATCGGCTTGAGCTGGGCGTGAATGTCGGTGACGTGGATCAACGAAACATTGCCGAACGTGTCGAACTGCAAAAGCTGGTCTTGGGTCAACGCCTGTTGCGCGGCGAGACGGGACCAGTTGCCAAAGCCTGACGCGCCCACCAAAGCGGACGCAGCCATCGACACCTGAAGGAAATCGCGACGTGAAATCATGGGAGGGCCTTCTTGGATTTCCGGACACACATTCGCATGTGTGAATGAGTTGGGTGGAAAAAACCCGCACCAGTGGTGGCGCGGGCCTTGGGATTATTGACGGACCGACGGACCTTCGACGCTCAGGCCATTGCCGCGCGATGCGACATACAGCTCGAGTGCCACGAATTCCGGCGAACCGACAGCATATGTCTCGGCGCGCGTGTCACGGATACAGCCACGGAAGCGGTTGTGCGTCTGAACCAGGCCCGCGTTCTTGAGGCGGTAGGTCGGGAAACCGTTGATCTGACCCTGAGACAAGTGGTCGGCACGGATGTAGTTGCCGTAATTGTCTTCATGGCAGTTCGCGCAGGACAGTTCGAGCTGACCGTAGCGGGTGTAATAGATTTCCTTGCCCTTCTCGTAGTATTCTGCGGCAGGGCCGTCGATTGCCACGTCCACAGGCATGCCACGCGATTGCACGGTGATCAGTGCTTCCATCGCTGTCATTTCGGCCTTGTCGTACTTGTACGCTTCGGCGCCCATCTGTTCGGTGCGGCAGTTGTTGATCTGCATCGCAAGCGTCCGCATCTCACCCGCTTCGGCGTTCCACTTTGGGTATACCGCACGAACGCCGGCCATGCTTTCGGGGCCTTCGTGGCAAGACGCACAAGACTTTTCAGCTGTGCCATCCACTGTGTTCCACGCGTCCGTCGCCTGATCCACAGCGATCATGCCGGGATTGTCGAAGGTGTCCATCTGCATGGCTTGCGTGTCGTCTTCACGAAAGTGCCAGCCCGACATGATGGTGTCGATGCCGGTTTCTGCCATGTGTGCAGGTGCAGCCGTTTTCGAGATCATTTCCTGACCGTCGATCGTGAGCGTGTCGTCATCCGCGCCACCCGCAAACACCATCGGGGCCGAAATCGCCAGCGCGGCGAACGCTGTCAATGCCTTATATTTCATTCTGTTCCCTCCCAAAATTACCCCTGCTCCGAAAGTCCGGAACAGGGAGGAGCTTCTGCTCAGACCGTGATGGCTTTGTTGTCGTTGTAGACGGACCCGTCATCGTCATACCAAGTGAACGCAAATTCACCTGCTTCGGGCACTGTGGCCTCGAATTCGAAATACGGGTTGGTCGAAATCGCCGGCTCCATTGTGATGTCAATCACAGCCTGGCCGTTGAATTCGCAAGTGAAGCGATTGATGATCGAGCGCGGGATCGGGTTTCCGTCGCCGTCTTTGCGCTGGCCCGACTCCATCGGGTGGCTGATCAACGTCTTAATGACGATCGCTTCGCCAGCAGAGGCGGACTTGGGAACCTTGACGCGGGGTTTTACACCGGATGCCATGTTTTATCTCCTGAAATCTGTCTGTTGACCGTTAGCCGCCGCAGCCGCCGATGGTGACCTTCACGGTCTTCGAGCTGCGAGCAAAGCTGCCATCTGCCAGTTTGGCGATGGCGATGACGTCCTGCGTACCGGCAAGACGCATACGCGTGCTGGCGGTTTGGGACGCGGCGAGCGGGCCAAAGTTGAACGTTGCAACGCCGGGTGTCGGGTTGCCTGCGGCCAGAACCAAAACCGAGGTTGCGCCCGGAGCGGAAACCGCGATCGGCACGGTGTTACCGTTTTCGGCAATCTCGGGTGCGGTCAGTTCCACACCTGCGTCGCCCACTGCGGCGCCGCCCGTGAATTCTGCGATCACATCGTCAACCGCTGCATTGGCGCGGAACGGCAGGACGAAGGTCAGCGCCGCTGCCCCACCCAGTGCCAAGGTTTCGCGTCTTGTGAAATCCATGTCTTATCTCCTAATCCAGTGACGGCAGATCAGCTGCCCTTGAGCGTCATGAGAAACGCCACCACATCTTCGATTTCCTGCGCCGTAAGGATGGGCGTCAGGTCTTCTTCCTTTGCACCTTTTCCGGTGTAACCATCACCGGGCCGGATGAATCCGCTGGTCTTGTAGAAGGCTGGCATCACGCTGCCTTCGAACGTCATCTTGGCGTTGGCAATAATGCCACGCAGCTCTTCCGCGCTGCGATAGTCCGCGATGCCGTCGAGTGTCGGACCAACTTCGCCGTGGAACGGCGCATCATTCAGCGCGGTCACAGCATGACATGCAACACAGTTACCTTTGCCACGGTTGGTCATGATTTTGGCGCCGTTGGCGGCGTCACCGTCCGAACCGGACAGAGATGCCTGGATCGCACCGTATTCGTCGAATTGAACCTCGCCCGGAGTGATGGGGTTGGCGATGGCTGCGGTCGCAAAAATCACGACAGCTGCGGAAATACCTGTTAGCTTCATTGTCCCTCCCTTACCGCCCGATACGTTGACCGAGCTGACATATGGCTTTGTATACCGTAGGCCACAGACGTTGATTCACGCAACAACAAATTCACAGAAGTGAATAATTGAGTATGAATGTCGCAGGATCAGTCCGTGCTTCCGTTGCTTCTTTCCTGGATCATGCGCGCATGGTATCTCTGAAAATCCTCTTCACCTTCAAGTAGATACCGTTTTTCGGCAACCCAGGTGAACATGTCCAGTGTTGTCCCTTTGCCAAAGGCTCCGGGCATGACCGCGACGGACGCTTCAAGCGCGTTTTCGCCCTCTGGCACCTCTTCGGGAAGGAAAACGATGTTCGGCGTGAACAGCACCCGCCACTTTCGGGCCATGTCTTTTTCGGACATGACTTCGCCGTCGAAATCGGTGACTTCGATGTCACCATGCAGGTTCAACTGCACGACAAAATAGGTCTCTGCGATGAAGTCGCTGACCGTCGCGTCCGAAAACACCTCTTCATGCATCTTCGAGCAGTAGATGCAGCCGCGCTGTTCAAAAAACAGGACCAGCCGTTTGCCTTCGGCGTTGGCCTCCTCAAGGTCTTCCCGCAGATCCTTGAAGGTGTCACGCATCCACGGCTGCTTGTGTAGACCGTCATCTCCAAGCTCTGCCGCCGCCACCGGAAGCGCCATCAGAAGCGCCAGTGCGCCGCCCAGAAAATGTTTCATCTTCCCTCCTCCTCCTCAGTTGGCGGTCATCCCAGCGATGACCAATTCGGAAACCACCGTAGCATGGCATCCGCAATCAGGTTCACAGTATCGGTCGCGATTAGAACCGCGAACAGAATCAACATGCCGCCCATGACCTTTTCGGCATAGCCCAGGAAACTGCGGTTGCGGGCCGTCCAGCGCAGGAACGGCCCGGAAAACAAGGCCGCGACCACAAAGGGTGCGGTCATGCCGACACCATATACGAATAAGAGCAATCCGCCTTGGAAGATATCCCCCATCCCCCCGGCGATCATAAGGATCGACGCCAATGCCGGGCCGACGCAGGGCGTCCAGCCGAACCCAAAGGCCAAGCCCATCACGTACGCTCCGACCAGCGTGGTGGGTTCGGTTTTCGCCTCGACCCGCGCTTCGCGGTAGAGGATCGGGATTCGCACAACGCCAAGAAAGTGCAGACCAAACCCGAGCAACACCGCCGCCGCTACATAGCGCAAAGGTTCGCGGAAATCGGCAAAGGCCTGGCCAACTGCTGTTGCGCCCATGCCAAGCAATACGAAAATCGTGGTAACGCCGAGCGCGAACAAACACGCTGACAGAACGAGGTTCCATGCGATCCCTTGCGGTACGTCTTCTTCGCCCTTGAGCTCATTCATGGAAATCCCGGCCATGTAGCACAGGTAGAACGGCACCATCGGCAGGATGCAGGGCGTAAAGAAGCTCAGGATCCCCGCAAGAGCCGCGCCCGCGAAAGAAATATCGAACATGGACGGAGATTCCTTGAATTATTCACATATTCAAATTAAGTGTTTTGTTATGACGCCGTCAATTGGTGAATGATGAATGCCCTGAACGCTCTTGCGCTTGCCGCTGCTGTCTTGGTTGGACCGACATGGCCCGCGACGGCCGTGGCCGAGCCGTATCTGGTGATGGTCGAACAGCCGGGCTGCATCTATTGCGAACGGTGGGATGCGGAAATCGGTCCGGCTTATCCCAAGACAGATGAAGGCAAATTTGCGCCTCTTATTCGGGCAGATTTGCGTCAGGGCCCACCCGAAGGCATCACTTATGCGCGCCGCGTGCTTTTCACACCGACATTTGTTCTGATAGACAACGGCCAAGAACAGGCACGTATCGAAGGGTATCCCGGCGAAGACTTCTTCTGGCCGCTGCTGACAAAGCTGCTGGAGGACAATACGGATTTCGCAACGTCCACCGGGGCTGAAACGGTCAGGAACTAGAGGCACGGCATGGCACTTCCCCAGCTCAGTCCAGATCTGAACGAAGACGAACTCGACCGTATCGTCGACAAGGCCACAACTGCGTCGAACTTCCTGAAGGCGATCAGCCACGAAGGTCGGCTGATGATCCTGTGCCACCTCGTGACCGGTGAAAAATCCGTGACCGAGCTTGAAGAGCTTCTGGCAGCCCGTCAGGCTGCGGTGTCGCAACAACTTTCCCGGTTGCGGCTTGAAGGTCTGGTCATCCCCAGACGCGACGGCAAAACCATCTACTATCGCCTTGCTGACGACCGACCACGCAAGATGCTGGAATGCGTCTACGATCTTTTCTGCAAAGACGACTGAGTTCGCGCCCCACTCTTTCCTTGCTCTCACATCGCGCTGATCGCATACTTGCCAAGGGAGCCTGTCTTGGGAGGACAGCACATGCTAGAGAGCGTTCCGGAGCACATTCTTGTGGCCGCTGTAGGATTATTTGGCGGCGTCCTTCTGGGGCTGGCCGCCAGACTAGGCCGTTTCTGCACTTTGGGCGCGATCGAAGACCTGCTTTACGGCGGCTCAGACACACGCATCCGGATGTGGGGCATCGCCATCGGCACAGCGATTATCGGCAGTTTCAGCCTGATGGGCGCGGGAATCGTCGAGGCTGGAACAACCTATTACCTCTCGATCAACTGGCTGCCGTGGGCCTCTGTCATCGGCGGATTGATGTTCGGCTATGGCATGGCGCTTGCGGGCAATTGTGGCTACGGCGCGGTTGCTCGATTGGGCGGTGGTGACCTGCGCAGCTTTGTCATCGTGTTGGTCATGGGCGTGTCGACCTATGTCGTCCTCAGTGGCCCTTTGGCCCCTCTGCGTGATTTACTTTTCCCACAAAGCCCAGTCCTTCCGGGCGATGTTCCACCGGGAATCGCCCACGCGACCGCCAAATGGACCGGTATGTCCTCGACCGCCATTGGGCTGACCATCGGGCTTGTTTTGCTGGTCCTCTCGATCAGTTCACGCGCCTTTGCGGAAAGCCCCAAGTCAGCTCTTTGGGCTGGTGTCGTCGGCATTGCCATCATCAGTGGCTGGGCAGGCACATCGTGGATCGCAAACACAGGGTTCGAAGCGCTTCCAGTGGTCTCACACAGCTTTGCCGCACCATTGGGTGAAAGCATCATGTGGTGGATGATCGGGTCGGCGCAACCTATCAGCTTTGCTGTTGGGTCTGTCGCAGGCGTCTGGTTCGGCGCATTCATCGGGTCTCTGATCAAAGGTCATTTTCGTTGGGAAGCCTGCGAAGACCCACGCGAATTGCGCCGTCAAATCTTTGGCGCGGCACTCATGGGCGCTGGGGCGGTGATCGCATTGGGCTGCACAGTCGGCCAAGGGATCAGCGCGTTTTCGATGCTCGCCTTCAGCGCGCCAGTGACGTTTCTTGCCATTTTCGCAGGCGCTGCCCTAGGACTTCGCCAACTGATCGTCGGTTTCAACCCTGCAGAATAACGCCTCCGCAACGTAATCCGTTGCTCAAGAATCACGGTGCTCAACTAATTTACCGCCCTGCTGCGGCACGGCGAATTTTTGCCTGCAAACGTTTTCAACGACAGTTAATCTTTAGATAAAAAATAAAACTAAAGAGAGCAGGCACACAGGAATATGGGAACGGCTTACAATGGCACGTTCGTCATCTCCTGGTCGCAGACAACTATAGACACGCTTCAGTCGGCTCCGGTCGATTTCTTGAAGGTCGGTGTAACATGGGGTTGGGAAGGTGAGGCCGTCCGCGTCGATGGCCCCAACGATCTGCTGCGACTGGACGATGCAGAGGGTGAGGCAGACAGACGCAAACGTGCCGCGCGCATGGTGCGGCGGCTGGTTGGTGCGGCCATCGAACAGACCAATGATCTGACATCCGTCTCGATTGACCATCCGGTTGCTGACAAGTGTTTCGTGCTGACCGATGGTCACAGCACATATACCGCCACGATGATCGAGTCCGGGACTCGCAAACCGCCTTTGTTGATGTTCTTCAACGCGCTGCCACCCCGCAATTGTGATTTGTGGGTTGTGCACGCGTCCCTGACCAACGTTATCACCCAAAGCGAGGCAGAACACCAAGGTGCGGTGATCTGCTTTACCCCCGGTGTCAACGGCAGAGTAAAAGTGAGCCAAAGGGCAGCGCAAAATGTTGCCACTTTGGGTTTGGGATAATCAGCGTGAAGACGAGCGCCAGCATCCGGGCAGCCGCGCTTGTTATATAGCGGGCGGTTGTCCGGATGCTTTGGACCGTCAGGGCCAATCTGTGCTGATTGAGGTTTAGGTTTTGGGCGCTGCTTGACGCGCCTTGCTCTGGCCAAGGCGGTAGCTTTCGCCATTCATCTCCAGGATGTTGACGTGGTGGGTCAGGCGATCGAGCAGTGCGCCTGTCAGGCGTTCTGACCCAAATGTTTCTGTCCATTCGTCGAATGGCAGGTTGCTTGTGATCAGCGTGGAGCCGCGCTCGTAGCGTTGGGAGATCAATTCAAACAGCAGCTCAGCCCCGGTTTTGCTCAGTGGCACAAAGCCCAGCTCGTCGATGATCAGCAGCTTGTAACCAACCATCTGTTTTTGAAGCCGCAGGAGCCTGCGTTCGTCTCTGGCCTCCATCAGTTCATGAACAAGCGCTGCGGCGGTGACAAAACCGACAGACAGGCCTTTCTGGCATGCCGACAACCCGAGGCCGAGGGCAATGTGGGTTTTGCCGGTGCCGGAAGGCCCAAGCGCGATGACATTCTCGCGCCGTTCGATCCATTCGCAACGCGCCAACTCCAGCACCTGCATCTTGTTCAGGGCGGGGATCGCCTTGAAGTCGAAGCTATCCAGGCTTTTGACGGCTGGGAACTTTGCGGCTTTGATCCTGCGCTCGATCATCCTGCGTTCCCGGTCAATCATCTCCAGTTCGATCAGACGTGCAAGAAATTGTACATGGTCCAGTCCCTCGGCTGCGGCCTGCTTGGCCAGTTTGCTGTATTCCCGCAGAACGGTCGGCAGCCGCAGCGATTTGAGGCGGTAGTTCAGCAGGATTTGGGGAGCGTCGCTCATGCTGCCTGCCCCCGCTTCATCAGGGACATATAACTGGCCGCCGACGTCGTGCCGACATTGGCCTTTGGCAGATACGGATAGACATCCAGATCCAGCTTGGGCGGCCGCTTCTCGACCTGGCACAGCACGAGGTGTTTCACGGCGTCAAACCCAATGGCACCCATGCGAAGTGCGTTTTTGACGGCAACCTGCAGGTCTGCCATCTCGAATGTCTCCAAGAGCCGCAAGACCTGCACATACTCACGCCGCCCCGCCTTGATCATGCGGGCTTCCATCAAGCGGCGCAGGGTCACAAATTCCTCTGGCAGCTCCCATTCCACCAATGGGGCCGCCTGATCCAGCGCGCCGGTCTTTTGCTCCAGCAGCGGCAGATAGTGAACGGGATCAAAGACCATATCCTCCCGGTCCCAGCACCGGCTGTGGCGGGCAATCACCTCTCCACCACAGCCAATGACCACCTGATCGACATAGCCACGAAGCCAGACATCGCGGTGCCCGTAGGCGACAGGAACCGAATAATCGTTGGTTTTGTAGCGCACCAGGGATTGTGAGTTCACCTGACCATTGGCCTGGTCACAGGCATCAAACGGTGACGCCGGCAAATCCATCATCGCATCAAGATCGCGGACCAGTCGTTGCCCGATGCTGTCGCTGTGACCGCGCAAGACATCGCTCTGGCGCTTGCGGCATTGTTCTTCCAGCCAGGTATTGAACGCCTCCCATGTCGCAAAATGTGGGATAGGCACCATGAAGTTGCGCCGGGCATATCCGACCAGACCCTCAACAGCGCCTTTATCGTTGCCCTTACCCGGTCGGCCATAACGATCTTGGATGAAGTAATGCGACAGGAACCCACTGAACAGCTTGGTCCGCTTGCGCGAGCCGTCCGGCAGGATCTTCGCGACCAGGCATCGATCGTTGTCATAAAGAACCGACTGCGGAACCCGGCCGAAGAATGCAAAAGCATGAACATGGCCATCAACCCAAGCCTCGGAGACCGCCGCAGGATAAGCACGCACAAAGCAGGCATCGCTGTAGGGCAGATCCAGTGCAAAGAAATATGCCTTCTGCTCGACCCCGCCAATCACGACCATCGCCTCGCCAAAATCCGCTTGGGCATGGCCGGGGGCATGTGCCAGAGGGACAAACATCTCTCGGCTGCGCCGCCCTTGTTCCCGGACATAGTTCTTGACCGTCGTATAGCCGCCTTGAAACTGGTGCTCGTCGCAAAGCCGTTCAAAAATGCGCTTGGCGGTGTGGCGCTGTTTACGGGGACGGTTCAGATCGTCTTGCATCCATTCGTCGATGAAGCCGGTGAACCCGTCCAGCTTGGGCCGCTTGATCTGCGCCGTTCGCTGATAACCCGGCGGGACCGAAAACATCATCATCTTCTTCACGCTCGCACGCGAGATCCCGAAATGGCCGGCGGCCTCCCGTTCGCTCATACCGCCCCGACGCGCGAGGCGGACCTTCAAATATAAATCCACGACTAAAATCTCCCGCCCTCCCTGCAAACAGAAAGGGCCAAAGTGGCAACATTTTACGCTGCCCGCAGCGAGATTATCACGCCACTTCCGTGGCCAACTTTTGCACTGCCGTTCTCACCCGGCACCCGCATACTCACACCGGATGGCATCAAGCTGATCGAAGACCTGCGCGAAGGTGACTATGTCCAAACCAAGGACAATGGCGCACAGCCGATCCAATGGATGGGTCAACGCCGGATGAGCGGAGCCCGGCTCTTTGCGATGCCGAAACTACGCCCGATCCGTATCCGCGCCGGGCTGTTTGGGCTTGATGAACCTGACGAAGATCTCTTGGTCGCTCCGGAACACCGCATGCTGATCAAGGGCCGCGTCGCAATGGACCTTTTCAACACGCCCGAGGTTCTGGTGGCCGCGCGAGATCTTGTGGACCACGACCGAGTGTCAGTCGACCTGACCGTGCGCGAGATCACCTATGTCCACATGCTCTTGCCGCAACATGAGATCCTGTTTGCAAACGGTGTTGAATCAGAGAGCTTCCACCCCGCGAATGCCGCCCTATCCACGCTCGACGCGTCCGACCGGGTACGTCTGCAAGAGATGCTGCCTGAAGTTGAATACAATCCGCAAGGCTATGGCACTTATGCCCGCCGAAACCTGTCGTCATCCGAAGCCGCGATCCTGATTCATCGGGCAGCCTGATCCGCACGAGCGCATGCTGCCTATTCGAACACGTCGTTCGGCTGGACCCCCCAATAGGCGCCTTTCCGCGCCCAGCCCCGGTAACCACCGGCCGAGAGTTCACACCATTCGGATTGGCATTGGCGCAGTTCGGCCACAACACCCAAGGACAGCTGCGCGTTGACAGGCGATGCCGGGTCCGGCCGTGCATGAAGGTTGAGAAAGTCAACTTCGACAATCGCAGTGCGGACACCCGAAAGCAGCGAGTAATGCACCCAGCCGCCCGCGCCATCGCGGTCTTGCACCCGCCGCCAATGGCCGTGTTCGGCTGTGATCTGCAATGGCATGTTGCGGCGCTTGTAGACCCAGTCGATTCGATGGGACAGCGAAGGCCCGCGGCGCACATTGCCTTCGCTGGCCTTCATTGAAACAAAGCGCGGCAGCGGCAGATTGGTCACCGATCCACGTTCTGCAGCGACCGCAGGCGCAGCACTTAGCATCCCCACGATCAATGCAACGGCCACGGATTTGCCCGTCAACGTCCGGAACGAAAGCCAGCTCATGTGATGCGCCTCAATTTACTTGGTTTTTTGGTTTTTCACGGCAGGTTCTTGTGCCTGCCGCGGCTTTGGGACACTGTGCCAAAACCTGACACGCCGGGGAAGTAGTGGGAGCGAAAGCATGTCATCAAAACGTCTGAGTGTTGTCGTCACGCGACGTTTGCCGGACGCCGTCGAAACGCGCCTGAAAGAACTGTTCGACGTCCGTCTTCGCGACAGTGACGCGCCGATGACACAAGCCGAACTGATAGAGGCGGTGAAAGAGGCGGATGTTCTGGTTCCAACTGTCACAGACCGGATCGACGCAGGCCTGATCGGCCAAGCCGGAGAGCGTCTGCGCCTGATCGCTAATTTCGGCGCTGGCGTTGATCACATCGACGTCGACACCGCCCGCAGCCGTGGCATTCTTGTATCGAACACGCCCGGTGTCGTCACTGAAGACACAGCCGACATGGTGCTTGCCCTGATGCTGAGCGTCACGCGTCGCCTTCAGGAAGGCCTCAGCGTCATGCAGACCGGCGATTGGCAAGGCTGGGCCCCGACCGCATTCCTTGGCGGTCGTCTGGGTGGACGCCGTTTGGGCATCCTTGGCATGGGACGCATCGGGCAGGCCGTTGCCCGCCGCGCCAAGGCGTTTGGCATGCAAATCCACTATCACAACCGGCGCCGCCTGCGCCCAGAAATAGAGGACGCGCTTGAAGCGACCTATTGGGAAAGCCTCGACCAGATGGTCGCACGCATGGACGTTCTGTCCGTCAATTGCCCGCACACACCGTCGACCTTCCACCTGCTTAACGCGCGGCGGTTGAAACTGCTCAAACCCAGCGCAGTTATCGTGAACACCTCGCGCGGAGAGGTGATCGACGAAAATGCCCTGACCCGCATGCTCAAGACAGGCGAATTGGCGGGCGCAGGCCTCGACGTCTATGAACACGGCCATCGCGGCAATCCCGAACTGCGCAACATGCCGAATGTTGTCATGCTCCCCCACATGGGATCGGCCACGCAGGAGGGCCGTCTGGAAATGGGCGAGAAAGTCATCATAAACGTCAAGACATTTGCCGACGGACACCGCCCGCCTGATCAAGTTGTGCCCGCCATGTTGTGACAGGGGCCATTGGCCCTTGCCAACCGTCTAAAGTCGGGCAATGAACAAATCATGAACAACCTTGAGTTTTCCTTTCGTTCCGAAACCTTGCATGCCCTGCCCTCGGGCGCGCTTTATTGGCCTTCGCAAACCCTGCTTGTCGTATCCGACTTGCACTTGGGAAAATCCGCGCGTGCCGCCCGCTTTGGTGGCGCGCAACTGCCGCCCTATGAAACAACCGAAACACTCACGCGTCTGTTCAACGATCTTGATACCACCAATGCGCGCCGCGTGATCTGTCTTGGCGACAGCTTTGATGCGCCGACGCTTCAAACAGCCCTGCCCGACTCCGACCTCCTGACCCTGACAAGGCTGCAAGCGGGTGTTGATTGGGTTTGGATCGAAGGCAACCACGACCCCGATCCCGTTCAGCTTGGCGGCACACACCGGCACAGCCTCATGGTCGGCCCACTCACCTTTCGCCATATCGCAGAAGCCACCCCAACACCGGGCGAAGTCACCGGGCATTACCACCCCAAAGCCACGCTTTCGCTAAGAGGCCGAGCTCTGACGCGCCCGTGTTTCCTGTTTGATGCAACCCGTTTGATCCTTCCCGCCTATGGTGCCTTCACCGGTGGGTTACACAGCCACGACCCTGCCCTGACACGCCTGATGTCCCCCACGGCTGAGGCCATCCTGACCGGGCCGACGCCGTGCAAGATCCCTATGCCGGGCCGCGCCCCCTTGTCTTGACCTGCGCGGCATGCTCACTGTTTCGCATGACTACGAACCCCCGCATTCAAGCCAGCTTTGACAGTCAATCCATGATGGCCACCTTGGGCGCCCAACTGATCGAAACCGGCCAAGGCACCGTGACAATCACTGCCCCGATTCTGCCAGGCTCTCGCCAGCAGCAGGGCTTTGGTCATGCCGGCCTGACCTTTTCCATCGGCGACAGCGCAGCAGGCTATGCCGCCCTGACCCTGATCCCCGACCATCAGGAAGTTGTCACTGCAGAGATTAAAATCAACTTGCTGGCCCCGGCCATTGGCGATCGTCTGATCGCCCGTGGCCGGGTGATCAAACCCGGACGCCGTTTGATCGTCGTGGCCTCTGATGTCTATGCCGAAACCGATGGCACCGAACGCCATATCGCCTGTCTCATCGGCACCATGATGCCTGTCGACCTTTGAAGGAACAGTAAATGCCGACATACAATCAGCCCTTAGGCGGCAACGACTCCCCCCGGTTTTCTGGCCCAAACACAATGATGCGCCTGCCCGCGCAACCCACGGCTGAAGGGCTCGACGCCTGTTTTGTCGGCATCCCGATGGATCACGGCACATCGAACCGCCCCGGCACCCGCTTAGGCCCACGCCAGATCCGCGAAGAAAGCCGCATGATCCGCCCGTATAACATGGCGACCGGCGCGGCACCGTTCGAATGTATGCAGGTGGCGGACATTGGCGATGTCGCGGTCAACACCTTCGATCTGAAAAAAACCATCGGCATCATCACCGACAAATACCGCGAGATTCTGAAACACGACACGATCCCCCTGACACTCGGCGGCGATCACACTCTGACATGGCCGATCCTGCGCGCGATCAAGGAAAAGCACGGGCCTGTCGCGTTGATCCATATCGACGCTCATGCCGATACAAGCGACGAGATGTTCGGCGAGAAAGAAGCCCACGGCACCCCCTTCCGCCGCGCATGGGAGGAAGGCTGCCTGCAAAACGACAAGGTCTGGCAGATCGGCCTGCGCGGATCAGGATATTCACCGGACGACTGGAACTGGGCGCGCGATCAGGGCTGGACGGTGATCCCTGCCGAACAATGCTGGTACAAATCGCTGGCCCCGCTCATGGCAGACATCCGCGAAAAGATCGGCGATGCGTCAGTCTATCTCAGCTATGACATCGACAGTCTCGATCCCGCCTTCGCCCCCGGCACTGGCACGGTCGAGATGGGCGGTCTCAGCACGTGGCAGGCGTTGGAAATCGTGCGGGGCTGCGCAGGGTTAAACCTTGTCGGCGGGGACTTGGTCGAAGTGTCGCCACCGTTCGACACCACGGGCAACACTGCCTTGATCGCATCGAACCTGCTGTTTGAAATGCTCTGCGCACTGCCCAAGGCCCAGAAATAGCAAAGCCGGGCAAGCGCCCGGCGTCTCCCTATGCTGTAAGGCCTTCGGGCTCTGCCACCCCAAGCGCCCTGCAGCATGCGGTCAGGGTATTGGCCAGCAGACAGGCGATCGTCATCGGCCCCACCCCGCCCGGCACCGGAGTGATCGCACCGGCGACCTTGGACACCTGCGCAAAATCAACATCACCCAATAGCTTGGTCGCGCCCGGTTTATCGGGATGCGGAATGCGGGTGATGCCCACGTCGATCACCGTCGCGCCGGGCTTGACCCAGTCGGCTTTGACCATCTCGGCCCGGCCCACCGCTGCAACAAGAATATCCGCACGACGGCAGACAGCCGCCAGATCCTTGGTGCGCGAATGTGCGATGGTCACGGTGCAGTTTTCCTGCAGCAGCAATTGCGCCATCGGCTTGCCGAACAGGTTTGACCGCCCGATTACAACTGCGTCCAGCCCCGACATGGCATCGATCTGGTCGCGAAGCAGCATAAGACACCCCAGCGGCGTACAGGACACCAGCCCCTTTTCGCCACTGGCCAGAAGACCGGCATTGACCACACTCAACCCGTCCACATCCTTGGCCGGATCAATCCGCGCGACAACAGCACGTTCATCCAGATGATCCGGCACCGGGAACTGGCACAGGATGCCATGCACATTGGGATCTGCGTTCAACTGGTCGATCAGGGCAAATAGATCAGCCTCGGACACGTCCGCAGGCAGCTTGTGCTCAAACGATGCCATGCCAACCTCGACCGTCTGTTTATGCTTGGCCGCGACATAGACCTCGCTTGCCGGGTCTTCACCCACGAGCACAACCGCCAATCCCGGCGTGATGCCGTGATCGGATTTCAACCGGGCCACGTGGTCTGCCACCTTCCCGCGCACTGTCGCGGCAAAAGCCTTTCCGTCGATAATCCGAGCGCTCATGGTCTGTCCTTCTTCTTTTTCCAAATATGCAAACGCGCCTGAACCCATCCGCGAACAGGCGGCCGTCAGATGCACCTTGCGGGATGGCGGGTGGGGCGATGGGCAAAGCCCGAGAGCCCACCCGCCATCAGCTTAAAACAGCCCTTCGATCTGGCCTGCATCGTTCAGGTGGATGTTCTCCGCTGATGGCACGCGCGGCAGGCCCGGCATGGTCATGATCTCACCGCAGACCACCACGACAAACCCGGCACCGGCCGACAGGCGCACTTCGCGCACCGGCACCGAATGGCCGGTCGGCGCACCGCGCCGGTTCGGGTCGGTTGTGAACGAATACTGTGTCTTCGCCATGCAGACGGGCAAATGGCCGTAGCCCTGATCTTCCCAAAGCTTGAGCTGGTCGCGGATCTTCTGATCCATCAGCGCTTCGTCCGCGCGGTAGATGCGCTTGGCGATGGTCTGGATCTTGTCGGCCAGGGACATCTCGTCCGGGTAGATCGGCGCAAAGTTCGCCTGCCCCGCATCCGCCACCTCGGCGACTTTACGCGCCAGATCGGCAGAGCCTGCGGACCCAAGCTCCCAATGGCGCGACAGCACCGCCTCTGCACCATGCTCTTTCACATAGGCCTTGATCGCCTCAACTTCGGCGTCGGTGTCAGTGACAAAGTGGTTGATCGCCACAACCACCGGCACGCCGAACGACTTGAGGTTCTCGATGTGACGGCCCAGGTTCGGGCAGCCCTTCTTGACCGCCTCCACATTCTCGGCCCCCAGATCAGCCTTGGCGACGCCGCCGTTCATCTTCATCGCGCGAACTGTGGCGACGCAAACCACCACCGACGGCGCAATGCCCGCCTTGCGGCACTTGATGTTCATGAACTTCTCGGCGCCCAGATCGGCCCCGAATCCGGCTTCAGTCACCACGTAATCCGCCAGCTTCAGCGCCGTTGTCGTCGCGATCACCGAGTTGCATCCATGTGCGATATTGGCAAACGGGCCGCCATGCACAAAGGCCGGGTTGTTTTCCAAGGTCTGCACGAGGTTCGGCTGCATCGCGTCCTTGAGCAGCACCGTCATCGCGCCTGCAGCTTTGATGTCACGGCAGAACACCGGGCTGCGATCGCGCCGGTAGGCCACGATCATGTCGCCCAGACGCTTTTCCAAATCCTTCAGATCATTTGCGAGACAGAGGATGGCCATAACTTCGGACGCCACGGTGATGTCAAATCCAGCCTCACGCGGGAAGCCGTTTGCCACACCGCCGAGCGAGCAAGTGATCTGTCGCAACGCCCGGTCGTTCATGTCGACGACACGACGCCAGACAACGCGGCGGGTGTCGATATCCTGCTCGTTGCCCCAGTAGATATGGTTGTCGAGCATCGCCGAAAGCAGACTGTGCGCACTGGTGATGGCGTGGAAATCGCCAGTGAAGTGCAGGTTCATGTCCTCCATCGGAACCACCTGCGCATAGCCGCCACCAGCAGCCCCGCCCTTCATGCCGAAGTTCGGCCCAAGCGAGGCTTCGCGAATGCAGATCATGGCTTTCTTGCCAATGTGGTTCAGACCATCCCCAAGACCGACCGTTGTTGTGGTCTTGCCTTCACCCGCAGGTGTCGGGTTGATCGCGGTGACAAGGATCAGCTTGCCATTTGGGCGATCCTGCACCGAGTTGATGAAGGACTGGCTGACCTTGGCCTTGTCGTGGCCATAGGGCAGCAGGTCGTCCGACCCAATCCCGATTTTCTCCCCGATCTCCATGATGGGGCGCTTTTGCGCCTCGCGGGCGATCTCGATATCCGATTTGTACGACATGAAAGGGCTCCCCTGTTCGGAACGTCATTTGCCCAACGCATACCTTTGTGCACCAGAGCCATGGCACGGTGAAACCGACACTTCCCGGCGAAACTGCGGCGGGATTGACACCGCGGCGTCGCCAATCGGAAACATCTCAGCGTTTCAGTGACGCGCGGGCCTTGTCCAGATGCGGCCAGACCGGTTGATCCGGCACGTGCAGGCGTAAATTTTGCCCCAAAACCAGCATTCCCGGTCGTTCGACCCACGCTGTCACACCTCGGCGATTCTGCGCCGCAGCCTTGAATGCCTTTCCCTTGCCGGGATGCAGCGCCTCGATCTCGCGGGCTGGAAGATGGCATGGGCGGTTTTCCATGTCGATGATCAGAGTGACCCCGTCCGGCCCCTGCAGGCGCGACGACGGTGGGACGAGGGTGAAATCCGGGATTCCCTTGATCACGAGCGACGCACCCAGCCAGACGGGATCGATCGCCTCTAATCCCATTTCCATTGCAATGGCGGTCAGGTCTTCCGCCGACAGAACCGACAATTGCCGCACATTCGCAATCTCGGTGCCTCGGGGATATTGAGTTGTGACACGGCTGCAGGACGGTCGCGTGCGCCCGGAATGCCGCTCGCCCTCCGGGCCGTCAAAGCCCAGCTCCAAACGGTCTGTCTGCGCGGACAGAATGCTCTCGCCTTGCACGGGCACACGGCCAATCCAACAGACCTCCGCGATGAATTCGGTAGGTTTCAATGCTGGCATGGGATCACCTCCGGTTCAGTTGGCAGCTAGAGACCCTGCTCTACCCAAAAGAACAACCCGAAAGGTGCACGTTCAGAAAACAAAACCCCGGCGCCACGCAGACGCCGGGGTTTCGAATGTCAAAGTTTTATCGATCAGACAGTGGGTTCCGGCTCCAGATCGCCATCATCCTTACGAGCTTTCGACTTTGGTTTGGTCTTGGGAATCGCCGTAATGCTCGGCGTTTCAGGTGCACCGCCCGACTCATCACCATCGCCCGAATGCGGCGACTCGCCCCGCATGACGCGTTTGATTTCCTCACCGGTCAGCGTTTCGTATTCCAACAAGCCCTGCGCCAGTCGATCCCACTCATCCTTACGCTCTGTAAGGATGGCAAAGGCGCGATCGTACGCATCCTGAATGAAGCGTTTGACCTCTTGCTCGATCATCTCTTTCGTATTTGCCGAAACCGAGAAGCCAGCCGTGTTGCCGCTATAGCCTTCGGCGGCTTCGCGGTAGTCGATATTTCCTACCTTGTCCGACATGCCCCACTGAAGCACCATCGCACGAGCCAAAGCCGACGCCTGCTGGATGTCACCCGCAGGTCCGTTCGACACGTTCTCGGGGCCGTATTTGATGATCTCAGCCGCCTTGCCTGCCATTGTCATGGCCAGCTTTTCCTCGCACTCGGATTTGTGCCAGTTCAGACGGTCGATTTCCGGCAACGACACCACCATACCCAATGCACCGCCACGCGGGATGATCGTGGCTTTGTAGACCGGATCACACTGAGGCAACGCCAAACCGACAACGGCATGGCCCGCTTCGTGATAGGCAGTTTTCTCTTTCTGGTCGGGCGTCAGCACCATAGAACGGCGCTCCGCCCCCATCATGACCTTATCCTTGGCGTTCTCGAAATCTTCCATCGTCACAAAACGACGTCCGACACGTGCCGCCATAAGGGCCGCTTCGTTCACGAGGTTGGCCAGATCGGCACCCGAGAAACCGGGTGTGCCGCGCGCGATGATACGCAGGTCCACATCCGGACCAAGCGGTGTCTTCCGCGCATGCACGCCAAGGATTTTCTCGCGGCCTTTGATGTCAGGGTTCGGCACCGTGACCTGGCGGTCAAAACGGCCCGGACGCAGAAGGGCGGGGTCAAGCACGTCACGACGGTTGGTCGCCGCAACGATGATCACACCTTCATTCGCCTCGAACCCATCCATTTCGACCAGAAGCTGGTTCAGGGTCTGTTCGCGTTCATCATTGCCACCGCCATAGCCAGCGCCTCGGGCACGGCCCACAGCATCGATTTCGTCGATGAACACGATGCAAGGCGCGTTTTTCTTGGCTTGTTCGAACATGTCACGGACGCGGCTTGCACCGACACCGACGAACATTTCCACAAAGTCCGAACCAGAGATGGTGAAGAACGGTACGCCCGCTTCGCCCGCGATTGCACGTGCAAGCAGCGTTTTACCGGTTCCGGGAGGTCCGACAAGCAGCGCGCCCTTGGGAATTTTACCACCAAGACGAGAAAATTTCTGTGGGTTGCGCAGGAACTCTACGATCTCACCAAGTTCTTCCTTGGCTTCGTCGATCCCTGCCACATCGTCAAAGGTCACACGACCATGTTTCTCGGTGAGCAACTTGGCTTTGGACTTGCCAAAGCCCATCGCGCCACCTTTGCCGCCACCTTGCATACGATTCATGAAGTAGATCCACACACCGATAAGCAGCAGGAAGGGAAGCAAACTCAGCAAGAAGGACTGGAAGCCGGATTGTTGCTGTTGCTCAGCCCGGATCGGGACGTTGTTGTCGATCAAAAGATCGGTCACTGTCGCGTCTTCCGGTTTGATCGTGATGTAGTCCGACCCATCAGTGCTGCGGAAGCGAAGCTGTTCGCCATCCAGCGTGACCGAGCTGACCGTATTATTCTCAACTGCCGAAACGAAGTCGGAATAGCTGATTTCGCGACTCTGCAATGTGTTTCCACCACCAGAGAAGATGTTGAAAAGAGCAAGGATCAGCAGGAATAGGACGACCCAAAAGGCGATATTGCGTGCGTTGCCCAAGGAAAATTCTCCTGAAATTGACAGGGGCGGGACGGCCCGCGTCTCTTGCCCCTTAACATAGACATGCGCAGCCCGGGTTCAATGCGAAAGACAAAATGCCTCAAAACCTGTGTCGGGCCGCCCAAGCACATGGCGACTGACACACATTTCAGGCCCAAGCCCAAGAACGGGACAGGCCAAGAGCGTTGACCCCAACCAGACCGAAGGCGCCGAAAGAGCCCCGCGAAACGGCACCGTCAAACCGGCTCTGTCTTCGATCTGACACCACCCATCTTCGCCTAAAGCACGAACCACCGCGGTCTTGGGCAGAGGTTCAACGGAACCTTCCAGATGCCACTGGTTGTCCCAAAAGCCTCCCAACGGGGCAACATCACCCGAAACAGCGGCAACCTCGCGCAGGATCCGGAGGTTTGTCTTCTCCACGAGCACTTCTGCACCATGTAGCGTTCCGCCGCCGCCAGACAGAATCTGCTGCAACAAAGCCTCGCTTGACGCAGCGCGGGGCCGATATTCAGAACCCGAGACATACCGCAACGCGGCAGTCAGCAACCGCAAGCGTGTCTCATCGTCAAGCGCGGCAAAGCCATCGCGATCAACAATCACCTGCCCCAGTGGTGCATCTGAGCACAGCAACCGCACCGCTTCGACCAAACGGGCCGTCAAACCGTCACGCGCACGGGACATGCGGCGCGCGGTATCCGACAGCACACCCGTCGCAAAGCCTTCTTGCTGCAAAAGTGCTAAGAACTTGCGAATGCGCACGCGCTCGAAATCGGTGTTCTCATTGCTTGGGTCATCCACGCAACGCCCTTTGAGCACAGTCAGGTAATGCCTGAGTTCTGCCCGTCCCAGATCGAGACAGGGGCGCAGCACCTGATACCCCGGCTGAACCTCATTGCGCGGTGGCGCATCGCCGCTCATATCCTGTGACGTCAGTTCCAGAACGTTGCGCGCGTGCGGTGCTATCTCTCGCGCCGCGCGCATCCCAGCCAATCCGTCAACGCCCGATCCGCGCGCCAAACGCATCAATACCGTTTCAGCCTGATCATCGCGGGTGTGAGCAAACAGAACGTGCCGCACGTTCCCGCGCCACCGGTCGATCAAAGCCAAGCGCGCACGCCGCGCGGCATCCTGCACATTGCCTGATCCATCCCAGTGCCAACGCAGTGTCGCGTGTGGCCAGCCCAAAGTGGCACATTCCTCTGCCACCATGGCGGCTTCTGCCGCACTTTCTGCCCGCAAACCGTGGTCAACAGTGACACCCCACAGCCGAACCCCGTATTCGCGGGTCCAATTGTGGGTGAGGTAAAGCATCGCCATGCTGTCGCCTCCGCCAGAAATGGCCAAGCCGAGATCGGTGGGAAAATCAGGGCCAAGCAGCTGGCCCATGGCATCGGCAAACCGCTGCGACAGCGGTGCATCAGTCACTGGCAATTGTACCGGGCTTTTGCCGCCTCCGCCTGAGCGATGGCATCACTGCTCCCGGGATATCGCCCGGACACCTCGTTCAAGGTCACACAGGCCTCGGCCAGATTGCCAAGCGCGCCCAAAGCAGCCCCGAGCCGCCACAAAGCTTCGGGCCCTGCCGTATCGTCTGGATACCCTGCATATGCGTCCAGATATCTGCGCGCCGCATCGCGGGTATTGCCCAACCCCTCAAGGGAGCGTCCTTCTGCGACCAGCGCCTGCGCTTCTAGCGGTCCGCCCGGATAGGTCTGGCGAAAGGCCGCAAACTGGTCAGCGGCGGATTGAAAGTCACCGCTGGCGAGCGCCTCCCCGGCTCGCCGAAAGTCTGTTTCTTCGCCAACAGCCAGTTGTGTTCCTCCGGTCTGCGGGTTTGCAATAGGGGCGGTCGGCGCGGACGGCGTGTCAGACGCCCCCCCCAGAGTAGGAACCTGCCCTAAGCTGCCGATGTCGCAACCAGTCTCTAATTCGCAGAGGCGAAATTCCAAATCGCCCAGCCGCCGTGCGCCATCCTCGGCAACGCGACCGACGCGAAACTCAAGCTCTTCAGTCTTGGCTGTCAGACGTTGTAGTTCGCTCTCGATTGCGTTTATGCGATCCAGAGCGCCGGAAGGCAGTGCCACCGAAGTGCCACCGGTGGTGCTCAGCTCGCGTTTGAGCTTTTGGATCTCGACGAACAGCACCGACATGTCCTGCCGGATATCCGCAAGTGTTTCCTGCGCTTGCCCGGCAAATGGAGCAAGCGCCAAAACACAACTCAGAAGAACCCCACCCAAACGCATCGCAGTCTCCGTCAGCCGGTCAATCCAGCGGAAATGATTGTCACAGCCCGCCGGTTCTTGGCATAGCACGACTCGTCCGAGCAGATTTCAATCGGACGTTCCTTGCCGTAGCTGACAAAGCGCAGACGGTTGGTCGGAATACCCTGCGCGACAAGATACTCCATGACCGAATTCGCCCGTCGCGCGCCCAAGGCAAGGTTGTAGGCGCGTGTGCCCTGCTCGTCGGCATGACCTTCGATCACGGCGTTATAATCGGAATTTGTCAGCAGCCACTGAACCTGTCCGTCCAGCGTTGCACGCGCTTCGGGGCTGAGCGTCGACTGGTCGACCGCAAAAAGAACCCGATCCCCAACTGTTTGTTGGAAATAGGCAGGCGACCTTGGATCGCTGGCACTGCCCGGAAGGATGCCGCCGGCGCTGCCCGTGGCAGCGTTCAGATCGACGGCGTCATTGTCAAAGCGGTTGGCATTGGTACAGGCCGATACAGCCAGAACGGCCATCAGCATCGTGAGTTTGGCGGTAAGTCGCATGGGAGATCCTGCTCTCTTATGTTTTGTCGGAAACTATCACAGCCGCATCGCTGCGCCTAGCCATCTGCCGTGTCTCAAAATTCTCATATGAAAATTCTGATGTCTGCTCAGTAAGGTCTGATGCCATCTTCCCGTTCACTGTAGCGGCCCCCAGCTTGGGTCTGACGCGCCTTCGGGAGTACGTACCCGCTTGAGATTTCGACCCGAGATATCGACCGTATAAAGCGAAGATGACCCCTGTGCGCCCTGTGTTTCTCGCGCAAACATGATCACGCGCCCATTCGGGGCCCAAGTCGGACCCTCATCCAGAAAAGACGCGGTCAGCAGCCGCTCTTCAGAGCCATCCGTGCGCATCACGCCGATATGAAAACGACCCGCGTTCTGCTTGGTAAAGGCAATCATGTCGCCACGTGGTGACCACACCGGTGTTGAATATCGGCCTTGGCCAAAGCTGATCCGACGCGCCTCGCCACCAGAGGCAGACATGACATACAATTGTTGGGTGCCCGACCGGTCACTTTCGAACACGATCTGACTGCCATCGGGGGAATAGCTCGGCGCGGTTTCAATCGACGGAGCGCTGGTCAACTGGCGCGAGCCACCACTGGCGATATCCATGGCCCAGATATCTGTATTCGATCCTTGCGTCAGCGAATAGACCACCGTCTGACCATTCGGCGCAAAACGCGGCGCAAAGCTCATGACGCCGTCTTGGCCTTGCAGAATGCGGCTTTGCACAGTTCCAACCTCAAGCACATGAACGCGCGGCATTCCGGTTTCGTAGCTGGTATAAAGCACCCTCTGACCGTCCTCCGAAAAGCGCGGCGCAAGAACAAGCGCGTTGCCACCCGTCAGGTATTGCACATTCGCGCCGTCGTAATCCATCACCGCCAAACGCTTGGCGCGCTGGTCCTTTGGACCGCTTTCCGACACGAAGACCACTCGACTGTCGAAATAACCCGACTCGCCGGTAATCCGGCTGTAGACTTGGTCCGCCACCTTATGCGCCATCCGGCGCCAGCCATCCGCGGTGCCCGCGAACTGCATGCCCTGCCCCAGCTCGGTGCCTGCAAACACGTCCCACACCCGGAACTTGACCACAACACGGCCCCCTTCCGAACTCACCGCCCCGGTGATCAGCGCCTGCGCATTGATCGCCTTCCAATCGGCAAACTGCACTGGGCTGCCAAAACTGGTGATCTGACTGATATGCGCCTCACGCGGGACTTCGCGGAAAAGACCTGTTCCTGTCAGGTCTTCGGCCACCACTCGCGCAATCTGCTGTGCAAGCTGCTGCCCCCCCGCGCTTTCTGCGACGAAATCGGGCACGGCATAAGGCAAAGGTTCAATCACCCCTTCGGTGATCTCGATGCGCAGTGGCCCGCTTTGCGCCAGAGCCACACCCGGCGCGCTGACCGCCGTTAGAAATACAGCCAACAGTGACGCGATGATCTGTTTCATCGGATCCTCATACTCTCGGGGTTGAACGTCATCTCGACGGCCTTCCACTGGTCAAATTTCTCTGGCGGCAGACTATACCCATCGCCCTGACACCGCAAAATCGCGCGGCGCGCCGCTTGGAACGCCGTGTCGACGGCCGTTCCGCTGCCGCCGTCCGACGACAGCAGTCTCAGACTTGAACTCACAACGCGCCCGGAACGATCCATTTCGAATCCAACCGTCACTGTCACGTCCGCAGCCTGCGATCCAACATCCACGACCCAGCAATCCTGCACCGCGATGCGAAAGCCGTCTGTTTCGCCCTGCGTCAGCGGAGGCCCGCTTGTCGTACCGGTGCTTGCTCCGGACAAAGCCTCCTCAAGCGCGCCAGCGATAGCCGATGCTGTTGCATCTGCAGCGGCGGTATCTTGCTGCGGTTCAGCCTCGGCAGGAGGCGTCGAAGCAGGTTCGGATGGAGCCTCGGCTGTCTGCGGCGGCGTTGGCGCAGGACGGCTGGGTCGGACCTGCGGGCGCACAGATGCGCTTGGCGCGCGCGCAGGCTCTTCGGCTTCGGTTACGATCTCGGTCGCTGCCGCCTCGGGCGCCGTTGCCTGTTGCTCCTCACTCTCGGTCACGTCCGGGGTTTCCGACTGCTCGACAGTCTCTTGAACGTCGGGGGCTACATCTGTTTCGGGTGCGGGTTCCGGCACGGCTTCAGGCGCGACACGCGGGGCCGGTCGCGGGATCGGACGCAGCGCCACTTCGGGCGCGTCGACCTCGGGCACTGGTTCAGGTGCGGGCGGCTGCGGCAAGGTTTCGACCACCTCAGGCTCTGGTGTTGGCGTCACGGGCTGCGGCACCGGGTCAGGTTCTGACACCTCGGGCTCCACCGGCTCTGGCGTCGGGACAGGCTGGACCTCTGCAGCGGGCGGTTCGGGGGGCTGCTCTTCGATGTCGGGTTGCGGCAACGCGGTTGGCTCAGAACCAAGCGTTGGTGCCGCTTGAGGCTGCATCATCGCGGCGAATTGCGCCTCGGAAATGACCGACACATCGGCCACCTGAACTTCTGGCGGATCACTGCGCAACATGCCGCCGACCAGTGCCCAGAGGATCAAAATCCCATGGGCACCTCCCGAGATATAATGGCCCGTATGCACTGCGCGCCTCAGCCATCCGACCCGTCAAGCGCGGGACCCCCGATATCCGTCACCAACCCGATCGAACTGAATCCACCGGCATTCAGCGCGCCCATGATCTGCGCCACGACCTCATAGGTCACGGTGCCATCAGCCCGCAGGAACACCCGGTCATCGGCGCGTTCTGCCGCAATCGCCCGCAACCGCGGAACAAGGTCTTCGCGCGGCACTTCGGTGTTCTGGATAGATACGATCCCGTCGGCAGAGATGGTCACCGTCAATGGCTCTTCTGTCTCGGACGGTAACGCTGAAGCTGCCGTTTTCGGCAACTCGACCGGCACACCGACCGTCAGCAAGGGCGCCGCCACCATGAAGATGATCAAAAGCACCATCATCACGTCGACAAAGGGCGTGACGTTAATCTCCGACATCGGCATGGCGCGGCCTTTGCGCCGCCTGCGCCCGCCGCCTCCGCCTGATTTGACGACGCCACCCCCCATCGCTCAGCTGTCCAACTGGCGGCTGAGTATGGTAGAAAATTCATCGGCAAAGGATTCGTAGCCCGCAAGGATACGGTCGCTGTCAGCTGAAAGCTTGTTATAAAAAACCACTGCCGGGATCGCGGCCAACAGGCCCAGGCCCGTCGCCAGAAGCGCCTCTGCAATACCCGGCGCCACAACAACCAGCGATGTGTTCTGCTGCTGCGCAATCTCAACGAAGGCGTGCATGATGCCCCAAACCGTGCCGAACAGACCAACGAAGGGCGCGACCGATCCAACGGTCGCGAGAACAGCGAGGTTCTTCTGCAAATCCTCGGCCTCTTTCTGGATCGCCACATCCATCGACCGGTCGATCCGCGCATGCGCACCTGCGATCAACCCACCATCATCCCGGTGTGACCGTCGCCATTCCGTCATGCCCGCCGCAAAGACCTTTTTCGCGCGCCCATCCGGTTCCGGACCAATCTGGTCGAACAATTCATCGAGCGGCTCGCCTGACCAGAAGGCCCGGTCAAACTCTGCCGCCTCGGCCCGCGCTTTGCGATACGAGATGATTTTTTCAAAGATGATTGCCCACGCCCAGAAGGACGCGATCATCAACATCACCATCACGAGTTTGACCGTCAATGTCGCGCGCGCAAAAAGGCCCCACATGGAGAAATCAATCTCCTGCGCCAGCGCAAGTGTTTCTGCTTCCATCTGCCTGCTCTTTAGCCGGTTGGCCCCTATTGGTCGGGCTCTGATTACCAGCATCATTACCGCAATTGCAGGGGAAACGCCAACACATTGGCGTCATAACGTACGGTTTCCGGCTGGCTAGTGAATACGACGGCGGATATTCGCCGGAAGCCGCGCCGGCGCACCGCCCTCGCCGACGCAGACAACCGTCACCTCGGCCTGAAATAGCAAATCGTCGCCGCGAATGACCTCTTGGGACATGATTAAGCGCACCCCCGTGACCGCCTTGACCACTGTTCGAACAAGCAGCTCATCGTCGAATTTCGCAGGCTTCAGGTAATCCGCTTCAACCCGCCGAACCACAAAAACCACGCCGTCTTTTTCCCGCATCGCGTTCTGATCAACGCCCAAGGACCGCACCCAATCTGACCGCGCCCGTTCGATATACCGCAGATAATTGGCGTAATAGACGATCCCGCCCATATCAGTGTCTTCGTAATACACACGGATTGGCAATTCATGGACCATCAGTTCGCACCTCCGTGTGCCACCTGCATCCGCGCTGACAGACGCAGCGCATGGGCCGGATCATCTGCCATGGCAGGCATCACCGGATCATAAGCCGCCCGGATCAGCGCGCCGATCTCGGGCCGCAACACCACTCGACCGTCTTCCAACTGTCCCAAAGGAGAACGATCAGTAAAGGCCGTATCCGACCAGAGCACCACAGACTGAACCACCTGGCTCAACGCCAGTGTCTCGGCGGGTTGCGACGACATCACGTCATCCATGCGCAGAAACACGAAACAGGCCTTGATCGCGCCAGCCGCGTCAAAGCGGAACACCCGATACTGGTTTGCTTCCGCCGCCGAAAGCTTGGCCACCAATGGCGCCAAACCGTCGATCAGCCGGTCCAGATCCGGCACATCCAGCAACTCGTTCCAGTCGCGGAAGAAGAACATCATCACGTTGGTGCCCAGTTCGGGATCGGTCTCGGCCATGTGGTGCCCAGCCATCGCGCAAACCGCCTCCAGAGCGCCCTTCACAACGGCCAAGGTCGCATCCTCGACCCCGAAGACGATCGGCGCAATCGGCCGCCCCCAACGGGCGAACAGGTAACTTCCATCAGAGCGCGTGAAAAACCGCTCCACCTCGGCTGCGTCCATCATGAGGCACCGACCCCCTGCTTCTTCTTTTTCCAAATATGCAAGTCCGACCTCTGGCACAGGGTGCTGCGCCGGGCAAGTCAGGCCTGACCGAATAGGTCGCTTTGCCCCGGCACCTTGGGAGCCGCCATGCCCAAATGCGTCCACGCCTTCTGCGCCAGCATCCGCCCGCGCGGCGTTCGTTGAATCAAGCCCTGTTGAAGCAGGTAAGGCTCGATCACCTCTTCCAATGCATCGCGACTTTCCGACAGCGCTGCAGACAGGGTCTCTATCCCCACCGGACCGCCTGCATAGTTTTCTGCGATCAGCTGCAGATATCGCCGGTCCGCGCCGTCGAGGCCCAGCCGGTCCACCCCAAGACGCGTCAGCGCACCATCAGCCAATTCCTTGGTCACCACGCCATCGCCCTCGACCACCGCGAAATCCACCACCCGGCGCAACAGACGCCCGGCGATCCGCGGCGTGCCGCGTGACCGGCGTGCGATCTCACGCGCGCCTTCAGCGGCCGCCTCAACGCCCAGTTTCACCGCGTTGCGCGCAACAATCAGGTTCAGCTCATCCTCGGTGTAGAAATTAAGCCGCGTCGGAATCCCGAAACGGTCGCGAAGGGGCGTCGTCAATAGCCCCAATCGTGTCGTCGCACCGACCAAGGTGAACGGCTGCAATTCGATCCGCACGGTGCGGGCAGCGGGCCCCTCACCGATTACGAGGTCCAGTTCGTAATCTTCAAGCGCCGGGTACAGCACCTCTTCCACCGCCGGGTTCAAGCGGTGGATTTCGTCAATGAACAGCACATCCCGCGCTTCGAGATTGGTCAGAATTGCCGCCAAATCGCCAGCCTTGGCCAGAACCGGCCCCGAAGTCATGCGAAACCCGACACCAAGTTCGCGCGCTATGATCTGCGCCAGCGTCGTCTTACCCAATCCTGGCGGGCCGTGAAAAAGGGTGTGGTCCATCGCCTCACCGCGTTGCCGGGCCGATTGGATGAACACACGCAGGTTGGCGCGCGCCTCGGCCTGCCCCACGAAATCGTCCAGCATCTGCGGCCGCAAGGCGCGGTCACGATCCTCGGGCAAGGGCTCGGGCCGCATGATCGGATCAGTGGACATGGCCGCTCCTCACCCAGTGTCGGGCATTGATCGCAATAAGCATGCCCATCGACCTATCCTTTCGGTGCCAACAGCTTCAACGCGGCGCGGATCAAAGCAGGCGTCTCGGCTCCAGGCGCTTCTCCGGCCGCCTGCGCCACGGCACTTGCTGCCTCGCCGGGCGCGTAGCCCAGATTGCCCAACGCCGACAGCGCCTCGGCTTGTGCCGACGCGGTGGGAACCGCGATAGGCGCCGACGGCGCAGTCGCTATGGGTTCAATAACAGCATCGTCATCGGACGCCACAGCCGCAACCGACGCGGACCCAGCCATCGCCATCACCGAATGCGCCTTGTCTTTCAATTCGTTGACCACGCGTTGCGCTGTTTTTGGGCCAATCCCCTTGGCCGCCTTGACTGAATTCCAATCGCCCAGCGCAATCGCGCGGCTCACGCCGTCCGGCCCCAAGGCCCCGAGGATCGCCAGCGACGCCTTGGCACCGACGCCCTGCACGGACATCAGCAACCTGTGCCATTCCTTTTCCACCAGTGTCGGGAAGCCGAAAAGCTGGAGGATATCCTCGCGCACAAGCAAATCCGTGTAGAGCGCAGCCGCCTCTCCCGTTCGCCCGATCTGCGACAGAACCCGATCCGAGCAATAGACGACATACCCCACACCGCGCACGTCGATCAGCACGTGGTCGTCGGCCTTGTATTCGATCCGTCCTGCAATCCGCCCGATCATGCGCGCATCCTCATTCCCGGCCCTGTCATGTGATGCGCATGGCAAATCGCAATGGCCAGCGCGTCCGCCGCGTCCGAGCCGTGAATCTCGGCACCGGGCAGTTGCATCTTGACCATGTGTTCAACCTGCCGCTTGTCCGCATGACCAACACCCACAACCGTTTTCTTGACCGAGTTCGGAGAATACTCCCCGATCTCAAGCCCGAACTGCGCCGGGACCAGCAAGGCCACGCCCCGCGCTTGTCCAAGCTTGAGCGTACCGACCGCGTCCTTGTTCACAAATGTCTTTTCGATGGCAACCGTCTCGGGCTGATACCGATGGAACACGTCCGTCAACGCCGTGTGCAAGGCCAAAAGGCGCATCGCCAATTCTCCTGTCCCAGACAGGCAAACACCGTTCGCGACATGGCGCAAACGACTTCCTTCGGCCTCTATCACGCCCCAACCAAGGAAACGCAGACCCGGATCGATCCCCAAAACACGCATGCTGCTCGCGCCTTTGTTGCTTTTGTATCACGGCTAGCACGAAACGCGAACAAACGCCAAGCGTTCAAAACAAATGCCATCACGCAAACGAGATGTCGAAAACGAATGATAGGTGGTCGACTCTGACTCCGGAAATCCAGAAACGACTTCAAAAGTGTCGTATTTTTCTCATTTCGCAGGCGCAGAAATTTCATGCCATGAGCCATGCACAAACCGCATAAAAACTATGCGCAAACGACAATTGAAGGCGCGTATTTCCGCAACTACATGCCCGTCAGACGAAATTCTCCCCCATTTACCCAAGGAACATGGCCATGGCCGCTTTTGACACATCCCGCCCGACCTATGCTGCAAGCTCCAAAGGCTTCGGCGCATTCGCAACATCCCTGATCGCAGTGTTCAGCGCGTGGAACGATTCCCGCCAGACACGCAACGCGCTCAGCCAGCTCAGCGATCACGAACTGGAAGACATCGGTCTCACACGCGGCGACATCAACTCGTTCTGAACCGATCCACCGACCAAAAAAAAAGCCGTGTCAGTATCCCTGACACGGCTTTTTTCATGAGCAATAGAGAGAGAAGGTCGGAGAGATCAGCCGATAATGTAAGCCAGCATCCGCGACAGGGGTGCCGTGATCGGGTCGATCTGCATGAATACGGCCCCCATCTGTTCGATGAACCCGCCTTCGCGAAGAAGATCGACTTGCTGGCGATATCCGTCCTCGCCCAGCACAGTTACGATCGCCGCTTTCAGAAAAAACAAAATACCGAAGGGCAACAACAAAGCCGAGAAAGACATCAGCTCGCGAGCCTGCCGCATGGGCTTGTGCACAATCACACCGGTCTTTTCGAGTTTTGTGACATAGCCACGCGACAATTGGCGGTGGCGCTTGAGTACCTTGCGGTACCGTTCGTCAAACATGTCCTGCTGTTTGGTCATGTGAAGCAGCCTTTGTTCCGGCCCCTACCGGATTTGACCGAGATAGGTGCAGAATGTGGCAAGAATGGGGCAAACGTGGCAAATTCGCTTGAATTGCGGCGAAAACCCGCAAAAAAAGGTAAATGAGGCGCGTTTAAGGCCGTGCTTTTTGCAGCGTTAGCGTTGTCCAGTCACCAATCTCTTCGCGATGCCAGGTATTGATGCCATTTCGTGCATATACCTCTGCCACTTCATCGCCTTGTTCGTTCAGGATGCCCGACAGGATAACGAATCCCTCTGATGTCAGATGGCTGGCCATGTGCGGTGCAAGGTCGATCAAAGGCTGTTTGAGGATATTGGCGAAGACCAGATCGAACGGCGCAGCTTCATGCAGCTGCGGATGCTCGAAACCCATTGCCTCAAGACAAACGACATGCCCGGTCAGCGCATTCGCCGCTACATTCGCCTCAGCCACGTCCACCGCGACCTGATCCATGTCACTTGCATAGACAGTTTCGGGCCATGTCCGTGCCGCAGCCATCGCAAGTACCGCAGTGCCGCAACCGATATCCGCAACATTGTGACAGGTGACACCCGCATCGATTAACCGATCCAAAGCGCGCAAACAGCCCTGCGTGGTGCCGTGATGCCCGGTACCAAAGGCCATCGCCGCTTCGATCAGCAAAGGCTCCACCCCCTCGGGTACGGTGTCTGCATCGTGGCTGCCATAGACATAGAACCGTCCGGCATGCACCGGCACCAGCTCGCGCCGCACCTTGGCGACCCAATCGGTTTCAGGAAGTTCCGACACCACGAACGGCTTGGCCCCATGCGCCGCCGCCAGCAGGGCAAGCGCCACCTCGTCCGGTGCATCCATGAAGTATCCGCCGACTTCCCACATTCCGCTTCCGTCTTCGATCTCGAACACACCAACGCCGTAGGGCTCTGTGCTCATCTCTTCCAACGCTTCGCCCAGCGCCTCGGCCGAGTCCTTGTCAGGCAGGGTGGTGAATGCAGTGAACGTGGTCATGGCCATCCCCAATTGCTTTGGCGCGGGGCTTACTCGCCTTTGCCGATCCTGACCAGCCCGAAAGGCTGCCACCACAAAAAAGTGGACCCATCAGATGTAGTCACTTAATCTCCACAACCATTCTAGGTTCTATTATTCGAGATATATCATGAAAAAATTTCTTAAAATCATCGGCGTGGTCGCCGCAATTGCTGTGCTCGGCTATGCCGCCATAATGTATTTCAGTTCGGGTGCTCGCACGGTCGCGCGCGATTTCCTGATGCTCAGCAGCACCGGAAACCATGAACAAGCCAGAGCGTTCCTTCACCAATCCCTACAGACCGAAGAAAATTCTCAGAAAATCGTCGCGATTTTTGACGGTGTTAAGCCTTATACCGAAATCTCGTTTTCAGGCGTGAGCATGTCAGGTGGATCAACAACACTTGAAGGCACCGCGTTGACCGACAGTGGGTGTGCATCAAAAGTTAAAATGGAGATGATCGAAGAACAGATCACCTTCTTCAATATTTCACCGTTGTGTCGATGAAGATCACTCGGCCGGCGCAGTGACGAGCGCCGAGAACACGGTTTCGTTTCCCGGTTCCGGATGGCGCGGAATCATCAGCGCCAGCACCAACGACACACACGCCATGCCCGCCGCCAACGCAAACACCGCGCCGGGTGAGATCAGCCACAAGTACCCCAGAAGTGCAGGCAAAAAGACCGCCGCGATGTGGTTGATGGTGAACGCCACGGCTGCAGTCGGGGCGATGTCCCCCGGATCGGCGATCTTCTGGAAATAGGTCTTCAACGCCAAGGCCAGCGCGAAGAAGATGTTGTTCACGATATACAGCACCGTGGCCAGCATGACGCCCCAGCCAAACCAGTAGATTCCGCCATAAAGCACAAATACGATAACCAGCCCCGCATATTCCACAACCATCGCATTGCGTTCGCCAAACCGGTGCACAACCTGACCCAGCATAGGTGCGAGCACCATGTTTGCCACAAGCGTCACCAGCATCAACTTGGTGATCTGGTCCACGTCCAGCCCGAATCGTTCCACCATCATGAAGGCCGCGAAGACGACAAAGATCTGCCGACGCGCGCCCGACATGAATTGCAGCGCGTAATAAAGCCAGTAGCGTTTGCGTAGAATGAACTTCTTGACCTGCGGATTAGGCGCCTCGAAATGCGGCATCATCAGCACGCAATAGGCCACGATGATCAGCGTCAACGCCCCGGATACCATGTAGACGAAATTGTAGCTCAGGTCATAGGCGCGCCATGTAACCACGATCACACCGTAAGCCACCAGCGTTGCCGCCGATGCCGCCGACACCAAGAGCCCAAGCATTTGCGGCGCGCGGTCTTTGGGCAGCCATTGAAGCTGCAACGACTGGTTCACCGTTTCATAATAATGAAACCCGATCGAACTGATCAGCGTGACGAACAGCAGCCCTCCCATTGAAGGGAAATAAGCGGTCATCGCTGTCGCGACGCCTAACATGGCAAGCGAGATCATCGCGAGCGTTTGTTCCCGGATGAATATGATCACCGCGATCACGCCAACAGCAAGAAACCCCGGGATCTCGCGTACAGTATGTAGCCAGCCAATATCCGCACCGTCGAACTGCGCCACCTCGATGACAAAGTTATTCAGCAGCGCCGACCATGTCGCAAAGGACAGGGGCATGGCGATCGCCATCAGGAACAGCAGCGTGATGGGCCTTCGATGAATTGGCAGGTCACGCGCGTCTGCAAGGGGAACAATGCGCTTCATGCCGTTCCTTTACGCCCGCTTTACCCGCTTGGCGAGGGCCATGCTGCCCCAGAACATCCTCTGTGCAGAAATTCACATCATAGCCATGCCCCTTATTATTCCATGAAATAGCATCCATGAGAAAGGATTGCGTCCAAACCCTGAGATTTCGTTAAAGTCGCCCCGCCATCTGATCCAAATCAAAGCCCACACATTCATTGCTGCGCATACATGGCCAACTCAGGACGGAGACCGCCATGGACCTTGTCACCCTTGTGGACCAAATCGGCGAAGCACCCACTGCCGCGTTGTTTGGCCTGATCACCGGCATCACCTTTGGTGTGGCCGCCCAGCGCTCGCGCTTTTGTCTGCGAGCGGCAACGGTCGAATTCGCCCGAGGCATGATGCAGGACAAGGTCGCGGTCTGGCTTCTGACCTTCTCAACAGCCGTGGTCTGGGTTCAGGCGGCACAGATGTTTGGCCTGATCGACACCACCGAGGCCCGCATGATGGCCGTTCCCGGAAGCTGGTCAGGCGCGATCATCGGCGGGCTGATGTTCGGCGCGGGTATGGTTCTCGCGCGTGGATGCTCAGGACGGCTCTTGGTGCTTGCCGCAACGGGTAACCTGCGTTCCGTAGTCTCGGGCCTGATTTTTGCTGTCGTCGCTCAGATGAGCCTGACGGGCTGGCTCGCTCCGGTCCGAGATCAATTGGCAGCCATGTGGATCACCTCTGGCGGACGGAACATGGACCTGCTGACAACGCTGCATCTGCCTGACGGATCCGGGCTTGCTTTCGGCCTCGCTACGGCCCTTCTTGCGCTGGAACTGTCACGGCGCAACCAGATCGGATGGCAGCGCCTGGTCTTTGCATCAGGCGTCGGCTTCGCCGTTGCGATGGGGTGGGTCTTCACCTACGCGCTCAGTCTTGTGGCTTTTGAGCCTGTGCAGATCGAAAGCGCGACCTTCACCGGTCCCTCGGCCAACACGTTGATGTTCTTCCTCGACCGTTCTTCGGTTCTAGAATTCGACATCGGACTGGTGCCGGGCGTGGTCATCGGGTCGTTCCTCGCCGCCCTCTTTTCCGGTGAATTGAAGTTCCAGGGCTTCGAAGGCCCCACCCCCATGCGCAACGCCATGGTCGGTGCAGCGCTCATGGGGTTTGGCGGGATGCTCGCTGGTGGGTGTGCTATTGGTGCAGGTGTCACCGGCGGGTCGATCTTTGCCGGTACGGCTTGGCTCGCGCTCTTCTGCATGTGGATCGGCGGGATGAGTATGGACTTGGTGATGGGTGGACGAGGCCAGCCTGCCGCGATTTGAACCACGCCGTTCTTTGCGAAATTGCACCGTTCAAATCAAAGATCACGTCAGTACTGCAAAATCACACGCATTTTTCGAAATTTTAGCCCGAGGTACGGATTTCCTGTCTTTGCAGAGGTCCGAACCATGCTAACCTGCGGCATAAACTATTTTTTCGACCAACCCTTTTTCAAATGGTAAACCCATGCTTGTTCTCGATTTATTTTCGAACAAGGCCTTTTTGGCCATCGCAGCCGGAGTCGGCTACGCCATCGCAACCATTCTCATGAAGATCGCCTCCGAAGACACCACCACGGTTGTCATTGGTGCGATTGCCCTGATGCTCGCCGCCGTGGTGACGGCCGAGATCCTGCTCTTGCGGCAGGTCGATCTGGGCATCGCCTATATCGCCATCATGGCAACCGAGACCCTTCTCGTCTTATGCGCCACCTTTTTCGTGGGACAACCCCTTACTTTCCGCGAACTTGCCGGTGGTGCGTTGGTATTGGTGGGTGTGATGATCGTCAGCTTCTGACGCGTTGCAGTTTGGCTTGGGCCGAGACTGCGGCCCCGGCCCGCCTGCCCGTTTATTGCCGGATGCGCCAGCCTGTCTTGAAGATCCACCAGATGATCGCAAGGCACAGCGTCGTAAAGCCACCAATCGCCAGCAAGCTTAGCCCGATGGGCACATCGGCCAGCCCGAAGAACGACCAGCGGAACCCCGACACGAGGTATACCACCGGGTTGAAGAACGAGATCGTCTGCCAGACCGGTGGCAACATCGAGATCGAATAAAATGATCCCCCAAGGAACACCAAAGGCGTTACGATCAAGAGCGGGATCAACTGCAACTGTTCGAAGTTCCCAGCCCAGATACCGATGATGAATCCGAAAAGCGCGAAACTCAGACAGGTGAGCACCATGAAAGCCAGCATCGCAATAGGGTGCTGGATCGTCAGGTCTACAAACAGCGCCGAGGTGCCAAGGATCACGATCCCGATGAACAGCGCCTTTGTCGCCGCGGCGCCGACATAGCCCAAGACGATCTCAAGGAAGTTGATCGGCGCAGACAACAACTCGTAGATCGTGCCGATGAATTTCGGGAAATAGATGCCGAAAGAGGCGTTGGAAATTGCCTGCGTCATCACCGACAACATGATCAACCCCGGAACGATGAAGGCACCATAAGACACGCCTTCGACTTGGTCGATACGGCTGCCGATGGCGGCTCCGAACACGACAAAATACAGCGAGGTTGAAATCACCGGAGAGACAAAGCTCTGCAACAGAGTGCGAAAAAACCGCGACGTCTCGAAGACATAGATCGCGCGGATCGCCTGCCAGCTCATGCCGCATCCTCCTGTTTCGAGACCAGTCCGACGAAAATATCCTCAAGCGAGTTTTGCCGGGTCTGCAGGTCGCGCAGCACCAGTCCAGCGTCGCTGATCTCTCGGATCAGAGTTGCGATCCCGGTTCGGTCCTGTGCGGTGTCGTAGGTGTAAACCAACACGTGCCCGCCTTCTTCGATCTGCAAACCGCGCTCCACGAGCGCCGCAGGCAACGCCGTTACCGGTTCATGCAATTCGATCCGCAGTTCTTTCTGCCCCAAGCGGGTCATCAGCGCTGTCTTTTCCTCGACCAGCAGAATCTCTCCCTCGTTGATGACACCGATCCTGTCGGCAATCGCCTCGGCTTCTTCGATGTAATGGGTCGTGAGGATGATCGTCACACCGGCCTCTTTCAGCCCTGCCACGATGTCCCACATATCCCGGCGCAATTCGACATCGACCCCGGCAGTCGGCTCATCCAGAAACAGCACACGCGGATCGTGCGCCAACGCCTTGGCGATCAGAACCCGTCGTTTCATGCCGCCCGACAGTTCCATGATCCGATTGTCGCGCTTGTCCCAAAGTGAGAGCTGCCGCAAGACACGTTCCAACAGCGCATCATCCTTCGGTTTACCGAACAACCCGCGCGAAAAGCGCACCGTGTTGATCACCCGCTCGAACGGTTCGAGATTGATTTCCTGCGGCACCAATCCTACCAAAGACCGCGCGCCGCGATAGTCGGTCACAACATCATGCCCGCCCACGGTAATCGTGCCTGACGTGGGCTGGGTGATCCCGCAGATCGTGGAGATCAGAGTTGTCTTGCCCGCCCCATTCGGTCCAAGCAGCGCAAGGATTTCGCCCTCGTGAATATCGAGTGATGCGCCCTTGAGCGCTTCGAACCCACCAGCATAGGCTTTTCGGACATTGGTGATCTGAACCATTGGCATTGTGGGGGTCCTCCTGTTCAATCGGACAGAGCGCATACCTAATACGACCCATCGCAGACGCAATGGCGAAAGACGTGCGCCAGAACGCAAGCCGTGTGCATGTCGTTTTCAGAAGTGACCTACGCCGCGGAACGGCCTAAGCCATTCCCATGACCTCCCAATCCGACTCGAATATCGCGCGTGGCATCACGCTTGTCTGCATCGGTGTCTTTGCCATCTCGATCAATGACATGCTGATCAAAACATTGTCGGGCGGCTATCCTTTGCATCAGATTGTGTTCACCCGTACCGCCATCGGGATCATTCTGTCCTTCGTGATGCTGCATCTTGAAGGTGGTCTGTCGCTGTTGCGGACAAACAGACCCGGTCTGCACATCTTGCGCGGGCTTACGTTGGTCGCCGCCAACATGACCTTCTTTGCGTCGCTTGCGGTTCTGCCACTCGGGCTGACCACGGCGCTGTTCTTTGTCGGACCGCTTTTTATCACGCTGTTCAGCTTTCTCTTCCTGGGGGAAAAAGTCGGACCGCTGCGGCTCGGCGCGATTGTCTTCGGTTTCATGGGCGTGGTGGTTATGCAGGAACCCTGGGGCGAAGGATCGGTCTATGGCCCACCCTGGCTTTTTGCGCTGCCTGTGATCGCGGCCTCACTATACGCGGCAATGGCAGTGATGACACGCGCACTGGGGGTCAAAAGCACGGCAGCCGCGCTGACAATCTACAATCAGCTGATGTTCCTTGTGGTCTCGACCCTGTTTTTTCTGGTCGTCGGTCAGGGGCAAGCTGATCCCGGCCCCGACGCGCCCAGCCTGCATTTTCTACTCAGGGCATGGACATGGCCAACCGATCAAGATTGGCCGCTATTCATCCTGACGGGTGTCTGCAACGGCATCATCGCCTATTGCATCACTGCTGCCTACCGCATGGCCCCTTCGGCCAGCATCGCACCGTTCGAGTATATCGGCCTGCCGCTGGCGATCTTCTGGGGCTGGCTGTTCTTTGCAGAATGGCCCACCCCCGCGATCTGGGCGGGCTGCGCCATGATCCTTGGCGCAGGCCTGTTCGTATTCCTGCGCGAGCGTCAAAAGGGCAAAGTGATCGTGCCCAAGCGCACTGGAAGCCACACGCGCTGACACCTCCGGTGCCGGAGGTGCGAAAACCCGTTGTCGGGTTTTCGTGGCTTACGCGCCGCGCACCGTGTCGATCATCAGCTTGACGTTTTCGGGGTCCGCATCCGGCGTGATCCCGTGACCAAGGTTGAAGATATGCGGCCCGTTCTTGAGCGCATCCACCACCTTGCGGGTCTCATCTACCAAGTCCTGACCACCGGTCACCATGTGACGCGACGCCAAGTTGCCCTGTACACAGCCACCGGGCTGCACATGCTCGGCCACCCATTCGGGGCTCACACTGTCGTCAACGGCGACACAATCAGCCCCGGTTGCAGCATGGAAGCCAATGTAGTTGTCGCCCGCCTGTCGTGGGAACGCGATCACGGGGATACCGGGATGACGGCGCTTGATTTCTTCGGTGATGACCTTTGCAGGATATAGCGCATACCGCTGGAAATCCTCGCCCTTGAGAGACCCTGCCCAACTGTCGAAAATCTTGACCACTTCGGCCCCGGCATCGATCTGAGCTGACAGGTAATCGATGGTGCTTTCCGTCAGCCGTTCCAGAATCGCCTCGAACAGCGGACGGTTCTCTTCCTTTAGAGCATGGGCGGGCCCCTGATCCGGCGTGCCCTTGCCGGCGATCATGTAGGTGGCCACCGTCCACGGCGCGCCGGCAAACCCGATCAACGTGGTTTCTTCCGGCAATTCACGGCGCAGGATGCGCACGGTCTCGTAGACCGGGTTCAGCGTATCGTGGATCATCTCGCCTTTGCCCAGCTTGTCGAACTCGGCCTGCGTGGTGATCGTGGAGAGCCGTGGCCCTTCGCCCGTCACGAACCAAAGGTCCGCGCCCAGCGCCTGCGGCAAAAGCAGAATGTCGGCGAACAGGATGGCCGCATCAAAGCCGTAACGGCGGATGGGCTGCAAGGTCACCTCGGCGGCCAGCTCTGAATTATAGCACAAAGACAGAAAATCCCCGGCCTGCGCACGGGTCGCCTTGTATTCCGGCAGGTATCGTCCAGCCTGACGCATCATCCAGATCGGCGGGGTCGGAAGGGTTTCGCCCGCAAGGGCACGGAGGATGGTTTTTGTCTGGCTCATCAGGTCTTTCCTTGTCTATGCCCCTCGGATCAACCGTAGAAAAGCATATGTCAAGACAAGCATGGTTGTCAGGACAAGTTTACACGCATAAAGATCGATTCATGACGATTGACTTGCCCACACCCGACCAGCCCCTGAACATCGGCACCCGCGGTTCCCCGCTCGCTTTGGCTCAGGCTTATGAAACCCGCGAACGCCTGTCCAAGGCGTTTGGCCTGCCGTTCGAGGCGTTCAACATTGTGGTCATCAAGACCACAGGCGACGACCGCACTCTGATCGACGCGGACCGCCCTCTGAAAGAGATCGGCAACAAGGGTCTGTTCACCAAGGAAATCGAAGAGGCGATGCTCGAAGGCCGTATCGACATCGCTGTGCATTCGATGAAGGACATGCCCGTGGCACAGCCTGAGGGGTTGATGCTTGACTGCTACCTTCCCCGCGAAGACGTGCGCGATGCGTTCATATCACCGGATGTGACCCGCATTGCAGACCTGCCCTCTGGTGCCATCGTGGGCACCTCGTCCTTGCGGCGCCGCGCACAGCTCATGAACCGCCGCCCCGACCTCAACGTGGTCGAATTCCGCGGCAACCTGCAAACCCGCCTCAAGAAACTGCATGACGGCGTGGCCTCCTGCACCTTCCTCGCCATGGCGGGCCTGAACCGTCTCAAGATGGACGAAGTTCCCAAGACTGCCATCGAGACCACCGATATGTTGCCAGCCGTGGCGCAGGGTGCCATCGGCATCGAACGTCGCGTCGATGACACACGGGCCGCAGATATGCTGGCCGCGATCCACGACACGCCGACAGGTCAACGTCTGGCCGCCGAACGCGCTTTCCTCGCTGCACTTGACGGCTCGTGTGAAACGCCCATCGCTGGTCTGGCAGAACTCAACGGTGACACGCTTCGTCTGCGCGGCGAAGTGTTGCGGCCGGATGGGTCAGAGGCACATGCGGACGAAATCAGTGGTCCGATTGCAGACGGAGTGGCGATGGGCCAAGCTCTGGCTCGCACGTTGCTTGATCGCGCAGGCCCCGGCTTTTTCGACTGGCACGATAAGTAAGATCTGTGCCGGTCACTCCGGCACAGCAAAGGTCAGTGACGCCCAAAGGCTTTCCCATACAGGGTCTTTCTTTGCCTGCGTCTCAAGCGGTCGCAACACAACCGCATCGGCCAAGTAAGAATAGCCGGGCTGAACGGGCAAGGTGACACGCCCTTCCGCATCTGTACGGTGCAAAGTCACCTCGACCTTGCCCTCGGGCGGGCGGGCAAACAACTCGACCTGCGCATCGGCGCGCGGCGCACCATCATAAAATACGCGAATCGGCAACCCATCGGTCATGTCGTCGGTATAGGGATTGGCCTCTGCCACGATTTCCGTCACAAGTCCGACCTCGGCATCGGCACCCGCACCATCGCCCACCGCAATCAGGCTTTTGGCGTAACGGCTGTAGAGTTCGACGAATTCGCTTTCCGGCAAACCACGTGCGGCATGTTCAGCCAAGACACCTTCGAAATCCTTGTGCTCAACGAAATTCACGAATTTCTGCCATTCGCGATAGGTCAGCGTGTAGTCCCGTGTCTGGTGGATGATCACGCACAGCCCGTCTCGCGGCGCCGCAACATTCAGCGCTGGGCGATCCCCGGCCCGCCCCGGCACAGCCTCTAGCGTCCCGCCACATTGCATGTCGAAGCGCACGAAGTTTCGCTCCAAGTAGGATTGTTCCGCACCAGCAAAGGTTTCTCCGACGCGCAGCGTTGCGACAAGCGCGCCCTTCGATGGCACAACATAGTCCACCGGGTCGATCCAGAACTCGTGCGCAGTCGCGAGAACCGGCAGCAGTGAAAGCGCTATGGCGCCAATGAAAGTTCGACGGATCATGCGGTCTTGACCACCTTATTCTCGATGTCGCGGGCATATTGCGCCATGCGCGCCTTGAAACGTTTGTTGATGCTGGACCGTGCCAACTTGAACGATTGCACAAGCAACCTCGCCGAAAGCGTTTTCGGCATCATTTTGAACACGACGGACACGCGCGTGCGATTAGGCGACAATGGCACGAGTTCGATCACCGTACTTGTCTCAAGACCTCCCGAGACGCCGCCGAATTGAACCATGTTAGGTGCGTCATAAGCATCAAGTGTAACCTTTGCCTGACGCTCCTTACCGCGAAATTTGAACTTTGCATCCCAGCTGTCACCGATGTCAGGAGCTGATCCGCGAAACTGTCGACGTACGTCGATGCCGCGCCGCATCGCTTGCCGCTCGACATAGTCGAACGCAGTCAATTCAGCGAAAACAAGGTCAATCGGCGCTGCGACATCCTCTGTACCAGTTACTTGCATCGGCTCGCCCCTGCTTCGATACGTTTTCAATTAAACTTGCGTCATTCCAGCGTATCGGCAAGCCAGTGACGCAATAAAAAATGCGCGATCGCGCCTTTCCGTGCCGGCAACAACCCCTCTCGGAGGCCTGCCAACGCGTCCATCACCTCTTCGCGACTGACCCAAAGCGCGTCCTCGATCTCATTGGGATCAACCGTGATGTCTTCGCTGGTCGCGATCCCTTGGCACCCGAACATCAACGACGCTGGAAAGGGCCAAGGCTGGCTGGACAGATAGCGCACCTCGCCAACGCGCACTCCCGCCTCTTCCCAAACCTCGCGGCGCACGGCGGCTTCGATGGTCTCTCCTGGCTCCACGAACCCGGCAAGACAGGAATACATCCCTTCCGGCCATCCCGGAGACCGCCCCAGCAAAACCTTGTTGCCGCGTGTGATCAGCATGATCACGACGGGGTCCGTCCGAGGGAAGTGGCTGCCTCCACAGGATTGGCACACTCGCTGCCACCCCGCCTGCGTTACATCACTGGGCGCACCGCACCGGGCGCAAAACCCATGCGTTTCATGCCAGCCAAAGATTGCTTTCGCAGTGGCGGCCAATTCCGCATCGCGCGAACTCAGCGCCGTCATGATATTGCGCAGTTCGGCAAACCCATGATCGTCAGGCAGCGTGGGGTGGGTTTGCACGGACCTGTCGACAAATGCGCCGACATCGCTCAGGTCGGCATCGGGCGTCCACTCAGAGATATCATGGGCGAACCGCGCCGCGCCGTCTTCCCGCCCCAACAGAATCGGCGCACTGCGCGCTTCTTTCAAAACCGGATGCGTCAAAGGCAACCGCGCGAGACTGCACCCATTTTCTGACCGAACGACCAGAGGTTTGCCCTTCCACAACAAGATGGTTCGTGTGCTGACATCCTGCATGAGCGCAGCCAAAGCCGGGATATCGCTGCGCAATTCTGCCGCGCGATCCAGCCCTGAGCCGCCAAAAGTCACCTGTTCCGCGCTCTGCATCGCGTCTTACCCCGCTCATTCCGTCCATAGCGCTTGCCATGCGACAGCAAAAAGAACAATGCACCGGGCATCTTTTGCCAGCATGAGCGGGTTGCAATCCGCCGAGTCCTCGCCTATCTGAGCGTTGAGAGGTTGGCGCGGGCGAGCACCTCGCCAACCCGGTCAGGTCCGGAAGGAAGCAGCCGTAACGAGCCACGCTTGGGTCGTTGTCCAGCCTCTCACCTTACACCCCCTTAGATTTTGTTTGAGAACCGCGCCCTATCTCCTGTAAGTCTTTCGGCCCGGTTCTGAAGGACCACTTCGGTTTAGTGGAAACATCAAACGTGATGCGTATTTCGAACCTGCGGTCAAACTGCGCCTTGGTCTGAACGCTTGGGATGATTAGCTGTTGGGTATCGGAGGCACGCATGCAGAGATTCTCGCTACTCGACCTGTCACCCATCCCAGAGGGCAAAACGGCCGCGGATGCCTTATCCGCGACGGTCGATCTTGCCCGGGCGGCCGAGCGGTTCGGCTATCACCGTTACTGGTTGGCCGAGCATCACAACATGCCGGGTATCGCCAGTGCAGCCACCGCGCTGGTGATCGGGCATGTCGCTGCGGCGACCAATACGATGCGCATTGGTGCCGGAGGGATCATGTTGCCCAACCATGCACCACTTATTGTAGCCGAGCAGTTCGGAACCCTCGCGACACTTTATCCGGGTCGGATCGACCTTGGGCTGGGCCGTGCGCCGGGCAGCGACATGGCCACAGCCCGTGCACTGCGGCGGCATATGGCACCCGAAGACAGCTTCCCGCAGGATGTGCAGGAACTGATCGGCTATTTCGATGACACACCGGCAGACGCGTTGGTGCGTGCCATTCCCGGCAGCGGGACGCATGTTCCAGTCTGGATTCTCGGCTCAAGCCTCTACGGCGCGCAATTGGCTGCCTGGTTGGGTTTGCCTTATGCTTTTGCGTCACATTTTGCGCCAGCCATGCTGGCCCAAGCATTGTCGATCTATCGAAGCACCTTCCAACCATCAGAACAGCTCGACAAACCCTATGTGATGATGGCCGCCGGCGTTTGCGCGGCACCGACAGATGACGAAGCCGCCTTTCTGCGATCCTCACAGCTTTTGGCCTTTGCCCGGCTGCGCACCGGCAAACCGGGTAAGCTGCCGCATCCGACGCATGATCTCGAGGCAGAGATCCCGGCTCCGATCATGGCACAGGTGCAGCAGGCTCTGTCCTGTTCGGCAACAGGATCGGCAGCAACGGTCCGGACGCAGCTTCGGTCACTGATCGGCACGTTTCAGCCCGACGAGCTGATCGTCACCGGCATGATCCATGATCACGCAGCACGGGTGCGGTCATTCGAGATAGTTGCAAGCGTCCTTTCCGACTTGAAAGAGGATGCTGTCGCGGCTTGACGCAGGCTGTCAGTCCCATGGCGACCCGGCTTTCGCACGCGGCGCTCAAGTCCGTATGACAAAACCGCGCGCGATGTGGTTGCGGACAAACCAGATCATTGCCAAACCGGGGATCAGCGACACCACGGTCATCGCCATAACCAGACCGATATCGGTCTGAAACCCATATAAAGCGTTGATCGCCATGGTGATCGGCTTCCCGGATGTCACCGTCAAGATCCGCGCAAGTACGACCTCGACCCACGAAAAGATGAAGCAAAAAAACACCGTCACACCGATCCCCGGGGCGATCGCCGGGATCAAACGGCGAAAGAAAAAGCTCGGGGTCGAATGCCCATCGATGAAACAGGTCTCATCGTATTCGCGCGGCACGGCCGAGATGAAACTTTCGAGTATCCAGATCGCAATCGGCAGATTGAAGGCGCAATGGACCAAAGCAATGCCGACAGGGTTATTGATCAGCCCAAAATGCGCAAACAGGAAAAAGACCGGAAGCGACAGCACCACGGGCGGTGTCAGCCGGAACGCCAGCAGGGCAAATAGCATGTGCCGGTCACCGGTGAACCTGTAGCGTGCAAAGGCATAGGCAGCAGGTAATCCGGCAGCAAGGCACAGCACGATGTTCAGCGCCACATAGGTCAGCGAATTACCAATCGATGCACGCAGATCGGGGCGTTTGAAAACCTCGATGAAGTTCAGCAGTGTCAAACTGCCGGTCTCGTACCCGTCCCGAGGCAGCGTCAGCGTCACACTCAGAAGAACGGTCTGCGCAAAGGGCAGCAGAATGAACATCGCGAGCAGGGAAAAGACCACGATCCGAAGCGTGACATCACGAATGCTCATCGAACGCGCTCCGACGACCTGATGCGCACAAAGACCCATGCAACGGTGAGCACGATCAGAACACTCAGCATCGCACGCGCAGCGGCACGGCCATAGGTGAAGCTGCCGATATCTGCCGCCAATTCCAGCGAAAGGAAGCTTGTAGCATCCTGCGGACCACCAGCGTTGATCGAGAACGCCTCGGTGTAAATCATGAAACTATCGACAAATCGCAGTAGGATCACGATGGAAAGCGCGCCGCTGATGCGCGGCAACTCGATATGGCGAAAAACGGCAAAGCGCGAGGCCCCGTCAATGGCTGCAGCTTGCCGATAAGGCTCGGGAATGGCGGACAGCCCGGCGTAGGACAGGATCACGACAAGCCCGATCCAATGCCATGTGTCGGCAAGTACGATCAATAGCCACGTATGCAGGGCGGTGAACTTGTAGTCGAAGGTGATTCCAAGCGCCGTCATGGTTTTCCCGGCCAGCCCGATCTCGGGGTTGATCAATGTCAGCCACATTCCTGCGATCATGTTCCATGGCACGACCAGCGGCAAAGCCACCAGCATCAGCACGGGCACTGCAAAACGGTGCATTTTGAGCAAGAGCAACGCCAACCAAATGCCAAGCGGCACCTGCACACCCAAAGCGATGGCCGAAAACAACGCGCTTCGCCCGAAACTCGCCCAGAAAGACGGATCGCGAATGATCTCGGCATACCATTCGAGACCAATCCAATAGGCATCGTTCACGGTGAATACGTCGTGAAACGAATAGTTCAGCACCGCCATAAGTGGGATCACGGCGACAAAACCCATGAGCGCCAAAGACGGCAGCAACAGCCACCACGCACGATTGGAGTATGGATTGTTCATGCTTCTCCCGGGCTGAAGGCGCGTCCTCAGCCAGATGCAGCAAGTCGCGAGGGGGCCGGGTTGTCAAGACACGAGGACGATGGTCTTTGGTCTGCTCGTTGCGCATCATGAGTTCAGGGGCCCATCCGATTTCCAAGGATAAGACGGCGGAGCAGGTGCGCAAATCAACACACGGCAACTCTGCCTGTTTTTTTGCACAGTTATTCCCAATCCAACTGGGCAAACCCGCACCGAGCTACACAGACCCGCACGTTTTTGAAGTGCAGTTGTCGGGCGATTTGATATCTCGTGAAGATGGACATCGTTCTCATCACGACCGTTATTGCATCCCTGTTCATTGTCATCGGTCTGGCAGAACCGTTGGCCGAACGTCTGCGTTTGCCCTACAGCGTGATCCTGGCGGTGATCGGCATCCTGATCGGCATGGGTGCGATTTTCTTTCTGCGCACCGACCTGACCGACGCGCTCAACCCCGTGGCCGAAGCCATCCTTGGCCTTCCGATCCGGTCTAACGTCTTTCTCTACGTGTTCCTGCCAACACTGCTGTTTCAGGCCACTTTGGGCATGAATCTGCGCCGCATGCTGGATGATTGGGTTCCGATTCTCGTTCTTGCGGTGGTTGCGGTCGTCGTGGCGACCCTGAGCGTCGGTTACGCCTTGTTCTGGGCAAGTGCACTGCCGCTTGCGGCTTGCCTTCTGATTGGTTCGATCGTGTCGACAACCGACCCCTCGGCTGTTGTATCGATTTTCCGCTCGATCTCAGCACCGCGCCGTTTGGCCCGAATCATCGAGGGCGAAAGCCTGCTTAACGACGCCGCCGCAATCGCACTTTTCGGCCTCTTCATGGGTTTCGTGATGCTGGGTGTGCCCGATCCGAAGCTTGGTGATGCGATTGCGCAGTTCCCGGTTCTGATCCTTGGTGGCGCGCTGTCGGGATGGTTCGCAGCCCGGGTGGCGCTGTGGATCATGGGAAATATCGGTCGCCATGAACTTGCCCAGCTTTCGATCTCGGTTGCGCTCCCGTATCTGGCCTATATCGGCTCGGAGCAATTGGTCGGTGCATCGGGTGTGGTTGCAGTGGTCACGGCCGGGCTGACCCTCAATCTGGTGGGTCCCGGACGTCTTCAACCTCAGGCGTGGGCAAAGCTGCGCGAGCTGTGGGATATTCTGGCGCATTGGGCCGGGGCGCTGATCTTTATCCTCGCGGCACTGCTCATTCCACGCCTGCTTGAAGAGGTGCGTCTTGGGGATTTTGCACTCGTCGGCGTGGTGATCCTCGCAGCCATCGCGGCCCGTGTCGTCATTCTATTCGGCCTGCTGCCGCTGCTGACAGCACTGCGATTGTCGCCGCCGGTCGAACGCCCCTACCGCGTGGCGATCCTTTGGGGTGGATTGCGCGGCGCAGTCACTCTGGCACTGGCGCTCGCCGTCACCGAAAGCTTCCGCGTGCCAGATGGGATTCAGCGCGTGGTCGGCATTCTTGCCACCGGATTCACCTTATTCACCCTCATAGCTCAGGGCACCAGTCTGCGCTGGATCATTGGGCGACTGGGGTTGGACCGTCTGTCTCCGATCGACGATGCCCTATCACGGCAGGTGGTCGCCGTTGCCTTGCAGACGGTGCGCGAGGATGTGTCCCGGACAACAGAGAATTACGAACTCAGCCACGACATCGTCCGGTCCGAAGCCAAACGCTTTGGCGAACGGCTGGACGATGCCGTGAAAACCGCCGAGGACAATGCCGACATACTGGATCGCGACAGGATTACGCTGGGCCTCATCGCCCTTGCCGGTCATGAACGAGACACCATTCTTGCCCGGATGCGGGAACGTACGATCTCGGCGCGTATGGCGGAACAGGTGCTGTCAGATGCCGAACGCCTCATTGAAGGGGCACGGTCGGATGGCCGCAGCGGCTACAATCGCGCTGCCCGTCAAAGCCTCTCATACGGTCGCGCTTTCCGCATCTCGAACCTGTTGCACACTTGGCTGAGCTTGTCGGCCCCACTGGCGCGAATCACGGCAGACCGGTTTGAATTACTGCTGTCTCAACGTCTCGTTCTTCGGGATCTGGGCACCTTCATTGACGGTCGCATCCGGCGGATTCATGGACGTCGAGTCGCCGTCCTGCTCCACGAGTTGCTGACCCGTCGGATTGACGCTGTTGAAACCGCTCTTGAGGGGCTGCGCCTGCAATATCCCGGCTATGCCGAAGAACTGGAACGGCGGTTCATCCGTCGCACAGCACTTCGCCTGGAGGAACGCGAATACGCCACCATGCGAGAAGACGGGCTGATTGGTGCAGAAGTCTACACCAAGCTCATGGAAGACCTTGTGGCACGGCGTAGTGCGGTCGACGATCGCCCCCAGCTTGACATCGCTTTGCAGCGCATCGAACTGCTGCGCCAGTTCCCGCTGTTTTCAACGCTCGACACACCAGACCTGAAACGCCTGAGCCGGGTGCTTAGAACCCGCAATGTAGACGCGGGCGACATCTTTCTTCGCAAGGACGGTATTGCGAAAAGCGTTTATTTCATTGGCTCTGGCGCGGTGGAAATGGAGACCGCAGGGCAATCTTGGCGCTTGGGCCGGGGCGACATGTTCGGCCAACTTGCCATCCTGATGAAAAAGGCGCGCAAGACCGAAGTTCGGGCAATCGCGCCGACAACCGTGCTTGAACTCGGCGAAGACCGGTTCCGCCGCCTGCTGCGCCGCAATCCCGCTTTGAAGGACACCGTCCGGGAAAGCGCCGAAAAGCGCGGGATCGCGTCCGAAGACGTCTTCGACGAAATTGACGCTGCGTGATCCACCCCAAGCTATAGCGCACGCACCCGTCAATCTTCGTGGCGCAGAAACACAGCCGGAGCACGTTTAGCGGCTCGCGCCCATGCCATCTGTTCCGGCGTCTCGATCGCACAGGCGCGGACAGCACGCAGCCGATCAAGCGCATCATCCGGAGCCTCGCCCAATTCGACCATCAGGCGCAACGCCACCATGCCTGACCGCCCGCATCCGCCGCGGCAATGCACCAGGATGCGCCCACCGCCAGTGAGCGCGCGCCGTGCGTTGGCGCTGACCTCGGGCCAGGCCTCTTCAAACGTGTCATCCGGGACGCCGAAATCAGTGATCGGCAGATGTTCCCAACGGCAACCAGCATCGACCAGATCGTGCCACAGCCCGGCTGCGCCCGCCGCCACCAGTTCAACCTCACTCACCAACGAAATGACGATGGCCGGCTTCCATTCGATCAGGTGCTGTACATCGCCCGCATAATCGCCCTCGGCCCCCGGGATGGGCGAAATGGCAAGGATTCCCTGACCGACGGACAATGCGTAGACGATCATCTCAAAGCCTTTGCGCCCGGAACGTATCGCAACTGCGGATGTCGCCACTCTGGTAACCGGTGGCGAACCAACGGGATCTCTGTTCGGACGTGCCATGCGTGAATGTATGCGGCTGCGGCACGCGGCCCGCGCGTTCCTGCAAGTGATCGTCCCCGATCATCCGCGCCGCGTTCAACGCCTCTTCCAGATCACCGGGTTCAAGCAAACCATCGACTGATCGCGCCCAAACGCCTGATAGGCAATCCGCCTGCAACTCCAGCCGCACTGTCAGTGCATTGGCCTGCGTCTCACCCACCACCTGACGGCGTTCATTGACTTGCCCCAAGATGCCCAACTCGTTTTGGACATGATGCGCCACCTCATGGGCTATCACGTAGGCCGCTGCAAAATCTCCGCGGGCGCCCAGTTGCCGGGACAGGGTCGCAAAGAACGCGGTGTCAAGATAGGCCTTTTCATCCGCCGGGCAGTAAAAGGGCCCGGTGGCCCCACTGGCATTGCCGCAGGGCGAGGCTGTCACCCCTGAACAAAGCACCAGAACCGGCGGCTCATAGGGTCGCCCTACCTGCGCCGGAAAGATGTCGCTCCACACTGTTTCTGTTGTGGCCAGTACCCGCGACGTGAACTCTGCCGCGCGCTCTTCTTCAGCGCTCAGTTCTCTGGAGGCAGGGGCGGGTTGGGTCGCCTGTTGCAACAGAGGCGTGACGTCTATTCCCGCGAAATAGCCGATGGCGAGGACCACCAAAAGGCCGACCCCACCAATTCCGGCCCGACCGCCCCCACCACTGCGGCGACGATCTTCGATATTGCGGCTGCCGCGAACTCCTTTCAGGCGCATATGATCCCCCAATCACATTTTGGGGGTATGATACACAAGCCGTCGAGGCAGGGTAGCCCTTCGTCAGTCAGTGGTGCGGATCACCTTGGCCAAGGCCGAGAAAATCTGGTTGTTGGCGCATAAAACTGCGCCGTCTTCCAAGGGCACCTGCCCAGGGCGCACACCTTCGACCAACGCGCCGGCTTCCGACGCAATCAAAAGACCCGCCGCAAGATCGGCAACCGCGCCTTCGCGTTGCCAAAACCCGTCAAACCGACCGGCAGCCACATAGGCCAGATCCAAGGCCGAAGATCCCGAGGCACGCATGCCCGAACATTCCGGCATCACGCGCGCCAGATCCTTGAGCGTTGCCGGCAAGGTTCGCTTCACGCTGAACGGCACCGCATGACCCAGCACTGCTTCGACCAGCTTGGTCCGGCTCGAAACCCGAACGCGCTTGTTGTCGTTTAGCCAAGCACCCTGCCCTTTTTCGGCATAGAACATTTCGTCTTTGGCTGGATCGAACACCACCGCCGACACGATCTGTCCTTTGTGCTCCAGCGCAATCGACACTGAAAAATGAGGCTGCCCGTGCAGGTAATTCGCGCGCCCCTCAAGCGGGTTCACGATCCAGCGGCGTGTTGGGTCTTCACCTTCGGTCTCGCCCTCCGGAGTGAGATACCCATAGGTGCCACGGGCGCCTGTCAGGTCATCGCGCAACAAAGCCCCTGCCGCCGCCGCCGCACGGGCGACAAACTCACCGGCATTCGCGGCCGAGGTCTGAAGGTTCTCGACCTCGCGGAAGTCCTTGTTAAGCGACCGACCCGCCTTGCGGGCGGCTTTGATCATGATGTTGAGATTGGCGCTGCCCTGCATCATGGGCCTCCGGCTGTTCGGGATCAGACCGGGCGTATAAGCGGGACATCGGCCAATGCCAAGGGGGCGCGGGGTAATGACGGCATTTCACGACCCTGCGAGTTGTGTATCAATCTCCTTCTTTCCGTGGCGTTACCCCCCAACTCTGACGCAGACTTGTTGAAAAAGGATGAACGCCCATGCACCGCCGCACATTTTCCGCCATTGCCCTCGCCACACCCGCACTTTTGCTCGCCCGCCCCGCGTTCGCCCGCGAACCAGAGATTTATCAAGAAGCTGGCATCGCCATCGACGGCTCTGACCCCGTTGGCTATTTCACCACAAACGGCCCGGTGCCGGGCGGCGAGGTGACCGCTCAATACAAAGGTGCCACCTGGCGATTTGCCGACCAAGCCTCCGCCGACGCCTTCGCAGCCAACCCCACCGCTTACGCGCCCGCGTTCGGAGGCTACTGCGCCTTCGCCGCCTCCCGCGGCTACCTCGCCCCGACAACCCCCGAAGCCTGGACAATCTACGAGGACCGCCTCTACCTCAACGCCAACCTCCGCGCCCGCGAATTGTGGCTACAGGACGTGCCGGGTAACATCGCCAAGGGTGAGGCCAACTGGCCCGGGATTTTGGGGTAAAATATAGACGGGTGCGTAGTTCCACGCATCCGGCTTTCAACTACTCCATATATGCTCGTACGACCAATTGTTAAAATCTAAAATATTATCTCTCCAAAAGCAGACCTTTTTTGCCCTCCCAATCCTCTTTTCCCAGAAACTGAATCTCTCATTCTTTCCAACTTCAGTCTCGTACTCGACATGCTTTCGCTCTACAATTTGCACATCCTTATCAGAAAAATGGCGTTCAATAAGTCCGTTTAAGTGTACGTCAGCCCCACTATACCCAAAAAGAATAAGACACTCGACCTCACTCATCGCCTCTTCCAGTCTTGCCCAATACCCTTTAAGTATTGGCGATGCAGCGATAACACTCATTTTATGTTTGACGTGCGTGAGAACCAAGTGGAGGGAAGCATGTCCTTCCAATTGCTTTATCGAGCTAAGAGAACCTTTGTTGAGAGAACCATCAATACCTGTGTAGTAAAGTGGGCTACCGTGCAGGTGTAAGTAAAATGACTGCCGGCTCTTGGCTCGACGGTCTAAATTACTGGTATCGAATTGTCGCGAAAATCCATCGATCAGGCAATCGTAGCCATTGAAGACTTTTGTTCCGACAAAAGACCGATACAACAACTCATCATAGTTGAGCGTGGCAACGTGGCTTTTGCTGTCATAAATCCAATCAACAAGAGGAGTTACAAAGTCTTGCGGCAGCACATGAGGAAGTTGATGAAAATGACTTGCTGCACAGTGGACAAAGCTTCTTATCGCATAAGGAAATTGCCGTCCGTGATCCGTTAGCCATCGCTCACCATCAGGGTTCTCATTCTTTGCAATTTCGTCGCACGCAGCGAGTACTCGCTGAAGTTTGTCAAGTTGCTCCTCGCTTCTTGGCGGCTCTGACAAAGAACTCTCAATAACGTCTTCTGGCAAACACTGCTTAATAAGTTGGCGCTGAGTATCAGACAAAACTGAATTGTTGACCCAGGCTGCGCTTAGTGCGGCCTCAAGGTTATAGTCTTCGTTGGAGATCGCTCGACCGAGCCCATTTCCAAAGATCACTAACTTCCGCATGTCACAATTACTTCAACAGCCCCTCAAACTCCCGCCATTCCCCCTTGGACATGCCGGAGTTTTCCTGCGTCACGGTCTCGCCCTTGAGCATCCGCCGCACGCAGTCCAGCGCGGTCGAGGACAGCGTCGCGCCCCCCATGCGGTAGTCCTCGAAGGCGCGGTAGGCGAAGGGAACCCAGTCGGCGACAACTTTGCAAATCTCTTCGGCGTAAACCCTTATTTCATACTGCGCATGCGAATCTGCCCGGAGTCGGAGGAAATGGAGCAGGTTGTGCAGATCGACCTTCCAGTACCATTGCGTGTAGATGTTCGCGGGCAGGTTCATCCGGGCCAATTCGCGGGCCAATCCCTGCTGACCGTCCTGGCTGATCATCTCTTCGTAGTGATCATAGCAGCGCATCGCATCCTCGCGCAGGTAACGCAGCACGCGATCGGCTTCTTCGCCCTCCAACGCTTCGCCGCGCCCTTGGTTGTTGATCACCGACTGCGCGTTCAGGTGGTCAGGCGCAGGGATGTAGAACTCCCGATCCAGAATCGAATACCGCGCGGAATATTCGTTGACGTTGGCGGTGCGGTGCCTGATCCACTGCCGCGCAACGAACACCGGCAATTTGACGTGCAGCTTGATCTCGCACATCTCGAAAGGGGTCGAATGCCAGTGCCGCATCAGATACCGGATCAGCCCCTCGTCGTTTTGTACGGATTTCGTGCCCTTGCCGTAGGATACGCGCGCCGCCTGACAGATCGCGGCGTCGTCGCCCATGTAATCCACCACACGGATGAACCCGTGATCCAACACCGGATAGGCAGTATAAAGATGCCCCTCCATGCCCTCGCTGACGGCGCGCAGCGTCTGCTGCGGCGCGCTGCGCTGTTCGGTAATTTCGGCTTCTTGTTCCGGCGACAGGGGCATGGCGAATCCTTTCCCACTAGGATGAGTCGGCTTCGACTATATCTCGGGGGTATGCCCGTAGGAACCACCAAGGATGGTATCTTGCAGCAAGGCCGCAGTCAGGGCCTTTTTCACATGCCAAGTGGTGCTTTGCGTTGACTTTCACCCCCGCCTGCCGGATTTTCTTCACCGAGTGGTCGCGAAGAGGACCAGAACAATCTGGGGCAGTACACCAATGACGCGCATTCTCCTTCTCATCCTCTGTCTGGGTTTCGTGGCCGCCTGCGAAAGCGGCGGTGGTGACGTTCTGCAAAGCCCCGGCACCGGCGACGGTACGGGTGGTGGCACCGATGGCGACGGCACAACCGACGAAACCCCGATCGAAAGCACTCGTGGCACGCCTGAATTGCCGCCCGGCACCACTGACCCAACACCGAATTCACAGATCGTTCGCCGTGAAGAGCAGGACGAGGAATCTGGTGGCGGCTACGCAACAAACATTCGCTACCTGAACGATGAAGGTCAGGATGAATTTTTCGTCGACAACATCGCGTTCGATGGCAACAACATTTACACCCGTGGCGACCCCGTAACGGGTGTTGCACAGTTAGGGTCATTCGCCGTTTACGAAGGCGCGGAAACCACCGAAGATCCTGTCACCGGTACGACACTGCGCACCTTCACCTATCGCGCGATTTACGGGAGCAGCATCAACGGCGAAACCGAATTCGCCATTGTGAGGTCGGGATCGTATGTCGATTTCGGCTTTGGCGGATTTGTCTATCAGCGCAACGGTTTTGACGATGACGGCAACGCAGTCACGCTCGTTCTTCCTGAAGACGGCGATGCCCGCTACACAGGTGATTACGCTGGCATCCGTGTTTTCTCTGGGCGTGGTGGGCTTGAATATGTCGATGGCGACGCCGAAATGTTCATCGATTTCAAAGACTTTAACGACGGCAATCGCGGTGTCGCACTCTTTGTGAACAACCGCCGCCTCTATGACATCAACGGAACAGAAGTCACCGGCGAATACATTGACGCGCTAGCACGCGGTGATGAGTCAGAGGACGGCACAACAACCCGGTCACTGGTTACGGATACAGATGCCGACGGTAACCCGGTTCTGCCGCGTATCCGGCCTGTCATTTCTCCGGATGATGCCGATGCGAATGGCGAAGTCGCCGGCGAAGTGTTTGAAATCGCGGAATTCGACAATGGTGAAGTGTCCGAAAGCGGCGAAGGCACGTACTACGCCATTATATCTGGCGAGGGTGCGGGCGAAGTCGTCGGCGTTCTGGTAATGACGGGCAACGATCCACGCTTTGCGGGCGGCACCTACCAGGAAACCGGTGGGTTCATCGTCTACCGCCAGTGATGCCACTTTGGCGCCGTAAGATCGGCCTTGCTCTGGGCGCACTCGCCTTCGCTGCGGCTCAAGCCTCGGCGCAGGCGGTTTTAACGCCCGGACAGATGCGCGATCTCGCCGGGCAAGCAGTTCTACAGGGGCAAGCTGGGCTGGCTTTTGACCTTACAGGTGCCTTGATCGCGCGGGACGACACTGATCTTGACGCTCATTTGATCCGATCTCGCGCAGCCCGCAATCTTGGGCGCAATGACGACGCTCTGACCCATGCGCGCCGTTCCTGGTCGTTGGCTGACGGCGAAGAGGCGCGCTATGCAGCTGCACTTGCTATGGCGCAGGCGCTTTCGTCCTCCGGTCGGCGCACAGCCGCACAGCTCTGGCTGCGCCGAGCAATACAGATCGCACCTGACGAGGCACACAAGGCGCGTGCGACCGAGGATTTCCGCTATGTGCGCCGCCAGAATCCATGGTCGACCGCGCTGCGGTTCTCGGTCACGCCCAGTTCCAACATCAATAATGGCAGCCGGAACGAAACCTCTGAGCTTTTCGGTCTCCCTTTCGAATTTGCATTGGAAGGCGAAGCGCGTGCCTTGTCTGGCGTCGAGATCTCGGGCGGCTTGAGCACTCGCTACCGGATCATTGACAGCGCGCGCAAACGCACGGACCTGCTTTTCGGAGCCTCCCATCGGACTTATGTGCTGTCGGACGAGGCCAAAGAACTTGCGCCCGACGCCGACGGCGCAGATTTCGCGACTAGCTCCGTATTTTTGGGGGTACAAGAGGATTACGCGTTACCCGGCGGCCGCGCACGCCTTGGTTGGGACGCCCGGCTGGGTCGCACGTGGTATGGCGGCGACCCGCTTTTGACCTACACCCGGATTGGCGGGAATTATCGCCGCGCAACCGCAAACAACGGAATGTTGAGCCTGTCGGTCAACCACGAAGGCCAAGCCGGCGAAGGCAACCGAGAGGACGCTACGATCTGGAGCGCCCATCTTGGCTACGGTCTGTCCTTGGCAAGCGGGAACACAATTTCTGTGTCTACCAGCTTTGTGAGATCCGAAAGCGATGCAGATTTTCTGGATTACACCCAGCGCGCGGTTTCGGCGCGGTACGGTTTGGGCTCGCCCATTGGCCCGGCGCAGTTGGACTTCGGTCTGACGCTTTCGGAAAAACGACATGACCGGTCAAGCCTGACGACCAACGGGCGCGACGAACGCAGCATAGAAGCCCGTGTGACAGCCGCTTTCCCCGAGATGGATTTCTACGGTTTCATTCCGACCGTCACGCTGAATGCAGAACGCACGCACGCAAATATCGACCTTTACGAGACCGAGAACTTTGGCATTCAGGTGGGCATCCGGTCTGCGTTCTAAGACTGCTTTCCCACTCGACATCCGATTGAATTGGCCTAGCCTCTCTGGGAACCAACTCAAGAGGACATTATGCCCCTTCGCTACCTGCACACCATGGTCCGCGTGAAAGACCTAGACGCTTCAATGAAATTCTATGGATTGCTCGGCCTGAAAGAGACCAGGCGCACGGACAATGAAAAGGGCCGCTTCACGCTGATCTTCATGGCACCCGAAGGGCAGGAAGAATGCCCAGTCGAACTGACCTATAACTGGGACGGGGATGACGGGTTGCCGTCCGACAGCCGGCATTTTGGACACCTCGCCTACCGCGTCGACAATATTTACGAGACATGCCAGCATCTTATGGACAATGGCGTCACGATCAATCGTCCGCCGCGCGACGGGCATATGGCCTTTGTCCGGTCTCCTGACAATATTTCGATCGAATTGCTGCAATTGGGTGACGCGCTGCCGCCGCAAGAGCCTTGGGCCAGCATGGAAAACACGGGTCACTGGTAATGTAATGCGGCGCTGGCTGTCCGCATTTGTTTGCACTGTCTCTGCGTGGTTTTGGGTCCCGGCCCACGCGCAGCCAGAGCATTGTCGGCTGGCGCTGCTTCTTGCACTGGACGTGTCTTCTTCGGTCGATGCCGAGGAATACATCCTTCAACGTGATGGTCTTGCAGCAGCGCTGTCCGACCCGGCCATCCGTAGCGCCATTCTAGAGGGCAACGGCCATGTGTCGTTGGCGATTTATGAATGGAGCGGACGTCGTCAAAGTGCGATGGTCAGCAACTGGACCGCACTGACCGACAACGCCGCGATTGACAGCGTGATCAAGAACCTGATGTCAGCGCCTCGCAGCCACACCCGGTTTCCGACCGCCATGGGCTATGCGCTCGGGTATGGCGCAATGCTTTTGGCGCGCGGACCCGAATGTGACCGACAGGTGATAGATTTGTCAGGCGACGGAGAAAACAACGACGGCTTTCCGCCACATCTCGCCTACAAGAACTTCCCCTTTTCCAATGTCACAGTGAATGGTTTGGCCGTATTAGGAGGATCGGATGACGTTTTGGATTATTTCCATCGCGAAGTCCGCTTCGGCTTTGGGGCGTTTGTCGAGACGTCCGAAGGATACCAAGGGTATCGCGAGGCAATGACCCGAAAACTGTTCCGCGAATTGAATGACATGATCCTTGGAGCCAATCCCATTCAGGGCCCGCGACCCGGCTAGTAGATATATCGGATCTGGTCGGTCCAATAGCGTTCCATGCGGCGCAGTGTGCTGCTCATGTCTTCCAACGTGTTAAAGTCGATTACGTTCTTTGAGATCAGCCCATCAGCGTGGCGGGCGAACAGCGCGGAAATCAAGTCGCGGATTTCGCGTCCTCGTGGGGTCAGCCGAACCCGAACAGACCGCCGGTCGATTTCGCACCGCTGGTGGTGCATGTATCCCATGTCCACCAATTTCTTGAGATTGTAACTGACATTGCTGCCCTGGTAATATCCACGGGTTTTCAATTCGCCCGCCGTCACTTCATTATCACCGATGTTGAACAGAAGCAGGGCTTGAACAGCATTGATTTCGATGATGCCGACGCGTTCAAATTCATCCTTGATCACATCCAGAAGCAATCGGTGGAGACGCTCCACCAGTGCAAGCGCTTCGAGATAGCCGTCCAGCATGCCGCCGGCACCACCCTTGTTCACTGCTGCATGAATGCTCATTCTTGTCTCCGCCTTGTCAGTCAGGCAGGAGAATCACCGATAATCCCCAATAATCGGTTAAGCGAAACGAATTCGTTCGATTCAGCGCTGAAACGCGACTTCCGAAATATCCGCGATCATGTCACGTAAGCTGTCAGGAGCCGGTTTCTGGCCACTGACCCATTGATACAAATCCTGATCGTTCTCGGACAACAAGGTATCGTAGCGATCCAGCATCGCGTCATCAAAGCCTTCAAGCCGCTGTTCGGCATAGCGCGAGAGAATGATGTCCATCTCCTTGATCCCTCGGCGCATCGACCGCATGGAAAGGCGCTTCAGACGATGTTCGCGAGGTTCGCTCATGTCGGCTGCACCATCAAGTTGCGCAGGCGTTTTTCAAGCCGTGCCAACTGCTCGGCCTTGTAGTGCAGTTCGGATTTCATTTCACGGATTTCAAGGATGATTTCTGTAAGGTCAGACGGCACGGTCTCGGCATCGGGGCCGTCGATGCCTTCGCCTTCTCCGTTGATGAGCCACATCATCGAAACATTCAACAACCCGGCAAGCATCGAAAGGCGGTTCGCACGCGGTTCGGCCACATCGTTTTCCCAATTGCGCAGCGTGCTTTTCTTGACACCCAACCGCTTGGCCAACGCCTCCTGCGTCATACCGGCTGCCTCGCGAGCGGCAGTCATGCGGTCGCCGAAGGTTGCGATTTCAGGGGCATACCAGTTCTGGTCGCTTTCGGTCATTGGTTCTCCTTTCGCGATCGTCGCTTGATCGTGTTTCTTGCGCACCCTAAGACAGTCGCGGTGCAATCACAAACAGGGGCCGACCATGCCATTCCTTTCCGACACTCTTGCCCGCGTCAGCCCTTCGCCCACAGTTGCCGTTTCGCAAAAGGCGATGGAGCTGAAGGCAGCAGGGCACGATGTCATCGGTCTGGGTGCCGGTGAGCCTGACTTTGACACACCCGACAACATCAAAGCCGCTGCAATTGCGGCGATCGAAGCGGGAAAAACGAAGTACACCGCTGTTGATGGCATTCCCGAGGTCAAACAGGCGATCTGCGCCAAGTTCAAGCGAGAGAACGGGTTGGACTATTCCCCGTCGCAAGTGGCAGTTTCGACGGGTGGCAAGCAGGTGCTATACAACGCGCTGCTGGCAACTCTGAACCCCGGCGACGAGGTGATCATCCCGGCCCCCTACTGGGTCAGCTACCCAGACATGGTGCGCCTGGGCGGCGGTGAGCCAGTGATTGTCGAAACGACGATCGAGGATGGATTCCGTATTTCCCCCGAAGCGCTTGAGGCAGCCATCACTCCCAAAACCAAATGGTTTATCTTCAATTCTCCGTCGAACCCGACCGGCGCGGGTTATGGTCACAACCAGTTGAAAGCGTTGACAGATGTGTTGATGCGCCACCCACATGTCTGGGTGATGACCGACGACATGTACGAACATCTGGCCTATGACGGGTTCCAGTTCTGCACCCCTGCACAGGTCGAACCGGGGCTTTATGATCGCACGCTAACGGTGAACGGTGTGTCCAAATCCTATGCCATGACGGGCTGGCGTATCGGCTATGCAGCAGGGCCCGAACACCTGATCACAGCGATGCGCAAGCTGCAGTCGCAATCCACAACCAACCCCTGCTCAATCAGCCAATGGGCGACGGTCGAAGCATTGAACGGCCCGCAGGAATTTCTGGCCGAGCGCAACGAGGCGTTCCGCAAGCGGCGGGATCTGGTGGTTTCGGGGTTGAACGCCTGCGAGGGCATCACTTGCGCCGTTCCGGAAGGCGCGTTCTATGTCTATCCATCCATTGCGGGCTGCATCGGCAAGACCAGCGCAGAGGGCACTTTGATCGACACGGACGAGGCATTTGCAACAGCGCTTCTGGAAGAACACGGCGTTGCGGTCGTCTTTGGCGCAGCGTTTGGCCTAAGTCCTTATTTTCGCGTCAGCTATGCGACATCGGATGAAGCTTTGTCCGAAGCATGCCGCCGCATTCAAACCTTTTGCGCCGGTCTGTCCTAATTCAGGACTGCGGTCAGGCCGTGAAAATTCCCCCGGTCATCCGGTCGCCCCAAGGCTGGCTTACCGAAACGTAAGTTGTTAGCCTGTTTCAACACGGGCGTGAGGCAGATATGGCTGGAGACCTTCCTGATTATTATTTCAGGGTTCGCGAGAACGGAGCTCTTGTTTTTCGGGTGGATACCGAAAACCCGCAGCGGCGGATCGAGATGGACCAGATCGCCGTGGTCAACATTCGCAATGGCGAGATCAAACCTCACGGCGACCGCACGCTCAGCGACGAGGATGTCACAGTCATCCGTGACTGGATGCAGGACCGGCAGGTGATTCTGGCTGATCGCGAAGTGGACGACATTCTGCGCACAGTGGATCATCTCAACCTCACGACCCAATGGGCTCAATCCCGCGCCACCGAGGACCAGCTGGAAATCGTCACGGATACGCTACTGCTGGCAATGCACGATCTGCGGGGCGTTTTGGTACGGCGCAAGGCCGAGCGCTTGATGAAGGGTGACACGGCACGCTGACGCTTCCCCCTTGCCGCACGCTCTGCCATACTGGCGCGCAAAGCAACAAACACAGAGCAGCTGCCATGGCCGAAGACCTCCTCTCCGGACACGAACCGACCGACTATGATGCGTCCTCGATCGAGGTACTGGAAGGGCTGGAACCCGTCCGCAAGCGCCCCGGCATGTATATCGGCGGCACCGATGAACGGGCCTTGCATCACCTTGTTGCCGAAGTTCTCGACAACTCGATGGACGAAGCGGTGGCGGGGCACGCCAACCGGATCGAGGTGGAACTGCACGAAGATTACGCCGTCACCATCCGCGACAACGGGCGCGGCATTCCGATTGATCCACACCCCAAGTTTCCAGGCAAATCCGCGCTCGAGGTGATCCTGTGTACGTTGCACGCGGGTGGCAAGTTTTCGGGTGATGCCTACGAGACATCCGGCGGTCTGCACGGGGTTGGCGCGTCGGTGGTGAACGCTTTGTCAGATTCAATGGTGGTGCAGGTTGCGCGGAACAAGGAAGTCTACGAACAGCGCTTCTCGCGCGGCGTGCCGCTTGGCCCGGTAGCCAAGGTCGGTGCAGCGCCGAACCGTCGAGGGACCACAGTCACCTTCCACGCGGACGAGCAGATCTTCGGCTCGCACCGATTCAAACCCGCGCGTCTGCTCAAAATGGTGCGGTCCAAGGCCTATCTGTTTTCCGGCGTCGAGATTCGTTGGAAATCAGCGATCAACGACGGCGAAACGCCGACCGAAGCCACGTTCCATTTTCCCGGTGGTCTGAGCGATTATCTGACCGAAACACTGGGAAGCGCCTCGACCTATGCGGACAAGCCGTTCGCCGGAACGGTCGAGTTTCGCGAAAAGTTCAACGCGCCGGGCAAGGTGGAATGGGCGATCAACTGGACGCCATCGCGCGACGGGTTCATTCAATCCTACTGTAACACCGTCCCCACACCCGAGGGCGGCACGCACGAAGCCGGGTTTTGGGCCGCGATCCTCAAGGGCATCCGCGCCTATGGCGAATTGTCGAACAACAAGAAAGCCGCGCAGATCACCCGCGACGACCTGATCACAGGCGGCTGCGCGCTTGTGTCCTGTTTCATCCGTGAGCCGGAATTCGTGGGCCAGACCAAAGACCGCCTTGCCACCACTGAAGCACAGCGTCTGGTCGAAGGGGCGGTGCGCGACCATTTTGACAACTGGTTGGCGGCGGATACGAAATCCGCAGGTGCAATCCTCGACTTTCTGGTGCTGCGTGCTGAGGAGCGGTTGCGGCGGCGGCAGGAGAAAGAGACCCAGCGCAAGTCGGCGACGAAAAAACTGCGGTTACCGGGCAAGCTTGTCGATTGTTCCTCGTCAACCCGCGAGGGCACGGAATTGTTCATCGTCGAGGGCGACTCGGCTGGTGGATCGGCCAAAATGGCGCGGGACCGCAAGACACAGGCGCTGTTGCCGCTGCGGGGAAAAATCCTGAACGTTCTGGGGGCTGCCTCCTCTAAACTGGGGACCAATGCCGAAATCAGCGATCTGACACAGGCGTTGGGTGTGGGGCTCGGGACCAAGTTCAACGTGGACGACCTTCGTTACGATAAGATTATCATCATGACGGATGCGGACGTGGACGGCGCCCATATTGCCGCGCTTTTGATGACATTTTTCTTCACCCAGATGCGACCTATGATCGACACCGGACATCTGTATTTGGCCTGCCCACCGCTTTACCGGCTGACGCAGGGCGCTAAGCGGCTTTACGTGTCGGACGATGCCGAAAAAGATCTGATGATGGAAAAGGGCCTTGGCGGCAAAGGCAAGATCGACGTCCAGCGCTTTAAGGGTCTGGGGGAGATGGACGCGAAGGACCTCAAAGAAACCACGATGGACCCGGCCTCGCGCAAGCTGATCCGTGTGACCATCGACGAGGACGAACCGGGCGAAACCGGCGATCTGGTGGAACGGCTGATGGGCAAGAAGCCGGAGCTGCGGTTCCAGTATATCCAGGAAAACGCGCGGTTTGTTGAGGAGTTGGATGTTTAACTAGCGTGCGTGATGGCACGCGCCGGGGCGTTCACAATGGTGCGTGAAATTACGCACACCCTACGGATAGCCGTCCCAAAACAAAAAAGCCCCGCCACATGGGCGGGGCTGTGATCGTGCCAATGGGGCGTGATCTTATTCTTCGTCTGCCGCTTCGAATTCGGCAATGCGCGCCTTGTCGGCAGCGCCTTTGGCATCGACGTCACGGTCAACGAATTCGATGATCGCCATCGGTGCCATGTCGCCATAGCGGAAGCCGGCCTTCAGGATGCGGACATAGCCGCCCTGACGCTCGGCGTAACGCGGGCCAAGGATGTCGAACAGCTTGGTGACCAGCATGTCCTGCTTGAGAGCGGCGCGCGCCTGACGGCGGGCGTGCAGATCGCCGCGCTTGCCCAGCGTGATCAGCTTTTCAACGATCGGGCGCAGTTCCTTGGCTTTCGGCAGGGTGGTCTTGATCTGCTCATGTTCGATGAGCGAGCCAGCCATGTTTGCAAAGAGCGCCTTGCGGTGCTCATGGGTGCGGTTCAGGCGGCGGTAGCCTCGTGCGTGACGCATGTGTCTTCTCCTAATGTGCCCTCTACGGGCGTTTTTGCTTTGTCCGGCCACCGATGCGTGTCAGCGGCTCTCCTTGGGGCGGGTGCCCGATTGGGTGAAGGTTTCCCCTCACCCAAATGTCTTAAAAGTTGTCTTCCAGTTTTTTCGCCAGGTCTTCGATGTTGTCTGGCGGCCAATCTTCGACGTCCATACCAAGGTGCAAACCCATACCCGACAGCACTTCCTTGATCTCGTTCAAGGACTTGCGGCCAAAGTTCGGGGTGCGGAGCATCTCGGCTTCGGTTTTCTGGATCAGGTCGCCGATATAGACGATGTTGTCGTTCTTCAGGCAGTTCGCCGAACGGACAGACAGTTCCAGTTCGTCCACTTTCTTGAGCAGAAGCGGGTTGAACTCGAGACCATCGTCGTCGTCCTGCGGGCGGGCCGATTCCGGCTCGTCGAAGTTGACGAAGATCGACAGCTGGTCCTGAACAATGCGCGCGGCGTAAGCGACGGCATCTTCCGGGGTCAGAGACCCATCGGTTTCGATTTTCATGGTCAGCTTGTCGTAGTCTAGAACCTGACCTTCGCGAGTCGGTTGCACGTCATAGGCGACCTTTTTGACCGGCGAATAGATCGCGTCGATCGGCATCAGGCCGATGGGCGCGTCTTCGGGGCGGTTCTTGTCAGCCGAAACATAGCCCTTGCCGGTGTTGACCGTCAGTTCCATGTAAAGGTCTGCGCCGTCGTCGAGGTGGCAAATCACGTGGTCGCGGTTCAGCACTTCGATGCCGTTGGTTTCCGAGATGTCACCGGCAGTGACGACACCCGGACCCTTGGCGTTGATCGACACGCGCTTGGGGCCTTCGACTTCCATGCGGAGCGAGACACCCTTGAGGTTCAAAACGATGTCGGTCACGTCTTCGCGAACGCCAGCAACGCTGGAGAACTCGTGCAGCACGTTGTCGATCTGTACGGAGGTGATTGCGGCACCCTGAAGCGACGACAGCAGAACGCGACGCAGCGCGTTGCCCAGCGTGAGACCAAAGCCGCGCTCAAGCGGTTCGGCGACAACGGTCGCGACACGCGACGGATCAGCGCCCGGCTTGACTTCAAGCTGTGTCGGCTTGATCAGTTCTGCCCAGTTTTTGTGGATCATGCGTCCCTCCATTCTTGTTTCTGCCCCATGTCCGAAAGGCAAAAACGCCCGAGGTTAAAATGACGAAAGCACGACCCCACCAAAGGGTGGGGCCATGCCAATAAAGTGTTCGCTTTTAGACGCGACGGCGCTTCGGCGGACGGCAGCCATTGTGTGCGATCGGGGTCACATCACGGATCGAAGTGATGTTGAAACCGACAGCAGCCAGCGCGCGCAGAGCCGATTCACGACCCGAACCGGGGCCCTGAACTTCGACTTCGAGCGTCTTGACGCCATGTTCCTGCGCCTTGCGGCCCGCATCTTCGGCAGCCAGCTGGGCCGCATAAGGTGTGGATTTCCGCGAGCCTTTGAAGCCCATGGTGCCGGCAGACGACCACGAAATGGCGTTGCCCTGCACGTCGGAGATCAGGATCTTGGTGTTGTTGAAGCTGGAGTTCACATGTGCGACGCCAGCTGCGATGTTCTTGGAGACCTTCTTCTTGCCTCCACGACGGGTATCACGTGCCATTGGTTCGGACCTCCCTTATTTCTTCTTACCAGCAATAGCCTTTGCGGGGCCTTTGCGAGTACGAGCGTTGGTGTGGGTCCGCTGACCGCGTACGGGCAGGTTGCGACGATGACGCAGGCCACGGTAGCAGCCAAGGTCCATCAGACGCTTGATATTCATCTGTGTCTCGCGGCGCAGATCGCCTTCGACAGTGAAGTTGGCGTCGATATGTTCACGCACGGCGAGCACTTCAGCGTCGCTCAGTTCGTTCACACGACGAGTCGGATCGATGTTGACCGCTTCGCAAATCGCTTTTGCGGAGGTATGGCCAATACCGGTGATATAGGTGAGGGCGATTGGAACACGCTTCCCTGTGGGAATGTTCACGCCAGCAATACGTGCCACGTAGGACTTCCTTTTCGTTGCGGGTCCGTAACGCCAGACCCTTTTTTCACAACATAAGGCCCGTCGGTTTTACCCTTGGGGCCCCTAGCTGATCAGGTGATCCGCATGTGGGTGCGACCCAACATGCGATGGTGATTCTCAGTTAAGAGATGGCGGTAGATAGGAGCGTTTTTCACCCGCGTCAAGGGCATGGCAGACCTCATTGCGCGCGCGCCAGGTCTGCCAAGCTTTCCTACGTCGTTCAGGCGTCCAACACCTTGGCGATGTCCGCTTTCACCGCTGCCATCTCGCCAAGACCGTCGACCGAGGACAGTTGCCCCTTGGCATAGTAATAGCCGATCAAAGGCGAGGTCTTTTTGTAATACTCCATCAGACGCTGCTTGAGGCTGTCCTCGTTGTCGTCCGCGCGGCGCTTGAATTCAGTACCGCCGCAATTGGTGCATTTGCCATCCGCCGGGATTGGCTTAGTATGGTCATTGTAGACCTCACCGCAGGATCCGCAGGTGGAACGTGCCGTGATGCGGGCGACAAGCGCATTGTCGTCGACCTGCATCTCAATCACCGCGTCGAGTGTCTCGCCTTCTTCGGCAAGCAGTTCGCCCAATGCATCCGCTTGGGCCAGAGTGCGCGGGAAGCCGTCAAAGATGAAGCCACCCTTTTTGTCGCCCTCTAGCTTTTCGCGGATCAGGCCAATGACGATCTCGTCCGTCACCAACTCACCACGCGCCATCACGTCAGCAACGACCTTGCCCATCTCTGTGCCACTGTCCTTGGCTTCGCGCAGCATGTCGCCGGTCGAAAGCTGGATCATGTCACGTTCGTCACAGAGGAACCGCGCCTGAGTGCCTTTGCCCGCACCCGGCGGGCCCAAAAGTATGATATTCATCGGCGCGCCGGGCTCCGTCTTTTGCCTTTGGACTTACCCTTGCCGCGAAGCTGCGACTTTTGAATAAGACCTTCGTATTGATGCGCCAGAAGATGGCTTTGCACCTGTTGGATCGTGTCCATCGTTACCGACACGACGATCAGTACAGATGTGCCACCAAAATAGAATGGGATCGCAAATTGACCGCGCAGAACTTCGGGCAACAGACAGACCGCAGTCAGATAGGCAGACCCCAGAACCAGCACGCGGTTCACCACGTATTCAAGATATTCCGCGGTTTTCTTGCCCGGACGGATACCCGGTACAAAGCCGTTCTGGTTTTTCAGGTTGTCGGCCACGTCATCGACTTTGAACGACACGTTGAAGGTGTAGAAATAGGCGAAGAAGACGATCATCGCCCCGAAGAACAAAAGGTAAAGCGGCTGTCCTGGCCCGAAATAGGCAAGGATCGTCGACATCACCGGACCGGAATTCTGACCGCTGAAGGTGCTGATCGTTGTCGGCAGCAGCAGCAGCGAGCTGGCGAAGATCGCCGGGATCACGCCCGACGGGTTGACCTTGACCGGCAGGTGGCTGTTCTGCGCTTCTGCGATTTTCATGCCCATCTGGCGACGGGGATACTGGATGGTGATCTTTCGGAGCGCACGCTCCATGAAGACCACGAACATGATCACCAGAATGACCATGAGGATCACCCCCACGATCACCGCAGGGCTGATGGCACCCGAACGACCTGAGGCAAAGAACTGCGCCAGAGCGGCGGGAACTTCGGCGATGATGCCGACAAAGATGATGAGCGAAATGCCGTTGCCGACGCCGCGTGCGGTAATCTGTTCACCCAGCCACATCAGGAACATTGTGCCACCCACAAGGGTGATCACGCAGGACGCTCGGAAGAACCAGCCCGGATCGGTGACAAGATCACCCGCCTCAAGGCTGACCGCAAGGCCATACGCCTGAAACGTTGCTAGGAACACCGTGCCGTAGCGGGTGTACTGAGCAATCTTCTTGCGGCCCGCTTCGCCCTCTTTTTTCAACTGTTCCAGCGACGGCACCATGGAAGCCAAAAGCTGAACGATGATCGAGGCCGAAATATAAGGCATGATGCCAAGGGCAAAGATGCCCATGCGACCCAAGGCACCGCCGGTGAACATCGTCAGGATGCCCCCGATGCCCTGCTGCGCCTGCTCCATGAATTCGCGCAGGGCGATGCCATCAATCCCGGGAACGGGGATGAAAGTGCCGATGCGGTAAACGATCAGAAGGCCAAGCGTAAACAGGATGCGGTTGCGCAAATCGGTCGCTTTGCCGAGCGCAGCCCAGCTTGTATTCGCGGCCATTTGTTCTGCTGCTGATACCATGCGGGTCTCTTTTATAATGAACGCCGCCATGAGCGGTCCGGCTCAGGCGGCGTTTGGAAAGCTCTGGAGGGTATGTAAGCGGCGCAGAGGCCGCTCACAACCTCTTATTCGGCAGCCTGCGCGGTTGTGACCGTCAGAGAGCCGCCAGCCTTCTCCACCGCATCGATTGCGGATTTCGAAGCGCCGGTGACTGCCAGTGTCACTTTCGCAGTGATATCGCCCTTGGCAAGAACGCGGATGCCGTCCAGCTTGCGGCGGACCAGACCGGATGCGACCAGTGCGTCCTCGTCGATGGTGCCTTTCGCATCGAGCTTGCCAGCGTCGACGAATTTCTGGATCAGGCCAAGGTTGACCACGGCAAACGCCTTGCGGTTCGGCTTGTTGAAGCCACGCTTGGGAAGACGCTGGTAGAGCGGCATCTGGCCACCCTCGTAGCCCTTGATGGCCACACCCGAACGGGATTTCTGACCTTTGATACCACGGCCACCCATTTTACCCAGGCCGGAGCCCGGACCACGGCCAACGCGCTTTTTGCGCTTGGTTGCGCCGGGATTGTCGTGCAGTTCGTGCAGTTTCATATCGCTTCTCCTTTGCCGGAAACGCCCCCGAAGCGATGTGGGACGAACGCGGCTTTTCTTGGTTTTAGACTCAGGACCCCTTCGGGCCACCGGGGGCGTATAGAGGGTTGCCGATGCCGGATCAAGGGGCAGAGTAGCACTTGTGACGCAAACAGCAGCGTCTGTTTCTAAGTTACGAAACCCTGTCGTGAATGTCGTCACCCTCCCAAGGCGGTAATACCTTGGACACGCTACTTTCATCCATGAAATACCGTTCCCTGGGCACTGGACCGGAAAGTTTCTGTGCGACAAGCGATACAAGGGGCGCGACGCCTAGCTTATGAAGAATGGCGACAGCGACAGCATTCTGACAGGCAGGATGGTCCGACATCGCAGATAGACATTCATAGGTGCTTGCAACATCGCTATTCATTGCACCTGCCAATTGCAGCCACATTTCCTGATCCGTATTGCGGTGAATGAGATCTTCGAACTCCCCAACCTCTGCAACGTTTTCAAGGTGCCAAGGCAAGCTGTGCTCCAAGATATAGTTGATCACCGCATTCACATCCTCTGGCAGTCGGTCTGCCGCGTACATAGGCCGTTCCTGCACAGTTCGCGCCTTTTTACGCTGCAGATTGACGACCTCTGTTTGCGGAACACTTGTGGGCGGTGTGTTGACGGATTGTGTCTGCGGTTTTGACCTTGCGGTGACCACTTCTTGATCAGAAGTCGACTGTTCTGCCGATCTAGTTCGATCGAACACGATGATCATTAATGCGAAGAAGAAGAGCAATCCAACTGCCGCGATCGCCATTTAGACATTCAGAGGCAAGGTGCGGACCGTATCTTCCAACATTGGTTTGAGCATAGTCGCCCCGACCACAGCACTGATGGAGACGCTCAGAACAATGATCCCCGGAATGACTTTCTTAATCATGCGATACCCAATTCAACCAAGACAACTTGGTATCGGATTTAGGGGCGTATTCCGGCAGACATTCGGCGACAAAGTGGGGAAAAGGAATTTGCGACTTCAGATATCGTTTTTGCTGAAACACAAAAAGCCCCCCGGAAAACCGAAGGGCTTTGTGTCTTGTCGGCCATCACTTTGTTGCGATGGGGCTATCCTTACCGGATAGGCAGAGCCGATAAATCAGCCGCGCTCTTCAATGATCTCGACCATGTGAGACACTTTGCGGACCATGCCACGGATGGCAGGTGTGTCCTCAAGCTCACGGGTCTTGTGCATCTTGTTCAGACCCAAACCGATCAGCGTCTGGCGCTGGATGGCGGGGCGGCGGATCGGGGAGCCGATCTGCTTTACAACAATTGTCTTAGCCATAGTGATCAGGCCTCCTCAGCGACTTGGGCACTTTCCTGCGGCGCGTCTTCACGCTTGGGCAGGATGTCAGCCACTTTCTTACCACGACGTTGCGCAACGGAGCGCGGGCTGGACTCTTTGGAGAGGCCATCAAGCGTGGCGCGGATCATGTTGTAGGGGTTCTGCGAACCGATCGATTTTGCAACCACGTCCTGAACACCCAGCATTTCAAATACGGCACGCATCGGACCACCGGCAATGATACCAGTACCTTGCGGAGCTGTACGCATCACGACGCGACCTGCACCATGACGGCCTTCCATGTCGTGGTGCAACGTGCGGCCTTCGCGCAGCGGAACGCGCATCATCTTGCGCTTGGCTTGCTCGGTCGCCTTACGGATGGCCTCGGGGACCTCCTTGGCTTTACCTTTACCAAAGCCAACGCGGCCTTTCTGGTCGCCCACAACGACAAGTGCGGCAAAGCCGAAACGCTTACCACCCTTCACGGTCTTGGACACCCGGTTGATTGCGACCAGACGATCGGCAAATTCCGGCGCCTGTTCTTCACGGTCGCGACGATTGCCACGACGATTGTTTTCACGTTCTGCCATCTAGGCATCCTTTGTTCTGTGGGCTGATGCCCGTTGTCCAATCCAGGTGAGCCTTTCGGTGCTCCCGGATCATCGGGAAGGGATAAGCCTTCCGCAAAGCAAGGTGCGTGTCAGCACGCACCTTGCGAAATCAGTTGGTAGGGTGCGTAATGCCACGCACCGCCACCCTTAGATCTTCAGTCCACCTTCGCGGGCTGCGTCAGCCAAAGCCTTGACGCGACCGTGAAAGAGGAAACCGCCACGATCAAAATAAGCCTCGGTCACGCCTGCTTTTTTGGCCCGCTCGGCAATTGCCGCGCCAACCTTTGCAGCCGAAGCGACATCATTCTTGCCGCCAAGCTCTTTTTCCATCGTCGAAGCCGCTGCCAGTGTCACGCCCTGAACGTCGTCGATCAGCTGAACGCTGATGTTCTTGTTCGAGCGATGAACGCTGAGGCGCACGCGCCCTGCATTGACCTTGCGAAGTTTGTTCCGAACGCGCAGACGGCGCTTTTGGAACAGATCACGTTTACTGTTTGCCATGTCCTTGCGTCCTTACTTCTTCTTGCCTTCCTTACGGAAGATGAATTCGCCCTTATAGCGAATGCCTTTGCCTTTGTAGGGCTCAGGACGACGCCAGTCGCGAATGTTCGCAGCCACCTGACCCACCAGCTGAGCGTCCTGACCTTCGATCACGATCTCTGTTTGCTTGGGGCATGTGACGGTCACACCGTCAGGAATTTGGAAATCAACGTCATGCGACAGGCCAAGGTTCAGTTTCAGGACATTGCCCTGAAGCTGAGCACGGTAACCAACACCCTGAATTTCAAGCTCTTTCTTGAAAGTGTTGGTTACACCATGCACCAAGTTCGCAACCATCGTGCGGGACATGCCCCACTGCTGGCGTGCGCGCTTGGACTTGCCACGCGGCGTGACGGTGATCACGTTATCTTCAACCGAGATGGTCACATCATCGGTCGCGGTGAAGCTCTTGGCGCCTTTCGGGCCTTTCACTTCGACGGTCTGGCCAGACACGGACGCAGAGACACCCGAGGGCAGCTCGACCGGCTGTTTACCAATACGAGACATTACCAGACCTCCTTAGAAGACAGTGCAAAGTACTTCGCCGCCAACATTGTGGCTGCGGGCACTTGCATCGGTCATGACGCCTTTGGACGTGGACACGATCGACACACCCAGACCCTGACGGACCTGCGGGATGTCTTCCACACCCAGATACACACGACGGCCCGGCTTGGACACGCGCTTGAGCTCGCGGATCACAGGGGTGCCATCGTAGTACTTGAGGCTGATTTCATATGCGGGGTGGCCATTCACATCTTTGGTTTCTTCGAAACCGCGGATGTAGCCTTCGTCCGCCATCACCGCGAGAACGCGGCCACGCAGCTTGGAAGCCGGTGTCATGGTTGTGGACTTGCCGCGCATCTGTGCGTTGCGGATACGGGTGAGCATATCGCCGATAGGATCGTTCATTCTATGCCCTCCTTACCAGCTCGACTTGACCATACCGGGGGCTTGTCCATTGCTGGCAAGTTCACGAAGCATGATCCGGCTGACCTTGAGTTTACGATAATAGGCGTGCGGACGCCCGGTGAGCTGGCAGCGGTTGTGCAGGCGCGAGGGCGCGCTGTTCCGCGGCAGTTTTGCAAGCTTGAGGCGCGCCTTGAAGCGCTCTTCCATCGGCTTGCTTTCGTCGTTCGCGATTGTCTTCAGCTCAGCGCGCTTGGCGGCGTACTTTTCCACCAGCTTCTGACGCTTCTTTTCGCGTTCAATCATTGCTTTCTTCGCCATGGTATCAGTCCCCTCAGGCGTTGAACGGCATGTTGAAATGCTTCAACAGCGCCTTGGCTTCCGCGTCGGTCTTTGCGGTCGTCGTGATGATGATATCCATGCCCCAGACTTCGTCGACCTTATCAAAGTCGATTTCGGGGAACACGATGTGCTCTTTCATGCCCATGGCAAAGTTGCCACGACCATCAAAGGACGGCTTCACGCCGCGGAAGTCCCGAATACGGGGCATCGCGATGGTGATCAAACGATCGAGGAAGTCGTACATCCGGTCGCCACGCAGGGTCACCTTGGCACCAAGCGGCATTTCTTCGCGAACGCGGAAGCCCGCGATGGATTTCTTTGCCTTGGTGGTCACGGCCTGCTGACCCGCGATCTTTGTCAGATCCTCAACAGCGGATTTTGCTTTCTTGCTGTCACGGACAGCTTCGGCACCGCAGCCGATGTTCAGCACGATCTTGTCGAGGCGCGGAATCATCATGTCGTTCGAATAACCGAACTCTTCTTTCATCGCGGCCTTGATTTGCTCGCGGAAAGCGGCCTTCAGACGCGGGGTGTAGGTTGCAGTATCAAGCATCGATTACATCCCCTGTTGTCTTGGCGTAACGGACCTTTTTGTCGCCTTCGATCTTGAAGCCAACGCGGGTCGGTTTGCCGTTTGCATCAACGATAGCCAGGTTCGACAGGTCGATCGGCATCGCTTTGGGAGTGCGACCGCCCTGGGTTGTCTGGGACTGGCGCACGTGGCGGATTGCGACGTTCACACCATCGACGATGGCCTTACCGGCCTTCGGATCGACGGATGCGATTGTGCCCGACTTGCCTTTGTCTTTACCGGCAAGCACGACCACCTTGTCACCTTTACGGAGTTTAGCAGCCATTACAGCACCTCCGGAGCAAGCGAGATGATTTTCATGAAGTTCTTGGCGCGGAGTTCACGCACAACCGGGCCGAAGATACGCGTACCGACCGGCTCACCTGCGTTGTTCAGGATCACGGCAGCATTGCGGTCAAAACGGATGGCTGTGCCGTCTTCGCGACGGACTTCTTTGGCGGTGCGTACGACGACGGCCTTGCGGACGTCACCTTTTTTCACGCGACCGCGCGGGATGGCTTCCTTCACGGATACGACGATGATGTCACCCACCGACGCGTATTTCCGCTTGGACCCACCCAGAACCTTGATGCACTGAACTCGGCGTGCGCCGGAGTTGTCAGCAACATCCAGATTGGTCTGCATCTGGATCATAATTTGTCTCCCGACGTCCCGGACCGCTCAGACGAGGCATTGGCCCGGGGGTTTCGTAAATGCCAAAAAGCTATCGCTTACTCAGCGATAACCTCCCAACGTTTGGTCTTCGACTTGGGGGCGCATTCCTGAATGCGGACAACGTCCCCAACAACGAATTTCTCGGCCTCATCATGGGCGCGATATTTCTTCGACTTCCGGATCGTCTTTTGAAGAACCGGGTGCTTGAAGCGGCGCTCGACGGACACGGTCACAGTTTGTGTATTGGCGGTCGATGTAACGGTGCCGGAAAGGATACGTTTGGGCATCTGTTCAGGCTCCTCTTACGCGTCGCTGGCGGCAGCAGCCGCTTTTTGGTTCAGCACGGTGTTCACACGTGCCACGTTGCGGCGCACTTCACGAATGCGCGCGGTGTTCTCAAGCTGGCTGGTGGCCGCCTGAAAGCGGAGGTTGAAGGCCTCTTTCTTCAGGGACACAAGCTCATCCCGGAGCTGATCCGGTGTCTTGTCATGCAGTTCCTTGGCGTTCATGCGCCGTTCCTTTCTATCAACATCACCGGAGAGCCCCATCATTGATGTGGGTCACCCTGATTCCCGGTGGAGGTGGATGAAGTGGCGCGTATAGGCGGGATGCCAGAGTCGCGCAACCCCTTTGTTTACATGTCGCTTCAATGTCCTCTCGCCATTGGTGCGACCGCATATTATGACGGGGTCATGAGCACAATATCTTCCCTCTTCGTGACCCGCCTCTACCACGCGCCCCTGTCCGATCACGCACCGAACATCGACGCCGAGGAAATGGAAAACTCCTGTTTCGCCATCGCGGAGGATGACGAGGCTGGCCAGCAATGGTGCGAGGACAATGCCTATCCCGGCTATACGTCCTACGCGTCCCTGTCAGACCTGCCCTGGCGCTTTCCGATCTTTGCCGATTTGGTTAAGTCGCTCGACGCCCATGTCGCAGCCTTTGCTGTAGATCTGGAATTCGATCTGGATGGTCGGAAGCTGGTGCTCGAAGACCTCTGGATCAACATCCTGCCCGAAGGCGGGTTTCACGCAGCGCACATCCACCCACATTCCGTGATTTCGGGAACCACCTACGTGTCGATGCCCGAAGGCGCGTCGGCGCTAAAATTGGAAGACCCGCGCCACGCCATGATGATGGCCGCCCCACCCCGCCGCACAGACGCACGCGAAGAAATGCGGAACTTCATTTACGTAAAACCTTCGGTCGGGGACGTGCTGCTGTGGGAAAGCTGGCTGCGCCACGAGGTGGTGATGAACCAGTCCGAAGATGAACGGCTGTCGGTGAGTTTCAACTATCGGTGGGAGTGAGGAAAGCGTTTCGAAACGCTTTCTAAAGCCATTCGAATGGCTTTGATCCGCGCCTCAATCTTAGTCACCAAACGCTTAGAAGCGTTTGGTGACATCATTCAAATGATTGCCAAAGAAAAACCCCCGGCGCTTTCACACCAGGGGTTTCTAAATCTTGTAGGGTGCGTGCTTGCACGCACCGAACCGCTTACCAGTCCTCGCGAACCACGACGCGGGTCTTGATCGGCAGCTTCATCGCGGCCAGACGCAGCGCTTCGCGGGCAATGTCCTCACCGACGCCGTCGATTTCGAACATCACGCGACCCGGCTTTACCTTGGCGGCCCAATAATCGACCGAACCCTTACCTTTACCCATACGGACTTCGGTCGGCTTCGACGTGACCGGGGTATCCGGGAAAATCCGGATCCAGACACGGCCCTGACGCTTCATGTGACGCGTCATGGCACGACGGGCTGCTTCGATCTGACGTGCAGTCACACGCTCAGGCTGAAGCGCCTTGAGGCCGAAGGTGCCAAAGTTCAGATCGGAGCCGCCCTTGGCTTCGCCCTTGATCCGGCCTTTGAACATCTTACGGAATTTTGTACGCTTTGGTTGAAGCATGATTAGTTCCTCCGACCGCCGCCAGCACCACGCGGTGCGGGACCGTCTTGCAGTTCCTGTGCCTTACGATCCCGTGCAGACGGATCATGATCCATGATCTCGCCTTTGAAGATCCAGACCTTGATGCCGATGATGCCGTAAGGCGTTGTTGCCTCCACATTGGCATAATCGATGTCGGCGCGCAGCGTGTGCAGCGGCACACGGCCTTCGCGGTACCATTCGGTCCGTGCGATTTCCGCGCCACCCAGACGGCCTGCAACGTTCACGCGGATGCCGAGGGCACCCATACGCATGGCGTTCTGCACAGCACGCTTCATGGCACGACGGAAGGACACACGACGCTCGAGCTGCTGGGCGATGCTTTCGCCAACCAGCTGCGCATCAAGTTCCGGCTTACGCACTTCAACGATGTTGAGGTGCAGTTCGCTGTCAGTCATCGCGGCGAGCTTCTTGCGGAGCGTTTCGATGTCCGCGCCTTTCTTGCCGATGATGACGCCGGGACGTGCTGTGTGAATGGTCACGCGGCACTTCTTGTGCGGGCGTTCGATGATGACGCGTGCCACACCGGCCTGCTTGCACTCTTTTGCAATGAACTCGCGCATCGCGATGTCCTCGAGCAGAAGATTGCCATAGTCCTTAGTGTCTGCGTACCAGCGGCTGTCCCAGGTGCGGTTCACCTGAAGGCGCATGCCGATCGGATTGGTCTTGTTACCCATTAGGCCTGCTCCTCAACTTGACGCACCTTGATGGTGATCTCCGAAAACGGCTTCATGATCTTGCCGAAACGGCCACGTGCCCGCGGACGGCCACGCTTCATCACGAGGTTCTTGCCAACATAGGCTTCGGCGACGATCAGTTCGTCCACGTCGAGGCCGTGATTGTTTTCGGCATTGGCGATGGCCGACTGAAGGCATTTCTTCACGTCCGCCGCGATCCGCTTCTTCGAGAAGGTCAGATCAGTCAACGCGCGATCCACTTTCTTGCCGCGGATGAGACCGGCGACGAGGTTGAGTTTCTGCGGGCTGGTGCGCAGCATCCGCAGCTTCGCCATGGCTTCGTTGTCAGCCACGCGGCGGGGGTTCTTTTCCTTGCCCATGACTTACTTCCGCTTCGCTTTTTTGTCAGCCGCGTGACCGTAATAGGTCCGTGTCGGCGAATATTCACCAAACTTCTGACCGATCATGTCTTCGGTGACGTTCACAGGAACATGCTTCTGGCCGTTGTATACGCCAAACGTCAGGCCCACGAACTGGGGCAGGATCGTCGAGCGGCGCGACCAGATTTTGATAACTTCGTTGCGACCCGACTCACGCGACGCTTCCGCCTTTTTCAAGACATAGGCATCGACGAATGGGCCCTTCCATACAGAGCGCGACATGGTTTACCGCCCCTTCTTCTTGGCGTGACGCGAGCGGATGATCAGCTTCTGCGACGCCTTGTTTCTGTTGCGGGTCTTCTTGCCCTTGGTCGGCTTGCCCCACGGGGTCACCGGGTGACGACCACCCGAGGTCCGGCCTTCACCACCACCGTGCGGGTGGTCGATCGGGTTCATGACGACACCACGGACGCTTGGGCGAATACCCTTGTGGCGCATGCGGCCCGCTTTACCGAAGTTCTGGTTCGAGTTGTCCGGGTTGGACACGGCACCGACGGTGGCCATACATTCCTGACGGACCATGCGAAGCTCACCCGAGCTCAGACGGATCTGCGCGTAACCACCGTCACGACCCACGAACTGAGCGTAGGTCCCGGCGGCACGGGCGATCTGACCACCCTTGCCGGGCTTCAGTTCGATGTTGTGAACGATTGTCCCGATGGGCAGCCCCGAGAAGGGCATCGCGTTGCCTGGCTTCACGTCAGCTTTTTGCGACGCAACCACGCGGTCGCCAATGGCGAGACGCTGGGGCGCGAGGATATAGGCCTGTTCGCCATCGTCATACTGGACGAGCGCGATAAAGGCGGTGCGGTTGGGGTCATATTCGATACGCGCGACGGTCGCGCCCACGTCAAACTTGTTCCGCTTGAAATCAACGATACGGTAAAGGCGTTTCGCCCCACCACCGCGACGACGGGATGTGATACGTCCGGTGTTGTTCCGGCCACCCGATTTGGTCAAACCCTCAGTAAGGGCTTTGACCGGACGGCCTTTCCACAGCTCCGAACGGTCGATCAGCACCAGCCCGCGCTGGCCCGGCGTCGTCGGCTTATACGACTTGAGTGCCATGCTTTCTGTCTTCCGTTAGCAAGTGCAGGTCTTTGACGACCCGCTATGTTGGGCGGACGTATCCGCCATGGGTATAGGGCCCCGAAGGTCCCCGGTTAACGTAACAACGAAGCCCCGGACGAATCCGGGGCTGCGCGGTTGGTGCCGTTTAAGGGATACCGCTAGGGGCGTCAAGCATCCCGACCGGTTCAGGGTGTCACATGGTCTTGGTAAACTGCGTGCGAAGCTGGTCGCGGATCCAATTGGGCTTGTGGTTCAGAACTTGGCCCTTGCCCTCGGCGAACCATACCCCAGGCAGGATCTTCAAACACTGGGGATGGAAATAAGTCTGCAAGCCCTCGCCCCCGTAACTCTTTTCCTTTCGCTCGGCGGCCAAACCCCCGCGAATAATGCCGCGACCTGCCCATTTGCGAAGGCTTTCCTCTCCGCCCCTTGGGTCTTGCAGACTCTTGAAGGCATAGGCCTGTTCCATGTTGAAAGATACTGGATCATGCCCGCGCACCAAGAACATCGCGCCCAGCGACGCCTCGGCGTCGTGGGGCAGGATCGGCGTGCGCGCGACAATCTTTGCGGTAAAGTCGTTGGCGAAGCGAATGTCTCCTACTCGCGGCGGCGAGATCGGAATACAGAAAAGCGACGGAAGAATGTCAGGCTCCTGATGGATCAACCAGTGCGTGAACAGAACGCAATGCCCTGCCCCTTGGCTGTGTCCCGTCGTCACGATGTTCGCCCCTGGAAAGAGCCGGCGTGCCCGGGACAAGACACGAAACACATCGTCGCGGTACGAGCCCAGCACACTTTTGTAGCCACCGTGAATCATTAAGCCGCCGCCGCCCCAGTCAGCCTCTTCCTGCACATTGTCGAAATTCGCACGCCAGTCGATGTTGACCTTCTGCGTGCTCTTGCTCTGGCCGGTTCCGACACTGCCGCCCATCCAGCCCGACCCGCCCTTGCTCTTGTCACCAGCCGAGCCCCGAAACACGACGTAAATCGTATAAGGGGGCATCTCGCCGGGGTTCGCAAATACGATCACCATGGCGGTAAGTGAGTTGTCCTTTAGCCCGCGCCAAGAGCGACCAAAGATTGGAAACTGCGCTACGATTTCGTCGGAATCCGAATCCTTCTTGAGCGCCTTCATGGTCGTCTTGGACAGCTGTATGGGCTGATATTGCGCGCCCGCTGCACAGTCGTAGATTTTGTAGGACAGGGCGGAGGCGCGGAGGCTAGTGACTCTAGGAAGGTGAAAGGATACCGGCGCCTCCAAGACCGACCGCATCCTCTGGGCATAGCCCGTGACCGACGGGTCGCAAAGATTGCTGCACTGATAAAAGAAGCGTTCGTGTTGCGGCGCCAAGTCGAGCCAAGCAACATTTTCCTGATGATTACAGTGATTGCATTTCACGAGCATAGGATGACTTTACTCCGAGCTATGAGACGGGACCGCCTCTGCAGGATGTCGCTAAGTCCGTTCACAAGACAACTACTTTTTCGCAGCGGGAAGAACTTAGGGCTGAACCTCAAACGCAAAAAAGACCCCCGAATTGCTGCGGGAGCCTTTCTAATTTCAGCAAGCAACAGCTAAATACGCTGCGTCAAAGACCCGTGGTCACGTCGATCGTATTGCCTACGGCAAGGGTCACGTAGGCCTTCTTCACGTCTTTCCGACGACCCATGGTCCCACGAAAACGCTTGGTTTTGCCCTTCGTGATCGTCGTGTTGACCGCCTTGACCGACACACCAAACAGCGCTTCTACGGCTGCTTTGATCTGCGGTTTGTTGGCGTCGATCGCCACTTCGAACACAACGGCACCGTTCTCGGACGCCATCGTGGTTTTCTCGGTGATGATCGGCTTGCGGATCACATCGTAATGTTCAGCTTTCGCGCTCATTTCAGACGAGCCTCCAGTGCTTCGACACCCGCCTTCGTGAGCACCAGAGTGTCACGCTTGAGGATGTCATAGACGTTTGCCCCCATCGACGGCAGAACATCGAGACCGTCGATGTTGGCTGCGGCGCGGATGAAGTTTTCGTTCACCTCTGCCCCGTCGATGATCAGCGCGCGCTTCCAGCCCAGGTTTGCAACCTGCTTGGCCAGAACGGATGTTTTGCCGTCAGAATCGATGTTCTCGATGATGACAAGCGAGCCGTCTTTGACCTTGGCGGACAGAGCGTGCATGAGACCAAGCTTACGCACCTTCTTGGGAAGGTCGTGCGCGTGGCTGCGTGGTGTCGGGCCCTTGTAAATACCACCCTTGCGGAAGATCGGCGCCTTGCGGGAGCCGTGACGTGCGCCACCGGTGCCCTTCTGGCGATAGATCTTCTTGGTCGAGTAGCTGACTTCGGACCGTGTTTTCACCTTGTGTGTACCGGCTTGCGCTTTGTTGCGCTGCCAGCGAACGACACGGTGCAGAATGTCGGCGCGCGGCTCGAGACCAAAGATCTCGTCGCCCAGCTCGACCGACCCGGCGGTTCCGCCGTCCAGTTTGATCACGTCGAGTTTCATTCGTCGCCTTCCTTCTTCTCAGCCTGAATTTCCGCCTCGGCTTCTTTCAGAGCGGCTTCTTCGGCTGCTGCTGCCTCTGCTGCTGCAGTTTCTGCTGCGGCGGCTTCTTCAGCGGCGGCCTGAGCGGCGGCTTCTTCGGCCAGACGCTTGGCTTCTTCACCAGCCGACCGCAGAGCGGCGGGCAGGATCACGTTTTCCGGCGTCGGCTTCTTCATGGCGTCCTTGACGGTCACCCAACCACCTTTGGAGCCGGGAACGGCGCCTTTGATCATGATGATGCCGCGTTCCGCGTCCGTCTTCACAACCTGGAGGTTTTGGGTCGTCACTTTGACAGCGCCCATGTGACCGGCCATCTTCTTACCTTTGAAGACCTTGCCCGGATCCTGACACTGGCCGGTGGAGCCGTGCGAACGGTGCGAAATCGAAACACCGTGCGAGGCACGCAGACCACCAAAGTTGTGACGCTTCATGGCACCGGCAAAACCCTTACCGATCGACGTGCCGGAGACATCCACAAACTGACCTTCGAAGTAATGGTCAGCAGTGATCTCTTCGCCGACGTTGATCAGGTTCTCGGGTGCGACGCGGAATTCCGCGACCTTCCGCTTGGGTTCCACATTCGCCTTGGCAAAGTGACCGCGCATCGCCTTGGATACGCGCTTTGCCTTGATCGAACCGGTGCCCAGCTGAACAGCCGAATAGCCATGCTCATCAGATGTGCGCTGCGCGACCACCTGAAGATTGTCGAGTTGGAGGACGGTCACGGGAATCTGCTTTCCGTCTTCCATGAAAAGCCGGGTCATGCCGACTTTCTTAGCGATGATACCAGAGCGCATCATGGGATACTCTCCTTAAACCTTGATCTCGACATCCACGCCAGCGGCGAGGTCGAGCTTCATCAGGGCATCAACAGTTTGCGGGGTCGGGTCAACGATGTCGAGCATACGCTTGTGGGTACGGATTTCCCACTGATCGCGTGACTTCTTGTTGACGTGCGGACCGCGCAGAACGGTGAATTTCTCAATCTTGTTCGGCAGCGGAATCGGGCCGCGCACTTGCGCGCCGGTCCGCTTGGCAGTGTTGACGATTTCCTGTGTCGACGCGTCGAGCACACGATAGTCAAACGCCTTGAGCCGAATGCGAATAGTCTGGCTTTGCATTGGTCTTAGCCTTTATTGGCGTTGCGGTTGAGAGGATGAGGCAAGACCACCCTGCCCCTTCATCGAACCGAATACGGGACGGCATGACGCCGCCCCGCGCAATTTGGTATCGTTGAGGTTTACTCGACGATTTTGGACACGACGCCGGAGCCGACGGTGCGGCCGCCTTCGCGGATGGCGAAGCGGAGGCCGTCTTCCATGGCGATCGGCGCGATCAGTTCAACGTCGAACTTCAGGTTGTCGCCCGGCATCACCATTTCGGTGCCTTCCGGCAGCGTCACGGTGCCCGTCACGTCTGTGGTCCGGAAGTAGAACTGCGGACGGTAGTTCGCAAAGAACGGTGTGTGACGACCGCCTTCTTCCTTGGTCAGAATGTAGACCTCGGCTTCGAACTTCGTGTGCGGGTTCACCGACTTCGGCTTGCACAAAACCTGGCCACGCTCAACGCCCTCACGGTCGATGCCGCGCAGCAGAACGCCCACGTTGTCCCCTGCTTCACCACGATCCAGCAGCTTGCGGAACATTTCAACGCCGGTACAGGTCGTCGATTTGGTGTCCTTGATGCCAACGATTTCGATGGTGTCGCCAACGTTGATCACGCCACGCTCGATACGACCGGTCACAACCGTACCACGACCCGAGATCGAGAACACGTCTTCGATCGGCATCAGGAACGGCTGGTCGATCGCACGGGCCGGCTGCGGGATGTAGTCGTCAACAGCCTGCATCAGTTCGCGGATCTTGTTCTCGCCGATTTCCGGCTGCGTGCCGTTCATGGCGTGCAGAGCGGAGCCCGCGATGATCGGAATGTCGTCGCCCGGGAAGTCGTAGGTCGACAGCAATTCGCGGATTTCCATCTCGACGAGTTCCAGAAGTTCCGGATCGTCAACCTGGTCAACCTTGTTCATGAACACGACCATGGCGGGGATACCCACCTGGCGGCCCAGCAGGATGTGCTCGCGGGTCTGCGGCATCGGGCCGTCAGCGGCGTTCACAACCAGGATCGCGCCGTCCATCTGGGCAGCACCGGTGATCATGTTTTTCACGTAGTCCGCGTGGCCGGGGCAGTCGACATGTGCGTAGTGACGCGCGTCGGTTTCGTATTCCACGTGCGCGGTCGAGATCGTGATACCACGTGCCTTCTCTTCCGGCGCGCCGTCGATCTGGTCATACGCTTTGAAGTCACCAAAGTACTTCGTGATCGCCGCCGTCAGCGTCGTCTTGCCGTGGTCAACGTGACCAATCGTGCCAATGTTGCAGTGCGGCTTACCGCGCTCAAACTTTTCCTTGCCCATTGCAAAGCTCCTTTTCATTTCTCACGGTGCGTGTTGCGCACACATCCTACAGGGTTGGTAGGGTGCGTGGTTGCCCACGCACCGCGGGTTATGCGTATTTTGACTGGATCTCTTCAGAGATGTTCTGCGGGACCGGATCGTAGTGATCGAACTGCATCGTGAACTGCGCACGGCCCGAGGACATGGAACGCAGCGTGTTGATGTAGCCGAACATGTTGGCGAGCGGTACCATCGCAGCAATCGCAACAGCGTTGCCGCGCGGTTCCTGCCCAGTCACCTGACCCCGACGGGATGTCAGGTCACCGATGATCCCACCGGTATAGTCTTCCGGCGTCACAACTTCGACCTTCATGATCGGCTCAAGCAGCTTCGCTCCGGCTTTCTTCATGCCTTCGCGCATGCCCATCCGAGCGGCGATTTCAAATGCCAGAACGCTGGAGTCCACATCGTGGAACTTGCCGTCGATCAGAGCCACTTTGAAGTCGATCACGGGGAAGCCTGCCAACGGACCAGAGTCCATAACCGACTTGATGCCCTTTTCGACGCCTGGGATGTATTCCTTGGGAACCGCGCCACCGACAATCTTGGATTCGAAGGAGTAACCTTCGCCCGGCTCTGTTGGTGTGATCACCAGCTTCACTTCGGCGAACTGACCCGAACCACCCGACTGTTTCTTGTGGGTGTAGGTGTGCTCGACCTCGTGACCGATGGTTTCGCGATACGCCACCTGAGGTGCACCGATGTTGGCTTCAACCTTGAATTCACGCTTCAGGCGATCAACGAGGATATCGAGGTGAAGTTCGCCCATGCCCTTCATGATGGTCTGACCGGACTCAATGTCGGTTTCCACACGGAAGGAGGGGTCTTCAGCCGCCAGACGCGCAAGGCCCTGGGACATCTTTTCCTGGTCGCCCTTGGTTTTCGGCTCGACCGCAATCTCGATGACCGGATCCGGGAACGTCATCGTTTCCAGAACCACCGGATCAGCTTTGTCACAAAGCGTGTCACCAGTTGTCGTGTTCTTGAGACCACCCAGAGCAATGATGTCACCAGCATACGCTTCGGTGATTTCATCACGGTTGTTGGAGTGCATCATCATCATACGGCCCACGCGCTCACCATGACCTTTGGTCGAGTTGAGCATGGAGTCGCCCTTCATGAGCTTACCAGAGTAGATCCGCACGAAAGTCAGCGAGCCAACAAACGGGTCGTTCATGATTTTGAACGCAAGGCCGGAGAACGCCATATCGTCATCCGCGCGACGCGGGATATTGCGTGTTTCGGTCTCATCACCCGGCTTGAAGCCCATGTAGTCAACCACGTCGAGCGGGCTCGGCAGGTAGTCAATCACAGCGTTGAGCAGCGGCTGAACACCCTTGTTTTTGAACGCGGAACCGCCCAGAACCGGTACGAACGACAGCGACAGCGTGCCCTTACGAAGCAGAGCGCGCAGTGTCGGAACGTCAGGCTCGTTGCCTTCAAGGTATTCCATCATCGCGTCGTCGTCCATGTCGACGGCCGCTTCGATCATCTTACCGCGCCACTCTTCAGCCATGTCCTTGAGGCTGTCACGGATCGGAGCTTTGATCCAGGACGCACCAAGATCCTCGCCCTGCCAGAGCCACTCTTCCATGGTCACAAGGTCAATCAGACCTTCGAGTTCAGTTTCTGCACCGATCGGAATGCCAACCGGCACAGCCTTCGCGCCTGTACGGTCTTCGATCATCGCAACGCAGTTGAAGAAGTCAGCACCGATCTTGTCCATCTTGTTGACGAACACCATGCGCGGAACCTTGTAGCGGTCAGCCTGACGCCAAACGGTTTCGGTCTGCGGCTCAACACCAGCGTTGGCGTCAAGAACACAGACTGCGCCGTCGAGAACCGCCAGCGAACGTTCGACTTCAATGGTGAAGTCCACGTGACCGGGGGTGTCGATGATGTTCAGACGGTGCTTCGGGCTATCCGGCTCAACACCGTTTTCCGTGCGTTCCCAAAACGTCGTGGTCGCAGCGGACGTGATCGTGATGCCACGTTCCTGTTCCTGCTCCATCCAGTCCATGGTTGCAGCACCATCGTGCACTTCGCCGATGTTGTGCGACTTGCCGGTGTAAAACAGGATGCGCTCGGAGCAGGTGGTTTTACCTGCGTCGATGTGCGCCATGATACCGAAGTTGCGGTAGCGCTCGAGAGGATAATCGCGTGCCATTGTGTTTGGCTCCTATTACCAGCGGTAGTGGCTGAACGCTTTGTTCGCGTCGGCCATCTTGTGAGTGTCTTCACGCTTCTTCACGGCCGAACCACGGGAGTTCACGGCATCCAGAAGTTCAGCGGCAAGACGCTCTTCCATGGTGTTTTCGTTGCGGGCGCGGCTCGCGTTGATCAACCAGCGGATCGCAAGCGCTTCGCGGCGCTCGGGACGCACTTCGACGGGCACCTGGTAGGTTGCACCACCAACCCGGCGGGAGCGAACCTCGACCGACGGCTTGATGTTGTCCAACGCCTCGTGGAAGATTTCCACTGGCGCGCGCTTTACCTTGCCTTCGACGCGATCCAGCGCGCTGTAGACGATGCGTTCCGCGACCGACTTTTTACCATCGATCATCAGGTTGTTCATGAACTTGGTCAGAACCCGGTCGCCATACTTGGCGTCGGGCAGGACTTCGCGTTTTTCTGCGGCGTGACGACGAGACATCTGTAATTCCTCTTACTTCGGACGCTTCGCGCCATATTTCGAACGGCGCTGTTTCCGGTCCTTGACGCCCTGGGTATCCAGAACACCACGCAGGATGTGATAGCGCACACCGGGAAGGTCTTTTACACGACCGCCACGGATCAGAACCACAGAGTGCTCCTGAAGGTTGTGGCTTTCACCCGGGATGTAGCTGATGACTTCGTAACCGTTGGTCAAACGGACCTTGGCCACTTTACGCATCGCCGAGTTCGGCTTCTTCGGTGTGGTTGTGTAGACACGTGTGCATACGCCACGTTTCTGCGGGCACTGCTCAAGGTGCTGCGACTTCGAGCGCTTGATTTTAGGCTGCCGCGGCTTGCGGATCAGCTGTTGGATCGTTGGCATTCCGGTTCTTTCCCCGTGTAGCTCACATATGTGGTGCACGGGGTGTCCCGTGCGGGTTTCGTATGAAGGCCATGCGCGTCCGCTTGACCCTGTTCAATTCTCGCCGTTTTCCTACAAAAACGACGCAAAGAACCGCATCCGCCTCCTTAGTGGAAGCGATACGGTGCATTTCCAGAGGATCGGGGCTTGCGCCCGGATCTTGACCGCTCCAGTCCTGTAAATCGGCAAAACGGGTATCCACCCTGCCGAATTAGACGCGCGTATATGGAGAGTCGGATAGCTTGTCAACAGCGCCCCGGCGCTTGTGTGCACCGCGTTGCCAAGGCACAGTTACGTAACACAAGCCGTCGCCGTTACACAGGGCCAATCGCCATGCAGACCATCGTTTTCTGTCGGTTTTCCTACCCCGCCGAGGGCGGTTTCCAAGTAGAACACGACAGCATCGCTGACCGCCGCGCCTTTCTCTATGCGCCTGACCGAATGGAGCAGCGGTTTGCTCTGTTCGAGCACCTGTGCCTACCCGGCCTCAAGGCGCAAACCGATCCCGATTTCGACTTTGTCGTTTTGGTCGGCAGCTGTCTGCCCGCCCCCTATCTTGCCCGACTGAAAGCCCTGATGGCCGATTTGCCCCAAGCGCGCATCATTGCGCGCGATCCCGCACCGCACCGGCAGATCTGTCAGTCTGTTCTGAATGCAGCCCGTAAGCATATCAATCAGCCCTGCCTGCAAGTTCGCCATGATGACGATGACGCGCTCTCGGTCGATTTCATTGCCCGCCTGCGAAAGGCAGCCACCGATTGCGCCGCTTTGGTTCTTGGCAACAAGCTGGTTGGGTTCGATTGGAACAGGGGCTACACCATCTGCCGCTCTGACCTTCATCCGTTCGAAATCACCGAGACGGTCAATCCCTATCTCGGCGTGGCGCAAGCACTGGCGGTTCAAGGCGGCGTCCGGCAAAGCCTGATGAATTTCGCGCACAGCCGCATCAACCGTTTCATGCCGACCGTCACATTTACCGACGCACCGATGTATCTTCGCTCACACCACGGGAGCAACGATTCCCGTCAAAAGCCCAAGGTTGATCACCCGGATTTTCACGCTCCCACAGTCGAGCATATCGAGACATTGAACCGGCGGTTTGCCCTCACGGCTGACGCGGTAGAATCGGCTTTCGCGCCCGCCGCTTCAACTGCGCCTCACGCAGCAAGCTGAACACCCCTGTCGCCACGATGATCGTCGCTCCAATCAAGGTCAGAGGCTCTGGCCATTCGCCAAAAACAAGAAACCCCAGGATCAACGCCCAGACCAGCCCAGTATAGCGAAACGGTGCGACAAAGCTAACTTCGCCAACACGCATCACCATGACGCTGCACAGATAGGCGCAGATAACAAAGGTGGTCGCCATCAGAACCAGCATCGTCAGCCGCGGTGTCATCGCGACCCAGTCCTGTTCAATCGACCAGAGCCCCGCAAACAGCGTCACGATCACCGACGAAAACACCGTTACCGTCAGCGACGGCACCACTTTGGACACCCGCCGCGTCACCAGATCGCGCACCGTGACCGCCGCGACAGCGCACAGCGCATAGACCGAAGCCGAGGTGAACCCGTCCGTTCCCGGCCGCACAATCAGCAGCATGCCAACAAACCCGATGATGATCGCCGACCAGCGCCGCCAGCCCACCGCCTCGCGGAACACCAGCGCGCCACCCAAGGTGACGGTCAATGGCAACATCTGCAAAAGCGCGGTCACATTGGCCAAAGGCATCGCCAAAAGCGCAGTCAAAAAGAAATACGCCGCTGTCGCTTCGGCCAGCCCGCGCCCAAGGATCAGTGCCCAGTCTTGGGCCGGAAGTCGCAGCTTCAACCCGTTGAAATAGACCGCCATCGCGATCAATGCTGCCGAGGCCAGAGCCCCGCGGATCACCAGCAATTGCGACAGCGGCAGATCCCCGCCGGTCGCCTTGATTGACGCGTCCCCAAAGGTGAACGCGGCCATCGAGACACACATCAAAAGCGCACCGCGCATATTGTCGGAGAGTTGTATCATGCTGCTCGGATTAGCAGGCCGTCTGTGCCGCCTCCATGCCAAAAGCGACACGCGATAGGTCTTTGGCTTTCAGGGCCATTCAGTATATCGCAGCAAGGGGGTGACACCTCCCCCAGTCGCTATGAGACAGGAACGCCCGTGGCATTAGCCCTTAACGACGATCTAACCACCGGGCCAATGCTGACCCACTACAAGAACCTCGCCATCCCGGCAGCTTTGGGGATGCTGTTCTCCACACTCTATAATGTTGTGGACGTTTACTTTGCCGGCAAACTCTCGACCGAGGCGCAGGCGGGTCTGGCCATTGGCTATCAAGCATTCTTCATAATGATGGCTGTCGGCTTTGGCCTTGGGTCCGCCCTCAGCGCACTGGTCAGCAATGCCAAGGGCGAAAAGAACACCACGGCCAGCCGCAGTCTCGCGGCACAAGGCCTTAGCTTTGGTGTCATCGCCACCGCGCTGCTGATGGTCGGCGGCTGGTTCGCGGGGCCACACCTGATCGCGCTGGTATCCGAACCGGGTGGCTATCGCGACGCCGCGTTGGGCTATTTCCGCCTGCTGATCCTCGCCCTGCCCGGCTTTCTGTTGGCCTATGGAGGCAATGGCATCCTGCAAGCGCATGGCGACACGCGGTCGATGCAACGTGCTATGATGGTCGCCTTCTTTGCCAATATCGGCCTCAACCCGCTGATGATGTTCGGCATTCCCGGTATCTGGGGCGGCATGGGCTTCAATGGCATCGCCGCCGCCACCGTCATCAGCCAGACAGGCGTAATGCTGTTCATCCTGTCCCGCGTGTTCAACCTGAACATGATGGAGCGGGTAAAACGGGCCGAATTCGTCCCCGATCCCGCGTGTTACAAGGCCATCTTCGAACAGATGCTGCCCGCCACAACGGCAATGGTGGTGATGTTCGTCTCCGGCTTTGTCGTCCAATTTGCGCTCAAGAACTTCGGCGAAGATGCCATCGCCGCTTATGGCGTCGCACTCAGGATCGAACAGATCCTTTTGCTGCCGGTTCTCGGCATGACAAGCGCGCTGCTGCCCATTGCGGGGCAGAATTTCGGGGCCAAGGAATATGACCGCGTGCGCGATGCCGTGTTCTTTTGCTGGAAACTCGGCTTTGCGTTGTCGCTAATCGCTATGCCCGCCCTGTGGTTTGGCGGAGCTTGGGCCATGCGGCCCTTCACGTCAGACGCAGACGTGATTGAGATCGGCGCAAGTTACCTGTTGGTCGATGGGTTTCTTTTTCCGATCTACATGATGCTCTTCTCCATCAACTCGCTGCTGCAAGCGATGAAGCGCCCAATCTACACGCTTTGGATCAGCGTCTACCGCCAAGGCTTTGGCGTCGCCTTCTTTATCTGGGTGTTTATTGCGCTCTTGGGTTTTGATGTCTGGGGGGTCTGGCTGGGCATCGCAACCGCAGTCTCAACCGGCTGGGTCATGGCCCTAATCGTCGCCATCCGTGTGTCGCAAACCACAATGGGTGGTCTTCGCGCCAAACCTGCATAAAAAAACGGAGCGCATTTTGCGCTCCGTTTGCTTTGCTCAGGAACCCGACCCACCAATTGTCACATGGATCAGCCTACCGTTTTCGTAATCAGTGGTGAGGATCAAACTACCGTCGCTCAATTCTTCGATATCGCGCACGCGGCCGTATTCGGTGAACAGACGCTCCTCGGCGCTGACGCGGTCTCCGTCCCACTCAAGCCGCACAATACCCGGCGCCACCAGTCCCGCAACAAGGCTGTCGCCTTGCCATCCGGACATGAGGTTACCTTCGTAAAACAGCATATCCCCCGGTGCGATGACCGGGTCCCAGTAATATGCAGGCTCTGCCATGCCCTCGGCTTGTGCTCCGCCTGTTCCGATGTCCTCACCGTCATAGCGCACGCCGTAGGATACCACCGGCCAGCCGTAGTTCAGCCCCGCTTGTGGGATGTTGATCTCGTCTCCTCCAGCCGGGCCGTGTTCAACAATAAATAGTTGCTCGCCGCGCATGGCCGCACCTTGGATGTTGCGATGTCCGTAGGACCAAATCGATGCCTCTGCACCCTCCTGACCGACGAACGGGTTGTCTTCTGGAATCGATCCGTCAAGACCCACGCGCACGACTTTGCCATACGTATTGTCCAACCCTTGCGCCTTTTCACGCTCTTCGTCGGTAAAGTGTTCGCCCGTGGTGATGAAGGCGTGACCTTTGCCGTCAAACACGATCCGGCTGCCATAATGCATCGCGGCTGGTGAGGGCGGGGTTTGTTCGAAGATATCCATAACATCTGTCAGGGCCGTCATGTCCTCGGACAAGACACCGCGTCCGGCAGCCGTTACCGAAATGCTGTCGCCTTTTCCCTTGGCGTAGGTAAAATAAATCATTCGATCTTCGGCAAAGTTCGGTCCAACTTTTACATCCAGCAAACCGGCTTGCGTGCTGTTGCCGGCCGATTGGTTGAAAATCTCAGGAAGGCCGGAAATCGGCTCCGACACGTCCCCATCCAGTGACACATGCACAAGACGCCCGGGGCGCTCGGTCACCAGAAGCCCTGCCCCATCGGGCAGTTCGGCCACTGCCCATGGGTGTTCCAGCCCTTCGGTGATCTCGCGATACTCGAATGTCAGATCGGACTGCGCCAATTCGGCACGGGTCTGGTTTTCAAACGCGGGTTCGAAATCGGCATTCTTTGCACCCCAGCTGTGGGTCTCCTGTGCGGCCACAGGGGCGGCAAGGCATATGGCCAGAGCAGTGGTCGTTGTCATTGAGCGGATCATGAAACTCTCCTTTTACGCTGTTGCTGGATCAACGTTCGTTGAGAGTTTCCGTTCCTGTTTTTACCAGAGTTCAAACAAAAACCCCCGCGACAAGCGCGGGGGTTTTTTATCATTTGGTAAAAAGTCGCGCTTATTCGCGGCTTTCCGGGGTGTCGACAATGATGTTGTCGAACTCGTCGCCACCCACCACATCGTCCATCGGCGCAGGAGCTGCCAGCGCAGCCGCCGCCTCGGCCTCTTCGCGGCGTGCTTCGATTACGACATTGTCGCGATCTTGCGCCACGCGACGCATTTTCTGGGTCGCCCCTCCGGTGCCCGCCGGGATCAGACGGCCCACGATGACGTTCTCTTTCAGGCCAACAAGCTTGTCTTTCTTGCCCTGAACCGATGCTTCGGTAAGAACGCGCGTGGTTTCCTGGAACGACGCCGCCGAGATGAAGCTGCGCGTTTGCAGCGACGCCTTGGTGATGCCCAGCAGGATCGGTTCGCCTTGGGCAGCACGGCCACCCTTCTTTTCGGCCTTTTCATTGGCAAGGTCGAATTCGGCTTTGTCCACATGTTCTCCTTTCAGAAGCGTGGTGTCACCAGAATCCTGGATTTCCCACTTCTGAAGCATCTGGCGCACGATCACTTCGACATGCTTGTCGTTGATCTTCACACCTTGCAGGCGATAGACGTCCTGAACTTCGTCGATCATGTAGTTCGCCAGCGCTTCGACACCCATGATGGACAGGATGTCATGCGGCGCAGGGTTGCCGTCCATGATGTATTCACCCTTCTGGATGAAGTCGTTCTCCTGAACAGGAATGTGCTTGCCCTTGGGGACCATGTATTCCACGGGCTCCATCGTGTCATCCGCCGGTTCGATGGTGATACGACGCTTGTTCTTGTAGTCTTTGCCAAAGCGGACGTAGCCGTCGATTTCCGCGATGATGGCGTGGTCCTTGGGTCGACGTGCCTCAAAGAGTTCAGCCACTCGCGGCAGACCACCGGTGATGTCCTTGGTCTTGGCGCCTTCGCGCGGAATACGTGCAACCACGTCCCCGGCCTTGACGTCCTGACCATCTTCGACGGACAGAATGGCATCCACCGACATCGGATAGGTGATCGGATTGCCCGCATCGTTGCGCAGCGGCTCGCCGTCTTCACCCATCAGGATGATTTCCGGCTTGAGCTCATTGCCCTTGGGTGCAGCACGCCAGTCGATGACGATCTTCTGGGTCATGCCTGTCGCATCGTCGGTTTCGTCACGTACTGCTACACCAGCGGTAAGGTCCACGTGCTTGGCGATACCGTCCTTTTCGGCGATGATCGGCAGGGTATAGGGATCCCATTCGAATAGCTTGTCGCCGCGCTTGACCATGTTGCCTTCATTGACGAACACCTTGGTGCCGTAGCCCAGCTTGTGGCTGGCCCGTTCGACGCCATGCTCGTCCATGATGCGCAGCTTCATGTTACGGCCCATGACAAGCGTGTCACCCACCGAGTTTTCCAGCGTAGACGCGTTCTCGAACACGACCTTGCCTTCTTGGCTCGCTTCTTGGAACGACTGCTGACCACCCTGAGCAACACCGCCGATGTGGAACGTCCGCATCGTCAGCTGTGTACCCGGCTCGCCAATCGACTGTGCCGCGATGATACCCACCGCTTCGCCGTTATTGACCAATGTGCCGCGTGCAAGGTCACGACCATAGCACATGGCACAAACGCCCTCTTCGGCCTCGCAGGTCAGCGGCGAACGGATACGCATGGTGGCAACGCCCGACTCTTCGATCATGTCGGACATGCGTTCGTCGATCAGTTGACCGGCGCGCACCAGCACCTCGTCCGTTCCCGGCTTGAGGATGTCATCGGCGTTCACACGACCGAGGATACGCTCGGCCAGCGATGCGACGACTTCACCATCATTGACTGCCGCTTGCGCGGTGATCGCACGATCGGTGCCGCAATCATGCAAACGCACGATGCAGTCCTGCGCCACGTCCACCAGACGACGGGTCAGGTAACCCGAGTTCGCCGTCTTCAGAGCGGTGTCCGACAGACCCTTACGAGCGCCGTGGGTCGAGTTGAAGTATTCAAGAACGGTCAGACCTTCCTTGAAGTTCGAGATGATCGGCGTTTCGATGATGTCGCCATTCGGCTTCGCCATCAGGCCGCGCATCCCGCCCAGCTGCTTCATCTGCGTGACCGAGCCACGGGCACCGGAGTGGGCCATCATGTAGACCGAGTTCGGCTCCATAGTCGCGCCGTTCTCGTCGGTTTTTTCTGCCGAGATGGTGGACATCATGGCTTCGGTGACCTTGTCGTTACACTTCGACCAAGCATCGACAACTTTGTTGTACTTTTCACCCTGAGTGATCAGGCCGTCCATGTACTGCTGTTCAAAATCCTTAACCTGATCGCGTGTTTCTTCAACGATCGGCCACTTGGTTTCCGGGATCACCATGTCGTCCTTGCCGAACGAAATGCCCGCCTTGAACGCTTCTTTGAAGCCCATGGTCATGATCTGGTCACAGAAGATAACCGACTCTTTCTGGCCGCAATAACGGTAGACAGTATCGATGACTTTCTGAACGTCTTTCTTACGCAGAAGCGTGTTGACGAGATCAAACGGCGCTTTCGCGTTCAACGGCAGTAGCGCACCAAGACGCACACGACCCGGTGTGGAATCGTACAGCTTGGTGATCTCGTTGCCTTCGTCGTCGATCTGCTTGACCCGGCATTTGATGTGGGCATGCAAATGCACTTCGCCAGCATTCAACGCGTGTTCGACTTCTTCGATCGACGCGAATGTCATGCCTTCGCCCTTCATCCCGTTGCGGGCGATGGACACGTAGTACAGGCCAAGGATCATATCCTGCGACGGAACGATGATCGGCGCGCCGTTGGCGGGCGACAGGACGTTGTTCGTCGACATCATCAGAACACGGGCTTCCAACTGCGCCTCAAGGCTCAGCGGGACGTGAACAGCCATCTGGTCACCGTCGAAGTCGGCGTTGAAAGCCGAACAGACCAGTGGGTGAAGCTGGATCGCCTTACCTTCGATCAGAACCGGCTCGAACGCCTGAATGCCCAGACGGTGCAGCGTCGGCGCACGGTTCAGCAGAACCGGGTGTTCGCGGATCACTTCGTCAAGAATATCCCAAACTTCGGGACGTTCCTTTTCGACCAATTTCTTGGCTTGTTTGACGGTCGACGACAGGCCCTTGGCTTCAAGCCGCGAATAGATGAAGGGCTTGAACAGTTCGAGCGCCATCTTCTTCGGCAATCCGCACTGGTGCAGTTTGAGTTCCGGACCCGTCACGATGACCGAACGACCCGAGAAATCGACGCGCTTGCCCAGAAGGTTCTGACGGAAGCGGCCCTGCTTGCCCTTGAGCATGTCGGACAGTGACTTGAGCGGGCGCTTGTTGGCTCCGGTGATGACACGACCACGACGGCCGTTGTCGAACAGAGCGTCCACGGATTCCTGCAACATCCGCTTTTCGTTGCGGACGATGATGTCAGGCGCGCGCAATTCGATCAGGCGCTTGAGACGGTTGTTCCGGTTGATCACGCGGCGATAGAGATCGTTGAGGTCAGAGGTCGCGAAACGGCCCCCATCCAGAGGAACCAGCGGACGCAGTTCTGGGGGGATCACGGGGATCACTGTCAGAACCATCCATTCCGGACGGTTGCCGGACTCGAGGAAGGATTCAACCACCTTGAGGCGCTTGATGATCTTCTTGGGCTTCAGTTCACCTGTCGCTTCCTTGAGGTCGGCACGCAGCGTGTCGGCCTCGGATTCCAGATCGATATTGGCGAGCATCTCACGGATCGCTTCAGCACCGATATTGGCAGTGAACGCGTCCATGCCGTAGGCATCCTGCGCGTCCATGAACTCTTCTTCGGTCATCAACTGGCCGTAGGTCAGGTCGGTCAGACCCGGCTCGATCACAACGTAGTTTTCAAAGTAGAGGATGCGTTCCAGATCGCGCAGCGTCATGTCCAGCATCAGGCCGATGCGCGACGGCAGCGACTTGAGGAACCAGATGTGGGCGCAGGGCGCGGCCAGTTCGATATGGCCCATCCGCTCGCGGCGGACCTTCTGCAGGGTGACTTCCACACCGCATTTTTCGCAGACAACGCCGCGATACTTCATACGCTTGTATTTGCCGCACAGACATTCGTAGTCTTTGATCGGGCCGAAGATGCGCGCGCAGAACAGGCCGTCACGCTCGGGCTTGAACGTCCGGTAGTTGATGGTTTCGGGCTTTTTGATCTCACCGAAGGACCACGACAAAATCCGCTCGGGCGATGCGAGCGAGACTTTGATCTCGTCGAACACCTTGGCCGGTGCGACGGGGTTGAACGGGTTGTTGGTCAGTTCCTGGTTCATAGAGTTACCTCAAAATAAGGGCGTGGGGGATGAGCCGGGCGCCAATTCCTTCGAAGGAATTGGCCAGACTTTTCGAAAAGTCTGGCCGCGCCCAGGGCGAACGGTGTCGCTTATTCCTCATCCTCCGCATCCAGGAGTTCCATATTCAGGCCGAGGCCGCGCACTTCCTTGACGAGAACATTAAAGCTCTCGGGAATGCCCGCTTCGAAATTGTCCTCGCCCTTAACGATGCTTTCATAGACCTTGGTCCGGCCCGCGACGTCATCCGACTTTACGGTCAGCATTTCCTGCAGAGTATAGGCCGCGCCATAAGCTTCCAAAGCCCAGACTTCCATTTCCCCGAAACGCTGACCACCGAACTGTGCCTTACCACCGAGCGGCTGCTGGGTCACAAGGCTGTACGGTCCGGTTGAACGCGCGTGGATCTTGTCGTCGACCAAGTGGTGCAGTTTGAGCAGGTACTTCACACCCACGGTCACTGACCGCGAGAACTGCTCACCCGAGCGACCATCAAACAGGATAGACTGACCGGAAGTGTCGAAACCAGCGCGGATCAACGAGTCGTTGACGTCAGCTTCTTTCGCACCGTCAAAGACCGGTGTCGCAATCGGCACACCGTTGGTGGCATTGCCCGCGGCTGTGATCAGCTGTGCTTCGTCCATGTCCTTGATGCCTTCTTCGTAGACATCATCACCATAGGCGATCCGCATCGCTTCGCGCACCGGGGTCAGGTCGCCGGAGCGACGGTAGTCCTGCAACGCTTCGTCAATCTTGATACCGAGACCGCGTGCGGCCCAACCCATGTGGGTTTCAAGAATCTGACCGACGTTCATGCGCGACGGCACGCCCAGCGGGTTGAGACAGAAATCGACCGGAGTACCATCTGCGAGGAACGGCATGTCCTCCATCGGCACCACTTTCGAGATCACACCTTTGTTGCCATGACGACCGGCCATCTTGTCGCCCGGCTGCAGCTTGCGCTTCACCGCGACGAATACCTTGACCATCTTCATCACGCCCGGAGGCAGATCGTCACCACGACGGACCTTTTCAACCTTGTCTTCGAACCGCGCATCAAGAGCACGCTTTTGCGCCTCGTACTGCTCGTTCAGGGCTTCCATGATCTTGGCGTCGTCTTCGTCTTCCAGCGCCAGCTGCCACCACTGACCACGGGTCAGCGATTCAAGCAGCTCTTCGGTGATCTGGCTGTTGGACTTGACGCCTTTCGGACCTTTGACAGCCATCTTGCCAAGGATCAGGTCTTTCAGACGCGCGTAGATGTTACGGTCAAGGATCGCCAGCTCGTCGTCCCGGTCACGGGCCAGACGTTCGACTTCCTCCCGCTCGATCTGCAACGCACGTTCGTCTTTTTCGACGCCGTGACGGTTGAACACACGAACTTCCACAACGGTACCGAAATCGCCCGGTTTCACACGCAGCGATGTATCCCGCACGTCGGACGCTTTCTCACCAAAGATAGCGCGGAGGAGCTTCTCTTCCGGCGTCATCGGGCTTTCGCCCTTCGGTGTGATCTTGCCGACCAGAATATCGCCCGGCTCCACGTCGGCACCGATATAAACGATACCCGCCTCGTCGAGGTTGCGCAGCGCTTCTTCACCGACGTTCGGAATATCGCGTGTGATCTCTTCCGGCCCAAGCTTCGTGTCACGCGCGGCGACTTCGAATTCCTCGATGTGGATCGAAGTAAACACGTCGTCCCGTGCAATCCGCTCGGAGATGAGGATCGAGTCTTCGTAGTTATAGCCGTTCCACGGCATGAACGCGACGACCACGTTCTTGCCCAGAGCCAGTTCGCCCAGATCGGTGGACGGGCCATCGGCGATGACTTCGCCCTTGCCTACGGTGTCACCCACATTCACCAGCGGACGCTGGTTGATACAGGTGTTCTGGTTCGAGCGCTGGAACTTGCGCAGACGGTAAATGTCCACACCCGCATCCCCCAGCTCGAGGTCTTCGGTCGCCCGCACAACGATACGGGTCGCATCGACCTGGTCGATGATCCCGGCACGTTTCGCCATGATCGCCGCACCCGAGTCGCGTGCAACCACACCTTCGATCCCGGTACCGACCAGCGGTGCCTCGGAACGCAGGGTGGGAACCGCCTGACGCTGCATGTTCGAGCCCATGAGAGCACGGTTCGCGTCGTCATTTTCAAGGAACGGAATGAGCGAGGCCGCAACAGACACAAGCTGCTTCGGCGACACGTCGATCAGATCAACGGACTCGTTCGGCGCAAGCGTGTATTCACCCGACTGGCGGGTGTTGACGAACTCGTTCACGAACTTGCCGTTCTCGTCCAGCGTTGCGTTGGCCTGAGCCACGGTGTGACGCTGTTCCTCGGTCGCGGACATGTACTGAACTTCGTCTGTGACATGCCCATCCTTGACCCGGCGATACGGCGTTTCGATGAAGCCGTACTTGTTCACGCGGGCAAAGGTGGCCAGCGAGTTGATCAGACCGATGTTCGGACCTTCCGGCGTTTCAATCGGGCACATGCGACCGTAGTGGGTCGCATGCACGTCGCGCACCTCAAAGCCAGCACGTTCGCGGGTCAGACCGCCCGGTCCAAGCGCCGACAGACGACGCTTGTGCGTCACTTCAGACAGCGGGTTGGTCTGGTCCATGAACTGCGACAGCTGCGAAGAGCCGAAGAATTCACGCACCGCGGCAGCAGCAGGTTTTGCGTTGATCAGGTCCTGCGGCATCACCGTGTCGATCTCGACCGAGGACATACGTTCCTTGATCGCCCGCTCCATCCGGAGCAGACCGACGCGGTATTGGTTTTCCATCAGTTCGCCAACCGAACGGACCCGGCGGTTGCCGAGGTGGTCGATGTCGTCGATGTCGCCCTTACCATCGCGCAGCTCCACCAGCGCCTTGACGCAGGCGACGATGTCCTGACGGTCCAGCGTGCGCTGACTGTCCGGCTTGTCGAGCGCGAGACGCATGTTCATCTTAACGCGGCCAACAGCGGACAGATCATAGCGTTCGCTGTCGAAGAACAGCGTTTCGAACAGCGCAGACGCCGCTTCGACGGTCGGCGGTTCGCCCGGACGCATGACGCGGTAAATGTCCATGAGCGCAGTTTCGCGGTTCATGTTCTTGTCGGCCGCCATCGTGTTGCGCATGTACGGGCCGACGGTGATGTTGTCGATGTCGAGCACTGGGATCTCGGTGATACCCGCATCCACCAGCTCTTTCAGCGAACCGCCAGTCACGGCACCGTCCTTGTCGACGGTCCATGTCAGTTCGTCCCCGGCTTCGACATAGATCGCACCGGTGTCTTCGTTAATCATGTCCTTGGCCACGAACTTGCCAACGATCTGTTCGAACGGCAGCAAAAGATCAGTGATCTTGCCATCGTCAATGATCTTCTTGACGGCACGCGGCGTGATTTTCTTGCCAGCTTCGGCAAAGACTTCGCCGGTTGCGGCATCCACGAGATCATAGGTCGGACGGGTCCCGCGCACGCGCTCGGGGAAGAACTTGGTCTCCCAGCCTTCGCCTTTGCGCAGTGTGTAGGACACGGTGTTGTAATACGCGTCCATGATGTCTTCCTGGTCGAGGCCCAAGGAATACAACAGGGTCGTCACCGGAAGTTTACGGCGGCGGTCGATGCGCGCGAAAACAAGGTCTTTGGCGTCGAATTCAAAGTCCAGCCACGAGCCACGATAGGGAATGATGCGGCAGGCGAAGAGCAGCTTGCCCGAGCTGTGCGTCTTGCCTTTGTCGTGATCGAAAAACACGCCCGGCGAACGGTGCATCTGGGACACGATCACGCGTTCCGTTCCGTTCACGACGAATGTGCCGTTCGGCGTCATCAGGGGCATATCGCCCATGAAAACGTCTTGTTCTTTGATGTCCTTGACCGACTTGGCCCCAGTGTCTTCGTCCATATCGAACACGATAAGACGCAGCTTGACCTTCAGCGGCGCACTGTAGGTCATGTCACGCTGCTGACATTCCTCGACGTCGTATTTCGGCTTTTCCAGCTCGTAGCTGACGAATTCCAGCACGCTGGTTTCGTTGAAATCCTTGATCGGAAAAACCGATTGGAAGACACCCTTGATGCCTTCGCCGTCAAGCGGCTGAGGCTGGTCGCCGGATTTCAGGAAGAGGTCGTAAGAGGATTTCTGAACCTCGATGAGGTTCGGCATCTCCAGAACCTCGCGGATTTTTCCGTAGTATTTACGAAGACGTTTCTGGCCAAGGTAGCTTTGCGCCATGGTCGATATCACCTTTTCATTCTCAGCTGAGCATTCCACCGTCGGGCCCCGGCGGTCTGCCCAATAGAGACGACACGAACCCGATCAATTCCCGGCACACGTCCCACCGCGCGCCTCCCGATCTTTGGATCCTGTCCAAGAAAACCCCCTTGTCTTGCAGGGCCTTTCTAAGACGGGAGCGGCTGGGCATGGAAATCCATACCCAGCCTCTGATTTTGGATCGGTGCGTGAAGAGCGTGCACCCTACATCTTGCAGGGTGTGTGCTCTCACGCACCTGCCAATTACTTGAGCTCGACTTCCGCGCCAGCTGCTTCCAGCTTCGCTTTGATGTCTTCGGCTTCGTCCTTGGAAACCTGCTCTTTGACAGCTTTGCCGCCTGCTTCGACCAGATCCTTGGCTTCTTTGAGGCCCAGACCGGTGATGCCGCGAACTTCCTTGATCACGTTGATCTTGGATGCGCCTGCCGACTTCAGGATGACGTCGAATTCGGTCTGCTCTTCAGCAGCCGCGCCACCGGCGTCGCCACCAGCCGGACCCGCCATCATGACCGCGCCACCAGCGGCGGGCTCGATGCCGTACTCATCCTTGAGGATTGTTTTCAGTTCTTGTGCTTCAAGCAGCGTCAGACCAACGATCTCTTCTGCCAGTTTTTTCAGATCAGCCATTGTGACTTTCCTATCTAAATGTGTTCCAACGTCGAGGTTTCAACCCCGCGAAGATTTCCAGATGCCTTACGCCGCTTTCTCTTCGATGGTCGAGAGAATGGAGGCGATGTTCGATGCAGGTGCGCCAATCGCGCCAGCGATGTTGGACGCCGGTGCGCCAATGCAGCCGACGATGGAAGCAATAAGCTCCTCGCGCGACGGCATCTTGGACACGGCTTCAACACCGGCCCGGTCAAGTGCGGTCTCGCCCATGGCCCCACCAAGGATTTCGAACTTTTTGTTCTCCTTGGCGAAGTCCTCGACCACTTTGGCGGCTGCCACAGGGTCTTCGGAATAGGTGAGAACCGTCATGCCTGTCAGGAAGTTAGCAATGCTTGCGCACGGCTTTCCATCAAGGGCAATCTTGGCCAGACGGTTTTTGGCGACACGTACGGAAGTTCCAGCGGCGCGGGCGCGCCCCCGGAGATCCTGCATCTCGGCAACTGTGAGACCTTCGTAGTGGGCTACCACAACGACGCCAGAGCTTTCGAAGATCTGGCCGAGTTCGTCGACCACTTTCTCTTTTTGGGCTCTATCCACAGGTGTACTCCAGTTTGGAGGGCGGACCCCCCGGCTCAGTGGTACCGGATCGCTCCGGCGGTTTGGTCCGCTGTTTGCGGTCCCAAACCCGCCCAGCGCTCAACGGGTGAGCCTTGGCATGTCGGTCTGTTCCCGCCTCGGGCAGGATTTATTGCGGCACATGCCCCAACCCACCGTCTCGGACGTAATACAAAAGACCGCGGGACGAATCGCGCGGCCTGATGCAAATGTGGGCATAGTACGCGTTGAAGGATTTGCCAAGCCCTCGGGCCTGCAAATCTTCTGCGAATTTTCACTTTTTCACGGGAAGACGGTATCACAGCCTGAAGAGATCGCAAAAGCGATATTTTCCATCACGGTGAGCCTACCTGCGCAAACTACCGCAAACTGCGAAGGGAGGGCCTTAGCCGCCAAGGATGTCGCCGATATTCGATACGATCGCCACCAGAAGAACAGTTCCGCAGATCAGCATCGCCATCCAAAACGCGTATTGCATCACAAACGCAGAAATGCCCAAACCAATCGCCAATTTCGGAAGTGAGGTTGGTTCGTGTCGGAACAGGCTTATCCCGCCCAGCACGGCTGCAATTACCGCAAGAACCGGCGTCAGCACGGCCAAAAGCGCATCCAGATCCATGCTTGGATTCTCAACCGGCGCACTGGCGACACCAGTCGCGGCATTGCGGATGTCGCGTGCAATTTCTCCAATCAACGTTCCAACAGATTGCTCTGGCACAGGCGCCAACATCCCAGAAGTCAAAACCACCGCCGCACAAAGTGCTGCCACGCCGAACACAAACCCGATCAGCCCCCAATGGGCCGGCGTGACGTCAATGGAAGTGGACATGCGCTGAACTCCAAACTTTAAGATCAGCATGTTCATAGCTCAGGAATCGGTCAATTCTAAGTTGCACAAACGGTGATTGTTGGGCCTGCGACACGCCCCAATCCGGCAACAAAAAACGGCGCCCCGAAGGACGCCGTTTTCATGAATATGCAAACTGGCTTAGTGACCAGCAGCGTCATCCACAGAGATCGACACGCCCGGACCCATGGTCGAGGATAGCGCGATCTTTTTCATGTAGGTGCCCTTTGCGCCTGTCGGCTTGGCTTTGGCCACAGCGTCAACGAACGCCTTGACGTTCTCGACCAACTTGGCATCGTCAAACGAGATCTTGCCGATCCCGGCATGAACAACGCCAGCCTTCTCGGCCTTGAACTGAACCTGGCCGCCTTTCGCCGCTTCCACGGCTTCCTTGACGTCCATGGTCACAGTGCCAACCTTGGGGTTCGGCATCAGGTTGCGCGGGCCAAGCACCTTACCCAGACGGCCGACGATCGGCATCATGTCCGGGGTTGCGATGCAGCGGTCAAAGTCGATGGTGCCGCCCTGGACGGTTTCCATCAGATCTTCTGCGCCAACGATATCTGCGCCAGCGGCCTTGGCTTCGTCAGCCTTCGGACCACGTGCGAACACGGCAACGCGAACAGTCTTGCCAGTGCCGTTCGGCAGTCCGACAACGCCACGAACCATCTGGTCCGCGTGACGCGGATCAACACCGAGGTTCATCGCGATTTCCAGCGTTTCGTCGAACTTTGCGTTTGCGTTTGCCTTGATCAGAGCAACCGCTTCAGCAACGGTCACATCGTCTTTGCCAACAAAGGCTTCGCGGGCGGCGCGGGTGCGTTTTCCAAGCTTAGCCATCTTACTTCACCTCGATGCCCATGGACTTCGCAGAGCCCAGGATAATCTGCATTGCACCTTCAACGTCGTTTGCGTTGAGGTCTTTCATCTTGGCTTCCGCGATCTCGCGCACTTGAGCGACAGTCACGGTTGCGATGGTCTCGCGGCCGGGATTTTCGGCACCACGCGGACGGTTCCGCTTGCCAACCGGCTTCAGACCGGCGGCCTTCTTCAGATAATAAGACGCGGGCGGCGTCTTGATGTTCATGGTGAAGGATTTATCCTGGTAATAGATAATCTCTGTCGGGCAGGGTGCGCCCTCTTCCATGTCCTGCGTCTTGGCGTTGAACGCCTTGCAGAATTCCATGATATTGATGCCGCGCTGACCCAGCGCAGGGCCCACGGGCGGGCTTGGGTTGGCTTTGCCTGCAGGGATCTGCAGCTTCATCTTGCCAGCAAGTTTCTTGGCCATCTGGCCTCTCCTTTTCCAACGACCCGGGAACGCGTTCCAAGGTCACTCATGTTGTGTGGTCCGGTCCACGATACGCGTGCCGCTCGCCTCCCACGCTCTTTCGGCAGGTTTCCCTGCCCGCACTCAGATCACTATTGCTTCGTGACCTGCGTGTATTCCAGTTCGACCGGCGTTTCCCGGCCAAAAATCACAACCGACACCTTCAGGCGCTGGTTGTCGTCGTCCACCTCTTCGATCATGCCATCGAAATCCTCGAACGGACCGTCGTTGACCTTGACCTTCTCACCAATCTCGAAATGGATCAGCGTACGCGGCGTTTCTTCACCTTCGGCGACACGGCCCAAGATGGCCTGCACTTCTGCGTCGCGCATCGGCATCGGGCGGCCCTGCGGACCAAGGAATCCGGTGACGCGGTTGATCGAGTTGATCAGGTGATAGCCCTGATCCGACATCTCCATCCGCACCAGCACATAACCCGGCATGAAGCGACGCTCTGCCGTGACCTTCTTGCCGCGACGGATTTCAATCACTTCCTCAGTCGGCACCATCACTTCTTCGATCTGGTCCTGAAGCCCCTGCTCCTCGACCGCTTGCAGGATCTGTTCCGCGATTTTCTTTTCGAAATTCGACAGAACACTGACCGAGTACCACCGCTTCGCCATCTGGTCGCAAACCTTCTTGTCCATGCGGCTAAGACGCCGTCTGTTGTTTTGTGGCCGACGCGCACGCGCATCCGCTCCGGAACAAAAAATCGGCGTGCAACTCGAATCGATGCACGCCTCATTCCGTCTTGTCGGGTCAGTTACCGCCTTAGCCCGCCCTTTTCAAGAGCAGACCCGATCTTACCCGAAGAGGTTCAGAAGGCCCTGAAGCCCGCTGCGGATCAAAATATCCACCAACGCAAAGAACACAGCCGTCAATGCGGCCATGATAAAGACCATCACGGTGGTCAAAAGGACCTCGCGCCGCGTCGGCCAGACGATCTTCGACACCTCAGCACGAACCTGCTGAATGAACTGAAGTGGGTTGGTCGTAGCCATGATAATGGTCTCGCTCTGCGTTTGCTCACTCCGCACTTAGCGAAGACGCAACCCGAATTCAAGCAAGCCGCGACCGATAAGACGCATCATGTGTCCCGCCATTTAAGAGGAACGCGCGTAAAGCCGTCAGCGTAGAAAAGTTCCAACCGGCACCGTCACAAAGATGTGTCCGTTTTTCCAACGACTTGCAGGAACGTTTCCCGCCTTGATCCGGTTTGTCCACCAGAGCCGACGGGCACTGCACCGCCGGCACTAAGACCAAAGACGACGTATAGTAACGAAAGGACATCACAATGACACGCATGATGATTGCAACCGCACTCGCAACGACACTCGGCACCGCAGCGTTTGCCGCGACCGAAGCCCAGATCCAACAGGTGCAGACCTTTAACACAGGCATCGACACCTCGACGTTCACGGATACTGATTACGATATTGCCTATGGCATCGTGACGTCTGGCATGTCCAACGGCGAGAAGACCGCCAAATTGCGTGCACTTGGCACGGACGACAATGTCGATATGGGCATCGCGATGATCAGCGAAGCTGAGATGGCGCGTCTGCTCGATTACGCACCCAACACTGACTTTGGAGCGATTACCCAGTCGCAAGCCGAAGCAGCACTGGCCGTGACCTATGGTGGCGAGTCTCGCGCCACAATCACCAGCCGCGTTGAATCCATCCTCGGCGGCGCGGAAATGGATGCTGATACGCTGACAATCGTCAGCGAAGGTCAAGCCGCCATGTTGCGCAGCTACGTCCCAGAAGCGGACATCACCGTATTGACGCAAGAGGAATTGGCCCTCGCGATGAGCTATGTGCACAGCGGCATGTCGCGCAATGAGAAGGCCGCACAGATCGAAGCGCTGATCAACTGATCCTGCTGGATCACGATCATAGGGCCGTCCCATCGGGGCGGCCTTTTTTGTTGCTCGGGCCTTTGAATGCCTTGCGTTCCCGCGAGACAGCGATCCGGAATATTCGTTTTTTGGAAGTGGCAGGGGCAGCAGGGTTCGAACCCGCGACCTACGGTTTTGGAGACCGTCGCTCTACCAGCTGAGCTATACCCCTAAGGCCGAGATGACGGGTATTCCAAGGCCACACTGAAATCAAGGCCCAGAACGCCAAAGCACGGACAAAAAGTTCTCGAGCTCAAGAGCCCCCCATCTGCTTTCGTAAAAATGAGTGTTTGTCAGTGTAAATCCGTTTGAGCGGGTTTTCAGACCACGTTTGAAATGCGGTGCGCAAGCGGTTTCAAAACCGCTTGAACCAAGCTGCGTCGAAGCTGCTTGCCTCGCAGCGCGCGCCACCGTTCCCGCTTTTGAACTGCACAGTGAACCTTCCGCACTCCAATAATCAGCAAAATACGCCCTTAACGACTCATCCAGCCACAGGAAACCCGCACTGCCCTCTGACACATGGATCACGGCCGTGGTCTCGGCTGCTCGCACTCCGGTGTTCCCATTGAAACATATCGGCTTTTCCGGACCGTCACGTTTTCTTGATACGTCATAGGACATCACCGAACCCGTGATCTCCGTCACGCAGCAGTGTCAAATCCTGCCATCCGAACACTGCCAAAACCCCAACAAATCCTGATCCGCACCAAGCCTGTGCAGCCGCGCGCAGGGGGTGATCGCCCGCCCCTCGCGTCAAGGCCACTTTTGCGAGAGCCGCTGTGCACGAGCTGTGAATTCAAAGCCCGCCGCACCAACCCTAACTTGATTGGTGTCGGACAGACAAACCGACGACAGACACAACCGAAACCGCGCCACACGGCGCATCGCAACACAAACCAAAGGACCAAACATATGAAAACTCTGATCGCAGCAACCGCCCTCGCCCTCACCGCATTCTCGGCATCCGCCATGGTCGACACATCGGGCATCTCGCAATTCGCACCCAACGTCGATGTCTCCACACTGACTGAAGCCGAGGTCAACACCATCCTGTCCGTCATCCATTCCGGTGACAGCAACGGCGAAAAGCGCGCCGTCATTCAGGCCCTCGTCAAGTAAACCAACCCTCACACGAAAGGACTTAAGAAAATGAAAACTCTCATCGCAGCAACTGCTCTCGCCCTCACCGCATTCTCGGCATCCGCAATGGTCGACACCTCGGGCATCTCGCAATTCGCACCCAACGTCGATGTCTCCACGCTGACCGAAGCCGAGGTCAACACCATCCTGTCCGTCATCCATTCCGGTGACAGCAACAGCGAAAAGCGCGCCGTCATTCAGGCCCTCGTCCAGTAAACCAACCCTCACACAAAAGGACTTAAGAAAATGAAAACTCTGATCGCAGCAACCGCCCTCGCCCTCACCGCATTCTCGGCATCCGCCATGGTCGACACATCGGGCATCTCGCAATTCGCACCCAACGTCGATGTCTCCACGCTGACCGAAGCCGAGGTCAACACCATCCTGTCCATCATCCATTCCGGTGACAGCAACGGCGAAAAGCGCGCCATCATTCAGGCCCTCGTCAAGTAAACCAACCCTCACACAAAAGGACTTAAGAAAATGAAAACTCTGATCGCAGCAACCGCTCTCACCCTCACCGCATTCTCGGCATCCGCAATGGTCGACACCTCGGGCATCTCGCAATTCGCACCCAACGTCGATGTTTCCACGCTGACCGAAGCCGAGGTCAACACCATCCTGTCCGTCATTCACTCCGGCGACAGCAACAGCGAAAAGCGCGCCATCATCCAAGCTCTGGTCAAGTGATCCAGACACGGCCCATGACGGTCGCACATCACTCTCCGCGACGCAGCCTCTGACACACGCTCCGTCGCGGACGATGAAAAGGCCGCCCCAAACGGGCGGCCTTCAATCGTTTAGGGAGCCCTGCGCTCCAACGCGCCAATGTCGCCTCCGCAGATGTCGGCCTCGGCTGCAAGGATGTCGTCGATTGGCCAATCCCACCACGCAAGCTGCTCCAAGCGCGCCACCGTATGCGCATCGTACCGCGCGCGAAGAATGCGGGCTGGATTGCCCGCGACCACCGAATACGATGGCACCTGACCCGACACGACCGCGCCAGCTCCGATGATCACTCCATTCCCGATCCGCGCGCCCGGCAGGATCGTCGCACCGCTGCCGATCCAGACATCATGCCCAATAGTGGTGTCCCGCCCCGGCGCAGGCATACTGGGTCGCCCTGCCGGGTCCCCCCCACCAAAGATCATGAAGGGAAAGGTCGATATCCCGTCATGCCGGTGATTGGCCGAAGAGGTGATGATCTGCACACCGCTGGCGATCTGGCAGAATTTTCCGATTATGAGCCGCTCGGGCGAAAATGGGTAGAGATATGGCGCAAGACAAGCTGCCCAATCCTCGGGGGGATGATGCGCGCTGGCATAGCTGTAATCACCCACCTCTATACGCGGATGGGATAGGGCCGGCTTCAGGAACACGGTGCCCGTGTGCGGCGTACCATCGGGCAGCACAACGGGATGCAGGGCGTTGGGGTCAGCGAAAACTTCCGGCATGACATACCTCTGAATCTGGTTTCAAAAAAATTCTGGATCAGATCAGGGAAATGGTCACGTCGCCCTCCATCGGTTGCACTGAAATCATACCCGAAAAGGTCGCAAAACAAAAGGGCCACCCGATTGGGTGGCCCTCTGTCATTCAAAGGATCGTTGAGGTTTACTCGACGATTTTGGACACGACGCCGGAGCCGACGGTGCGGCCGCCTTCGCGGATGGCGAAGCGGAGGCCGTCTTCCATGGCGATCGGCGCGATCAGTTCAACGTCGAACTTCAGGTTGTCGCCCGGCATCACCATTTCGGTGCCTTCCGGCAGCGTCACGGTGCCCGTCACGTCTGTGGTCCGGAAGTAGAACTGCGGACGGTAGTTCGCAAAGAACGGTGTGTGACGACCGCCTTCTTCCTTGGTCAGAATGTAGACCTCGGCTTCGAACTTCGTGTGCGGGTTCACCGACTTCGGCTTGCACAAAACCTGGCCACGCTCAACGCCCTCACGGTCGATGCCGCGCAGCAGAACGCCCACGTTGTCCCCTGCTTCACCACGATCCAGCAGCTTGCGGAACATTTCAACGCCGGTACAGGTCGTCGATTTGGTGTCCTTGATGCCAACGATTTCGATGGTGTCGCCAACGTTGATCACGCCACGCTCGATACGACCGGTCACAACCGTACCACGACCCGAGATCGAGAACACGTCTTCGATCGGCATCAGGAACGGCTGGTCGATCGCACGGGCCGGCTGCGGGATGTAGTCGTCAACAGCCTGCATCAGTTCGCGGATCTTGTTCTCGCCGATTTCCGGCTGCGTGCCGTTCATGGCGTGCAGAGCGGAGCCCGCGATGATCGGAATGTCGTCGCCCGGGAAGTCGTAGGTCGACAGCAATTCGCGGATTTCCATCTCGACGAGTTCCAGAAGTTCCGGATCGTCAACCTGGTCAACCTTGTTCATGAACACGACCATGGCGGGGATACCCACCTGGCGGCCCAGCAGGATGTGCTCGCGGGTCTGCGGCATCGGGCCGTCAGCGGCGTTCACAACCAGGATCGCGCCGTCCATCTGGGCAGCACCGGTGATCATGTTTTTCACGTAGTCCGCGTGGCCGGGGCAGTCGACATGTGCGTAGTGACGCGCGTCGGTTTCGTATTCCACGTGCGCGGTCGAGATCGTGATACCACGTGCCTTCTCTTCCGGCGCGCCGTCGATCTGGTCATACGCTTTGAAGTCACCAAAGTACTTCGTGATCGCCGCCGTCAGCGTCGTCTTGCCGTGGTCAACGTGACCAATCGTGCCAATGTTGCAGTGCGGCTTACCGCGCTCAAACTTTTCCTTGCCCATCTCTACAGACGCCTCGTGAATTGGGGGGTCCACCCGACCCGGTTTTCATCGCGGGCGATCTATGCGTAGAAAACCGGAAAATCAAGCCCAAACGCACCAAGTGGTCCGGTAGCAATACCGCAAGATCGGGACGACTTTGTTCAGCGGGTGACTGAGAGCGGTGCGCCTGCAGATTCCTGATCCGTCGCGGCGGCTGGAAGCGCCCCTCCGGACACTGTCGGAGCGGCAGGCAAGGTGGCGTCGGCGCTGCCCATGAACCATCCATCACTCTCTTGCATTTCACGCATCCAGACCTCAACGAGGCGAGCCGCTTCTTCAGCCAAGCCTGTCAATTGCTGATCCCGGTTCTTGGAAATACGCGACTCGAACACCTTGATCACTTGGATCTGTTTCGGCTCGGCGTTCATCTTGGCCTGTGCGGCATCGTCCCACACTGTCACGTTCAAGGCGACAGCGGACTTGCCGGGAATGATGGGCGGCGGCAGGGAATAGGCTTCGACGCTGACGCCAAGATGGTAGTATTTATCGCCTTCAAAACGGCTGAACCGGTCGCCCAGCGCGGTGGTCACCGCTGCGATCCATTCCTCTTCGGTTGCGTCGCGCGACACCAAAAGCTTTTGCAGATTGGGTGCGACGACACCGATATGGCCGATGCGAAAATCGGCCATCGGTTCTGTGGGTTCTTCAAGATCTCGGGTGGAACTGCCGCAGGCGGCGAGTGCCACAAGCAATGGCAAGACAACAAAAAAGCGGCGCATCACGTCCCCCCGGAATATCATCCGGTTCTGTCTAACCCAGCGTTGCAGGCGGCGCAACGCAGCGCCACTGGCAGCCCGCGTTTAGCGGCCTAACTTCTTGGTGAGATGCAAACCATGTCAAAGCTCCAGAACACCGTTCCCACCGAACGCCTGCCAGTGCGCGCGGACCTTGTGCGCGAACCGCTCAATCTACTGCAAAGTTGGCAGGCCTCTCGCCAGAATTTGCTCAACATCATCCCCGAGGTGTCGACCCGAATGCCGATCGTGTCGGGCCAGACCGGAACGCCGTGGCATATGTTGACCGATCCATTGGCAATCCGGCGTGTGCTTTTGGAAAATGTCGACAACTATCCGAAATCCAATGTTACCAAGAACCTGTTGCGCCCCGCGATTGGCGAGTCGCTGTTTATCGCTGAGGGCAAGCACTGGCGCTGGCAGCGCCGTACGGCCGCACCAGCATTTTCCCACCGCAACGTCGCCGCCTTGGCCCCGGTTATGACACGCGCTGCAGAACGGTCGGCAGAGCGCATCGCGAAGGTCGGCAACCGCGCGGTGAACATGCTGGACGAAATGGTCACCGCGACCTTTGACGTGATTTCCGACGTAACCTTTTCGGGCGAAAGCGGGTTTGACCGCGCCGCCGTGCACCGGGCGATCGATATCTACATTTCGGACGCGGGCAAGGTGTCGCTCTTTGATGTGCTTGGCCTGCCCGATTGGATTCCGCGCCCCGGTCGCAACCTAGCAGCCAATGGCATGGGCGACATGAAAGACGCCGCCGACCGGGTGATCAACGCGCGTCAGGCAGAGCGGTCACAGGGCGTGCCAGACCTGCTTGATCTGCTGCTTGATGGCGAAGATCCAAAATCCGGCCGTCGCATGACAACGGAAGAAATTCGCGACAACCTGCTGACCTTCATCGTGGCCGGGCACGAGACCACCGCTTTGACACTGGCATGGTCTCTGTACCTTTGTGCCTTTGACCCTTTGGTACAGGCTCAGGCCCGCGATGAGGCGCAATCCGTTCTGCAAGGTCGCGCAGCCACCGCCGATGACGTGCCCAACCTGCCCTATATCCGGCAGATCATCGACGAGGCGCTGCGCCTTTATCCGCCAGCCGCCATCGTGTCACGCACCGCGCTTGCCCAAGACACGCTTTGCGACACGCCGATCAACCCCGGCGACACCGTGATCATCCCGATCTACGCACTGCACCGTTCACACCTGCTTTGGGACGAACCCGACCGTTTTGCCCCCGACCGTTGGGCCAATGGCACAAAGCCCGACCGATACGCCTATTTGCCCTTTGGGGATGGTCCCCGCATCTGCATCGGTGCCAGCTTTGCGGTGCAGGAGGCGGTGATCATCCTTGCGACATTGCTAGGGCGATTCCGTTTCAAATCGGTTAAGGGCGTCGATCCTGATCCGGTGATGATCATCACCTTGCGCCCCGAAGGCGGCGTCTGGCTCGAGGCGGAACCGGTTTAGATTACAGCTTTTTCGACCTGCGGCACACCACTCAGCAAACGGTCGAAATGGAACTCGCTCAGGTCAAGTGTCTGGTAGCTGCCAAAGCACAGCCATTCCGCCAGCCCCCGCCCCATCGCTGGTGCCTGCTGCAATCCATGACCGGAAAAGCCATTGATGAACAGAAAGTTAGAAACTTCGGGATGCGCCCCCAACACTGCGTTGTGGTCAAAGGTGTTCATCTCATAATGACCAACCCAGCTATGGGTCAGCTTAATCGTCTCGAACTGCGGAATACGCGCGGCCAAAAGTGGCCAGACCTCGGCCTCCCATAACCCGTGATCCATTGCGAAATCATCAAAGCCCACCGCAGGATCATCGCCGAAATGTCCCCCCGCCTGATACGTCCCGCCGCCGTTTTCACGCACGTGCAGGCCTGAGGGATCAATCGTCAGAGGCAAATCCCGATCCAGCGGCTGTTCGGCCTTGAACACCCACGAATAGCGCTTGCGCGGCTCGACCGGCAGGTCGATCCCCGCCAGCCCCGCCACATGCCCGGCACGCGGACCGGCGGCGTTGATCACCTGCCCGCAGGCAACCTGCGCCCCATCACCCAATGTGACCGACTGCACGTGCGCGCCTGAGACATCCATCCCGACCACCTCAGCCTCAAGGTATTCGACACCGCGTTCCTGTGCCTGTCTGCGCAGCCACTCAAAGACGGCCATGCTGTCAAAATACCCCTCGCCCCGCGTGTTGATCGACCCCAGAACGATGTCGTCCAACGCGTAGAACGGATACAGCCGCGCGATCTGGTCACGTGACAGCAAACGTGTTGCCGCCCCGGCCCCCTGCTGCACCACAGCCCGCCCGCGCAGATCATCGGCAAACGCATTCGTGTCCGCCAGATAGAGATAGCCGAAATTGCGGATACCCAATTGCGGCACACGCGGATCGCCCCCCATGAAGCCGCGCAGGTCAGTGATGAAGTCTGCCCCGAACTGGCTGATCCGCACATTCAGCTCGGTCGAGAACTGCTGCCGGATACACGATGTCGAGGTCGCCGTCGCAGTCTTCGCGAAACTCATATCCCGGTCCACGACCAGAATGCGACCATCAAAGCCCAGATCTGTCAGGAACCACGCAGCCGCCGACCCCATGATCGCCCCACCGACGATCACCACATCATAGCTGTCTCGCGCGGGCTGCGTGCCCATGTATCAGATCGCGGCCTTGCGGCTCTCATCAAGGTAGATTTCGCGCAGACGCGCCGTCCGTGCGCCCGGCGTGCCATCGCCAAGCGAAACACCGTCGATCTCGATCACTGGCATAACAAAGGCCGAGGCCGAGGTGATGAAGGCTTCATCCGCCTCTTTCGCCTCGTCGATGGTGAAATTGCGTTCTTCCACCTGCATCTGCGCTTCTTTGGCGAACCGCAGCACGGCAGCGCGAGTGATCCCATGCAAAATGTCATTCGACAAGGCACGGGTGACGATCGTGTTGCCCTTGATGATATAGGCATTGTTGCTCGTGCCCTCGGTCACCGCACCATCCTGCACCATCCACGCATCATCGGCGCCAGCCTTTTTGGCCATCATCTTGCCCATCGACGGGTAGAGCAATTGCACCGTCTTGATGTCCCGACGCCCCCAGCGCACGTCTTCGATGGAAATGATCTTCATCCCCGTCTTGGCCGCCGGGCTATCCGCCAGACCGGGCTTATTCTGGGTGAACAGCACCACGGTCGGCTCTGTCGTTTCCGGATCAGGGAACACGAAATCCCGGTCCCCCGGGGCGCCGCGCGTGATCTGCAAATAGACCAACCCATCCTCGATCCCGTTCACCCGCACCAATTCGCGGTGGATCTCCAGCAGATCGTCGAACACCGCCGGTTTCTTGATGTCGAGCTCGTTCAACGACCGCTCCAACCGCTTTGCATGGCCTGCGAAATCAATCAGCTTTCCACCCAGAACGGATGTCACCTCATAAACCCCGTCCGCCATCAGGAACGCCCGATCAAAAATCGAAACTTTCGCTTCATACTCGGGCAGATAGTCTCCGTTCACAAATACGGTGCGGGTCATGGGCGATCTCCTTTTGCTAAGTGTGGGATGGCGCGAGAGACGCGGGTCGTCAAGCTGTCATCCATGCACCCCGCGCCCAATCGCGCGCAGATGGCGCATATCTGTGCCGCAACACCCGCCAAAAACGCGCATCTGAGGGTATTTTTTGGCCAAGTCACCCATCTGTCGACCCAACTCATCCGGGTTGCCATCATCCAGTTCCTCTGCCTCGTCCAATTCAGCATGACTAAGCCGCGAGGCATTGACGACCAACCCATTCAGCCGCGCCCCAGCCTCCTCAAGCACGAGATGGTCAGGATGCGCGCAGTTCACCAGATAGCCGCTCACACCGTCAGAGGTTGCAGCGTCGATGCGCGAGATGGCATCGCTCAGGATTGTACCATCCGGCAATCGCCCATCCGTCTCGACCGTCAACGCTATGGAAATTGGGACACCCAAGACCGCAGCCGCACGCACCATGCCAATCGCTTCGTCCACCGTTCCGATGGTAAAGGCCGAAATCATGTCACAGCCAGCCTCCGCCAAGACCGCGATCTGGGGGGCGTGATACGCCTGCGCGGCGTCGGAGGTCATTGCCCCTGCCTCATAGCCATCACCACGCGGGCCGATTTGCGCCGAAATACACACCGGAATCTCGGCCTCAAGTTCTTTGAGAAATCCGATTGCCTCCCGATTGATCCGCTTCAAGTCCCCCGCATCATATCCCAAAGCCGCCGCTCGATCCGCATTGGCCATCCAGGTCACACTCTCAAGACAGGCACCACAGCCCGTTTCCTGCGCAACGGCGATTTGGTCGCGGTAGAGCTTTCGCAGGAGCGCACGCCCCTGTTCGGTTTCCAGCAACGGAAAAGACGCAAAACCGGGCAAATCCATGCCGAGATTAAAGATCATATGAGTTTCCATACCTGTCCAACTCAGCCACCGGATGTCGTTATCTTGATCAATCACAGCTTTGACCCCTTGGATGGTATCAGTCGCGACAAGCATATCAGTGCAGCCTGAAAAAGCAGCCGAAAACGCTGGGGCTGGTGTGTGACCAAAATCGTCTTTGCCTCCGCAACGTGTGGCAAAACAAAATCATTGACCGCGCAGCACTGCCGCCGTCCCATAGACGTTGCAGCACATTCAAAGGCCGAGAATGCAAATACCATCAGAGCTTTCCCACTATATCCGCGACGCCTTGCAATCGGGTCAGTCGCAAGAAGACATCGCCAAAAGCCTGCGCGCCGCCAACTGGACAGACACCGAGATAGGCGCTGCCCTTGCAGGCTGGATCCACCAAGACGGAGCCGGTGCCGTGCCACGCCCGATGCGATCTACCGCAGCGCGTGACGCGTTGTTCTACAGCCTGCTCTTTGTGGTGTTCGGTATGGTGGTCGGCAGCACGCTCACCCTCCTTTTTGCACAGATCAACATCTGGCTGCCCGAACCGGACGAAACTGCGGCCTACGGGCGGCTGTCCGGTCTGCGGTGGTCAATGGCGGCACTCATCGTCTTTGTGCCGGTGTTCTGGGCGCTTGATCGCAAAGACCGACAGGCCTCCACCGCTGATCCCGCACGCAAGCACGGCACAGTGCGCCGCTGGCTGTCTGCGCTGGCAATGCTTGTGGCAACGATCACGCTCTTGGGTGACGCGCTCTACCTGATCTACAGCTGGCTCGACGGCCAGATCACCCTGCGCTTTCTGATCAAATCCGCGACCGTGGCGCTGATTGCGGCGGTGGTGCTCGCCTATTTCGGCGAAACCCGCAAAATCCCGAACATGGCGATCCCGGTCCCGGCGGGCTGGATTCTGATCGGCTTGGCGATCTTGTCGCTCGTACTGACGTTTTGGCAGGTCGGCGGCCCAGCGCAGGGCCAGATCGAACAGCGCGACCAGTGGCGGATATCTGACCTTCGCACGCTCGCCAACGACGTGGCCCAATGCACAGCCATCGACCGCGCCGCATTGCCAGCCACATTCGACCCGATGACCTGCGCCAGAAATCCTGCGCGGCTCACCGGCTTTGCCAGCGACATCACCTATGACAGAACATCGGCCTCCGCGTTTTCGCTGTGTGTCCAGGTCGAATACCCTGCCGCAGTGGATGGCTACGATGTGCGACTGGATGGCAATACCGCCTGCATTGACAGGCGCACCGACTAGGCCTCACCCCCAAAGCGACGGGTCGGACGGATGCACCCCTGCCTCGTCGAAACGCAGCCCATGCGCACGATCCTCGGCCAGCAAAAGCGGCCCGTCCAGATCGGTGATCGCAGCCCCCTGCGCCACCAGAACCGCCGGCGCCATTGCCAGCGACGATCCGACCATGCAGCCCACCATCACATCGTACCCCTCGGCTCTTGCCGCATCGCGCAGCGCCAGCGCCTCGGTCAGCCCGCCGGTTTTGTCGAGTTTGATATTTGCCATGTCATACTTGCCCTTGAGCTTGGGCAACGACGCCCGGTCGTGGCAGCTCTCATCGGCACAAAGCGGAACAGGGCGGTCCACCCCTAACAGCGCATCATCCTCACCCGCAGGCAAAGGCTGCTCGACCAGCGCCACGCCCAGCCGCAAAAGATGCGGCGCGAGATCCGCGTAGACCTCTGCCGACCAGCCTTCATTGGCATCGACGATGATCCGCGCCTCGGGCGCACCAGCGCGTACCGCCTCGAGACGCGGCATGTCATCCGGCGTGCCCAGCTTAATCTTGAGCAAGGGCCGATGCGCGTTCTTCGCCGCCTGCGCCTGCATCACCTCGGGCGTATCCAGCGACAGCGTATACGCGGTCACTTCCGGCCGCGGGGCGGTCAATCCGGCAAGCTCCCACACCCGGCACCCGGCCTGTTTCGCCTCCAGATCCCAAAGCGCGCAATCCATGGCATTCCGCGCGGCACCAGCAGGCAAGGCCTCCTGCAACGCTGCGCGGTCAATCCCGTCAGGCAACGATCTGATCTGTGCCTCCACACTCTCTAGGGTCTCGGCATAACGCGCATAGGGCACACATTCGCCCCAGCCGGTTACACCGTCCCGCGTCACCCGCACCGTCAAAACTTTCGCCTCGGTCCGGCTGCCGCGCGAGATCGTAAAGACCTGCGCCAACCGAAACACATCGCGCGTCACCTCGATCATGGGCCCGCCCCCTGCTTCTTCTTTTTTCAAATATGCAACCGCGACGCCAACACAGGCGCCGCGCCAAAGATCATTACAAGGCGGCCAATGCCTCGGCCAACCGATCTGCCCCATGCCGGTAGGGATCGACTGCAGGAAGACCCATCCGATCCTCCAAAGCCTCAAGATACGCCACAGCTTCTGCCTCCCCCATGTGCTGGGTGTTGATCGAAATCCCGGCCACGACGCATGCAGGATTGGCAATCCGCGCCAACGGCAACGCCATATCGCGCAACGCTTCCAATGAAGGCAGATCATAACCCGGAAGTCCGCGCATATGGGTGCGCGTCGGCTCGTGGCACAGGATCAACGCATCCGGCTGACCTCCATGGATCAGCGCCAAAGTGACCCCCGAGAACGACACGTGGAACAAGCTGCCCTGCCCTTCGATCACATCCCAGTGGTCGGAGTCGTTGTCAGGCGTCAGCCATTCGATGGACCCGGCCATGAAATCCGCCACAACCGCATCCAAAGGCACGCCGTCGCCGGTGATCAGGATGCCCGTCTGGCCAGTGGCACGGAAGGTGCTTTTCATCCCCATCGCGCGCATGGATTTATCCAGCGCCAGCCCGGTATACATCTTGCCCACCGAACAATCAGTGCCGACACCCAGCACCCGCTTGCCCGACCGCTTTACCCCGTCCGCGATGGGATACTCGACCTCGGGCACCCGCACATCGTGCAGCGCGCGCCCCGTCGCCTCGGCCACCGCCACAAGATCGGGTTCATCCCGCAGCAAGTTATGCAGCCCGGACGCCAGATCGAACCCTTCCTCCAGCGCCATGACAAGCACCTTCTTCCAAGCCTGGCTGATCTTGCCCCCCCGGTTTGCCACACCCACCACAAGCGTTTTGGCCCCGGCATCCTTGGCCTCGCCAAGGGTCATATCGGTCAGGCCAAGATCCGCCTTGCACCCTTCCATCCGGAACTGCCCCACGCAATTTTCGGGACGCCAATCCTTGATCCCTTGCGCCACCTTGGCGGCCAGCCCATCCGGTGCGTCGCCCAAAAACAAAAGATACGGTGTTTTGATCATTGAAGTCCCCTGTAAAGCAGCGTGTTTGGTAGAAGAATGGCAGGCCATGACATGAATTGCATTGCCTCCACCTTTGCATTCCCCGTCAAATGCACAAAATTTCTTCGATTTTGGTCCAAATTCCGGGAGAATCTTGCGCCCAGAAAACTCGCTGCAGAGCAGCGACGATTCCGCAGGTGCAAAATGCACTTGCAGAAACTTGCGCAATTTCATAACCCAACGGCGACACTAAACGAAATATCCTTACCAAGAGGCCACAATGTCGTTCCGCATCCAGCCCACTCCGCCTGCCCGCCCGAACCGCTGCCAACTCTTTGGCCCCGGCTCGCGACCGGCAATCTTTGAAAAGATGGCCAACTCGGATGCGGATGTGATCAATCTCGATCTCGAAGACAGCGTCGCCCCCACCGACAAGGACAGCGCCCGCGAGAACATCATTCAGGCGATCGGTGATATCGACTGGGGCAACAAGACCCTCAGCGTGCGGATCAACAGCCTCGACACGCCGTTCTGGTATCGCGATGTCGTCGATCTGCTCGAACGTGCCCCCGAACGGCTTGACCAGATCATGATCCCCAAAGTGGGCTGCGCCGAAGACCTTTACGCTGTTGACGCGCTGGTCAGCGCCGTCGAAGCCGCCAAGGGTCGAAGCAAGCGCCTTGCCTTCGAGGTCATCATCGAATCCGCCGCAGGGATCGCACATGTCGAAGCCATCGCGGCCGCTTCGCCCCGCCTCGAAGCAATGAGCCTTGGCGCTGCCGATTTCGCAGCCTCCATGGGTATGCAGACAACTGGCATTGGCGGCACGCAGGCCAATTACTACATGCTGCACGAAGGCGCGAAATACTGGTCCGATCCGTGGCATTGGGCGCAAACCGCCATCGTCGCCGCCTGCCGCACCCATGGTGTACTGCCGGTCGATGGCCCGTTTGGCGATTTCTCCGATGATGAAGGTTTCTGCGCGCAGGCACTGCGCTCGGCCACACTTGGCATGGTGGGGAAATGGGCGATCCACCCGAAACAGGTGGCGCTGGCGAACGAGGTGTTCACCCCGACCGAGGAAGCCGTGACCGAAGCCCGCGAGATCCTTGCTGCGATGGAAGAGGCCAAAGCCAAAGGCGAAGGCGCGACCGTCTACAAAGGCCGCCTTGTCGACATCGCGTCAATCAAACAGGCCGAGGTGATCGTCCGTCAGTCAGAAATGATCACCGCGCCGTAAGAATTTTCGTACGAAAATTCTCAAGATCAGAGTCTTCGTACGAAGACTCTGATCCTCTCAGTCAGGCCAATCCTTGCGCCCATGCACACCGGTTTCATCCAGTAGCCCAAGGCGCTTGGCCTCGAAATAATATCCGCGCGCATACCACCCAACCGCCTCGGCCTCGTCGCCACCGGATACAAGCCATGCCCCGCGCAAATAGCGCACCGCGTATCTCAGGTTGGTCTGTGCATCCAAAAGGTCAGATGGCGCGCCGCGAAACCCCATCGACCGCGCTGTCGCGGGCAGGATTTGCATCAGCCCGAAATACGGCCCATTGCGCGCGTCGGGCCGGTGGGTGCTTTCCCGGATCACGACCCTCTGCACCAAGGAGACCGGGACATCGTTCTCCTGCGCCGCTGCAACGATCAGCGTCCGCAACTCCGGTGTTTCATTCGGGTACAAGTTCCGGGTCGAAACGGTTTCCACCGCCGGCTCGGACGGGGTGGTCGAACAGGCGGCGACGAGAACCGCAACGCACAACGCAGATGAGACAAGACGCAAGTGTTTCATGCGCCAGCCTTGCGACGAAGCACGCCGCAAGGCAATCCTGTCTTCCATCCATAGGCAAAGCTTTGCTCAGGCCGCGTAATACTCCTCGAACACCGGCGAGGCCTGGCTGGACTGCTCGGTCACCAAGCTGGGAAGCGGCGTGTAATACGCCCAAGCTTCGGTCAGAAGGCGCAGCGCATCTTCGGCGGCGATCCGGTTGGGCTGGCTGGTGTGGTTGAATACGTGGCGTGACATGGGACTCTCCGATCTGTGTGTCCCTCCCTTACCCTTCAACCTATGACCGAAGAGCTTTGACACCAGAGCCAAAGACACAGCCGCGACATGCAAATGGTGCATGGCTGTTCAGGCCCGCTCATCCTTGGGAGACCCCATCACCACGTAGGATGTGATCGCATTGACCTGAGGCAAGACCCCCAGCACTTCCGTGTGGAAATGCTTGTACGCTGCCAGATCCGCCGCCTCGACACGCAAGAGATACTCGACCGACCCGGTGATATTGTGACACTCTCGCACCTCGGGGCTGCGCGAAATGGCGCGCTCGAACGCCTCTTGTGCCGCTTTGGTGTGCTGGCTCAATCCTACAGTGACATAGGCCACGAACCCGATCCCGGTTTTCTCGGGGCTGAGCACCGCCCGATAACCCGCGATGACGCCGGACCTCTCCAACGCACTGACCCGTCGCAGACAGGCCGACGGCGAAAGTCCAACCTGTTCGGCAAGGGCCAGATTGCTGATACGGCCATCACGGGATAGCACACGCAATATCTGACGATCTATTTGGTCACTATCACTCATTAGTTGCGAAAATTACACCACGGCGGCATAAAAAAGCAATCTCTGCGCAGCCCATTCGTCACATATTGCCGGGATGACACCCGATCTCTTCCTCGCCCTCGCAGGCTTCGCTCTTGTCACAGTCATCACACCGGGCCCAAACAACCTCATGTTGATGACATCCGGGGCGAATTTCGGCTTCCGCCGCTCGATCCCGCATATGCTGGGCGTGGGCCTCGGCTTTCCGATGATGATCGTGCCCGTGGGCCTTGGCGTGATGCAGGTCTTCGACCTGTGGCCGCTCTCCTACACCATCCTCAAAGTGCTGTCGGTGCTCTACATGCTCTATCTCGCATGGCGCATCGCAAATGCCGCCCCGCCCGATGGCGCGCCCAAAACGGGAAGCAAACCCCTGTCCTTCGTGCAGGCAGCCGCCTTCCAGTGGGTCAACCCCAAAGCCTGGTCGATGGCCCTTGGCGCGATCACCCTCTACGCCACCGGACGCGATATCGCCGCCGTGCTCTGGGTCGCGGGCACCTATGTCGCGATGGGCTGCATATCAACGACAACATGGACTGTCATCGGCCAGCAGTTGCGCCGCCTGCTCAACCGTCCGACACGGTTGCGGATCTTCAACTGGGCGATGGCGGCATTGCTTGTGGCGTCTCTCGTTCCGGTTCTGTGGACCTGACCGGGTTCCGATTGCAAATCCCCGCCCGGACGGTCATATAAACCGCCAGCCGCAGGCAACAGGGCAACAACTGACCATGACCAACTATCTCGATTTTGAAAAACCGCTGGCCGAAATCGAAGGCAAAGCCGAAGAACTGCGTGCAATGGCCCGCAAAAATGACGAGATGGACATCGAAGACGAGGCCCGCGCACTTGATGCCAAGGCGCAAGCGCTGCTCAAGGACCTCTACAAGAAACTCACTCCGTGGCGGAAATGCCAAATCGCCCGACACCCCGAACGCCCGCATTGCAAAGATTACATCGACGCGCTCTTTTCCGAATACACACCGCTCGCCGGCGATCGAAACTTTGCCGACGACGATGCGGTCATGGGTGGCCTTGCGCGGTTCGACGATCAGCCGGTGGTCATCATCGGTCATGAAAAGGGCCATGACACCGAAAGCCGCCTCAAGCGAAATTTCGGAATGGCTCGCCCCGAAGGATATCGAAAGGCCGTGCGCCTGATGGATCTCGCAGACCGTTTTCGCATCCCGGTACTGACCCTCGTCGACACCCCCGGCGCCTATCCCGGGAAAGGCGCCGAGGAACGCGGCCAGTCCGAAGCAATTGCCCGCTCGACCGAAAAATGTCTGCAAATCGGTGTGCCGGTGATCTCTGTTGTCATCGGCGAAGGCGGGTCCGGTGGGGCGGTGGCGTTTGCCACGGCCAACCGCGTGGCAATGCTCGAACACTCGGTCTACTCGGTGATCTCACCCGAAGGCTGCGCCTCGATCCTCTGGAAAGACGCTGAAAAAATGCGCGAAGCCGCCGAGGCCCTGCGCCTGACTGCGCAAGACTTGCTGAACCTTGGCGTGGCTGACCAAGTGATTTCCGAACCTTTGGGCGGCGCACATCGCGGCCGCGAGCAGACAATCCAATCGGTGGGCAAAGCACTGCGCGGTATGCTGAACGACCTGTCCGATCTCTCACCCAAGAAGCTGGTGACAGACCGGCGTCGCAAGTTCCTCGACATCGGCACCAAGGGGCTGGCCGCCTGAATGCGCGCGCTGATCCAAAGGGTCTCCGAAGCCTCCGTCACCGTTGACGGTGAGGTGCTGGGCGAGATCAACGAAGGCCTGCTGATCCTGATCTGCGCCATGCAGGGCGACACCGAGGCGCAAGCCGACAAACTGGCAGCGAAGATTGCCAAGCTGCGCATCTTCAAAGACGACGAAGGACGCATGAATCGCTCGCTACGCGACATCGAGGGCAGCGCGTTGGTGGTGAGCCAGTTCACCCTCGCCGCCGACACCTCCCGCGGCAACCGCCCCGGTTTTTCCACCGCTGCGTCGCCCGAGGACGGAAATCGCCTCTATGAGTACTTCGCCTCTCAGGTGGCAGCGCAAGGCATCCCTGTCGCCGAAGGGCGCTTCGGCGCAGATATGAAAGTACGGCTGCTGAATGACGGACCGGTCACGATCTGGATGGACACCGCGGACTGACCACAACCGGTTTGGCATTTTTCACCCGTGCTTTTGCATATTTGGAAAAAGAAGAAGCAGAGCATGGCGCATGCGCCTTCACTCTCAATTAACCTTGACCGGATATTGATGGCCTTACGGTACAGGCAGGCATGCCGATGACCGTAAAAGGAGAAGCCACAACCCGAGGTCGACCAAGAGCCTCGCTCGAACACGGTGCCTTGGGTGGGGTGGACCACCCCCGTCTTCTTCTTTTTTCAAATATGCAAACACACCAAGGGCCAAAATCCCGACGCCGTCTTGAGCGTCACAGCCCCACACGCCCGAGCCGCAGGCGAGACAACCTGCCATGGCGGGCGCAGTCCGGCATGTCCTCAGGGTTCGCGCAGCGCCTCGCGGGTTTTGTAAAGTGGTTTCAAGAGGTATTGCAGCACCGTCTTCTCGCCGGTGTGCAACTCGACCGTCGCCTGCATGCCGGGGCGGATTTCCAATTGCCGCTGCCGGTCAGACAATGATGTCTTGTCGACCCGCACCGTCACCTTGTAATGCGCAGGGGCTTCTGGCCGGCGTTCGTCTTTGAACGTGTCGGCCGAGATCACGTCGACCCGACCCTTAAGCGAGCCGAAGATAGTGAAGTCATAGGCCGAAAGCTTGATCGTCGCTTCCTGCCCGGGCCGAATGCCCGCGATGTTCTCAGGCGCGACTTTGGCCTCGACATAGAGCTCTTCACCCAGCGGGATGATCTGCAGGATTTCCTCGCCCGGACGCACGACGCCACCAATCGTTGTCACACCCAGCTTGTTGACGACCCCATGCATCGGGCTCACCAGCACCGTGCGGTTCAACTGGTCCTGCGAGGACCGCAAATTCTGACGCAATGTCGCCAGTTCCTTGAGCGTCTCGGAATATTCCTGTGCGCGGGTCAATTCGGTGTGCGTGATGATCTCGTCCATCTTGATCTGCGCATCCGCATGCGCCTTGCGGGCACGGGTCACTTCGATCAAGGCAACCACCTTCTTGTCCAGAAGGTTCTCCATCAAGGTCTTTTCCTGCGTTGCCTGTTCCAGCACGCGGCGCGCGCCGTCATAGCGCGAGTTGAAATCCAGCTGCCGCGCTGCCAGAAGCGCCTGTTCTGAGGCGGCCATTTCGGGGCTGCGTTCCCGCAGTTCCCACGGGATTTCGAATTGCACCAGACCGGCCATTTCGGCCTCGATCCGCAAACGGCGGATGTCCAGCGCGGTGATCTGGTCTTCAAGGTCATCGACGGAGGACCGGAACTGCGTCCCGTACAAGCGGGCAAGCACGTCGCCGCGCATCACCTCGTCGCCTTCTTTGACCAGCAGTTCGGCCAGAATACCGCCTTCGAGGTTCTGGATGATCTGCGGCCGCGAGGTCGAGATAAACTCACCATCGGCACGCACGATCTCGTCAATCCATGCATAAGCGGCCCAGACGATGAACAGCCACACCGCCGCGCCCGACAGCCAGATCACCATCGACGGTCCCCGCAGGCGGCGGCCAAGCTGGGCGTTCAGATCGGTTGTGCTGACAGCCATCGCTTACGCCCCCTGTGCCGTGCGCAGGTGATCGAGCACCTGATCGCGTGGGCCATCGACCACCAGTCGTCCCGAGGCCAGCACACTTGTGCGGTCGGCAAGGGCAAGGATCGGCACGCGGTGGGTGGCGACAATTGCAGTGCGGTCGGCAAGCCATGTCTCGAGCCGCGAGATGAGCGTCTTTTCCAGCGTCTGGTCGAGCGCCGCCGTCGGCTCGTCCCGCAGGCACACATCGGGGTCCTGCAGCCACAGCCGCGCCCAGCCGATGGATTGACGTTGTCCAACGGACAGGCCTTCGCCACCATCGCGAATGGGCAGGTCGAGGCCCTGCGGATGACCTTTGACGAACTGGCCCAGCCCGGCGAAATCCAGCGCCTCGAACAGGCGGTCGTCATCGCGCTCCATCATATTGAGGTTCAGGTTGTCTCGCAGATTGCCGTGGAACAGCCGAACGTCCTGCCCCAGATACCCCAGCGACCGGCGAACATCGCGCATGTCGATCTGGTTCATATCGGTGCCATCAATCAAGATCGACCCCGAGGTGGGCGCGTAAAGACCCGACAGCATCTTGAGCAGGGTGGACTTACCAGACCCGTTTGTTCCAAGGATTGCCAGGGTTTGACCCGGTTGAATCACCAGGCTCGGGATATCCAGAACCGACGGGCTTTCGTCGTCATAGCGGAAGGTGACTTCGCGCAGTTCGAACCGCCCTTCCAGCTTTTCGCGACGCAGGTACTTGCGGTTCTCGGCCCGGTCCTGCGGCAGCCCTGCAATCCCGTCCAGCGCATCGAGCGCCGCTTTGACGTTGCCCCAACGCGCCATGATGCCCGACAATTGCGTCAGTGGAGCCAGCGTGCGCGAGGTCAGGATGCCCACGGCGATGATCGATCCGACGGTGAACTCGCCGGCAAAGACCAGATAGGTGCCCGCGATCACGGCACCCACATAGGTGGCCTGCTGGACGCCCTGACTCCAGAACGTCAGAGCGGCGGCAAGACGGCGTTGTTCGGAGGATTTCAGCGCCTGCACCGAGGTCAGCTCTTCCCACTGGCGGGCAAAGCGGTCTTCGGCGCGCTGGGTCTTGATCGTGTCAAGTTCGGTCACGGTCTCGTTCAGCAAACGCGATTGCTTGGTCGACGCGCCCTGCATTTCGCGGGTGATGCGGATCATCTTCTTTTGCAGGAAGAAGCCCGGGATCACCATCAGCACGGCACCGGCGACCAGCACCCAAACGACGCTGCCCGCGATGGACCAGACCATCAGCAGGAACAGCACGATGAACGGGATGTCCGCCAGCGCGCCCACGGTGCTTGCAGTGAAGAATTCACGCACCGAGGAAAACTCTCGCATTGATGCAAAAAGCTGCGAGGGCGACCGCCCCGCCGCATCCGATCGCATGCCCAAAAGCCGGTTCAAAAGCGTCTGCTGCACACCGGTTTCGATCTGCCGTCCTGCGCCATCCAGAAGTGTAGACCGCGCGACCTTGAGAAACGCCTCAAGCATCAGCGCCATTGCGGCACCGATGGCCAGCACCCAAAGGGTGGCCGAAGATTGGTGGGGGATCACACGGTCATAGACCTGCAACGAAAACAGCGCGACCGACAGCGCGAGAATGTTGGCGACAAAAGAACCGACGGCAACTTCGCCGAACTGACGGGTGTAGTTGCTGAAACTGCCCCAGAACCAATGGCTCTTGCGCCCGTCATCCGTGTGGGTGTCGACAAGCGTCTGCACAGGCGCCTCGCCACGCACCAGAACACCGCTGTAGAAGGGTGCGAATTCGGCCACGTCGACGCGTTCAGTCTTGTCCTTCGCGGACGGATCCCAAATCGAAAGTGTCATGCGGTCCTGAGACAGCACGAGGACCGCCTGACCGTTGGTCATAAGCGCAATCGCCGGCCAATGGTCGGGCGTCGGGCGTGGCACATGCAGCCCTTGGGCCAACATGCCAGCCGCTTTGGCGCCAGCGATCAGCGCTGCTTCGCCCACAAGCCCATGCTTGTCCTGATGCAGGCTGATGGCCTCGGTGATGTCGGACGCCACCGTGGTCAGGCCCAGACGGCCCGCATAGGTGCGGATCAGTTCGGTTCGGGCGCGAACACGGTCGGAATAGCGCGGCGCACGTTTGGGTTCGTTGGCCGGTTTGATCCCTTGCGGGACCATGCGCAGAACAGCGTTCTTGGCGCGCCCCGACAACAAGGTGATGTTACTAACGCCGCTCAAATCTTTGCTCCATCGGCAAGAACGCCCAGCCGCTTGGCGGCGTCCAGTTCGGCACGTGCGGCCTGAAACTTAAGGTCGAGTTGTTTTTCCAGCGCCCGCAGAAAGGTCTCGTAGACGCTGACCACATCCATCACCTGACGCGTGCCCGCATCGTATTGGCGCTGGAACAGGTCGAGATTGGTCTTGGCTTGTGACGTCAGGCCTTCGGCCTCGGCGGCCTGCCGTTTCAGCGCGGCGATGGTGCGCTGGTCGGCTTCGATGGCCCGGCGCGAGATATCTTCGGCCTCGGTCACCTTACGATCTGCTGTGATCTTGGTGGCCTCAATCGCTTGCAGCGATGCGCCCGTGCCGATGCCCAACATCTGTTCAGTGCTGGCGCTCAAAGACAGACCTTCGCCGCCATTGCGCAGACTGCCGCCTGCCGACAGGCCCGGCAGATGCGCGGCACGGGCGATCTTGGCTTGTGCCAATTGCCGGTCGCGTTCGACTTTGGCACGCAGCACGTCCAGCGACTGATCCGACGGCGTACTGCCCATGCCACGCAAGCCGCGCTGACCGGCAAGCGACACCGCAGACATTGCGTTCAGCTCTGCCACCGCGCGGGTCGTTTTTTCGCGGGCCGCCGCATCGCGGGCACGCAGATCCGCCAGTTTCTGTTTCAACACGTTGAGATCCGAAAAATCCGACACGCCGCCTTTGACGCGTTCGTTCATCACCCATTCAAAATGGCTCATGTCCTTGAGCGCCTGGCCATAAAGGTCGGCTGCCGCACGGCCCTCTTCGGCCTGAAGAAAGAGAACCAGACCGTCATACACGCGATCATTGCTGCTTTCCGACAGGGCGACGGCCGCCAGTTCGACATCCGCTTTCGCCAGATCGCGCTCGGCCTTCTTGCGGCCATTGTCGAACAACACCTGATTGATGACCAGATCGGCGACAAGATCACCCAACGAAGTCAACGAGACGCGCGGGGAAATCGTCGGCCACCAGTTCTTGGAGGCCGCTTCGGCGCGCAGTTGCGCAACCTGCAATTCCGCTTCGGCCACACGGGCATCTGCGGCCAAGACGCCTGCTGCCACTTCGGCATAGGGGCTGCCAGGCGTCAGAACGCTTTGCCGCGCCGCAAGCTCTGCAATAACGGGGGATACATCCTGCACCGCTTCCGCTTTCGGAGCGGCGGTCTTGGTCTCACCTGAGATGTCTGCGCGCGCGTCCGGCTGTGCGGACAAGAACCGTGATACGGTCCCCTCGCCCATATCCTTCATACATCCCGAAAGAGCCGTTACGGCAAGCACCGCCCCTGCCATGACCCTTGTATTCTGCCTCATGTCGATCGAGCCCCCGCCTTTGGCTTTTTTTGTTTCGGGGCCCGGGCCATCGCTGAATGGCCCGAACAGTCTATCCTCTTGCTCAGATTGTGACTTTGTTGATGTCGTCGTCGATCAGAACCGTGGCATCGCCCAGTTCGTAGACGTCGAAGTTCTTTCCATCCTCGAACCGCGCGCCTGTGCGGGTCGCTCCGGTGATGCGCACCGTTTCGTCCGAGTTGCCCAACACGCGAACGGTGTGGTCCTCGCCTGTCATGGCATCAATCTGCGCCTCGGTGATGGTCAGTGTCGCCTCTTCAGTGAACTCAAGGTCGATCGTAGATCTCGCGCCCGCCGATATTGCTTGCAAGGCTCACGTTGCTGCGGCTGACATCCGGGTCACCAAGCACCACGTAGGTGCCAGTGCTGTTGCCCGCGCTGTCGGTTGCGGTGACCACAAGGTGCGATCCGTCCGGCACAACATTGTTGAACGCGTAGTTGGTTTCGTTGCCACCGTTCAAATCCTGTTCGTTGAACCCAACTGTCTGCGTACCGCCTGCGCCAACCCGCACGATGGACACGTCATGATCAGAGGTTTCAAGGATAATGCCACGCGGGGCCTGCGACTGATCCCACAAGATCGCCGTCATGTCGGGCGCGTCGGGCGCCACGTTGTCCACCACCATCGTTTCGGTGATCGACTTGGTGTTGCCTGCGCGGTCGGTTGCCGCGATCTGGATCGACACGTTGTCACCATCTGCGGTCGGGATCACGCTTGCAGGAACCGCCACGGACCATGTGCTGCCACTGACCTGTGCGGTCATGCGCTGACCACCAATTGTTACTTCGACGGCCGAACCCTGTTCGACCTGACCGGTCAGGGTAAAGCCCTGCGCCGCCTCGGCCTCGCTCACCACACCGTCACTGCCGCCGGGCTGGCTTGTCGAGGTTAGCGGCACCACTTCAGTGTCCACTTGGAAGGTCTTGGAGGTCGTCGCAGTGTTGCCCGCCCGATCTTCGGTGCTGATCTGCGCCGTTGTCTGATAGGTGCCATCCGGCAGATCAAAACCCGAGAACCGCGCAGTCCAGTTGCCTGCTGCATCCACGGTGGCCGCACGGCTGACGCCTTCGACCACTACGGTCACGGACGCGCCCGGCTCTGTTGTGCCACTCAGCGTGACGCCTTGGCCTTGTTCGGCATTGTTGACGATGTTGTCGGCCGTCACCGGGTTCGTGCTGACCGCAAAGTTGCGCACAAAGGTGTCGACCATCACGCTGTCAATCCGCTCCAGCTCGTTGCCCGCCGCATCCACTGTATATGCGGTAATCTTGGCCTCGTATTCGCCAGGACGGACTTCGCCAGCTGCATAATTCGCGCGCCAAATGCCGGAGCTGTCGGTCTGCACGGTCTTTTTGACACCATCGAGAGTCACATCAACCATCGCAAACGGTGTGGATGTGCCTGTGAGCACTACACCGTCCGCGGCTTCATCTTTGTTCACGATGTCGTCGGTTTCCACCGGTGCCGGGCTGATCGTCAGAAGGCCGGCGTCAGTGTCGAAGATCACGTCGCGTGTCTCGACCGCCGTGTTGCCCGCCAAGTCGGTTGAGCTGGCGGTCAGTGTCACAGTCTGTTCGCCGCTCGGCATTTCGTTGGCTGAGAAGCTTACTGTCCAATTGCCGTTAGAATCGACGCTAGCAGTCCGCGATACACCATCCAAAGCCACCAGAACGCTGGCTCCCGGCTCGGTCGTGCCGGTCACGATCATGCCCTGCATCGCTTCTTCGGCGTTCACGATGCCATCCGTACCACCCGCTTGGCTGGTGATGTCAAAGTTGCGGACCCATGTATCCAGACGCACCTCACCCGAGACGTTGCTCTCGTTGCCCACTTCGTCAGTCGCAGTGGCATTGATGGTCATGTTGCGTTCGCCAACCGGGATCTCGATAGCACTAAAGGTCACCGACCAGTTGCCTTCTGAATCCACAAAAGCGGTCCGCGTGTAGCCGTTCATTTCCACCAATACGGACGAACCTACATCTGTGGTGCCCGTGATCTGCACCCCATCGGTCCGCTCTTCGGCATTGATGATGCCATCGGTTTCGATCGTGGTCGTGTTGATGGTCACGCCGGACACGGTGTCGATCTCGACGCCATCGTTTATCGTGGTCGAGTTGTTGAAGCTGTCGGTTGCGATGACGCGAATGGACTCAACATATTCGCCACGCTCAAAGGTCGAACTGGTGAGCGTCACGCTCCAGTTGCCCTGTGCGTCCACCTCAGCGACATGGCTCACGCCACCTGCGATCAGAACAACCGAAGCGCCGATTTCTGTTGTGCCGGTGATGGTTGCGCCACCGTCGAATTCACTGTCGGTGATGATGTCACCCGTCGCAGTGGTGCCGCTGGTGATCGCCACCGGCGGGGGTGTGGTGTCGATGATCACCGTAGGGCCGTCCAGATCGGTTTCGCCGTCTGTGCCCGTGACCTTTACATCCACCTCGTATTCGCCATCAGGCGGGAAGTTCGGTCCTTCGAAGACCACTTCCCATGTCCCGTCGGACCCAGTGGTCGTGGTTTCTGTATTATCGCCGATGGAGACGACAACCGTGTCACCTTCGTTTGCGGTGCCGCTCACCAGAACTGTGCGGTCTTCTTCGGTCAGGCCATCGCCGCCGATTACGTACTCGCCGTCATTCACGGTCGGAGCGCGGGGGCCGCCGCTTTCGCCATTGTTGCCGACAAGTCCGCCACCGTCTCCGCCGCCTTCACCGCTGCCGCCGATCACAGCGGCACCTGTAGCAACCGCCGCGCCGCCTGCCAGCCACGGCAGCATGCCGCTGCCAGCCAACAGGCCTGCTGCCAACATCGAAACGCCACCTTCGTCTTCGGCGGCAACGTAATCCGCTGCGACCACTTCGGCACGGTCAAAGAAGATCAGGCTGTCATCCGGGCTCCATTTGCCCCAGGCCGCGACATCGGCATATTGCGCGAACAGCGCCCCACCGTCGCCCTCGGCAAAGGCCACTTCGCTCAAAACGCCATCGGTGCTGAGGAAAAGACGACTTCCGCCTGACGCGAAATAGTCTTCCAAGACAATCACCCGGCCATCCGCAAGCAGGATATGCAGATCGTTTTCCGCGCGATCATAGCTGCGCAAATCAGATCGATGCAGATTGAGGGAGATTTCGCGGCCACCGGAAGCGTCGATCAGGTATCCCAGATCGCTTGCACCAACCACACCGAGTTCGATCGCGCCCGCACTCGTACGGACCACGAAATTAATCGCATTCATAACCACACCGCTCTACCTCAACGCCGCCCGTTTTCGGGTTCGGCTTATTTTTGCTCTATCTTTTGATAGATTAAAAAACATTCTGATCAAAGCAGAGATTATGGCGAAATTTCGTTTTTTTCCCCTTTCCTATAGAGTGTTGCGCGAAAAACCCGCTTGGTATGCGGTCAGATCCTGTCGATAACGCTATGAGATTGGGCGGAATTCTGCGCAGCGATGCCCATCCTGACAGCCCAAGCGCCGTCCGCTATTGACACCTCCGGCGCACCCCCGTTTCGCACCAGATCAAGGAAGCGGGCGTGCTGATAGAAGGTCGATCCATTGTGATCTCCCGCATCAAGGATCGTCGGATCGACCGGAATATCGACCGCCTGCGGCCCCTTGGGATGACGCGGAGAGATGATCACCTGCGCCACCGGCGGCGCGCCCAGATGCGTCGGCCAGAACCGCCCTGGACCGGGAACAAAGGCCTCGATCTTGCCGTTCGGGCCAACCGCGCTGATCTCTTCCTGATAGCGCGAGCCTTCGGCATACATGCACAATTCCAGCATCGCCCGCGCGCCATTGGCGAAATCGACAATCACATAGGCGCTGTCCCAGATGTCCGGCACCTCGCCATCATAAGTCTCGTCCAAGTGGTTCACCTCTTGCCCGGCACTTGCCGTCACGCGGACCGGATCGGAGCCAAGGATCAAGCGCATCAAGTCAAAGAAGTGGCAGCACTTCTCGACCAGAGTGCCCCCGGTATTGCGATTGAAGCGGTTCCAGTCGCCCACCTTGTGTAGAAAGGGAAAACGATGCTCGCGGATGGTGAGCATCTTGACCCCACCCGTGGCGCGCTGCACTTCCTCGGCAAAGGTCTGGACCGGCGGCATATAGCGGTATTCCATCGCCACCCAGATCGGTGCGGGATAGCTGGCCGCAATCGCCTCGACCCGCGCGATGTCGGCGGGATCGGTGTAAAGCGGCTTTTCCATCAACAGCGGCAGCGGGTTCAGTTCCGCGATCCGCTCCAGCGCATCAATGTGACGGTGGTTTGGGCTCGCGACCAGCAGACAGTCCAGATCATCGCGCCCGAGCAGGTCTTCGACCGACGCCTCAAGTTTAGCATTGGGCGCAATCGCCTTGGCGGCAGCCGCCATGATCTCGTCCGGCTCAAAGATCGCCGCCACCCGTGCGCCGTCCAGCAGGGCGATATTGCGCAGGTGTTCCTGCCCCATCATGCCACATCCGATGATGCCGTAATTGATGATTTTCATGGTGGTCCTTCAGGTGATGCGCGCGACATAGCGCGCGGCGTCTGTGTTGATCCAGTTCCACGAGGCCTCCGCCGCCTCGCCCTCCGGGCCATAGCTGACCCGTGTCGCCCGCATGCAGGGTTGCCCGGCGGGCAGACCAAAGCTGGCAGGGGCCCAATCCGGCACCGCCGCAAGATCAAGCCTGTCCACCGCCTTTGTGATCCACAGCCCCAGCGATTCCCGGTAATAAAGGTACAGCGACTCGCGCAGCGCGACGGCATCGATCTGATCGACATAACTGCCATCAAGCCAGATCTCTTCAAGCACGGCAGGCACACCATTGAGGCGCCGCAACCGGCGGATCCGGTGACCGTCGGAGGAGGCGCCAAACCCCGGCAAAGCTTCGGGCTTGGGCAGACGATCTACCGAAAGCAACTCTGCCGTTGGCAAGCCACCTCCTTCGATCAGTTCGACCCGGAAAAAGGCGTAGACCGACTGCGTATCTTCTTGTGCACAAACGTAATTGCCCGACCCTTGAACCCGCTCCAGCAAGCCCAGCGCGGTCAATTCATCCAACGATTTGCGCAGCGTCCCCACGGAAATGCCAAGCCGCGCTGCCATGTCCCGTTCGGGTGGCAGGCGTTCACCATCGACCAACCGGCCAGCCTGAATATCCCGGATCAGCAGCTCGCTGATCTGGACATATTTCGGCAAGGCGTGGGTGTCTGACATTTCTCGCACCAAAAATTGATGCACTATTGATCTACATTTTTAGCGGTGCTACGCAAGTGGAAATGATGCCTCACGGAGACACCTTATGACCATCGTGCCGATCACCTCTCCCGACCTCGACGCGGTAGAGGTTTCGTGGTTCGCGGCGCTGTGTTCAGACGATTACGAATTCCTTGGCGTGCCGGATGGCAATCTGCGGTCAAGCTTTGCGCATTGCTCCTCCATTGTGAAAGAGGCCGAAGCACAGGGGTTCCGCAACATCCTATGCCCGTCGTCTTATCAGGTCGGCCAGGACACTTTGTCTTTTGTCGCAGGCTGCGCGCCGATCACCGACAAGATCAACATGCTCGCCGCCGTGCGCTGTGGTGAGTTGCAGCCAATCATGCTGGCCCGCACGATTGCCACGCTGGACCACATGCTCGAAGGGCGGCTGACGGTGAACATCATCTCGTCCGATTTTCCGGGCGAAAAAGAGGACAGCAAACTGCGCTATCAGCGGTCACGCGAGGTGGTCGAGATCCTGAAACAGGCGTGGACGCAGGGCGAAATCACCTACAAAGGCGATGTCTACAACTTCGAAGGCCTGACCACCGATCCGGCGGTCCCCTACCAAACGAACGGCCCACTGCTCTATTTCGGCGGCTATTCCCCCGATGCGCGCGAACTCTGCGGTCAGCATTGCGACGTCTACCTGATGTGGCCCGAGCCGAAAGATGCGCTGGCCCAGCGCATGAAAGATGTGAATGCCGTGGCCGAACGCTATGGCCGTACACTGGATTACGGTCTGCGCGTGCATGTCATCGTGCGCGACACCGAGGCCGAAGCCCGCGAATACGCGCAACACATCGTCAGCAAACTGGACGACGAACACGGCAAGACGATCCGCGACCGTGCGTTGGACGCCACCTCGCTTGGCGTATCGCATCAGGCCAAGAACCGCGAACTCGCCGATATGGAAGGGTTCGTTGAACCGCATCTTTGGACCGGTGTGGGCCGGGCGCGCTCGGGCTGTGGGGCTGCACTGGTCGGATCGACCGATCAGGTCCTCAGCGAGCTTGAGCAATACCAGAAGATGGGCATCCGCGCCTTTATCCTGTCGGGCTATCCGCATCTGGACGAATGCCGCCATTTCGGCAGCCGGGTCTTGCCGCATCTGAAGACCGTACAACTGAACGAAGCTTATGGGCGCGTGCCGAACGGCAGCCCCGCAACCCCTCTTGGAAACGGAGTCCGCCGCTAATGGATCGTGTTAAGTTCAACGACGCCCTTGAAATGAGCCGCCTTGTCTATGGCATGTGGCGGCTGGGTGACGATGCCGACACCAGCGTGGACCACATCCGCAACAAGATCAGCGCGTGCCTTGATCAGGGTATCACGACGATGGATCAGGCGGATATCTACGGTGGCTATGAAGCCGAAGAAATCCTCGGCACCGCGCTTACGCCCGAGCTGCGCAATCAGATCGAAATCGTGACCAAATGCGATATCGTGGCCCCGGCGGGCCGCTATGCCGATGCGAAGGTCAAGCACTACGACACCTCGCGCGCGCATATCCTGTCTTCGGTCGACCACTCTTTGCGTCTGATGAAGATCGACCACATCGACCTTCTGCTGATCCACCGCCCCGACCCGCTGATGGAGCATCACGAGACCGGTGCTGCGCTGGACGAAGTTGTGGCAAGCGGCAAGGTCCGCGCGGTAGGTGTGTCGAACTTCCGCCCGTGGGATTGGGAGTTGCTGCAATCCGGGATGAAGACGCAACTGGTGACCAACCAGATCGAAATCAGCCTTTTGCACCACACGCCATTCACCAATGGCGACATCGCATTCCATCAGAAGAACGGCCAGCCCCCGATGGCGTGGTCGCCTTTGGGCGGTGGCGCTTTGTTCGACACCAAACTGTCCGGCCTGCATGGCGCGCTGCAAAACATCGCGACAGAGCATGACGTTGAAATCGCAGCGGTGGCGATTGCGTGGCTCTTGGCGCATCCCGCCCGCATTCTACCTGTCCTCGGCACCAACAATCTGGACCGCATCGCCCGCATCGGCGATGCTGCCAAGATACAGATCGACCGGGAGACATGGTTTGACCTTTACACCCACGCCCTTGGCCATGAAGTGGCCTGAGACACGCGATGAACGCCTTGACGCATAGTTTTGACCCCGCACAGGACAACAGCCGCGAGTTTCGCGCGGCCCTTGGCCGTTTTGGAACCGGAGTCACCGTCATCACCTGCGATGCAGGCGACGGACCGCTGGGCATCACCGCGAACAGCTTTGCCAGCGTATCGCTTGACCCGCCTTTGGTGCTGTGGTCGCCAGCCAAATCTTCGAGCCGCTATCCGTTTTTCATGGCCGCTGATCATTTCGCGATCCACGTCGTGGGCGCCGAACAGGCCGACCTGTGCACCGCGTTCGCGCGCAACGGCAATCCCTTTGACGACTTCGATTGGGAAATGGGCGATCACAACGTGCCGCTGCTCAACAACTGCCTGAGCCGGTTCGAATGCACCAAAGTCGCCGAGCATTATGGCGGCGACCATTCTATCGTTATCGCGCGGGTGCGCCGGGTGACCACACGAGAAGGAGACCCGCTTTTGTTTTTCAGCGGGCGCTACGGAGGATTTACTGAAGCGACATAAATCGCCCCGATAAGACAGAACAAACGGGGCCACCGGCGGGGAGGCCGGTGTGGGACTGGGAGGAGGCCTGATGGCCATTTTGCTCTGGCTGTTGAAGCCATTGGAAGTTGTGCTCGACATTGTTTTGCGTTTTGGGCGCTGGATCGCGGTTGCGGCGATCGGCCTGATGGTTTGTGCGATCCTTCTTCAGGTCTTTTGCCGCTATGTTCTGGGCAACGCTCTGCCTTGGCCGGAAGAACTGGCGATCTTCCTCATGCTTTGGATGACCGCCGCGATCGCGCCCTCGGCCTATCGGCGCGGTGGGTTTGTGGCGCTTGAAATCCTGTCCTCTGCCCTGCCCAAGCGAGGCGCCGCCGTACTGGCGCTGGTGCTGCTGCTGATCTCGGGAATGGTCCTTTATATCGGAGCGCAGATGGGGCTGAGCGAAATGTCGGGCCTTGCCGGCAAATTCAAGAGCGCCTCGCTCAAGTACCCGACACCGGACGGCTGGGTGAAGATGCCGAATTCGTGGCAGATCGGGTCACTTGTTGTTGGCCTTTGGATGCTCTTCATCGTCAATATCGAATTGATCCTGCGCAATTTCATCACATTGGCCGGAGGGGAAGACCGCTTGCGGCCTGCTTTCGATGCCGAATTGACGGCGGAGTAAGCTGATGCTGGTCTGGTTCCTTCCCCTGTTCCTGCTGTTCCTGATGATCGGCTTGCCTGTCTTTTTCGGCATGCTGGCCGCCCCCGGCATCCTCTTGTGGCTCAACGGTCAGGAGCGCGATCTGATCCTGCTGTATCGCAACGTCTATAACGGCATGGCCAGCTTTCCGCTGATGGCGATCCCGTTCTTCATGCTGGCGGGCGAATTGATGAACCGCGGCGGCATCACCATGCGGCTGGTGGAGTTCAGCCAGGCGATGATGGGCCATTTCCGGGGCGGTCTGGCGCATGTGAACGTGTTGTCGTCAATGCTGTTCGCTGGGCTGTCCGGCTCGGCTGTGGCCGACACTTCCGCGCTGGGGTCCATGCTGATCCCGGCGATGGAGAAAGAGGGCTATACCCGCAAATTCGCCGCCGCGATCACCGCCGCCAGTTCGGTCATCGGCCCGATCATCCCGCCTTCGGGCATCATGATCATCTATGCGTACGTCATGGGCGAAAGCGTGGCCGCACTGTTCCTTGCGGGCATCATTCCCGGCATCCTCGTTGGCGTTGGCCTGATGATCATGGTCAAGTTCATGGCCGACAAATACGACTTTCCCGCCTCACGTACCAAGGCAAGCTGGGGCGAACGAGGCAATGCCTCGCTCAAGGCGTTCTTTCCACTGATGACCCCGGTCATCATCCTTGGCGGCATTCTTGGCGGTGTCTTTACCCCGACCGAGGCCGCCGCGGTTGCGGTGGGCTATGCGATCCTCATCGGGATGTTCGTTCTCAACACGCTCAAGATCAAAGACTTGCCCGACGTGTTCATGCGGGCGGCCATGACATCGGCGACCGTGTTGCTGCTTGTGGGCGCGGCTATGGCGTTCAAGACAGTGGTGTCGCTGTCGCACACGCCTGAAATCCTCGCCGAGTTCGTGTTGGGGCTGAGCGAGAACCCGTTGATCCTGCTGTTCCTGATCAACCTTCTGCTGTTTGTCGTGGGCATGTTCCTTGATGCAGGGCCCGCGATTATCATCCTCGGGCCGATCTTGGGGCCGATCTTTGTCGACCTTGGCGTGGACCCTATTCACTTTGCCATCATCATGTCGGTGAACCTGACAGTGGGTCTGGCAACACCCCCCATGGGCCTTGTGCTGTTCGTCGCATCAAGCGTATCGGGCGAACGGGTCGAAACCATTTCCAAAGCGATCCTGCCCTTCCTTGCGGTAGAGATCGTGGTGATCTTCCTGATCACCTTCATTCCCGAAATATCCATGACCATTCCGCGCCTCACCGGGTTTGCGGACTGACATCTGCGGGTCACATGGCCCGTGTAACCGACCAAGAGAAAGCAACAGGGAGAACACTTATGCTCAAAGGTCTTACCACAGCGGCCCTGACCGCAGCACTGCTCGCAGGCAGCGCCATCACCGCAGCCGCGCAGGACTTCACCATCCGCGCCACGGCGAACTCGAACGAGAACGACGAAGACTACGACGGTCTCGTGGTGTTCAAGAACCATGTCGAGAACGCCTCGAACGGCCGCATTGCCGTCGAGCTGTTCATCGGCACACAGCTGTGTTCTGGCGGTGCGGAATGCCTGCAGGGTGTGTCTGACGGGTCCATCGACGTGTTCGTGACCACCTCGGGCGGTGCGGCGGGCATCTTCCCTTATGTTCAGGTGCTCGACCTGCCGTATCTCATGTCGGATGACCGCGTGGCGGAACACGTGCTGTCGGGCGATTTCACCCGCACCATGCGCAACATGGCGCTGGAGGACAGCGGCGACACGATCCGTATCATGACCATCGGCAACACCGGCGGCTGGCGCAACTTTGCCAACACGCAACGCCGGGTGGCCCAGCCGTCCGACCTCGAAGGGTTGAAGATCCGCACCGTGGTCGCCGACCTGCCACAGGAACTGGTCAAGGTTCTGGGCGCAGCCCCGACCCCGATCAGCTGGCCCGAGCTGTTCACCTCGCTGCAGACCGGTGTCGTCGACGGATCGAAGAACGGCATCACCGACATCATGGGCATGAAATTCCCGGATGCCGGCGTGCAGTACCTGACGCTTGATGGTCATGCTTACATGGGCGCGATCTGGGTGATGAACAACGCCAAGTTCATGGACATGCCCGAAGACATGCGCCGCGTCGTGGTCGACGGCTTTGCAGCACTTCAGCAGGCGACATTCGCGTCGCCGAAGCGCAAGTCGATCCAGGCCTATGAGGATTTCGTCGCAGGCGGCGGTGACCTTTACGTGCCGACACCCGAAGAGAAAGCGGCCTTCCGTGATGCAGCGGCGCCTGTATTCGACTGGTTCCAGGAGAACGTGGACGGTGGCCCGGAGATCTTTGAGGCGCTGACCAAGGCTGTGGCCGAGGCAGAGGCTGATCTGGCGGCAGAGTACGAAGCCGATCTGAACTGATCCGGTTCGAATTGCACAATGGGGCCTCGGAGGACACTCCGGGGCCTTTTTTGTGTGCCTATGGGACCGGTCAGGAGATATCCCACCGGTTGGTCGCTTACCAAGCGTTGGCTTGGCATATTTATAAAAAAGAGAAGAAGCGGCGCCGCCCTTATGGGCCTGACTGTTCTCTCAACATCCCCGATTTAACGGGCGACCTGTACTCTGGTGTTGCCAGAGCCTGTACGGAAACCGGTCTCTCATGGTCAGCCTTCCGGCGTGTGAGAGGGTGTCAGTTCTGTGTGTCGCGGCATGGGAGTGACCCTACCCGCTCAAAGCGCTTTGTGGGTGGGGGTATGGGGGAAGGTTGGTTAACGGGTTGGAAATGGGGCGTGCGGTAAAAACCGATCTACAGAGCGTGTCCTGTTACAATTCATTGCACCCTTGCTTTGGCTTTTCAGCAAGAGACAAACGACGAAGTGAGTTGCAAAGAGTTTCCCACCACAAAGGACCTTGAGACATAACTGTGCCAATGTACTGACCTATAGCTGCATCATTGTTTACAATAAACACAACCAAGTAATGGCCCGCAATCGTTTGAGTTACAAATCCTCCCGGAGGATTTTTCGAAAGATTCCATGCTTTTCTCGTAACACCTGCGACAAAATTCCACGCCCATTCTTCAAGTTCTCCATATGCGGCTATTCCTGCTGGTGTATCAAGCTTCGATGTCTCGATGTTCTCTCGAGCTATTGCAGTAGCTCGGTCATCAACATCAGATGATGCTTCAGCGGCTTCAACTATAGCAATTGCCGCTAATCGCCTCTCTTTGTGTAATTCAGGCCTCCTATGCCTGATTACGCGATCCTCGACCAACCGGGCACCGGGGTGTCCCAAGAACCATACTCTGTGAGTTTCAATTAAATCCTTTAGCTTAGATGAAACATTTGACGGTAATTCTTCCGACGGGCGGTCGAGCTCTAAGGCCCTCTGATGGACTTCAAGAACCGCTTCCAAACTGTTAGCTATTGACCAGATGTGCCTAGCGCCAATATTTTCTGGCTCCCGCTCAATTACACTAACATAACGATCAACTATCTTTGGCAAACTTGGAAAAACGTTCGCTGCAAGCCCAGCGACACTTTGCAATTCAGAAGCCTTTATTTTGCATTCCTTCTGAATCTCCATTTGATCAAAATCATCACTTTCTCCAAGATTTTCTTCGATTAAGCGAATTGGCGCGTCGTCGCCCACATTAAATTTTGGCCCACCCTCTTTTTCCTGTGGCGGGTCTGAGATCTTATTCTTCTCGAGCCATAATTTAAAGCTCGTAACTTTCTCCTCATCGTTTTCTAAATTAGAAATACGTCGAATTTCTTCATCCACATCCGCTGCAGGAATGCCACTGAAATTCACCAAACCAAGATTTTCGATATGAGCAAGTGGTCGCAAATCGTTGACTTTCGTTGCCCTCAATTCAATTTGGACACCAGAAGGCAAGTCTCGCACTTCTTCTGGCAAACAGGTTAAATTCTTGAACAATCCAAACGATACTCGGGATTCACCTACTCCTTTGTGCAATGGGCTAAGTGATACATAATCCCATTTTTCGCGAGCAGCCTGCTGCACTACGTGCCGGGCTAAGGCGAATGCTTCACTTGAGTCGTCATCTTGATCCAAGAAAAAGCTCCGGTAGAACTTCAGAATGGCTCAGCCTCAGAAAAATTCTGAACAGGCAATAGTTTGTTAGTACAGAGTATACTTCGCATGCCGTGATTACCAGCCCAGCATGTCGCACCGCCACACTCCTGCCACTTGCCCCTGTTAACCCAATCCGCAAAACTCACCGAAACGGGTAAAGCCAGACCCTGTAGTCATCCACGAGCTGTTGCGCATGTTCGATTTGTTCCGGCGTCATTTTCTTGACCACCTCCTCGACCGAGATCGCCGCATCCGGGTCTCCGCCGATGGTGCTGAGCTGGTACCACAGGAACGCGCGGACGAGGTCGGGGGCGGGCAACCCGAGGCCGGTTTCATAGTACCAGCCAACACCCGATTGCGCGCCCGCATGACCCTTCATGGCGGACCGCAGATACCAGTCGAAGGCGCGGACATAGTCCTGATCGACGCCCAGACCCAGCGCGTACATGACGCCGATCAGTTCCTCGGCCTCGGCATTGCCGGACCGTGCGGCGGGCCAGAGGGCGGTATACGCCTCTTCAAAGCGGCCCTCCTCCATCAGGTCGCGCGCGTCTTCGATATCGGCCAGCACAGGGCTGGCCAGAAACACACACAGGGCAAACAGGCGAAGGCGGGACATATCAGTCTGCTCCTTGCGTTGTGGGCCGCACCTGCGGCCGTGGCGCAACCGATAACAGCCGAGGATTTCATCGCCTTTGACGCAAATCAGGCGCGGCTGGGTCAATTGCTGTTTTACGACAAGATCCTGAGTGGAAACAGGAATATTTCCTGCGGAACCTGTCATCATCATGACCTTGGTGGAAGCGACGGGTTGTCGCTGGGCATCGGAGAAGGCGGCACAGGACTTGGACCAAAGCGCACCCCCGGTGACGGGCCGGACCGGATCGCCAAACGTATCCCGCGCAATGCACCTGCGCTTTGGAACTTAGGGCACAAGGATGTGCGGGTGCTGTTCCATGACGGGCGGCTTGAGATCTCGGACATCTACGGCAACGGGTTTGACAGCCCCGCCGAGGAATGGCTGCCACAGGGATTGCAGAGCATTTTAGCCGCGCAGGCCCTGTTCCCGATGACCGCACAGTTCGAGATGGCAGGGAATACCGGCGAGAACGAAATCATCGGTGCGGTGAAAGATCGGATCGACCTGGGCTGGCCGATCCTGGCCAAGCGGGTGCGGACGATCCCGGACTACGGCCAGATGTTCGTCGATGCGTTCGACCATATCGACCGGCCCGAGGATGTGACCATCGTCGAGATCGGCAATGCGCTGGCCGCCTTTATCGGGACGGAATGGGCCAATTATGACAGCCCCTATGATGCGTTTCTGACCAACGGCACGCCCCTGCCCGAGGATGCCGAACGTGGTCGACAGTTGTTCTTTGGGGAAGCGCGTTGTGCGCAATGCCACAATGGACCACTTCTGAGCGATCAGGACTTCCACGCGATGGCCCTGCCCCCCTTTGGCCCCGGACGCACCCGCCAATGGGATCCGATCCCACGTGATGTGGGGCGGATGGGGGCGACCGATGATCTGGAGGATGCCTACCGCTTTCGCACGCCGCCGCTGCGCAACGTGGCCCTGACTGCGCCTTACGGGCACAATGGGGCCTATACGCACCTGCGGGACATGGTGCGGCACATGGCAGATCCGGTCACAATGCGCGCCGAATGGACACCTGCGCTGGCCGCGCTGCCGCAAGTGCCGTGGCTGCAAGAGATCGACTTCGTGATCCAATCGGACCGGCTGGAAATGGAACGCAGCTCTGCAACGCTGGACGTGCGCCCGGTGTCGCTGAGCGAAGCGCAGGTGGACGATTTGGTGGCATTTCTCGAGAGTTTAACGGGGGTCTCGGCATTGGAACGCCCCTTGGGCCGTCCGGCCTCTGTTCCAAGCGGACTGCCAGTCGATTGACGCGCCAAAACGCGATGACGTGTTTTCGCTAAATCCTTTACAGGATTTGCCCTATCACGAGGCCTTGAGGAATTCCCGGATCACTGGCTGCTGTGACGGCTTTTTGGCGAGGCTCTTGAGCAGCTTGGCCAATTTCGGCTCGCTCACCCGTTTGGCCGCACTTTTGGGGCTGAACCACCGACGTTTGCGCTGATGCCGCTCTTTCCAGGTGCGTTTGAGCGTTTCGACCACCATCGGATAGACATCCACTTCACATTTCAGCGATGTGCCATCCGCCAGTTTTTTCTTGTAGGTGTAGGTGCCGATCACTTCCTGACCGACATAGCCAATCGCGCCAGCCTCTTCCAAAGCTTCGATCTCGGCTGCGGCCCACGGCTTTTTACCGTCCATTGTCCAGCCTTTCGGCATGATCCAACGGCGCGTTTCCCGCGAAGTGACCATCAGGACCTGAAAGGTTCCGTCCTTTTTCCACCGCATCGGCAGAGCTGCGATTTGTTTTCCGACTTCGGGCATATCAGCACCCACAATTTATAGTTATTATTGCTGCTATACACACAACATACGCCAGAACCATAAATTTTGCAAATCCACTTAGGCTGAGATTATCACACTCAAAGGCCTGAAACACGCTTAAGGTGTCCCAAAACTTCATCCACGCCTTGATCGTGGCGGATGGCGGCGAACACAAACGGACGGCCTTCGCGCATCTTGGTCGCGTCCCGGTCCATCACCTCGAGCGAGGCGCCCACATGCGGCGCGAGGTCGGTTTTGTTGATCACCAGAATATCCGACCGTGTCAGCGCGGGACCGCCCTTGCGCGGGATTTCTTCGCCCGCAGCCACGTCGATCACATAAAGCGTCACGTCAGCCAGTTCCGGGCTGAATGTGGCGGACAGGTTGTCGCCACCAGATTCGATCAACACCACTTCGACATCGGGGTGACGGCGGACCATCTCGGCCACTGCAGCCAGATTGATCGACGCGTCTTCGCGGATCGCGGTGTGTGGGCAACCACCGGTTTCAACCCCGATGACCCTGTCCTGCGGCAGGATCTGCATGCGCATCAGCGCCTCGGCGTCTTCCTGCGTGTAGATGTCATTTGTGATCACCCCCACCGAATGCGTGTCCTTGAGCCGCTTCGCCAGCGCTGCGGTGAGCGAGGTCTTTCCGGCTCCAACTGGGCCACCGATGCCGACACGAAGGGGTCCATTGCGGGTGCTCATGTGCGGAAGATCCTTGGGCTGAGGGTTTCGTGACGCATCGCGGCGATATCGGCAGCAAAGCTCTGGCTGGTCAGATCGTCAAGCGTTTGGGTTTCGGTCTGCACAGCAATTTCAGAGCAGAGCGGGGCCAATGCAGCGACGATCCGCTGCGCCTCGGTCTGGCCCAGCGCCATCAGGCGTTGACAGGCGGCGACCACTGCTGCGACCCAGGCGTGCAGGTACATCTGCACTGCCATGGTGAGGGGCAGATCAAGGTGCCTGATCCCGACGCCAAGTGCCACAGGGTAGGTGAGGTTTGTAACGTCGATCCCCCAGTTGGAACGGAGCTGGTCGCAGAAGGCTGCACCCTGTGCGTCGATCTCCAACAACCGCTCACGGCTGGGACAGAAGGCGCGCGCGGTCTGGTCCACCTCCACCAGGTCGATTCCGCTGGCAACCGCGCGGATCAAGATGGCGTCACTTGCGCCGTTGCCGTCGCGCAGCATATCCGACAGCCAGTCCTCGACCGTCGAAGGTGTCACCACCTTGTCGGCAATCGCCTGCTCCAACCCGCTGGAATAGGCAAATGCGCCGATGGGAAAGCCCGGCGACAGCCATTGCGCCAGCGTCAGGATCGGGTCAGTGGGCGTGCGAATGGGTCCGTCCATGGCCGTAGGCTCCTCCCTCCGGGGTGAAAGGTTCGACACGTTCAGTGACCGTCGCGCCCAGCTTGCCCAGCATGTCGCGGATCACGTGATCGGGCTGGATCAGCAGGCGCGTTGCTTCGACCTGACAGGGGGTGTGTCGGTTGCCGATATGCCAAGCAAGGCGCACGAGGTTCTCCCCCGTAATTTCCAAGAGCGGTTCAGGGGCCGCGACCACCTCGACCTCGCGCCCATCGTTGAGTTTGATCGCACCGCCATGGTCAAGCGAAGTGGTCTGTTCAAGGTCGAGCAGGAACTCGAGTCCGCCATCGGTTGTTAGGACACGCCGCCGCAAGAAGCGGGACTCGTAGCTGAGCGAAATACGGTCAGCGGGCGTGCCGTGGGTGTGGTTGTGGTAGTGTGAGGCAGTGAGCATGTGGTTGGTCCTTATGAGGTCAGCGCCCAGCACGGGCAGCCCCCGACTGCCCCCGCGGTCGGTCGCTGCCCTCGGTTCGTGTGGCGTTTGTGGTCAAAACAGGAAATACCGCTGCGCCATCGGCAGAACCTCTGCCGGCTCACAAACCAGCAACTCCCCATCCGCACGCACCTCGTAGGTTTCGGGGTTCACCTCGACTTTCGGTGTTGCGGTGTTCAGCTTGAGATCCGACTTGCCGATTCCGCGCGTGTTCTGCACCGCGAGCGTTTTCTTGGCGAGGCCGAGCTTTTCGCCAATGCCATCGGCCTGCGCCGCCTCGGATACAAAGACCACAGCCGAGTTTTCCACGCTGCGCCCGTAAGCCCCCCACATGGGCCGCGTGTAGACCGGCTGCGGGGTCGGGATCGACGCGTTTGGATCGCCCATCTGGGCGCAAGCAATCGTGCCACCGATCAGCACCATTTCGGGCTTCACACCAAAGAACGCCGGATGCCAGAGCACGAGATCGGCGCGTTTGCCTTCCTCGATGCTGCCGATCTCGCGGCTGATGCCATGCGCGATCGCCGGATTGATGGTGTATTTCGCCACGTAGCGGCGCACGCGCATGTTGTCGTTGTCGCCGGTTTCTTCGGCCAGCGCGCCGCGCTGTTTCTTCATCTTGTCGGCGGTTTGCCATGTGCGGATGATCACCTCGCCCACGCGCCCCATCGCCTGACTGTCCGACGCGATGATGCTAAACGCGCCCATGTCGTGCAGGATATCCTCGGCCGCGATGGTCTCGCGCCGAATGCGGCTTTCGGCAAAGGCAATGTCCTCGGGAATGGATTTGTCGAGGTGGTGGCACACCATGAGCATGTCGAGATGCTCTTCCAGCGTGTTCACCGTGAAGGGGCGCGTTGGGTTGGTCGAAGACGGCAACACGTGTTCTTCGCCGCAGATTTTGATGATGTCCGGCGCGTGCCCGCCACCAGCACCTTCGGTGTGGAAGGCGTGGATCGTGCGGCCCTTCATGGCTTTGACGGTGTGTTCGACAAAACCAGACTCGTTCAGAGTGTCGGTGTGGATCATGACCTGCACGTCCATCGCATCGGCCACCGTCAGACAGCAATCGATGGCACCGGGGGTGGTGCCCCAATCTTCGTGCAGTTTCAACGCACAAGCGCCTGCCTTGACCTGCTCTTCCAAAGCGGCAGGCAGGGAGGCATTGCCTTTACCCGCGAAGGCAAGGTTCATCGGGAACGCATCGGCGGCCTGTAGCATGCGCCCGATATGCCAGGGGCCGGGCGTACAGGTGGTGGCCAATGTGCCATGCGCGGGGCCGGTGCCACCGCCCAGCATGGTCGTCAGGCCAGAGTGCAGCGCGTCCTCGATCTGTTGCGGACAGATGAAGTGGATGTGGCTGTCGAAGCCACCCGCAGTCAGGATGCGGCCCTCACCGGCAATCGCCTCGGTCCCCGGTCCAACGATAATATTCACCCCCGGCTGAGTGTCCGGATTGCCCGCCTTGCCGATCTTGTAGATGCGCCCGTCGCGCAGGCCGACATCAGCCTTGTAGATGCCGGTATAATCCACGATCAGCGCATTGGTGATCACAGTATCCACCGCGCCCTCGGCCCGCGTGGCCTGCGACTGGCCCATGCCGTCGCGGATCACCTTTCCACCGCCGAACTTGACCTCTTCCCCATAAACCAGCGCATTCGCGCCGCTGCCACCGGCTGTCGCCGCGCCAACGGCTTCGGCGGTCAGGTCGCGTTCAACCTCGATGATCAGGTCGGTATCGGCCAACCGCAACTTGTCGCCCACGGTGGGGCCGAACATGGCGGCGTAATCGGCGCGTTTGATCTGTGCTGGCATATCAGGCCCTCTTCAATCCACGTTTCGTCAGGCGTTTGTGATTGGCACGCGTTGCCTGCCGGATCGGTTTGATCGCCAGCGCGGCGACCACGTCCGGGCTTTTGCCAGTCATCGCGGCAAGTGACGCATCGGTCGAGCCTTTGACAAAGGCAAAGACCTTTTCGTTGAGCATCCGGCTGTTCTCGGTCTTGGGGACCGACCAAAAGCCCAGTGCCCCCATCACCCGCATGGCAATAACGCCCTGCGCTTCGGCCATGACCCAGCCCATTTGCATGGCGTTGGCCCAGTAATCCATCGGGGTGACGATGCGTGGCATCAGAGGTCTCCCATGACCTTTTGGTTAAAACCGATGACCCGGCGTGCGCCCCCCAGCGGGATCAATTGAACTTCGCGTCGCTGGCCCGGTTCGAACCGCACCGCAGTGCCCGGCGCAATATCGAGCCTGTGGCCGCGCGCAGCGTCACGATCAAAATCCAAAGCCGGGTTGGTTTCGGCAAAATGGTAGTGGCTGCCCACCTGAACCGGCCTGTCGCCCGTGTTCGCCACCATCAAAGTGATGGCAGGGCGGTCAGGGTTCAGCGTCAGCGATCCGTCCGCAGGAAACAGCTCTCCGGGGATCATTTGCGTCTCCGGATTTTGCCGAAGGCCAACCCGCTTGCCACAGCGATCAGACCCAGCGCACTGACGATCGCCAACCAATGCGCACCATCATGCGGATGCACATGAGCGCCGGGATGCGCCAACGCAGAGGACGCCCAAACCAAAGACGCAGCAGCCAAAGCAAGACCGTTTTTCATTTAGTAACCCTTTCGCTTCTTCTTTTTACAAATATGCAAACTCAACGGATCGGATTGTGCACCGTGACCAGTTTGGTGCCGTCCGGAAATGTCGCCTCGACCTGCACCTCGTGGATCATTTCAGGCACGCCCTCCATGCACTGATCGCGGGTGATCACCTGCGCACCGGCCTGCATCATATCCGCGACCGACCGCCCGTCGCGCGCGCCTTCGACCACCGCGTCGGTGATCAGCGCAATCGCTTCGGGGTGGTTGAGCTTCACGCCCCGTTCAAGGCGTTTGCGCGCCACGATGGCGGCCATGGCGACCAACAGCTTGTCTTTTTCGCGGGGGGTGAGGTTCATGTCTTAAAGTCTCCAGGATCGCGGCAGGGCGTCACCGCTCAGCCGATCAAGAACAGGAATGAGGGTGCGGCGCAGCGCGTACCCGTCTTCCGCCAATGCACGAAGGACCAGCACACCCGCCCGCACAAGCGACACACCAGCCGTGGGCGGCAGCATCGCGCGGATCGGGTCAAGATGTGCCTCGGCTTCCGGCGCTGCAAAAACCACCAGCGCCATGGCACGGGCACCGCCGCCCAGCGCGGATTTGTCGAGGAGGGCTGTGATGTTACCGTTCAATGTGCTGGCATCGCGAAACACCTGCTCTCCATCACGTTCCAAAGTCAGGCTGTCGGCAAAGCGGGCTTGCGTGACCACCTCACCCATGGCCAGACGGCCAAAGAGCACAGGTTCCACCACCAGCAGGCGGGCGTCGGCCGCCATCTTGATGGTCAATGACCTGCGCAACGCCCCGTTCTGGAACAGGATGGTTTCCTGCGGCAGCCAATCGACACGCGCTCCGGACTCAACTGTCACGAGGTTGCGTACCCGCGCAGTGGTTTCGTCGGCGGTGCGGTAAACACGTTCGGCGGCCTGCGTCGTCAGGCGCAATCGCGAACCCGTCTGTGCAGTGGCGGCAATGGATAATGTATCGCCACCCGTCAGCCCACCGGAGGTGTTCAGGATCACGCCTTCAACCGCATCCCGCGCCGGGGTCATCAGTATCTTGGCGGACCCGGTCTGGTGCAGATCGGCCAATGCCGACACCCCATCCGCCCGCGCTTTGGCGGCGATGTGCAGCTTGCCATGGGATCGCGGCGGCAAGTTGGTGAGGGCGGTCAGATGAGTCATGTTGACGGCACGCTAACAATCCGTCGCGTCCGAGTTCCAACGCATTTCGCGGAGCGACCTCAAAACAGGCGTATTGCGCCACCAATCGTGGGGGCCTTCAAAGCCAAACGCCCGCAAATTGGGCGGGCATTTCAATTTCGCACATTATTCAATCAAAAATGAAACTGCCGCATCACGACTCTGGCGCGCATTCGGGCAGTTGGTTCAGCATCATGTCGCGGGACGGGCGAAATCCATCCGGCAAGTCCTGCAACACCTCATCCACCACTTCGGCGCTCAGCGCGGCCACCTCGCAGGAATAGTCGCCAAACGTGCCATCGGGGTTTTCGGCCTGCCAGTCGCGGAAATCTTGGGTCTCGAAGGCAACAGCGGCACCGGCACCGACCACCGGGATCGCCACCAGCGCGCGACGCAGCCGCGCCTTGGCTTTTGTCCTGGCCACGACGCGGGCGAGTTCCTTGCGATGCGCCAAAGCGGCGGCTGATGCGCTAGCCGTTGCGGACGCAACTTGTGCCGACAGCGTCAGCGCCTGCACCCCCAGCGCCAGCGCACTGACCGCCAAGGCACCGCAAAGCCATATCAACACAACCGTGTTGCGCAGCCATCTGAAAACGCGAAACACCGGGCTAGCGCAGGCTTTGCAACAAGGCTTGCGACGGCGTACCGGTGACAGGCAATCCACGGCTGGTCTGATAGGCACGGATCGCGCTTTCGGTGTTAGACCCGATCACGCCATCTGCCCCCTGAGTGTCAAAGCCCCGTGCGGTCAAGCGTTGTTGCAAGGTGATCCGGTCCGATTTGGTCAGCCCATTTGCGTCGGGTGGAAATTCCATCCGCAAAGGCCCTGCCCCGCCGATCCGGTCGGACAGGTGACCCACCCCGATCGCGTAGGCGTCGGAGTTGTTGTATCGCTTGATGACCCGAAAATTCGCAGTTGTGGCAAAGCGCGGCCCGCCCGGCTGCGGCTGCAGAGACCCATTGGGCGATTCACTCCCCCAAGAGACACCCCGCTGCCATCCATTGCGTTGCAGGTAAGCGGCGGCAGAGGCCAAGGCATCAGTCGGATCATCCGACCAGATGTCGCGCCGCCCGTCGCCGGTATAATCCACAGCGAATTGCAGGAACGAGGTGGGGATGAACTGCGTATGCCCCATCGCGCCTGCCCAGCTTCCGGTCATTTGAGAGGCCGGGATATCGCCGTTCTGGATGATCCGCAGCGCCGCGATAAGCTGTTGTTCAAAGAACCGACCGCGCCGCCCGTCAAAGGCCAAGGTCGAGGTGGCCGAGATCACAGGGACTTCGCCCCGCCGTTCGCCATAAAAGCTTTCCAGCCCCCAAATGGCGCAGATGATTCTCGCATCGACGCCGTAACGGCTTTCCAATGCGTTCAATGTCCCGCGATGACGGGCAAACGCAGCGCGACCCTTTTGCACCCTCTCTTCAGACGCGGCGATGGCCAGATAGTCTTCGAGACTGCGCTTGAACTCCGTCTGATTGCGGTCGCGTGTGACCACGCCCGGCAAGTAACCGGTGCCCCGGAACGCCGCGTCCAGCGTGGATTGCGAAATGCCCTGCGCTGCCGCCCTGCCCCGGAACGATGCAACCCACGCGTCATAGGCCGCGTTCGGCACGGGGCGCAGATCGGCAGGAAGGCCTGTAGGGGCTTGAGTGCTCACACGGGTTGGTACGGCACGCGAACACGCTGAAAGGCCAAGGCCCAAAAGCCCCAGCCCGAATAGGCGTCGATTGATCTGCATCGGTCTGCTCACCTCTTGATGCGTTTTGCTTGTATTGTGAGGCCAAGTCGCCTGTCACACAATGGCTGGCTTGAACAGCAGGGGTTTTGCGCGGATGCCCGCAAATCCGGCACCCCTCAACAGAGCATTGGTCCAGCCCATCACCACACTTTTCTTTTGCACGAATCCCAGCCAGTCTGACGCAAACCCTTCAGGAGGACCCGATGGAGGCCAGCTTCTCACGCCGTAAACTGCTGACGCCCACTGAACTGCGCAGTCTGACGGAACGTTCGGACATGCAGGGCGCGATCCAGATGGGAAGCCATCTGGGTGCGATCCTGATCGTCGGCGTGCTGCATGCTCAGGCGATGGGCACGGGGTGGGTCTGGGTTACAGGTTTTGCCCTAGGTGTGCTGATCAACTTCCTCTACGCCGCACAGCACGAGTTGAGCCATGCCACTGTGTTCAAGACACGCAGCCTCAACGAGATATTTGGCAGGATCATCGGGTTCGTCCAAATCTTCCCGCGTGACTATGACCAAGTCATGCATTTCGCGCATCACCAGTACACGCAGGATTGGGAACGGGATGGCGAACTGGTGCGCGAACCCTACACGCTGACCACCTACCTGCTCTGGCTTTCGGGCATCACCTATTGGCGCAACCGGGTGTTCGGCGTGGTGCGCCGGGCGCGCGGGGTGATCGTGGAGCCGTTCATCCGGCCCGAGGAAGAAGCCAAGGTGATCCGCGAAAGCCGTATCCATCTTGGGCTCTATGTCGCGATCTCAGTGGTTTCGCTGCTGACGGGAAGCTGGGCCGCGCTGACCTTTTGGCTGATCCCGATGGTGCTGACCAAGCCCGTGCACCAGTTGCAGAACACCATCGAACATCTGGGCCTTTCCCACGAGAATGACATTCTGGAAAACACGCGCTCGACCCGCACCAACGCGTTCTTCCGCTGGCTCTGCTGGCAGATGCCCTACCACACCGCGCATCACACATTCCCCGCCGTGCCGTTCTGGAAGCTGCGGGAGTTGAACGACAAGATCGAAGGAGCCGCGGGTGAGGTGCACCGCATGGGCTGGATCGAGTTCCAGATCGAAGTCATCAAGAAACTGATGGCCAAGGACGAAAGCCAGTACCCGATGAACGAGGTCTGGATCGTACCCATGTCAGGCGGCCGCACCCGCCGGGTGCCTGCGGAGTGAGGCGGCTTCAGGTCTACACCTCACTTTGGGCGATGCAACCGCATGACCAGAGCGGGGTGAAGCTGCCCTTTGATCAGGTCTGCGAGATGGTCGCCGAGGCCGGTTTTGACGGGATGGCGATTGATCTGGGCGCGTCGGATGTAGAGGTCGCCCACGCGGTGCGCCCGCATATGGAGGCCAACGGCCTGACGCCGCTGATTGTGGCCTTCCCCAAGACGATTGAAAGCCTTGAAGATACGCTGCACATGGCCGTCGATTTTGGCGCGCCGTTTGTCGATGTGATCGGTCAAGTGATGCCGATCGCGCTCGACGATATGATTCCGGTGATCGAGACATGGATGACGATGTCCGACCGCATCGGTATGCCGATCCAGTTCGAGACCCACCGCAACTGTATCACCAATGACCTTTACACGACCTTGCAACTGCTCGACCGTATTCCGGACATGCGCATTTGCGCCGACCTGTCGCACTACGTTGTGGACCGGGAATTCTGGTTTCCCCTGTCGGATCATGATCTGGGGCTGATCAGCCGCGTGCTGAAACGGTCAGACAGCTTTCAGGGCCGCGTTGCAAGCCGCCAGCAGATCCAGCTGCAACTAGATTTCCCGCAGCATCAAAAATGGGTCGACCTTTTCAAGGGGTGGTGGCGCGAAGGCATGGCGGATTGGCACAGCCGAAACGCCTCTGGCGATTGCATCTTCGTCTGCGAGCTTGGCCCACCCGAATATGCGATGACAGGCCCGGACGGGCGCGAGATGTCGAACCGCTGGGACGAGGCACAGGTGATCCAACGCTGGGTGCGGGAGATCTGGACAGATTTGGGCGGCAACACCTGACCAGGTGAACAGATTTGACACCCCGGCATTTCCTGCCAAAGTGCGCGCCAATGCGTTCCAAGGACAGCTCGATCATATGACCAACCCCTGTATCATCTGCGTCGCCATCACAGGATCATTGCCGACAAAGGCCGACAATCCCGCGGTTCCAACCTCTGTCACGGAACAGATCGAAAGCACGCATGAAGCCTTTGAGGCAGGGGCCACCATCATGCACGCCCATGTGCGTAATGAGGATGAGACGCCAAGCTCTGATCCGGAAAAATTCGCTCGTCTCAAGGAAGGTGTCGAAAAGCACTGCCCCGGCATGATCGTGCAATTGTCCACCGGGGGTCGCTCTGGCGCCGGACAGACCCGAGGAGGCATGCTGCCGCTGCGGCCGGATATGGCGTCATTGTCGGTCGGGTCGAACAACTTTCCGACCCGTGTTTATGAGAATCCGCCTGATCTGGTTGCGTGGCTGGCCTCGGAGATGCAGGCGTACGACATCAAGCCCGAGATCGAGGCCTTTGATCTGTCGCACATCTTCCGCGCCGCGGCGATGTTCGATGCCGGAGAGATCAAGGGCACACCCTATGTGCAGTTTGTCATGGGTGTGAGGAACGCAATGCCCGTGGATCGCGAAGTGTTCGATTTCTACATCCACACGGTTAAGCGGCTGTTCGGTGAAACGACGCCTTGGTGTGCCGCAGGGATCGGGCCGAACCAGATCGTGCTGAACGAATGGGCGATCTCGTCTGGTGGCCATGCGCGGACCGGCCTCGAGGACAATATCCGTCTCGATCGCAACACGCTTGCGCCCTCGAACGCCGCTTTGGTCAAACGGGCGGTGGATCTCTGTGAGAAATATGAACGCCCAGTCGCCACATGGCAGCAGGCGCGTGAGATGCTTGGGTTGCGCAAGGTCGCCTGACGGGGGCCGGACCTTCGTTATTTCACGAATATTTTGGGGATTGGCCGCCGGTGGCGGACGGGGCGCAGCCGCCACTTTCCGTCAATGGAAACAGCCGATGCATCAATGCACAGACCGGACAATAAGCGCGACGGTGTTCCGTTGACGGTACGCGCAATATGCGCCGACGTACCTTGTACCCAGCCACCAACCGACAAAAGAAAAACCCCCGCATTCGGGATGCGGGGGTTCAATTGTCTCAGCTGATCAGATGGATCAGTTGTCGTCGCCCGACTTGAGCGCCGCACCAAGGATGTCACCCAGCGATGCACCGGAATCGGAGGAACCGTACTGCTGTACCGCCTCTTTCTCTTCCGCGATCTCAAGTGCCTTGATCGACAGACCCAAGCGACGGGTCTTGCTGTCCACGTTGGTCACGCGCACATCGACCTTGTCACCCACCGAGAAACGCTCAGGGCGCTGGTCCGCACGGTCACGCGACAGGTCGGAGCGGCGAATGAAGGACTTCATGCCTTCGAATTCCACTTCGATACCGCCTTCTTCGATGGCAGTGACCTGAACGGTGATAACCGAGCCACGCTTGGTGCCGCCAACCGCTTCGGCGAACTTGTCACCACCCAGCGCTTTGACAGAGAGCGAGATGCGCTCTTTCTCGACGTCCACTTCGGTGACAACGGCCTGAACCATGTCGCCCTTGCGGTAGTTCTGGATCGCGTCTTCGCCACGCTCGTCCCACGACAGGTCGGAGAGGTGAACCATGCCGTCGATGTCGCCGTCGAGGCCAACGAACAGACCGAATTCGGTGATGTTCTTGACTTCGCCTTCGACCTCGGTGCCCTCGGGGTGTGTTTCTGCAAACACTTCCCACGGGTTGCGCATGGTCTGCTTGAGGCCCAGAGACACGCGGCGCTTGGCACCGTCGATTTCCAGAACCATGACTTCGACTTCCTGCGAGGTCGACACGATCTTGCCCGGATGGACGTTTTTCTTGGTCCAGGACATTTCAGACACGTGCACGAGACCTTCAACACCCGGCTCCAGCTCAACAAATGCGCCGTAATCGGTGATGTTGGTCACGCGGCCCATGTGTACGGACTCAAGCGGATACTTGGCAGCAACCAGATCCCACGGATCTTCCTGCAGCTGCTTCATGCCGAGGCTGATGCGGTGCGTGTCTTTGTTGATCTTGATGACCTGAACCTTGACGGTCTCCCCGATTGTGAGGATTTCCGACGGGTGGTTCACACGGCGCCATGCCATGTCGGTCACGTGCAGCAGGCCGTCTACGCCGCCAAGGTCCACGAACGCACCGTATTCGGTGATGTTCTTGACCACACCATCGACTGCCTGACCTTCGGTGAGGTTGCCAATGACTTCGGCGCGCTGTTCCGCGCGGGACTCTTCGAGGATCGCACGGCGCGACACAACGATGTTGCCACGGCGACGGTCCATCTTGAGGATCTGGAACGGCTGCTTGAGACCCATGAGCGGGCCCGCGTCGCGCACGGGGCGCACATCGACCTGCGAGCCGGGAAGGAACGCAACAGCGCCGCCGAGATCGACAGTAAAGCCGCCTTTGACACGACCGAAGATCGCGCCTTCGACGCGGGCGTCGTCGGCATAGGCCTTTTCAAGGCGATCCCATGCTTCTTCACGGCGCGCCATTTCGCGGGAGATAACCGCTTCGCCGCGCGCGTTCTCTGCGGAGCGCAGAAATACCTCGACTTCGTCGCCGACAGACAGGTCAGGCGCTTCGCCGGGGTTTGCAAATTCTTTAAGATCAACGCGGCCTTCCATCTTGTAGCCTACGTCGATGATGGCCTGGCCCGCTTCGATTGCGATGACCTTGCCTTTGACAACGGACCCTTCGTCCGGTGTGTCCATTTCGAGGCTTTCATTCAAAAGCGCTTCGAATTCTTCCATAGATGCGTTCATAGCCATGTGGCGTCAGTTTCCTTTACGTATCATTTATCTGGCCGTGCGGTTGTCTCCGCCGGTCTGGGATGGTGTCCGCGCTTGCGGCGAACGGGATTGGTCAAGGCATCCGCAAAACAAAGAGGGCCGGTGATTGCCGACCCCTGCTCGATCTTCGTTCGCGGCGTTGTTTGCCTTTTAGCGACGCGCGGGCCATAGCAGAGCGCGTGGTACTGCGCAAGTGTGCGGCGCGCGCTTGGCTGATATTGGCGACCTTCGGCGCAATTTTAAGCGATTCAACCCGTGCGGCGCGCCTCAACCGCTGCGATGGCGGCCGCAATGGCGGCATCCACGTCCAGCTTGGAGGTGTCGATCATCACCGCATCATCAGCCGGGCGCAGAGGTGCATCAGCGCGGTTCATATCGCGGTCATCTCGGGCTTGGACATCAGCCAGAACAGTATCGAAATCGGTATCGAAGCCGCGTTCGGCCAATTCCGCCAATCGCCGCTTCGCGCGCACTTCGGCGCTGGCGGTGACAAAGAGTTTGACCTCAGCCCGCGGGCAGATGACCGTGCCGATGTCGCGCCCGTCCATGACTGCGCCGCCTGATCGACGGGCAAAGGCGCGCTGAAAATCAAGAAGGGCTGCACGGACCTCGGGGATCACCGCCACTTTTGACGCCGCCTGTGCCACGTCGGCGGTGCGCAGATCGGGGTTTTCAAGATCCCCCGCCGCAAGGCTTTGCGCGGCTGCAATCGGGTCTTCGCCCAGCAACATCCGCGCACCGACAGCGCGGTAGAGCAGCCCGGTGTCAAGATGAGCGAGGTCGAAATGCGCCGCGACCGCTTTGCTGATCGTGCCTTTACCAGCAGCGGCGGGGCCATCAATTGCGACTGTGAACGGGGACATCATGCCGGTTTCCGAAAGGTCATGTAATGCGGCATCCGCTTTTCCCGCAGCGCCTTCATTTCGTACCGGGTCGAGTACCAGTCCTCCCACGGGTGCCGCCAATCACTTGGCCCCTCGGCCAACCAGTCGAACCCGGCCTTTGGCACTTCGATCAGGGTTTGACGGACATAATCGGGAATGTCGGTGGCGACGCGGAACTCGGCACCCGGCTTGAGAACCTGAAACAGCGGCGCAAGATGCTCTTGCGTCACAAAGCGGCGACGGTGGTGACGTTTCTTGGGCCACGGGTCGGGATACAAAAGGAACGCTTTTTCCACTGATCCTGCGGGTAGAACGTCGAACAGATCACGCGCATCACCGGGATGAACCCGTAGGTTGGTTACACCCGCATCGCGGACCTTGCCCAAGAGCATCGCCACGCCGTTGATGAACGGCTCACACCCGATGATGCCCACCTCCGGATATGTCTGCGCCTGATGGACAAGGTGTTCGCCGCCACCGAATCCGATTTCGAGCCAAAGCGGCTTGTCCCCGAAGATCGCGGTCATATCGAGCGGCGTTCGCTCCGGGTTATCCTCCCAAGACACGGCACCGGGGCTGAGCGCGTCAAGATCGCTTTCGAGGTAGTCCTTTTGGTTCGGGCGCAGGGTCTTGCCCTTGAACCGGCCATAGAAGTTGCGCCACGGCGCGCCTGAGGGGTGTTTGGTCTCTGTCATGGCGCGCGGTTTAGCGATTGCAACACGCTCTCGCAACGGAGCTCTGCGTTTTTGTCGGCATCACGGGTCGATCAGGATCGAACCCAGCACTTCAAGACTGTCCTCTGCGTGGCGCACCACAAGCACTTCGCCGGATCGGGTCGTCTGGCCTGATAGAGCGCGGATATTGACCTGATGGGTGACGATGAAGGGGCGGTCCGTGCGATCAGCAAGAACGGTGAGCGCCTCGGCTGTTTGACTGTCGCGAGTCGAGAAATCCTGAAAGAAGGAATTGAACGCGGGCACCTCTTGAACCGGGCCAAGGTTCAAAAGGTCAGCAGTGTCCCGGCAGCGGCACCACTGGCTGGTCAGCACGACATCAAAACCATGCCCACGGTCGCGGAACGCCTGACCGATGCGGGTGGCCTGATCCCTGCCCTGCTGGCTGAGGTTGCGCTGGGTGCTGCAATCACCCACCGTCAGGTTGGCGGGGTCGCCAGTGCCGGGGGCCAGAGCGTGGCGCATGATCGCAAAGGCGCCGGGGGTATTGAGCGCGTCCCAATCATTGGCAAGCGCGACCCCCGGAAGCATCAAGATCAGAAAGATCAGGTGTTTCAGCATATCCTGCCCCTATTGGTGATTTCACCCCGGGACATAGTGTTCTGTCGCAAAAGGAAAATCGGGCCGGGCATATGTGCCCGACCCGGTTTGATGTTTCAGACAGACGCCTTGAGCGCGTCCACAAGATCAGTGCGTTCCCAGCTGAAGCCGCCATCCGCTTCGGGCGCACGGCCGAAATGGCCATAGGCTGCGGTGCGTTCGTAGATCGGCTTGTTCAGCTCCAGATGCGTGCGAATGCCGCGCGGGGTGAGGTCCATCACCTTGGGGATTGCCAATTCGATTGCCGCTGCTTCGACATCACCCGTGCCATGAGTATCGGCGTAGATTGACAGCGGCTTTGACACACCGATGGCATAGGAGAGCTGAATCGTGCAGCGTTCGGCCATGCCGGCGGCAACCACGTTCTTGGCGAGATAACGCGCGGCGTAAGCGGCGGAACGGTCCACCTTGGTCGGGTCTTTGCCCGAAAAGGCACCGCCGCCATGCGGGGCCGCACCACCATAGGTGTCGACGATGATCTTACGGCCCGTGAGGCCAGCGTCCCCGTCAGGGCCACCGATCACGAAAGTACCGGTCGGGTTGACCCACCATTCAGTGGCATCGGTGATCCAGCCATCCGGCAGAACTTCACGGATATAGGGTTCGACAATCGCACGGATGTCGGCAGAGCTTTGGCTTTCATCGGCGTGCTGTGTCGACAGAACGATCGAGGTCACGCCCATCGGCTTGCCGTTTTCATAACGAACCGAGATCTGCGACTTGGCATCTGGGCGCAGCAGAGGCTCGGCCCCGGATTTGCGCACCTCGGCTAAGCGGCGCAGAATTGCATGGCTGAACTGGATCGGCGCGGGCATGAGCGCGTCCGTTTCGTTGGTGGCATAGCCAAACATGATGCCCTGATCGCCAGCACCTTCGTCCTTGTCACCGCTGGCATTGACGCCCTGCGCGATATGCGCGGATTGCTGGTGCAGCAGGTTGGTGATCTCGCAGGTGGCGTGGTGAAACTCGTCCTGCTCGTAACCTATGTCCTTGATACAGGCGCGGGCGATATCCGGGATACGCTCCATATAGGTTTGCAGGCGGGTCTGATCCGACAGACCCACCTCTCCACCGATGACGACACGGTTGGTCGTCGCGAAGGTTTCGCAGGCCACCCGGGCTTCGGGTTCTTCGGAAAGAAAGGCATCAAGGATCGCGTCCGAGATACGGTCACAGACCTTATCCGGGTGGCCCTCGGAGACGGATTCCGAGGTGAAGATATAATTCTGTCGGGACATAAGTGCTCCATTGGGGTCTGCCGTCACGTCAGGAAGCCGTTGTGACGGGAATGATGATCTGCGTTACGCGTCAGGCTCTGCCGGGTCAATGGGGTTGCGCCGTTTCCATAGAAGCAGAGTCGCAAATGCCACGATCAGAGCGGTCAGAGCGAGCCAATCGCCAGTACGGCTGTACAGCGTCGGCGCGCGTTTGGACGGTAGAGGCACATCAAGGAACCCTGCCCGACCAAGCGGGATTGCGCCAACAGTCCGGCCCGCCGGGTCGATCATCGCCGAGATGCCGGTATTCGCCACACGGATCATCGGCAGTCCCTGTTCAATGGCGCGCAGGCGGGCTTGGACTAGGTGCTGTTGTGGGCCAGCGTTGATGCCGAACCATGCATCGTTGGTGATCTGAAGCAGCATGTCCGGACGCGTCGGCGCACCGTTGACGTCCTGCGGGAACACGGCTTCGTAGCAGATGAGCGGCAACGCTGTGCCCAAAGGCCCAAGGTCTATCAGCGCAGGGCCTGGGCCGGCGGAGTATCCTGCTTCGGCGCGTGTTGCGAGACCGAGGATGTTGAACCGAGCAAACAGCGCTGCTGCTGGCATGTATTCCCCAAAGGGCACAAGATGGTGCTTGTCGTACAGTTCAGTCACCTGTCCCGTACCGTCCAGCGTGACGAGGGAATTGAAGTAGCGCCCTTGCTCTTCGCGCTGGATGCCTAGAACGACCGGTGTGCCAGCGGCGGCGTCTGCAATCACTTCGAGCGCCGGACCTGCATTGTCGAGCAGGTTCGGCACAGCTGTTTCCGGCCAGACAATAAGATCGGGTTTGGGCCGTTGCGCGGTGAAATCCACCTGACGGTTAAAGAACATCGGGATGAAATCGCGGTCCCATTTCTGGTGCTGCGGCGCGTTGGGCTGGATCAGGCGCACGATTGGGCGACCGTCCAAATCCTGCACTGGTGGGGCAATGATGGTGCCACCAGCCCACAGGAGGATGATCCCCCCCAGAGCGATTAGACCGAATTTCACGGTTCGCGCAGTGGTGACACATGCCACCATTGCGGCGAGCGCCAAGGTCAGCAGTGTCATCCCGTGCGGACCAATGACAGAGTGCCATTGCGCCACTGGCGTCGGCGCCCAAACATAACCAACAAGCCCCCACGGAAAGCCCGTCAGGATATAGGCACGTGCCAGTTCGATGGTGGCCCAGCACAGCACGATACCGAACATGCCGTGGTGCAACCGACGCCCTACCCAGAACGCAGCTGCCCAGAGAAGCGCCAGGCCCGCCGCCAATCCGACCAGCGCAAAGGGCGCCATCCAGCCCGTGGCGGCTGCATCCACAGCAAAGGGTTCGACGATCCAATGCATCGAAAGGGCAAAATACCCGGTTCCGAACAACCATCCTGTCCAGCCCGCAGATCGTGCGCTTGTGTCACGCCGGGCGAGATACAGAAGTCCGACCAGAGCGGCCAGCGCCAACGCCCATAGGTCAAACGGGGCCTGACCCAAGGCAAAGACGCCACCAAGACACACTGCGCCAAGGCGGCGAAAGACACGCATGGATCAGGCGGAGCGCGCGGTGGCTGCAGCAGGCTCGGCAAGCTCGCGAGCGCGGGCCGTGTCGCTGGCGGCCGTTGTCTTGAGGCGCACCCGCATCCGTTTGATCCGGCGCGGATCTGCATCGATGACCTCGAATTCGGGGCCTTCGGGATGCGGCACCACTTCTCCGCGCGCGGGGACATGACCGGCCAGCATGAAGACAAGACCACCCAGCGTATCAATCTCTTCGCCGTCGATATCATCGTGATCGGTCAGGTTCAGCCCAATCTCGGCTTCGAACTCTTCCAGCGGTGTTCGGGCAAAGGCCAAGTACACCCCCGGTTTCTCGCGCGAGAAATTGGTGGCTTCATCAAGGTCGTGTTCGTCTTCGATTTCGCCGATCACCTGTTCGATCAGGTCTTCAATGGTCACCAAACCGTCAACACCACCATATTCGTCGATCACCAGCGCCATATGTCTCCGCTCGGTCTGCATCTTGGCCAGCAAGACGCCAATCGGCATTGACGGCGGTACAAACAGCAAGGGTCGGAGCATCTGTTTGAGATCGAATTCGCTGCTCTTGCCATTAAAGCCGTATTTGAGCGCGAGGTCCTTGAGATGGGCCATGCCCACGGGTGTGTCGAGCGTGCCACTATAGACCGGCAAACGGGTCAGGCCGCTTTCGCGGAACACATCCACAAGTTCGGATTTGGTGATGGTGTCTGCGACAGACACGATGTCCGCGCGGGGGACCGCGACGTCTTCGACCCGCATACGGCGCAGGTTCATCATGCCATCAATCGGAGACAGTGATCGGGATATTTCCGGCGCCGGAACGGTGTCGGTCACTTCAGCCGTGCCGCCCATCCAATTGCGCAGACGTGAAAAAAGCCCACGTCCCGGTTGTGTTTCAGTCATCTCGTGCGCGCGATGCGCTGCGTTAGACGAGTCGTCGTTGTCGCCCATTTTTTCCTGTTCCGGTGGTGGCCTATTGGCCCGTACTATCCCCTATATGGGTCCGCAATACCCATTTTGCCAAGTATCTTAGTCTCCAACCCTTCCATCAGCGTGGCATCACGGTCACGAACATGATCATAGCCCAGAAGATGTAACACGCCGTGAACAATCAAATGGGTGACATGATCGGCTATATCTTTGCCCACAGCGTCCGCCTCGCGCAGGCAGGTATCATAGGCGATGGCAATATCACCGAGGCTTTCGCCCATCATGGGATCAGGCGGTGGTGGCGGGTGTGGCGTGACGCCGTCTTCGTCGGGGGCTAGATCGTAACTTGGCCAACTGAGCACATTGGTCGGCGTCGGTTTGTCGCGGAATTCGGCATTCAGATCGGCGATCCGCGCATCGTCACAGGCGAGGATCGCGATTTCGTAGCCTTCAACTGAAAACCCGAGATATTCCAGCGCCTTGAGCGCAGCATCCTCGGCCAGAGCGTCAAGCCCCACCTCTTCCCAGCGGGGGTCTTCGATCACAATGTCGGTCAGTGTGGTCACTGCTTATGTCTTGGGGGCTCTGCCCCCAAACCCCCGGAGTTTATTTGGCAAGATGAAGATCAGGGCGCTTCCGCGTCTTTCTCGTAAGCCTCGATGATCGCGGCCACAAGCGGGTGGCGCACCACGTCCTTAGATGTGAAGTAATTGAAACTGATCTTCGGGATCGTCTTGAGCAGCCTTTCCGCATCGGCAAGGCCCGAGGCAACGCCACGCGGCAGGTCGATCTGGGTGCGGTCACCGGTGATCACCATGCGCGAACCTTCGCCGAGACGGGTCAGGAACATCTTCATCTGCATCGACGTGGCGTTCTGCGCCTCGTCCAGAACCACGAAGGCATTGGACAGCGTCCGACCGCGCATGAACGCGAGCGGCGCGATTTCGACAGTCTTTTCCTCGATCATCTTTGCGAGTTGTTTGCCCGGCAGAAAATCGTTCAGCGCGTCGTAGAGCGGCTGCATGTAGGGATCGACCTTGTCCTTCATGTCGCCCGGCAGATAACCCAGCTTTTCGCCCGCCTCGACCGCCGGGCGGCTGAGGATGATCTTGTCGACTTGCCCCGTTGTGAACATGTTCACGCCCACCGCGACCGCAAGATAGGTTTTGCCGGTGCCTGCCGGGCCGATGCCGAAAGCCAGTTCATTTTCGAACAGCGACCGGACATAGGCCTTTTGCGCGTCGGTGCGTGGCTCTACCAGTTTCTTGCGAGTCTTGATTTCGACCGGACCACCTTCGAACATTTCGATCTGTCGGTCAGGGCCGGTGTCTTCGGGGGCCATACGGAATTCGCGGTCGATGTCGCCGGGTGACACGGTGCGCCCTTGTTCGAGCCGCTGGTAGAGCGCCATCAGTACATCGCGCGCTTCGGACTGTGCCTCGGGTTCGCCGTGAATGGCCAACTGATTCCCTCGGCGTAGGATCTGAACCCCGAGACGAGTTTCGATCTCGGTCAGATTGCGGTCATATTCGCCGCAAAGGTCGATGAGCAAACGGTTATCTGGAAATTCTACAAGCGCTTCTGACAAGGTGTCTGTGGTCACGCGGGTCTCCGGTGCAAGGGTGTCAAGAACAGGGTGTCAAGTTCCATCACGCAGTGCAAGCGGTCACCCTTTCCGTCACAATACGTCCCCAAACGAGGAGCCACCTTTGAAGTCACCTATCGCGGTATTCCGCTCATCTGCATTGCCGGAGCAGACAGGCGTCCCATCCGTGTTCAGTCGCGGCGAGAGATAGCCTTCGACGCCATCGTCGATGATCCAGTGATCGCAGCCATTGGGATCAATCCAGATGCCTGCCTGAAGCTGGCTGAGCGGTTTGCTGTCAATGCCGCGGTCAAAGCTTTTGTCGTCGCCGACGGCTTCGCATCCGGCAAGCGCGACGCAGAGTCCGGCAAGAGCAACAACACGGATCATGACGGGTCTCCTCAGCGCAGGCACAGGATTTCCACCCGGCGATTTTCAGCCATTCCGGCGGCGGTTGTGTTGGTCGCGACAGGTCGGCTTTCGCCGAAACCCCGCACCGAATAAATGCGCGCGCCGGCTTGCTGGGCGATTTGAGTGACCGCGCGGGCACGCCGTTCGCTCAGCGCCATGTTCGATGCATCTGAGGCACGGCTGTCGGTGTGGCCTTCGATCACGAACCCATTGGCGCGGTTGAACGCGAAGAAACTGCGCAGGCTGTCGGCGCCTCCCGGCGCGATCGTGGCGCTGCCGGTGGCGAACATCGTATCGGTCGGCACAATCGCACAACGGCTGATCTTGTGGCACACGGGTGTGCCGTTGCGACGCAGATGTGGGCTCATGAAGCCTTCGACGCCATCATCCATGACCCAGTGTTCGCAGCCATCGGGATCAATCCATATGCCGGGGACGTAGCGTTCGCCCTGCTGCGCGGGCGCAATCTGGGGCACGGCCAGCGCGATACTCAATACCAATGCGGACAACCGCCCTATCATTCCCGCATCTCCCGGCTGTGGCGACGCCCCATTCCAGGAAAGGGCGTCTGATTCATCCTCATACTACCAAAGACAGCGGTTCAGGGAAGAGCGAACCTCTATATATCGCGGCGCACCCTTAGATGATGTGTCATTTGGCCAACGCCCCCTTGAGCGAGTTGCGCCCCGAGTCGATGATCTTCACACGGCGCAGGTCACCGGGGTTGAGCCCGTCTGCTTCGACATGGACGGCATGAAGGTGGTCGGATTTGCCGACCATCTGGCCCGGCAAGCGGCCCGGCTTTTCAAAAAGCACACCAACTTCTTTGCCGACCATCGCGTCCTGTGCCGCCTTCTGCTGTTCGGTGATGAGCGCTTGAAGGCGTTGCAGGCGGTCATCCTTGACGTCTTCGGGAAGCTGGTCGCGTTCCGCCGCCGGGGTGCCGGGGCGTGTGGAATATTTGAAGCTGTAGGCATAGCCGTAATTCGACGCGCGGATGATGTCCAAGGTCGCCTGGAAATCCTCTTCGGTCTCTTCCGGGAAACCGACGATGAAATCGCCCGACAACAGAAGGTCTGGGCGTGCCTTACGCAGCTTGTCGATGATTACAAGGTAGCTTTCGGCGGTGTGCTGTCGATTCATCCGCTTGAGGATGCGATCAGAACCGGACTGCACAGGGAGATGGAGGTATGGCATCAGTTTCGGGCAGGTGCCATGTGCCTCGATCAATTCATCGGTCATGTCGTTGGGATGGCTGGTGGTGAAGCGGATACGCTCCAATCCGTCGATGTCGTTGAGTGCCCAGATCAGGCGAGCAAGCGACCAGTCGCCGCCCTCACCCGCGCCGTGATAAGCGTTGACGTTTTGACCCAACAGAGTGATCTCGCGCACGCCGCGCTCCACCAGATCGCGGGCCTCATGCAGGATGCGGTCGGCGGGGCGGCTGACTTCGGCACCGCGCGTGTAAGGCACAACGCAGAAGGCGCAGAATTTATCGCAGCCTTCCTGCACGGTGAGGAATGCCGTCGGGCCGCGCTTGGCTTTGGGGCGGTTTTTCAGAACCTCGAATTTGTCTTCTTCGGGGAAATCGGTGTCGAGCGCCTTTTCGCCGTTCTGAACTTTAGCCTCCAACTCAGGCAGGCGGTGATAGCTTTGCGGGCCAACGACAAGATCGACCATCGGCTGGCGGCGCATGATTTCCTGCCCCTCGGCCTGTGCGACGCAGCCCGCCACACCGATTTTGAGATCGGGCTTTTCAGCTTTGAGGCCCTTGTAGCGCCCCAGTTCGGAATAGACCTTCTCCGCCGCCTTTTCCCGGATGTGGCAGGTGTTGAGCAGGATCATATCCGCATCGTCGGGCGTCTGCGTTTCGACATACCCCTGCCCGCCCAGCGCTTCGGCCATGCGTTCGCTGTCATAGACGTTCATCTGACAGCCATAGGTCTTGATATAAAGCTTCTTCGGTTCGGACACGGGCCAATCCTCCGGGGCAAGGTTCAGGGCGTCGCGATACCGCATGTCACCCCTGTCTTGCAATGCACGCTTTTTTCATCGACTCTGTGCAAAACCCCGGCAAAGGGCCCCTCATGCGTTACGGCAGCGTCACTGAATTGGTATCCCAGAACCCCGGCGCATTCGCCAAGGGGCCGATTGCATTGGTTTTTGCCGAAGACGCGGTAGAGATCGACACAACGGTGCGCCACAATCTGGACCTTGGGTTCAAATCCAATATCCTTTTCATGCCTGCCGAATTCGACCTTGCAAAAGACACGGCGGAACACGTCATTCGCGTCGACAACGACATCACTCGCCGAGGCAACCGCGAAGAGATCGTGAACACCATAATCGACAAAGCGCCGGGCGTGTGGATGTATGTCTGCTACAATGCAGAATACCTGTTCTTCCCTTTTTGCGAGACACGCACCATCGGGGAGTTGCTGGCCTTTCACACCGAAGAACGCCGCGATGCGATGCTGTGTTATGCCATAGACCTGTACGCCGGTGACCTTGATGCCCATCCAGACGCGGTGGATATCGACAACGCCTATATCGACCGGTCCGGATATTACGCCTTGGGACGTACCGACCCGGCCACAACCTATCCCAAGGAGCGGCAGCTTGATTTCTTTGGCGGCCTGCGGTGGCGATACGAGGAACACGTGCCACCAGAGCGGCGCAAGATTGACCGGATCGCGCTGTTCCGGACGAAACCCGGGCTGCAGCTTCGGGCTGACCACACATTCAACGATGAAGAATACAACACTTATGCCTGTCCATGGCACCACAACCTGACAGCGGCGGTGGCGACATTCAGGACGGCGAAGGCGCTGAAGCGCAATCCGGGTTCGGCCTACGAGATCGAAACATTCCGGTGGCACAATTCGGTGCCCTTCGAATGGCATTCGCGGCAATTGCTGGATTTGGGGCTGATGGAGTCAGGCCAATGGTTCTAGACCTCGCTATTCGGCGCCCGGCACATCCAAAGTGACTATCGTGCCCACCGCGCCGCGCGTCACCTGCAGCGACGCCTGCAAGCCGTCGCACAGCCCCTGAACGATACGCCCGCCCAACCCGTCAGAATTGGGCCATGTCACATCTTCCGGCAAGCCAACCCCGTCATCGGTCACCATTGCGCGCATCCCGCCATTGTCGGTGCGCATGACGCGCAATTCGACCAGCCCCGATTTCTGCTCACGGAACGCATGTTGCATGGCGTTGGTCAAAACTTCGGACAGGATCAACCCGATGCGCACGGCGGTTTCCGTGTCGACCATCAGCGGTTCGACATGGATGTTCATGCGCACTCCGGGACGACTGTCGAGATAGGCAATCGCGTTGGCCACCCGGCCCAGATACGCGCCCAGTTTGATTTTGCCGTCATTGCGCTCCAACGTGGCCGCCGACATTTCCTCGTAAAGCAATTGCAGGCTTTCGATTCGGCGCGACAGATCTTTGTATTCCTCTGGCGCCTTGCTGTTGCGGGCTTTCATGCGGATCAGGCCAAGGATCATCGACAGATGGTTTTTCACCCGATGTTGGATCTCTGCCATGACGGTTTCGAATTGCCTGAGCCGTTCAGCTTGTTTGTCGTTCTCGACCTCGCTTTGAAGGCCGACGAAATACACAAGCTCTTCGTTCTCGTCCATGACCGGCGAAATCAGGAGCGCGTTCAGAAACGCTTCGCCATTGGCGCGCACGTTCGTCAACACGGTCGAAACTTCTTCGCGGTGTTCAATGGCTTTGCGCAGGTCTTCAACAGCCGAAGACGAGGTTTGTTCGCCCTGCAAGAATCGGCAATTGCGGCCCAAAGCCATTTCGGACGTGTACCCGGTCAGCCTTTCAAAGGCGCGGTTGACGTAGACAATCGGATTGTCTGGCAAACGCGGATTGGTCAAAACCATAGCAACGGTCGACGCACTGAAGATCGCAGTTGCGTCTTGTTCGCTGATATCTCCGGGTTGAAAAGACACTTTTCTGTCCATTGTCACGTACCTCGTTCGGCAATCGGCCTCGTCCCACTCTGCGTGCGCCCACACCTTGCGCCGCACACGTCGTGCAGCAGTATGTGTGGGCGGCTTTGCACCACGTTCGACTGACTAAATCAGTCCAAGTCTTCGGTGACGATCCGCTCGTCCGAAACGTTCAAATCCTTCAGCGCCTTGGAGATATCGTCGATCATCGGTTCCGGTCCGCAGATGTAGATTGGGCCGTCCGTCTGAGAGACAATCGGGGCAAGGTACTCCTTGTCGATCTGATCCCGCGCAAGCTCACTTTCAGGATCATCTGTCACAACAAAATGGCAGTTCAAGCCGGGCATTGACGTGAAGGCATCGCGCAGGATGATGTCGTCCTCGGTCTTGTTGGAAAAGACGAGGTGACAATCCTTCAACGTGCCATGCGTTTGCAATCGACGTTTCAGCACGGCGATGAAGGGTGTGATCCCGGCTCCACCCGCGATGAACACTCCCGGACCCTTGTCTTCGATAGCGCCCCACGGATCGCTGACTTCGACCTGATCGGTCATCTGCATCTTAGCGATCTGTTCGGTTACACCGTCATGGTCAGGATAGGACTTGATGACGAATTCCAGCGTCACATCGGTAGGTAGGCCGGTAAAGGTGAACGGGCGCTGCTCGTCGCGCCATCCGTCCTTGGCAAGCGCAAAATCGCAGGCCTGGCCGGGCGTGTAGACGTAACCATCGGGTTTGTTGAACACCAGATGGTGGGTGTCATGCGTCACAGGTTCGATGCTTTGCAGCGTCAGCGTATATGTCATTTGACGTGTCTCCTTTGCAGAAGACAACGATCAACTCAGGGCAGAGTTCCCAACTACGTCAAAGATGCTCGAATTGCGGCATACCCAGAACATGGAACCCACCATCGACGCGAATGATCTCGCCCGTGGTGCAAGCACCGGCATCCGACGCAAGATACACCGCTGTCCCGCCCACAGCTTCGAGAGTGGCGTTGGAGCGAAGCGGAGCATTCTGATCGGTGTGCTTGTAAGTCTTGCGCGCACCACCGATCGCCGCCCCGGCAAGTGTCTTCATCGGACCGGGGCTGATCGCATTGACGCGGATGCCTTCGGGACCAAGATCGTTCGCCAGATAGCGCACAGAGGCCTCCAACGCGGCCTTGGCCACGCCCATGACGTTGTAACTGGGTGTTACACGGGTGGAACCCATATAGGTCAGCGTCAGCAGCGTACCGCCGTTCTCCACCATGAGCGGGTGCGCCCGACGCGCCACGTCGATGAAGCTGTAGGCCGAAATATCGAGCGACGTCTTAAAGTTGGCGCGGCTGGTGTTCAGGATCCGCCCCTGCAATTCCGACTTGTCGGAAAACGCGATGGCATGGACAAGGAAATCAATCGTCGGCCAGCGCGCGGCCAGTTGTTCGAACGCCGTGTCGAGCGAGCCATCGTCGGTTACATCCACATCGACCATGAAATCCGACCCGACATTGGCCGCCAGCGGCTCAAGACGTTTGCCAAAGGCTTCGCCCTGATAGGTGAAGGCAAGCTCGGCCCCGGCCTCGGCCATCGCCTTTGCGATCCCCCACGCGATGGACCGCTCGTTGGCGACGCCCATGATCAGGCCGCGCTTGCCCTTCAATTGTCCTGTCATTTTCAATCCATGTACTTCGACAACAACATCGACCCGTTGGTGCCGCCAAACCCGAAGGAATTGGTCATCACCGTATCAAGACCCGCATTTTCCACCAGTGCCGTGGCGATCTCTTCCGGTTTCAGTGCCGGATCGAGTGTTTCCACGTTGATCGATGGAATGATGAAATCGTCCCGCAACGCGAGCAGGCAGTAGATCGCCTCTTGCGCGCCGGTGGCGCCTTGGCTGTGACCCGTCATCGACTTGGTAGAACTCACCGGCGGTGTCGATCCATCGCCAAAGACACGCCGCACCGCTTCGATTTCACCCACATCGCCCACAGGCGTCGAAGTGCCATGGGCATTGATATAGCTGACTTTGCGGCCCTCCGGCAGCGTCTTGAGCGCGCCGCGCATCGCGCGCTTACCACCCTCTCCGGACGGGGCGACCATGTCAGCACCGTCGGAGGTGGCCGAAAACCCGGTGACCTCGGCATAGATCGTAGCGCCCCGTGCCAGCGCGCGCTCCAGCGGTTCAAGCACCACAATCGCGCCACCGCCCGAGATCACGAACCCGTCGCGCCCCGCATCAAAGGCCCGCGACGCTTTGTCCGGCGTGTCGTTGTATTTCGACGACATCGCGCCCATCGCGTCGAACAGACAGGACAGCGTCCAGTCCAGTTCCTCGCCACCGCCTGCGAACATCACATCCTGCATGCCCAAAGCCACCTGCTGCGCCGCCATGCCGATGCAATGGAGCGACGTCGAACAGGCCGAGGTGATCGAAAAATTCATACCCTTGATCTGATATGCCGTCGCGAGGTTGGCGCTGACCGTCGACGACATGGTTTTGGGCACCGCGAACGGCCCGATCCGTTTTGTTGCACCTGTGCTCAGCACGGATTGATGCGCAGTCAACATGGCGCTGGTCGACGGTCCGCCCGATCCGGCGATCAGACCGGTCATCGGGTTCACCACCTCATCCGGTGTCAGCCCAGCATCGGCAATCGCCTGTCCCATCGCGATATGCGCATAGGCAGCCCCCGGCCCCATGAAACGGAGCGTGCGCTTGTCCACATGCGCGGACACATCAAGGTCGATGGCACCGGCCACCTGCGACCGGAACCCATGTTCAGCCATATCGGCATTCGCGGTGATCCCGGACCGGCCTGCTTTCAGGCTCGCGGCCACCTCTTCGGGATTGTTCCCAATAGATGAAACAATTCCCAATCCTGTCACGACAACACGGCGCATCACGGCTCCTTACAATTGTTGCATGCGTGTGTAGGAGAAGGTGGGGGGAAGGAGCAAGCAGATTGGACGCAACTGGGCGATCCTGAATATCGAGGAACATGCTGACAGTGTATGCCTTTATACGCAGCACTCCGGCGCGGATCGGGGACAAATCGCGAAAGTGCCTGCGATATTCTGGCCCGATGCCCCGTTTACAGTGCTCTGACGCCTTGCGCCTCGCCCTGGGAATCACGACACAGCATGCACCCGACACCCGTCAGACAGGGATGAGACATGACAGAACACCCCCGCCTTCAGGACCGTCCCGACTGGCTGTATCTCTTGCGTGACTATTACGAACTCTATCGACGCTTGTCTGCAGGCGGCAGCGCCAAGATCCGCAGCCACCAGAAAACCGTCCGCGATGGCATCAGCCGGGTCATCAAGGCGAATGCCGAAGTGCAGGAACACGCACCTTTGGATAAACCGGTGACAGCGCATTGGCGGCGTGCGCTGGACAATGGCCGGATGGAGCGGCACGCACCCTTTATCCGGGCTCTGGAAAGCATACAGGGGCATCTGGTCTGGCAGTACGGCTACGAAAAAGTGCCCCGCGGCTTGGAACGGAAATACGCCTATGCCGAACTGGTCGGCCCTACAGGACCAGTGATCACCGACGAGGTGATCCTTGGTCTCGTTCTATTCGCGCCGGGATGCACCTATCCCGCGCATGCACACGACGGGATTTCCGAAAGCTACATCTGCCTGTCAGGCGCTGTGTCCGAGAACGATCAGGGTGTTTATGCGCCGGGATCGCTGATCTTCAATCCACCTGAACAGCGCCACCGCATCACCGTCGCGGAGCAAAACCCGGCGCTCTTGTGCTACGCGTGGACAGGTGCACGGGAAAAATTGGCGAACCAGAAAATGGTGTTCAGCCGGGGACCAAGGAAATGAACCTGATAGCTTAGCTCTCGGACAGAGCGACTTTCATATCCTTGACCTGATAGATGACTTCACCGTCGGCCTCGACACGGCCGTCGGCAACCCCCATGGTCAGACGGCGCGTCTGGATGGCCTTGGTGAAGTCGACGTAATAGGTCAGCATCTTGCGATCCGGGCGAACCATACCGGTCAGCTTGACCTCACCTACACCCAGCGCATAGCCGCGCCCTTGCCAGCCCCGCCAACCAAGGTTGAAGCCGGTCAATTGCCACAGGCCATCCAACCCCAAGCACCCCGGCATGATCGGGTTGCCCGGAAAGTGACAATCAAAAAACCAAAGGTCAGGGGTGATGTCGAACTCAGCCACGACATGGCCTTTGCCATGCGCCCCGCCATCGCCCGAGATATCTGTGATCCGGTCCATCATCAGCATGGGTGGCTCGGGAAGCTGCGCATTGCCCGGCCCGAAAAGCTCTCCGCGCGCGCATTTCAAAAGATCGTCACGGTCGAAGCTGCGAGGAAATTCGGTCATGTTCGACAAGGCTCCCGGATTGATTGGCGAAATCCCGCTCCCTCTATCACCCAGGCCGATGCGCGTGCAAGCCCACCACTCGACGCGGCATGAGACAAGTTGTTGCAAGAAATTTATTTGAACTGCGAGCCATTCGCACCCTATATACTTAAGTGACAAGGAGCAGAGCCGGTATGTCTTCACGATCCATCGACCGCGGAACCGATTGGCTGTCCAAAGGCGGCGTGCGCCCGACGCGGCAGCGCGTGGCCCTCGCATCTCTGCTTGTTGGGGATGGTAAGAACCGCCACGTCACCGCCGAAAGCCTGTTCGCGGCCGCGCAGGATACCGGCGAACAAGTGTCGCTGGCCACAGTGTACAACACGTTGCGCGCCTTCTGCGATGCAGGGCTGATGCAGGAAGTGACAGTCGACGGCGCGCGCAGCTATTTCGATACCAACACTCACGATCATCCGCATTTCTACTGGGAAGACGAAGGTCGTTTGACAGACGCACCTGCGGACGAGCTCGAAATCGCCCGTATCCCAGGTCCACCAGAAGGTGCAGAGATTTCCAGCGTCAACGTGGTGATCAAACTTCGCCGAACCTGACAAAGGCCGTGGCTCGTATTGCCATGGCATAAGCTGTCATCAGCGACCAAAGATGAGATCACATTGGCCGCATTTGATGTAGGCCGCAGAATAGATCAAATTCTCTTCATTTCCCCAAGTCCCCACTTTGTTGCCGCAAAGCTGCGTCGACAAGGGTAATCCCCTTGTTTCAAAGCTCGTTCCAAATGCGGTGCACTCGAAATACCGCGCTGGAACAGGTCCGCAGACAGTCCGGATTTTCAGTAAATTCGCTCTTTAACACCCCGTTCACTCCTCATTCCGCATCACCCGTTGTGGGGGCGTTTTGAATGAGGGGTGTGGGGTATGGAACCCTTGACCGATGTATTTGGAACGCAGACGTCTGCGGCGGGACTTTCTTTTGGATTGCGGGGGGTTGTTGACTGGAGTGTTCAGCAACCGTTTCTGGATGTGTTCAAGACGGCACGGCCGTGGTTGGGGCACAGCGAGAACCAGTGGGGGGCCTATGGCTCGGAGGATCTTGGGGCGATGGGGGTGCTGGATGCCAATGGCTGGATCACCGATCTGCCGTCGGGTGTCGACCGGGTCGAGACCTTCATTCTGACCGAGATGCCGGTCGAGGCGCAGTATACGGCGGGCAGCTACCGACTGAGCTATGACGGCGCAGGCGAGCTCCATGTGCACGGCGCCGAGATCATATCGCAGGCCAATGGCGAGATCTGGTTCAACTACACGCCCACCGGCGAAGGCATGGTCACCATTTCGATCACCGGGACCGACCCGCAGAACACCGGCAACTACCTGCGCAATATCGAGGTGGTCAAACAGGAATACATCCCCGCCTTCGAGGCCGGCGCGCTGTTCAACCCGCTCTGGCTCGACATGATCAACGACGCGCAAGGGCTGCGCTTCATGGATTGGCAGGAAACCAACAATTCCCAAATCCAAAGCTGGTCCGACCGCCCCACCGTGGGCACCTACAGCTATGCCGAAGGTGTGCCCCTTGAGGTGATGGTGGCGCTGGCCAATGCCACTGGCACCGAGCCGTGGTTCAACATGCCGTGGAACGCCGACGAGGCCTATATCCGCAACTTCGCCACCTATGTGCGTGACAATCTCGACCCCGATCTGCGGGCCCATATCGAGATGTCCAACGAGGTGTGGAACTGGATGTTCGAACAGGCCCGCGAAGCCTCTGCCGATGCGCAGGAGCGCTTCGGCCAGGACCTTGGCGATGGCTGGATGCAGGAATACGGCGCCCGTGCCGCCGAGATGGCCCGTGTGCTGGACAGCGTTTATGCCGGGTCCGAGGACCAGTTGGTCAAGGTCATCGCCACCCATACCGGCTGGCCGGGGCTGGAGGAATCGATCCTGCAGGCCCCCAACTGGCAGGCGCTCAGCCCGGCCAATACCGCGCCCTATCTTTCCTTCGACACCTACGCCATCACCGGCTATTTCAGCGGCGGTCTCGGCACCGATGCCAAAGCGCCTCTGGTGCTCGACTGGATTGCCCAGAGTGAGGCGCAGGCCCGTCAGGATGCCGCGGCCCTCGGGCTGAGCGGTTCTGCCGCCAATGCTTATTTTGCCGAGCACCGCTTCGATCAGGCGGTGGCCCTTGCCGTGCGCGAACTGCGCGACGGCTCCGTCACCGGGGATGCCGAGGATTCCCTGGTCAGCCTGTTCGAGTTGTTCGCCTATCACAAATCCGTCGCTGATGCGCACGGTCTCGATCTGGTGATGTACGAGGGTGGCACCCATGTGGCCGGCAGCGGCCAGTGGATCAACAATGACCTGCTCACCGAGTTCTTCACCCACCTGAACTACTCCGACGGCATGGGCCAGCTCTACACCGAGCTGCTTGCCGGGTGGGAAGCAGCCGGTGGCACGCTCTTCAATGCCTTCGTCGATGTCTCCGAGCCCAGCCAGTGGGGCAGCTGGGGATCGCTGCGCCATCTGCAGGACAGCACCGCACGTCATGATGCGGTGGTGGAGTTTATGGAAAGCCACCCCGCTCCGGCCACGATGAAGGACGGAATTGTCGGCAACGCCACGTTCGACTTCGGCCCCGTGCCGGAGCCCACCCCGCAGGACGAGGACGACACACCGGTCGTCACCCCCCAGCCGCGTCCCGAACCCCAACCGCAACCGCAGCCGGAGCCCACACCCGAGCTGACGCCAGAAGAGCTGGTCCAGGTTGGCTTCAATGTCGACTTCTACGCTGTAGAAGAGGGCACAGAGCGGCTGAGCCAGATCAATTTCGAGACCCCCATCCACAGCATGGTTGTGAACAGCATCAACGAGACTGATGAGGATGGATCGTTCTGGGATGGAGGCCCGGCGGATTTCTTTGCCGGTCGCTACACAGGTGTTCTCAACGTCCAGGAAGCGGGTGTCTATACTTTTGCAACCCTGTCCGATGACGGCACCATTCTTTATGTGAATGGTCAAAGTGTCGTCGATAATGACGGGCTGCATGCCGAGGTCCTCATGCAGAACGAGATCTACCTTGAGGCGGGTCAGCACGATATCCGGCTTGATTACTTCGAGCATGAAGGCGGGGCGTCTGTGACATTGGGCTATGGTGGTCCAGACACGGGCGGCGAGTTGGTCATCATGGACGGGACCGTCGTCACCCCACTGCCGCGCCCCGAATCCCAACCGCAGCCGAGGCCGGAGCCCACACCCGAGCCGACGCCTGAACAGCCGGTCCAGGGTGGCTTCAATGTCGACTTCTACGCTGTGGAAGAGGGCACAGAGCGGCTGAGCCAGATCAATTTCGAGACCCCCATCCACAGCATGGTTGTGAACAGCATCAACGAGACTGATGACGATGGATCGTTCTGGGATGGTGGCCCGGCGGATTTCTTTGCCGGTCGCTACACAGGTGTTCTCAACGTCCAGGAAGCGGGTGTCTATACTTTTGCAACCCTGTCCGATGACGGAACCATTCTTTATGTGAATGGTCAAAGTGTCGTCGATAATGACGGGCTGCATGCCGAGGTCCTCATGCAGAACGAGGTCTACCTTGAGGCGGGTCAGCACGATATCCAGCTTGATTACTTCGAGCATGAAGGCGGGGCGTCTGTGACATTGGGCTATGGTGGTCCAGACACGGGCGGCGAGTTGGTCATCATGGACGGGACCGTCGTCACCCCACTGCCACGTCCGCAACCGCAACCGCAGACCAACCTCGCGCCTGCGGCGGCTTTCACCGAGCGCGCGGGCGACACAGCTCAGAGCGCCAGCCGGGTCGAGCAGGACGAAGCTGCCTCGGAGATCGAACTGAGCGGATCGCAGTCGAGCTACACGCTGCGGATCGCCGATGACACCATCGTCATCGAAGACCGTCGTGCGGGTGGCGAGGCGCCGCGCGTTCTGAGTTCGGAAGATCGCGTCGATTTCACCGAGACCCTTCCGGTCTTCGGCGAAGCCGGGATCGACCTTGATCTCTTCGACGGGATGGCGCGTCTGACCGACGACGCGATGGGCACGCTGACCGAGCTTTATATCGCCTATTTCAACCGGGCGCCCGATGCGGTTGGGCTGTTCTTCTGGGGCAACCAGCTTGCTGATGGCATGAGCCTGCGCGAGATCGCCGGGTATTTCTTCGACCAACCTGAAACCCGCGCGCTTTATGGCGATGTGGCGGACCTGTCGGAATTCGTCTCGACCGTCTATCAGAACGTGCTGGGGCGCGCGCCCGATGCGTCGGGTCTCGAGTTCTGGCTTGATCTGCTGGAAAGCAATGCTGCGGTAACGCCGTCGACCTTCATCATGGAGATCCTTGCCGGAGCCAAGGCTGCAACCGGCAGCGCCGCCGATGCCGCCTATCTTGAGAACAAGGTCGCTTTGGGCAGCCATTTTGCCATTACGCGCGGCATGTCCGATGTGGAGGAAGCCCGCATGGTGATGTCCGAGTTCGACGGATCCCAGATCAGCCTTGAGGAGGGTCTTGCCCGCAGCGATGCTTTCTACGAAGAAGCGCTTTCCGCCACGAATGGCGACTTCCTCATCCAACTTGTCGGCTTTGCCGATGCGCCCTTCGCGATGTGATCCACGATGGAAGATGGTGTGAACCCAAAGGCAGGCGCCCAGCCACAGTGGCAGGTAGAAGACAGACATTCGAAAAGCCTTTTGCAACGACTTGAACCGTGTCGCCCAAGTGCTGCCCGGTTTTGGCACCGTTGTCTTAACAAGCCGTGAGCAACCGTACGATCTGCGTCGAATTGGACGCATTGGCACAATGCCAATTGAATGGAATCGCCGCTTCTGTGACAGTAGATAGCGATGGTGGGCAGTGTTCGAAGCGCTGCCCGAATAGGGAATACGGTGCAATTCCGTGACTGCCCCCGCAACTGTGAGCGGTGAGTGCTTCGCGCAAAACCACTGGGCCGACTGGTCTGGGAAGGTGCGAGCTTCACGATGACCCGCGAGTCAGGAGACCTGCCATCACATGTGAACTGAACCCGGGCGGGGTGCACCGGAGGTCGATATGGCTTGCGCCGCTGTGGTGCGGTACATGAATACGACCTCTGTGCGACCCGTTCCTGCGCGGAGGGCGCTGATATGTCGATCGAACGAACCCTGACCCAGTTACAGGTCAATCCTCGCACAGCCGAACGTGCGCGGGAGATTGGGCAATTGGGCTATATGCAATGGCTTGGCGGGCTGCCTGCCAAAGCCTGTTACCTGACCGAGGCCACCTGCGCCTATATGGCAGCAGCACCGTTTCGGGACACCGATCCGGCGGTTGCGGAATTCTGCAAGCTGTTGAAGGCGTCTTTGGATGCTCCGCTTACGCCTCTTGATCTTGCGCTGCCCAAACCACGCCGGCGCGGCGGTGCGAAGGAGCGGCGGCTGTCACTATGACTTTAGGCCAGAGGCGGCGGCTTCGAACGCGGCCGCTGCCTCTTGAGTCATGGGATCACTGAACAAACTGCGGGCAAGGTCTGGGGAAAGGGTGAAACAATCCAGCCCCCGGGCGGCAAGCGCCACCATTTGATCGGCGGTCCGCAGCGATGCCACAAGGATGCGCGGCTTGCCACCAGAGATGGCTTGCATGTTCGAGAGGTGATTCAAGGCTGGCAATCCCGCCTCGTCCATGCGCCCAAAATAGGGGGCCACGAAATCGGCATCTAATGCCTTGGCCACGATCACCTGTTTGGGGTCGTAGACGGCAGTGAGCAGGATTGGGCCACCGAGTGCCTTGATTGACGGGACAGCGCGCAAGGCATCCGGTGTCATCGGGATTTTGACGACCGTGCGCAGACTGGCCGCTGCGCCGGCATCGTAGAGTTTTTTGGCCCAGTCGACATAGGTCTCGACCGGGCCAAACACCTGACCATGCAGTTCCTGTGCACCCAGGTCATGCGCGCGCTTTGCCATCTCGATCCAGTTGATCGCCGGGTACTCCAACCCCGCGCGCTGCGCCAGAAGCGGGTTGGTGGTAATGCCCCGAAAGAGGCCCGTCGGCATGAGTTCTGTCCATGCCGCGCGGTCCGCCGTGTCGAGATAGAGGTCCAAAATATCAGCCGACCGCGGCCATAGCGGTGTCGAGCTCTGACAACGTCGGAGGATTGCACCCCGCGCGGCTGCAATTTATGGCGGCTGCCATACCTGCACGGCGGATCAGGGCTTCGACCTGCGCAGCGTCAAGACCGTCAAGTGCAGCAGGTGCCAGCACGTCGGTCCGAGCCAAACCGGCCAACAGGGTTGCCATGAACGTGTCACCTGCGCCCACGGTGTCGACAAGTCCGGGCACAGGCGGTGCGGGAATGTTCACCGTGTTGTCGCCGCGCATGGCAATTGCGCCGTCGGGGCCTTTGGTCATGACCACCAGTGACGCCGATGTCTGGCTGCGCACATGCGCTAAGGCAGCATCTTGCGGCATATCCGGGCAAAGACCTTCGAGGTCTTCGTCACTGAGCTTCAGGACATGCGCGGCCTGCATCATGCGGAAGATTCGCGCGCGGTAGGCGTCGATATCGGTGATCACCGACAGGCGGACATTCGGATCAAGCGACACAAGTGTCCCCGACGTATAGGCTATTTTGCAGGTCTCTTCCCAAGCGTCGGCATCTGCGCCATCGGTCAACGCCAGTGACCCGGTGTGCAAAACGGTTGTTCCCGCTGGCATTGCAGCGGCCAGTGAAGCAGCGGTGACGCTGCGTTCAGCTGTTCCATCGCGTTCAAAGATATAGGACGGGATGCCCTTGGTGACGGTCACGCGGGCAATGGTCGTCGGTGCATCGACGCGCCCGCCAGCAAGCGCCACCCCGGATGCGACCAGCGTGTCGGCCAGTGTGTCGCCCCATGTGTCGGTCGAGATCGGCGTCAGGTAGTGCACATCCGCCTGTTGCCGCCCAAGTGCCATTGCGACATTGAAGGGCGATCCACCGGCCAGGGCAGAGATCTCGCCATCGCGGGTGACGTGATCAATGAGGTTTTCACCACCGACGCAGATAACGGGGCTTGCAGACATGACAGGACTTTCGGCTATTCGTTCAGGTTGTGTTCAAATGCACGTCGGGCAACGTATCAAGTGCTTGCTTAAGGGCATTGCCCCATTGAGTCGAGATCGCCTGAAACTCGGCATTGTCCACCTCGACACGACCCACGTGCTTTTTCTCGAGGCTGTCGGTCGTGTAGCAGAAGTAATCGAGCGGTGCGCCGACCGACAAATTCGCTTTGAGCGTGGAGTCAAAACTCACCAGCAGCAGCTTCAAGGCCTCTGCGAAACTGAGATCGGGATCGTAGGCGCGGACAAGAATGGGGCGCCCATATTTGATCTCACCAATCTGGAAAAAGGGCGTGTCGTCCCCCGCCTCGATGAAGTTTCCCTGCGGATAGATGAGGAACAGGCGCGGCGGACTACCTGCGATCTGTCCACCAAGAATCAGGGTCGCATCGAACGCGCTATCAGCGCGTTGACCGCCTTCTCGCAGCCCCTTGATGACTTCGCGCAGCGTATCACCCACCATACATGCGGCTTGGAACATTGACGGCGCTTTCATCAGCGACGGCGTCCGGTCTTCGGGCAGTTTACTGCGTTCGTCCAAAAGGCTGACGACTGCCTGGGTGGTCGCCAAGTTGCCGGCGGACATCAGCGTCAGCACCCGCTCACCCGGTTCTTCCCAAATTGTCATCTTCTTGAAGGTTGAAATATTGTCTAACCCGGCATTGGTGCGGGTGTCCGACATGAAGACCAAGCCGCTGCTCAGCATCATTCCAACGCAATATGTCACTTGGTTGTGCCTTTACTGCTGAACCACTTGGATGCTGACCTGCAGTTCTTCGTTGATTCCACCAATCCGGGTACCAGATATCGGTGCTGCTTCGGAATAGTCCAGTCCTGTCGCAACGCGCACGTAGCGTGTGTCGGGCGAAACTCCATTCGACACATCGAACCCGACCCACCCGAGACCTTCGACATGCACCTCGGCCCAAGCATGCATCGCGTCTTGTGTCGTGGTTTCGTTCAACATGAGATAGCCGCTTGCATATCGCGCGGGCAGTTTCATCGCCCGTGCACACGCGATCATGATGTGGGTGTGGTCCTGACAAACGCCTTGCCCTGCTTCAATTGCGTCTTCGGCGCTCCAATCAGGGGCGGATGAACCCAGCGTATACGGCACCTGAGTGCGGATGCGTTCAGACAGATCATGCAGCTCGGGGATACCCGGTTGAGCATCCATCCCTTTGATAAACGCCCGTGTGCCCGGTCCGACTTCGGTACGCGGGGTCGTCATGGCATAGAGCCATAGCGGCGTCATTCCATGATGCGCACCAAGAATGCCTGCGTTTTCAGTAATCTCTACAGCCCCTGAACTCGACACCGACAATTCGGTGACGTTCGGGTCAAAGCTGATCAACTCAGTCGTGTTGTGGTGGTGATCTTCGAATGAGACTTCCTTGCGACCGCCAACAATGTCGATCTCCCACGAAATGACTGACTGGTTGTACGACGATTTCGGCGTCTTGCGCAGCTGCTGCAATCCGTAAACGACTGGCGTTTCGAATCGATACACCGTGGTGTGTTCGATCTTCAGGCGCATGCAGACTGGTCTTGCTGAAGCCTAGGCATAAAAACGGAAATCCTGTTCGATTTGGCGCGAAATCATCGAAAGCTCTTGAAGCGTTTTCTGAAGAAATTCGTGCAATCCATAATCGAGGATATCATCAATGCTCTTGGACAACAGCCCGTTTCGCAGCATTCCGACCTTTTCGCGCGACGCGGCTCCAGCATTTTCCTCGGTCGCCAGATAATCCAGGTTGTCGCACAGTTTACTTACGCAGAACGCAAGCGAGCGCGGCATCCTTTTGTCGAGAATCAGGAAATCTGCGATTTCACGGGGGCCGCCGCCGGCTCCGTATTCCATGCGGAACCCGCCCCGCGCCGAGACCGACCGCAGGATTGATTCCCACTGCACATTGTCGATGGACGTACCCACAGATCGCGCTGAAGGCAGAAGGACATAGTATTTAACATCCAAGATGCGCGCTGTGTTGTCTGCCCGTTCGAGGAATGTGCCAAGTCGCGCGAAATCGTAAATGTCATTGCGCAGCATCGTGCCATGCGTGACGCCGCGCACCAAGGCTGCGTGATGCCGGATCAGGCGAAGCACACTCGGCAGATCACGTTCCGACACCTTTCGCGACAACGCCTTTTTCAACGCCATATAAGCCGAGTTTACGGCTTCCCAGACTTCGCCAGTGATGGCGGTGCGGACCAGCCGCGCGTTTTGCCGCGCGGCGTTGACGCTCGAGACCACCGACGACGAATTGTCCTTGCTGCGCAGCATCCAGTCGACAGCCAGATCGCGTGAGATCTCGTCATGCGTGGCATTGAATCCCTCAAGGCAATCGGCGGACTGCAACACAGACAGCCATTCCTCGTCGGTCTGGTTCAATCGCGTCAAAGCGATGCGCTGGCCTGTTTCGATCAGACGTGCGGTGTTTTCGGCCCTCTCCATGTAGCGATACATCCAGAAGAGGCCATTGGCGGTTTTTCCCAACATGGCGCTATTCCTCCAGAACCCAGGTGTCCTTTGTGCCCCCACCTTGTGATGAGTTCACGACCAGTGACCCTTTCTTGAGCGCCACCCGTGTCAAACCGCCGGGCGTGATCTTGATCCCATCTGGGCTGACAAGCACGTATGGCCGCAGATCCACATGGCGCGGCGTCAACCCGGCTTTTGCAAAGATCGGAACGGTGGACAGGCTGAGCGTCGGCTGGGCGATATAGTTCTTGGGTCGCGCCTTGAGCTTTTTGCGGAAGGCGGCAATGTCTTTTTTGGTGGCAGTCGGACCAATCAGCATGCCGTAGCCACCCGACCCATGCACTTCTTTCACGACAAGGTCTTCCAGATTGTCCAGCACATAGGCGAGCGACTCTGGCTCTGAACAGCGCCATGTCGGGACGTTTTGAAGCAAAGGCCGTTCGCCAGTGTAGAACTCCACGATTTCCGACATGTAGGAATAGATAGCCTTGTCGTCGGAAATGCCTGTACCAGGCGCATTGGCGATGGTGATACCGCCCGCCCGGTAGACATCCATGATGCCCGGCACGCCTAATTGGCTGTCCGGGTTGAAGTTCAGCGGGTCGAGGAAGTCATCGTCGACCCGACGGTAAAGCACGTCGATGGGCTTGTATCCGTGGGTGGTGCGCATGGCGACACGCCCGTCGATCACCCGAAGATCATGTCCTTCAACAAGCTCGACACCCATCTGGTCAGCAAGGAATGCATGTTCGAAATAGGCCGAGTTGTAGATCCCCGGCGTCAACACCGCGACCGTGGGATCGGATTGCGACATGCTGGGCGCGCACGCCGCTAGCGACCGGCGCAGGTCGATCGGGTATTGCTGCACGGGTTGCACCCGGTTCTTGGAGAAAAGCTCCGGGAACATCTGCAACATCGTTTCCCGATTTTCGAGCATATAGCTCACCCCCGAAGGGGTGCGCGCATTGTCTTCCAAAACGTAAAATTCGCCCGGCCCGGTGCAAACAAGGTCGATGCCGACAATATGGGTATACACGCCGCCTGGCACATCGACGCCGATCATCTTGGGTTGGAAAGCTTCGTTCTGGGATATCATCTCACGCGGGATGCGCCCGGCTTTCAGGATTTCCTGCGTGTGATAAATGTCATGAAGAAACGCGTTGATCGCGCGCACACGCTGTTCGATGCCTCGAGACAGCTTGGCCCATTCCGACCCAGAAATGATCCTGGGAATGATATCGAAGGGGATCAGGCGTTCTTCCGCCTCAGAGCGCCCGTAAACGTTGAAGGTGATCCCGGTCAGACGGAAAAGTTCTTCCGCCTCACGGTTCTTGGCCCTAAGACGCTTTGGGTCTTCCTTATCGAACCAGTCAAAAAAATTCTGATAAGGGGCGCGGATTTGCGCATCACGACCCATCATTTCATCGAAGACAGAGTGTTCAGACATAGCGCAAGCTTGCGCAGCAACGTGGCGAAGTGCAAGGCGATCACGCATGCAGCGGGCGGGTGGGCCCCAGAATCTTTGCTTAATGCTTAAAAATAAGGCGTCATTTATCCTTTGGGATTATGAGGTTCCCACTTCAGACGCGCCGATCACCTCAGGATAGAGTAAATTATGTGCGCTTCTTGCGAGGCTGTTCCGGCGCCAGCCGAGCAGACGAGACTAAGGCAGCCTTATCCAAGACCGGGCAACCACGTCGCCAGCGGCGGAAACAGGATCAAAAGTGCGACAACCAGCAACGAACAGAGGATGAACGGAAACGCGGCCCGATAAATCTCGCGCATGGTTGTATTCGGCGGTGCAACGCCTTTCATCACGAACAAAAGCAGGCCAAAGGGCGGTGTTGTAAAGCTGATTTCCAATGCGAGCAGCATGATCAGGCCAAACCAGATCGGGTCGAACCCAAGCGTTGCCGCCAGAGGAAAGAAGATCGGGACGGTCAGAAGCATGATCGAAATCTGCTCCATGAACATACCCAAGACCAGCAGCACGCCGAACATCACCAAAAGCATCAGTGTCGGGTCCAGATCAAACCCCGTGGCCCAGTTGATGAGTCCGCGCGATGCCCCAGAGAAGGCCAAGAGCTGGCTGAACGTCGCCGAGCCGAAGACAATCAGGTAGGCCATAAGTGTCACGCGCAGCGCACCACGGACGGATTTCTTGACCGAGTCCCATGTCAGACAACGGTAGAACGCGGCAAGGATCAACACGCCCAGCGCGCCGAATGCTGCAGCTTCGGACGGGGTAACGATACCATTGATCATCATGATAACGATGGCGACCATCAGACCGATCATTGGGACCACGTCGCGCATCAGGATGCCGATCTTTTCGCCCGCCGTCATCGGCTCCACATCATAGGCTGGTGCGGCGTCCGGGTCGATCCGGGTCTGGATATAGATCGTGGCGACATAGAACCCGGCGAGGATCAGTCCGGGGATCACACCCGCAATCAGCAGCGCACCCACGTCGATCTTAGCCAAGGTCGCCAGAAGTACCGCAAGCGCCGAGGGCGGGATGATGATCGCCAATCCACCCGTTCCAAGGATCGGACCGATGGACATGTGGCTCTTGTAGCCACGCCGGTTCATCTCGGGCACCATGAGCGAGCCCAAGAGCGCGGTTGATCCCATCGAAGACCCCGACAGGGTCGAAAAGCCGGTGCCGCCCAAAACGGTCACATAGCTCAGACGCCCCGGCAGCCGACCCAACAGCTTGTCGATGGCCGAAAACATGCGGCTTCCCAGCCCAGTCTGGAAGAATATCTCACCCATCAGCAGGAACAGCGGAATCGGCACCAGCGCAAAAATCGTCAGCGCGCCCCACCCGTTGTTCAGCAGCGCGACCACCCCACGGTCGCCACCCATGAACACCCAGGCGCCGATGATATTGGCGGCAAGGAAAGCCAGCGCGACGGGCATGCCGATCGCCATGAGGAGCATGATGCTGCCGACCAGCAAACCCAAGGCTTCGAACCATTCCATTATTCGTGAATCCCCGCTTCACCCGAGTGCATCAATTCAGACCCGAACACGAACCGCGAGAACTCGATAGCCATCACCGAAAAGGCGATGGGAAACGTCACGGTCAAAAGCCAGCGGGGATAGTAATAGGCGCGGACATCGTAGTTGTTGCGCTCGATATTGGTCAGGAAAAGCTGCAGCCCGTACCACGCAAGGATGATACAGACGAGCACGCACAGCGCAGCCACCAAGCGGCTCACGAAACGCCGCAAGGTGGGCGGCAGCGCGGCAGTGACCAGTTCGATATGCACATGGCCCTTTTCACGCACAAGCCACGGTGCGCCAAGCATGGTCATGTACAGAATGCCGTATTCGGCTGAGGTAAACAGCCACGCGAAGGGTTGCAGACCCAGATTGCGCATCACGACGGACAGGACCACAGACACCATCAGCCAGACCAAGGTCACGGCTGCGATGAAAGCCATCGTGTAAAGCAGGGCGTCATAGACGCGGATCACGGCGCGCATGGGGAGTTCCGTTCGCTGAAAGGTGGGCCGGGACACATGCCCCGGCCCGTTGGTCTTAGTTGTCCGCGGCCGGATCGTAGAACTTGGCGATCAGGTCGTCATAGCTCGCAACCGACTGCGGCTCTGCTTCCATCAACTCTTTCATCCGCGCCCACGTGGTTTCGCGCGCGGCGGCAAGGTAGTTGGCTTTCGCCTCACCTTCGAGTTCGACCACCTTCATGCCAGCAGCATCAAGCGCAGCGAAATCTTCGTCCCGCTTGGTGCGCAGCGCGTTCACGCTGTCGATCTCGTGCTGGATTGCTGTGTCCTGAAGGATGGTCTTGGCTTCATCGCTTAGACCGTCCCATGTTTCCTGGTTCACGATCACCCCAAGGTCGGTCGAGAAGAAGCAGGGTTCAATCCGGTAGTTCAGGAACTCGTTCCACTTGAGGTCGATGAGGCCGATCTGGGTCCAGCCGGTTGCGTCCACTACACCGTTCTGCAGCGCGGAATACACCTCACCCGTCGGCAGGTCGATCACCTGAGCCTGAAGGTAGTTGGTGAAAAACGCGTTATAAACGGCGTTGCCGCGCAGGCGCAGACCGTCCACTTCGAGGTTGCCATCCGCGTCAAACGACGGCTCGTCACGGGTCCAGAGATTGTAGCATACACCGCTGTCGAACCAGCCCAGATACTTGAGACCCATGCGTTCCTGATGGATTTGGTCGATCAGCTCGATTCCGCCGTTTTCACGGGTCTCGACCGCCGTCAGGTTCGACGCGACCAGCGCGTCTTTCTCGGGCAGCGCGCCGCCGTAGAACGATCCGGGCGTGTAGACCATGTCCACGATCCCGTCGCGCACGGCGTCAGGCTGCTGGAACATGCCGATGGCTTCCGGGCCACCGCGCACTTCGATCTGGATCACGCCTTCACCCGCCGCGTTCACCTTGTCCACGAAGGACAAAAAGCTTTGCGTGTAGATCAGCGTCTCGGGAAACGCGTGGACCGCCGTGATGGTCTCTTGCGCCTGGGCCACTGTGCCCAGCATGACGCCACCGGCGACGCAGCCTTTCAAAAGGTTCATGTTCATAGATAGTTCCTCCTACACCCTTCGGCCATCATGGCCTGTGTTACTGCGAGACGGTGTCCCGCCCCGCGCTCCTGAAGTCGTTCTGTTGGACTGGTATGGCCCACGGCATCCGCTGCACGTGCTGCGCCCGGAATGCCGCGATGGCTTGTTTATGGTTCTGGGTCAGGTCGATATCGTCCCACCCGTTGATAAGTTTCTGCTGCCAGACATCGTCTAGCGTGAACTCAAGCGTGGTGTTGCCCAGCCGAATTGTCTTGTCGGTCAGGTCAACCGTCACCTCTGTTGCGCCGCCTTCCAGTGCCGCGATTGCCGCGTTAGCCTCTGGCTCCGACACGCGCGCGGGCAGAAGGCCGTTGTTTACCGAATTGCTGGCAAAGATATCGCCAAAGCTGGGCGCGATCACGACGCGGATGCCGAAATCGACGAGCGCATAAACCGCCGCCTCGCGCGACGATCCGCTGCCGAAATTCCGGCGCGATATCACGATGCTGGCGTTCGGGGCAGCGTTCAGCGGGAAGTCGGGCACAGGTGTGCCATTGCTGTCTATGCGCATGTCGTGCAGCAGGAAATCGCCATAGCCTGCAGACCGGGGCGTCGACATGAACCGCGCCGGGATCAACTGGTCAGTGTCCACGTTCTCGCGGTCCAGCGCGACGGCCAGCCCGGTATGTGCGCTCCATCCGCTCATGCGACCTCCCGCTCTTCCAGAAGTTCGCGCACGTCAGTCAAATGCCCTGTCACAGCCGCAGCCGCGACCATTGCAGGTGACATCAAATGCGTCCGCGACCCGCGACCCTGACGACCCCGGAAGTTGCGATTGGTGGTCGAAGCACAGCGCTTGCCCGGCTCCACATGATCGCCGTTCATCGCGACGCACATCGAACAGCCCGATCCGACCCAATCAAGACCCGCTTCGGTAAAGATACGGTCAAGTCCTTCGGCCTCTGCCTGTGCCTTTATCAGTTGCGATCCCGGCGACACGATCCCCGGAACCTTGGCCCGCCGACCTGCCAGAACTGCCGCTGCCGCGCGCAGATCTTCGATGCGTGCATTGGTGCAGGATCCGATGAACACTTGATCCACGACAATCTCGGTCAGCGCGCGACCGGCGGTCAGGCCCATGTAGTCCAGCGCATTACGCGCGCGCTCTGCGGCGCTACCGGTCATGCGGGCGGGGTCAGGCACGGTGGCTGTCACAGGCAAGGCATCTTCGGGCGTCGTCCCCCATGTCACGATGGGCGCGATCTCGGAGGCATCCAATGTCACGCTGGCTTCAAATTCGGCGTCTGCATCGGATGGCAGCGACGACCACACCTCAACCGCGCGGTCCCAATCCTCCGCGTTCGGTGCAAACGGTCGCCCTTTGACATAAGCAAATGTGGTCTCGTCTGGTGCGACCATCCCGAACCGCCCACCGCCCTCAATGGACAGGTTGCACAATGTCATACGCCCTTCCATCGACAACGATCGGACCGCAGGCCCGGTATATTCAATGGCATGTCCGCGCGCGCCATCTGCTCCAAGTTTGGCGATCCAAGCGAGCGCGAGATCCTTGGCACCCACACCCGGCCCAAGCGCACCAGTCACATCAATGCGCATCGCCTTGGGCTTCTTCTGCCAAACCGTCTGCGTCGCCAGCACATGCGCCACTTCGGTCGCGCCGATACCAAAAGCCAAGGCACCGAAGGCACCGTGGGTCGAGGTATGGCTGTCCCCACAATTGATCAGCAGCCCCGGCAGGGTCAGCCCTTGTTCTGGCCCGATCACATGCACGATGCCCTTACGCGGGTCGTCAAGGCCGAAACAGGGGATACCGTGTTTCGCTGTATTCGCCTCGAGCGTCGCAATCATCCGGGCAATCGCGTCAGTCGCGGGACCGCCGCGCGTCGGCGCGTAGTGATCCGCCACACCAAAGGTCAGACCGGGTTCAGCCACGGGCACCCCGCGCTCTGCGATCTTTGCGAACGCGTGGTGCGACCCTTCGTGAACCAGATGGCGATCCACCCACAACAGGCTTGTCCCGTCTTCGCGGCGCAGGATTTCGTGCGCATCCCACAGCTTGTCTAGAAGACGACGACCGGTCATCTGGAGCCTCCTCCGATCACCGGTTCCCAGTGCCGCGATTCACCAGCGCCGACACGGGCAAGGCTCATTTCAAGCCGGAACAGATCGGGTCGGTAGAGGGCTGACAAATGCTCAACCCCCTGTCCGTTTGCATCCCGCACGACCCGCTGCACGAACAAGAGTGGCGATCCGACCGACACCTCCAAGGCGTCAGCGACATCGGGCGTCGCCAAGGCCGCGGTCACGGTCTGATGCGCGCTTTCCACGCTCACGCCGCTGCGCTCTAGCAAACGGAACAACGGCTGCGTCGCCAGATCAGCCTCGTCATAGCTGACGGCTATGTCTTTTGGCACATAGGTTGTGAGGTGCGAAAACGGCTGACCACCAGACGACCGTACTCGCACGGCCTTTTGCACATCCGCGCCTTCGGGAATGCCCAACGCGTCGGCCACCGCCACAGGCGCGTTGTCATAGGAAAAGGACAACAGCCGCGCCGTTGTTGTTCGGTCCATTTCAACCAGATGCGGGATCAGCGTTGCGAAATCAGCAGACATGCGTTGGCCAGTCTGCTCTTGCGCCCGCACGACCGACCCGGCGCCTATCTTTTTCTCGATCCAGCCATCGGCGGCTAGTGCCTCCAACGCGCGCCGGATCGTGATGCGAGAGACATCGAACTGTTCGGCAAGCTTATGCTCTCCAGGCAGGCGCGCGCCGTCCTTAAAAACGCCATTTGATATTTCGTCGCGCAGCAACAGGTAAACCCGACGGGCCTTACCGCCTTCTGGAAGTCCGGAATGCGCGTTTATCGACACGATAGCGCGGCTCCTGTTGGTTGGCGATCCCCGTGGTCAGTTGAAAGATCCAACGAAGATTCTTCATTTGTTGGTCTTTCAATATACCAAAACCTGTTATATGAAAAGTGCAGATTTTGGGGAGGGTCATATGCCAATCGTCGAAGCGCACGTCCTTGAAGGATACAGCCCTACCGAGAAATCCCGCCTTACCTCGGCCCTCACAGACGCGATTCGATTTGTCGTTCCGGCTCCCGATGAGGCGATCACAGTGATGCTGCACGAATACCCGTCTGAGGCATATGCCCGTGGCGGCCAGCACCGCAAACCGGCCCTGGCGCTACCGGATCCCGCCCAGATCGTGCGCGATTATCTTGCCGCGATGGAAGCCCGCGATCTGGATGCCGCGCAGGATATTCTGGGCGACGGATTCCAGATGGTGTTCCCCGCGACCCAGCCGATGACGCAGCTTTCGGAACTGATCGAATGGTCCAAGGGTCGCTATCGGTACGTGAAAAAGACTTATGACGGATTCGACGCGATGCACAGCGGCGGCGTCGCCGTCGTTTATGCGCGCGGCACGCTTTACGGCGAATGGATGGATGGCACTTCGTTTGACGGCATCCGCTTTATCGACCGTTTCGAAATCACCGGAGGCAAGATCGTGCGACAGGACGTCTGGAACGACATGGCAGAGGTGCGCGCGAAATGAGTGCGGCGATTGACCCGATCACTCTGGCTGTTCTTGCTGGCCGGATGGAACAAATCGCCGACGAGATGGATGCGACCCTGTTCCGCGCGGCCTTCAACCCGATCATTGCAGAAGCGCATGACGCGTCGCACGGGTTCTACCACGCGGGCACCGGCGACACGCTGGTGCAGGGCAAATCCGGCCTGCCGATCTTTGTCGGCGTCATGGCCTTTGCCGTCAAAGCGGTGATCGACAAGGCGGCAGAGGCCGGTGATCTGGCGGACGGTGACATCTACATTTTCAACGACGCGCACATGGGCGGCACGCACCTGTCCGACATGCGGCTGGTACGCCCCTATTTCCGGGACGGCGAACTGTTCTGCTACCTTGCCAGCGTCGGCCACTGGCACGATGTGGGTGGCGCGGTGCCGGGCAACTACAACCCCTCTGCCACCGAAGCCTTTCAAGAGGCGTTCATCCTACCGCCGGTCAAACTGGCCCGCGCAGGTGTGATCCAGCAGGACATCATCGACATTCTTCTGCGCAACACCCGCCTCCCACAATCGGCGATGGGCGATCTAAACGGCCAGTTGGGTGCCTTGGATCTGGGTGTGAAGCGGCTTGACGAATTGCTGGACGAGTACGGAGCCGAGACAGTTTCAGCCGCACTTGATGCGTTGGGCGACCGGGCCGAGACGCTTATGCGATCTGAGCTGTCCAGTCTGCCAGATGGGCGCTGGGAAGCGGTGGATTACCTCGACAATGACGGGATCACCGATGTTGCCCTGCCGATCAAAGTGGCGCTTGAGATCAAGGGCGACCGGATGGTTCTTGATTTCGAGGGCACCGCACCGGTCACTGCTGGCCCTGTGAACATCGCCTACCCGACCGCCGTGGCCACCGCCTATGTGGCGATCAAGCACATCTTCCCCGACCTGCCCGCCAACGCAGGCGTGATGCGCCCTATTGACGTCCGCGTGCCGGATGGGTCGCTGCTCTCTGCCGAATTCCCGGCCCCTGTGGGCGGTTATACCGAAACCATCCTGCGCATGATCGACGTGATCTTCAGCGCCGCGTCACAAGCCGCGCCCGAGCGCGTCGTCGCCAACGCCTATGGCACGATCAACGCGCTTTCCATCGCTGGGAAGCGAGCGAATGGTCAGCGCTGGGTGATGTTCAGCTTCTATGGCGGTGGACATGGCGGCAGCAGCGAGTCGGACGGCCTCAACCACGGCAACGCGCCGATCTCTACCGCGACGATCCCGCCGATGGAGATCCTTGAGGCGGCTTACCCCGTAATGTTCCGCCAATGGGCGCTCCGCCCTGACAGTGCGGGCGCGGGTGCCCATCGCGGCGGATTGGGCGCGACCTATGAGATCGAAGTGCTGGAGGAAAACGCCGAGGCGTTCCTCTTTGGCGAACGCGGTCGGTTCGCGCCGCAGGGTGTGCAAGGCGGCGGCACTGGGGCGATGAACGTGTTTCACTATGAACAGGCGGATGGTTGGAAGACCCCGCCTCTGGCGTCGAAGATGCTCGGAATCAAGCTGACCAAGGGACAGGCCGTGCGCCTCGACACCCCCGGTGGTGGCGGCTACGGGCCTGCGACCAGCCGCGATGCACAGGCCGTCGCGCGGGATGTGGCGCTGGGATACCTGACGCCGGACAAAGCGACCGATCTTTACGGCCCCGCATGGAAAGAGGTCGCAGCATGACCAAGATGATCGGCGTCGATGTCGGCGGCACCTTTACCGATGTATTCGTTCTGGACGAGGCCACCGGCACTGCAGAGGTGGCCAAGGTGCCCACCACCCGGCCCGACCAGTCGGGCGGCTTTCTCGACGGGATCGGCCAGCAGGTAGACGACCTCTCTACCGTCGCGGCGGTTGTGCATGGCACCACCGCCGGAACCAATGCTCTGCTCGAGCGCAAAGGCGCAAAGATCGGCGTGATCACCACTCACGGACTCCGCGACGTTCTGGAAATGCGCCGCCGCGACAGGCCCCGCACCTGGGGCCTGCGCGGCGATTTCGAGCCTGTTGTGCCGCGCAATCTGCGCCTCGAAGTGCCGGAACGGACGCTGGCCGATGGCACGATCCGCACGCCCGTCGATCTGGACGAGGTCAGGGCCGCCGCCCAACAGTTGGTCGACGAAGGCTGTCTTGCCGTCGCGATCCTTTTCGCCAACGCCTATGCCAATGCCGAGAACGAGGCCAAGGCTGTCGAGGTGGTCCGCGCCATGTGGCCCAATGATCATGTGAGCTGTTCGTCAGAAATCCTGCCGGAAATCCGCGAGTTCGAGCGCTTTTCGACCACCGCGCTGAACGCCTATCTGCAACCCGAAGTGTCAGGCTATATCAACCGTCTGGATCAGGCCCTGACCAAGGGCGGGTTCGGTGGCGAGTTCATGATCGTGCAGTCCAACGGCGGCGTCATGGGCACCGACACTGCCTGCCGCCTGCCGATCCGCACAGCTCTGTCTGGTCCCGCTGCTGGGGTAATCGCCGCGGGCCATATCGCGACGACAGCGGGTTTTGAGAACGTCATAACCGGTGACATGGGTGGCACCAGCTTTGACGTGGCGCTGATCGCCAAGGGGCAGTCCATGCTGTCGCCGCAGACCTCCATCGATTTCGGGATGGTGGTGCGCAACCCGATGATCGAGATCACGACGATTGGTGCCGGGGGCGGCTCCATCGCGTGGGTCGACAAGGGCGGTTTGCTGAACATCGGCCCGGAAAGCGCCGGATCGACCCCCGGCCCGGTGGCCTATGGTCAGGGAAATGACCGCCCCACTGTGACCGATGCCAATGTCGTGTTGGGCCGGATCGACCCCGACAACCCCATTGGCGGCAAGCTGGACCGGCTGGATGTGGACGCCGCCGCCCGTGCCATCGACATTCATGTCGGATCGAAGCTGGGCCTGAGCACGCTAGAAGCTGCCGAGGCGATCCTGCGTGTCGCCAATTCACGTATGGCAGGCGCGATCCGGCTGGTCAGCATCGAACGGGGGTTCGATCCCAAGCGGTTCGCTTTCATGCCCTTCGGCGGTGGTGGCGCACTGCACACCGGCGCGATCCTGAAAGAAGTCGGCATCGGCAGCGCGATTGTGCCGCGCTATCCGGGTGTGACCAGCGCGATGGGCTGTGTGATTGCCGACATGCGGCAGGACTTCGTGCAGACGATCAACTCGCTGACTGCGACGCTGGACACGGACGCGCTGCGCGAGGTGATGCAAAAGCATATCGACGGTGGCATGGCCCTTTTGGATGCCGCGCGGTCCCGGTTCGAGGCGCGTGATATCGTGGTCGAGCTCGACATGGCCTATGTCGGGCAAACCCACACAGTTGCCGTTCCCCTTCCGGTTACGGTTAAAGGCTCCACCGTCACAGCGCCAACAATTGCCGAGGTCGAAGCGGCCTTTGATGCTGCCTACCAAGCCACCTACGGGCGCTTGCTCAAGAACGGCACACGCCGGGTGATGAACCTGCGCACTGCGGTGATCGGGCGTCGCCCCAAGTTCGACCTCAAAACGCTGGCCCCAAAGGGCGGCACGGTCGAGGCAGCGCATACAGGAACCCGCAAGGTGCATTTCGGCAATGCGTGGTTCGAGACCACAATCTACAACCGTTTGTCCCTGCCCGTGGGTGCCGAAATCAAAGGCCCTGCGATCCTTGTGCAGCCGGACACCACCGTTCTGGTCGATCCCGGGCTGACCGCAACGGTCGATGCCTGCGGTAACACAATCATCACACGGGATGAGGACTGAGACATGGCCCACACCATCGACCCAAAGCGCACGGCCCTTCTGACCATCGACCTGCAGAATGACTTTCTGCATCCCGAAGGCGCCTATGGCCGTGCCGGTCAAGGCGCCGAGGCGATCACCGCCCTGCCCGCCCGGATCAAGCCTGTTGTGGATGCGCTGCGCGCCAAAGGCGGCACCTATATCAGCGCGCAGTTCACGCTGGTGCCGGGTCCGAATGATGAACCGCTCATCGCACCGCACCTCAAAGAGTTACGGCCGTTCCTTGGCAAGGGCGACTTTGCTCCCGGCAAGTTCGGGCACAACTTGGTCGACGCTTTGGCGCCGGCGGATTACACCATTGAAAAGGTGGCCTATTCCGCGCTGTACCAGACGCGGCTGGAATACATCCTTCGGGCGCTGAACATCGACACGCTGATCATCGGCGGGATCGTCACCAATGGCGGTGTCGCCAGCACGGTGCGGGATGCGCATTTACGGAACCTGCACACGATCCTGCTGTCCGATGGGTGCGCTGCGTTCAAACAAGAGGTGCACGACGCCACGCTGTTGTCGCTTGCGTCGGTCTGCCCGAATGTGACCTGCGCCGAGATGCTGGAAACCCTGACATGAGCCTGAAAACCCGCCTTGCCTCTGACGAGATTCTTGTCGCTCCGGGTGTCTACGACGCCCTGACGGCGGCGCTTGCGGCACAAGCCGGGTTTGAGGCGCTGTATCTCAGCGGCGCGGCGGTGGCCTATACGCGGCTGGGTCGACCAGACATTGGCCTCACTTCGGTCAGCGAGATGACGGACACGATGGCCCTGATCCGCGACCGCGTGGACATCCCTGTGATCATTGACGCCGACACAGGGTTCGGCAACGCGCTGAACGCGCAGCGGACGATGCGGCTCTATGAACGCGCCGGGGCCAATGCGTTGCAGGTCGAGGATCAGACCTATCCGAAGCGCTGCGGGCATCTGGCCGAGAAGTCCATCATCCCGACGACGGAAATGGTCGGCAAGATCGCCGCGATGGCGGATGCGCGGGCCAGCGATGAGACCCTGATCATTGCCCGGACCGATGCTGTCGCCGTCGAAGGCTTTGACGCCGCCATCGACCGGGCCGAAGCATATGTCGAAGCAGGGGCCGATGCGCTGTTCATCGAAGCGCTGCGGTCGGTGGACGAGATGAAAACCGTGACAGAGCGGTTCAAGGATCGTGTGCCGTTGCTGGTGAACATGGTCGAAGGCGGCGCGACACCGATCCAGAACGCGGCTTTCCTGAACGACCTTGGGTTCTCAATCGTGATCTTCCCCGGCGGCATCGTCCGCGCCTTGGCGCATACGGCGGAAAGCTATTACCAGAGCCTGATGACCACCGGCAGCAACCGCGCCTTTGCCGACCGGATGTTCGATTTCGGCGGGCTGAATGACCGCCTTGGCACGGACGAGATCCTGGCCCTCGGCAAACATTACGAGTCCGGCGGGCGCAACTGAGCCATGTCGATATTGCCGCCCCCCGACACCGGGTTCGATCTGGACGTGCCGATCCTGGTCGTCGGCGCGGGGGCGTGTGGTCTGATTGCGGCCCTGACAGCCCATGATGCCGGGGCATCGGTTCTGGTGGTTGAGGCAGATGCCGCACCCTCGGGCTCTACCGCTCTGTCTGCCGGTTTGATCCCTGCAGCGGGCACGCGGTTTCAGCGGGAGGCTGGGATCGAGGACACTCCGGAGTTGTTCGCACAGGACATCCAGAAGAAGGCAAAGGGCGAGAACCCGCAGGATCTTGTCGATCTGCTGGCGGGGAACTCGGGCAAAGTGATCGAATGGCTGGCGGACAAGTTCGACCTTCCCTTCTCGGTCGTCACCGATTTCGACTATCCCGGCCATTCGCGCAGACGCATGCACGGGCTTCCCACGCGCGCAGGGCGGGAATTGATCGACCGGTTGCGCACCGCCTGTGAGGCGCAGGGGATCGACATAATCTGCAACCGCCGCGCGACATCTCTCTTTGCGGAGGGTGACATCGTCAAAGGCGTACGGTTGGAAGGGCCGAACGGTACGGAAGATGTGGGCTGCGGCGCGCTGATCCTTGCCTGCAACGGCTATGGCGGCAACCGTGCCATGGTGCGCCAGTTCATGCCAGAGATCGAAAACGCGGTCTGGTTCGGGCATGACTACAATCAGGGCGATGCCGTGACCTGGGGCGAGGCGCTTGGGGCGGAAACCCTGCATCTCGGTGCCTATCAAGGCCACGGGAATGTCGCGTATCCGCAGGGCATACTGATCACGTGGGCGGTGATCACCCAAGGCGGCGTGCAGGTGAACCTGAACGGCGCGCGGTTTTGGGACGAAAGCCAGGGCTATTCCGAGGCCGCTCGCGCCGTGCTGGCCCAACCCGAGGGCATTGCCTGGACAATCTTTGACAGCCGCATCGCAGGAATCGCGCGGCAGTTTCAGGACTTCAAGGATGCCGAGGCCATCGGCGCAATCCGCACCGCCGACACTTTGACCGAACTGGCTGAGATCACGAGCCTTCCTGAAGACGCACTGACCCAGACGATCACCAGCATTCCCACGGACGGGCCTGACGCTTTTGGACGCAGCTTCCTTGGCGAACCGCTCAAACCGCCGTACTGTGCGGTGAAGGTGACCGGAGCCTTGTTCCACACGCAGGGTGGTTTGCGCGTCGATCAAGACGCCCGCGTCTGCAAAACCGACGGTGGCGTCTTGAAATACCTCTTTGCGGCGGGAGGTGCTGCGGTGGGTGTTTCAGGTTCCGGTGATAGCGGTTATCTATCCGGCAATGGGCTGCTGGCAGCGACGGTTCTGGGGCACATCGCCGGATCGGCTGCCGCCAATGACATGAAAGAGGAGCATGGACATGCTTGATGCGTCACACGCGGGTCACGGACCCTCACTCGCCAAATTCGACTGGCAGGACCCTCTGGGTCTGAGCGCGGCTCTGTCCGAGGAAGAGCGCATGATCGCGGACAGCGCTGCGGCCTACGCAAAGGACAAGCTGCTGCCGCGCGTGTCGGACATGTATCTGAACGAAGGTGTCGCGCCCGAGATTTTCGCAGAGATGGGCGAGATGGGCCTGTTGGGCGTGACCATCCCCGAAGAGTTCGGCGGTCTGGGTGCGGGTTATGTGAGCTATGGTCTTGTCGCCCGCGAAGTCGAACGCATCGACAGCGGCTATCGGTCGATGATGAGCGTCCAAAGCTCTTTGGTCATGTACCCGATCCACGCCTATGGCACCGATGAGCAGCGTAAGAAATACCTGCCGGGTCTCGCCGCAGGCACGTTGATCGGCTGTTTTGGCCTGACCGAACCTGATGCGGGGTCGGACCCTGCTGGCATGAAAACCGTCGCCAAGAAAACCGACGGCGGTTATGTCATCAACGGTGCCAAGATGTGGATCTCGAACAGCCCGATTGCGGATGTGTTCGTGGTCTGGGCCAAGTCCGAAGCACATGGTGGCAAGATCCGCGGCTTTGTTCTCGAAAAAAGCATGAAGGGTCTGTCTGCCCCCAAGATCAATGGAAAGCTGTCGTTGCGCGCGTCGATCACCGGCGAGATTGTAATGAAGGACGTTGAGGTAGGTGAAGATTCGTTGCTGCCGGGTGTCGAGGGTCTCAAAGGTCCGTTCGGCTGTCTGAACCGTGCACGCTTCGGCATCGCTTGGGGCGTGATGGGGGCTGCTGAGGACAGCTGGCACCGCGCACGTCAGTACGGTTTGGACCGGACGCAATTTGGAAAGCCGCTGGCACAGACGCAGCTGTTCCAGAAGAAACTCGCCGACATGCAGACCGAGATCACGCTGGGCCTACATGCGGCCTTGCAGGTAGGCCGGATGCTCGACGCTGGCACCGCAGCGCCCGAGGCGATCAGCCTGATCAAGCGCAACAACTGCGGCAAGGCCTTGGACATCGCACGCAATGCCCGCGACATGCATGGCGGTAACGGTATCATGGCGGAATACCACGTCATGCGTCACGCACAGAACCTTGAAACGGTCAACACCTACGAGGGCACGCATGACGTACACGCCCTCATCCTTGGCCGGGCACAGACAGGGTTGCAGGCGTTCTTCTGATGTCAGCACCGCTGGAAGGTTTGAAAGTTCTTGAATTGGCCCGCATCCTTGCCGGGCCAATTGTCGGTCAGACTTTGGCCGATCTTGGCGCAACCGTGATAAAGGTGGAAAGCCCCAAGGGCGACGACACCCGCACGTGGGGCCCGCCCTTTATCGAGCGTGAAGGCGAGGATACGCCGTCAGCCGCCTATTTCTACAGCTGCAACCGGGGGAAATACTCGGTCACGGCGGATCTGACGACCGAAGAAGGCCGCGCTTTTGTGCAAGACCTTGCCCGCGAGGCGGATGTGCTGATCGAGAACTTCAAGGTTGGCGGACTGACAAAATATGGCTTGGATTATGCCAGCCTGTCGGCAGCCAATCCCGGCTTGATCTACTGTTCGATCACGGGCTTTGGCCAAACCGGCCCCTATGCCGAACGCGCAGGCTATGACTACCTTGTTCAGGGGCTTTCAGGGCTGATGTCGATCACGGGTGATCCGGCAGGTGAACCGCAAAAGGTGGGTGTCGCGGTCACCGACATCTACACCGGCCTATACGCCGTGATCGGAATTCAGGCGGCCCTGCGGGAACGCGACGAAAGCGGCCAAGGTCAACACATCGACATGAGCCTGCTGGATGCGGGCACCGGGTGTCTTGTCAATCAGGCGATGAATTTCCTTGTGACTGGCGAGTCGCCCAATCGGATGGGGAACCAGCACCCTAACATCGTGCCTTATGAGGTCTTCCCGGCCTCAGATGGCGATATCATCATCGCCTCGGGCAATGATCGCCAATTCCAAGGCCTGTGCGAGATTGTGGGACGACCTGACATTGGCGAGAACCCTGAGTACCGGACCAACGCCCAGCGGGTGCAGCACCGCGACGAACTGATCGCGATGCTCAAAGCCGAAACGGCGAAGATGACCAAGGCCGATTTGCTTGAGGCGTTGAAGGCCAAGCAAGTGGCGTCATCCCCGATCAATACGGTTGGAGAAGTGTTCGACGATCCGCAGATCATTCACCGTGGGATGAAGATCATGCCCGAGGGTGTACCGGGTGTGCGTACGCCGATCACCTTCAGCACGTCGAGCCTTGCGCTGGACCGGACGGCGCCCACGTTGGGCGCGCATACGGATCAGGTGAAAGCTTCCGGGTGGTCTTTCAAAGACTGACCACCCGGTCTTTTCTCAGTTCAGCCGCAGCCCGGTTTCAGGCGCAAAATACGACACCTTGCCCAGATCAAAGGACAGCCGCTTTGGCTGACCGGGCTTGGCCGTCGTTTCTGCGTGCAGACGCGCGGTGACGTGTTTTCCACCCAGTTGCATCACAGCGAATGTGTCCGCCCCCGCCGGTTCGACAATGTCGATCAGGCATTCAGCCGCCTGCGTCGACTCGGACCCGCGCAGATCGGGATCGGCGATGTCTTCGGGACGCACGCCAAGGATCACGTCTTCGGGCAGATCTCGGTTCTTGGTGTCGGTCAGGACAATCGGCTCGCCAGATTTACGAGTGATCTCGATCCGTGTGCCTTCGTCGGCGCGATGCGCTTTGGCCGGGATCAGATTCATCGCGGGGCTGCCCATGAAGTCGGCCACAAAGAGGTTGGCCGGGCGATTGTAGATTTCTGCTGGAGATCCGATCTGCTGGATCACGCCGCCTTTCATCACGACGATCTTGGTGGCCAGCGTCATCGCTTCGATCTGGTCATGGGTGACGTAGACCATCGACGCGCCAAGGTTCTGGTGCAGCGCCTTGATCTCGGTCCGCATCTCGACCCGCAACTTGGCGTCGAGGTTGGACAGCGGTTCGTCAAAGAGGAACAGCTTGGGATCGCGCACCAGTGCCCGCCCCATCGCAACACGCTGTCGCTGACCACCCGAAAGCTGACCGGGCCTGCGATTGAGTAGCGGTTCGATCTGCAGCTGCGCCGCCACCTGAGCCAATTTCTTGTCCTGCGTGGCCTGATCAACACCGCGCACCTTCATGCCAAATGTGATGTTCTTGGCGACAGTCATGGTCGGATAAAGCGCGTAGGACTGAAACACCATTGCGATGTCGCGGTCCTTGGGGCTGACATGGGTCATGTCCTTACCGCCGATGCTGATGGCCCCGCCGGAAATCGGTTCGAGCCCGGCGATACAGTTCAGCAGCGTGGACTTGCCGCAGCCCGAAGGGCCGACCAGCACAAGGAAATCGCCCGGTTCGATCGACACGTTGATGTCCTTGAGGATCTCCGTCGTGCCGTAGCTTTTGTAGAGGTTGTTGATGTCCAGGATCGGAGACATGGGTTTATCCTTTCACGGATCCGGCGGTCAGACCGCGGATGAAATACTTGCCGGCGACGACATAGACGAACAGCGTCGGCAGCGCGGCAATGATCGCAGCAGCCATGTCAACGTTGTATTCTTTGACGCCAGTGGTCGAGTTGACGATGTTGTTCAGGGCGACGGTCACCGGCTGGGTGCCCGCTTGGCTAAAGGACACGCCGAACAGGAAGTCGTTCCAGATCTGGGTGAACTGCCAGATAACGGTCACGACAATGATCGGCAAAGACAGCGGCAGGAAGATCGACCAGAAAATCCGGAAGAACCCTGCCCCGTCCACCTTGGCCGCCTTGGTCAGCTCCGACGGGATCGACACATAATAATTGCGGAAAAACAGCGTGGTGAAGCCAAGCCCATAGATCACGTGAACGAAGATCAGCCCTGGAATGGTGCCTGCGATGCCGATGATCCCCAAGGTTCGCGCCATCGGCAGCAGCACCACCTGAAACGGGATGAAGCAGCCGAACAGCATCAGCGAGAAGATGATGTTGGCGCCGCGAAACCGCCACTGCGCTACGACATAACCGTTCATCGCGCCCAGCAGGGTCGAGATCGCGACCGCCGGGATGGCGATCAGGATCGAATTCCAAAAATATGGGCGCACGCCTTCGCATTGGATGCCGGTACACGCCCCCGACCATGCAGTGCGCCACGCGTCGAACGTGACGTCCCGTGGCAGGGCGATCAGGTCGCCCGTGCGGATTTCGTCAAGGCTTTTCAGCGACGTGGTGATCATCACGAAAAGCGGCATAAGGTAGAACAGGGCAAACAGACCCAGCGCGAGATACAAAACCCAGCGCAGGATGATCTTGCCTGTCCGGTTTTGGCCCGTGGCCTGAGACATGGACAGATCAGTCATCTTTGGTCCTCAGTTCCGAATAGAGGTACGGGACGACGATTGCGAAGACGACCATCATCATAATCATGGCAGAGCTTGCCGCCTGACCGATGTCGCCGCGCGAAAAGGCCATCGCGTACATGTAAGTTGCAGGCAGATCCGTCGCATAGCCGGGACCACCGCCGGTGAGCGCGATGACAAGGTCAAAGCTTTTGATGGCGAGGTGCGACAGCACGATGAATGCCGAGAGAAAGATCGGGGCCATCGATGGAATGATGATGGCGGTGTAGATGCGCCATGTCGGGATACCATCGACCTGTGCGGCCTTGATGATCTCGCCATCCACCGACCGCAGACCGGCCAGAAACAGCGCCATCACGAAGCCCGAGCTTTGCCAGATCGCGGCGATTACGATGGTGTAGATCGCCATATCCGGGTTCACCAGCCAGTCGAAGGTGAAGTCTTCGAACCCCCAACCTCGGACCATGGCCTGAATGCCCAGACCGGGGTTCAGAATCCACTTCCAAGCCGTACCGGTGACGATCATCGACAGCGCCATCGGGTAGAGATAGATCGTGCGGAGCGCGCCTTCGGTGCGGATGTTCTGATCCAGCAGGATCGCCAGAACCAGCCCGAGCACCATCGCGATCACGATGAACAGAAAGCCGAAAACGAACAGGTTGTTCAGCGCAGTGTCCCAGCGGGGCGATGCGAACAGGCGTTCGTACTGGATGAAGCCTTCGATATCATAGCGTGGCAGCAGGCGCGATCGCGTGAACGAGACCCAAGCGGTCCAGGCTATGAAGCCATAGACAAAGATCAGAACTGCGATGAACGAGGGCGCCAGTACCAATTTGGGCGTGTTTTCTTCAAGCCACTTGGTCATTGGATCTGTCCCTGAAAGTCCCGCCCCAAGCGGGTGCTTTGGGGCGGGAGATTGCGTTTACATGCTGTTGGCGACCGCGTCGGCCAGCATGTTGACGGCTTCATCCGAGGACATGTCGGAGTTGAAGTGCGCAGTCACAACGTCAGTGATCGCACCGGACTGCGCACCGCGCAGCGCCATGCCGTGGGCATAGCTGGGCAGGAGCGATCCGTTGTCGGAGCTTTCGCCCATGTCCTTGGCGGACAGGTGCGCACAGCTGTCGAACTCTTCCAGAGACACGTCAACGCGTGCCGGGATCGACCCTTTGTTCAAGTTGAACACCTTCTGGAAGTTCTGACCGACAATCAGCTCCGCCAGCAGTTCTTGACCGGCTTTCTTGTCGTCGCCGTCCACGTCGAACATCGCAAAGCTGTCCACGTTGTAGAGGAAGCCGTCACCCGGAACGGACGCGCAGAGGAAGTCTTCGCCCGGCACTTTGCCAGCCGCCATGAATTCGCCCTTGGCCCAGTCGCCCATGATCTGGAACGCCGCTTCGCCGTTCATGACCATTGCTGTGGCAAGGTTCCAGTCACGACCCGAGAAGTTGTCGTCGACATAGCCGCGCATGGTGCGCATCTGGTCAAAGACAGCCTTCATCTCGTCGGACTTCAGAGTGTCCATGTCGAGATCGACAAACGCCTTGCGGAAACCATCGGCACCGAGAACGCCCAACGCGACTGCTTCGAACACGGTTGCGTCCTGCCAAGCCTGACCGCCATGCGCCAGCGGGATGATACCAGCCGCCTGCAGCTTTTCTGCCGCTGCGTTGAACTCGTCCCATGTGGTCGGCATTTCGATGCCATTGGCTTCGAGAACATCTGCGTTCGCCCAGATCCAGTCAACGCGGTGTACGTTTACGGGTGCCGCGCACCACGTGCCTTCGCACTTCATGTGACCAGCGATGGACGCCGGCAGAACGTCTGCCCAGCCCTGCGCTTCGGCAACGGACGAAATGTCGGCCAAAACGCCTTCTTCGTACCATTCCTGGATTGCCGGGCCCTTAAGCTGAACGGCGGTCGGAGCGTTGCCGGACAGAACGCGTGCGCGCAAAGCGGTCATTGCAGCGTCACCGCCGCCACCTGCGACGGGCATGTCGGTCCACTGGCCACCCTTCGAGGCAAATTCTTCCTGCAGCACTGCGACGGATTTCGCTTCGCCGCCCGATGTCCACCAGTGCAGAACTTCTGCCTGGGGTTCGGCATATACTGCGGATGCGATCAGAGCGGTGGCGGAGACAGCGCCGAAAAATACGGATTTCATGTGTGTAGTCCTCCCAAAATCTGTGCCAGTTCTGGCATCAGGTGCTTATGTTTGGCGAAATCACCCCTAGCATTGCAATCTCGTCATGGCGGGTTTTCAGTTACGGCGTGCAGATTTTTACAGCTCTCGTTACACGCTGTTACACTGGACGAGATTTCGTTTCCTGTTGTTACATAACAGAGGGCGCCGCGGTGCAGACGTGCCGTGCAGGGAGGAGAACGGCAGATGGCGATTCCACGACTTCTTGTCGTCGATGACGATCCGGACATGCGCCAGATGATGTGCCAGTATCTGCGTCAGCACGGGTGCATCGCCTTGCCTGCCGCAACCGAAGCCGACGTACATCGCCATCTCGATGACGGGCGGATAGACCTTGTTTTACTGGATGTGATGCTGGGCGATGAAAGCGGGCTGGAGATCTGCCAAGGCTTGCGGCGCGATCATGATGTTCCGATCATCATGGTCTCCGCCCTCTCTGCCGATCACCAGCGCATGGCGGGGTATGAGACCGGCGCGGACGATTACATCGCCAAACCCTTTAACCCGGAATTGCTGCTTGCGCGGGTGCGAGCTGTGCTCTCACGGGCACGCCGGTCGTCATCGCTGATCTACAGGAGGCGCATCCAGACGTTCCGCTTTGGCGGCTGGGTCTATGACGGCAAGCAGGATGAAGTCCGGTCGCCCGACGGGTATCAGGTCACGCTGTCACGTCGTGAAACCGCGCTTCTTAAGGTGCTGCTTGCCAATCCGCATATCCCACTGACGCGGCAGGAAATCGCAACAGCGCTGGATGTGACCGGCGATCAGGACCAACCCGAAGCCACCGGACGTGCTATCGATGTGCTTGTCGGTCGCCTGCGCTCCAAGATCGAAACCGATCCCAAGGCACCGGATATGATCCGCACGGAACGCGGGACGGGCTATGTCTTTGCCGTCGATGTAGCCGCCGAGTCCGACTGATGAAGCGCGGGGTCCGGCTGCGCAGCCTCGCGCTGATATGGGTCGCGATCGCGATGGTGTCGGGGTCGGTTGCAACACTGTTGTGGCTCAGGTCGACACAATCGTGGACAGACCATCTTGCCTCGGCGCAAACCGCCGGGCTGCTGACCTACGAGGCGTTGCGCACCGGACAGGACACACACCCCAACCTGAACGTCGCGCTTTTGTCTGCGGCGGATGCGGTGCTTGCGGAAACGGGCAAGTTCGAACGCATTTCAGGCATGCCGCAGCCCGCCTATGTCACGGTTTTGTCGCTGCAAAACAACGAGGGTGGATTGCAGATTGGCGCTATTTCGGACGTTTTGCGCTATCCGGTTGCGGACATTCAAGCGGACGCTGTGCCCAGCGCCTCGGCACAGTTGGCAGCACTGACCCGCCTCTTTGCGACCTATTGCAGCGATCCGATCCTGTTGGCGCGATATGGTAACGGGCCATGGCACCGGGTGGACGGCAGCGCAATCTGGGGCTGCGACGCCGCTCCGCGCGACATGCGTCTTATGGCGGTTCTGGTTGCGCTTTTAGCAGTGGCGGCATTGGTCACGCTGATCGGGAACACGACACAGACCTTCGACGCCTTTGCTCAGGCCTTCCGCAATCGGCGCTTTGGCGGACCGGATAGTTACGAAACGACGGGTCCAAGCGAATTGCGGGATATCGTGGATTCCCTGAACTCGTTTCTCGAAGCCGAGCGCAAACAGCTTGCCAATCGCGCTGCAGTTCTCTCAAGCGTCAGTCATGATCTGGGCACGCCTGCCACGCGTCTGCGATTGCGGACAGCCCTGATTACGGACACCGAATTGCGCCGCAAGCTAGAGTCGGACATCGACTCGATGACGGGAATCATCGAAAGCGCCCTGACCTACACCCGCGCAGAGATGAATGCCGAAGCGCCACGCAAGCTGTCGCTGAACGCGCTCGTTGAAACCATTGTGTCTGACTATCAAGACGTGGGCGAGCCGGTGACCCTTGTTCCCCCACGCGATGTGGTGGTTCAGGGGGGCAGGTCGCTGTTCATGTCGCGGCAGGGGCAAAGCGTCGTCACGACTGGGCGGCAGGTCATCATAAGCGGTCGTCCCGTGGCATTGGAACGGGCGATCACCAACCTGATCGACAACGCCCTGAAATACGGGCGAAGCGCCAGTGTCGCCATCGAAACCGATGCACAGACTGCCACCATCGTGATTGAAGACGAAGGGTCCGACACGCTGGCCAAGGATGTTCAAGACCTGATCGGCCCGTTTGAGCGCGGCGAGAATACCGATTACATTGCGGGACACGGGCTGGGCCTGTCCATCGTTGCTACTATCGCGGCACTGCACAACGGAGCACTGTCCTTTGAGAACTCGACCACCGGCCTACAGGCGCGGTTGAGCATCCAGCGCGCCTGAACCGATTTTATCAAGCGGGAATTTTCGCAATCCCAGCAGCAAAGCACCGGTCATGGCACAAGTTAATCGCAGCAATGCCTTGTTTTTCGGTCCGCTTTGTTCAACACATTTACAGATAAAACGTCCCAGATCAGACCCGCGCCGACAGACCGGCTGTAGCAACGGCGCGATCATAAGGGACGATCACAACGGGGAGAACCAGATGAAAAAGCTATTGATGGCCACTGCGGCCTTGGCAATCGGCGCGACATCCGCCTTTGCCGAAACCAAGATCGGCATGATCACAACCTTGTCTGGCGGCGGTGCCGGGCTTGGCATCGACGTGCGCGACGGGTTCATGCTGGCCATCGGCCAGTCGGGGCGGGATGATATCGAAGTCGTGATCGAGGACGACCAACAAAAGCCTGACATCGCTGTGCAACTGGCCGACAAAATGGTGCAGTCCGAACGGGTCGACATCCTGACCGGGATTATCTGGTCAAATCTTGCCATGGCCGTGATCCCGAGCGTGACCGCGCAGGGCAAGTTCTACCTGTCGCCAAACGCAGGCCCATCTGCACTGGCCGGTCAGGGGTGCCACCAGAACTATTTCAACGTGGCATGGCAGAACGACAACCTACACGAAGCGGCTGGCGCTTATGCGACGTCCGCAGGCTATTCCAACAGCTTCATCCTTGCGCCCAACTATCCGGCGGGTCAGGACGCGCTGACCGGGTTCAAGCGCTTGTTCAAAGGTGAGCTGGCAGGCGAGGTCTACACCCAGTTGGGCCAGACCGATTACGCCGCCGAGATCGCGCAGATCCGGGCGTCTGGCGCAGACAGCGTGTTCTTTTTCCTGCCCGGTGGGATGGGGATTTCCTTCCTCAAGCAATATGCCGACAGCGGCGTCGATCTGCCTGTCGTCGGACCGGCCTTCAGCTTTGATCAGGGTATCCTGCAAGCGGTGGGCGACGCGGCTCTTGGTGTTGTAAACACCAGCCAATGGAACAAAGACATCGACAATCCGACCAACGCGGCCTTTGTCGAAAGCTTCCAAGCTGAATACGGCCGTCTGCCGTCGCTTTATGCAAGCCAAGGGTTTGATACCGCGAACCTGATCCTGTCCGCGCTGGACACGGCCGAAGTGTCGGACGCCGATGCCTTCCGCGAGGCGCTGCGTGCCGCCGATTTCGACAGCACCCGTGGAGATTTCACGTTCGGGCCGAACCACCACCCGATCCAGACGATCTATGCACGTGAAGTCATCAAGGAAGGCGATGTCTTCACCAACAAGATCATCGGTGTTGCGCTTGAGAACCACGCCGACGTCTACGCCGCTGATTGCAAGATGTAAGACGCAATAAGGTGTGCCGGGGGTGAACCTTGGCACACCGAAGCGCGCGAAGGCATGTCGACACTTCTGATCATCGAACAAGTCCTGAACGGGCTTCAATTCGGCGTTATGCTGTTCTTGATGGCGGCTGGTCTGACGCTGATCTTTGGCGTCATGGGGCTTATCAACCTCGCGCACGGGTCGCTTTACATGATCGGTGCGTTCGCCGCAGCCGCGGTGGCAGGGGCGACGGGATCGTTCATACTGGCGTTGGGCGCCGCATTGGCAGTCGCCGCAATCGCCGGCGCGCTGATAGAAATGACAGTGATCCGACGGCTTTACGGCAAAGCGCATCTTGATCAGGTCTTGGCGACCTTTGCGCTGATCCTTGTCTTCTCGGAAGGCACGCGGTGGCTGTTTGGGTCTTTCCCACTTTTCCTTGATATACCCGACTACCTGTCCGGCCCGGTCACCCTTCCCGGTGGGATACAATATCCGCTGTATCGCCTGACACTGATCGCCGTCGGGCTGTTGGTCGGGCTTGGGCTGTGGGCCCTGATTGAACGCACGCGCATCGGCATCCAGATCCGCGCGGGCGAGAATGACCGCGAAATGATCGCGGCATTGGGTGTGGATATCCGGCTGCTTTATACGCTTGTCTTTGCCATCGGCGCTGCGCTCGCCGGTTTGGCGGGTGCACTGGTGGGCGCGATCCAGTCGGTGCAGGTGGGCATGGGAGAACCCGTGTTGATCCTTGCCTTCGTGGTGATCGTGATTGGTGGCATCGGGTCGATCAAAGGCGCGTTCATCGGGGCGCTTCTAGTCGGGCTGACCGACACACTGGGCGGGATCTTCTTGCCGGAGCTGTTTAAGCTGTTCATGGAGCCGGGTGCTGCCACGCAGACCGGATCGGCATTGGCCTCCATGGCGATCTACATTCTGATGAGCCTTGTGCTGATCTGGCGACCCACTGGATTGTTCGGAGCGCGCGCATGATCCCGGAACGCCTGCTGAACTGGGTTGTCTTCGCGGGTCTTCTGGTGGTGCCGCTCTGGGCCATCGTTGCAGACGAGCCTTTCACCATCACCCTTGTGACCCGCGCGGTGATCCTTGCGATTGCCGCTGTCGGACTGAACATCGCCCTTGGCATTGGCGGCCTTGTGAGCCTTGGACATGCGGTGTTCTTCGGCTTGGGCGGTTATGCGATGGGCATTCTTGCCTACCATGCGCAGACTTATACCTCGCTTGATCTGTTCGGGCTAAGCCTTGCCGGAACCAAGTCCATGCCGATCATCTGGCTCGTGGCGGTTATCGTGTCCGCCCTTGCCGCTTGGATCATCGGCCTGCTCAGCCTGCGCACCTCTGGTGTGTATTTCATCATGATCACCCTCGCCTTTGGGCAGATGTTCTACTACTTCGCCATTTCCTGGAGCACGTATGGCGGCGAAGACGGGCTATCAATCTACGTGCGCAACGGCTTTCCCGGCTTGAACACGTTAGTGCCAGTCCAGTTCTTCGGCCTGTGCTTTGCCCTGCTTTGCATTGTCCTGTTCCTGAACGCACGGCTCCAGAACGCGCCCTTCGGTCTGGCACTGAACGCAGCGCGTCAGGTGCCCGCACGGGTCGAAACGGTGGGCCTGAACCCGATGCGGCTCAAGCTGGTGGCGTTTGTCATATCGGGCGCGATCACCGGGCTAGCGGGGGCGCTCTTTGCCGATCTCAACCGGTTTGTGTCGCCGACCATGTTCAGTTGGCAATTGTCCGGTGAGCTTATCGTTCTCATCATCATCGGGGGTGTCGGGCGGCTTTATGGTCCTGTCATCGGTGCTTGCCTGTTTGTAGCATTGGAGCATTGGTTGGGGGCGCTCACTGAGTTCTGGCACGTTTATCTGGGCCTTATTCTTCTGGCGATCGTTCTTTTCGCGCGTGGCGGTCTCATCGGTCTGCTGACCGGTAAGGAGGGCGCCCATGTCTGAGGCGATCCTCGCCACGCGGAACCTGTGTAAAAGCTTCGGCGCGCTGACGGCGACCGATAACGTGTCCATCGACCTGAAGGCAGGGGAAATCCACGCCATCATCGGACCGAACGGGGCGGGCAAATCGACGTTGATCGCACAGATTTGTGGCGGGTTGCGACCGGACTCTGGGTCGGTGCACCTGTTGGGGCGGGATGTCACTTCGGACAGCACACAGGCGCGCGCGCAAGCTGGGCTGGGACGCACGTTCCAGATCTCGGCGCTGGCGATGGAAGACAGCGTTCTCGAAAACGTCGTGCTTGGGGCGCTGGGAAGTTCGGGCAATCCGTGGCGGTTCTGGTCGCGGGCGCTGTCGGACACATCGCTGACCGCCAAGGCCGAAGCTGCGTTGGAACGTGTCGGGCTGATCGAACATCGGCACACCCGATGTGCCGAGCTATCGCATGGTCAGCGCCGTCAGCTTGAGGTCGCCGTAGCGCTGACCTTGTCGCCCAAAGCCTTTGTCATGGACGAACCGATGGCGGGACTGGGGGCCGAGGGATCAAAACTGCTGACCGCGTTCCTTGACCAATTGCGGTCTGAGGCTCCGATCCTGTTGGTCGAACACGACATGGACGCCGTTTTTGCCCTTGCCGACCGGATCAGCGTGCTGGTCTACGGTCAGGTGATCGCCTCGGGGACAGTTGACGAGATCAGGCAAAGCCGCGCCGTGCGTGAAGCCTATCTGGGGGAAGAGGCGTGACGCTGCTTTCGGTCGATAACCTGACCGCGCGCTATGGCGTGGCGCAGGTACTGTTCGGTGTCACGCTGGATGTGGCGGAAGGTGAAGTCGTCGCACTCATGGGGCGCAATGGCATGGGCAAGACGACGACCGTCAAAGCGATCTGCCGCATGATCGCGTCGGAGGGGGGACTGAACTTTGCCGGACACTCCTTGCACGACCTGCCCAGCCACAAAGTGGCGCGGTTGGGCGTCGGCCTCGCCCCCGAGGGACGGCGTTGTTTCCGCGATCTGACGGTCGAAGAAAACCTGATTGCGGCGGCGCAGCCAGGCGATTGGACCTTGCGCTCCATCGCCGACCTGTTCCCGCGACTGGGCGAACGCCATACCCAGCGCGCCGCTTCTCTTTCCGGCGGTGAACAGCAGATGCTGGCTATTGGACGTGCCCTGATGACAAACCCACGTTTGCTGATCCTTGACGAGGCGACCGAAGGCCTTGCCCCGATCATCCGACAGGAAATCTGGGCCGCCATCGCGCGGCTGAAACAAGAAACAGGAACCGCGATCCTGCTGATTGACAAATCGGTGCGGGAGTTGGCGCAGGTGTCAGACCGCGCGGTGATCCTCGGACGGGGTGAAACGGTATGGTCGGGTGCTTTTGCGGACATCACGCCCGAGGTGTCAGAAACCTATGTGGGCGTCTAAGATCGCTCTCTTAGCGACCGTGATACCGGGATAGCAGCGCATCCGTGGCCATGTCTTGAGGACGATGGTTGACCAAAAGAACACGCAGTCCAGAGTTTTGAAATACTGTCAGAGCCCTGAGAATCGCGTGATCAATCCAAGCATTTGCATGGCATTGTTGCAAAAGTCTGACGACGAAGGATTCACTTCGCGAATCCATGGCGTTAGACGCGGTGCATGAGCAAGCCATCTCCCGCCCGCTATCGCACGACGAACTGGTCCAGCTACAACGCGTCACTCAGGAAGCGGGGGTCTCTGCTCATCTGGGTCGACAAGGACATGACCTGGCGCGCGCCGCGTGACAGTCGACCCGGACGTCCGGCGGTGTTTTCCGATGCGGCCATACAGTTCTGCTTATCGATCAAAGTCCTGTTCAAGTTGCCGTTGCGCCAGACCGCCGGAATGGTGGCCAGCCTGCTGCGACTGGCCGGCCTGGACTGGCCCGTGCCGGACTTTTCCACGCTGTGCCGCAGGCAAAAGACCTTGGCCGTCCAGGTCCCGTATCGCCGTGCGGACGGCCCGCTGAACCTGCTGGTCGACAGCACCGGGATCAAGTTCCTCGGCGATGGCGAATGGCAGGCCCGCAAGCACGGGGTGCAAGGCCGACGCCAATGGCGCAAAGTCCATCTGGCCATGGACACCACCACCTCGGACATCCGGGCAGTCGAGTTCACCCCCAGCCGCGACGGCGACAGCCCCGTGCTGCCCGACCTGCTCGGCCAGATCCCGGCAGGTGAGCAGATAGGCACGGTCACCGCCGACGGCGCCTACGACACACGCCGCTGCCACAAGGCCATCATCGAACGCGACGCCGTTCCGATCATCCCGATCCGAAAGAACGGACGTCTCTGGAAAGAAGACTGCCCGGCTGCACGCGCCCGCAACGACACCCTGCGCGCGACGCGATACTACGGGCGGGCGTTCTGGAAACGCTGGACCGGATACCACGCCCGCAACCGGATCGAGGCGAAGATGCGCTGCCTGAAATCCTTCGGCGAGCGTATCATGGCAAGAGACCCCGACCGACAGACCGCCGAAATCCACATCCGCATCGCCCTCATGAACCGCTTCAACGCCCTCGGCACCGCCGAGATCGTCCGCGTGGCATAACGTCAGCGGGGTAAGGGGACGTCACGCCTCAGGCCGGGGTAATGCAACAACGCCGGTGCCGATGGCGCCGCCCATTTTTGTTCATTTAGCCTCAGTATAGAGGCAAGAATCGATCAGCTTCAAAAATGGGTCTTTTGTCGCAAAACCCCAATCTTTGCGTCGGACGATAGAGAAAAAGGTGTCTGGCGATCCCTGAAGGACTCGAACCCTCAACCTGCTGATTAGAAGTCAGCTGCTCTATCCAGTTGAGCTAAGGGACCGCTGCGCGTTATTTGCAGGTTTTGTCCTTGCGGAGCAAGAGAGGGTCATAGAGTTCGTGTCATAAAAACGCTGAGCGGGTCTTCCGCGTAGTCGCCAAAAGGGCGGCAGTAGGTGAACCCATGGCGTTCGTAAAGCCGCCGCGCCGCCGCGAACGGTGCTTCAGAGCCTGTCTCCAGACTGATACGGGACATTCCAAACTCAGTTGCTTCCGTCAGCATTTTTTGCATCAACGCGGCACCAACGCCCCTGCCCCGCGCTTCGGCACGGGTGTGCATGGACTTCAACTCACCATGGTGCGAGTCCAGCGGCTTGAGCGCGGCGATGCCAAGAATGGACGCGTCATCACGCAAAGCGTATACTCTCGCGCCGGCGGCAAATAAATCGTCGGCGCTCATGACATGGCAGCTTTCGGACGGCGTCTGTGCGCGCATCAGGTCGAGATGCCGATGGACAAGTTCTGCAACATCCCAAGTCAGCGCGACGACCGGCTCAATCCGAAAACCCGAGGTCGCGTAGCTGGGCAAAGTCGTCTCCAGACACCTGAATTTCAAATTCCAAAACCAGAACACACAGCTATCGCAGGTTGGTTTCGGAGTAAAGGCAAGGCGACAGCCGGGACAGGTTTCGCCCTTTCAGGGAAAACATTTGTGCCCGCCCAATGGCCGTCTGGCGTAAGTCGTCAATGGTCACACCATCAGAGCCAACCGTAATTTCCAGCCATGGCTCAATTACCAGTGCGTGCAGCTTTCTCACCCAAGATCCGCGACGCGCTCCCAGAACGACGCTTTGCGGGCGTGATTTGTCTTTAGGCCGTTGAGATATTCCACGTGTGTCGGGTGCCTGTCATAGGCCGGTATCGCCATGTCCGCTGTGGCGCAGGACGCGAGGTGGCGGGCGGCGTGGCCGTAGCGGCCTGAGCGGGCCTTGGTCAGGGCGAAGTCGATCATTGACCGCCATAGCAGGACGGCGGCCAGGGGGTGCGTGGCCATCAGCGCATCGGCAAGCGGGGTCAGGATGTCGTAGGCATCGCCGTCGATCTCGGCATGGCGGGACAGGACCAGTTGCGACGCGAGGGACATGTCCTGAACTTGCAGGCAGTAGGCCAAGGCTGCGTCGATGACTGGAAATTTGAGCACATGCTGACGGGCGGCATCTTCGGCTTCGATGTCCTCGAAATCCGGCAAGAGCCTGAGGTGTCGGCGCAGGGCATCCGGGCAGAGGCGCTTTTCGAACCGCGCCCACAGGGCTGCGCGAAGGTCGTCTTTGCGTCCCAGCGCCTCAAGGCAGGCGAAATGCGCCTCATCAAGATCGGGGGTGTCGAACCAATGGTCGTTCGGCAAGGCACCTTCGACAAGCTTCAGCGCCTCTTCGGCGCGACCAGCGGCCAGCAGGCGTGTCGCGGCCTCGGGCGCGATGGTGTGGAAGGTCAGTTGCTCGGGCGTGTACCGGGCCAGCCATGCGTCCACGTCCCCTTGCAGATCGGCGACATCCTGCAGGATCATCTCGACGGTCCGGTCGCGGGCGACCCGCGCGCGGTCCTCGCGTTGTACTGGATCGGTGATGAACTCGTAGAGCACCAGATCAGCCTCGGTCAGCGGGGCAGCACGCGCAGCTTCCGCCAGCTCCTTGAGATGTGCCAGACCGGTGTCACCCAACGCCTCGGCCAAGGCGTGGGCGGCGTGATCAAACGCGCCGTAGCCATCGACCGAGACCGCTTCGAAGACGTCTTCCGCGAGACCTTTCGGGTCTTTCGTCATGGGTGGAGCAACACGGGAGATTGCGTCCATCGCGTCGCGCATGACGTCGCCAATTGTGCCCCAGCTGTCATCCGTGCGCTCGTGGATGCCCGCCGCGAGATGAAGTTGTGCCCAAAGCAGGTCGAACGCAAGGTCCGGCGCGTTGGGCGCAATGCCCGTTTCGATCAGCTGCGTGAGGTCGGACAGTTCCCTGGCCAGCGTCTTCTGCGCCTTGCGGGAGATGAAGCTGCGCCCCCGCCGGATCTGCGCAAACCGCTTGCGCACATCGGCGGCAATGGTCTCGGGGCCCTGTTCCGCCGCAAGCGCCATGCGGACGCGCCGTTGACGGGCAGCGTCGCCCTTGACGCTTTCCAGAAGCAGATCGGCCAGAACGTCTGCGCCCAAGGCCAGCAAGTTCGCCTTGTTCAGAGCTTTTCCCGCCATCTCGACCCTCCTTTGCCGCAACTCTCGACCAGACTCTACATATGGAAAAGGCGCCCACTGGGCGCCCCATATCTAGCCTAAACCATCGTCTTCGCGAAATCTTTGCCCGATTCCGTGCTAACTTCGCCCCGATTTACACAAATTCAGTGCGTCCAAGCACCCTTGCGATCCACCGCAAAATTCTCGGCGTAGCCACGGGCGCGGATGTTAGGTTTACGCTTGTTAGGCGCGAACTGAAGCACCTCGATACCATGATCCTTGGCATAGGCCTTGGCGGCATCCAGCGTGTCGAACTTAAGCCGCACCTGGCTTTGCGTGTCGGAGGACGACGTCCAGCCCATCAACGGATCGATCTCGCGCGGGCTTTCGGGCGCAAATTCCAAAATCCAATGGCGCGTTTTCGCGCTGCCAGAAGACATGGCGGTTCTCGAGGGCTGATAAATCCGGGCGCGCATGGGTCTCACCTTTGTGGTCTGTGGTGCAGATATGCTCAAAAACGACCCGATCCGCAAGGTCACGATAGTGTCGCAGGGTTTGGACAATCAGTGCAAGCAGGGCCTTATCCGCCAACAAGAAGCGGGGAGCGAGGGGTGGGTGTGTGCCTCCCGAAACCGAATGAAGCCAACTGCTTGCACGATTAAGGTACTTATTTCGTACAGCTTTGGAAGAAAAAAAGCAGCGGCTGCAGATGACCCCCGAAAACCGGAAAAAGCCGCGTCGGTGAAATGTAATGAATTCAAGACACTATAGTGTAAACTTTGACATATACGACCATGGTTGCATTTCCGGCCGCAACCGCCCATTTTGACTTTCCCCCTTTCGACTGCACCTCTTGGCGCAGCAACCGATTCCCTCAGGTGATCCATGTCCGATATTCAGATTCTTCACGCACCTGCCCCAGAAGTCCGCGCCCGCGAAAAGCTGGAAGGGGGCATTCGCTTTCATATGAATACCGAGTTCGAACCCGCGGGTGATCAGCCGACCGCCATCAAAGAACTGTCTGCAGGTGTCTTGGGCGGTGAGCGCGACCAGGTTCTGCTGGGTGCGACGGGGACAGGCAAAACCTTCACCATGGCCAAGGTGATCGAAGAAACCCAGCGTCCAGCGATCATCCTTGCGCCGAACAAAACGCTGGCGGCGCAGTTATACGGCGAGTTCAAGGGCTTCTTCCCCGACAACGCGGTCGAGTATTTCGTCAGCTATTACGACTATTACCAGCCCGAAGCCTACGTTGCGCGCAGCGATACCTATATCGAGAAGGAATCGCAGATCAACGAACAGATCGACCGGATGCGCCACTCGGCCACCCGGGCGCTGCTCGAACGCGATGACGTGATTATCGTGGCGTCGGTGTCATGCATCTACGGTATCGGCTCGGTCGAAACCTACGGAGCGATGACGCAAGATCTGCATATCGGCAAAAGCTATGACCAACGCGCCGTGATGGCCGATCTGGTGGCGCAGCAATACCGCCGCAACGATCAGGCATTCCAGCGCGGATCGTTCCGGGTGCGAGGTGACAGCCTTGAAATTTTCCCGGCGCACCTTGAAGACCGGGCATGGAAGCTGTCGTTCTTTGGGGATGAATTGGAAAGCATCACCGAGTTCGATCCGCTGACCGGTGAAAAGACCGACACTTTCGAACGTATCCGCATTTATGCCAACAGCCACTATGTGACGCCGAAACCGACCATGCAGCAGGCGATGATCGGGATCAAAAAGGAATTGCGTCAGCGGCTTGATCAGTTGGTAAATGAAGGCAAGCTGCTTGAAGCGCAGCGGTTGGAGCAACGCACGAATTTCGATCTTGAGATGCTCGAGGCGACGGGCGTCTGCAACGGGATTGAGAACTATTCACGCTATCTGACCGGCCGCGCACCGGGCGAACCCCCACCCACCCTCTTTGAATTTATCCCTGACAATGCAATCGTGTTCGCGGATGAAAGCCACGTATCGGTCCCGCAGATTGGTGGCATGTACAAAGGCGACTTCAGACGCAAGATGACGCTGGCTGAACACGGGTTCCGTCTACCCTCTTGCATGGACAACCGCCCTCTCAAATTCGAAGAGTGGGACGCGATGCGCCCGCAATCGGTCTTCGTGTCTGCCACCCCCGCCAAATGGGAGATAGAGCAAACCGGCGGCGTGTTTACTGAACAGGTGATCCGGCCTACCGGGCTTTTGGATCCGATGGTCGAAATCCGGCCTGTTGAAATGCAGGTTGATGATCTGCTCGACGAAGTGCGCAAAGTCGCGGCTGACGGCTATCGTATACTGGTCACCACTTTGACCAAGCGGATGGCCGAGGATCTGACCGAATACATGCACGAACAAGGCATCCGCGTGCGCTATATGCATTCGGATATCGACACGATCGAACGGATCGAAATCCTGCGTGACTTGCGTCTTGGAGCCTTTGACGTGCTGATCGGGATCAACCTGCTGCGCGAGGGTTTGGACATTCCCGAATGCGGGCTGGTGGCCATTCTGGACGCGGACAAGGAAGGCTTCCTGCGCTCTGAAACCTCACTGATCCAGACCATTGGCCGTGCCGCACGGAACGCTGAAGGCCGCGTCATTATGTATGCCGACCGGATCACCGGGTCGATGGAGCGAGCGCTGTCCGAGACCGACCGCCGCCGCGCCAAGCAGATCGCCTATAACGAAGAGCATGGCATCACGCCCGCAACGATCAAAAAGAATGTCGATGACATTCTTCAGGGTCTTTACAAAGGCGATGTGGACATGAACCGCGTCACCGCCAAAGTCGACAAGCCATTGGCTGGCGCGAACCTGCAAGCGGTTCTGGACGGGTTGCGCACGGACATGCGCAAGGCAGCCGAGAACCTCGAATTCGAAGAGGCCGCGCGGTTGCGGGATGAGGTCAAGCGGCTTGAAGCGGTTGATTTGGCGATATCCGACGATCCGCTGGCGCGTCAGTCAGCAGTTGAGGCAGCGGCAGATGCGGCGGTGAAGTCATCGGGGCGATCCACGGCCGGGCGACCGGGCCAGCGTGGTGGGAATGTGCAAAGGCGCAAGAAACGGTAACGTCATGCGACTGCCGATCCCTATGCAATAACGATTGAGGCCTGTCTCGGTCCGGAGTAATCCTATCCCAACGTCGCACGGTCCATTCGGCCGATGCTTGAAACTAAGGTGATCCTCTATGCGACGCTTTCTGTCGTGCCTCGCCGCAGTCATTCTATCGGTGGCCTCAAGTAGTCCCAGTGCGCAAGCACAGAATTGGAGCCAACGTGCGACGACCCTGAGTGACAGTCTTACTAATGAGGTGGTTCGCCGCTTGCGAAACGATTTCCGGCAATGCGGCGAGCTTCTCAATGTCTATCGCTACGATTGTTACAGTAAGAGTTATCGGAACGCGGCCATCAAACTCTCTGGCATTCCAGATTATGGACCAGCACATGATGCCCTGCGTCTTGTCGAAACGCGCATCGTCGCGGTGATCGACGCCAATCTGGACCCGACGCGCCCAGCGCTACGCCAAGGCTTCAGGAGTTTCGACGCGGTTACCGAAGCCGCACTTCCCGAGGTGAAGCGGGAAACGCTCCGCGCTATGGAAGACGCGCAGACAATCCTCTTGCGGTCACCCTCAGCGAGCCAGCAGACACATTTCTCAAGGATCGCCGCAGTTATCGACTCGAACAAAGTATTGTTGCGGTCAGCGTTATTACAGTTGGGTCAAGGTGTGACACAATTCGCTGGCCTGCTGGGCCTCAAGCGGACATACTGATCGGCATGCCGCAATCAAGCGTCAGATGAACGGCACAAATGGCACGCCACAAGCGCTCAAGACCAACAAACCCGCAATCGCAATCCACACACGCATGACGCCTCCTAGAGCCGGACGGTTTTGTCCGGCCTAGGGGATGCGGGATCAGAAGTCGAACAGGTCTTCCAGAAACCCACCACGTTTCTTTTTTTTGCCGTAACCTGTGTCCTGATAACCCATGGCGTGACCGCGTGTGGGTTGAGGCGTCGCCGGCGGGGGCGGAGGCGGCGGAGCGTAACTGGCGCTGCGTTCGATGATCTTGTCCAGCTCGCCGCGATCAAGCCAGACACCCCGGCATTGCGGACAATAATCGATCTCGACACCAGAGCGTTCAGCGATCACCAAAGCGGTTCCGTCGATGGGACATTTCATTATGCCGTCTCCTTGATTTGGGCCATCACGACATATGCACTCTGGGTCAAATATCATCCCCGGTGCGACCGTTCTTCCTAATCCGACTGGCACAATGCGAACCGTACGCTACCATACGGTCATGCGTACGGTTGCTTTTGCCTTTGCCCTTTTGATTGCGCCGCTCTCTGCAGCGGCTTGGGAGTTTTCACCCGTGCCGATCTGCACTTTGTTCCACCAAGATGCGGACGTGGCGGTCATGGTCACCTATGACCCGGCTACCGGGGAATATGCGATCCAACTGTCGCGCGAAGGTGGTTGGCCGGATGCGGCCGTGTTTTCCATGCGGTTCGAGGGCCAACGCGGGTTGACCATTTCGACCACGCGACATGTGATCGAGGCCGAAGACACACGCACCCTCACCGTCCGAGACCGCGGCTTTGGGAACGTTCTAAACGGGCTCAACTTCAATCGGCGTGCAGTTGCCGTTCTGGGCAATCTGGAAGTGCCTGTCTCACTGGACGGCGCAGCCCCCGCGGTTGAGGAGTTTCGCGCCTGCCCGACAGATCAATTTGTACGCAGTACTTGGACAGCTGCGATACAGGCTTCCTGACCGCCGCTTGCGGCGTGTGGGCAGACAGGCTTAGAAGACGCAATGACCCGCCTGCCCATCGACCCCGTTCTCCCCGAACTCATCGCGCATTTGCGTGACCACGGTCGTGCCGTTTTGCAGGCCCCGCCCGGTGCAGGGAAAACCACGCGCGTGCCACTTGCCATGCTCGACGCCGGATTGACCACACAGCGCATTGTCATGCTCGAACCACGGCGCCTTGCTGCGCGTGCTGCAGCCGAGCGGATGGCCGAAAGCCTTGGCGAGACCGCAGGACAGACGGTTGGATACAGGGTGCGGGGCGACAGCAAAGTGTCCGCCAAAACCAGGATCGAAGTGGTGACCGAAGGCATCCTGACACGGATGATCCAGTCGGACCCCGAATTGTCTGGCATCGGCGCAGTCATCTTCGACGAATTCCATGAACGTTCCCTGAATGGCGACCTTGGTCTTGCCCTGTGTCTTGAAATCCGTGGCGCGCTTCGGGAGGACCTGATCCTTGTTGCGATGTCCGCAACCTTGGACGCTGAACCCGTCGCCCGGCTGATGGCCGCGCCGATCGTCACATCGGAAGGACGCAGCTTTCCCGTAGAGACCCGCTGGTTAGACAAACCCATCGGCAAGTCCATCCGTTTCGAGAGCGCCATGGCGGACCTGATCAGCCATGCGACCAAGACTACCGAGGGCGGCGTTCTGGCGTTTCTTCCCGGAGAGGGCGAAATCCGACGCGTTCAAGCAGCCCTTGCCGGACGTTTAGCGAAAGACTGCCAGCTTCAGCCACTCTTCGGCGCGTTGCCTTTCAAGGCACAACAAGAGGCCATCCAACCGCAAAGATCAGGGCGCAAGGTTGTGCTGGCCACGTCGATTGCGGAAACTTCGCTGACCATCGAGGACATTCGCGTTGTGGTCGATGGCGGGCTGGCGCGGCGATCACGGTTTGATCAGGGGTCTGGCATGTCGCGGCTGGTGACCGAGAAAGTGACCAAGGCCGAAGCCACCCAACGCGCCGGGCGCGCCGGACGGGTGGCAGAGGGCGTGGCCTTTCGGCTTTGGACCAAGGGCGAGGATGGGGCTTTGGCCGCATTTCCCCCGGCCGAGATCGAAGCTGCAGACCTTGCCGGGCTTGTTCTTGAACTTGCCCTGTGGGGGGCGCAACCGGGCGACCTGTCCTTCCTGACGCCCCCACCCGAAGGCGCGTTTGCCGAAGCGCGATCCCTGTTGCGCATGCTGGGCGCTCTGGACCACGAGAACCGCATCACAGAGCATGGACGTACGCTGGCCACCTTGCCCCTTCACCCCCGTCTGGCGCATATGATCGGCATCGCCGGGCCGGACGCCGCACCGCTGGCTGCTTTGCTGTCTAACCGGGATCCGGTGCAAGGTGCCGGGGTTGATCTGGCCTTACGGATGGAAGCTCTGCGCGCACCGGCGCGGTTCGAAGAGCGCCGCAACGCGGTGCTCAACCGTGGCGCGATGGATCGCATACGCGACGAAGCCAAACGTTTGACTCGTGCCGCCCCCAAGACGGCGACCAGCGAACTGAGCATCGCGGAAATGACGGCACTGGCCTATCCTGATCGGATCGGATTGCGGCGTAAGGGCGATGCCCCCCGGTATCAACTGTCTGGGGGAAAAGGTGCGGTGATGGACAGCACAGATGCTTTGGCCGGGGCGCGACTGATCGTGACAACTGATCTTGACGGAAATCCACGCGAGGCGCGTATCCGGCAAGCCATTCAGATTTCCGAAAGCGCTGTGCGGGCCTTGTTTCCCGACCAGATCGCTTGGGCCGACATCTGCGAGTGGTCAAAACGCGAGCGCCGCGTGGTGGCACGCCAGCAGGAAAAGCTTGGTGCGATCGCGCTGGACGACCGCGTGTGGAAAGACGCTGCAGCAGAGCAGATCGCGACAGCGATGCTGGACGGGGTGCGCGACTTGGGGCTGACTCCCGCCATGAGCGATGTGGCGCGTCGGTTCACAGCCCGTGTTCGCCTTGGTCGTGCGGCCGGAATGGCCTTGCCGGACATGTCGGACCCGGCCTTGATGAACAGCCTTGGAGCATGGCTCTTGCCGCATCTGTGCTCTGTGCGCAGTGCCGATGACTGGAAGCGGTTCGATCTCTTGCCGGCTCTCCGCGCGATGCTGGATTGGGGACAGATGCAAGATCTGGATCGGCTTGTTCCTGGCAAGTTCACAACACCTTTGGGACGCGAAATTCCCATCGACTATTCAGGCGAACATCCGGAAATCTCTTTGCGCCTACAAGAGTTGTTCGGTCAGAAGACGCACCCGTGTGTCGGCAAGACGCCGCTGCGTGTCACCCTGCTGTCCCCGGCGCACCGTCCGGTTCAAACGACGCTTGATCTGCCCGGTTTTTGGGCGGGCTCTTATGCAGATGTGCGCAAGGACATGCGCGCGGCCTATCCAAAACACCCCTGGCCCGAAGACCCGACCCAAGCCGACCCAACCTTGCGAGCCAAGCGCAAACATGGAACCTGAAAGCTGCGGGCCTTAAACGCGATGCTTGCTGAACCGCGCGATCCGCCGTACATGCCGCTCATGCTTGATGATGCTGACGACATACACCCGCTGTTCTACGGTGCGCCAAAAAGCACCGAGTTCAAAAAGCTGCGCAAACGCATCGTGCAAAATGTGCGCGAGGCAGTCGAGCATTACGGCATGGTTGCGCGCGACCCCGAGAGAACACCGAAATGGCTGGTGTGCCTGTCCGGTGGCAAAGACAGCTATACGCTTCTTGCGGTGCTGTACGAATTGAAGTGGCGTGGATTGCTGCCCGTAGATTTGTTTGCGTGCAATCTGGGTCAAGGGCAACCCGGCTTTCCTGCGACGGTTCTTCCAGATTTCCTTGAAAAAATGGGCGTTCCGCACCGGATCGAATACCAAGACACCTACTCCATCGTTATGGACAAGGTGCCTCAGGGCCGAACCTATTGTGCGCTGTGTTCCAGGTTGCGACGCGGAAACCTGTACCGCATCGCCCGCGAAGAAGGGTGCGATGCCGTGGTGCTTGGCCATCACCGCGACGACATTCTCGAGACCTTCTTCATGAACCTGTTCCACGGGGGGCGCCTCGCGACAATGCCCCCGAAACTGGTGAACGAGGACGGGGATCTTTTTGTCTATCGCCCGCTTGCCCATGTGGCCGAGGCCGATTGCGAGAAATTCGCCCGTGCGATGAAGTATCCGATCATTCCCTGTGACCTTTGCGGCAGCCAGGACGGGCTTCAACGCCAGCAGGTGAAAGCCATCCTTGACGGCTGGGAAAAAAACAGCCCCGGTCGGCGCCAGGTGATTTTCCGCGCCCTGACAAACGCGCGTCCTTCGCATTTGTTGGACAGCGAGCTTTTTGATTTCAAAGCACTTTCGACGCGACTGGCTGACGATGGTGAAAATTCTTCGGACATTCCGAAGCTGCGTTAAACCTCCGCTTACCTAAATTGCGCGATCCTGCCCGAAACACATCTTTTGGGCGGGCCTTCAATGCGACCGAATTTGGATTTCTCCGGCTTTTGGCCTGCACTGAAAAAAGGGGTAACCGGCGCGCACATGCTGGCGTTTCTACCAGCGCTGTGCCTTTCAGCATTTTGGATCGGTGGTGAGGCGTTTTTGGTCTTTTTTTCGATTGCAATTCCTTTGGTTTACGCTGCTTTCGGGGGTGTTGGTCGGCATTTCGATGCTGGCAGCAGCGAACGTCTGGCCGCGCCTTCGCTCTTGGGCGTTGCGCAGGAGTTTCTTGAAATCGCACAGCATAATGGACAGACAACCGCCTGCTTTCAGTTCGTGGTTCCCGAACTGGATCAGATATCCAAACGCTTCGGTGAAGAAAGGGCTGCGGATGCACGCGCATTGATGGTGTCGCGGCTACGGTCCTCGCTGCGCGCAGCGGACCATGTGTTCCATGACGACGAAACAGGGTTCACAGTCTTGATTGCGCCGGGTTTTCGATTGCGTCTCGACGACCTTCTTGGCCTTGGAAAACGCCTGCGCTCTGCCGTGGAAACGCCTTTGGCGATCGAAGGTGTGTCGCACGCGTGCTTGGCGTGTATCGGAATTGCGTCTTCGCTGAACTTCGGGCGCAACGTGACGGCCGAGACGTGGCTACACTCGGCAAACGAAGCTGTGGAAGAGGCAAGAGTGTCCGGGCTTGGCACAACACGTCTCTGGTCAGACAGGTTGTCTCGCCACCACAAGTCTCGACATACCTTGCAGGACGAAATCTCCGCGGCCTTGGATCAGGGGATGATACAGGCGGTTTTTCAGCCACAGGTCAATCTGCGCACAGGTGACGTGATCGGGATGGAAACGTTTGCCCGCTGGGATCATCCCACCCGCGGCGTTCTTACTGCCACAGAATTTCTGTCGGCTGCCCGAAACAGCCAGCAGATGTCACGACTGGGTCGCACGATCTTTTTGCAGGCAATGACCGCCTTGTTGGACTGGGACGCTTCCGGGTTCGACATAAAGACCATCAGCGTAAACCTTTCCGAAGACGAATTGCGCGATCCAGACCTTGCTGCGCGCATCAAAGGGGATCTTGTCCGCGTCGGACTGCCATCGACCCGCATAATCCTCGAAATTTCCGATCGTGCCTTGGCGACAGAACGCGACGCCGTTGTTGAACGCAACCTACGCGAACTGCACACGCATGGTTGCGCGTTTGATCTTGACCGGTTCGGGGCGGAAGATTGCGGCATCGTCGCGCTTCAACATGTGCCGCTGATGCGCGTCAAACTCGACAGCGATCTTGTTAGAAATGTCGAACTTTCTGATGAAAAAAGGCGCGCGGTTTATGCGCTGCTTGGTCTGTGCGAACGACTGGACATCCCAGCCGTCGCCACCGGAGTGGAAACGCTACAAGAGCAAGGTGTCTTGCGTGATCTCGGCTGTACCTACGCACAAGGCAACGTGTTCGCCACTCCTGCAAGCGCTTCGGAGATTGGTCACTGGCTGGCTGAACGGCAAACCAAAAACCAGAGTGCGACCCGGGGTGTGATTCACCGCATCAAGTAAATGCTCAATCCGAAACACGACCTGTCACAAGCTGCTGAACAAATGCCGCACCGCACCGGTCTTTACTGTGAATCCGCTTGACGTTCAGGCACAGTGCCTGTTGAACGCAGCGGTAATCCAAAAACCACAGGCGGCGGCCCCCTATGGACGATCAGAACAAGAACCTTTTAGTCGCAACAGCGCTGAGCTTTGCGGTCATTCTGGTATGGTTTGTCTTGTTTCCACCGCCCGAACCGACGGTCAATCCGGATGCAGCTGTGCCCACCGCAGCCGAGGGCGCAACACCGACGATTGCAGCAACCCCGGACGCCGCACCCGGAAGCACGGGCGTCACCACGCAGGCAAGCCCCACAGTTGTCGAGGACGCGCCTCGCGTTCCTATCGAGACTGATCGCGTTGTGGGTTCGATTTCGCTTGTCGGCGGGCGGATTGATGACCTTTCCCTCAAAAACTACCGAGTGAGCCTTGCCGAAGATGCAGATGTTGTTCATCTGCTCAACCCCGTCGGATCCGAGCGCCCCTACTATGCTCTGTTCGGCTGGGCCCCCGGCGGCGGGCTGACCTTGGACGACGTGCCCAGTGTCACCACAAACTGGAGCGTCGAATCCGGCGACACACTGAACGCAGACAGCCCCGTGACACTCCGATGGGACAACCCGAACGGGACCGTGTTCCGCCGCACCATCGAAATCGACGAAGATTTCATGTTCACGGTGACCCAATCGGTCGAAAACACCAGCGGCGACGCCCTGACCATGGCCCCCTACGGCCTGATTGCACGGCATGGGGAACCGGCCGATCTGAAGAATTTCTTTATTCTGCACGAGGGTGTTGTCGCGATGGCAGACGGCACTCTGGCCGAGATCGACTATTCCGACATGACCGACTTTGCCGTTGATCCCGCCGAGGGAGCCCGCGCAGAGGTCACGCAGGTTGCTGAAAACGGCTGGATCGGTTTCACTGATCATTACTGGATGACGACGATCATCCCTGAAAACGGCACCGCGTTCCGGCAGGTTGCGAAATACAGCGACGCCAGCAACATCTACCAGACCGAGGCCGTCCAGCCCACAATCACAATCGGCCCTGGCGAAACACGCGAAGTGTCCACGCAACTGTTTGCCGGAGCGAAAGAATGGGAAACCATTCGCGAGTATCAGCAATCCGGCGTGGATCGATTCATCGACGCGATTGACTGGGGTTGGTTCTTTTTCCTGACCAAGCCGATCTTCTGGCTGCTGCACCATCTGAACGTGCTGATCGGCAACATGGGCTGGGCGATCATTGGTCTGACGCTGATCATCAAGGCTGTGCTGTTTCCGCTGGCCTATAAATCCTACGTCTCGATGGCGAAGATGAAAGAACTTCAGCCCGAGATGGAGAAGATCAAGGAACGTGCGGGCGACGATCGTCAAAAGCTCCAGCAAGAAATGATGGAGATGTACAAGAAGGAAAAGGTGAATCCGGCCTCTGGCTGTTTGCCAATCCTGCTTCAGATCCCGATCTTCTTTTCGCTCTACAAGGTGATCTTTGTCACGCTTGAACTGCGTCACGCACCGTGGCTTGGCCCGTTTCAGGATTTGTCCGCGCCTGACCCGACATCGATCATGAACCTGTTTGGCCTTTTGCCATGGGCCGCACCGACACCCGGGTCCCTGTTGGCGCTGGTCTTTATCGGCATCCTGCCTCTGCTTCTGGGAATCTCGATGTGGTTGCAGCAAAAGCTCAACCCCGCACCCACGGATGCGACCCAGGCGATGATCTTTGCTTGGATGCCTTGGGTGTTCATGTTCATGCTTGGCGGTTTTGCCAGCGGTCTCGTGGTTTACTGGATCGCCAACAACACGATCACTTTCACCCAGCAGTACCTTATCATGCGATCGCAGGGCTATAAGCCGGACGTGTTTGGCAACATCAAATCTGGCGTCAAGCGCAACCCGAAGACGGGTCAAAAATGACAGCAACGGTAACCGAGATCTGGCGACACCCGATCAAGAGTCACGGTCGGGAAAAGCTGGACTCGGTGACGGTTCAAGCTGGTGGAACGCTTCCATTCGACCGACTTTGGGCCGTGGCGCATGACAGGTCCAAGGCTGATGGGTCCGAATGGGTGAGTTGTGGCCATTTCTGTCGGGTTGCAAAGCTGCCCAGCCTGATGGCGATCAGCGCGAAGTTCGACGCAACATCCGGGCATGTCACACTCAGCCACCCCGACGCGGACGATCTGACTTTCGATCCTGATACAAACAGCGAAGAGTTCATCGCGTGGACCAAAAATCTGGTGCCGGAAGATGCCTTGCAACCTGCGCGACTGGTCAAGGCACACGCGCAAGCGTTCACAGACAGTGATTTTCCCAGCATCACGCTGTGCAATCACGCATCGCACCGGGCCGTGGAGCAACGTGTCGGTCAGCCCTTGTCACATCTGCGGTGGCGCGGGAACATCTGGATCGACGGTCTCGCCCCATGGGAAGAATTCGATTGGGATGATCGCGAAATCCGCATCGGCGAGACGATCGTCAGAGTTCGAGAAAGAACCGATCGGTGCAAATCGACCCATAGCAACCCCGAAACCGGCAAGCGCGACGCCGATGTCCTGTCTGCACTGGCAAGCTGGGGGCATCAGGATTTTTCAGTGCGAGCCGAGGTGATCCACGGTGGCGAGATCAAAGCCGGCGATGAGGTGGCCCGTGTCTGAGATGAAGTTACCCTTTCCACTGGCAGAAGAGCCAGACGAGATCCTCCGCGAAACGGGGCGCAAGCTTTTCGCCGGCGAAGTCGACTTTCTCAAAGGTGTCGTTGCGATGTCCGGCCTCCCGGCTGATGACCGGATTGAGGTTTGCTTTGCGGGACGGTCGAATGTTGGAAAATCGTCGCTGATCAATGCGATCACAGGGCGCAAGGCTTTGGCCCGCGCATCGAACACGCCGGGACGCACGCAGGAAATCAACTATTTCACGCTGGGCGAGGAACGGTATCTCGTCGACCTTCCGGGCTATGGCTATGCCAACGCTCCGGTGAATGTGGTTGAGAAATGGCAAGCGCTTCTCAAGCAGTACCTGTCCGGACGCGCCAGCCTGCGCCGGGCGTTTGTGCTGGTCGACAGCCGACATGGCATTAAGACCGTCGATGAAGAAATCATGACCCTTCTCGACAAGAGCGCTGTCGCCTTTCAGGTTGTTCTGACAAAGGCTGACAAGATCAAGCCGTCGCAATATGACGGACTGCTGGCGCAGGTGCGCGAAAAGCTGGCCAAGCACCCCGCAGCCTATCCCGAACTGGTCCTGACAAGCAGCGAAAAAGGCGATGGCATTGCAACCCTACGCAGCATCATCGCCGGGATCGGCTGAGCGCAAAACGGCTTGCCTCGGGGGAAGCCATGACGCACACAAGGTAAGCGCCGGACACAGGTCCGGTTTGGATCGAGAACAGGCATGAAATCCCGAGATATGAACCACGATTGGATCGCAACCGCCCGCACCCTCTCTGAAGCTCTGCCCTTCATGCAGCGCTATGCAGGGGCCGTTGTGGTGGTTAAGTTCGGCGGCAACGCCATGGGCGACGAAGACGCGATGGCTGAATTCGCGCGCGACATTGTTCTGATGCGTCAGGTTGGAATAAACCCGGTGGTGGTGCACGGCGGCGGTCCGATGATCAACGACATGCTGACCAAGCTGGGCATCAAGTCCGAGTTCGTGCGCGGCAAGCGTGTGACCGACAAGGCCACTGTGGAAGTGGTCGAGATGGTGCTGACCGGACTTGTGAACAAGCGGATCGTACAAGCGATCATGGACGAAGGCGGCCGCGCGGTTGGTCTGTCGGGCAAAGACGACGACCTTATGGTGTGCGAAGCGGATGACCCCGAACTGGGCTTTGTCGGCCGCCCTGTGGAGATGAACCCGCAGGTTCTGCGCGATCTGTTCAAGGCTGGGATCATCCCGGTGGTGGCTCCAGTGGCAACAGGGATGCAGCCCAATGAGACCTTTAACGTAAACGGTGACACCGCAGCCGGTGCAATTGCTGGCGCGTTGCAGGCCGACCGGCTTTTGCTGCTGACCGATGTCAGCGGCGTGAAGGATGCAAGTGGTAACGTCATGACAGCAATGACCCCGGAAGAGGTCAGCGCGATGATTGAGGATGGGACCATTGCCGGTGGTATGATCCCAAAGACGGAAACCGCGCTCAAGGCCATCGAAGAAGGGGTCCGCGCAGTGGTTATCCTCGATGGACGTGTCCCAAATGCCTGTCTGCTAGAGCTTTTTACCGAACACGGCGCGGGATCGCTGATCCGACCGAAGAGGTGACCCTCGACCAGCTTGATACGTCTGCCCGCGCAGTTGGTTTGGCGCTGTGCGGAGCGTTGCATCCCAGACCGGAAGATTCTGCCCCAGACGGCACACAGACGCTTGTTCTTCTCGGCCCTGACGAACCCCGGTTCTGGGACATCTTCATCGCATCGCCTGAATATTGCGACCGCCAGCCGCATCCATTGGACCGCTGGTCGAAGCGGGTCGTAGCGACGGTGTCGGCTCCTTTTAACGGAACGGCAATCTTTCCCTATGACGGTCCGCCCTATGCGCCCTTCTTACGGTGGGCTGAACGCAGCGGGGCAAACTGGTCTTCCCCCATTGGATTGCTCGTGCACCGCCGGGCAGGACTGTTCATCAGCTTTCGGGCGGCTCTTGCGTTACCCGTGAGGTTCGACCTTCCTGCCAAAGAGGTCAGTCCCTGCCAGACATGCGACACGCGCCCCTGCGAGACAGCCTGCCCTGTTGGCGCGCTTGCCCCCGGACAAGAGTACGACGTCCCCGCTTGCGTGGCACACATCCGGTCTCCTGAAGGAGCGGCGTGCCGCGAGGGGTGCCTTGTCCGCAGGGCCTGTCCGATCTCGGCAAAGTTCGGACGTCGCGCGGAACAATCCGCTTTTCACATGCGTGCATTTTTGGGAGAGTGACCCGCACTCAAGGAAAGGCCATCCCCACGTGAAACGACTGATCCTCATGCGTCATGCCAAATCGGATTGGTCAGCTTCGGGCGATGATCACAGCAGACCTCTCAACGCGCGTGGAATGGAGAGTGCACCAGCGATGGGACGTTGGCTGGCGGATCAAGGTTGGTTGCCCGATGCGGTCCTTTGCTCAACCGCGACACGCACACGGCAGACATTGGACCTTTTGGATATCCCTATGGTTCCCACACAGTTCGTACGCGCGCTTTATCTGGCCGAGGCCGACGAGATCATTGAGACCGTGCGAAGTGTTACGGGTGACACCCTTCTGCTGTTAGGTCACAATCACGGAATTGCGGAGTGCGCACAGGGCTTGGTCAAAGAGTGGCCAGATCACCCGCGCTTTGCGGATTATCCGACCTGTGCAACCACCCTGATCCACTTTGATATGTCGGCGTGGAGCGATCTTCGCAAAGGCACCGGGAACTGCGCGGGCTTTGCGATCCCGCGCGAGATCATAGCCGCCGAATAGTCGAACTAAGCCACCACCGCTCCAACAAAAAAGAACGCCCCGGACATGATCCGAGGCGTTGAATGTGTATTGCGTGACGAACCGTCAATGACCGAGGATCTGGCTCAGGAAAAGTTTGGTCCGTTCATTCTGTGGATTGTTGAAGAACTCTTCGGGTTCGTTCTGTTCAACGATCTGACCTGCGTCCATGAAGATCACGCGGTTGGCGACCTGGCGGGCGAAACCCATCTCGTGGGTTACACAGAGCATGGTCATGCCCTCTTCGGCCAGTTCCACCATCGTATCAAGCACTTCCTTGATCATCTCGGGATCAAGCGCCGATGTGGGTTCGTCAAAGAGCATGATGCGCGGGCGCATGCAAAGCGAACGCGCAATTGCCACACGCTGCTGCTGACCACCCGAAAGCTGGCCCGGGTATTTGTTGGCCTGCTCTGGGATCTTCACCTTTTCGAGAAAGTGCATCGCCGTCTGTTCGGCTTCACGCTTGGGTATCTTGCGCACCCAGATCGGGGCCAGCGTGCAATTTTCCAAAATGGTCAGATGGGGGAACAGGTTGAAGTGCTGGAACACCATCCCGACCTCGGAGCGGATCGTGTCGATGTTCTTGATGTCCGAAGACAGCACCGTTCCATCAACTGTAATCTTGCCTTTCTGATGCTCTTCCAGCGCGTTGATGCACCGGATGAGCGTGGATTTCCCTGACCCCGACGGGCCAGCGATAACGATGCGTTCTCCGCGATAGACGGTGAGGTCGATATCGCGAAGGACGTGGAACGATCCATACCACTTGTTCATGTTCTGGATCTGGATTGCCACCTCGTCAGAGACGGCCATGGGTGCATTTGCAGATTCAGCCATTGCTAGGCCTCCTTATCGGTGATCGGTGGCAAGCTGACGCTCGAGCCACTGTGAGTATTTCGAGATACTGAAGCAGACGATGAAGAACACGAAGACCGCAAAGCCCCAGAGTTCCCAATAGACACCGTTCCATTCGGTGGAGGCGAGGATCGGCCCGCGGATCATACCCACGAGATCGAACATCGAAATCACAGAAACAAGCACGGTATCCTTGAACAGCCCCACCGCAACGTTGACGATTCCGGGGATCGAGATCTTGAGCGCCTGGGGCATGATGATCAGACGCGTCGCCTGTGCATAATCAAGACCAAGACTGTCTGCCGCTTCGTACTGGCCGCGCGGAAGTGCCGCCAGACCACCCCGGATCACCTCTGCGATGTAGGCTGACGAAAACATCGTAATCATGATGATTACACGCAGAACGAGGTCGATATTCGAACCCGGCGGGAAGAAATACGCCAGAACCACGTTTGCCACGAACAGCAATGTGATCAGCGGAACGCCCCGGATGAATTCGATGAAGATCACGCACATCCACTTGATGATCGGCATCGACGACTGTCGACCCAGTGCAAGCAGAATGCCCAGCGGCAGGGACAGTGAAACGCAGACTGTGCCGAGGATCATATTTAGCATGAAGCCGCCCAGATCACGGGACGGGATAGCCTGAATGGCCAAAACGTCCGGCATCGACGCCGGAATAACCCCGCCTGCCCAGATTACGACCACTGTCGCGACCAGGCCGGCCAGCATACCCATAGCAAAGCTTTGACGCTCGAACTGTTTGAACGCGAAGTAACCGGCTATCAGACCGACGAGAACGAGTAGCGGTGTCAGTAGCGTACCGCCCCAGATCAGCCAAAACGCCAGAAACGGGTAAACCGCTGTGAAATACAGCAGCTTGCGTGGTGCTTTGGGGTAAAGGACCGGCGCAATCGCGACAATCAGAAGGATAACCGCGAGCGTTGGACGCCAGTACGCCTCGGGCGGATAGGTGAACCCGAACAAAAGTTGATTCCAGCGTTCCGTCAGCACCGAGAAACAGGCCCCGGTCATGCCGTCCAGCATCTCACGGCATTCTGCAAGAGAGCTGGTGTCCCAGATGCCGTTTGCGAACCACGGATACACGCCGGAGACGATCTTGTAGATGACGAAGATCGACACGATCGTCAGGATCGAATTGAACCACCCTTTGAAAAGGTTCTCACGAACCCATTTGATCGCACCTGCCTCAGATGCGGGCGGCGGTTGCTCGGGCAACATCGTGTCGCGGACGAAAGCGACTGTCTGTGCATGTGTATCTGACATCTCAGCGCTCCTTCAGCTTAACGGCGTTGTTGTACACGTTCATGATCGCAGAAATCGCAAGCGAGATGGCGAGGTAGAACAGCATGAGCAGGAAGATCGCCTCGATGGCGCGGCCCGTCTGATTGAGCGTGATGCCCCCCAACGTGCCGGTCAGGTCCATATAGCCCACCGCGATCGCCAGCGACGAGTTCTTGGTGAGGTTCAGGTACTGAGAGATCAGCGGCGGGATGATCACCCGCAGCGCTTGCGGAAGCACCACGAGATTCATAATCCGGCCAGGACGCAGCCCAAGGGACGCGGCGGCTTCGGTCTGACCCTTGCTGACGGCAAGGATACCAGCCCGGACGTTTTCCGCGATAAAAGCCGCGGTGTAGATCGACAGGGCGAACCAAAGCGCAATCAGCGAGTTGCGCATGAAGATGCCGCCTTGGAAGTTGAAGCCTTGAAGCGACGGCAAGTCCAACGTGATCGGGCGTCCCATGACGAAAAAGGCAAGTATAGCCGGAATAAAGAAAATCGCCAGTGAAGGCCACAGTGTCGGGATCAGTTGGCCACGGTCATAGAGTGCTTTCTTCGCATAATTGCGGAATGCAAAAATCCCTGCAATCGACGCGAGGAACACGGCAACCACAACACCCGAACCTGGACCGAAGACCGGCGCAGGGGAGTAGAAACCACGACCTGTGAACGCAAAAGCCCCAAAAACCATCGAGGCTGTTGCATCTTCTCCGCGGAAATCACGGGGTTGCGGCAAGACGGCGATAAAGACCGCCATGATGATCAGGATCCAGACCAGCACCGGAACGTTCCGGAAGATCTCAACATAGATCGACATAAGCTGACGCACGAGCCAGTTGTCACTTAGTCTGAGAACCCCGACAACCACGCCGATCACGGTCGCCATGATACAACCCAAGAACGCCACCAAAAGCGTATTGAGCACGCCGACAAGAGACGCCCGCCAGTGTGACGACTGGCTGGTATATTCGATCAGCGTTTGGTTGATGTCATAGCCGGCCGGTTCGCCAAGGAATTTGTAGGAGATGTTCAGACCCGCTGATTGCAGATTGGCCAGTAGATTGTAGCCCAGATAGGCAAAAGCCAGAATGAGCAGGATGAGCGCGATGAATTGAAACGTATAGGACCGGTAACGCGTGTCGTTGATCAGCATCGACAGCTGAAACGACCCCGACGGTGGGTCTGAAATGGTGGACATTGGTTTATCCCTGTTTTTCCGGATTCTCTTGGCGGCGCTTGTCGCGCTCTGATGCCTGATCCGAAGGCTTTTTGTTTGATTTGAAAAAGGGCGCGAAATGATCCGCGCCCTTTTCCTAAGTCAATGTCTTAGCGGAACGGCGGTGTGTAGAGCAGACCACCTTCGGTCCAGAGCGCGTTCAGACCGCGCGCCAGTCCGATCGGTGTGTTCTCACCGATGTTCTTTTCGAACAGTTCGCCGTAGTTGCCGCCAGCCATGATAGCCTTGACGGCCCAGTCAGCTTCGAGGCCCAGCATCGCACCAAGTGTGCCTTCGGTGCCGAGCAGACGGTTGATTTCCGGGTTACTTCCTGCAGCCGACGCCAGCTCCGACACGTTTGCAGACGTAACACCCAGCTCTTCTGCCGCGATCAGTGCGTTCAGCGTCCAGCGTGCGATGTCGCCCCACTGGTTGTCACCATGACGAACGAGCGGACCAAGCGGCTCTTTCGAGATGATCTCCGGCAGAACGACGTGGTCGCCCGGGTTTTCGAACGCCGCGCGTGTCGCTGCGAGGCCCGACGCGTCTGTCGTGTAGACGTCGCAGGCACCTTCAAGGTACAGCGGCTGCGCTTCTGCGTTGGTTTCGATCGGAACCGGCTCGTAGCTGATGTTGTTGGCACGGAAGAAGTCCGCGAGGTTCAGCTCGGTGGTGGTGCCAGTCTGGATACAGACGGTTGCGCCATCAAGTTCTTTGGCCGAGGACACGCCCAGCTCCTTGGGAACCATGAAGCCCTGGCCGTCGTAGTAGTTGATACCGACGAATTCAAAACCAAGGTCCACATCGCGCGAGAACGTCCAAGTGGTGTTCCGCGCAAGCAGGTCGATCTCGCCAGAGGCGAGCGCCGTGAAGCGGGTTTTGCCTGTTGTCGGAACGAATTCGACCGCAGTCGGATCGCCAAGCACGGCAGCCGCAACGGCACGGCAGACGCCGACATCGAAGCCTTCCCATTCACCGTTTGCATTCGGCGCTGCAAAACCGACGAGACCAGTGGTCACGCCGCAGTTCAGCTTGCCACGTGCCTTGACGTCGTCAAGTGTGGCAGCGGACGCAACACCAGCCGAAAGGCCGGCCACGGTCATCGCGCCAAGAATTGCAATTTTTTTCATGTTTACCTCTTCCTGTTAGCCCGCAGCTATCACTGCGGTTTCTCACGAACGCGTATACGCTCATACGACGAAAGTAGGGATCCCCCACTCGCGATGGCACCGATTTTGCGAGGATTCATTCGCTGAGGTCAAGCCGAATAGCCTATTTTTTGATCAGAACCGCCCTGTTTACCCTGCGTCAGGCCGAGGTTTGCACGTTCAGCAATCGCAAGAATTCACTTGCGTGCAAAAAGGCAGCCTTCTTGTGCTCTGCCATTTCCATGGCTTCCTCATCCTCGCCCCATTGTTCCTGTTGCCAGGATTCGTCAACGCGTGACGCCGCCCAAAGCTCTTCGGCTGGCTTGAGCTGGGCTTTGGCGGCAAAGCCAATGACAAGCGACCCGCTGATGGCCACCAAATCGTGAAAGGCTGCAAGCTCGAATTCCGTCAGCGCGTGAACCTTTTGCCTGAGCTCGGCAACCGCGCTAGGACCTTGCGCCGCGTGCATGACCCCTACCCTTGTTTCCAGCCTTGCATTCAGGTGCTCTGCCGCCCAATCCAGCAAAGGGTCCCACGTTTCGGACTGGCGTGCGACTAGCTCATCCGGGGAATCGGCGCGATAGCACAACAGATCACTGTCCCCATAATCCGCAAGCATGTCCGCCACGTCTGCATGCTGGACCGCCACCTTGTCGACCGCAGCATTTACGGTTCTTGTGAATGGCATTGTTCGAGGATCGATCCTTTCGTTCTGAGCGTCGAATTCCTGAACGATTCTTTCTGCAATGGAACGACTGGGAACATGCAGAACGGCTTTGGCGGGCGTGCGGACAGGGCGGCCATCAAGTACGACGCCGAATCCGTGGTCTGTGATCTGGATGTCTGCGGATTTCCAAAACCGTTTCGGTGCCCATTCGCTCATGTGCGTCCCCCGATCCAATCTGCCAATGCGGTTTGCAACTCGTCTGTGGTGTTCACGATCTTGTCGGCATCTGCAAGCAGGTCGACAGGGTGATTGCCCCAAGTCACGCCGATGGCATGCAGACCAGCCGCCTTGGCCATGTGCATGTCGTAACTGGTGTCACCGATCATGACGGCGTCCTCCGCCTGAACCTCAGTGTCAGACAACGCTGCATAGAGCATGGAGGGATGTGGCTTTGACGGATGGGTGTCAGCGACCTGCGTCGTCTGGAAATAGCCGTCAAGCCGGTGTTGCATGATGATCCGATCCAACCCACGTCGCGACATTCCGGTGGCCGTCGCCATCAGAGTAAAATCATCAGCTCGCAGCCAGTCCAAGACTTCACGAATTCCGGGGAAGAACACCGCTGTATCATCTTGGCCTGTTGCCATGTGACGGGCCAGCGACGCGGATTTGTATCCCTCGGACAGCGTCTGATGAACGCTATGCGGCTGATCCGGCACAAGCTGTGCCATCAATTCCGGCAGCGACAGCCCCACCCCGTGAAGGATCGCCTCGCGAGATGGCACCGGAAGGCCAACTCCGCTGAAGGCGCTCTCCATCGCGTCCACGATGTGCGCCCTACTGTCGACCAGCGTTCCATCGACATCGAAAACCACCAACCGCAAACGGTTTGGCATCAATCGACATCCTCGAACGGATCGGCCGGCACATCGCGCGGGTTCCATTGCAGGAATTCCCAAGTGCGTTCCATGTGTTCCGGCAGCGGCGCGGTTATGGTCAACCGCGCACCCGTGACCGGATGCTTGAGCGAAATGGATCGGGCATGCAGGTGCAGCTTACGGCTGATCCCACCGCCCAGCATCGCGCCCCAGCCATCGCCAAGGTTTTCCTGACCGGATCCGCCGTATTTGCCGTCCCCGATGATCGGATGCCCAAGCTCTGCCATGTGCGCACGCAGCTGATGGGTCCGTCCAGTGATCGGCACCATCGCAACCCAAGCCGCACGTTTTGCGAGTGCGCTGAGAACGGCATAATCCGTCGTCGCGTGTTTCGCACCTTCGGTGGTCGCGACATCTTTCGGATGCACGGCCCGCATTTTCTCGTTCTCGCCACCCGCGCCATGACCAGGCGCCTTGACGAGACCAAACTTGATTGTCCCCATCTGCGGGAACGGCACCCCCGCCACGGCGGCCCAGTAAATCTTGCGGGTTTCCCGCGCGCGGAACGCTTCGGTCAGTGCACTGGCGACCGCGCGCGTGCGGGCCAGCAGCAGAACACCCGAGGTGTCTTTGTCGAGGCGATGCACCAGCCTGGGCTTGTCGTCAAAACCAAAGGTCAGCGCCTCGGCAAGACCGTCGACATGGCGAACCTGCTTGCTGCCGCCTTGTGTCGGCAGACCGGGGGGCTTGTTCAGAGCGATGATGTGATCGTCCTTGTAAAGAACAAGCGACTTCATCATCGCGGCGTCTTTGTCGGACACAGTGGGCTTGGGGCGCGACTCGACCTCACCGGGAGGCGGGAGCGGCGGGATGCGCACCTCTTGTCCCGTGGCAAGGCGCGTGCTGGCCTTTACACGGCCACCGTCGACGCGCAGTTCACCCTTGCGGCACATCTTCTCGATCCGCCCCTGTGCAAGATGCGGAAACAGCCGCTTGAGCCAGCGGTCAAGGCGCTGATCGGAATCCCCCGGCCCAACCGTGATGATCTGAACCTGACTCATGCAAAGACACCCCTTGCCACCAATAGCCCCAAGGCCAACCCGCCAACGGACAAAACGACCGAAAGCACGACATAGAGCATAGCCGACCCCATCTGCCCGCGTTCGATCAACGTCATCGTCTCGAGCGAAAACGCCGAGAACGTGGTGAACCCACCCAAAACACCCGTCATCACAAACGGCGAAAAAGATGTCAGACCGCGATGCGCGGCTGCAGCTGCAAAAACACCCATGAGAAACGAACCAACGATATTGACCGACATGATCGCCACCGGGAATTCCGTTGGTCCGATCAGGCGCAGTACACCCACCCCGGACAAATACCGAAGTGACGCGCCTATGGCTCCGCCGAGGGCGACAAGGGACAGGGTGGTGAACATGCAGGCTCTGTCGCGCGACCTCTGCAAGAAGTCAAGCAATGCCCCATTGCTCTTTGTGGTCCGACCACTAAGCTTCTTTGATCAAAACCGGAGGAGCCAACATGCACCGTCGTCAGTTCTTGGGCACTCTCGCTGTAGTGAGCGTCTTTCCGCATGACGGCTTTGGTCAATCCAGTACATCGCGACTGGTCGCCGGTGTGCATCGGCAGCAGGTCTTGCCTGCCGGTTATCCCGACACCGAGATGTGGAGCTTTGATGCTGCATTTCCTGGCACTGCGCTGCGCGCCCAACAAGGCGAAAGACTTGCCGTCACGGTGGAAAACCAGCTCCCGCAAGCGACGTCTGTACATTGGCATGGTTTGAGACTGGAAAACGGGATGGACGGCGTACCCGGCCTGACCCAAGCCCCCATCGCAAAAGGCGCATCATTCGACTACAATTTCGCCCTGCCGGACGCGGGAACCTATTGGTATCACAGCCACGCCAAGAGCATGGAACAGATTGAGCGCGGGCTTTACGGCCCCTTGATCATCGACGAAATCGATCCCCCCGACGTGGATCAGGACATCACCCTGATGATCGACGACGTCCGGCTAGAACAGGACGGCAGCTTTGCCGCCTTCGACAATTTTCATGACCTCAGCCATGCTGGACGGATCGGCAATCTTTGGCTGGCGAACGGCCAGATCGACCCGGCCTATCCTTTGAAGCGCGGTGAAAGGGTGCGGGTGCGATTGATCAACGCCGCCAATGCGAGGGTGTTCACCCTTGGGCTGCAAGGGTTTGACGGCTGGGTTGTGGCACTGGATGGCATGCCTCTCAACGACCCACAAACTCTACCCGAGGAGCTTATCCTTGCTCCGGCACAGCGCATCGACCTGATTGTCGATGTCACGACCGATGACGAAGAGGCGTTTCTGATCACTTTTGAACGCGACGGCGGATATGCCATCGCACATTTCCCGGTCTCTGGTCCGTCCAAAGCGGCGCGGTCGGAAAAGGTGATCCTGCCACCAAATCCGGATTTCCCGATTGATCTGGCAAATGCGCGCACCGCAACGCTGTTGATCGAAGGCGGGGCGATGGGTGGCATGCGCGCTGCCCGCGTCGACGGGCAGGAGTTAGGTGCGCGCGAGCTTGCTGGACGTGGCTGGAAACGGCGGTGCAAAATTAGGCCATGGTAGCGGCGGGATAGTCTCGCTGCGGGCGGAGTAAAATCCTGCCACTTTTCCCTTCTTGCATCGGCAGGGAGGGCGGGGAGATCTATACCGTGGAACTTTACAAGAAGGTTCGCTTGGCGTGTTCCGAGGGCATGAGCGCGCGGGCGGCGGCGAAGCATTTCAACATTTCGCGTGGGACGGTTGATAAGATGTTGGCCTTTTCGGTGCCGCCTGGCTACCGGCGGGACAAGCCGATCAGGCGGCCGAAGCTGGACGGGTTCACCGAGTTCATTGACGCCTGGCTTGAAGCCGACAAGGTCGTGCATCGCAAGCAGCGTCATACGGCCAAGCGGATATGGGAACGGCTTCAGGCCGAGCACGGCTTCACCGGAGGCTATACGATCGTCAAGGATTACGTGCGTGATCGCGAGCGGCGGACCCGGGAGATGTTTGTGCCGCTGGCTCATCCGCCGGGCCATGCTCAGGCCGATTTTGGCGAAGCGGTTGTCGTCATCGGCGGTGTCGAGCAGAAGGCGCACTTCTTCGTCATGGACCTGCCGCACAGCGATGCCTATTTCGTCCGGGCCTATCCAGCGGCGACGGCGGAGGCCTGGATAGACGGCCATGTCCGCGCGTTTGACTTCTTCGGCGGGGTGCCGCAGTCGGTGCTCTACGACAACGACCGCTGCCTGGTGTCGAAGATCCAACCGGACGGCACGCGCATCCGCGCCGCGCTGTTCAGCGGCTTGCAGTCGCATTACCTGTTTCGGGATCGCTATAGTCGGCCCGGGAAGGGGAACGACAAGGGCGCTGTCGAGGGGATGGTCGGCTACGCCCGCCGCAACCACATGGTGCCGATCCCCCACTTTGCCAGTTGGGACGATTTCAACGCAGACCTTGAAGGGCAGTGCCGCGCACGCCTGACGCGCATTCTTCGGGGTCACAAGGAGACGATCGGTGAGAGGTTGCAGCGCGATCTGGTCGCGATGCGCCCCCTGCCTGCCGCCCCGTTCGACGCCTGCGACCAAGCGGGCGGCAGGGTCAGCTCGCAGTCTCTCGTGCGCTATGACACCAACGATTACTCGGTCCCGGTCGCCTATGGCCACCAGGATGTCTGGATCCGCGGCTATGTCGATGAGGTCGTGATCGGCTGTCGCGGGGAGGTGATCGCCCGACACCCGCGCTGTTACGATCGCGAGGACATGATCTTTGATCCGGTTCACTACCTCCCGCTGATCGAGCGCAAGATCAATGCCTTGGACCAGGCCGCACCCTTGGCGGAATGGGACCTGCCCGAAGAGTTCCAGACTTTGCGCCGCCTGATGGAGGCGCGCATGCTCAAGATGGGGCGCCGCGAGTATGTGCAGGTGCTGCGTCTGCTCGAGACCTTCGAGATGGATGACCTGCATGCCGCCGTGAAGAAGGCCCTGAAGCTGGGCGCGGTCGGCTTCGACGCCGTGAAGCACCTCGTGCTTTGTCAGGTGGAGAAGCGCCCCCCGAGGCTTGATCTCGATGTCTACCCCTACTTGCCGCGGGCGAATGTCGAGACGACGCGGGCGGCCAGCTACATGGCCTTGATGTCGGAGGCGGCGGAATGACCGAGGCCCCGAAGATCCTGCTTGCCCACCATCTGAAGACGCTGAAGCTGCCCACATTCTTGCGGGAGCACGAGAAGGTTGCGCGTCAATGCGCCGCCGAAGGACTGGACCATGTCCAGTTCCTGTCGCGCCTCGTGGAACTGGAACTCATTGACCGCGAGCGGCGGATGGTCGAGCGCCGCATCAAGGCCGCGAAGTTCCCGGCCACCAAAAGCCTCGACAGCTTCGACTTCAAGGCGATCCCGAAGCTGAACAAGATGCAGGTGCTGGAACTGGGGCGTTGCGAATGGATCGACCGGCGTGAGAACGTGATCGCCCTCGGGCCCAGCGGAACCGGCAAAACCCACATTGCACTGGGCTTGGGACTGGCAGCCTGCCAGAAGGGCATGTCTGTCAGCTTCACCACCGCCGCCGCGCTGGTCAACGAGCTGATGGAGGCGCGAGACGAACGTCGGCTGCTGCGCGTCCAGAAGCAGATGGCTGCCGTGAAGCTGCTGATCATCGACGAGCTCGGATTCGTGCCCCTGTCCAAGACCGGCGCCGAGCTGCTTTTTGAGATGATCTCCCAGCGCTACGAGCGCGGCGCCACGCTGATCACCAGCAATCTGCCCTTCGATGAATGGACCGAGACCTTCGGCACCGAGCGGCTGACCGGCGCGCTCCTCGACCGGTTGACCCACCACGTCAACATCCTCGAGATGAACGGCGAAAGCTATCGCCTCGCGCAAAGCCGCGCACGCAAGCCCGGCGAAAACATCAACTGATCCAAAGCCCAGACTTGGACCTGACGGTCCAAGGCGGCCAGTCACCCGCCAGCTACATGGAGAGCGCGGCTGACTGGCCGCCGCTCATCACCCGCGTCCCGCGTAAACCCAAAGTGGCCCAGTTTTGCGCCGCCCCGTGGCCTAATTTTACTCCGCCGTTGACAACGTGGCCTCTTCTGGGCGTTGAACGGCGTGGCGGGGCGACCCGAAACACCGCTGCTGGACCTGTCGCTTGGCGAAAGCGCTCGGATTGGCATGGCCAACAACACGGCGTTCCCGCACGGGATGCACCTGCACGGGATGCATTTCTCGGAGGTTCTGGCAGATGGGTCACTGGGGCCCTTACGCGACACGATCCTGCTGAACCCGCAGGAAACTCGCGAAATAGCGTTTCAGGCGCACAATCCCGGGGATTGGCTGTTCCATTGCCACATGCTGGCCCATCATCAGGCGGGCATGGGCAGCTGGATCAGAGTCTCGGCCTAATCCGTCAGTCGTTTCTCTTGGCCCGCAGCTTGGCGAAATAGTCGATGCGCTTTTTCAGGTCACGTTCAAAACCACGTTCGACTGGTGCGTAGAACTCGGTTCGTCCCATTGATTCCGGAAAGTAGTCCTGTCCCGAAAACCCGTCTTCAGCGTCATGATCGTAGGAATAGCCAGTGCCGTAGCCCTGCTCTTTCATCAACTTGGTCGGGGCATTCAGGATGTGTTTGGGCGGCACCAGTGATCCGGTCTTTTTCGCTGCCGCGCGTGCGCCTTTGTAAGCCGCGTAGACCGCGTTCGATTTTGGCGCGAGGGCGATATAGACCAGCGCCTGCGCGATGGCCAATTCGCCTTCAGGGCTGCCGAGACGTTCAAAGGTTTCCCAGCTTTGCAGACAGATTGCTTGCGCCTGCGGATCGGCCAACCCAATGTCTTCGACCGCCATGCGGGTGATGCGTCTGGCTAGGTAGCGGGGGTCTTCGCCCGCATCGAGCATCCGCGCATACCAATAAAGAGCGGCATCCGGGTCTGACCCGCGCACCGATTTGTGGAGCGCCGAAATCAGATTGTAATGCGCATCCCCCGATTTGTCGTACTGCGCCGCGCGTTTCATTAAGCGCTGCCCAAGCGCCGCACTATCAAGCGGTTTGTCGACATGCCACGCCATAACCTGCTCAATCAGATTGAGCAGCGCACGACCGTCGCCATCGGCCATGTCCAACAGGTTTTCCCGTGCCGAGGCATCCAACGGTAAAGTCCGGTCCAATTCGGCTTCTGCGCGCTGGGCTAGGCGTTCGAGATCGACCAGATTGAGCCGTTCCAGAACCAGAACCTGCGCTCGACTGAGCAAAGCGGCATTGAGCTCAAAAGAAGGGTTTTCGGTCGTCGCGCCAACCAAAAGGATCGTTCCATCTTCCATATGCGGAAGGAACCCGTCCTGCTGCGCCTTATTGAAACGGTGGATCTCGTCCACGAACAGCAATGTGCCCTGCCCCGCTTTGCGCCGTTGCTTGGCCGCGTCAAACACTTTGCGCAATTCAGGAACGCCAGAAAAGATCGCGCTGATCTGGACGAAATGCAGCTCTGTCTCATCTGCGAGCAGGCGCGCAATCGTGGTCTTACCCACACCCGGCGGCCCCCAAAAAACCACCGATCCAAGGCTGCTCGCCTCAAGCATCACGGTGAGCGGCGCGTCAGGCCCGATGACCTGCGACTGGCCGATCACTTCGGAAAGTTTGCGCGGGCGCAACCGATCCGCGAGCGGTCGAGGCGCCTCTTTGGGCGCGTCACCCGTGTCGAACAGGTCCGCCACCGATCAAGCCCGGAACCGAAGGATCAGGCGTTGTCCGCCTCGTTCCGCTTCGATCGACACGTTTGGGGCGGCCTGTCTAAGGGCAGGGCCAACATCTGATGGTGACTGAATAACAAAGCGATTCACCCGGCGGATCACGTCACCTGTTTGAAGCCCAACACGACGCCCCAACGGTCCTGCTTCGATCACCACAATGCCATCCTTATTCAACGGCAGCCCAAGCTCGGCCGTCACCGCCGGATTGACCCGTGCCACGTGCAGTCCCGTCAGGACCTCTCCCTCGGACAGTACACGCGCCTCTCGTGGTGGCTGGTCAGGCGGCGCGATAAGGGCGACAGTGGTGTGAAAAAGCTCACCATTTCGAAGGTACACCATCTCGACCTCTTCACCCAGACCTTCGACCGACATACGGAACAACATCTCGGCGGGTGTGTTCACTGGCTTTCCCGCAACTTCGACAACGACATCGCCCACGTCAATGCCCGCAGTCGAGAGCGGGCTGGCACGATGCAACGCGGTGATGATGACACCTTCGGGACGCAGCAAACCAAGTCCATCGGACAGATCGGCATCCACCGGTTGCCCGGTCGCGCCGGCCCAAGGACGTTCAAAGGCGGTTTTCCCAGCGCGCGCCTGATCCAGAAATTGTGCGACCAATGCGGCCGGAATGGCAAACCCGATGCCGTTCGACCCACCGGACCGTGTCAGGATCGACGTGTTGATCCCAATCATCCGCCCCGCGATATCAATCAGTGCGCCGCCGGAATTTCCCGGATTGATCGGCGCATCGGTCTGGATGAAATACCCACGCCCATTCCCGGTGGCCGTACCGGACCGGGCAAGACCAGAAACGATACCTGAAGACACCGTCTGACCCACACCAAAGGGGTTGCCGATGGCCAAAACCAACTCTCCAACCTCAACCGTATCGCTGTCGCGCAATGTAAGATACGGCATTGCGTCGGTGTCGATCTTGAGAATTGCGAGGTCGGATTCTTCGTCACCAATCAAAACGCGGGCTTGGTATTCGCGGCGATCGTTCAGCACGACACGAATATCGTCGGCCTGCCCGACGACGTGGTAATTTGACACGACGAACCCATCCGGAGACACGATAACCCCAGAGCCCAGAGAGTTCTGAACCCGAGGGCGCGGCGCGCCGAAGTCTCTGAAAAGCCCTCCAAAAAACGGATCGCCTTCGAACGGACTGCGCTGTGATTGAACAACGCGGCGTGCATAGATGTTCACAACGGCGGGTGCGGCTTCCTTGACCAAAGGCGCAAAAGACAGGCTGATTTCAGCCGCAGAATTCGGCACACGGGGTGTGCTGTCCGATTGCGCAAGGCCCTGCCCCGCAAGCAGGCCGAACATGACAATGCAAAGAACTTTGATCCCGGTCATGGCGTGGATATGTCGCCGGCCAAAGGGTTTTGCAAGACAGCTTTTCAGGGAAAAACCAGTGGCAGCCCGTAGGGCTACATAACCCCTTCGTCATACTGTCTCGCGACATTGCAAAAAATCATTTCTTAGCATATGCTTGATAGATAAACGGGGCCTCACCTGTCCCAGTCGATTTCACTCTGTCCCACCATTTGTCCCACCATTTCTCATGCCGAGTGGTGGGACAAATGGCGGGACAGAAGTTTAGGCCTGAGAGGGCAGCAGGATGGGAAAACTGTCGGTCAAGCGCGTCGCCGCAACCCGCAAGCCGGGGATGTATGGAGATGGCGACGGGCTCTACCTCCGGGTCGGGCCGACCGGCGCGAAATCCTGGATCCTGCGCACCCTCGTTCATGGCCGACGTCGGGAGTTGGGCTTGGGCAGCCTCGCCTGGATGAGCCTCGCCGAGGCCCGCGAGGAGGCGCGCAAGCTGCGCACCGAGGCCCGGTCGGGGCGCGACCCGGACCTGCTTCGGAAACGCGAAGAGTTAAGCTTCGAAGAGGCCGCGAAGCGTCATCACGCCTCGCTCTCCCGCACCCTCAAGAGCGACCGTCACGCGGAGCTCTGGCTGCGGTCGCTGGAACTCTACGCCTTCCCGAAGATCGGCAAGCGTCCGATCCAGTCCATCACCTCGGCCGATGTCCTCGCCATCCTGAACCCGATCTGGGCGAAGAAGCATGATACGGCACGCCGGGTGAAACAGCGCATTGCCGCCGTCTTCGACTGGGCGAAAGGGGCAGGGCACTATCCGCACGAGAACCCCGTTGCGGGGTTGAAGAAGGCGCTGCCGGCCGTGAAGCGGAAGGCCGAGCACATGGCGGCGATGCCTTGGCGCGAGTTGCCTGCCTTCATGGCGCAGCTTGCGGCGCGCGAGGCGGTCTCGGCCCGGTGTCTCGAATTCCTGATCCTGACCGCGCTGCGCAGCGGCGAGGTGCGGGGCGCGGAATGGTCTGAGCTCGATCTGGAGGCCGGTGTGTGGCTGGTGCCCGACGCGCGGATGAAGCGCGGAGTACCGCATCGCGTGCCCCTCTCGCCCGAGGCGCTGGCGGTGCTCGAAAAGGTCCGTGGCCTCGATCCAACTTGCGTCTTTCCCAGCCCGAAACGCGGCAAAGATCACAAGGCACAGCCTCTCTCCGTCATGGCCTTCAAGCCGCTCCTTGGCCGCATGGGCGCGGACGGGTTCACGGTGCACGGCTTCCGCTCCACCTTCCGCGACTGGTGCAGCGAGAGCGCCCATGCGGATCGCGAGGTGGCCGAGACCGCGCTGTCGCATGCGACCGGCAACGAGGTCGAACGGGCCTATGCGCGCTCCGATCTTTTCGACCGCCGCCGCGCATTGATGGACGCCTGGGGGAGGTTCGCCACGGGCAAGAGCGGCGAGGTCGTGGAGCTGGTCCGGTGAGCCGGGTACACTTCCTCACTTCCTCACTTCCCTGCCTTCTCCTTCGCTTCCATCTCGAATGCCGCGCGCCCCCAGTCGCGCCAGACATTGCGCGCGTGCTCGCCTGGCTCACCTTCGAGCCGGTCGGCCATCCAAAGGAGCGCGCCGAAGATGAGCGTCCGGTCATCGCCCGTGATCTGGACGATGCCCGCCTTCTTCATGAGCCCGCCGAGCTCGATCAGCTGCCGGGTGCGCTTGCGCCGGTCCATCTGCCAGTCGCGCCGGTCATGCCGCGCCCGGGCCGCCTGCAGGCGGTTCAGCGCGGCCCGGTTTCGTTTCACTGCCGCCTCGGTCGCCGCTATCCGTCTGACCAGATCGCCGGGTCTTGCCCCGAAACATCACCGCCCCGCGTTTCGCCCAGGCCTCCCGCATCGCCGCGTCCGTCGTCTCGGCCAGCACGCTCAGCGCGCCCGCCAATTCCTCGGGCGCCAGCGCGTCGGCCCCGGTTGCGATGACCAGCTCACCCAGCTGCTGGACCTTGCGCGTCTTCAACTCCCGCGCCTTGTCCTCGAGCGCCTTCAGCTCTGCGTCGTAATCCCGTGGTTTGCGCATGTCATCCTCCTCAAGTGGTTGATGCGATGAGGATAGCCGTACCCCGGCCGAAAGGCTCCAGGGTCGCCGGGACAGCGCGGGACGGCCCGGTCCCGACCGAGAATTTTTCGAGGGAGGGCGCGCTTATACGTCGTTCCGACGTCGCGGTGCCCGTGGCACAGATCGCCTCATCATGGCGATCTATCACCTCCACATGAAGGTCATCGGACGGTCCTCCGGCGCGAGTGCGGTCGCGGCCGCCGCCTACCGCTCGGCCTCACGGCTCCGCGACGAGCGGATCGAGCGCAGCCACGACTTCACCGCCAAGCGCGGCGTCGTGCATTCCGAGGTGCGGTTGCCCGAGGGGGCGCCGGATGCCCTGTCGGATCGTGAATGCCTCTGGAACGCGGTCGAGGCCTGTGAAGTGCGACGCGACGCGCAGCTCGCACGCGAGCTGGAGTTCGCCCTGCCGCGCGAGATGACGCAAGCGCAGGCGATCGATCTGGCGCGCGACTTCGTGCGGTCCGAGTTCGTCGAGCGCGGCATGATCGCCGACCTGAACGTGCATTGGGACCGGACCGCCGACGGCATGCCCAAACCCCATGCCCATGTGATGCTGACGATGCGGTCAGTGGACGAGAACGGCTTTGGCCCCAAGGTACGCGAGTGGAACCGCACCGACCTGCTGGTACGCTGGCGGGAACGCTGGGCGGAGGTCGCGAATGCGCGGCTGGCCGAGCTCGACATCGACGCGCGGATCGATCATCGGAGCCTCGAGGCGCAGGGCATCGCGCTGGAACCGCAGGACAAGATCGGCGCGCCCGCGCAGCGGATCATTGGCGAGGGGCGCGAGGCCGACCGCGCCGAGATGCACCGGTCCATCGCGCGCGAGAACGGCACCCGGATCATCGCCGACCCGAGCCTCGCACTCGACGCGATAACCCGGCAGCAGGCAACCTTCAACCGGCGCGACATGGCCGCCTTCGCGCATCGCCACAGCGACGGGCCGGGCCTGTTCGACGCTGTGCTGGGGGCCATGCGCCGCACGCCCGACCTGGTGGCGCTGGGGCAGGATGCTCGGGGCGACGAGCGCTTCACCACGCGCGACATGCTGGAGACCGAACAGCGCCTGCACCGCGCGGCGTTGACTATGGCGGAGCGGGCGCGGCACGCGGTCGAGTCGCGTGACCGCGATGCAGCCCTTGCCCGTGCCGAGGCGCGCGGTCTGATCCTGTCCGCAGAGCAGGCCGAGGCGCTCACTCATGTTACCGACGGGCGCGATCTCGGGATCGTCATCGGCCATGCCGGGACGGGGAAGAGCGCGATGCTTGGCGTGGCGCGCGAGGCCTGGGAGGCGGCGGGCTACCGCGTCCGCGGCGCGGCGCTCTCGGGGATCGCGGCCGAGAACCTCGAGGGCGGATCGGAGATCGGGTCCCGCACGATCGCGAGCCTCGAACACGGCTGGGCGCAGGGCCGGGATGCTCTGTCTCCGCGCGACATCCTCGTGATCGACGAGGCCGGGATGGTCGGAACGCGGCAGCTCGAGCGTGTGCTGTCGCAGGCCTCCGAGGCCGGGGCCAAGGTGGTGCTGGTCGGCGATCCGCGGCAGCTGCAGTCGATCGAGGCGGGGGCCGCCTTCCGGTCACTCCACGAAGACCATGGCGGTGCGCGGATCGGCGAGGTGCGCCGCCAGCGCGAGGACTGGCAGCGGGAGGCGACGCGCGATCTTGCGACTGGGCAGACCGCGGCGGCGTTGGCGGCCTACGAGACCCATGGCCATGTCCATGCGGCGGCCACCCGTGAAGCCGCGCGCGAGGCCCTGATCGAGGGCTGGGACCGCGACCGGCAGGCCGACCCCGACGCCAGCCGCATCATCCTGACCCATACCAACGACGAGGTGCGCGCGCTGAACCTCACCGCGCGGGAGCGGATGCGGGCGGCGGGGGATCTCGGCTCGGAGTTCCGGCTGACCGTCGAGCGGGGTGAGCGGGACTTCGCCACAGGCGACCGCATCATGTTCCTGCAGAACGACCGGGGCCTCGGCGTGAAGAACGGCACGCTGGGGACCATCGACGCGCTGGACCCGCACGCGATGACCGTGCACACCGATGACGGCCGCGCCATCCGCTGCGATTTCAAAGACTACGATCGGATCGACCACGGCTACGCGGCGACGATCCACAAGGCCCAAGGCATGACGGTCGACCGCGCCCATGTGCTGGCCACGCCCGGCCTCGATGCGCATGCCAGCTACGTGGCTCTCACCCGGCACCGCGACGGGGTGGAGCTGCACTACGGTCGCGACGACTTCGCGAGCCCTGAGCGGCTTGCCCGGACCCTCGGCCGCGAGCGGGCGAAGGACATGGCGCTCGACCACGCGCAGGCTGACCCAGCCGAGGACTTTGCGGCGCGCCGGGGGATCGACTTCGAAAGCCATGACGTTGAGCCGCCCGACCAGCGCCTGCAACCTGACGACCTGGCCGAGGCGCGAGAGGCGGCGCTCCGCCCGGCCCGCGCCCGCGCGATGATCCGCCATGCCGAGGCCGTCCAAAACGTCTTCGAGACACTGGCCCAAGGCGACAAGGCCAGCCCGGAGCAGCTGCGCATCCTCAACCGCGCCCGGGATGCCTTCGAAGCCATGCGCCCGAGCGGCTGGCGCGATGCCGAGGCCGCCTATCTGAAGGATCCGACCCTCGCGCGGGACGCTGCCAAGGGTCAGCTCAATCGCGCGATCCGCGCCTTGCAGCTCGAGACCGAACTCCGCACCGACCCTCGCGCCCGCGCCGACCGCTTCGTCGAACGCTGGCAGACGCTGGACCGTCGCAGCGGCGCGCAGTACCGCGCGGGCGATTACACCGGTTACCACGCATCCCGGAAGGCCATGACCGACATGGCCCGCGGCCTGCAGCGCGATCCGCAGCTGGAGTCCCTCCTCGCGAACCGCAAACGCGACCTCGGCATCTCCAGCGACATGGGACGGCGACTCGGCCAAGAACTCGCCTTCAGCCATGGGCTGGAGCTCGGTCGCAGCCGCGGTCTCGGACTCTGACACCCGTCCGATCTGCCGCCGTCAGTACGCGCTGACCCTACGCCGACCCGGACGCGCTTGCCCTCCCATCCCGGCCCGGCCTGACTGGACCAACAGCCCTCGCACCACCCCAGCAGGAGCCAGCACAGCCATGCCCGACCCCGACCGCATCATCCGCCTTCGCACCGTCCTCGCCCGGACCGGCCTGTCCCGCTCGACCCTCTACCGCAAGATCGCCGAGGGCACGTTCCCGGCCCAGCTCCGCATCTCCGTCCACGGCGCGGGCTGGCGCGAATCCGAGATCGACCGCTGGGTCGCCGACCCGGTCGCATGGCGGCCGGAAGGGGAGGGGCGGTGACATCGTGCGATCACATTGCCTCTTGGCAGCCAAAAAACGGATAGGGTGGCACACTTGTTTGTCGGTCAATTTAACGCTATATAACGTCAGTATTGCTGTCGGAGCGCTGCCATGCAAATCGCAAATTTCACAGAAGCCGGTCAGTTCGAGCCGCGCCGCATCGCAGCCGCGCTGCGCACCTCTGCCGAAGAGGTGGCGATGACGGTCGGACTGGGCAAGGACGCCTTGCAGCGACGGACCCGGATCGGTTCGGACAAGACTCAGCGCCGTCTGCGGGAACTTGTGGAGATCCTGAACAAGGTCGAACCGCGCTTCGGCTCGGCGCTTATCGCCTATGCCTGGTACCGGTCGGAGCCCCTGGCCGGATTCGACGGACGCACCGCGATGCAGCTGGTGCAGGAGGGCAAGGCGCAACAGGTGCTCGAATACATCGACGCGGTGGACGCGGGCGTCTTCGCCTGATGGCGCTGACCGGTGACGCCTATCGGGGCCTGCTCTACCGCGCTCTGAACCCCGTCTATGCCCGCATGCCCCTGTCCGGGCGCGGGGCGGAACTGTATGGGGGGCGATTCAACCCCAAGGGCACGCCCGCGCTGTATTCTGCGCTCGACCCGGTCACGGCGCTGCGCGAGGCCAACCAGGTGGGCAGTCTACAGCCGACGATCCTCGTCTCCTACCGGGCTGATATCGCGCCCGTGTTCGACACGCGGGAGGCCGGACAGCTCTCTGCTTGCGGAATGACCAATGAGATGCTGGCCGATCCCGGCTGGCGCCTTGCCATGCTCGAGGGGCAGAGGGTGCCGACACAGGACTTCGCGCGCAACCTGATTGCTGAGGGTTATGCTGGCCTGCTTGTCCGAAGCTTCGCGAAGGGTGCGGGGGATGCTGACCTCAATCTGGTTCTTTGGAAGTGGGGCGAAGTGGGATGTTCGCTCCAAGTGGTTGATGACGAGGGGCGGTTGGACAAGATGTGAGGGTCGGAGTGCCTAGAGAATGACGCGGAGCACAACGACAGGGCCCGTTTTCACTACGATGGAAGGGTCCGAGGAAAAGTGTAAGCGGTGTCTGAAGGGCACTTGGGTTTCAGCTTGACGGCTGGAAGTTCCAAGGAAGCAACTCGTCGATGCGGTGTTGCGGATGTCCGGCCGCAATGGCTTCGAGCGTAGCCTTGAGATAGGCGAAAGGCTCGATGGCGTTGATCTTGGCGGTCTCGATCAGGGATGCGATGCGGCCCCATGCCTTGCCCCCCTCGTCATGACCGGCGAACAATGCGTTTTTCCTGTTCAAAGCAATCGGCCTGACCAGATTTTCGACCTTGTTGGAGTCGATCTCGACGCGTCCGTCCGTCAGGAAGGTCTGCAAACCATCCCAGTGTCGGTGGATGTAGGCAAGCTTCTCTCCGAGGCGCGATTTGGCCGAGATGCGCAGGCGCTGCGCTTGTAGCCAGATGCCGAAGGCTTCGACCAGTGGCGCGGATCGTGCCTGGCGCGCTGACAGGCGCTGGCCCGGGGACGTGTCGCGGATGTCTTTCTCGACGGCATAGATTCCTGCGATCTGGCGCAGGCCCTCGGCGGCGATCTCGGAACCATCGCGATCGAAGATTTCCTTGAGCTTGCGACGCGCATGCGCCCAGCAATGGGCGACAACGATCGGATCACCGCCCTTGCGGTCAGGGCGCGTCAGCCGGTTGTAGCCCTGGTAGCCATCGAGTTGCAGCGTGCCGTTGAAGCCGGTCAGGAATTTCTCGGCATTCTCCCCGCGGCGATCGGGAGCATAGAAAAAGACGACCCCGGGGGGATCATCGCCGCCCCATGACCGATCATCGCGCGCCAGAGCCCAGAGGTAGCCTGTTTTTGTCCGCCCGCGGCCCGGATCGAGGACCGGCGCCGTGGTTTCGTCCATGAACAGCTTCGTGGATGTCTTCAGGTGCTCGGCCAGCCGGTCCACGATGGGTCCAAGGTGGAAAGCTGCCACACCGACCCAATCAGCCAGCGTCGAGCGGTGAATGTCGATGCCAGAGCGGGCGAGGATCTGTGATTGTCGGTAGAGCGGGGCATGGTCCGCATATTTGCTGACCAGAACATGCGCGATGGCGCCTTCGGTTGGGAGCCCGCCCTCGATCAGCCATGCGGGCGTCGGTGCTTGTGTGACCCCATCGGTGCAGGTGCGGCAGGCATATTTTGGGCGGACCGTCACGATCACACGGCACTGTGCCGGGACGATGTCGAGCCGCTCGTTGCGGTCCTCGCCGATCCTGTGCATCTGCCCGCAACCACAGGGGCACATCAGGCTGTCGGGTTCGACTACCTGCTCGATGCGTGGCAAACCGGCGGGCAGGTTGCCGCGGTTGCGCCTGGCCACTCGCTTTCGCTTGGGCTTGTCGTCTCCGGGCGTCTGCACCTTCTTTTGTTCACGGGCCTCGGCGACGGCAGCTTCAAGATCCTCGAAGGTCAGCTGGCGATCATCTTCGCTGAGCTTCTCGGACTTCTTGCCGTGGACCACCTGGTTCAGCTCGGCCACCAGATGCTCAAGACGTTTGACGATGTCCTCCAGCTCCGCGGCCCGCGCAGCTTTTGCCTTCAAGGCCTCAAAAGCTACGCGGTATTCCGGTGGCAGGACGGACAGATCGAGGTCTTTGGCAGCGGCGCTCATGATCAGTATTATACACTGGGATCAAAGCCATGATCCCTGCATTCGTCGCCCCGAGTCACTCCGCCGCAGCTGGTGGGCGGGTCTCCAGCGCCTTGACCTTGCGCCAGTCCAGCCCGGAAAAAAGCGCCTCGAACTGTGCGTGGTTCAGCGCCATCATTCCGTCCTTGATCGTGGGCCAGGTGAAGGTCGTGTCCTCGAGCCGTTTGTAGGCCATGACCAGACCGCTGCCGTCCCAATAGAGAAGCTTCAGCCGGTCCAAGCGCTTGGCCCGAAACAGGAACACTGTCCCGGTGAACGGATCTTTGCGGAGCACGGTCTGCACCATGGCTGTCAGCCCGTCGTGTCCTTTTCTGAAGTCAACCGGCTGCGTTGCCACCAAAATGCGCACACGGTTCGAAGGGAAGATCATGCGCCACCCCCAAGCGCACGCACGATGTCCCCAATCCGGGCTGCAGGCGTGGCACCGTCCAGCCGGACAGAAACCGATCCAGCTACGATCTCGATTGCCCTACTCGCCGAACCCGTATCTTCCGCCGATGGCGAACTTTCGACATCGAACATCACCAACGGGGCGAAGTCCGTGTCAGCCTCTGGCGCGGGCAAAACAAGTTCACCATCCTTGGCCAGCCGCCGCCATCCCGACAGGTGGTTCGGGCGAAGGTTATACTTGCGCGCAACGTCATTCACCGTTGCTCCAGGCACCAGCGTTTCTGCCACGATCCGCGCTTTCACACGATCTGGCCACCGTCGGCTCCCGGTCCGTGAGACCTCAACGCCCAAACGCGTGAGAAACTCGTTCGTAGTCTCCATGGCGAAACTCACCTCCTGTTATCCAACAGGGCGTGAGTCTCAAATCACAAGGATCAAGAGAAGGTGGGCGCCACACAGCGCTTACGGAAAAGTGACCGGATCCGACAGAAAGCCTTTCATACCACTGATCTGATGTCCGGAACTTCGTCGCGAACGGCCCACTCCTGCCGTTCATCGGTGACGCCTTCGCTGCAGTGCGGCTACACCAAACCGGCCATTCGTGCTTCGCGCAGCATTTTTCGAGGGTGAGGGTCGGCAGTGCGGACGAAGCCGTCTTTCTGTGTTGCTCCGAGGGGATCCGCTGCCCCCTCACTTCAGCCGGTCAAGAAACGCCTGCGCGGCCTCCCGCGTCTCGAATATATGTGGTGACGCGCTTGGAAGGGTTTCGCCCAGCTTCAAGCGCATGAACGCGGAGCCGGAGTAGCGCGTGACTGTCTTGTAGAACCGGCTCTCCAGGTCCGCGACCATTTCGGCGTAGTGCTTGGCGATATCATCGTCGAGCTGGAAGCTGTCGTAATTCACAACGACGTCCACCTTGTCCGTAAGTGGGCCGCAGACCTCCATGACCTGCCTGCGGACCTGCTCGATTTCCTCGATTGACCGGATCCGCATCTTCTCGAAATTGATGAAGAGACGGCCCTTGGCAACGTCCAGGGCAATGCGCTCGGGCAGGTCGAGGTGCAGAAGCTCACGCTTCAGTTCCATGGGGTCAGAGCGGAAGATCCGCACATCCATGTCGCGGACATCCTCTATGATCGGGTGGAAGCCCATATGCCGAAGGATATCGCGTTCGATGTTGATACCCGGCGCAACTTCAACCAACTGAAGCCCATCGGATCGCAACTGGAAAACGCAGCGTTCGGTCACATAGAGCACCGGTTGACCAAGACGAGCGGCGCGTTTGCCAGAGAAAGTCACTTGTTCGACGGCGTCGAGGAACTTCCTTGATGTGCCCTCCGCTCGAATCGTCAATGCGCCGTCGCCGACCTCGACGTCGATGCCCTTCGCGGTGAACGTCCCGGCGAAGACCAGCGCCTTGGCGTTCTGGCTGATGTTGATGAACCCGCCCGCGCCGGCCAGCCGAGGGCCAAAGCGCGAGACGTTGACGTTACCCTGTCCATCGGCTTGCGCCAGACCGAGGCACGCCATATCGAGCCCGCCACCATCGTAGAAGCCGAACTGCGCGTTCTGAGGTATGACGGCATCGACATCGACAGCCGCCCCGAAATCGAGGCCTGAGGCGGGCTGGCCACCGACGACACCGGGCTCGGCAGTCAGGGTCACATGATCCAGCAAACCCTCTTCGGCGGAAACGGCAGCGACGCCTTCGGGCATGCCGATGCCAAGGTTGATCACACCGTTCACCGGGAGTTCGAATGCACAGCGTCGCGCGATGACCTTTCGCGCATCGAGTGGCATATGCGGGATCTCGCCCTCGGGCGGGCGGATGCGATTGGTGAACGCGTGGGAAAAGGCCGTCCGGTAGGTCTGCATGTGCATCTCCGGGGGCGCGACAACGACAGCATCCACGAAGATCCCGGGGATCTGCACCTCACGCGCGGGGAGGCTGCGCCCACGGGCAAGGCGTTCGACCTGAACGATGACGATACCGCCCGCGTTCTTCACTGCCATCGCTTGGGCAAGGTTGTCGATGATCAGCGCCTCCCGCTCCATCGTGATGTTGCCGGTCTCATCGGCTGTCGTACCGCGCAACAAGGCAACTGTCAGTTTCGGCGCGGGATAGAACAGGTATTGCTCATCGCCGCGCGTCATGAGCTCGACCTGTGGCTCCACCGAAATGTCGTTGACGGCACCACCGCCGTTCCGTGGATCGACGAACGTGTCCAAACCGACCTTGGTGATCATCCCGGGCTTGCCCGCCGCGGCGTCGCGGAAAAGCTGGCTGATGCAACCTTGAGGTAGGTTCCACCCCTCTATCTTGCCTTCGACGGCAAGCGCCGCGACCTTTGGAATGAGGCCCCAATGCCCACCCACGACACGGCTGAGGAGGCCCTCATGCCCGAGGCGGTTCAGTCCGCGCTCGCCACCGTCTCCTTGCCCTGCCGCAAAGACCAGTGACAGGTTTCTGGGATGCCCTGTCTCTAGAAACCGATTTTCGACCGCTGCAAGGAGTGCATCTGGTACGCCAATCCCAACAAAGCCGGACGTCGTCAGCACGTCCCCATCCTTGATCAGAGCGGCGGCATCTGCGCCCGAAATCACCTTCCTGTGCATAAGCGTCTCCTCCTAACCCGCATGTTTTCCGTAGACGCGCGGCGTGTCCAGCGTCAGATGTTGGCCAAGGATGGCCGTCCATTGCCCACCAACCTCACGTGATCGAGTGCCCTGTGCAATCAGGTGCCGGACAGGTGCTTGTCGACCATCCGCTGCACCATTGGCGCGAAATGCCAGAAGTCGGGCGTTTCCATCCCCGCGACCTTTCCGGCCTCGTCGAGATAGCGAACGGCGATGATCTGCTTGAGGTTCGGGTTCTTCTCGAACTCGACAACTTCCTCGGGCGACATCGGGCCGCCTTGCAGGTTCAAGGAATGGATCGACGCCTCGGAGAGGCGCTTGAAATACTCGGGGCGGGTCGCACAGAGGTAACGCTTTGCCGCGACGTGGTAGCGGCAGCAATCGGTGACGACGGACGGAAAGAACCGCTCCAACACCTCGGCGCCGGCGTCCTCGTGATGGCGGTCCTCGGTGTCGTTCATCGTGAAGGTGCCGAATTCGCTGGTGAAATGGCCGATGTCATGCAGCAGCGCGCCGACGATGATGTCTTCGGGCTGGCCGTTACGTTCGGCGATCGTGGCCCCTTGCAGCATGTGTTCGCCCATGGTCACGGGCTCGCCCAGGTATTCCTCGCCGCCGCGCCGATCAAAGATCGAGCCGATAAAGGCGACAATGGTCTCGGCGGTCAGGCTGTTGATATCGGGTTTCATTCTGCGGCCTCCAGCACGCCCTCGCGGCACATCGCGTCATAGGCCGATCGCAGCCCGTCCTTGTCAGCGTAGCAGCCCTGCAGCCAGCGCGTCCCCTCGCCGGAATAGCCTTTGCGCGCGTGCAACACGCGCGTGTTGTCGACGACAAAGGCCTCGCCCGGGTTCAGGCGGAAGGTCACCTCCATGGCGGTATCGTCGATGATCTCGCCCAGACGGCGATAGGCGGCGTAATAGGCCTCCATCTTGTCGAAAGGCACATCCGTCACCGCCGCGAAAGAGCGGTTGTTGAAGCGGATACCGATCAACTCGCCGTCCGGGGCCAATTCGATCATCGGGCGGCGCGAGGTCAGGCAAACGCCTGCCTCACCAGCATATTCGAACCGCGCGCAATGATCGGCCAGCAGGCCGAACCCTTCGGGGTTTTCCTCACGCAGGCGCAGGGCTGCGGCGAAGCCATCGACCACCATGTTCTCGCCCCCCGCGGCAGAGCTCTCGAGGCAGTAGAGAACCTGGATCGTCGGCACCGGGTCGCGATACGGATTGTCAGTATGCGCCTGAAGCCCAAGACCCGTGAAGGCGAGGTTGGTCGGGTTCACCTCGGTCCTCACCTCGAAGTGGCGACCATAGTTCGTCTCGCGCACATAGCCGAAGAGATTGACGATGCGAAACAGCGCCCCCGGTTCGACCGGCGCGTTCACCACCTTGGCAAAGCCATAGCGCACGATCTGCCCCAGCCAGTCGCGCAACGGCGCGCCGCCCTGTTGCAACTGGGCAAAATCACCGCAGGGCACGGCGTCCATCAGCCCGGCATCCCAAAGCTGGGTCCCATCGGGCAACCAGCCCCGCGCCGTGCCGGCGGGCCGGTCATAAGCATGCGACGCGAGCCATTCAGAATCGAATTGAACGGTCTTTTCCTCCGGCACAAAACGGACTTGCACCGTCCCATCAGGGGCGATCTCGGCCGCCGCGATCCGGGTCTCGGCGGGGATGTCGCGCAATGCAATCAACCGCTGCCCGTTTCCAGGGGAGCGTGTTTCGGCATCCTGCGCATTGTCCCGCAGCCAGATCGCGTGAAACCGGTGCGGGCCTGTGGCCGTTTCAAAGGTCAGAAAGGTTCCGGACGGATCGAGTGCGACTGACGGCATGAGAGTCCCCAAGGGTTGAATTCGATTTGGCTGGAGTCTTTCAAGTTCAACGAATAAATTCAAATCAGGAATTTATGGCCTGAGGCATCGTTTGGCTTATGAAAAGGGATCGTCTTCCACCGCTCGAATGGATCCGCGCCTTCGAGGCGGCGGCGCGGCTCGGCAGCTTTACCGCCGCCGCTGAAGACGTCGGACTGACGCAAGCCGCGATCAGCCAGCGGATCGGGCAGTTGGAGAAACATCTCGGCACCCCCCTGTTCGAACGTCGAGCGCGGGCAATCTCTCTGACCGTCGAGGGCGAAGCGTGGTTGCCCCATGTCCGCATGGCGCTCGAAGGGCTGCGCGACAGCACCGAGGCGGTTTTCGGCACCGGACATAGACGTCTGACATTGTCCGCCAGCCAGACCGTCATCGGCCAGTGGTTGCTTCCAAGGCTGGATCGTCTGCAAACCCTCACGAAAGCTGAAATCTCGATCCAGTCGATGGTTGTTGGCACACATGACGCCCCGCAGGACGACGTCATCCGCATCCGTTATGGAACAGGTGACTGGCCGCACCCCTATCGCGCCCGGCTCTATGCCGAAGAAATCGCCCCGGTGGCGGCGCCCGCGCTGGCGGCCCGCGCAGGTCATTGGACAACGTTGCCGCGCATCGCCTGTGCGGGGCAGCGCCCCGGCTGGCACGCCTGGGCAGCAGAGTTCGGCATCGCTACCACCCCATTGCCCGACCTGCGCTTTGACACACATCTGTCGGCACTTGGCGCGGCCAAGGCGGGGCTGGGAGTATTGCTGGCATCGCTGCCATTGTGCGCGGAGGCCTTGTCAACGGGTGCGTTGGTTCGCCTCGATTCCGCGTCTCTTTCTCATCACCAAAGCTATTGGTTGCTCGCCAGCCCCCAAGCGGTGTCGCGCGACCAATGGCAGGCGATTACAACAGCAATCATCGATATCTGATTGAGAAGCGGCCCGGAGCTATGGTTCACCCAAAATGCGGAGCCCTGCGGTGTATCCGTCAGACCGGACTTTCGCTGCAAGTGCAGAATTGAGCCGAACAAGAACTGCTAAGTGGCGGATAAGGACGGTCGATAGCTGCCGCCGAGTGACCGCTTTGTCAGGCGTTTTTCCGTTGATCCTTAGCGCGATCCGCCATAATCTTGCTGGCATGTCAGGGTTCTTTCATCTCGTTATCCTCGAGCGCCACAGCGCTCACCGTCGAAAGCGTTTTGCTGGATAGCCAGCACCTTGTGTGCTGCGTCCAACAAATCACTTTCGGAGACTTCCCATGACTGAGTTTACAGAAATATCAGTGCTTGACCTTGCGCCATTGATGAATGATGGCGACACAACCCAGCTGGCCATCGACTTTGCAAATGCATACGGAAATACGGGCTTTGGTTACATCATCAACCATGGCGTGGATCCACAGCTTCGCAAAGACATATTTGCGGCTTCGAAGCAGCTTCACGCCCTTTCGGAAGCGCAGAAGCAGGCGATCGCGCTAGACAAGAACCATCGCGGCTACATCGGGCATTGTTGCAAAAGTCTGACGACGAAGGATTCACTTCGCGAATCCATGGCGTTAGACGCGGTGCATGAGCAAGCCATCTCCCGCCCGCTATCGCACGACGAACTGGTCCAGCTACAACGCGTCACTCAGGAAGCGGGGGTCTCTGCTCATCTGGGTCGACAAGGACATGACCTGGCGCGCGCCGCGTGACAGTCGACCCGGACGTCCGGCGGTGTTTTCCGATGCGGCCATACAGTTCTGCTTATCGATCAAAGTCCTGTTCAAGTTGCCGTTGCGCCAGACCGCCGGAATGGTGGCCAGCCTGCTGCGACTGGCCGGCCTGGACTGGCCCGTGCCGGACTTTTCCACGCTGTGCCGCAGGCAAAAGACCTTGGCCGTCCAGGTCCCGTATCGCCGTGCGGACGGCCCGCTGAACCTGCTGGTCGACAGCACCGGGATCAAGTTCCTCGGCGATGGCGAATGGCAGGCCCGCAAGCACGGGGTGCAAGGCCGACGCCAATGGCGCAAAGTCCATCTGGCCATGGACACCACCACCTCGGACATCCGGGCAGTCGAGTTCACCCCCAGCCGCGACGGCGACAGCCCCGTGCTGCCCGACCTGCTCGGCCAGATCCCGGCAGGTGAGCAGATAGGCACGGTCACCGCCGACGGCGCCTACGACACACGCCGCTGCCACAAGGCCATCATCGAACGCGACGCCGTTCCGATCATCCCGATCCGAAAGAACGGACGTCTCTGGAAAGAAGACTGCCCGGCTGCACGCGCCCGCAACGACACCCTGCGCGCGACGCGATACTACGGGCGGGCGTTCTGGAAACGCTGGACCGGATACCACGCCCGCAACCGGATCGAGGCGAAGATGCGCTGCCTGAAATCCTTCGGCGAGCGTATCATGGCAAGAGACCCCGACCGACAGACCGCCGAAATCCACATCCGCATCGCCCTCATGAACCGCTTCAACGCCCTCGGCACCGCCGAGATCGTCCGCGTGGCATAACGTCAGCGGGGTAAGGGGACGTCACGCCTCAGGCCGGGGTAATGCAACAACGCCCCGCGTGGGCAAAAAGCTATGAGGAATATTTTTCAAGACGATTGTTCTGGCAGATGCGACGATATGGGGCGGAACGGGTTGCTGATTATGCACCAAAATCACTGGCTGCTTAGGAAATTCGGGAGGAACACCGCTTTGCTTGCATCAGAGAAGCGCTGTGCGAAGCTCTGAGGCCGGGTGATGGTTTTTTTCGCACCAACCCTACTGGAACAGAGGAATGCCTGGTCTATGGCGATTTTTGAGGGGGTTTATGCTCAAAGCCGATTATCACCAGCGTGAAGTATCCCGAAGACTGTGACAGCGCCTGTCTCTTCATAGCCATAGACCAAGGTTGTGGATTGTTCCCGCAAGTGCAGTTCTTTGGTGTTTGGGTGCCTTCCGGACGCGCCAAGTTCAGGTGACATTTGAACATTGAGCGCTGCCTCAGCAATTGCGCGGTAAAATTGTTCAGCATCCAGAGGACTTGCTTGTGACAACCGTTCAACGATTTCAATGAAGTCGCGTGACGCAGGCTCAGCGACTTTGATTTTGTCCAAGCCAGCAGCTGACGCTGATGGTCCAAAGATATGACTAGCAAACACAAAACAACCTGATTTTACGGATATGATACCGATTTTTATTTTGAAAATGTCGCGCACGATGGGTTCCAAGTAGGCTTGAACTTCCTGTTTCAGCAAGTCCTTCTTCATAGCACACCGCTACCAACATAAGCGACAAGGTAAAGCCCAATCCGCAAAAGATGTGGGAGAAAGGTTTTACCAAACGCATATTAATGGCATATGCAGGTTCAGTCAAAGCAGTAGAAGGGAGAATCCAATATGCTTGATGTCAGCTATGACAATCTATCGCTTGCAGAATTGCAACAAATTCAAGCTGATGTGGCAAAGGCGATTGCATCATATCACGCACGCCAAAAGGCGGAGGCGAAAGCAAAGATTAACGCCATCGCCATAGAACACGGATTTGCCAATGCGGCTGAACTGGTTCAAGTTCAACCCAGAAAATCCCGTGCGAAGCCAGTGCCTCACTTTCGCAACCCGAACAATCACATGCAAGTATGCGGGAAAACCGGGCGCAAGCCGCAGTGGTTCATGGAACTGTTGCAAAGTGGCTACACAAAAGAAGACTTGCTGATTTCCAACCAGACTGGCTGAGGATGGGCACAGGACTTGTCCATACTTTGAGAAAAAGCGGCGATGAAGTTGAGGCTGTATGTAACTTCACCGCCGTTCAAAGTCTGAGAGCAATTTACAGGGGTTACCGTAAAATCGCTTGCTTGGGCTCCGGATAACAATGGCAGTAGTCCAACCCAAGCACTGACAACAAACACTATATCGCAGCCGTGTTTCAAACTGTTTTTCGGGTGATTATTTCAACTTTATAGTTGAAGTCGTGACTTTTTGCAGAGCTGGTCACCACCACAGATTGTATGTAAATCTTTGCACCCGCTCACCGAACAGCTTTCGTTCCACAGATTTCTACCTGTAGATTACAAGCGTAGCGGCAACGGGAGAGCCATCACGATGACCACCATAGGGCATTGTTGCAAAAGTCTGACGACGAAGGATTCACTTCGCGAATCCATGGCGTTAGACGCGGTGCATGAGCAAGCCATCTCCCGCCCGCTATCGCACGACGAACTGGTCCAGCTACAACGCGTCACTCAGGAAGCGGGGGTCTCTGCTCATCTGGGTCGACAAGGACATGACCTGGCGCGCGCCGCGTGACAGTCGACCCGGACGTCCGGCGGTGTTTTCCGATGCGGCCATACAGTTCTGCTTATCGATCAAAGTCCTGTTCAAGTTGCCGTTGCGCCAGACCGCCGGAATGGTGGCCAGCCTGCTGCGACTGGCCGGCCTGGACTGGCCCGTGCCGGACTTTTCCACGCTGTGCCGCAGGCAAAAGACCTTGGCCGTCCAGGTCCCGTATCGCCGTGCGGACGGCCCGCTGAACCTGCTGGTCGACAGCACCGGGATCAAGTTCCTCGGCGATGGCGAATGGCAGGCCCGCAAGCACGGGGTGCAAGGCCGACGCCAATGGCGCAAAGTCCATCTGGCCATGGACACCACCACCTCGGACATCCGGGCAGTCGAGTTCACCCCCAGCCGCGACGGCGACAGCCCCGTGCTGCCCGACCTGCTCGGCCAGATCCCGGCAGGTGAGCAGATAGGCACGGTCACCGCCGACGGCGCCTACGACACACGCCGCTGCCACAAGGCCATCATCGAACGCGACGCCGTTCCGATCATCCCGATCCGAAAGAACGGACGTCTCTGGAAAGAAGACTGCCCGGCTGCACGCGCCCGCAACGACACCCTGCGCGCGACGCGATACTACGGGCGGGCGTTCTGGAAACGCTGGACCGGATACCACGCCCGCAACCGGATCGAGGCGAAGATGCGCTGCCTGAAATCCTTCGGCGAGCGTATCATGGCAAGAGACCCCGACCGACAGACCGCCGAAATCCACATCCGCATCGCCCTCATGAACCGCTTCAACGCCCTCGGCACCGCCGAGATCGTCCGCGTGGCATAACGTCAGCGGGGTAAGGGGACGTCACGCCTCAGGCCGGGGTAATGCAACAACGCCCCACCATAGACACATTGCTGAAATCCTATCGCACCGCCGCTACCACAGAGCGCGACATAGGCACCAATGTTTTGGGTGATGATGTGCGTCGCGGAATATCAATCCAAAACTGAATGATGAACCAGTTGAAGTTGTCAGCACATTCCAATCAATCAAGCGGACGAATTTAGAGAGCATCCGCTTTCACCCAGTCCAACAAGGGAAATAAACATGCCGCAGATAATCCCAGAAGATATCACCTGGACATCCGGACAGATTATAAACCTGAATGATGAACTGCAGATTGCACCTAATGTCACTTTAACAATTGAAGATGGTGTTGTTGTAAATGGAAACGGACACTCAATAACAGTCTTCGGCAACTTCATATCTTTGAATGCAGAATTGACGACCACAACATTCAATGATGTTATATTCTCGTTTGGCAGCGACCCTGAGGCTCCCGGAAATATTTCAATTAACGACGCACATATATCAAACGGGTATTTTTTACCGGCAACCGGAAATGCTTCCTATGGAAATTTTTCAATTTCACATAGCACATTTACTGAGGTGTCTGGATTTTATATATGGTATCCAACATCTAATTCAGCTTTTACAAACAATCTTTTCATTGGATCTCAGGGGTTGTCCATTGGCGTAAGAGACGCTGCCTTATTAATCAGAAACAACACATTTTTTGACGCACAGGTCGCGATAGGTGGAAGCTCTACAATTGCAGTTTGGGCGAACTATGGGGACCCTGAACATATTTCAATTATTGGTAATAACTTCCTTGAAGGATTACAGGCACACCTTGAATTACAAGCAGGTTATCCCACTGCAAAGTTATATAGTTTTGAAAATTACTTTCTTGGATACACTCTCAGCGATGCGGAAGATGCAGTGCTGGATGCAGGAGATAGCCTGACACGCGGAGCTGACATATTGCTTGAAAGTCATCAATCAACACCAAATTTGACAGCTCCGCCCTTACCATCAATGTCCGTCTCCCCAATAAACGGAAGCAGTAGTGAGGGCACCAACCACAACACCCAAGTGAGCTTTATAGCGACCTTATCAGAGCCATCAACCCAAACGGTATCTGTGCGCTACGCAACTCAGAGTTCAAGCGCCATCGCTGGCGAGGACTTCGTTGCCACAACCGGCACTCTTACCTTTGCTCCGGGTTCAACAACCGAAACCTTTTCAGTTGAAATTGTCGGAGACACAGAGAACGAAAGCGATGAAATTTTTCGTGTGGAGCTCAGCGATCCAATTGGCGCTGTTCTTGACCTGAGCGGGACAGTCATCAAAGCCTATCAAGCACTTCATACAATCAGAAATGATGACGACCTCACCAATGTGAATGAGAACCCGACTGGTGCCGTCATAATCTCGGGAACGGCATCAGAGGGCAACCAGCTCACCGCAATCACATCCATCATTGCTGATACCGATGGACTGGGGTCGTTAAGTTACCAGTGGCTCAGAGATGGGAACCCGATCACCGGCGCAATCAGCAGAATATACGACCTTGTAAATGACGACATCGGGGAATCCATCTCTGTTCGCATCACATACACAGATGGCGGCGGCACAACCGAAACCCTCACATCCGCGGAAACAGCTGCTGTTACCAGCGCAATTCCCCCCGAGACAACGAGTCCAACAGATGCTGCCGACAGTGTTATCGGAACAGATTTATCTGAGATAATAGCAGCCAGAGGCGGCAACGATTTCATCACCGCAAGCAAAGGTAATGACAGGATAGATGGCGGTCTTGGGATTGACACTGTGCTGTATGATGGAAACCAAAATAGCTATACGGTGACACTGACATCTTCAGGTGTGCAGGTGCGAGACCGGCGCACTGATGGCAATGGCACCGACACACTGACAAATACTGAATTCCTTGTGTTTGACGCTGGTCCCTACGCAGAGTTCAATCTTACCCAGTTCGGCGGGGCTGCATCACTCAATGAAGAGGCTTTCAGAGGATTTATTGAACTCTACATCGCCTATTACAATCGTGCTCCAGATGCCATTGGCCTAAACTTCTGGGGAACCGCATATGCGAACGGAACCAGTATGGAAGAAATGGCAACCCTATTCGCAGGACAATCTGAAACGCTGAGATTTTACCCAGAAAACACATCAAACGCGGAATTTGCAGAGGCCGTCTATAACAATGTGCTTGGGAGAACTCCAGACCAAGCTGGATTTGATTTTTGGGTTAATAGCCTCAACTCAGGATTCGTAAGCCGAGATCAATTCATACTTGAAGTTCTTGGTGGTGTCCAAGATGGTTCTACTGACCGAGTGTATTTGGATAACAAGGTCAATGTCGGAGCCTACTTTGCCGTGCATAAAGGCTTATCAGATACTTCAGAGGCTGCGATAGCGATGGCTTTATACGACGGTAGCAACCTAAGCCTTCAATCCGTTAAACAAACTGTGGATAGCTTTCACGCAGCTGCATTAGACCCACTTAATGGTGACTTCTTACTACCATTGGTTGGCGTTTTAACGGATCCGTTTGCCTAAGGGTCACCGAGTGTAAAATTCTTCCATACCCGCTACCTGAGTTGAATATCTAACCAATGCTACTCAAAACCATACCCGCCATTTTCGCCACCACCCTGCTACCCACACTGGTTGAGGAAACCGAAACAAACTTTCTGACCTGCACAATCGGAACCAAACAGCTTTCATTGTCCAAACAAGATGGCGACATCATCTATAGGTTCGGTCCCTCAGGAAAGCCTGAGCTGGTTTTGAAAGAACCTGTTGCCACTGTGGATTTCCAACCGTGGAACGGTTTGGGAAGCACGGATGCGCATGCTGTTACCTTTTATAACCAAAATCTATAGCTACACTGTGATTACAACATCACCATATGAAAATTTTCGTAACGGTATCCACTATTACGATATCACTATCTGGGTGGAACGAGACGGAAAAAATCTGGCCAGCTTGAATTGCAGAGAAGAACTCGCTGGTAATCCATTGGACTATCTACGAGAAGCCAAAGCTGCCATCGGTCAATGTTGGAATCGTGAGCAGCAACAGTGGTCGGAAAACTGTGCAGATTGAAGCCAAACCAGCCACATCGGCGTTGTTGCATTACCCCGGCCTGAGGCGTGACGTCCCCTTACCCCGCTGACGTTATGCCACGCGGACGATCTCGGCGGTGCCGAGGGCGTTGAAGCGGTTCATGAGGGCGATGCGGATGTGGATTTCGGCGGTCTGTCGGTCGGGGTCTCTTGCCATGATACGCTCGCCGAAGGATTTCAGGCAGCGCATCTTCGCCTCGATCCGGTTGCGGGCGTGGTATCCGGTCCAGCGTTTCCAGAACGCCCGCCCGTAGTATCGCGTCGCGCGCAGGGTGTCGTTGCGGGCGCGTGCAGCCGGGCAGTCTTCTTTCCAGAGACGTCCGTTCTTTCGGATCGGGATGATCGGAACGGCGTCGCGTTCGATGATGGCCTTGTGGCAGCGGCGTGTGTCGTAGGCGCCGTCGGCGGTGACCGTGCCTATCTGCTCACCTGCCGGGATCTGGCCGAGCAGGTCGGGCAGCACGGGGCTGTCGCCGTCGCGGCTGGGGGTGAACTCGACTGCCCGGATGTCCGAGGTGGTGGTGTCCATGGCCAGATGGACTTTGCGCCATTGGCGTCGGCCTTGCACCCCGTGCTTGCGGGCCTGCCATTCGCCATCGCCGAGGAACTTGATCCCGGTGCTGTCGACCAGCAGGTTCAGCGGGCCGTCCGCACGGCGATACGGGACCTGGACGGCCAAGGTCTTTTGCCTGCGGCACAGCGTGGAAAAGTCCGGCACGGGCCAGTCCAGGCCGGCCAGTCGCAGCAGGCTGGCCACCATTCCGGCGGTCTGGCGCAACGGCAACTTGAACAGGACTTTGATCGATAAGCAGAACTGTATGGCCGCATCGGAAAACACCGCCGGACGTCCGGGTCGACTGTCACGCGGCGCGCGCCAGGTCATGTCCTTGTCGACCCAGATGAGCAGAGACCCCCGCTTCCTGAGTGACGCGTTGTAGCTGGACCAGTTCGTCGTGCGATAGCGGGCGGGAGATGGCTTGCTCATGCACCGCGTCTAACGCCATGGATTCGCGAAGTGAATCCTTCGTCGTCAGACTTTTGCAACAATGCCGGAAAACTGTGCAGATTGAAGCCAAACCAGCCACATCTCAAACAGGCAGTGTTTGAACCAATCCAAAAAACAGCACAGCATAGAGCATCATCATTCCAACCAATAGCACCTTGCTCACGAGCTACACTCCCTGTCTGAATTTATATACAGCGTAAGAGTAAGCCAGCTTTACACCTATGCGACTTTGGTGGGATTAGTGTGCAACTATCCCCGACCACTTCGCCACACGAGCATAGGCGGCATCTGGATCTGCGGCAATGCGCAACACAGCTTAGCGCGATAGACCTACAGATTTCGCAACTGCATTGGGGTTCATGGTTTCCAGCAGCGAAACCACCTGTTCAATCTGTTCAGCTCCATAAGACGGTTTCCTGCCGCGATACTTCCCTGCTTGTCCCTTGGCATAAGCTATCCCCGCCTTCTGAGCTTCACGGGTGGCTTCTAATTGTGCTTGGGCTGTTGCTGCGAGGAACGATATCAGAGCATCACGCACGGCCATCTGCATCGGTTCTTTGGTGGCACCATCAAAGACCATGCCATTGATTACGGTTTTGATGATGACTCCGCGTTCCATAAACTCACGGATGACCCCGGTAACATCGCTGTAGTTCCTGCCAAGCCTATCCACCCAACGAACTACCAAAACATCGCCAGCACGGAGCTTATCATACAGTCGTTTGCCTTCTGGCCTTTCACGGAGTCTTGTTGAAACGCCAGACACACCATCATCGGCCAAGACTTCATCAATCTTGAAGCCAGCTTTCACAGCCTGTTCCAGCTGATGTTCTATCGTTTGATCAGCTGTTGAGACTCTCGCGTAAAGAATCGTGTGTGACATTGGTAGCGCTCCTTATCCATAAAGGTGCCAATCGTATAAATTATGTCCGTATAAAATTACCAGGGCTTACGGACGCAAGTTTGGATGAACTTCTCCAATCAATCATTCTGTCCATATAGGCTTACCTGTGTGGAGAGAGTAACGGAACACAACCGATACGCGACAGTGCTCAACTCAGCTTGCACCGCTTTCGTATTGCAAGACGGAAACCACGAATCACCACAATTCCCAATTAACATTCAAATAAAATTTGAAAATCACATATTAAATTTACTTATTCGGCAGAAATCTTCTCAGAGAAATTGCAACCCACTGAAGTAATTGGATTTCTTGTAACGCACAACTTTTTCAAATGAGCATTCACATAATGTCTTGATGCTCTACGGAGCGATGGGGCATTCATCCATCGTCGCTGACAATCAATGGATACTCAATGAAAGGCTAAACAATGGAAATAAACATCACAGAAAAATTCAGGGGAAGCCGTCAATCTGGCTTTAAGCAAATAGATATCACCAGAGCTGTTCGTGGTGCCGAAGCAGCTGGACTTGCTATTCAACAAATTGAAGTTGATCACCAAACTGGCAAAATCTGCTTATTCACAAACACCAAAGCAAAACCAACAAATCCAAACCCTTGCGATAGGCTCCTGAAATGAAAAATAGTAAAAATCCTTTTCCAAATGTAACCCGAACTGTGGATAGGCATAATAAAGTTCGTTGGCGGTATCGCAGCAAGGGGTTTTCTACCTATTTGGTTGGAAGCTATGGCTCTGCCGAATTTCGCGCCTCCTACGAACAGGCAATCAACAATAAAAGCACTACGAAGGAGTATAATGTTTTGGCCTATGGGACACTGCATTGGCTTATTGAGCAGTATCTTCGGTCACCCAAACATCTCAGTAAGAGCACAAGCACGAAAAAGGTGTTGCTCCGGGAACTTGACTGGCTCAGGAAAGAGGCAGGTGACTTACCGTTATCGGAGTTCCGTGCGCGACATATAGAAGCTTTAATGAGTCGGAAATCAGGTCCAGCTGCGGCAAATAAAGTTCGTAAGAATCTTTCAATGCTCTTCACTTTTGCTATTAAACAGGAAGTAGATGGAGTTACAAATAATCCGGCAAAAGCAGCTGACCGAAAAAGAGAAAGCTCAGAGGGATTTCATACTTGGACTATAGACGAGATGAAAAGATTTTTAGCTACTCACCCGGCCGGTTCAAAAGCAAGACTTGTTTTTCGTATCGCAGAAAACACAGGTGCTGCTCGCTCGGATATTTGCAAAATGACTTGGGAAAATATCAAGGGAGACCGAATCTTCTATAAACGAGGTAAAACTGATGTGGGCGGAGGCTATATAATTCAAAATGAACTGGCAACCGAACTTGCCAAATTAGACCCTAATACTCCCTATTTGGTGAGTCATAGTGGGGGACTCCCCTACAAACCTGAAACTTTCGGCAATTGGTTCAAGGCGCAGTGCATGAAGGCGGGATTAGAGCACTGTTCTTTGCACGGTATCCGTAAAGGACAAGCCACAGCGATTGCAGACAGCGGGGGAAGTGAGTTTGAAGTTATGGCGTTTCTTGCACACGCCAGCCCGAAAGAAGCAGCTACATACACACGAAAGGCTAATCGGAACAAGTTGGCAGACAGCGGCCTGTCACGCTTGGCAAGAGCGAAGACCTAAAAATTTTGTCCAACCCATACCAAGGGTTGGGCAAACGGCACCGATAAAGCCTTGAAAGTATAGGGAAATTCCAAACCAGTGGCAGCCCGTAGGGGAATCGAACCCCTCTTTCCAGGTTGAAAACCTGGCGTCCTAACCGATAGACGAACGGGCCACTGTTGGTGAGCGGTGTTTAGGCAAAGCCGCGCGGCCATGCAAGCGGAAATTGGAAGGTTTTTCGCGGTTTTTTCGAACTTGGCGAAATAAATTTGACCATTCGGTAAAGGTTACACTTTTCAGATACTTAAGTGGATCACTACCCAGCACGCGCCGCGTCTTCCAAGCGCAATTGCACAGACCGCTTGCCACCCCATTCGTTGATTTCCAAACGTCCAGCCAAATGGAATCGTGCGCCCCCATGCTGTTCGAGTGCCGGACCAAGCGGTCCATCGAATGCTCCGAAGGAAATCGCGTCTATCCGCGCGCCAAGACCGTCGCCAAAACTGATTTTGAGATGCGAACTCCCGACCCGTTTCGCGAATCCAATATGCATATCTGGAAACACAAATCTCGGTGCGGCCGCCCCTGCTCCGAACGGTCCAGCCTCTTCGAGTTGCTCGACAAGCTCCGGTGTAGCGGCACCCGGCATAAGTGGGCCATCCAGTCGCAAATCGGATGCACCCAGTTGGTCCGCACCCTGCTTTGCCAGAATCTCTGACAGGCGCATCATCGCCGGTTCCAGCTGCCCACGCGATAGCGACAGGCCAGCTGCCATCTTGTGACCACCGCCCTTTTCCAGATGGCCTTCGGCAGCCAGCTTCTGGATTGCAGCCCCTAGGTCGATTCCACTGACCGACCGTCCGGACCCCTTGCCCGCATCCCCATCGAACCCAATCACGATGGACGGGCGGTTGGTACGTTCCTTGAGGCGCGATGCGACAATCCCCACGACACCGGGATGCCAGCCCTCGTCAGCGGCCCAGACAAGCGGCGCGTCAAAGCCACGTTCTTCGGCCTGCTCCAAAGCCTGTGCACGCACAGCCTCTTCGATCTCGCGCCGTTCGGTATTGAGCGAATCGAGACGTTCGGCAATGGACTTAGCCTCGTGTGGATCAGTGGTTGCCAGAAGCCGGGCGCCAAGGTCAGCTTTGCCGATCCGCCCCCCCGCATTGACCCTTGGCCCCAGAACAAAGCCAAGGTGGTACGACTTGGGTGCGGTATCCAGACGGCCCACATCACAAAGCGCGACCAGACCGGGGCGCGCGCGCTGCGCCATCACTTTGAGACCTTGCCGCACAAGCGCGCGATTCACACCTTTGAGCGGTGCCACATCAGCCACTGTCGCCAGGGCCACAAGGTCGAGCATCGACATCAGGTCCGGGCCCTGAGCGCCAGTCTCGCGAATTTGCCGTCCAGCTTCGACCAGCGTCAGGAACACCACGCCCGCAGCACACAGATGGGCCAAGGCTCCGTCCTCATCCTGCCGGTTCGGGTTTACCACGGCGAAGGCCTCGGGCAGAGTTTCTCCCCCAAGGTGATGATCGAGCACGACAACATCCGCACCGCGTGCCGCCGCAATCGGGCCATGCGAAAGAGTTCCGCAATCAACACAGACGATCAGGTCATGATCCCGCGCCAATGCCTCCATTGCAGCCTCATTAGGGCCGTAGCCTTCGTCGATGCGGTCGGGCACATAGAGCGTTGCTTTGCGGTCAAGCTGCCGCAACCAGTCGATCAACAGGGCAGCAGACGCGCCCCCATCCACATCGTAATCGGCAAAGATCGCAATCCGTTCTCGGTTTCTCACTGCCTGCAAGATGCGGCCCGCCGCGTGTTCCATATCACGCAAGGAGCGGGGATCGGGAAGCAACGCACGCAGGGTTGGTTCAAGGTAGGTGGGCACTTCGTCGGCAATGACGCCCAGCCGGGACAACGTCTGACACAATGCAGGCGGCAAGCCTGTCTGTTGCATCAGCGCTTCGGCATGTCGAGTGATCTCGGGCGCCGGACCGATCCAGCGCCGCCCGGTCAGTGACCTGTCGACGCCAAGATATGCGGTCACGCCTGCTCCATCAGTGCATCGGGTTCCGGTATGTCATCCGCCGGACCGATCCGGTCTTCGAGCGCATGAGCAACGTCTCGGTCGTGTAGAACCCAACCTCGCGCTTGATCCCAGCGAGCAGCGATCCGGTGGTGACACCGGTGGCCGCGAAGATCACGTCCTGAGTGACCATCTCATCGCGGGTGTAGATCTTGTCGAGATCGGTGATCCCTGCCTTGGCCGCGCGCCCTTTTTCGTCGTCATTGCGGAACAACAGACGCCCTTGGATCTGGCCACCCATACATTTCAAAGCCGCTGCGGCCAGTACCCCTTCGGGTGCGCCTCCAGTGCCCATATACATATCGACGCCGGTCTGGCTGGGTTCGGCGCAGTGCATAACACCGGCCACGTCACCATCGGTGATCAGACGGATTGCCGCACCAGTAGACCGGATCTCGGCGATCATGTCTTCGTGGCGCGGGCGTTCAAGGACGCAGACGGTGATATCACGCGGGCTGCATCCTTTGACCTTAGCCAATGCGGCAACGCGTTCGCGCGGCGACATATCAAGGGTCACAAGGCCTTCGGCAAAGCCCGGACCAATGGCCAGCTTTTCCATATAAACGTCCGGCGCGTGCAGCATCGACCCGCGCGGCCCCATGGCGATCACAGTCAGCGCGTTGGGCATGTCTTTGGCGGTCAGCGTTGTGCCTTCCAGTGGATCAAGCGCGATATCCACACCGGGACCATTTCCGGTGCCAACCTCTTCACCGATAAACAGCATCGGAGCTTCGTCACGTTCACCTTCGCCGATCACAACGACGCCAGCAATGTCCAGCAGGTTAAGCTGTTGACGCATTGCATTCACAGCCGCCTGATCCGCCGCTTTCTCGTCGCCGCGTCCGATCAGGTTCACGGTGGCGATAGCGGCCTGTTCCGCGACCCGCGCCAAACCAAGGGACAACATACGATCATTGAAATCAGCGCGCGCGGTCATGAAACTCTCCAGTCACGAAAATAATTCAGTTGGGAAGCGTGTTAAGCCCGCGCCCCCCTGCTGACAAGGTTGATTGCGCTAAAGCGGTCAGACCTGTTCGATCCGAAGCGCGACAGGTTCGCCTTCGACAACATTCGTACCGACCATAGCGGCCAGTGCCGTGTCCAGTGCGGCGCGGGTGGTCTTGTGAGTGACAATCAGCACCGGCGCAGTGTTCAGGTCATGGCTGCGCTGGCGCATCCTGTTGATCGACACACCAGCTTCGCCCAGCACCGCAGCAACCTTGGCCAGCGCACCGGGTTTGTCGAGAAGGATCAGTCGTAGATAATAAGGCGCAGGGGTCGCCGTCTGTGCCGGCGTTGCCTTGGCCAACGACGCGGCGGGCTGACCGAAGGTCGACACCCGCGTGCCCCGCGCGATGTCGATCACATCACCCATGACCGCGCTGGCAGTCGGACCTTCACCCGCGCCTGCACCGCGCAATACGAGTTGCCCCACCTGATCGCCTTCGATCACCACCATATTGGTGCCACCGTCAAGCTGGCCCAAGGGCGATGTTGCCGGGACGAGGCAGGGCGACATGCGCTGTTCAAGCCCACGTCCGGTCATCTGACAAACGCCGAGCAGTTTTACTTTATAGCCCATATCCGCCGCCTGGCGGATGTCTTCGATACTGACTCGCCCGATGCCTTCAAGCTCGACCGCATCGAAAGCCACTTGGGTGCCAAAAGCGATAGAGGCCAAAAGCGACAGCTTGTGACCTGCGTCTATGCCGCCCACGTCAAGGTTGGGATCTGCTTCGAGATAGCCAAGACCATCCGCTTCGGCGAAAGCCTGATCGTATGTCAGGCCTGCCGACTCCATGCGGGTCAGGATGTAATTGCAAGTGCCGTTCATCACACCCATCACGCGGGTGATGTCATTGGCGGCCAGGCCTTCAGTCAGCGCCTTGACCACAGGGATACCGCCGGCAACCGCCGCTTCGAACCGCAGCACCGATCCAGCCTTTTCGGCTGCGTCGGCAAGGTCTTGTCCGTGGTGTGCCAAAAGGGCCTTATTGGCAGTAACGACATCTTTGCCCGCGCGCAAAGCCGCCTCGGTCGCAGCCTTGGCTGGACCATCGCTCCCGCCGACCAGTTCTACGAAAACATCCACATCATCCCGTTGCGCAAGGGCCACGGGATCATCCTCCCACGCATATCCATCAAGCGGAACACCGCGATCCTTGACCCGATTGCGCGCGCAGACCGCTGAGATAGTGATCGGACGCCCGCCCCGTGCCTGAAGCAGCGCGGCTTTCTGGCGGACGATCTTGACGACGCCCCCACCGACAGTGCCCAGACCCGCAATTCCAAGACGCAGAGGTTCAGTCATTCAGGCAATCCTTTTGCAGTCGGCAGTGATTTTGCCCGCAATAGCGTCTTGCGTTCTGCGCTGCAACGGCCCTGATCAGGGTTGTGTCACACCATCGTCCATTCGGTCACGGGTGTCGCGGTCGATGACAGGGCCACGCAGCCCATCAGCCCGGTTGCGCAGACCCGCGGCACGGGCCAGCAGCGCCTCATCGTCGGTTTCGCTCAAAGCCGTTTCCTGATCCGGTGCCAATTGTTCGAACGGCAACAAGTCCGGGTAACCAGCATCGGGATCACCGGCCGCAAGAGCCGCATCCACTTCGGGAAACTCCGCACAAGCGGTTACGAGAAAACCAAGGATGATCGCCGCCCGCCACATCAGAACTCTCCTTCTGCCCCGATTGTCATGCCGCAGTGCAGGCAAGGGCGCAACCACAGGCTTGATCTGAACGGGTGTTCAGATAATCTGCCAAGCATGGCACGCACGGCTGGCTCACATTCGGATATCACAGGGCCCCGGGTGCGCGAGGCGGCACTCTCGCTGTTTGCGCAGCATGGCTACGCCGCCGTTTCAATGCGGCGGATCGCGCAGGACGTCGGAGTTCAGGCCGGAGCGCTGTACAACTACACACCGGACAAGCAGTCTTTGCTTTTTGACCTGATGCGCGGGCATATGGATGATCTGCTGCAGGCAAGGGCGCTTGAACCGCAAAGCGCTACACCTCTGGACAGTCTTGAAGCCTTCAGCCGATTTCATATCCGATTTCACCTTGAACGGCCTTTGGCGGTGTTCATTTCCTACATGGAGCTGCGAAACCTCACCCCCGAAAACTTTGCCACGATCGAAGACCTGCGTCGCCGCTATGAAAGCGAACTTGAAACGATCCTACGCGACGGTCGCGATACCGGAGTGTTTGATGTCGCCGATACCAAGATCACAACATTGGCGATCATCGCGATGCTGAACGGGGTGAACACGTGGTATCGCAGTGGTGGGCGATTGTCGCTTCCCGAGGTGGAGGCCATCTATTGGGGCATGGTGCACAAGGCGGTCACGTGAGAAGAGATTTAAATCTCTTGACGTAAGCGCCTTGAAACGCGGTTTGCAAACCGCGTTTCAAGGTCTTTCGAAAGACCTTTTCGGCCTCAGACAGACGTCGCCGGCACCCCATTCGTAAACTCGTCATAGGCCTCAAGAGCCTTAGCGCTAAACGCCACCGAAGGTCCCCCACCCATATAGGCGATCATCGCCAGCGCCTCGCAGAACTCGTCGCGGGGCGTCTTTAGCCGCACCAACGATTTGACGTGAAAGGCGATACAACTGTCACACCGGGTCGCAATCGCAATACCCAGCGCGATCAATTCCTTGGTCTTTTCATCCAACGCGCCATTGGTCTTTGCGGCCCGCCCCATCTGGTTGAAGCCTGCGAATGTCTCGGGCGTTTCCTTTTGCAGGACATCAAGACGCCCAACGGTTTCCTTCATGAACTCCGACCAACTCATCTCAATCTCCATCAACGGCTTTCATCTGCACCCATCTTACGCTCAAGCCACCGCACGAAGAAGCTGATGATGAGGACAAGCACAAGGTATTCGAGGATCAGCAACGAGTAGATTTCGAGTGGCCTGTATTCCGTAACGACCAACTCGTTCGCGCGACGCGTCAATTCCTGCATCCCGATGACCGAGGCAAAGGCCGACATTTTGACGATGTAAATGAACTGATTGGCCAACGGCGGCAGGATGCGCCGGATCGCCTGAGGCAGGACGACGTAGCGCATCGTCTGGCTGTAGGTCAGGCCAACGGTCCGGGCTGCTTCGGTCTGGCCTTTTGGGATCGACTGGATGCCCGAGCGATAGATTTCAGCCGTGAACGCGCTGTCGGAAATCGCCAATGTGATGATCGCCCCCCAGAACGCGTCGATGGTGATTGGAAATCCAAGCGACCGCATCACGACCGGAAGACCGTAGAACACCCAAAACAGCATTGGCAGCAGCGGTATCGCGCGCACAAACTCGATATAGACCCGCGACGGAAGCCGAATCCAGCGGTTCGACGACATACCCGGCAAGGCCACCAGCAGCCCAATCGTCATCGACAACGCCGTGGCGATCAGAGAAAGCTGGATCGTTGCCCAGAAGCCGCCGACAAGGAACCGGATGTTGGTCTGGCCCTGCGCCGTCGACGGGTCGATCACGTACCAGCCCCAAGTACCGTCCCCGGAACAGGCGGCAAGAAACAGGCAGGCGCCCAGCAGCATCCAAATTTTGAAGAACCGTTTCATCACAATAACCTCAATGCTGCAGGATCTTGTCGAGAAACGACTTGAAGCGTTGCGTCTTCGGGGCTTCGAAAACCTCCGCAGGTGTTCCGGTCTCGACGATCTCGCCACCATCCATGAACACCATCCGGTCTGCGACTTTGCGGGCAAAGCCCATCTCGTGCGTGACCACCAGCATGGTCATGCCATCGCGCGCCAGTTCCACCATCACATCCAGCACTTCCGAGATCATCTCGGGGTCAAGAGCCGAGGTCGGTTCATCAAACAGCATGATCTTGGGCGCCATGCACAAGGAACGGGCAATCGCCACACGCTGTTGCTGACCACCGGACAGGTCTCGCGGTCGTTTCTGCGCCTGTTCGGGGATTTTAACCCGTTCGAGATATTCCATGGCCAGCGCGTCCGCGTCCTTACGAGACAGGCCGCGCGCCTTCATCGGACCCAAGGTCAGGTTTTCGATCACAGTCAGATGTGGAAAAAGATTGAACTGCTGGAACACCATTCCAACCTCTGCGCGCACCCGATCAACGCCACCCGGAGCAGAGAGCGATATGCCATCAACTGTGATTCCACCGGAATCATACTGTTCCAATCCATTGACACATCGGATTAAGGTGGATTTGCCCGAACCCGAAGGTCCGCAAATGACGATACGCTCGCCCAGACTGACATTCAGGTCGACATTTGTCAGAACTTGGAAATCCCCAAAGGATTTGTTCAGCGACCTGATCTCTATGACGCGGTCAGCGTTCATGCCACACTCCGATCTACCAGATTTGCTCTCTAGATAGCGCGCATGCCGAAAAAACAGCGTTGCGAGATGGCCGTCGGAGCTTTTGCCGTTATGTAACCCCACGAAGATAGACACGAAAAGGGAAATACCATGCGTTTTCTAAAATCACTTGGCCTCGCGGCTGCCTTTGCGGCGTCGTTCCTGGCGGCACCTGCATCGGCGCAGTCTGCGCTACAGGACATTCTGAGTGGCGGCGTTCTTAAGGTCGGCACCACCGGCGACTGGAACCCGATGTCCGTCCGCGACCCTGCCACCAACAGCTATGTCGGCTACGACATCGACGTGATGACCGAACTGGCAACTGACCTCGGCGTCGAGCTCGAGTTCGTGCCGACCGACTGGAAAACTCTCGTGAACGGGGTCGTTGCCGGGAACTACCATATGACCGGTTCCGCCTCGATCAGCCCGGCACGGATGAAAGCCGCCGGTTTCTCGGACAGCTATATCTCGGTCGAGATTTTCCCGTTCACCACAGACGATAAGGTTGATCGTTTCTCGGGTTGGGACTCTATCAACTCTGCAGACGTAAAAGTCGGCACCACCTTGGGCACCACGTTCGAGAAACTGGTCAAGGAATGGTTCCCCGATGCCGAAGTGACAGTGGTCGAAGCGCCGGCACGTGGCTATCAGGAAGTTCTGTCCGGGCGCTCGGATGTCTTCATCACATCGAATATCGAAGGCGCGACACTGGTGTCCAAGTTCCCGAACCTGCGCCAGATCGAAACCGATGGTCCGCGCGCACCATCGCCCATCGCGATGCTGCTGCCGCAAAATGATCAGGTCTGGATCAACTATGTAAACAGCTGGATCGAACTGAAGAAAGCCCAAGGTTTCTTTGATCGCACAGCCGAGAAATGGGGTCTCTGAGACCAAACCGAAAACTAGAAAAACCGGCGTCAGGCCGGTTTTTTCATGCCCATCGCATGGCTCTATTTCTCTCGTATGACATCATGCGGGCCAACCATATCGACCACCTTGATCATCCAGCGCAACACTTCGGCATCCTCATCCTTCACCACCCGACTCTCGAGAAGCTGTTCTGCGTTAAAACGCAGCTTTGGCCATTGCCTGTAGAAGTCGACCGCATCGGTGATCTCAAGCGAAGTAGGCTTTTCGGACATGAAATGGTCCTTTTCTCTTTCCGTTCCCGCAGGTTAGCAAAAGCATGTTGCGACCTACTGTGAAATAAGTGTGAACACCTTGGTTCCAAAGCAGAGCGCGGCTAGCATGATTTAAGATGATGAGAGAGGCTAACGTGGCCACAGCGCTTGAGATTTCCTTGTTCGGATCATGCGTGCTCAGGCGCGCGGATGCGCCTGCGCAAGAGATCACCGGTGCCAAACACCGCGCGTTTTTTGCCTTGCTGGTCACCGCTCCGCTCAACCGCAGGTCCAGAAGCTTTCTGCAGGAAACGCTATGGGGCTTTGCCGATTACGAAAGCGGCCATCAGAATCTGCGCCGCGCACTGTCCGACCTGCGTAAGATCGTCGGGGCCGATTTCGACAAGATTCTGACCGTAACCAACAAAGAAATCGAAATCGACATGTCGCGCGTCAAGGTCATCGGTCATCCCTCGGATGGCCCCTTCCTTGACGACCTCAATGTGCGCGAACCGTCCTTCCTTGCGTGGCGGGACAGCGTCCGGGCAGATCCCAGTTCGGTGAAGGCCCTATGCTTCATCTCGAACAAGCGCGGGCCAACGCGGATCAGGCCGCGTGTCTGTGCTCTGCCGTTGACCGTGCCGCCGGGCGATGCAGAGCTTGCCATCGCGGGTGGAAACGGCGGTGCAAAATTAGGCCATGGTAGCGGCGGGATAGTCTCGCTGCGGGCGGAGTAAAATCCTGCCACTTTTCCCTTCTTGCATCGGCAGGGAGGGCGGGGAGATCTATACCGTGGAACTTTACAAGAAGGTTCGCTTGGCGTGTTCCGAGGGCATGAGCGCGCGGGCGGCGGCGAAGCATTTCAACATTTCGCGTGGGACGGTTGATAAGATGTTGGCCTTTTCGGTGCCGCCTGGCTACCGGCGGGACAAGCCGATCAGGCGGCCGAAGCTGGACGGGTTCACCGAGTTCATTGACGCCTGGCTTGAAGCCGACAAGGTCGTGCATCGCAAGCAGCGTCATACGGCCAAGCGGATATGGGAACGGCTTCAGGCCGAGCACGGCTTCACCGGAGGCTATACGATCGTCAAGGATTACGTGCGTGATCGCGAGCGGCGGACCCGGGAGATGTTTGTGCCGCTGGCTCATCCGCCGGGCCATGCTCAGGCCGATTTTGGCGAAGCGGTTGTCGTCATCGGCGGTGTCGAGCAGAAGGCGCACTTCTTCGTCATGGACCTGCCGCACAGCGATGCCTATTTCGTCCGGGCCTATCCAGCGGCGACGGCGGAGGCCTGGATAGACGGCCATGTCCGCGCGTTTGACTTCTTCGGCGGGGTGCCGCAGTCGGTGCTCTACGACAACGACCGCTGCCTGGTGTCGAAGATCCAACCGGACGGCACGCGCATCCGCGCCGCGCTGTTCAGCGGCTTGCAGTCGCATTACCTGTTTCGGGATCGCTATAGTCGGCCCGGGAAGGGGAACGACAAGGGCGCTGTCGAGGGGATGGTCGGCTACGCCCGCCGCAACCACATGGTGCCGATCCCCCACTTTGCCAGTTGGGACGATTTCAACGCAGACCTTGAAGGGCAGTGCCGCGCACGCCTGACGCGCATTCTTCGGGGTCACAAGGAGACGATCGGTGAGAGGTTGCAGCGCGATCTGGTCGCGATGCGCCCCCTGCCTGCCGCCCCGTTCGACGCCTGCGACCAAGCGGGCGGCAGGGTCAGCTCGCAGTCTATCGTGCGCTATGACACCAACGATTACTCGGTCCCGGTCGCCTATGGCCACCAGGATGTCTGGATCCGCGGCTATGTCGATGAGGTCGTGATCGGCTGTCGCGGGGAGGTGATCGCCCGACACCCGCGCTGTTACGATCGCGAGGACATGATCTTTGATCCGGTTCACTACCTCCCGCTGATCGAGCGCAAGATCAATGCCTTGGACCAGGCCGCACCCTTGGCGGAATGGGACCTGCCCGAAGAGTTCCAGACTTTGCGCCGCCTGATGGAGGCGCGCATGCTCAAGATGGGGCGCCGCGAGTATGTGCAGGTGCTGCGTCTGCTCGAGACCTTCGAGATGGATGACCTGCATGCCGCCGTGAAGAAGGCCCTGAAGCTGGGCGCGGTCGGCTTCGACGCCGTGAAGCACCTCGTGCTTTGTCAGGTGGAGAAGCGCCCCCCGAGGCTTGATCTCGATGTCTACCCCTACTTGCCGCGGGCGAATGTCGAGACGACGCGGGCGGCCAGCTACATGGCCTTGATGTCGGAGGCGGCGGAATGACCGAGGCCCCGAAGATCCTGCTTGCCCACCATCTGAAGACGCTGAAGCTGCCCACATTCTTGCGGGAGCACGAGAAGGTTGCGCGTCAATGCGCCGCCGAAGGACTGGACCATGTCCAGTTCCTGTCGCGCCTCGTGGAACTGGAACTCATTGACCGCGAGCGGCGGATGGTCGAGCGCCGCATCAAGGCCGCGAAGTTCCCGGCCACCAAAAGCCTCGACAGCTTCGACTTCAAGGCGATCCCGAAGCTGAACAAGATGCAGGTGCTGGAACTGGGGCGTTGCGAATGGATCGACCGGCGTGAGAACGTGATCGCCCTCGGGCCCAGCGGAACCGGCAAAACCCACATTGCACTGGGCTTGGGACTGGCAGCCTGCCAGAAGGGCATGTCTGTCAGCTTCACCACCGCCGCCGCGCTGGTCAACGAGCTGATGGAGGCGCGAGACGAACGTCGGCTGCTGCGCGTCCAGAAGCAGATGGCTGCCGTGAAGCTGCTGATCATCGACGAGCTCGGATTCGTGCCCCTGTCCAAGACCGGCGCCGAGCTGCTTTTTGAGATGATCTCCCAGCGCTACGAGCGCGGCGCCACGCTGATCACCAGCAATCTGCCCTTCGATGAATGGACCGAGACCTTCGGCACCGAGCGGCTGACCGGCGCGCTCCTCGACCGGTTGACCCACCACGTCAACATCCTCGAGATGAACGGCGAAAGCTATCGCCTCGCGCAAAGCCGCGCACGCAAGCCCGGCGAAAACATCAACTGATCCAAAGCCCAGACTTGGACCTGACGGTCCAAGGCGGCCAGTCACCCGCCAGCTACATGGAGAGCGCGGCTGACTGGCCGCCGCTCATCACCCGCGTCCCGCGTAAACCCAAAGTGGCCCAGTTTTGCGCCGCCCCGTGGCCTAATTTTACTCCGCCGTTGACAGCGGGCGACTGGATCGCCGAAGAGACCAGCCGCATGATGTCGCGCTCAAGCCTTCTGTCGGTCATTTCACATTTGTCCGGACGGGCAATGTCGCAGCGCTTTATTGACATCGTGAACCTGCGCGAAACGCTGGACGTGGATTACCTGCTGACGGGCAGCATGCGGCGACAGGGCGACACGCTGATTGCGGATCTTGATTTCACAGATGTGCAAAGCGGCACGCTTTTGTGGAACAGACACCTGTCCTGCCCGATGGCGCATTTCTCGCAAGAAGCTTCGGGATGGTTGGTCAACATGGTGCAATCGGTCGGGCGTGCCATCGCGGAAACGACCCTTCTCGCGGGACGCCAAACCCCACTTCCCGAACTGCCGGACCACAAGCTGCTGATCGCCGGAGCGACGGCCATGCATCACCCCAAGCTGGGGGATTTCCTGCGCTCCCGCGAGTTCCTCGACGAAGCAGCCTCCCGCGCGCCAGCCAATCCGCATGTCTTTGCCTGGCTGGGCAAATGGTATGTTCTCAGCATCTTCAAGAATTACAGCACGGACCGTCAGGGCGACACCCAAAAGGCTTTGGATTGCACCGCGCGCGCGCTTGATCTTGACCCTCAATCAAGTTTTGGCCTGACCATTGATGGCTTCGTCAACGGCAACATCCTCAAGAACATGGACGTGGCGGAACGACGCTACAGCGCGGCGCAGGACATCAACCCAAGTGAAAGCCTGTCATGGTTGTTGCGCGGGTCGCTCATGGCGTTCAGGGATGAAGGTCAATCCGCCATTCGCGCCACAACAATGGCCCGTGACCTGTCTCCAATTGACCCATTTGGATACTATTTCGACAGTCTGGCCAGTTCCGCGCATCTCGCGGGTGGTGACTATACAAAAGCCCTCGAACTTGCCGATCGGTCACTTGAATCAAACGACCGACATATTTCAACTCTGAGAACACGGATCGCGGCCCTGCACGCACTGGATCGCGGAGCAGAAGCGCGCGAGACCGCGCAGGATTTGCTGCGGCGTTTCCCGTATTTCAGTCTCGACGATTATCGCAAAACTCACCCGTCCGCGGACAGCAAAACTGGGAAACTGGTGATCTCGGCCCTGTCATCGGCGGGGCTTTCTTAAAGTCAATTAAAACAAAGGATACATTTCATGGCTCAGTATGGCGGATTTGGTGGCTTCGGCGGGTTCGGAGGCTTTGGTGGTTTTGGTGGATTCGGCGGTTTTGGTGGCTTCGGAGGGGGCACAAACTTTACCGGTCTGGGCGGATTTCTCGGCAGCGAGGATCCCGGCGGCTATGACCCCATGACCACCCACGGCCTTCAGACGACAGCTGAAGGTTTGCGGCACCTGACCGAAGATGGAAGCACTCCTACAGACAAGGAGCTGGGATTCTCTGATCCCAACAATCTGAACAGTCTGGCGACTTGGGTGCGTGGATCGCTTTATGTCAGCGAATACCTCGCGGGCATCGGGTCGACTGCAATCGTCGGCACCGGCGGCGCTCCCGACCGAGTGGCGCTGTCTTTTGACGGCACCACCTGCCTGACGCTTGACCGTCCGGCGACCACCCTGTTGCGGTCACAGTGCCGGCTGGTTTCGGATTACGCCACCCTGCGCGCAGAACGCACCGCCGAGATCACATCGCAGCTTGGTTTTCCAACCGCCTATTTCGCGATGATGCTGGGTCTGCACAGCGCCCAGAACAAGAAGACCTTCGAGTTGATCACGGCCACGCAAGTGGCGGCAGCGCACACCGCGATGATCGTGAAAAACCACCTCGCCATCCGCCGCCCCGATCAGCTAGACGCACGACTGATGCCGATGATCCCGACACCGGGCCATGGCAGCTTCCCGTCGGCCCACGCGACCGAGGCCTATGCCGTGCTGACCGTGCTTGAAGCCTTGGTGACCGCTTGGGACAGCCTTTCGGACGGCGAACAGCGCATCAAAGCGCTGCGCGGTCTGGCGGAACGCATTGCGGTCAACCGGACCGTCGCAGGTGTGCATTATCCCATCGACAGTTGGGCGGGCGCATCGCTTGGCCGGATCGTTGGTCAGGTTGTGCTGAACCGCGCAGGTGCAGGCGCGCCGGTTGCTGAGCTGGCCTACAGCGCGGGCGATCACGACTTCTTCGACGAGGATCAACGCGACCCGGCGATCGCCGCAGCCAAAGGCCTCACCGCGACAGGCGCAACCGCCACACTCTCGGCCAAGCCCGCCTTCTCGTGGCTTTGGTCCGGCGCTGTGGCCGAAGCGCAGAAGGCCTGAGCCATGTTCCCGCACCGCCACGATGATGAACGGATCGACAAGTACACCGGTCCCTATGAACGCTGGATCTTTTCCGAAGATCTGGGGCGCCCCTTTGCCTTCCCGGCCATTCGCAAAGGTCCGTCCAGCCATATCACCGCGCTGATGGAAGGCGAGGGTATGCTTGCGAGCACGGATGAGGTCGAAATCCGCATCCCGCCACTCTGGAAGGACAATCCTGACGTCACGCCCTTTGCGATGTGGAACAAGGCGCTGACCCCGGATACCGACCCGGCGCAGGAAGATGCGGAACTGGCGCGCTGCCTGCACGCATTGAACGGAACACGCTATCGGCTCAACATGCCGATCGATCCGGTGACTTGGCCCGCAACCTACGACCCAAACACCACTCCCGATGGTTGGCAAAAGCCCAAGGTCAAACCCCGCGTTATCATCGGTGTGATCGATGACGGTATCCCCTTCCTGCACCGCGCCTTTCGCGACGCGGCGGGCGACACGCGGATCAACCTGTGTTGGCTGCAGGCCGCACGGGCGGACACATCAGCCGCCGTTCCTTTCGGCTGTGAAATCACAAGCACCCGGATCGACCAGTTGCGCGCGCAATACGGCGATCAGGAGATCCGCGCCTACAAGGCGGCCCATGCCATCGACGCGGATCTGCCAGAGATGGACACGGTGCTGATGCATCACGCGACCCATGGCGCGCATATCGCTGGGATTGCCGCTGGGAACGACCCCTTTGTCGGCGCGACCGATCTGCCCGACGACGCGGCAGTGATCGCCGTGCAACTGCCGAACACCATCGCTTGGGACACCTCGGGCTTTGGCAAGGAAATGATGATGCTCAGCGCGATTGAGTACATCTTCAACCGCGCCCGCATGATCGCGCAGGCCTATAACTGCGCGGAGATCCCGCTGGTGATCAATTTCAGCTACGGCTGGAGCGCAAATCGCCATGACGGGCAGTCGAGTTTCGAACGGGCGGTCGACGCGTTGATCACTGACCGGCGTAAAGAGCAGCCCTGCACGGAGCTGGTCATGCCGACGGGCAACAACTTTGCCAACGACATGCATGCACGGTTTGCGCCCGATGATCTAGGGGATGGCGCGGTCAGTTTTGGCTGGCAGCTCAAGCCCGATGACCGCACGTCGAGCTATCTTGAAATCTGGCTGCCACCGGGTCGCGACCCAAAAGGCTGGACTGTCACCGTGTCCCCGCCTGCCGGAAGCCCGCTTGAGTTGCAGCAAAGCATCTCGGTCAAGGCTGATCCCCTGCTCAAGGACGGTGATCCCCGTCAGTTCATCGAGCTGGAAATCGGCGGTAAGAACATCGGCCAGCTCTCGGCCGACAAACATCTGGGCAACCGCTGGCGCGTGATGCTGGCGATGATCCCCACAGCCGGGAACCTTGGCGTTGGGCGGCGCACGCCGGTTGGGTTGTGGACCATCCAAATCGACACTGGATCTGACCCACTTTGCGAGGGCGAACATATCGACGTCTGGGTTCAGCGCGACGATGATCCGACGCAATTGGGAACGGGTGGGCAGCAAAGCTATCTGGTCGACCTGTCCCACCCAACACCGCCTCGCGTGTTCGAACCACCAGCCCTGACCCCGGTGCGCGGGTTTGGCTGCCTGAACGGCATTGGCACCGCACCCTCGGTCTTCCGCATTGCGGGCTACATGGAATCCACGCTCAAACCTTCGGGCTATAGCGGTAGCGCGTCGATCAAGTTGGACACGCAGGGCGGTGCGGTTGTCGATGCGAACCTACCTGCTGCGACGGCCACATCGGATCAAGGATGGTTCAGACCCGGCTTGCCCTCGATCGGAGTTCTGTCGGGATCGGGTGCGCGGATCATCGGTACCAGTGCTGCGGCGGCGACTGCAACGCGGTTGATCGCGCTGAACTTCATCGCAGGTCACCCCGCGCGGCAGGGCTTCACAGAGCTGTATACGGGCATCACACCAGACGCCCGGACCCTTGCCAGAACAGGCCCTTACCGCGTGCCTCCAGTCTGTGGCACCGCACCGAAACACCCACAGGAGCAGCCGTTCATCGGGGTGTGAAAAACGCGTTCACAGCGTCCTCACTCACCCTACGTCAACCATCTCTTTACCCTTTGGATTGTGTCGAGCGGCTGCTGCCCCTGCCGCGCACGATCCTTCGGAGTAAAGACGATGACGTTCCAAATGCAATCACACGGTGGGGCGCAGGCGAAACGCGCACCCACCGAAAAACCCCAACTTCTTGAGGCGCTGCGCCCCGCCGACGGTGACATCGCCGTGGACGAAGCCGCCGATTTCGGCTTTCTGCTGGCTCCCGGTGGCGACGCCAGCCAATACCTGCCCGCCGTACCGGACGCCGATCTCGACCAGCTGGGCGACCTTATGGTGCCGGATGTCGATACCGTAGATGCCACGCCCGATGGCGCGATGGCCCCCGTACTGACCTATTGGGGTCAGTTCCTTGACCACGAAATGACCGCCCGCACCGACCGCGAAAGCGACCTGACCGGCATCGACGACCCAACGCCCAAGGCCACGGGCCAAGAGATCGAACGCCAACTCAAGAACGCCCGCACACCGCGCTTTGACCTCGACTCGGTCTATGGCGGACTGCCCATCGGCACATTCTCAGACCCGTCCATTCAACATGCCGCGTCCGTCCTGCGCACCGGCCTGCGCCATCCCGTTCACACCGCCAAGATGCGCGTCGGAACTGCGGTCGAACCGGGTCCCCTGCCCGACGACACGCTGGACCCGCACCGCGATCTGCCGCGCTTTCATCAGGTCGAACAAAAGGTTCGCGATGCTGCGCTTGAAATTGCCCGTGCACAGATGAACGACGACGGTTTTGCCAAGTTCGAAGCGGGACTTCCCAAGCGCGCACTGATCGGCGACATGCGCAACGACGAGAACATCATCATCGCGCAATTCCACCTCAGCTTTCTGCGGTTTCACAACAAGGTGGTGGATTTCCTGGCCGCGAACGACACCGGCTGGATTGCAGATTTCGACGCCGCCAAATCCCTCACCAAGTTGCATTACCAGTGGTTGGTCGTGCATGGCTATCTCAAGGACATCTGCGATCCAGAGGTCGTGACCCGCATCCTCGACACCCGCAACGCGCATTACGACGCCTTCCGCGCCGGCTATGCCGCGCGCAATCCGGGGCGTGTCGTGGGCAACGTGATCCCACTGGAATTCTCGGTTGCGGCGTTCCGTTTCGGCCATTCGATGGTTCGCAATATCTACGACTACAACCGTACGTTTGGCCGCCCCAACGGTACGGCCCCGTTCGATCAGATCTTCGCTTTCACCGGCGGCGGCGGGATCGGCGCGCGGTTTGGGTTGAATCTGAACAACATCCCGAAGAACTGGGTCATCGACTGGGCGCGGTTCGTGACCCCCGATGCCAGCTTTGCCGATGGCGGCCCACAACGCGTGGCCCGCAGGGTGGATACGGTGATCGCGCCCCCGCTCGGAGATATGGCAAACGAAGGGGGTGAGTTCGACGCAGGAACTCCGGACGGGGCGGCCTTGCGCGCTCTCTTCCGCAACCTCGCCCGCCGCAACCTCCGTCGTGGCAAGAGCCTGCGCCTGCCGACTGGCCAAGCCCTGCACGCACATTTGCAAAGCATCGGCGCGGTCACAAGTGGCCCACAGGCAAACGTCCGGGCATGGCTGGACAACAAGCCCGAGCTTGCAGCCTTCCTCGATGGTCACGCCTTCAACAGCGCCACGCCGCTTTGGTTCTACTGCCTTGCCGAAGCCGAGGGCACACCCGGCCCCGGACTTGGTGAGATGGGCAGCTGGATCGTTGCCGCGACCTTCATCGGGGCCCTGATGGACGACGCGGACTCGGCCCTGTCGCGGGAATTTTCGCCCGATCAAAGCCCTTTGCGCACCCCCAACGGCGACCCGATCGACACGATCGAACGCTGGATGCGCTTTGCGGCGGTCCTTGCCTGACCGCCTTGGCCGGTCCTTTCCTCCCGGGGACCGGCCACCTTTTCCTTCATGCCACAGGAGCACGCCATGCTGCCCTTTGACGACTTCCAGGTTGAGACCTTTCTGCGCACAGGTGAACACGAAGCGGCTCTGCGTGCCGAGTTTGGAGACGCGCTGTACGAGGATCTTGCCAATCTGGCACAGAACGCCGCACGCGAAGCCCCATTGCTGGAAACGCGGCGACGCAAGGTTTTCATCCTGCCCGGCATCATGGGCAGCCGTCTGAGCGCAATCCGTAACGGACAAGCCGATCTGGTCTGGGTGCATCCGTCTGATCTGGCGACAGGCGGCATTGCCAAGATCCAATGGGGTGCCTCGGTTGCGGCAACAGGCACCATACTCGCACCCTATCTGCGCATGAAATTACGCCTGACGCTGGCAGGTTTCGATGCCGAGTTCTTGCCCTTCGACTGGCGGCAATCGCCAGCGGTCGCGGGCAAGATGCTGATCGATCGTATCCGAAATCGCGGATTGAGCAACGTGTCACTGGTCTGTCATTCGATGGGCGGGCTGGTCGCCCGGCAGATGGCGGCAGAGGATCATGACCGCTCACTGATCTCTCGGGTTGTGACCATCGGCACGCCGAACCACGGCTCATATGCGCCGGTGCAGGTGTTTGACCTCAGCCATGACATGCTTGGCCCATTGGGTTTTGCCGATCTGACCCATGACCAAAAGACAATCGTCGACAAATTCCTGCGCGGCTTTCCCGGGCTGGTCGAGATGATGCCAGACCCAGACAAGCGGCCAAATCAGACTTTCTTCACACGCAGCTTCTGGCCGAGCGGCGCGGTGCCTCCGACCGCCAACAGCCTTCGCGCCGCCAGACTGGGGCGCAGTGACCTTCCCGCACCAGATGCCCGTTTCCATCAAATCATCGGCACAGGCGAAGACACGGTTATTGGCGCTGACAAAACGGCGAACGGGTTTGTGTATCACCGTTCTTTCGATGGCGATGGCACTGTGCCGCGTGATTTGGCGGAAATGGGCGATGTCTCACGTTACTATTGCGAAGGTGCGCATGGCTGGCTGTGCAACCGCTCAGACGTGATCGCGGCCACGATTGACCTGATTGGCACGGGCGCCACCCACGCTTTGGACGACACCCCCCGCATCCGTGCAGTCGAAACCGTGATGCCAGATGTCACCAGCGCAGATTTGCGGCTTGAGACCTTGTCGGCACTTCCACCACTCAAAGAGACTGATTTCGCCGGTGCGTTTCTGTCAGGGCAGGTCGATATCGCACCGCCGGTGGGCGCCATCATCTCGGATGCGCCTGCGACCGATCAAAGTGCCTATCCCCGCGCGGTGGTCGATGCGGCGAGCCTGCGCTGGAAAGCCTCCGATGCAGAGCGCAAGACCGTCATCCAGTCGCAGCATGAGGCGCGCCCCCTAAGTGCCGAAACCCCGCAACGGATCGACGCCTACACGCGGCGTCTATTGACGATGGTGGACGCGGCGAGCGCCAATGGGCAGGGGCGCAAGCTCAGCCGCGAACTTGAGACCGCGTTGGAAGGGCTCGGGACTGGAACACCGGGCGCAGCCCCGCCGACAGGTGCGACCGCCGCCATCTTAGAACGCGTGATCGGCGAGGCCGAGGAATTCCTTTCGGTCATGTTCATCAAACGCGCTTTAGTCGCTGCCCGTTCGGTCGGGAGGATCGTGTCCACATCCACCGGCCAAGGATTCGGCACTGGGTTCCTGATCGCGCCGGGTGTCTTGATGACCAACCACCACGTTCTGCAAAACAATTTTGCGGCGAGCCGCGCGTCCTTGCAGTTGCGCTACGAGTTGGAGATCGACAGCCGCCAAACAACCGGCCATTGCTTTGCCCTTGAACCACAACGCCTGTTCCATGCCAACGAACATCTCGACATGGCCATCGTTGCCGTGGCACCGGTGAGCGAGGATGGCGTCAGCCTTGAGGATTTCGGGCATCTGCCGCTGATCGGAGTCGAGGGCAAGATCCGCAAAGGCCAGCCCGTCAACATCGTCCAACATCCACTGGCAGGACGCAAACAGGTGGTGTTCCGCGAAAGTCTGCTAACCGCCCTGCCCCCCGACAACGACCATGTCGCACATTACACCGGCGACACGCAGCCCGGGTCATCTGGCGCGCCTGTCTTCAGCGATCTGTGGGAGGTTATCGCACTGCATCACTCTGGTGTGCCCGACCAAACCGAGTCCGGACATTACGTGACCGTGGATGGCGGCATCTGGAACCCGTCTGCAGATCCCGAGATGAAAACCGTCAAATGGATTGCCAATGAAGGCATCCGCGTGTCGCGCCTTGTCGCGCATCTCAAGACGGTGGCTGACCGCATGTCGCGTGATGGCACTCCGGGGGCTGATCTGGTCGAAGAGGTCTTGGCCGTGGGCCGTGATGCGGTTCACACCGGCGGGTTCCAGATGCCGCCCGGGAACGTGCGGGAACGCACGCCAACTCGCAGCATTGCGTCTGCGCCGGTGGCCCCGAACGTGGGTCAAACCGCCAGCATCACGATCCCGCTGCGCTTGGACATTTCTTTCGGAGCTTCGGACAGCCCCCCTTTTTCAAACTCGTCCTAGGGGCGGCGCCTCTGGCTGGCGGGCGGCCGGGCCAGGTTGATCCATTTCGGGCCAACGCACCGGTCACAATTTCAGACTGTATTTCAATAAGGACTTTAGACATGGCTAAATCAAAGAAAGAGGGCGTCGGCCACGTGCAGGACAGCCCGAATGATCCGGTTTTCGTTCCGAATTTTGAGGACATCGAAAGCCTCAAGAAAAAGATGACCCAAGAGTCGCTCACGCCCGACAGGCTTGAATACGGCGATATCCGCGAAACGATATGCGGCACCACCGACGACAGTCAGCCGGTGGAGCAATATGACGGCAGCCTTGGCGTGACCCGCGCCTTTGTGGACACCCATCAGGCGCCTGTTGGTGTGCTGCGGTGGCACACCAATCTTGCCAACATCTATACCAATCCCGGCAACGTCGCGGGGCATCGCTGGTGCACAGGTACGCTGATCGCGGACGACCTGTTCCTGACTGCTGGCCATTGCTTTGACCAGACCGGCGGTGGCTGGAATCGGCCGCGCATTAACGGCACCAGCAACATCATCTCCTCGCAGGAAATCGCGACGCGGATGAACGTGGAGTTCAATTTCCAGGTCGACAACAACGGTGTACAGCAAAGCCCGGTGTCCTTTGCCGTGGAAGAGCTGATTGAATACCGACTGGACGGTCTGGATTTCGCCATCGTGCGCTTGTCCGGCAATCCGGGTCAGCAGTTCGGCATTACCCGCCTTGCCGAAGATGACGGCAATCAAGGCGATATGATCTGCATCATCGGGCACCCCGCCGGGCAACCCAAGCGGATCGAAGCGGGACCCATCACCAGCTTCGAGGACTTCCGCGTTCGGTATAACGACATCGACACGCTGGGAGGCAATTCCGGGTCGGGCATCCTGCGGGCCAGCGATGGTTGCATCGTCGGCATCCACACCAATGGCGGCTGTAACGCAGCGATGACCGGGGCGAACTTCGGCCTTCGCATCACACGCCTGCGAGCGGCCTCACCCACCGTTCAAAGCTTGGGTGCGCATACCAACACGATCCGCGATATCCTGACCAACACAGTCGCGGACCGGATCACCACAGTCCAGTCGGATCGTCTGACCACAATCCGCGACGACCAGATCCATTCGCTGCCGCATCTGGATCGCCCGCCGACGAATGTTATCCTCGACAAGCGACCTACGAACATCATCGACGATCGCGGCCCGACCAATATCCTGCGCGACTTGCGTCCGACCTCGATCATTGATGATCGGGGGCCGACGAACATGCTTCTTGACCGCGGGCCGACCAGTATCTTGGATGATCGCGGACCGACCAATGTGCTGATGGACCAAGGGACCAACATCATCGCTGATCGCGGCACCAGCGCCATTCTGGATCAAGGCACCGATCCCATCGGCGACCGCAAGGTCAGCGGTCTCGACAAGCAGTTCTCGGACCGCATCCCGGATCGGTTTGGCGGCTTGCGCGGTGGGCGCTTGGGCGAAGCAGGGGCGATGCCATTCGTCATGGCAACGCCACATCACGCGACTGGTGCGATGGCCGGTCTCCAGCAGACCTATACCGGAGAGTCCGAGGCACAGCAGATCGAAGAGCTTGTCATCTACTACGAAGAGCTTTCCGCAATGGCAGAAGAGATCCTGTCTGAGATGGCCGAGATCGAAGCGCTGTTTGATGATCCACAAAATTGATCGCCTCAGGAAAGGGCCAATCCGGCCCTTTCCGACGCCCTTAATCGGAGAATTCCCATGATCCTCATTCTTTCCAGTGACGACGATGTTCACGCCCGCCACGTGATGCACCACATCGCAGAACGCGGTCACAGCGCCACGCTTCTGAACCTTGCCGATTTCCCCAAGGACGCGCACCTGATCTTCGAAGCGGGTCAACCGTCGTCCCGGCGTTTGATGCAGTACCGGGGCCAAACGATTGACCTGTCGAAAGTGTCCTCAGTCTGGTGGCGGCGTCCACAACCCTACGGGATGCACCCAGACGTGACCGATCCCGTGCTCGACCATTTCGCCATCCGCGAGGTGGACGAGGCCATTCAGGGGCTGTGGCTCACACTAGATGCGGAATGGATCAACGTGCCAAGCCGCGATCAGGATGCCAGCCGCAAGGCATGGCAGTTGGACGTGGCGCGAGCCGTTGGCCTGACGGTGCCCCGCACCCTGATCACCACAGATCCAGACGCCGCCCGCGCCTTTGTCGCCCTAGAGTGCGTGGACCGGACCATCTACAAACCCTTCCAGGGCAGCGAGGATGCTTGGCGTGAGACCCGACTGCTCAAGACGGATGAGTTGGACAAGATCGACGCGGTGAAATACGCGCCGGTGATTTTTCAGGAATACATCGAAGCCACCTGCGACCTGCGCGTGACCGTCGTTGGCGACCAGATCTTTGCTGCTGCCATCGACAGCCAGAAAGCCACTTATCGCGTCGATTTCCGCATGGACATGAACGTAACAATCACGCCGACCACGCTGGCACCGGAAACTGTGGCAGGCATCCGCAAGCTGATGAAAACCCTCGACTTGACCTACGGTGCCATCGACTTCCGCCGGCGGCCAAATGGCGAGGAGGTGTTCCTTGAAATCAACCCCGCTGGGCAATGGCTGTTCGTCGAGGACCAGACGGGCCAACCGATCAGCAAGGCTGTTGCGGACTGCCTGATCGACCGGGCCAGAACGGACAATATTCCGCGCTTGACCCACCCTGTGCTCAACACCATTCCAAGACCGCAACCGGCTCCTGCGGTCAGATCAGACCAGACCGTCGCCGCGAGATGACGACCAGCATCAGGATGGTGACCAGATACGGCAAGCTCGACAGCACTTGCGAGGGCAGTCCCACGCCCATCGCCTGGGCTGTCAGCTCGCCCAAGGACAGGATGCCGAACAGCAATGCACCAAACGCCACACGGCCCGTTTGCCACGTCCCGAACACCACCAAAGCCAACGCGATCCAGCCACGTCCGGCAATCATCCCGTCAGCCCACAGCGGAGTGTAGACCGTAGAGGCATAGGCACCTGCCAACCCACACATGGCACCGCCGAAAGCGACGGCGATCAGACGGATCATCACCACCGGATACCCGATGGATCGCGCAGCATCGGCGTTTTCACCAACTGCCGCAATGATGAGGCCCAGCTTGGTCCGGTTCAGCACCCACCAAAGCGCGACCGTGCCAAGAATGGAAAGCCAGACAACGATGTCCTGCGTTAACAAAGTCGGTCCAATGACGGGAATGTCCGAAAGAATTGGGATGTCGATCTTGGGAAGGCCTTTGATCGTCAGGCTTTCGTAGGATTTGCCAAAAAGCGCAGACAGGCCCAGCCCCAGAACACCAATCGCCAGACCCGCTGCCACCTCATTGGCCTTTACACCGATCACGAGGATCGCAAACAGCATCGCCACGAAAGTGCTCATCAACGCTGCAGCCGCAAAGCCCAGCAGATGTGACCCCGTATGGTAGACGCAGATAAAGGCTATCGCAGCCCCGATGGCCATCATCCCCTCAAGCCCAAGGTTCAGCAGCCCGGTCTTTTCCACGACCATCTCGCCCAGTGCGGCAAGCAGCAATGGCAAGGAGGCGGCAAGGGTTCCCGCCAGCAGAAACTCCAGCCCGCTCATGCCGGCACCTTACGGTCAATCTCGATCCGGAAGCGGATCAGGGTGAAGGTCAGCAGGTAGAAAAAGAGGAGCAGTCCCTGAAACACCTCGACCGCCGCGACGGGCAGGCCGGCGGATACCGTCGCACTGTCGCCGCCGATATAGATCACTGAAATCAGAAAGCTGGATGCGATGATCCCCAGCGGGTTCAGCCCACCAACGTAGGCGACGATGATCGCCGCATAGCCGTAGCCTGACGTGACCGAACGCTGCAATTGGCCCAAAGGCCCGGCGACCTCGCTCGCCCCGGCTATCCCGGCGGCAAGCCCGCCCAAGCCAAGGCCCAGCCATACCATTCTGGGTGCAGAGAACCCAGCATAAAGCGCTGCACGCGGCGCAAGGCCCGCCGTGCGCAACTGGTAGCCTCGGAAATGGTGCTGCATCATCAGATAGGCAAAGACGCTGGCGGCCAGCGCAAAGAGCAAAGAGATGTTGGTCCGAGTCCCGTCGAACAGGATCGGCAGCATCGCATTGTCAGGGAACATCACTGTCTGCGGAAAATTGAACCCACGCGGGTCTTTCCATGGCCCCAGCAGCAGGTAATTCAGGATTTGCACCGCGATCAGCGCTAGCATCAGCGTGACAAGGATCTCGGACGCTCCGAAGCGCGTGCGCAAGGCCGCCGCGATCAAGGCATACACCGTGCCCCCCAAAGCGCCGAAGGCGATCATCGCGGGGAGCATCAATGGGAAATCCCCATCCGGGAAATAGACCGGCAATGCCGACGCGCAGAGTGCGCCTACAATGAACTGACCTTCCGCCCCGATGTTGAACACGTTGGCGCGGAAGCCGATGGCCAAACCTTGGGCGATCAGCAAAAGTGGCGCCATCTTCAGCAAAACTTCGGAAAAGCTGTACCAGCTCAGAAACGGCTTGAGCAGCAGAGCATGCAGCGCCGCGCCTGCCGGTTTGCCAAGGGCCGCGAACAGAACAAGGCTCGCAAGACAGGTGAGCACAAGCGCCAGCACGGGAGCTGTGAGCATCGCAAGGCGCGAAGCGGAGTCTCGGCGGATCAAGCGTATCTTCACGTCTCGGCCCCAATCATGTAGCGGCCAATCTCTTGCGGCGTTGTCTCTGCCGCTTCAAGCGCTGGGGACAGCCGACCATTGTGCAGGACATGCAGCTTGCTGCACAGTTCGAACAATTCGTCCATTTCTTCAGAGATCACCAAGATCGCACAACCCTGATCGCGCATGTCGAGCAGGCGCCTGCGAATGGCCGTCGCCGCCCCGATATCAACGCCCCATGTGGGCTGCGAGACGAGCATCACATCGGGGTTCAGCATAATCTCGCGGCCTAGAATGAATTTCTGCAGATTGCCGCCCGACATCGCGCCAGCCTCGGCATCAGGTCCGGGCGTGCGCACGTCAAACGCCTCGATACACTCACGGGTAAAGCCGCGTTCAACGCTGCGCCGGATGAACCCACGCGACAGCATGCTGCGACTATGGGCGGTCAGCAGACTGTTGTCCGCCAGCGACATTTCAGGTACCGCCCCGCGCCCCAACCGTTCCTCGGGCACAAAGGCAAAGCCCAGCTTGCGCCGCGCCATCGGACCAAGATGGCCGACCTTCTTGCCCATGATTTCAACCATCCCCGGCTCGTGCGCGCGGGTCTCACCGGAAATCAACGCGGCCAGCTCCTGCTGCCCATTACCGGAAATGCCCGCAATCCCGACAATCTCACCGCTGCGCAGTTTGAGGTCGATGCCGTCCAGCGTGGTGCCAAACCGGCTAGCCCGCGGATGGCCAAGCGCGTTCAGGCGCAGGCGTTCTTCCCCCGGCGGTTGCGGCGCGGCATGGGCCACGTTCGGCATCTCGCGCCCGATCATCAGCTGAGCCAGCGACCGCGCGTCGTGTTCGCGGGGGTCAACGCGGCCCGTCACCTCCCCACCGCGCAGAACGCTGGCGGTGTCGCACAGCTCCCGGATCTCATCCAGCTTGTGCGAGATGAACAGGATCGCCATGCCCTCGGCCTGCAACTTGCGCAGCGTCTCAAACAAGCGGCGCACGTTTTGCGGCGGCAAGACCGAAGTCGGTTCGTCAAGGATCAAAAGCTTGGGATTAAGCAGCAGACACCGGATGATCTCGACCCGCTGACGTTCGCCCACCGACAGGCGATGCACCATCGCGTGCGGATCGACGGACAGCCCGAACTGGTCGCCCAGATCGGTGATCTTCTGCGCCAATTCCGCCGGTTTGCCGGGGATCATCAGGGATACGTTCTGCACGACGCTCAGGGTCTCAAAGAGCGAGAAATGCTGGAACACCATCCCGATGCCCAGCGCCTGCGCGTCGCAGGGTCGGGCAAGATGCACCTCTTGCCCGTTCCAGTGGATATGGCCCGAATCCGGTTGTTCGACGCCGTAGATGAGCTTCATCAGGGTCGATTTCCCGGCACCGTTTTCGCCCAGCACGGCATGGATCGACCCCGAATGAACCTCGAGGTCGATCTCGTGATTGGCTTGGACAGTGCCATAGCGCTTCGAAACTCCAGCGAGCCTCAGCAGCGCGGGCTGGCTCATGAAGGCAGTGGCGTCGTAACGCCTGCGACGTGCCAATCCATGCTGATGATCTCGTCATCGGTCATAGCGACGCCATCCGCCACACGTTCCGTACCAGCCTGATCAGTGAGTGGTCCTTGGAAGACGACAAAGTCGCCGGTTGCGATTTCCGCCTGCTTGGCTTCGATTTGCGCAATCATGTCGGCCGGGATGTCCGAGTTCCAGTCTGCGGTGAAGACCACATCGTCCTCCATACCGAGCCAGTAATTGGCACTTGGGAAATCGCCCGCGACGTGTCCATCGACCAGACGCTTGAAATGCGGACCCCAATCTGTGCCGACAACGCCAAGATATTTGGTGGGCGCGTATTTCTGCATGGATGAGTTGAGGTTGTAGGCATACACGCCCGCCTCTTCCGCAACCGCGATCACCGACGGCGTGTCCTGCGCATTCGAGAACAGGATATCCACATCCTGCGAAATTAGCGCCTTGGCCGCTTCCTGTTCCGAGGCCGGATCGAACCAGCTGTTCACCCAGACAACGCTCATTGTGATTTCGGGATCAACCGACAATGCGCCCAGCATGAACGCGTTGATCGAGGTGATCAGTTCCGGGATCGCAAAGGCACCGACACAGCCGATCTTCTTGGTTTTGGTCAGCGATGCGGCCGCCATCCCCATTAGGTAAGTGCCCTGCCAGTATTTGGCGGTGAAGGGGGCAAAGTTCGGTTCGACCATGAAACCCGAGGCATGAATGATCGACACATCGCGGTTGCGTTTGGCGATCTGGATGCCACCGTTCTGATAACCGAACGATCCCAACAGCAGAACATTGTGACCCTCCGCGACCAGACCGTTCGCAATGCGGTCCGCGTCCGGGCCTTCGGCGATATTTTCGAGAACGGTCACTTCCAACTTGTCGCCATAGGCCTCTTTGACCGTGTTCACGCCTTCCATCAAAGTGTGTGACCAACCCACATCAGCCACAGGCGATGGCAGCACAACGCCCATCTTCAGAACGTCTTGCGCATGGGCGCGCATCGGCAACGCAAGAGCGGTTGTGGCGGCAAGTGTGCCTTTCAGAAAACTGCGGCGTTTGAGTGTGTCAGACATGGTTATCCCCGTTGGTTGTGTTTGGCAGAATGGTGTGAAGTGTCTTTTCGGCGGCTGCGAACAGCGCGCCTTCGTCGATCCCCGGAAACTCGCCTTTATGCCAGACGATGCGTCCGTTGATCATGGTGAGGTCCGTCGCCGCGCCGACGCCGACCTTGGCCAAAAGGCTGATCGGATCATGGCGCGTGCCCACGAAATCAAGCTTGCGGGTGTCTATGGCGAACAGGTCCGCCGCCATGCCGGGGCGTAGCGCACCTATGTCGGTGCGCCCAAGCAGCGAAGCGCCGCCCTCGGTCGCAAAGTGCAGGAACCGTCCCGGCACCGGCACACCGTCTTGCCGGGATGAGGCGACAAGGCATTGCAGCATGTAGCCGGAATGGATGCAGTGCATCAGGTTCGAATTGTCGTTCGACGCCGCACCATCGCAGCCAAGGCCCACCCGAACGCCCAACGCGTCCATCGCCGGAATGTCGGTAACTTCGGCCCCGACCAGATAGACGGGCTCTGGGCAGTGCGAGACACCCGTGCCAGACGCGGCCAGCTTGGCCAGTTCATCCCGCGTCAGTTCCCATGCGTGGGCATAGAATACGTCCGGCCCGGCAAACCCGATCTCTTCGCAGTAATCAACTGTACGCTTTCCATGCACCTGTTCGATCACAGGGCTTTCGCCTTCGCCCACATGGCTGTGCAGGATCACACCCTTGTCACGGGCAAGCGCCACGGACTGCTCAAAGGTCTCGCGATAACAGTTCACTGGCTGGCAGGGCGCAACTGCCACCTGCCGCATCGACAGCGGTGCGGGATCGTGAAACGCGTCAATCGCACGTTCGCAGGCGCTGATGAATTCGTCAGTGGATTCCAGCATCTCGTCCGGGATCGTGCTGCCTTCGGATTTGGGCAACGTGTTGCCCCCGCGCCCTGCGTGAAAGCGCATACCCAATAGCTCTGCCGCTTCGAACTGTCGGTCGATGATCCGCGACCCGGCATGGCGGGGGAAACAATACTGATGATCAAAGGCGGTGGTGCATCCATGCTTGATCAACTCGGCCATCGCCACAACCGAGCTGTGGTAGAAGCACTCCTCGGTCAGGCGCGAGAAGATGGGGTAGATGCGGTCAAGCCATTCGATCACCGAATAGCGCGTCCAGTCCAATTCGGCCCGGTTGCGGACGAAGCATTGGAAGAAATGGTGATGCGTGTTGACGAGGCCCGGATAGATGAAGTGCCCGGTGGCGTCGATGATGTCTGTTCCCTCGGGCGCTTGTCTGGAAAGGTCCGGGCCAATCGCCACGATCGCGCCGTTCTCGCATAGGATATCGTGGTGCCGAAGCACCAGATCGCTGGCCGAGGTGACAATCGCCTCGCAGTTCTTGAGAAGGATCGCGGTCATGCCGGGTGCACCAGTTCATGCAAGCGGTGAATGCCGGGCATTTCGATGAAACCAGGCAAGGACCGGATGGCCCGCATCCAAAGGCGTACAGATGGATACGGATCAAGGCTCACACCGCCATCCGGGGCCAAAGCGGTGTTCGGGAAACAGGCGATATCCGCAATTGTGGGGGTCTTGCCAGTCAGGAAGATCAGGCCCTCGAAGCGCTGTTCGGTCAGATGCGCCTCAAGCAAGCGCAGAGCCACAACTCCCGCGGTACGGGCTTTGTCGATGTCTGCCTCGTAGCTGATCACATCATGCAACCGGGCAAGGCCAAGGCTGTCGTTGAGGTCGGACGCAAAGGCCAGCCAGCGTTCGTCATCGGCACTCTGCCATTCGGGATGATCCATCGTCAGATGCCGCAGGATGTCAGCGCTGTCGGTCAGCACTGTGTCGCCATCTGTCAGCACCGGCAGCGTGCCCTTGGGGTTCAGCGCCAGCATCTCGGGAGATTTGTGTTCCCGAGCGGGATGAAAATTCACCGCATGCAGGGTAAGCGCCTTGCCAAGCAGCGCCGCCATCAGGCGGACCTTGTAGCAACTGGCGCTGAGGACATAGTCGTAAAGGATCATGCAGCCACCAATTGCGCACCGTAGGTGTAGCCTATCTTCTTGAGCCAACGACGATAGGCAACGGACGTCATGTCGGCCTGTGTCGGTGTCTCCATCCCTGGATCAAGCGGCAGTTTACGCGGCAACTGGTTTTCTAGGATCGAGCGGTCCTGCATGAAGATCAGTTGTTGGAAGCTGACCATTTCGGACATGGTGGAATCATCGTCGTATAGCGCCATCCACGGCCAAACCTCACACCATTCATCGGTCAGCGGCTGAACAAAAAGCGTGATGACGTCCCATTCACCGGGGCGCGGCGGGCAGGTTTTGTAGAGCACCGAACAGGTTGGGGCTGGCACGCGGTACATGTATTCCGTGGTGATCCCTCCCTCTGCCGATTTGGCTGCCTGCGGTTGGAAGAATTTGACCTTGGTGGCCCAGACTTCGTCCACCTCTTCTCGGATCTTGACGTCGTAGCGATCCACCTCGGTATGCGGCTCGGCGCCCAGAATGTCAGTATGCACGAAGGGAAAATGCGCGATGTCGAGGAAATTCTCGACCGCGCGCAGGGGCGAACACTTTACCTTGACCGATCCGACATCGACCAAGCGGCGACCGGGGCTGTCGGCCTCCGGAATGGTGAAAAGGTCGCGATTGGGTTGACCGGGGCTGGTCCAAAGATGGCCGAACCGTTCAACCGTGGGAAGCGCGTTTCCTGACGCGTCTTTGACCCAACAAGTGCCACGTTCGCGGCCCAACGTGATTTTTTTACCAAGCAGTAAAGTTTCACGCGGTGCGTGGATACCCGAGATCATGGCGACCGGATACCAGTGGTTGTCGATGCTCGCAGTCATGCCGGCATCCCTTCCAAAGTTGCGCGCAAATCCTCTAACCACCGCGACACGGTGGTGCGATCCGTATCGGGCGAGGCAAGCACATGGGCCATACAGGCGTTATCCGTACACGGCTGTACGGCAATCAACACATCATGGTCGGACACCACCGCAATCGTGGTGTAATCTTCCGCGCCGAAATGCGCGGCAAGGTCAATTGCCGACAGGTTGATCGGCAGGGACCGGATGGGCTTACGCCCACCCAGTGCGGGCAGCGCGCTGTCCGTCTTGTTCAGCGACACCCAAATCACGCCGCCCGCTTCGGTGCAGGTATAGATGGGCACGCAGATCGTGTTAGGCGGGGTCAGCTTGGGGTGCGCCGGGATGTAATCACAGGCCCCCTCTTCGTTGTATTGCCAGCCGTGATAGATACACGCAAGCGTGTCGCCCCGGACAAACCCGTGCGACAAACGCATGCCGCGATGCGGGCACCGGTCGGACCATGCGTGGTAACGGCCAGATGGCGTGCACCAGATTGCCAAATCCATGTCTTCTATGCGGCTTGGGATCACGACGCCCGGGGGGACGTCGTCCTTCAAAGCCACTGCAACCCAGTCCATAGTTTCTCCGTCGAAGTCGGGCAGAGTAAGACAGACCAGATCTCGGCGATCAATATGACTGGCAGCCGAAATTGCCAGAAATCAGAGCTATTTGCACAATTATTGCACTAAGCGATGAATTTGTGATCGCAGACTTCGTCAGCTGCACGCAGCGGTTGTGATATCCATCGTTTCGACCAGAACGCTCTCCGGTCCGAGGCTCGCCCCAAGAGCAAGCGCTTGCAGCATTTCTTCTGCGCCCTGAGCAGTCACTTCCAAACCTGACGGCACCCGCTGGGTCGTTACGTGATCAAGGCCCAGCTTATGGGCATGACGGGCGATCCATTGGGGAAAATCCGCGCTGAGGACATCGCCTGTCAGGTGAATGCGTGCGGACATCTTTTCGGACATGCGGGTCGCCTTGTTGTTTGCTTATGCAAGATGGGATTTCGACATCATCATGTGAACACCCTTTTCGCGGTTGACGGATTGGGTGATGCGTAGGTCACCGGCAAGTGAGCAGAGCATATAGGCTTCGGCACGGGTGATCCCCGCGCGCTGTGACACGACGCTGATCATGCGGCGCAGGGCGATCTCGACGCAGACATCCAGATCGGGATGCCTGCCCATTGTGATATAATGTGTTGATGTCTCCGCCTCGGGATAGGTGATGTCCAAATCCCGGCGGGTCGTGAGGCGGAACCGGCCCTGTAACGCCGTTTCAATCGCGGTGACACAGACCTCACCATCGCCCTGCACGCCGTGTCCGTCGCCGCAAGAGAACAACGCGCCTTCGGTGTGGACCGGCAGATAGAGCGTGGTGCCCGCCACCAGTTCTTTGTTGTCAAGATTACCACCATGCGCGCGGGGTTCGATGGTCGAGATGCGGCCCCAAGCGGGAGGCGAAGCGACGGCCATGACACCGAAAAACGGCGCAAGGGGGAGTTTGAGGCCCCAAGGCATCGTCGCCTCATTCCGGTCGCAGTCCAGCGGGATGATGACCTTGTACGTTTCGTCAAAATCCAGCGGCAACGTGCCCGACAAGGGGCGGATGACATTGTACCCCCAGTCCTGACGCAGTTGCACATCAAGAATGTCGACCTGAAGGACATCGCCGGGCATTGCGCCATCGACGGCCACAGGCCCGGTCAGGATATGTCCGGGTGCTGTGGGTTCGCCTGCGGCCTGCAACGCCAAAAGCTCAGGCGGGACATGAAACCCGTCGCCGGGCAGCATGGCCTTGCCACCGGACACGGAGTTCATCGTGACCTCCGAACCACTGGCCACGGTTGCCACCGGGTCAAGCGATGCATCGAAATATCCCCAGTGGCAGGTTTTGAGGCCAGCCTCGATAATCATGCCGGAAGCCTCTGTTCGGCCAGCGCCACCCAATAGGAGCAACCGGTCGGAATCACGTCATCGTTGAAGTCGTATTCCGGGTGGTGCAGTCCCGGCCCCTGCCCAATTCCAAGCTGGATGTAGGCACCGGCACAGGCCTGCAGCATGTAGGCGAAATCCTCGCCTCCCGTTGTGCGCGGTGCATCGTCGATGCAGCCTCCGGCCACGTCCCTGGCGGCGCGAATGCAGTGTTCGGTTTCTACCTCGTGATTGACCATGACGGGATAAGGTTCTTCATCAAAACCCAGCTCGGCCTCGGCGCCATAGCTTTGCGCGGTGAGTTCCGCGATGGCCTTGATCCGCTCCAGCGTTTTGGCGCGTACATCCATGTCAAAGCTGCGCACTGTGCCGCGCAGAACGACATGCTCCGGGATTACATTGAACGCTTCGGATTCCGTTCGGAACGACGTGACCGACACGACAACGGCCTGTTGCGGGTCGGTGTTGCGCGACACCACCGATTGTAGCGCCATCACGATGGCCGACGCGGCAAGCGTTGTGTCCACGGTGTTGTTGGGACGCGCGGCATGCCCGCCTTTGCCGCGGACATTGATGTGGAAGCTGTCGACGGCGGCATAGAACGCGCCGGGACGGATTGCGAATTGACCCAAAGGCAAAAGCGGCGAGTTGTGCAAACCGTAGATTTCCGAAATTCCGAATGTGTCGATCAACCCGTCCTGCACCATTGCTTCGGCGCCTGCGCCGCCCTCTTCGGCGGGTTGGAACACCACAGCAACCGTTCCGTCGAAATTGCGGGTCTCTGCCAGGTATTTCGCGGCCCCCAACAACATCGCGGTGTGTCCGTCATGGCCGCAGGCGTGCATCTTGCCCGGCGTTTTCGACGCATGGGCCGCGCCTGTCGCCTCGAAGATCGGCAACGCATCCATATCTGCGCGAAAGGCGATGGTTTTGCCGGATGTGTTGGTTTTGCCGTGGATCAGCGCCACAACCCCGGTGCGCCCGATCCCCTCTACCACGCTGTCACAGCCGAACGCCCGCAGTTTGTCCGCCACGATCCCTGATGTGCGTGGCAGGTCGTATTGCAGTTCCGGGTGTTCGTGTAGATCTCGCCGCCATGCGGTGATTTCCGGGTGCAATTCGGCGAAACGATTGCGGATGGGCATAATGACTCCCGTGCCTGAACTGAGTGGATGTCTGCATCAGACCTTAGAACGACAGCAGTGGCAAATGGGAAAAGCGCCTACCGCCCGATCGCGTAGGCTTGCATCAAGCGCGGGGTCGCTGCGGCCCGCAACATGCCGTCCGGTTCGCGCAAGGCTGCGGTCAGTCGGCCCACTGTCCATGGCTCGGCCACCGTCACGATATGCCCACGTTTGCGCAAATCGGCGATCACGTCTTCACCTACATTGGGTTCGATCATCATCTCGCCCGAGCGCACTTCGCGCGGGAAGAACGAGCCTTGAAAGTGCATCGAATGGAACAGTGGCTGATCCATACATTCCTGCAAGCCCATCCCGAAATGCACAAAGCGCAGGAACCAGATCAACTGCCACTGATCCTGCTGATCCCCCCCCGGTGTGCCAAAGACAAGCTGACACCCGTCCTTTTCGGCAAGGCTGGGGGTCAGGGTGGTGCGTGGCCTGCGCATCGGGGCAAGAGATGTGGGCAAACCGTCCTCGAGCCAGAACATCTGCGCGCGGGAATTGAGAGGGAAGCCAAGGCCGGGAATGACCGGATTGCTTTGTAGCCAGCCGCCCGAGGGCGTTGCCGAGACCATGTTGCCCCAACGGTCGATGATATCGAGATGCACCGTATCGCCACGCTTTTCGGTGAGATGCGACATGGTCGGTTCCTGCGCGGCGACCGTGCCGACATTGAAATCCCGCTGCGCGCGCTCGATATAGGCATCGGCCAGATGTTCAAAGCCGGGAACGCGACCAGGGCGCTGGTCAAGCGATGCGCTGCCATCAATCAGCTTGCGCCGTTCGGCGTTGTACGTTTCGCTGAGCAGTACATCCATCGGGATTTCGCTGAAATCCGGGTCGCCATAATAGGCTTCGCGATCCGCGTAAGCGAGCTTCATCGCTTCAATCACGGTGTGGACAAACTCTGCCCCGTTCGGGTCCATCGACCCAAGATCGACACCCTTGAGGATCGCCAGCGTTTGCAACAGCACCGGTCCTTGAGACCAAGCTTGGGTCTTGTGGACGGTCCAGCCGTGATACTCATAGGTCAAAGACGCTTCATAGCTGGCGCGCCAGTCGGCCATGTCAGACGGTGCAAGAACCGCGGAGTGCTTTGCGTCCGAGACATCCATCACCTGCGCATCTGAGAGGTAGTCAAAGATGGCCTGTGCCACGAACCCTTCGCGCCATTCATGCCGCGCCGCGTCGATCTGATCTTCGCGGGTGGCCCCCGCACTGTTGGCCAGACGGTCATAGGTCGCCGCAAGATCCGGATTCTTGAACAGCGCGTGCGGCTGCGGTGCTGCGCCATCGGGCATCCAAACCGCAGCCGAGCTGGGCCATTCAGTTTGGAAAAACTCGGTCAAGCCGGCGATGGTGTGTGCGACACGTGGCAAGACAGGGTGACCATCGCGCGCATACTCGATCGCGGGCTGCATAACATCGCGCAACGTCATCGTGCCATGATCGCGCAGCATCAACATCCACCCGTCAAAGGCACCGGGCACCACGGTCGACAGCAATCCCGACCCCGGAACAAGCGTCAAACCCTGCGCGCTGTAGTGTTCCACCGTTGCGGCTGCGGGTGCCACACCTTGCGCACACAACACATCCACGCGACCTGTGTCGACGGAATAGAAGATCGCTGGCATATCCCCTGCCGGACCGTTCAAATGCGGCTCCACCACTTGCAGGGTCAACGCCGTCGCTACAGCAGCATCAAACGCGTTGCCGCCTTTCTCGAGGATACTCATGCCGACAGCAGAGGCGATCCAATGCGTCGAGGTCACAACCCCAAACGTGCCTCGGATCTCTGGTCGGGTGGTGAAATCAGACATGGTACCTCCGGACTGATCAAACTGCGGGATGGCGCGTTGCGCTGGCTGCTGCCAAGTCTGGTGCGGGCGGTGGGACTCGAACCCACACGGCGCAAAGGCCTTCGGATTTTAAGTCCGATATGTCTACCATTCCATCACGCCCGCTTCGTGCTATCCCTAGCCGGGGGATCGGGCGAAAACAATGGTTTGGATCGGTGATTTGCAGCCATTCCCGATTTCAGCCACACAAGGTCAGAGATCGTCGCCCTCTGGCTGCTTGATCAAGGCCCGTTCACCCAGCCACGGGTTCAGCGCAACCGCTTCCTTGAGAACCGGCTGAGCTTCGTCTTCCCGGCCCATCGCGATCAGGGTCAACGCCTTTCCTGTCAGAGCCCCCGTGTGACGCGGGTTGAGTGCAATCGCCTGATCGAGGTCAGGCAGAACCGCAGGATAATCTCCGCGCAGATAATTCAGGAAGGCGCGCTGGTTGTAGCCTTCGGCATAGAACGGGCAGTAGGACACAAGTGTGTTCAGCCGGTTATTGGCCCGTAGATAGTCGCCGATCCGCATGGCACGCAGGGCTTCATCCAACATCATCTGCGAAGGCTCATCCGGCGCTTCGAGCCACAGTTCCCACATCTGGCTGGAAAAATTGCGCGCGATCATCTCGTTCGGCGCGCGCTGCACCTCGGCATAGAGCCCATCAAGGGCCGCAGTGTGATCGGGTGCCACGGGACATCCATCAGCGACCGCACTCTGCGCCGCAACAACGGCAAGGACTGAAATCAAACTTCGCATAAGTGCATTTGGCCGCGCCCGAGCGGATCGGTCAAGTCACGTTCCCGAAAGTGTCTTCCTTTACCGCCTGCATCGCAACATAGGTCGACGTGGCCGCGACATGCGGCAGGGTCGAGATCTTTTCGGCCAGCACTTTGCGATAGCTGCGCATATTCGCGGTGCGCACCTTGAGCAAATAGTCGAAGTTTCCGGCGATCAAATGCGCCTGCTCAATCTCGGGGATCTTGGCCACTGCTTCGTTGAACGCAGCCAAGGCGGCCTCGCGGGTCTGGGTCATCTTGACCTCGACAAAAGCGATGTGATCGAGTCCCAGTCTTATCGGGTCAAGCAAGGCGCGGTAGCCTTGGATTGCACCCACTTCCTCGAGCCGCCGCAAACGCGCCTGCGTGGGAGATTTCGACAAGCCAATCCGCCGCGACAGTTCGGTGATCGACACACGTCCATCGCGTGCCATCTCCTGCAAAATCGCTTGGTCGAATCTGTCCAGATCTGAGATAATCAATTCGCCTGCCTTTCCCGCCAAAATCAGTTCATTCGACGTGCCGAATTTCGATAATCCGGCACTTACCCTGCATCTTCAGCAGTATTGTAGGGCATATGACTGGAGATCGCCATGCCCCGTGATGAACTGCCCAACCTACGCCCCCTGATAGACGACAACACCTATGCCGATGAAACGCAAAAGGTGGACAGCCTGCGCACCGCCGCGCAACTGACCCAAACGGACCGCGACGCGATCAAGGCCCGCGCAACCAAGCTGGTCACGGCGATCCGCGAAGATTCGCGCCCCGGTCTGATGGAAGTATTCCTGAGCGAGTACGGCCTGTCGACCGAAGAAGGCATCGCGCTGATGTGTCTGGCCGAAGCGTTGTTGCGGGTGCCCGATGCCGCGACAATCGACGCGCTGATCGAAGACAAGATCGCGCCATCGAACTGGGCCAGCCATTTGGGCGAAAGCACGTCGCCGTTGGTCAACGCCTCCACATGGGCGCTGATGCTGACGGGCAAGGTGCTCAAGGACGAACAGCCTGGTCCCGTTGGCCATTTGCGCGGCGCGATCAAACGACTGGGTGAGCCGGTGATCCGCACCGCCGTGGGCCGCGCGATGAAGGAAATGGGGGCGCAGTTCGTTCTGGGCGAAACCATCCAATCCGCGATGACCCGTGCCGCCAAGATGGAAGCAAAAGGCTACACCTATTCCTACGACATGCTGGGCGAGGCCGCGCGCACGGAAACCGACGCGCGCCGCTATCACTTGTCCTATTCCCGCGCCATCAGCGCCATTGCCGAAGCCGCGAAGTCCAAGGACATCCGCGAGAATCCGGGTATTTCAGTCAAACTGTCGGCGCTTCATCCGCGCTATGAAGAGGCGCAACAGGACACCGTGATGAACGAGGTCGTGCCGCGTCTGCGCACGCTGGCGCAATTGGCGCGGTCTGCTGGAATCGGGCTCAACATCGATGCAGAGGAGGCAGACCGCCTGTCAGTCTCTCTCGACGTGATCGAAACCGTGCTGTCTGAACCGTCACTCAAGGGATGGGACGGGTTCGGCGTGGTTGTGCAGGCCTACGGGCCGCGTGCGGGGCATGTCATTGACTGGCTCTACAATCTGGCGGAACGGCTGGACCGCAAGATCATGGTCCGTCTGGTCAAGGGTGCTTATTGGGACACCGAGATCAAACGCGCACAGGTGGCGGGCTTACCGGAGTTTCCGGTATTCACAGCGAAACATCATACCGACATCAGCTACATCGCCAATGCGCGCAAGCTACTGGCCATGACCGACCGGATCTACCCGCAATTCGCGACGCACAACGCACATACTGTGGCCGCGATCCTGCATATGGCGCAGGACCGGACGTCGTTCGAATTCCAGCGCCTGCACGGAATGGGCGAAGCGCTGCACGACATCGTCAAGGACGCCGAGGGCACCCGCTGCCGCATCTATGCGCCGGTCGGGGCGCATCGCGATCTGTTGGCCTACCTTGTGCGGCGTCTGCTGGAGAACGGCGCGAACAGTTCTTTCGTGAACCAGATCGTCGACACGGATGTGCCGGCTTCCGAAGTGGCCTCTGATCCGTTCGACGCTCATGCCGTGCCAAAGCTGGCAACCGGACCCGAATTGTTTGCACCGGAGCGTCCGAACTCCTTGGGTTGGGACCTTACCCATCGGCCAACCCGTGCTGCGATCGAAGCAGCCCGTAAGCCGTTTGCCAGCGTGCAATGGTCTGCGGCTCCGCTGGTTGCTGGCAATGCTAACACCGGCGCAACAGACCCCGTAATCAACCCCGCGCGCCCCGGCGACACAGTGGGATCGGTGACTTGGGCCACGACCGACACGGTCGCCGCAGCTTGCACCGCAGCCAAGCCGTGGGACGCAACCGCAGCAGACCGTGCTGCGGTTCTGAACAAAGCGGCCGACCTTTACGAGGCGCATTACGGCGAAGTGTTCGCACTCTTGGCCCGCGAGGCAGGCAAATCGCTACCGGACGCAGTGGCAGAATTGCGCGAGGCGGTGGATTTCCTGCGCTATTACGCTGCCCGCAGCGAAGGCCCAGACGCGCAAGGGGTCTTTGCCTGTATAAGTCCATGGAATTTTCCGCTGGCGATCTTCACCGGGCAAATCGCGGCAGCCCTTGCCACTGGCAATGCTGTGTTGGCGAAACCTGCCGAACAGACGCCGCTGATTGCGCATCGCGCCGCGCAATTGTTGCACGAGGCAGGGGTGCCGAAGACAGCGCTGCAACTGCTGCCCGGTGCCGGCGAAGTCGGCGCGGCCTTGACATCGAACCCGGCGGTCAAGGGCGTTGCCTTCACCGGCTCGACCGAAACTGCGCAGATCATCCATCGCAGCATTGCCAAACATCTTGACCCCGGCACGCCGTTCATCGCTGAAACCGGCGGTCTGAATGCAATGATCGTCGACAGCACGGCGCTGCCCGAACAGGCGGTTCAGGCGATTGTCGAATCCGCGTTCCAGTCCGCCGGTCAGCGCTGTTCTGCGCTACGCTGCCTCTACGTACAGGAAGATATTGCCAAGGCATTTACCGAGATGCTGACGGGTGCCATGGACGCGCTGGTGATCGGCGATCCTTGGACCTATGGCACCGATGTTGGCCCTGCCATCGACGCCGAGGCGCGTGATGGCATCATCTCTTATGTCGATGCAGCCGAGGCCGAAGGCCATGTGCTGCACCGTTTGCCGCTGCCCGGCGGTGGCACGTTTGTGCCCCCCACCCTGATCCAGGTCTCCGGCATCAAAGACATGGAGCGCGAGATTTTCGGCCCCGTCCTCCATATCGCGACGTTCAAATCCAAGGACATCGACAAGGTGATCGACGCGATCAACGCGACTGGGTATGGGCTGACCTTTGGTCTGCAAACGCGTATCGACGACCGTGTGCAGCATGTTTCGGAACGGATCGAGGCAGGCAATATCTACGTGAACCGCAACCAGATCGGCGCGATCGTGGGAAGCCAGCCGTTTGGTGGTGAAGGCTTGTCAGGCACCGGACCCAAGGCGGGCGGACCGAATTATCTGGCACGCTTCCGCAAGCATCCCGCACCTAGCGGGGCTGAAAGCTGGGATGGGCAGGACAGCAAGGATCGCTTGGCCAAAGAATTGGCAGCCAAGTCAGCGAAACACACGGCAAAAAAGACAACCTTGCCCGGGCCGACTGGGGAATCCAACGTGCTGACTGCGATGGCGCGTGGGCCGATCCTTTGCCTTGGGCCGGGTTCTACGACCGCGACAGCGCAGGCAAAGGCGGTCGAAGCTTTGGGTGGGAGAGCCATCATTGCTGAGGGCAGTATTGACGCCGCATGGGTGTCCGATCTTCCTGCAGACGGTTTACTCTGGTGGGGCGACGCCGAGACCGCTCGCACACTGCGTGCTGCTTTGGCACACCGCTCTGGGCCGATCCTGCCGCTGATCACGGGGATGCCGGACACCGGTCATGCCTGTCACGAACGTCATGTCTGCGTCGACACCACGGCCTCGGGCGGAAACGCACAGCTTCTAAGCGGCGCGGCTTGACGCGCCGCCGCTTTGCGCCAACTGTCGCGGCATGTTTCCAATCCGCGATCATAACCCGTCGGGCCGCACGCCCTTTGTCACATACGCGCTGATTGTCGCGAATGTCGGCATCTTCCTGAGCTATTGGCCGCTGATGCAAAGCGACCAAGAGATCATGCGCTTTTACTTTGACTATGCGCTGATCCCGGCGTTGGTCAGCGAAGGTCAGGGGTTCAGTGGGTTTCTAACGTCCATGTTCCTGCATGGCGGCTGGATGCATCTGATCGGCAACATGCTGTTTCTGTTCATCTTCGGTGACAACATGGAAGACGAGATGGGGCATGTCGGCTTTACCCTGTTCTATCTCGCCGCAGGCCTGGGTGCCGGTTTCATTCACTACATCAGCGCGCCGGGATCGCCTGTGCCCACTGTCGGGGCATCCGGTGCGATTGCCGGCGTGATGGGCGGCTACCTTTTGCTGTTCCCCAAGGCCAAGGTCGATATTCTGATCATCATCGTGATCATCTTCCGCATTTTCCCGATCCCCGCCTGGATCATGTTGGGCCTCTGGTTCGCCTTCCAAGTCTTTGGCGGGTTCGGCACCGCAGCGGATGAAGGTGGCGTGGCCTATTGGGCGCATGTTGGCGGCTTTGTCATTGGGCTGGCACTGACCATCCCGCTTTGGCTGCGTCTGGGTGGGCCGCAATACTGGACACGCACCGAAGGCCATCCGCCACACCCCGAAGCCAAGTACCAGCTTTCCCGATCACGCGTTCCGTCGGTACGTCGGAAATGACCGCTCAGCTCAAGGTCAGCTGCCATTGCGGTACTGTCGAACTGTCTGTTCGCCTAAAAGACAGCCTCGAATCCGCGCGGCGCTGTGATTGTTCCTATTGCCGCCGCCGGGGGACCCCGACCGCCAGCGTCCACAGGGATGATCTGGATGTCGTCAAAGGCGCAGATAGCCTGACACTCTACACGTTTGGCACACACAGCGAAACACTATTTCTGCAAGATATGCGGGATTTACACGCATCATCAACGCCGATCCGATTCAGAGGAATACGGCGTGAACATGGGATGCATAGAGGGCGTGAATCCCAAGGACTTCGAACCAATCGGTTGGCATGACGGTGTGAATCACCCTTCAGATCAATAATCCATAGAGCCTAGCCGCCAATTCCAAACAAAGCCTGAACACGCGTGATTGCACGGGTCCGCCTGCGCGTGTATCCCTCGGCAAAACCGAAATTCAAAGGAACGCGATCATGGCAGCCTATCAGTATGTCTATCACATGAGCGGGGTCTCAAAGACGTATCCCGGCGGCAAGAAGACGTTCGAAAACATCCACCTGAACTTTCTTCCGGGGGTCAAGATCGGGGTTGTCGGCGTCAACGGTGCAGGTAAATCGACCCTGCTCAAGATCATGGCCGGGCTCGACAAAGATTTCTCGGGCGAGGCGTGGTCTGCTGAAGGTGCAAAAGTCGGCTATCTGCCACAGGAGCCGCATCTAGATCCGGCCCTGACCGTGCGTGAAAACGTGATGCTGGGTGTGGCGGAAAAGAAGGGCAAGCTGGACCGTTTCAACGAGCTTGCGATGAACTACAGCGATGAAACCGCTGATGAAATGGCGACATTGCAAGATGAGATCGACGCCAACAACCTGTGGGATCTGGACAGCCAGATCGACGTCGCAATGGAAGCTCTGCGCTGCCCTGCGGACGACGCCGATGTCACGACTCTGTCGGGCGGCGAAAAGCGCCGTGTCGCACTCTGCAAGCTGCTGCTCGAAGCGCCGGACATGCTGCTGCTGGACGAACCGACCAACCACCTCGATGCCGAAACCATCGCCTGGCTGCAGAACCACCTGATCGAATACAAGGGCACGATCCTGATCGTCACCCACGACCGCTACTTCCTCGACAGCATCACCGGATGGATTCTCGAACTCGACCGGGGTCGCGGCATCCCTTACGAGGGCAATTATTCCAGCTGGCTGGATCAGAAAGCCAAGCGTCTTCAACAGGAAGCGCGCGAGGACAAAGCCAAGCAAAAGACGCTGGAGCGCGAACTGGAATGGATGCGGCAGGGCCAGAAGGCGCGGCAGGCCAAGTCCAAGGCGCGTATTCAGGCCTATGAAGAGATGGCGGGCCAGTCCGAACGTGAACGCGTCGGGCGGGCGCAGATCATTATTCCCAATGGTCCACGGCTGGGGTCAAAAGTCATTGAAGTCAACGGCTTGAAAAAGGCGATGGGCGACAAGCTTTTGATCGAGAACCTGTCCTTCAGCCTTCCGCCCGGCGGCATCGTCGGTGTCATTGGTCCTAACGGCGCCGGTAAATCGACGCTGTTCAAGATGCTTACCGGGCATGAACAACCCGATGAAGGAGAGGTTTCGTACGGCGACACCGTGCAGTTGGCCTATGTCGACCAGTCGCGCGATGACCTGAATGCGGGCGACACCGTTTGGGAGGCCATCTCGGGCGGGGCTGAAATCATCAAACTGGGCGATGCCGAAGTCAATTCCCGCGCCTATTGCGGGTCGTTCAACTTCAAAGGGGGCGACCAGCAGAAGAAGGTCGGCCTGCTGTCGGGTGGTGAACGCAACCGCGTGCACATGGCGCGTCTGCTCAAGGAAGGCGGCAACGTCCTCCTGCTCGACGAACCGACCAACGATCTCGACGTCGAAACGCTCCGTGCGCTGGAAGACGCCATTGAGGATTTCGCAGGCTGCGCCGTGGTCATCAGCCACGATCGTTTCTTCCTTGACCGTCTGTGTACCCATATTTTGGCTTTCGAAGGTGATGCCCATGTCGAATGGTTCGAGGGCAACTTCGAAGACTATGAGGAAGACAAGAAGCGGCGTTTGGGCGCGGACGCGCTTGAGCCGAAGCGGGTGAAGTTCAAGAAGTTTGTGCGGTAAGCCTCAGAGCAGCGTAGGCCGGGCTTCAGCCCGGCACCATACCGTTGCTTTAAGCCGGGCAGAAGCCCGGCCTACACAGAGCATCACCAACATACTTGAGTCGCACAAACTTGGAAAATCGCGCTTTTTTTGTGCCCCATTGTTCGGAATAGTCCGTGTCGTCCAATGGCAATGTCCAAATGGCATGCATGTGATCAGGAAGCACGACCCAAGCGTCGATACAAAAAGGGCGTCGGGCGTGCGTTACACGAACCGCTTCGCGGAGAACATCGATTTCCTCCACTAAAAACCGTGCGCCCCGCTGGGCGAGGCAGACTGTAAAGAACACCGGGCAGCTGGGGGCGCAAGTAGATGGACATGCGCGATGGTTGGCCAGATCAGGTAAAGGCTAGGTGAACTTACCCCACCCATCCGACAATCTGATCCGCCCGCATGGCGCCCGACTGCCGCGCGCCTTCGCGGCCGCCGACAAAGCGGATCATCGTTGGGATGCCGCGGATGCCATAGGTCTGGCCCGATTGCGGGAAGTCCTCGGTGTTGAGTTTCACCAAACGTGCCCGCCCCTTGAGTGTCGCCGCCGCTTTGGAAAACTCAGGCCCCATCATCTTGCATGGACCACACCATGGCGCCCAGAAATCGACGACCAATGGCACCTCATCATTGCGCGCGGCCTTTTGCAGCGTAGTCCAGTCCACCTCGACCGCCTTGCCGGGCATGAGCGCCGCGCCGCAGGTCCCGCATTTCGGCCCCGCATCAAGCCGGTCTTCGGGCACGCGGTTGACCTGACCGCAATCAAGACAGGTGATTTTCTTGCCGGACATGGACGTCCTCCCAGACATTCGGCAATCGACATATGTAGAAAGTGACCCATGGGCAAGTCCTTGCCAGCACCAGCTATCAAAAGAGAATCCTCTTGTCTCAGATGCGGCAACCTGTCATAGGCAAAGTGCTAACGATCTTCTACTCGACCTACTGTTTTCCGACACCGGCACGCAGCTTTCGATCCAGACGTGACTTTGCCGGGTTGCCGCATAAAGCGGGCAACGGAACACAAAAGGATACTTCACATGGCCACTGGCACAGTGAAATGGTTCAACACCACCAAAGGTTACGGCTTCATCGCACCCGATGGCGGCTCCAAGGACGTTTTCGTCCACATCTCCGCTGTTGAGCGTTCGGGCCTCACCGGTCTGCGCGATGATCAAAAAGTGACTTTCGACATCGAAAACGGCCGTGACGGCCGCGAAAGCGCGATCAACCTCGCGCTGGCGTAAGCCACAGCGATTCTCGATCTCGGACCGCCCGATGCCACATGCGCCGGGCGGTTTTTCTTTGGCGGCACCGCACGAGACCCGGCGCGCCACATCCCATGCCGCCTGACCTTGTGTCCTTTCTGTCGCAACTGCCTTGGACGCGTGACGGACAAATGTGCAATTAAGCTTGTTTTCGCCTAAAGCCTTGGCAACATCTTTTACAGACTTCGATTGTACGAGTTCAGAACAACAAGGAACAGTGCTGCCCATGATTTCTAGACGTCACTTCCTCGCCGCCACCGCTGCTGGTCTGGCTGCCCCGAGTATCGCCTCTGCGCAAGCTTTCCAAATCGACCCGATCTACCGCCCCCAAAACGTCAGGATCAAAAGCGATGTGGTTCCGGGCCAGATCCTGATCCTTCCACGCGCGCATTTTCTGTATCATGTCACCCAACCCGGCGTCGCCCGCCGATACGGTATTGGTGTGGGCCGCGCCGGTCTTGAATTCACCGGTACGGCCGAGATTTCGGTCAAAAAGGAATGGCCGACCTGGCGTCCGACCCAGGAGATGATCGAGCGCGAGCCCAAGACCTACTCCAAGTTCGTGGACAACGACTATGTTCAGCCTGGTGGCGCTGACAATCCGCTGGGCGCGCGGGCGCTGTATCTTTTTCAGAACGGACGCGACACGTTTTTCCGCATCCATGGAACGACGGCGCCTCGGTCGATCGGGCAATCCGTGTCAAATGGCTGCATCCGAATGCTGAATGAGCACGTAACTGACCTCTATGAACGGGTGCCGATCGGGACGGTCGTCACGGTGCTGTAAAGCCAAGAAATCAGCACACCGGAGGCGCATCTGCACACGTCTCCAGTTTGCCCTGCCGCTGCCACAATTCGAGCGTTTTCGACAGCCATTCACGGCTTGTTAAGACTTGAGACGCATCAAGGTGCAAAGGGACAGGACATGGCAGCAATTGCGCTTATAGCAGGAAGTGGTCTTGGCTGGATCGTAGCGGGTATTGCGCTTGCAACAGGGGCCATGCTGTCCACTGCGATGTTGCTGTTCCTTGGCGTAAGCTTGAGCGTTTTGGCGCTCAGTGTATTTGCCTCAGGCCAAAACCAGTTTGATCCGTCGTGAACAAAATGCGCGACCACGCCAAGCGGTCGCGCAAAAAACTGCCTAAATCTGCGTGGTGTTACAGAAGTACGTGAATAACCAGCAGGTTCGGAATGATGAACGCCGCTGCGATGCAAAAGAGCTTTGCAACATGCGACGCTGTCTTAAACAGGGTGTTCTCTTCCAACGCATCTCCATAGGCCATGGCCGCAAACAAGAGAGCGCCCGATTGTCCGTTTTCGATCAACCGGTTACGCTCAATATCTGCGCGAGCCTCGGCGTAGCGCTTATCCAGCATCTGTTGTTCCGTTTTGGCGGCCACGCGGACGTCCATGCCTGACATGTTCACTCTCCCTGAAGTCTAAGACCGACCAAAGATGGGGCGCGCTGCGCTCAAGGCAAGCTGATTTCACAGGAAAGAGAAGCCTCGGCTTTTTTCTTGCGTCCTATTTGGAATCACCTGAAAACTTGCATTGCAAAGTTACCATATTCGACCACTGCTCCGACCCGGCTCAGTTAAGCGAATTTGACTGACCGCGCCCGTCGCACCGTCTTGTGCGGCGGAAGACATGACAGACAGGAGTAGAACGGATGGCCACTGGCACCGTCAAATGGTTCAACACCACCAAAGGATACGGGTTTATTGCACCGGATAACGGCGGCAAAGACGTATTTGTCCACATCTCGGCCGTAGAACGGTCTGGACTGACAGGTCTCGCTGACAATCAGAAAGTGACCTTTGACCTCGAGTCAGGTCGCGATGGTCGCGAAGCGGCAGTGAACATCTCGCTCGCCTGACCGGGCACTGGGCTGGTGTCAGCCCATTTCTTTGATCCCGGCAGTCATTATTTGGTTCTGGCCTCTGGGATGAACATGCAAACGGGCGACATTCACGTCGCCCGTTCGCAAAACCTAACACTTTGAAACGACCCTCTGAACGCCGTAGGTGGTCTGCTGCGCGTTGTTCTAATCTGATGTCCGCTTGACCAATGCGGCGACCGCAGGACCCATCGCCTCAACAATCAGATCCACCCCTTTTGCATTCGGGTGAATGCCGTCCATCTGCATCACATCCCGCAATTCCGCTGGAGTGCTGCCGACGCTGTAGAGCCCCTCAAAGAAACGCGGAAAGTATAATGCGCCGTATTCTTTGGCCAATTCGGGATATATCGCATCGAACTCGGCCTTGTAGTCTGGCCCATAGTTGCCCGGCGCTTCCATCCCGACGATCAACACATCAAGTTCTTTGTCTTGTGCAACCTTAAGAATACCTTCGAGGTTTGCCCGCGACACCGCTGGATCAAGGCCTCGCAACAGGTCATTGCCGCCCAAAGCGACGATCAGCGCTTCGGTTGCTGGGGTCAGCGACCATTCCACACGCGACAGGCCACCTGCCGTCGTGTCGCCCGACACACCCGCGTTGACCAGACGCACATCAAGCCCCTGATCTTTCAGCCACACCCGCATCTTTGGCACAAAGCCTTCTTGGTCGATCAACCCGTAGCCCGCTGTCAAACTGTCGCCTAACGCCAGAATTTCGACCGGTTCGGCCTGCGCGGCTGTGACTGTGCACAGGCACACAGCTGTCACGCGCACCTTGCTCAGAACCCATGACGCCCCATATGTGAAAGAGTGAAACATGATAAAGCTCCGTATCCAATGACCCAGCCAGTTCTAGACCTCAAAGATGTCACGCTCAGCCTCAAGGGCAATGCCGGAATGGTCGAGATCCTACATGGGATCAGCCTTTCTGTTCACAAGGGCGAGACATTGGGACTGATCGGACCGTCAGGATCGGGCAAGTCTTCGTTGTTGATGGTGATGGGCGGGCTTGAGAATGCCAGTTCGGGCAGCGTGGTTGCACTCGGTCAGGACCTTACAGCGATGGACGAGGACAAGATGGCGCGCTTTCGGCGCGATCACATGGGCGTCGTGTTCCAGTCGTTTCACCTGATCCCAACCATGACGGCGCTGGAAAACGTCGCCACACCGCTGGAACTGGCTGGGGAAAAGGATGCCTACGACATCGCCCAAGCAGAGCTTGAAGCAGTGGGCCTTGCCCATCGAGCGGATCATTACCCGGCGCAGATGTCAGGCGGCGAACAGCAGCGCGTCGCGCTGGCCCGAGCCTCGGTCACACGTCCGGAAATCCTGCTGGCGGATGAACCAACAGGCAACCTTGACGGTGTAAATGGTCAGGCGATCATTGACCTGTTGTTCGATCTGCGCGACCGCCACGGCGCAACATTGGTGCTGGTCACCCACAGCCGCGAACTGGCCGCGAAATGCGACCGGGTGATCCGGCTGACGGATGGGCACATCTCGGATAACCAGTTGAAGGCTGCAGAATAATGGCGCTAGGCACGGCTGCCCGCTTCGCCCGCCGGGAACTTCGTGGCGGTCTCAAAGGCTTTCGTATTTTCCTTGCGTGCCTCGCACTTGGCGTGGCCGCGATCGCAGGCGTTGGCTCTGTCCGTTCCGCGATCCAGTCGGGACTTGAAGCACAAGGGTCAATCCTCTTGGGCGGCGATGCATCGGTGGAATTCACCTACCGCTTCGCCGAACCAGAAGAACGCGCCTATCTCGAAAGCATCTCGACCGGCATTTCCGAAATCACTGATTTTCGCTCCATGGTGGTCAAAGACCCCGAGGGCGTAGCAGAACGTGCGCTGACGCAAGTCAAATCCGTTGATGATGCTTACCCGCTTACGGGCGAGGTTGTGCTGGATCCGGTTATGCCTTTGTCAGAGGCGTTGGCAGGCGATGGCACCCAGCCCGGTGCAGTCATGGCCCCCTTATTAGCAGATCGTTTGGGCCTCGTGGCCGGCGACAGCTTTCGGCTTGGCACCCAAGATTTCACGCTTTCAGCGATCCTTGTCACCGAACCAGACAGCTCTGCCTCCGGCTTCTCATTGGGCCCGCGTACACTTGTTACGACAGACGCGCTACGCGATGCCGGTTTGCTGCAACCCGGCACACTCTACGAAACCGAATATCGTCTACTCTTGCCGCCAGACAGCGATCTCGACGCGCTGGAAACTGCAACCGAGGCTGCGTTCCCAAGCAGCGGCCTGCGCTGGCGAGACGCGCGCAATGGTGCACCGGGCGTGGCGCGGTTTGTCGAACGGCTGGGCGCATTCCTGATCCTAGTGGGTCTTTCAGGTCTTGCGGTAGGAGGCATCGGTGTGTCCGCCGCCGTCCGCGCCTATCTCGCCAGCAAGACCAGCGTGATCGCCACGCTGCGCACCCTCGGGGCAACCCGCGCGACGATCTTCCAGACGTATTTCCTCCAGATCGGTGCACTCAGCCTGCTTGGTATCGGCATTGGCCTTTTGCTTGGCGCGCTTGTCCCGATCCTGTTCGGCCCACTGATCAGTGCTTCATTGCCAGTGCCCGCAATCTTCACCATCCACCCAGCCCCGCTGATCGAAGCCGCGCTTTATGGCATCCTGACAGCCTTGGTGTTCACCCTCTGGCCGCTCGCACGGACTGAAGACATCCGCCCCGCGATGCTGTTTCGAGATGCCTTGGACGGAGGAAAAGCGCTGCCCGCGTGGCGCTATGTGATTGCGACGCTTGTCCTGTTGGGCCTGCTTGTCGGTGTGGCCTCGCTTTTTTCCGGCAGTACCTTCCTGACACTATGGACCGCGGGTGGCCTGATCGGCGCGCTGATCGTGCTGGTCTTGGCGGCCATCGCCATCCGCTGGATCGCCAAACGCTCAACCAAAGCCACGCGCGGTCATCCGGTCTGGCGGTGGGCACTGGCCTCGATCGGTGGCCCACGGGATGCGGCAGCTCCTGTGGTTCTTTCGCTCGGGCTGGGCCTTTCGGTTTTGGCGGCAGTTGGCCAGATCGATGGCAACCTGCGCACCGCCATTGACCGTGACCTACCAGAGATTGCGCCCGCCTACTTCTTTGTCGACATCCAACCCGACCAGATGCCGCAATATACCGAGATGCTCGAGAAAGACCCTGCAGTCGCCCGCATTGACACGGCGCCCATGCTGCGCGGCGTACTGACCCAGATCAACGGTCGACCGGCCCGCGAAGTCGCAGGCGATCACTGGGTGGTCACTGGCGACAGAGGCATCACCTATGCAGCTCAGCCTGATGCCAACACGCGGGTCGTCGCAGGAGAATGGTGGGAGGCCGACCATGACGGCCCCGCTGAGGTCAGCTTTGCCATTGAAGAGGCCGAAGAAATGGGTTTGTCTCTGGGCGACACGCTCACCGTTAACGTACTGGGGCGAGACATCGGCGCCACGATCACCAGCTTCCGTGATGTGGATTTTTCGACCGCCGGCATGGGCTTTGTGATGACGCTCACACCCAACGCGCTACAAGGTGCGCCGCATACCTTTATCTCGACGGTCTACGCGCCCACCGAAGACGAGGCCCGCATCCTGCGCGAGTTGGCTTCTGCCTTTCCGAATATCACAGCAATCAGCGTCCGCGATGCTATCGACCGAGTCAGCCTCCTGCTTGAAGGCATTGGCGCCGCCGTGCGCTGGGGGGCTGCGGCCACCCTGCTTACCGGGTTTCTTGTGCTCATCGGCGCTGCCGCCGCTGGCGAAGGGGCACGCACCTATGAAGCTGCCGTGTTGAAAACACTTGGTGCCAGCCGCGCACGTATTCTGCAAAGCTTTGCCCTGCGCTCTGCGCTTTTGGGCGGCGGTGCAGGTCTGGTCGCCTTGGGTGCGGGTATCCTTGGCAGTTGGGCGGTAATGACCTTTATCATGGACAGCAGCTTTGCCGTGGTCTGGCCATCCGCCCTTGGCGTCGTGGTGGGCGGTGTGATGGCAACACTGCTCGCCGGCCTGATTTTCGCATGGCGCCCCCTTGCGGCACGCCCAGCCCAAGTGCTTCGGGCGCGGGAATGATCCGCGTGACCTGGGCCGAAAGACCCAATGAACGGCAATATACCACCTTGCTCTGAGGCCAATCCCTTGGCATGCCCCGGACAGCCCATCACAAGAAATCGAGTCGCCCGATGTCCGATAGCCTTCCCATGACAATCCCGGCCCCGTTGACCCCGGCCCAGCGCACGCAGATCATCAACCTCGTGCGCCGCGCCGCGCGGGCCGAAATTCTGCCGCGCTTTCGGACGCTGGGCACCAGTGACATCGACCAGAAATCGGGACCGATGGATGTGGTCACTGCGGCCGACAAAGAAGCGGAAAAGATGATCGTGCGCGGATTGCTTGCGATGTTCCCCAACGCTTTGATGGTCGGTGAAGAAAGCGTGACTGATGAAAAAGTCGCGGCGCTGGCCGATGCGGAAATGGGCTTTACCATCGACCCCGTTGACGGCACTTGGAACTTTGCGCATGGGTTGGCGACCTTTGGCGTGATCCTGTCGATGACGCGCTTTGGTGTGCCCGTCTTTGGCCTGATCTATGACCCCATCACAGACGAAGTTCTGATTGCAGACGAGACAGGCCCCGCGCAAGTGATGGCACCCCGCCGCCCCGCCCGCAACGTTTCAGTGTCCAAAGGCGGGCCGGTTGAATCGCTTAGTGGCTTTGCTTCGGTGTACAATGTCCCGGACGACAAACGCACCGACCTGCTGGGTCTCATGACACGATTTCAACGGCTCTACATGCTGCGCTGCGCCGCGCATGAATTCCGTATGGTGGCCTTGGGGCATATGGACTTTGTGCTTTGCTCGAACCTGACACCTTGGGACCATGCTGCAGGGGCCTTGATCGTCCAGCGCGCCGGTGGCCACGTCGCCTGTCTAGACGGATCAGAATATCGCGCGCAGATGCGCGAAGGCTACTTACTCTGTGCGTCGGATGCAGCTACTTGGGGCCGGGTGCGTGACACCATGTCGTTCCTGTTGGACGACACCGCCAAAACCTGATTTTAGCGCGTAAGCACAACATCCGCTTTGACGTCCAGTCCCCGCTCGACCGCGTCGATCAGGTAATGCGCCACGCTGGCCCGGGAAATCAGCCCGTTGCGCCAAGTCTTGGGGTCCCGCAAGACGCGGTATGTCTCGGTCCGCGCTCCCTTGGTCAAAATCACTGGACGTGCAATTGTCCAATCCGCCGCTGACGCCATGATCAGGTCTTCCTGACGGTCTTTGTCGGCATAGGGCTTACCAAGAATGGCGCGATGACCCGTCTTTTCGACCCAACTCATCGCCGCCTTGCTGCGTCCTGTGCCAAATCCAGTGACAACCACAAGCCGCGATACATCCGACGTTGCCATTGCCTCTAGCAACACCCGTGTCGTTTCTGAAAAAAGGGTCTCTTCTTCCCACAACATGGCCAGCCGCTCGGTGATCCCCAGCGCATAGACGACGGCCTGCGCACCGCTTAAGGCCCGCGCCACATCCTCTGCCGATGTCGCATCGCCCTTGAACGGCTCGACAAGGTCGGTCGCGTCAAGGCTGTCAGCGCTTCGGGCAAAGGCGCGCACGGGCAAACCGCGTCTTACCGCCTCGTCCAGTGCGCAGCGCCCAATGCCAGAGGTCGCTCCCATAATCAGGATAGGTTTGGTCAATTCTGAAGATCCTCGAAATGCGCCGTATACCGACGATGCTGCGCCCGATCATGTTTCAGCGCCAAATCGCCGCGATAGGCGGACACGGTCACGACCGGGATCGCCTTCTGCTCATCAGCGAGCGTCTTGGGCCTGATGTGACCGAACCATGTTCTTAACTTCTGTAAAAGGTGTCGCATACCCAAGCAACGTAGCGCTGTCTGATTGGTTGCAACGCCCTCGCCAGTTTTTTCCGATTGCGACACGCTCCAACGAAACAGGCCGGGCAAAGAACCCGGCCTGAACTCTGATCTAAGCACAATCACGCCTGCGGCGCTGTGGTTACTCGGCCGCCTCGGCATAGTCCTCCATTGGCGGGCAGGTGCAGACCAAGTGCCGATCGCCATAAGCGTTGTCGACACGGTTGACCGGCGGCCAGTACTTGTCGACCCGAAACGCACCTTTGGGGAAACAACCCTGCTCACGGCTGTAAGGCCGGTCCCAGTCGCGCACGAGATCTTCCATCGTATGCGGAGCAAGCTTCAACGGGTTTACTTCGCGATCCATCTCGCCCGCCTCGATCGCTCGGATCTCGTCGCGGATTGCCAGCATCGCATCACAGAACCGGTCCAGCTCGGCCTTGGTTTCCGACTCCGTCGGCTCCACCATCAGAGTACCCGCAACAGGCCAACTCATGGTCGGCGCATGGAAGCCCGCATCCATCAGACGTTTCGCGATGTCTTCCACTGTGACGCCAGCAGTTTTCTCGAAGGGACGCACATCAAGAATACACTCATGCGCCACGCGCCCTTTATCGCCTCGGTACAACACGTCAAACGCCCCTTCGAGCCGTGTCGCAATATAGTTCGCGTTCAGGATCGCCACGCGCGTCGCCTGTGTCAGGCCCTCGCCGCCCATCATCAGGCAGTACGCCCACGAGATCGGCAAGAGCGACGGCGACCCAAACGGCGCCGCACTGACAGCACCCTCACCCGACACCGGATCACCCGGAAGGTGCGGGATCAGGTGCGCCTTGACACCAATCGGCCCCATGCCCGGTCCACCGCCACCATGCGGAATGCAGAACGTCTTGTGCAGGTTAAGGTGGCTCACATCTCCGCCCAGATCGCCGGGGCGCGACAGACCGACCATGGCGTTCATGTTGGCCCCGTCGATATAGACCTGACCGCCGTGCTCATGGGTGATCTCGCAGACCTCTTTCACCGTGCCCTCGAACACCCCATGGGTCGACGGGTAAGTGATCATCGTCCCGGCAAGGTTCTCGGAATGCTGTTCCGCCTTGGCGCGGAAATCCTCAAGGTCGATCGAGCCGTTGTCGTCGCACTTCACCGGCACAACTTTCCAGCCGACCATCTGCGCCGAGGCCGGGTTCGTCCCATGCGCGTTGACAGGGATCAGGCAGATATTGCGATGCCCCTGCCCATTTGCGCGGTGATATCCGGCAATCGACAAAAGCCCTGCATACTCCCCCTGCGCACCCGAATTGGGCTGCATGGAAATCGCGGCATATCCAGTGATTGTGCACAGCTTGGCGTTCAGATCCCCAATCAGCGCATGATACCCACGAACCTGATCGTTGGGCACATAAGGGTGAATATCGGCGAACTCGCGCCAGCTCACCGGCATCATCTCGGCCGCTGAATTGAGCTTCATCGTGCACGACCCAAGCGGGATCATCGCCCGGTCAAGCGCCAGATCGCGGTCCGCCAGACGCCGCATATAGCGCATCATCTCGGTCTCGGCGCGGTTCATGTGGAACACGTCATGCTGCAGATACTCGGAGGTGCGGATCAACCCCTCGGGCAAGCGATATTCCGGCGTCAGCGCATCATCCGATTTGAGCAGACCAAAGGCACGCCATACCGCCTCGATGGTCGCCGGACGCGATTTCTCGTCCAGGGTGATACCGATCTTGGTCTTGCCAACGGCCCGCAGGTTCAACCCCTCGCGCACCGCCGCCTGCAACACGCCGCGCTGCAAGAGCCCCACATCCACGGTGATCGTGTCAAAGTAGGCTGCGGGCTCGACCTTGAAACCGGCAGCTTCCAACCCCTTGGCCATACGCACTGTCTTGCGATGGATGCGCTGTGCGATCGCCCGCAAGCCCTTGGGTCCATGGAACACAGCATAGAACCCAGCCATCACAGCCAACAGCGCTTGCGCGGTACAGACATTCGACGTCGCCTTTTCCCGGCGGATGTGCTGCTCGCGAGTCTGCAAGGACAGCCGGTAGGCCTTGTTGCCATGGCTGTCGATCGAGATACCCACAATCCGACCCGGCATCGCGCGCTTATAGTCGTCCTTGGTCGCCATATAGGCCGCGTGTGGACCACCATACCCAAGCGGAATCCCAAACCGCTGGGTTGATCCCACAGAAATATCCGCGCCCATCGCGCCCGGCTCTTTCAGCAGACACAGCGCCATCGGATCAGCAGACATGATGGCAATCGCGCGGGCACCATGCAGCCGCGCAATGTCATCAGTGAAGTCCCGCAGGTGGCCATATGTGCCCGGATACTGGAAGATCGCCCCGAACACCGCTTCGGGGTCCATGTCAGCCACATCCCCAACAATCACCTCTATGCCCAAAGGCGCCGCGCGCGTCTTCATGACCGAGATGTTCTGCGGGTGACAGTTCTCATCTACAAAGAACGCGGTCGCCTTCGACTTGGCCACACGCTGCGCCATGGTCATCGCCTCGGCACAGGCCGTCGCTTCATCCAGCAGTGATGCGTTCGCAATCTCCAGTCCAGTCAGGTCGCTGACCATGGTCTGGTAATTCAACAGCGCCTCAAGCCGCCCTTGGCTGATCTCGGGCTGATACGGCGTATAGGCCGTGTACCAGGCTGGGTTCTCAAAAATGTTCCGCTGGATCGCAGGCGGAGTGACCGTGCCGTGATACCCCATCCCGATGAGCGAGGTCAGAACCTCGTTCTGGGACGCCACCTCGCGCATGTGGTACAGCAGTTCCCGCTCTGACAGCGCTTTGCCAAAATCCAACGGTTCGGCCTGACGGATGTTTTCGGGCACCGTCTGAGCAATCAGATCGTCGAGCTTTGACACCCCGACCGTGGCCAGCATCTCGGCCATCTCCGCAGGGGATGGGCCAATGTGACGCCGGTTGGCAAAATCATACGGCAGATAGTCGATGGGATCATAACCCATGTCGCTCTCCTTGCGGTTCGGAACGGATCACCGTCCCCTGCTTCTTCTTTTTCCAAATATGCCCGCGCCACGGCAGCCAAAGTGTCGTCCAGCCGGGGCGATGCGAAGGGCGGTCAACTCCGCCCCTCAGACGATCAGCCGATGTATTTCTTGTACGCGGCCTCATCCATCATGTCGTCCAGCGCCGACATGTCTTCGATCTTCAACTTAAAGAACCAAGCCTCGCCCTCAGGGTCTTCGTTGACCTTGCCCGGTTCTTCGACCAGCGCTTCATTCACTTCAGTGATTTCGCCGTCGAGTGGCGCAAGAATGTCCGACGCGGCCTTGACCGACTCGATCACAACAATCTCGTCATCCTTGCTGACAACCGTGCCCTCCTCGGGCAGTTCGATGAACACCACATCGCCCAATTGTTCGGCGGCATGTGCCGTGATGCCAACAACCACTTCATCGCCTTCGACGCGCAGCCATTCATGTTCTTCGGTAAATTTCATGTGGTCCCTCTTGGTATGATTATCGTTTGAACCCTGCCGCCACGAAGGGCAGTTTGGCAACATAAACAGGAAGCCGTTTGCCCCGGACTTCGCCAAAAAGCGTGGTGCCGATTTCAGCATGGGCAGCGTCGACATATCCCATCGCAACGGGGGCTCCGACAGATGGGCCAAACCCGCCCGATGTGACGGTGCCAACCGGAGTTTCTGCGTCGGCAACGGCAAAAAGCACAGTGCCTTCACGCATCGGCGCACGGCCGTCAGGAAGAAGTCCAACGCGCTTGCGATCGGCCCCCTTCTGCATCTCGCTTAGAATACGATCGTCGCCAGGGAACCCGCCTTCGCGGTCGCCACCTGACCGGCGCGCTTTCTGGATGCCCCAGGTCAATCCGCCTTCGACCGGGGACGTTGTGTCGTCGATGTCATGTCCATAAAGGCACAGCCCCGCCTCAAGGCGGAGCGAATCCCGTGCGCCAAGACCGATGGCCTCCACATCCTCGTGCGCCAGCAACGCCTGAGCCAGACCTTTGGCCGCCGCCAAAGGCACGGATATCTCATATCCGTCTTCCCCAGTGTAACCGGACCGCGACACCCAGCATTCGGCCCCCGCAATCGGGACAGTGGCCACATCCATAAACCGCATCTCGGCCACTGACGGGTGATGTTCTGCCAACACGGCTTCGGCCTTCGGGCCCTGCAACGCCAAAAGCGCGCGGTTCTCCAAAAGCTTGACTGTCACAACCGGCTCTAACGCAGTGCGCATGCGTGCCACATCCGCATCTTTGCAGGCCGCATTCACGACGACGAACAGGTGATCCCCCCGATTGGCGAACATAAGATCGTCTTCGATCCCGCCTGCATCATTGGTGAAGAACCCATAGCGCTGACGGCCCTCACCCAGTCCCAGCACATCCTGTGGGATCAACCGCTCCAAAGCAGCCTTGGCGACCTCAGGGTTGTCGGCTCGCAAAATGACCTGCCCCATATGGCTGACATCGAAAAGCCCCGCGGCCGCCCGGCAATGAAGATGTTCCTTCATCACACCTGCCTTGTATTGCACCGGCATTTCGTAGCCCGCAAATGGGACCATCTTGGCGCCCAGCGCGACATGCAGATCGTATAGCGGTGTGCGTTTCAAATCGCCCACGCGGCATCCCTTCGTATCAGACCGGGCGCCTGTGATACGACAACCGGCATATTCCAAATCGCGCAAAATGCGCGTTCGTCCTATGCCCCCTCTGTCCTTTTGCCTGAGATCGTTATCCCTTCGGCGTTCCGGGTCACGCCCGAAATCTCTCCAGAGTTTATGTCCGCGACGGTCCTTAGGCCTGAGAGTTTCCGGGGGCGGTTGCTCCTTCGGCACCGGTCGAACCGGTTCTCCCATCGTGGATGACGCGAGTGGTAGACCGTTTTCGCAACGGCCTCAAGTCTCAAACTGCGAGCGCGGCTTCTCTGGCAGCGCAGGCGCGTTCGGGGTTCAAGATGTCCAGAAGATCGGCATTGGTGCACACAAGCGCGTCCAGCGTGATCGGATCAAGCGATAGATAGAACGCCTCGACCGCGTCGGTCAAAGCCGTTCGCAGACGACACGCATCTTTCAGCGGACAGGTGTTGTCGACATCGGCAAAACACTCAGCCAGCGGCACCGGCGCTTCGAGCACGCGGAACACGTCTCCGATCCTGATCTGATCTGCCGGACGCCCCAACTCCAAACCGCCATTGCGCCCGCGTTGGGTGTGAAGGAACCCAAGTTGCCCAAGTTGGTTGATCACCTGAGCTAAGTGGTTTTCCGACGCATTACAACGTTCCGCAATTTCTGCCTTGGTGACAAGACGCCCCGTATTGGCGGCGCAGAACATGAGGACACGCATCGCGATGTTGGTTCGTTTGGTGACACGCAAGGCAGTCATCCTTTCAGATCGGTTGGCCATACCTACCGGATCATGCAAAGCTGTCTTTGATATACATCAACCGTTTCAGAGCAGATAGCCCCGTGAAGCACCCTCATTTTTTCGGTTACGGATCGCTGGTGAACCGCAACACACACAGCTTTACCCCACTTCATGCCTCGCACATCACCGGGTGGCGGCGCGTCTGGCAACGTGCGCCGAACCGCCCAGCAGCCTTCCTATCTGTGATTGCCGAAGCCGAAAGCGTCATCGACGGAGTCATCGCCCCCGTTCCGAATGACGACTGGGTCGCTCTGGATGCGCGAGAGTTTTCTTATTCCCGCCTTGCTGTCACCAACGCGGTTCAGCACACAGCGCAAGATGTACGTGACATCTCGATCTACGCCATCCCGCCGGGTAATGCGGCGCCACCGGACAAGGATCACCCGATCCTGCTCAGCTATGTCGATGCGGTTCTGCAAGGTTATCTGCGTGAATTTGGCGAAGCCGGGGCTGAACGCTTCTGCGCCACCACCGAAGGCTGGAACACCCCCGTACGCAACGATCGCAGCAATCCAGTCTATCCTCGGGCGCAAAAGCTTTCCACAGCAGAACAAGCCTTTGTCGATGACATGTTGGTAACCTTGCGCGCCAAGGTGTTTGCCTGATGCGCGAACGCATCTGGCTTTGGCTGACCCGGCTTTGGCGGCGCCCCGGCATCCGAATTTCAGCCTTTGGCAGCGCAGCCTTGCTGGTGGCACTGTTCGCACCGCTTTTTGATCAGTTCCTGCCCGACTCACTAGCCGAACGATTTTCACGCGACGCGGTTCTACCAATTCTGAACATCCTCGCCTCGTCGATGCTGGCCGTCACCACCTTTTCACTGGGCATCATGGTGCAGGCGTTTCGTTCGGCGGCAGGTCAGGCAACGCCGCGTGTGTACCGGCTATTGATGCAGGATATGACGACCCTCAACGTCATGTCGGTCTTCGTGGGCGCGTTCCTCTTCTCGCTTGCCTCCATCGTCATGTTCCGCGCGGGGTTCTACGGCGATTCCGCTGCTGTGATCGTCTTCGGTCTGACCATGGTCTGCATCCTGATGATCGTTGTCGCGATCCTGCGCTGGATCGCCCATCTCAGCCAATTGGGCAGCCTGCACCACACCCTGACTTTGATGGAACAATCCGCGACGCAACCGCTGGAACGGTTGGCCAAAACCCCCAACCTAGGCGCCCGCCCCGCGAGCGATGCACCGCGCGCACCGGACAGCTCAAAAGCACTCCTCTCACCGAGATCGGGCTATGTGCAATTCATCAGCCTGGCCCAACTCAACGAACAACTCGGAAAACAGGACGCGACGCTTTGGGTGTACACGCCCCCCGGCAGTTGGGTGCTCAAGGATACGCCACTGGCCTATGTCGATGGCGAATGCGACTTGGACGCGCTGCTTGAGAACTTCACTCTGGGGGATGAACGCACCGTCGAACAGGATGCCCGCTTCGGCCTTGTGATCTTGTCCGAAGTCGCCTCGCGCGCACTGTCACCCGGTGTGAACGATCCCGGCACTGCCATCGACGTGATCCACCGCATCGAACGCATCTTGTGGTCGCTGGGCAAGGGCATGAGCGACCCAGAGCGTGACACCAAACCCAAATTCGACAGGGTCATCATCGGCACGGTGTCAGCGAACGATCTTCTGCAGGACGGGTTTGCCAGCCTGATGCAGGACGGTGGCGACCGGTTTGATGTGATGGCGCAGATGCTTAAAGCTGCGAACCGCCTCAGCAAAAGCGACTGGTCGGATTTGGCGAAAGCCGCCGAAGAGACCCGCGCTGCCACGCTAGGGATCATCGACCGCCGGATCGACGACCCCGACGCGGTCAAAACCCTGCATCAAAAAGCCAAAGAGACTTAGGCTTTCGCGAGTTTGCGCGCTGGAATGGTTTGCAACACGGGTAGCAGATCGGCCATTTCCGGCCCCCGCTCTTGCCCCGTCAGCGCCTTGCGCAGCGGCATGAACAGACCCTTGCCCTTGCGGCCCGTCGCCTCTTTCACGGCGTTGGTCCAACTGCCCCATGCATCCGGGCCAAGTGGCCCCTCGGGCAGCAGCGCCATCGCTTCTGCAATGAATTCTACGTCTTCATCCGCGACCATCGGCTCCGCGCCCTCGGCACAGAGCGCCCACCATTTGGCGATGTCGTGGCGCGTGGTGATGTTGTCGCGGGCCACGTTCCAAAACGCTTCGGCCTTGTCAGCCGGAACGCCCAGCGCATCCAGGTCGCCTTTGACGGCCGTCACATCCAGCCCGTGCAACTTGCGCGCGGTCAGCGGGAACAGGTCTTCGAAATCGAACTTCGTCGGCGCAGAGCCAAACTGGCTTAGGTCAAACCCATCCGAGATCTCTTCGAGCGACAATCGCAATTCCACCGGCTGCGACGAACCCAGCCGCGCCATCAGGCTCAGCAATGCCTCTGGCTCAATGCCCTGCTCGCGTAAATCGCGCAGCGCCAGTGTGCCCAGGCGCTTGGACAGCGACTCGCCCTGCGGCCCCGTCAGCAACGAATGGTGCGCAAAGGACGGCACGGTGCCACCCAGTGCGCGGATGATCTGAATCTGCGTTGCTGTGTTGGTCACGTGATCCGACCCGCGCACCACATGGGTCACACCCATTTCGGTGTCATCGACGACGGACGCAAGCGTATAGAGGATCTGCTTATCCGCCCGGATCAGCACCGGATCGCTGACGCTGGCCGCATCAATCGAAATGTCGCCAAGGATGCCATCGGTCCACTCGATCCGTTCCTGGTCCAGCTTGAAACGCCAGACGCCATCGCCCCGTTCGGCGCGCAGTTTGGCCTTTTCATCATCGGACAAGGCCAGCGCCGCACGATCATAAACCGGCGGTTTGCCCATGTTCAGCTGCTTCTTGCGCTTCAGGTCCAGTTCAGTCGGTGTCTCGAACGCCTCGTAGAAACGCCCCATCTCGCGCAGCGTGTCGGCTGCCGCGTGGTACTGATCCAACCGCTCGGACTGCCGCTCAACACGGTCCCATGTCAGGCCCAACCACTCCAGGTCATACTTGAGCGCATCGACATATTCTTCCTTTGACCGCTCCGGGTCCGTGTCGTCGATCCGCAGGATGAATGTCCCACCGGACTTGCGGGCGATAAGGTAGTTGAACAAGGCGGTGCGCAGGTTGCCGACATGGATGTAACCAGTGGGTGACGGGGCGAAACGGGTGGTTGTCATGGACTGTGTCTCCTGTTGACCGCGCTTTCACACAAAGGGATGCTTTTGTCCAGAAAGCCCCGCACCAATGCTCTGCACGATTGCACAATCACGAAGGCGTGAAGGAACAAGCTTTGGTCGGTTTTGCAGCTACACTTCTTTCCAGATTAAACAGGGGAGCGACCAATATGTCCGAATTTTCCATGTCACGCCGCAGCCTTCTTGCCGGGGCCGCCGCCCTTCCGATGGCAGCAGGTCTTGGCATCACAAAGGCAAGCGCCGCCGGTCACATGCAAGGGGCACAGATTCCCCGTGTAAACCGTTTCGGCGTCGGCGATTTCGAAGTCACCACGATGCTCGTCGGTAGCCGCACAGTGGAAGAACCGCAAACGATCTTCGGCATGAACGTCAGCGCCGAAGAATTCGCAGCCGCTTCTGCAGAAGCGCGCATTCCGATCGACAAGGCGCAGTTCTTTTTCACGCCGACTCTTGTCAACACAGGCTCCGAGCTGATCCTGTTCGACACCGGCCTCAATGGGGCAGCCACTGCACAAGCGGTCGAAATGGCAGGCTATACTGCCGATGCCGTCACCCATGTCGTTTTGACCCACATGCACGGTGACCACATTGGCGGCTTGATGACCGACGGTGCAGAGACTTTCAGCAACGCCGCCTACATCACCGGTCAGGCGGAATTCGACCACTGGTCGGGCACCGACAACGAAGGCTTTGCCAACAACGTCAAACCGCTGGCGGAAAAGATGTCCTTCCTTGGCGATGGCGACAGCGTCACCTCGGGCATCACGGCGATGGCCGCGTTCGGGCATACGCCGGGTCACATGACCTTCATGCTCGACAGCAATGACCAACAGCTTCTGATCCTTGCCGACCTGACCAACCATTATGTCTGGTCGCTGGCGCATCCCGATTGGGAAGTCCGCTTCGACATGGACAAAGCCGCTGCTGCTGCATCGCGCCGCAATGTGCTGGGCATGCTGGCCACCGATGCCGTGCCGTTCATCGGCTACCACATGCCCTTCCCGGGTGTGGGCTATGTCGAAACCCGCGGTGACGGCTTCCACTACGTGCCGCACAGCTACCAGCTTCTGCTCTGATCCTGGCTTGACGCGGTCGCCCAACGGAGTGCTGATGCACGGATGACCGCGCAAGACGACATCGACGACATCACACGCTATGCCGAGGCAGCCCTGAACGGGCTGCCTTTGCCGTTTCGCGACCTATGCCAAGACGTTCTTCTGCAGGTCACCGACTGGCCACCCGACGATGTTCTGGCCGATCTGGAGATCGACGATCCGCTGGAACTGACCGGGCTCTATGACGGCATCCCCCTGACCGAGAAATCCGCCGGTGATCCGTCGCCCTTTCCCGATCAGGTCTGGCTTTATGCCGAACCCATCCTTGCCGAATGGCGCGACCGAAAATCAGTGACGCTTCAGGATTTGGTAGCCCATATCGTCGTGCATGAAATTGCGCATCACTTTGGCTGGACCGATGACGAGATTGCCGAAGTGGACCGCTGGTGGGAATAGCGCCGCCACAGTTTGCAAACCCGCGCACCGAGTTTGCAAACCCTCACGTCACCCGTCGGTCAGCGCCCCGTTGACCCATTCACCAGTGGCGGTTTCACCCGAGCCATAGCGCATCGTGCCAGTGCCCTGACGTTTGCCGTCTAGGAACGTGCCCTCGTAGACATCGCCATTGGCATAGGTCGCGGTTCCCTGACCGCTGATCTCGCCATTTTGCCAGTCTCCGACGTACTTGAACCCGTCGGCCATGGTGATCTCGCCCTGCCCATGACGCTGCCCGTCCGCAAACTGGCCAACATAAACGGTGCCATCAGTGTAAGTCGCCGTGCCCTGCCCGTGGCGCTGCCCGTCCAGCCATTCGCCTTCGTATTTGTAGCCGTCAGGGTATGTCATGACGCCATAGCCGTGGTTGCGTGCGTTCTTGAAGTCGCCCTCGTACACAAGCCCATTGGCATAAACCGCACGGCCCTTGCCGTCGATCACACCATCGATCCAATCACCTTCGTAGGTCGACCCATCCGGATAGGTGATCTTGCCCTCACCATTGGCAAGATCGCCCCGGAACTGGCCTTCGTAGACAGAGCCATCGGGATAGGTGACCTTGCCGATCCCTTCGATCTGCCCAGCCACCCATGCGCCTTCGTAACGGTAGCCGTCGGTGCCAACGAACGTGCCTTGCCCGTGGCGGAGATCGTCCTTGAACTCGCCTTCGTAGACATCGCCGTTGGCATAGCGCACCGTTCCTTGCCCGTCGCGGCGTCCAGCGACAAGCTGGCCCTCGTAAACATCACCGTTGGATTGGGTCAGCGTGCCGACCCCATCGATCTGCCCGTCTTTCCACATTCCGTCATAGACCAAACCGTCTGGCATGGTCAGTTTACCCTGCCCTTCGCGGTCACCATCCGCGACGCGGCCCTTATAGGTCGACCCATCGGGATAGGTGATGGTCCCGTTGCCTTCCTTGACGCCGTTGATCCAGTCGCCTTCGTAGACATAGCCGCCCGGGCTTTGCATCGTGCCACGCCCATGATGCAGCGCATTGCGGAACGATCCCTCGTAGCGCACGCCATTGGCATAAAGCGCCACGCCCTGCCCGGTGATCTTGCCGTCGAGCCACGAACCTTGATAGGTCGACCCATCTGCAAACACGATCTTGCCGATCCCCTCGGGCTTGCCCTTGTTGAACTGGCCTTCATAGACCGAGCCGTTCGGGAACCGCGCCACACCGTCGCCGCGAATCTCGCCCTCGACCCAGTCACCGGTGTATTCATACCCGTTCGGCAAACGGTAGGTGCCGGTGCCATGTTGCAACCCGTTGAGGAACGTCCCCTCGTACACGCCGCCATCATCGTATTGCTTGGTCTGCACCTCGCCGTCCTGCGCCACAGCGCCCTGTGCGAGGATAAGTGCGACGGCCGCACCCAGAATGACTTTGCTGCCCGGTCTCATTTGTTCGCTATCCCACTCATGTCCGTTGCCATGACCCTGTCCCCGAAACCTATGCGAGCAGGCGGGGTCAGACAATGTCTTATCCCACAAGTGGCTTTCCCTCGCGCGGGGTTCTGCTATGTCACCCGCGATATCGGCAAAGGAAGGACCGCCCCATGTCGGATCGGTTTCGCATCACTCTGGCGCAGTTGAACCCCACCGTGGGCGATCTTGCCGGCAATGCCGCCAAGGCCCGCGCTGCGTGGGAAGAGGGCAAAGCCGCCGGGGCCGATCTTGTCGCGCTACCCGAGATGTTCCTGACCGGGTATCAGGCCCAAGACCTGATCGTGAAGCCCGCCTTCGTGGCCCATGTTCAATCTGAACTGACCGCACTGGCCGAGGCCTGCACAGACGGACCCGCACTTGCGATTGGAGGTCCAAGCGTTGGTGAAGATCTTAAGCTGCACAACAGCTACTTCGTCCTGCAGGGCGGCAAGATCGCTTCGGTCGTACACAAGTACTTCCTGCCGAATTTCAATGTCTTCGATGAAGTGCGCCTGTTTTCGCGCGACATGATGCAGGGACCGGTGGCGGTGAACGGTGTCCGGATCGGCATGCCGATTTGCGAGGACGCATGGTATCCAGACGTGGTCGAAGCGCATGAGGAAAGCGGCGCGGAATTCATCCTTGTGCCAAACGGCTCCCCCTATTTCCGCGACAAGTTCGAGACCCGCCTGAACCACATGGTCGCCCGCGTGGTCGAATGCGGACTGCCGCTGATTTACCTCAACATGGTCGGTGGACAAGACGATCAGGTCTTCGACGGCGGATCGTTTGTGCTGAACCCCGGCGGTGTGCCTGCAGTGCAATTGCCGACCTTCGACGAAGTCATCAGCCATGTCGACCTAGAGCGCACCGACAATGGCTGGCGCGCACTGGATGGCGATTTCACCCAGCATCCCGATGCGATGGAACAGGATTACCGCGTCATGGTCACCGCGCTGCGGGATTACATGGCAAAGACCGGATTCAAGAAGGTTTTGCTGGGCCTTTCCGGCGGGATCGACTCTGCCATTGTCGCGACAATCGCAGTAGATGCTCTGGGCGCAGAGAATGTGCGTTGCGTGATGCTGCCATCCGAATACACGTCGCAAGGATCTTTGGACGATGCAAAGGCAGTGGCCGAGAACTTGGGCTGCCGGTACGATTTTGTACCAATTGGTAAAACCCGCGATGCTGTCACCGAAACGCTCGGCCCATTGTTCGAAGGCACGAAGCCCGATCTGACCGAAGAGAACATCCAGTCCCGCATCCGGGGTCTGCTGTTGATGGCGCTCAGCAACAAGTTCGGTGAGATGTTGCTGACCACGGGCAACAAGTCCGAGGTCGCTGTGGGCTATGCCACGATTTATGGCGACATGGCGGGCGGCTATAATCCGATCAAGGACATGTACAAAACCCGCGTCTTCGACTGCTGCCGCTGGCGCAACGCCAACCATCGCGCTTGGATGATAGGGCCAGAGGGCGCTGTGATCCCCGAGGCGATCATCACCAAGCCACCTTCGGCCGAACTGCGCAAGGATCAGAAGGACAGCGACTCCCTGCCCGACTATCCGGTGCTGGACGGTATCCTGCAAATCCTCGTGGACGAAGACGGGTCCATCGCGGATTGCGTCGCCGCCGGGTACGACCGCGCGGATGCCAAGCGGATCGAGCATCTGCTGTATATCAGCGAATACAAGCGCTTCCAGTCCGCCCCAGGCGCGCGCCTGTCGAAACGCGCCTTCTGGCTGGACCGGCGCTATCCGATTGTAAACCGCTGGCGCGACCCAAGCTAAGGGCCGCGCCGCGTTGGTCAGCTTGCCTTGAGCACACCGCGTTCGATCTGGTCGGCTTCGATGCTTTCGAACAGGGCTTTGAAGTTGCCTTCGCCAAATCCGTCATCGCCCTTGCGCTGGATGAATTCGAAGAAGATCGGCCCAATCACGGTTTTCGAGAAGATCTGCAGCAAGATGCGAGTCTCGCCGCCACCGACCACGCCTTCGCCGTCGATCAAGATGCCGTGTTTCTGCATCCGGTCGATCGGCTCTTCATGGCCGACAACGCGAGACTTGCTGAGGTCGTAATAAGCCTCCGGCGGGGCCGGCATAAACTTGAGCCCGCGTGACGCGATCTCGTCCACCGCGTCGTAGATGTCGCGCGCACCAACCGCGATGTGCTGGATGCCTTCGCCCTTGTAGCGTTTGAGGTATTCCACGATCTGCCCGGTCTCGCCCCGGTCTTCGTTGATCGGAATACGGATGCGTCCGCAGGGCGAAGTCAGCGCGCGACTTAGGAGGCCGGAGAACTTGCCTTCGATGTCGAAGAAACGGATTTCCTTGAAGCCGAAGATTTTGCCGTAGAAGTCGAACCACGTGTCCATATTGCCCTTGTGGACATTGTGGGTCAGGTGATCGAGGTAATGGAATCCCACACCTTCGGGATTGGCGGTGGAGACCCAGTTGAATTCGTCATTATACGGGTTCTGGCCGTAGTATTTGTCGATGAAATAGATCAGCAACCCGCCAATGCCGACAATCGCAGGCACATCCATCGCCTTGTCGTTGCCGTCATAGGGCGTGGCGCCCAGCATCACTGCGCGGTCATAGGCGTGTTTCGCGTCCACGACACGCCATCCCATCGATGGGGCGCAGGGGCCGTGTTCTTCGACAAAACGCATGGCTTGGCTGCCAGGTTCGTTGTTCAGGATGTAGGTGATGTCGCCCTGCTGCCAAAGCTCGATCTGCTTGGTCTTGTGCGTGGCAGTGTGGGTGTAGCCCATCTTGGTAAAGAGCGCCCGGAGCGCGTCGGGGTCGGGGTGCGCGAATTCGACGAATTCGAACCCGTCGGTCCCGGCGGGGTTGTCGTTGGTGATCGTTGCTTTCGGCGCATTGTGCGGGAACGGACCCATGGCATCCTCCTTGTTTTCACATAGATTACGGCGTCAGACATGCGTCGTGCGCTCATAGTTGCACGCGCTTGATGTTAATTACGCGCTGATCTTGCATGATTTCATCAAAAGATGCAGATTTTGCGCATGAATTCGCTTGACCCCAAAGACATCAAACTTCTTGCCCGGTTGCAAAGGGACGGCCAAACTTCGGCGCAGGACTTGGCCGAAGACCTTGGCATGTCGGCATCCCAGATCAGCCGGCGACGTCAGCGCCTCGAAGCCGAAGGCTATATCATGGGCACGCCATGCCGTTTGAACCCCACACGGCTTGGCCTGACGGTGCAGGCGTTTATTCAGGTAGAGACACGCGCCCAGAGCAACGGCACTCATCAATCCATCAAACGACTGGTTGCCACGACACCCGAGATCGTCGCGGCGTGAACGCTGACCGGAGAGGCCGATTACATCTTCCGGGTTTATTGCTTGGACTTGTCCGCGCTCAACCGGTTGGTGCAGGAGGTTCTCTTGCCGCACGACTCGATCGGGCGGGTGCACAGCCAGATTGTGATGGATCAGGTTAAAGACGACACCGCTCTGCCCTTGCCGCGCTGACCGGGGTACGGGGCACGCCTTTTGCAAAAGGCGTAAAGGCTTTTTCGGAAAAGCCTTTCACGGCCTTTCGAAAGGCCGTGCGCGTCAATCCACTTTGATGAACCGCGTCCCGCCTGCGCGTTCGCCGACACTAACCCGCCGGGCCCCTGCGGTCACCGGCGCGCGCGCCGCGTCATTGCGCATGTCGCGCAGCAATGCTCCCACGGCAACGGGCAAAGACATACCAATGGCCTCTTTCTCGGTATTGGGCGCGGTGGACATCATCGACACCACCGACACGATGCGCAGCCGCCCCTGATCGTTCACAAAGACGGGCGCACCGGATGACCCGAAGGTGACATCACAGTCAAAGCTCATCAAACCACCCCGGTAGGTCTGCTTGTGGCGACAACCAGATTCACGCTGAAGCGACGTGTTTCGACCCCTGCCATAGGATACAAGGATCACAGAACCCGCGTCCATCGCGCGGTCGTGTATGCGAAATGGTTCGGCCTCGGTGCTGAAAATCGGACTGTCGAGACGCAGCAGCGCAAGATCGGTGCGCACCTGCTCGGTCAGGGAAGCGTCCAGAGCCTCAAGGTAGCCGTGGGACAGAACAATTCGGGTGACTCCTCGGATAGCCGCTGTGAAGTCGTGGGTCAGGCCCGCACTAAAGCGCATGCGGTCTATTGGCAGCACGGTACGGGTGGCCTTATCAACCACGCAATGTGCCGCCGTGAGAACCAAGTCGCGGGCGATGAGCGTGCCGGTGCAGGTGCCGATTGACGTGTCCAGCCGACCAACGCCTTCCCATCCCAAGACCTCGCCCCGGTGATCCAGACGGTCGCGTTCCTGCGCTGCAGCTGCGGTGGGAAGACACATCAGCGCCGCCATAAACAGAATGTGAAGACCCCGCATGTTCCATGCCTTTCGCCGTTGACCCGTGTGCAAGGTAGCGACCGGAGATGGCACAAGATGGGCGGTTTTGCGACGCGGGTGGGCCTTAGACGAACTGCTCGCGGATCAGCCGTTCCTCTAGCCCGTGGCCCGGATCGAACAGCACGCGGTGGGCGATCGAGGGTTCTGACCGGATTTCGACCCGCACCACGTCACGCACGGCACGGGCGTCGGCTTCGGCCATAACCGGGCGTTTGTCGGGATCAAGCACTTCAAAGGTGACTTCGGCAGTTTTTGGCAAAAGTGCCCCCCGCCAGCGCCGCGGGCGGAATGCGGCCATTGCGGTCAGTGCCAGAACGTCGGAGCCAATGGGCAGGATGGGACCGTGGGCGGAGTAGTTGTAGGCGGTGGATCCGGCTGGCGTTGCGACCAATGCGCCGTCACAGACCAGTTCGGACATGCGCACCTTGCCATCGACACTGATCCGCAGTCGCGCAGCCTGTGGCCCCGCCCGCAACAGCGAGACCTCGTTGATCGCAAGCGCCCGTTGTGTGCTGCCGTCCTGTCGCGTGGCCAACATCGAGAGCGGGTTGATCACCTCTTCCTGTGCCTGCTCAAGCCGCTCTTCCAGATCGTGTTCCGAGTATTCGTTCATCAGAAAGCCGACTGTGCCGCGATTCATCCCGTAGACCGGGGCGGGCAGGTCTTGTGTCCGGTGCAGGGTTGCCAGCATGAACCCGTCGCCGCCCAGTGCAACGATCACGTCCGCACCGTCTTCGTTGTGGTCGCCATAGCGGCGGGTCAGCCCCGCTTTGGCCGATTGGGCAATCGGAGCAGAGCTGGCGGCAAAGGCGATGCGCAGGGACATATGTTCGGGTTCCTATCGGGGTCGTGCCGTTCCGAAACAAGCACAAACACCTGCCGCACGCCAGACATGGCGCAGCTTTGTGTCGTGTGGTCGCTTTCCAACCTTTGCCTTTTGGCGCGACTCCTATACGTAACCGCCAAAGATTGACCCGCTTCAAGGAGGCCCTGCCCATGAACGCTCCGCACCGTGACACCGGATTTTTCTCGAAATCGCTGGCCGACAGCGACCCGGATCTGTTCAAATCGATCACCGATGAGCTGGGCCGCCAGCGCGACGAGATCGAGCTGATCGCCTCGGAAAACATCGTCAGCCGTGCCGTGATGGAAGCGCAGGGCTCGGTGATGACCAACAAATATGCCGAAGGCTATCCGGGCCGTCGCTACTATGGTGGATGCCAGTTTGTCGACGTGGCCGAAAACCTTGCCATTGAACGCGCATGCCAGCTGTTCGATTGTGGCTTTGCCAATGTGCAGCCGAACTCCGGCTCTCAGGCCAACCAGGGTGTGTTCACGGCGCTTCTGCAGCCGGGCGACACGATCCTTGGCATGAGCCTTGATGCCGGTGGTCACCTGACGCACGGCGCGGCGCCGAACCAGTCTGGCAAGTGGTTCAACGCCATCCAATACGGCGTGCGCCAGCAGGACAACATGCTGGATTACGATCAGGTTCAGGAACTGGCGAATGAGCACAAGCCCAAGCTGATCATCGCCGGTGGTTCCGCCATCCCGCGCCAGATCGACTTTGCCAAGATGCGCGAAATTGCCGACAGCGTGGGTGCGTACCTGCATGTGGACATGGCACACTTTGCCGGTCTGGTGGCAGCAGGCGAACACCCCAGCCCGTTCCCCCATGCCCACGTCGCGACAACAACCACACACAAGACCCTGCGCGGTCCGCGCGGTGGGATGATCCTGACCAATGACGAGGCACTGGCCAAGAAGTTTAATTCGGCCATTTTCCCCGGCATTCAGGGCGGTCCGCTGATGCATGTGATCGCCGCCAAGGCTGTGGCCTTTGGAGAGGCGCTCCGCCCCGATTTCAAGATCTACCAGCAGAACGTCATCCGCAACGCCCAAGCGCTGTCGGATCAGTTGATCAAGGGTGGTCTGGACACGGTGACCCACGGCACAGACACACATGTCGTGCTGGTTGACCTGCGCCCCAAGGGCGTGAAGGGCAACGCGACGGAAAAGGCACTGGGCCGCGCGCATATCACCTGCAACAAAAACGGTGTGCCGTTTGACCCGGAAAAGCCGACGATCACGTCCGGTATCCGTCTTGGGTCGCCCGCAGGCACGACACGGGGCTTTGGCGAGGCCGAGTTCCGCCAGATCGCAGATTGGATCATCGAGGTGACCGATGGTCTGGCTGCCAATGGCGAAGACGGAAATGGCGCTGTTGAGGACAAGGTCCGGGCCGAGGTCGCAGAGTTGTGCGCCCGTTTCCCGATCTATCCCGATCTCTAAAATTTACCGGGGCGCCTAAGTTCCTTCGTACGAAGACTCTTCGGCCAAACGGTGACTATTTCGATGACGAAAATGCGCAGCCCCCACAGCTGCGCATTTTTTCATTCGACGGGTTTTCTTTCAAAAATTGCTGCGTATAGTCGCCCGCATGACATGTTTGGCCCATATCGCAATCTGCACGCGCTTTTCCGCGCCTCTTGCGCTGGCCACCCGTCTTCTCCTAATCCGCCTCTGAGCGCGGCCTTTCCGGCGCGACCGCTCAGAGGATGACCGTGACGCGCCGACGGATTTGGACAAGACAAGAAAGACCCTAACCATGACAAGCACTGAAAAAGACCGCGTGGTGATCTTTGACACCACCTTGCGCGACGGCGAACAGTCTCCCGGCGCAACCATGACCCATGACGAAAAGCTCGAGATTGCCGAGCTTCTGGATGACATGGGTGTGGACATCATCGAGGCCGGGTTTCCGATTGCCTCGGAAGGCGATTTTCGCGCGGTGAGCGAGATCGCGCAGCGCTCTAAGAACGCGGTGATCTGCGGGCTCGCGCGGGCGCAACTGCCGGATATCGACCGCTGCTGGGAAGCTGTGCGCAACGCTGCAAAGCCGCGCATTCATACGTTCATCGGCACCTCGCCGCTGCACAGAGCGATCCCGAACCTCACGCAAGACGAGATGGCCGAGCGGATCGAACAGACTGTGACCCACGCCCGTAACCTTTGCGACAACGTGCAATGGTCGCCAATGGATGCCACACGCACAGAATGGGATTACCTGTGTCGGGTGGTTGAGATCGCGATCAAGGCGGGCGCGACCACGATCAATATCCCTGACACTGTTGGCTATACCGCGCCGGTGGAAAGCGCTGATCTGATCCGTCGCCTGATCGAAACCGTGCCGGGTGCCGATGATGTGGTCTTTGCCACCCACTGCCACAACGACCTTGGCATGGCGACGGCGAATGCTTTGGCCGCCGTGCAGGGTGGCGCGCGCCAGATCGAATGCACGATCAATGGGTTGGGCGAACGCGCGGGCAACACCGCTTTGGAAGAGGTGGTGATGGCGCTCAAGGTGCGGGGCGATATCATGCCCTACACCACCGGCATCGACACCAAGAAAATCATGCATATTTCCCGCCGCGTGGCGACGGTCTCGGGTTTCCCCGTGCAGTTCAACAAAGCGATTGTGGGCAAGAACGCATTTGCGCACGAGTCGGGCATCCACCAAGACGGGATGCTCAAGAACGCCGAAACGTTCGAGATCATGCGCCCCGAGGATGTGGGCATTGCGGGCACGTCCCTGCCCTTGGGCAAGCATTCGGGCCGTGCCGCGTTGCGCGCGAAGTTGCGGGAATTGGGCGTCGAAGTTGGAGACAACCAACTCAAGGACATCTTTGTTCGGTTCAAGGATCTCGCTGATCGCAAGAAAGAGGTGTTCGACGACGATATCCTCGCGCTGGTGACGGCAACGACCGAAGGCGATGACGCGCTCCAGCTTGTGAACCTCAAGGTGGTCTGCGGCACTGGTGGCCCGGCAGAGGCCACGCTTGAGATGGAGATCCACGGCGAGGACATGTCGGCGGTCAGCGAAGGCGACGGGCCGGTGGATGCGACCTTCAAGGCGATCCGTATGCTGCATCCGAACAAGGCGCGGCTGCAGCTTTATCAGGTGAACGCAGTGACCGAAGGCACCGACGCTCAGGCCACAGTCAGTGTGCGCCTTGAGGAAGACGGCATGATCGCCACCGGCCAGTCGGCTGATACGGATACGGTTGTGGCCTCGGCCAAGGCCTATATCCACGCGCTCAACCGGCTGATCGTGCGGCGGGGCAAGACCGGCAAGGACGTTAAGGAAATCTCGTATCGGGATGTGACCTGATGTGGGTGCCGGGCTAAAGCCCGGCATACTGCAACATATGGCGTAGGCCGGGCATCTGCCCGGCCTATGTTGTCAATAGGGCACCCGCCATTTCGGCTTGCTCGGTTGCGCCTCGACCTGCGCCAGACCGCTGGTCTCCATCAGTCGCGTGATCTCTTCTTCCAGCAACCGTTCGTCCGCCATCCCGCGCACCGGCACGCGCCCCGGTTCGAGGAACAGGGGGGCCGCCAGAGGTGTGACACGGTCCAGACGCAGCAAGTCAATCCGATCTCCAACCCGTTCCGCCATCTCGCGAATGCGGGCGAAATCGACCAACCCGCGCATCGCCTCTTCGCGGGTGATCTGCATCAGCAGGTGGTCCGGGTCGTATTTGAGCAGTGTGTCATACAAGATGTCGGACGACATCGTTGCTTGCCGCCCCGTCTTACGCTGCCCCCCCAGATTGCGTTCGATCAGCCCGGCGATGGTGGCCGACGCGCGGAAGGTGCGTTTCATCACGGCATTGCCCGCAAGCCAGCCTTCCAGTCCCGCCTCCAAAGCCGCCAGATCGAATAGCGGTGCGGGGTCGATCACCGCATCCAGCCCCCAGATCAGCACCGCATAATCGGTGGCAACGAATCCCATCGGCGCAAGGCCTTCCTCCTCCATCCGCTTGGTCAGCAAAAGCCCAAGCGTCTGCATCGCGTTGCGCCCGGCAAAGCCGTAGGCCACGAGCTGTTCACGGCCATCATGCGGGAAACTTTCAATCAGTAACCGCCCTGGTTCGGGAAGGCGACTGACACGCCGCTGCATCTGCAGCCAGTCCCGCGTGTGACGCGGTAGATCTGGCCAGTCGTCCTGTTGGAACATCCCGAGGATACGATTCGACAATTGCGTAGACGTGGCGAATTTGGTGCCCATGAACGTGGCGATCTTGGGTTTGCGTCCGGGGTCGCGGGTGACTTCGACCGTTAGTTCCCGCAGGCCCTCGTAGCGTACAATCTGACCGCCAATCAGAAAGGTATCGCCACGGGTCAGGGTCGCTGCAAACCCTTCTTCGATCTCGCCCAGTGGCGCGCCACCCCGGCCCCGCCATTTGACCTTAAGCGTATCGGTGTCCTGAATCGTCCCGATATTTTGACGGATGCGCGCAGCAGAACGGGGATCGCGCAATTGCCAACTTCCGTCTGGAGATTGCTTGAGCCGTTGCCACTGGTCGTAGGCGCGCAGGGCATATCCACCTGTGGCACAGAAATTCAGGCAGGCGTCAAATTCTTCGCGGCTTAGATCAGCATAGGCCCCGGCAGCGGTCATCTCTGCAAAAAGCGCATCCGCGTCGAACGGGCCGGAACAAGCCGCGATCAGGATATGCTGGCACAGCACGTCACGCGGGCCGCGCCCGCGCCATTCGCCGTCCAGATCATGCGCCTTGACCGCCTCAAGAGCTGCAACGCATTCGACCACTTCAAACCGGTTGGCTGGCACCAAGAGCGCCTTGGACGGTGCGTTGTAACGGTGGTTTGCACGACCAATCCGCTGCACCAGACGTTTGACGTTCTTAGGCGCGCCGATCTGGATCACCAGATCCACATCACCCCAGTCGATACCAAGATCCAGACTTCCAGTGCAGACAATCGCCCGCAAGTCACCGCGCACCATCGCCGCTTCGACCTTTTCGCGCTGTTGCCGGTCGAGTGATCCGTGATGAATACCGATGGGCAAAGCGTCTTCATTAGCGAGCCACAGGTTGTGAAAAAAGATTTCGGCCTGCGCACGCGTGTTGTGAAAAATGAGCGTCGTCTTGTGCTGTTTCACCTGCTCCAAGACCGCAGGAATGCTGTATTTCGCGCCTCCACCAGACCAAGGCGGGGCTTCTTCAGTCACCAGCATGGAAATGTCAGGCTCTGGCCCCGGATCGGCGGCGATGATCTCACAGGGGTCGGGATGACGAGCCAAAAGCCGTGCAATGGCAGCCGGATCGTCGACCGTCGCCGACAACCCAACGCGGCGCAGGTCGGGGCACATGGCCTGCAACCGCGCCAGCGCCAACATCAGCTGATCGCCGCGTTTCGATTCCGCAAGCGCGTGGATTTCGTCGACCACCACTCGCTGCACGCCCTTGAACATGCGGGGCGCGTCTTCATAGCTGGTCAGCAGGGCAAGCGATTCAGGCGTGGTCAGCAAGATATGTGGCGGGTCTGCGCGTTGACGTTTCTTGATATGGGCAGAGGTGTCGCCGGTACGATCCTCGACCCGGATCGGCAGGCCTGCCTCGTCGATGGGGGTGCGCAGGTTGCGTTTGATGTCGGCGGCCAACGCTTTGAGCGGGCTGACATAGAGCGTGTGCAACCCGTCGCGCGGTTTCTGAGCGAGGTCGACAAGCGTCGGCAGGAACCCAGCCAGTGTCTTGCCGCCCCCCGTGGGCGCAATGAGCAGCAGGCAGGGATCGGACGCGCGGTCCAACATCTGTTTCTGGTGCGGATGGATCGCCCATCCGCGCGTGTCGAACCAGGTTTGAAGGGAGGCGGGCAAAGCGGTCATGCTTTCAACATATGCCGCCCCGGAGCAAAGAAAAACGCGGAACGCGCATTGCGGGCCGGATCGGCATCACAGATGGTGCGCTTAGTTCTGAAAGGTCCCCTATGCGCACCCCTCATCCGCTTTTGTTGACCTTGACGCTGTATCTGGCGGGACTTGGCGCAGCAGGGCAGTTTTCCAAACTGGCGGTGAGTTTCGTCACTCTGACACAGGTCTATCCGGGGAAAAGCGAGGCGATCCTTGGTCTTGCCGTATCGCTCATCAGCCTTGTCGGCCTCATCCTCGGGTTAGTGGCAGGGATTGTCGTGTCGCGCATCGGTGCGCGCCGGGCGCTGGTTGCAGCGCTGGCCTTGGGGGCGGCCATGTCGCTTTGGCAAGCCACCCTGCCAGATTTGTCGGTGCTGATGCTGAGCCGTGTTCTGGAAGGTGCGTCGCACCTTTTGATCGTGGTCGCCGCGCCAACCCTGATCGCCGAAGCGGTGCCAGACCAATATCGCCCTGCCGCGCTCACACTTTGGAGCACGTTCTTCGGGGTGGCCTTTGCGCTAACAGCGATCATCGCCCCTTGGGTGATCGCACATGGTGGATTGTCCCTGCTGATTGGGGCACACGGTGTGTGGATGGCCGTGGCCTGCGCAGCTATTCTACTGGTCTTGCCGCATCCCGTGATACCGCCCGCGCCAGCCGCGCGGATATCCGTACTGCGCCGTCATCTGACGGCCTATGCGACACCGGGCATTGCCACCCCGGCTTTGGCGTGGCTGTGTTATACCCTGACCTTCGTATCTGTCCTGACAGCGTTGCCGCTGCTGACCGGGGGTGCCGCCCCGACATGGCTGGCCGCGATAGCACCTTTGGTGTCCATCGCTGTCGCGCTGACAGTTGGGGTTGCCATCCTGTCGCGCCACCCGGCGCAGCCCGTTGTGACGCTGGGCTTCGCGCTGTGTGCGGGGGTGGCTGTGGCGATCCTGGGGGTGGGCTTTACGACGGTGACGGTATTGGCGCTCTTTGCAAGCATGGCCTTGGTGCAAAGCGCGGGCTTTGCTGTGGTGCCACAGATCAACGCCGATGCGCAGTCGCGGGCCATGGCGAACGGGGCGCTGGCGCAGATGGGAAACCTTGGGAACCTGAGTGGCACGCCGCTGCTGATTGCGCTGTACGAGGGGGCCCCGCTGTTCGGGCCGTTTCTGTTTCTGATCACGGCCTATGGTGGCGGTGTGATGATTACGTGGGTTCTGGGGCGCCGTGCTGTTGCGGCGATGGCCGAGGGGCGTGTTTCAGTCGACTGAACCACCGAAAGCGTCAACGCGTTCGTTACCCCTGCATTTCGGCAAGCCGCGCCACATAGCGCGCAAGAGTGTCGATCTCGAGGTTCACTTTGTCGCCCACCTTGGACGCACCCCAGGTCGTGACCTCTTGCGTGTGGGGAATGATGTTCACGCCAAACTGTGTATCCTCAACCTCGTTCACGGTCAGCGATGTGCCGTCCAACGCCACCGACCCCTTGGGTGCGATGAACCGCGCAAGGCTGCGAGGGGCATTGAACGTATAGCGGACGCTGTCGCCTTCGGCCCGCATCTCGACGATCTCGGCCAGACCATCGACATGACCCGACACGATATGCCCGCCCAGCTCGTCGCCCACTTTGAGCGCCCGTTCAAGGTTGATCTTCTGGCCCTCGACCCATTGGCCGATATTGGTCTTGTCGAGGGTTTCCGCGCTGATCTCGACATCAAACCAGTCAGGGCCAAGCTGCACCACGGTCAGGCAAACGCCGCTGCACGCGATAGAGGCACCGATGTCGATGCCTTGCGTGTCGTAGCGCGTCCCGATCCGGGCGCGCAGATCGCCGCGCCGTTCAAGACTGCGGACATCTCCGATGTCGGTCACGATCCCGGTAAACATGAACTCGCCCTCGCTGTCGTCACCCGCGCAAAATCTGGCGGATTTTGATTCTCAGAATGCTGCCTGTTGTGTTAGTCTTCAGGTAGTCCGAGGGATACTGCGCCGACATGACAAACACAACGGGCAAGCCCAAGACCACCCAACCGCGCGTCTTTCTGTTTTTGCAAGGACCGCACGGTCCGTTCTTCAGCGAATTGGCCAATCGGCTGCGCGAGACCTGTGCCACCTGTTTTCGGGTGGCATTCAACGCAGGCGATGCGTCACGCTGGAAAGATGCGGGTTCGCTGCTGGTGTTCCACGATCCGATCCCCGCGTGGCGCGATCAGCTCACGCGCTGGATTGATGAAACACAGGCCTCCGATCTGGTCCTTTACGGCGATGTCCGCAGGCATCATGCCGAGGCGATCCAAATCGCCAAAGCGGCCGGTTTGACCATTCACGTGTTCGAGGAAGGCTATCTTCGCCCCTATTGGGCCACATATGAACGGGATGGGTCAAACGGCAATTCGAAGCTGATGCAGATCAGTCTGGAGCAGATGACAAACGCTCTGACCCGCACCGCGGATGTACCGGCGGTCCCGCCGGATCGCTGGGGTGACTTGCGGATGCACATGATCCACGGCGCGCTGTACCATTGGCATGTTCTGTTTCGAAACCAGCAGTTTCCGCACTACCAGCCACACCGCGATCAAACAGTTGCCGAAGAATTTCGTCTTCAGGTTCTGCGGCTTTTGCGGCGGCCGCGGCACATGGTGGGACGCTGGATCACAACCCGGCGCATCCGGGCTGGTGGCCGTCCCTACCACGTCGTACTGCTGCAATTGGAACATGACGCCAGCTTTCGGGCTTTTTCCGATTTTGCGTCGCAGACCGAATTTGTCGACATGGTCATTGCGGGGTTCGCCGACGGTGCGCCACAGCATCATCGGCTGGTGTTCAAAGCACATCCTCTGGAAGACGGGCGCGCGCCGCTGGACCGGACCATTCGCGATACCGCACGAGCACGCGGCGTATCGAACCGCGTGCATTTCGTGCGCGGCGGCAAGCTGGCCTACCTCCTGCAAGCTGCACGCTCTGCGGTGACGGTGAATTCGACTTCGGCGCATCAGGCCTTATGGCGCGGACTTCCTGTGCGCAGTTTTGGTGTCAGTGTTTATGACAAGCCTGGCCTCGTGTCGGGCCAGCCCTTGCCCGAATTCTTCGCTGATCCCATGCCGCCAGACCCGAATGCCTATGCGATCTACCGGCAATTCCTTCTGGAGACGAGCCAGCTTCCTGGCGGGTATTATTCATCGAAAGGCCGCGCCCAGCTGCTTCGGCACGTGGTGGATCGGATGGTGTCGACCAATGACCCCTATGATCTGAGGTTGCAGTCACGCGAGACCGCAGCGCAACAGTTGCGTGTCGTTCGCTGAAAAGCACCAGCCCTAGTACTGGCCAAACTCACTGGATTCCGGTAACTTACCGCAAAAATATAAACCGAGGCAGTCAATAACTGGTCGAGGAGACCAAGCAGTGTTCAGTTCGAAATTCCGGTGGGCGCGGCCCATCGCTGTGGTGCTTTCGGCATCGGTCCTCGCGTCCTGCGGCTTGCCGGGTGTGGGTCCTACGAAAAACCAGATCTTCGCAGGCTCCGTGCAGCGTGAAGGCGATGCGTTCGTTGTGGCGATCAATGATCGCGTGACCAGAGCGACCGCCTTTGTTCCGGCCCTTGGATTTTCAGATAAGCTGAAGACTGCAGGCATCCAAAGCGCCGATATCATCCGCCCCGGCGACGTGCTTGGGCTGACAATCTGGGAAAACGTGGATGACGGGCTTTTGGCCGGGCCTACCTCCAATGCAACTGCATTGGAGAACGTCCAGGTCGACGGATCAGGCTTCATCTTCGTGCCCTATGCCGGGCGGATCAAGGCAGCGGGCAACACACCCGAGGCCATCCGTCGGATCATTACGGAAAAACTTGAGGACCAGACTCCTGACCCGCAGGTAGAAGTTCGCAGGACCGCTGGCGACGGGGCCAACGTGTCGATCCTTGGTTCCGCCGGCGTGCAGGGCATCTATCCGATCACCCGCCCGACCCGTACGCTTGCCGCCATGCTGGCCAATGCCGGAGGGGTTGGCGAAGTGGCCGAGATTGCACAGATCACGCTCACACGTGGCAACGTCAGCGAAACAATCTGGTTCGAAGACCTGTATGACCATCCTGAATTGGATATCGCCCTGCGCGATGGTGACCGCATTCTGATCCAAGCGGATCAACGGTCGTTCACGGCGCTTGGTGCAGCTGGCGCGCAAACCCGCCTGACCTTCGAGTCGCAGACCCTGTCGCTGGTCGAAGCACTTGCGCAGCTTGGTGGATTGAGCGCGAGCACTGCCGATCCGACCGGTGTCTTCGTGTTCCGCAATGAACCTGCCGAGATCGCGAACGCGGTGCTGGGCCGGACCGATCTCGTCGGTGCGCAGCGGTTGATTTATGTGATGGACCTGACCGAGCCGAACGGGTTGTTCATGGCGCGCGACTTCCTGATCCGCGATCAAGATACGATCTACGTAACCGAAGCTCCCATCGTTCAATGGAACCGCACGATCGCATCGCTCACGGGCACTCTGAGCGGCGCGCAGAGTTTGGGAAGCGTGGCGACAGGCGGAACTGTCACCGAGTAACGGGGCGATGAAACCTCCGAGTTCACTGGAAAACGCCGGGGCAGAGATGTCCCGGCGTTTGTATGTCTACAATTCCGGCTTTCTGACCCAAGCCCGCGTCAAACGAATTTTGCAGCTTGCGGGATGGTCAGTGACACTCGGGCGACCGTCAAAGGAAGACTGGGTCGGCGTTTGGGGAGCGGCGCCCAGTGCAGAGCGTGGCCTTGCCGTGGCAGATGGCCGGGAGGCCCAGGTCCTTCGGGTATAGGACGCGTTCCTGCGATCGCTTCATCCAGGTCGTATATCCGGCGAACCACCACTTGGACTGGTTCTGGACCGAACCGGGCTACACTTTGATGCTTCCCGCCCGTCCGATCTCGAGACGCTGCTCATCAACGATCCGTTGGACGATAGCGCGCTCTTGAATTCTGCACGGGATATGATGGCGCGCTGGCAACGGGCGCGATTGTCCAAATACAGCGCTAATGACCCCGACCTGCCGCTTCCCGAGCCGGGGTACGTGCTGGTGATAGATCAGGCCGAGGGGGATGCCTCGGTTCTTGCGTCGGTGCCGGGGCCTGACATGGCGCGCGCCAGATTTGCCGAGATGCTGTATTTTGCACAGACCGAGCATCCCACTGCGCGCATTCTTATCCGCTCGCATCCGGAAACGCAGGCCGGGAAACGGGCCGGGCATTATTCCAAAGATCAGGCACAGGGTCGCGTTTCCTTTGTCGACGGGGCGTTTGCACCCATGGATCTTTTGGACGGCGCAATCGCCGTCTACACCCTGTCGTCGCAAATGGGATTCGAAGCGATCCTTGCAGGCCACAAACCGCGCGTGTTCGGAACGCCGTTTTACGCAGGATGGGGGCTAAGCGAGGACGAACATCAGCTGATCCGCCGCCAGCGCAAGCTGACCCGCGCGCAGCTTTTTGCAGGCGCAATGCTGCGCTATCCGGTCTGGTACGATCCCTATCACGACCGCCTGTGTGAACTGGAGCGCGTCATCGGCACGCTGGAAGCAACCCAGCGCGCTTGGATCGAGGATCGCCACGGCTGGGTCGGACGCAACATCCGTCTTTGGAAACGTCCGCACATGCAAGCGATGTTCGGGCACCAGAAACCCATGCGGTTCGGGACTGCGCAATCGAAAGCCGATGTTCGGGTGATGGCGTGGGGCCGTGCCGCGCAGAAGGGCGACGTATGCGTCGAGGACGGATTCATCCGTTCGCAAGGTTTGGGAGCAAACCTTGTGCCCCCGCTGTCACTGGTTCTCGATGAAACGGGCATCTATTTTGACCCGACGCGGTTGTCACAGCTTGAGACCCTGATTGCAAAAAGCACTTCGCTGCCGGACCATGCGCTTGCGCGGGCACGACAGATCATGCGCCGCCTCGTGTCCGAACGAGTCACCAAATACGCATCCGGCGCGCAAGGTCCGCAGCTTGAGCCTTCTGACAAAAGGCCTGTGCTGCTGGTTCCGGGGCAGGTGGAAGACGATGCGTCGGTTGTCCTTGGCAGCCCCGAAATCCAGACCAATGCGGCGCTTCTCAAACGGGTGCGGGATGCCAATGCGGACGCCATGATCCTGTACAAACCGCATCCCGATGTCGTCGCAGGTCTGCGGCCCGGCGTTGTCGAAGACGCCCTCCAATGGGCCGACAGGGTCATCACAGACATCCCGATGGCCAGTCTGCTACCACAGGTAAATGCGGTCTGGACCATGACCTCACTTGCAGGGTTCGAAGCATTGCTGCGTGACGTACCGGTGACAACGCTCGGTTTGCCGTTTTATGCTGGATGGGGTTTGACGACCGACTTGTGCCCGACGCCGACGCGCCGCGGTCAGGTGGTCTCGCTCGAGATGTTGGTACATGCGACGTTGATCGACTACCCGCGCTATTTCGATCCTGTTACGGGACAGGCCTGCCCTATCGAAATTGTGCTGGACAGGCTGCGCGATGGCGACGTGCCCAGCGCCAAAGGATTGCGGCTTCTGGCCAAGGCACAGGGGATACTGGCCAGTTACGCGTCGCTCTGGCGGCGCTGACGCATCCAGCTTTGCACAACGTCATCGCCACTTTGCCGAACGGATTTCAGCGCGAAACGCGGAGCTTCCGACAATCGGTCAAGGCCAAGCGCACCCAGCGCCGGCCGCCCCTCTGCGCCGATCACGACACCGCCCATATGCAAATCCAACTGGTCGACAACATCCGCCGACAGCAGGCTGGCTGCCAATTCGCCGCCACCTTCGCAAAAGACGCGTGTTAAGCCCTGAGCGCCCAGCGCCTGCATCAGTGCCGGAATTTCCACTTGTCTGCCTTGCAAGGGCACACGGATCAGCTTTGCGCCCCGCGTTGTCCATGCTTCCCGAAGGTCGTCGGGCGCATCATCTGCGTGACACAACCAAAGTGGAGCGATGTCGAGGGTACGCGCCAGATTGCCATCCACCGGAAAATCCAACTTACGGGACACCACGATGCGGACAGGTTGCCGAGGCACATCAAACCCGCGCACCGTCAGCAGCGGATCATCCGCGCGCACCGTTCCTGCACCGACCATCACCGCATCATGTGTTGCGCGCAGGCGATGCACAAAAGCACGGGTCTCAGCGCCCGTGATCCATTGACTGTCCCCACTGGCGGTTGCGATCCTGCCGTCGAGGCTTGTTGCAAGCTTGAGTGTCAGTGAGGGCCGTCCGGTTTCGATACGACAGAAGAACCCGGCATGATCATCCGCCGCGTCATCGGCACAGACACCCGTTACCACCTCGACACCCGCAGCGCGGAGGTGATCAAAACCTTGACCGGACACGCGGGGATCAATGTCGGAAAACGGGGCCACGACGCGCACGATGCCCGCCGCGATCAACGCATTTGTGCAGGGTGGGGTCAGCCCGTGATGCGAACAGGGCTCCAGCGTCACATACGCGGTTCCGCCGCGTGCCGCCTCGCCCGCCTGCGCCAATGCTTCGGTTTCGGCATGTGGACGACCGCCGGGTTGGGTCCAACCTTCTCCAACCACGACGTCGCCGTTGACTATGACGCAGCCCACCGCCGGGTTGGGCCACGTATTTCCAATTCCGCGGCGGCCCAATTCCAGCGCCCGGTGCATATGGCGCGCATCATCCGGGCGCATGGTGCAATGTCACTCTTCGGATTTAGGTTTGTCTTTTTCGTTTGGCCGCAATTCGCTGACGAACTTGTCGAAATCGTCGGCTTCCTGAAAGTTCTTGTAAACGCTTGCAAAGCGCACATAGGCAACCGTGTCGATCCGGGCAAGTGTCTCCATCACGATCTCGCCGATCTGTTTGGACGCAATGTCGGTTTCCCCGAGACTCTCAAGGCGCCGCACAATCCCCGAAATCATCTGGTCGATGCGTTCCGGTTCGATCGGGCGCTTCTGCATCGCCATCCGGATCGAGCGCTCCAGCTTGTCGCGGTCGAAATCCTCGCGCCTGCCGTTGGACTTGATGACCACGAGGTCGCGCAACTGCACGCGCTCGTAAGTCGTGAAACGGCCTCCACAGGCCGGGCAGAAGCGTCTGCGCCGAATGGCTACATGATCTTCAGCCGGGCGACTGTCCTTCACCTGTGTGTCGATGTTTCCACAAAACGGGCAGCGCATTGGCCGTTCCCCTCTTTTTATCTCTGCCTCAAACTGTGGGTTTTCCCCACTTATCCACAGCCACTATAGGTCAGCAGCGAGGTTTTGGGTAGAGGGGAATTCAGGCCGCAAACTGTGGTGGTGCAGAAGCGCCAAGGCGGGGAATTTCCCTGATGTTTCAGGGGATCGGCTTACAAGACCGGGGCAATGGACGTGCCTGCGATCAGGTTGGCTTCGCGGTTTTGCATCCACGTCTTAATCTCATCCACTGTAGGATTTGTCGCGTCGATCCATTCGGCACACCACTGCAATTCACGAAGCAGATCACTGTTCGGAACATTGTCCAGCGCACGCTTGGGATCATCCCAGCGTGGGCCACCCAGATAGACGGCCGCGAACATCAGCTTGGCCTTCTGCGGCGGCGTCCCAGATGCAATGAGCGCCTCAAAGAACATGCGGTGCACATCTTCCCATGCACGGGTCTGAAACGTTGACAACGCTTCGTTCCCTACGCCGCAGAACGCGTCATGCAAAGCCGCCGCCAAAAGGTAGTCGCGGCTTTGGCGATCGCCGATGATGGGCTCGAAAATCGTGGGAATGGACGCGCCGTCGGTCAGCGTTTTGACCGGAGCTGTCCAGACATCCCCACGCGAGTCGATAAAGGTCAGCTCCTTGGAGGTCGGCAGAAAGGCATGGGCGAACTTCTCGACAAAGACAGGCGATCCGGCCATCTCAAGCGGTGCCCCCACGAACTTGCATCGCTCTGACGTCTCGCGAAGGGTCAGGCAACTGCCACCCTCGGTCGCCGCGTGTCTGGACAGGTAGAACGGCACCACGGTCACGGCGGTGAAAAGTACCCCCACACCAAGCAGTCCTGTCCAGATCAGTTTGCGCATCGTTTGACCCGTGTCTTGTTATCGGTCTGCCAGCAGCCGACCAGAGGAGCGAAACACCGCATTACAGTATCTTGGTCAAGACACATGCGCTACCACTCGCCTAGTATGCGGTGCTGACCGGTGTTCGAATAGGTAGATACCCTGCCACGTTCCAAGCGCCAACTGCCCGTTCGAAACTGGGATCGACAGGCTCACCGGCAGCAGCGCCGCTTTGATATGTGCAGGCATGTCGTCGGGCCCTTCATAGGTGTGGGTTAGGTAGGACATGGACGGATCGGCGCTCGGTGGCACGAGACGGTGGAAGAATTCGGTCAAATCAGTCCGAACTTCGGGATCGGCGTTTTCTTGCACCAAAAGGCTTGCCGATGTGTGCTGCACAAAAAGAGTGAGCAGCCCTGTACCCGTCACCCAACCCGCAACCGAACGGGTGAATTCGTACAGCCCCGACCCATTTGTGTGAATTTGAAAAACGGTCTGCATAAACGAACAATAGCCACACGCCGCAAGAGCGCTATCCTAATTCACATCGCTGCCGATGCGGCGGCCTGACAGGGAGCAAAGACATGAACGAGATTACCCCGACTAAGCGAATGACGGCCAAGGATTTCGATCAGGAACTGCTTGAGCTGTATGACTATTACGCCCATGGCCGGATCACCAAGCGCGAATTCCTTGACCGCGCGGGCAAGTTTGCGGTGGGCGGTCTCACCGCTGCAGCGCTGCTGAACATGATGTCGCCGAATTATGCGCTGGCCGAACAAGTCAGCTTTAACGACCCCGACATCCTGCCGGAGTACATTATGTACCCGTCCCCGAACGGACATGGCGAAGTCCGTGGCTACCTTGTGAAGCCTGCCAACCTGACAGGTCCGGCACCAGCAGTGGTTGTCATTCACGAAAACCGCGGCCTCAACCCCTATATCGAAGACGTGGCACGCCGTGTCGCGAAGGCGGGTTTTATCGCTCTGGCTCCAGATGGTCTGACCAGCGTCGGTGGCTATCCCGGCAACGATGCGGAAGGCCGCGAACTGCAGCGTACGGTCGATGGTGAAAAGTTGATGAACGACTTTTTCGCTGCCTACGAATTCCTTGCCGATCACTCCGACACCACAGGCAAGGTCGGCTGTGTCAGCTTCTGCTATGGCGGCGGCGTCTGCAACGCGATGGCGGTGGCCTATCCCGAATTGGGCGCATCGGTGCCGTTCTATGGCCGACAGGCCAGCGCGGCGGATGTACCAAAAATCCAAGCTCCTTTGCTGATCCATTATGCCGAGCTCGACGAACGGATCAACGAAGGCTGGCCCGCCTACGAGGCAGCGCTGCAAGAGCATGGTAAAACCTATACCGCGCACATCTATCCCGGTGTGAACCACGGGTTCCACAATGACAGCACACCCCGCTATGACGAAGCGGCGGCAGATCTCGCTTGGGATCGCACTATTGCGTTTTTCAACGAGCATTTGAGCTGACCTAACGGTTCCGGGGGAACCCGGACCAACCCCTTCTGCGTTGGTGGTCTGACATCAGACATCAACGCAGAGGACATTTCATGACCCGCAAGACACTCTTCATCACCGGCGCCTCCACTGGCATCGGAGCAGCAACAGCGCGCGCAGCCGTGGAAAAGGGTTGGAATGTCGGCCTCTTTGCCCGGTCCGAAGACAAGCTAGCCAAGCTGGCCCAAGAATTCGGCGATCACGCACTGGCCCTTCCCGGTGACGCAACCGATCTCGCCTCTCAGACCGATGCACTGGCAAAGTTGGCGGATAAATTTGGCGCGGTCGATGCAGCCTTTGCCAATGCGGGCACAGGCCTGAGCGCGTCCGGGACCGAGGCGGGCGACCCCGACGAATGGCACAGCATGGTGCAACTGAACATCATGGGGTTGCTCTGGACGACAATGGCAGCGATGCCGCACCTCAAGTCCGCCAAGGGTCACCTCCTGATGACCGGCTCCGCGGCGGGCCGTCGCCACATCAAAGGGTCGGTCTATGGCGCATCCAAGTGGTTCGTGCATGGCTATGGTGGGAACATCGCGGAAGAAATGCGCGAATGGGGCGGTCGCTGCACCGTGATCGCGCCCGGCATGGTGGACACCCCGTTCTTTGACGACGCCAAGCCTGACAAGCTTAAGCCTGAAGACGTGGCACGGTCGGTGCTCTTTGCACTGAACGCAGACCCACGTGCGACCATTCAGGAAGTCTTTGTGATGCCCACGAATTAAGGAGCGAATAATGACAGCGGAAAACGCAGATCCAAAAACCGGACCCGGTTCTACATCGGATCCAAACCAAGCCGATCGCACCGGTTTTCCTTGGCCCGACAAATACAAGGACGTGCCAAAAACGTCGGACAGTCCGAAACAGACAAACCCGGACCCGAAAACAGGCCCGGGTACGACAAGCGATCCCAATCAGGCGGATCGCACGTAAGAAAAAGGCGCGCTCAGGGCGCGCCTTTTGCGTCAGGATGTGCCTGTCGGGGTCGTGGCCACCACCGGGCCGGTCGATGGCTGCGGCAGAACAGTGTCCACAATATCTCCGGCACTTTGACCGTTCGGAACGTTTTGGTCAGGATACGCCAAGGCAGATACCGGCAAGAGCAGGAGCAAAGCAGTCAAGGTGTGTTTCATCTGAGTGTCCTTTCATGACGCTCAGATGTGCATTCCCCACCTTCACAAAAACGCATATTCGCGCAGAGCCATTGTGCGGGATGGCGCTGTCACGTCTGTGTGAGTTTCGAGGGTTACCTGAAAATACTGTCGCCTTGCTGGTCCACAAACATCCGCGCTTTATTCAAAGAGGCTGCACATGCCTCATCAAAGCTCTGCAAGGTATCTGCACGCATCATGAAGTGCGATTTGACCTCGCCATCGATTTCTTTCTCGATGCGTGCACCAATGCGCCACGTGCCGCCGTCTTTGACCGGCTCGGGGTACAGCGTGTAACCGTTGTGAACTTCGGCAGGGGTCGAAGGCGGTGTGCTTGATCCACCGCCTCCGCCAAAAAGTTTCTTCAGAAACGACATCGCTTACTGATCCAAGAACGACCGCAGCTTGCGCGACCGGCTCGGGTGCTTGAGCTTGCGCAGCGCCTTGGCTTCGATCTGACGGATACGTTCACGCGTCACGCTGAACTGCTGACCCACTTCTTCAAGCGTGTGGTCGGTGTTCATGCCGATGCCAAAGCGCATCCGCAGAACACGTTCCTCGCGCGGGGTGAGCGACGACAGAACCCGTGTGGTGGTTTCCTTGAGGTTTTCCTGAATGGCGCTGTCCAAAGGCAGCACAGCATTCTTGTCCTCAATGAAATCGCCGAGCTGGCTGTCTTCCTCGTCGCCAATCGGCGTTTCCAGCGAGATCGGTTCTTTGGCAATCTTCATCACCTTTCGAACCTTCTCCAAAGGCATCTGGAGCTTTTCGGCCAGTTCTTCCGGCGTCGGTTCGCGACCGATCTCGTGCAGCATCTGGCGACCGGTGCGGACCAGCTTGTTGATCGTTTCGATCATATGCACCGGAATACGGATGGTGCGCGCCTGATCCGCGATAGAGCGTGTGATCGCCTGACGGATCCACCATGTCGCATAGGTCGAGAACTTGTAACCACGACGATATTCGAACTTATCGACCGCCTTCATCAGGCCGATGTTGCCTTCCTGAATGAGGTCAAGGAACTGCAAACCACGGTTGGTGTACTTTTTGGCGATCGAAATCACGAGGCGCAGGTTTGCCTCGACCATTTCCTTTTTCGCCTGACGGGCTTCTTTCTCGCCCTTCTGGACCTGCTGCACGATGCGGCGGAATTCGCTGATATCCAGACCGACATATTGGCCAACTTGCGCCATGTCGGCGCGCAGTTCTTCGGCCTTGTCCAGCGAGCGTTCGATGAACATCTGCCAGCCGCGACCAGCCTTCTCGGCCATCTCATCAAGCCAGTTGGGGTCAAGCTCGCGGCCACGATAGGCATCGATGAATTCGCGGCGGTTGATGCGGGCCTGATCGGCCAGCTTCACCATCGCGGAATCGATCGACATGATGCGCTTGTTGATCCCGTAGAGCTGGTCGATCAGCGCTTCGATCCGGTTGTTGTGCAGGTGCAGTTCGTTCACCAGAACAACGATTTCAGAACGCAGTTTCTGATACCGCTGTTCGTCGCCTTTGCTGAAGGATCCGTCTTCGTTCAACGTAGCCGAGATGCGGTTGTCCTGCATGCTGGCCAGTTCTTCGTAGTCCTGAGCGATGCGGTCCAACGTTTCAAGCACGCGCGGCTTGAGCGCGGCTTCCATCGCGGCAAGCGACATGTTCGCCTGTTCGTCCTCGTCATCATCGTCTTCGCGACGAATAGGGTTTCCATCCGCGTCGTATTCTTCGGTCTCGTTTTTTTCCTTCTCGGACGAAGACACCTCTGTCCCAGCAACAACGCTTGATGCGACATCTTCCTCATCGCCCATCTGGTTGCCGAATGTGGTCTCAAGGTCGATCACATCGCGCAGCAGGATGTCTTCACTCAGAAGTTCTTCGCGCCAAATGGTGATCGCCTGAAAGGTCAACGGGCTTTCGCACAAGCCCGCAATCATTGTGTTTCGACCGGCCTCAATCCGCTTTGCGATCGCGATTTCGCCTTCGCGGCTCAGCAGTTCTACACTGCCCATCTCCCGAAGGTACATCCGGACGGGATCATCGGTGCGATCCAGTTTTTCCGAAGTACCGGATGCAAGGGCAACCTCGCCAGGCCGTGCTGTCTGAACGAGGTCTGTCGAACCCTTGTCTTCGTCTTCGTCGGACTCTTCATCATCCTCGGTGACCTGAATGCCCATTTCGGACAACATCGACATAACGTCTTCGATCTGGTCGGAACTGACCTGATCGGGCGGCAATACGTCGTTCAGCTGATCATATGTGATGTAGCCGCGCTCACGCGCCTCGGCGATCATCTTTTTGACCGCAGCTTGGCTCATGTCGAGGCTGACATCATCCTCGCGGTCTTCGGTCTTGGCGTCGTCGTTATCTTTGGCGGCCATGGATGCTCCTGTCGAGGCGGGGCGATTCGATTGACCCGAATCAATAGCGCGAATTAGTGATTCGCACACCCGTTTACCCTGTTTCGTTTACGCTTTCCTTAGCAAAACACCGTCAACCCCGGGGTTTCTCGAAGCGAATGGTTTCCATCAAAGCGGCAAATGCGCTGCGTTCTTCTCGATTGATCGCGGCCCCGTTCGGGCCAAGATCGTATTCAGCCTTGTCTTCGGACTGCGCCTTTTGCGCAATTTGCCGTGCTGCTGCTGCCTGACTCAGTCGCCATGTCAGCGATTCATCTGCAGCACCGTACAAGTCTTCGGCTGCATCGGCAATTTCGGCATCCAGCCCAATCCCTGCTTCCAGTTTTGCCAACTCTTCGGCGATGGTGAGCCGGGCCAAGTCACGGTCGCCTGCATTGCGGATACACGGTGTGATCGCGACATGGCGTGCGCGACACAGCTTTTCAAGGGCCGGTTCGCCAAGTAGCGCGTCGGCAGTGGCCTGCACCACGTCCGCCGTTTGGCCCACATTCTGCAACAGGCAGGTCCTGAGAACGGCATGATCAGGATCGACGCAGGGCAGGTCTTCAAGCTGAGCTTCGAACTCTGCGATCAACTCAGGCGTGGCTAGAAGCGCGGCAAGGATCACCGCTTCACGCAAACGGGTTTCGACACCCTTGCCTCCCGCAACAAGCAAGGAAGCGCGCGTCCCTTCTGACGGTTTCGTGGGCAAAGGCGAACCAAAGCGCCTTGTGGTTGCCCGGCCCGGTTGCGCAGGTGCGCGGAACAGCCCCCACCTCAGACGTTTGATGTCTTCGCCATAATGGCTGCGCAGTGACGGGTCCTTAATGGTCCTCAGCTTTTCGCGCAGCGTCTTGTCCAGCGCTGCCTTGCGTTCAGGGCTGTCGAACACCCGGCCTTCGGTTTCGCGACGCCAGAGCAACTGAACCATCGGTTGCGCCGTATCCAGCAGGCTGCGCATGGCATCCCGACCTTCCGAGCGGATCAGATCATCAGGATCTTTACCCTCGGGCAAAAGAACAAAGCGCAGAGATTTCCCAGCCTCAAGAAGTGGCAGCGCCGTATCAATCACGCGGTACGCCGCGCTCAACCCGGCCTTGTCGCCGTCCAAAGCCATGATCGGTTCGTCCGTGATCCGCCACAGCATCTGCAACTGGGTCTCGGTCACCGCCGTGCCCAATGGCGCAACCGCCGCCTCGAACCCGCCCGAGGCCAAAGCGATTACGTCCATATACCCTTCGGCAACGATCAACGGCTGACCTTTGCCCGCGGCCTCACGCGCCGGACCCTGATTGTATAGTGTCCGGCTTTTGTCGAAGAGCGGTGTTTCTGGGCTATTGAGATACTTGGCGTTGTCATCCGGGTCCATCGCCCGACCACCAAAGGCAATCGTCCGCCCGCGCGCGTCGCGGATCGGGAACATGATACGGTTGCGGAACGTGTCGTAGGGTTTGCCGCCTTTTTGCGACGGCTTGGCAAGCCCTACCTCAATGATCTTTTCCGGCGCGATCCCCTGCCCGGTCAGATGGTCCCAGAGTGTTTGCCAGCCCGGTGCCGCAAAGCCGATATCGAACCGGTCCTGCGTGGCCTCATCCAAACCGCGCCGTGTGAGGTACTCACGTGCGTCCGATCCGGCCCCACTGCGCAACTGAAGGCGGAAAAAGCGCACGGCTTTTTCCATGACCTCGACCAGCTCGGTGCGATGATCCGCCTTTTCCTGCGCCTTTGGATCCCGGGCGGGCATAGGCATCCCGGCCTCGGTCGCAAGAATCTCGACCGCTTCCATGAAACCTACGTTTTCGGTTTCACGGACAAATGAGATGGCATCGCCTTTGGCGTGACAGCCAAAGCAATAGTAATACCCCTTGCGATCATCGACGTGGAAACTGGCTGATTTTTCCTGATGAAACGGGCATGGCGCCCACATGTCACCCTTGGCCTGATTGGACTTGCGCGTGTCCCACAGCACCTTGCGCCCCACCACCTGTGACAGGCTGATGCGGGTCCGCAAATCGTCCAGAAAATTGGGTGGCAGGCTCATGCCAAGAATATCGGGTTTCGATCGCCGAGAGTCCAGTGGGCCAACGACGCAACTGAACTAAGAGGACAAGCGCGCTATTGCGACAGGCAGGTTTGGTAAAGCGCGTTGCTGACCTCTGGTGTCAATTGCTCTTCCGGCAACGAATAAATCCAGTCGACCAATTGTACGGCCAGCACTTCGTCATTCTTGGACTTGTTTGGAATGGCCCGGATCACGCGCCGTTCCGCGCGACGCACATTTGTACCGTTCTTCCGTTCGGCCATGATGTTCGTGGCAATCTGACCGATTTTGCGACACTCGGCTTCCTTATCTTGCGCCATTGCCGGGACGGACAGGCTGAAGATGAGGGGAACGGAGGCAAGCAGAGCGCGGATCATGGATGTTCTCGTGAATTGGGCCGGGTCAGGCCAACACCTAACCCAGCCCAATCGGAATGTCATCCGTCAGAGACCTTTGGCCCGATAGCTTGCTGCGACCTTGGTGATCGCAACGATATAGGCCGCCGTCCGCAGATCGCTGACGTCTTCGCGCCCGTGCCAAACTTCGCGCATGGACTGGTAAGCAATGCGCATCGTGTCATCGAGACCAGAGCGCACCAGTTCCAGTTCATCCGCACCGCGCAGATACCTGTCTTTGAAGTCAGGCGTCATTGACCATTTGTCCCCCATCATGTCGTCAAGGCGCTGCAATTCGTCAATGACCAACTGGTGCCGCGCTTCTTCCTGACGGCGCTGCATGCGGCCAAAGCGGATATGGCTCAGGTTCTTGACCCATTCGAAGTACGACACCGTCACACCACCCGCGTTGGCATACATGTCCGGGATCACGACCGTTCCTTTGGCACGCAGAATGTCATCCGCACCGGCCGTGATCGGGCCGTTCGCTGCTTCGATGATCAGCGGAGCCTTGATCCGGCTGGCATTGGTCAGGTTGATGACACCTTCAAGCGCAGCCGGGATCAGGATGTCACAATCCGCCTCGAGCACTTCTGGTCCGTCTGCCGTGTGGCGGGCATCGGGATACCCACTGACACCACCATGTGAGACGATCCAGTTGCGGACGGCATCCACATCAAGACCGTTTTCATTGTAAAGCGCGCCATCACGTTCGATGATTCCGATGATCTTGCAGCCGTCTTCAGAGCCAAGGAATTTGGCGGCGTGGTAGCCCACATTGCCCAAGCCCTGAACAACCACGCGTTTGCCATCGAGTGTCCCTGTCATGCGGGCGGCTTTGACATCTTCAGGATGACGGAAGAATTCCCGCAGCGCATATTGCACGCCGCGTCCCGTCGCCTCGACCCGTCCAGCGATACCGCCATTGTTGATCGGCTTGCCGGTTACGCAGGCCCGCGCGTTGATGTCAGTTGTATTCATCCGCGCGTATTGGTCCGCGATCCACGACATCTCGCGTTCGCCGGTGCCCATATCGGGGGCGGGCACGTTCTGGGCCGGATGGATCAGGTCACGCTTTGCCAGTTCATAGGCAAAACGTCGGGTGATCTGTTCCAGTTCGTATTCGTCGTATTCACGCGGGTCGATCCGCAATCCGCCCTTCGATCCGCCAAACGGCGCTTCGACCAAGGCGCATTTATACGTCATGAGCGCAGCAAGCGCTTCGACCTCGTCCTGATGGACGGAGGGCGCATAACGGATGCCGCCCTTGACGGGTTCCATATGTTCCGAGTGCACGGATCGGTAGCCAGTGAACGTTTTGATCTGGCCCCGCAGTCGCACGCCGAACCGCACCGTGTAGGTCGCGTTGCAGACGCGGATCTTTTCCTCAAGGCCGGGCGGGAGGTCCATCAGCGCAACAGCGCGATTGAACATCAGATCAACTGATTCCCGAAACGTCGGTTCATTGGCTGGTATCGTGCTCATTTGTCCCTCCCAAGTTTGCGGGCACTTCGCCCTTATTCCACCAGCCTATGACAGCTTAGTTAATTTCATAACGTTTAATCTTGGGCACAGTTTAGCAAACGAAACCTCAAAATACGCCAGACTGTTTCGGCCAAGGCATCAATAAGGCCTTGAGATCCAAAATTATCCATAAAAAACAATACACTCCTTATTTTCTCCATAATTGCAGCCGTAATCCCGCCGCGTTTCGCCTTCATATCTCCCAAAATCTAAGTGGGGTGTCAGTCCGTCCTGAAAGGGCGGGAAAGAGGTAACAAATGATCGGACTAAGCAACCTTCTGCCAAGGGTGCGGACCGAGACACGGGGCAAGTCGAAGTTGCGGTCCAGCGCCGCCTCGATCCTGTCCCGCTACACTCGGGAAACCGATGGCAACATGACCATCTTCGGACTTACTGGTGTGTTCATCATGTTGGTCTACGGCGGGATCGGGATCGACATGATCTATTCCGAAGTGGAGCGGACACGTCTGCAAAACACGCTTGACCGCGCTGTTCTGGCGGCGGCCGACCTTGAACAGCAGATCGACCCGCAAACACTTGTTCAGGATTATCTGACCAAGATGAACCTGGAGGACACACTTGCGAACGTGAACATCTCGGTTGATTCGGGTTTGAATTACCGGACTGTCACCGCCGAAGCGCAGCGGACCTACAATTCGAACTTCCTGCACCTGCTCGGCTTTGACAAATTGCAATCGACCGGCCTCGCTGCTGCGGAAGAGCGGATCTCCAATATCGAGATTTCCATGATCCTCGATATCTCTGGTTCGATGGGCCAGAATTCGAAGATCGAAAACCTGCGGACCGCGGCAACCGAATTCGTCGATACGGTGATCAACAACGACGATGCGGGACTGACGACGATCAGCATTGTGCCGTACAACGCAACGGTGAGCCTTGGCCCAACGGTGTCGCAGTACTACACGCTGTCCGACGAGCACGACATCTCGAACTGCGCGATCTTCCCAGACAGCGCGTTCACGTCGCGTGCAATCTCAACCAGCGAGACACTGCAACGTCTGGCGCACTTTGATCCCTACACGCTTGATCAGAACACGATCGTCACACCTGATTCGTGGTGCCCGGTCGGGACCTACGGTTCGGTCATTGCGCACAGCTCCGACCGCGATCAGTTGGTCGACCACATCGCGTCCCTGAGTGCCGGCGGCAACACTGCGATCGACCTTGGGATGAAGTGGGGTGTTGCGTTGCTCGATCCGTCGGCGCGTCCGGTCGTCACTGGCCTGATCGGCGAAGGCGAAGTTGTACCCGAAGCCGCTGGTCGTCCCGCGGCCTATGATGCGCCGGATGCGCTTAAGATCGCAGTGGTCATGACCGACGGTATGAACACGACCCAGTTCGATCTTGCACCTGAATATGCCAGTGGCATGTCCAACATCTGGATCGACGATCGCGGCGACAACGATGCGACCAATGATCGTTTCTCGCACCGGGTCCGTGACTGGAGCGGAACCAGCAACGACGTCTATTTCTGGTCCCGGTTCGAATACAACAGCTGGAACGACAAGTATCGGACCACGCCCGACGGCGGCAACAACGCCCGCCGGATGAGCAACGCAGAAGTCTTTGCACGCTGGGGCACCCGTGCCTTTGGTCAGCGGTTCTTCCGCCGCCCGTACTTTGACGGCTGGGTGTCCTACAACCAGTACTACAACGCGTATTACTCGTATGTGCCGATCGTCGTAACCACGCCATTGATACCGCAGCTTACGCGGCTTGACTGTTCTTCACGGATGCGATCGGCGCCCAGTTCCAAGGCAGCAATTCATCAAGCCGGTTGATCTTGTGATCGTGGATGCGGTCGAGGATGTCAGCAAGATAGGCCAGCGGGTCAAGACCGTTCAGCTTGGCCGTTTCAATGACCGTCATCGCGCGCGCGAGGGTTTCCGCGCCGGTATCTGCGCCCGCGAAGAGCCAGTTTTTACGTCCTATTCCAATCGGGCGCAGGGCGCGTTCGGCCGGATTGTTGTCGATGGCCACACGCCCGTCGTTCAGGAACAGGCTGAAGGCCTCCTTCCGCGCGAGGCCATAGCGGAACGCCTTGGCTAGATCGCTTTTGCCGGGGATGCGCAGAAGCTGCTGTTCAGACCAAGCAAAGAAAGCCTCGACCTTGGGCTTGGTAAGTTTTTGACGTGCCGCATAGCGGACGTTGGCGGGCTGACCGTTGATATCGCGCTCGATGTCGTAGAATTTTCCGATCCGGTCGAGCGCCTCGCGAGCGATCTCGGATTTGGTTGAGGTCCAAAAGTCATGGAAGTCGCGCCGCAGATGCGCCCAACAGGCGGCCTCCCGCAAACGGGCTGTGCCGTCAGGCTCTGGCGCGTAAAGCTTGGCATACCCTTTGTAGCCGTCGGCCTGAAGAATGCCCTGCGCTGCGGACAGATGACTGAGGACGTGCTCTTCCTTCCAGTCTGGCGCAAAGCGATAGACAGCACCCGGTGGTGATGCCCCGGCCCAGGGTCGCTGATCACGCACATAGGCCCAGATCCGGCCCTGCTTGACACCCTTGCCAAGCCCTCTGTTGCGCATGCTGCGATCAAGCACCCGGATGGGGGTGTCGTCCGCATGCAGCAGGTCGCTGGCCATGATGTCCGCCTCGATCCGTACAATGAGCGGCTGTAAGGTCTTCATGGCTCGCCCGCACCAGCCAACAAGCGTGCTTTCGGGAATGTCTGCTCCCATGCGGGCGAAGATCTCGTGCTGGCGATATAACGGAAGGTGGTCGTCGAACTTCGAGACCAGCACATGGGCCAGCAAGTTCGGCCCTGCAATACTGCCGGGGATCGGACGGCTGGGTGCTGGTTCCTGCACCATCCGCTCACACCGGCGGCAGGATTTCTTGATCCGGGCAATCTGGATCACCTTCATCTGAGCGGCGATCATGTCCAGCAGTTCGCTGACATCCTCACCCACCACACGCAGATCGCCGCCACAGTCGGGGCAGCAGGCACCGGGGTCCAGTTCACGGCGTTCGCGCGGGGTCGCATCCGAGACACGTGGCTTGCGGCGCAAAGTGGGCGCATCGGCAGCTTCCGCTGATGGCTCATCCGGCCCTTCGTCGATTGGCGCTTCATCGTCTTCGGCCACGGCAACCAGCAGGTCTTCAAGCGCCAGTTCCAGCTGTTCGATCTCGCGCTCAATCTTTTCCGAGGATTTGCTGAAGGCCAGTTTCTGAAGCTTGGCGATCCGTAGGCGCAGGGCTTGCACCAGCTGGTCGTGAACCCGTAGCGTGGCCGATATCTTGGCGTTCTCTGCCGCGATCCGCAGGTTTTCAGCCTGTAGAGCAGCGATCATAGCGCGCAATTCAGCGGGATCATCAGGCAGGTTTTCAGCAGGTTCAGACATGCGCTTGACTACCAAAAAACAGGCTCAAGCGCCATATAAATAACGATAATTCGTGCGCAGAATTACCCCACGCGCGCTGGCGGAGCGCCCCAATCCGGACGTCTCCAGTCGATCCCCTCCCACAGCATCGCGAGCTGTGCTGATGTTAGCCGCATCGACCCATCCGCAGCATTCGGCCAGGGGAAGCGGCCACGCTCCAAGACTTTGTAGTAGAGACAAAACCCCTGGCCATCCCAGAACAGAAGCTTGATACGATCCCCGCGTCGCCCACGAAACGCAAATACCGCACCATTGGCTGGTTTCTGACGCAACACATCCTGCGCCAAAGCGGCCAGCCCCGCGATTCCCTTTCGCATATCCGTGACACCACACGCCAGATACACACGCACACCAGTGCCGGGACCGATCATGCGGCGTCCACCGCGCGGATCAGCACCGACAGTGCAGTCGGATCAATCGTGCTTTCAAAATGTAAACTACGGCCGCCACGCAAACGCAATTCAACCGCAACCGGTGGCGACGTTTCAGCGGCCGTATCCTGCGCTGTCGGCACTCCAGCCGCCACTGGCATATCCAAAGGGTAGAAAAGCGCCCCGGCCTCCGGCGACCACAGACCCTTCTTCTTCAGGTCGTGCCGCCAAGCGTAAATCTGCTGCCGCGTCACTTCATGGCGCTGCGCCACCTGCGTCACCGTTGTGCCACCAACCCCGACCGACATGATGATCTCGAGCTTGTCCTCATCACGCCAGAAGCGCCGCCGCTCCATCCCAAGAATTTCACCACGCATCAGGGACCCCGCATAAGACACGTCGCTAACGACGTAGTTAAACACGTGTCTTAGATCACCGCACCAACCTCAGGCAGGCGGTGCCAATGGCGCGGTTACCGATCGTCTCAGGCGACCAAGCCGATGACCGTCTGTCGACAATCTGTAGTGCGGCTCGTGATGCTGACATCACAGTTTTCGCTATCGGTTTCGAAGCACCCGATGCGGGTCAGGCCGCCATGCGTGACTGCGCCTCTTCTCCGGCTCACTATTTCCCGGTCGAAGGTCTCGAAATCTCCGACGCGTTCCAGGCGATTGCCCGGACCATTAACCAGCTGAGGTTGACACAATGATGCGGTTTACTCCTAAAAACATCCGCAGATTCCTGCGGGACGAAAGCGGCTCTGTCGTTACGATCCCCTTCGTCATCTGGCTGCCGGTCTTCCTTGGCTTGATCGTTGCGGGGATGGAAATCGGGGCACTCTCGGTCCGCCATACGCAACTCGAGCGTGGATTGGACCTCGCGGTTCGCGAAGTGCGTTTGGGGACTGGTGAGAACATTGATCATGACTCGCTCAAGACCATGATCTGCGAAAACACCACTCTGCTGACGGACTGCGAGAGCATGCTGCGCCTCGAAATGATCCCGCTCAGCCTTCGGGACTGGTCCGAGCCGTCTCGCGATGCGGACTGCTACGACTCGGCAGAACCCGTACGCCCGGCGCGCCAATTCGATCCGGGCCAGCCCAACGAACTGATGCTGCTGCGCGCCTGCTACAAGTACAAGCCAATCACTCCGGCTGGCAGTGTGGCGGCAGCGATGCCCAAAGACGCCGATGGTTACGCCGCAATCGTATCCTTCTCGGCCTTCGTACAGGAGCCTTACTAATGACTGCTCGTATTCATGAACGTGTGTCGCGGTTCATCCGCGACACCAAGGGCGATGCTTCGCTTGAGGCAATCATCATCCTTCCGGCTCTGATCGTGATCTTTGCAATCTCGTGGCTGTATTTCGACGTGTTTCGCCAGCAGGCCATCAACCAGAAAGCCAACTATACAATCGGTGACATCATCTCGCGGGAAACCGAGATCCTTGACGACGAGTATATCGACAACGCCCGCGACCTGTTGTTCCACCTTGCTCAGGCACAGGGTGACGACGTCGACCTGCGGATCTCAGTGGTCCAGTACAACAAGAAAGGTCAGGGCGTCAGCCAAGGCAACGAGACCTACGACCTTGTCTGGTCCGCGGCTCGTGGTGACTGGTCCGCCCTCACACAAGGCGACATGACCACGTATCGGCCACTTCTGCCGATCCTGGCTGTTGGCGACCAAACTATCCTTGTGGAAACACGCGATTGGTATCAGCCGCTGGTGCATCTGGCGAATGACGGCTTCGACATCGCGACCTATTCCTTCACACGGCCACGCTTTGCCTCGCAGGTGATCTTTGAAGGGGCCAACGATGGTTCCGGCAAGACCTGGCAGAACAACGGCTGGGGCAACGGTGACCAAGATGCGCCGGGCGGCTCGCTCTGCAACAACAACGCAGAGAACGCCGATGAAGGGGATGCCTCCGCCGAGTGCGCGTCTACCACGACCAAGCCGACCAACGGCAAAGGCAAGAAGAAGAATACCTGATCTTCAAGCCTGACGCCGGGCGATGATGATGGCGATAATATCAGCCATTGGGCGGGCCTGTGACCCCGGTGTCACCCCGCCCACCGCCACCCGGCGACCCAGACGCCACCACAAACCCGGCTGCCACGCCCGTGGCGCCGGGTTCTTCAATTTCAGGGTAAACCCATTCGACGGCTTCATTGCAAACGCCCCGCGATTGACCGCCAAGATATCCTCGACCCGAGCGATCACCGTGCCCTCGCTGTCGGTCAACGCCTCTTCCGTCAGAAAAAGCTTGCGCGTCGTCGCCACCTGCAGCTTGTACGCCATCCACAGCGAGACCAGACCCATACCGATCAGGAAGGCTTGCCAAAGCGGATTGGCGGGCGGCTGCAAGAACGCCAGATACAGCACAATACCGCCCAACATGAGCAGCATCCCGATACCGATGACACGACGGGGACCGCGTGGATCGACCTCGGCAAGGATCTCATCGTTCATGGCGTCTCTCCTGTGATGCAAAGACGCCGATAGCGCATTCATCGCATCAAGGCGAGACCGCTCTGCCGATCTCCGATCCGCGTTCCTCGGGTTCGTCGTCGATGAGTTCGGTCGGGAAGCCGGGTGCTGTGATCGAAAGCCCAGTCGCTTCCTCCAGCCGCTCGATCAACCGATCCGACTGCGCCCGGTCGCCGTACCGCGCTTGCCCGTCCTTGACGATGTCGATCAGCAAGGGTGACAGCTCCAGCGGCACGTTCTTGGCATCTGCCAGGGATTGGAAAAGCCCGATATCCTTGAGCACCAGATCCAGTGTAAAATCCACGTCGCGGTTGCCCGACAGGATCAACTGGCTTTCGGTTTCATGCACAAAGGATGTACCAGACGACGCCTTGATCGCCTCGTAAGTGGTGCCAAGGTCGATCCCGTGCGCGGCCATCGTCGTCATCGCTTCGCACAGGCTCGCCAGATGGATGGTGGCCAGATAATTGGTCATCACCTTCAGAACCGATGCGCTGCCCACATCGCCTGTGTGCAGCACACGGCGGCCCATATACGTCAAAAGCGGCAACACGGTTTCAAACGTCGCCCGGTCACAGCCCGCAAAAATCGAGATATTGCCCGTTGCCGCGCGGTGGCATCCACCCGAAACCGGCGTATCCGCTGCCTGCCCGCCCCTGTCCTGAACGGCCTTGGCCTGCACTTTGATCGCTTCAGGATCGGTGGTCGACATTTCGAGCCAAATTTTACCCGGTCCGATTTCGGGTAGAAGCTGATCAAGCACCGCTTGCGAGGCGGCCGGACTGGGCAGGCTTGTGATCACCACGTCACAATCACGCATGACTTGGGCAGGGCTTGTCCCCGCCTTGGCCTCTTTGGCCACCAGCAAGTCGATCCGAACGGGATCAAGGTCGAAGACGGTCAGGTCCACCCCGTTACGCGCGAGTGTGCCCGCCAGTTTGGCCCCGACAGCCCCCAATCCCACAAATCCAACCTGCATGGCCTTCTCCCTATTCGCCGTTTGGCATCAAGGTGCCGCTGCCGGAGTTGACCTGTCATGGTCAAAACCGACACTTGCCGACCTGCTTGTCGAAATTTCTACTCGGCCGCCATGCCGTCGGTGAATTGCAACCGCGCCAGACGGGCATAAAGACCGTCCTCAGATACCAGCGCATCATGCGCACCCGACGCGACAATGCGGCCCTGATCCATGACGATGATCCGATCCGCCTTTTTCACGGTCGCCAGACGATGCGCGACGATCACGGTCGTGCGGCCTTCGGACAATTCGTCCACCGCGTGCTGCACCGCCCGTTCGCTTTCTGCATCCAATGCACTGGTCGCCTCGTCCAACAACAGAACGGGTGCGTCCCGCAGGATGGCGCGGGCAATGGCGATCCGCTGTTTCTGACCACCCGACAGCATCACGCCGCGTTCGCCAAGATAGCTGTCATACCCATCTGGCAGCGCCTCGATAAAGTCATGCGCAGCCGCAGCCTGTGCCGCAACTTCGATCTCTGCATCGGTGGCATCCGGTCGCCCAAAGCGGATGTTTTCCCGCGCCGAGGCGGCAAAAATCACCGGGTCTTGGGGCACAAGCGCGATGTGCTTACGGAAGGCATCGCGCGTCAGCCCGTCAACGCGCATCCCATCCAGACAAATCGCGCCGGAATCAGGGTCGTAGAAGCGTTGAATCAACTGGATGATGGTCGTCTTGCCCGCTCCGCTGGGTCCAACAACAGCCACCGTTTCGCCCGGCGCGATCCGCAGATTGACGCCATCCAAAGCGGCCACACCGGGACGGCTTGGATAGGCGAAATGGACGTTTTCGAACGTGATCTCACCGCGAACCGGCTGCGGCAGCGAAAGCGGCGTTTCAGGGTCGTTAACCGTGTCCTCGGCATGCAGCAATTCGACAAGACGCTCAGTGGCACCCGCAGCACGCTGCAACTCGCCAAAGATCTCGGACAGCGCCGCCACAGACCCCGCGACCATCACCGAATAGATCACGAACTGAACCAGCTCGCCTGCGCTCATCAAGCCGTTGCGCACATCCGTAGCACCGATCCAGAGAACGCCGACGATACCGGTGAACACAAGAAAGATCACAATCGCAGTCATCTGCGCCCGCGTCCAAATCCGGCGGCGCGCGGCGTCAAAGCTCTTTTCCGTCACATCGCCAAACGCATTGCGCGAAATGTCCTCATGCGTGAACGCCTGCACGGTCTGAACAGACGACAATGCTTCGGACGCGTTGCCCGAAGAGGCCGCGATCCAGTCCTGGTTCTCGCGGCTCAGCTTGCGCATCTTGCGGCCCAGCACGAGGATCGGCACCACAACTGCAGGCACGATCAACAGCACCATCCCGGTCAGCTTGGCCGATGTGAACAGCATCAGGATCATGCCACCGAAGAACAGCAACACATTGCGCAGAGCGATGGAAATCGACGAACCCAGCACGCTTAGGATCAGGGTTGTGTCGGTGGTGATCCGACTCAGCACTTCACCTGTCATGACCCGTTCATAAAACGAGGGGCTTAGCCCGATCACGCGCCCAAACACGGCCTTGCGGATATCCGCAACAACCCGTTCACCCAACCGCGTGACCAGCGCGTAACGCAGCGCTGTTCCGATGGCGAGCAAACCCGCGATGCCCAGCGCCGCCGAGAAATAGAGATCCAGCAGCGCACCGTCAGATGTGTTGAAATTGTCGACCACCCGACGCACCGCCATCGGCAGGATCAAAGACACGCAGGCTGTCGCACTCAAAGCGAACAGCGCTGCGAACATCAGCAGCCTGTAGGGCAGGATGAATGGCCACAAGGCCGCCAGCGATCCGATCTTCTTGGATTTCTCGCGTTCTTCGTTCTTTGCCGGTATCGGTGTCGCGTCCGCCATCAGGTTCCCGTTTTTAGCTGCACTCGCTTAAACATTGGCCTGCCCGTAATGGTCAAGCCGAACGCGCAGCAAATGCCGATTTGCCGCGCTAAAGTCTTAGAAATTTCGAGGAAACACGAGGAGTTTGGGAAGATTTTGGAGCGGGCGGCGGGAATCGAACCCGCGTCATTAGCTTGGAAGACAGGTGCGTAAAATCAATAAAGACCAGTAATATTATGGATTTATCCGTCCCTCTCAGGCCGTTTTGTCGGCCATGTGTCGGAGAATAATTCTTGGAGCGGGCGACGGGAATCGAACCCGTATCATCAGCTTGGAAGGCTGAGGTCTTACCATTACACAACGCCCGCTCAACATGCTACGGGGTATTTCATGCTCGTTCGGAGGTCAAGTATCTGCTGAATAATGGGGAAGGAATTTCGATGACCAAACCTCAGGCTTTGATCATAGGGGTGGGCGACGGGCTGTCCGCTGCTTTGGCGCGAGAGTTGATGGCAGACTATTCTTTGACGCTGGCCGCACGCAGCGCGGACAACATGCAGTCTCTGGCTGACGAAACCGATGCCCGAATGGTTCTTATGGATGCGACGGATGAGAGCGCCGTCGCTGCTTTGTTCGATGGTCTGCCTGAAGCACCGAGGGTCGTGATTTACAACCCTTCGTCTCGGGTGCGCGGGCCAATTGCAGAGCTGTCTGCGGACGATGTGCGCAACGCGGTCGAGGTGACGGCGATCGGAGCGTTCCTTGCAGGCAAACATGCAGCCAGACACATGCTCGCTGCTGAACCAGTTGACGGGACGCGTGGCACCATCCTGTTCACAGGCGCCGCTGCAGGCGTCAAAGGCTTTCCTCAGTCAGCCCCCTTTGCCATGGGCAAGTTCGCCCAACGCGGTCTTGCGGAGAGTATGGCGAGAGAACTGCATCCACAGGGCATCCATGTGGCGTGGGTCAATATCGATGGCGGGATCCTGAACCCAGGGCGCGCGGAGCCAGAGGACAAACCCGGTTCCATGCTAAGGCCGGACGCCATCGCCCGCACCTATCGCCACCTGATCGAGCAGGATCGCAGTGCCTGGACCAATGAGGTTGCTGTCCGGCCCTGGGTCGAGCGGTTCTAGAGGCAACACGGCACTGGATTGGGTGAATGCTGAGCGACGATGAGTTGGACCGTCTGGACAAACTGCTGCTGTCCATTCCCATAGAGGCCGACGGCGTGCTCCTCAGCGAGTTCGACGGCTTCTGCGCGGGGCTTGTGGTCAGCCCCGAGATGATCCTGGCCGGATAATGGCTGCCCTGTGTCTGGGGCAGCAGCATGGAACACTTGGAAAGCCTTGACGACATACAAGGCATCACCAATCTAGTCATGCGGCACTACAACGATGTCGCGCTGTCACTCACCCCACCAGACATGGAATACGGCCCTCTTTATGACGAGGACACGCGCACGGGGGAAATCCTCTGGGAGACGTGGTGGTGTGGGTTCGAACGTGCAATGCGTCTGCGTCCGGACGCTTGGGAGCGCATTGTGGACAGCGATGACGAGGAAGCCGCGGCGTCGGTCAACATGATGCTGGCGCTCTACAACATCGCAGAAGGTCATAGCGACCTACCAAAAGCGTCGATCGCGGCGGCATTGTTGCAAAAGTCTGACGACGAAGGATTCACTTCGCGAATCCATGGCGTTAGACGCGGTGCATGAGCAAGCCATCTCCCGCCCGCTATCGCACGACGAACTGGTCCAGCTACAACGCGTCACTCAGGAAGCGGGGGTCTCTGCTCATCTGGGTCGACAAGGACATGACCTGGCGCGCGCCGCGTGACAGTCGACCCGGACGTCCGGCGGTGTTTTCCGATGCGGCCATACAGTTCTGCTTATCGATCAAAGTCCTGTTCAAGTTGCCGTTGCGCCAGACCGCCGGAATGGTGGCCAGCCTGCTGCGACTGGCCGGCCTGGACTGGCCCGTGCCGGACTTTTCCACGCTGTGCCGCAGGCAAAAGACCTTGGCCGTCCAGGTCCCGTATCGCCGTGCGGACGGCCCGCTGAACCTGCTGGTCGACAGCACCGGGATCAAGTTCCTCGGCGATGGCGAATGGCAGGCCCGCAAGCACGGGGTGCAAGGCCGACGCCAATGGCGCAAAGTCCATCTGGCCATGGACACCACCACCTCGGACATCCGGGCAGTCGAGTTCACCCCCAGCCGCGACGGCGACAGCCCCGTGCTGCCCGACCTGCTCGGCCAGATCCCGGCAGGTGAGCAGATAGGCACGGTCACCGCCGACGGCGCCTACGACACACGCCGCTGCCACAAGGCCATCATCGAACGCGACGCCGTTCCGATCATCCCGATCCGAAAGAACGGACGTCTCTGGAAAGAAGACTGCCCGGCTGCACGCGCCCGCAACGACACCCTGCGCGCGACGCGATACTACGGGCGGGCGTTCTGGAAACGCTGGACCGGATACCACGCCCGCAACCGGATCGAGGCGAAGATGCGCTGCCTGAAATCCTTCGGCGAGCGTATCATGGCAAGAGACCCCGACCGACAGACCGCCGAAATCCACATCCGCATCGCCCTCATGAACCGCTTCAACGCCCTCGGCACCGCCGAGATCGTCCGCGTGGCATAACGTCAGCGGGGTAAGGGGACGTCACGCCTCAGGCCGGGGTAATGCAACAACGCCCAGCCACGCATCCACATCGCCTTGAGCATCGGCAATGTCGGATAGGATCATCCGGAGCGTTCGGTCGCGGCTGTCTGTCGCCATCTCTAGGCGGCGTTCGGCACCTACAAAGAGCCCGAAATACTCGGTGTCATCAGGGGCAACCGGCGCACCCATTGCCGCTTCCGCACGCGCCTTGAGCGCAGTCAAACCCTGATCCCCAAGCGCCTCAGACAACGCGGGGATCATACCGTCAAATTCGCCGTCGCCGTTGTCTTGCAGGGCCTCAAACACCTGATCTGCAAGCAGTACGGGGTCACGATCGAGACGCGGGGCGAGAATATGAATTGCCTCCATCGCGGCATCCATGGCGTCCCCGATCGTGCCGTTGCTGTCGTCCGTGCGGGCATAGATGTCGGGGGCGAGCTCCAATAGTGACCAGAGCAGATCAAAGCCAAGGCACATGTCTTCAGGTGCGACACGCGTTGAAATAACGTCAATTAGGCCATTCAGTTCTTTGGCCAATGTGCGCTGCGCGCGCGCCGAGATCCAGCTTTTGGCCCGCCGGATTTGGGCCAAACGCTTGCGGATGTAAGTGGCGGCCTCTTTTGGGCTTTGTTCGGAGGATAGCGCCATTCGCACCCGCCGCTCCCGTGCCGCATCGCCCTTGACGGCCTCCATCAGCAGGTCGGCCAGAACGTCTGCGCCCAAGGCTTCCAAGTTTTTCTTATTGAGAGCTTTTCCTGCCATTGGCCCGAATTTCCGATGTGTTGCCAAAAATGTAGGGGCGCGCGCCGTCTTCCCAATCAGGGATTTTTGTCATGGCCGTCATAAAGGCGGCGCTCTTCAGAAAACCATCCAACCAAAGGATCACATGGGGCCAAGGCTGCGCAACAAACCAAGCACGGTCGATATGGGCGAATTGCCGGACGAATGGAAAAATCGCAAGATCGGCGAGGGTGCGCCGATCGCCCATCAGAAACGCTTGAGTGGCCAGTCGTGCGTCAAGAGACCGAATGAAGTCAGACGCTTTCGTCTGTTCCGCTTCAGGGTCCAGATCAGGATAGCGTACCGCGTATTTCGTACGATCAAGCGCGGTTTTAAAAGGCCCATCGTTCTGCGCAATCAGCGTTTGGCCGTTGTTCGGCATCCTCAACAACCCACGCGGATCATTTTGCCCAAGCGCCCAGAGCATGATGTCGAGGCTCTCGTCCAAGCACAAATCGCCCGCCTGAAGATTGGGCACCGTGGCCGAGGAGGAAGCACTTAGAAACGCCTGCGGCTTGTCCCTCAATTGGATCTCGCGCAGTTCCACCTCTATCCCTGCGCTGAGCAAAGCCATCCGCGCCCGTATCGCATAGGGGCAACGCCGAAAGGACCACAGGATGGGACGCGACGTGGACATCATGGTTTGCGGCCATCATATCTTGGCAGGCCGTCATTCAAAATGAGCCAAGTTACAAGCTCCGCCCAATGCACATGCGCGGTTGGCTTGAAGAGTGTCAGGTCATCCAAAGTCGCCGCAAATAGATGGATTTCTCCGGACCAGCGTGTGCTCATGTAATGCATTGGCGTGCCACATTGACCGCAAAATCCGCGTGTGACACCCGGCGAGGAATTGTAGAAGCTACGCGCGCCCTTCCATGCGACTTGTGCCCGACCGACGCCAAAGTAACTCGTCATGGGCGACCCGGTCGCCTTGCGGCAGCTTTCACAATGGCAGTGCGCGGCCAAAAAAGGTGAGCCCTTGACCGTATATCGGATAGCCCCGCAAGCGCAGCCACCATCAAACCCCATCAGCAATCGCCTCTCGCATCCAGAATTGTAGAAGTATGTTCTCGTCGGTTTGTTGCTCCATATCACACGCAAGTGACGGAAGAGGAACCCGGGCTACGCGTCCACTCACGACGAATGTGCCTGTCTCCTGACTATGCTCGCAAAGCAAACAAAGAGAAAGCGGGATGCAAGCACGGTCCTCAACGACGGCTTAGTGCCATTTCGGCCAATAGATACTCTGTACGCGGGCCGTGGCGTTACTTACTCCAGCGTTCTGGCGGCAAGCTCCTCACACACCGTTTCCATCGAGGGCCTGAGAGCATCCAGCGACGGCCGCGCATACCGCTGACCTGTGATCGAGAGCGGGGTATGGTTGAGCAGTCGCCCGACCACCTCTTCCAGCACCCCAGCCTCCATCGCAACGGTCGCAAACGTCCGGCGATGCATGTGCGGATTGTATTTCAAACGCGGTGGTCCAGTGATGTGGCCTGTCTTGGACTTGGGTGACGGAAACACCCATTGCCGACTCAGGCCGCGAACCGGCGCCAGTATTTCGTGATGCAGTTGCAGGATGGGCAGATCAAAGCTGCGGCCATTCTTCGTCATCGGTAAGTGGATGCGATCTTCATGGATGTGCTTCCACTCAAGTGTGAATGCTTCTGTCTTTCTCAATCCCGTGAACAAGAGAAGTTCATAGAACGCCCGATGGATCGGGTTTTCCAACCCGTCGATTGTGTGCCGCCAGTCTCGCAGGTCCTCGATGATCCGTCCGTCAGGCGCCTCCTCAAACCACTCGATCGCCATCGTCGGGCACTCAGGCAGATCATGGGTCCGGCGCGCGTGATTGTAGATCGCGCGAAAGGCCTTCAGCACGTGGTTGGCGCCGGATGGAGTTTTGGCCATGTCTTGATGCCGACGCACCACCATCGTTTTGGTGATCTCGTCCAGCGGTAGTCGCAACCAATCTTTCAGGTGCAACTGCACTTGCTGGCGCACAGATGTCTTGTGCGTTTCCGACCTGAGCTTGGGCCGTGCCAAATATCCATCCATCGCGACCTCCAGAGTCGGCGCTCCAATCTGGATGATCTTGCCAGCTCCCCTGCCCCACTCCAGGGCAAAGCCCATGGCTGTCTGCCGAGCTGCATCTGCGGAGATCACAGGATATCGACCAACCAAGACCCGGCGTGTCTGACCACCAACATCCTTCTGGAAGTACCAGGTCTTGGACCTCTTACCCACGAAGAGAACGAGGCCTTTGACCTCGCTGTCCCAGTACTTGTCGGTACCGGATTTTGTCTGCGGAACTTTGCGCGCGAAGGTCTCTGTAAGCTTTGGCATTTTGTCGGCTTTTTGTCGGGAACAGCATGATATGTGGTGCCACCCCATGCAACGCGATGCGATATAAAAGTCAACAAAAAGAAAGAGTAAGAAGCTTGACGAAACCCTTTGAAACTGAGCACATTTGATTGGAAGGCTAAGGTCTTACCACTACATAACGCTCGCTCAACGCCCTTGGACCTATGATATGGTCGGTGCGCCGTCAAGTGGGTCGGTTCGTCGGATCTCCGGAAAAAACAACCTTGGCATCAGCGCGTCACGCCGCGTCGAAAAGCCGTCCGATCCGGGTGCAGCGGCTGGAAAACCCCGCCAGCACCCCAAGATGCCATGCTAGAACCTGATTGCTAGACAGCGCGGGCACGCCCAGTTCAGCCTCGATCTCGTCAATCACCTCAAGCGCGCGCAGATTGGTGCAGGACAGGAACACCGCATCACACACACCGCTTCGCCCTAGATGGATGGCCGCATCCCGCACAGATTGTCTCGAAATACGCACCACGCGCTCTTCGAGCGGTTCATCGAAACTGCCAAACGATGTCACGCTGATCCCAGCCGCCTCAAGCCCTTGGATCAACCGGTCGCTGACTGAGGCGACATAGGGGCTGATCAACCCGATCCGGCCAATCCCGTGCGCCGTGCAAGCCGCGATCAACGACGTCAATGGATCGGACACATAAGGCGTGTCCGCGCCTTTCCGGATCAACTCTGCCACCCGGGCCGCGCCAATGGCCGCACTCGCCGAAGTACAACCATACCCAACCGCCGCCAGTTCTGCGCCGATCGGCAACAGCCGCGCAGACGCCGTCAGGCTGTCTTCCATCGCGCAAAGGCTGTCCAGCGAAACTGTTGCGCCAGACGGCACCCGGGACACCAAGAGTTCCACATCCGGTGGCAAGAGCATGCGGAAATCCCGCTCGATGGTTTCATCGCTTTGCAATGTCACCAACCCGATCTGCGTCGGGCGATGCGTGTCGATCGTATAAGGCAGCGCCATCAGATCACCCTCATATCGCGTGATTGCGGTTGCGACAGGAATGCGGCACCCGACTCGCGGATCACGATGTTCTCTTCATGTACAAGGATCTTGCCGGGAAGGACTGTCACGGACGGCTCCAGCGTAAGGACCATACCCGGCACAAGAACGGTATGATCCTGCGGAATGATCGACGGCCATTCCGTCAATTGCATCCCCAGACCATGCCCAAGACGCCCCGCCTCCATCGCCTCGCCTCCGGGATTCACCACGCCGTTCATAACATGAAAGAGGTCGGCAATCGTCACACCCGGTTTGGCGATCTCTGCCGCTGCATGCGTGGCGTCGATCAGTCGGGCATGGGCCCCCGCGACATCCGCCGAAGGCGCTCCGACACTGTAATTCCGATCGAAATCACAGAAATAGCCATCCCAGACCAACCCGGTGTCCAACATCAGGACATCACCTGACACAAGCGGAGTGTCCGTGGCAGGCGAGATCACGTCAGCATATCCCGACGCATCTGCCGCACCGGCCAGATACGGCACCCAATCCGCACCGTCTTCGAGGCACAGCATCTGAAACCTGCGGAACACGTCCGACAAGGGCATGCCAGGCGACACGTGGTCAGGCACTCGGTCAAACGCTCGGGTCGCGATTTGGGCGGCATATGCGATCTTCGCAATCTCCGCTTCGGATTTCACCATACGCAGACGCCGCGTGATCGTTGCATCCCCCACCAATCGGCGCGGCGCCAACGCCTGTTCCAACCGACGCAGGTCGGCCAGCGGCATGCGCACATGGCTTTCCATCTGGTCAGCGATCCCAATACGCCCGTCTTTCGGGACAGTCTCGGTCAGTGCGTCTGTGAGCAGGCCAATGCCGTCATCCGTATAGTCAGGCGCCGCCCATGTGCGGATATCAGTGATCCAGCTTTGCCCCATCAAATGCGCCCCAATAGAGGGGATCACCGCAATCGGATCACCCGACACAGGCAGGATCACGAACCAAGGCCGCGTCGGGCTTTCCCAGAACCGGGTCAGGAACCCGGTGTAGTAGCGAATTTCGGGCTCTGTCGTCAGCAACATCGTGGCTAGGCCCTGCTCGACCATCAAAGCCTGCGCGGCAGAGGTGCGCTGCCGAAACTCCGCAACATGGAAGCCGCGCGGCGGTGATGTCATGACGCCTGCTCGCTGAGGATCACCAAGACACGCGACTCCGCTGTCAGGCCCAAGTCAGCTCGCGATGTCCCTGCCGCAAGCAAACCGGCGACACCTGCACCGCCCGACGGTGTGGTAGGATATCCTGCATCGGCGCAGGCATTGCTGCCTGCCGCCCCTTCTTCTTCAGAAATAAGCATGAAGTCGTCCGCATCCCGCGCCAAACCCTTAAGAGCGATCAACGACGGCTCTTTGCAATCCAGCCGCCCCATCGCAGATTCCGGCCCCTCGGTGACTTGCGCGGCCCCGGCTTTGATCGATGCATAAAGCGCCGGGGCGACTTCGGGTTCGACCACGATAATCCGCGGAGCATCGCCCCACGCAACCCGCGCATACGCGGCGCAAGCTGTGGCCAAACCACCAACACCTGCTTGCAGGAAAATGTGCGTCGGCAGCGAGGGCATCTGCGCGACCGCCTCCTGCATCAGGACCAGATAGCCCTCCATCAGAGTGTATGGCCGGTCGAGGTAACCCGGCCACGAACTGTCCGACAGCAGAGCCCAATCGTTATCCGTTGCAGCCTGCGCGGCACCTGCCATCGCCGCTTCATAGATCGCTCCGTGTCGGACAACTTCCGCACCAAAACTGCGCAGCCGGTCGGCGAAACCTTCGGGCACCGTATCGGCAAGGTAAACGACGGCGCGCGCGCCAAACGCCTGCGCGCCCGCCGCAACCGACAGTCCGTGGTTGCCCGCACTTGCGGTGACATAAGTTCTGCCTTTGGCGTTGCCGTCTTCAGCATCACGCGCAATCACATAGGCCGCACCCAACGCCTTGAAGCTGCCAAGCCCCATGCGCGCGCGTTCATCTTTGATATGCAGGTGCCCAACACCCGCCACCTTCGCCAAGGCAAGCGCATCGTGAAGCGGTGTCACACCGGCGGCAGGACACCGCGTCAGCAACGCCGCAGGGCGGTCAGCATCGACGCTGGGAAAAGGAATTTCTGCCAGTGTCGCAAGCACGGCATCTGCAAGGTCGGGGGTTTTGTGCAGCACGTTCATATCCGCACTGTGACAGCACATTGCCGCGTCTGTCACGCCAAGTCCGACATCCTCCGCGCCTGGACCGACCATCTGTTTGCTCTGCCTTTCGAACCGCTTTAGCGTTTGGACAAATCAAAGAAGGCCTTGTTCAGAATGACCCGTCCCAACACCACGATTCGCGCCGCAGACCACCTTGTCGACCTGCTTGTTGCCCAAGGCACAACAGCCGCCTTCGGGGTGCCCGGAGAAAGCTACTTGCCGGTGCTCGACGCGTTCTACGGGCGCGAGACGGACATCCGCTTTGTCACCTGCCGGCAAGAGGGCGGTGCAGCGATGGCCGCTGATGCCTATGGCAAGCTGACAGGCCGCCCCGGCATCTGTTTTGCCACGCGCGGTCCCGGTGCCACCAATGCCAGTGCCGGGGTCCATGTGGCCTATCAGGATTCGACCCCGATGATCCTGTTCCTAGGTCAGGTCGCGCGAGACATGGTCGACCGCGAGGCATTTCAGGAAATCGACTACCGCCGCATGTTCGGCCAGATGGCCAAATGGGTTGCACAGATCGACGATGCCTCGCGACTTCAGGAATACATCTCCCGCGCCTTCAGAACGTCCATGTCGGGGCGTCCCGGCCCGGTGGTGCTCGCACTGCCCGAGGACATGCTTTACGACGAGATCACGCAGCCGACACCGCCGGCGCGGATCGAGACTCCTCGTTTTTTACCATCTGGTAAAATTATGGATGACCTCAAATCCCGGATCGCCAATGCCCAACGCCCGCTGGTCATGGCGGGGGGTGGTGGCTGGACCAAAACCGGGATCGCAGCCTTGCAACGTTTTGCAGAAACGCAAAGCCTGCCCGTCGCCGTGTCCCTGCGATGCCAAGGACTAATGGACAACCGCCATCCGAATTACATCGGCCATTACGGCGTCGGCACCCCGCCCTACCTCAAGGACATCATGGCCGAGACCGACCTGCTCATCGCAATCGGCCCACGTCTGGGGGAAATGACCACCGCCGGTTATTCGATCCTGACACCGCCGGTGCCTGACCAATCGCTGGTGCATGTCTTTCCCGAACCCGAGGAAATCGGCCGCGTCTACGAGCCAGAAATCGCACTGGTGGCGGATACCGAAAGCTTCTGTACGGCTGTCGCTGACTGGGATCCAATCGCGCCTGACAGCTTTTCGAACCGTACGAAAGACCTGCACGAACAGTACGTTTCGTTCAGCGACCCGGCGTCGGTCGGAGATGATCCGCTCGCCCCCTATTTCGCACATCTGGCCGAGGTGCTGCCCGACGATGCGATCCTGTGCAATGGTGCGGGAAACTATGCGGGCTGGCTGCACCGCTTCTACAAGTACCGCGCACCGGGATCGCAGCTTGCCCCAACGTCAGGCTCTATGGGCTACGGCCTGCCTGCTGCCATCGGGGCCGCAATCTGCGAACCAGAACGCGAGATTTTCGCCATCGCAGGCGACGGGTGTTTCATGATGACCTGTCAGGAAATGGCCACCGCCGTGCATCACGATCTGAACCTGACTGTGATCATCATCGACAACGCCCGCTACGGCACGATCCGCGCGCATCAGGAACGCGAATATCCCGACCGGGTGTCCGGCACGGTTCTGACCAATCCCGATTTCAGTGACTTCGCACGGTCCTTTGGCGCGCACGCTGCCAAGGCACCAGACTACGAGAGCTTTGTCGCGGCCTTGGCCGAAGCGCGGTCGCGAAAAGGGGTCAAGCTGATTGAGGTGAAGGCCGATCCGAACTTCTTGTCACCGGGAAAGCGTTTGTCTTGAGCAAGCTCATAAGAGGCCCGTTGCGAGCAGCAACAGGCTTGTTCCAACTCCCAGCACTGGCACAGCCATCGGCACGCGGAAATGCTGGTCAGCAGGTGCGCCGGCCAGCTTGATCCGGATCAAGGCGAGGTTCACAAGGACGAACACGAACAAAACGACCTGCGAGGTGCGTTCGGCCAGCGCATCAATGGGGAAGGTCAGCGCCAGCAGCAGGATCGCCAAGCCGACGACCAAGGTGGCCACCACCGGGGTCTGGGTTTTTGGTGAGATATAGGCCAAAGGCTTGGGCAGATGCCCCCGGTCCGCAAGACCGTAAAGGACGCGTGACGCCATGATCATCTGGATCAGAACGCCATTTACCGTTGCAACGATTGCCACAAGGCTGAACCCCTGTTGCAACGGGGCCGGAGCGTCCGCGAAGACCAGCAACAAAGGTGCCGCCGATGCGGACAGCGTTTCAAGCGGAACCGCCATCAAGACTGCAGTTGTCGTTCCGATATAAAGCACTGTCGCCAAAACAAGCGTCCAAAGGATCGCGCGGGGCATGGTGTGGAGAGGGTCTTTGACCTCTTCCGCGACGTTGGCCATATCCTCGAACCCGACGAAGGCAAAGAACGCAAGCAGCGACGCCGTACCAATCCCGACCCAGTGCGGGCCGATCAGGGGCGGGATGATTTCAGGTAATGTCACGCCGGATGGGTCCGAAAAGACAAACCCCCAGAGCATCACCATCAAGAGGCCCGACACCTCGATGACCGTGATCACCGCGGCGACCGTGACCGACTGAGTGATTCCCCACAGAGCGATCACCGCCATGAGCGCCATAACGGCGACGGTCAGACCTCCGGTTGGCGCACCGGTCAACCCGTGCAGATAGGAGGCCGCACCAAGGGACACCGCCGCCGCAGACACCAAACCCGACAGCACCACGGCAAGCCCCACCACCGTGGCCAAGCTTGCAGACGAGAACCCCGCTTCGACATAAGCCGCCTCGCCCGCGCTAACGGGATAGCGAGTCGACAATTCGGCATAGGAAAAGGCGGTAAAGGCAACAACAACTGCTGCCACGACAAAGGACACAGGCGCGAATACCCCGGCCTCTGCTGCCGTTGCGCCGACCAACACATAAATCCCCGCACCCACGGTCACGCCAAGCCCGTAGAGCGTCAGTAAAGGCACGTTCAAAGCGCGGCGCAGTTTGTTTTCGTGGGTCACCATGGTGAAACCAGCCTGTCTATCAGGCGGCGCATGGGTGCCCGCCGTGTCACCCATGTTCTAGAGCGGATTGCGTTCATCCAAGATGATATGGGTCAACCCGCGCTTGGCTCCATCGGATCAGAGCGTCGAGCGAACCCATCCAGCAAAGGCGTCGAAAACCTGATCCGACGCTGTACTGAAGGCGTCGATCACGACCGAGGTCTCAGTCGTCGCAGCCGTAGCGGTTGCCGAGAACCGGCGACTGGCGATGATGCTGGCGTCCCTTTCGCGCACGATCCGCACGAGAAGAGTGATCTGCACATTGGCGGTATCGGTCGCGGGCACGACATCGGCCTGAAAGTCGATGACCTCGGTCACGACGGCGAAGTCCCCGCTCACCCCCAAAGGCTTGCGGCCAACATACCGCACCGCGCCGGTGGCCTCGATGGAACGCAGCATCAGGGTTTGGACCATCACGGGGGTCGGCTCGCTCCACCTGACGTCGGGAAGGTACTGCGCCTGCAAGGCGTTGGGCCGGATCATGATCCGATCAGTGGCCAAGGCCCCGCTTGTGGTGGGGATTTCGACAATCACATCGCGCGCCGATACGCGCCCGCCACTGGGCGTAATGCCGCCCGGGGCGCGCAATTCGTACACGTCCAGTGGCACCGCCGCATCACTGACGGCGGTGATCGCAGCACAGCCCGACAGCGCACCCAGACTTGCCGCCGCGATGATGCTCCGAAGGAGGGCCCATAGTGTCATCGTCTGAACTCCGGAGTTTCGCTGTCAAGGAAGAAGCGCGTCGGGTCTCGTTGTATCTGATCGGTCAAACGGTCGAGATTTGCAATCAATGCACGGCTTTCCTGCGCCAGCCGGGAATAGAGCGGCAGCGCGGTCGTGGTGAATTCGCGGATCGACGGCGACGCGGCGCTGGTCAGGCTGCGCAGCTCGGCAAAGGTGTCAGACGCTGCCTGACTGGCAGCACGCAGATCGGCGGACATGCCGGGGATGTCTTCAGACACCTGAGCGATGGCCGCATCAAGGCTGCCCAACGACGTTTCCAACCCGGTGATGATGCCATCCAGATCTTCGTTGATGACACGATCCGCACCGGTGAAGGCGCGTTCTGCCGCGCCAAGAGCACGGTCGCCAGTTTCCAGCGCGTCGTTGATTGCAGCCAGCGTCGTGTTGGCATTGGCAAAGGACACCCGCGCGTCTTCAAGCGTTACCCGCGCCGTGTCCAACACCGCCTCGGCGGATTGGCTGGAGGCGGTCAGGTTGCCCCCGACTTCGGTGGCAACAGTGCGGAAGGTTTCGGCGGTCTGGCGAATATCGGCGATGATGACGGGCAGATCGGTGTTGGCGATGGTTGCAACCGATGCGATGGCGCGATCCGCCTCGGCTACCATCGCACGGGTTTCCGACAAAAGCGGCGCGCCTTCGTCGCGGATCAACGTGTCAATGCTGCCTGCGGTTTCGGTCACGGCCTCGGCAGTGCCATCAAGCCGGGCGATCAGCGCATCAGTGGCTTGCAAGGTCGTCTGCGCCTCTTGCAGACGCGCGGTTGCTGTTTCGCCGGTTGTGTTCAATGTCGCCATCAGCGCGCGCGCGTCGGCAGAGAGCGCGGTGAGTTCGCTTTGCAATGCGGCAGTGGTGGCCCGCAAATCAGCGGTGGCTTGGGTAAGATCGGTGGCGATATAGGATTCCGTCCGGTCGATGGCGGATCGCGCGCTGGTCAGGGTTTCGGCCCCAGTTGTCAGCACACCTTTGCCTTGTTCAGAGAGTTCGCCAATCGACACGAGTGTGGCATCAGCGGTTTGCAACACACCCGTAAGATCGCCGGTCAGCGTGTTCAGCGTTTCGTTAAAGCGGTTGATCTGCTCGGCAAAGTCGTTGACCGTTTCAGAGACCGCCGAAAACCCATCCAGCGTTTCGGCAAAATCGGCAGAGGCCGTTTCGACATTGGCGATGATGCTGTTGATCCGCGCGCGGTTTTCATCCCCCAGCAGTTCCCCCACATCCGACACCAATTGCAGGGATTCCTGCAAAAGCTGCGGAGCGTCCTCGGACAGGCTTTGCAGCGTAGAGCGTCCTGCAGTGATCTCGGGCACGGGCTGGTCTTCGGTCGGCTCCAGCAAGGCGGCATCGGGTGATCCCGGCCCGATACCGACGAAGGACACGCCGGTCACGCCCTGTGCCTCGATGGTGGCGATGCTGTCAGAGCGCACGGGTGTTTCGGCATCCACCTCGACCCGAACAAGGATTGTGCCATCCTGATTGGGGGACAGGCGCACATCGACCACCTGCCCGACGGGCAAGCCACTGAAGCGCACGTCAGACGCGTTGCTGAGGCCCGAGACCGAGGAAAAGCGGATGTCGTAATAGTCGAACTGGCGGTCCAGCTCGACTTGGGCAAACCAAAGGAAGAACCCAAGGATGCCCAGCAACCCCGCAAGGGTGAACGCGCCAATCAGGACAAAATTTGCCTTGGTTTCCAAGTCAGTCGCCTTTCGTCTTGTCAGGCACAGCGGCGCGGGCGCGGGGGCCGTGGAAATATTCGTGCACCCAAGGGTGATCCACCTCAAGCATATCCGCCATGCTGCCGGTCACCAGTACCTTTCGTTCCGCCAACACCGCGATGCGGTCACAGGTCGCGTGCAGCGTGTCGAGATCGTGGGTCACAAGGAACACCGTCAGACCAAGAGAATGGCTCAGGCCCCGGATCAGTTGGTCAAAGGCGGCAGCTCCAATAGGGTCCAGTCCCGCGGTCGGCTCGTCGAGAAAAACGATATCAGGATCAAGCGCGAGCGCCCGTGCAAGGCCCGCCCGCTTGCGCATCCCGCCCGAAAGTTCGGACGGGTACTTGTCGCCGGCAAGGTATTGCAGCCCCACCATGGAGATCTTGAGATCGGCCAGATCGCTGCGGATCTGCGGGTCAAGTCCGGGGATCGCCCGCATGGGAACCTCGACATTTTCGCGCACGGTGAGCGACGAAAACAACGCGCCGTCTTGGAACATCACGCCCCAGCGGCTTTCCAGTTTCTGCCGGGTGTCCTCATCCGCGTTCAGAACATCGGTGCCCAGCACGTCAACCGACCCGGCGGCAGGTTTCTGCAACCCAGCGATGGTGCGCAGCAGAACCGATTTGCCCGTCCCCGACCCACCCACAACGCCAAGAATTTCACCGCGATAGACGTCGAGGTCCAGATCCTCGTGCACCACCTGCCGCCCGAACTGGTTGCGGATACCACGCAACTTTATGACGACCTCGCGTTCGGTCATATGCCAATCCGCGCGAAGAAGATAGAGAACACGGCGTCGGCCACGATCACCGCAAAGATCGCTGTGACCACCGCGTTCGATGTCATCCGGCCCAGGGATTCCGCGTTGCTCTGCACCTGCATCCCGGCATGGCAGCCGACAACGCCGATGATCAGGGCAAAGACAGGCGCTTTGACCAAACCGACAAAGACATGGCTGACCGCCGTGCCTTCGACCAGCCGTGTGGTGAACATCGCAGGCGAGATGCCAAGGTCGATCCACGCCATCAATGCACCACCGAACAGCCCCGCAAGATTGGCGATCAGTCCAAGGATTGGCAGCATGATGAACAGCGCGAGGATGCGCGGCACAAAGAGGTTCATGCCGGGATCGAGGCCCAGCGTGCGCATGGCGTCGATTTCCTCGCGCATCTTCATCGACCCGATGGCGGCAGTGAAGGCAGAGGCGGTGCGACCTGCGACGATGATGGCGGTTAACAGGATGCCCAGTTCACGAAGGATGGAAATCGCGATCAGGTCGACGACGAACACTTCGGCACCGAATTGGCGAAGCTGAGTTGAGCCTTGAAACGCCAAGACAACACCAATCAGGAACGCCATCAGCGCCACGATGGGCACCGCCTTGAGGCCGACCTCTTCGCAATGGTGCACCAAGGAGGTCAGTTTGAATTCGCTGGGATGGCGCAGGGCGCGCGCGAGACGGTGGAGGAATATACCCAGATACGCCGTCAATGCGCGCAAGAACATCAGGCCCGAATAGACCCGCTGTCCAAACCGGTTGAGCCACGCTGCAAACGATCCATCATGCGGAGCGGGTGCTTCGGGGGTGGGCAGGGCGCGTTCAACGGTCTGCAACAGGCTTGCCGCCTCTGTGCCAGCGCCTGCGATTTCAATGCCCTCCAGCAGTCCGGCGCTTCGCGTCAAAGTGACCAGCGCCCATGCGCCGGCAGTGTCGAGCCGGGTCACAGCGGACAGGTCGATCCGTTGGACCGCATTTGCATCCAACGCCTGCATTTGGTGGCGCGCAGTCGTCACTGTCTGGATTGTCAACGCTCCTGACAGGTGGACCGTGCCTGTATCATCGGCTGGTTTCAGGACAAACTCTGCCGCGTCAGCGCCCGTCATAGCAGCGCTATCGCGACAAGTTCTGGCGGTTGTGTTGGCGCGACGCGTCCTGAGTCCATGCGCCCAAGCTATCTGGTCCAGCCAGCACGCGAAAGCGCTCATCCATTGCGGCGAAGAGCCTCTGTTTTGCGAACCATTTCAGGAAAACAGCAGAATTTTGCGCGGCGCTGCACATGCAGAAAAACCGGGAATTTCCTTTTCCTTCAAATGCCGCACCTGCGAAACAGCCTGTACGGTATACTGTGGTATTCCCATAAGTACTTAAAATCATTTGATTTTTTTACTTTTCGGCGATATCTACCGACTTGTGCGCTGTGGGGAGGAAACACATGGACATGCTGAATCTGGATGCCTGGACTGGGCGCGTGACCCATGACGCTGGTTGTGTCACACCCGAATTGGCCCGGCAGCTTCATGCTACGGTAGGCTTCGGAAAAATGCCCAATCATGGTGATCCGCTGCCGCCGCTTTGGCATTGGTGTGCGTTTCCTTTGGCCACGCCGAATGAAAAACTGGGACGCGACGGTCACCCTCGCGAAACCAACCTTCTGCCGCCTGTGCGTCTGGACCGGCGTATGTGGGCGGGCGGTGCTCTCAAATTTTACGGACCAACGCTGCGGATTGGCGATCCACTCGAACGGCGCTCATCGATCCGGTCGGTGACCGAAAAAGACGGATCAAGTGGCCCGATGGTGTTTGTGACGGTCGATCACGCGATCTACGGCCCGTCCGGCCTCGCCATCGAAGAGCGTCAGGATATCGTCTACCTCGAAATCCCCGACACCTACACGCCGCCCAAGAAAAAGCCACTGCCCACAGCGCCGGTTGAGGAAATCGACACCACCGAGGCGCTGTTGTTTCGCTACTCCGCTGTCACCTTCAATGCGCACCGGATCCATTACGACCTTGCCTACACCAAGGAGGTCGAGAAATACCCCGGCCTTGTGGTGCATGGCCCGTTGCAGGCCACGCTGCTGATGCGCGCCGCAATCCGTGAACGCGGCAGGACCCCCAAGTATTTCGATTTCCGCGGTGTGCATCCGATGTTTGCCGGTGCGCCCTGCGAGATCGCAATGGAAGCCGAAGACGCGGTTCTGAGCCTCTGGAGCGGGCAGGACGGGCACCAGTGCATGCAGGCCACAGCCATTTGGGCAGACGCACAATGAGCGTGCTCACGGGTATGCGGGTCGTCGAAGGGTCGGCCTTTGTCGCGGTGCCGCTGGCAGGCATGACGCTGGCGCAGATGGGGGCTGAGGTGATCCGCTTTGACCGTCTGGGCGGTGGGCTGGATGCCGGACGCTGGCCGTTGGCACCGAACGGCGAAAGCCTGTTTTGGGCGGGCATGAACAAGGGAAAGAAATCCATTGCCCTCGACATGAAATCACCCGAAGGACGCGAGTTGATCACCCGGATCATCACCGCGCCGGGTGACGATGCAGGGCTGTTCCTGACCAACCTGCGGGTGCGCGGCTGGATGGATTACGAAACGCTGAGCCAGTATCGACGCGACCTGATCATGGTCACCTTGACCGGGGACCGGCACGGGCGACCTCAGGTCGATTACACCGTCAATCCGGCGTTGGGCATCCCGCACATGACTGGACCTGCGGATAGCGACGACCCTGTCGCGCACGCGCTGCCTGCGTGGGATTTGATTGCGGGCAACATGTGTGTCTCTGCGCTTTTGGCTGCTGAACGCCACCGGCTGCGCGGAAAGGGTGGGCAAGAGGTCGAGATCGCGCTCAAAGACGTGGCGTCGGCCACGCTGGGGCATCTGGGCATGATCGGGGATGTCACCCTCAACACCGAGGATCGAGGCAAATCCGGCAATGCACTTTATGGTGCTTACGGGCAGGATTTCGTCTGCGCCGATGGTCGCCGCGTGATGGTGATCGGCCTGACTGACCGCCAGTGGCGCGGCATCTGCAAGGCGACAGGCACGATCGAGGCAATGACGGCATTGGAGGGACGGCTTGGCGTGTCCTTGGCCGACGAAGGCAACCGCTGGCGCTTCCGAGAGGATATAACGGCGATCCTAAAACCATGGTTTGCTCAGCGCCGCGTGGCCGAGTTCGAAGCGGCGTTCAACGAGGCAGGTCTGACTTGGTCCGAGTTCCGCAGCGTGCGCGAGGCGGTGGAGAAGGATGTGGACCTGAGCACCGACAATTCGATGTTTTCCGAGATCGAGCAGCCGGGGATCGGCACGTTTCGCGTGCCTGCCCATCCGGCAGTATTTAACGCAACGCAACGCAGCGCAGCGACGCCTGCCCCTACTTTGGGTCAGCACACCGAAGAGATCCTGTCGGATGTCGCGGGCTGCACCGGCACTGAGATCGCGCGATTGTTTGATGCAGGGATCGTGCAATCCCCGACCTTCGCCAAACCGCGCAACGCGGCCTGACCCGGCGGTCAGGTCACGGGAGCAGAGGATTCCAGCACGGCGCGGCATTGGTTCTGCAAACCAACATCTTCAAAGAAATCCCGAAGGATGCGGTTGAAGATGCCGGGTTTTTCCAGATGCGCCGCATGGGCGCAGTTGGGGATCACTGCAAGACTGGTATCGTCAATGGCTGTCCAGAGCTGCTCAGTCTGGTGCCATGGATAGGTGCGGTCATGATCGCCCCAGATCACGAGAGTCGGGGCTTTTATGGCAACCAGATTTGGCTCCCCATTCCACCCCTCCATCGCGTTCAGGCCTGCTTCGATAGCTTGCAGGCTGCTGCGCTCGGCGATGGCGGCACAACCTTCAAAACCAGCGGCCGCCTCGCGGTCAAGGAACCATGTCGCAGCGATGCGACGGGCGGTCTTGCGCGGGCCATCGGTCTGGGCCCGGCTTTTCGAGATATGGATCGGCTCAAAACGTCCGGGCAAGACACCCGTCGCTCCGGTTCCATAAAGCACAAGCCGGTCCACCCGATCCGGCGACAGCGCGACCATCTCCTGCGCAATCATGCCGCCCATGGAATGGCCCAACAGGTGGAACCGATCGATGCCTTGCGTGCGCAGGTGGTCCAGCACCCATGTCGCAAAGGCAGTGATCGTGTCCGGCGCGCGCAGATGAGCGTTCAGCCCAAAACCGGGAAGATCGATCGTCACAACGTCAAGGCAGGAGGCAAGCGCCTTGGTCTGCTCGGCCCATTGGCGGCTGCCGCCCATGAACCCATGCACCATGACCAAAGGCATCATTTGCGTGCCCCTTGGACGATGCGATCAAGGATCATCGCACAGAAAAGGATCGAGAAGCCGGCAAGAATGCCCTGCCCCACATTGGCGTATTGCAGCGCTTCGAGCACGTCCTCACCCAGCCCCTTGGCCCCGATCAGGGATGCGACCACCACCATCGCCAGCGACAGCATGATGGTCTGGTTGATGCCTGCGCGGATGGACGGACTGGCCAATGGCAGATCGACCTTGGTCAGCAGATACCACTTATTCGCGCCAAAACTGATCGCCGCTTCACGCACACTTTCGGGTACGCCACGCAGCCCAAGCACGGTCAGGCGCACGACGGGTGTACCGCCAAAGATCATGGTCACGATCACAGCCGCAGGTTTTCCGACCCCAAAGAACGCGATGACCGGGACCATGAAGACGAAGGCAGGCATCGTCTGCATGAAGTCCATGATCGGCTGGATGAACGCATAGAACCTTGGGCGGCGGGCGGCGAACATTCCCAGCGGGATGCCGATGATGATGGACAAAAGCGCGGCGGTCCCAAGAAGGGCAAGCGTCGTCATCGCCGCCTCCCAAAAACCCAAGAGGCCCATATAGGCGAGGAATGCGCCTGAGTAGATCGCGGTGCGCAACCCGGCGGTGAGCCAAGTCAGAAGCACGATAAGACTGACGATCACGATCCATGGTGTCTGGACAAGGATCACCTCGAGCGCGTCCAAAAGCGACCGGATGGCAAAGGTCAGGCCGTCAAAGAATGCCTCTGAATTGCTCACACACCACGCGATGAAGTTCTCGACCAAGGTGATCCCGGTCAGGCGGATATCGGGGTCAGTCGGAAAGGTGCTTAGCAACGAATAGCGCCCCGGAAAACTGTAGTGAATCATGGCGGTGGCCACGATGATCACCATGAACAGCGCACTCAGAACGATGTGCTGCGGCGGCAGACCGGATCGGACCGTCCGGTCGGAAAGCCACTCGGAAAACCGGGCTTCAAGCGCCCAGTTGGCGACAATGGCCTGAATGGCTTTGACCACGATCAACAAAACCACCCCGGTCAGCACGATGGTCGGACCTTCGGCGGCCAAGGCTTCGGCCTCTGCCCGGATGCCACCAATATTCGCCTGCAAGGAATCCACTGTGCGCTGAAACGCATCCACGCGGTCGGACCCGCTTTCGATCGCGGCTGCCAATTGCTGACGACGCAAATCAAGCGTGCCTTCGATGGATGCGATCCGCGCCATGGCATCGGCTGCCAAGTCTCCGAACAGGCCGCGTGCGATCTGCACAAAAGCAAGTGCTTCAAGGATCAGGAACGGCAAGGCCCAAGACCACAGCCCACGTGCGCCAAACCAGATCGGGCCAAAAAGACCCGCCATCAGGTTGAAAGTCGCCGTAAACCGGGACGACGCACCGATCTTGTCGAAGTTTTGGATGTAATAATCAGGGCTTGTGCGCACGAAGGTGCGGATATTCTCGCGGCGCTCTTCGGCATAGGCCAGAGCGGCTTCGCTTTCGGTGTCTTCAAGAGGATTGATGTCTTGCTTGTTCATGACACTTCTGTTCCCTCGATCACGGTGCGCAAAAGATCCTTGCGGGTGATGACGCCGACATCCTGTCCAGCGTCTTGAACGACCACGGCGCTGTCGGTGTCGATGGCGAGATTGATCAGCGTGCTGAGCGTTTCCTGCGCCCCCACCCGTGGCGCATCCGCGTCAATCGGTCCGTGGGCGGCGATATGGGCCTCGATGGGCTGCATGACTGCATGGGCATGCACCACCTTGAGACGCGAAATTCCGGCGACGAAATCTGCCACGTAATCGTCTGCGGGATGCATGACGATGTCTTCTGCCGTGCCCATCTGAACCATCTTGCCGTCCCGCATGATCGCGATGCGGTCGCCGATGCGGACTGCTTCGTCCAGATCGTGGGTGATGAAGACAGTCGTTTTCTTCAGGATTTTGCTGAGCCGAATGAATTCATCCTGCAATTGCCGCCGGATCAGTGGGTCAAGCGCAGAGAACGGTTCGTCCATCAAGAGTACATCCGGGTTCGCAGCCAAAGCGCGGGCCAGCCCGACCCGCTGCTGCATCCCTCCGGAAAGTTCATGGGCGAATTTCGCCCCCCAAGCGCCAAGTTCCACGATATCCAGAATGGCCGCCGCTTGACGCATACGTTCGTTCTTGGCGACCTGCCGGATCTCCAGCGGCATCGCCACGTTGTCCAGCACGGACCGGTGCGGCATCAGCGCGAAGTTCTGGAACACCATGCCGATCTTTCGGTTGCGGAAGGTCTGCAACTCTTTCGGGCCCAGCGCCATCACGTCGGTGCCTTCGATCATGATCTTGCCAGCCGTTGGTTCCAACAAACGGTTGAAATGGCGGACAAGCGTGGACTTCCCGCTGCCGGACAGGCCCATGATGCAGAAGATTTCGCCACGATTGACCGACAGGCTGACATCCGCAACGCCCACAACAGCGTTGTGCCGTGCCAGCACTTCGGCCTTGGTCAGACCTTCCTCGCGGATCGCCCGAAGCGCAGCTTGGGGGTTCGCGCCGAAGATCTTCCAGACATCGGAAATTTCTATGACGGTTTCGTCATCCATCAGGCCACGCCTCGTCATCGGGATTTGGAGATACTGGCCACCGGACTTAAACCCGGTGGCCAATCGTCAGAGGATGGGACTCAGAGACCCAGCCACGCGTCAACGCGGTCGGAATTCGCATCAACCCATTCCGCCGCCACTTCTGCCGGATCGCGGCCGTTGGCGCTGATTTCAAAGGCCAACGAGCTGACGTCCGAGGCTTCAAGACCAAAGTTCTGGAAGAATTCGGCAATCGCTGGGGACCGATCAACCAGTGAATTGGACCATGCAATCTGCACATCCTTGAGCGCATCTTTCGAAGCGACCATGGATTTTGTGTACCAATCGGGGTCGTCCGACGGCTGTACCATGACGTATTTCTCGGGGTCGTATGTTGGCTCGGTGAGCATCATAACGTCGAACATGAACCACACCGCGTGCGGCTCGTAGCAGTAGAAGGCATAGCCCTCACCCTTGGCGATGCTATCCTTGATGCGCGCGGTCTTGACCGCTTCTTCGGCGCGGATCGGTTCGATGAAATCGAGCAGGCCGTAGTCGCGGACCTTGACCTCGTTGACGTTCGCCGATGCCCAGCCCGGTGCACCGATCCAAAGCTCACCCTTGCCGTTGCCATCGCTGTCCATCAGCGCGGCCACGTCGGGTCGACCCAGATCCGCGATGTCAGTGATGTTGTTGGCTTCGCCGAACTGCTTGGACACGCAGAAGCCCTGGTTGCCCTGATAGGGGTTGGAGGACAGCGTTACAGTTCCTGCATCATCGACATACTGCTTGGTAAAGGCTTCCTGGTTCGGCAGCCACACATCCGGGTGTACATCGATGTCACCCTTGCCCTGGTCCATCGCCTGGAAAATCGTCGCGTTGTTGCCCGGCACGTATTCTACAGTGCCACCGATGCGTGTTTCCACGACATGGCCCAATACATGCGCAATAGCCTGCGCCCCGGTCCAAGACGGTACGCCGATCTTGACCTCTTCCGACGCAAAGGCCGGCAAGGCAAGTGCGCTGACCACAGCGGCCAGTCCTAGGCTTTTGATATTCTTGATCATGGTCGTCTCCTCTGTTGATGGCTGGAAATTCGTTTCCAGCTCGACATATTTTTCTTGCACGAACCCAAGCGTTCACGCGCTGGCCTTTCCTCTTGCATCTCCAAGACCGACAGGATCCCCAACGTCTTGGCACAAGAGACTCACGCCCATATCAAAGCGTAGGAACAGTTTTTCCGACCACTCCAATTCAAACATTTCATCAAACTATTCCGGTTTTGCATAGAATTCGATATAGTCCCGGAAAATTCATACTTTTCAGAGGCTTGATATGGATCTCAATTGGTTGCGCGATTTTGAGTGTCTTGCGCGCACTCAGAACTTCACGCGGGCTGCTGATGAAAGAAACATCACTCAGTCGGCTTTCAGCCGTCGGATCAAGGCACTGGAAAGCTGGGTTGGGCTGCCTTTGGTGAATCGGGCCACCTATCCGGTTCAACTGACTGAAGCGGGCGCACAGTTCCTACCGGTGGCGACAAGCGCCATGTCGCACCTCTCTGAAGCACGCCAAACACTGCGCGATGCAGACAGAGGGGGACACCGGTTCATCCGTTTTTCGGTCTTGCACACGATCTCGGTCAATTTCCTCGCCAATCGGATCGAGACCCTTCAGCACAGCATGACCGACATTCGCACGCGGGTGATTTCGGACTCGCTCAGCACCTGTTGTGAATTGCTGGTCGAAGGCGCGGTGGACATCATGCTCTGCTACACGCACAGCGCAGTGTCACTGACCATCGACGAGGCTGCGTTTGACCGCAAAGACCTGCTGACCGACCGCCTGATCCCTGTCGCCGCCGCGCAGTCTGCACGGGACTACGGATGGAACCTCGACAACCGCACCGGCAAGGACATTCCCTACCTCGCCTATGAACGCACCAGCTTTCTGGGGATGGTCGTGGATCACGCCATAGGGCGAAAACCGTTCCGCGCCGAAACCATCTATGTCGATGGATTGGTCGAGGCCATCAAACGCCGCCTCATGGCGGGGAGCGGTTTTGCCTGGATGCCGGAAACAGCGATTCAGAGTGAATTGGCGGACGGCACATTGGTGCGTGTCGGAGGCGACGATTGGGTCGAACACCTGACCATCGCGGCATATGCGAACCCGTCCCAATTCGACAAAACAACGCGCGATCTTTGGGATGTTCTCTAGCGTTAAAGTCGTCGCGTGGCGGCAGATTTCAACGCGTCTGTCTGATGCTGGGAAAGACTTACAAGGGGGAAAGTGGCGGACCGAGGAGGATTCGAACCCCCGACCCCTTGATTCGTAGTCAAGTACTCTATCCAGCTGAGCTATCGGTCCACGAGGCGTGGGAATAGACCCAGTGCCGAAGTGATGCAAGCGCAAATTCCAAGAAATTTTTGCGCCTTGCCAAGAGGCCTCTACGTCAACCCACCCATCGGCAACCGGATGCGGAACGCGGTTCCGGATTCGTCCGTTTTCACAAGCGTCAAAGTCCCGCCATGCCCGCGCGCAAGCTCTTCCGCGATGGCCAGTCCAAGGCCGGACCCGCCTTTCCGTGCACCACCCTGAAAGGGTTGGAACAGGTGTTCAACCGCCTTGGGCGGCAAACCCGGCCCGGTATCGGTGACATCAATACACCAAGCATCGTCACATATCTTGGCCGCCACATTAATCTCGCCCGGCTGACCAGTGCCAATGATCGCCTGCCGCGCATTGCGCACCAAGTTGGACAACACACGGTACATTTGTTCTGGATCGGCCCGCACCATCAGATTGCCGGGCACGTCTTCGCTCAGACTCAGATCAAATTCACCAATGGCCAGACGTTCGCTGTCCAGCACATCCGAGACAAGTTGCGCCAGATTGATCAGCGTCAGTGTCGGTGCGGGCTCTTCCGCACGCCCGAACGCCAGCGTGCTTTCACACAAGGAAACCGCACGCGTGATAGAATTCACCAGCTTGGGCGCCATGCGTTTGACTGCTGGGTCTTCGCTCATCTCGATCCGATCGGTGAAAAGCTGAGCCGAGGTCAGGATATTGCGCAGATCGTGGCTTACACGGGCCACGGCACCGCCCAATTGCGCCAGACGTTCCTTTTGCTTCAACGCCTGTGTCAGCTGGGTTTGCAAAGATTGCAGTGCTTTTTCGGCCTCTAGCAACTCTGTCACGCGGGCCGAGGGCTGAATGATCCGGCGCGCGTCTTCGGGCGCTTTGGCATAGCTTTGCATATGACCGACCACGCCCTTGATGGGTTTGACCAGCAACACCCGCACAGCAAGGAACAAAAGCCCCGCCGTAAACACCGAGATCACAGCAGAGAGCACCAAAATGCGCAAACCGTAATCGATCATCGCCATGCGCAGCTCGGTGGTGTCCAGCGTGATCTCGATCAGCAGACCCCCATCCCGGAACGGGTTGCCAATCACGCGGATGGTTTCGTTCTCTGGGTCGAGCAAACGCACCATCGCATCGCGGATCAGAGTCAAGGCCGAGGCCTCGCGCAAATCGAATGTCTGGGATACCTCGCTTGGCATGGGCGAGGACAACACCAACTGCCGCAGTTCATCACGGCGCAACACCACGTTGAACACACCGGCATTCAACAACAGTTCGGCTTCGAGTTCCGTGTCGATCATGTCGTCCGCCAACAGGGCGAGCGACGCGATCTGCGCCCGTTCAAGGCGGTTGAGCAGAAAATCCTCACGATACCGCGCGATGGAGGGCACAAAGATCAAAACCTCTGCCAACATCACGAAGACAGTCGTCAAAATGAGGAAACGGCCGGAAAGTGAGTTCAACATAGTCGCAATCCCGGCCTTTTCATGTCAGGGAAGCCACTTCTGAACAAATCCGACAACTTTCTTCACGGTATCACTTTCAAACAATCGGGGTGAGAAATAAGCACCCGCCGCCCGTTTGTTAAGCTCCCCAATCGTGGGGTACGGGGCGACCATATTGGCGATCTGGCCCATTTTCATCTTATTGGCGATTACCAGCGCCCAGAGATTGATCAATTCTCCGGCTTGTTCACCGGCAATCGACGCTCCCACCGGACGCCCCTTGACCACCATGACCTTGATCAGCCCACGGGTCTTGCGTTCGGCAATGGCGCGGTCGTTGTGGCTGTAGTGAAAGCGTACGACTTCAAGATTGGTCCCATGCTCTTTGCGGGCCTGCGCCTCGGTCAGACCGACCTGAGATAGTTCGGGCTGTGTGTAGGTGGCCCACGGGATGTGCCGCGTGGTGGCCTTGGCAGGCAGACCGAACAGCATCGAGCGGATAATCACACCGGCATGGTATCCTGCGACGTGGGTGAACTGCAGCCCTCCGGCGACATCGCCAATCGCATAGACCTTTTTATTGGATGTCCGCAGGCTGTCATCCACGGCAATTCCTGCCCGCGTTGTCTTGATCCCTGCCTTATCCAGATCCAGACCGTCTGTATTGGCACGCCGACCGACCGCGACAAGGATATGCGTGCCTTTGAACACACGGCCATCCTCGGTCTCCACTTCTATCGCGCCCTCTTTGCCCCGCACTTCCTTGGCGTTCGACCCTTCGGCAATCTCAAGCCCTTCTTCGCGCAGACTGTCGAGAACGATCTCGGCCATTTCGGGGTCATCCTTGCCCAGCGCCTTGGCCCCTTCGATCACCGTCACTTTGGAGCCCAAGCGCAGATGCGCCTGCGCCATTTCCATGCCGATGGGACCGCCGCCGATGACCAGCAGATGCTCGGGCTGTTCACGCAGCTCCCACAACGATTCATTGGTGATGTAGGGCACTTTGTCCAAACCAGGGATCGGCGGCACGAAGGGAGATGAGCCTGTTGCGATCACCACCCGGCGTGCCGTGATGCGATACTCACCGGCCTCAACCTCGGTCGGGGACACAAAACGCCCGTATTCCCGGATCACCCGGACGCCCAGACCTTCGAAGCGCTCTTGGCTGTCCACTGGTTCGATCTGACTGATGACATCAGCGACGTGGTCTTTCGCGGCAGCGTAGTTCACCTGAGGCGTGACGCTGGCGATGCCGTAGCGGTCAGCATGGGACATTGCATAGGCGGTTTTGGCCGAAGCGATCAGGGCTTTTGACGGAACACACCCATAGTTCAGGCAATCACCGCCCATCTTGTGCGCTTCGAGCAGGACAACGCTGGCCCCCATCTGCACCGCGCCTGCCGCCACCGACAATCCGCCGGACCCTGCACCGATAATAAGAACGTCTGTTTTGATCTTTTCCATGGCTCAGAGACCTTTCTTGCCGCGCACGGCCTTCAGAGCGATCGGCAGTGCCGCAAGAACACACAAACCAAGGATCGGCAGCAGGATATGAGGTTCAAAGATGATGCCGAGGTTCGGCGTCTCACCGCGGGCAAAAACCTCACCCAGACCGGCACCGACTGACGTGTAGACCACGCCTCCGGGGATGATGCCAAGAAAGGTTGAAACAAAGAAGCGATACAGCGGGACACCGACCAAAGCAGGAACAAGATTTGCGACAAAGAACGGCACTGCAGGCACCAGCCGTATCAGAAACAACATCGACCACTGGTTTTCGTCGATCCCATCCTTGATCTTGCGCACAGCGCCGTCGCTGGCGTCCATCTTTGCGGACAGGCGTTCACCCAGACCATAGCGCGCCGCTAGAAAGATCACGGTAGCGCCCACAGTCGCAGCAAAGACGTTGAACAAGGCACCGGGGAACACGCCGAAAAGAAACCCGCCGGTCAGCGTGGCGATGGTCGCCCCCGGCAGGGAAAACCCAACGATCAGGACATAGGCCAGAATAAACACACCAGCGGTCAGCAGGTAATTGGCATCACGGAACGCCTCAAGCGCCTCACGGTTGGCCGCAAGTGTCTCGAAACTCAGATAATCGCGCAATGTGACCGTACCGACAAGCGCAACAGCGCCAATCGCGATCAGGGGCGCATAACGTTTCCATGCAGGGGTGTCTTGGGTGTTGGTCATATCGGTCATGTCATACAGGCCGGGAAAGGCCGCCTCTTCAAGTGTTGTGTTGTGCTTGATCAAAACATGACCCTTGCAGCAGCGCAGCAACACCCGGCTCACGCCTGCTTGATCAACGGCTCCGCTTTGCGTGAGAATTCGTTCAGGATCGCGCCAGATTGAAACAAACCCAGCCACCGTTACCGAGTTTTGTTGCAGTCTGTGTCAGGTTCACACGCGGCCGTGTGGCAATGTTTCAAAACGCGGCATCATCCAAGCCCCCAAACCTCTTCTCTGTTTTGCAAATAGCCCGGGAAGACGCCCACACGGCGACGTGGGCAGCACCCCCAAAAACGCGGTTCGCAGCAGAACGTATACGATGCGGCCTTGCATCGTGTCACCGATCAAGAAAAACGGCGTGAATCCCCGACACAGCGTTTGACAACCCAAAAGCACCTGCCTATAGCACGGGCTTCGAATAACCCCGGCGGACGAATCCGCGCCCCCGGACCGACCAGACGGAGTAGGACGCGATGAAACGCACCTTTCAACCATCGAACCTCGTACGCAAGCGGCGCCACGGCTTCCGTTCGCGCATGGCAACCAAAGCTGGCCGCAAGATCCTGAACGCGCGCCGCGCCCGTGGCCGCAAGTCGCTGGGCGCGTAAGCGCCCCGCGACACCACAGGTGATTTGACATGACACCGCCGGAGGCCTCCTTGGTTGCAAGGGGAAATACGCCTCCGGCGGTGTTGTCATGTCCACCCGTCACCATTCTGCGTCATCGCGCCGATTTCTTGCGTGCCGCCCGCGCCTTGCGCCGGGGGACGGATGGAATGCTGGTACAGGCACGGCATCGCAACGACGACGATCCGACGATACGCGTTGGCTATACCTGCTCCAAGAAGATCGGCAATGCAGTTGCTCGCAATCGGGCCAAGCGCCGCCTGCGTGCAGTTGTTGCCGAAACGCTGTTACCCGCAGCACAACCCGGCTGGGATTACGTTCTGGTCGGCCGCCCCGGCGTCACCATAGACCGTGATTTTCAGGCCTTGAAGAGTGACCTGACCTACGCCCTGCGCAAGATCCACGCCCAGACATGACACCGCTGGCTTGGACCCTTGCCCTGCCCGTCCGCGCCTATCGCCTGATCTTCAGCCCTTGGGTCGGTCACAATTGCCGCTACCACCCCACCTGTTCAGCCTACGCGCTTGAAGCGTTGCGCAAACATGGCGGGATCAAAGGCGGCTGGCTTGCCGCCCGCCGCATCGCCCGCTGTCACCCTTGGGGAAGTTCGGGAATCGACAACGTGCCCTGAGCGCTGATTTCGCAACCACTTAAACCACCGTCAATGATTTTGCCTGACACTGCGCTTTGAAAAGGAGCCGGTGTCTTGGTTGTCGTCATTAGTGCCATCAACAATGAATTCGCGATTGCGTCGGGCAGCAATGTCAATGTGACATCAGCCTACAGCTATTTTGACTACCCTCCGAACTCGACCAAGGATCTCGTGATCACCGCGAACAAAGGTGACGCTTCGCCTTACGAATTCGGCGTAGGCGACAGCTATGACCTAAGCTGGTCCGGCAATGGCGGTGCCAGCACTCTGGAAGACGAACCATCATCCGCAGCGATTATGTCGGCCCCGGTCAAGGCGCAGTTGTCTTCGAAGGCACAGAGGAAGGTTCAGGCGAATTGGTGCAGCTTGTCTGGTCGCCGGGGTTCGATCTAGAAGGATGGTACTGGTCCAATGGCGGCGGCCCGTCCACACCAAACGCCTTTTGGACCACTGATCAGGACGCCACTGCCACATACCAAACGATCTGCCTTGCGGACGACACCCGCATCGACACACCCTTAGGGCCAAGACCCGTACAGGCTTTGCGCGAAGGCGATCCTGTCCTGACGCTCGACAACGGAGTGCAACCGGTTCTGTGGGCCCGTCGACATGTTCAGGTGCTGGACCAGAGGTCAGAAAAATCGGCACGCATCCTGATCCGAACATCGGCGCTCGGCGCAAATCGCCCTTTCACAGACCTGATCGTATCTCCTCAGCATCGGATACTCGTTGGAGGGCAGGTACAACTCTCGAATTGTTTTAGCAGCGAAGCCTTCGTTCCAGCCAAAGCGCTGACCGAGACGCCCGGAATTCGCCAACTGCTTAAGAAACGCGCTGTGACATGGGTACATTTTGCCTGCGCGCGACATGAAATCGTCATCGCACATGGCTGCTTTTCGGAAACCTTGCTGCTGGGCGAAATGGTGATTGCCGGGCTCACATCGCAGGAACGTCTTGGCCTTCAACGCGTGTTCCCGTAAACGCAGGATATCGGCCAAGCGCTGAACGGCCCACCATCCCGACCGTGTCTGCCAGTTCAGCACAGCCGGGATCACCTTCGAAAACGAAGATCCCCGCGTCTTGCTTTACACAAAATGCAGGGTCTCAATTGCGCTCAAGCGGAAACACGTCTTGAGGTGATCACACCCCAAGGCAGTAGCGCATGATCGCTTTCTGCGCATGCAACCTGTTCTCTGCCTCGTCAAAGATCACCGATTGCGGGCCATCCATCACCTCGGACGTCACCTCTTCACCGCGATGCGCTGGCAAACAATGCATGAACAGCGCGTCGGGTTTGGCGTGCCGCATCAGGTCTACATTGACCTGATAGGACCGCAGCATATTGTGCCGCCGCTCTTTGGCAGATTGCGCATCGTGCATCGACACCCAGGTGTCCGCGACCACGAGATCGGCCCCTTCCACCGCCTTGAACGGATCACGTTCAATGGCGACAGAGACCCCTGCATTCCGCGCAAGCCCCACAAACTCCATCTCGGGATCAAGCTGAACAGGCCCGGTGAAGGTGAAATCAAACCCGAACTGCGCCGCCGCATGCAGGAAGGACGCACAGACATTGTTGCCGTCCCCACACCACACAACCTTCTTGCCTTTGATCGGCCCGCGATGTTCCTCATAGGTCATCACGTCCGCCATGATTTGGCAGGGATGCGTGCGGTCGGTCAGCCCGTTGATCACCGGAACGCTGGCATATTCAGCCATCTCTTCCAGCACGGCCTCATCAAACGTCCGGATCATGATCAGATCGACATAACGGCTCATCACCCGCGCGGTGTCGGCAATGGTTTCGCCATGGCCCAACTGCATGTCCGACCCCGAGAGCACCATCGTCTGGCCGCCCATTTGACGCACACCCACATCAAACGAAACCCGCGTGCGGGTCGAAGGCTTTTCGAAAATCAGTGCAACCATGCGCCCTGCCAAAGGTTGCGTGTCATCCGGCGCGCCTTTGGGACGACCGTTGCGGCTGACTTTCATGGCGATGGCTTGGTCGATCACAGTCCGAAGGTCGCCCGCGTCGGTTTTGTGAATATCCAGAAAATGCTTCATATCCAGCCCTCAGCTTTTTGCCTCAAGAACCGCGTCTGCCGCAAAGTCCAAACGGTTCACAGCTTCTGCGATCTCGTCCTCGCTGATATTGAGCGGCGGCAGCAGACGCACCACATTGTCCGCAGCCGGAACCGTGATTACACCACACCCGTAGCCGGCCTTCACCAACTCGACGGGCGCGACCTTGCACTTGAGGCCAAGCATCAAGCCAACGCCGCGCACCCCTTCGAACACGTCCGGATGCGCCGCAACCAGCCCTTCAAGCTTCTGCCGCAGGAATCCGGCCCGCGCGTTCACCGTTTCAAGGAATTCCGGCGTGCTGACAATGTCCATCACCGCGCAGCCTACGGCACAAGCGAGCGGGTTGCCGCCATAGGTCGACCCGTGCGTGCCTGCCGTCATGCCTGACGCCGCCTCTTCGGTGGCCAGAACCGCACCCAGCGGGAAGCCCCCGCCGATGCCCTTGGCAACCATCATGATGTCCGGCGTCACTCCCGCCCATTCATGCGCGAACAGACGCCCGGTGCGGGACACGCCACACTGCACCTCGTCGAGGATCAGAAGAATACCCTTCTCATCACAAAGCGCCCGCAGTCCCTTAAGGCATTGATCGGGCAGCGGTCGAATCCCGCCTTCGCCCTGCACAGGCTCGATCAGGATCGCGCCAACCGTATCATCGATCGCCGCGTGCAGCGCATCGTGGTCACCCCACCCCACATGCTTGAATCCGGGCAAAAGAGGCGCAAACCCCTTGGTCATCTTCTCAGATCCAGCCGCCGCGATACCCGCAGAGGACCGGCCATGGAACGACCCGTCAAAGGTCAGGATCGTCGTCTTCTCGGGATGGCCCTTCTCGTACCAATACTTGCGCGCCATCTTGACCGCCAACTCACAGGACTCAGTTCCGGAATTGGTAAAGAACACCGTATCGGCAAAGCTACTCGCCACCAGCTTGTCGGCCAATGCCTGCTGTTGCGGGATTTCATAGAGGTTCGACACATGCCACAGCTTCTGCGCCTGATCGGTCAACGCATGCACCAATGCAGGATGCGCATGGCCCAGCGCGTTCACCGCGATGCCAGCGCCCAGATCAAGAAAACGTCGCCCGTCCGCCTCGATCAACCAGGTGCCTTCGCCCTTCACGAAATGAAGCGGCGCACGGGAATAAGTCGGCAGGACAGAGGGGATCATGGGAAACCTCGTTTTAAGAAGCCCAAGCCGTGCCAAGCGGCGCGGGCCAAGTCAACGGAAAGGATGATGAATTCAGACAAAGGGTGACGGAACGCCCACAATTAGGGGCAGCAGGGTAAGATCAGCAGTCTCGTCGGATGTCGGTCAGCTTTGTCATGAGGTCACTTACTTTCAAACCAATCCGAAAAGCAATCCCAGACCTTCTTCTTTTTCCAAATATTGCCGGGGTTTGGGGCAGAGCCCCAAGCAGATTTTTCTAAAAATCTGACACCGCGATGCGCCAAGCGCAGCGCAAGACATCTATGTGTCAAAGGGGTCGTCAGGGTACCCAACGCCCATCAGATACAACCCCTGCGGCGGACACACCGGACCACAGGCCGCGCGGTCCCGCGCGTCCAAGGCCTGCTTCACGTCCTCCGGCACCCAAGCACCCGATCCAACCCGCTCAAGCGTGCCGACAAAGCTGCGCACCTGGTTGTGCAGAAACGACCGCGCGCGCAGCCGAAACTGAAACTCGGTGCCCCAATCGGTCTCGGCACAGGCAATGTCCAACCCATCCAGCGTCTTTACCGGGGATGCCGCCTGGCACATGGTCGACCGGAACGTGGTAAAGTCATGCAGCCCGATCAGATACTGCGCCGCCGTCTGCATCGGCTCTAACGCAAGAGCGTTCTTGACCTGCCAGACCTGCCCCGCCTCCAGCGTCAATGGCGCACGGCGCGACACCAACCGAAACAGATACCTCCGCTCCAATGCCGAGAACCGTGCGTGCCAGTCCTCTGCAACTTCTGCCGCATCGACAATCGCCACCGGCAACGGCTTCAGATGATGGTTCAACGCCTCCGACAAACGGAAGGGCGACCAGTCCTTGGCCAGATCGCAATGGCAGACCTGCCCACGCGCATGAACCCCTGCATCGGTGCGCCCGGCTGCGGCAATCGTGTGCTCTCCCGGCTCCAACTTGGCCAACGCGGATTCGATCGCACCCTGCACAGACGGCTGCTCCGCCTGCCTTTGCCAACCGGCAAAAGGCGCACCATTATATTCGACTTTCAGGGCGTATCTGGGCATGTGCCCGGCTTAGCCTGACGATTTGCGCCGAACAATCCCCCTTGCGCAGCACTGGTAACCGGGGGCATGCGCCTTTATCTCTGGGGCCAACGCAAAGAAAAGAGGCCGCCCTTGGTCATATCCACCATCGCCGACACGCTGACCCGCGGCTTTGAGAACGTCACAGACGCAGTGTCCGGCACGTTCTTTGAGCCAACGATCCGGCTTGGCGTGACCGGACTGGCCCGCTCGGGCAAGACGGTGTTCATCACCTCGCTGGTGGCGAACCTGATGGATCGTGGGCGGATGCCGGGTCTCTTGGCGCAAAGCGAAGGACGCATCCTTTCGGCTTATCTCCAGCCACAACCCGACGATACGCTGCCACGCTTCGATTATGAATCCCATCTGGGCGATCTGACGGCACGCGACCCGCACTGGCCCGACAGCACCCGTACGATCAGCGAATTGCGTCTGTCTTTAAAGGTGCGCCCCTCAGGTCTGCTGTCAGGGCTTCAGGGCCCACGAACCATACATCTCGACATTGTGGATTATCCCGGTGAGTGGTTGCTGGATCTTGGTTTGCTCGACAAAAGCTACAGCCAATGGTCTGAAGAAACCCTTAAACGTATCGAGAACCGCGATCTTGCCCGCGACTACCTCGAGCAGGCCCGTGCCGAAGACATGTCAGCGCCGCTGGAGGAACCCCGCGCGCAAAAACTGGCGGCCAGCTTTACTACCTATCTGAACGCCGCGCGCCAGACGGGATTTTCTGATTGTACCCCCGGTCGCTTCCTGCTGCCCGGTGATCTTGCCGGAAGCCCGGTCCTGACGTTCGCCCCCCTGCCGCCCACGCAGAGCCCACCCCGCAAATCGCTGGCGCGCGAGATGGAGCGGCGGTTCGAGGCGTATAAATCCCAAGTCGTCAAACCCTTCTTCCGCGATCACTTTGCAAAAATCGACCGTCAGGTCGTGTTGGTTGATGCCTTGGGCGCGATCCATGCGGGGCCACAAGCGGTCGAGGACATGCGGCAAGCGATGTCGGACATCCTCAGCGCTTTCCGCCCCGGGCAAAACCAGTTCCTGACACAGCTCTTGATCGGTAAAAGGGTCGAAAAGATCCTGTTTGCGGCCACTAAGGCCGACCACCTTCACCACACCCAACACGCTCGTCTGACTGCCATCATGGAAGCCCTGACACGCGACGCCCGCGACCGCGCGCAATTTGCGGGCGCCAAGACAAGCGCCATGTCCATTGCGTCCTTGCGTGCCACTGTCGAGGAAATGCGCGCACATCAGGGCGGCGAACTTGCCTGCGTGCGCGGCACACTGCTCGACAGTGGCAAACAGGCGGCGTTTTATCCCGGTGAACTGCCACAAGATCCGACCCACCTGCTTGGCCCCGCGCGCGACGGTGCCGCGAAATGGTTGGATCAGGAATATCAGGTCATGCGATTTGCCCCCGCGCAACTGAATCTCAAACCGGGCGACGGCCCGCCGCATATCCGGCTTGATCGCGCGGCCCAGTTTCTGATCGGAGACAAGCTGTGACCGTTCTCCGCCCTGCCACACCGCTAGACGTTGGCCGCGTCGGCGCGATCTTGTCCGCGTGGATCGACGAAACCCCGTGGATGCCTCGCATCCACACCCGCGCCGAGGATATCGGTTTTGCAGGCATGATGGTGGATCGCGGCTGGGTCACTGTTTCCGAAAACGAAACAATCACTGGCTTTCTGGCGCGCAACGGCGACGACATCCATGCGCTCTATATTGATCCCAAAGCACGCGGACAGGGCATCGGGTCAAAGCTGTTGGCCAATGCCATGCACCAAGAGGACCAGCTCACGCTCTGGACCTTTCAGGCCAACACCCGCGCACAGGCATTTTACGAACGCCACGGCTTTACCCCCGTCGAACACACCGGTGGCGCAGGCAATGATGAAGGCCTGCCCGACATCCGGTATCACTGGCAAAGGACGGACACATGACAAACGCCAAAGGTCCCGTCCTGTTCGATCTGGACGACGCCGCACCAACCCAGACCCCTGCAGAGGCGCCTCCGGTTCCCGACACACTGGACCCAGCACTGCAGGGGCAAGCCATGACCACGGCCGCAGCCCTTGCATCGCGTCCTGTGTCGCGACTGGCGCGTTGGTTCTGGTCGCTGCTTTTTGCGCTGATCACAACCGTTGCTTCGGTCGCGGCGTGGAATTTCGTGACCACTCTGGTGAGCCAGAACCTCTATCTCGGCTATGCGGTGGCGGCGCTTTTTGCGCTGTTTCTGCTGGTCGTTCTGCTGATCGTGATCAAAGAGCTTTCGGCATTTGCCCGCCTTGGACGCATAGATCGCATCCAGCACGCCGCCGAGACAGCCCTAGCGAGCGCAGACCTGACCGCCGCGCGGACGGTCATCAAAGACCTGACCGGCCTCTATGCCGGGCGCGATGACACCAAATGGGGCCGCGACCGCCTGAAGGACCGCGAGGCGGATATGTTTGACGCCTCCGCCCTGATCGCGCTGGCTGATCACGAACTCCTAGGCCCGCTCGACGCCGCTGCCCGGCGCGAGGTCGAAGCCGCCGCCCGTCAGGTTGCGACCGTCACAGCACTCGTGCCTTTGGCACTCGCCGATGTGGTCGCCGCCCTCGGCTCCAACATACGTATGATCCGCCGCATCGCCGAGATCTACGGTGGACGCTCTGGAACGCTGGGCAGTTGGCGCCTGACCCGCGCCGTCCTGTCCCACCTTGTCGCTACTGGCGCTGTTGCAGTGGGTGACGACATGCTTGAACCGATCCTTGGCGGGTCGATCTTAGGCAAACTTTCGCGTCGCTTTGGCGAAGGCTTGGTCAATGGCGCGCTGACCGCCCGCGTCGGTGTTGCGGCCATCGAAGTCTGCCGCCCCCTGCCCTTTGCCCCCGGCAAACGCCCCTCGGTCCGGTCGATCATCAAAACCGCCCTTTCGGGCCTAGTCACCACCAAGTCCCGCTAATCCGTCTTTGATCCAGCGCATGGCACGTTCTGCGCACCTGCCCCAATCTGGATCACATGACCCAATCCCCCGGTGACCACGGCCACAGCCAAGCCGAAATCGAAGCCCGCATCGACGCCCCTGCCGGGCGCGGCTACCTGCGCGACATCGTCTATGGTGCCATCGATGGATCGGTGACCACCTTCGCCATCGTGGCCGGCGTTGCGGGCGCGGGCCTGAGCCCGTGGATCATCATCGCGCTTGGCATCGCCAATGTGCTGGCAGACGGGTTTTCCATGGCCGCCGGAAACTACTCTGCCACCAAGGCAGAACTCGACGACGCCCGCCGCCTACGCGAGGTCGAGGAGCGCCACATCCGCAAATATCCCGAAGGCGAACGCAACGAATTGCGCGAGATTCTGCGCCGCAAAGGTCTGTCAGGCGATGCGCTCGACGGTGCGGTCGATCAGATCTCGCAGAACCGCGAACAATGGGTGCAATTGATGCTCGAAGGCGAATATGGTCTCGCCTCTGTCGACCCGCATCCTTTCAAGGCCGCATGGGCCACGTTTCTGGCTTTTCTCGCGGCGGGTATGATCCCGCTTTTGCCGTTTCTTTTGGGATTAGAGGATGCTTTCCGCATCTCGACCCTCCTGACGTTGATCACCTTCTTCGCCATCGGCGCTTACAAATCCAAATGGTCGTTGGCACCGTGGTGGCGTTCGGGTTTGGAGACGCTGCTCATCGGCGGTATAGCCGCGGCTATCGCCTATCTGGTCGGCACCATGTTCGAGACCTGACCGGCGCCCGTCTTCGTTTTCCAAATACGGGGTTTGGGGGGCTGGGAAACACTGTCTGGACGTCTGCCTCTGTCACTCCTATAACGCGCCGCATGACGCATTTGATCGCGATCATTATTCGAATTACATGCCCGGCGCTCTGAGCAATCGAGCCGCCGGGACAAGGCGTATGGACACCCGCGCCGATCCTCTCACACATTCCTGATCCGAACACCCGAGGACGCTCCAAATGTGCGCCGACACACCCGAATACAAAGACACGCTGAACCTGCCCAAAACCGATTTTCCGATGCGCGCCGGGCTGCCCAACCGCGAACCTGCATGGCTTGAAAAATGGGCCACGATGGGCATTTACGACCGCCTGCGCGACAAGGCTGCCCTCGCCCGTGAGGGCGAAAATGGACAAGCTCGCAAGCCGTTCACCCTCCACGACGGCCCTCCCTACGCCAACGGCCACCTTCACATCGGTCACGCGCTGAACAAGATCCTCAAGGACATGGTCGTGCGCTCCCAGCAGATGATGGGCCGCGATGCGCGCTACATCCCCGGCTGGGACTGCCACGGCCTGCCCATCGAATGGAAGATCGAGGAACAGTACCGCGCCAAGGGTCTCGACAAGGACGAGGTCGATGTCGTGGCCTTCCGTCAGGAATGCCGCAAGTTCGCCGAGGGCTGGATCGACATCCAGCGCGACGAATTCAAGCGTCTTGGCATCACCGGCACGTGGGACAAGCCCTACCTGACGATGGACTTTCGCGCCGAGCGGATCATCGCAGAGGAATTCCAGAAATTCCTGATGACCGGGACGTTGTATCAGGGGTCCAAGCCCGTGATGTGGTCGCCGGTGGAAAAGACAGCGCTGGCCGAGGCCGAGATCGAGTATCACGACCACAAGTCCCATACGATCTGGGTGCCGTTTAAAGCGACCAACGGCGAAGGTGATCTGCAAGGTGTGAAAGTCGTCATCTGGACAACCACACCCTGGACCATCCCGTCGAACAAGGCCGTCGCCTATGGCAATGGCATCGCCTACGGATTGTACGAAGTCACAGGCCGCCCGGAGGAATGCTGGGCGCGCATCGGTGACCGCTACTTGCTGGCCGATACCTTGGCCGAAGACGTGCTGGCCAAGGCGCGGCTGGAGCCGTCGATGTACCGTCGCCTGCGCGATGTGTCGGCGGACGAGCTGGGCGCGCTGACGCTGGCACACCCCTTCCGGGGCCTCGACGGCGCGGACGGGTTCTGGGATTACGACGTGCCGATGATCGACGGCGATCACGTGACCGACGATGCTGGCACCGGCTTTGTGCACACCGCACCAAGCCACGGTCAGGAAGACTACGAAGCGTTCGTCGCCCGTGGCTGGATGGACCGGATGACCCATAACGTGGGCGAGGAATCCGAGTTCCTACCGCATGTGCCATTCTTTGCAGATCTCAAAGTGCTTGATCACAAGGGCAAGGAAGGCAAGGCCAACACCGCCGTGATCGACAAGCTGGTCGAAGCGGGTGGATTGCTGGCCCGTGGACGCATGACCCACAGCTATCCGCACTCGTGGCGGTCAAAAGCCCCGGTGATCTACCGCAACACGCCGCAATGGTTTGCTGCGATCGACCGTACGGTTGGCGACGGTCAGGATGACTACGGCACAACGATCCGCGAACGGGCGCTGAACTCCATCGACCAGTTGGTCAAATGGACGCCACAGACCGGGCGCAACCGTTTGTATTCGATGATCGAGGCACGCCCGGATTGGGTTCTGTCCCGTCAGCGAGCATGGGGCGTGCCGCTGACGTGTTTCGTCAAGAAAGGCGCGTTGCCAACCGACGCCGGCTTCCTGCTGAAGGACGAACAAGTCAACGCCCGCGTTCTTGAGGCATTTGAGGCCGAAGGCGCGGACGCTTGGTACAAACCTGGCGCGAAAGAGCGGTTCCTGGGCAATGACTACGATCCGAGCGAATGGGAACAGGTGTTCGACATTCTGGATGTGTGGTTCGATTCTGGCTCCACCCACGCCTTTGTCCTGCGCGACCGCGAGGACGGATCCGAGGACGGTCTCGCCGATCTTTACCTCGAAGGGACCGACCAGCACCGCGGCTGGTTCCATTCCTCGATGCTCCAGTCCTGCGGCACCCAAGGCCGAGCGCCTTATCGCGGTGTGTTGACCCACGGGTTCACACTCGATGAGAAGGGCAACAAGATGTCCAAATCGCTGGGCAACACGGTGGCCCCCGAGGACGTGACCAAACAGTACGGTGCCGATATCCTGCGCCTTTGGGTGGCTCAGGCCGATTACACCGCCGACCTGCGCATTGGACCTGAGATCCTCAAAGGGGTCGCCGACAGCTACCGCCGCCTTCGCAACACCATGCGCTATATGCTCGGCGCGCTGTCGCACTTCACCGAGGCGGACCGAGTAGACCCTGCGGACATGCCCGAGTTGGAGCGCTACGTTCTGCACCGTCTGGCGGAACTGGATGAGGTCGTGCGCAACGGCTACGATTCCTACGATTTCCAAGGCGTGTTCCAGCAGTTGTTCAACTTCTGCACGGTGGAACTGTCGGCGTTCTATTTCGACATCCGCAAGGACGCGTTGTACTGCGACGGCAACACGCAACGCCGCCGGGCCGCGCGGACGGTGATGGACATCCTGTTCCACCGCCTTACCACTTGGCTTGCACCAGTGCTGGTCTTCACGATGGAAGATGTCTGGCTTGACCGCTTCCCGGGTGAGGACTCCTCGGTGCATTTGCAGGACATCCCGGAAACGCCCGCCTCGTGGAAAGACGAGGCGCTCGCTGCGAAATGGGCCAAGGTGCGCCGCGCCCGCCGGGCTGTGACCGCGGCACTCGAAGTGCAGCGGACGGATAAGGTGATCGGTGCGTCGCTTGAAGCGGCACCCGTGGTGCATATCGAAGATGCCGAGATGCTGGAGGCGCTGAAGTCGGTGAACTTCGACGATATCTGCATCACCTCCGGCATCAACCTGACCGGCGACCCGGCCCCGGCTGAGGCGTTCCGCCTGCCCGAGGTCACGGGGGTTGGTGTGGTCTTTGAGAAGGCCGATGGCGACAAGTGCCAGCGGTGCTGGAAGATCCTGCCCGATGTCGGCACGCACCAGCATCCCGGGACTTGCCAGCGGTGCAATGACGCCCTCGGATAACGCCATCGCGGACGTCCTGCTTGACCTCGCGCATCAGCGCGGGGTCGGGAAAACCTTTTGCCCTTCCGAAGCTGCGCGGCAATTGTCGGACGATTGGCGCCCCTTGATGGCAGACGTGCGGCGGGTGGCGGCAATCCTTTCATTGCATGCAAGCCAGAAAGGCCAAACAGTCGATCCGTTGACAGCCAAAGGCCCGATCCGGTTAGGGCTTCCGGGATGAGCCATTTTGAACATGCTGTTAAGTCACCACTGGGGCCGTTGACCTTGATTGCAGATGCAGTGGGGATCACCGCGCTTGAATGGTGCGATGGACGGAGTGACGGGACACCTGTTCTGACGCAAGCTGCCACGCAACTTGATGCGTATTTCGCAGGGAAACAGCAGGATTTCACTGTTCCGATCCGGCTGACCTGTTCAGATTTCCAGCGCACGGTCTGTGCTGCCATGTCTGCGATCCCATTTGGGGAAACGCGGACTTATGGAGATTTGGCGGCACAGCTGGGCGTTCCCGCGCAGGCGATTGGGCAGGCGTGCGGGGGCAATCCGATTCCGATCCTCATTCCGTGCCACCGGGTGTTGGGGGCCAATGGGCTGGGTGGGTATTCCGGCGATGGTGGGGTCGAGACCAAGGTTTGGTTGCTGCGGCACGAAGGGACGGCAGGGTTGTTGATTTGAGGGGTCGGTGCGTGTGAGCACGCGTCCTTCGAAAATGTTTCGCATGCGAAACAATAGGTCCGATTCGGACCTAACTTTGCAAACCCGATTAATGGCGCGTTAGACTTTGCAAACCGTTAAGAACTGGTAAAGCCAAGCGCAGCACCAACATCGACTTCGCGCGCTGACGCTTGTGCATGAGCATTTATGTGCTACTCCGAACTAGCGCGGTGTGACGTGCTTCGCATAGGTTCAAATAAAAGCGCAGCATGACAGAACAAAACCGTGCCATCCTTCTGATGATCGCCGCGATCTTCTGCTTTTCGATCATGGACGCGACGGTAAAAGCCTTGGCTCCAAACGTTGGTGTGCTTCCGGCACTTTGGGCGCGGTACGCGGGGCAGATGCTCTTGGTATTTGTCTTAGTTCTGCCGAGACTCAAAACCGTGGTGCGCACGAAATACCCCGGTTTCCAATTCTTTCGGTCTCTTCTCCTGATGAGCGCAACAGCCTGTTTCTTTACTGGCCTGAGCTTGATCCCACTGTCGGATGCGGCTGCTTTGATGTCGACCAATCCCATGCTGATCACGCTGGGTGCAGCGATGTTTTTGGGCGAGAAGCTTGGGATACGTCGCATTGCCGGGATTGTTGCTGCGATGATCGGCGCTTTGATCATCATTCGGCCTGGCAGCGATGTGTTCAGTGCTGCTGCACTTTTCCCTCTGGGCGCTGCCGTCTGCTATTCGGCCTATGCCCTGCTGACCCGCCGGGTGGGTGCGGATGAGGATGTTTGGACATCGCTGTTCTATACCGGATTCGTTGGTACTGTGTTGCTCAGCATCCTTGTGCCGTTTCAATGGCAGACGCCAAGTGCAACGGATGCCGGTCTGATGGTGATTGTGGCTCTGGCAGGTACGACAGGGCAGCTTGCGCTGATTCAAGCGTTTACCAAAGGCGAGGCCGCGATGCTGGCGCCGTATTCATACACCGGGCTTGCCTTCGCGGCCTTTTGGGGCGTGCTCTTTTTCTCTGAAGTGCCAGACTTTTGGACAATCGTCGGCAGCTTGGTGATCGCCGCAGCGGGACTGTACGTCTGGCACCGGGAGGCGCAACTGAAGGCAGGTTAAGCCGCGCGTGTCAGTCGCGGCGGGGATCACGTGGATACGTTCCGAGAATGTTCAGCATATCGGTGAAGTAATCCAGTTCTTCCAGAGCCAGCGCGACATCGGGGTCGTCGGGGTGGCCTTCGATATCTGCGTAGAACTGTGTCGCCGTGAACGAGCCGTCGACCATATAGCTTTCCAGCTTGGTCATGTTCACGCCATTGGTCGCGAAACCACCCATAGCCTTGTAGAGAGCGGCAGGTATGTTGCGGACCTGAAAGACGAAAGTGGTCATCATGCCGTGATCACCGCGCCGCGTGGTGTCGCCATCGCGCGACATCAGCAGGAAGCGGGTGGTGTTGCTGTCGGTGTCCTCAATGTGACGAGCCAGGACGTTCAGGCCGTAAATCTCGCCCGCCAGTTCACTGGCCAAGGCGGCCGCGTGTTTTTCGCCGCGTTCCGCAATCTCGCGGGCGGCGCGGGCGTTGTCGGCATTCACGCGGCCGCGGATGCCGTATTTGGTAAGGAACGTCGCGCATTGTGGCAGCAGAACCAGATGTGAATGCGCCTCGGTCACGTCCTCGAGTTGCGCCCCCGGCACGCCAAGCAAGTTGATGTGCACACGGACGAACGCTTCGTCGATGATTTTGAGACCACTTTTCGGCAACAGGCGATGAATGTCGGCAACCCGGCCATAGATCGTGTTTTCGACCGGGAGCATCGCAAGGTCGGCCTTGCCCGTTTGTACCGCAGAGATCACGTCTTCAAAGGTGCGGCAGGGCAAAGGCTCCATATCCGGGCGCTTGTATCGGCAGGCTTCGTGCGAATAGGCCCCGAGTTCACCCTGAAAGGCGATGGCATTGGTCATGTGAACTCCGACAATTGGCCCTTCGGGCGTTTGGTCGCGGCTTCTACACCTTGCCTTGCTGAAGGGGAAGCAATAGATACCCGCGCGATACGCAAGAAACACTAGCGGACGGGTACGCACACAATGTTGGATACAATGACCTTCACCAAGATCGTCGGCAGCTTTTGTGGCGCGCTTCTGATCTTCCTTCTGGGCAAATGGGCTGCCGAGACGCTTTACCACGTGGGCGGTGCCCATGGTGAAGAAGTTGCGGTCTACGTCATCGAAACAGGCGAAGACGACGCGCCGGCAGAAGAGGTCGCAGCCGTCAATTTCGACACGATGATCGAAACCGCAGACGCAGGAAAAGGTGAGCGGGTCTTCGGCAAGTGCCGCGCCTGTCACAAGTTGGAAGCGGGTGAAAACGCCGCTGGGCCGTACCTTTATAATGTGGTGGGCCGAGATGTCGGTGCAGCGCAGGGTTTCAACTACTCGGGCGCTCTGAATGAAGTGGCCGAAGTCTGGACACCCGAGAACCTGTATTACTTCCTTGAGAACCCGCGCGGCTGGGCCCCCGGCACATCCATGGGCTTTGCAGGTCTGAGCAAGTCGGACGAGCGCCAGAACCTGATTGCCTATCTCGCGACATTCTCTGAGTGATCGTCTGATCATATCCTGACAGATCAGGCCGCTACCCTCGGGTAGCGGCTTTTCTTTTTCACAATCACGTTTTTTCCTCGGCATTTACGCCGGGCTCACGCATTCTCACCTTGAATGTGGGCGAATTCGTTCTTTAGCTTACATATTAGCGCAGAGATGCACGAATGAGCTACGGAGACTAGAACATGTCCAACAGACGCGGCCGGCCTTCCTTTGCAGATATCGATCGTCGTCAAACGCTGAAGTTGCTGGGTGGCAGCGCCGTCGCTGCAAGCGCGGGCGCTTCCGGAACTCTGGCTTTTGCAGAAAGCCACGGCGGCGGGGATGAGATTATCCGTGCACATGGATATTCGTATTTCGGCGATCTGTTGTATCCGCCAGATTTCTCGCATTTCAACTACGTGAACCCCAATGCCCCCAAGGGCGGGCAGATCACGCTGAGCGCGCGGGGCACGTTCGACGGGTTCAATCGCTGGGCGTGGCGCGGCAATCCGCAGACCAATTCGGATGTTGTGGGCGAGTCACTGTTGGCTGGCGACACATTCGGGACAGCGGTTCCGGCGGATTCACTGACTGATCAGTACTGCCTGATTGCACGCGAGGTTGAATACCCCAAATCTAAGGAATGGTGCGTGTTCCACCTGCGCGATGATGTGGTTTTCCGCAATGGTGCGCCACTCCGGGCGCAAGACGCGGCGTTCACCTTCAACCTGTTTATCGAACAGGGCATCCGGTCTTTCTCGCGGTCTGTTAGTGAACGGATCGAAGGCGTCGAGGTGATCGACGACTACACGTTGCGCTATAAGTTCGTGGATGGAATTTCGCGCCGGTCGCTGATCAGCCAAGTGGGTGGCATGATCGTGTTGTCCGAGGACTGGTACAAGGAAACCGGTGAACGGCTGGACGAGCCGTCGGTGATGTCGCCGATGGGATCCGGCCCGTATCAGGTGGGCGACTACGAGTTCAACCGCTACGTGGTTTACGAGCGCAACCCGAATTACTGGGGCTGGGACCACCCGATCAACGTAGGGCGCCACAACTTTGACCGCATCCGCATCGAATACTTTGCAGATGCGACTGCCGAATTCGAAGCATTCAAGGCAGGCGAGTATACATTCCGGTCCGAAGGGTCGAGCAAACGCTGGGCCACCGGCTATGATTTCCCGGCAATCAATGATGGGCATGCAAAGCGCGAGGCGCTTCCCGATCAGACGGCCCCTCTTAACTCCGGTATCATTTTCAACACGTTGCGCGCGCCCGTCGACAACCGCAATGTGCGCCATGCCCTGTCACTGGCCTTCAACTTTGAATGGACCCGCGAGTCGCTTGAGTTTGACCTGACGACACAGCGCAATTCGTTTGCCGAAGGTCAGGAATGGGAGGCCAGGGGCGTACCTGAAGGGGCCGAATTGGCCTTCTTCCAATCACTGGGGGACGTTGTTCCGCCAGATTTGCTGACCGAACCGGTGGTCATGCCGCACACGTCGAACAAGGACAATCCATCCGACCGCCGCAACCAACGCACTGCGTTGCGTATCCTTGCCGAAGAAGGTTGGTCGGTTGACGACCAAGGCCGCATGGTCAACGAAAACGGCGAACAGATGTCGCTGGATTTCCTGGTTCTATCGACATGGGACGATACGCGGCAGGCGACCATCGAGACCTACGTGAACACGCTGCGCGACTGGGGCATTGAGGTGAACGCCAACGCGGTTGACTCTGCACAGGGGCAGCAACGCTTCCTCGACAAGGATTACGACCTCATCCAGACGTCGATGCAGACCTTCTCAACCATCGGAACGGGGTTGAAGCAGCTTTTCGGGTCGGAAACCGCGGAAGTGTCTTCTTGGAACCCGTCAGCGCTGCGCAGCCCTGTGGTGGATGCCATCATTGAAGCAGCGCTGAATGCGGAATCGCGGGAAGACGAAGTGATCGCGATGATGGCACTGGATCGTGCGTTGCGCTATGAGCGGGTGATTGCCCATGCTGGTTTTGTGCCTGAATATTGGGTCGCCTATTACGACATCTTCGAACGCCCCGAGACTTTGCCAACACTTGGGTTGGGGGTTCTCGACTTCTGGTGGTTCAACGACGAGAAATACGAGGCCCTCAAGGCCGCTGGCGCGCTGAGGTAAAAGACCCTTGGGAGCCTATATTCTTCGACGGCTGTTGCTGATCATTCCGACGTTGTTCGGGATCATGGTGATCAACTTTGCCCTGACGCAATTCGTACCAGGCGGGCCCATTGAACAAACGCTCGCGCGCATCCAAGGCGAAGGCGACGTGTTCGCCGGGTTCTCGGGCGATGGTGGTGGCAACCAGAATGTCGAAGAGACATTCGGGTCAGACAGCGACTACATCGGTGCCCGTGGGCTGCCCAAGGAATTCATCGAAACGCTTGAGATCGAGTTCGGCTTTGCGCGGATCGTCTGTGAAGACGGGTATATCGGGGAACCCGATCTGGACGACCCGGCCTGCCAGAAAGAAGCCATCGGCGCGGTTGAGCGGTTCGGCATGATGATGTGGAACTATCTGCGTCTCGATTTCGGAGAGAGCTATTTCCGGTCCATCGGCGTGATGGAACTGGTTCTGGAAAAGATGCCTGTCTCTATCTCATTGGGCCTGTGGTCCACGATCATCGCCTATATCGTGTCGATCCCTCTGGGCATTCGCAAAGCTGTCAAAGATGGCACCCCTTTCGACACCTACACGTCGGCAGCCATCATCGTGGCATATGCGATCCCGGGATTCCTGTTTGCGATCCTGTTGCTTGTGCTGTTCGCAGGCGGATCATACTTTCAGATCTTCCCGCTCAGGGGGCTGACTTCGGACAATTGGGACGAGCTTCCGTTCTTTGCCAAGATCGCGGATTATTTCTGGCACATTGCGCTGCCGGTTTTGGCCTCGACGATTTCGGCCTTTGCGACGCTCACCTTGCTGACCAAGAACAGCTTTCTGGACGAGATCAAAAAGCAATACGTGATCACCGCGCGGGCCAAAGGTTTGGCAGAACGTCAAGTGCTCTATGGCCACGTCTTCCGCAATGCGATGTTGATCGTGATCGCGGGCTTTCCGGCGGTGTTTATCGGCGTGTTCTTTTCCGGATCGTTGATCATCGAGACGATCTTTTCGCTGGATGGGTTGGGGCGCCTTGGGTTCGAAGCAGCGGTGGCCCGCGATTACCCGGTGATCTTTGGCACTTTGTTCGTTTTTGGCCTGATCGGCCTTGTCGTCGGTATCCTGTCGGACCTGATGTATGTGCTGGTCGACCCACGCATCGACTTTGAGAAACGGGAGGGCTGACACATGGCAGCCAATCCCGAACCAAGCGACCGCGATATCGTAACCGAACCAAGCCCAGCGGTGCCTGTAGCCCCCGTACGCAGCCGGTTCACGTTGTCCCCGTTGAACCAACGGCGCTGGAACAACTTCAAACGCAATCGCCGCGCGTTCTGGTCGCTGATTATCTTCTGCGTGTTGTTCGGCATGTCGCTGTTTGCCGAGTTCATCGCCAACGACAAACCGATCCTCGTGCAGTATCGCGGCGAGTATTACACCCCGATCTTCAGCTTCTACCCAGAGACAGCATTCGGAGGCGATTTCAGGACAGAGGCCGCATATCGCGATCCCGAAGTGAAATGCCTCATCCGTACAGGCGGGCTTGAGGAATGCTTTGACGATCCAGAAGGGCTGATCGAACAAGTCGATCAAGGCGTCGTTCTTGATGGTGATTTCTACAAAGGCTGGTCGATCTGGCCGCCCATTCCCTATGATTATCAAACCCCGGTCGACCGCCCCGGCGCCGCCCCCCTGCCCCCAAGCGAGCAGAACTGGCTGGGCACCGATGATACCAAGCGCGATGTGATGGCGCGGGTCATCTATGGCTTTCGGCTATCGATCTTCTTCACCCTGATCGTCACGGTCCTGGCCAGCGTTGTGGGCATCGTCGCAGGGGCTTTGCAGGGGTATTTTGGCGGCTGGCTTGACCTGATCTTTCAGCGGATCATCGAGATCTGGTCGTCGACGCCATCGCTGTACATCATCATCATCTTGTTCGCGATATTGGGGCGAAGTTTCTGGCTCCTTGTGTTTTTGACAGTGCTGTTCGGCTGGACCGCCCTTGTCGGCGTGGTCAGGGCCGAATTCCTGCGCGCGCGTAACCTTGAATATGTAAGGGCGGCCAAGGCGCTTGGCGTCTCGAACACGACAATCATGTTCCGGCACATGCTGCCCAACGCGATGGTGGCGACTTTAACCATGCTGCCCTTTATCGTGACCGGTACTATCAGCACGCTGGCGGGTCTGGATTTCCTTGGCTTTGGCTTGCCATCGTCGGCGCCATCGTTGGGGGAATTGACCTTGCAAGCCAAGCAGAACCTCCAAGCGCCGTGGCTGGGCTTTACCGCGTTCTTCGTGTTCGCCCTAATGCTGTCACTGCTGGTCTTCATCTTCGAAGGCGTGCGCGACGCGTTTGATCCGAGAAAGACGTTTACATGAACAGCATCCTCGAGGTGAAAAACCTCTCCGTGGGTTTCCGGCAGGATGGGCAGACCGTACCAGCAGTGCGGGGCGTGTCGTTCCATATCGAGCGCGGCGAAACCGTGGCTTTGGTCGGGGAATCGGGATCTGGCAAGTCGGTGACCGCATTGTCGACGGTGTCTCTCTTGGGGGATTCCGCTAGGGTCGATGGGTCGGTGCTTTATAATGGCGAAGAGATGGTCGGTGCTGATGATGCGCAGTTACGGCGCATCCGGGGCAACGACATCAGCTTCATTTTCCAGGAACCGATGACATCGCTCAACCCACTCCACACGCTGGAAAAGCAGTTGGCCGAGTCGCTGGCGCTGCACCAAGGTCTGGCCGGAGATGCGGCACGGGCACGGATTATCGAACTGCTGAACAAAGTGGGTATCCGTGACCCCGAAAGCCGCCTTGGCGCCTATCCGCACCAGTTATCCGGTGGTCAGCGTCAACGGGTGATGATCGCGATGGCGTTGGCGAACGGGCCGGAACTGCTGATTGCGGATGAACCTACGACGGCTTTGGACGTGACCATTCAGGCGCAGATTCTGCAATTGCTGGCCGAGCTTAAAGACGCCGAGGATATGAGCCTTTTGTTCATCACCCATGACCTTGGCATCGTGCGCAAGATCGCTGATCGGGTTTGTGTGATGAAGGACGGGCAGATCGTCGAGTCAGGGCCAACCCGCGAGATTTTCAGCAATCCGCAGCATCCTTATACGCAGATGCTGTTGAGTGCGGAATCCACAGGCTCCCCTGATCCGGTCAAAGAGGGCGCGGAAGAGATCGCGCGGACCGACAACCTCAAGATCTGGTTCCCGATCCAGCAAGGTTTCATGAAGCGCACGGTTGGCTATGTGAAGGCCGTCAACGATGCAACTATCGCTGTACGCGCTGGTGAAACTGTAGGCATCGTAGGTGAATCCGGGTCGGGCAAGACGACGCTGGCGCTGGCTATTATGCGGCTGATCGGGTCCGAGGGCGGGATCACATACCGGGGCCAGAATGTGCGCGACTGGTCAACTCGCGAATTGCGGCGACTGCGGAGCGAGATGCAGATCGTATTCCAAGACCCGTATGGCAGCCTTAGTCCGCGCATGACTTGCGAACAGATCATTGCCGAAGGACTGGGGGTACACGGGGCACCAGATGGGCGCACCAGCCGCGAGTTGGTCACCGAAGTGATGACCGAAGTCGGTCTTGATCCGGCGACAATGCACCGCTACCCGCATGAGTTTTCCGGCGGTCAGCGTCAACGCATCGCCATTGCGCGGGCGATGGTTCTTCGACCCAAACTTGTGGTATTGGATGAGCCGACATCAGCGCTGGACATGACGGTTCAGGTGCAGATCGTGAACCTGCTGCGCGACCTTCAGAAGAAATACGACCTTGCGTATCTATTCATCAGCCACGATCTGAAGGTGGTCCGCGCGATGTCACACAAGGTCATCGTGATGAAGGCAGGGGATGTCGTGGAATACGGCACTGCTGAAGACGTGTTCACCCATCCGCAGACGGATTACACAAAGACGCTTATGGCGGCTGCGTTCGATCTGGCGAGTTAAATCGCTGAACTGTGGCCAGCCGAGGACAGGTCGTAGGCGTCGAAACTGCGGGCGATGATCCGAGTGAGAGGACGGGCTTCGGGGGGCACGTAAAGACCGTTACTGTCGACAACCAGCAGGTTCTCGAACTCTGAATTGGTCCGTCTGAGCAGATCCGTCACTTCGCCCTGGGTTGTTTTGTAGTCCCGCACAAGCTCTGCCGTGTCGACCCGGAAGTCACACATCAGCATTTCGATCATGCGCGCGCGCAGTTTGTCCTGTTGGGTAAAGCTGTGGCCACGCACGGTCGAGAATTCATGTGCGCGGATCGCCTTGGTATATGCGGATGTGGCAGGTGCGTTCTGCGCATAGCCCTGCGGAAATCTGGAGATCGAAGACGCTCCCAAACCGACCAAGACATCTGACGTGTCGTCGGTGTAGCCTTGGAAATTACGGCGCAACGTGCCTTTTCGCGCCGCAACGGACAGACCATCTTCGCGGGTGGCGAAATGGTCGATCCCGATCTCTTCGTAATTGTCCCAGACAAAAAGCTTGCGGGCGGTTTCGAACAGATCGAGCCGTTCGTCCGGGCGCGGAAGCGCATCCGAGGGAATCATCTGCTGACGCTTGGCCATCCAAGGCACATGCGCATAGCCATACAGTGCGACGCGGTCCGGAGAGAGAGACAAGAGCTTCTGCACCGAATCGACGATCTTGCTGCGGGTCTGATCGGGCAAGCCGTAAAGGATGTCCGCGTTCAGGCTTTGAATGCCCCGGTCGCGGATCATGTCGACCGCCCGTTTGGTCGTGTCGAAACTTTGTTCGCGACCAATGGTCTTTTGAATGACGGGATCAAAATCCTGCACACCGATCGAGGCGCGGTTCATGCCGCCTTCGAACAGGGCATCAAGACGACCTGCGTCAATCTCGTTCGGGTCGATTTCGACGGAGAATTCGTAGTTATCTGCAAAATCTGCCACTTCACGCACTGCTGCGTTCAGATCACGCATATGTTCTGGCGACATGAGGGTCGGCGTGCCCCCGCCCCAGTGCAGACGTGACAGACGAACGCCGCGCGGCAGGTGCCGTTTTAGAAGGGTCAGTTCGTCCTTGAGCGTTTCCACATAGGCCGTGACCGGCTCACCGCTGGCCGTTCCTTGCGTCCGGCAGGCACAAAACCAGCACAGACGGCGACAAAACGGCACATGCAGATAGAGCGAAATTTCGGAGCTTTCCGGGATCGCTTCGATCCAATCGGAGAAATCCCCCGGCTTCACGTCATTCTTGAAATGCGGCGACGTAGGATAACTCGTGTACCGAGGTACCTTCGCGTCGAATAGTCCCAATCGGGAAAGTTGTGTTCTCGCTATCATGTGCATAGCATTAGAAGAGAAACACCAAATCAACTTTGATACAGATCAAGACGAAAGCCATGTTGAAAGAAGATCATCTCTCCGTCACGCAGGATTGCAGCGATTGTCCGATCCGCCACCGCGCGGTTTGCGCCCGGTGTGAAACAGACGAATTGGCGCATCTTGAAGACATCAAGTACTACCGTCGCTTTGAGGCCGGACAGACCGTCATCTGGTCCGGAGACCGGATGGATTTTGTCGGGTCCGTCGTGTCCGGAATCGCGACCCTGACTCAGACGATGGAAGATGGGCGCACACAAATGGTTGGCCTTTTGCTGCCAAGCGATTTTGTCGGCCGCCCGGGGCGTGCGACGGCGGCCTATGACGTTGTGGCGACCACGGACATGGTCATGTGCTGCTTCCGAAAAAGCCCGTTCGAAGACCTGATGGAACGCACACCGCATATCGCACAGCGGCTGCTTCAGATGACACTCGACGAACTGGATGCGGCGCGCGAATGGATGCTGGTTTTGGGCCGCAAGACCGCACGTGAAAAGATCGCATCTCTGCTGTCGATTATCGCCCGTCGCGATGCAACTCTGAACATGGGCGGGCTTGACGGGCCGGTCACGTTTGACCTCCCCCTCACACGCGAAGCGATGGCGGATTACCTTGGGCTGACCCTCGAAACCGTGTCGCGACAGGTGTCCGCGCTCAAGAAAGACGGGATCATCCACCTTGAGGGCAAGCGCCACATCGTGGTGCCCGATATGAGCCTGCTTCTGGAAGAGGCCGGAGATGATACCGATGGTGGGATGCTGGTCTGACGATCACTGACTCATCGCGGCGACGTATCCCACGCCCGCCGCAAGGATCAGACCAAGAATAACGGCAAAGGCGATTTTCCACCCGGACCAAGGCCGTTCGCCCTGCACTGCACCTGTCCGCCCGTTGACAACGAACCGGTAACTTTTCCCGCGGTACTTGTACGCAGCAAGCCAGACTGGAAGCAGAACGTGCTTGAACGTGACTTCTGACACCCGTGTGTCGACATTATGGACCCGTTGGCGATCTCCGCCGATGTCAAATTTCACATCGCGCACGATAATGCGGTCCATATAGGCGCGCGCCTCGTGATACCCGTCGTCCAACGCAACACCATAAGCCTCAGCCCGGAACCCCGCGAGGTATTCTGGCTGGTAAGGTTCAAGTTCCGATAAATCCCACGGTTCCAGCGCATCAGTGTGTTTCTTAGGCAAAGAGCGTGATGCAAGGACCAAAACATCATCAAAGAACCGTGCGACATGCCCCGAGGCCGGACGCCAACGCACCTTGGCGACGCGCACGGTTTCTGGTTTTCCATTCCGCACAACCCTCTGATTTTCATAATAAACAGTGCCGTGCTCGCCCCGATAGGACGATTTCGTCTCTGCGTCGAAAGTCCAATATGGCACGTATATCCCGGTCATCTTCCGCCCCTTGCGGGCGTAATCCTGCAATCCGTTGGGCGCGAACCAAAGCCGCCCCAGCCAATCGGTCATGGCTTTTCGGGCATCCTTTTCATCCAAAGCAAAAGGCAGCAGACCCTTCGGCTTGATGTGGCGACTGGGACCGGTGTCGGTGACGACAGGTGTCGCACAGAATGGACATTCAGCAGCGTGAACACCGGGGTCGAATTCCACTTCGGCTGCGCAATTGGAACATTTTGAGACACGTGTTTCTTCCATGTCCTGCGACGGAAGTTGATCGGCAATTGCCGCCTTGAAATCAATTTCGCGGATGGAGCCACCAGACCAAGGCCCCGACTGGGAAATCTCTTCGATCGCACCGCAATGATCACAAAGCATCCGCCCTCCCGCAGGATCGAACCGAAGGTCCGCGCCGCAGTTTTCACAGGGAAAGCGATATTGGGTTTCTGACATGCCAGATTGTCTCAGTGTCTAAATATGCGGCGATAAAGGTCGTTCACGCAAAGGACATTGGATGAAAAGGATACATCATGGCCCCTACAGACCTTTATACGCAATTGAACGAAGCTATCGGAGCTCATGGCACTTGGAAGCTTCGGCTGCGGATGGCGGCCCAGAAAGGCACCAGTTCTGAGATGATCGAAACCGCCGGGGATTGCCATGTCTGCGATTTCGGTCGCTGGTTGGACAGCTTGCCCAGCCACGTGCGGGCGCAACCCGAGGCACGCCAGACCATCGACCTGCATGCTGCGTTCCACACATGCGCTGGCCGCGTTGCCAAGATCGCGGCTCAAGGCCAAAAGGACACGGCTTTGGCAATGCTGGACCACGAGTTCAACGAAGCCTCGAATGCGCTGAAAAACGCTGTGGTCAAATGGAAGCTGGCTGCAAATTGATGCGGCATGGTCGGGTGACTGAGTCATGCCAGTTTTTCGACAATGCGCGACCTGCTTTGGTCCATTCCAAAACCGGTTTGCGCAATGCCGATCCGACCGAACCGACCGCATAAAGGTGCACTCCCCATAGGTTTTAAGCGCCCGGCGGGGGTGGTGGTAGGACAGTAAAGAGCTGCGCCAATTCCATCACGTCTTCGGCCTTTTTCCAACCGTCCTGTCCAGCTGTCCAGACATAGCTTTCCCTCGTCAGGCCGCCTTGGCTGGCCATACGGCCCAAAGCGGCCTTGGAGAAAGGCCCCTTTGTTTCGCCGTTCTCGGCCACGTGCCAGACATGTTCGACCGGCGGCGGGGGCGGCATCTGGCGCGCCGGGGGAACGGCTGCGCTTTGCACCTGCGGCGGGCCTCCCCACGGACCGGCCTGCGCTGCTGCGTGTCCGATCTGCATTCCAAGACCGGCACCCAGACCCGCCTGAATAGCGGCAGCGCCGGCACCGTCTTTGCCCAAAGCTTCGGCCGCCTGAAACTGCATGTATTGGTTCAGATTGCCGATGACCCCCATCGATGACCGCTTGTCCAGAACCTCTTCGACAGCCGGAGGAAGCGAGATGTTCTCGATATAGAGTTCGGGTAGCTCAAGCCCGTATTCCGCCAGCATAGGTGCGATTTCCTTGCCCAGAAGCTTGCCCAATTCGCGCGTGTTGGCGGCCATATCAAGCACCGGAATGCCCGCGCGCGCGATGGTGCGCGAAAACTCCTGCACGATGATGTTTCGGATCTGATAACTGATCTCGTCCATGGTGAATTCGCCGTCCGTGCCGACGATTTCGATCAGGAACTTCGCCGGATCGATCACACGCACGGAATAGGTGCCGAACGCGCGCAGGCGCACAGGGCCGAATTCGGGATCGCGGCAGATGATCGGGTTCTTGGTGCCCCATTTGAGATCCTGGAACCGTGTGGTGTTCACATAGTAAATCTCGGATTTGAACGGCGAGCGGAAGCCATGATCCCAGTGCTGCAACGAGGTCAGAATGGGCATGTTGTTGGTTTCGAGCATGTAGAGACCGGGTGTGAACACATCGGCCAGTTGGCCTTCATGAACGAACACCGCCGCCTGCCCTTCGCGCACGGTCAGCTTGGCCCCGTACTTGATCTCGTGGCCCTCGCGCTCGAACCTCCAGACCATCGTATCGCGGGTGTCATCCGTCCAATGGATGACGTCGATGAATTGGCCACTCAGGAAATCAAAAATCGGCATAGGGGCTCTCCGTTCAGTCAGCTTGGTCCACCATCGACAAGCTCTTGGGCGAGGCTTTGCACGATGGGGCGTGCCTCGTCCGCGGACATGCCGGGGGTCAGGCGAGGGTCATAAAGGATTTTCAGAAGAAGTTCGTCATGGTTTGTGAGCAGCGCGAATTCCTCGTCGTCGTTGAAAATCGACGGCCGGGCATTGGGATCATCATTGGCAAGGCCAAGCCCCTGCGCGAGTTCTTCATGGATGCAGGCCTGCCGGGTGAGGTCGGGGTGTTCCGTCCGCACCAAAGCAATCGCCTGACGATAGGCGCTGCTTGCGTTACTGTCGGAGAAAGCCACGACAAGGCAATGGATGGCACGCGGCAGGTTCAGAAAGATCGCTCGGCTCGAGGCTTCCATACCTGGCGCGATGCTGTCGAGCGTGGCACGCAATTGGTCTTTGTCGTCTTGGCCCATGACCAGAACATGAAAATTGGGCTGCGACGAAACAAACGAAATGGGGTGACCTGACACGCGCGAAAGCCGACGTGTATAGCTCGACAGGATATCGCGGTCCTTGGCCTGATCTGCCGCTGACAGACTGTTACCGAAGGTCACACCGACGCGCACCGGGACCGTCCATTTCTTGATATCGCCCAAATCTCCGCTGGACGGCTGCAAGCCTGCACCCCGCGTGTATTCCTCGGCCAGCGCGATGCGTTCGAAATTCCGCGCCAGCATCTGATCGGTGAAGGGTGTGTCGACGCCACCCCCGTCAGTCCGGAGCAGACCCTGTGCCAGCAGGTCTTCCTGCACCCGCGCATAATACCGGCGCAGCTCGATCGCTTGTGCCGATGGAGTGGCAGTCTTGGCCGGGATGTCGGATTGCGGGCGCTCGGGGCGTGCCTGCGGCTTGGTATCCGCAGGCACGGCATCTGTGATGAAGGCATCGCATGCCGACAAGGCCGCAAGCGCGGCGCAGGACCACAGAATATGAGACCAGCGCCGCTGCACGATCTTACTGGTCCGGCATGGATGCAGCTGTGGTGTCGCCAATACCGTCCCGGCGCGCCTTGGCCGAGGCGAGCGTATCGCGCAGGTCGGCTTCCATCTTTTTGAGCTCGGCTTCAGCAGCGGCGCGCTTGGCCTTGCCTTCGTCCGCGATCTGCAGGCTCTCTTGAATCGTGCCGATCAAATCAGCATTGGCCTGTTTGACCGCATCGATATCGAAAACGCCGCGTTCCATTTCCTCGCGGATCAGCTTGTTGCTCTCGCGCAGGTTCTTGGCGTTGGATGTCAAAAGCTCGTTGGTCAGGTCATTGGCATCGCGCACCGCTGCCGCCGCTTCAGCTGAACGCTGGATGGTGACTGCCTGCGCCAACTGAGTTTCCCAAAGCGGCACGGTGTTGACCAGCGTGGAGTTGATCTTGGTGACCAGCGATTTGTCGTTTTCCTGCACCAGCCGGATCGACGGCAGCGACTGCATTGTCACCTGACGGGTCAGCTTAAGGTCATGCACACGGCGTTCCAGATCATCGCGTGCCGCGCGAAGGTCGCGCAGTTCCTGCGCTTTCATCACCTGATCGTTTTCGGGCGCGGCGTGAACCTCGGCCTCTTTCGCCGGAATGTCGGTACTGTCGATCGACTGCAGCTTTTCTTCGCCAGCGGCGATGTAAAGCGCCAGTTCATCATAGAATTGGAGCGTCTTGTCATAAAGCAGGTCAAGCGACTTGATGTCTTTGAGCAGCGTGTGCTCGTGCTTGAGAAGGTCATCAGTGATCTTGTCGATCTGACCCTGCACTTTTTCGAATTTCGCGGTGAATTTCGCAAACGGTGCAGCACGGCCTAGCAGTTTTTCCCACCAGCTGCGTTCGCGGCGCACATCCAGTTCCGACACCGAGAAACCGCGGATCGTGCTGACGATGCCCCGCAAACTGTCACCGGCAGGACCCACGTCCTTATTCCGCACATCGGCCAGCATCGCTTGCGAGATTTCCTGCAATTCCGCCTGCGCGTTGGACCCGAAAGACACAATGGACTGGGTATCTGTCATGTCGATTTCCGCCATGCGCGACCGGATTTCCTCGGTGAGGGCGGGATCTGCTTGCGCCAAAGGCACAATGGCGTCCGCGGCTTTGGGTTCCGGCAGAATCACAGCATTCACTTCTTCGACCAGAGCAAGCGTATCTTGGGCTTTGGCGCGGGTTGTTTCAGACATCGAGATTTCCTCTACAAAACATTCTCTACTCTATTTCATGTCCCGATCAATTCGGACACCTTCACGCTGCAAACGGTCGCGCAAAACGTCGATTTCGACCGTGAGATCGGAGCGATCGTCCAGCAACATCTTACGTGTGCGTGCCGAAAAATTTTGTTCCAGATCATCCAACAGGGATTCGTAATCTATGCGCGCCTTCGCGTCCTGCGTCCGGGCATAGACGTCTGCGAACTTGATCGTCGCGTCGCGGGCGCCGATCAGATACACGCTCAGGTATTTGCGCGCGGATGTGAGATCTCTGGGGTCGTCCTCGACCGTGCGGAATAGGTCTTTTGCGGTGGCCTGAAACCGTTCGACACGCGCGATCATGGCTCGGTCACCAGACCGGGTAATGGCATCGCGCATGGCGGCCAGATGGGTTTCGGCCTCATCGACGGCCCGGGCCACGCGATCCTGCTGGAAGGTGTCGATCCCTTCCATCCCCTTGTCCTTCAAAGGGTCAATGCCGAATGCACCCAAATGCAGCGCGGCTGCGGCCGCTCCGAAGATAATCGGGGCCACTAGACCTGGCTCATTGGCAAACGCTGCAATGCTGACACCTACACCGGCCAGAAGCGCTGCCGCGATCTTGCGCGGGAATGCCGGTCGGCGCGAAACCTTGCGCGAGTTATAGGCAGCCTCGGCTGTCAGACCGCCCCGCAAAAGCCAAGCGCCAAGCAGAAGGGCACCCGCCCCTACAAGCCCAAGCCCCATTCCGATAGCGCCCTCGTTGATCGACGTCGCGGCAAGAACGATGGGCGGTACGAAAAGAACGTTGGAGCGCGCTCCAACCGGATCAACGGTTGCGCCTTTGTACGCACCGGACGGCGAAACTTTTTCGGATTGAGAGGCTGCTTCGTTCGGGCTGTATTTGCCGCCATAGCGCTGAGCCATGTCAGAGTCCCCCAAGCCAACCGCTGGTCACTCCGAACAGGAGCACGATCAGAAGGACATAGCTGACTTTCTGCAGGCCGGCACCGGACATGAGACCCCCTTTCCCAAGTGTTGAAAGAAACTTAGGGGATGTGCCAATGGCTTACTAGGGGGAAGTCGGCGCAGTTCCGCTCATGCGGCGCGGTAGCGATTCATGCGATTGAACAAGAGGTCGGTCTGAAGTTCGAAATTGTCCCGACCCTGTCCGATCCCACGCTGGCGGGCGCGGGTTTCAAACGTATCGACCAGCGCCTGAATCTTGATCAGGAACTTGCGGCGTTGAAAGGGGGTCACTTTTCCGCCATGCGCGTCGGCCAGTGCGACGACTTCGTTCTGAAGCTTGTCGAGCAGCTTGGTCACCGAGGGCGCGATGCGCTGCAGGGTTGGCGTTGAAACATCAATTGTGCCCAAAAGCCCCATAATCGTGTTCATGAAAACGCGGGTGCGTTCATAAAGATCGTCGTCTTGTAACGGCACAAGGGCCTGAAGAAGAGCGTCACAGCGGTCTTCGAACTCTTGATAGATACCGGTATTGATGATCCGCAGTTTCGTCGCCGGATTGTCCATTCCCTTGTCGCGCATAGGGTCGAGACCGAACGAAATCAGGCACAGGATAAATGTCGACAAAGCGATCACGAGCGGAACGGCCGGGACCATGATCTTGGTGGTTGCCAAAAGCCCCACCACCAAAGCCACAATGGTGCTGCCGATGAGTTTGAACGGGATCTGCGGACGCGCGGCAACTTCGGCCATGTCATAGGCGATATGCGCTTTCTGCCCAACAGACAGGCACACTAGCCCAACAGCGAATAGAGAAATGATCAGGATCGCCGATGCAAACCCCGCGACGGTTCCATCAAGCAACCACAGAATCAGAGGACAGGTGGCCAGTACCATGAACCCGACCGGCACATCTTCGGCCGGAGCGACCTTGCCCAAGGCTGCGCTGCGTTGGTTGTCGAACAGGCGCATCGACCGAAGTTCCATCACAACAACCCCAATGCAAAAATGGTTAACCAGAGGATGCAGAATGCAACCCAAGATGCCATTGCACCTTCGCTGCGAATGCGTTGCATCGCGCCACGGAGCGCTTTGGATGTATCATCTGCAACCGTCCCGAGGTTCGACAGAACCAGAAGGACCGAGGTCACAAGCACGGCGGAGGTGATGAATGTAATCAACATGACGCCTATGTCGCCAGAAAACCGGGCGGAAAATAGGCGTCAAAAGGGTAAGATCAGGGAGTCTTTCTGGGCTTGGTTGGGCGAGGTTTTTTGCGCACCAAACCAGGCTTTCCTTTCAAAGACTTAACTGCGTTCTCGGGATCAGGGGATTCCAATCCCAATTGGTCGCGGACGACCTTACGGCGCAGTTCCTCGACCTCTCCGGGCTTCAACTGCCCAAGTTGAAACGGGCCATAGGAGATACGGATCAGGCGATTCACCGTCAAACCGATATCCGCCAGGGCACGGCGAATTTCGCGATTCTTGCCTTCACGCAGACCGATGGTCAGCCAAGCGTTCGCGCCCTGCTGCCGATCCAGTGTCACCGCCATCGGCTGAAACCGCTCTCCGTCGATGACCATGCCCTTGCGCAGCGGCTCGAGGCTTTCGTCCTTTGGCTGCCCCTTGACGCGCGCGCGGTATTTGCGAAGCCATCCGGTCGAAGGTAGTTCCAGCTTGCGCTTGATCCCGCCATCATTGGTCAGCAGCAACAAGCCCTCGGAATTGAGGTCGAGCCGTCCAACGCTCATGACGCGGGGCATCTCCTCTGGCAGCTTGTCGAAGATCGTTGGCCGCCCCTGTTCATCCTTGGTCGTCGTCACCAGCCCCACCGGCTTGTGATACAGCCAGAGGCGCGGCTCATCCGGGGTCCCGACAACCTTGCCGTTGACCACCACCTTGTCAGACGCGGTGACATTGAGAGCCGGGCTTGAGATGGTTTTGCCATTTACGGACACGCGCCCCTGCAGGATCAACTGCTCGGCTTCGCGACGGCTGGCAAGACCAGCGCGGGCAATGACTTTGGCGATGCGATCACCGGGGGGCGGGTTCTGTGTCATGACCAGCGGCTTAGTCCAATTCAGCCCCTTGGGAAAGCCGATTGCGCGGTCTATGACGGGGGCATGGTGTTCCGTTCGAATATGTCGCTGGCGCTGGAGCAAGCCCGCGAAGCCGCCGCCCGAGGCGAAGTGCCCGTTGGTGCCGTTGTCGTGGCAGCCGATGGAACCGTTGTCTCTATGGCGGGCAATAGGACAAGAGAGTTGAATGACCCCACAGCCCATGCAGAGCTTCTGGCGATCCGCGATGCGTGTGCACTGCTGGGTGTTGAACGGCTGACTGATCACGATCTCTATGTGACATTGGAGCCCTGCCCGATGTGCGCGGGTGCGATCGTAAACGCCCGCATCCGGCGGCTTTATTATGGGGCGCAGGACAGCAAGTCAGGCGGCGTTGCACATGGCGCGCGGGTGTTCTCGCATCCGCAATGTCATCATTTGCCCGAAGTCTATGACGGTGTGAGCGCGTCGGAGGCCGAACAATTGCTAGTCGATTTTTTTGCCGCCAAACGGGGGACAGGTTCGTGACCCGTATCATTCTGTTCAACAAGCCCTTCGATGTTCTGTCGCAGTTCACCGACAAAGGCACCGAAGGCACGACGCGACGCACCTTGTCCGAATTTATTGACGTGCCCGGCGTCTATCCTGCGGGGCGACTGGACCGGGACAGCGAAGGGCTTATGGTGCTGACCGACAACGGGAAATTGCAGGCCAAGATCAGCAATCCCAAGTTCCGGTCGCCCAAGAGCTATCTTGCGCAGGTCGAAGGCCATCCAACTGACGATCAGCTTGAGCAGTTGCGTAGAGGCGTGGTCCTGAAGGATGGCCCGACCCGACCCGCGCAGGTCGAACAGATCATGCCGCCGGATCTGTGGGACCGTGATCCTCCGGTTCGTTATCGCAAGACGGTGCCTGACGCGTGGCTGCGCCTGACGATCACCGAAGGCCGCAACCGGCAAGTGCGCCGGATGACGGCTCATGTCGACCTGCCTTGCCTGCGTTTGGTGCGGTGGTCCGTTGGCGAATGGTCGCTGGACGGCATCGCGCCGGGAACGTGGCGGGACGCTTAGGCCCAGACATCGTTCACGCAGCTCTACGCGGGCGGCATCCTTCACATTCGGACTTCAGATCGGCCAAACCCTGCTCCAGCGCTTTTTGAATTGTGCGCTTTGCGTGGCCCGTCAGAAGCGTTGCGTATGTCCCTCGAAACGATTCCGCAGTTTCTACCCGCGTGTTCGCCCCATCGGCGGTCAAGTGCCAGACATGGCGGGCAGAAATCACCGTTGTCGTACCCGTCCAACCGATAAAGTTTGGCGCGTCCAACGCCTGAACGGTGCTGCGGATGGTCATTCCTCCGCCGCGCCATTCGAATCTGGTGCCGACTGTCACGCACCCAACCGTACCGACCCACTCGACGTCCCTGTTCCAGTCCGGCCAAGTTTCGGGATCCGCGATCCGCGCCCAGACCGCCTCACGCTGGGCAGCAATAACGATAGAGGACCGTGCCTGAGCACGAGCAGAAATATCAATGTCGAAAAGAGACATGGCTGGCGTCCAACCTATCGGGACGCCGGGGGCTTGGCGCGCCGGACCATCCGGCAGCGCGGCGACCGGCCACTAGCAGATGCGTATGCCTCTACGCAGGATCAAGCCCGCAGCGCAGAGGCACAAGAATAAATCAGACCCACTTGGCCAGAGGCGGCAGGCTCATCAGCACGGCATTGGCGTCATGCCCAGTTTCAAGCCCGAACTTGGTGCCTCTGTCATAGACAAGGTTGTATTCAGCATAAAGCCCGCGATGGACCAATTGCGTGTCCTTGTCGGCGTCCGACCAGTCCTGCACGCGGCGTTTTTCGACCAATGGCACGTAGGCGGGCAGAAACGCGCGTCCGATATCCTGTGTCAGGCTGAAATCGGTTTCCCAGTCACCTGTGTTGTGGTCGTCCATGAAAATACCACCGACACCCCGCGCCCGCCCCCGGTGCGGAACATAGAAATATTCGTCAGCCCATTCCTTAAGGCGCGGGTAATAGGCCTCTCCATGTGGATCGAGGTGCTTTTTCTGGGTGTCGTGGAAATGCTGGGTATCCTCGGCGTATTCGATGCAGGGGTTGAGGTCGGAACCGCCGCCGAACCACCACGCATGCGGTGTCCAGAACATGCGGGTGTTCATGTGCACCGCCGGGGCGTGCGGGTTTTGCATATGCGCCACAAGGCTGATGCCCGACGCCCAGAAGCGCGGATCGTCCTTCATGCCGGGAATGCCCTTGCGTGCCGCCATCGCGTGCTGCGCCCGTTCACCCAGAGTGCCGTAGACGGACGAGACATTGACGCCGATCTTTTCAAACACCCGACCGCCGCGCATCACGCTCATCAAACCGCCGCCCGCATCTGAGCCGTCGTCGGAATGGCGTTTGGTTTCGGTCACTTCGAACCGCCCCGGAGAGGCATCGCTTAGCGGTCCGGTGTCGTGGCTGTCCTCCAGTCCTTCGAACGCGGCAACGATCTGATCGCGCAATTCGCGAAACCACGCAGAGGCGCGCGCTTTTTCGGTGTCAAAGTTTTCCGTCATGTCACTGTCCTATATTTCTGATGGGACAGTACAATGCATCACGAGAATCACAAGCCGCTCCAAGGGCTTGGGTCTGCGGCGAAAACGGTCAGTGTGCAGGGGCGCTGACCGGGTCGATCAAGGTTCGGCCGCCGTCGATGGTCATGATTTGCCCGGTGATGAATCCCGAGCTTTCCGAGGCGAGGAACTGCACCGCCTGTGCCAGTTCCGCAGGGCTTGCGATCCGGCCAAGGGGCGTGTTGTTTTCGATCTCTTTTCGGTAATCATCATGTTCCTTGAGCGCTTGCGCAAGGCTGGCCGACATCACCGATCCCAGAGCGACTGAATTCACACGAATCCGGTGTTCTGCCAGGCACACCGCCAGTGATCGGGTCAGTTGGTCAAGGGCCGCCATCGAAACAGAGAAGCCAAGCAGTTCAGGCTGTGTTCGCCGCGCCGCGATAGATGACAGGTTCACGATGGCCCCGGCCTGACCGTCTTCTTTGTCGGCTGCCTGCTTGATCATGCGCTTGGCCACCATCTGCGACAGACGGAACGTGTTGGTCACGTTCTGCAGCATCAGAGCTTCCAATGTGGAGTCGTCCAGATCAAGAGGGTCGGAGGGCAAAACCTGCCGACTGCCATTCACGAGAATATCAACGCGGTCGAATGCGTCGATTGTCGCGGATAGCAGGTTGGCCAGTGTCAGACGCTCACGGAGATCACCTGCGAAGTAACGGATGTTGCCGTCTTCTTCTACGATCTCGCCGCATTCATGCGACAGGCGTGCCTCATCCATGTCGGCAAACATGACATTTGCCCCCTGATCGACGAAATGCCGCGCAATCGCGAGACCAACACCATTTGCGGCGCCGGTGACAATGGCTGTCTTGCCTTCGATGGAGAATGACATTCTGAGGCTCCCTCAACGCCGTTTTGCGCGGCCGGGTTTTTCCGAAGTTCTTGGATGATCGGCCTGAAGTATCTTGAACCGGTTGTTGCCGTCCAGTTCCGCGACCTGCTGAAAACACTCCGAGAGCGTGGTTTCATAAGGTAGGTGTCGATTGGCCACCAGAATGAGCGTGCCCTTCGGACGCAGCAAACGTGCGGCGGACCGGATGAACGCTTGTCCCAACTGCGCATCGGGCGTGCGGCTGGTGTGGAAGGGGGGATTCATGACAACCCAATCCAGAGCACCCGCTTTGCCCCACGTGGTCGCGTCCGCCCAATGAAAGCTGACCCGATCGTCATGTACGTTCTTCTCGGCACAGGTCAGCGCACGCCTGTCCGCCTCGACCAGATCGACATGGATTACACCGGGCAGATCAAGAAGGTGACGGGTCAAGTAGCCCCAGCCTCCGCCAAGGTCCGCGCCATGACCTTTCAGCGCCTTTGGCAGCGCTTCGACAAGTGCCCGGGATCCGTCGTCAGGCCCATCCGCAGAGAACACACCGGGTTGGGTGGTCCACCCCGACGCGATTGCTGCAGGGTCCGGCAAGGCGCACTCTTGAAATGCGCTGCGTGCTGTGAACCAGAATATCTTGCCATGCGCTTTGGACATCTGGCCTTCGATTGTGACCTTGCTCTTGGCGAATTTCAGCATCGCGTCGATGCCGTCGGTCTTGGCACCATCCACGATCACAAGGCCCTGACCCGCAATCGCTTCGGCCTGTGCCAACAAACCCCGCGCAAGTTCTCGGCTGCGCGGCAACGTGACATGGACGATATCTGCAGGGCCGTGCGCAACGGTGGTCACAGCGTGCCCCATTGCCTCGAACTGATCGAAGGCCGGCTTGAAATTCTGCTGAACAGAGATGTCGAACGCAGCAAGGCTGGACAAATCAGCGTCAACCGCCGGTTCCAGCAAAACAATGCGTGCACCCTCGGACAGGGTTAGCGCGCCTGTTTCAAGCGCGTGGTCTAATCGAGCTGATGTCATGGGAGATCCGGAACCGAGGCCCGGTTATTCCTTTTCCATGGTGCATTGCAGCGGATGCTGATGACGACGCGCAAAGTCCATCACCTGCCCCACCTTGGTTTCCGCGATTTCGTGGCTGAACACACCGACAACCGCAACGCCCTTTTTGTGGACGGTCAACATGATCTCAAACGCCTGCGCATGGGTCATGCCAAAGAAGCGTTCCAGCACATGCACCACAAATTCCATCGGGGTGTAGTCGTCGTTCAGCAACATCACCTTGTAAAGCGGCGGACGTTTCGTCTTGGCACGCGTCTCAACGACGACCCCAGTATCGTTGTCATCATTAGACGGTGGCCCGGCCAATGGGCGGGACGACGTGATTTTGGCCGACAGGTGTCTCATGCTTGGGTCTGGACCTCGGGTTCCATATCCTTGATGGCTCTATATAACCTGTCCTGACTTCGAGAAAAGAGGCGCGTGCCCCGCTATGATGCGAAAGCTGCAAACAATCGGGTTCGATGCCGACGATACGCTGTGGCACAACGAGCGGTATTTCAAACTCACTCAAGAGCGGTTCGAAGAGTTACTGTCTGATTACACGGACAAATCTTTACTACATGACCGTTTGATTCAGGCCGAGCGGCGCAATATCGGCCACTATGGGTTCGGTGTGAAAGGCTTTGTGCTGTCGATGATCGAAACTGCAATCGATGTGACAGAAGGCGCAGTTCCCGGTCATGTGATCCGCAATATTCTGGATGCCGGGCAAGATATGCTGGCCCATCCCATCGAATTGCTGCCGCATGTTCAGACGACGGTGGAGACACTCGCGCAAAGCCACCGGCTGGTTTTGATTACCAAAGGCGACCTGCTGCATCAGGAACGCAAACTCGCCCAATCCGGCCTGGGCGAGCTCTTTGATGATGTGGCGATCGTGTCCGAAAAATCAGTCGAGACGTATCAAACCGTTTTCGGACGTCATTCCGGAGGCGTTGCAGCTGCAATGATGGTCGGCAACTCGATGAAGTCAGACGTGTTGCCCGCCGTTGCGGCCGGAAGTTGGGGTGTGTTCGTCCCACATGACCTTGAATGGGATCTCGAAAAAGCCGAACCGCCAAAGAATCCACGCTTCCGAGAGATTGCTGATCTGGGTGATTTGCCATCGCTGGTGGCAGATATCGGCTGATCGCGTTCGCCACATTCTTGCCACAATGGCTGCCCTAGTTGGCAGATTGAATCCTCCCCCAACATCTTGGGGGCGCGCAGGTCATAATCGCGAAAAAGATATAAAAATAAGGACTTTATCGGCCTCCACGCCTGTGCTACGATTTTCGCAATAATAATGCTGACCGGAAAAATTCGGCAGCTTGAGGCAGAGAAGGCGGAAAATCGTGACGGGACGGCGTAGAAAGCCGGGCCGAATTGGCCTGTACGTGATCACTGCAATCTGGTTGGCCATATTGGTGCCGATGAGCGCCATGGCAGCACCGTATGCTGCGATGGTGATGGATGCCCGAAACGGTGAAGTTATCCATTCGGACAACGCAGACACACGGCTTCACCCAGCCTCTTTGACCAAGATGATGACGCTCTATGTGGTTTTCGAAGCTGTTCAGAACGGCGAGATCAGCATGGACACCAAAGTTCGCATCTCTCAGAAAGCCGCGGCAGAACCCCCGTCAAAGCTTGGCTTGCGCGCAGGCTCCACGATCCAATTGCGCTATCTTGTGCGGGCCGCTGCAATCAAGTCGGCCAATGACGCGGCAACAGCGCTGGCCGAAGCTATTTCCGGTTCCGAAGCGGCTTTTGCTCGGCGTATGAACCGGACCGCCAAAGCGATTGGCATGACCCGGACGACCTTTAAGAACGCGCATGGTCTCACCGAATCCGGGCACCTTTCAACCGCGCGGGACATGACGATTCTCGGGCGGCATGTGTTGTACGACTACCCCCAGTACTACAACCTTTTCTCGCGCCGCAGCACGGATGCGGGGATCAAGACTGTCGCCCACACAAACCGGCGCTTTCTGGACAGCTATGCAGGGGCCGATGGGATCAAGACCGGCTACACGCGCGCGGCCGGCTTCAACCTCACAGCATCCGCTGAACGCGGTGGCGAACGGATCATCGTGACCGTGTTCGGCGGCAACTCAACCGCGTCGCGCAATGCGCAGGTGGCCAAGCTGATGGACCTTGGGTTCAAAAAGGCACCTAGCCGCATGGCGCTGCGTACACCGCGCAAACCTCCGTACCTTGGCCCAGACACATCGGCTACAACCGAAACTGTGATCGCGCGCAGCCAAACACCGTCAACAAACACACGGGCGAAATCCATTCGCGTGGTCGCCGCCGCAGTGAAGACAAGCCTGCGCCCAACCGCACGACCGGTGGCGGAACCGATCCTGCCGGATGCGCTGGTGGCTGAATTGAAACAGGACATTCAATCGGTTCTCGAAGACGTCCAGACAGCAGAAGTGCAAGACGTGGCAGCCACTTCAGCACAGATTGCCTTAGCCACCCCAGTGTCAGAGGCCACGGTAAACGCGGCCTTGTCCACCGAGCAAGCCGCGCCCAGCGCTTCGGTCAAACCCGTTGTCCGGCCAAGAACACTGGTTCTCGCATCAGCCACGGCACGACAGGCTGCTCCAGCAGCCCCCGCGCCCAAGCGCGAGGCTGAAATCGTCACGCGCATCTCGACCTCTGGCGGGCGGCATTGGGGCATCAATGTCGGGCGCTTCTCCAGCCGTCATGCTGCCGAAAAGGCGCTTCTACAAACCGCGCTTGCCGAAATGGCCACTCTCGATGGTTCCCTTCGCAAGGTCGTGAACGGATCGCGCGGCTTTGATGCCAACTTCATGGGCCTGACCCGCGATTCAGCAGACCTTGCATGCCGCAGACTTCAGGCACGACAGGTCACGTGCTTTATGATCGGGCCAAGCTGACCCACAAAGGATCAGCTTTTGGGGTGGTCGTCGTAGTCGTCTGACAGGATACGCTGTGCAGCCCCTTCCGGGTCTTCGTATTGTCGCGACCGGACCGTGAACACAAACGCCACCAGCCCGATCCCACCAAGGATCAGCGATACAGGAATCAGATAGGTCAGGACGTTCATCGAAGGCTCCGGTTCATTTGAGGCGCAGGGCGTTCAGCGACACCGTAATCGAAGAGCTGGACATCGCCAAGGCGGCGATCAACGGTGAACACAGACCTGCCACCGCCAATGGCACAGCGATGATGTTGTACCACGTCGCAATGGTGAAATTCTGACGAATGCGCTTGATGGCCACGCGTGACGTGGACAGCGCATCGGCAATCGGCTCCAGCGACTTGCCTAGCAGCACCACGTCGGACGCAACACGTGCCGCATCCAATGCGCTGGCCGGAGAGATCGACGCATGCGCCCCAGCCAAGGCAGCCGTATCGTTCAGACCATCCCCAACCATCAGCACGTGTTTGCCACTGTCGGTTAGCTGCGCAATCCTAGCGGCCTTGTCATGCGGCAGCGCCTCAGCAACCCATTTGCTGATGCCGATCCGGTGCGCGAACGCTTCCACAGCAGGCGTGGTGTCGCCCGACATCAGGATGACCTCAAAACCGTCTTCCATCAGCTGTGCCACCAAGGCTTCCACCCCATCACGGATCTGGTCAGCAAAGCGGAACGGATCGGCCACAGTGTCTCCGACGCGCAACCAAGCACAGGTCTCGGTGCTGTCGCCGCCACCAACCCAACTGCCGCGGCCAAGGCGTACCGTCTCGCCCATCCATGTACCTTCGGTGCCGTGACCCGGACGCTCGGTGATATTCGTGACCTTCGCCGGAGCGATCCCTATGTTACGGATGGCCTTGGCCAGAGATTGCGACAACGGATGTGATGACCCGTCCGCCAAGGCGAGGGTAATGCCAAGATCGCGGCGCGAGTGATCGCCAAGGTTAACGACCTCGGGTGTGCCAGCGGTCAGTGTACCGGTCTTGTCGAACACCACTGTGTCCACCTGTGCCATCCGCTCCAACGCAGTTGCATCCTTGATCAGCAATCCCTTGCGGAACAGGCGCCCGGATGCCGCTGTGGTGACAGCTGGAACCGCCAGCCCAAGTGCACAAGGACATGTGATGATCAGAACCGCCGCCGCGATGTTAAGCGCGGTGCGCAGGTCGAAGGTGTAGAAATACCAGCCAAGGAATGCCAAAGCCGAAAGGATATGGACCCCCGGCGCATAGAGCTTGGCCGCTTTGTCTGCCAGCGAGGTGTAACGCGACCGACCGGATTCAGCGATGGCGACCAAATCGGCCATGCGATGCAATGACGTGTCCCGTCCAACTGCATTGGCCCGGATGGTCAGTGGGCCGGTCAAGTTGACCTCACCTGCGCTCACCGTGGCACCGGGGCCGGCATAGATTGGACGGGTTTCCCCCGTCAGCAGCGATCGATCCAGCTCTGATTGGCCCTCGACGATTTCACCATCCACGGGCATCCGACCACCGGGACGCACCCGGATCAGGTCTCCAATGACCAGTGCAGACATGGCGATTTGTTCTTCGCCTGAATCTGTCACGCGCCACACACGCGGCACTTCCAGCGCGGCGAGCTCCTCGGCAGCAGATCGTGCAGCAGAGCGTGTGCGGTGGTCCAGATACCGCCCCGCCAGCAAGAAAAACGTCAAGGTGATCGCCGCATCGAAATAGGCGTGTTCGCCAGACAACGACGTTTCCCAAAGCGATGTCGCAACCGCCAAACCGATGGCCAGCGAGATCGGCACATCCATGTTAAGCCGCCCTGCCCTGAGCGCGGTCCACGCATGCTTGAAGAACGGTTGTGCTGAAAACGCGATGGTGGGCAAGGCGATGGCTGCGGAAATCCAGTGGAACATGTCCCGTGTCGGACCATCGGCCCCCGACCACACAGCGACCGACAGCAGCATGATGTTCATTGCCGCAAAGCCCGACACCGCCAGGCGCATCAGCAGATCGCGACCTGCCTTATCCGTATCGGTGGCCCGCAGCGCCGTCGTATCAAGCTCGTGCGCCTCGTAACCGGCACGCTCCAACACGCTGATCAGGTCGTCTGCCGTCACGTCCGATGCCGCTTCGATCTGCGCCCGCTTAAGCGTGAGGTTTACCCGTGCGCCTTTGACACCCTCGGTCGCGCCAAGGATCCGTTCCACGCCGGAAATACAGGCGGCGCAGTGGATCGATGGCAAAGACAGGACGATATTGACGTCTTTGGGCACGGCCGCTTCGGCCAAAGCCTCGGCCGCAGGTGCGGCGGAACAGGCGGGACAGGCCGACGTCGGTGGGCGCATCGCGAGGGTCATGGATCAGCTTTCGACGTGAAGGACAACGCGCTGTTCAAAGGCAACGCCGTCCAGCGATGTGGCTTTCATGCGGATATTCCAGTTGCCTGGGGCCAGTGTTTCACGCGCCACATACGCCCGACCGTCAAAAGCGAAATCCGGTGTACGGTCGTCCTGAACATGGGTTGCCCGGCCAAGAACAGCATTGAGCGTTCCAGCCTGCACAGGCTTGCCCTCGCCGTCCTTGATGCTCAGGATCAGCAGCCCGCCCTTGGCTTCGGCATACACCTCCCAGCCCAGAGATTGCTGCTCAGCACGACGCGCATCAAAGCTCTGCGAGGCGACATAAGAGTTCTTCACCTCAAGCCCCGGAAAGGTTTTCACCGCAGAATAGGCGAGCACCAGATTGACCGAGATGATGACCGCAAAACAGCCGCCGAAAATTGCCAACGCGTGCCAGCCGGTGAGTTTGAATTCCTTGGTCATCAGTTGGTTCTCCCATTGAAGATCGTGTCGGTGTAGGCGCGGTCGCCATTGGTCAGGTCTTCGACCCAGAACCGAATGTCGCTGCGTTCAGCTTCGGCCGGATCAGACCCCGGAGCGGCCACCACATAGACGCGTTGCAGAAAGGTTTCGTTGGCAGGCACATTGACGGTTTCGTAGGGCGTGCCTTCAAGCTGAACCCGCAAGGCGGGGTGACCGACGACAGACATGCGGAATGGACGATCTTCGCCATGTTTGTTGAGCAAGCGCACGTCATATGTGTTGCGGATTGATCCGTCCGACAGCGTGACAAATGTCGGGTTCCGGACCGGTGCCACGGTCATGTCGATCTCTGGCCGGATAAACAGCGCAAAGACCAGACCGACGCCCACAAGCGCCCAGAGTGTGGTGTACATCATCGTACGGATACGGAAAATGTGGAACCACGCTGTACGCGGCTTTTCCCCGGCACGTTCACGCGGTTCGTCCGACAGGGCCAGATAGTCGATCAGGCCACGCGGTTTCCCAACCTTTTCCATGATATCATCGCACGCGTCGATGCACAGACCGCAGGTGATACACTCCATCTGCTGCCCGTCGCGGATGTCGATGCCCATCGGGCAGACGTTCACACAGGCCATACAATCGATGCAGTCACCCAATTGCTCGGCCCCTTCACCCTTGCGATGCTTGCCGCGCGGTTCGCCGCGCCATTCGCGGTAGCCGATGGTTAGCGTGTCTTCGTCCATCATGGCCGCCTGAATACGAGGCCACGGGCACGCATAGATGCAGATCTGTTCACGGGCGAAGCCACCAAAGAAGAACGTGGTCGCGGTCAGGATCAGCATGGTGGTGTAGGCCACCGGATGCGCCTGACCTGTCACCAGATCGCGCAGCAGCGTTGGCGCGTCAGCAAAGTAGAACACCCACGCCCCGCCGGTGGCGAGGCCGATAAAGAACCACGACACCCATTTGGTCAGGCGCAGGCGGGCTTTGCGGAAATCCATTTTCTCCTGCCGGTGCAAGCGCAGACGCGCGTTGCGGTCGCCTTCGATCCAGCGCTCGACAAGGATGAAAAGGTCCGTCCATACGGTTTGCGGGCAGGCATAGCCACACCAGACCCGGCCCAGCGCCGAGGTGAACAGGAACAAGCCAAGCCCTGCCATAATGAGCAGGCCTGCGACGAAGTAAAATTCGTGCGGCCAAATCTCGATCCAGAAGAAAAAGAAGCGCCGGTTGGCAAGGTCGATCAAGACCGCCTGATCCGGCAATTGCGGGCCACGGTCCCACCTGATCCACGGAGTGACATAATAAATGCCCAGCGTGACGATCATGATGATCCATTTGAAGCTGCGGAAACTGCCATTCACGCGCTTGGGGAAAATCGGTTCCCGTGGGGCGTAAAGGTTCGGCGGCGTTTGGTTTTCTGCTTGAGACACGAGCGAATTGGCTCCCAAAGACGGATTGGCTTGATCGTCTTTTCTCAGGGGCAGCGGCGCCAGACTTTGACTTGCATCAAATACTGTATCTTTAATTCAGGTTTTTACCGCTTCCCTTCGGATCCAGCGCAAAAACGCCTTCAGCGGGGCACGCTGCACGCCAGGCCGCGTGACAAGATTGTACCCGGCATCCAGTCGATCTTCGAAAACGGCGATGAGGCGCTCTGCGGCAAGATCTTCGGCGACGGCGATTCGCGTGGACACCGCGACCCCCTGCCCGTTTCGCGCCCCATCGAGCATGAGGTTTCCCGGGACATGGGTCCGCGACAGCACTTTCGCATGTGCAAGCCCGTGCTGGGTCAGCCATGCCGAAGATTCCGTCGTGCCCAATTCCTCAAGCCACGGGTAGTCGATCAAGTCACGCGGTTCGGATGGCGCAGTCCCTTTGAACAGTGACGGCGCTCCGATGACCACAAGCGATGAGTCGATCAAACGTTCGCACTCAAGCCCGGCCCAACCACCCGAGCCATAGCGGATCGCAACGTCGATGCCGCCGGGGGATGGGTCTGTCAGAACCGGGCTTGGCGTGACGATCATGTCGATGCCCGGGTGTTCCATCTGGAAACTGCCAAGGCGCGGCATCAACCACGCACTGGCAAAGGTCGGCGTGCACCCCACGTTGAGCGGTCTTTGAGCATCCGCATTTGTCAACGCTTCGACGCCAGCGGCAATTCTGGTGAACCCGTCTTCCAATGCGCGAGCAAGGTCGCGCCCGTCGTCAGTCAGCTCCAAAGCGCGGCTGGATCGGTCGAACAGGGGGGTTCCAAGATGAGTCTCAAGACTGCGCAGTTGCTGGGAAATGGCGGCATGACTGACATTGAGCGCAGTCCCAGCATCCGTCACTGATCCGGTTTGGACAAAAGCGCAAAACGCCCGCAGGGCGGAAAGCGATGGTAGCCGGGACCAATCAACCATGTAATCTCACCTTACACGTTGGATTTATCCCTGAGTCGCATCTGCTGCATCAAAACGCAAGTATGAGCGCAGGAACACAGAGATCACAGGAGACCGACATGTTCACCACATTTGCAAAAACGTTCTTCCGGGCAAGCGGCGTATCCCCGAGCCGTTACCAGCCATCGATGCCCAAATCATGGTATCGCGAAGATCTGCGCGCACAGGACGGACCGAAGCGGTGGGAGGATTGGCGGTGATCGATCCGGTTGTGTATCAGCCGCCGCGTATCTGGCACGGGCAGGCAAACAAAAACCGCGCCGGGCGGTGGCCGTGGCGCGGTGGCAGACGATAATCAGCCTGTCAAAATAAAAGCGCCAGTGCCTCGAAACGCGCGAACAGAAAGAGGAACCGGCGCTTTCCCATCTGGCCCGAAAGCCAGATGGTATGGGGTTATTCGACCGGGGCTTCGCCGCCGCCGAGACCATGCACATAGCTGGCCACAGCGCGGATTTCGGCCTCTGTCAGACGTTCTGTCCAAGGCGGCATCACGCCAAAGCGCGAATAGGTCACTGTCTCGGTCAGGGTCGCGTAATCGCCACCATAGAGCCAGATCGCATCCGTCAGGTTCGGTGCACCCTGCCAACGGTCACCTGTTCCGTCGTCCATATGGCAGGCGGCGCAGTTGTCGAGGAACACGGTCTCACCGGCAGCCACCATAGAGGCGTCTTGCGGCTCACCTGAGAGCGACATCACATAGTTGACCACTTGGCTGATCTCGTCTTCCGCCAGCATTTCGCCGAAAGCAGGCATCTGTGACCAACGGGCGTCAGGGTCTTCTTCGTTGCGGATCCCATGCGCGATGGTTGCGTGGATCGCCTCGATATCCCCACCCCAGAGCCAGTCGTCGTCCAGCAGGTTCGGATAGCCCTTGGCACCAGCCGCACCAGATCCGTGGCACTGGGCGCACCATGTGCGGAACACCGCAGCACCCGCGTTCTGGGCGTACTGGTTCAGGTCTGCATCCTGTGCGATCTCAGTCAATTCGACAGAGGCGAGCTGCGCGTTGATCCCGGCATTGGCCTCTTCGAACCGTGCGATGTCTTCGGCCACCTCGGCGCGGGTCGAGAACCCAAGAAGCCCAGGCGTTGCAGATTTGATACCGGGCCATGCCGGGTACGCGATCGAATACAGCACGCCCCACACGATACAGGCGTAGAAGGTCCACAGCCACCAGCGCGGCAGAGGTTTGTTATATTCCTTGATCCCGTCCCACTCGTGACCGGTGGTTTCATAATCAAGATCGTCGTCTTTCTTACTCATGGCCTCGCCTCCTTGGATGCGGCGGGTTTGTCTTCATTGCGAAACGGGATGTTGGCTGTGTCGCGATGTGTCTTGTTGCTGCCGGGGCGCACGGCCCAAAAGATGACCCCGACAAAGAACAGGAACAGGACGAGCAACATCCAGCTGTCAGCGAAGGCTCGAAGGAAAGAATAGGTTTCCATAGTTTCCTCCTTAGCGGCTTGCGTCTGGGGTGAAGGTCGAGAAGTCGACCATTGTGCCCAGCACTTGCAGATAGGCGATCAAAGCATCTGCTTCTGACACGCCCGGTTGACCGTCAAAGTTGCGCACATTCACGCTTTCGCCATACCGCTCAAGCAGACCGTCGAAGTCGCTGTCCGGATCAGCTTGCGCACGGAAGTCTGCACGCGCTGCTTCGATCATCTCCGAAGTGTATGGCACACCGACAAACGCGTTGGTCGCCATGACGTCGCCGATATGTTCGCCTTCCAGAAGCGTCGTTTCGAGGAAGCCATATTTCGGCATCACCGATTCCGGCACAACAGACTGTGGATCGCGCAGGTGATCGACATGCCAATCGTCCGAGTAGCGGCCACCGACGCGGGCAAGGTCCGGTCCGGTCCGCTTGGACCCCCACTGGAACGGGTGGTCGTACATCGACTCTGCCGCCAGTGAGTAGTGGCCGTAGCGTTCAACCTCGTCGCGCATCGGGCGGATCATCTGGCTGTGGCAGACATAGCAACCTTCGCGCAGGTAAACGTTCCGTCCCGCCAATTCGAGAGGCGTATAGGGACGCATCCCATCCACTTCTTCGATGGTATTTTCGAGATAGAAGAGCGGCACAATCTGCACCAATCCCCCGATGGTCACGACAAGGAAGCTGAGGACCAGCAACAGTGTCGCGTTGGTTTCGATAACCTTGTGCTTGTCAAGAATACCCATTGTCCAAGCCTCCTTATTCGGCCGCGACAGCTGCTGAGCTGGCCACGGCATCTTTCGCCGGGCTGCGCTTAACAGTCATCCACAGGTTGTAGCACATGATCAGCGCACCAGCGAGGTACATGACCCCACCCAGAGCACGCACCACGTACATCGGGAATTTGGCACTTACGGTGTCGGCAAAGCTGTTTACAAGGAACCCGTTTGCATCGACTTCGCGCCACATCAGGCCTTCCATGATCCCCGTGACCCACATCGAGGCCGCGTAGAGAATGATACCGATGGTGGCGAGCCAGAAGTGCCAGCTGACCATGCTCAGGCTGTAAAGCCGCTGACGGTTCCAGAGCTTGGGCACGAGGAAGTACAGAGCACCAAAAGTAATCATGCCGTTCCAGCCAAGCGCGCCGGAGTGCACGTGACCAATGGTCCAGTCGGTGTAGTGCGACAGCGAGTTCACTGCGCGGATCGACATCATCGGTCCTTCGAAGGTCGACATGCCGTAGAAGCCAAGCGAGATCACCATCATCCGGATCACCGGGTCGGTGCGCAGCTTGTCCCATGCGCCCGACAGCGTCATAAGACCGTTGATCATGCCGCCCCAGCTGGGCATCCACAGAACGATTGAGAACACCATGCCGAGGGTCGACGCCCAATCCGGCAGAGCGGTGTAGTGCAAGTGGTGCGGACCAGCCCAGATATACAGGAAGATCAGCGCCCAAAAGTGGATGATCGACAGTTTGTAGCTGAAGACCGGGCGTTCCGCCTGCTTGGGAACGAAGTAGTACATCATGCCGAGGAAGCCCGCGGTCAGGAAGAAGCCCACGGCGTTGTGGCCATACCACCACTGCACCATGGCATCCTGAACGCCTGCGAAGACCTGAACCGACTTGGAGCCGAAGATCGAGACCGGAATGCTGAGGTTGTTGAACACATGCAGCATCGCGACCGTGACGATGAAAGACAGGAAGAACCAGTTGGCCACATAGATATGCGGCTCTTTACGCTTGATGATCGTGCCGAGGAAAACCGCCAGATACGCCAGCCAGACAATGGTCAGCCAAAGATCGATATACCATTCCGGTTCGGCGTATTCCTTGGACTGAGTTGCGCCCAGCAGATACCCCGTCGCCGCCAGAACGATAAACAGGTTATAGCCCCAGAACACGAACCAAGCCGTGTTCCCGCCCCAAAGACGCGCGGCGCTGGTCCGTTGCACCACGTAGAACGATGTCGCGATCAAGGCGTTGCCGCCAAACGCGAAAATCACCGCAGATGTGTGTAGCGGGCGCAGACGTCCAAAGTTCGCATAGCCTTGCGCCCAATCAAAGTTCAGCGCCGGAAACGCGAGCTGAAACGCGATAAAGGTTCCCGCAAGGAACCCGACCACACCCCAGAACGCCGTTGCGACTACGCCGTAGCGGATCACACCGTCCATGTAGCTTGTTTCAAGAACGGCCGCCGGCACCGGTTCATCGGTGTTCCGCAACGTCCATAGGAAGAGCCCGGCAGATACCGCCATGATAAGAATGGCGTGAACCTGATAGGCTAAATCGCGCGCATAGCTTGCAGCAATCATCGCAAAGAGCGTGATCAAACCAAGCGCGATCAGCTTGATATAGTTCAACATTTTTTGTCCCTTCGTCGTACCTGCACGATTCGGCTGCCGCGCAGGCGGTTTTCAGACTGGGCCCTTAATGCGAAACTTGAACAAACCTATCCTTGATCTGCATCAATAGAATTGCGGGACTTGTTTGATGGGTGTCAAAGCGCTTCATGCGACTTCAGTCGAATGTGAGGCCAGTGGGAAATACATCCAAGGGAGTCACACATGTCTTTCAAATCGATTCTGGCCGTCGCCACCGATCAGGCCCATCTGACTGAGACTGTTACCCAGGCCGCGTCCATCGCCAGCACGCTGGACGCCCATGTTGATGTTTTGTGTATAGGCGTAGATCGCACGCAAACCGGTTATTATTACGCCGGAATGAACGCGGCCGTTCTGCAGGAAACCCTGCATCAGGCCCGTGAAGCGGCCTCGGGAATGGCGGCTTCAGCGAAAAAGCAGCTCGATTCGAGCGGCATGCGCTGGGGTGTCATTGAAGCGGTATGCCAACTTGCGGATGTGGCCCGCTTTGTCGCCTCGCATTCGCGATTTGCTGACCTGACGATTGTTCCGCGTCCGTATGGCGATGATCGCGGTATCGAGCTTGAGCCGGTCGTCGAGGGCGCTTTGTTCGAAGGGCAGTCCCCGGTCATCGTCTTGCCTGATGGCTGGTCAGAGCTGAAACTGCCCGAGAAAATTGCGATCGGCTGGAACGAAAGCGCCGAAGCGCTGCGAGCCGTGCGCAGCGCCTTGCCCATGCTCAGCGCCGCACAGTCGGCACATATCGTTGTCATCGACCCACCCAAACATGGGCCGACCCGGTCCGATCCCGGCGGGCAATTGTCACAGTTCCTTGCGCGGCATGGGGTGAAGGTCGAAATCGACGTGCTGTCCAAGACGATGCCGCGCGTGTCCGACGTGATGCGTCGGCATGTGACCGACATCAACGCCGACATGGTGGTGATGGGAGCCTATGGTCACTCGCGTTTCCGCGAGGCGATCTTGGGCGGCGCAACACGCAACATGCTCGAAACCTGCGAAGTGCCGGTGTTCATGGCACATTGAACGTCGGGTTATCCTGTCAGGAGGCGCAGACCTTGGGTCACGTCTGACCGAACAGCCAAGCGAAGGCCGGGTTCATCCCCGGCCTTCAACGCTGCCACGATCAACCTGTGATATTGTGGCGCTTCCGTCCGCCGCAACCGCCCATAAAGCGCGCGCATCGTCGGACCAAGCTGCAACCAGACCTGTTCAGCCATGGCCAGCATCGCCGGTGCCTGAGCACGCAGATACAAGGTACGATGGAAGTCGAGATTGGTGCGGATATAGCCCGACGCGTCCCGATTCGAGATTGCGTCGGAAATCGTCCCGTTGATCGTCTGCAGCCGATCGATCAGGGCCAGATGGGCACGCGGTAGGGCGCGGCTCGCCAGTTCCACTTCGATCAGGGCGCGCAATGCAGCAAGTTCCTCGATCCGGTCGTTCGACAGTTCGGGCGTTGAAACCCGCCCCGATGCCGACATCGACAGCGCGCCTTCGGCGACCAACCGCTGAAACGCTTCACGGGCGGGCGTCATCGACACGTCAAACTCCCGTGCGACTCCGCGTAACGTAAGTTGTTCTCCCGGAGACATTTGCCCGAACATGATCCGGTTCCGCAAACCGCGATACACGCGATCATGCGCTGATAAAGTGGGTTCCGTGGGGCGGGTTAGAACGCTCATACTGAACTGTGATCACAGCATGGGAACGGGTCAAGCATCAAACCGGAAGCGATGCAGCTTCGGGCCTTCATGCCGCAGCCAGTCCCGCGCCTCGCGATGTGGTCCATAAAGCTGATCAACCACACGCCAAAAATCAGCCGAGTGGTTCATCTCCTGCAAATGCGCGACCTCATGGGCGGCCACATATTCGAGAACAGGCTTGGGTGCGAGGATCAACCGCCACGAATACATCAACGCGCCAGCCGATGAGCATGACCCCCAACGCGACCGCGTATCACGCAGCGTCAGCCGCGTGTAGCGACGGCCCAAACGACAAGCATAGTGATCGGATGCCCGTGTCAATTCCGCGCGCGCCTGCTCCTTGAGCCATGCCAGCAAATGGATGCGTCCTGTCTCGACCGGTGCGGGCAAAGAGATGCGACCATCAGACACCGAAAGCCGCCGGCCAGTGCCCTGAACAACCTCGAACGGCTGACCACAAACATCCAACCGCTGCCCCGGCCCGACACGTTCTGGAGTGGCCTGTTTCGACAGATGTCCGATGACCCAGTCCCGCTTTTCAGCAGCAAAGGCCAGTGCGTCCCGCTCCGACACGCCACGTGGCACAGTCAGGGTCACACCGCCGTCGACTCTTGAAATTCGAAGCGTCATGCGCCGGGCACGCGTGTTCTTCCGCAACTTCAACGGAATTTCGGGGTTGCCAGGAAAGGTTGTGACGCCCATATGCCGCTCGATGAACTCTGCGCCCTAAAGCCTTTGACACCGGTTCGGTGTTATGGCAGTTGGCGCAGATTGTCGATATGACCACGCAATAAAGGGGATGACCCATGCCCAAAGAAGAATGGGGCGTCAAACGTGTTTGCCCAACCACTGGCAAGCGCTTTTATGACCTGAATGCCAATCCGATCATTAGCCCATATACCGGCGAAGTTGTTGAGATTGACACCGGAAAGACCCGCATGATCGCGGCTGATGCTGAAGACCGTCAAAGCAAGGCCAAGATGGAAACGGACGAAGAAGTCGATGTCCTGGAAGACGATGATGTCGATGTTGATCTCGATGACGATGATGATGTTCTCGAGGATGACGACGACGATAACGTGTCTTTGGACGATATCGCTGACGTCGCAAGTGACGACGACGATTAATTTCTGCTGAAGGGGCGGAATCGCGCTTGATCCCGCCCCCGGCTTTGCGTAATTGAACGCGCACAAATGGGGCCTTAGCTCAGCTGGGAGAGCGCTTGCATGGCATGCAAGAGGTCAGGGGTTCGATCCCCCTAGGCTCCACCATTTCCCTAGCTTGTCTTGCGTTTCCACCGTTGAGCGCAGCCCGCAACAGCGGAATGGTGGCCACAGTGTTATTCCGCGTGAAGGCAGGACCCTCTGCCGCAGCGAACACGACACTCCGCATCCCGCATGATCGCTCAGATCAAAGACTGGGTACGCGGATGCACGGCGCCATCAACCGTGGATACAATCCCACAGCTATCCAGATTTGCATCGCGCGTTGAAGAACAGCATTTCGCCAAGCGAATCACTGTGTCACTGTAAAGAAAAAACAAATCGCAGTGGCAGGCAGATATGTTTCAAGCACAGCAGCATTGGAATTTCAGGTACGGCCCATTTGAACATCGGTTTCGCTATCAATATGTGATTTCCCGATCCGATGAAGCACTTGATGGGTTCGAAGCGCGCAAACTCGATGCGCTGAATATCTACAGCGGCAAAGACCTCCCCGTTCGTGAGGTGCGCGATGCCGCAGGCGCCTTGGTCGGCTTCGTTCTGGGGATTGCTGTGGGCATGCAGGCCGAGCAGTCGGCAGCAGCGGTATGTCTTCCTTTCAAGAAAACGTCAAAAATCTTCTGGGACCATTTCGAAAAATATCTTGATGATGCAGCCGGGCGTTACGCCTTTGTCATGCGAGCACGCGGACAATCGCGGCTATACACCGATCCCGTCGGGATGATCGGGGCGGTTTTCAACGCTGAGGATGGCTATGTTGCGTCGTCGGTCTTGCTGGCCATCAAGCGCCCTCTGCGCCCACATCCCAAATATGATTTCGATGTGATCCGTGATCTTGGCGGCAAACTGTCCCTGTTCCACACGGCAGACGCCGATGTGCATAGGCTTAATCCTAACCACTACCTTGACCTCGACACACTCAAGACAAACCGGTTCTGGCCAAGAGATATCCGCTTCACCCCAGAGCCGGCTGACCCAACAGACACATATCGCGAAATCATTGAAACCGCGCGGGCCAATATCGGCGCCATCGCGCAGGACTATCCTTGCTCCCTTCCAGTTTCCGGCGGCATGGACAGCAGGCTTCTGCTTGCCTTTGCCGGCGAACATCTGAGCAAGATCAAACAGTTCTATACCCACATCAACAATTATGCGACCCGCCGAGACGCCGCCATCGCGGCAGAGCTGTGCCGGGTCTGCAAAATTGACCACGAAGTCCATGACAAAAGGAATTTCGGGATTGCGCGGCGCGAGGTTCGGTTGAACAAACACGCGTATGAGCTGACATATGGCGCGCCAGCCTCTCCACCTCGGGAATACCAGAATGGCGTCATCCAAGGCGTTCCTGACGGCAATGTTATTCTTCGCGGTCACCAGACAGACCTTCTGCGCGCCGTCTACGTGTTCCGGCCCGAAGCCGAATGGCGCGATGCGGATTGGCAGATCGAACGCTTGTTCATCGTCCCACGCGGTGACTTTAACAAAGACGTGGCAGACCGTTTCCGAGAGGATTTCGAGGCATGGCAATCGGACCTACCGGAGCCAGCCATGGAAAAGGCAGCAGATTTCATGTTCCTTGAGGTCTATTACAATTCATCCATCGGGGCATCTTTCCCTGCGCTTTGGCGCAATTTCTCCATGTCACCCTATAACAGCAGACGTCTGATCACCCTGTCGCTGATGTTCTCAGAAGCCCGGCGCAGGGCATCTGCGCCAGTGTTCGAATTGATCGAGATGATGAACAGCGATCTTTCCAAGGTGCCTTTCGATTTCGAAGCCCCTGCATCGCTGGAAAACGGGGCGCATTGGAGCAAAGGGGCGGCCTCGACAGCAAAACGCCGGGATCGCACTGTCGAAAGTTTGCTGAAGTACACTTAATCCAAACGGCCAAAGCCGCGGCGTGTCAGGACTGGCGCGGCACGTCGCCCAGTACGGTTATCTCGGGCGCGCGTTCGGTCAGCGACCTGCAGACCAGCGCGGATAACAACCGAAACTCTTCCTCGCGCGAGGTGCCTTTGCGCCAGACCATTCCAATGGTGCGCGAGGGGGCAGTTCCCCGAAACGGGCGCGCAACAACGATGTCCTGATGGGCCACCTCGGATTTGACGTAAAGCGCCGGCATCAACGACAGACCCATACCGGTCGCCACCATCTGACGAAGGGTATCTAGGCTCGTGCCTTCGTAGTCATGGGACAATTCCACTCCGTAATCATCCGAAATCCGGCGCACAAGCTCATACAGTCTGTGTCCCGGCTCCAGCGATAGGATTGTCTCTCCGCGCAGCATCACCGGGTCGATTTCCGGTTCTTTTGCCAGACGGTGATCAGCGGGCATCACGACCTGAATCGGTTCGCGGAACAGGGACAGAGAGTCCAGATCCACCCGATTGACCGGCAGGGGAAAGAACAAGAGATCCAACACCCCGTCCTCCAGACTTCGCAAAAGCACATCCGGAAGACCCTCGCGCACATAAAGACCCAGCTTCGGGTATGTCCGGTGCAGCTCCGGGATCACGAGTGGAAGAAAATACGACCCGACGGTCTGCACGACACCGATCCGAATGACCGAACTCAACACACTTTGCCGCGACTTTGCGATGGTGTGAATCTCGGCCACTTCCCGAAGGATACGACGCCCTCTTTCGGCGATATCCTTGCCAGTCGGGGTCATCACGACCTTTGAACGGCTGCGTTCGACAAGGCTGGCGCCAAGCCGCAGCTCAAGTTCCTTGATTTGCGCGCTGAGGGTTGGCTGCGTGACGTTGCACGTTTCTGCGGCGCGGCGAAAATGCAGGTGATCCGCGACTGCGACCAGATATCGAAGTTGCTGCAAACTGGGCATCATCGCACTCGCTGATAGAAGACTTCTATCAATACTGCGATTATTTTCGATTTGGTCAATAAAGAATGCACCCTATCTACCTTTTTGGGCAAGGGAGCATGGTGTGCAGCGTTTCAAGAACATTCTTTTTGTATGCGACGAACAGAGCGCCTTTGAACTGGCGTTGGAGCGTGTTGTCTGGCTTGCCAGTGCCAATGAGGCCCGCGTCACGATGGTGACGACAATCGACAGTGGCGGCGCGCAGGACATGTCGCGTCTCTTTTCTATGATCCCCGGCCTTGGCAGCCACGATATCGGCGAAACAGTTATTGCCGTCCACCGCGCCAAGCTCGAAGATCGGGCGCAAAAGCTGCGCGACAAAGGCATCGCGGTCGACACGAAGCTGCTTATCGGCACACCCTTTATCGAAATTATCCGTCAGGTCTTGCGACAAGGGCATGATATCGTAATCAAGGGTGCACACCGTGCTGCCGGACGCAGAGTCTTTCCGGGTGCCGACATGCACCTTTTGCGCAAATGTCCTTGCCCGATCTGGGTCTTGAACTCGGCGGCCGAACCCATGTCGCGGCGCATTCTTGTTGCGGTCGATCCTGACCCGTTCGACCCGGATCGGGACAGCCTTAATCGAACGCTGATGGATCTCGCGACGTCACTTGCCCGTAACGACAATGCCAAGCTGGATGTAATGAACGTCTGGCACCTGCAGGAAGAAGCAACATTGCGGCATGGGCTGGCGAACATTCCCGAAGGCGAAATCGACCGCTTGGTCACGCAAACCCAAGACGAGAGCAAGGGTCGGCTGCAAGAACTTGTGGCAGCCTATGCCGAATTCGATGACATCATGCGTGTTCTACACATTAAGGGGGTTGCAGCGGATGCAATCCCGGAACATGTCACAGCTGAAGGTATCGACACCATCGTCATGGGCACCCTGACCCGTACCGGGGTGGCCGGGCTGTTCATCGGCAATACCGCCGAAACCATTCTCAACCATGTGAGTTGCTCGGTCCTGACCGCAAAAGCCCCCGGCTTTGCCACACCGATCGGCGCAAGACCCTCAGGAGGTATCCACTGATGGCGAGCGGATTTCCCACCGACACACGCGGCAACGGTCTGACCGGGATTGTCCCGGTCCTGTTTGCCGGTGCGATTTTTGCTTATTTCGTGTCGCTCATGCCGACGATCGCCGCAAACGAGGTGATCCGGGTCTCGATCCCTTGGATTCCCTCCCTCGGGATTGAGCTGGCGTTCCTTGTGGATGGTCTGAGCCTGACCTTCTCATTGTTGATTTCCGGCATTGGCACGCTGGTGCTGCTCTATTCCAACACATACCTTGCCGGGCATCCGCAATACGCCCGGTTTGCCCTGTTCTTGACCGCATTCATGCTGTCCATGCTGGGGCTTGTCCTGGCCAACGACCTGATCCTGCTTTTCGTCTTCTGGGAATTGACGACACTCACCTCCTACATGCTGATCGGGTTTTCGCATGAAGCCGAGAAAAGCCGCCGTAACGCGTTGCAAGCGCTGTTCGTCACCGGCGCGGGTGGTCTGGCCTTTCTCGCCGGGTTGATCCTTTTGGCCGCAGCGTCCGGCACAACCAGCATTTCCGGCATCATTGCGCAGGGCAGCGCGCTCAAAGAGCACGCCATGTACCTGCCGATCCTGATCCTGCTGCTGGCAGGCACGTTCACCAAATCGGCGCAGGTGCCGTTCCACTTCTGGCTTCCCAACGCGATGGCCGCCCCGACACCGGTCAGTGCATTCCTGCACTCGGCCACGATGGTCAAGGCGGGCGTCTATGTCATGGCGCGGATGCACCCGGCGATGTCGGGCACCGATGTCTGGCTTTGGACGCTGACGATCTTTGGCGCTGTGACTGCCGTATTTGCCAGTCTGCTGGCGCTGCGCCAGACAGATCTCAAGCAGGCTCTGGCCTACACCACGCTCATGGCGCTTGGCACGCTGACGCTGTTTCTTGGGCAGGAGTCCGGCTATGCGATGACCGCATTCGCGACCTTCCTGATCGTGCATTCGCTTTACAAAGCGTCGCTCTTTCTTGTTGTCGGCTGTATTGATCTGTCCACTGGCACCCGCGAGACCGATCACCTTGGCGGTCTGGGTCGGCTCATGCCGATCACCGCTGTTGCAGCAGCCCTTGCCGCGCTGTCGATGGCAGGCTTCCCACCATTCCTTGGCTTTATCGGCAAAGAACTGAAATACGCGGGTGCGATCGCGGTTGCCTCTGAACCTCTGTTCGTGGCTGGCGCGGCGCTGCTATCGAACGCACTCATGCTTGCTGTCGCGGGGGTCGTGGCCTTCCGACCGTTCTGGCAGGGTGGCGTCCCGTCCGGTCAAGCCCCACGCGAAGCACCCTGGCAGATGTGGGCTGGTCCGATCATTCTTGCCAGCCTTGGCGCGGTTTTCGGGATTTACCCGGACCTGTTGCAAGTCGCTTTGATCAACCCAACCGTGATTTCGCTGACGGGCGAAGTCGGCGAAGCGAAAGAGCTCAAGCTCTGGGCGGGCATCAATGTTCCCTTGTTCCTCAGCATCGCAACCTTTGTATTGGGCTTGCTGTTCTATAAGTTCCATGTCCAACTGCGCGCAAAGCTCGAACAGGGTTTCCAGGCAATCCCGAACTTAGATCACGGCTGGGATCGGTTCCTTGACGGGCTCAAGGGGTTTGCAAAGTGGCAAACCTTGCTGGTGCAAAACGGCAAACTCACCAGCTATCTTTTCGCAACCTTCCTGACCATTGCAGCAGGTATCCTGCTGACTCTGGTCTACACTGGCATGCCATTGATCGCCGTCGATCTGTCGGATGTGGAGTGGAAGCACACCTCTATCGCGCTTTTGACCATTGCAGGCGCACTTCTGGCGCTTGTCACCAACTCGCGGATCGCCGGGATCGCAGCCTTAGGTGTGGTTGGCATCGGCATCGCGCTGATCTTTATCGTGTTCAGCGCGCCCGACGTGGCCATCACGCAGTTGCTTGTCGAAACGCTGGTCGTGGTGCTGGTGGCGGTGGTGATGCTGCGCCTGCCGTCGCTGCCTAAGGCCGAGTTCCGACTGAGCCACGCGGCACTGTCGATTGCCGTGGGCGCATCCGTTTCGTTGATCCTGATCGCCGTCGTCTCTAGCCCACTTGATCTGCGTCTGACCGATTACTTCGAAGCGACAAGCTGGCCCGAAGCCTACGGGCGCAACATCGTCAACGTCATCCTCGTGGACTTCCGCGCACTCGACACATTCGGAGAGATCGCGGTGGTCGTGATCGCCGCCCTGTCAGCCTACGCGCTGCTGCGCACAACACGCAAAGGAGACCAAAAATGAATTCCGTCATCCTACGCGTCGGCACGCGCTACCTTGCCGGTCTGCTGCTCGTGTTTTCATTCTACATGATGCTGCGCGGACATAACGAACCGGGTGGCGGCTTTATCGGCGGACTGACCGGAGCGACCGGGTTTGTTCTTTACGCCATCGCCTGCGGCACTCAGGACGCCCGCGCTGCGTTGCGCATACTGCCGCAAACCATCGCCATGTGGGGTTTGGGCATCGCACTATTGGCAGGCCTGTTCGCGGCACTCTTCGGTGATGCGCTTTTCACCGGTCAATGGCTTTTCATCGGAGCAACCGAAACCGACAAGGGCCTGCCCCTGTCGACCGTTCTGGTCTTCGACATCGGCGTCTATCTCGTGGTGTTCGGGTCAATCCTCACCCTTGTCTTCGCCATGGAGGAGGAAATCTGATGGAATTCCTGTTTGCCATAACCGTCGGCGTCATGGTGTCGGCAGCGGTTTATCTTATGCTATCGAACAACCTTCTGCGCTTCATCTTTGGCCTTGTCCTGATTTCAAACGCAGCCAACCTGACGATCTTTGTCTCGGGTCGCCTGACCGATGGCGCACCTCCGCTGATCCCCGAAGGTGCTGATGCTCCACTGGTCGATGTGGCCAACGCGCTGCCGCAAGCACTGGTCCTGACCGCCATCGTCATCGGCTTTGGCCTTTTCGCCTTCGCCATCGTCCTCGTCTTCCGGGCGTGGACCACACTGAACTCCCTGACGCCAGACAACATGCGCCTGGCCGAACCTGAAGAGGCACAAAAGTGAGCTGGCTTCTCGCACTTCCGATCGTTGTTCCGTTTCTGACGGCGGTCCTCGCGTTCCTGACGCGAAAAAGCCCGCTGGGGCGCTGGATTTCCGTGGCCGGATCAGCGGTGCTGCTGTTCGCGTCGATCATGCTCATGAACACGGTCCTACGCGATGGCGTAATTGCCGGGCAAATGGGCGGCTGGGCCGCACCGTTTGGCATCACGCTGGTGGCGGATCTTTTGTCTGCCGTCATGGTCCTGATCACCGCAATCGTTGCCGTTGCCGTATCCATCTACGCCATTGCGGATGTGGACGAAGGCATGGAGCGTTTGGGCTACCACGCGCTTTTCAACATGCTGATCGCCGGTGTGGTCGGCGCGTTCATCACCGGCGACCTTTTCAACCTTTACGTCTGGTTCGAGGTGATGCTGATTGCGTCTTTCGGCCTACTGGTGCTGGGCGGACGGCCCGAGCAGATCGACGGCGGCGTGAAATACGTGGCGCTGAACCTCGTGTCCACGATCATGTTCCTGACTGGTATTGGCTTGCTATATGGCATGACCGGCACGCTTAACATGGCCGATTTGGCAACTGCTGTGGACGATGCGGACCAACGCCTGCTGACCATCGTCGCAGTCCTCTTCATGATTGCCTTCGGGGTCAAGGCTGCCGTGTTCCCGCTCTTCTTCTGGCTGCCCGCCTCCTATCACACGCCTGCCTTCTCGGTCTCGGCGGTGTTTGCCGGATTGCTGACCAAGGTCGGCGTCTACGCCCTCCTGCGCATGTTCACGCTGGTGTTCGACCATGACACCGCCTTCACTCATACGATCCTGCTTTGGGTCGCGGGCCTGACCATGGTGGTCGGCGTTCTGGGCGCGGCCGCACAATCCGACATGCGAAAGATCCTGTCGTTCCACATCGTCAGCCAGATCGGCTACATGATCCTTGGCCTTGCCCTGCTGACGCCACTCGCCATCGTCGGCGCGGTGTTCTACCTCGTGCACCATATCGTGGTGAAGGCAAACCTGTTCCTGATCGCAGGCGTCGCGCAACGGATCGCCGGTGGGACAGAGCTTTCGCGGATCGGAGGCCTCTACAAATCGGCACCCCTTCTGGCTGTGCTCTTTGTCGTCCCTGCTTTCTCGCTCGCAGGCTTCCCGCCGCTCTCGGGCTTCTGGGCCAAGTTCCTGTTGGTCAAGGCTGCGCTGGATGTGCAGGGCTGGATCATTGCGGGCATCGCTCTGGCTGTGGGTCTGCTCACGATCTACTCGATGACCAAGATCTGGGCGCAGGCGTTCTGGGAACCGCATCCCGACGGGATCGAGCCGAAACTGTCGTCACTGTCCAGCCGAGACCGTGCTGCTATGCTGATCCCAATTGCCGGGCTCGCTGTGCTGACCGTCATCATCGGCGTGATGCCTGAACCTTTCGTCCAATTCGCCGAGGCCTCTGCGGCGCAACTTCTTGACCCGACAGCCTACATCACCGCGGTGCTGGGAGAACAGCCATGAACACCTTTGGACTGAACATCATCCTCGCCATCGCATGGGTTGCGTTCACCGGCTCGGTGTCCCTCGTTGGCCTCATCACTGGCTTTGTGATCGGCTATGGTGCGTTGTGGCTGATCCAACCGCTGATTGGGACAAGCAGCTATTTCAAACGTGTGGCCGCATGGATCAAGCTTGTGATCATGTTCCACTATGAACTGATCGTCTCCAGCATCGCGGTCGCCATCGACGTGCTCACTCCGCGCCACCGGTCACGTCCCGCAATCATCGAGGTGCCGCTCGACGTGAAAACCGATACGGGCATCCTGCTGGTCACAAACCTGATCTCACTGACGCCCGGCACACTCAGCCTTGATGTGAGCGAGGACCGCAAGACGCTGCTGGTACATGCGATGTTTGCCGACGATCCCGATGCCCTGCGCAAAAGCCTGAAGGACGGGATGGAGCGTTGGGTGATTGATGCCGTGGAGGGCGCGTGATGGATGGATTTCTAGAAATCAGCCTTGAGATCGGCTTTATGTGCATCGTGATCTCGGTCGTTTTGGCCTTTGTCCGTCTGATCAAGGGGCCAAGCCTTCAGGACCGGGTCGTCGCCCTTGACTTCATGACGGTGGCCATCGTCGCCTTCTGCGGCCTCGCTGCCATCCGCTATGGCACCCCGGCGTTTCTGGACGTGGCACTGGTGCTGGCCCTTGTCGGTTTCCTCGCGACAGTCGCCCTTGCCCGCTTTGCCGAACGCAACACTGAACGCTCCAGAGAAAGGTCACGTCATGATTGAAGTTGTCGCCGGCTCCCTGATCATCCTTGGTGGGTTCTTTGCCGTGATTGGCGCGCTTGGCTTGCTACGCCTGCCAGACGTGCTTTTGCGGATGCACGCTTCGACCAAGATCGGCACCTTGGCCTGCGGGTTGATCCTGTTGTCCAGCGCCGTGATCTTTGGCACATCCGACATCATCATCCGGGTGATTGCCATCGTTCTCTTCATCCTTCTCACTGCGCCCATCGGTGCGCACATGATGGGCCGCTCGGTTGTATCGACGGGCGTGCCGCTGTGGAAGAACGAAGGCCTAGAGGAAGGCAAACTCGATACCGCCCTGCACGAAGAACACAGCACTCCGGCTGGGCCAAAAACTTGATCTCTGAAATGCAAAAGGCCGCTCTGACGAGCGGCCTTCAAGGTAAGTCTGGAGGTCGGATCAGCCGTTCACGCTATCCTTGAGAGCCTTCGCAATGGTCATCTTGACCACCTTGTCGGCTTCTTTCTTGAACTGCTCGCCAGTGGCAGGGTTGCGCACCATGCGCTCCGGGCGCTCGCGGCAGTAGATTTTGCCGACACCGGGAAGCGTCACGGCACCGCCACCAGACACTTCTTTGGTGATGATGTTGGTCACTGCGTCCAGTGCTGCTCCGGCGGTTTTCTTGTCGCTGCCCATTTCTTCGGCCAGAGCGGCCACAAGCTGGGTCTTGGTCATTGGTTTCGCCATTTCGTGGTCTCCTTAACTGCCCGATCTTGGGCCTCGTGGTGAAAAACTAACCGTATATTGCGAGGAAACACAACGGTTGGTAGGCGATTACCCGACGTTTTTCGCCTTTTTCAGCCGATTTCCACAGCTTTGTCACACCCTAAGTCGGACGAAACCGCCATTCGATGTCGCGAAGGCAGAATCGCCTACAGGAACGCGGTTTCCTCGAAGCTGCGCAGCTTGCGGCTGTGAATGCGCTCAAGCGGCATCTCTCGCAGGTGTTCCATCGCATGAATCCCGATCATCAGGTGCCGCGCAACCTGTGTTTTGTAGAAATCAGACGCCATGCCGGGCAGCTTTAATTCGCCATGCAAAGGCTTGTCGCTAACACACAGAAGCGTGCCATAGGGCACCCGAAAGCGAAAACCGTTGGCGGCAATCGTGGCACTTTCCATGTCGAGCGCAATGGCCCGGCTTTGGCTCAGACGCTGCACCGGACCACGTTGGTCGCGCAGTTCCCAGTTGCGGTTGTCCACGCTGGCCACAGTGCCAGTCCGCATGATGCGCTTGAGGTCATATCCCTCAAGCTGCGTTTCGGCAGCCACAGCGCGTTCCAGCGCGATCTGGATCTCGGCCAAGGCCGGGATTGGCACCCAGACCGGCAGATCGTCATCCAGCACACGATCCTCGCGCAGATAAGCATGGGCCAGCACGAAGTCGCCAAGGCTTTGCGAATTGCGCAGGCCCGCGCAATGTCCGACCATCAACCATGCATGAGGGCGCAGAACGGCGATATGATCTGTCGCCGTCTTGGCGTTCGACGGCCCCACCCCGATATTTACCAAAGTGATCCCCGACCCACCTTTGCGCTTGAGGTGATAGGTCGGCATCTGGGGCATTTTGTCGACCGCAGGAAGCGGCGCGTCCACCTCGAAAATCTCGGCATTGCCGGTGCTGACAAAGCTCGTGTAGCCGCTGTCCGGATCGGCAAGCTGTGCCCGCGCATAGGCTTCGAATTCGGCCACGTAGAACTGGTAGTTGGTAAACAGAACATGGTTCTGGAAATGATGCGGGTCGGTCGCCGTGTAATGCGACAGCCGCGCCAGAGAATAATCCACACGCTGCGCAGTAAACGGCGCCAAAGGCTCTGTTCCATCCGGCGCAGGCTTGGCCACACCGTTGACGATGTCATCGTTTGTCGTCGCCAGATCAGGCACGTCAAACACGTCGCGCAGAATAAAGTCCGCCGCCCCTTCTTGGGGCACTGTGATCGTTGCATCGTTCGCCACAGCAAAATGCACCGGCATAGGGGTGTCCGAAACACCCACCTCGACCGGAACACCGTGATTGCCCATCAACAGCGACAGCTGCTGTTCAAGATAGTGACGGAACAGGTCAGGCCGCGTGATGGTGGCCGCATGCGTTCCGGGATGCGCCACGTGACCGAAACTCAACCGGCTGTCGACCTTGGCAAAGCTGGTCGTTGTGATCCGCACCTCTGGGTAAAACGCGCGGTAGCGCACGCCGGGATGACCCTGCTTCATCGCAGTTTGAAAGCTGTCGCACAGGAACTGCGTGGACTGCGCATAGAGCGTGCACAGCCGGTCTACCGCCGCCTTCGCATCGTCGAAACGCTCGGGCTCCGGGGTCTCTGGTGAGATAACATCGAGATTGATGGAACGGTCCTGCATCCCGGGCCTTTCTTGGTCTTGCGCCTGCCTCGCGCGCAGGTTGACAGCTTGCGTGGGTGGGATCAAGCTGGAGAAATGGTCAGCACTGCTGACTTTTTCTATGAGGCATGCACATGGACTATGAAACTGTGTCCGCGCCCGAGTTCGGCGCATCCTTGCGCGGGATTGGATTGAACCTGCTGGTGCGCGATGTGCTGGCGCAAACCGAAGGTCTTTGCACGCTGTTCGGAATGCGCGCCTTTCAGGCCTCACGCGATTTCGCCATCCTGCAATATGGGCAACAAGTGTTCCAACTCCACACCGACGCAACCTACGCCAAGCATCCACTGCTAAACCTTTTGCCAGAAAATCCGCCGCGTGGCGCCGGGGTTCAGATTCATCTCTTCGACACAGACCCAGACGACGCAGCCCAACGCGCCGACACAGTCGGCTTCACCGTCCTGCAACCGCCAACCGACAAACCTCACGGGCTTCGCGAATGCTTCCTGCTGTGTCCGGACGGCTATGCTTGGGTCCCGTCGCGACCACTTTGACACCCCTACACCAATATCACACTGCTTGACTTTACGTTGGGAAAGGCTTGCTTTGATCCCAAACACAGGAGGCTTCCATGTCCGTTACGCAACTCGCTCCAAATATGGAGCATTGGCAGGAACGCGTTGATCTTGCAGCCGCTTTCCGCTGGATCGCACGGCTCAACATGCACGAGGCCGTTGCCAATCACCTAAGCCTGTCGATCAATGACGACGGCACACGGTTCCTGATGAACCCCAACCAAATGCACTTTTCCCGTATCAAAGCGAGCGACCTGCTGATCGTGGATGCGAACGACCCTGAAACGCTGAAGGGCCCCAATGCACCTGACCCGACCGCTTGGGGTTTGCACGGCGGATTGCACCGTCACTGTCCCCATGCACGCTGTGCAATGCACGTCCACTCGATCCACGCCACGGTGCTGGCCTGCCTGCAAGACCCGCGCCTGCCCCCACTCGACCAGAACTGCGCCACGTTCTTCAATCGCTACGTGATCGACACGCAGTATGGCGGTCTTGCCTTCGAGGAAGAGGGCGAACGCTGTGCGCAGCTTTGCACCGATCCAAAGCAGAAGGTGATGATCATGGGCAACCACGGCGTGATGGTCATCGGCGACACGGTAGCAGACACGTTCAACCGCCTGTATTACTTCGAACGCGCCGCCGAGACCTACATCCGCGCGTTGCAAACCGGTCAGCCGCTCAATGTGCTGTCCGACGAGATCGCCGAGAAAACAGCTCAGGAACTCGAAAGCTATCCCGAACAGGATGCCCGCCACTTGTCTGAGTTAAAGAAAATTCTGGACTCTGAGGGATCCGATTACGCCTCTTGAGCGTTAACAATTGCGTGGGCAAGTGACTGGCCCGCTTGGTTTTGGAATTTTTAGTACCACGTTCACAATATGGATCAAACTTTACTCTCTCTTGGACACGGCTACAGCGCGGCCTTTCTGGCTCAGCGTCTGTTGCCCAAAGGCTGGAAAATCGCCGGAACAACGCGCGATCCGGACAAATTCCGTGATTTTCATGCCCAAGGCATCACCCCGCTTCTGTGGGACCGTGAAGCTGTTCTGCCGTGGCTTGAGAATGCCAGTCACGTGCTGATCTCCGCCGGTCCGACCGAAGACGGCGATCCAACGCTGGGTCTGCTGAAAGCGGATGTTTCAGCCCAAGCCAAACGGCTTGATTGGGTCGGCTACTTGTCGACAACCGGTGTCTACGGGGATGCGCAAGGCGATTGGGTTGATGAAAGCGCACCGCTGACCCCCGCCACCGAACGCGGCCGCCGCCGGGTCCGGGCAGAGGCAGCTTGGTCCGCGATCCCAGATTTACCACTCCACATCTTCCGGCTGGCGGGGATCTACGGCCCCGGCCGTGGCCCGTTCTCCAAGGTCCGCGACGGCACCGCGCGCCGGATCATCAAACCCGGTCAGGTGTTCAGCCGCATCCATGTCGAAGACATTGCGCAAGTGCTCGAAGCATCCATGCAACACCCCAAACCGGGCACCGTGTATAACCTGTGCGATGACGATCCCGCCCCACCACAAGACGTGATCTTGCACGCCGCGACCCTTTTGGGGGTCGATGCACCGCCAGAATTGCCCTTCGACGACGCAGAGCTGTCGCCCATGGCGCGCAGCTTCTATGCCGAAAGCAAACGAGTCAGGAACGACCGGATCAAATCGGATCTTGGTGTCGCGTTGAAATACCCCGATTACCGGTCAGGCTTGGCCGCCATCCTTGCGCAAGAGCAGGCCAAACAGTGACACCCGATCCGGTCGCTCCACGATCGCTCACCGGCCTTCTGGACACGCTCGACCCCGAAAACCCCGCAACCGGCGCTGAACACCGCCATCATGACGCCCATGAAGGGCTAACAATTCAGGACATGCTCGACCGGGTCGGTGCACGCTCTTTTGGCGCGGCACTCTTGGTTCCGTCTTTGATCCTCGTGTCGCCTTTGTCGATCATACCCTTGATGCCCACCATCGGCGGGCTGGTGATTCTCACCATCTCCATTCAGGCATTTTTCGGACGCGACCACTTGTGGCTGCCTGGGTTTCTCGCCACCAGACGGCTCAGCGGAGCGCAACTGAAACGCGCTGTGGACTACCTACGCAAACCCGCCGCTTGGCTTGACCGCAACAGCCGACACAGGCTGCGCTTTTTGTCCGCGTCACCAATGGACCGGATCGCGCTCTTGGCGGTCATGGTCGTTGCAGCGACGTGGCCTTTTCTGGAAATCCTGCCCATGTTCACATCGATCAGCGCAGGCGGCGTTGCCCTGATCGCCTTTGCGCTGATGGTGCGCGACGGATTTGTTCTGATTGCAGGTTATACCGTTCTGGGGCTGTCGCTGGCGGTGGTCGCCGCTTTGATCAGCGGGATCTTCTAAGCCCGTTTGCCAATCGCGGCGACGCCTAAAACATCCAGCACCTTTTTCTCGATGTCCTCGGCATTCAAACCCGCCACGTCATACATGGCTTGCGGGCTGGCTTGATCAATGAAGATGTCCGGAAGAACCATCGAGCGGAACTTCAGCCCCGTGTCGAACACCTCGGCCTCGGCCAGCAGTTGCGCAACATGGCTGCCAAAACCACCGATGGCACCTTCCTCGATGGTGATCAGCGCCTCGTGGTCTGCGGCCAGCTGGAGGATCAAATCCTCATCCAGCGGCTTGGCAAAGCGCGCGTCTGCCACGGTCGGACTGATGCCCTTGGCCTCAAGCGCCTCACAGGCGGTCAGAACTTCACCCAAACGCGTGCCGAAAGACAGGATTGCAACCTTGCTGCCTTCACGGATCATTCGCCCTTTACCAATTGGTAAAACTTCACCGCGCTCCGGCATTTCAACGCCCTGCCCCTCGCCCCGAGGATAGCGGAACGCGATGGGCCCTTCATCATGCGCCACTGCCGTCGCAACCATATGCTTCAGCTCCGCCTCATCCGCCGCTGCCATGACGACAAAGCCTGGCAGGTTCGCAAGATAAGCAACGTCATAGCTGCCCGCATGGGTTGCCCCGTCGGCCCCCACCAGCCCAGCCCGATCAATGGCAAAGCGCACCGGCAGCCGCTGGATTGCAACGTCATGCACAACCTGATCATACCCACGCTGCAAGAACGTCGAATACATCGCACAGAATGGCTTAAGCCCCCCTGCCGCCAATCCGGCGCAAAAGGTCACACCATGCTGCTCTGCAATGCCCACATCAAACGTCCGCGATGGATAGCGTTCCGCAAACAGATCTAGCCCGGTGCCATCCGGCATCGCCGCCGTCACAGCACAAATCATCGGATCATCCGCCGCTTCCTGCAAGAGCGCGTCGGCGAACACCTTGGTATAACTTGGCGCATTGGACGGCGCTTTCTTCTGCTCGCCCGTCACAAGATCGAACTTTGCCCGCGCGTGCCCACGATCAGCGGAATCCTCCGCAGGGCCATAACCCTTACCCTTCTTGGTCACGACATGGATCAGGATCGGACCATGCGCACGGTCCTTGACCGTCCGCAGCACTGGCAAAAGCTGCTCAAGGTCATGCCCATCAATCGGCCCGACATACGAGAACCCAAGCGCCTCGAAGAGCGTGCCGCCCACGGCCATACCCTTGAGCAAATCCTTCGCCCGCTTCGCCCCTTCGCGGAACGGCTCGGGCAAGAAACTCACCGCGCCTTTGGCGGCCTCTTTCAAATCCTGAAACGGCGCACCCGCATAAAGCTGCGACAGGTAGGACGACAGCGCTCCGACAGGCGGGGCAATACTCATCTCGTTGTCGTTCAGAATGACGATCAGCCGCTTTTTCAGATGGCCCGCGTTGTTCATCGCCTCATAGGCCATGCCCGCGCTCATCGCACCATCACCGATCACTGCAATCGCATCGCCATGCCCAGTGTCGCAATTACCCCCCAGATCACGCGCAACGGCAAAGCCCAAAGCGGCAGAGATCGAGGTCGAACTGTGCGCCGCGCCAAACGGGTCGTATGGAGATTCTGACCGTTTGGTAAAACCGGACAGCCCGTTTTCCTGCCGCAAAGTTCCCATACGGTCGCGCCGCCCAGTGAGGATCTTGTGCGGATAACACTGGTGCGACACGTCCCAGATGATCTTGTCGCGCGGCGCATCGAAAATCGCATGCAGCGCAACGGTCAATTCAACCACACCCAGCCCGGCACCCAGATGACCGCCGGTCTTGGACACGGCCGTAATCGTCGCACGGCGTAATTCATCCGCCACCTGCTCAAGCTGGGCATCGGAAAACCGTTTCAGGTCAGCCGGGGAAGAGACCGTATCAAGAAGCGGGGTCTCTGTGGAAAAGGACATATACCGCGCCTCCGGGTCGCATCAGGTGTCGCGCGAGATAACGAACTGCGCCGCCTCATTCAAGGTTTGCGCCCGCGCGCCATAGGGCGACAAGGCATCACATGCGGCCTCGACCAGATCAGACGCGCGCCTCTTTGCACCGTCCAGCCCCAAGAGCGACACAAACGTGGCCTTACCCCGATCTGCATCCTTGCCAACCGCCTTGCCAACTGTAGTCTCATCGCCTTCAACGTCCAGAATATCGTCCGCAATCTGAAACGCGAGGCCGAGGGCAGTGGCGTAGTCGGTCAAAGGCTTGAGGTCGGCCTGCGCCAGCCGCGCCCCTGCCTGTGCCGACCACACGATCAGCGCTCCGGTCTTGCCCGCTTGCAATTCGGTGATCTGGTCCAGCGTCAATGGCGTCTCAGCGGTTTCCGCCAGAATGTCCAACGCTTGGCCTAACACCATGCCTTTGTGGCCTGACGCCTGCGCAAGGCTCAACGCCAGATCGGCCCGCACCGCACCATCGCCATGGCACGCTGGATCAAGCACCAGTTCGAACCCCAGCGTCTGGAGCGCATCCCCCACAAGAACCGCCGTTCCGTCATCCCATTTGCGATGCACCGTGGGCAGACCGCGCCGCAGGTCGTCATCGTCCATGCAGGGCAGATCATCATGCACAAGGCTGTAGGCATGGATCGCCTCAATGGCTGCCGCAGGCCAGATCGCCTGTGCCTCAGGCACGCCGTTCAGCCGCGCGCCTTCCATCACCAGAAACCCTCGCAACCGTTTGCCGCCCGACACCGCGTACCGCATACCATGGATCACCGGCAGGTCAGGTTCCTTCGCCAGAACTTCGTCCAGATGCGCGCCGATCCGGGCAGCATCGCGGCGCAGCGCGTCAGAAAACATCGCCCCGGCTTACTCGGGATCAAAGGGCGCGGTGCCCGTGGGCTTGCCATCGGCATCCAGCGTGATCGCCGCGACCTTTTCCTGCGCCTCATTCAACTTGGCTTCACACCGCTTTTTCAGTGCCGCCCCGCGTTCGTAAAGCGAAATGGATTCCTCAAGCGCCACATCACCGCGCTCCAACTGGCCCACCACCTTTTCAAGCTCGGCCATAGCGGCTTCAAAGCTCATCTCGTCTACAGGTGTGTCACTCATGACGCGGCCTCCATCAGTTCTTCCACATGCGCAAGCGCACTTTCCGCGAGCGCAGACAAATCATAGCCACCTTCCAGAGTCGAGACGATCCGCCCGTCGCACAGGTCTTCCGCCAGTGTGCAAAGCTGTTTGGTCAGCCAGCGGAAATCTTCGGTCGACCACTGCAACTCCGCGAGCGGATCATCCTGGTGCGCATCGAAGCCGGCAGAGATGATGATCAGTTCGGGCTGGAAGGCCCGCAGACGCGGGAACACTTGCGCCTCATAAGCCGCGCGCATCTCGGCGCCGCCAGATCGCGGCGGCAAGGGCACGTTCAGCACGTTGTCATGCGCGCCCCGTTCCGACGGATCACCAGTGCCCGGCCAGAGCGGCATCTGCTGGCTGGTGATGGTCAGCGCCCGCGCTTCGTTCCACAACAAATCCTGTGTGCCATTGCCGTGGTGCACATCGAAGTCCACAACAGCGACACGGCTCAGGCCATGTGCCTCAAGCGCGTGCTTGGCCCCGATGGCGGCGTTGCCGAACAGACAGAACCCCATCGGCGTCGCAGTTTCTGCGTGGTGTCCTGGCGGACGGATGGCACAGAACGCGTTGCCCACCTCTTCGTCCAGCACCAAATCGACCGCCCGGATTACAGCCCCGGCAGCCCGAAGTGCTGCATTCACGCTCCCCGGAGACATCCATGTGTCAGCGTCAAGCTGGTGCAAACCCTCTGCGGGCTGCGCTGCAATAATCGACTCAATATGCGATTGCGGATGCACATACGCCAAATGTGCCGGGTCGACCAAAGGCGCACTTTCGCGGCGCAAATCCAACCCTTGCAACGCGTGAAGCACATGCTCCAGTCGTGCCACCCGTTCGGGGTGCCCGTCCGGTGTCACGTGGTCCAGACACTCCGCATGTGTGATCAGTGCCGTCGCCATACGCGCGCCTTCCTTGCTTCTTCTTTTTCCAAATATGCAAAAATCAAACCCGTCAGTCGGGCGCAAGCATATACCCAGCACCGCGCACCGTTTGCAGGTAGCGCGGCTGTTTCGGATTGTCCTCGAGCTTTCGGCGCAAGCGGGTGATCTGTACGTCCACCGCCCGTTCCTGGCTCTGCCCCCGGTCGCGGCCCAGCTCCTCGACCAATTGTGTGCGGCTCAATGCGGCGCCCGGTTTGGCGGCAAAGATTTTCATCAGCTGAATTTCGGTCGAGGTCAGGCGAACAAGATCTTCGCCACGCCACATTTCGGCCCGTTCCGTATCATAGCGGATCGGCCCGAGGTTGAGGTATTTCGGCGCGCTGTTCGCAGCAGTCTGTTCCGGCATCCGACGCAAAATCGCGTTGATCCGAAGCAACAGCTCCTTCGGCTCGAACGGCTTTGCAAGGTAATCGTCTGCCCCGGCCTCAAGCCCGGCAATGCGGTCCTCGGTCTCGGCGCGCGCGGTCAATAGAAGGATCGGCGTGGTCGAACGCTCCCGAATGCCCCGCGTCAGGCTGATCCCATCTTCGCCCGGCATCATCACATCCAGAACAATCAGGTCGAAATCCAGCCCTGACAGAATGCGTCGGGCATGAGCGGCATCACGGGCTGCGCTGACAAGAAAGCCGTTGCGGATCAGGAATTTCTGCAACAACCCACGGATACGTTCGTCGTCATCGACAATCAGCAGGTGTGCATCGGGCTCAGCCATTTCAGCGTCCTTCCCGCATCGCGATATAGGCGCGCTTCATGTCTTCATCCATCATAGCTTCGAGAACAGTCTTGAAGCCGGCAACCGCCTCTGGTCCGGCCTTGCGATAGGCATCCCGCATGCGGGCGCGCTGTGCGTCAGACAATTGCTGTTCCAGCGCTTCTCCAGCTTCGGTCAGGGTCAAATGCCGCTCTCTCTTGTCGCTGCGTCCTACATGGCTTGTCACAAGACCATCTTCGATCAAAGTGCGCAACACACGGTTCAGAGATTGCTTGGTGACGCCAAGAATAGCGAGCAGATTGTTCACCGTGGTGCCGGGGGCGCAATGGATAAAATGAATGGCCCGGTGATGGGCCCGGCCATAGGACATACCCTCGAGAATGCGGTCCGGGTCAGCTGTGAACCCACGATAAGCAAAGAACATCGCTTCGATCCCCTGCCGCAGCTGTTCGTCCGTGAGATAGAGCAGCGCCTGCCCGCTTGATCCACTTTGGGTGGGTCCGTCCGCCATGGTCCGTCGTCCAATCCGTCTTTTTGTTACCCTCGAAAATACGTCAGTCTTATTGACATTCCAAGGCTCAAATGGTAGCGAATCTGAGTTTTGGCGCAATATTATGTCCGATGCGGACCTAATCTGCGCAATTTATGAAAATCCGGGCGAGGAGAATTGAAATGGCCGGAACCTATGACGACCGCGACGGCAAGATCTGGATGGATGGCCAGCTCATCGATTGGCGCGACGCAAATGTCCACATCCTGACCCATGCGATGCACTATGCCAGCTCGGTCTTCGAAGGCGAACGTGCGTATAACGGCAAGATTTTCAAATCGCGCGAGCATTCAGAGCGGCTCAAGCGGTCAGCGGAAATGATTGACTTCGAAATCCCCTATACGGTGGACGAAATCGAAGCAGCCAAGAAAGTGGTTCTCGAAGCCAACGGTCAGTCCGATGCGTATGTGCGCGCGGTCGCATGGCGCGGCGTGGGCGAAGACATGGGTGTCGCGTCGGCGCGCAACCCGGTCCGCATGGCCATCGCAAGCTGGGAATGGGGCGCCTATTACGGCGATGCCAAGATGAAGGGCGCCAAGCTCGACATCTCCAAATGGAAGCGCCCATCGCCAGAAACCATCCCGAGCCACGCCAAGGCGGCGGGTCTCTATATGATCTGCACCATGTCCAAACACGCGGCTGAGGCCAAAGGCTGCTCGGACGCGATGATGTTCGACTATCGCGGCTATGTGGCCGAAGCGACAGGCGCGAACATCTTCTTCGTCAAGGATGGCGAAGTGCACACGCCGACACCCGACTGCTTCCTCAACGGCCTGACCCGTCAGACGGTGATCGGTATGCTCAAAGAGCGCCAGGTGAAGGTCCATGAGCGCCACATCATGCCGGAAGAACTTGAAGGTTTCGAGCAGTGCTGGCTCACCGGCACGGCTGCTGAGGTCACTCCGGTTGGAAAAATCGGCGACTACAACTTCGAAGTGGGATCGCTGACCCGCGAGATCGCGGAAGGTTACGAAAAGCTCGTTCGCAGCTGATCTCGACCTTAGTCAAAGAAAAGGCCCTGCATGGTGGTGCAGGGCCTTTTTTTTTGAGCGAAAAGACTTTTGCAAAAGCCTTCGCCTGCATTTTCAAAAATGCGGAAAAGCCGCTTCCAAGCGGCTTTCCCCTTATCCCGGTGACATGCCCCGGAGCCGCTCGGACCGGCGGCGCAGGATCTCAACCGAGGTCAGCAGGCAGATCGAGATACCAACAAGGATCGTTGCGGCGGCAAGGATCGTCGGCGAAATCTGCTCGCGCAGACCGCTGAACATCTGCCACGGCAGAGTCTGCAACTCGGCCGAGCCGATGAACAGCACCACAACCACCTCGTCGAACGAGGTGATGAAGGCGAACAGACCCCCCGAGATCACCCCCGGCAGGATCAGCGGCATCTGCACCTTGAAGAAGGTGGTCACAGGGTTTGCGCCCATATTGGCAGCAGCCCGTGTCAGAGACCGGTCAAAGCCCACCAGCGTGGCCGTCACGGTGATGATAACAAACGGAATACCCAGCACCGCGTGCGCCAGAACGATACCCCAATAGGTGCCGACCAGACCAATTTTGGAGTAGAAGAAATACATCCCCGTAGCCGAGATGATCAGCGGCACGATCATCGGAGAAATCAGGATCGCCATGATCGCCCGCTTGCCCGGCACGTGGCTCTGGCTCAGGCCGATGGCCGCCAGTGTGCCCAAAGACACCGAGATCAACGTCGCAACCGGAGCCACCATCAACGAGTTCTTGACCGCGTTTGTCCATTCCGGGTTGGTCAGGAAGTCACGGTAATGTTTGAGGCTATAGCCCGCCGGATCGAAAGCCAGCATTTCCGGCGTGAACGTAAAGAAGTCCTCGGCGTTGAATGACAGCGGCATCACGACGATGATCGGCGTGATCAGGAAGACAAAGATCGCACCGCACAGCACGCGAAACGAATAATGCCACAGGACCTGTCCGCCAGTGAGGTAGGGCACCAAATGTGCGCGGTATCGCCCCATACCGATCCAGTAGATGAACCAGCCGAAGAACCAGCCAAAAAGGCCGCCCATGATCAGGCCCGGAATGCCGTTGAAGAGAAACCCCGCGACAGCCGCCACGGCGATCATGCCCCAGCGCACCGGCTTTTCCAGCGCTTCACCCAGCACCTGCATGGCGACAAAGGCCAGTGCTGCCATTAAAGCGGCACCAACAAGGATACCCAACAGGCCCGACCCTTGCGCGGTGCCAAGGAACAACCCGGCAAACCCGCCTGCAGCGGCCAGAACACCGGCAGTGAACCCGATGGGCTTTTTCTCGATCGGTGTGAGAATGGCTTCCGACATGGCTCAGCCCCCCAATTTCACGTTGTCGATGCCGACGATCCGGTCGTAGGCCCAGTATAGAAGCAGAACCACCACCAGCAGGATCGTCCCCAATGCGGCCGCAAGACCCCAGTTGAGCGAGCTTGAGATGTGATACGCAATCCGGTTCGAAATGAAGATACCCGATGTCCCGCCCACGATTTCCGGCGTGATGTAGTAGCCGATGGACAAGATGAACACGAGGATCGATCCCGCACCGATGCCCGGGATGGATTGCGGGAAATAAACGCGCCAGAAGGTCGTCCAGTTGGTCGCACCCAGCGATTTTGCCGCCCGCACGTAGGTTTGCGGAATAGTCGACATCACCGAATACATCGGCAAGATCATGAACGGCAGCAAGATGTGCGTCATCGCCACGATGGTGCCGAACTGGTTGTTGATCATCGTCAATCGTGCATCGTCCGCCACAAGCCCCAGCCAGACCAGAGTGTCGTTGATCACACCTTGCTGTTGCAGCATCACCTTCCACGCAGAGGTGCGCACCAGAAGCGAGGTCCAGAACGGCAGCAGAACGAGGATCATCAGCAGGTTTGCCGTGCGCGATGGCAGGTTCGACAGCAAGTAAGCGATTGGATAGCCCAGCAGGATACAGCTGATCGTGATCACCATACTCATGAACATTGTGCGTTGGAACAGCAGGCCGTAGATGCGTTCATCCTCGTCGCGCAGCGCCGGACCTTCAGGCGTTTTCTGCATGTCGACGGAGTTCAGGAAATACCCTGATGTATAGGACGGGCTGTACGTCTTGATGGTCTGCCAGATTTCAGGATCGACCCAGTCTTCATCGATCTCTTCCAACCCGTCGCGAAACGCGATGGTCTCGAAATCCGGGCTTGCGACCAGTGCCGCAGCAGCTTGGAGCATGTCAGATCGCGGGCCAGTGTAGCCGCTGACATCACCTTCCGAAAGATCCTGATACAGCGCGGTGTGCACCACTGTCCAAGGCTCTTCCTCCAGAGGGCTGTCGCCCTCTTCGGTTTGCATGAAACGTGCGAAAATCTGATAGGAGGCGGCGGTGCGCGGCAGAACATCGGCAATGTCAGAGCGCAGTTCGAACGCGGGCATTGTGCCCGATCCATCCCAGCCCTCTTGCGCCGCGATCCAAGCGGGGTCGCCCATCAACTCCGCCCACGGGCGGGCTTCGTCCCAATCACCGTTCAAATCTTCGAATTGGTCTTGGTAAACCTCACCGATATCGTCGACCCCACGTCCTGATTTACGGAACAGCGATGAAGCGCCAGTCTGTTCGTAGTTCAGACGCGACCCTAGCCGGGTGTGCAGCTTGCGTTCGGCGGCGTAAAACACATCGTAATAGGCCGCCTCGAACACCTCGTCGCGCGGCACGCCGCCAGCAGCGGCATCGTAATCGGCCAGAGCCGCCACAGTTCGGGGCATTGTATCGCGCACGATCTGGTTTTCCACAGACCGGAAGAGCATGTCGCCGATCGGCGCGATAAAGCTGACCAGAACGAAAATCAAAAGCGGTGCGATCAGGGCAAGGGCCCGCAATTTCTGCGCACGCAAAGCTCGGTTAAGGGATTGTTTCAGCGGTCGGCCGTCCGCAGCAAGAACCGGGCCGTCATTGGCCTTGTCCGCTGCGCGCAGCGCATTGTCGGGCGTCGGGCCCGTGATCTTGTCGGGTTCGGTTGCTGCGTCCGTCATGGCTCAGGTGCCCTCGACTAGGATGATTGTGCTTGTAGCGGTGAGACGGCGAATCTCTGCGACCTCTTGATAGGCTGGGTCGTGATACGCGCGCGTTGCTGTCTCGAAATCGTCGAATTCAATGACGACGTGGCGATTCTGTGTCTCGCCTTCCATCGTTTCGGATTGTCCGCCCCGGACAATGAATTTTGCGCCGTAGCTTTCAAGGATCGGCGTGTCACGCTCGATATACTCCTTGTAGGCTTCGGGATTGTTCACCGTGATATGGCCGATGATATAGCCTTTGGGCATCAGACTGTCCTTTTGGTGCGGGATGGGCCAACAGGCCCATCCCAAAGCCGTCAAAGGCTTATTGTGCCAGCCACGCCTGGAACTTCGCGTCGATATCGTCGCGATAGTCAGCCCAGAACTCGTAGTTGTAGAGGAACGTGTTGGTCGCGTTGTTCGGATCGGTCGGCATATGCGGTGCCATTTCGATACCAAGCTCTGCGTGTGTGGACACCAGCGGTGCGGAAGACGCACGTGCGGGACCGTACGAGATGTACTTGGCCTGATCAGCCAAACGCTGGGTGTCGGTCGCGAAGCGAACGAAATCCATCACGCGGGCCAGACGGTCTTCCGGAAGATCCGCCGGGATGATCCAACCGTCAAGGTCGAACACCTGCGCGTCCCACATCATGCCGATGGGCTGGCCCTGCTCGACGATGGCAGAGAACAGACGACCGTTATAGGTCGAACCCATGAAGACCTCGCCATCTGCCAGAAGCTGTGGCGTGTCTGCGCCAGCGTTCCACCAGATCACTTCGTCTTTGATGGTGTCGAGCTTGGCCAGAGCCTGGTCCTGACCTTCGTCAGTTTCCAGAACGTCATAGACGTCTGCTTTGGCAACGCCGTCACAAAGAAGCGCCCATTCCATGTTGTTGATCGGGCGCTTTTCCAGCGCGCGCTTGCCCGGATAGGTTTCCAGATCGAAAACCGAGCAGATGTCGGACGGCGGCTCTACACCGGCCGGGACCATGTCTGTGCGGTAGCCGAAGGTCGTGGAGTACACGATCTGCGGGATGTAGCAGTCGGACACGATGAGATCGCCGAAGTCATCCGATGCCGGTGTGCCATCGGGGGCCGCTGCCAGCATTTCGTCATGGTCGATTTCCATCGCCAGACCTTCGTCGCAAAGGCGAATCGCATCAGCCGCAACAACGTCGACCAGATCCCAGGTGACGTTGCCAGCTTCGTTCATAGCGCGCAGCTTTGCCACGGCTTCAGCCGAGCTTTCGTCCCAGGAGGCGCTGACATCCGGGTTCATCTCGATATACGGCGCAACATAAGCGTTCTGCTGCGACGCCTGGTAAGCACCGCCCCAGCTGACAAGTGTCATGTTGTCGGCCATACCATGGCCTGCTGCATAGGCACCTGCAGCGGCAACGGTAAGTGCGCTGGTCGCCAAAAGTGTTTTAGACAGTTTCATTCATATTCTCCCGTTCGACCCGGTTATGACAGATGGCGCTGGCGGTCGGGCCGAACCAGCAACGCCTGTAATGACACGGGGGGACACAGATCACCCCCGCGACAATCTTGCTAGTTAGACGCGTCGAGGGCCCGGCAATCGTCGGGCAGCCACCCGATGTCGATCTGCGTTCCCGGCTCCAGTCGCACCTGATCCGGCGCGTTCCGCGTTTTAATGACGAATTCGTCATTGCCCGCCACCTTGAGCCGAGTGCGGAAGATGTCGCCCATGTAAACGAACTCGAGCACTTCCGCCTTGAGCGTATGTGCACCTTCCTGCAAGCGGTCTTTGTTGATCTCGACCCGCTCCGGCCGGATCGACACGCGGGTGCGTTCGCCAACCTTGCTGACATTGACCGGCTTCGCGTCGATCAGCCCGCCATCGTCAAGCTGCACGACGCACCGCTCACCCTTGATCTCGCGGATGGTGCCTTCGAGCGTGTTATTCTCGCCGATGAACTGCGCGACAAAGCTATTTTGCGGCTTCTCGTAAAGCTCGTCGGGCGGGGCCAACTGCTGAATGCGTCCATCGTCAAAGACGGCAACGCGGTCCGACATGGTCAACGCTTCGGTCTGGTCGTGGGTCACGTAGACCACAGTGATGCCCAGACGGTGCGCAAGGTGCGTGATCTCGAACTGCATTTTTTCGCGCAGCTGCTTGTCCAGCGCGCCCAGCGGTTCGTCCATCAGAACCAGCTCTGGTTCGAACACCAGCGCCCGCGCCAACGCGATCCGCTGCTGCTGACCACCCGACAATTGCGCTGGACGGCGGCCCCCAAAGGCCCCCATCTCAACCATGTCGAGCGCCCGCTTGACCTTGGCTTCGCGGTCGGACTTGCCGATCTTGCGCACCTCAAGCGGAAAACTGAGGTTCTCCGCGATGGTCATATGCGGAAACAATGCATAATTCTGGAACACCATGCCGATCCCGCGCTTGTGCGGCGGGATGTTGTTGATCGGCTTGCCATCCAGCTTGATTTCGCCGTGGGTCGCTGTTTCGAACCCGGCAAGCATCATAAGGCAGGTGGTCTTCCCCGATCCCGAGGGCCCGAGCATCGTCAGAAACTCTCCCTTCGGCATGGTAAGGTTAAGGTCTTTTACGACTAGCTGTACGCCGTCGTAGCTCTTTTGCACTCGTTCAAATTCGACGAACGCGTCACTGTTTGACGTGTCGGGCAAAAACGAACTCCCTGTTTGGTCCACGGATTGCTTCCGCTTGTCTGGATGAAATAAATCGCGTTGCGGCCCGCATTGCAACACGGTCGTCCAAGTTTCGCGTCCAAACGGACGTCTGCGGGACAATTGAACAGTATTGAGGCAGCAAGTCAGGGAAAACGCCTGCAAAACGAAAGAAGTCAGTCCATTCTCTCATCATAAAATGCGTCACTTTGACTCCATATCGCCCAAATCGCATGCATCTGACTGCTACCAAGCCAGAGTTGCGAAAAGCGCGATAGGCGATTCGCGACGCTTTGTGCGCTGAATATGTCTCCGGATCAGAATCCCGCGGCATTGTACGGACACGCATTCATCCGCTTATAGAATACGGTCTCGTTGCCCCCAGCACCCGCGAGGCGCAGTGCGTCCGATCCGGCTCCATGAACAATACCCGCTTTTTGCTAAGGATTAGCCACAATCCAGCCAAACTCGGCCTCTAAACCCTATGGAAACCAACCCATGCACATCCTGCATGGGGTTGAAGTGGGGGCTCGATGCTTGAATTCGACAATGTGAGCAAATCGTTCTGGACGGGATCGCATCGCAAGGTGATCCTGGACCGGGCGTCGTTTCGTGTCGAACTGGGGCAATCGCTGGGGATTCTGGCGCCCAACGGCACCGGCAAGACGACGCTGGTCAACATGATGGCCGGGCTGGAAAAGCCCGATGAGGGCGAGATCCGCAAGACCTGCCGGGTGTCCTTTCCGCTGGGCTTCATGGGCGGAGTGGTCACGCGGCACAGTGCGATGGAGAACTCGCGCTTCATCGCGCGGCTTTACGGGCTCGATCCCGATTACGTGGAGGCCTATTGCCGCTGGCTCTGTGATCTGGGCGAATATTTCGACCAGCCTTTGGGCACTTATTCCTCGGGCATGCGGGCGCGGTTCACCTTTGCCCTGCTGCTGGCGCTCGATTTTGACATCTACCTCGTGGACGAGGGGATGCCGACCTACACCGATGTGGAGTTCAACCGGAAGGCAGGTGATATCCTCGCCGAGCGGCTGCGCACCACCACCATGATCATGGTGTCTCACCAACCCGAAACGCTGGCGCGATTTGTCAGCAAGGCCGCCGTTCTCAAGGATGGCCAATTGCACATGTTCGACAGCCTGGAAGAAGCGAAACAGCTCTATGACTATGAAACCCACAGCTAAGCGCTTTCGCATCCGCCGCAGCGAGCACGGGATGGGCAATGCCCAGATGGCAGCCGCCGGACATCACGCAGCCGCCTCTGCCGCACCTGCGTCCGATGCGCCAAGCCCGCGCATTCAACGGCCCGCCGATGGTGGCGTCGAGCAGGCCTTGCTTGCGATCCGGAACGAAGGTCTGACCGCGCGCCAAGTGCGCATGGCCCGGCGGATCGCCCAGAAGCACGGGCTTGATCCAAGCACCGATTACGAAGCCGTCTATCTGCTGCGCCTCAAAGGCATCGACCCGTTTCAGCGCGAAAATGCATTGGACCTCATGCTTCCTGCAGACGCGGCGTCCCAGCCCAAACGCAAGGCCCCAGTCGCCGATCAGCCTTTGGGCCAGCAGCCACAGCTACCGCAAGCCGTGCGCGCAGATGCCCGCAATCTCCCCGCCACCGACACGCGCAGCCCGGCGGAACGTCGGGCGCAAGAGATCACCGTGATCCAGAAAGACATGGCGCGCCGCAGGCGGCGTCGGATGCGGATGCTCTTTGCGCGCCTTGCCGCTTTCGTCCTGCTGCCGACCATCGTTGCTGGCTGGTATTTCTTCACCCTCGCCACCCCGATGTACGCCTCGAAATCCGAATTCCTCATCCTCAAGGCCGAGACCAGCAGTGGTGGCATTGGTGGGCTCTTCTCGGGCACGCAATTTGCCACCAATCAGGACGCCATCGCGGTGCAAAGCTATCTCACCTCCAAGGACGCCATGCTGCGCCTCGACGGGGATGAAGGGTTCGGGTCGCATTTCTCGCAGCCCGAGATCGACCCGCTGCACCGGCTGGAGCCGGATGCCACCGCCGAAGACATGTACAAGCTCTACAAGAAATACGTCCAGATCGGCTATGATCCGACCGAGGGTGTGATCCGCATGGAAGTGGCCGCCGCCGATCCGCAGGTGGCCGCCGATTTCTCGACCGCGCTCATTGGCAATGCCGAGGAACGGGTCGACAACCTGACGGCCCGCAAGCGCGAGAACGCGGTCAAGGATGCCGAGCTGGGTCTGACCGAGGCCGAACAGGCCCGCCGCACGGCGCAGGAGAGGCTGGTGCGCCTGCAACAAGACAGCGCCGTGCTCGACCCCCGCGCCCGCATCGGGGCACTGCAGGGCCGGATCGAAACCGTCGAGACGGAAATTCAGGAAAAGAACCTGCAGCTGCAGGCGCTGATGGACAATGCCCGCCCCAACCGCAGCCGCGTCGAAGGGGTGGAGGCCGACATCCGCCGTCTTGAAACCCTCAAGGCCGAGATCAATGCCGAGATGACAGCGCAAAGCGCAGGCGCCGGATCGCTGGCGGAAACCGCGGTGCAGATCCAACTGGCCGTGGCAGACCTCACCACCCGCGACATGATGCTGTCCGCAGCCCTCGAACGGCTGGACCAGGCCCGCCGCGACGCCGACAGCCAGGCGCGGTATCTAACCACTTCGGTCTACCCCCTGCCCTCGCAGGACCCAAGCTACCCCCGCGCCTTCGAGAACACGTTGCTGACCTTCCTCGTCTTCTCCGGCATCTACCTGCTCATCTCCCTCACCGCCTCCATCCTCAGGGAACAGGTCGCCAACTGAAGCACAGGCGGAGCGTCAGCGCTCCGCCAAAACGCCACGGCGGGTTTTCCACGCAACCCGAAGCGGACACAAACTGCCCCAGGTGACAACCCGGAACGCCCGCCCTATAAGGCGCGCGACCCGATTTTGGCAGAGCAGAGGCCCCACATGACAACCTTCGTTTTCGGACACAAATCCCCCGACACCGACAGCACCGGTAGCCCGATCATCTGGGCGTGGTATCTCAACCAGATCAAGGGCGAAGACGCTAAGCCCGTTCTGCTGGGTGAACCCAACACCGAAGCCGCGTTCGTGCTCGAGCACTGGAAGCTCGACAAACCCGAGATCATCTCGGATGTCGACGCCGACCAACCCGTCGTCATTGTCGACACCAACAACCCTGCCGAACTGCCCGCCGCCATTAACAGCGCCGACATCCGTGCGATCATCGACCACCACAAGCTGGTCGGCGGTCTGGAAACCAAAGGCCCGATCGACATCCGCATCGAACCCGTTGCCTGCACCGCCACCATCATGTGGAAGATGATCGGTGACGATCTCGCCCAAGCCCCACGTGGTATCAAAGGCGCGATGCTCTCCTGCATCCTCAGCGACACGCTGGAATTCCGCTCGCCGACGACCACACAGGAAGACAAGGCCATCGCCCACGCACTGGCCGAAGACCTCGGTGTGTCGATCCCCGACTTCGCTGCCGAGATGTTTGCTGCGAAATCCGATGTCTCCGCCTTCTCCGACGCCGAACTCCTGCGCATGGACAGCAAGGAATACCCGGTCGAAGGCACCAAGTTCCGCGTGTCGGTTCTGGAAACCACGTCACCCAAGATCGTGCTCGACCGCAAAGACAGCCTGATGACCACCATGACCGACGTCGCAAAGGAAGACGGCGTCGATCAGGTGATCCTCTTTGTCGTCGACATCCTGAACGAGGAATCAACCCTGCTGGTCCCGAATGATCTTGTGAAATCCCTCGCGGAGAAGAGCTTTGGCGCAACAGTCACCGGCGACACCGTGGTCCTGCCCGGCGTCGTGAGCCGCAAAAAGCAGATCATCCCAAACCTTAAGCTCTGATCTGACAAAGGATGACGCTGACACCCGCAATGTCAGGTCTCATCCTCGGATGCGGGGTCGTGGCTTTCGCCAACGGCCTCGCTTTTTTGGTGTTCCGCATCGACAAGGACCGCGCCATTCAAGGCGAATGGCGTGTGTCCGAAACAACCCTCCTCACCCTCGCTTTTTTCGGAGGCTGGTTCGGTGCAAAAGCGGCACAACGCCGGTTCCGGCACAAAACGCGGAAAGAGCCGTTCCGCACATTCCTGAACCTGATCCCGGTTCTGTGGCTGCTCTTGGCTGTGGTCGTCGCGTACGAGGCTGACATGTTGAACCTGCCTGTGTTCTCCACCTCCCAATGACGAAGTTTGCCGGCCTCGGCTGGCAATCATCCCCGGTTCGGGCGATACGTGGCACAAACCGCGTCAATCAGGTGCCCCATGACCCAGATCATCACTTCCCTCGCCGACATCGCCAATCGCTACGACGTGCTGCTCGTCGATCTCTGGGGCTGCGTGCACAACGGTGTCACTGCGCATGAAGAAGCCGTCGCAGCCTTGCGCGGGTTCAAACAGGGCGGCGGCTCGGTGGTGTTGCTCACCAACGCCCCAAGATCGCGCCACGAGGTTGCCAAGCAGCTCAAGCGCCTGCACGTGCCCGAGGACTGCTATGACAGCATCGCCACCAGCGGCGACAGCGCCCGCGCGGCAATGTTCCGTGGGGCTGTGGGCGAAAAGGTCTGGTTCATGGGGCAACCCTTTGACGATACCTTCTTTGACCCGATGGAGCTGATCGACAACCCGGTGAGCATCCAGCGTGTGGAATTGGAAGACGCCGACGGCATTGTCTGCTGTGGTCCGTTCGATCCCTACGCTAATCCGTCGGTGAACCGGCCGCAGTTTCTCTATGCCAAGCAGAAAGGCCTCAAGCTGCTCTGCGCCAATCCCGATATCGTTGTGGATCGCGGTGAAAAACGCGAATGGTGCGCCGGTGCGCTGGCCGCGCTTTATACCGAGATGGGGGGCGAAAGCCTGTATTTCGGCAAACCGCATCCTCCGATCTACGATCTGGCCCGCCGCCGCATCAGCGCTCTGGGTCTGGATGTCGAACCGACCCGCATTCTGGCCATCGGCGACGGTGTGCACACCGACATCGACGGAGCGATGGGTGAGGACATCGATTCCCTCTTTATCTCGGGCGGGCTAGCCGCAGCGGAAACAAAAACGTCGCACCAACCCGATCCAGAGGCGCTAAGCGATTATCTTCAAAAGGAAAATGCCTCGCCAACATATACTATTGGACAACTCCGCTAACGCAGATTTTGCTTGCTTTTCTGCGGTTGCAAAGTAATAAAGTTGCCAAATAAGGCATCTGACTTAGCTATTTATTACTTTGTCGCCTGCGATTGGAGTGCGAAATGTTGGACAACCTGCCACGCGGAACGATCTGCATCGAAGACATCGAAATGGGGATGTCCCGTCACCTGCGCAAACAGGTGACCGATCAGGACATCGAAATGTTCGCGCAGATCTCCACCGACCGGAACCCGGTGCATTTGGATGACGATTACGCGCAGGATACGATCTTCGAAGGCCGCATCGCACATGGGATGCTGACCGCGGGTCTGATCTCTGCAGTGATCGGGGAACAATTGCCCGGTCATGGCACCGTCTATATGGGACAAACGCTCAAATTCCTCGCCCCCGTGCGCCCCGGCGACATGGTCTATGCCGAAGTCAAGGTGGTCGATATCGACATCGCCAAGCGGCGCGTGACGCTGGATTGCCATTGCTCGGTCGATGGCAAGAAGGTGCTGATCGGCGAGGCCAAGGTGCTCGCACCCTCGCGCAAATTCGACTGACCCTGCCACGGGCGAGGATGCGTCGACGCATCCTCGATTTTCCGTTGACGGAAAATCGCCCCCGCCAGACCTGAGCGGGGATTGCAACCCTCCCACGCCCCCGCTAGTCCTCTGCGCATGAAGATCGTGCGGGATTACCAATTCGTAGCAAGCGCCGACAAGGGCGCAACAGTCGCCATCGGCAATTTCGACGGCGTGCATTCCGGCCATCAGGCCGTGATCAAACTGGCACGCGACGCGATGCCCGACGCGCCCTTGGGTGTTGTCACGTTCGAACCTCATCCTCGCGAATATTTTGCGCCAGACGCAGCCCCATTTCGGCTGATGAACACCAAGGCGCGCGCGACCCGGCTGCGCAAGCTTGGGGTCGATGTGCTGTACGAGCTGAACTTCAACACCCAATTGGCCGAACTGACCCCTGAAGGTTTCGCAACGAACGTGATCTCCAAAGGGCTTGGCCTGCGGCATGTCGTGGTCGGTGCGGATTTCTGTTTTGGAAAGGGGCGCGCGGGCACTGTGGACGACCTCCAGCGCTTTGGGTCCGAGATGGGGTTTGGCGTGACTGTGGCCGAACTTGTCACGGCCGAGTCCGGCGCCGTATCCTCGACCGCGATCCGCACTGCGCTCTCCGACGGCAACCCGCGTCTTGCGGCCGATATGCTAGGCCACTGGCACCGCATCGAAAGCGAAGTGATCGGAGGCGAACAGCGCGGGCGCGAACTGGGTTATCCCACCGCCAACATGTCGATCGACGGGCTCCACCCGCCAAAATTCGGCGTCTACGCGGTGCTGGTCGATGTGCTCGATGGCCCTCATGCCGGATCGTATCACGGTGCAGCCTCCATCGGGGTGCGCCCGATGTTCGGCGAAAACCGCGCCAATCTGGAAACTTTTATCTTCGATTTCAGCGGTGATCTTTACGGCGCAACCGTGTCGATTGCACTTGTGGACTTCCTGCGCCCCGAGTTGAAGTTCGACAGCCTTGAGGCGCTGATCACGCAGATGGATGCCGACTGCGCCCAGGCGCGTGCCATCCTGACCGCGCTATGAGCAAGGACCCGATTGATCGCACAGGTCTGGCCCCCCGATTCTGGGAACGCAAAGCCCTGACCGACCTCAACCCGCAGGAATGGGAAGCGCTGTGCGACGGATGCGGCAAGTGCTGCCTCAACAAGCTTGAAGATGAAGACACCGGCCATGTCGAACTGACCCGCGTGGCCTGTCGCCTGTTCGACGACACCACCTGTCGCTGTGCGCAATACGAGATCCGGCATCAGTTCGTGCCGGAATGCATCGTTCTGAAACCGTCGAATATCGACGACCACGCCTATTGGATGCCCAAGACCTGCGCCTACCGGCTGCTGTGGGAGGGCAAGCCGCTTTACGACTGGCACCCTCTGATCTCCGGCACGCCAGACACCGTTCACGACGCAGGCGTTTCGATGCGAAACCGCACCGTGGCCGAATTTGAAGTTGATGAAGACGATTGGGAAGACCACATCATCGAGGAGCCGACCTGATGTTTTTTGCCTCCGACAACAGCGGACCCGTGCCGCAGGCCGTTCTCGACGTTCTGGCCGAAGCCAATCAGGGCCATGCGATGGGCTATGGCGCTGATCCCATGATGGACGAGGTGCGCCAGCGCATCCGCGATCTGTTCGAAGCGCCCGACGCCGCGGTCTATCTGGCCGCAACCGGCACTGCGGCCAACGCCCTTGCGTTGGCGACCCTGATCGAGCCGTTCGACACGGTGTTCTGCACACCCATGGCCCATATTGAAGAGGACGAATGCAACGCGCCCGAATTCTATACGGGTGGCGCGAAACTGACACTGGTGCATGGGTCGGACCGGATGACACCCGAAGCGCTGACCCGCGCCATCGAAAGCCAAGGCAACCGTGGTGTGCACGGCCCGCGTCGCGGTGCAGTGTCGATCACGCAGGTGACCGAGGTCGGCAACGTCTACACATTGGCCGAGTTGAAGGCGCTGTGCGACGTTGCCAAATCCTATGACCTGCCTATTCATCTTGATGGTGCGCGCTTTGCCAATGCGGCGGTGGCGCTGGGATGCACCCCTGCCGAGATGACGTGGAAGCTGGGTGTCGATGTAGCAGTGTTCGGCGGCACGAAAAATGGGCTGATGGGGGTCGAGGCGGTGGTGTTCTTTGATCCGTCAAAATCATGGGAATTCGAGCTGCGCCGCAAACGGGGTGGGCATCTGTTTTCCAAACACCGTTATCTGTCGGCGCAGATGGCAGCCTATCTGCGGGATGACCTGTGGAAAGACCTTGCTCAAAAGGCCAACGCCAAGACAGCACAGCTTCTTGACGGTCTGCGCAAACGCAATGACGTTGAAATCGTGAATGACGTCACCGCCAACATGATCTTTTTCCGCGCGCCGCGCGCCCTGCACCAGACGCTTCAGGCAAGCGGTGCACGATATCATGTCTCTGGTGGTGATCTGGCCAACGGGCCATCCGAAGGGCTGCTGACGGGGCGTCTGGTCTGCGATTGGTCACTGCCCGACACCGAGATCGCCCGCTTTGTTTCGCTGCTGAACGCTGCATAAGAAAAGGGCTCCCAAGTGGGAGCCCTTACTCATTACGTGTGGCAAACTAAGAGAGAGAGTATTCGATCAGTTATACTGGAAGTGCAGTTCGTAGCTTCCATCTTCGAACGCGCCAAAAAGATCAGGCACATCCGGGTGTTCGACAGGTTCACCCGAGTAATCGGCGATCAGGTTCTGTTCAGACACATAAGCGACGTAGAAGCTTTGTTCATTCTCTGCGAGCAGATGATAGAAAGGTTGCTTCTTTGCGGGTCGGCTGTCCTCGGGAATCGCCTCATACCATTCTTCGGTATTGTTGAATTCCGGGTCCACATCGAACACCACGCCCCGAAAGGGGTGTTTGCGGTGCCGAACGACTTGGCCGATGTTATATTTTGCGCGTTGTCTGATCATGGGTCCTATCCGTTGACACATACCTGCCCGATTTTCGACAAATTGTCCAATTCTAGCGGCGATTTTTGTGGAAACAGTCTGTGATGCATTTCGACACAAGGTTTTTTTGTTTTTTGGCAAGGACTTGCTGGCTACAGCAATTGTGATTTCCCCTGCGCCCCCTTTGCGCTAAACTGCAAATAATCCGAAAGGTGGAGCAACCGCCTTCGAGCAAAAAGCGAGAGGCCCATGAGCAGATTCTTTCGCGCCTTGGTGATTGTCCTGCTGGCGGCCTCGTGTGGAGGCGGCGGTGGCACATCGGCGCCCCGTAACCTCGACGATGCCTGTTCGATCCTGCAACAGCGCCCCGGCTACCTGCGCGCTTTCCGCGCCGCAGAGCGGAAATGGGGGGTGCCGGTGCATGTGCAGATGGCGTCGATGTATCAGGAAAGCAAGTTCAAGTCCGACGCCCGCACACCGTTTCGTTATACCTTGGGCGTGATCCCGATGGGGCGTCAAAGTTCGGCCTTTGGCTATAGCCAGGCTTTGAATGGGACATGGGAGGAATACCAGCAAGATCAGCGTAAGTTCCGTGCGAAACGCAATGACATCAGCGATGCGACGGATTTTATGGGCTGGTACATGGCGGAATCGAACCGTCGCCTTGGCATTTCACTGGCAGATGCGCGCAACCAATATCTGGCCTATCACGAGGGTCGGACAGGATTTTCACGCGGGACGTATAACAGCAAGGCGTGGTTGTTGCGGGTGGCCGATGAGGTTGCGTCACGGTCAGTGACGTATCAAGGTCAGTTGGCGCGCTGCCCGGTGCGGAGATAAGTCCGAAACGGACCAATTGTTTCGCGCGCGAAACAATGAGGCAATACTTCTGACCTTTTAACCCTTTGTTAACATATTGCATTTCCTGCCTACCCACCTGGGTACGCAGCCTCGAGAACCTGCAGGGCCCGAGAGATCAGGGCCTCATCAGGCAGCACTGAAAGATCGCGCGCAGGGCCGGCCCCGTTAAAAGCCAGCAGGATCGGCGCATCGAGTACCGGTGCCAGGTTGAGCCACTGGTTGAACTGGCCCGGTGGCAGCCCTGTGTCAGGCGTCAGAATCCACGTGGCCTCCGTATCCCAGAACACCTGTTCAAACTGCAGGTAAAGCTTGTCCAAAAGGCCAAAGCCAAGACGGTGGATCGTAACCGCGCCATTGGCACCGCCTGCCTGAGGTTGGTGCGGTGATCTAAGACACGTGTTTAACTACGTCGTTAGCGACGTGTCTTATGCGGGGTCCCTGATGCGTGGTGAAATTCTTGGGATGGAGCGGCGGCGCTTCTGGCGTGATGAGGACAAGCTCGAGATCATCATGTCGGTCGGGGTTGGTGGCACAACGGTGACGCAGGTGGCGCAGCGCCATGAAGTGACGCGGCAGCAGATTTACGCTTGGCGGCACGACCTGAAGAAGAAGGGTCTGTGGTCGCCGGAGGCCGGGGCGCTTTTCTACCCTTTGGATATGCCAGTGGCGGCTGGAGTGCCGACAGCGCAGGATACGGCCGCTGAAACGTCGCCACCGGTTGCGGTTGAATTGCGTTTGCGTGGCGGCCGTAGTTTACATTTTGAAAGCACGATTGATCCGACTGCACTGTCGGTGCTGATCCGCGCGGTGGACGCCGCATGATCGGTCCCGGCACTGGTGTGCGTGTGTATCTGGCGTGTGGTGTCACGGATATGCGAAAGGGAATCGCGGGGCTGGCCGCTTTGGCGCAGGATGTGTTGCGTCAGAAACCAGCCAATGGTGCGGTATTTGCGTTTCGTGGGCGACGCGGGGATCGTATCAAGCTTCTGTTCTGGGATGGCCAGGGGTTTTGTCTCTACTACAAAGTCTTGGAGCGTGGCCGCTTCCCCTGGCCGAATGCTGCGGATGGGTCGATGCGGCTAACATCAGCACAGCTCGCGATGCTGTGGGAGGGGATCGACTGGAGACGTCCGGATTGGGGCGCTCCGCCAGCGCGCGTGGGGTAATTCTGCGCACGAATTATCGTTATTTATATGGCGCTTGAGCCTGTTTTTTGGTAGTCAAGCGCATGTCTGAACCTGCTGAAAACCTGCCTGATGATCCCGCTGAATTGCGCGCTATGATCGCTGCTCTACAGGCTGAAAACCTGCGGATCGCGGCAGAGAACGCCAAGATATCGGCCACGCTACGGGTTCACGACCAGCTGGTGCAAGCCCTGCGCCTACGGATCGCCAAGCTTCAGAAACTGGCCTTCAGCAAATCCTCGGAAAAGATTGAGCGCGAGATCGAACAGCTGGAACTGGCGCTTGAAGACCTGCTGGTTGCCGTGGCCGAAGACGATGAAGCGCCAATCGACGAAGGGCCGGATGAGCCATCAGCGGAAGCTGCCGATGCGCCCACTTTGCGCCGCAAGCCACGTGTCTCGGATGCGACCCCGCGCGAACGCCGTGAACTGGACCCCGGTGCCTGCTGCCCCGACTGTGGCGGCGATCTGCGTGTGGTGGGTGAGGATGTCAGCGAACTGCTGGACATGATCGCCGCTCAGATGAAGGTGATCCAGATTGCCCGGATCAAGAAATCCTGCCGCCGGTGTGAGCGGATGGTGCAGGAACCAGCACCCAGCCGTCCGATCCCCGGCAGTATTGCAGGGCCGAACTTGCTGGCCCATGTGCTGGTCTCGAAGTTCGACGACCACCTTCCGTTATATCGCCAGCACGAGATCTTCGCCCGCATGGGAGCAGACATTCCCGAAAGCACGCTTGTTGGCTGGTGCGGGCGAGCCATGAAGACCTTACAGCCGCTCATTGTACGGATCGAGGCGGACATCATGGCCAGCGACCTGCTGCATGCGGACGACACCCCCATCCGGGTGCTTGATCGCAGCATGCGCAACAGAGGGCTTGGCAAGGGTGTCAAGCAGGGCCGGATCTGGGCCTATGTGCGTGATCAGCGACCCTGGGCCGGGGCATCACCACCGGGTGCTGTCTATCGCTTTGCGCCAGACTGGAAGGAAGAGCACGTCCTCAGTCATCTGTCCGCAGCGCAGGGCATTCTTCAGGCCGACGGCTACAAAGGGTATGCCAAGCTTTACGCGCCAGAGCCTGACGGCACAGCCCGTTTGCGGGAGGCCGCCTGTTGGGCGCATCTGCGGCGCGACTTCCATGACTTTTGGACCTCAACCAAATCCGAGATCGCTCGCGAGGCGCTCGACCGGATCGGAAAATTCTACGACATCGAGCGCGATATCAACGGTCAGCCCGCCAACGTCCGCTATGCGGCACGTCAAAAACTTACCAAGCCCAAGGTCGAGGCTTTCTTTGCTTGGTCTGAACAGCAGCTTCTGCGCATCCCCGGCAAAAGCGATCTAGCCAAGGCGTTCCGCTATGGCCTCGCGCGGAAGGAGGCCTTCAGCCTGTTCCTGAACGACGGGCGTGTGGCCATCGACAACAATCCGGCCGAACGCGCCCTGCGCCCGATTGGAATAGGACGTAAAAACTGGCTCTTCGCGGGCGCAGATACCGGCGCGGAAACCCTCGCGCGCGCGATGACGGTCATTGAAACGGCCAAGCTGAACGGTCTTGACCCGCTGGCCTATCTTGCTGACATCCTCGACCGCATCCACGATCACAAGATCAACCGGCTTGATGAATTGCTGCCTTGGAACTGGGCGCCGATCGCATCCGTGAAGAACAGTCAAGCCGCGTAAGCTGCGGTATCAATGGCGTGGTTACGGTGGATCGCAGTCTCCTTGTCTTTGGGCAAAGCGGGCAAAAAGTCGATGCGTTGCGCCTTCAGAACGCCCAGCGGTACGGTGACGATGACAGCGTCGAAGCGGCCCAGCTCGTCGTCGGCCGAGCCAAGCTGCACACCTTTGTCCGTCAGAGCGACACGCCGCACCTCGGTGCCAAGGCGGATGTCCAGATCGGTGTCCAACTGTCCAAGGATCTGCGAATAGCCCCTTGGAAAGAGCCGGTCCGCACCGTCGTAATCGAGGTCGTTCTGGTAGGCGGTCCAGTTGATGTCAGACGTGCCAGCCCCGTAATCCTGCTGGATTGTTACAACATCTTCGAACCAATCCGGCAGGTCGCGGTCGCGCAGCCTGCGACCCCCTGCACCGCGCAGAACGTAGTCATCCTCTGTTGGGACGCTTTGCATCCCCCGCTCGGCCGCAAGCCCGACAAGCGGGTTGCCTTCGTCGCCGTGCAGCCAGCTTGCCCCAAGATCAAGCGGCTGGCCCAAAGTGGTGTCTGTCCAGATGCGCCCACCGATGCGGTTGCGCGCCTCGAAAAGGGTGACGTCTATTCCAGCCGCTGCAAGTCGGCGCATCGCAGTCAGGCCACTGATCCCCGCTCCGATGATGGCAAGCGATTTCGCGCCAGTGATGCGGACAGTCTCGGCCACAGCCAGACCAGTTTCATAGGCCGCATGGACCGTGCTGTTGTAGTCGGGATGGGTGGCTTCTCCGGCAAAAAACAGGCGGTTGTCGATGGGTCGGGCCAGAGCGCGGGTGTCGTCGCGGGAGGCTGCGCGCGCGATGTAAGAATAAGACCCCAGACTGAAGGGATCGCGGCTCCAGTTGGTGCGCAGATAGCCTGTCGGCGCGTGCGCGATACGTGCCGCGATATCATTTGGCGTGAGCAGCGCGGCGGCGGCAAGGGTGAGGATCTGTCGACGGTGCATCTGCGCAGCATTGGTGCTGGGCTGCGTTTGCGTCAACGCAAACGTGCGATACGTCGACGCATCGCGGCGCGTGGTGAGGTCGTGCTGAGAAACCGGCGTGTCGCGCGGCCTTCACCAAGGCGGCCCATTCCTGCCATTTTGCACAGGTACACTTGGTCGGTAGTGCAACGTGCAAAGGACCTTAGCCGGGATGTTCGATGAAGGCACCAAGATCGCTGTTTTTGCCATTGTCATGGCGGCGTGGGTCTTTGGTTTGAGCGCAGACAAACATGCGCCGTTCCCTGATCTTGCGACCGCTGTGGAGCTGTCGCAGCTTCCAGCCTTACCTCTGACAGCGGCGTCCGACGGGTCTCCGGCGCAGACCCGTGTGTCGGGCCAACGGGTCGTCCTGAGTGCCGGGTTCGAGGCAAAACTGTTGGTCAGCTACGTGATCGAAGGGCGTGTGGTGACGCGCCGCACGTTTCGCCATGACCCGACGAGCGCCGTTTCCCCGTTGGACCTTGGCATCGTCTGGGGCGATCTTGCTGCGCCCGGAGGCACAGATGACATCGCGTTCGGTACCGGGCACAGGATGATCTGGTTTTCGAACGCGCCGGACGCCGACTTGCCCAAGGCATGGAAGGATCAGGTTACCAACAACCACCTCATCCCAGCCAACCCGCAGGTGAACGCTGCGCTGATGGCGATCGAGGTTGGGGCGCGGGTCAGGCTGCGGGGCTATCTGGTGACCGTCACTGGCGACGGAATCTCGCCGTGGCGGTCGTCCACACGGCGGGATGACGGGTCTATCGTCGGTGGGTGCGAGATCATTCTGGTGACCGATGTGCAGGTGTTGTCAGAGGATGCCACGGCCGCCTAGGTCGCAGTCCGGACATCCCCGTAGGATGCGTTAGCGGTTCGCTGTGCGTTCCTGTTCGATATTGAACAGGCGGTTGGCCAATTGCTTGCGCTCCCATGCGCCAAGAACAACCGTGGTCTGGCCGCCGCCGTCATCGGTGATGACCCATTGGCGCAGTTCGACCGGATTGTCGGTAAACTTGAGCTGGATGCTGCCGTATTCCGGGTTCTCGGGGTCTTGCGCCGTGACCGTGGTGGCCGTGCCATCATACCCGTGGGCAACAACCATATTGGCGCGGCCGAGATCGACGTTCCGCGCAAGGATCAGCCCCAAAGGTGTGCGGTTGAGCGGATAGGTTTCCGGCTCTCCACCCAGCTTGCGGTCGAACACCACCACCGCGCCATTGTTCGCCATCACCAGCGCCTGTTCCGGCGGGTTGTATTCGAACCGGACTTTGCCGGGGCGGCGCATGTAGAGCGTGCCTGTCGAGATCGTGCCGTCGGCGTTGATCTGGGTAAAGCTCGCCTCTGCGCTGGTGAGCTGGTTGAGGTAGTTGGACAGCGTGTTCAGCGAGAGTTGCTGGGCCGCTGCGGGCATCGCCCACATCCATGTCAGGGCTGCCATGACGGCAAGAAAACGGTATCGCATCGGGTCTGTGGTCCTGTCTGCTCGAAACACTTTCCCTCTATATGGCGAAACGGGCGCTGCTATGCGATAGCAGCGCCCGTTTTTGTGACTGGATCGGCAGGTCTTTACTGTTCGGGCACCAGAATCTCGCGTTTGCCGACGTGATTGGCAGAGCTGACCACACCTTCTTCCTCCATCTGCTCGACCAAACGTGCGGCCTTGTTGTAGCCGATGGCCAGTTTGCGCTGGATGTAGGATGTCGAGCATTTGCGGTCGCGGATGACGATGGCAACGGCCTGATCGTAAAGCGCGTCTTCGCCATCGGTGTTGCCGCCAGTGTTGAGGCCCAGCACCGCATCGATGTTGTCGGCCTTTTCATCATCCGGGCCTTGCACAACGCCACCAACATATTCGGGCGGGCCGAACGCCTTGAGGTGGGTCACGATTTCCTCGACCTCTTCGTCGGACACAAAGGGGCCGTGGCAGCGGATGATCTTGGACCCGCCCGCCATGTAAAGCATGTCGCCCTGCCCCAACAGTTGTTCCGCGCCCATTTCACCAAGGATGGTGCGGCTGTCGATTTTCGACGTAACCTGAAAACTGATACGGGTGGGGAAGTTCGCCTTGATCGTACCGGTGATCACGTCAACCGATGGGCGCTGCGTCGCCATGATGAGGTGAATACCGGACGCACGGGCCATCTGGGCCAGACGTTGAATGCAGGCTTCGATCTCTTTGCCCGCGACCATCATCAGGTCGGCCATCTCGTCGACGATGACGACGATATAGGGCATTTTTACGGGCTGGATTTCCTCGGTCTCGAAGATCGGCTCGCCCGTGTCATCGTCAAAGCCAGTCTGGACTGTGCGTTCGAACATTTCGTTCTTCGAGAGCGCGTCAGCGACGCGGCTGTTGTAGCCGTCGATGTTGCGGACGCCCATCTTGGACATCTTGCGATAGCGGTCTTCCATCTCGCCCACGACCCATTTCAGCGCGACAACCGCTTTTTTCGGGTCGGTCACAACGGGGCTGAGCAGGTGCGGGATGCCGTCATAGACGGAAAGTTCGAGCATCTTGGGGTCGATCATCACAAGACGCAGATCCTGCGGGGTCAGCTTGTAAAGCAGCGACAGGATCATGGTGTTGATGGCGACCGATTTACCCGACCCGGTGGTGCCCGCGATCAGCAGGTGGGGCATCTTGGCGAGGTTGGCGACCACCGGGTCGCCGCCGATGTCCTTGCCCAAGGCAAGCGGCAGCTTTTGTGTGCCGTCGCCGTAGTCGCGGGTCGAGAGGATTTCGCGGAAGGACACCATCTCGCGCTTTTCGTTCGGGAGTTCGATGCCAATCACGCTGCGGCCCGGCACAGTGGAGACACGGGCAGACAGTGCGGACATGGAACGCGCGATGTCGTCGGCGAGGCCGATTACGCGGGACGCTTTGAGGCCCGGCGCGGGTTCGAGTTCGTACATCGTGACCACGGGGCCGGGGCGGACGCTGACGATTTCGCCCTTCACACCGTAATCGTCCAGCACCGCCTCGAGCATACGTGCGTTTTCTTCTAGCGCTTCGTCGCTGAGGTGATGGCGTTCGATATTGGCCGGGTCCATGAGCAGGCCAAGTGGCGGCAGATCGTATTCGACCTGCTTGTCTTCGAATTGCAGTCGCGGCTGGGCTTCTTCCTGCGCGCGTTTGGAGGGCTGGAGCGGCTTGCGCTGCGGTTGCTGGACGACCTTGCGCGCTTCGGGCTGCGGTACAGGTGCAGGCGGCACTGCCGCGTAAGCCTGAGTTTCGTCGCCGTAATCGTCCCAGTCAGTCATATGGTCAAAAATGTTTTCCGACTCATCGTCATAGGGCGAAATCTCAGGCTGCGGCTGATATGCCGCCACTTTGGGCGCGGTCACCGGCGGTTCGGCACGCAGAGGGGCTGCAGCGCGAGCGGTCACCGGAGGTTCCGGGGGCAAGCCAGCGGATGGTTTGAAGATCAGCGGATCGGGGCCACGCCCGCGGCCCTTGGTCAAGGGGGCAGCCACGGCAGAAGTCATGGCAGGGTTCTGACGCACGCGGGATTTGATGGCGTCTGCGATCTTGGCGCGGACGCGGTCATCGCCCGGCAACGTTTCGGGCAATTCGCCGTGCGGGTAGATTTCGACCAATTCCGGTTCGGGATCGGCACGCCGCATGAGAGACGGCATTTTGGACAGGAAACCCGTTTTTTGAGGCGCTACTGGTGCCGGGTAAGGATCGTCAATCAGGCTGTCTTCGGCGTAGATCGCAGGCGGTGCTTTGGGTGCGACACGGGTCACGCGCGGTTCCGCTTTGACGGCCTCCTGTGCGGCGGCCCATTCGGCGGCCTCGGCCTCTTCCTGGGCACGGATGGCACGACGCTCTGCATTTTTCGCCTGCATCTGGCGTGCGGCGACCAAAGCACCGGATGCGCCTTTGCCCATCAGCGACAGCATCGTTGCGTAAACCATGATGACGCCCACCAACAGGAACCGCGCAAGCCGCATCAGTTCAATCTTGGTGAAACCAAGCACAAACGTGCCCATTACGATCACAACGCCACCGAGAAACAGCATCATCAGTTTAAGCGCGAAGGTCGTTCCCAGCGGCAGGATCGTCAGGATCGATCCCATCATCATATCACCGAACAAACCGCCCAGCCCGAAACTGTGGGTCCAGGCCGTACTTTCAGGCACAGCGGCGGCATAGACAGCGGCCAAGGCCACCCAGATCGGTGCGAAGATCAGGCAGGACAGCGCCCGTTCTTCCCCCCGGTGCAGCGCGAGTCGTGCACCCCAGACCAGAAGAACCAGCGCCAGACCCCAGCTAGCCCAGCCGACAATCATGAACAATGGTGCCGCGATAGAAGCGCCCGCTTGGCCAAGCCAGTTCTGGACCGGCGCATCTGTGGCGGACAGCCAGCTTGGGTCTTGTGGCGAGTACGAATAGATCATCGCGGCGGCCATTGCCCCCAATGCCATAAGCACAAAGCCACCAAGCTCTTTGCCACGCTTTTCGAGCGCAGCCTGCATGTTGCTGTCAAAGAGGGGGTCACGCCCCCGCGCCTGATATGCCATCGTTCGCCTCTTTATTGGTCTTCACCGCCGTAAAGGCAGTCCCTGATCTGCGTCAGGCCGCGTTCGGTTTCTTCTCTTGGGGCCACCATGGCGACCCGGATATAGTGCTTGCCGGGATTTCCGGCTTCGGTGTCTTGCGACAGATACGCGCCGGGCAGCACCCGGACACCAGTTTCTTTCCAGAGCTTGAGCGCTGCGGTTTCGCCGTCTTCTACCGGAAGCCAGAGGAAGAACCCCGCCTGTGGGGATCTGTAGCCCGGCACATTGCCAAAGATACGATCAGCAAGCGCGTATTTCTCAGTGTAAAGCGCGCGATTTTCCTCGACATGCGCCTCGTCTGACCAGACGGCCTCGGCCACCGCCTGTAGCGGCAAGGGCAGCGGCGCACCGGAATAATTGCGCAATTGCTGGATGCGTTTGATCAATTCCAGACCACCAGCCACAAACCCGGACCGCAGCCCCGGCAGGTTCGAGCGTTTGGACAGCGAGTGGAAGATCAACACGCGCTCGGGATCGGCACCCATCTCTTGGGCGACCTGAAGCGCTCCTACGGGGGGCGTGTCGCGGTAGATCTCGGAATAGCATTCGTCTGCGAGGATCTGGAAATCGTGCTTTTCCGCCAGCGTGATCAGCCGTTCCCAATAATCGCGATCCGCCACTGTGCCCTGCGGGTTGGCGGGCGAGCAAATATAGGCCAGCGCGGTGCGGTTCAACACGTCTTCGGGCAGACCGTCGAAATCAGGAAGATGGCCGGTCTCGTCGGTCGCGTTCACGAAGACCGGATCGGCTGCGACGGAAATCGCCGAGATCAGGTAGACCTGATAAAACGGGTTTGGCATTAGGACGGCCGGTTTCGCACCGTTCTTGGTCTCGGGGCACAACGCCATCCCGACGTTATACAGCCCCTCGCGCGTTCCGTTGAGCGCCATGATCTGCGTGTCCGCATCCAGCGCGACACCGTAACGGCGCTGCACCCAATCGCGGATTGCGGCGCGCAGTTCGGGCGTGCCTTCGTTCGGGGGATATTTGTTAAAACCGGCCAGGTTCTGAGCAAGAATGTCAGAAATCCACGCCGGAAACGCGTGTTTCGGCTCTCCGATCGTCATGTGTACGACTGGCCCACCCGGCTCGTGCACGTCCAAAAGGGCGCGCAGACGCGGGAACGCATAAGCCGGAAGGTTCGAAAACCGCTCGGGAAACATGCCAATACTGCCTCAGATTGAGGGTCGTTCGCGCCCTCTTTGGAGCCAAATTACATAGCAAGGGCCTGTGCGTCCAGAAAAAGAGCGCACAGATCAGTCGGTTGTGGCTTTCAGGCCAAATTTCAGGCCAGCGCCGCTTCCGCGGCGAGACCCAGCCGCAACAGCCGCCGCTCTTCGCGCGGTGCCGCCATCAAGGATACACCGCAAGACGGGACGCCGGTTGGAAGCGTGAGCACACACAGCCCCATCAGGTTGCCGATACGGGTGTTTCGCAGCGTGAGCAGGTTCTCGGTGGTAAAGAAATCGACGTCGGACAACAGGCGCGGCACGTTGGGCGGCGTGATCGGGCTGGTTGCACAGAGCACAGCGTCGAAGCTGGCGGTTGCCTCAAGATAAGCTGCGCGCAGAGCGTCGAGCTTGTGCCAGGCGGCAACGTATTCAGCACCAGAATAGTCCTTGCCGGACCGGAAGCGGGTGCGCACCGGCTCATACATCAGCTCAGGGTTGGCTTCGATTGCGTCTTTCCATGTTCCGTAAGCTTCACACCCGAACAGCACGCCAGACAGCGCCATCGCCTCGGCCACTTCGGGAATGGCGATCTCGACGATGTCGGCGCCTGCCTCTTTCAGGGTCTGGACCGCCTTTTCAAACGCTGTGCGCGGGGCGTCTCGAATGTCGGCGAATGCGGTTGTGGTCAGGACAGCAAGACGCACGCCCTTGAGCGATGTCATCTCAAGGTCGATTGGTTTGTCCCCCTTCATGGCGGCAAACAGAAGCGCAGCATCCTCGACCGTTTTGCAAAGCGGGCCGACCGTGTCGAACTTTGCCGCAAGAGGAACCGCACCCTTGAGGCTGAGCACGCCAGAGGTGGTCTTGAGGCCTACAAGGTCGTTCCATGCCGACGGGATTCGCACGGACCCGCCGGTATCCGATCCGATGCCCGCAGGTGCGAGCCCGTAGGCCACCGATGCAGCCGCACCGGACGAGGACCCGCCGGGTGCTGCGTCGGGGTCGTGGATGTTGGGTGGTGTCGCCGTCTTGGGGTTTACCCCCAGCCCCGAAAAGGCCAGTTCGGTCTGGTGCGTCTTGCCAAGGCAGACCAACCCCTGATGGGTCGCGTTCTGCAACACTTCGGCGTCTGTGTCAGGTGTCCGGCCCTTGAGGAGCTGCGAGCCCGACTCGGTTGCCACACCAGCGGTGTCGAACAGGTCTTTCCAGCTGATCGGCACGCCATCAAGCGGAGACCGACGCAGTTTGAGCCGCGCGCGCTCTTGTGCGGCTGTCGCCTCGGCCATGGCGCGATCTTGGGTCAGGCGCGCATAAATGCGCTCACGGTATTCGTTTGCGTCGATCGCATCCAGAAAGAACTGGGTCAGTTCGACCGGATCAATCTCGCCCTTGTCGATGCCGCGCCCCAGATCGGCGGCTGTCATGGCCTGCCATTCGCTCATGTGATCATCCCTTGGACTGTGGTTTGCCGCGACGGTAGCGGCAGAGAAGCGCATGGACAATCCCGGCTGCGCTTCCATATTTCAGCCCATGAACACATCCAGCGATATCCTAATCGTCGGCGGCGGGCTGAACGGTCCGACGCTTGCCCTTGCTGCCGCCAAAGCCGGGCTGTCCAGCACCGTGATCGACGCGCGCCCCGAAGGCACGCGACGCAGCGACAATTTTGACGGGCGGTCTTATGCGCTGGCGCTGGCGTCGGTGCGGATGTTGAACGCTTTGGGTCTGTGGGACGGGCTGAAGGCGAACGCGCAACCAATGTCCGAGATCAAGGTCAGTGATGGCCGAGCCGGTGATGCCGAGGTGTTTCTGGGCCTGCATTTCAACAGTGCCGAGATTGAGGAAGGGCCGATGGGCCACATGCTCGAAGATCGGTATCTCCGGCGGGCTTTGCTTGAGGCGATGGCGGCGGAACCGCTGATCACACATCTGTCGGGCGAAACGGTTGTGGATCAGAACGTGACCGCATCAGGCGCGAACGTCACCTTGGCGTCGGGCGACGTGTTGGCCGGCCAGATGATCGTCGGCGCCGATGGCCGTCAGACCGGAACCGGACAGCGTGCTGGGATCAGGCGCACGGCTTGGGACTATAACCAAACCGCGTTGGTCTGTGCGATTGCGCATGAAAAGCCGCATGGGGGTGTGGCGCATCAGTTGTTTATGCCTGCGGGGCCACTGGCGATCCTGCCGTTGACAGGCAACCGCTCGTCGATTGTCTGGAGCGAGCGAAAAGGGCTGGCAGAAGAGATCAACGCGCTGCCGGAAGAAGATTACCTGACCGTACTGCGCCCCCGGTTTGGCGATTTTCTGGGCGAGATTTCCTTGGCTGGCGCGCGGTTCACCTATCCGCTGGGTCTGACCATGGCCAACCGGTTCATTGCGGACCGTCTGGCGCTGGTGGGCGATGCGGCGCATGGGATGCACCCGATTGCTGGGCAAGGGCTGAATGCCGGGCTGCGCGACGTGGCCGCCTTGGCGCATGTGATCGGCCATGCGGTGCGGCGTGGTGAGGATTTTGCCAGCCCGTTGGTTCTGGCACGCTATGAGCAATGGCGGCGGTTCGACACAGCGACGCTATTGACCGCGACGGATGTCTTCAACCGACTGTTCTCGAACGACAATCCCATCCTCCGCGCAGGGCGCGACCTTGGCATGGCGGCACTCAACGCGATCCCCGGTGCGCGGCGCACCTTCATCCGTGAAGCCGCCGGGTTGAACGGCGATCTGCCCGATCTGATGGCGGGTTAACGCACCGCCGCACGAGCCACGTGTATCGAAGCGCAACCGCTGACGCAAACGCGGCCCTTGGCGCAAGTTACTGAATCCGCATCCCGTTCGCCAGAACGTGCCCCTGATCGTTGATCGTCAGCGTGGACTTGAGGCTGTCCTGCCCCTGCCCCGGTACAGCGAACATGCTCATCATCATGCGTGCGCCCATCGCGTCTTCGTTGGTTAGCAGACCCATGGCGATCAGCTTGTCGATAAGGGAATTGGCCCCGTCCAGTGTGACGTTGATCTCGCCATTCGGACGCGGGAAGCCACCAAAGGTTTGCAGGTCGTCATTGTCAAAGGTGAACGACCCAGACCCGCCAAGCTTGGCCCCGGCAGCGTCGATGGTGAGGTCGTTCAAAGTAAGCGCGTTAAGCTCTATCGGTGTTCCGCCAGTGGCTTCGAGCATGGCCATCTGTTCGGGGTCGAAGAGATTGAAGAAAGGGGTGACCTGACCGGTGATATCCATCGCGATGGTGGCCGGATCACGGGGCAAGGCGGCACCCGGATCAAACACGTTCCAAAGCAGGTCTGACATCTCGAACCCACGCAGGGTCAGACCGAACGCCATGTCTTGGGGGTCTTCGGCCTTGGCAATCGGTGCAGTGACGCGGAAGGCGCTTTCTGCCATGCGCACATCTAATGGCAAGGGCATTTCCGGCCCGGACAGGGTAAATGCCTGATCGGTAGCCTGCACATCGTAACGCAAAGCATCAGAGTCCATTGCGAACTCAAGCCGGACTGTTCCGGTGCGAGTGGTGCCGGATGTCGTGCCAGCAGCTTCGGTTGCGGCGAATTGCATTTCGCCAGCGGTGTAGCCCATTGTGCCACGCACCGCGAAGCCCCCCGCTGCGAGCGATTGCGCATCGTTTGGATCAAAGCCTTCGGGCAGGACTGTCGTGCTGGACACAAACAGCCCGCCCATCGACCCTGACACCAAGGCGGCATCATCACTTTCGGGGTCGTTGAAGGCAAAATCATAGCGCGCCGAGGCTGCTTCGACGTTCTGGGTGAACTCTGTCCCGGTGGTCGTCGCGGTGACGGTGGTGCCCTCCACATCATTCAGAATGAAATCGAATCGCGCCTCTTCGCGCGCCGCCGGGGTGCCGTCGATCTCGAGCTCGGCCAATGAGATGGAAAGTTGTGTGGCGCTGTAAGTGTAAGTCATGTTGCCGGGTTCACCCGAGACCACCAGTTCAAGCCCTTGGTTGCCGTAGTCCAGCACCATCATCACGGCTTCTTCACCTTCGGGTGCGGCATCAATCGTGATCGGCATCGAGGCGGGAAAGGTGATGGAGACCGACCCATCACCGTTTTCCACCAAGTCGATGGACTCGAAGCTGATTTCCACCGTTGCGTTGTCTTCCGGCGCATCGAACCGCATGACGACATCCGTCACATCAAGGCCATCGCCCGTCGGGGTTTCAGTGGCCGTGACCGAATAGCCAAAGCCCTGCAGGGCAGCCTCGAGCCCATCCCACACTTGGCGGGCGGTGACTTCGGCAAAGCTGGCCCCGCCGGACAGGGCAAAAGCCAGCACGGAGCAAGATGAAAGACGGGCAATACGGCGCATGGTGATATCCTAAACAATCAAATTCCCAGTCCCAGCTTCGACCTCCTGCCAGATAGGGTCAAGTGGGTGGACCCCGCGTCATGTCCGAAGTAGCACTGCTGTGAACGCATAAGGGAGGCTGCCGCATGATTGATCTAACCGGACGTACCGTTCTCATCACTGGAGCAAGCCGTGGCATCGGGGCCGAGGCTGCGCGGGTTTTCGCCGAAGCCGGGGCAAATGTTGCGCTTGTGGCGCGGTCGGCCGACAGCATTGCCGATCTGGCAGGTGAGATCGGCAATAAAGCAGTCGCCATCCCTTGTGACATCAGCAGCTATTGGGAGGTGGCGCAGGCGGTTGAAAACTGTGTCACGGCGTTTGGCGGTCTGGATATCCTGATCAACAACGCGGGCGTGATCGAACCCATCGCACGGCTGGAGGATGCGGATCCCGAAGGCTGGGGGCAGGTGATCGACATCAACCTCAAAGGCGTCTTCCACGGCATGCGCGCGGCGCTGCCGGTGATGGAGGCCGCTGGCGGCGGCACGGTTCTTACCATCAGTTCGGGCGCGGCCCACAATGCCATCGAGGCTTGGTCGCACTACTGCGCCTCCAAGGCCGGGGCGGCGATGCTGACCATGTGTCTCCACAAGGAAATGGGCGACAAGGGCATCCGCGCGATGGGTCTGTCACCGGGCACTGTTGCCACCCAGATGCAGCGCGAGATCAAAGCAAGCGGGATCAATCCGGTGAGCCAGTTGGATTGGTCCGATCATATCCCGGCGGATTGGCCTGCCAAGGCGTTGTTGTGGATGTGCGGACCCGAGTCGGATGCCTATCTGGGCGAAGAAATCTCGCTTCGGGATGAGGGCATTCGCAAGAAGGTGGGCCTGCTATGATCGAGGTTCAGAATGACGGCACGCTGTGTGTCCTGACGATCAACCGCCCGGACAAGGCTAATTCGCTGACTGGCGAGATGCTGGAGGCGCTGTGTGTCGGCGTCGAAGAGGCACGCAGCGCTCGGGCTGTCATTCTGACCGGTGTCGGCAAGGTGTTTTCCGCCGGCGCCGACCTTGAGGCAGCCAAGGCGGGGCTCGCGCTCAGCCCTTTATGGGAACGGCTGTCTGGTGCCATCGCACGACATCCGGGCCTGACTATTTCGGCTTTGAACGGCACGGTTGCCGGAGGTGCGATGGGCATGGTTCTGGCCTGTGACCTGCGCATCGCGGTGCCGGGCACCAAGGTGTTCTACCCGGTGATGAAGCTGGGCTTTCTGCCGCAACCATCGGACCCTGCCCGCCTGTCTGCGCTGGTCGGGCCGTCGCGTGCAAAGATGATCCTGATGGCAGGACAGAAAATCGCGACCGACAGCGCGCTGACTTGGGGACTCATTGACGAGATCACAGAGCCTGACGCGTTGATCGACCGCGCCAAAGCTCTGACCGAGGATGTCTGCGGCGCAACCGCCGAGCATGCCCGCGCCATCAAGGGCCTGATCGCGCAGAGTTTGCCCTAATCGTCTTGACCCGACCAAGCGGCCCCTTACGTTGGCCGCACCGCAGCAAGGAAGGATCGCCCCATGGCCCAGCATCTTCACATCGTCTTTGGCGGAGAACTGGTGACGCCGTCGGAAAACGTGTTCAAAGACCCCGAGACCATCCATGTTGTCGGGATTTTTGCGGATCGAAAATCCGCCTATGACGCGTGGAAAACCGAAGCGCAGCGCACCGTGGACAACGCGCATATGCGCTATTTCCTTGGGGATTTGCAGCAATTGATGGACGCAAGCACGCAAGCGCCCGAGGCACAGGACTGACCATTTGGCGCGCAGGCCGTTCAGTCTGACAGCCTATCTGGCGCTGGCGCGGGGGTCGGATCGTCTGACCGCCGAAGCTGCGCAATGGCCCGCACGCCCAACCGGCGCTGTCCTATGGCTGCACAGCGACACGCGCACCCGGCTTGAAACCTTGCTGACCCTGGTCAAGCGGCTTCGGCTGCAACGCGAGGATTTTTCCCTGCTTCTGACCTGCGATTCGATTCCAGCCGAGGGGCTTTCGATAGAGGGCCACAATGTCAGCCCCCCACCAGCCGAGACATTGAGCGACGTTCATCGGTTTCTGGATCACTGGCGACCGAATATTCTTGTCTGGGCGGGCAATGGTCTGCGCCCCGCGCTGATCCACGAGGCGGCCGTGTCAGGGGCGCACCTGCTCTTGACCGACGTTGCCGACGCGCCTTGGCGTCAGCCGTCAAAGCGGTTTCTTCCCGATGCGTCTGCGGGTGCGCTGAGCCTGTTTCACACCATCCTGGCACAAGACAAGAAAGCCGCGATCCGAATGCGACGGCTAGGTGTGCCGGATGACCGGATCGAAGTCGCGTCGCCGCTGGAACCAGAGGTCTTTCCCTTGTCGAGCCATGACGGCCTGCACGAGGAGCTTACTGCACTTCTCGCAGGCCGACCGGTTTGGTTGGGCGCACATGTACAACGCGACGAGGCAGATGCCATTCTGCGCGCACATCGGCGGGCGGCCCGCCTAGCGCATCGCCTCTTGTTGGTCGTGGTTCCTGCGGATGCAGAGGATGAACCCTTCTTTGCCGAGCAATGCCAGGAAATCGGCCTGAGGCTTGCGCGATGGGAGAACGGCGATATGCCTGACGAGAACACGCAGGTTCTTCTTGCGGGCGACGACAGCGAGTTGGGCCTATGGTATCGGCTTGCGCCCTTGTGCTTCCTTGGCGGATCGCTGGCGGGGAAAACAGGCGGGCAGTCCCCGATGATGGCCGCAGCGTTGGGCTCAGCGATCCTGTATGGTCCGAATGTCGGACGCCACCTTGAATCCTATTCTCGTTTGGTCGCTGCAGGCGCGGCGCGGATCGTCAAGGACATGGAATCGCTTAGTGCGGCGGTGTCGCACCTGATTGCACCAGACCGTGCGGCAGCGATGGCCCATGCGGGATGGAACGTGGTGTCCGCCGGGGCCGAAACAGCCGATCTAGTCCTCGCTCAGGTGAGCGAATGGCTTGATGCGTTGGAGGGGGCAAGGTGAGGCCACCCGCGTTCTGGGATACGTCCCCTGACCAGCCCGGTTTGTGGCCACGGCTGCTGGCCCCGGTGGGTGCGCTTTACGGCATGGCGACCGCGCGGCGCTTGCGGCGGAGCACGCCGACCCGTGTCGGGATACCGGTGATTTGTGTCGGCAATGTCAATGCGGGCGGAACAGGCAAGACACCAACGGTGATCGCGCTGATGCAGATGCTGTCGGATATGGGCAAGACCGCGCATGTCGTGTCGCGCGGTTATGGCGGATCGCTGGACGGCCCCGTGCAGGTCGATCCGCGCCGCCATACGTCTCAGCACGTAGGGGATGAGCCGCTCTTACTGGCAGCGTTCGGCCCTGCCTGGGTGTCCAAGGACCGGGCACAAGGGGCATTGGCTGCCGAGGCGGCAGGAGCAGAGGTGGTCATTCTGGATGACGGGCTGCAAAACCCAAGCCTTTACAAGGACCTGTCGCTGATCGTGGTGGATGCAGCGCGTGGGTTCGGCAATGGGCGCTGCATTCCGGCGGGGCCCTTGCGCGAACCTGTATCTGCCGCAATGACGCGAGCCGATCTGGTCTTGTCGATCGGGGCTCACGAGGCACAGCAGCGTTTTTCAGAAACATGGCAGTCGCAGATCCCCCTGCCACATCTGACCGGGCATTTGATGCCCTTGCAGACCGGGATGGACTGGGAAGGACTGCGCTGTCTGGCCTTTGCCGGGATAGGCCACCCTGAGAAATTCTTTCTCACCCTGCGCGAACTTGGGGCCGATCTGGTGGAAACCCGAGCGCTTGAAGACCACCAACCTCTGACATCGTCACTGTTGGCACGGCTTGAGAAAGACGCACAGTCGGCCCGCGCACAATTGGTGACGACGGAAAAAGACGCAGTGCGCCTGCCACAAAGCTATCGGATGAAGGTGTTGACGGTTCCGGTGCGGTTGATCATCCCGAACACAGATGCGCTAAAAACCGCGCTTTCGGGTCTGTTTGCCTAAAGCCTATTCGGCCGCAAGAGGCATGTCCTTGGCCTGACCGGTGGCTGCGATTTCAGCAATGACACTGCGAAGGAGTTTGCGGAAATTGTGGAAATTCGCATTGGGCCGGATCGTACGCTCATCCATGTAGATCGACCGGTCGATTTCGATCTGAACCGCGTGTTGCTGGCGCGATGGGCGACCATAGGCCTGTGTGATATAGGCCCCTGCAAAGGGCGTATTGCGCGCCACGATCAGACCGGCATCGGTGAACGCCGCTTCGATCTGATCAACGACCGTCTGGCTGGCAGAGGCTCCGAACCTGTCGCCCAGCACAATCTGCGGACGCCGAGCTGTGGATTTTGCAACACCGTCCAGCGCTTCGTGCGGCATGGAATGGCAGTCGACCAGAATCGCCTCTCCAAAGCGGGCATGTGCCTGCTGCATCAACTTACGCAACTGGTCGTGATATGGGTGCCAGAATTGCGCGATACGGCGTTCCGCCTCGGCCAGCGGCAATTTACCTTGGTAGATCGGGCGGCCATTTGCCACGACGCGGGGCACAACGCCAAGGCCCGAAGCAACGCGCGGATTGTGGGTCTGGCGCCGCACACCTTCGATCAGAGCGGGGTCGAGTTCTTCGGCAGATCGGTTCAGGTCTATGTAGGCACGAGGTGCTCCTGCCTTGATGAACACAGCACCGAATTGCGGGGCGCAGTCGAACAGGCGATCAACAAAAGCGTCCTCAGACGACCGGATCGTTACCTCATCCAAAACGGTGTGACGAAGGAAATTCCAACTGTAGTCGCGGCCGGAATGAGGCGACGCAAACACCACCCTTGAGGTGTGCGCTTCCGGCTGAACGAGGTGGTACGCGACTTTGGGCATATGCTCTCCCTATCTGCCATACATAGACTGATTTTTTCTGTGACCAAAGCCCTTGATCCCCGCTACGACTCCTTTTATAGACCGATCCACCGGCGCGGCTTCACGCGCCCCTTTTATTTGGGGCACGTGAATCGAACCGGGTCAAAGGGCGATTAGCTCAGTGGTAGAGCACTTCGTTGACATCGAAGGGGTCACAAGTTCGAACCTTGTATCGCCCACCATTGAATTCGCCGTCTCGGGCTTCGGCTCGGGGCACCCGCAACCACCAAGGCGCTCGCGCGCCGCGATAAGAGGAGAGACCCGATGAAGGTCAAGAACTCGCTTCGTTCGCTGAAGAACCGCCATCGCGACTGCCGCGTTGTGCGCCGCAAGGGCCGCGTCTATGTGATCAACAAGACGCAGCGCCGGTTCAAAGCCCGTCAGGGCTAAGCGGAAACCGCAGTTATTGCGAAAAAGCCGTCCTTTGGGACGGCTTTTTTGTTTGTGTAACGATCTGACTCCGGCTTCATCAAATCGTCGCCGCCGTCAACGCGGATGTGAAACATCAGGCCTCTTCAAAAGGCTGCGATATCGAAAAGGCCTCGAAATCAAAGCGTTCTGACGATACCACTGGAACGGCAACCCGAAACAACATCGGCATGAGGCAACGCAGTCGTTGAGACTCAAGGTAACTTCAGATCCGAGAGACTTGTTTTTCGCTCCAAGCTTGAGTTCGAAAATGATCGCCCTCACCAAGGGTTCTGCACAGTTTTCCGAAATTCGGGGCGCGCAACTTGAAATCGTGGGGCAATCAGAAAGCGAAGAGGTCAGTTGCGCGATCGCGAAACAGGTCCGGCATTTGACCGATCATGTTCGTTTCAATAAGTCGCTGCTGTCTCAAACGCTCGCGGTACGATTGCAGGATGCAAAAGCTGCCAATGGGCGTCTGTTGATCAAGAACAAGGTCGTTCTTAATCAGGCTTATGGTATCCGCTTTTTGAACCGGTACATGCGCGTCAATGAACACTACCGGGCCAAAAAACATGACGTCACGGACTGGATGATCGGGGATGACGGGCCGTTTCAGCTGCCACTGCAAGGGGACTTATCCAAAGCTGATTTGACCACGCCGTTCCCCATTATTCTGAAGAACGGCTTCAACTTCTATCATTTTGTCGATGATGTGCTCAGGCAGTTTTCTACCATCGACACGCTGGGCCCCGAATACGCCGGTAAGATTGTGATCTCGGCCCCCAACGAGCCGATAAGCAACTTTGTCGAACGGTTCATCGCAGCACTCTTTCCGTACCATTATGCGCGTGTGCGGATTGTGAAAGCCGATGTGAGTTTCGACACGGTTATCACTTCTTACGACACCAACCTTTATGCAATGTCGGGTCATGCTCGCGCTGCCATGCCAGGCATTAACGACGCTTTACCAGGCAAAGGCATTGTCAAAGGCTACAATCCTATTGCGAATCTTGTCCGTACGCATCGGGCGAATATCACCTCGGACGCATACGCAAGTCTGCGACGCACAGCGCTGGAACGCTGCGCAGACGTTGATATCACCACGCCTAGGAAGCTCTTTATTGAACGCGGCGACAGCGCTCGAAACCGTCAGGCTGACGGGCAAAGCGCATTCAAAGACATGCTGTTCCGCCATGGTTTCACACCATTCGTGCTTGAAGACCATTCGCCGCTTGAGCAGATCAAAATTGTGTCTGGCGCAGATACTGTCGTCGGGTTTCACGGCGCGGGTTTCACACATTTGCTTTTTGCCAAGGAAAGCGCCACCTGGATCGAAATCGGAACCCTTCAATCCCTGCGAGAGCGCTGGCCAGACTTTTGGCACCTCGCAGATGTGTCGGGTGTCCGATATCGCAAATACTGTTTTGACTACGCGAAAGACGATCCTTTCGAATATCCGAACTTTGCCAAGGACAGCATTGTTGCACCCCAGACCACTTCAAGGGGGCTAGAACGTCTGAACTCCGACCTTGAACGGTTAACGGATGAAACTTCGGAAGCGCCAGAAAGACTAGCTTACTTTCCATCTACTGCCACAACGCTATCCAACCAAAATACCAGCCCGTCACCAGATCGAAGAAACAGACGCCCAAATGACCCTTGCACGTGCCCATTCACATTTAGACCGCCTCATATGAAAAGCGCGACCAGCGAAGACACCGCGCGCGGCTTTAAGGGCAAGCTGGCCGTAAGCCTGAACGCCGTTCTGCTTCCGGGAAACATCGACTCCGGCCTCAAGCGCCAAGTCTACTGCCCTGAGACACACCGCATTCTCTACCACGATATGGATATCGCGGATCTTGCGCCTGCTGAAGACTTCAATGTCACCAACTTGGATTTGGCCAAAAAAACCGGGACCTACGTCTTTGGTGGCTTTGTTCGCGTTCACTTTGGGCATTTCCTAGTGGAATGTTTGGGTCCGCTCTGGACGTTGGATGCGGTTGAAGAACCAATCGACGGTGTTCTTTTCATGCCGTACCACGCAAACCCGAATGAAACCCTGCGCAACATTCGACTGCTTGATGATCACTCGGGGCGCTGGCTCAAAGCTTTGGGGGTGGATGAAAAGATCGAAATCATCCGGCAGCCGACGCAAGTCGACAAACTTGTTTTGGGTGAAAACGGGCTGGGCCTTTCAGAGCGATTTCGGGGCTCTAGCTGGTTTCAGGACTTTGCCAGGCGCCGCAATGCGCACTATCGCAAGGCAAAGCCCCCAAAGGCCAACACATCCATTTATGTCACGCGCACAAAACTCAGTGGCCGCAAGGGTGGCATACTTGGGGAAACCGCACTGGAAAACACGTTCAGGAACGCCGGATACCAGATTTTTGCTCCGGAAAAGCACTCTCTCGAAGATCAGCTTGCCACCTATGCATCAGCCAAGCGCATTGTGGCTGTTGAAGGCTCTGCGCTTCATCTGCCACCCTTCGTCATAGACAACGATTGTCGCATTGCCGTCCTTTCGCGGCGATCCGGGATCGACAAGATCGCAAGCGAATTTGGGGAGCAGTACTCAGGTTTCGTTGGTGTGGACCTCGATATCATCGACACCGCGAAGGATCATTGGGTGCCTGCCGGGCAACCAAGAACAAATCTAGAAAGCTATGCCGTTGTTGATTTTGACGAAACCTACGATCGGCTCATCACCTTGGGATACCTTCCCGAAAACGTACGGCGATCAATCCCGTCACCTTTAGATGTCACCAACCAGATCAAAGAAATTGCCAAGGCGCGCAAACAGCATCCCACTGTTTTGAATTGGGACAAAGACGCGCCAGAGACAGTGCCGCAGTCTGACTGACTCGCCCCACCAAACCAGTTTTGCGACCAACACGGCATTGTTGCAAAAGTCTGACGACGAAGGATTCACTTCGCGAATCCATGGCGTTAGACGCGGTGCATGAGCAAGCCATCTCCCGCCCGCTATCGCACGACGAACTGGTCCAGCTACAACGCGTCACTCAGGAAGCGGGGGGCTCTGCTCATCTGGGTCGACAAGGACATGACCTGGCGCGCGCCGCGTGACAGTCGACCCGGACGTCCGGCGGTGTTTTCCGATGCGGCCATACAGTTCTGCTTATCGATCAAAGTCCTGTTCAAGTTGCCGTTGCGCCAGACCGCCGGAATGGTGGCCAGCCTGCTGCGACTGGCCGGCCTGGACTGGCCCGTGCCGGACTTTTCCACGCTGTGCCGCAGGCAAAAGACCTTGGCCGTCCAGGTCCCGTATCGCCGTGCGGACGGCCCGCTGAACCTGCTGGTCGACAGCACCGGGATCAAGTTCCTCGGCGATGGCGAATGGCAGGCCCGCAAGCACGGGGTGCAAGGCCGACGCCAATGGCGCAAAGTCCATCTGGCCATGGACACCACCACCTCGGACATCCGGGCAGTCGAGTTCACCCCCAGCCGCGACGGCGACAGCCCCGTGCTGCCCGACCTGCTCGGCCAGATCCCGGCAGGTGAGCAGATAGGCACGGTCACCGCCGACGGCGCCTACGACACACGCCGCTGCCACAAGGCCATCATCGAACGCGACGCCGTTCCGATCATCCCGATCCGAAAGAACGGACGTCTCTGGAAAGAAGACTGCCCGGCTGCACGCGCCCGCAACGACACCCTGCGCGCGACGCGATACTACGGGCGGGCGTTCTGGAAACGCTGGACCGGATACCACGCCCGCAACCGGATCGAGGCGAAGATGCGCTGCCTGAAATCCTTCGGCGAGCGTATCATGGCAAGAGACCCCGACCGACAGACCGCCGAAATCCACATCCGCATCGCCCTCATGAACCGCTTCAACGCCCTCGGCACCGCCGAGATCGTCCGCGTGGCATAACGTCAGCGGGGTAAGGGGACGTCACGCCTCAGGCCGGGGTAATGCAACAACGCCCATTCGGACGTTCCGCCAGATAGGCCCGATAGCCTGCCTCTGTGTCAGTCTCACGTGCGATCTGCCAACGACGTCGGTCTTCGCCCTCGGCTTGGGCGCGACGCTGGTCTTCGATGGCTTCCAGCCGGTCTTGCGCGTCTTCTGCGTATATCCCGTCCGGGAACCGCTTCAGATAGGCGCGGAAGCCAGCCTCGTCGCCCTGCGCGCCGGTTTCGGACCAAAATGTCCGGTCCTGCCGTTCCAACTGTGCCTGACGCTGACGCGCCTCTTCCTCGAGTTCTGCCGCACGCCGTTCAGCCTGAGCATCCAGTCGGGCGATTTGGTCTGCACCCAGATAACCCGACGCAGTAAGACCGTTTGCGGTCTGCCAAGCTGTCACGGCTCCACGGGTGCCACGGCCAAATATTCCATCAATTCCCCGCGTGTTGTACCCCAAGAGTGATAAATCCCGCTGGATTTCGCGCCGTGCATCTCGGGATAGTGCAAGGTCAGCTTCGACCTGCTTTTCGCGGTAAAACGGCTCTGAGCGGATGGTGGCCAAGCGCTGACGGGCTTCGCTCGCAAAACGACCTTCGGGAAACGCGGCAAGGTACGTATCGTAGCCCGCCTCTGTGTCTGCCGCGACCGCCCGGTCCCACGCAGTTGCATCCTCTACGCTGCGGTCGTTTGGAACGTCAGGTGTGATCTGCGGCAGCGTGACATCGGTGCCAACGAACAGTGGCAGCGTGCGGGGCACGAACCCCGTCAGGCTGAGGCCCTCAGCGCGGGCCAAGGGCAAAACGTCCCCTCCGGTGGCCATGGACAGACGGCTGACAAAACGCGCCGCATCGCCTACCGGACCAATCGCGACTGTCACCCCTTGGGGGATGTCGTTTAGCGGCACGGTCGCTGACAGGCCATCAGCAACGTCACCCTCGCCGTCTACCTCGCCCAAGACGATCAGGGCTTGCCCCGGGTATTCCGCAGCCACGGCGTAGACTGTGTCGAGAGGAAACCCATCAGTGAGGACTTCGGCCAAGGTCGGCGCAGCCATGCCATCGGGCAAGAGATAGGTGCCCGCGATGGTAGACACGAACCGCCCGGTCAGCAAAACGCCAATATCGCTGGTGGTGGCGTCCAGACCATTGGCAAAGCCCCGAAACGCATCGCGCATGGCGTCGCCATCGGCACGTGTGGACAGACTCACCTCTGCACCGCGATCCTCGAACGCGGTTTCGATACTCTCAAAGTCTGCGGTTCCCGTAAGGCGTTGAAACATGCCCGGGTCGCTGTTGCCGATGATCAAGAGATCACTGTTGTCGGCCCAGACCGATGTCGTCAGGGCAAGGGTTGCAGAAAGCGAAAACGCGAGTCGTTTCATGGGTGGTCCTCCGTCCGTGTCAGAAGACTAACGCACGAAAGCCAAAAGTTATCCAATAGCGGCACATATTTTCCGGGGCATATCCCCCGTCCTGCCGGATCAGTCGTAGCTGCGCGCGTCCTCGATCACCAATCCGTCGCGGGGAAGAGCCCCGGGAGGCACCAGTTCAACCCGGCCCTTAAGCTTGAGGGTTTCCACGATGCTGGGTTCAAACGCCGTCGAGTCCTGCGCCGCAGTTTCGATGCGTACCGTCATCACATCCATCTCGCCGTCGCGGCTGGCCACAACACGGGCGCGGTCGATCTCGGCATGTTTTGCGACAAGGGCTGCCACTTGTTCCGGGCGCACGAACATGCCCTTGATCTTGGTGGTCTGATCTGCGCGGCCCATCCAACCCTTGATGCGGGCATTGGTGCGGCCGCATGGGCTTTGCCCCGGCATCATCGCGCTCAGATCTCCGGTGGCGAACCGGATCAACGGGTAATCGGGGTTGAGCGTGGTCACCACAACTTCTCCGACCTCGCCCTCTGGCACCGGATCCCCTGTGCCGGGCGTGACGATTTCCACGATGACGCCTTCGTCAAGGATCATGCCCTCTTCGGCTTCGGATTCATACGCGATGTTGCCCAGATCGGCGGTTGCATAACACTGACGGCACGTGATGCCACGGTCAGCGTACCAAGCCCGCAACGACGGGAACAGCGCCCCACCGCCAACAGCAGCACGCGTGATCTTGAGCGACAAACCCATCTCGTCAGCCTTCTCGAGGATGATCTTGAGATAGTCAGGCGTTCCGGCATAGGCCGTGATGCCGATGTCGTGCGCCGCTTGCGCCTGAAGCTCTGTCTGGCCCGTGCCCGCAGGCAAAACTGCAGCCCCCACGGCTCGCGCGCCACTTTCGAAGATCATCCCGGCAGGTGTCAGGTGATAGCCAAAACAGTTCTGAACAATGTCACCCGTGCCAATGCCCAACGCATGCAAGAAGCGCCCCATGCGCCACCAATCGTGGCTCACCCCGCCGGGTTCGTAGATCGGGCCGGGCGACTGGAACACATGCGCCATGTTGCTGATCGCCATCCCCCCGAACGGTGGGTTTTCTTTTTGCCATGCCACCAGCTGCGATTTCCGCAGGACCGGCAGTTTGGTGATGTCGTCCAGCGACGACACTGGGCCATCAGCCACAAGACAGGAGTTTTCCGCGGACATCGCGCGCGTCACCTGTTGCAGAAAGGACGTCTCTTGCGCGGCGCGGCGTTCGTCCGCACTTCGGGTTTCCAAGTCGTCGAAATGGGTGGTCATGGCAGAAAAAGCCTTGTCTGTTCAGTTCATTGCAAGGGGAACGGCGTCACTGCAACCAACGTTTGCGGCGGCGGTAGCTGCGGACATCTCGGAAGGATTTACGTCCGTCATCCGAAACCCCGAGGTAGAATTCCTTGACGTCCGGGTTTTCGCGCAGCTCGGCTGCAGGGCCGTCCATTACAACGCGTCCGTTTTCAAGGATGTACCCCTCATGCGCATAGCGCAGGGCCACGTTGGTGTTCTGTTCGGCGAGAAGGAAAGACACGCCTTCATTCTCGTTCACCGATTTCACAATCTCGAAGATCTGTTCCACAAGCTGCGGCGCAAGGCCCATGGACGGCTCGTCCAGAAGGACGGTCTGTGGTCGAGACATCAGCGCGCGACCAATTGCGGTCATCTGTTGCTCACCGCCCGAGGTGTAGCCAGCCTGCGATTTGCGGCGCTCCTTGAGGCGGGGGAAATAGTCGTAGACCATCTGGAGGTCGGCTTCGATGGCGCCCTTGCCATCCTTGCGGGTATAGGCCCCGGTAAGCAGGTTTTCCTCGACGGTCAGGTGGCCGAAACAATGGCGGCCTTCCATCACCTGAATGACCCCGCGCTTGACCAGCGCCGCCGGGTCCAGATCCTGCACCCTCTCGCCTTTGTAGATGATCGAACCTTTGGTGACTTCGCCCCGCTCGGAATGCAGCAGGTTGGAAATCGCCTTGAGCGTGGTCGTCTTACCCGCGCCATTGCCCCCCAGAAGTGCGGTGATGCCACCCTTCTTTACGGTTAGGCTCACACCCTTCAAAACGAGGATCACGTGATTGTAGATCACCTCGATATTGTTGACCTCGAGCAAGGTCTCGTCTGTGCGTCCGGCGTCCAGCATGGCGGGCCTTTGTGTTTGAAAATGTCCTAAAAGCGCCCCGGCGATATGCACCGCCGGGGCAGGCTGGCCTTAGTTGGTGGCCGAGCACTCTTCGTTCATCGCCCATGGTGCGTTCGAGGTCGCGTATTCCGCCGCCGACGACGCGATCAGGTCAGCATAGCCGTCCACGTTCGGCATCAAGAGGTCAGACGCTTTGACAAACTTTGCGCCGTCCCATTCGAGCATCCAACCGCCCGAGTGACCGGTGTGGTTTGCACATGAGGTCGAGAACGGCGGCACCATGCCTTCCATGCCCAGTTCTGCGATCCGCTCCTCGGTCAGGTTGATGTTTTCAAGACCCCAACGCAGCTGTGTCGGAGAGATCTCGGCCGTGTCGAAATTTTCCTGTGCGTTCTTGATCGCTTCGGCAAGGATCGCCGACATGACAAGACCACGGCCGTAGAACACGCCCTGCATCTCTTCTTCGTTGGTCTGGCTCAGGCCCGCGTCGATGACACGTTCCTTGATGTCCTTCATCAAAGGCGCGTCCATGTTCGGGAAGGACCATGAGATCGACTTGTAGCCTTTGCCTTCTTCACCGACGAGCTTGAGGTCTGCATCGTGACCAGCCCACCAAACGCCGAGAAAGTTCTCCATCGGGAACTTGGTCTTCACGGCTTCGGTTATGGCTCCAGCGTTCATTGCACCCCAGCCCCACATCACAACGTAATCGGGACGTTCACGGCGGATTTGCAGCCACTGTGCGGACTGGTTCTGCATTTCCTTGAGGCCAACCGGGATCGGAAGAAGCTCAAACCCTTTGTTGGCAGCATGCATCTCCAGAACAGGCAGAGGTTCCTTGCCAAACGGATGGTCCAGATGCAGGAAAGCGATCTTTTTGCCGTCCAAAGAACCTTGGTTTTCAAGGTACTGGATGATCATATCCGCACCGTCCCAATAGCCTGCGGGCATGTTGAACGCCCACTGGAACACCTTGCCATCCGCCATCGGCGAGAAGCCATAGCCTGGTGCAAGGATCGGGATTTCGTCCACATTGGTCTTGGGCAGAACCTGAAGCGTAATGCCAGTCGACCAAGGCTGGGTCACGATGGCCGTGCCCTTAGTCTTTTCATAGCATTCCACGCCTTTCTCGGTGGAGTAACCGGTTTCGCATTCTTCGAAGTCAATCTTGGCACCGCCGATACCGCCATCGCGCTCGTTGAGCAGCGTCATGTAGTCGGCCTGACCGTTCATCAGCGGAATACCCGTCGCGGCAAATGGGCCGGTGCGGTATGCGAGGTTCGGCGTGTAAAGCTCCTGCGCGATGGCCGCCGTGCCCAGCACGGTGCCCAGCGCAGCCGCAGTGGCCAGTTTGGTAAAGTGTTTCATGGTTGTCCTCCCATTGGAACTTTCATGTTGCTTTAGGTTCTTGGTCTTGGGCCCACCCACCTCAGTGCGGGAACGGCCAGATAATCAGTTTTTCACGGATCAATCGCCAAAGCTGGTTCAGCCCGTGAGGCTCGATAATCAGGAAGAAGATGATCAGCGCCCCGACAATCATCACGTTGATATGCTCGATCAGAGCAGATTCGATGCGGAAACCCTGTAATTGCGCATAGCCATAGATCAGCGTCACCGCGCCGAACCCGATCGCCGCCGCCATGCCCCAGAGATTGCGCGCGACCCCAAAGAGGAAGGTCGCCGCAGCGATCAGCGCGGCCAGTAGAATGGCCGACCCCGTAGACATCTCGAACACCTGCGTGCCCGCCACTACGTTCAGCACAACCGGCAGGCCGACGATCAGGATCGCGCCCAGATAGTTACCCATGACCGAGCCAAGGCCGCCGATGATGGCGATGAACAGCACCTGGAACGACAGCGGAATATCGAACACGTTGGGCTCAGCTGCGCCCTTCCACATGAAGACATAAAGCGCGCCCGCAACCCCCACGACATAAGACGATACGGCAAAGGCGGTCAGCTTGGACTTCATCAAGTTGATGCCGATGAGTTCTGCTGCGATGTCCATATCACGCGTCGCTTTCCACGTCCTCCCCAGATTGCCCCGCGTGAGGTTGATACACAGCATCGTCAGCAGCGAGACCACAAACAGGACGATGTAGTATTCCGTCACCGATGCCGCCTGTGGGCCTGAAACAAACACGCCGAACATCTCGAGGTTGGGTACCTGGATCGCGCCAGAGGCGTTGTAGTTGTAAAGCCATGACCACTTCTCGAACAGCCAGACCAGAAAGAACTGCGCGGCCAGCGTCGCGATGGCTAGGTAGAACCCCTTGATCCGCAAGCTCGGAATTCCGAACGCCACCCCGATTCCGGCGCTGAACACGCCCGACAGCAGGATTGCGACAATCGGGTTCATCCATGGGAAAAGAGTGACCATCTTGTAACAGGCATAAGCGCCGACACCCATAAATGCACCGGTGCCAAGACTGAGCTGCCCGGCAAACCCGGTGAGGATGTTCAGCCCCATCGCAGCCAGCGCATAGATCAGGATCGGGATCAGCAGCGTCTGGAAGGTGAATTCCGACGCGGTCATCGGGAACACCACCCATGCGAGGATCAATATGATCCCCAAAAGGAATGCGTCTTGCTTGACCGGGAACAGGGCCTGATCGGCGTTATAGCTCGTCTTGAACTGGCCAGCCGTGCGATAGAGCATCAGGCGGTCTCCTCTTCGTTGATCACAGCGCGGTTGCGCGGTTTGGCGTAACCGGTCACCTCTGAATGGCGGATGAGCCAGAAATAGGCCCATAGCCCTGCGGCCCCTCCGACAGCGGCCAGCAGGATCGCTACAACCGTCTGGCTGCCTGCGTCAGACCCGCTCGACAGCGCGAGGTAGCCAAAAGCCCAGAAGCCGGACCATGCGATGACGTTCAGAAGTGCGATCAGCTTTGCCATATGTCTTCTCATTTAGGGTGCGTGATCCTCACGCTCCGTTGCTTGTTGGTGTCGAACAGCGCGCCCCGCGCTGCGCTAGACCCGTTCGATGATCCGTTCTCCGAACAGCCCTTGCGGACGGAACAGAAGTACGATCAGTGCAAGGACAAAGGCGAACCATGTCTCGGTATTGCCACCCAACAAAGGCTGGCCCCAGTAAATCTCGAACAACTTTTCCAGAATGCCGATCATCAACCCGCCGACGATGGCCCCGGTGATCGACTCAAGCCCGCCCAGCATAAGAACCGGCAGCGCCTTGTACGCAATTACCTCAAGCGCAAAGCTGACGCCCGCCCGCGCGCCCCAGGCAATACCTGTGACCAGAGCGATGATCCCGGCGATGAACCAGACCAGCACCCAGATCGTCTGCAGGCTGATACCCACGGAAAGCGCCGCCTGATGGTCGTCACCCAACGCCCGGATCGCACGGCCCATCTGCGTGTAGTTGAGGAAGGCTAAGAGCGCGAGCACCAGCAATGTCGCCACGATCACCACAGTGATATCCAAATGCTGCAGGATCAGCAGACCGCCAAACGGTTCCAGCACCGTGTCACCCGTTGGAATACCCAGCTCTTCGGTGATCATCACCTTGTTTTCGCCGCCAAAAATCGTCTCACCAAAGCCAATCAGGAACAACGTGATCCCGATGGTGGCCATGAAGAGGATGATATCGGGCTGCCCGACCAAAGGCCGCAGCACAACCCGTTCGATCACCACCGCCAGAACGAACATGACGCCCAGGGTCAGACCGACGCTGATCCATGCAGGCACGCCCATGGCGAACAGGCCCACAAGGGTCAAAGCGGCGAATACCACCATGATGCCCTGCGCAAAGTTGAAGATGCGGCTTGAGCGGAAGATCAACACGAACCCCAGTGCAATCAGCGCGTAGAGGATACCGGACACCAGCCCTTCCCAAAGCACCTGCAGCAGGAAGTCCGGTGCCTCGACCATGTCCACGAATGGCGCGATAAAGATGTCGTTCAGCATGTCTGCTCCCTCAATGCGGCACGCCCAGATAGGCGTCGATCACATTCTGATTGTTGCGCACCTCGTCTGGCGTGCCGTCGCCGATCTTTTTGCCGTAATCCATAACGACCACGCGGTCGGAGAGATCCATCACTACCCCCATGTCATGTTCGATCAGGCAGATCGTCGTTCCAAATTCGTCGTTTACATCAAGGATGAAGCGGCTCATGTCCTCTTTCTCCTCGACGTTCATGCCCGCCATCGGTTCGTCCAGCAGGAGCAGCGACGGCTCCGCCGCAAGCGCCCGCGCCAGTTCGACCCGTTTCTTAAGGCCATAAGGCAGCCGCCCCACCGGAGTCTTGCGGATGTTCTGGATCTCGAGGAAGTCAATCACCCGCTCGACCTTTTCGCGGTTCTCCATTTCCTCGTCGCGCGCCTTGCCCCACCAGAGCGCCTGGGAGACGACCCCAGCGTTCATATGGGTCAGACGCCCGGTCATGACATTGTCGAGCACCGTCATGCCTTCGAAGAGGGCAATGTTCTGAAAGGTTCGCGCTACGCCTTGGCGGGCAACTTCGAATGGCTTCATCGGAGGACGCTTGGTGCCTTGGTACCAGACCTCACCTTCGGAGGGCGTGTAAAAGCCCGAAATGACGTTGAGCATCGACGACTTTCCGGCACCGTTAGGCCCGATGATCGCGCGCACTTCGCCTTCGCGGATGTCAAACGAGATGTCCTGAATGGCCACCACGCCACCGAACCGCAGGGTGATGTTGCGCATCTCCATCAGCGTGCCACCAATCTGGCGCCCATCTGTGGTGACATATCCTTCGGTGTCTTTCACGGCCCAACCCTCGTTGTTACGCCAAGAATTTTCGTACGAAAATTCTCGGTCGGCATAATCTTCGTACGAAGATTATGTCTGCATCCCATCATTCTGCAGCCATCCGCTGCGGGGTCGCCGGCACCACCTTCGCGTCGCGGATTTCCAATGTTGCTTTGATCTTGCCTTTGCGCCCGTCTTCATAAGTCACTTCGGTTTCGGTATAGACCGATGTCGAGCCGTCATAGAGCGCGTTGACAAGGTCTTCGAATTTCTCACCGATGATCTTGCGCCGCACCTTTCGCGTCCGCGTCAGCTCTCCGTCATCCGCATCCAGTTCCTTGTGCAGCACAAGAAACCGGTGCACCTGACACCCCGAGAGCATCTCGTCCTGCGCGACACTCGCGTTGACCTCTTCGATATGCGCTTGAATCGTATCGAGCACCTGCTGATGCCCCGCGAGTTCCTGATAAGACGCATAGGCGATATTGTTGCGTTCAGCCCAATTGCCGACTGCCGTCAGGTCGATATTGATGAAGGCGCAGCAGCGATCCCGCCCTGCGCCAAAGACCACAGCTTCCAAGATGTTGGGATAGAACTTGAGCTTGTTCTCCACATATTTCGGCGCGAACATCGCACCATCGGCCATCGCGCCCACGTCCTTGGCGCGGTCGATGATGCGCAGATGTCCGGTGGCCTCTTCGATGAACCCGGCATCGCCTGTGGCCACCCAGCCTTCCGCATCCTTGGTATCGGCCGTCGACTCCGCGTTCTTGTAGTACTCCACAAAGACGCCCGGAGAGCGGTAGAACACCTCGCCATTCTCGGCGATGCGGATCTCCACCCCCGGCGATGGCACACCCACGGTATCCGAGCGGACTTCGCCATCCGGCTGCTGGGTGATAAAAACCGATGCCTCGGTCTGACCATAGAGCTGCTTCAGGTTAATTCCCAAAGAGCGATAGAAATCAAAGATCTCAGGGCCAATGGCTTCGCCTGCAGTATAGCCGACCCGAACATTGGAAAAGCCCAGCGCGTTCTTCAACGGACCGTAGACCATCACCTCGCCGAGCTTGTATTTCAGCCGGTCAAACGCGCTCACCTCATGCCCATCAAGGATGGCCGGGCCAACCTTGCGGGCGTGGGCCATGAAATAGTCGAACGTCTTTTTCTTGAACGCGCCGCTGTCTTCCATGCGGATCATGATCTGCGTGAGCTGTGTCTCAAATACGCGCGGTGGAGCAAAGTAATAGGACGGCGCGATTTCGCGCAGGTCCGTCATCATGGTTTCCGGGCTTTCCGGGCAATTCACACAAAAGCCCGACCAATAGGCCTGCCCGATCGAAAAGATAAAGTCGCCAACCCAGGCCATCGGCAGATAGGCCAGCACCTCATCATCGACCTTAAGGTGATCGAATTCCGAAGATGCTTTGGCCGTTTCGATAATGTTGCGGTTCGACAGAACCACACCCTTGGGCTTGCCTGTCGTGCCGGACGTATAAAGCATCACACAGGTGCTGTCGTAATCCAGCTTCGCCGTGCGCGTCTGCAATTCGTTGATGAACTCGTCATAGGCGGCGCGGCCTTGATCCTGCACATGGCTGAACTGATGCAGGCGGGTATGATCGTATTTCCTCAAGCCGCGCGGGTCGAGATAGATCATGTGCTCGAAATGGTGCAAACGGTCCTGCACTTCGATTACCTTATCCACCTGCTCCTGATCGTTGACGATGGCAAAGCGCGCCCCACAATGGTCGAGCACGTACTCCATCTCTTCGGCGACAGCGTCCTGATAGAGCGGCACAGGGATCGCGCCGACCGATTGCGCGGCGACCATCGACCAATAGAGATAGGGACGGTTGCGCCCGATGATGGCGATGAAATCGCCTTCGTTCACGCCAAGGTTCAGCAGGCCCAGCGCAAGCGCTTCAACTTCCTTGGCGGTCTCAGCCCAGGTTCTGCTTTGCCAAATACCATATTCCTTCTCGCGATAGGCCGCAGAGCTGCCGAATTGCGAAGCATTGCGCGCCAACAGCGCCGGAACCGAGCGCAGCCCCTCTGCGCCCATGGTCATATGTGCCAAAACTTTTCCTCCCATTGCCCGGGTATTCCCCGAACGGATCGCTTTGCGCGACTCTGTCTCAAGATTGGACAGAAGGCAGGTTGGGGGTCAACTTTTTCCTGAAGTTTTCTCAATCCTTACGAATTGTAACAGGACGCCAGTCGGCCTTTGCGTCGCGCCCATCCAGTGCTAGCCAGAAACACACGACCCCATTTCTGGACCGTGCTCCATGCAGACCGACGCTCTCATTCAGGCTGGCTTGAACCTGATCGGACAGGCACTGTCGATTTACGACAGTGACTTGCGGCTGGCCGCGTGCAACGCGCGCTTTGCCGAGATGTTCAACCTGCCACAGGCGCTGACCCGTCCAGGCGCCGATTTCGAGACCACCATCCGTCACCTTGTCGAATGCGGCGAGTACGGAGAGATTGACGATGTCGAAAGCTTTATCTGCGCACGTGTCGAACAGGCCAGCGCCTTCCAACCCCACTACATGGAGCGCACTCGCGCCAATGGCCGCACGATCAGCGTCGAAGGTGCACCACTTCCGCAGGGCGGTTGGGTTACCGTCTATACCGACATCACCGAGGTCAAATCGCAGGAACAGCTCTTGCGCACCCGGTCCGAACTGCTGTCCGAAGAGGTACTTGCGCGCTCCGAAGAACTCGCAGCTACAAACCGCAAACTCGCCGCCACGGTGTCTGCGCTGGAAGAAGCCCAACGCGAGTTGACCGAGATGGAGGCCCGCACACGCCTGACCACGGAAATGATGCCCGCCCATATCGCACACGTGGACAGCGCCGGGCGCTACACGTTTTCCAACCGGCGCCTGTCGAACGTGATGCCGGGGCGTCCGTCCAAGATTGTTGGGCTGCATATTTCCGAAGCGTTGGGCGACGATGCCTATGCCCGCGTCCTGCCGCATCTTCAAATGGCACTGGCAGGCGATCCGTCGACTTTCGAATTCACCGACATCCACAGCTCCCGCCGCATCCGTGTCGCCTTTACCCCAGATGAATCCGAAAACGGCGTTTACATCCTGTCAATGGACGTGACCGAAGAAACGCAGGCCCGTGCAGCACTTCAGCAAACCCGCCGCCGTGAGATGGCAGCACAACTGACGTCTGGCCTCGCGCATGACTTCTCGAACCTGCTGACGATCATTCTGGGCATGCAGTCGAAACTCGCCCGGATGGACCTGCCCACGGACGCCGACCCACTGATCACCGCCACGTTGCAAGCCGCCCGTCGCGGCGGTGACCTGCTCAACCGGATCGCCGATATCACCGCCCACCGCGCATGGCGGCCCGAACCGCTCGACGTGGAAAATTTCCTATCGGATCTTCACACACTTGCAGCGCCATCATTGCCCGGCAACATCGCGCTGCAAGTCAGCACCTCGATCACTCAACGAGCCCTACTTGACCCCGGTCAACTTCAGGACAGCCTGCTCAACCTCATCCTGAACGCCCGCGATGCCTGCGGCGATCAAGGCACGATTCGTCTGACCGCGACCGAAATGCGAGACACATGGATCGACTTCACGATCGAAGACACCGGCTCAGGCTTTTCCGAAGACGCGCTGAAACACGCGCTTGACCCCTTCTTCACCACCAAAGGGGATGGTGGGTCGGGCCTCGGGCTGTCGATGGTCTACGACATGGCCAAACTGGCAGGCGGCCAGCTACAGGTCGGCAACACCAACACCGGCGCGCGTGTGACCCTGCGCCTGCCCTTGCGCCACGCCGCCCGCCATCTGTCGAACGAGCTGGTTCTGCTGGTCGAAGACAGCCCAGATCTGCGCACGACCATCCGCGACATGCTTACCAGCCTTGGCCACAGCGTGATCGAGGCGACCTCGGTCGACGAAGCTTTGGCACTGGCGCAAGGCGTGCCCGACATCGCCTTTGTCCTTTCGGACATCTCGCTGGAAGGGCCGGCCCTTGGCACCGAACTGGTGGCGGCGCTGACGGAGAAACCCGTCTACCTGATGACCTCGCTTCCCACCTCCGATACACGACACCAAGCTGCGGCATCGAAAACCGCCGTTCTGCCCAAACCCTTCACCAAATCCGATCTGGCCGCGTTTCTGGGCCACAAGGCCGATCTCTCATGACCAAACCCCTGATCACCATTCTCGACGACGAGCCCGCGATCCGCACCATGCTGTCCGAAGCGCTCGAGGACGCGGGCTATGACACCCAGTGCTTTGCCCGCGCCGCCGAATTCGAAACCGCGCTGCGCAGGACCACACCCGATGTGTGCCTCGTCGATCTGGGCCTGCCCGACCGCGACGGGTTGAGCCTTGTGCACCGGCTTGCGCTGGAACAGGGGGCAACGGTGATCATCATCTCGGGCCGCGCGCAGGTGCAGGATAAGATCACCGGGCTGGAGCTTGGAGCGGATGACTACATCATCAAGCCGTTCGACCCCGCAGAAGTGGTGGCCCGTGTCCGCGCTCGTCTGCGCACCCGCGCCACACCAACGCCCACTGGCCAAACCGCCCGCTTCAACGGCTGGACCGCGCATTTCGACCGCTATTCGCTGGAAGACGAGACCGGCACCGAGACCCCGTTTTCGCATGCCGAGGGCGAAGTGCTGCGGCTGTTTCTCGAAAGCCCGAACCGTCTGATCACCCGCGATTACATGCAGGACACACTGGGCGGTGCCGCTGGCGACAGCTTTGATCGTGCGATGGATGTGCGTATCTCGCGACTGCGGACTAAGCTGCGCGAAGACCCCAAGAACCCGCGCCTTATCAAGACGATCTATGGCGCGGGCTATATCTTTCTGAGCGAAGTGACATGGACCTGACGCCCTATCGGCTCGGTCCCAGCGATCCGGCACTGCAAGCCGTCCTGACCCTGATTCAATCCTCCTTTGCCTTCATGGAAGGACGCATTGACCCACCCTCCTCCATGCAAAATCTGACACTGGGCAGCCTGTCCAAACAGGCCGAAACTGGCGAGATCTGGGGGATCGGCCATCCGGTTCAGGCCTGTGTCTTTCTCACCCGGAAACCACGCTGCGTGTATCTGGGAAAGCTTGCAGTCGCGCCAAATGCCCGACGTCAAGGGCTGGCCCGCCGCCTGATCGACCTCGCAGCAACCCGCGCCGCAGAGCTGCGCTGCTCTTTTGTCGAACTGCAAACACGGATCGAACTTGTTGAGAAGCACGCGACCTTCGAGGCGCTCGGGTTTCGGGAAATAGGGCGAACCGCCCATCCCGGCTACGATCATCCCACCTCGATCACCTACAGATTGACTCTCTAGAGTCAGACCCCAAGCGCACCGCGCAACATCGGCAACAGCGCCGCCGCGACAATCCCGACCAGCGCCGCCACCGTGAACCGTTGCCACAGGGACGGCAACCGAGGCGACATAGCCCCCAACCCGCCACACACAAGCGCGTAGAACGCCATCGCCGTTACATCCATACCGTGTGCTCCTTGTCGACCTCACGGCAGATTAGCACAGATCCCGCGCTCAACCCAAAGCTTCAACTGCGCTTGCAAGCACCCGCAGCCCAGTCACCAGATCGGCCTCAGCCGTATCCTCGCCGAACGCATGGCTGATCCCACCAATCGAAGGTACAAACAACATCGCCACTGGCATCAACTTCGACACGTTGGTCGCATCATGCAATGCACCCGACGGCATCCTGCGCCAACGCCCCGGCACATCCGTTTCGGCGGCCTGTTCCAACGCCCCGCGCAAACGGGCATCCATTTCCACCGGCTCAAGCCCAAGCATCGGTCCAAACCTCAGATCAAACCCACCGGAAACCGCCACCTCTTCAGCCGCTTCACGAATGATGGCCTCCATCCGCCCCAAGCGGTCTGCATCACCATCGCGCCACTGCATCGAAAACGTGACTTTCCCCGGAACGATCGACGATGCGTTGGGATGCAGCGTCACATGTCCGATGGTCCAGACAGTGCTTGGCGTGACAACATTAGCGAACCTATCGCCGATCAGCGCATTAAAGCGCGACAAGGCCTGAAACGCATCGCGCCGTCCCTGCATCGGCGTGGTGCCCGCATGGTTCTGCTCGCCCTTCAACGTGATCTTCATGTCGCGAATGCCGACAATGGCGTCGACCACACCAATCGCCTCGCCTTCGCGGTCCAGCACAGGCCCCTGCTCGATATGCATCTCAAGGAATCCAGTGAACCGCGCGGGATCGACAAACTCGTCCGACCGCCCCGGCATCACCGCCCGCGCCTCGGCAAAAGACACACCGTCCCGGTCGGTCAACCCATCGGCTTTCTCTAAGGACAGGTTCCCGGACCAGACCGCCGATCCAGTGGTCACCCCGAACCGGCCTTCCTCATCCTGAAACGACACGACAGACAAAGGCGGCCCTTCGGCTTCGACCGAGGCGCGCGCCACTTCCAGCGCTGCGATCACACCCAGCGCACCGTCAAGCCAACCGCCTTCGGGCTGGCTGTCCGTGTGAGAACCCAAGAGCAAAGACCGCCCCTCAGCCAAGCCAAAGACCGACCCAACCGGATCGACATGTACCGACAAGCCCGCCTCGCGCATCCGCCCCGCCAACCATTCCTGCGCCGCAATATCCGGATCAGAGTACGCCGGTCGCACAACGCCTTTGCGGACACCAGCGGCGCCAAAGCTCCGCAATGTGTGCAGGTCAGCCAAGAAACGGTCCGCGTTCACAGGCAACATGACCCTGTCCCTTCTTCTTTTTCCAAATATGCAAATGAGACCGTGGCACATGCGACAGTGCTGTCAAATGCGTCGCCTCACCAAACGCAGATCGGCCACGGGGTGCAAGTCCGTGGCCGAGAAAACCTGCGCGCGCCAGCGCTCAATAAAACCTATTCAGCCGCCACCGCGCCTGCATCCGCCGCTTCAACCCGCACCGCCGAGAACTTGAATTCGGGGATCTTGCCGTAGGGGTCCAGCGCCGAATTGGTCAGGATGTTCGCGGCAGCCTCAACATAGGCAAAGGGCAGAAACACCATGTCGGGTGCCACAGCCCGGTCCGCCCGTGCCATGACGACAACCGATCCCCGCTTGGTCGTCAGGCGCACATGCCCGCCCGGCTCGACCCCCATCTTGCGCAGTGTGCTGGGATGCAACGAACAGTTCGCCTCGGGCTCGACCGCATCCAAAACAGCCGACCGTCGTGTCATCGACCCGGTGTGCCAATGCTCCAACTGCCGCCCTGTCGTCAGAATCATTGGATATTCCGCATCTGGTACATCGTCGGGCGCAATGACAGACGCAGGCGTGAACCGCGCGCGTCCCTGCGGGCGGGGGAAACCATCGCCGAACACAATCGGCTGACCCGGGTCTTCCGGCGACAGAGACGGGTAGGTCACCGCGTTTTCGCGCGACAGCCGGTCCCAAGTGATATTCTCCAGCGACCGCATGTTCAGCTTCATTTCGGCAAACACATCCGCCGGGCTGTCATATTTCCAGTCCATGCCGCAACGCCGCGCGAGTTCCGTTGTGATGGCCCAATCCTCGCGCGCCTCGCCCGGGGGTGTCACGGCAGGACGGCCCATCTGCACCTGACGGTTGGTGTTGGTCACGGTGCCCGACTTCTCGGCAAAGGCCGAAGCCGGCAGGATCACGTCGGCATAGTTGGCGGTCTCGGTCAGGAAGATGTCCTGCACCACCAGCATGTCCAGCTTGGCCAGCGCATCGCGGGCATGTTCCACGTCCGGGTCCGACATGGCCGGATTTTCGCCCAGAATATACATGGCCTTGATGTGGCCCTCATGCACTGCATCCATGATTTCGGTTACGGTCAGACCTTTCTGGTTCGAGAAATCCTCTGATCCCCAAACTTCGGTAAAGGCAGACCGCACTCCGTCATCCATCACCGACTGGTAATCTGGCAGGAACATCGGAATAAGCCCCGCATCAGACGCGCCCTGCACGTTGTTCTGCCCCCGCAGTGGGTGCAGACCTGCACCAGGACGCCCGACATGCCCGGTCATCAGTGCAAGCGAAATCAGACAGCGCGAATTGTCTGTGCCGTGGATGTGCTGGCTAACGCCCATGCCCCAGAAAATCATCCCCGCCTTGGCGGTTGCGAAATCGCGGGCAACCGCGCGAAGGGTCTCGGCGTCGATGCCGCAGATGTCAGCCATCTTCTCGGGCGAGAAATCCGCCAGATGAGCCTTCTCGGCCTCCCAGTTCTCAGTATAGGCCTCGATATACTGACGATCGTAGAGTTCCTCTTCGACGATCACATGCATGATCGCGTTGAGCATCGAGACATCCGCGCCGGGGCGGAACTGCAGCATATGAGTCGCATGCCGCTTGAGCGCCTGACCACGCGGGTCCATCACGATCAACTTGCCACCACGCTTGGTGAACTGCTTGAAATAGGTCGCCGCCACAGGGTGGTTCTCGATCGGGTTTGCGCCGATCACGATGGCCACATCGGCATTCTCGATCTCGTTGAACGTCGCGGTCACAGCGCCTGATCCAACGTTCTCAAGCAAGGCGGCAACCGACGACGCATGACACAGCCGCGTGCAGTGATCGACGTTGTTATGGCCAAAGCCCTGTCGGATGAATTTCTGGAACAGGTACGCCTCTTCGTTCGTACATTTGGCCGATCCGAATCCAGCCACTTCACGCCCCCGGCCCTTTAGCCCCTTGGCGGCAAAGTCCAGCGCCTCGTCCCATGTCGCTTCGCGGAACACTTCCTGCCAGTTGTTCGGATCGACATTCAGCCCCTTGGCGGGCGCATCGTCACGCCGGATCAGCGGCTTGGTCAGGCGGTGCTTGTGGTGAATGTAGTCGAACCCGAACCGCCCCTTCACACAAAGACGCCCCTCATTCGCAGGCCCGTTGATCCCCTCGACATAGACAACCTTGTTGTCCTTGACCTTGAGCGAGACCTGACAACCCACACCACAGAACGGGCAAACGCTTTCGACCTCATGGTCATAATCCTTGCTGTCGCCCACCTGCGCGTCATCCAGCACGGTCGCCGGCATCAATGCCCCAGTCGGACAGGCCTGCACACATTCGCCACAGGCCACGCAAGAGGACGCCCCCATTGGATCGTCGAAATCGAAAACCGGGTAGGCATCATGGCCACGCCCCGCCATGCCAATCACGTCATTCACCTGAACCTCGCGGCAGGCGCGGACGCAGAGCCCGCATTGGATGCAGGCATCAAGGTTCACGCGCATCGCGACATGGCTGTCATCCAGCAGCGGAATGCGCTCGACCTCAAGCGTCGGTAAGCGGCTTTCCGTCACGCCAATGGCTTCGGCCATGTCCCAGAGATGCGAAGATTTATCATGCGCCGCGTCGCGTTCGGGCTGATCCGCCAGCAGCATCTCGACCACCATCTTGCGCGCCGATTTGGCCCGCGCGGAATCGGTAGTGACCACCATGCCTTCCACGGGTTCGCGAATACAGGAGGCAACAAGTGTGCGCTCGCCCGCAACCTCAACCATACAAGCACGGCAGTTGCCATCTGGGCGATATCCCGGTGCGGGCTTGTGGCACAGATGCGGGATCACCAGACCCCGGCCATTGGCAACCTCCCAGATGGTCTCACCCGGCTGGGCCTCGACCTCGTTGCCGTCCAGAGTAAAGCGGATCGTGTCAGTCATCGCGGTCTCCCTTGTCGGAGACACTCTAACCGCAATTCAGGCCTGTCGTGGATCAACAATCCCGACACCTTGACGCGGATTTGCGGCTGACCGGTTTCCGATGCGAACAATTCTCTCCCAAGGAGCGCGGGAAGCCCTTTCGAAAGGGCTTGCCCAAGCGCGTTCGAACGCGCTTCAAAACTCGGTTTCGAAACCGCGTTGCCAAGGGCTTTCGAAAGCCCTTGCCTCAGAGCGTCGCCGCCCTCTCGAACGCAGGACGGGTTCGCAACCGCCGCAGGTAATCGACCAGAGCCTCCGGTGCATCCGGGAACTTCGCGTTGCGCGCCCAACCCAGACAATGCGCCAAAACGAAATCCGGCACCGTGGGTTCATCCCCGGCCAGATAATCGCTGGTCAATTCTCCCGCGATGCGCTCAAGATTCTGCCCGAACTCCACCTTCAGGCTCTCTTTCACGTCAGGCACGCGCTGGTCCTCGGGCAGGATGAAACTGTGCCGTGCCGCTGTCCAGAGCACCGCATCCACCTCGTCCAGAAGCCGAAACGTCCACGCGTCCTGTTTGGCCCGCGCCACCGTGCCCGCCGGGTGGGTGAACGCGCCGTGCTTGTCCGCAAGATAGGTCAGGATCGCCGTCGAATCGGCTATCACGTCGTCGCCATCGACCAGCACCGGCACCTTGCCCAAAGGGCTGACCGCGCGCACTTCTTCCGACCGGGGCGCTGCGGGCACATGCTCATAAGGCACGCCCAGTTCTTCCAACAACCACAAGGGCCGGAACGCCCGCGTCGCGCGATTGCCCACAAGTTTGTACATATCCGTCCTCCCAAGACCGGGCACCTGCCCGGCCAATCCTACCTGCGCCCCAGCATCGCCAACCGGATGAACGCCCGTTCCACAATCGCAAGTGCAGGCCCGTGTTGCCCTGCCGACCGCAACGACAGGTCGGTCTCAAGCAGCATCTGCAACGCCTGTTCTAGACGGTACATGCCCCAGCCTGAGGCCTGCCGCGACATGCGGTCCCGGCGGGGCCCAAAGACCGGCGGTCGCAACCGCCCCATGCCCTGCCCGACCCCGCCCGGATCGGACGCGGCTGTGTGCAAAGCGCGGAAATGCCGGGTCGCCATGATCAGCAGCGTCACCGCCGCCGTGCCCTGCGCCTCCAGCCGCGACATCACCGGGCCGATCTCTCCGGTGCGCCCCTCGGCCACGATGTTGAGGACATCATCCAAGTCAGCTTCGGTTGATCCTGGCGCACAGAGCGTCACTTCCTCCGGAGTTAGCGGTGCTGCATCCCCCAACTTGTAAAGCGCGATTTTCTCGAGCGTCTGGCGGAAATCGCCCGGATCAAGCTCCTTCGACAACGCCGTCAACATCTCCATCGCAGCCCCGTCAGGACGGGCCAGACCAGCGCGGGTCAGTTCAGCTTCAATCTCGGCACGTGACGGCGGGTCATTATACAACGCAGCCGCATACGCATTCGAATGCCCCTCGAACAGCTTGCGCAAAGCCGATTTGGCCTGCAACTGCCCGGCGGTCACGACGATCTGCGCATCGCCCGGCTGCCAATCCTCAACCGCCGCCGTGATCGGCTTGATCACCGTGTCATTCGCGTCCTCGACAAACGCCACCCGAGGGCCCGGAAAAAACCCGACCGCCTTGATCGCATCGCCCAGAAGCGCCGGCTCCTTGCGCAACTCGGCGGCCTGAATGCGAGTCAAACGCATCTCGCCTTCGCCCTCTGGGCCGATCAGCGCTGCAATCAGTTCCTGCCGCTTCAAAGCCACCCGCATCGCGTCTTCGCCATAGATCAGGATGCCCAGTTTTGCGGGATCAGGGCGGGCGAAATAGCCCGACGCTTCGCGCGGGGGCAGCTTCATGCAGGCAGACCGCCAGCCGAGATCACCAGTCGGTCAACGATCTGATCCGCGAGAATCACCATCAATCGCGCCGCCGCATCTCGTTCGGCGGCCAAGGTCGCGACGGTCGAACCTGTGGCGGAGAAGCCAGAGAAGTCGGTCACGCGCCCTTGCCGGACCACCGCGTCGGTCTCTTTGTCCTTCAGCGCAAAATCCGCGCGGCCCGTCAGTTGGAACCGATTTGTCGTCCCTTCGACCGAAGTCGCCAACCCTTGCCTTTGAATCGTTGGCGTGACGGTCAGCACGTAGCGCCCACCGTCATTGCGCCCGAACCTGTCCTCAAGCCGCTGCGCAATCAGGAACCCGTCGCGCCGTTCCGGGGCCGCAACGCGCAGGTTGTCCTGCAACACCGACGCGCCACCTTCCGGCCCGTAGGCGGGCGTGAACCCGCAGGCCGCACCCGCGACTAGCGCGGACAGCGCGAAAAGCGTCTGGCGTCTATGCAACCACATTCACGATCCGACCCGGCACAACGATCACCTTCTTGGGGCTTGCGCCATCCAGCGCACGTTTCACACCATCGGTCGCCAGCGCCAGCTTTTCAACCTCGGCCTTGTCCATGTCCTTGGGCACGGTAATCTCGTCCCGGCGCTTGCCGTTCACCTGAATGGGCAGGGTCACGCTATCTTCGACCAGCATCGCCTCATCGGCGACCGGCCAAGGCGCATTCGCAACTAGGCCTTCACCGCCCAGCAGCGCCCAGACCTCTTCCGACAAATGCGGGGTCATGGGGGACATGAGCTGGGCCAAAGTTTTGGCCGCCTGCCGCTTGGCGTCGGATCCCGCCTTGGATTTCGACAGAGCGTTAGTGAACGCATAGAGCCGCGCAATCGACGCGTTGAAGCCAAAGCTTTCGACACCCACTGTCACATCATGGATCGCCTTGTGCATCTCACGCAGGAGCGCATCATCCTCGGCATTGGCCGCCTCGTTCGCCTCGGCCACCTCGGCCGCGATGCGGTAGACCCGGCCCAAGTGGCGTGCTGCTGCTTCGGCACCGGAGGCTGTCCATTCCACGTCCCGTTCGGGAGGCGAGTCGGACAGTACGAACCACCGCGCGGTGTCAGCGCCGTATTGCTGGATGATCGCAACAGGATCGACCACGTTGTTCTTGGACTTCGACATCTTGGCCGAGGGGATGATCTGCACCTCGGTCCCGTCTTTCAGGAATCCCTTGCCATCGCGCAGCTCTACATCTTCAGGATAGTGATAGACCGGACGGCCATCCGCACCCTTCGTCTGATAGATCGCATGCGTGACCATACCCTGCGTGAAAAGCGCGTTGAACGGCTCCTTGCAGCGTTCCCGCAGATGCCCGGTGATGTGCATCGCGCGTGCAAAGAAACGCGAATAGAGCAGGTGCAGGATCGCATGCTCGATGCCGCCGATATACTGGTCGACATTCATCCAGTAATCCGCGTCCGCCATATCCGTCGGCGTGTCCGCGCGCGGCGCGGTGAAGCGGGCAAAGTACCAAGACGAATCGACAAAGGTGTCCATCGTGTCGGTCTCGCGCTTGGCGGGCTGACCACAGGACGGGCACGGGCAATTGCGCCACGACGGGTGACGATCCAGCGGGTTGCCGGGGATCGAGAAGTCGATGGCCTTGCCGTCCTCATCATAAGGCAGCGCAATCGGCAGGTTCTCTTTCTTTTCGGGAACCACGCCGCAGGCATCGCAATGCACCACCGGAATTGGACAGCCCCAATACCGCTGACGGCTGAGGCCCCAGTCACGCAGGCGGAACTTGGTCACGCCATGGCCGACGCCGTTCTTTTCGCAAAAGTCGATGGCGGCGTCGATGGCCTCATTCCCAGTCTGCGCTTTTTCACCAGCAAACCCACGGACATAGCGCACGGTTTCTGGTTTAGGAGGCACATAGGCCGGGCCACCGTCTTCGGGCAGGATGAACGCGTCTTCGCCCATCGCAGGCACGAAGGCGCTCTGCACCGGCAGCTCATATTTCCGTGCAAAATCAAGGTCGCGCTGGTCATGCGCCGGGCATCCAAAGATAGCACCGGTGCCGTAATCCATCAGGATGAAGTTCGCCACATAAACTGGCAATTCCCACGCGGTATCAAAGGGATGACGCACACGCAGCCCAGTATCAAAGCCTTTCTTCTCGGCCTTCTCCAATGCCTCTTCGGTGGTTCCACCTTTGCGGCATTCCGCATTGAACGCGGCCAGTTCGGCGTTGTCCTTTTCCAGATGCTTGGCCAGCGGATGGTCCGGCGAAATACCGACAAACGACGCCCCCATCAGCGTGTCCGGGCGGGTGGTATACACCTCGATCCGGTCGAACCCATCCGGCGCGTCAATGGTCGAGAACGCAAACTGCAACCCGCGCGATTTGCCGATCCAGTTGGCCTGCATCAGCTTTACCTTGGCGGGCCAATCGTCCAGCGTGTCCAGCGCGTCGAGCAATTCCTCAGACATATCGGAGATCTTGAAGAACCACTGCGTCAGCTCGCGCCGTTCCACCTCGGCACCGGATCGCCAACCCTTGCCGTCGATCACCTGCTCATTGGCAAGCACGGTCATGTCGACCGGATCCCAGTTCACCACCGCGTTCTTGCGGTAGACAAGTCCCGCCTCCAGCATGTCGAGGAACAGCGCTTGCTGCTGGCCGTAATATTCAGGATCGCAGGTCGCGAACATGCGCGACCAGTCAAGCCCGAACCCCAGCGGTTTCATCTGGCTGACCATCGTGTCGATGTTGGAATAGGTCCAGTCCTTGGGGTGCCCGCCCGACGCCATCGCGGCGTTTTCGGCTGGCATTCCAAAAGCATCGAACCCCATGGGATGCAGCACGTTATGCCCGGTAGAGAGCTTGTAACGCGCGATCACGTCACCCATCGTGTAGTTACGCACATGTCCGATATGGATACGGCCCGACGGGTAAGGAAACATCTCAAGCACATAATATTTCGGCTTATCGTCCGACCGCACAGCGCGGAACGTTTCACTCTCTTCCCAGACGGCCTGCCACTTGGGTTCGATGACAGAGGGGTCGTAACGCGACATGGAATAGGTCCTTCGGGTGTGCATCTTCTGTTGGCAGGGTGATAGGCTGATGCCACAGGATCGTCCAGTCCCGCCCCCATCTGCGCCATTGTGATGCCGGATTTTTGCAGTCATACCCTGTAAAACCAAAGGCAAGACGACCTAGCAGATGAAAATACTCCTGATCCACCAGAACTTTCCCGCGCAGTTCAAGCATCTTGGCCCTGCACTGGCAGAACGCGGCGATCAGATTGTCGTCCTGACTCCCAAGGTCAAGGAAGCCACAAAATGGAAGGGCATCACCGTCCTGCCTTATGCGGTCAAGGGATCAACGACTCAGGGCATCCATCCTTGGTTGGCTGATTTCGAAACCAAGATCCTGCGTGGGACAAGCTGCTACGATGCAGCGCTTGCACTGAAAAAGCGGGGCTTTGACCCCGATGTGATCCTGGCTCATCACGGTTGGGGCGAAAGCCTGTTTCTCAAGGATGTCTGGCCCGACGCCCGGCTAGGCCTTTATTGCGAGCTGTACCACCGCTCTGGCAAGGCCGAAACCGGCTTCGATCCGGAATTTCCCAGCGCTTCGCCCGAACGCGACCCACTGCGCTTGCGACTCAAGAACATCAACAACCGCCTGCACGAAGAGGTCATGGATGCAGGTATCAGCCCGACACAGTTCCAGGCGGGCACCTTCCCCGACAGCTATCAGTCCCGCATCACAATCTGCCATGACGGCGTCGACACAGATGCGATCGTCGCGAATCCCAACGCGTCGCTTGCGCTGCCCAATGGCAAGACCGTCACCAAGCGGGACGAGGTGATCACCTTTATCAACCGCAATCTCGAACCGTACCGCGGCTATCACCGCTTCATGCGCGCGCTGCCCGAATTGCTACGCCGCCGTCCGAACGCGGACATCGTGCTGCTAGGCGGCGACGAGACCAGCTATGGTGCCCGCCCGCCCAAGGGCAAAACCTGGAAGCAAATCTTCATCGACGAAGTGCGCGGTCAGATCCCGGATGCCGATTGGGCCCGCGTGCATTTCATGGGACGAGTGCCGTATGACACATTCCTGTCGATGATCCAGGTCAGCACGGTACATGTCTATCTGACATATCCTTTTGTCCTCTCATGGTCCCTGATCGAAGCGATGAGCGCGAAATGTGCCATCATCGCGTCGGACACTGCACCGGTCCGAGAAGCGATCATTGGCGGTCAAACAGGTGTGTTGGTTGATTTCTTCGATCAGGAAAAACTGATTCAAGAAACCTGTACCCTGCTCGATGCCCCGGAACGGCGCGAATTTCTTGGTGCCAATGCCCGGCGATTCGCGCGCGAACGGTATGACCTCAAACGGACCTGCCTACCTAGACAGTTGAAGTGGGTGGACGATCTTGCTGCGGCCTATCCAGTGCGCAAACCACGGGACTGAACCCACTAGTCAGTTTGCTTTCGCAGAGTGTGTAGGCCCGTTTCTGTTCAGAACCGGCTGTCCTGCTGACGCAACTGGCGGGCCCGCGTGAGGATCGCGTCCTCAACAGCCCTTACCGTTGCTGCACTTGCCGGACCGTTGCGCGTCATCAAGGCGACGTTCAAAGACCGTGCGTCCAGCGCCGGATCATTCACAAGGATGGTCGCCCTGTAGGAACGCCCGCCGCCGGGAGGTGTCCCGTAGCCCGTTGTGATCACGCCGGTAAACGGATCAACCGACTCGACTGGCAGAAAATCGAGGGTCTCGATCGCTGCATTCCAGATGTATTTATTGACCGCACCAACCTGCCCGGCATCATCGCGGTTGCGGAAGAAATCGAACAGCGACGACTGCGCTCTGTTTGGACGACGCTCTTCAAGCACCTCATCCAGGATGTCATTGGCAGGACGTGTCTCGACCGGTTCACGGTCGGACGATCCTCCAAAGAAACCACAACCCGAAACAAACACTGCTATAAGAGCAACGCCAAAACCGGTCCTGAAACGTGTAAGGTCCATCTGAGACTGCCCTCGTTCGCCTGTTTGCCTTGTGCTTTGCATACAAGCCGATCCCAACCACGACAAGCCGAACTTGAGAGCACGGCCCGAATGCCGTGTTCTTTCAACAGGAAACTCCACTCACAAAGCTTGTGGCAAATGAGCATCACAGGTGGCGAAGTTGGCAGGCTTTGGGCCGCTTGTCTTGCAAACACGCCCATCCAAAGAGCATAGAGTTTCCAGCTAATCCGGACCATCCGGTTTGGTACGTGCCTTACGAACACATGAGGGAAAAAATGAAAACTCTTCTTCTTGCTTCCACCGCGCTGGTTGCAACCGCTGGCTTCGCCGCGGCTGATGTCAAAATCACCGGTTACGCTGAAATCGGTATTATCGGCGGCGACGTATACGCAACCGACCAGTGGCACACCGACATCGACGTCACTTTCGCCATGACCGGCGAATCCGACGGTGGTCTGGCCTTCGGTGCAACCGTTGACCTCGACGAAAACGGTGCATTCAACAACACCACCCAGGGTGGCGAAACATACTTCCTGTCTTACGGCGCTCTGCGTCTTGACATGGGCGACACCGATGGTGCGTATGACGCCGCTCTCAAAGAATTGAACCTGGCGGGAGCATCCATCGCGGATGACGAAACCGAACATGCTGGCTTCAACGGCAACTCCGGCCTCGACGGTACTTTCGACGGTCAGATCGCTCGCGTTTCCTACTCCGCAGCAGGCTTCACAGCCGGTCTGTCGGCAGAAATTGACGACACAGGCGTTGCTGACCCGGTTTGGGGTCTTGGCCTGCGTTACGCAACCGATTTCGGTGGCACAGCAATCGGTGTCGGCCTTGGTTACCAGACTCAGGAAGACGTTGCTGACCTCGTTGGCGTAAGCGTTGATGCAGCGTTTGCTGGTGGCTTCTCTGCAGCGATCAACTACGCTCAGGCAGACATCGAAGGTCAGTCTGACGATGGTACTTTCATGGGTATCGGCCTTGGCTACTCCATGAACGCACTGTCCATCGGTGTGAACTACGGTGAATACGAAGACTGGACACTGGGCTGTGGCACATGTGACGGTTACGGTATCGCTGCAACCTACGACCTGGGTGGCGGTCTTGCTGCACACCTCGGCTACGGCGCAAGCGATTTCGGTGCGACCGACTCCGACCGTTATTCGCTCGGTCTGTCGATGAGCTTCTAATAGCTCATAACCAGATTTGGTTAAGGAAAGAGCGGGCTTTGCCCGCTCTTTTCTTTTTTGCAGGGTCCAAGTAGCTAAGAGCAAAAGGCAAAGGCTCCGATGCAGACCAATCCGCTCCAAACAATCAAATCGACCTATGACAAGGCGCTGACACTGGCCCGTCAGGGTGATGTGGTTCAGGCGGCAAGCCTTCTCGATGGGTTGGCCCTCACGGCGCCTAGCCTGCCCGAAATTCACTTCCAGCGCGCCCGCCTTGCGGCTCGATTAGGTGATCAGGACAAACGCCTATCCAGCATTGATCGCGCTGTCTCACTTCGCGCGACGGAGCCCGCAATTCTAACTGAGGCCATCGCTGCGCATTCGGCGGCAGGACATCACGAGACAGTTCTCGACCTCTACGACCAGCTGATCGCACTGGACCCCAAGGCAATCAAACCACAAGCGGAAAAGGCGCTTTATCTTCAAACCGCCGGCCGGTTTGAAGAATCGGAAAAGCTCCTCCGTAAACTGCAAAAAAAGCATCCGCATGACGCAGAGCTGTACCGCATGCTCGCCACAACCATTCGAATTGCACCCAACGACCCAATGATTGGCGCAATGCGGCGGTTGGCCAGTCACCCACGTCTGTCGGCACTGGGGCGCATGCATATCAATTTCGCATTGGCGAAAGCGATGGAAGACACAAAGAATACGGCCAAGGTGTTTCCTCACCTCCATCTTGCCAACAAAACCCAGGCCGAGCTTTTCCCGGACGATCCTGCGTCCCGCGCCACCGAGCGCGAAGGCGTACTGGCTGCGCAGCGCAATCTGAATATCGTGCCCGCCGCCAAAGGCACCGACCCCGCGCTGATCTTTGTCACTGGCCTACCACGGTCTGGCACAACGCTTGTCGAGCAAATCATTGGCAGCCACAGCAAGGTGCACACCGGCGGTGAAATGGCCACCGCCTTGCGAACCGCCTACAGCGTCTTCGGCCAAGGGGCCGAAATGCGCCGCTTGACGGAAGAACCGGCCGACAGCTTTCACACCTTCACCCAACGCCTTGACAGTGCGCTGCACTCCTTCGCGGATCCCGCAAAACCGTACCTCACCGATAAGTCGATCATGGTCTTCCTGATCTATGGACTTCTCCACGCAGCACTCCCCAATGCCCGTTTCATCGTAGTCCACCGTGACCCGCGCGATATCGCGCTTTCAATCTACAAGAACCACTTCAACGCGGGCACCCATCGCTATGCCAATGATCTTGCCTCGATCGCCGAAGTGATCAAATCCTTCCGCCAGATCATCTCGCACTGGCGCGACACCCTGCCCGACCGGTTTGCCGAAGTGCGCTACGAAGATCTCGTGGCAGATCCCGAAACACAGTCAAAGCGCCTGATCGCATCTGCGGGCCTCGACTGGGAGGACCAGTGCCTTAACTTCCACCAAAAAGGCGGCACCGTCAAAACGCTCAGTCTGCATCAGGTCCGCCAACCAATTTACCAAAGCTCTGCCGCCGCATGGCGCCGCTATGAGACCGAGCTGCAACCCTTTATCGACGCTTGGGGAGACACACCATGGGATTGACCGACATCACTGCGCGCATCGCCAAAGCCGCCAAAGACGCCGACCGCGATCCTGCCGATATCACCCTGATTGCTGTGTCCAAGGTGCAACCGAACGAACGGGTCGAATCCGTTCTCAGGGAAGGCCATCGCAGCTTTGGTGAAAACCGCGTGCAGGAGGCGGCTGGAAAATGGCCGGATTTCCGCGAAACCTATGATGGGATCGACCTGCATTTGATCGGCCCACTTCAAAGCAATAAGGCCCGACAGGCGTTCGAACTCTTCGATGCGATCCATACGCTCGACCGTCCGAAACTGGCCACAACCTTCGCGCGTCTGGCACAGGAGTTGGGTCAATGCCCGCCGCTGTTCATTCAGGTAAACACCGGAGAAGAGCCGCAGAAAGCCGGGATCGCCCCTGCAGACACCGACGCTTTCATCAAAGAATGCCGTGATCTCGACCTGCCGGTGCTGGGCCTGATGTGTATACCGCCAGTCGACGAAACACCGTCGCTACATTTCGCCCTTCTGCGCAAACTGGCCGACCGTAACGGACTGAGCCAATTGTCCATGGGCATGAGCGACGATTTCGAACAGGCCATCGCGTTTGGAGCGACCCATATCCGTGTGGGGTCTGCCTTGTTTGGAGAACGGGTTCCCCCCGCAGGCGCGTAAGGTTTTCCTCCAGCGGAAAATCAAGATGCGTCAACGCGTCCACGAACCCCAAAAACAAAAAAGCCCCGGATAACCGGGGCTCTTTGCATTCGTGCATCTGAAACAGATCAGTGCAGTTTCTGTCCAACTTCGGCAATCGCATTGTCGATGCTCTTGGCTGCGTCTTTGGCCGTCATCTGCTTGGCAACCACATCGCGGGCAGCCTTGATCGCCACAGCAATTGCGCGGTCCCGCACTTCTTTGACGGCGCTGGCCTGAGCCGACGCGATCTGGTCCTCGGCAGCCACCAAACGGCGGGCAATTGACTTTTCCAAATCTGCGCGCGCTTGCTCACCGGCCAAAACGGCCTCGTCCTTCGCATGTGCAATAATCCGGTCAGCCTGCTCCTGAACTTCGCGCTGACGACGCTCGTAAGATGCCAGCAAAGCCTGCGCTTCTTCACGCAAAGCCTTCGCTTCGTCGAGTTCGCTGCGGATGCCCTCGGCGCGCTTGTCCAACATACCCATCAGCAACGATGGGACCTTGAAGTACAGCAGAACGCCGATGAAAACGAGGAAACCAATGGTCACCACGAAATCGGTGTTCGCCAGCGAGAGGAACGGCTTGTCTCCGGCAGCAAGCGCAGGGCTTGCGACCAGTGTAGCGGCGGCAATAGTCATGATACGGTTCATGTCGCTCACCCCTTCATCTGTGCGTCTACGGCAGCAGCAACCGTGCTGTCGTCGGCCTGACCACCCAAAGCGGCCACAATGGCCCCTGCGGTGTCTTTGGCCACGGCTTCGACGCTTTCTACGGCCGTTGCCCGGATGTCCGAAATCGCTTTCTCGGATTCCGCGGCTTTGGCTGCAATTTCAGCGTCCGCCTTGGCAATCGCCTTGTCCAGCTCAGCCTGCATTTCGGCCTTGTTCTGAGCGATGATCTTTTGCGCTTCGGTACGCGCATCAGCCAAAGCTTTATTGTAGGCGTCTTCGGCCTCAACGGCTTTCTGCTTGAGATCTTCAGCAGCCGCGAGGTCGTTTGTGATCGTGCCTTGTCGTTCCGCAAGAACCGTCGCAATCCGCGGCAATGCGATGCGGGACAGGACAAAGTAAATCGCGACCAGCGCGATCAAAAGCCAGAAAATCTGGTTCGGCATCCAGTCGGCGCAAAGCTGCGGCATACCGATGGCGCTGCCATCCGGTCCTACACATGCGCTGGCTGTACCAGTGGTTTCGGTTGCCATGTCGTCCTCCGTCGGAACTTGTCGTTACATCGGGCGGGCCGCGTGATTACGGCACCGCCCGCGCGTAAGGATAAAAGTCCGAAGCTTAGACGGCGAACATCAGCAGCAGCGACACGAGGAACGCGAAGATCCCCAGAGCTTCTGCGAACGCGATACCGATGAAGAGCGTTGCTGTCTGCGATGCAGCAGCGGACGGGTTACGCAGGGCACCTGCGAGGTAGTTGCCGGCCACGTTGCCCACCCCGATTGCGGCTGCGCCGGAACCGATTGCTGCCAGGCCTGCGCCGATGTGTGCGAGATCGCCTTCCATGTGAATTCTCCTTACGATTGGAAGTTAGCGTTGGTGCGTAGGGTGCGTGATGTCACGCACCTTTTGTTAGTGTGACGGGTGCAGCGCGTCCTTGAGGTACACGCAGGTCAGGATCGTGAAAACGTAGGCCTGAATGAAAGACACCAGAACTTCGAGTGCGTAGATGCCGATGATCCCGAAAATCGCAAGCGGCGCGACCGCGGTGATGGCCGCGAAACCCGCGAACACCTTTAGAACCGCGTGGCCTGCCATGATGTTACCGGCAAGACGGATCGAATGGCTAACCGGGCGCACGAAGTACGAGATAATCTCGATAATCGCGAGAACAGGACGCAGCGCCAGAGGTGCAGACGACACCCAGAAGAGACCAAGGAAACCCGCGCCATTCTTGACGAAGCCAAGGATGGTCACAGCAAAGAAGACGCCGAAGCCCAGAATTGCCGTCACTGCGATATGCGAGGTCGGCGAAAAAGACATTGGGATCAGCGCAAGGAAGTTCGAGAACACGATGAACATGAACAGCGTGAAGATGTACGGGAAGTACTTGACCGCATCCTTACCGGTCACGTCCTCGACCATCTTGTAAATGAAGCCGTATGCAAGCTCGGCCACCGATTGCGTGCGCGTTGGGATTGTCGCGCGCTTGGATGTGCCCAGCACCATCAGCGCAACAACGCAGGCCACTGCCAGCAACAGCCACAACGCTACGTTGGTAAAGGTGAACATGCCCACCGCGCCGTCACCAAACAGCGGTTTGACGATGAACTGGTCCATCGGGTGGAATACAAGTCCGCCGCCCTCAGCTTCCGTCGCCATGTCGATCCCTCTCGTTCTCTCCGGCCTGATTGGCCAGTTGCTTGGTCTGGAATTCCTTGGCGGTGCGCATCATCACGTTCACCCCGGCCGCAAATCCCAGCAATGTAAACAGCACCATCAAGAAGGGCTGCGTTCCGAAAACCGCATCAAGCCCGTATCCGATGCCAAATCCGATCCCAAGACCGGATACCATCTCGATCACCATGCGCCATCCTTGCTGCGCCTGGCTGTAATGTTCCTCCTGATGTGGCTTGTCTTCTTTAGCCCCTTTGGCCGCCGCAATCCGCGCTTCCAGCTCTTTCAGCTTCTGCTTTGGATCACTCTCAGACACGCGCTCCACCTCGGTAGGAACTTTATCCTGTGCTACGGTGCAGCATGGCCTGAGTCAAGGCGCTGGTTGGCACACCCCGAACGTGATCAACACATTGTTTTTAATATGCTTTCTAAACACGCACTATGAGCCATGCAAACGGTCACAGGAGCAAACACCCCCGTTTCGCCCCAATCCGCATATTCAACTTTCCGGTTGAGTTTTCCCGGAACAGTCGTCTACTGCGCTCCATGGCTCCAACTCTCGACACTGTCTTCGCCGCTCTGGCCGATCCGACCCGCCGTCAAATTCTGACGATGCTGCTCGAGGATGACATGGCCGTAACTGATGTGGCCGACCCGTTCGAGATGTCACTCGCTGCGATTTCCAAACACCTTATGGTACTGGCCGAGGCCGGTCTCATCAGCCAAGAAAAGCGCGGCCGCGTGAAATGGTGCAAACTGGAACCGGACGCGCTCAAGGATGCCAGTGTCTGGATGCAGGCCTTTGGTCAGTTCGAGGCCATCAACCTTGATGCATTTGAAGCGTTTCTAGTAAAAGAAAACCTCAGTGCCCCACAAGAGTAACGCCAGGCTTTCGGGACTGGGACGACTGAAATAGACTGGTCTTCAAACCGAACATCGCATCACAGGCGGCGCATGTCGAAACCTTGGTCCACAACAAAATATCTTGGCTGGGCGCTTGCTGTCTGTCTGAGCCTCGGCCCGACGCCAAGCGCCCGGGCCTGTGCGTTTCACGGCTACACACCCAACCCCACTCTGGTCGACCTTCTGCTGGCCACAGAACAAGCTGTGGTCGCCCGCCAACGTCGCGTGGAACGTACCAGATTGTCGACGCCCCGCTCGGACCCGATCTGGGTGAAATCCCCTTCCCAGTCAGCATGCATTACCGCACTCAATTGGAAGGCGACAAATCAGCAACGGCCCTCCTCGTCCGCGACGGCGCTTATGGCCCGTGGATGGAGGTAACCCTGCTTGATACAGGGTTCCGCAATATCATCAGAACGGTGGTGCAGAATCAATCCGCTTGGCAATTGGGCCAAGACGCCGGGCGCATCAAATTGTTCGCAGCGCTTGTCAACGACTCCAACCCGTCCATTCAGCGGCTCGCCCTGCAGGAACTCGACCGCCTGCCCTACGCAACACTTAAGAACGTGCCCGTGCCCCCGATCCGCGGCCTGCTTGAAAACATCGAAGCCGGAGAGCTGGACCAACGCCCGATCCGCATCCTTCTTGCAGGCCTGTCGAAGGATCGCAGCTTTGGGCCTGTGCTGGCCCAAGCGCTTCACCAAGCCGTCTTGCAAGACAAAGCCTATCTCGGCGCATATGTCACCGCGCTGGTCGAACTGCAGGGCAAACCAGCAGTAGAAGCCATTGTTGCCCATTACCTTGCATCCGGCGCAACATCGGAGGGCATTCAGGAGAAACTGCTCGACGCTCTTGCCCTGCAATACAAAACCGCACGCGGCACCACGCGCCGCTCAATCGCCCGCGAAATGGCCGACCTCGTTCGTGAAAAGCCGGAAATGGCCGACCTCTTGATCGCCCAATTCGGCCCACAAGCCAGCGGTCGGTTGTTGCGATAAGCCTAGGCCGCCAGACCACGCCCCTTCAGCAACGCTTCAACCCCCGGCATCCGCCCCCGGAACTTGGTGTAAAGCACATCCGCCTCCTCGGACCCACCGGCTGACAGGATGAACTCCTCAAGCTTTCCCGCCATCGCTGGGTCAAACGCCCCGCCCGCCTCCTCGAACGCCTCGAATGCATCCGCATCCATCACCTCGGACCACATGTAGCTGTAATACCCCGAAGAATACCCGTCGCCGGTAAATACATGCGCAAAATGCGGCGTCGCATGGCGCATCACAATCGCCTCCGGCATTCCCAATCCGGCCAACACCTTGGCCTGCTCGGCCATCGGATCAGCGGGTGGCGTGCCCTCGTGGAACGCCAGATCCACCAGCGCCGAGGCCACATATTCCACCGTCTGGAACCCCATGTCATAGGTCGCTGCCGCCAGCACCTTGTGCAGCATCTCTTGCGGCATCGCCTCTCCGGTCTCGGCGTGTACCGCAAATTCCTGCAACACCTCCGGCACTTCCAGCCAATGCTCATAAAGCTGGCTTGGCAATTCCACAAAGTCCCGCGCCACCGACGTGCCCGAGATCATGTCATAGGTCACATCCGACAACATCTGGTGCAGCGCATGGCCAAACTCGTGAAACAACGTCCGCGCATCGTCATAGGACAAGAGCGCCGGATCGCCCTTGGCGAAGTTGCAGATATTCACCACGATGGGCGCTTGCACATCCGGGAACTTGCGCTGCGACCGCATCGCCGAGCACCACGCACCCGACCGTTTCGACGCCCGCGCAAAATAATCCCCGATGAATACCGCTATATGCCGCCCGTCCCGCGTCACTTCCCACGCCCGCGCATCGGGGTGATAAAGCGCAACATCCAAAGGTCGAAACTCCAAGCCGAACAACCGGGTTGCACAAGCAAACGCCGCCTCGATCATCTTCTCCAACTGGAAGTACGGCTTCAACTCCGCCTCGTTCAGCGCAAACTCCTCGCGCCGTCGTGCCTCTGAGTAATAGCGCCAATCCCACGCTTGCAACGGTCCGTTCACACCATCAGCCACCATCCTGTCTTCCAGCAGCGCGGCATCCGACAAGGCCCGCGCCTTCGCAGGTTCCCATACATCCATTAACAAACTGCGAACGGCCTCGGGCGTCTTCGCCATCTCGGTCTCAAGCTTATAGGACGCGAAATCATCATAGCCCAAAAGTAATGCACGCTCCTGACGCAACTGCAAAATCTCTGCTGCCACACCGCGATTGTCCGTCTTGCCCCCATTTTCGCCACGCGCCACCCAGGCGCGCCACGCCTCCTCGCGCAACGAACGGTTCGGACAGAACTGCAAAAACGGCACAATCACCGACCGAGACAGGGTCAATACAGGACCATCCGCGCCCCGCTCCTTGCCCGCAGCGCGCACCGCGTTCACCACGAACCCCGGCAACCCCTCAAGCTCGTCCTCCGACAAGGCCCGCTGCCAGTCGCGCTCATCCGCCAAAAGGTTCTGACCAAACTGCGTGCCCAAAGTGGCGAGCCGGCCTTTGATCTCTTTCATCCGCGCCGCCTCATCCCCGGTCAGCGCAGCACCCGCCCGCACAAATCCGCGATGGGTCAGCATCAGCACCCGCGATTGCTCTGGCGTCAGATCCAGCGCATCCCGCGCCAGCCACACCTGTTCGATCCGCGCAAACAGCGCCTGATTGCCGTAAATCGCCGCTGAATGCGCCGCAAGCTTGGGCGAAAACTCCCGCATGATCTCTTCACGCATGTCGGTGCTGTCGGCCCCGGCAAGGTTGTAGAACACGCCCAAAACCCGGTCCAAGGCAGAACCCGTCTGCATCAAGCCTTCAACGCTGTTCTCGAATGTCGGCGGCTCTGCGTTGGTCGCCACTGCCTCGACCTCTGCCAACCCTTCCGCCATCGCGGCCTCGATTGCAGGGGCGAAATGCGCGTCCTCAATCAGATCAAAGGGTGGCAGGCCGAACTCGGTGTCCCAGGTTTCAAGCAACGGATTTGTCATCGAACGCTCCTATGGTTTGACCAAAACCTAGGGCGCGGCGCACCGAACAACAATGGCCCAACAAAACCGAAGGCCGCGTTCAGCGTGCTGCAGCTGCCTTTGCACCTTGGCTGCAAACCGGGCAATCCCCGCGCGGCTTGATCCCGATTTTCCGCGTCTCGCCCCAAAGCGCGTCGTAGATCAGCATCTCGCCCTTAAGCGCCTGTCCTGCCCCGGTGATCAGCTTGATCGCCTCAACCGCCATCATCGACCCGATCACCCCCGGCAACGGTCCGATAACACCAGCCTCAGCACAGGACGGCGCCAAACCATCTGCCGGGGCTTCGGGGAAAATACACTGGTAACAGGGCGTACCCGACGCCGGATCAAAGACCGAAATCTGCCCTTCCCATTGCGACAGGGCGCCTGAAATCAAAGGCTTGCCCATGGCAGCAGCAACGCGGTTTGCCAGATAGCGCGTCTCGAAATTGTCCGTCCCATCCAGCACCAGATCATAGTCCGACACCAGCTTTTCCGCCATATCCTCGGTCAGCCGTCGGTGATACGGGCGCACCTCGACATAGGGGTTCTGCGCCACCATTGCCGCTTGGGCGGAAAACACCTTGGGCATGCCGATATCCGCATCGCGGTGAATCACCTGCCGTTGCAAATTGGCGTTCTCGACCACATCGTCGTCGATCACTCCGATGGTGCTCACGCCCGCCGCAGAAAGATATTGCAACGCAGGCGCGCCCAAACCACCCGCGCCGATCACCAACACCTTGGCATCCCGCAGCGCCTTTTGCCCCGGCCCGCCGATCTCGCGCAGCACGATATGCCGCGCATAGCGCTCCAGTTCCGAAGCCGAGAAACTGGCAGACCGCTGCACCGGCGAGGCTTCGCCTTGTTCCTTGACCAGCGCGCGGTCTTTCAACGTTTTGACGACCTTCCCATAGAGCACGGCAATCGCCGCAAAAACGCCCAGCAAGATCCAAAGCGCCGCACTCTCTCCGGTCGCCATGCGCAGCGGATGACCCATTGGCAACGCGATCTGAATGAACAGAACGCCCACATAGAGCAGCCCGATCATGTAAAGCCGTGCTGTCTTTGGCATCTTCATCAGCGCGCCAAGCCCCCAAAGCGCGGCAGCCATTGAGAAAACGACAATCATCCCGAAACCCCGGTCGATCCAAAGCCACCTGCGCCCCGCGTTGTGTCATCCAACGCCTGCACCTCGACAAAATCAGCACGCATAACAGGCGCCACCACCATCTGCGCAATCCGGTCGCCGTGCGAAATCTCAAAGCGCTGATCTCCAGCGTTCATCAAGATCACTCCCAAAGACCCGCGATAATCGCTGTCAATCGTCCCCGGCGCATTGGGAAGCGTGATCCCGTGCTTCAAGGCAAGCCCCGAACGCGGCCGGATTTGCACCTCAAACCCTTCTGGAATCGCCATGCGCAGACCTGTCGGCACCAGCGCCCGCGCACCCGGTTCCAAAACCACCGCTCCACGATCCGGGAAATTCGCCCGCAGATCCGCTCCTGCCGCTCCAGCACTGGCATAGACCGGCAGCCCCAATGACCTGTCCGCTCCCTCGTCCCATGTCAGACTGATCGTGACCACGCTTTGCCCTTCTTCTTTTTCCAAATATGCAAAATGGCCCAACGGCGCCATCAGACCAGCGCGTCGGCAATCCGTGCTGCCAATTGACGCGCCACCGCATCCTTACCCATGCGCGGCCAAGTCTCGGCCCCGGCGTCTGAGATCAACGTCACCGCATTCTCGGTACCGCCCATGATCCCCGTCGCGGGTGACACATCATTGGCGACGATCCAGTCACAGCCCTTGCGCACCCGCTTGGCAGTGGCGTTTTCAATCACATCGTTGGTCTCAGCAGCAAAGCCCACCACCAAACTCGGACGATCCTCGGTCAGTTTCGACACCTCAGCCAGAATGTCGGGGTTCTCCTCGAATTCCAGCACCGGCAGCGCACCTGCCACCTTCTTGATCTTGCTGTCCGAAGCCCCAACCACACGCCAGTCTGCCACAGCAGCCGCAAACACCGCTGCATCCGCAGGCAAAGCCGCCAGCACCGCAGCCCGCATTTCGCGGGCTGTTTCCACGGGGACCACCTCGACGCCGTCAGGCGGCGACACATCCGCGGGGCCGGTGACAAACACCACCTCGGCCCCCAACGTCCGCAGCGCCACCGCAATTGCAGCACCCTGCGCGCCCGAAGACCGGTTCGCGATATAGCGCACGGGGTCAATCGGCTCATGCGTCGGCCCGGATGTCACAACAATCCGTTTTCCCCGCAATGGCCCGTCCGCCAGCGCGCGCAAAAGCGCGTCGACAATTTCCAGCGGCTCCGCCATCCGGCCCGGACCAAACTCGCCACAGGCCATGTCACCGTCATTCGGTCCGACCACGGACACGCCATCGCCGCGCAGCACTGCCAGATTGCGCTGGGTCGACGGATGCTCCCACATCCGAACATTCATAGCAGGCGCGATCATCACCGGCGTGTCCGTCGCAAGAAGCAGCGTCGTCGCCAAATCCCCCGCCATCCCCTGCGCCATCTTGGCCATCAAGTCCGCCGTCGCCGGGGCCACCAGCACCATATCCGCCACGCGGGACAGCTGGATATGGCCCATCTCGGCCTCGTCAGTCAGATCGAACAGATCGGTATAGACCTTTTCCCCCGCCAACGCCGACACCGACAAAGGCGTGACAAATTCTACTGCCGCGCGCGTCATGACTGGCGTCACCATCGCACCGCGTTCGCGCAGACGGCGGATCAGATCGAGGCACTTATACGCCGCGATCCCGCCGCCAATGATCAGAAGGATACGTTTGCCGCTCAACATAAGGCACAGTCCTGACAAGGTTATGTGCCTTTGTTACGGGGCTGCCGGGCAAAACTCAATCAGCGGAACGCGGCGCAGGGGTCTCCACGATCCGCAGGTGGTGCGCTCTCGACCAGATCAAATAACCCTGACGGCGCACCATCATCTTCACCCTGACCCAGGGACATCACACGCAACGCAGGCGCCGCCGCCATCAGGTAGACCGGCGCACCCCAATCCATCCGCGCATGACCGTTCCCGGTGATCACCACCACCGGCCCGCCCTGCGCCTGAAACGCCTGTACCGCAGAATAGGCCAGTTCCGCATCCCGCAAGCGCTGAATGTCCACCATCACCGGCAGCATCTCTTCCGGCATCGCATCGCAATGCGCCGCCAGCTGCAACGCCTCGCGTTCTGACTGCTGGTCCGCCGGCAAAGGCGTGGTCAGCCCATAGAGCTCTGCATCACCGCGAAATCCAGTGTGCACACCTTCGGCCATCGCCGCCCGCGCCACGTCCCTTGGCACAGCAGCGCCAAAATAAGCAGCCTCAGGAGCCGCCACAAAGATCGGATAGTACATCGAAAAAGCCGGCCAGCCGCTGGCATTCCAGCCCAAGGCGGCCTCCAGCGCCGCTTCGTCTGCCACCAGATCCGCTGTGACCACATCTACCTGCGCCTGCGTCAACATCTCGAACACCAACGCAGTCGGTTGCAATTCAACCACAAGCTCTGCTTGCCGCAGATGATGGGCCGGGTTGTCATGCAACTCTCCAAGGAACACCACATCGGCCCCATCAAAAACGCCCCCAGCGACCAGAGCCGTGGGGGCGAAAATCAGGAAACCAAGTGCATACCTCATGAGAGGAAGTGTTGCACCTCAGGGCTCTGCGCTTCAAGCGATTTGCGAATTTTCGCAAACGCCGCCGCTTCCAACTGGCGCACCCGCTCCTTGGACAGGCCGAGCTCGTTGCCAAGGCTCTCCAGCGTGCGTGCATCTTCCCGAAGCTTGCGTTCGCGCACGATAAACCGTTCCCGCTCATTGAGCTGGTTCATCGCCATCATCAGCCACTGACGCAGCTGCGCAAGGTCCAAGTCTTCCTCGACCCGCTCATCCGCCTGCGCGCTCTCGTCTTCAAGCGCATCAATCCACTCACGCCCCTCATCCTCGGTCGATTGCGTCGCGTTCAGCGAATAATCAGACCCGGACAACCGGCCTTCCATCATCTCAACGTCATGCAAGGGCACACCGATTTCTTCCGAAATCATCCGGCGCATCTCGTGCCCTTCGAGAACCTTACCCTCGGCAGCCGCTTCCCGCTCCAACCGCGCCTGAACCCGCCGCATGTTGAAGAACAGCGATTTCTGCGAAGATGTGGACCCGGTCCGCACGATGGACCAGTTGCGCATCACGTAATCCTGAATGGACGCCTTGATCCACCAAACGGCGTAGGTCGAGAACCGCACGCCACGGTCAGGATCAAACTTGTCGGCAGCCTTCATCAGGCCCAGACCCGCTTCCTGAATAAGGTCGTTCATCGGCGCACCGTACCGCTTGAACTTCGACGCCATTGAAATGGCGAGACGCATATACGCGGTGATCAGACGATGAAGCGCGACCTCGTCGCGCTGATCGCGCCACGCATAGGCCAGTTTGAGTTCCGTCTCCGCGTCCAGCAGTTCTGCTTTCATTGCGCGACGAGACAGGGTTTGGTCGTTAAACGAGTCCAGTGCCATTGGTGCCCCCTGATTTTGTCTCTTATACTGATTACGACGGTCCCCTGCCCGTGGATCAAAGATTCATGAAAAAAAGTTTCAACATTGGGCCAACGCCCATGCGTTCTATTCGTTCCGGTGATGGCCTCGCGCACAATTCGAAATTGGGAAAGCCCAACTTGCCGCGATAGACTTGCGCGAAAGATGGGCAATCGGAGACACCCCAGCATGGTTTACGAGCTTTTCATCGGCGATTACGCTTATTCCAGTTGGTCGCTGCGCGGCTGGTTGTTGTTCCGCCAACTCGGCATCGCGCCCAAAGTCCATCTGGTCGACTTCAACAAGACAGGTGTGGCCGAACAACTCGACAGCATTGCGCCTGCCCGCACCGTGCCTGCGATGCGCGCGCCCGACGGCACCATCGTCTGGGATTCGCTGGCGATGGCAGAAGAGCTTCACAGCCGACATCCCGATGCCGGGCTTTGGCCCAATGACCCCGGAGCACGTGGCTTGGGCCGTTCGCTTGCCGCAGAAATGCATTCGGGGTTCACGGCGCTGCGCGGCGAATGCCCGATGAACCTGCGCACGGCCTACCGTGATGTGACACTCTCAGACGCCACGCACATCGACATCGCGCGAATCGAAACCATTTGGTCCCTTGCCCGAAACCGCTATGCCGATCAGGGGCCATGGTTGCTGGGACAGTATTCCATCGCGGATATCGCGTTCGCCCCGGTGGCCGCCCGGTTCGCCGGGTATGATGTGGCGCTCTCAGACACTGCACAGCGCTATGTCGACACACATCTGGCCGATCCATGGTTCCGGCAATGGCGCACGATGGGCCTGACCAACGGGGACACCCTGCCGTGGTACGCAAAACCGTTCGAGACCAAAGCATGGCCCGGCCCGGCACCACTAACCGCAACACCGGTTGATGCGGGGCCGGCAGTCAACGCGCATTGCCCTTTCACAGGTGGCACGCCGTCATATTTTCTCGAAATGGACGGGCACATCTACGGTTTTGAAAATAGGATTTGCCGCGATGAAACCGCGCTTGATCCCGAAGCTTGGCCAGCCTTAATGGCGCTCACCACATCCAGCTAAGTGGCTGCGCCCAGAAGATTTCGCAATCCACATTAACCATTTCGCAACCAAGATGGTCTCACCCTCGCAGCAGACGAGGACCGGATCTCATGGTTGCGCATGCCTATACTGTCGCCTTCGAAGGCGTGGACGCCCGCATGGTCGAGGTGCAATGCGCCATCACCCCCGGAATGCCGGCCTTCGCCGTCGTGGGCCTTCCGGACAAGGCCGTGTCCGAATCCCGCGATCGGGTGCGCGGCGCGCTCTCAACCCTGCACATTGCGCTGCCGTCGAAACGTATCACGGTGAACCTATCACCTGCCGACCTGCCTAAGGAAGGTTCGCATTTCGATCTGCCCATCGCGCTGGCCCTGTTGGTCGAACTGGAGATCCTGCCCAAAGACGCCGTCGCCGACACTGTCGCCCTTGGGGAACTGTCACTCGATGGCGCGCTCATCCCGGTAATCGGTGCGCTGCCCGCCGCGATGGCTGCGGCCGAGGAAAACCGCGCCCTGATCTGCCCCGCAGCCTCCGGCGCAGAGGCGGCTTGGGTTGGCGGCTGTCAGGTGATCGGGGCCAAAGGTCTGATGGACGTGATCCAGCACATGACCGGCCGCACGCCACTCAGCCCCTGTGATCCCGGCGAAGTCAGCCAGGCCCCTGACAGCCGCGACATGCGCGATGTCAAAGGGCAAGAACGCGCCAAACGGGCGCTCGAAATCGCGGCAGCCGGGCGGCATCATGTTTTGATGGTCGGCACGCCGGGCTCTGGCAAATCCATGCTGGCAGCACGCCTGCCGGGCATCCTGCCGCCGCTCACCCCTGCCAAGGCGCTGGAAACCTCCATGGTGCATTCGCTCTCCGGCCTGATCGAAGCCGGCGGTATCTCGCGTCACCGCCCCTTCCGCGAACCACACCACACCGCCTCCATGGCAGCCATCGTCGGCGGCGGCCGCACCGCCAAACCGGGTGAAATCAGCCTTGCCCACAATGGTGTGCTCTTCATGGATGAATTCCCGGAATTCCCGCGCGCAGTGCTCGAAACCCTGCGCCAACCGATCGAGACCGGCGAGGTGATGGTCGCCCGTGCCAACGCCCACATCAAATACCCTTGCCGGTTCATGCTGGTCGCCGCTGCCAACCCCTGCAAATGCGGCTATCTCAGCGACCCGGCCCGCGCCTGTTCCCGTGCGCCGAACTGTGGCGAGGACTATATGGGCCGTATCTCTGGGCCGTTGATGGACCGCTTCGACCTGCGTGTCGACGTGCCGCCCGTGGCATTCCGCGACCTCGATCTGCCCAGTTCCGGTGCCAGCAGCACCGATCTTGCCGCTCGCGTCGCCGCCGCCCGTGCGGTTCAGGCGGCCCGCTTTCAGGACCACCCCGATATGCACCAGAACGCTGATCTTGAGGGCGATCTGCTCGACCAGACCACCGCTCTCGACTCACCCGCACGCACGCTTCTGACCAGCGCTGCCGACCGCTTCGGCCTTTCTGCCCGCGGCTATCACCGGGTCCTCCGCGTCGCGCGCAGCATCGCCGATCTCGACGCCACTAACAGCATCACCCGTGACCACATCGCCGAAGCCCTCAGCTACCGCCTGCCCCAAAACGCCACATGAGGCAGGCAGCAAGGCCCGGCAAAAACCCCTTAAAGCTTGGCTTCTATTGCCTGCCAGATCTTCTCTGCGACGTTGATCCCGTCAAAGCGCTCAAGTTCCTGAATCCCCGTGGGCGATGTCACGTTGATCTCGGTCAAGTAATTCCCAATCACGTCGATTCCGACAAACACCTGACCTTTTTCCTTCAACAACGGCCCAATCCGCGCGCAAATCTCCAGATCGCGCTCCGTCAGCCCGATCTTCTCGGGTCGCCCGCCGACGTGCATGTTCGACCGCGTCTCCCCCTCTGCTGGCACTCGGTTGATCGCCCCAACCGCCTCACCATCGACAAGGATCACCCGTTTGTCGCCCGCTGACACGTCCGGCAAGAACTTCTGCATGATCAGCGGCTCTCTCGAAAACCCGGTGAACAGCTCGTGCAGCGAGGACAGGTTGCGATCATTCGCATCCAATCGAAACACCCCCGCGCCGCCATTGCCATAAAGCGGCTTCAGGATCACATCCTGATGGCGCGCCTTGAACGACTTGATCGTCTCCAAATCCCGCGCGATCATCGTCGGCGGCGTCAGGTCCGGGAAATCCAGCACCAGCAGCTTTTCCGGATAGTTCCGCACCCAAAACGGATCGTTCACCACCAGCGTCTTGCCCTTGAGACGGTCCAGCAAATGGGTCGACGTGATATAGTTCATATCAAATGGCGGATCCTGTCGAAGCCAGACAACATCGACCTCTTCCAGATCAACCTGCACTTCCGGCGAAAGCGCAACATGGTCGCCCTGCACCCGTTGCACCGTAAACCAATGACCTACGGCAAAGATGCGCCCCTCGTCATAGGCCAGCTTGTCCGGGCTGTAGAAAAACAGCTCATGACCTCGCGCCTGCGCCTCTTCGGCCAGCCTGAAAGAACTGTCGGCATTTATGTTGACCGACTGGATCGGATCCATCTGAAACGCGATTTTCATGTGGTGCCCTTTGCAAACTCTGCCTGTGTAATGGCGCAAGCCATGAGGGCGTGCAAGATCGCCGCGTCAGAGGCCCATGCTGGCATTCGGAATGATGTCGATCCTGCCCTGCGCATCCACCAGCGCCACATCCAGTCGCGCATCGGTAAGGGCTCCCGCCGGACATTGGCCCAGATAATCTTCCGCGCTGCGCAAAATACGGCCAAGCTGCCGCGCCGTCACTCGTTGCACGGCAGCTGCATGGGTGCGGCTTTTCTTGACCTCCACGAAAACAACATTGTCGCCTTCCGACAGGATCAGGTCGATCTCACCACAGCGCCCGCGCCAACGGATCTCTCGCAGCACGGCACCCCTGTCCTGATAGTGACGCGCAACAGCCTGTTCAGCGCTCACCCCAGCATGGTAATTTGTCCGCCGCGCATCGCCAACTGGCGCTGCGGCATGGTTGGGAACATTGGCCCCAACGGCATCGGTCTGAAAGTCAAATGGCATAAAGTATCCCTTCAATCACCGACCCTACCTCCAAGACATCAATTTTTGGCTAACGCCATCGCCCTTTGATACGCCTCGCGGCGCGGAATCCCAAAAACCTTAGACACTTCGCTGGCCGCATCCTTGACCGACAACCGTATCAACGCATCCTGCAAAGCCTCGTCCAGCGTCGCCTGATCTGTGACTGCACCAATACCGCGATCGATCAGAACGACGATTTCACCCTTCGGGGTTTCTTCGGAATACTTGGTGGATAAATCCGCCAACGACCCCGCACAACGCTCTTCGAATTTCTTGGTTAACTCCCGGCACACCACCGCGTCCCGGTCTGGTCCCAACACCTCGGCCGCATCGCGCAGCATCGCGCCCAATCGCTTTGGGGATTCGTAAAAGATCAACGTCGCCGGCACACCGACGAATTCCGCCAGCGCCGTTTTCCGCTTGCTCGCAGTGTTGGGCAGGAACCCGGCGAACAGGAAACGGTCCGACGGCAGACCAGACAGGGTCAGGGCAGCAACCGCCGCCGTTGCCCCCGGTGCCGTGGTGCAGGGCACTCCGGCCTGCAACGCCGCCCGCATCAAGTCGAATCCCGGGTCCGAGATCAACGGAGTGCCTGCTTCCGACGCATAGACAACCGACTGCCCCGCCTCCAATGCGGCCATCAGGCGGGGCCGCGCCCGATCTCCATTGTGATCATGATAGGCCACCAATGGACGGTCTCCCAACGCCACACCGTGGATCTCCATCAACCGCCGCAACGACCGCGTATCCTCTGCTGCAAGCACGTTCGCCCCGGCCAGCAGGTCAAGCGCGCGCAGTGTGATGTCACGCGCATTGCCCAGCGGTGTCGCCACCAGATACAACCCCGGCGCGATCTCGCGTGTCTGCCAATTCATGTCTGGACCCGCCTTTGTCGTTGTCTATTATCGGTCCCAATTAATGAAGCGCGCCCAAATCCTGTTCGGCGCGCCAAGGGAGCGCGTTTTATGTTGGCTGTTTTGTCCACCCCCCGCAAGCTGTTGCGCAAAGCCGCTGCAGTCGCGGCCTTCATCGGTCTGGCGGCCTGTGATCCGACGATGATGACCGCCCCCAGCAGTGGGTCCGGGCCCAGCGTCAACACGAACGCGCCTGTCCCTGTGGCTTTGTTGATTCCCCGCAGTGACAGTGGCGCTGGGGCCGTTGCGGCCAGCCTTGAAAACGCCGCACGTCTTGCTGTCGCCTCGCTCGACGGGGTGCAGATCGACCTGCGCGTCTACGACACCGCGGGGGATGCCCAGCGCGCGGCCCTTCAGGCCGAAACTGCCGTTGCCGAAGGCGCACAGATCATTCTTGGCCCGCTCTTTGGCGAAGCGGCGAATGCCGCAGGCGTCGCGGTTGCCGACAACGGCGTCAACGTACTCAGTTTCTCGAACAACCCCTCCATCGCAGGCGGAAATGTGTTCGTACTCGGCCCAACCTTCCGCAACACCGCGAACCGTTTGCTCGGCTATGCATCCCGTCAGGGCCGCAATTCCGTTGTGATTGTGCACCCGCAGAACGTCGAAGGCGAATTCGGCAAGGCCGCGATTCAAGCTGCAGCAAGCGAGACCGGCGTGCGCGTCGCCGCCATCGAATCCTTTGCGTTTTCGCAGGAAGGTGTGGCTTCAGCCGTACCGCGCATCCGCGCGTCCATCGGCGCTACGGGTGCCGACTCGATCTTCCTGACATCGAACGCCGCAAGCGCGCTGCCAATGTTGCTGCAACTTCTGCCCGAAGCAGGGGTCAACCCCGCGACAACCCAGTATATGGGCCTCGCACGCTGGGATGTGCCGACACAGATCCTGTCCATGCCGGGCGCACAGGGCGGTTATTTCACCCTGCCTGACACCGCAGCCAAAAACGCCTTCGACAGCCGCTATCGGGCGCAATTCGGGCAAGAGCCACATCCGCTGGCCGGTCTTGCCTTCGACGGCATCGCAGCCATTGGCGCTTTGGTTCGCCAAGGCCGATCCGATGCTCTCACTGCGCGGGCGCTGACACAGAATTCGGGCTTTCAAGGCGCAAATGGCGTCTTCCGGTTACGCCCGGACGGAACCAATGAACGCGGTCTCGCAGTGGCGACCGTGCGCAACAACCAGGTGACCATCCTTGACCCAGCCCCATCCGGCTTCGGCGGCGCAGGCTTCTAAATCCCTGAGCATGACCAACCCATCGGGGGCGCCCACCGCCTCCGATGACTTCTCCGACATTCTCGATGTGCCCGCCACGCAAGACGCGATGTGGGCCGCAGTTGGCGACATGTATGACGAGCGCGAGGTGCGCAACGCGGTTGTCGCGGTTCTCAAGGACGCGCAGAAAACCGGGCGTGCTGCCGTTGCAGCGCGGCTTGATGCGCAGCCGCGCAATGCCCTGTCTGTGACCACGGGCTACACGTGGCTCACCGATCAGGTAATCACGCTGACATTCGAGATCGTCACAGAGCGTGTCCACCGCAACCCCAATCCGACCGAGGGCGAACGCCTGTCGGTTTTGGCAGTCGGCGGCTATGGGCGCGGCGAGATGGCTCCGTTTTCCGATGTCGATCTGTTGTTTCTCACGCCTTACAAGATCACCGCATGGGCCGAGAGCGTGATCGAATCCATGCTCTACATCCTGTGGGATCTGAAACTGAAAGTCGGGCATTCGTCGCGCACCGTCAAAGACTGCCTGCGCCTAGGTGCCGATGACTTCACCATCCGCACCGCCATGCTCGAACACCGCTTTCTGGTCGGCTATGAACCCTTGGCGGTCGAGCTTGACTCCAAGCTCTGGAATACGCTTTTCAAGGGCACCGAGGTCGAATTCGTCGATGCGAAATTGGCCGAGCGCGATGCCCGGCACGTCAAGCAAGGCCAGCGCTACATGGTCGAACCCAATGTGAAAGAAGGCAAAGGCGGGCTGCGCGACCTGCAATCGCTGTTCTGGATCGCCAAGTACATCCATCACACCGACGACCTAAGCAAACTGGTCCGCGCGGGCGTGTTCCGCCCCGAGGAATTCCAGACCTTCGTCAAAGCAGAGAACTTTCTCTGGGCCGTGCGCTGCCACCTGCATCTCGCCTCGGGCCGCGCCACTGAACAACTCACCTTCGACATGCAGGTCGAAGTGGCTGATCGCATGGGCTATGCCGACAAAGGTGGCCGCCGCGGCGTCGAGATCTTTATGCAGGATTTCTTCCGCCACGCCACCTCCGTCGGCGACCTGACCCGCATCTTTCTCACCTCGCTCGAAGCTTCGCAGCAAAAGGAACCACCTCTTTTGATGCGGCTCTTCAAGCGCCAGCCCAAGACGCGCGACGGCTACGAGGTGGTGAACAACCGCCTCGCCATCACCGACGACAAGGCTTTTCTGGCCGACAAAATGAACCTCCTGCGCATCTTTGAAGAAGCACTGCGCACCGGTCTGCTGATCCACGCCAATGCCATGCGCCTGATCAGCGCCAACTTGAACCTAATCGACAAGGACATGCGCAACGACAAGGAAGCCCAGCGCATCTTCCTCGACCTTCTGCTCAAACACGGCAACCCCGAACGCGCCCTGCGGCGCATGAACGAACTGGGTGTTTTGGCGGCTTTCATCCCCGAATTCGAACCGATCGTGGCGATGATGCAGTTCAACATGTACCACCACTACACGGTGGACGAACACACGATCCAATGCATCTGGCACCTGAGCGAGATCGAAAACGGCCACCTGGAAGAAGACCTGCCCGTCGCCAGCTCGATCCTCAAACACGGCATCAACCGCAAGGTGCTCTACGTTGCGCTGCTCTTGCACGACATCGGCAAGGGACGGGACGAGGATCACTCGGTCCTCGGCGCCAAGATCGCCCGCAAGGTGGCACCCCGTCTGGGTCTCAATAAACAGGAATGCGCCACCGTCGAATGGCTGGTGCGCTACCACCTTCTGATGTCGGATATGGCCCAGAAACGCGACATCGCCGACCCGCGCACTGTGCGCGATTTCGCCAAGGCGGTGCAAACCCGCGAGCGGCTCGATCTGCTTTGTGTCCTAACCGTATGTGACATCCGCGGCGTGGGCCCCGGCACTTGGAACAACTGGAAAGCTGTGCTGATCCGCGCGCTCTACCGCCAGACACGCCGCGCGCTCGAAGACGGGATGGAGGCGCTCAACCGCGAAAACCGCGGTGCCGAGGCCAAGAAAGCCCTCCGCAACGCGCTCGAAGGTTGGGATACCAAGGACCTGCGTATCGAAACCGGCCGCCACTACCAGCCCTACTGGCAAGGTCTGCACGTCACCGCCCACAAGATCTTTGCCGAACTGTTGCGCGACATCGGCAACAACGAAATTCGCATCGACATCCATCCCGATGAGGACCGCGATGCAACCCGCGTGTGTTTTGCCCTGTCAGACCACCCCGGCATCTTCTCGCGGCTCGCCGGCGCCTTGGCTCTGGTGGGCGCAAATGTCGTCGATGCCCGCACCTTTACATCGAAAGACGGGTTCGCCACGGCCGTCTTCTGGATTCAGGACAGCGATGGATCGCCCTACGAGGACGTGCGCATTCCCCGCCTGCGCGACATGATCTCCAAAACCCTGCGCGGTGACATAGTTCCGCGTGAGGCCATAAAACCGCGCGACAAGATCAAGAAACGCGAACGCGCTTTCAATGTCCCGACATCCATCACCTTCGACAACGAAGGGTCGGAAATCTACACCATCATCGAAGTCGACACACGCGACCGCCCCGGCCTGCTGTTCGACCTGACCCGCACCATGGCCAACGCCAACGTGTACATCGCCTCCGCAGTGATCGCGACCTACGGCGAACAGGTTGTGGACACGTTCTACGTCAAGGACATGTTTGGCCTCAAATTCCATTCCGAAAGCAAACAGAAATCTCTTGAGACCAAGCTGCGCATCGCCATTTCCGAAGGCGCGGCGCGGGCCAAGGAACAGTAACCCCAAAATATATTCAGGACGATTGCATGCAGTTTACCTACACCGGCAACAACACCCGTTTTCTGGAACAGTCCTTTTTTGACAGCAGCTTGACGCTGCGCGTGACATTGGACGTGGTATCGCCGACCGAGGCGATTTTCACCCACACCATATTCACGCAGGCCAATGTCAACGTGGTGCTGCGGGGCGTCGGGCTCAGCGCAGACGCCGCAGGCCGTTTCCAATCCGGCGTGATCACGTCCATGGAATTCAACGGGCTCGATATCGAACAGGCGCAGATCACCGGCATCAACTGGTCGGCCTCTGCCTTTCAGGACGCGCTGACCGATATTGGCGAGAGGTCCGATTTCTCCGGATTGGCCAGCCTCTTCAACACGTCCGTACAGATTGTCCTTGACGCCAGCGGAGGGCTCAGTGGCTTTGATCAGGAACTGGCCTGGGCCGGGTTTCTGCCGCTCATCAGCCGTCCGATCATCTTTGAAGGATCGCCTTTTGATGATGCAATCGAAGGTGGGTCCGGCAATGATGTCATAAACACTGGGGCCAGCACATCCGATGGCGACCGCATCGTGGGCAGTCTTGGCAATGATGTCATTACCTTCGACAGCAGTGATCCCAATGGCCCCGGTTTCTTTCTCGATTACGATACAATCGACACACCAGTGACCTTTGATATCGATGCTGTCACGAACACCGGCACCGTCAATACGGCTGGCTTCACCGATACCCTGCAAAACGTCTCGGGCGCAATAGATCAATACCTGAGCCTTGAGGGCACCGCTGGCGCGGACACCTTCACCATTCGTCTCGCCGAAGGTCAGGTTATCGCTCTGGCTGGCGGTCTGGGAGCGGATGTCTACAATGTCGATCCAGGCAGCACTGGCGTGCCCATTCTTGACTTCTTTTTCACCGATGCCACTGCTGGGCTGAACCTCGATTTCACAACAGGCGTCATTGAAAACGACGGCTTTGGTAATGTGGAAACCTTTGATTTCACCACAATCCCGGATGCGACCATACTCTTTGCCACAAACCTTGCCGATATTGTTGCAGACGGCCCCGGGGCGCAGCGGGTCATTCTCTATGGTGGCGATGACCTCTTCCTCGCCGATATGTCCGGAAATGACAGCATTGACGGCGGTGACGGGGATGACCTCGTGCGTATTGACAGCATATCGCAAGGAGAGATGACGCTCACCTTCTTCGGAGTCCGCACAACGGTCAGTGACAGGTCCGACCCGGCGGATGAGACGGCTTTGCTGCGCGTGGAGACGATCGAAACCGAAGGCGGCGTCGCGTTCGAACTCGACAAACACGACGGGATCGGTCTGATCTCTGCCGCCAATCTGACAACCCTGACCGAACTCTACATCGCCTATTTCAACCGTGCGCCAGACGCGCTGGGACTTTCGTTCTGGGCCACTGCTTTCCAAAAAAACGGTTTCTCCTTCGAGGCGATTGCAGATCTGTTCTTTGAACAGCCGGAAACAGTTGCGCTGTATTCTGACATGAGCAACAGCGATTTCGTGACAGCGGTCTACAACAACGTGCTGGGCCGCGACCCCGAACTGGACGGTTTCAATTTCTGGACAGGTCAATTGAACGCTGGCAACATAACGGCGAGCAGTTTCATTCTTGACCTCCTCGCTGGAGCGCGCGCTGCGACCGGATCGCCCGCCGATGTTGCCTATATCGAATCCAAGACCGATCTGGGGCTCTATTTCGCGGTGATTCAGGGTCAGAACGATCTCACTGCCGCCAACGACGTGATGGATGTCTTCAACGGCAGTGCCGCAAGCCTTACTGCAGCTCAGGATTTGTCCGACGCCTCGCTTGCCGTTGCTGAAACCGGCAGCACGGATTTGCTGATGCCGGTGGTCGGGGTCATCGACAATCCCTTTGCGGACATCGCCTGACACGGTCCACCACTCGGCACGGATCATGGCTTGCAGCTGGACAAGCGCCCGCAGAAGCAGCGCAGTCCAAGTGTGCTGGGTCCAGCCAGGCGACTCGTTCACGTCGCACCCGTATACAGTGCGCTTTCAGCCTGGCCCAAATCGGCAACGGCCTGCCGCAAGCGATCTTCGTCGCGCCGTTTCAGTCCTTCGTGAATTTCGCGGTATTTTCGTAAGCGCTGTGTGGCGCCCACCTTCTCTTGATCCTTGTGATTTGAGACTCACGCCCTGTTGGATAACAGGAGGTGAGTTTCGCCATGGAGACTACGAACGAGTTTCTCACGCGTTTGGGCGTTGAGGTCTCACGGACCGGGAGCCGACGGTGGCCAGATCGTGTGAAAGCGCGGATCGTGGCAGAAACGCTGGTGCCTGGAGCAACGGTGAATGACGTTGCGCGCAAGTATAACCTTCGCCCGAACCACCTGTCGGGATGGCGGCGGCTGGCCAAGGATGGTGAACTTGTTTTGCCCGCGCCAGAGGCTGACACGGACTTCGCCCCGTTGGTGATGTTCGATGTCGAAAGTTCGCCATCGGCGGAAGATACGGGTTCGGCGAGTAGGGCAATCGAGATCGTAGCTGGATCGGTTTCTGTCCGGCTGGACGGTGCCACGCCTGCAGCCCGGATTGGGGACATCGTGCGTGCGCTTGGGGGTGGCGCATGATCTTCCCTTCGAACCGTGTGCGCATTTTGGTGGCAACGCAGCCGGTTGACTTCAGAAAAGGACACGACGGGCTGACAGCCATGGTGCAGACCGTGCTCCGCAAAGATCCGTTCACCGGGACAGTGTTCCTGTTTCGGGCCAAGCGCTTGGACCGGCTGAAGCTTCTCTATTGGGACGGCAGCGGTCTGGTCATGGCCTACAAACGGCTCGAGGACACGACCTTCACCTGGCCCACGATCAAGGACGGAATGATGGCGCTGAACCACGCACAGTTCGAGGCGCTTTTTTCCGGGCTGGACTGGCGCAAGGTCAAGGCGCTGGAGACCCGCCCACCAGCTGCGGCGGAGTGACTCGGGGCGACGAATGCAGGGATCATGGCTTTGATCCCAGTGTATAATACTGATCATGAGCGCCGCTGCCAAAGACCTCGATCTGTCCGTCCTGCCACCGGAATACCGCGTAGCTTTTGAGGCCTTGAAGGCAAAAGCTGCGCGGGCCGCGGAGCTGGAGGACATCGTCAAACGTCTTGAGCATCTGGTGGCCGAGCTGAACCAGGTGGTCCACGGCAAGAAGTCCGAGAAGCTCAGCGAAGATGATCGCCAGCTGACCTTCGAGGATCTTGAAGCTGCCGTCGCCGAGGCCCGTGAACAAAAGAAGGTGCAGACGCCCGGAGACGACAAGCCCAAGCGAAAGCGAGTGGCCAGGCGCAACCGCGGCAACCTGCCCGCCGGTTTGCCACGCATCGAGCAGGTAGTCGAACCCGACAGCCTGATGTGCCCCTGTGGTTGCGGGCAGATGCACAGGATCGGCGAGGACCGCAACGAGCGGCTCGACATCGTCCCGGCACAGTGCCGTGTGATCGTGACGGTCCGCCCAAAATATGCCTGCCGCACCTGCACCGATGGGGTCACACAAGCACCGACGCCCGCATGGCTGATCGAGGGCGGGCTCCCAACCGAAGGCGCCATCGCGCATGTTCTGGTCAGCAAATATGCGGACCATGCCCCGCTCTACCGACAATCACAGATCCTCGCCCGCTCTGGCATCGACATTCACCGCTCGACGCTGGCTGATTGGGTCGGTGTGGCAGCTTTCCACCTTGGACCCATCGTGGACCGGCTGGCCGAGCACCTGAAGACATCCACGAAGCTGTTCATGGACGAAACCACGGCGCCGGTCCTCGATCCGGGCCGCGGGCGGACAAAAACAGGCTACCTCTGGGCTCTGGCGCGCGATGATCGGTCATGGGGCGGCGATGATCCCCCCGGGGTCGTCTTTTTCTATGCTCCCGATCGCCGCGGGGAGAATGCCGAGAAATTCCTGACCGGCTTCAACGGCACGCTGCAACTCGATGGCTACCAGGGCTACAACCGGCTGACGCGCCCTGACCGCAAGGGCGGTGATCCGATCGTTGTCGCCCATTGCTGGGCGCATGCGCGTCGCAAGCTCAAGGAAATCTTCGATCGCGATGGTTCCGAGATCGCCGCCGAGGGCCTGCGCCAGATCGCAGGAATCTATGCCGTCGAGAAAGACATCCGCGACACGTCCCCGGGCCAGCGCCTGTCAGCGCGCCAGGCACGATCCGCGCCACTGGTCGAAGCCTTCGGCATCTGGCTACAAGCGCAGCGCCTGCGCATCTCGGCCAAATCGCGCCTCGGAGAGAAGCTTGCCTACATCCACCGACACTGGGATGGTTTGCAGACCTTCCTGACGGACGGACGCGTCGAGATCGACTCCAACAAGGTCGAAAATCTGGTCAGGCCGATTGCTTTGAACAGGAAAAACGCATTGTTCGCCGGTCATGACGAGGGGGGCAAGGCATGGGGCCGCATCGCATCCCTGATCGAGACCGCCAAGATCAACGCCATCGAGCCTTTCGCCTATCTCAAGGCTACGCTCGAAGCCATTGCGGCCGGACATCCGCAACACCGCATCGACGAGTTGCTTCCTTGGAACTTCCAGCCGTCAAGCTGAAACCCAAGTGCCCTTCAGACACCGCTTACGTATTTTCGGTCCGCGCGCGTTGCTTCGAACAGTGCGCGCGCCTCGGTGATCGGAACAAGCCCTGCAACGGGTTGCCCACGGCGCAGGATCGCATAGCGCGCGCCGTGATTTACCTCGTTCAACACATATCGCAGATGGCTGCGCAGCCAATCGGTGTTGATATCCTCGATAGGTGACAGATTGAAAATGTACACAAACGATTCCCAGTTTTGGCGATCCTGTTCACTTTGGGATGAAATCGTTGACGAAAGGTAAGCGCGCAGCGCGGTTCGCCAAAGAGCCGCCGATTTGACGAACCGTACGGATAAAGCGTACGACACCGGCATATGTCCCGTACGGTTGGGCGTGGTGCGGGTGAAACCCCGGCAAGATCCGTTGAAATCAGCCCAAATCCAGCTTTGAACCGTACGGTTCACCTACATGAGCCGTACAACAGGCACTTTTCGCCAGACGATTTCTGCTCTACCCCGGTCTGCACGCGCAAGGAGCCCGCATGAAACCCATTCGCCTTATTTCCGGTGTTCTCACCGTCGGCTTCTGGACCCTGATGAGCCGGGTTCTGGGTGTTCTGCGCGAGGTCATGATCCTCGCCTATATCGGCCCCGGCCCGGTGATGGATGCCTTTGTCGCCGCCTTCCGTCTGCCCAACATGTTCCGTCGCTTTTTCGCCGAAGGTGCGTTCAACGCGTCCTTCGTTCCCATGTTTTCCAAGCGGTTAGAGACTGATGACGACCCGGTCGGCTTTGCCACTCAGGCGCTGTCGGGGCTGGCTTTCGTTCTGCTCATTCTAAGTGCTGTTGCCATGATCTTCATGCCCGCTCTTGTCTGGCTGACCGCCGGTGGCTTCGTCGGCGACGCGCGGTTCGATCTGACGGTGGAGTATGGACGCATCGTCTTCCCTTATATCCTGCTGATGTCGCTGACTGCCCTGTTTTCCGGTGTTCTGAACGCCACGGGTCGTTTTGCCGCCGCGGCCGCCGCACCTGTGTTTCTCAATATTTTCGTCTGCATCTCAATGGCTTGGGCTGCCCACACCGGAGGTGAAGTGATCCGTTGGCTGGTTTGGACCGTGCCTGTCGCAGGCGTCGCCCAACTCGCCCTTGTCTGGGCCGCCACCGACCGCGCCGGACTCCGCCTTCGCCCGATGCGGCCACGTTGGACGCCCGAGATGAAGCGTCTGGTTGTCGTCGCCATCCCGGCGGCACTGGCCGGGGGGGTCATGCAGATCAATCTGCTGGTCGGTCAACAGGTTGCGTCGCATTTCGACAAGGCCGTGGGCTGGCTTTATGCAGCAGACAGGCTTTATCAACTGCCCCTTGGTGTGGTTGGTATTGCAGTCGGGATCGTGCTTTTGCCAGACCTGTCCAGACGCCTTACCGCGCAGGACGACACCGGGGCCAAACACGCCTTCTCGCGTGCCGGAGAACTGTCGCTGGCTCTGACCATCCCGGCAGCGGTTGCCTTGGTCGTGATCCCCCTGCCGCTCGTTTCGGTGCTGTTCGAACGTGGCGCCACTGGCGCCGACGATTCCGCAGCCATCGCAGCGGCGGTCGCGATCTATGGTTTGGGGCTTCCCGCCTTTGTTTTACAGAAGGTTCTGCAACCCTTGTTCTTTGCGCGCGAGGACACGAAATCCCCGTTTCGATTTGCGGTTTGGGCGATGGTGGTGAACGCGGCAGTTGCCGTTGGACTGGCGCCTGTCCTCGGCTGGATCGCACCTGCCATCGCCACGACACTGGCCGGTTGGGTCATGGTTTGGATGCTGGCGAAAGGGAGCCGCAAAATGGGCGATGTCGCTCGGTTCGACGAGCGCTTCCGCCGTCGCATCTGGCGGGTATGCCTCGCTTCAGCAGCAATGGGTGGCGTGCTCTGGGCCGGCACGCTTCTGCTCGGTCCCCTACTCGAAATGGCAGGTATCCGCTTCCTTGCGCTGGGCGCGCTGATCGTTTTGGGAATGATCAGCTATGCATTGATTGGACAAGGCATTGGTGCCTTCTCCCTACGCGAATTCCGCGACGCCTTCCGACGACGTTAATTGCGCTGACGCAACCGGTCGACCAACCTCGCCCACCCGCCGGGCACCAGAATTATCGACATCACGAACCCGATAGCAAAGCCTGCCAAATCAGCCACCCATTCGGCATTCGCCCCGAAAAGAAGACCGAAAATCAATTGGATCGCCAACAGAAACCCGATCAGGGTGAATGCGCGCACCTGTTTTTCACCCAACTGCCCCAGCCGCAGCCAAAGCAAGTAGGTGAACCCACCGATCAAACCATAGACGGCAGGAAACGCTCCGATCAGCGGCGTGGAGCCGCCTACGGTCAGCGCATATACCAACGCACCACCGGCGGCCGCGACAAAGAAGATCAACAGCACCGCAAAGCTGCCCATCGCTTCGTCCACCATCTTGCCGAGGGCCAGCAACATGACTCCGGCAAACAGCGCATGTGTAAAGCTGGCATGGACAAACGGGTACGAGACAAACCGCATCACATGTTCGATGGGCCAACGCCCGGACTCGCGCATCCAATCGAAAATCTCGGCCGAAAAGGCAAACCGCTCCAGCGTGCCAAGACGCCACCCCACGGCCTGTGGTCCGCCAACAAGACCGCGCGCGCCAAGATTGAAGGCAACCTCCAACCCAACAATGACAAGGAAAAGCGCGATCACCACCGGAGGCAGCGGATTCAGCGGGGGTTCGTTATGCGGATGGGTCACTGCTCGGGCCCTTGCTTGACGGCACTTGGGGTCATGGGTAAGGCACCAGCACCAGTTTTGCCAGATGGAGTTTTGCCATGTCCGAGGGGGTCCAAACCTCTCCCGCGTTCACACCCCGGATTTTTTCGGGGATTCAGCCGTCTGGAGGGCTGACGCTGGGCAACTACCTTGGCGCGATCAAGCGCTTTGTCGAAAAGCAGGATGAGGAATTCGAGACGATTTATTGCATCGTCGACCTGCACGCGATCACCGCCACGCTGTTCGAACCCGACGTTCTGCGCCGCCAGACCCGCGAGTTGACCGCGGGCTATATCGCATCCGGCCTCGATCCTGCGAAATCCATCCTGTTCAACCAGAGCCAGGTCGCAGAGCACACGCAATTGGCTTGGATTTTCAACTGCATCGCCCGCATGGGCTGGATGCAGCGCATGACCCAGTGGAAGGACAAGGCGGGTAAGAATACACAGAATGCCTCGTTGGGCCTGCTTGCCTATCCGGCGCTGATGGCCGCAGACATTATGGTTTATCATGCGACCCATGTGCCCGTGGGCGAAGATCAGAAACAGCATCTTGAACTCGCCCGCGACATCGCGACAAAATTCAACCATGACTACGGCGTGGAGTTCTTCCCGATCACCGAACCCGTGATCGAAGGTGCGGCTACGCGTGTAATGTCGCTACGCGATGGATCCAAGAAGATGTCGAAATCCGATCCTTCGGATGCCAGCCGGATCAATCTGACCGATGATGCAGACGCCATTGCACAGAAGATCCGCAAGGCAAAGACAGACCCGGACGCGTTGCCCTCGGAGGCAGAAGGGCTTGAGGGTCGCCCCGAGGCGCGCAACCTCGTTAACATCTATGCCGCCCTCGCCGACCAGTCGGTCGAGGCCGTGTTGCGCGATGTGGGTGGCAAGCCGTTCTCGGAATTCAAACCAATACTGTCCGAGCTTGCGGTGGAAAAGCTCGCGCCGATTTCGACCGAGATGGCGCGGCTGATGCAACAGCCTGATGAGATCGACGCGATCCTGAGCAAAGGGTCCGAGCGGGCGCGCACCATCGCGGCGCCCATTCTGAAACAAACTTACGAAATCGTTGGCATGGTGTCGTAAGCTCAGCACCGATGCACAGATCTTGCGCGCCATTACCCCTTTTCCGCACAGGCGCGCAGGGTTACTTTGGTCCAACCGGTCGAAAGGACAGACCATGACCAAAGCGCATCAAGGCATGACCATTGGGCATGTCCACCTCAAAGTTACGGATCTTGAACGCTCTATCGCATTTTACCGCGATGTGATGGGGCTTGACGTGACGCAGCAATACGGCGATCAGGCCGCCTTCCTGTCGGCGGGGGGATATCACCATCATATCGGGTTGAATACGTGGTTCAGCAAAGATGGCCCGCCTGCATCCAAACGCAGCCCCGGCTTGTTTCATGTGGCCTTTCTCTACCCTGATCGTGCCGCGCTGGCTCAAGCCTTACGGACAGCGCTTGACGCAGGTGTCGACATCGAAGGCGCTGCAGATCATGGTGTCAGCGAAGCGCTCTATTTCAGCGACCCGGATGGCAACGGGATCGAGATTTACCGAGACCGGCCAGAGGCGGAATGGCCCCGGAATTCAAGCGGTGAGCTGAATATGATGAACGCGCCTCTCGACCTCGACGCATTGTTGCTCGAAGCGGCCTGACGCGACAACTCCGGGTGTGGTGGAAAGCCTTTTCGAAAAGGCTTGAGACCGCGATTTCGAAATCGCGGTCTCAGCGTCTCACAAGATGCTTGGACCAAGGTGCTTCGAAGCACCTTTCCGCCCCGCATGGTCTGGACCTTCGCCAATCACGCACCTAACCTGCGCCGCAACAAGAGAGGTCGTCATGGCAACCGGAAAGAACATCCACACCTATTTCAATGGCACTTGGCACAATGGCGATGTCGCCGTCATGAATGCTGCCGATCACGGTGCATGGCTTGGCAGCGGCGTTTTCGATGGTGCACGCTTCGTCAATGGTGTGGCTCCCGATCTTCTGGCTCATTGCCAGCGGGTGAACCGCTCGGCTGAGGCGCTTATGGTCACCCCTACTGTCAGCGCCGAAGATATGGTGCAGATCGTTTGGGACGGGCTGCGCGCCTATTCCAAGGACACAGCCGTGTACATCCGTCCGATGTACTGGGCGATCGACGGAGACGCGTCGGCCATCATGCCCTCACCCGACAAGACGGGCTTTGCGATCTGCCTTGAGGAAATTCCCATGGCCCCCGAAACTGCCAGCGTGTCCTTGGGCAAAACACAGTTCCGCCGCCCCGTTCTCGAAAGCGCGGTGGTCAATGCCAAAGCAGGTTGTCTTTACCCCAACAACGCCCGCATGCTGGCCGAAGTGCAGGCGCGCGGATTCCAAAACGCACTGGTCACAGACGCCATGGGCAATGTGGCCGAAAGCGCCACAGCCAATGTGTTCATGGTCAAGGATGGCGAAGTGTTCACGCCCATCGCCAACGGCACCTTCCTTGCGGGAATCACCCGGTTGCGCCACATGACCAACCTCCGCGCCGACGGGACCAAGGTCCACGAAACCGTGCTGAGTTTCGCCGATTTCGAAGCGGCAGATGAGGTCTTCCTGTCTGGCAATATGAACAAGGTCACGCCAGTGGTCGGGTTCGAGGACACCTCCTACCAAGTCGGGCCAGTGACCCGCCGTGTCCGCGAGATGTACTGGGACTGGGCACAGTCTTCCCACTAGGTGCAATCTGCGACACTGGAGCCAAGCTCTATTGCACGGGTGCGGTTCCTAAGCCATGATCCCCTGCGGGAGAACATTTATGCGTAAATTTCTAGTCGTCCTGGATGACAGCCGCGAATGTCTGAACGCGATGCGCTTTGCCGCGATGCGGGCTGCCAATACCGGCGGCGGGGTGGAGATTTTGTCGATCATCCCAGCGGACGAGTTCAATCACTGGATCGGTGTGGGCGAAGTCATGCGGGAAGAAGCGCGCGAGCGCATTCATGCGCATTTCGAGGTTTTCGCCAAGTGGATGCGCGACAAGCAGGGCGTCGACCCAGAGCTTGTTATCCGCGAAGGTGAAGCGGTGACCGAAATCATCGCACAGGTGCAGGATGATCCGGACATTGGCGTTCTGGTTCTAGGCGCGAACTCCGGCAAAAAGGGCCCCGGTCCGCTTGTCACGCAGCTGACCAAGAACGCGGGTAGCCTGCCGATCCCGATCACCATTGTGCCGGGCGAACTGTCGAAAGAGCGGCTCGAAGCGATCACCTGACACGTCCCCTCGCGTCAGGTGGCACGACAAACCGTGTCCGCTGCAAGACGAAGGAGGATTGCGTGACTGTTTTTTCGGGTTTCCGCTTTCTGCGCGCGGTGTCGGCGTTTTGCATCGGCACCAGCCTCTTAGCCCCGTCGACGGCGACCGCCAAGGAAGAGGGGCGGATAACGCTCACCTTGGCAGATGAAACTCTGGAATTGCCACTAAGCTCGGGCCATAGCGATTGGACCGGTTCGCAAGGCTTTGTGAGGGTTAGTATTCTGACCCGGCCTTCCGATCTGGGAACATGGCAGCGCTTCCAATCCTTAAGGCTGGCCTTCGATCTGTTGCGCGACCGCGCACAACTGCCGGAAATGTCGCTGCTGCGCCGAACCGAGGATGCGGAATTCGAACGCTGGTATGGGCGGGTGGACAGTGGCGGCTTGATTGTCACCGTGACAGACCGGGACCTTAAAGACGACTTGCTGCGCATCAGCGGCACGTTCATCGGAACACTGGGGCAAAGCGCAGATTTCGGGAAGACCATCGACCTGTCAGCGCCGATGCCGGTGTCAGGCACGTTCGAGGTAACATTACTTCCCATTCGATAGCGTGACCTGCACTGCCAAACCGGCGACTTAGAACTGTTCTAAACCTTGACGCTGCTCCAGCGCATGCGCATATATGATAACGTCATCAGGAGGTGCCGCCATGTTTATCCAGACTGAATCAACGCCAAACCCCGCCACGCTCAAGTTCTTACCCGGCCAGACCGTGCTGGACATGGGCACTGCCGATTTCCCGACAGCTGAAGGTGCGTCGGTTTCGCCGCTGGCCACGCGGCTTTTCGCGGTCTCGGGCGTCAAAGGCGTGTTTTTCGGACATGACTTCGTCACTGTGACCAAGGATGACGGCACCGATTGGGACCACCTGAAGCCTGCGCTTCTGGGCGCGATCATGGAGCATTTCCAATCCGGCGATCCGGTCATGGCAGGCGACGCGAAAGCACCTTCGGGACATGCAGAGCATACCGGCGAAGATGGCGAGATCGTGGGCCAGATCAAGGAATTGCTGGACAGCCGCGTCCGTCCTGCCGTGGCGCAAGACGGTGGAGACATCACCTTTCATGGCTTTGACCGGGGTGTGGTCTACCTTCACATGCAGGGCGCCTGCGCAGGCTGCCCATCTTCGACCCTGACGCTCAAAATGGGGATCGAAAACCTTTTGCGGCACTACATCCCCGAAGTGACCGAGGTGCGGCCGGTTGCCGTCTGACACGACCCTTCTGGCATTTGACACATCGGCTGCGCATTGCGCAGCCGCTTTGTTTTGCGACGGTCGAGTTGTCGCAACCCGTGTCGACGCGATGGCACGCGGACAGGTCGAACACTTGATGCCGATGCTCGAGACGTTTCTCGCGCAGCACGGCAAGACATGGGCCGATCTGAGCCGCATTGGGGTCGGGATCGGGCCCGGCAATTTCACGGGAATCCGAATTTCGGTGTCCGCCGCACGCGGGCTTGCATTAGGGCTTGGCGTTCCGGCCATCGGCGTGTCCACGCTCGATGCTCTGCATCACCTGCACCCTAAGGCGACCGCTGCTGTTGCTGCCCCACGCGACATGATCTACGCACAATCCCCCGGCTTAGCACCTGCGCTCATCGCGGCAAGCGATGCACCCGAGGCCATCTTTGCCGAAGACGCGCACGCGCTGATCACCGCACTGGCCGAGGTCGCGGCACAGGCCGATGCACTGGCCGCGGTGCGGCCCAAACCGCTCTACATCAAACCTGCCGATGCCGCCCCTGCACGGGATACGGCCCCGGTGATCCTGTCGTGACACCCGAACGCTGTGCCGAGATCATGGACAGGGCCTATGTCCAGATGCGGCCATGGTCTGCGCGAGACATCGCTGACACTCTCGCCGCCAAGCACAGCCTAATCCTGTCTCAGGACCAAGGCTTCGTGATAGCGCAAATTGTGGCCGACGAGTGTGAAATTCTGGCGATTGCCACAGACCCCGGGGCACAGCGAAAAGGCTTGGCGTCTTCGCTCTTGTCCAAGCTCATAACTGTTGCAAAGCAGCAGGGTGTCACGCGCATCCTGTTGGAAGTGGCGCTACAGAACGCACCAGCCCAGTCTTTTTACACGGCAAAGGGATTCGCGCCCATTGGCACGCGGCCGGGCTATTATACCCTGCGCGACGGCACAAAAGACAATGCCATGCTGCTTTCACTGGCCATTGCGTAAGGTCAAACCGCTCCTGCGCCAACGTCACAGGGCTCTGGCACAAAAAGCGGTTGAACTATCGTCCGCGTGCAGCCTTAATTGACGCTGATCACCCGATCTAACCAAGCGACGCAATAAAGCCGTCGCAGTCCAACATCTGGGAGCTGCTAAATGACCCTCATGACAAAACTTTATGGTGCCGCCGCTGCTTTGGCACTCACCGCTGGCGCGGCTGCTGCCGAACCGGCCCTGATCTTCGATCTGGGCGGCAAGTTTGACAAATCCTTCAACGAAGCCGCCTTTAACGGTGCCGTCCGTTGGGCCGAGGAAACCGGCGAAACATTCCGCGAGATCGAGCTTCAGTCCGAAGCCCAGCGCGAACAGGCCCTTCGCCGCTTTGCCGAGAACGGCAACAACCCGATCGTGATGACCGGCTTTGCCTTCGGCAACGTGCTCGGCGAAGTCGCTCCGGATTACCCCGACACTAAGTTTGCGATCATCGACATGGTCGTCGATCAGCCGAACGTGCGCTCTGTCGTGTTCAACGAACATGAAGGCTCCTACCTTGTGGGTATGATGGCGGCGATGGCATCCGAATCCGGCACAGTTGGCTTTATCGGCGGCATGGACATCCCTCTGATCCGCAAATTCGCCTGCGGCTATGCGCAAGGCGTGAAGGCTGTGAACGCGGACGCCACGGTTGTGGCCAACATGACCGGCACGACTCCGGCGGCGTGGAACGACCCGGTTAAGGGCTCTGAGTTGACCAAGGCTCAGATCAGCCAAGGCGCAGACGTGGTCTACGCTGCCGCAGGCGGTACAGGCGTGGGCGTTCTGCAAACCGCTGCAGACGAAGGTATCCTGTCCATCGGTGTGGACAGCAACCAGAACTACCTGCACCCCGGTCAGGTTCTCACGTCGATGATGAAGCGCGTGGACAACGCAGTCTATGATGCGATGACCTCGGGCACCGATCTGGAAACAGGCATCAACGTCATGGGGATCGCCAATGGCGGTATCGGCTACGCCCTTGACGAGCACAACGAAGCACTCGTTAGCGCCGACATGAAAGCGGCCGTGGACGAGGCCTCAGCCAAGATCGCCAGCGGCGAGTTGATGGTGCATGACTACATGTCCGACGACAGCTGCCCCGCGCTGAGCTTCTGATCCGATCAGAACGCGCGTAGACTTTCGGAGCGGCCGGTCACGGCCGCTCCGCCATGTATCGGGCACCAGACCCGAAGACTGATGCAGGGATAGTTCATGAATACCGCTGTTGCCGCCCCCGAAACGGACCCGCTCCTTGCCTCGGTCCCGCCTGCCATCCAGCTCAAAGGCATCTCCAAGGCATTTGGCCCCGTTCAGGCCAACAAGAACATCTCGATCAGCGTCAAACCGGGCACGATCCACGGCATCATCGGTGAAAACGGCGCGGGCAAATCGACTCTCATGTCGATCCTCTACGGCTTTTACAAAGCCGACAGCGGCCAGATTTTCATCAACGGCAAAGAAACCCAGATCCCCGACAGCCAGGCCGCAATCAAGGCGGGCATCGGGATGGTGTTTCAGCACTTCAAGCTGGTTCAGAATTTCACCGTTCTTGAGAACGTGATCCTAGGTGCCGAGGATGGCCCCCTGCTCCGCCCGTCGCTAAACAAAGCGCGTGGCGTGTTGAAGCAACTGGCCACAGAATACGAATTGAATGTCGATCCCGACGCCACGATCGAGAACCTCAGCGTCGGTCATCAGCAACGCGTCGAGATCCTCAAGGCGTTGTACCGGCAAGCCGATATCCTGATTCTGGACGAACCCACTGGCGTATTGACCCCGGCGGAGGCAGACCACCTGTTCCGCATCCTTGATAACCTGCGCAAAGAGGGAAAGACGATCATCCTGATCACCCACAAACTGCGCGAAATCATGGAAGCCACCGACACCGTGTCGGTGATGCGCCGTGGCGAGATGACGGCAACGGTCAAAACCTCGGAAACCAGCCCCGAACGGCTGGCCGAGATGATGGTGGGCCGCAAAGTGCTGTTGCAGGTCGACAAGAAACCCGCCGAACCGGGTAAGCCCGTGCTTGAGGTCGAAAACCTGCGCCTGACCGACGAAAAAGGCGTCGAACGGCTCAAGGGCATTTCGCTCAATGTGCGGGCGGGTGAAATCCTTGGAATCGCCGGTGTTGCCGGGAACGGTCAGTCTGAACTGCTTGAGGTGTTGGGCGGCTATGCCAATGCCACCGGCACGATCCGCGTCAACGGTCAAGAGATCGACCTGACAGGCAAGCATTCCGACGGCCAGTCACGTCGCGCGCGGGGCATCGCCCATGTGCCCGAAGACCGCCACCGCGAAGGGCTCATCATGCCGTTCACGGCGTGGGAAAACACTGTCTTTGGCTATCATCGCGATCCGAAAATCCAGTCTGGCATGCTTATGGACAACGCCGCCATCAAGGCCGAAGCCGCCGCCAAGATGGAACGATTTGATGTGCGCCCGCCAAACCCCAAGCTGGCCGCGCGCAATTTCTCGGGTGGCAACCAGCAAAAGATCGTTCTGGCGCGTGAGATCGAACGCAACCCGGATATCCTATTGGTCGGGCAGCCCACGCGGGGTGTCGATATCGGCGCAATCGAATTCATCCATCAGCAGATCATTCGCCTTCGGGACGAGGGAAAGGCGATCCTGCTCGTATCCGTCGAACTGGACGAGATCTTCTCGCTCTCAGACCGCATCGCGGTGATGTTTGATGGCCAGATCATGGGCGAGCGCATCCCGAGCGAGACCAACGAAAAGGAACTGGGCCTTCTGATGGCCGGGATCACTGATACGGCCCATGCAAAAATGCCGGCCTCCCCGATGGCGATGAGCGAAGAAGAGGTGCAAGAGGCCGCTGAATCTGATGCAGCAGCCCGAGCTGAGTCCGAATTGACAACCGAAGAGCCACAAGACGCAGAGGCCCCATCAGAAAAAGAGGCCAAACTGACCACCACCGACGCGGGAGCGGAAGTAGCTCCAGTCGAGGCGCAGGTGGAAGAAACTGCGCCGGATATCAGAACCGACACAGCCCCCGAGATCAGCGCAGACGACGAGACCAAGACCGAGGCCCCGTCCGCCCCGGACATCGCATCGCCGACAATGCCGCACGAAGAACCGATGACCTTCAGTACCGATCCCGTCGATATCGAAACACCACCTGCAAAAACCGAAGCGATCAGCCTTGGCAGCCTAAGCGCAACACTCACCCAGTCGACACCAGAGCGGCCAAAGTCGTCGGATACCAAATCAGACCCTATAAAAGACCCCGAGGAGGGCGGCAAAGATGGATAAGATGCCCGGTTGGGCCGACGCGGTCCTTGTCCCCCTGATTTCGCTTCTTCTTGCCGCGATCCTGTCGGCACTGGTGATCATCGGCATTGGCGAAGACCCGGTAGCGGCGTTCAAGCTGATGGTCGACGGTGCGCTGATGCGATCGTCGGGGTGGGGCTACACGCTGTACTACGCGACCAATTTCATCTTCACCGGCCTTGCTGTGGCCGTCGCCTTCCATGCGCGGCTGTTCAATATCGGCGGCGAGGGTCAGGCGATGATCGGCGGTTTGGGCGTGGCGCTGGCCTGTCTCTATATCCCTTGGCCCAACTGGTACGTGGCGCTGCTGGGTGCAACAGTATCGGCCGCGCTGTTCGGCGCGATGTGGGCCTTGATCCCTGCCTATCTCCAAGCCAAACGCGGCAGCCATATCGTGATCACCACGATCATGTTCAACTTCATCGCCGCCGCTATTCTCAACTACATCCTCGTGAATATCCTGCGCCCCCAAGGTGCCATGGACCCGGCCACCGCCCGCTTCCCAGAAGCTGCGCAATTGCCCACCTTTCAGGACATGTTCTCGACCGCAGAAACCGCGATGTTCCGGGGCGCTCCAGCCAATGTGACCTTCTTTCTGGCGGTTTTCATGTGCCTTGCCGTCTGGGTGTTGATCTGGCGCACCAAGCTGGGCTACGAAATCCGCTCATTTGGCCAATCTGAATCGGCTGCAAAATACGCAGGCATCAGCCCCGTCAAGATCACCGTGGTTGCCATGCTGATCTCGGGTGGTCTTGCTGGGATGATGGCACTCAACACCACGGTGGGCGAGGCGGAACGCCTTGTCATGAACGCGACCGAAGGCGCTGGATTCATCGGCATCGCGGTCGCGCTGATGGGCCGCTCGCATCCGTTGGGTGTTCTGCTGGCCGCGCTGCTGTTTGGTTTCCTTTACCAAGGCGGCGCAGAATTGGCGCTTTGGACGAATATCCCACGCGAACTGATCGTAGTGATCCAAGCGCTGGTCATCCTCTTCACCGGGGCGCTCGACAATATGGTGCGGATGCCACTTGAAAAACTCTTCCTCGCCGCCCGGAGGAAAGCCTGATGGATTTCGCAACACTGCTTCAGGTGCTCGACAGCACTGTACGCCTTGCAACACCGCTGCTTCTGGCCTGTTTGGCAGGCCTCTTCAGTGAACGTGCTGGCATCTTCGACATCGGCCTCGAGGGCAAAATGCTTGCCGCGGCGTTCTTTTCAGCCGCCATCGCAGCAATCACAGGTGACGTTTGGATGGGGCTTGGGGCAGGTATTCTTGCCTCACTGGCGCTCTCCGTGTTGCACGGGCTGGCGTCCATCACCTTCCGGGGCAACCAATTGATCTCGGGTGTCGCCATCAACTTTCTCGCGGCAGGTCTCACCGTCCTGATCGCGCAGGACTGGTTCAGCCAAGGCGGACGGACGCCATCGCTCATCGGGGCGGGCCGGTTTGAACCCATCATACTCCCCGGTGCCGCAGAATTCGCTGGCGTGCCGCTCATTGGTCCGATCTATGCCGAATTGATCTCGGGTCATTCGATCCTTGTCTACGTCGCCTTTGCGATGGTGCCATTGACGTGGTGGCTGCTCTACCGGACACGCTTTGGACTGCGCCTACGCGCCGTGGGCGAAGCGCCCGAGGCCGTCGATACCGCGGGCATCTCAGTCGTCGGCCTGCGCTATGTTGCAGTGGGCATCTGCGGCGTGCTCTGCGGCATTGCGGGCGCCTACCTTGCCACGGCCTTGCAGGCTGGTTTCGTCAAGGACATGACCGCCGGGCGAGGCTTTATCGCGCTGGCAGCGCTGATCTTTGCCAAGTGGCGGCCGTGGTATGCGCTTTATGCTTGCCTGCTCTTCGGACTACTTCAGGCCGTAGCGCTGCGGTATCAGAACATCGACCTTGGGGCCTTTGTCGTGCCGGTGCAGTTCATGGACGCGCTGCCCTACATCCTGACCGTGGTGATCCTTGCCGGTTTCGTCGGTAAGGCGATTCCGCCGCGTGCCGGTGGCGAGCCCTACGTCAAGGAACGCTGACATTCAGGTTAAGCGGGCGTTTACATCAACGGAAACGGGTGATGCGTCGACGCATCACCCGTCCCGCCCCTGAGTCCAGTTGACCCACTTTCGTAAGTCCTTTTTGCACCTGCGGCACCGCATCGCTTGAAACGCGCCGTCGCTTGCGACTAAGGACGACCATGCAAATCTACCTGCCCATCGCAGAAGTCTCGGTCAACGCGTTCCTGCTTCTTGGATTGGGAGGACTGGTGGGCCTGCTCTCGGGCATGTTCGGCGTCGGGGGCGGCTTTCTGATCACACCCCTGCTGTTTTTCGTGGGTATCCCACCGGCAGTGGCTGTCGCGACTTCGGCCAACCAGATCGTCGGTTCCTCAGTCTCTGCGCTTTTGCCACATATCCGACGCCGCAACGTCGACTTCCGAATGGGGAGCATCCTGCTGGCGGGCGGCCTCATAGGCTCTGCGTTTGGGGTCTATATTTTTAATTTCCTCAAGACGCTGGGCCAAGTCGACCTGATGGTGAACCTGTGCTATGTCGTCTTCCTGGGCGCGGTCGGCAGCCTGATGTTTGTCGAAGGCCTGCAGGCCTTGCGCCGGGCCAACCGGGGGGTCGCGCCGAAACGGCGCAAACACAACTGGGTGCATGGCCTGCCGCTCAAGATGCGGTTCCGGGTGTCCGGAATCTACATCTCTGTCATTCCACCACTGCTGGTCGGTCTACTGGTTGGCATTCTTTCGGCAATCATGGGTGTGGGCGGCGGCTTCATCATGGTCCCCGCCATGATCTATCTTCTGAGCATGCCCACAAAAGTGGTGGTGGGCACATCGCTCTACCAAATTATCTTCGTGACCGCGTTCACGACACTGCTGCATGCCACGACGAACTACACAGTGGATATTCTGCTGGCCGTCCTGCTTCTCATCGGCGGCGTTGTGGGCGCGCAATTCGGCGCGATGATCGGGTTGCGCCTGAAAGCCGAACAATTGCGGATCCTCTTGGCCGGTCTCGTCCTGCTGGTATGCGCCAAGCTGGCCATTGATCTCGCAATTCCGCCCGCTGACATCTACTCGGTCACGGAGGTGATCGAGAAATGATCCTCCGTTGGTCCAACAGAATGGGATGTCCCGCTCCAAGCGCCGTTGCGGCGCCATATGGGATGTACTGTGCCCAGGATCAGACACGACCGCGCTACAACCAATGGCGCTCTCCTTCGACGCTTGAAAGCGCCAAGCCCATGAGGCTACAGAAGACTATGCAGATATACCTCCCCATCGCCGAAATTTCGGTCAATGCGTTTCTACTGCTTGGCCTAGGCGGGATCGTTGGTGTTCTGTCTGGCATGTTCGGCGTCGGGGGGGGCTTCCTGATGACGCCGCTTCTGTTCTTCATCGGCATTCCACCCGCTGTCGCAGTCGCAACCGAGGCGAACCAGATCGTCGCCTCGTCTTTCTCGGGTGTTCTCGCCCATCTCCGACGCAAGACGGTCGACCTCAAAATGGGGACGGTCCTTTTGGTCGGCGGGCTCCTTGGTGCCGGGTTGGGTGTCTGGCTCTTCAACTACCTCAAGAGCCTTGGTCAGGTCGATCTGCTGGTCAAACTCTGCTACGTCGTCTTTCTTGGCGTCATCGGTTCCCTAATGTTCGTCGAAAGCCTGAACGCGATCCGCAAGACGCGTTCCGGCGTGGCACCCAAGCGCAAGAAGCATAACTGGATTCACGGCCTGCCGTTCAAGATGCGCTTTCGCACCTCGGGGCTCTATATCTCGGTCATCCCACCGGTGATCGTTGGTATTCTGGTCGGGATCCTTGCCGCGATCATGGGTGTGGGCGGCGGCTTTATCATGGTTCCCGCGATGATCTACCTTCTTGGCATGCCCACCAAGGTGGTTGTCGGCACCTCGCTGTTCCAGATCATTTTTGTGACCGGTTTCACCACCCTGCTGCACGCCACCACGAACTACACAGTGGACATGGTTCTGGCCGTGCTGCTGCTGATTGGCGGCGTCGTCGGAGCGCAGATCGGCACCGTAATCGGGGCCAAGCTCAAGGCCGAGCAACTGCGCATCCTTTTGGCGATCATGGTTCTTGCAGTCTGCGGAAAGCTCGCGCTCGACCTTCTGATCCAACCGTCCGAGCTGTTCTCAATCGGCACGGCAGGAGGTCACTGATGCGCGGTCTGCTCCTGATCCTCCTGCTTTTGGCCACCCCTCTGAAAGCCGAAGAAGTGGTGCTTGGTCTCAGCCGGGACCAGGTGTCGATCTCAACCAATTTTGACGGCTCAGAGGTTATCATCTACGGCGCAATCAAGCGCGAAGTGCCGATCCCTCAGAACGAACCGATCCAGGTGATCGTGACCATTTCCGGCCCACAGGCTCCGATCACTGTGCGCCGTAAGGACCGCGTTCTTGGCATCTGGGTGAACACCGATGCAATGGATGTGTCCGCGGCACCAAGCTTTTATGCAATTTCCACCTCAGCCCCTTGGCAACAGGTGCTAAACGAAGCCGATGACCTGCGCCACAACGTGTCGATCCCGCGCCGCATCCGCTCAATCGGGGCATGGTCGCAAGTCGCCAACCCACAAGAATTCATCGACGCGCTGGTGCGCATCCGGATGGCGAACGGTCTCTACGTGTTGGATGAGGGCGCAGTAGATCTGCGCGAATCCACCTTGTTCAACACCGCGATCCAGATGCCGGCAAACCTGACCGAAGGCGAATACGCAACGCGCGTGTTCCTGACCCGCGGCGGTAAGGTCGTGTCAAAATACGAAACCAGCATCGAGGTGCGCAAGGTCGGCCTTGAACGCTGGCTCTTCAACCTGTCGCGCCAGCAGCCTTTGGTCTATGGTCTGCTGTCCCTTGCCATCGCCATCGCGGCGGGCTGGGGTGCATCGGCCGCCTTCAGGCTGATGCGGTCCGGCTGATGCCTCGTACGCCCCCCGGAACCCGCGCTGACTACTGCGCCTTCCGCACCCTGCCGACACGCTGGCAGGACAACGACGAATACGGGCATCTCAACAACGCCACCTATTACGCCCTCTTCGACACTGCAGTGAGTTTGTGGCAAATGGAAAAAGGCATCGAGATCCGCGGCCCCAACGCGACCAAATTTCTCGTTGTCGAAAGCGGCTGCCGGTACCACGCTGAATTGAGCTTCCCGGACATTCTCACCGCAGGCATCCGAGTCGCGCATATCGGCACCTCGTCCTTCCGCTATGAGATCGCACTCTTTGGCAATGACGAAAACACCGCCGGGGCCGAAGGCTTTTTCACGCAAGTGTATGTCGGCTCCGATGGGCGCCCAGCCCCGCTATCCAACACGGTGCTTGCCATTCTCAAGAGCATAAAGACGTGAAACAAATACAATTTTGACGCGCAATGAAGTCGGGGTACTCTGTCTTTGAAAAGTTCAGGAGACTCGCTCATTCCGTTCCCAACAAATCGCCTGCTTGCCACCATGCTTGGACTGGCTTTGGCCACCAATGTGGCCGCGCAATCCAAATCAGACGTCAAGTTTGCACCGGGTAATTTCGGGACAATGGTGTCAGGCACCATCACTGGGCAAGAGTACACTGACTATTTGCTGGGAGCTAACGCCGGACAGGAGATGTTTGTTGAGCTGACTGTGACCGACAGCAACGGCAACGGCACTGTCTACTTCAATATCCTGCCTCCGGGCAGTGATGGTGTTGCGATCTACAACAGCTCTATGAATGGAAACACAACCACTGTCAGCCTACCCGAAAAAGGAACTTACGCCATTCGCGTCTACCACATGGGCAACGACGAAGACACAGGCAAGACCAGTGGCTTCAATATCGACCTGTCGATTCAGTGATCTGAAACGGAACGCCAAAGCGCGCCAGCGTGTCAGCTGTTCTCGTGGAAAAAGCCGTAAATCCGCTCGGCCAGCGCCTCGCTGACACCCTCCACCGCTTTGAGGTCTGCAAGGTTTGCCCGGCTGACAGCTTTCGCAGACCCGAAATGCGCCAGAAGCGCCCGCTTGCGCGCGCCACCAACACCCGAAATCTCGTCCAGGGGGTTCGCCATTTGCGACTTTGCCCGCTTCGCGCGGTGCGTGCCAATGGCAAAGCGGTGTGCCTCATCACGCAGGCGTTGGACGAAGTACAAGACCGGATCATTGTGGCGCAGGGCAAAGGGCCGCGTGCCCGAGCGGTGGAATTCTTCCTTGCCTGCATCGCGGTCCACACCTTTGGCCACACCGACCATCGGCACATCCCCGACGCCATGTTCTTCCATGATCTCGCGGACAGCAGACACCTGCCCAGCACCACCGTCGATCAAAAGCAAATCGGGCCAAAGCCCCTTATTCCGCTCGGGATCCTCTTTGAGCAAACGCTTGAACCGCCGGGTCAGCACCTCTTTCATCATGCCAAAATCATCACCGGGGGTCAGTTCATCCCCCTTAATGTTGAACTTGCGATACTGGCTCTTGAGAAATCCCTCGGGCCCCGCAACGATCATTGCCCCGACGGCGTTGGTCCCCTGAATATGACTGTTGTCATAGACCTCGATCCGATCGGGCGGCGTATCCAGCCCAAACGCCTCCGCCAGACCGCGCAACAGTTTGGCCTGCGTTGCCGTTTCCGCCATCCGTCGCGCCAGGCTTTCCCGCGCGTTGCGCAATGCGCCGTCGACCAGTTCAGACTTCTCACCCCGACGCGGCACAGCAATCTCGACCTTGCGGCCCAGCTTGCCCGACAGTGCTTCTGTCATTAGATCTTCGTTCTCGATCGGGTGCGAGAGCAACAAGAGCTTTGGCGGTTCCTTGGTGTCGTAAAACTGGCCAAGGAACGCCTCCAGCACCTCGGCCTCTTCCACGTCCGGCCCGACACGCGGATAGAAGTCACGGTTGCCCCAGTTCTGGTTCGCCCGGATAAAGAACACCTGAACGCATGCCTGCCCCTTTTCAAGATGAAGGGCGATCACATCCGCCTCGGTCACACCGCGCGGGTTGATCCCCTGCGCCGTCTGCACCTGTGTCAGGGCTCGGATGCGGTCGCGTAAAGCTGCGGCGCGCTCGAACTCCATGGCCTCAGAGGCCTCGGCCATCTCTTTCGCCAGCGTTTCCTGCACATTGGTTGATTTGCCCGACAAAAAGCGCTCGGCGTCCTTAACGCTGGCAGCGTAGTCCGCTTCGCTGATCTTGCCTACACAGGGCCCGGAACAGCGCTTGATCTGGTATTGCAGGCAGGGCCGTGTCCGGCTGTCGAACATCGCATCGGAACAATTGCGTAGCAGAAACGCCCGCTGCAACTGGTTCAGCGTCCGATTGACCGCACCCGCACTGGCAAAGGGACCGTAATACGCACCTTTGTCTTTCTTCGCGCCGCGATGTTTGTGGATCATCGGATATGGATGAGCCGTGACATGAATGTTCGGGAACGACTTGTCGTCGCGCAAGAGCACGTTGTAGCGCGGTTTGAGCTGCTTGATTAGGTTCTGTTCCAGCAAAAGCGCTTCTGTTTCGGTGCGCGTCGTCAGGAACATCATCGACGCGGTTTCCGAAATCATCCGGGCGATGCGGCCCGAGTGCTGCGGCGATGGCCGCGAGTAGTTCGAAACCCTCGCGCGGAGGTTGCGTGCCTTGCCGACATAAAGCACGCGCGCTTGCGAATCCAGCATGCGGTAGACACCCGGACTGGAGTCCAACGTCTTGAGATAGCTCTGAATACAGGCGTATCCGGTCAGATTGTCAGCGTCGGTTTCCTTGGTCATGTCAGCCTAGATTTACGGTTTCCGGGTTTGTACGATTCTCCCGGTTTCGCTGCCCCATCGCCCCCCATGATGCAACCTCTAAGGCATCCACGCTTTCTGTGGATAAGTCTGCGGAGAAGTTTTGAACGTGAGGGTTTTTCCCTTGTATTTCGGCACCCTCCCTGACTTGCACATTTTTTAGGCATATTTGCAAGATATTGATTTTAATAACAATTTAAATGCATCAACGACAAGCCACTGAAAACATTAACACTTTCGTAACGTTTTCGTAACGTCAGTCTAACCAGTGCAAAACTTGTTTTTCAGTCGCATCATTCGACGCCAATTACGTCCGGTGTCTGCCATCCCAGATGCTGTCCACCATCGACACAAAGAAGCTGACCAGTGACGCCGGGAGCATCCAGAAAATAACCCAACGCTCCGGTGATGTCCGACGTATTTGCCCCCCGCTGCAAAACCGTGGCCGCGCGCTGCTTTGCAAAATGTGCTTCGCTCTGGCGACCTCCGCGCAAGGTTGGACCGGGACCAATGGCATTGACGCGACAAGCCGGTGCCAACACCTGTGCCGCCGTCTGGGTGAAGGCCCACAGCCCCATCTTGGCGATTGTGTAGGTCATGAACTCCGGTGTCAGCTTGCGCACCCGCTGGTCGATCATGTTGATCACCAGGCCAGATGCGACGGGTTCGTTCATCTCATCCATCTCGGGCGCGGGAAGTTGCGCTGCGAAACGCTGGGTCAGCACAAACGGTGCACGCAGGTTGCTTTCCAGATGCCGGTCCCAGCTTTCGCGGGTCGCTGTTTCGACGTTGTCATACTCAAAGATCGACGCGTTGTTGACGAGCACCGTCAACGGCCCACCGATCCCTGCGACTGCAGCGTCGGTCAGGGCTTGGGTCTCGCTCTCATTCAAAAGGTCTGCCTGCACCGTGCAGGCGTGCTGCCCCTTGGCGCGGATCAGGTCTGCCACCTCTTCTGCGGCATCGGCAGAGCTTGCATAGTGCACCGCGACATCAAAACCGCGATCCGCAAGGTAGAGCGCCATCGCGCGACCCAGCCGTTTGCCTGCGCCTGTGATCAATGCCTTGCTCATGGGGTCTGCCTTTCGCGCTTACATAATGACAAGCGCAATGTAGCCCAGATAAAGCGCCGACAAGACCACTCCCCAGATACGCGTCAGGTCGCGGGCCAAGAAGACCAGCGGGAAGATCAGAAGCGATGCACCCAGCATCACCCAAAGGTCAAAGCGCAGGAATTCGGGATCGACCGGGATCGGCGCGATCAGGGATGCGACACCGATGATGGCCAGCAGGTTAAACATGTTCGAGCCGATCACATTGCCCAGCGCCACATCCGCCTGCCGCCGCAGCGCCGCCATAACGGTCGTTGCCAGTTCCGGCAGCGACGTGCCCAAAGCGACCAGGGTCAGGCCGATCACCATGTCGCTGACGCCAAAGGTCGTCGCGATCTCGACTGCGCTGTCGACAAGAAGGTCCGCACCAAGCGGCAATCCGACAAGACCCAGGACGAGGTAGAGAATGATTTTCCACCAGGGCATGTCCGGGTCGGCGCCTTCGGGTTCTTCCTCATCATCCGCATCCTTACCAGCGCGCCTGTGGGCCAATGCCTCGCGCATGGAATCACCAAGGATCACCGCGAGGACAACCAGCAACACAATACCTGCGGTCCAATCAAACACGCCCCGGAACGCCAGCGCAATAAACAGCACCGACGATGCCAACATGATCACATAGCTTTTGCGTGTGTCGCATTCGCTGGTGTGCATCACCGCCAGGAAGGCGGGAATGCCCAATACCAGAAGGACATTGGCCGTGTTCGACCCAACCACGTTCCCAAGCGCGATGCCCGGCACGTTTTCCATCGCCGCCTTGATCGAGATGAGCAGTTCCGGCGCAGAGGTCCCAAAGGCGACCACGGTCAAGCTAACGATTAGGGCCGGGATGCCGATGCGCAAGGACAGGTTCACCGCACCTTTGACCAGCGCATCGCCTGCCAAAAGCAGGATCACCAATCCGATGACCACACCTCCCCAGATCATCATCATGTCAGCTTGCCTTTCCGGTACAGGGGCATGGCCCTTTGCCGATGCGATAGCGTCCGCATTTGCGGCACTTGGCACTAGCCAGACGTTTCGCACCGGGGATGCGCAGTTTGCCGAACATGGCAAGCACAGCGATGAAGACGAGGAAGAGAATAACGATCTTGCTGATCACGTCAGAGCCCATACCGCGCGAACTCGGCACGCTCTTCAATGACGCTGAGTGCATCGTCGGTGAGTTTCGCGCCGAAACGGCTGAGGAAGGGACGGCGTTGTTCGTAGCGGCGGAACTTTACCTTGTCGCCGAACCGCTCTTTCATGGCCGGAACGAGGTGTCCGATGTGATCCGCAAGACCGACATCGACTGCGCCCTGTCCTACCCAGATTTCACCCGTAAAAAGATCAGGATTGTCAGCGAGCTTTTCGCCACGACCGGTTTTGACCTGAGTGATGAAGGTTTCGTGCAACTGACCCAGCAGCTTGTTCAGCCGCGCCACGTCGTCTTCGCTTTCGGGGCGGAACGGGTCGAGCATGGATTTGGATTTGCCAGCCGTATAGACGCGCCGTTCGATGCCCTGTCGTTGCAGAAAGACGTGTGCACCGAACCCGGCAGAGATCACGCCGATTGAACCGAGGATAGACGCAGGATCAGCATAGATTTCATCCGCCGCACTTGCGATCCAGTAGCCACCGGACGCGGCCACGTCTTCGACAAAGGCGTAGACAGGCACTTCGGTTTCATCGGCCAGCCGCCGAATGCGCGCTCCGATCAGAGAGCTTTGGACCGGCGATCCACCCGGCGAATTGATCTCGATCGCCACAGCGGCGGGCTTGCCCTTGCGAAACGCTTTCTCGAGAAGAGAGCGGAGGCTTGCGTCACTCAGAGTCCCGCGAGACCCTGCCGCAATCGTACCTTGCATCCGAACCACAGCGACGATGGGGTTGGATTTCACAAATGGGATAAAACGCTTCATATGGGCCCATGTAGAATGTGGGTGGGGGGCATACAAGGCATCGCAAGAAATATGGCGGCCCTGTGGGACGTGGGACGCAGAGGGAAAAGGCACCCTTTATGACCTATTGTTTCGCACGCGAAACATTAGGGCCGAAGCGGCCCCATTAACCCTATGTTAACTTTTGTGTAATTCCGGGTGCCCTGCGCGGAAACAGGCATCACAACATGATCACCAATCAATTTATCATTTTGCGCCGTGGCTGATAAATTCTATGAAAGCCCATGACCTTCGATCAGATCCGGACTTTCCTGTGGGTGGCACGTCTGGGCGGGTTTCGCAAAGCCGCCGACAAGCTGCATTTGTCCCAGCCCGCCGTGTCGACGCGCATCTCCAATCTCGAACAAGAACTCAAGGTTCCGCTTTTTGAGCGCGGATCCGGCGAGTTGATCCTGACAAAGCATGGCACGCTGCTTTTGTCCTATGCGGAACAGATGCTGTTCGTCGAAGAAGAGATCAAACAGCGCGTCGCGAACCCGTCGGAAACCGAAGGCCTGTTTCGCGTTGGTGCGTCCGAGACAATCGCGCAGGCGTGGCTGCCAGAATTCCTCAAGACGTTCAGCGAACATTACCCAAGGGTGAACGTCGATCTGACGGTCGATATTTCGTTGAACCTCCGTTCTGCCTTGCTGGAGCGGAGCCTCGATCTTGCGTTGCTCATGGGGCCAATTTCGGAGTTTTCCGTCGAGAACGTACCTTTGCCGACCTTTGATCTTCACTGGTATCGGTCAACGTCGAACCCGCAGACGGACCTGAGCAAAATCCCGGTCATTTCTTATGCCAGCAAGACGCGGCCTTACCGCGAACTAACGTCGGAACTGTCCCGCCGAGTGGGGCCGAAGTTGCGCATTTATACGTCAGCATCCTTGTCTGCGAGTCTCAAGATGATTGCGGCGGGAATCGCGGTTGGCCCCTACCCCCGCGCTCTGGCCGATGATTTCTTGAAGTCTGGTCAAATCGTGGAATTTGATCCAGGGTTTCATCCGCAGCCCTTGGCCTTCACCGCATCCTACCTGTCGGAGCCGCGCAGCTTTCTTGTTGAAAGAAGTGCGGAATTCGCGCGTGAGGTGGCTTTGAAGTGGGACAGATCTCACCCCAAGTGAGATCAATTATTTTTATCGTTATTGATATAAAATGATAATTTGCACGAAAGCAAGCGGCCGTGTGATGGTTCAGCATCCAAGCAAAGGACCGCTCGATGGCAGAAGAGTCTGTTTCGCATTCCAGTCTGATTGGTGCCCCGCCCACTGAGGTTCGGGCCGCGATCCGTCGCGGAGCCTATGCCGGGCATACGGCTGGTCTGGCCGCCGGTTATCTGCAATGCAACCTTGCCATTTTGCCGGAACGCTATGCTTTGGATTTTCTGCGTTTTTGCCAGCGCAACCCAAAGCCCTGTCCGGTTGTCGGCGTTGGAGATACAGGCGATCCGCAGATGCGGACCCTGGGGCGGGACATCGACATTCGCACGGATGTGTCGAAGTACCGTGTCTTTCGCGACGGTGCATTCAGCGAGGAAGTGACGGATATCAGCAATGTCTGGGCCGATGATCTTGTGACTGTCGCGCTTGGCTGTTCGTTCACTTTCGAGAACGCGCTCATGCGAAACGATATCCCGGTACGCCATATCGAGAGCGGGCGAAATGTGCCGATGTTCCGAACCAGCATCGACCTTGTGCCTGCTGGGCCATTCGGCGGAGAGATGGTGGTGACGATGCGCCCAATCCCCGAGCATCAGGTTGAGCAGACCCGCGCAATCTGTGCCCGCTATCCGCAGGCGCATGGCGCGCCGATTGCCAGTGGTGATCCGGCCAAGATCGGCATTCCCGACCTGTCACAGCCCGATTGGGGGGATGCGGTCGAGATCCACGATGGCGAAATGCCGGTCTACTGGGCCTGTGGCGTGACCCCGCAAAATGTTCTTCTGGCGGCTGGGCTGCCGCTCTGCATCACACATTCGCCAGGGCACATGCTGATCGCGGATGTGGCTGAAGATGCCGAGACCACGATCCTGAAACAAACATAAAACCGATCCAACAAGGAGACCAAACAATGAAAAAATCATTCGCCTTTCTTATGGCCAGCACCGTGTGTGCCACACCTGTCTTTGCCGAAACCTTGTCTGTCGTGGGAAGCTGGTCCAGCCTTCCGCTGCACAACCAGTACGAAGCCCCGTTCTGGAGTGAAACGCTGCCTGCTGCGTCGGGTGGTGATCTGACCGTGGAACTGACCACGCACAACCAGATGAGCCTTGGTCTGGGCGACATTTATCCTTTGCTGGGTCAGGGCGTCTATGACGTGGCTATGACCGTGGCCGACTATGCCGTGGCCGACGCGCCCGAACTGGAAGGTCTGGATGTGCCGCTGATCGCGCTGACGGCGGATGAAGCGCGCGCGATGGTCGATGCGGCGCGGCCGATGGTGACCGACATTTACCACGACCGGTTCAACAGCCATGTTCTGGCGATTGCGCCCTATCCGCCGCAGGTCGTGTTCTGCAATCACGAGATTTCCAACCTTGCCGATCTGGAAGGCCTAAAAGTGCGGGCCTCTGGTCGCATGACCGCCAAGCTGCTTGAGGCTCTGGGAGCAGAGGGTGTGAACGTGTCCTTCGCCGAAGTGCCGGGCGCGTTGCAGAATGGCGTGGTTGATTGTGCCGTCACCGGTGCCGGTTCGGGCTACAGTGCGGGCTGGTGGGAAGTGTCGACACACCTGCTGCCGATCCCGCTGGGAGGCTGGGATTCGGTTGTGACCGCGATCAACCTCGACAAGTGGAACAGCCTGTCGGACGATCAGAAGGCGCTGATCGAAAGCGAGATCAAGACTGGTTTCGAAGACCCGGCATGGGCCAGCGCACAGGATGCGCTTGTCAACGACATCGCCTGCCTGACCGGCAATGGCGACTGCCCGTCGGGTGACGCACGGTCGATGACTTTGGTTGACGTGAGCGACGCCGATTTCGAACGTGCGCGGGATATCCTGACCAGCGAAGTGCTGCCCGAATGGGCCGAACGCGCTGGCGGTGACTGGGCCGCGCGTTGGAACGACAGCGTTGGCAAAGTTGTCGGCGTGACGATCAATTAAGCGGAACCTGCAACCACCAAGGGACGTGCCGAAAATGGAACTGAAGATGATTGAGGGACTACGCCGGATCAACCGTGGGGTCGCCCTTGTGGTGGGTCTTGGCCTGTTGCTCTGCGCGGCGTTCGTGCTGACCGATATCATCATGCGCCAGATCGGCACGTCGCTTGGCGGCACCGAAGAGATCGCGGGTTATGCCATGGCGCTCGCGACCTCTTGGGGCATGTCCTTTACTCTGCTTGAGTTGGGGCATGTCCGGATCGACCTGCTGCGCAGCCGTGCGGGGTCGTTTGTGCGGGCGCTGTTCGATGTGTTTTCGATGGTCGTCATGTCGGGTGTGATCATCACCATCGCGATCAAATCATGGCCGGTGCTGGAACGGTCGTTGGTCAACGGATCGCGGGCAAATACGCCGCTTGAGACTCCTCTGGCCTGGGTGCAGGCGCCTTGGTTCGCCGGGTGGGTGTGGTTTGCGCTGATGTCGACGCTGGTGACATTTGCGGCGCTGAGCCTGCTGATCAAACGCCGCCATGAAGAGACCGAGGCCTTTGTTGGGGCCTTCGCGGAACAGGACAGCCTGCAATGATCTTTTATGTCTCTGTCGGTCTTCTGGGCCTGTTGTCGCTGTCCATACCCGTGGGGATCGTGCTTTTCCTGCTGGGGTTCGGAATCGACACGTTCTTTTCCAGCTTTCCGCTGACCCGGGGTCTGGGCAACATGGTGTGGTCGGCCTCGAATTCGGCCACGCTGATCGCCATTCCCTTCTTTGTGCTGTTGGGCGAGATCCTTGTCCGCAGCGGTGTTGCGACACGCACCTATGCGGCGCTGGATCGCTGGGTGTCGTGGCTGCCGGGCGGGTTGGTGCACGCCAATATCGCAACGGCTACGATGTTTTCGGCGACCTCTGGATCATCGGTCGCGACTGCTGCGACTGTCGCCACAGTTGCGATGCCGCAGGCCGAAAAACTGGGCTACGATCCCAAGCTCTTTTCCGGTGCGATTGCGGCAGGTGGCACTTTAGGCATCATGATTCCGCCGTCTATAAACCTGATCGTTTACGGCTTCCTGACCCAATCCTCGATCCCGCAGTTGTTTCTGGCCGGGCTGATCCCCGGTCTGGCTCTGGCGGTGGCGTTCATGGCGATCACAGCTGTGATCTGCCTGATCCGCCCGAACCTTGGCGGTGTGCGGCGCACGTTTCCGTTCCCGCAGATGCTGCGGGCGTTGATTGATCTGGTTCCCATCCTGATCCTGTTCGGCCTGATCGTCGGTTCCATATATCGCGGCTGGGCCACCCCGACCGAAGCCGCTGCTGTGGGCGTTGCCGGAGCGCTGATCATCGCGCTGGTCTTTGGTGGGGTGTCCTGGGGCATGCTGACCGAAAGCCTGATGGGCACGGTCAAGATCACGTCGATGATCATGCTGATCGTCATCGGCGCCTCATTCCTGAACTTCACACTGGCCTCGGCGGGGTTGGGCCGCGAATTGACAGAGTTCATGACAGGGCTGGGGCTAACGCCGCTCAAGACGATCCTTGTGGTGGTCGTGCTTTACATCGTGCTTGGGTTCTTCATTGAAACGCTGTCGCTGATGGTGGTGACGATCCCGATCATCGTGCCGCTGGTTGTGGCACAGGGCTATGACGTGATCTGGTTCGGCATCCTGATGATCGTGCTGATCGAGATGGCGCTGATCACACCGCCCGTCGGGTTGAACCTCTATGTGGTTCAAGGCGCGCGAAAATCAGGGTCGCTCAATGAGGTGATGCTCGGGGCGCTGCCCTATTGCCTGACCATGCTGGCAATGGCGTTCCTTTTGATCGCGTTTCCAAGCATCGCGCTCTTCTTGCCGAACGCACTGCAGTAGCCGTCACCCACCTTTTTGTTCGTCTGAATGAGGTCCATCATGGAACCCTGGTTCAAACCTGTTGCCGATCATGCGCTGCTGGTCTGCTTTTCTGACACGCATAGCGACGCGTCCCATGCCATGGTTTTGGCTTTGGACAAAGCTCTGGCCAAAACGTCGCCCGCCGGGATGATCGAAACCGTTCCTGCGTTGGTGAACCTGCTGGTGAGCTTCGATGTCAGCCTAACGGATCATGACAGGGTCGAAGCGCATGTGCGCGAGTTGCTCAAGGATGTTACCGCAGACAAGATCGCAGGCCAGATCCGCCGCTTGCAAGTGTGCTATGAGGCGCCATATTCGCCAGACCTCGACAAGGTTGCAAAGGCCGTCGGCCTGTCGCCCGAGGCCGTCATCACTGCACATCTGGCCGGGCAGTACGATGTTCTGATGTACGGGTTTTCGCCCGGTTATGCGTACCTGTCAGGTATCCCCGAAGAGATCCGTATCCCGCGCAAACCGACGCCAGTGCGCGATGTGCCTGCGGGCAGCGTGATCATCGCGGGGCCGCAATGCCTTGTGACCACGCTGACCATGCCCACGGGTTGGTCGATCATTGGGCGATCCCCGACACATATCCTGACAAGTGAATCCGAGCGTCCATTCCTGTTCGATGTCGGAGACCAGGTCACGTTCGAGAGGATCGACCTTGCGACCTTTGAGCGTGCGCAAAAGGAGGCGGACAATGACTGATGCTGCATTCACCGTCAGTTTCGCTGGACCTTTGGTGACCTATCAAGACGCGGGGCGCAGGGGTCATATGCGATATGGCGTGTCTGCGTCGGGTCCGATGGATCGGCTGGCCTTTGACGCCGCCCATGCAGCACTGGGCAACCTGCCCGGTCAAACCGCGATTGAGATTTCATTGGGTGGATTGTCCCTGACATGCACATCGGGCGTGGTCAGTTTTGCAATCACAGGCGGGGATTTTGGGGTCGAGCATCGCGGGCAGAAATATCGTTCATGGACAGTTCTGACTGCTGAAAAGGGCGATCGGATCACCATTCACGGTGGTAGGGCAGGCAGTTGGGCCTATCTGACCTTTGCCGGGTCGGTCGCCTGCACCGGGTGGCTGGGAAGCGCTGCGACCCATGCCGCGTCAGGTTTTGGCGGTGGTGCTTTGCAGACCGGACAAACTATTCGGATCGCAAATACCTCGGTGCGCGGGGATCGCGCAGGGGAAGTGCCGCGCCCCGGTTTCTTGACCGATGGACCTATGCGGGTGGTGACAGGTCCACAGGATCAGCATTTCAGCCATGAGGCCTTGGAGCGGTTTCTTTCGGATCGTTTCGCCGTGACCGATGCCTACAACCGGATGGGCATGCGGTTGCGTGGCCCGGAATTGCCGCTTGCCGGTGCCTTGTCGATCCCTTCAGAGCCGATTGTCCGAGGGGCGGTGCAGGTATCGGGGGATGGTGTGCCTACGGTGCTGTTGGCAGATCACCAGACGACCGGAGGCTATCCCAAGATCGCCACAGTTATTGCGCCGGATATAGACCGTTTGGTGCAATCCCGATCCGGGGACATGGTGCGCTTTGCGGCAGTTTCCGCGGCTGAGGCTGTACATGCCGCGCGAGGGTATTTAGGGCATAAGTCGGCGTATCTTGAGCAGATCGCGGTGCCGCGCGGGTCATTGGATCAACGATTGATGCGGGAAAACCTGATTCATGGGTGCGTTCTGGACTGACTTTTGAGTTGCGGCGGACGGACGCGTCGACGCGTCCGGGTTTTCAGTCGACTGAAAACCGGCGCTGACCTCAGTAGAAGCTTTGCGGATCGATATCGATGGCCATGCGCAGCTCTCCCTTGAGGCGGAAGGGTTTGATCCATTCCGCCAGCGCCGGTTGCAGCGCGGTGCCTTTCGGCGCTTTGACCAATAGACGTACGCGGTGGCGTCCACGCACACGGGCGATGGGCGCCGGAGCGGGACCAAACACCTGCGCCCCCACACGGCGCAGCGGTGCGTCGTTGCGGGCCAGTGCGTTGCCGAGGTCGAACACCTCTTGCACGTCGGTCGAGGACAGGATGATCCCGGCCAGACGGCCATAGGGCGGCACACCTGCAGCACGCCGTTCGCCGGCTTCGGCGGTCCAGAAATCCTGTTCATCGCCGGAAAGGATCGCCCGGATCACAGGATGTTCGGGCTGGTAGGTCTGCATCAGTGCCTGACCGGGCTTGTCAGCGCGTCCGGCCCGGCCTGCCACCTGTCGCATCAATTGGAACGTGCGTTCTGCGGCGCGCAGGTCTGAGCCTTGCAGGCCCAGATCGGCGTCGATCACGCCGACCAGTGTGAGCAGCGGGAAATTGTGCCCCTTTGCGACAAGCTGCGTGCCGATGATCAGGTCGGCACCCCCGCTGGCGATGGTTTCGATCTCGGCCTTGATCGCGCGGGCTGAGCCGAACATGTCGGAGGACAGCACGGCGAGCCGCGCATCTGGGAAGAGCGTTTGCGCCTCTTCGGCGAGGCGTTCAACGCCGGGGCCGACAGCGGCCAGTTTGTCTTCAGCCTCGCAGGACGGGCAGGTGTTGGGCAGCGGTTTGGTTTCGCCACATTGGTGGCAAACAAGGCGTTTGAGGAAGCGGTGTTCAACCATGCGCGCGTCGCAGTGATCGCAGCCAATCTGGTGTCCGCAAGCGCGGCAGATGGTAACGGGGGCATAGCCTCTGCGGTTGATGAAGAGGAGCGCCTGTTCCTTGTTGTCGAGCCTTTGCTGCACGGCGCGTTGTAGCGTTGGGGAGATCCAGCTTGATCCCGGCAGTTGTTCAGTGCGCATGTCGATGGCGCGCATGTCGGGCATGACGGCAGCGCCGAAGCGGGACGTGAGTTCCAGCTTGGTGTATTTGCCTGCGTCGGCATTGGCCCAGCTCTCAAGACTTGGCGTGGCGGAGGCGAGGATCACCTGCGCGCCGCAGATCGAGGCACGCAGCACCGCCATGTCGCGGGCGTTGTAAAGCACGCCATCTTCTTGCTTGTAGGAGGTGTCGTGTTCTTCATCGACGACGATCAGACCCAAATCGCGGAACGGCAGGAACAGGGACGAGCGCGCACCGACAACCAGTTGCGCACCGCCCTGTGCGACCATTTTCCAGACGCGGCGGCGTTCTGTGATGGTCACGCCAGAATGCCATTCGGCGGGTTTGGCACCGAAGCGCGCATCGACGCGGGTGATAAATTCCGACGTGAGTGCGATTTCCGGCAAGAGGACCAGCGCTTGACGGCCTTGGGCCAAACATTCGGCCACCGCTTCGAGATAGACCTCCGTCTTGCCCGATCCGGTGACGCCCTTGAACAGGGTCGTGCCATAGGATCGCGTGGCGACCGCGGCGCGGAGGGTGGCGGAGGCTGTGGTTTGATCTTCGGTCAACGTCTTACCAGCGTAGGACGGGTCGAGCGTTGCGAACGGCGTGTCACGCGGACTGTCCTCTTCGCGCACTGCGCCCAACTTGGCGAGACCTTTGACTACGGATGTCGTCACGCCCGCCGCCTCGGCCAGTTCTTTGAGGGTGAGCGACAAGCCCCCCATATCGCGCAGCACGTCGAGCACGCGGATGCGGGCGTCGGTCATGCGGTCCGGCGTGGTGGCGCCCAGACGGTAGATCTTGCGCATCGAGGGCGGATCGCCCAGACCCGGCGCGCGGGTCGCCAGACGCAGCATCGCGGGCATCGGCGTCAGGGTGTAGTCGCCTGCGCGGGTCAGGAAAGACATCAATTCTTCCCGCATTGGTGCCGCATCGAGCACCCGGATCACTGACCGCACCTTGGAGATATCGTAATCGCCCTGCCCCACCCCCCAGACGACGCCCAGAACTTTGCGCGGGCCAAGCGGCACTTCGACGAACGCGCCCAGATGACAGCCCCCTTCGGGAGCGCGGTAATCCAGCACCCGGTCCAATGGCTGGGTGGTCATCACGCCGATCAGCGCGCCCTCATCGAAGTAACTGGATGTTAGCGCCATCAGTTCAGGGTTTCCGTCGTCATTGTCATGGGGTAAAGCCCAAGGTAGGAAAGGCCAACCCATCACAGGAGCGACAGCCATGAAATTCTTTGTCGACACAGCCGAAATCGACGCGATCGCGGAACTCAACGATCTGGGCATGGTCGATGGCGTGACCACGAACCCCTCCCTTATCAAGAAATCCGGGCGCGATATCCTCGAAGTGACCAAAGAGATTTGTGATCTGGTCGATGGTCCGGTGTCGGCCGAAGTTGTGGCACTGAAAGCCGAAGATATGATCGCAGAAGGCCGCAAGCTGGCCGAGATCGCCGAGAACATCGCGGTCAAAGTTCCGCTGACTTGGGACGGCCTCAAGGCGTGCAAGGTGCTCACGGATGAAGGCAAGATGGTCAACGTGACGCTGTGTTTTTCGGCCAATCAGGCGCTTCTGGCGGCCAAGGCGGGCGCGACGTTTATCTCTCCGTTCATCGGACGTCTTGACGATCTGAACATGGACGGGCTCGACCTGATCGCGGATATCCGTGAGATTTACGACAATTACGGGTTTGAGACGAACATCCTTGCCGCGTCGATCCGCACTGCAAACCATATGAGCGAATGCGCCAAGATCGGTGCCGATGTGGCGACTGCACCGCCGGCCGTGATCAAGGCGATGGCGAACCACATTCTCACAGACAAGGGTCTGGACCAGTTCGTCAAGGATGCAGCTGCCGCCAATATCAAGATCCTCTGAGCTGAGCGAAGCCGCGTCGACGCGGCTTTTCAACGCCTTTCGAAAGGCGTTCCTGCGCTTCTGCCACAGTTTTTCCAGATGCCCGCATTTTATTGAAAAAATGCGGGCATCTTTTTGGCACGGCTGATAGTGTCCCGCAAAATACAACACCACGAGGATGGCATGAGCAGCCCCCGTATCGACGACGACTTGCGCGAAAAGATCATGACGCGCCCCGACGTGATTCTCGAGGATCAGGACCTGATGCGGGCCTTGATCGCCGCGAATGAACGCGCGATGGGCGGCAATATCGTGGATCTGCGCGGCATCGCGATGGACCGGCTTGAAGCGCGACTGGACCGACTGGAAGACACACACCGGTCGGTGATTGCGGCAGCGTATGAAAACCTTGCCGGCACCAATCAAGTACATCGCGCCATCCTGCGGATGCTCGACCCGGTGGAGTTCGAGTCCTTCCTGCGTGATCTGGGTGGAGATGTGGCCGAGATCCTGCGTGTCGACGTGATCAAGCTGGTGCTGGAATCCGTACAGAACGACGAAGACCCGGCGATCAAGCGGCTTGGGTCGGTTCTGTCCGTCGCAGCCCCCGGTTTCATCGACGCCTATCTTAGCACCGGGCGAAACGCGCCACCGCGACAGGTGACGCTGCGCCAGATCGAAACCGGAACGCATGAGATTTACGGCGACAAGGCGGATTGGATTCGCTCCGAAGCCTGTCTCAAGCTGGATTTTGGGCCGGGGCGTCTACCCGGATTGCTGGTCATGGGGGCGGAAGATCCGCACCAGTTCACACCGCAGCAGGGGACTGACCTTTTGACCTTCTTCACAGGTGTGTTCGAGCGCCAGATGCGGCGCTGGTTGTCGTGACATTGATGATCTCTCCGGCGTCGCGGGACGCGTTGGAGGGATGGCTTGCGTCAAGCCGGGCGCTGAATGGGACTGCCGAGAACACATTGACCGCCTATCGCGGCGATGTCGTGGACTTCATTGCCTTCCTGACGGAATACCATGGCGAGGCGCAGGGGCTTGCACCCTTGGCGCGGATCACGGTGCCAGATATGCGGGCATGGATGGCGCACACGCGCAGCGGAGGGGCAAGCGCGCGGTCGCTGGCGCGGAAACTGTCTGCGGTTAAATCCTTTTACCGCTGGCTGTCCGAGCGCGAGGGGTTCGAACCCACCGCTGTTTTATCGACCCGAGCGCCCAAGTTTCAGAAGAAGCTGCCCCGACCTTTGAGCGAGGATGCAGCGCGCGAGATGATCGACACGGTGGGTCTGCAATCACAGAAAGATTGGGTCGGAGCCCGCGATATGGCTGTGGTGACCCTGCTTTATGGATGTGGGTTGCGGATTTCCGAAGCTTTGAGCCTGACCGGGCGTGACCTTCCCTTGGGCGAGGCGATGCGGATTGTCGGCAAGGGCGGCAAGGAACGGGTGGTTCCCGTACTGCCCGTCGCGCGGCAAGCGGTGGCGACCTATGTGAAGCTGTGCCCGTTCGAGATGGCACCGAATGCGCCGGTTTTCCGGGGCGCGCGGGGCGGCGTGTTGAATCCGAGGCTGGTGCAGAAGGTGACGGAACAGGCGCGGTTGCAATTGGGTCTGCCGGCGACGGCCACGCCACACGCAATGCGGCACAGCTTTGCAACACATCTGTTGTCGGCAGGTGGGGATTTGCGGGCAATTCAGGAATTGCTCGGCCATGCCTCGCTGTCGACCACTCAGGCCTATACCTCGGTTGATACGGTGCATTTGATGAAGGTGTACGAGGCAACGCATCCCAAGGCGAGCTGATTGTCTCGGGTACAATTTAGAGCGGGATTTTCGCGCGCGCCTGTGCAAGCTCGGCGATGTTTCGTCGGCCTTGCGAGTGAGTCCCATGCATCCGAACCCAAGTTTTCACAGCCACGAGCATGCCAAGGACATCGCGCTTGTCCGTGACAGGGGCTTTGGCACATTGATGGTGAATGGCGACCCGGTGCCGATGGTGGCGCATGTGCCGGTGCTTTTGTCCGAGGACGGGCGCAAGGTGCTGATCCATCTGGTGCGCTCAAACCCGATTGCGCGGGCGTTGAAAACGCCACTGCCCGCACGGATTGCGGTGACAGGACCGGATGCCTACATCTCGCCTGACTGGTACGGCGTCGCGGACCAAGTGCCGACGTGGAATTATGTGGCGGTGCAGATCACCGGTGTTCTGGAGCTTTTGCCACACGCGCAAATGCGAGAGGTTCTGGATACGCAAACGGCGCATTTCGAGACCCGGCTGGATGGCAAAGCGCCTTGGACGGCAGAAAAGATGACGCCAGAAGTGCTGGACAAAATGATGCGAATGATCGTGCCCTGCCGAATGAGTGTCGATGATATCGCGGCAACCTGGAAACTGGGTCAGAACAAGGATGATGCGGTGCGGCTGCGCGCGGCAGAGCAGGTGCCGGGCGGGATGGGCACGGAGCTTGAGGCACTGGCTGCGATGATGGCGGACCCGCCGGTTTTGTGACGCGCCACTTGGCATTTGTCCCGCAACAGGATTACGTGGGACATCACAGACATTGGGAGCAACCAGATGCAACTTCTTCGTTCAGGGCCATCACCGTTCGTGCGAAAGGTTCTCGTGACTCTGCACGAGACCGGACAATACGACGAAATCGAGCATGTGGATGTGGCCAGCACGCCGCTCGCCCCGGATTCCAAGCTGATCGCGGCGAACCCAGTGGGTAAGATTCCCGCGTTGATCCGGTCTGACGGACCCGCGATCTACGACAGCCGGGTGATCTGCCGATTTCTAGATGCGCGGGCCAATGCTGGGCTCTATCCGGAGCATCGCATCTGGGACACGCTCACACTCGAGGCAACGGCCGATGGTATTCTCGATGCGGCGGTCCTGATGGTTTACGAGACCCGGTTCCGCCCCGAGGAAAAGGTGATGATGGAGTGGGTCGAGGGGCAGTGGGGCAAGGTGTCCCGCGCTCTGGATGCGCTCAACACCCGCTGGATGAGCCATTTGAACGGACGCATGGATATGGGACACATCGCAGTGGCCTGTGCACTTGGATATCTGGATTTGCGACATGATGCGCGGTCCTGGCGGACTGGGCGTGATGGGCTGGCAGCATGGTTCGAGTCTTTCTCAAAGCGTGACAGCATGGTGGCCACCAAGCCCGAGGCGTGACACGCGACGGCACGTCATCACAGGATGCCTTGCACGTTGGCCTGCGCGGGTTTACCGACGCGCAACGCTTTGAAAGGATACTGCCGCCATGCGGATGACAGATACATTCATCAAGCCCATGCACCCGGAAGGGCGCAAGTTCGTCGCGATCTTTGCGGTGATCACTTTGGTTCTGTTCGCCGTCGAAGACGTGCTGGGGTGGATTGGCGTCGGGTTGACGGTCTGGTGCTACTACTTTTTCCGCGATCCCGAACGGGTCACGCCGGATGCGCAGGGGCTGGTGATCAGCCCTGCGGACGGGGTTGTGTCACTGATCGAACCAGCCGTGCCCCCGCGCGAACTGGGCCTGCCCGAAGAAGCATTGACGCGAGTCAGTGTGTTCATGTCGGTGTTCAACTGTCACGTGAACCGCGCACCTGTGGCGGGCAAGGTTGAAAAAATCGCCTACAAGCCCGGCAAGTTCCTGAACGCATCACTGGACAAGGCGAGCGAGGACAATGAGCGCAACTCTCTGGTGATCCGGATGGAGGATGACCGCATTCTGACAGTGACACAGATCGCCGGGCTGGTGGCGCGGCGCATCGTGAGCTTTACGCAGGAAGGTGCCGTTCTGGACCGGGGTGAACGGTTCGGGCTGATCCGGTTCGGGTCTCGTCTGGATATCTATCTGCCCGAAGGTGTGGAGCCGTCGGTCAAGATTGGTCAGACAATGATCGCGGGCGAAACAGTGATTGCGGACTTGTCAAAATGAGCACCGAGCAAAATGGCCAAAAACTGACGCTCGTTCAGCTTTTGCCGAACATGCTGACTGTCACGGCCATTTGTGCGGGGCTCACCGCGATCCGATTCGGGTTGCAGGGCAATTACGAACTGGCAGTGCAGTTGATCCTGCTCGCGGCAATCCTTGACGGTTTGGACGGGCGTCTGGCCCGTGCCCTTGGCAGTGACAGCAAGATGGGCGCCGAGCTCGATTCACTGGCGGATTTTTTGAATTTTGGGGTTGCGCCGGGCATGTTGCTGTATGTCTGGGCGCTTGAGGACACACGGCAATTGGGCTGGCTTGCGGTGCTGGTCTATGCGGTGTGTGCGGTGACGCGCCTTGCCCGCTTCAACGTGGCGCGCAAGGCCGAGAATGGATCTGCAGAGAACGCCTATTTCATCGGGATTCCGTCGCCTGCAGGGGCAATTCTTGTGATGCTGCCGATGTATGCGTCATTTGCCTTTGAAACGCCGCAGATCATTCCGGACGTGTTGCTGTCCATCTACATCGCAAGCATCGGTTTCTTGATGATCGGACGTTTCCCTGTCTGGTCGTTCAAGACCACGCGGATCAGCCAACGCAGAGTGAAGGTGTTTCTAGTCGGATTTGCCGCCATCGGTGCAGCGGTGGCAATTTATACTTGGGTCGCGCTGGTTGTGCTGAGCCTGATCTACATCAGTGCCGTCGTCTGGATGCTGCCATCCTCGCGGCGGGCATTGGCACAAACCAAGAGCGACGATGCGGCGCGCGATGACACCTAGGCCAGAGGGGACGTTTCATGTCCACCGAACCGCCCTGTCTGCATGTGATTTGTGGCAAGATCGCCGCCGGAAAGTCGACTTTGGCGGCGCAATTGGGGTCGGTCCCGAATACGGTGATCATCGCTGAGGATCACTGGCTGGCGGCCCTGTTCAAAGACCAAATGGCCACCGGACAGGACTACATGCGGTTTGCCTCCAAGCTGAAAACGGTCATGGGCCCGCATGTTGCGGCCATTTTGCGCAGTGGTGTCTCTGTCGTTCTGGACTATCCGGCCAATACGGTGGATTTCAGGCGCTGGATGCTTGATGTGGCCGCAGCCGGGTCCGCGCAGTGCATTATTCACGTGCTCGACGTACCGGACGAGGTCTGCCTTGCGCGGCTCAAAGCCCGGTATATCGAAGGCGCGCATGATTTCGCTGCCACTGAGACCCAGTTCCGCCAATTTACGAAGCACTACCAGCCGCCCTCAGCCGAGGAAGGCTTTGACGTGATCCGGGTGATGGGCCCGACTAGAACTTGAGCGTGAGACCGACGTTCAGAGCATTTGTCTTGATATCGGTTTCGAGCGATCCGCCTTCGGGAAGATCGACGGAATTGCTGGAATACGTGAACTGGTATTCGCCGAAGACCGCAAAACGATCGTTGATATCATAGCTCACACCCGCAGTCAGACGCGCGGCAGGACCCGTAAACTGAAACTCATAGGTTTCGAGCCCAGTCGTCGTGTCTACATCAACGTGCGGCACAGCGATGCCGACACCACCGCCGACATAGGGCGTCACAGTGCCCTGTGCCCAAAGACCGGGCCAGCGCTGGTAGGCGTTCACGGTCAGGATGTTGAGACCATCGGTAAATTCAAGGTCGGAAAAGCCGATTGCGGCTTTCTCGTTATCGGGGGCGTAAACCTTGGCATGCGTGAACTCGAGGCCGAAGCCGAGCTTTTCGTTTTTCCACCATGTCCCACGCACACCGTAGTAAGGCGGCATTTCGAAAGACCGACCTTCCCATCCAATCAGCGCATCGATATCGGCGCCTGTTCCGGGATAGTCGCCATAAAGACGGCTGTGCGGCGAAGTCTGCCAGCCAGAGTAAATGGACAGCTCCATTTCTGCCAGCGCCGGCGCGGCGAAGGCAGATGTGCTGACTGCTATGATACCTGACAGAATCGTTTTCTGCATGGTGGTTCGTCCATTTCGTATTTAACGCGTCACTACCACGCCATATCTGCAAGTGCAGTGCCATTTGCCGCGACACTTCGGCGCTTATTCTTAACCTAGGTGTTCTGGAGGTGGACGGCTAGGGGGTAGCCCGCTAAATAGCCCCTCGGAGCGCCGCCCGTTGGGTGGCCTAACCCGTATTGTGGCCAGTCGATCGGCCGTTAAATGGAGATAACCTCGTGTCCAACGCAGAACACCACGAAGGCACCCGGAGGGACTTCCTGTACTACGCAACAGCCGGCGCAGGCGCGGTTGCCACCGGTGCCGCGGTTTGGCCTCTGGTCAACCAGATGAACCCGTCGGCAGACGTTTTGGCACTGTCCTCGATTCGAGTGGACGTGTCTGGCGTAGCAGAAGGCTCTCAGATTACCGTAAAATGGCTCGGCAAGCCGGTCTTTATCCGCCGCCGGACGCCTGCCGAGATCGAAGATGCGCGCAGCGTCAACGTGTCCGATCTTCCGGACCAAGTCGCGCGCAACGCGAATATCGAAGAAGGCGCAGACGCGAGCGATGAAAACCGCGCGCTGGATGAAACCGGCGAATGGCTGGTTCAAATGGGCGTGTGTACACACCTCGGCTGTGTGCCTCTTGGCAACGCCGGTGACTATGTCGCTGAAAGTGGCGCGGGTGGATGGTTCTGCCCCTGCCACGGGTCGCACTACGATACGTCTGGCCGGATCCGCAAAGGGCCGGCGCCGGAGAACCTGCCGGTTCCTCCTGCCGAATTCGTCGATGAAACAACGATCCTGCTGGGATAAGGAGACTATTGAATGTCTGGAATTCCACACGACCATTATGAACCAAAGTCGGGCGGCGAAAAGTGGATTCACTCGCGCCTTCCGATTGTCGGCTTGATGTACGACACGATCATGATCCCCACTCCGAAAAACCTGAACTGGATGTGGATCTGGGGGATCGTTCTGACCTTCTGCCTTGCGCTGCAGATCATCACGGGCATCGTGCTTGCGATGCACTATACACCGCATGTTGATCTGGCCTTCGGCTCGATCGAGCACATCATGCGCAACGTGAACGGTGGCGCGATGCTGCGCTATCTGCACATGAACGGCGCATCGCTGTTCTTTGTTGCCGTGTACATGCACATTTTCCGCGGCCTTTACTATGGCTCCTACAAAGCCCCGCGTGAGATCACGTGGATCATCGGCATGTTGATCTACCTGCTGATGATGGGAACCGCGTTCATGGGTTACGTGCTGCCTTGGGGGCAGATGTCCTTCTGGGGTGCGACCGTGATCACCGGCCTTTTTGGTGCGATCCCGTTCATCGGTGAGTCGATCCAGACATGGCTGCTGGGCGGACCGGCTGTGGACAACGCCACACTGAACCGCTTCTTCTCGCTGCACTATCTGCTGCCGTTCGTGATTGCCGGTCTTGTGATCGTGCACATCTGGGCTTTCCACACCACGGGCAACAACAACCCGACCGGTGTCGAAGTGCGCCGCACATCGAAAGCAGATGCCGAGAAAGACACCCTGCCCTTCTGGCCGTACTTCGTGATCAAAGACCTGTTCGCTCTGGCGGTGATCCTCGCAGTGTTCTTCGCCGTGGTTGGCTTTATGCCGAACTACCTTGGCCACCCGGACAACTACATCGAAGCCAACCCGCTGGCGACACCTGCGCACATCGTTCCGGAATGGTACTTCCTGCCGTTCTACGCGATCTTGCGTGCCTTCGACGGCGACGTATGGGTTGTGATCGCGGCCAGCTTCCTGACCGGCGGCATCATCGACGCCAAGTTCTTTGGCGTGCTGGCGATGTTTGGTGCGATTGTCGTTATGGCACTGGCCCCGTGGCTCGACACATCGTCAGTCCGCTCTGGCCGGTACCGCCCGATGTTCAAGATGTGGTTCTGGGTCTTTGTGGTGAACTTCGTGGTTCTCACATGGGTCGGTGCGATGCCCGCTGAAGGCATCTATCCCTATATCGCCCTGATCGGGTCCACCTACTGGTTCGCCTATTTCCTCGTGATCCTGCCGCTGCTTGGCGTGCTTGAAAAGCCGCTGCCGCAGCCGGACACCATCGAGGACGACTTCAAGGCGCACTATGGCAAGTCCTCGACCAAAGAGGGCGCACCTGCTGCGACCCCGGCCGAGTAAGAAAGGACGAGCGAACAATGCTTAAGAAACTTGCCCTCGCGGCCACATTGGCCCTGGCCCCTGTCTCCGGCGCGTTTGCCGCCGGAGCGTCCGGAGAAGTCACGAACTACGACTTCTCGTTCGAAGGTGCTTTTGGCACTTTTGATCAGGCGCAATTGCAGCGCGGTCTTCAGGTCTACACTCAGGTCTGTTCCGCGTGCCACGGCATGCAGTATGTGCCGCTGCGCACCCTGTCGGCAGAAGATGGACCCGGCATGCCCGAAGATCAGGTCCGCGCCTATGCAGAGCAGTTCTTCGAAGTTTATGACGACGAACTGGAAGACTTCCGCCCGGCACGCCCGACAGACCACTTCCCGGCCAACACAGCGGCGGGTGCTCCTGACCTGAGCATGATGGCCAAGGCACGTGCTGGCTTCCATGGCCCTTACGGACTGGGAATCAACCAGTTCTTCAAAGGCATGGGTGGCCCGGAATACATTGCGTCCCTTCTGACCGGTTACACCGGTGAGGAGAAAGAGGAAGCGGGCGTCATTCTCTACGAGAACAAGGCGTTCCCGGGTGGTTGGATCTCTATGGGCCCACCGCTTTATGGCGATGACGTAGAGTATTCCGATGGGACCGAAGCGACCATCGAACAACAGTCGCAAGATGTCGCGGCTTTCCTGATGTGGGCAGCCGAGCCCAAGTTGATGGCCCGCAAGCAGGCTGGCTTTGTCGGTGTGGTGTTCCTGACAATTTTGTCGGTTCTGCTTTACCTCACCAACAAGCGCCTCTGGGCGCCGGTCAAGGCCCGCGCGAAGGATTAATCCTTCAGGTTTGAAACATGAAAAGCCCCGCCGATTTGGCGGGGCTTTTTCGTTTGCGGGATAGCCAGTTGCAACAGGCTTGGAAAACGCGATTTAGAAATAACGTTCACCGCACCTTCAAAGGCGCTTCACCCAGAACCGAGATAGGCGCGCAACCCCGGCGGAGGGTTGTCCAGCAACGTCATTGTATCCTGCGGCGGGCTGACTTGTCCGGCCTCCACCACGATGGTCTGCGAGGCGAACCGTCGCGCGTCCTGCGGATCGTGCGACACAAGCAGGACGGTCAAGCCTTCCGCGTCAGCAACCTCTGTCACCAAATCCAGCATTTCAACCTTAAGAGCCGGTCCCAGCGCTGCAAAGGGCTCATCCAAGAGCAGAACAGGCCGCCCCTGCAGAAGCACGCGCGCCAAGGCAGCACGGCTTTGCTGACCACCGGACATCTGAGACAAACGACGCTCTGCAAACCCCTCGAGCCCGACCCGCGCGAGACTGGCATTGATCTGGTCGGTATCCCCTGGCCGCAACCGACCCGAACCGGGGTTAAGCGACAGAGCAAGGTTCTGCCTAATGGTCAGGTGCGGAAAGAGGTTCGTGTCCTGAAACAGAATGCCAATTGGGCGCGCTCCCGGTGCTTTTGCCGTGATGTTCTGCCCAGCCCACAGCACCGAACCCGATGCGGGACTCAAGAACCCTGCGATCACATCAAGTAGGGTGGACTTGCCAGAGCCAGATGCCCCAATGATCGCCACGCGCTGTCCCGCCTCTACCGACAAGGTCGCGGATAGATCGAATGTCCCGGACCGGGCTTTGATATTGTCAAGTTGCAGAGCCAACACGCCCTCCCCGATCGAACATCCAGAAAAGCCCAAGGCTCAGGATTAGCAGTAACAACGCGCCGCCTGCCGCCTGCTCCATCCGGTACGCGCCCATCAGTTGATACACTTTCAAAGGCAGGGTCGCCCGGTCCGGATCTGCGAACAAGGCGATGACACCCAGGTCCCCCATCGACAAAGCCGCCGTCAGGCCTGCCGCAAAGCCCAAGGGGCGCTTCAAACGCGGCAGAAACACCCACCGCAGCCACGCCCAGCCAGACAGACCCAATGCCGCGCGCAAACGGGCGTAGTCGGCACGGATCGCTTCAGCTTCAGGCCGCAGGATGCGTAGAACGAAAGGCAGGCTGACAAAGGCATTGACCGTCGCTGTCACATAAAGCGCCAACTCAAACGGGTTGGCAAAGGGGCGCACAATCAAGAAGAGGCCAATGCCCAGCACTAAGGGCGACACCGCGATCCCAGCAAGGCCCAGCCATTCGCCCCAGCGTGTCGCCAAGGGTAGTGCCCAGAGCAGGCAAAGCGCGGTTGAACCAAGCGCCACCAGAACCGAATGCCCCGCCGCTTGCCAGACAGAGGCGCCCAAATTCGTGATCCCGGCAAGGCCGTTAAGAGTGACCATCAGCAGCGGCATCAGCAGGAAAAGGGCTGCGAGTCCGATCCAGACCATATCCGTACAGATTGCGCGACGATCCGTACGGTCCCAGCGCGGCACCTGCCGATCCAAACCCTTGGCTGCGACAGGCAACGAGGTGACCTGCAGCGCAATCAACCCCGCGATCAGTGCTAATGCCAATTGCACCAAGCCCAGAACCGCCGCGCGCGCCGAATCGAAATCAAACCGCATAGATTGGTAGATCGCCAGTTCCAGCGTCGTCGCCCGAGGCCCGCCTCCCAACGTCAAGGCGACGGCAAAAGAGGACAGGCAGATCACGAAGATTACGGCAAAGGCGCCAGGAACGATCCGTCGCAACATTGGCAATTCAATAGCGCGCCATATCGCACAGCGTCCCATACCCAGCGTGGCGGCCAAGCGGAACTGCTCTGTCGGAATGGCGAGCCATCCCTGCAAAATCAATCGTGTCGCCAGTGGCAGGTTAAAGAACACATGCGCCAGCAGCACGCCATGCAAGCCGTAGATCTGAACCTCCGGCGCCCCAAAGGACGCTAAGAGACGATTGATCAGCCCGGACCGTCCGAACACCGCCAGTAGCCCAAGCACTGCCACGATCAAAGGCAAGATAAACGGCGCGCCCAGAAGCGCCACCAACAGGCCGCGCCCAATAAACTGCCGCCGCGCCAGCGCGCGCGCCAAAGGGATGGCGAACATCACACTCAGCCCCGCCGACAGCGTGGCCTGCAGCAGCGTAAACCAAAGCGCCTGCCAGTCCGCAGGGCGGAACCCATTGAACGCTTCTGCTCGCAGGATCACAGCCGTGACCGGGCCGATCGCCAGACCGGCCACGGTCAGAGCCGCGATTATTGAGAAAGCGCGCGACGCCATTCCTCAACCGTTTCATCGCGCAATGCTGCGGCTTCGTCTTCGGAATAAAACAGCACCTTTTCCGGTAGGCTCAATTCCTTGAAGCCTTCAGGCCATTGGTGTGAATCAAGCTTGGCCGGAAAGGACCAGTTGCCGGTAGCAATCATGGTCTGGAACGCTTCCGAAAGCTGGAATGCAAGGAACTGATCCGCAAGCTCCGGGACATCCGTGCCCGCGACCTTGGCCGAGAGTTCCACCATGAAGTAATGCCCTTCTGGGAAAATCGCCGCCTTCTTGGTGCGGTCTTCTTCAGCGATGATGTGATAGGCGGGGGAGGTCGTATAGCTGAGCACCATGTCGGCCTCACCATCGGTGAACAGGCCATAGCTTTCCGACCAACCCTTGGTGACTGTCAGTATCTTCGGCGCGAGCTGTTCCCACGCCTGTTCCGCCTGATCGCCGTAAATTGCCTTGACCCAAAGCACCAAGGCCAGACCCGAGATCGACGAGCGTGGATCTTGAATGACAATCTTCAGATCATCAGGCGCATTCAACAGTGCATCAAAGCTGTCGGGAACGTTCGAAATCCGTTCTTCATTATAGATGAACGCGGTGTGCCCGTAATTGAACGGCAGGAACACGTCGTCGGTCCACGCAACCGGCAGAGTCAGCGATGACGTATCCTGCCCATGTGGCGCAAACAATCCGCTTTCGCGGGCACGTTTGGTGACATCGGTGTTCAGGCCAAACACGATGTCCGCGTCGGTCTGTGCACCTTCCAGCAATATACGCGGCAAAAGATCGCCCGGTTTGAATTGCAAATCACAGGCGCATTGCGCTTCGAACATCTCTTCGATCTTGGGGCCAGGGCCCCATTCCGAGACGATATAATCGCCCGCGTAGACGGTAAGAACGGGTTTATCCTGTGCAAAGACCATCGAGGTCGACGCAAGAAGTCCCGCTGCAAATGAAAGGGCCTGTTTCATGGCTCACTCCTATTTTGCGGCGAGAGGGCAAAGCAGGAGCGTGTCCAGACCTTCCCTCCGCCAGTGTTAACTGGTTCAGGTTCAACGGGTTCGCATGACGCATCTCAGCCAGCTTTCTGGCACCCCGAGGTGTCGTTAGAGGTAAAGCTCTCAGCAGCTGTCTTCAAGCCGAAAACTCTGCTGCTTCATCTTGCCAGATAAACTCCGGGGGTTCGGGGGCTGGCCCCCGACCTGTCGGATAGGCGCAGCCCATTCGAAACACCTTGAGACCAGACCCGCCCTGCCCTAGGACACAGTCCAAGCCAAGGAGACTGCCATGAGCCTGAACACATTTGGACATCTCTTCCGTGTCACCACATGGGGCGAAAGCCACGGACCAGCGCTTGGGGCGACGGTGGATGGCTGTCCTCCGGGCGTGCCGATCGACGCGAGCATGATCCAGCACTGGCTAGACCGGCGCAAACCCGGCCAGAACAAATACACCACGCAGCGCCGCGAGGCGGACGAGGTCAAGATCCTGTCGGGTGTCTTCGAAGGTCAGACCACAGGCACGCCGGTACAGTTGATGATCGAAAACACCGACCAGCGGTCGAAAGACTATTCCGACATCATGGAGAAATTCCGCCCCGGCCACGCAGATATCACCTATTGGCAGAAATACGGCATTCGCGACTATCGCGGGGGCGGGCGGTCTTCGGCGCGGGAAACGGCGGCACGGGTGGCGGCGGGTGGACTTGCGCGTGAGGCGATCAAGGCGAAGCTGCCGGACGTGCAGATCACCGGTTACATGACCCAGATGGGGCCACATCAGATCGACAGGGACCGGTTCGACTGGGACGAGATCGAAAACAACCCGTTCTGGGTGCCGGATGCCAAGGCGGCGGCCGATTGGGCCGACTACCTCGACGGGCTGCGCAAGTCTGGCGAAAGCGTTGGCGCGATTATTGAAGTGGTGGCGCGCGGCGTACCTGCGGGGCTTGGCGCGCCGATCTATGGCAAGCTGGACACGGATCTTGCCGCTGCGATGATGAGCATCAATGCAGTCAAGGGTGTTGAGATTGGCGAAGGCATGTCCTCGGCCATGCTTACCGGGACTTTGAACGCCGACGAAATATTCATGGGTCCGAATGGTCCGGAATACAGTTCAAACCACGCAGGCGGTATATTGGGGGGCATCTCGACGGGTCAGGACATCGTTGTGCGCTTTGCGGTCAAGCCGACCTCATCCATCCTGTCAACGCGCAAGACCATCACCAAGTCCGGCGAAGAGACCGAGATTATCACCAAGGGTCGGCACGACCCCTGTGTCGGCATTCGCGCCGTGCCGGTGGGTGAGGCGATGATGGCCTGTGTGGTTCTCGACCACCTCCTGTTGCATCGTGGTCAGGTGGGCGAGAACCGTGGCAAGATCGGCTGATCAGGTCACGAGGTGGCCGCTGCCAAAGCCGTGTCCATCAGCGCCTTGATGTCAGCAGTACCGGTCTGGGCCACGATCCGGCCCAGTTCCAGCTCGCCTTTCAACACCACAAGCGTCGACCGGCGCGGAATCTTGAGAGATTGCGCCAGTTCCGATGTGCCGTAAGTGTCCCAGTCGATGTCGATGAAGGTCACACCCTGTGTATAGGCCGGGTTATCGGCCTTCAGCTCTTGGATCGTGCGCGCTTGCGAGCGGCATGTCGAACACCAGCTGGCGGTAAAGTCGAGAAACAGCGTTTCGCCTTTGGCGAGCCGTTCCTGCACCAATCCGGGTGTGTAGGACAGGGCTTCGGCCTGAGCTGCGAATGGCACGGCCAAAGATGCGGCGGTCAGGGTCAGAAAAGTACGACGATCCATGTATCAGGTCTCCTTTGAGGTCAATAACGAACGGACAAGTCGACCAGCCATGTCGGCATGTTGTCGAGCAGCCAGATATCAATCACGTGGTGCCATTGCAAAAGCAGTCCCGCGCCCACCACGAGAAACGCCATACCAAGCACGGGCCGGCTCGCCAGCGCGATCTGGCGCAGGCGCGTCGAGTGACGACCCATCGCACCGCGCGCGCCATAGGCAAGCGCCAGCATGAAGCTTGATACGCCCAGCGCGAAGGAGCTCATGATGAGGGTCACATGGCCCAGACTTTGCCCTTGGCTTGCCAATGCGATGGCTCCGCCCAACGTCGGGCCGATACATGGGCTCCAGACTGCTCCCAGCAGCGCGCCCCCGGCAAATTGTCCCCGCAGGCTTTGGCCATCAAGGTCGTTCATCCCAGCATCGGCGCGGGCAGAGAGCCCGGATGTAGCCGCGACCACGACAGCAGTTCCTTTGGGGACCAAAAGCACCAATCCGAATGCAACCATCAGCCAAGCGCCGATTCGGGCCAGCGTATCGACGGTCAGGCCGATCAGGTGACCAAACGCCGTGACCCCAACCCCCAGCACCACGAAGGATAGGCTCATGCCCGCAGCAAGCGCCATCGGTCCACGCCGATCCGCCTGAACGGCCGTTGCCAGCACGATAGGCAGCACGGGTATCACACAGGGATTTATCAGGGTCAGAAGACCCGCAAGATATGCAAACACCAATTCCATGACATAAGGCGTACGCCGCAAGCCTGCTGTCTGTCACTGAAACTCGTGGTGACGCGTTTTCACTTCGCCGTTGAATTTGTTTCAGTTCTGCCGGTCTGTCGCGAAATCTGCACAGCCAGAATACCCAACGTAATGATGATCACACCAAGGATGTCCATTGCCCCAAGGCCTTCGGACAGGACCAGCGCGGCAATCGCCACACCCAGAAATGGGTTGAGGAAGTGAAAGGTGGCCGCTTTGACCGCACCGATGCGGTTGACAAGCCAGAACCAGACCAGTGTAGCCGCAAGCCCCGGCACCAGAGTGGTGTAGATGAACGCCAAAACAAGTTTGGCGGACAGTGTCACTTCGACTGTTTCCAGCAGCAGACCTGCTGGCCAGAGGACAGCGCTGCCAATCAGCATTTGCAGACCCACGACCATCATGAAGTTGCCGCCCGAACTGGCGTTGCGCAGCGCAAGTGTGGCCACAGTCAAGGACAAGACACCGATCAGGCAGAGGCCAATGCCATACAGGTCGGCCCCGGCACCAAGCCGCGCGCCCATGATAATGACCACCCCGCAGAACCCGGCAATGAGTCCGATCACACCAATGAGAGACATCCGCTGTCCGGCAAACAGCCACCCCGCCACACCGACCAAGAGCGGCATGGAGGATGCAATAATCGCAGCCAAAGACGCTTCAATGCGTTGCATGGCCACAAAATTCAGCCCGAGATAGAGTGCGTTCTGGCATATTCCAAAGATGATCGTCGCACGCCATTGTGTCCGGGTGAGCCGCCAGCTTTGGCCCATCCAAAGGGCAATCAGCACCGCCAAGGCGCCGGAAATGGCAAACCTGAGAGCAAGTGCCATAAGCGGCGGCGCGTCGGCCACGATGATCCGTGCCGAGGTAAAGGCCGACGACCACATGACTGCAAAAGCCAGTCCCATCAGGATTGCGCGTATGTCCACTTGGGCCTCCGGTCTGGGATGAAATGCGACAACCAGCAGAGGGGCCACACGTTGCGCCCATCTACACATCGCGGGCCGGGAACTGCAATGACTGCCACGTCGATTGACCCTACGGGCAATAGAAACAGAGCGCGTCGTCGGGCGGCGATGTTCCGGCGTGGCACGAGCGCTGAAGGTGGCAACCTGCGGCATCCTTGCCATGCCGAAGGCCGCTTGCGTTTGGACAGGCTTGCAGCGCTACAAGTCTAGTGCAACTTTCGCAGGCAACATAACACAGCGGAATGAGTGCGACATGACCAGAGCCAAGGCTTTCCTCGCGGCCCCCCTGATCCTCCTGAGCCTTGCGGCTTGTGAACCGGTGCCCACGTCCGGAGGCGCAGGTATTGTCACCGTGCCAGAGTCCGTTTCGTCAATTGCGGCCCCGTTTCAAGACCTGACGACAGCCCGCGTTAGGGCAGAAGATGGGTGTTATTGGTACACCCATCGTGGCCCGGTCGAGACAACTGAGTTGCCCTTGCGCACCAGCAGCGGCAACCCGATCTGTGTTCGTCCACAAAGCTGAGCGCAAAGTGGATCAGAGCGCTCCACCGTCGGTCGGATAAAGATATGCGGTCACTCCGGTATCGACCTGATCATACAAAGTGTTGATGTGCGGCATGACCATGCGCACGCATCCGGAACTGGCGCGTGTGCCAATGGAGCGTGGTGCAGGAGTGCCGTGGATCCGCAGATATGTGTCGCGGTTGCCGACATAGAGATAGAGCGCCCGCGACCCCAATGCGTTTTCCGGGCCGGGAGGCATCCCCTCTTCCCAGCGGGCGTATTTCTCGGGCTCGCGCTTGATCATCGCAGGAGTCGGCGTCCAACCTGGCCATTTGGCCTTGCGACGGATCGTATAAACGCCCGGCTCGTACAAACCATCACGACCGATGGCGACGCCATAGCGCATCGCAGTGCCGTCGTCCTGAATGTGGTAAAGATAGCGGGCTACCGCATCGACATGAACATCGCCGGGCTTGAGCCCTTCATTGGCTCGGACTTGCTGCGGCAGGTATCGCGGGTGGAGCCCCCACGGATTGCTTGTTCCAAGATCGAAATTCGTGGGCGTCACTTGTGAATCCCATGCGTCCCATTCGCTTGGCGCGGCAAGGGCAGGGCCAGCAAGCGCTGGTGTGGCCAGTGCGCCAAGGGTGGCAATCATCTGTCGTCTGGTGAACATAGGCAGCCTTTCAATCTTAACGAGTCCAAAGCAGAGCGGACCTCACTCTGTGTAATTATGCGATGCTGTTAGGGAAACCGTCAATTTGGCCATGGGTTCAAACGTAAATTCCCTGCCTCACAAATATGTGTGCCAGAGGCAGAATGTGTCGCCACAGACAGCATCGCATGAGGGCGCGGTCCACGAGGGTTCCGAACACGATAAAATCCAAACAATTTCAGGATGGTAAGGAAATCCTTACCCTAGGTCACATTTGAACGTGCCACTCCCCATTTGGGAGATGTGGCAAAACCCGAGACTTCCTAACCCAACAGCATAACTCATGTGTTGGGGGGAAAAGTGACAGAGGTTTACCAGTATTTTCTATCCGTTGGACCGCTCCAATTGATCGGTGTCGCGGGCTTCCTTGTCTATATTGTTGCATTCGGTCTGGTGCAAATCGGGCGCTTGGATGGCAACGGAGCACATTATTCGTTTTACAATGTTCTCGCGGCATCCCTTGTCGCGACCAGCCTGATTGCAGAGTTCAACCTCGCATCCGCACTGATCCAATGCAGCTGGATTTTGATCGGACTGATCGGTATCTCGCGGCACGTTTTGACCAAGCGGTCCAAGCCGTCATCTTCCGTTGCTCCTTTGGCCGCGAGGGACATGACATGATGCCTCTTTCGGATATCGCTTCTTATTTCCTGACGCTGGTTGCCATCACACTTGCACCGGGTCCTGTAGCTTTGATGTTGATAGTCAGATCGGCCAGCAAAGACATATGGGGGGCCACCGGCTTTGGCATCGGGTTCGCCTTGGGCGGTTTGGTGATCATTACCGCTGTATGCTTCGGGCTTGGCGCATGGTTGACCGCAGTTCCAGAGATCTTCGAGTACGGGAAATATGCGATGATGGCGTACATCCTCTGGCTTGCCTACGGGATTTGGAAAGGTGGGTTCGACCTTACGGGTGACTGCCAACTCAAAACCTGATCTCTTCCAGCAGCACTTGGGGCCGGTGTGATGACATGTTTCATTTCCCCCTACATGATGATCCTCTTTCCGTTGGTCCTGCCGGAGTTGATGGACATAACAACGATCCAGCTTCCAGATTTTCTCATTGTTGCTGTGATCACGTTCACAGCATTGTTCGGCGGGTCTGCAATGATCATCGCATTCGCTGCACAGATCAGCCGCATCGCAAGATCGCAGCGGTCCATGATGGTGCTGAATAGAGGATTGGCAGGCATGCTGACCATTGGCGGCGGATGGATGGCGTTCACGTGAATCAGGGGATTGCGTGACGAGACAAGATTTTGAGATTCCCCGGCCGTGATACCTCTTCCGGTTACGGCCGAGGAAATGCGGTGTGTCTGCATCAGGCTAGTTGCAGGCCCGCAGTCACACCGCATCAGGTTCTTCCAAGACGACTGCCGCTAGGTTTTGCAAGCGGCCGCAAAAGACCTCTAGTAGTTCGGACGATTGTGTTGTCCCCAAAAAGTGTGTGATGAGTGACCGAAACAGAGCAAAACCTGTCAGGAGATGACCGCGAAGTCATCGTAGATCGAATTTACGAAATCGCTTTGGAGCCGTCATCGCTCGAAGACTTCGTGGACTTTTGGTACGACACAGAAACCGAGCGCGACCTTTCCGACTTCAATACGGTCTACAAGCCTCATCTGGATAGAGCGCAATCCTTTCTCCATTGGGGCGAAGCTGCACGACCGGATCTAAGTGCTTATTTGCACCCATACGACAACCTTGCGGCTTTCGTGGTGTCGAAAGCATGTGTCATCGAAGCGTCGAATTCGGGCGCGCAATCTGCCTTTGGCATCCAGGTTGGCGACGCACTTGATCGCATCCCCTTTCCCGACAGCATTCGCGCTGATTTGGTCCGCGCGGTGCAGGAAATTCTAAACAAACCAGCGACAACCGAACGAATCCTGAGAGCCGATTTGCAAACCAAAGGCGGTGCTCTTCTGTTTCGCATTGTTCATGTTGCGGAGACTGTTGGAAACGGGCCTGTCGTGCTTGTTGTGTCGACCCATTTTCATTGGCGCGACAAGATCGGTGCGCTTCTTGGCAGCCAGTTTCAGTTGACCAATGCCGAACAAAACGTGGTTCGACTGCTGGTCGAAGGCCATGAGACCACCGCGATTGCGGAGAACCGAAAGACCAGTGAAGGCACAGTACGCGGGCAGATCAAGGCGATCCTGAGCAAGATGAACCTACGTTCGCAGAAGGACATCATTCGCTTGGTGATGTCGCTTGGGGATTTCCCGAAAAGCGTTCTTGCTGACGAAAGCGGTGTCCTTGCTGCCCCGTCCCTTTCCAAGAACTGGCTTGAAAGCGAAGTGTGGAAACCGTTCAAAACGATGACTTTGCCAGATGGTCGAACCTCAAGTTACCACGATATGGGGCCTTTGAAAGGCGATCCGATCCTGTTTTCGCATATGGGGTCATGCATGGTGCGGTGGCCACGGTCGATGATCCGCATGGCCTTTGAACACAACCTGCGTGTGATCTGTCCCATTCGGGCGGGTTATGGACAGAGCAGCAAAGCCGAGCGCAAATCCGACGTGTTCGATGTTGTTCGCAGTGACTGTGTGTCTGTTTTGGAAAGCCTTGGGATCATGCGGCTGCCCTATGCTGTGCAGGGAAGCGACTTTCCCTTCGCCGCAGACATGATCGCCCATCGGCCCGGTGTCATCACTGAATTGATCGGCATCGGCGGACGGCCATGTTTGCCAGGGGGACAGAGCATCGACGGTCTGGGGCTTTGGCAGAAGTTCTTTGTATCCGCTGCACAAAAATCACCGCATCTTGTGGATTTTGCTTCGAGCGCCGTGATGGCAATGAGCAAACGGATTGGGCCTGAGGCAATGCTGCGGAAGCTGTGCAAGGATTCCCCCGCTGATCTTGCGCTTCTCGAAACAGACGAGTTTAAGCAGGTTCTGGTTGCGAATATCGAATTGATGGCCGGGAAATCCGCCAATTCCGCGCGCGCCTTTGCGCGGGAATATTCTGCATTCCAACAGGATTGGAGCGACCGCGTTCCTGCGACAGCACACATCCCAGTGCGCGTTTTCCTCGCCGAGGAAGACCCGACTGTCGATCTTGCCGCCCTGCCGATGTTGAAAGCGGCGTATCCCTGGATGCAGATCGATGTTTTGGCGAACGCTGGGCTTGCCTTGGTGTTTCAACACCCAGAAACCTTGATCCCGATCATGGCCGAGGCGGCGAGACGGGCCGCCTTGGGCGCTCCGATCAGCCGTCCGTAGAGCCGGTGAGTGTCACGCTGACACCGCCAATCCCCTCGATCACAACCTCGACCTCCATCCCTGCCTTTACAGGGCGCGCGCCCAGCGATGTGCCGCAGGCGATCAGGTCACTGGGATTGAGCGTCATGTCCTGCGACAACAGGCTGACGATCTGCGCAGGCGGCAGGATCATGTCCGCGGCGGGATAGGATTGCCGTTCGCGGCCATTGACCAGAACAGTGACGGTCACCTCCTGCCATGCCAGATCGGTTTCGATCACCGGACCGACGACGCCGAACCCATCAAAGCTCTTGGAGCGGGTCCATTGCGGGAAGGACGGGTCGGCGAAAAGAATGTCGAGAGACGTCAGATCGTTGATGCAGGTGTAGCCGAAGATGGCCTGTTCCGCCTCCTCAACCGATGCGTTCTTGCAGGTTTGCCCGATGACAATGCCCAATTCGCCTTCGAAGATCACCCGACCCGCAGAGTCAGGCAATTCGACCGAAGCGCCCGGGCCGGACAATGACGTGTCGGCCTTGAAGAAGTACAGCGGGTGCGAGGGATGTTCGTTTCCGTTCTTTTCCGCAGCAGCCTTGAAGTTGTTCCAGAGGCCGATGAATTTGCCCGGCACCACCGGCGGCAACAACGTCACGTCGGCAACCGCGACCGCGTCACCCGCCATTTCGTCGGAGCCGAGGCTGGCGCGGGGGTGGAACATGTCATCCGCGATTACGCCTGTCATTATGCTGCCGTCGGCACCTGTCGCTCTGGCCCATTTCATACTCTGTCCTCCCTCAGTTGGTCGTGTGGGTCGGCGTCCGACCACAGGTTTTGGTGGTTATAGGTCGCCAGGTCCGCGACGCCACGGAAATCGTCAGCCTCCGAGGCCCGCGACACGGGCCGAAACCGAAAAAACCCCGCCGAAAACCGGCGGGGCAAGGTGTAGTGCCGCGGGATCATGACCGCAGGCACCGGCGGTGTTCTGTATGGGTCAGTTCATCTCGGCGCGGATCTGCTGGCGCAGAACATCGATGGGAACGGTCTTGCCATCGCGTTTGAAGCACCAGTAGGTCCAGCCATTGCAGCTGGGCGCACCTTCAAGATGCGCTCCGACCTGATGGATCGAGCCCTTGATGTCATTGCCGATCAGCGTGCCATCGGCACGGACCTTGGCCTTGTGACGACCATTCATGCTCAGAAGTTCTTCGCCGGGGCGCAGCATGCCGCGCTCGACCAGCTGGCCAAACGGCACGCGCGGTTCGGCGCGCTTGCTGGTTGTCGTTTCAAGCGCAGCCTTGTCCAGACGGCGTACTGCCGTGATCCGCTGTTCCGCGACTTCGCGATACTTGGCTTCGCGTTCTATGCCGATACAGTCGCGGCCCAGCATCTTGGCCACGGCACCGGTGGTGCCGGTTCCGAAGAACGGATCGAGCACCACGTCACCCGGCTTGGTCGATCCAACCAGAACACGGTGCAGCAAAGCTTGCGGTTTTTGCGTCGGATGTGCCTTGTCGCCTGCGGCATCCTTGAGCCGCTCGCCCCCATTGCAAATCGGCAGCACCCAGTCGGACCGCATCTGGATGCCCTCGTTGAGCGATTTGAGCGCCTCATAGTTGAAGGTGTATTTCGCGCCTTCCGATTTCGACGCCCAGATCATGGTCTCGTGCGCGTTGGTAAAGCGCTTGCCCCGGAAATTCGGCATCGGGTTCGATTTGCGCCAGACAACATCGTTGAGGATCCAATAGCCCTCGTCCTGCAGTGCGGACCCGACACGGAAAATATTGTGATACGAGCCGATGACCCAGATCGCCCCATCAGGCTTGAGCAACCGGCGTGCAGCCTTCAGCCAGCCGCGGGTGAAGTCATCATATGCCTTGAAGCTGGAGAACTGGTCCCACTCATCATCAACGGCGTCGACGCGGGAGTTGTCGGGGCGATGCAGATCGCCCTTCAGCTGCAGATTATAGGGCGGGTCAGCAAAGATAAGATCCACGGATGCGGCGGGCAATCCGTTCATGATCTCAATGCAGTCACCCGCAAGAATCGTGTTGATCGGCAGCGCATCCGCGCTGTTCGGTTTGGTCATCTTTGTCATTCTCTGCCTATCGTCCCGGCGCTGATTTTGCGCTCTGTGATTGATACAAAAGATGAGTCAAAGGCGATTCGCGGTCAATTTCTTTTTTGAATCAAGTGGTTATGAATTTATCTTGTCACAACATATTGTGGACGGGCTTGAACGAACGTCTATGGTGTGGGGTTACACCAAGATTTCGAAGGGCTTCTTTGTGACACTTCGTAGGGTATCCCTGATTTCGCTCCCAGCCATAGCCGGGGTACTGTTGCGCCAAATCCCACATGATCGCATCGCGCCTTGTTTTGGCCACAATTGACGCCGCTGCGATGCTTAAAGATAGGCTGTCGCCCTTTACAACAGCGGTCGCCGACAAGGTTAAATCGCGCGGCACAAGATTTCCGTCGATCAACACGTGGTCCGGGGCAACATCCAATTCGGCAATGGCGCGGTTCATCGCGAGATGGCTTGCCCGCAGGATATTGAACTCGTCGATCTCAGCAACACTTGCCAGACCAACTCCAACATCTGCGCACGTTAGGATCATTTCCAAGAGTGCTGATCGTTTCTTCGCCGTGAGTACTTTCGAGTCGTTAAGACCTTCAGGGACACCGGCCAGATCAAGCACAACCGCTGCTGCGACCACCGGCCCCGCCAACGGACCCCGCCCCGCCTCATCCACCCCGGCAATCCGGTAAGCGCCAGATAGGCGTAAACGGTCTTCGAAATCAAAGCTTGGTCCCATGCAGCCACCTTCATCATATGACGATTAAAGACAACCCGAAGCGACGACCTCGGCACCGCTGTTCACGTCGTTTTCGCTTCGATGTTTGTTTTTACGATTTAGGTCGAAAACCCACTGGACACGCCCCAAACCGTCACATAGAACGCCGCCACCCGAACGATGATCGTTCACCCGTGCCCGGGTAGCTCAGGGGTAGAGCAGTGGATTGAAAATCCTCGTGTCGGTGGTTCGATTCCGCCCCCGGGCACCAATAAAACAAACGAATTCAATGTCTTGAACTGTGCTCGGGTGACTTCCCGTTTGCTTACCACGCTGCTGGGTGCTGATTGGGTGTCTGCGACACAATGGGGGATGTCCATAAGCTGTCACTGCGGAATGGCGCTCGGATGTGGTTATGAGAAGGCATCAGGCAAGACCAAGCTAAGGGCAAACGTTCCCTGCTCCTTAGTTCAGGACCGGAAGGCGCCAGTCTGAATATTGAGAGTTCTATTTTCTTTGGTGTACTCAGGTCCAACGATGTAGTCCTCGCGCTCCAGTTCGGGATTGAGCGTCGAGGTCGTTAAAATGATCTGGTGTGGTTGGCTTTCTTCATCCATGAGAACCGCAATGACCTTTTGGAAGTTTCGAACTCGGTCGCCGACCATACCCTTGTCTTCCACGTTGTCGAGCAAGAGCATTCTCGGATATCTCATTTGCTGATCCTGTAGTGACGACAGGAGCAAGCCTATGAAAAGGCTATTTTTTACTACAACCATACCACTCGCGCTTGTCGTGATGTTTGGATCACCGTTGATCGCAAACCAGTCGTCCTCGAAGCTGAAGTCAAAATTTTCGAGCTCTTCAAAATCATTGTGTTCTTCGAGGTCCATCTCCAGAACGCGCTTTGTCTGTTCAGAAATTCGGGTCTTCACCTGCCGCCGGCGCTTGTCTCGAGCCAGCTCCAGTGCCTCAATTTCGTTTCTTAGCTTTTCTACCGCGTTAGATGCGGCCTCTTTTGCTTCTTTGACCTCGTTGATCTGTTGCCTGAGGTCAGACAGCTTGCTCAACGTAACCACGCCATTGATACCGCAGCTTACGCGGCTTGACTGTTCTTCACGGATGCGATCGGCGCCCAGTTCCAAGGCAGCAATTCATCAAGCCGGTTGATCTTGTGATCGTGGATGCGGTCGAGGATGTCAGCAAGATAGGCCAGCGGGTCAAGACCGTTCAGCTTGGCCGTTTCAATGACCGTCATCGCGCGCGCGAGGGTTTCCGCGCCGGTATCTGCGCCCGCGAAGAGCCAGTTTTTACGTCCTATTCGGCATTGTTGCAAAAGTCTGACGACGAAGGATTCACTTCGCGAATCCATGGCGTTAGACGCGGTGCATGAGCAAGCCATCTCCCGCCCGCTATCGCACGACGAACTGGTCCAGCTACAACGCGTCACTCAGGAAGCGGGGGTCTCTGCTCATCTGGGTCGACAAGGACATGACCTGGCGCGCGCCGCGTGACAGTCGACCCGGACGTCCGGCGGTGTTTTCCGATGCGGCCATACAGTTCTGCTTATCGATCAAAGTCCTGTTCAAGTTGCCGTTGCGCCAGACCGCCGGAATGGTGGCCAGCCTGCTGCGACTGGCCGGCCTGGACTGGCCCGTGCCGGACTTTTCCACGCTGTGCCGCAGGCAAAAGACCTTGGCCGTCCAGGTCCCGTATCGCCGTGCGGACGGCCCGCTGAACCTGCTGGTCGACAGCACCGGGATCAAGTTCCTCGGCGATGGCGAATGGCAGGCCCGCAAGCACGGGGTGCAAGGCCGACGCCAATGGCGCAAAGTCCATCTGGCCATGGACACCACCACCTCGGACATCCGGGCAGTCGAGTTCACCCCCAGCCGCGACGGCGACAGCCCCGTGCTGCCCGACCTGCTCGGCCAGATCCCGGCAGGTGAGCAGATAGGCACGGTCACCGCCGACGGCGCCTACGACACACGCCGCTGCCACAAGGCCATCATCGAACGCGACGCCGTTCCGATCATCCCGATCCGAAAGAACGGACGTCTCTGGAAAGAAGACTGCCCGGCTGCACGCGCCCGCAACGACACCCTGCGCGCGACGCGATACTACGGGCGGGCGTTCTGGAAACGCTGGACCGGATACCACGCCCGCAACCGGATCGAGGCGAAGATGCGCTGCCTGAAATCCTTCGGCGAGCGTATCATGGCAAGAGACCCCGACCGACAGACCGCCGAAATCCACATCCGCATCGCCCTCATGAACCGCTTCAACGCCCTCGGCACCGCCGAGATCGTCCGCGTGGCATAACGTCAGCGGGGTAAGGGGACGTCACGCCTCAGGCCGGGGTAATGCAACAACGCCCAAGCCCGGCGAAAACATCAACTGATCCAAAGCCCAGACTTGGACCTGACGGTCCAAGGCGGCCAGTCACCCGCCAGCTACATGGAGAGCGCGGCTGACTGGCCGCCGCTCATCACCCGCGTCCCGCGTAAACCCAAAGTGGCCCAGTTTTGCGCCGCCCCGTGGCCTAATTTTACTCCGCCGTTGACAACCGTGCAGGCATTGCATGCGGAAGACCACGTGCGCGACCGCCAACCCCCATGCGGTTAGCAAAGGACCAAGTGTCAAACGACGCAGCGGCTTTTGCAAATGCACACCGTCACCCGCGTAGTGCGAGTCCTCAGGGTTTGTTAACCCAGTTCGCCGCTTTCCCCGGTGCATTAGTTGAGGTTTGTACAGTCACTTTGCCCAGGAAAGCCCACAAAAGAATGTCCTGATGGACGACGTAACCGTGGCACAACCCCCTGCCATGGACACGACGACACTTGCGCCAGATGCCTGGATTGTGAACGGGCGGCGTGACTTCCATCGGAACGAACCCGCTCCGGCCTTCGTGGTTGGGGCGGGTCATATTATGCCTGCCACTCAAGTCTGGTTCTTAGCTAATATTGTGCTTTTCGTGTTTATTATCAATAAATTGAGGTCAACGCTGCTCAAGCGCGTTTTCCCATTCGGTCAGAAAAGCCCGGCGGTTCAGCGGATCAAGATACACCATGAGCGCCGGACCAAGACGGATCGGGCCAAAGTCGACGACATTGTCAGCCCCTGTCTGCCCAAGCGGCGGAAGTGGCCAATCGCCGGGTACGTCGCGTTGCCCTAACCGAGCAAGCATATCGATCAGCGCCCCCGCGCCTGCAGTTTCCTGCGCGCCTACAGGAATAATCGCCGTTCGAAGTATCACGTTCGTAAAGTCCTGCATCCCGAGGATTTGCACGCGCCCGCCCGAGTCGCGTGCCAAACGTTCTGCTGCGTAACTGCCAAGCACGTTGTACGCCAGCGCAAGCCTGCCTTCGGCGACATCGTCGATCATCTGGCCAGAGCAGCAATAAAGTTGCGGGTTCAGCCGTCCCATGACCTCGGACAAGCGCCAATAGGCATCGGTCGATCGCGCTTCTTGGGTGGCAAAAAGGTATCCAAGACCGCTGTCGCGCACGTCATAAGTGCCCACGGAACCTTCAAAGCGTTCGGGATATTCGCGCAGCAAGGTCACCAGTTCCTGACGTGTAGTTGGCAAGTCCAACCCTTGAAACCTCTGTGTGGACAACACCACCACTGCCGGCTCAGCCGTGAATGCGAAGATCAGGTCGCGCCATCTGGCCCAATCTGGCAGCGCCGTTGTAGCTTCGGATCGGTGGCTTTTTGCAAACCCATCATTGGCAAGTTGAAACTGAAGGTCCATGGCAGACGACAAAGCCAAATCAAACGCAGCCCCGTTGCGGATGGCCCGATAAAGTTCGGCAGAGGACACAACCGTATAGTCGATGGACAGGCCCGGTTGACTGGACTGAAAAGCGGCAAGGTAGGGTGCAAAGACCTCAAGATCGGCTGTGGAAATGACCTTTAGCACTCGCTCCCCTGTCCCGGGAAAGAAGCGATGGTCTTCGATCTCCAACGCAGTCAGCATTGTCGTGAACAGGCTCAGGAAGATGGCAAGACAAGCGTGGCGCATGTTCCGGTGCCTCCTTGCAACGTTTCGAGTTCCAATCTGCCCCCATGCGCCACCAGAACATCTTTGGCAATCGTTAGGCCAAGACCCGAGCCGACAATGCCTTGTGTATTGCGCCCCCGCTGGAAACGCTGCGTGAGCTGGTCTGCGGGGCCTTCTCCAAGACCAGGCCCTTGATCCGTGACGGCAATTCGCACTTCGCCGTTGGTTTCGGCCATTGCTACTTTCACGACCGTCTCAGGCGGAGAGTATTTGATCGCGTTGTCCAGAACATTCCGCAAAGCATTTTCGATGAGAACTGGGTCGACCTCTGCCTTTGCACGGAGCGCTTCGACATCCAGCCGAATGTCTTTCATTGACGCCGTTGGTTCAAGACCCGCAACAGTCTGACCGACCAGATCGGACAGCATCACTGGCGTGCGAACAAGATCATCCGTGCGGTAGATGACGGTTGCGTGGTCCAGCAATTGACCAGCGGACCGAGAGCTTTCATCAATGGCGCGGATCATTTGCCGCAAGCGTTGTTTCTGGTCATCGTCACTGGCGGATCGCAGTGCGATTTCGGCCTGCGCGCGCACCGTTGCCAAAGGTGTGCGGATGCGGTGCGCTGCTTCGGCGATGAAGTCTTCGGCGCTGCGTATGCTCTGGCCCAGACGGTCCATCAGTCGGTTCAGCGATGTCAACAAAGGGGCAAGCTCGGTCGGCGCTGCGCGGCGCAAGGGTCGTAGATCAGAGGGACCGCGACGTGACACGGCTGCGGCGATTTCGTTCAGCGGCTTAAGCGAAGTTCTTGCAGCAAATGCCGATAGCGAGACCGCCACGAGGAAGAACGCCACAGACAGAAACGCCGCCAACTGTGAAAGTTCGGCAGAAATCGACGCAACGCCGCCGCGCGTCTGAGCAACCGTCACTTTCACTGGCACGGGCTGCGCACCTGCAAGAACAAGGCGCGAAACCGTCGCCATGCGCACCTCTTCCCCGCTGTATTCCCCTGTATCGAACACGACACGCCCCAGCGACGAAACGATTTCGTTTGGTACCGGCAAGTCTTCGTAGCCTGTCAGAATGGTGTCGCCCGTCGCAACCCGATAGAAAACGCGGTCTTCGCTGATGGCTCCCAGCATGGAGAACGCGGAATACGGCAGTTCCAGTCGCACCTCGCCCTGTTCGCTGCGCAATGTCTCGGCGATCGTGGTGACAGATGCAGCCAGAACATTGTCCTGAGTGCGTTCTGCCGCCTGCCTTGCAAGCCCGGTGACCATCCACCAACTGAGCACGGACAACAAAGCTGCAACGCCCGCAAGGAGCAGCGTCAGCCTGCGGCCGATTGATCCCGTGCCTGTCACGCCTTTCAGTTCTCCATCCTGTAGCCAAGGCCTCGCACCGTTTCGATCCGCACACCCATGCCATCAATACGTCGGCGCAATCGACCGACATAGACCTCGATGGCATTTTCAGTGACTTCGGCATCGTAAGAAAACAGGCGGTCCATCAGTTGGCTCTTTGACAGAATGTGCCCCTTGTGCCGCGCGAAAACCTCGAGCAATCGGATCTCTCGGTTGCGGAGGTCTATTGAGTCTGCCCCAAGCCGCAAGGTTCCTGCCAAAGGGTCAAAGACCGCGTCACCCAGATGGATCTCGTTACGCGCCTCTCCGCCGCGACGCCGCAGCACGGCACGGCATCTTGCCTCCAGCTCGGAAAAATCGAACGGTTTGGTGATGTAATCATCTGCACCCTGATCCAAGGCTCCGACCCGGTCCGACACCTGCGAGCGCGCGGTCAGAACGATAACCGGCGTTTCAAGACGGGTGCGACTGCGCGCAAGGAACTCGCGACCATCGCCATCCGGCAGCATCACGTCCAACAGGATCAGGTCGTACTGCGCAGCTGCAAGACAGTCCTCGGCATCGGCAAGACATGCAGCATGATCCACCGCGTGGCCATCAAGCGCCAGGCGATTGACCACAGCTTCGGCCAATTCGAGATTGTCCTCGACCAGAAGATAGCGCACCCCGTTCCTCCCTCGTGGCCCCGTGTCAGGCTTCTGTCAGCTTTGTGTGGTGATGTACGACCATGGGCGGCGGAGGACCGCCTGTCAAATGGGAGGATAACCAATGAACACTCTTGAGTGGTCACGCCGTGCGCTTATTGCTGCGGCCACTGCAACTGTTGCCGTGTCGGGCATCGCATATGCTGGCGGGCACCAGAAAATGGAATCCGTGCATTTCCTGATTCCCGGCGGTGCCGGCGGCGGTTGGGACGGCACTGCGCGCGGAACGGGCGAAGCCCTTATGAATTCCGGTCTCGTCGGGACGGCAACCTATGAAAACATGTCAGGCGGCGGCGGCGGTGTTGCAATCGGCAACCTGATCGAAAACGCGGCCAGCAGCGAAGGCACGCTGATGGTCAACTCGACCCCGATCGTGATCCGCGCCCTGACTGGCGAGATCTCGCAAAGCTTCCGCGATCTGACACTGGTTGCAGGCACCGTCGGCGACTATGCGGCCTTGGTCGTGTCCGCAGACAGTCCCATCAACTCGATGGAGGATGCCCTGGCATCGTACCGTGAAAACGCGGCTGACTTCGCCATCGGCGGCGGTTCGGTTCCGGGCGGTATGGATCACCTTGTTGCAGCAATCGTGATGCAGGCAGCGGGCGAAGACCCCACCGCGTTCAACTATATCGGCTATGACGCTGGCGGCGAAGCGATGGCAGGTCTGCTGTCCGGTGAAATCGACGCGCTCTCGACCGGTTTTTCTGAAGCGGTTGCATTGGCTGAACAGGGAGAAGTGCGCATTCTTGGCGTGACCGCGCCTGATCGCGTACCCGCGTTCCAGGATGCACCCAGCTTTGCCGAGCAAGGCATCGACGCACAGTTCGTCAACTGGCGTGGTTTCTTTGCAGCCCCCGGTCTTCCCGAAGACAAGCTGACCGCTTACCAAGACATGCTGGCCGCGATGATGGAAACCCCCGAGTGGGAAGAAGTCCGTGCGCGCATGGGTCTGGTCAACATTTTCCGTCCGGGTGACGAGTTCAAGACCTTCCTCGAAGGTCAGGAAAAGCAGATCGGTGATCTGATGCGGGACCTCGGGTTCCTCTAAACCTTGTCGTGGTCCCACTGGACCGCGCTTGTTTCAAGGCGGATGCCCAGCCGGTTCGGCTGGCGCAGGGCATCCGCCGCGCATGACTTCACAAAAACAACTTGGAGGGTTGAGACATGGCGCTCGATCGCTGGATCGCTTTGGCCTTTATCGCCTTGTGTTGCATCTACGGCTATGCGGCCTTTTTCACAATGGATGACCAACTACCGCCAATCCTGCAACGCAACCCGGTATGGCCATCAACTTTCCCGAAAATTCTGACCGTTCTGGGATTGTTCATTGGACTGGTCGTCTTGTTCACATCGAAACCCCCGGCAGACGGCGCTCCGGCCAAGGATGGCGCCATCGATCTCAACCGTCTTGGCGACTATCACGTGGGTCAAGCCGTAGCACTTCTGGTTCTCATGGTTGCCTACGCCCTGACCCTTAGACCTTTAGGTTTCGTCGGTTCCACCGTCGCGTTTCTCGTTCTTGGCGCAGTCATTCTTGGCGAACGTCGTTTTCACATCCTGATCCCCGTTACGGTCATCGCCGCTGGGTCGATCTGGTATCTGGTCCAAGAAGTGCTGGGAATTTTCCTGCGCCCTTGGCCCTTCATGTTCATGTAGGGGGCCGAAAAGATGCTTGAAGGAATTCTAATCGGATTGTCGGCGGCGGTTACTCCGTTCAACCTTATCATGGTTGTGATGGGCTGCGTGATCGGCACATTGATCGGCATGTTGCCAGGTCTTGGGCCTATGTCGATCATCGCAATCATGATCCCGGTTGCCATTGGCATAGGCGATCCAACGGCCGCGCTGATCCTTTTGTCTGGAGTATATTACGGAGCGATCTTCGGTGGATCGACCTCTTCAATCCTGCTCAATGCGCCGGGGGTCGCAGGTACAGTCGCAACGAGCTTTGACGGCTATCCCATGGCGCGCAAGGGACAGGCCGGAAAGGCCCTGACCATCGCCGCCATCGCCAGCTTCGCGGGCGGCACTATTGGCGCGATCTTGTTGATGATTTTTGCCCCGGCACTGTCCTCGGTCGCTCTGCTGTTCCATTCGGCGGAATATTTCGCCTTGATGGTGGTCGGCCTCTCTGCAATCGCGGCGTTTGCTGGGACCGGACAGGTCGCCAAGGCCCTGATGATGACCCTGTTGGGCCTGATGCTGGGCACCGTCGGCGAAGGAGCGCTGTCGAACACACCACGCTTCACCTTCGGAATGATGGAGCTGCAATCAGGCTTCTCTTTCATCACGCTGGCCATGGCGATGTTCGCTCTTCCGGAGGCCTTGTTTCTGGTCATGAATCCGGCGCGCGCAGCGAGTGGGTCTAGTGACGGTAGTGGCAAGATTACCAATATGCGGATCACCAAAGAAGAAGCGCGCACCATAGCGCCTGTGATCGGGCGCCAGTCGCTACAGGGGTTTTTCATCGGAGTATTGCCCGGCGCAGGGGCCACTATCGCATCCTTCCTTGGCTATGCCGTCGAACGCAACATCGCCAAGGGCGCGGAACAAGAAGAGTTCGGCAAAGGGTCGATCAAGGGGCTGGCTGCTCCTGAAACCGCCAACAATGCCGCTTGTACGGGATCGTTCGTGCCTTTGTTGACCTTGGGCATCCCCGGATCGGGAACGACGGCAATTCTGCTTGGCGCTCTGCTGGCGCTGAACGTTACACCGGGCCCGCGCCTGATGACAGACACACCCGAAGTGTTCTGGGCGGTCATCATCTCAATGTATCTGGGCAATCTGGTGCTGTTGATCCTCAACCTACCTTTGATTCCCTACATCGCCAAGATCCTGACCATCCCACGCACGTTCCTGATCCCGTTCATCCTGTTCTTCACCCTGATGGGCAGCTATTTGGGTCAGAACAATTCGACGGAACTTCTGATCCTTGTCGGGTTCGGTGTCGTGGCTACGATCCTCCGGTTCGCAGACTTCCCACTTGCTCCGTTGCTGATCGGGTTCATTCTTGGCACGATGCTCGAGAACAACTTTGCAAGGGCAATGCAGCTTTACCGTGGGTTCGACTTCATCCTTGAACGGCCGATGACGCTTGGCCTGCTTGTATTGGCTTTGATCCTTGTGGTGTTGCCAAGCTATCGCGGCTACCGGGCGCGCAAGCGGGCCGAAGGCGTGGCAGATGGCGACTGACACAAAGACCGGACCCCTCAATGGGGTCCGCGTCCTTGATCTGACAAATGTCTTGGCAGGCCCTTTCGCCTGCCATCAACTTGCCCATCTCGGCGCAGATGTGATCAAGGTCGAGGCTGTCGGGAAAGGCGATCTTGCCAGAAACCTTGGTTCTGATCCCGATCTGTCTGCGGCGGGTATGGGGATCAGCTTTCTGGCACAGAACGCTGGCAAGTCTTCGTTGACGCTCAACCTGAAAGACCCGCGTGGCAAGGATGTCCTTAAGCAACTCGTGCAAGGTGCGGATGTACTGGTCGAGAATTATCGACCCGGTGTCATGGAGCGTTTGAGCCTTTGCTATGACACCTTGAAGCAGATCAACCCGAACCTGGTCTATTGCGCCATCTCCGGCTTTGGCCAAACCGGACCTTGGGCTGACCGGCCTGCTTATGACCAAATTATTCAAGGTGTGTCAGGTGTAATGTCGATCACCGGCGACGCACGAAGCGCACCTCTGCGCGTGGGCTATCCGCTCGCAGACACCATCGGCGGATTGACCGCAGCTATGGCGATCTGCTCTGCACTGAACGCAACGCCACGAGGCGCATATATTGACGTATCCATGCTTGAATCAGTTCTAGCGACGATGGGATGGGTCGTGTCCAACCATCTGATCGGCGGCGTCGCGCCCAGCGCACAAGGAAACGAGAACCCCACATCCGCACCATCCGGCGCGTTTCAATGCTCAGATGGGTTGATCAATATTGCCGCCAACAAGGATGAACAATGGGCCGCTCTTGCGCGTCACCTTGGACGCGAAGACCTACTGTCCAAAGACGTGTTCCTGACACGTGAGGAGCGCAAGACCAACAGACTGCGACTGAAGGCGGAACTCGAAACGGTTTTGACGACCCGGTCTGCGCGGGATTGGGCCGAAGAGCTGAACAGCATTGGCGTTCCTGCAGGGGCGGTTTTGTCGGTGCCTGAAGCGCTCGCCACCGCGCAAATCACTAATCGCGACTTCATCACTCGGTTTGTTTCTGTTCCGGGTGTTGACCGCCCAGTGGACGTCGTGTCCGTCGGCGCAATGTTCGACGGAACCCGGCCCACTGTCTCAACGCCGCCGCCCAAATTGGGTCAGGACACAACAAGCATCTTGGAAAACCTTGGCTACAGTCGGATACAGATTGAAACGTTGCGCAAGGAGGGCGTGATTTGACAACAAACACCGACGTATCGGACTGGTGGCGCACAAAGATCATCGACATGGAGCCGGGACGCATCCACCTGCGCGGTCAGCCGGTTCAGGAACTGATCGGCAACACCGGGTTTGCCCGCATGATCTGGTTGATGGTCGTCGGAGAAGATATCTCGGGACCGCGCGCCGATCTGTTCGAGGCCGCTTTGGTTTCCGCAGTAGATCACGGCCCTCAAGCGCCTTCCATTGCGGCTGCGCGCATGGCGTCGACCTGCGGGATCGGCCTGCAATCGGCCATGGCGACCGGGCTCAATATGCTTGGCGATGTGCATGGAGGCGCCGGGGAACAGGCTGTCGGGCTATACCGCGAGATCGAGACTGCTGGATTGGACAAACTTGTGACCTGTCTTGACGATTGGCGCGAAAAGCATGGCCGTTTCATTCCGGGTTTCGGACACAGGTTCCACAAACCGGTCGATCCCCGTGCACCACGCTTGCTTGGTTTGGTCGACGATGCAGCAAAGGTCGGAGCCGTTTCCGGTGTCTATGCCCAGATCGGGCGCGCCATTGAAACCCGCCTCGCCGAGGAACGCGGCAAACCTGTTCCGATGAACATCGACGGTGCGACGGCCGTTATCTACGCAGAATTGGGTTGCCCCGCACCACTTGCACGCGGCTTTTTCGGATTGTCGCGCTCGGTGGGTATCCTCGCCCACGCATGGGAACAAATGGAGCAGGGTGGCCGCAACAAGGGACCGACGCCACCGGAGTACCGATGGACTTATGAAGGCGTTTAGCAGGCAGGTGCCCCCAGTCATTCCGACGCTTTTGATCGGTGCTGGGGGGGCAATTCTGTTTTATCTCGTTGGATTTCCAGCCGCTGCCGTGACCGGGCCGGCCACAACCGTTGCCGCTGCGACGTTGTTGGGCGTACGCACCCAGATCCCACCACGGCTTTGCGATATCATCTTCATTGTGATTGGCGCCCAAATCGGAAGCACCGTGACGCCCGATGTTATTTCCGCCGCGATGACATGGCCGTTGTCCTTGATGGTTCTGACACTGACACTGATCGCAATCATGGTGGTGGTGCCACTTTGCCTGCGGCTGCTTTTCGGTCATCGTCCTGTGACAGCCTTCCTGTCGGCTGCACCGGGTCACTTAACCTTCACGCTTGGTCTTGCCGCTGATCTGAAAGCAGACGTTCCACAGGTCGTGCTGATCCAAACAGTTCGGGTTTTCTTGCTGACGCTGATGGTGCCGGTCCTGATTTCCCTTTGGGGGATTACTGGAACAGCAACATTTGCCGGGCAAGGGACCAGTTCGGCGGTCGACCTTGTGCTTGTCCTGCTGCTGGCCTTGGCTGTCGGCCTCGGTCTGAAACGTTTGGCTGTTCCGGCACCGTTGTTGATCGGAGCAATGGCCGTATCGGCGATCACGCATGGGACCGGGCTTGTGTCAGGCGTCGCGCCCAACTGGATGACCATGGCGGCCTTCGTTGGCATGGGCGCTTTGATCGGCACACGGTTCGGTGGCGTTGATCGCTCGCTGTTGAAAAGCGCATTCGTTGCAGGGCTGCTGAGTACTGTCGTCGGCTGCATCATCGCCACAATCGGTGCCTATATCGCTTCACGGCTAATTGGATTTCCGCCAGCCGCATTGTTCCTTGCCTTTGCGCCGGGCGGGGTCGAAGTCATGGCGGCGCTTGCCATTGAAACCGGTCTGGAACCTGCACTTGTGGCCGCGCACCATGTGTTCCGGTTGACCGTTCTGGGAATACTGCTGCCAATTTTCGCGCTGCGCTACAGGCGTGATTGATCACGGTCACCCTGTTGCGTCTTCGTTCCGCCGCCTGACCAAGCGATTGAAGCTCATAGAGATATGCGCACGCTGAATCTGCGCGACAGCGCCGAGGTCGCCGGACTGCAAAGCGATCTGAATCGCTTCAAGTTCGTGCCGGAAAATGCGGTACTCATCCTCCAAATCCAGTTCTGCCTTGATCGCACGAACCAGCCAAAGGCGTTTGGTTTGATAATACAAACGCTCCAGAACCTTTCGCAGCGGGTCATTGGCCGTAAGCTCCAGCAGGGTCTGAAACACATCCATATCCAGTTCGGTAAAGCTTCGTGGTGTGCCTGACACCCCCATCTCAAACGCGCGGTCGATCAAAGCTTGCAAGCGCTTAAAGAACGCGTCGCCCGGCATCACTGGATCAAGCGTCCCGGTCAACGCCGTCAACTCGACGCGTAACCTGTAAGCCTGTTCAAGCTCTGTAATGTCGGCGTCCGTGACGATGGTCCCCACCCCGTGCACGGACTGTACCAGACCCTCTTCCTCCAACCGCGCAAGCACACGGCGCACCGGGGTACGGCTGGTCCCGAATTCCTGAGCCAAAGCGATCTCGGACAGGTGCGTCGCCGGGGGGTAGTCCAAAAGACAGATGCGTTGCCGCAGGGTTTCGTGCAGTGCGGCGTGACGATCCTTGACTGTCATCCCGCCGTCTGACGCCCCATCAGCCATCCAGCCTGTCTCCCAATCGTTCCAGCATACCGATGCATTGGCTCAACTGTTCGATGGCGATGAACTCATCTGCCTTGTGCGCCTGTTCGATCGACCCCGGGCCGCAGACCACGACATCCGTGCCAAGCGCCTGAAATAGACCAGCCTCGGTGCCGAAGGCCACGACATCGCTGTTGTTCGCACCGGTCAATTCCGACACGATGCGGCGAGCTTCATTTTCATCTGTTGGGATCAGGCCAACCACCTCGCCGATCACATCGGTGGTGATGTACGCGCCCGGATGAACAGCGCGCATGCGGGGAAGAAGCTCGGTTTCGCAATACTGCCTTAGACTGTCTTTGACGAACTCGGCATCGCCCGGCTGAACCGGACGCATTTCCCAATCGACCTGCGCAGATGGCGCGATTACGTTATGCGCAACGCCGCCGACCAATGCCCCCACATTGACCGTAGTCCAAGGCGGGTCGAAAGGAGAATTCTTCGGTGCTCGGGCGCGCAAGTCTTCCTTTAGACCCAAGAGATGGTTCACATAGCGGACCGCATATTCAACAGCGTTGACCCCGTAATCCGGCAATGATCCATGCCCGGCCAGACCATTGAAATGCGTTGTGTATTCGTTGCAGCCCTTATGGCCGTCGATAATCCGCATCTCAGTCGGTTCGCCAATAATCGCCACCCCCGGCGTCCATTCGCGCTCGGCCATGGTTTCGGCAAGCTGCCGCGCTCCAAGACAGCCGACTTCTTCGTCATAAGTGAAAGCGAAATGAACCGGCCTGTCCACAACGCGATCCGCAAAATAGGGCGCCATTGCCAATGTAGCCGCAATAAAGCCTTTCATGTCACATGTGCCGCGCCCGTAAAGGCGTCCGTCAGCCGCTTCCATTTGAAACGGGTCACGCGTCCACGCCTGATCTGCCACGGGCACCACATCGCTGTGGCCGGACAGGAGGATGCCGCCGTTGCGATCCGGCCCAAGCGTGGCGAACAGGTTGGCTTTGGTCCCGCAAGGCGACGACATCACCTCGCATCGCGCGCCCGCATCTTCAAGAAGCCCCGCCATGTGCAGGATCATGTCGAAATTGCTGTCAGCCGAAATGGTCGGGTAGGCAATTAAATCACCAAGAATTTCGGTTGTGCGCTGCAAGTGGTCCACGGCGTCAGTCCTTGACGAACAGCTTTCGCTCCACGTTGCACAAGGCTTCGGCGGGGCCGCTGTCGGTGATAAGAATGGTTTCGGTTGTCTCGAGTCCCCAAGTATCCATCCAGAGCGCCGGCATAAAGTGGAAGGTCATGCCGGGCTGCAAAATGGTTTCATCCTCGACACGGAGGGATGCGGTACGTTCGCCCCAATCGGGCGGGTAACTCAGGCCGATCGGATAACCACAGCGGCCTTCGCGATAGATGCCGTGATTCTGCAGAACGTCGACAAGTGCTTGCGCGATATCGCGGGTTCGGTTGCCAGCGCGCGCCGCATTGAGCGCAGCTTCGATCCCTTCGATCTGGGCCGCTTCGGCATCAAGCATCTCTTTCGGCGGTGTCCCCAGAAAAACAGTTCGGCACAAAGGTGCGTGATAGCGGCGGTAACAACCGGAGAGTTCAAAAAACGTCGCTTCACCTTCGCGCATCGGATCGCCGTTCCACGTCAGGTGCGCAGCCGTCGCATCAAGTCCAGATGGCGTCAGCGGTACGATCGCCGGATAGTCGCCCCAAATGTCGTCCACACCTGTGATCCCGGCATGCATGATATCGGCCACCACATCATTTTTACGCACCCCCGGAGCCGCACGGTCGATGGCGGTTTCGATCACGCGCTCCGAAATACGTGCTGCTTTTCGGATAAAGGCGATCTCTTCATGCGACTTGATCAGCCGCTGCCAGTTCACCAGCGCGGTGGCGTCGGCAAACGTGGCGTTGGGCATTTCCGTCACAAACACCTGATGCGCTTTGGCCGAGTAGTAGTAGTTCTCCATCTCGACGCCGATCTTGGCTGATTCCAGACCCATGTCTTTCAAACGTGCCGCGAGCTCTTGCATTGGATGGCGCACTGTCGATTGCACGTAGCTGTCGGCGTAGCCAAAGATATTGTCCTCTGACATCCAGCAGGTACGCAAGGCGCCCATCGAGTCCATGAACCGCCCCCACCACATCGGTTCGCCTTCCATGCGCAGAAGAACGCCTTGGTGCACGTAGAACGACCAACCGTCATACCCTGTCAGCCAAGCTTGGTTGGACGGGTCGGTGACGAACAGGGCGTCCAGTCCGGCTTCGCTCATCGCGGTACGTGTCAGCGCTATACGGCGGTCGTATTCAGTTTGACTAAACGGGGCATTTCCCTCGGGCATGGTTGGTCCTCAGCCAAATTTATCGTAAGATGTGCACAACTCGGCAGGAATACTGTCGAATGGCGCACAGAATCAGCACGTGATTTCTTGACACCATCCGAAATCATCGACTGATGTGCACAACGATTTGTCACCTTTAATGACTGGAAAACGACATGCTTCGGAATGACCAACTTGATCAGTGGGATCGAGATAACTTCTTCCACCCGTCCACCCACCTTGCGCAACATGCTCGCGGCGAAAGCCCCAGTCGCGTGATCAAAACGGCATCGGGTGTGTTCATCGAAGATCGGGACGGCAACAAGCTGCTGGATGCGTTCGCCGGGCTTTATTGCGTCAACGTCGGCTATGGCCGTCAGGAGATTGCCGAGGCCATTGCAGAACAGGCGCGGGAACTGGCTTATTACCATTCCTATGTCGGCCACGGCACCGAGGCGTCGATCACCTTGGCGAAAATGATACTCGACCGCGCGCCAGACCATATGTCCAAGGTCTATTTCGGTCTTGGCGGATCGGATGCGAACGAGACAAATGTCAAACTGGTCTGGTATTACAACAACATCCTTGGACGCCCGCAGAAGAAAAAGATCATCTCGCGCTGGCGTGGATATCACGGATCGGGTCTTGTCACCGGGTCGCTAACCGGGCTCGAGCTGTTTCACAAGAAATTCGATCTGCCGATCGAGCAGGTGATCCACACCACCGCACCCTATTACTATCGGCGCGAAGACCTGAACCAAACCGAAGCCGAATTCGTCGCCCAATGTGCCGCGGATCTCGAAAACCTAATCGCTCGCGAAGGGGCCGACACCATCGGTGCGTTCATCGGAGAACCCATGCTGGGAACTGGCGGCATCGTCCCGCCCCCGGCAGGCTATTGGAAGGCGATCCAAGACGTGCTGAACAAGCATGACATCCTCTTGATTGCGGATGAGGTGGTCACCGGCTTTGGTCGCTTGGGCACAATGTTCGGCTCCGAGCATTACGGGATCAAACCCGATATCATTACCATCGCCAAGGGGCTGACCTCTGCTTATGCGCCGCTGTCCGGCTCTATTGTCTCGGACAAGGTCTGGAGCGTGTTGGAACAAGGCACCGACGAAAACGGACCGATTGGACATGGCTGGACCTATTCCGCGCACCCCATCGGTGCTGCGGCAGGTGTTGCGAACCTCAAATTGCTGGACGATCTGAACCTGGTATCGAATGCAGGCAACGTAGGCGCATATCTCAATGCAACGATGCGCGAAGCTCTGGCTGATCACCGAAATGTCGGCGACGTGCGCGGCGACGGCATGATCTGCGCGGTAGAATTTGTAAGGGACAAAGACAGTCGCGTTTTCTTTGATGCCGCGGACAAAATCGGCCCACAGATCTCGGCCAAACTGCTCGAGCAGGACAAGATCATCGCGCGCGCTATGCCGCAGGGAGACATCCTTGGGTTTGCTCCGCCGTTCTGCTTGACCAAGTCCGAAGCAGACCAAGTCGTCGCGGGCACGGTCCGCGCGGTCAAAGCCGTTCTGGGCTGATCAAATCAACCCTTCGCCCAATGCCGCCGGGAGATACGCCCGGCGGATTTTCGATTGCGCTGGATCATGCCGGTCGTGCTAGACCCTAAGCCATGACAGATCGCTTGGAATTTGCAATCGGACTGGATGGTGGCGGCAGCGGCTGCCGCGCTGCTCTTGGCGCGCCGGATGGGACAGTTTTGGCCACGGCGCATTCTGGTTCGGCAAATTACACGAGCGATCCGGACGGAACGGTCGCTCATATCCTGACCGCGCTGACCGAGGTGACATCTTTGGCTGGCGTATCATTCGACAGAGTGAAAGAGGCGCCTGCTCATTTGGGTTTGGCAGGAATTGTCACTCATGAAGATGCTCAATCCTGTGCGGCGCGTCTGCCACTTAAGAACTGCCGCATCAGCAACGATCAACTGACCTCGGCCATCGGCGCATTTGGGAGCCAAGATGGGGCTCTGGTTGGCGTGGGAACAGGATCTTTCGTCGCCATTAAACGAGGGGACAGCGTCCGGTCGATTGGCGGCTGGGGCCTTCACCTGGGGGATCAGGCATCAGGCGCATGGCTTGGTCGGCTGGCGTTGCAACGCTGCGCGCTCGTAACCGATGGTTTGGCAACACCATCGCCCTTCATCGAAGACGTTCTGCAAACATTTGAATTGGATGCAAATCGCATGATTGCGTTCGCGCAAAAAGCGGCACCTGCAGACTATGCAGCATTTGCACCAAACATCTTCGACGCCGCATCCCAAGGCGATCCTCACGCGTGTGACATGATCCGGAAGGCGGCGGAATACTTGGACCTGTGTCTGGACACTGCTGGTTTGATCGATGGTGAGGGAGTTTGCCTTGTCGGAGGCCTTGCCCCTCTTTACGCGCCTTGGCTCAATGAACGCCACCAAGCCAGAGTGGCCGAACCTTTGGGAACTGCTCTTGACGGAGCCATCCGATTGGCGTGGAAGCGTGCAGCCACCTGACCAGTCAGTCGTTGGCGGATCGGTTCAATGCGGAGGCCTGTTCACGAACCGAGGCAATCGCGTTCATCACGAACGGTGTGCCGCATACCCAATCGACAGAGGTTTTCAAAGCTGGGAACCCCTCCAACGCGGGATGCGTCAGCATTTCTTCCGAAAGCGAAAAACCCGAAAAGGGTTGCGACCTGATCAGAGCATCCGGTTGGTTCAGGATCACCTGTTCCAATGTGAGCGTGCCGTTGCCAACAAGACCAAGCTCATCAGACAGATTCCGCACCCCGGCAGCCGTCAAGATGTCATGGCTCAAAGTACCTGCCCCAAGGGAAAAACCATTCGGCAGAAAGAAGGCTGCAACTGGTTGATCGCCGAGCGCCTCGGGAAAAGCTGCTAGGTCCTGCTCCAAATCCAAGGCCATTTGTTCGCCTCGATCAGCCTGGCCCAGAACTTTGCCCATTCGACGAATGTCACCGGGGATATCCCGCAGCGACCGGGTGATCGCGAACTGCTCCACCTCGATGTCAATCGACCGCAGCAAAGCAAGCATGGACGGGTCACTGTACTCTCCGGCTACAACGATATCGGGGTTTTGCAAAGCAATCGTTTCAGCCTGCGTATTGTTCTTGGCAAATTGCGCGGCGCGTTCGGCCATGACCGAGTTGCGTGGATCATCTGAAAGATCGCTTAATGACAAGATTTGGTCAGGGTCTGCCAGAAGCATGACAAGCTGATCGGTACAGACATTAACCGACACCACGCGCGGCAGATCGGTTGCGCTGGCCCCTAGAGGGACCAACGCACAGCTGAGAAGCGCCATCAACCGGCGCATCATTCAGAAAGATGTCTCAACACCGAAACGGATGGTCCGATCCGGTGCATTGAAACCGCGCACCGTCTGATACGAGACGTCGCCGACGTTATCAATCGCGCCATAGACACTCGCCATGTCGGTGATCGCATACCGCGCGGAGACATCCCAAACGGTGTAGTCATCCAAAGGGGTCAGTGTCCCAAAACCGTCCAGAGTGTCCGAAACGCGGGTCATGTTGATGCCGATCTGCAACCGATCCGTCACATCCGCCTCCAACGCCAAAGACAGATCGTGACGCGGAACACGAACAACACGTTCACCGTCATTTTCGGTGTTTGTAAGTGTATAAGCACCAGACACCCGCACACGATCAGTGATTGCGTAAGACCCGCTCAGTTCGAGACCACGTGTTTCGGTTGTTCCGTCCGTCTGAATGTAGCAACCAAATGTTTGAGACGGCAAGCAGTTCGGCCCGCTGCCAAACCCGATCAGGTTATCGATTTCCGCCCAGAAGACCGTGGCCTTGACCGTTCCCCGGTCACCATAGCTATGCTCGATCCCAAGATCGAAGCTCAGGCTTTCTTCTGGGTCCAGAGGGGTCGATCCGGCATAAGGCCCAAAGCGTTCATACAAGGACGGCGCACGATAGCCCATGCCAAGAGAGGCTCGAACGGTGGTTGCCTCGTCCAGCCGATACGACAAAGCAGCACGCCCCGAGAGTTGCCCGTCGAAGTCCGAATAATCATCGTAGCGCAGGGTCAGCGAAAGTTCGACGGCATCGGTTGGTGTCGCTTTCACTTCTGCAAATACCGCCGAGTTCGATGCATCATATGCATCGCCATCCAAGGCTGCGCGCTCTTCGCTCCAGTCTGCGCCAAAAGCAAGAGACACGCCCGAGGACAGATCACCCGTGGCCAAGTAGGCGACTGTATCGCGTTCGCCAAGAAAATCGCGGGTGAAGCCCACCGGATCAAACCGTTCGATCTCGTATCGGCTGAAGGACAGCTCATGCGTCCAAGCCCCCGCTTGCACTTCGCCAAACATCCGCACGCCGCGGCGTGTTTCGTCGATTTCGCCGCGCGGATCGGTTGCCGCCTGATCATACTCTGCGGTGCCTTCCGACCAGAAACCGTTAAATCCAATGCGGATGGCATCACTGACTTGGTAGGCTGCAAACAGATTGACCAAGCTTTGTTCAAAGCCGTCGTTTTCATCATCCGTGTCACGTGCCGAATAGCCTTCGCTGGTCACGCGTCCAAGGCTCAACGCCAGTTCGGCACGATCATCAAGATATCCGAAACTCAGGTTTGCAGAGCGGGTTTCAAAGCTGCCCAGTTCAAGCTGTGCCTTGCCCGAAACGCCAGAAACTTCAGGCCGCCAAGTCTCAACCTCGACGACACCGGCAATCGCTTCTGACCCATAGACTGCGGATTGCGTCCCTTTGACAACTGCCAGACGATCCAGCGAGCCGGTGGTTAGTCTGCCGAAGTTGAAGGCTGTCTGTGGGCCCGATGGATCCGTGACATCAATACCATCAATTCGAACCCCGACATAGGGGCCGCTCAAGCCGCGAATACGAACTGTCGCACTGCTGCCCAAACCACCGTTGGCGCTGACCGAGACGCCCGGAAGCAGATCGAGCGCGGCAGTGGCACTTGCCCCTTCGCGTTGGATATCTGCGGAATTGGCCACGTCGATCGTGGCACCGGTTGTGTCGAGGTTCGTCGGAAGCAATCCGCCGAAGACGACGATGTCTTCGAGTTCGATAACTGCGCCACTGACATCCTGTGCCATCAGTGCTGATGGCGCGATGAGAGTGCTGCAAAGAAGTAATCTCGAGGTGAGCCGTGTCATTTCATTGATCCCAGCCTTGTCCGGCGCACTGCACCGGAGTGATGAAAAATCTGGAATGCTGACGCATCCGCAGACGGTGATTTACACCACTACGGACGAAGCCGCCGCCCCATCGCGCCCCGCGATTGGACTGGGTGTTCGTCTTCGGCAGGTCTCCTGACTTGCGGGTCTCTGCTATGCTGGCCTTCCCAGGGTCCGTGACGGACACCAGTGGCACTTTCAGCGTCGCTCACCGCTCACAGTTGCGGGGGCAGTCGCGGATTTTTCCGAAGAAGCACCGCGTTCCCTTTTCACCGAACGCTGTTGAACGCTCGGACCGTAGACACGCTCATCTGCACCCGACGTTAAGGATGCGTCAAGTGGGCTTTGCATTCTGCCACCTTGGCGCTTGGTCGCAGGTACATGATTAAGTCATCCATAAATTTTTACAGGAATTTGCTCGTTTTCAGTACCTTATTGCCCAATTGCGATCACGAAATGGACCAAGTTCGCCACCAACCTTGATAAGACCGTTTCGCCCTCAGGAGGACCTGCAGTGGATGAGACCCGTTTGAGTGTGCTGTGACCAAAGAGGTTTGTGCCCGTGTCGTTTTCATTCCACTTCGATTACCGCTACGATAGTGATGGGTTTTTCGATGACCCAAACCGCCGCGCGGCCTTGGATGCAGCCGCTGCGGAATGGACAGCAATCCTCAACGATGAGTTCATCGACGTCCCCGTCGGCACGGTGTTCAGCATCAAGAACCCTACAACCTTTGAAATCGAGACAGTCACTCTGTCTGAACCGATTGACGACATTCTTGTCTTTGTCGGATCGCGGTCACTAACGTCTGGAACATTGGCATTGGCAGGGCCGGATGGCGGGAACGCTTCAGGCGATGTTTTCGCAGCACGAATTTCATCCGATTTCAGAGGCTCTGGCCCTGTCACCGATTTCGAACCCTGGGCAGGCTCTCTGACATTCAACTCCCAAGCCAACTGGTCGTTCGCGGTGGACCGTCCCGTGCAAGGCTACAGCGACTTCTTTTCGGTCGTGATCCACGAAATTGGACATATTCTGGGGATCGGATCGTCCGGCGCCTTTGACCGATGGGTCACCAACAGTGAATTCACCGGCCCCAATGCTGTACAAGCCAATGGCGGGCGCCCAATTCCGCTCGAGGAAGATCACGCGCACATCGAAGAGGGATATGCAGACGACAGCGTCGCCTTGGACCCGATACTGACGAATGGCTCACGGGTTCATGTGAGTGATCTCGACAAAGCGATCCTTGCCGATATTGGATATCAGATAGCCGGCTTTGAACCCCAAGGCACAAAGCCACCGATCGCAACGAATACAAGCGAACGTGTCTTCGGAACTGTCACGGACGATAGGATCAACGGGCTGGACGGGAACGATTCCCTGCAAGGCGCGGAAGGGCATGACCAACTTTTCGGAGACTTCGGAAATGATGATCTGTTTGGCCAAACCGGCGACGACACGGTGCAAGGCGGCCCCGGTGACGATTATCTGGACGGTGGCGCAGGTGATGACGTCCTGAGGGGAGGCCCCGGAGCCGATGTGTATTTCGGGCATGAGGGTCGGGATGTGTTCGTGATTGCGGCCGGCGACGGAAGCAACAGCCTTGCTGACTTCGATTTTGAAACAGACATCATCCAACTGATCGACAGCGGGTTTTCATCAATTGATGATGTGTTGGCGGCGGTCTTCAAGCCATTCAACAACGTCTCACGTGTTGAATTGATCGACGGCACAACACTTGATGTGCTGCATCGTTCTCAGAGCGGAACACCGTTGACCGAAGCACATTTTCAGTTGGAACCGACCCAATCGGACACTCCACATTCGAACCCAGCGACGGATGAAGAGGCCCGCGTGGTGCTTGCCTCAGGTGATGTTGCAAGTGCTAGCATGGAGCCCTCCGTGCTTTTGGGAACGTCATCGGACGACGTGATGATCGCGATGCAAGGGCATACACATATCGACGGGTTGGAAGGCGTCGACACAGTGCAATTTGCCGGGAACCAGACGCATTACACTGTCACCTTTCAAAACGGGCAGGTGTTCATCACAGACCGGACCGAGGACGGAGCTGTGCCGATGCGTCTGGACAATATCGAGCGGATCGCCTTCGAGTTGTCCGATACTGCATTCGATGAGCCAATGGATTTGCGGCAATTCGGCGGGCACGTCACACTGGATCAGGCAGCGCTTGACGTGTTTATCGAACTCTACGTCGCATACTTCAATCGAGCGCCGGATGCCCTGGGCCTTGGTTTTTGGGGCACTGCCCACGCACAAGGTATGCCACTGGCTGAAATCGCAGGTCTTTTCGCGAACCAAGACGAAACACGCGCGCTTTATGACGATGACATGAATGCGTTGCGGTTCGTTTCGGAAATCTACCAAAATGTTTTGGGACGGGCGCCTGATATGGATGGCCTCCTATTCTGGACTACTGCCTTGGAAAGCGGAGCGGTCAGCCGCAGCACCTTTATCCTTGAACTTCTGCAAGGGGCAAAAGCAGACACTGCGAACTTTGCGCATGAAGAACTTGTCGATCGGCAAGCCGACGACCAGCAATACCTCGCTCTCAAGACAGAACTGGGCACGCAGTTTGCGATTGATCGCGGCATGTCCGACCTCACGGCGGCGTCGCTGGTCATGCAAGCCTTTGATGGAAGCACTGCCTCCTTCGACGCAGCAAGCGCATTGATAGAAAGCTATTACCAAGCTGCATTAGACCCGGTGGCGGGTGCGTTTCTTATGCCGCTGATCGGCATGCCACCTGACGAAAATGCGCTCTGATCTCTTGTGTCACATCCATGATCACAAGGGGAAAACAAGCACTAGACCTGCAAGTCCGAGCTGTAAAATAATTCCGACAAAATTACTCAGAATGTGTTGATCATGCGCCGGAATCATGTAACTGACTCTTTTCGTAAGAAATACGCATAATGGAGAGTCACATGCGCGTCCTAAGGACCACTTCGACCCTGGCGCTTGTCGTCAGCACCGCTTTTAGCACCGCCGCATTTGCAGAGGGCGAAGTGAACCTCTATTCATCGCGGCACTACGATACCGATGAGCGGCTTTATTCGGACTTCACGGAAGCAACCGGGATTACGATCAACCGCATCGAAGGCAATGCAGACGAACTGATTGCGCGGATGCAAGCCGAAGGTGCAAACTCGCCTGCGGATATCCTCTTGACCGTAGACACTTCGCGCTTGGAACGCGCGAAGGCAGCTGGCGTTCTGCAATCCATCGACAGCGATATTCTCGAAGCGCGTATTCCCGACAGTCTGCAAGATGACGACAATCAATGGTTTGGTTTCAGCCAACGAGCCCGCATCATCTTCTATGACAAAAACGACGTGGCGAACCCGCCTATGGATTACGTGTCCTTGGCCGATCCGCATTATAAAGGACTTGTGTGCCACCGGTCTTCGACAAACGTCTATTCGCAGACATTGCTCAGCGCTGTAATTGAAAATCATGGAGAAGAGGCAGCGACAGCCTGGGCGCAGGGACTTGTCGATAACTTTGCACGTGACCCGCAAGGCGGGGACACAGACCAGTTGCGTGGCATCGTGTCGGGTGAATGCGATATCTCAATCTCAAACACGTACTACTTCGCCCGTGCCCTGCGCACAGAGGTCGAAGGCCTGTCCGAAGCCGATCGCGCGAATATTGGATGGGTTTTCCCCGCGCAGAACGGTGAAGGTGCCCATATGAACCTGTCCGGTGGCGGCGTTGCTGCGCATGCGCCGAACCTTGAGAATGCCATCAAATTCCTCGAATATCTGGCATCCGATCAGGCACAGCAGTATTTCTCGGCCGGCAATGACGAGTACCCTGCTGTTCCAGGCGTCGGCCTGTCGCCGTCGGTCGCAGCCTTGGGCATGTTCCGTCCCGACGACGTAGATTTGTCCGAGGTCGCGCAGAACGTGCCGACAGCTCAGAAAATTTTCAACGAAGTTGGCTGGAAGTAAGCCGATACAGCATTGCGAAAATTGAGGGCGCCTAGGCGCCCTCTTTTTTGTTGCCCTGTTCGTTTCTGATACGACGGCACAACAGGATGACAGGAAGCGTGCCAATTGCGACAATCACAAGACTTGGCACCGCTGCCCCGGCAAGTCTTTCATCGGCAGCAAGACGATGGGCCTGAACCGCCAATGTGTCGAAATTGAAAGGTCGCATGATAAGGGTCGCAGGAAGCTCTTTCATCACATCGACAAACACGATGAGCAGCGCCGTGAACAAGCTTGGACGCAAAAGAGGGAAATGGACCCGACGCAACAGTCCCCATTCGCTTTGCCCCAGCACCCGTGCCGCCGCGTCCATATTTGGATTGATGACAGCGACGCCACCCTCGTAGGCACCAATGGCAGCCGCAAGAAAGCGGATCATGTAGGCGCATACCAACAACCAGATGGAACCTGTGAACAACAAGCCCGTGGATATTCCGAATGCCTCACGCATGTAGGCATCCAACGCATTGTCGAAAAATGCAAACGGCACCAGCAGTCCAACGGCGATGACCCCACCCGGCACAGCATAGCCAAGACGCCCGATATACAACACGGTAGTGGCGAACCATGAGTGCCGGTTGCGGGCAAGACTGCCGAACAAGAGCGCAACGGCAACGGTAAGCAACGCCGCGCAGACACCAAGAGTGACAGAGTTTTGCGCGAATTGCAGATAGCGCGGGCTGAACAAGCTTTGCTCAGACCCCACAGCCATTTCTGACAACATCACAACCGGCAAGAGGCACCCAAGAAATGCAGGCAGAAAACAGGTCATCAGGGCAAGACCCCCGGACCATCCGGTCAGGGACACTCGCGGCATCGGTTCAAATTTTCGTCCAAATGCATATCTTGCCTCACCGCGATTGACCCGTTCAAGAATGGCGAGCAGCAAGGCAAACGCCAACAGGCCAAGCGACAACTGGGCTGCGGCGGCGCGGTCGGCAAAGGTAAACCAACTTGAATAGATGCCCACCGCGAACGTCTGAACACCGAAATACGAGACAGTGCCGAAATCTGCGATGGTCTCCATCCCGACAAGCATCGCACCTGACGCGATGGCAGGACGGGCCATAGGAAGCGATACGCGCCAGAACGCGCCAAACCGTGTCTGTCCAAGCGATTGCGCTGCATAAAAAGTGGTCGCACTTTGAGATGCAAAGGCCGCCCGCGCCAAAAGATAAACATATGGATAGAGCACCAGCGTGAGCATTGCGGCCGCGCCACCAAGAGAGCGGATTTCAGGAAACCAATAGTCCCTTGGTCCCCATCCAGTGACAGCGCGCAATGTGGATTGCACGATCCCTGGGTGATCAAGAACATGGGTGTATGCGTATGCTAGGACGTAGGCGGGAAACGCCAGCGGCAAAACAAGCGCCACCTCCAACACCCGCCGTCCTCTGAACTCTGTCGTGGTGACCAACCAAGCGGTCACAGTACCGATCAGGGTGCTAAATGTGACCACTGTCACCAAAAGAACGAGCGTGGCGCGGGTGTATCGCCCTAAAACGGTATCAGCCAAAGACTGAAGTGTCTCTGTCGAACCCATGAATGCCGCAACCAACACACTGATGTGCGGCAACAGGCAGATAGCAGCAACGAATCCTGCAAGAATCCAAGGCAATTTGCCAATCAAAGACGCTGTCCCGCGTGGAAAACTGATAGATGTTTCCGCCATGCTCGCCCGGTCCAATAAGTCAGTGGTGTCTGTATTCCGATAAGAACTGTCGGACATACCGTGCTGCTTAACATCGAGAGCAAGCAAACAAAATCGCATTTCTACAATGCGTCAGTCTTAACCGTCATCAAGTATGACGAGTACACAATTTACCTAGCGAGAGAGTTTGACCTGCTCCCCTGAAAAGTCCTCGATTTGGGGTTAGCCTGTTCTCCAACTGAGGAGACAGACAATGAAGAGTGGCCTGCTGCCGTTTTCGTGGACACAGTGTTAGGTTTGCACAGCTCGGGCCTCGAATGCCATGGGGCTTAGGTAGCCCAGTTTGGAATGGCGTCGCCTCGGATTGTAGAAGCGCTCGATGTATTCGAACACAGCGGCACGAGCCTCATTACGCGTCCGGTAGACCTTGCGGGCGGTGCGCTCGGTTTTCAGCGACGAGAAGAAACTCTCCATTGCCGAGTTGTCCCACACGTTGCCGGCCCGGCTCATTGAACAGTTGATGCCGCAGTCGAGCAGAAGGCGCTGGAACTGCTCACTTGTGTATTGCGATCCCTGGTCCGAGTGGTGGAGCAGCGCGTCTGATTTGCCCCGACGCCAGACGGCCATCATCAGCGCATCCATGACCAGCGAGGCGTCTCGATCCGCTTTCATGGACCATCCGACGACGCGCCTGGAGAACAGGTCCAGGACCACGGCGACATAAAGCCAGCCCTCGGCAGTCCAGATGTAGGTGAAGTCGGCCAACCATTTTTGGTTCGGCCGGTCCGCCGCGAAGTCGCGGTCGAGGATGTTGTCGGCGATGACGGAGCGTTCGCCATCGTCCTTGGGCTTTCCACGTCGCTTCGGCCGCGCTCTCATTGCATGTATCCGCATCAGTCGTTCGATCCGATGCAGCCCATATGCGAGACCGTCTTCCAGAACGTCACGCCAGACCCGGCGGGCGCCCTAGGTGCGATCGCTGGCCTTGAAGCTCTGAACCGCCCCGGGTTTACCGGAGAGTAAAACACTCAAAGGATGAGCCCTATGACAAAGCAGAGATTCACCCCCGCCTATCCGGCCGAGCTTCGCAAACGCGGTGTTCGGATGTTTCGAGAGAACCGTACCGATTATTCCAGCGATACGGCCGCCTATAAGGCCATCGCGCCGAAGCTTGGCTGTTCGCCGGACAGTCTGCGGGTCTGGTGTCAGCAGGCCGAACGCGATGCCGGGCAGCGGGCCGGTCTGACAAGTGCCGAGAAGGATCGGATCAAGGAACTTGAGCGTGAGGTCCGTGAACTGCGCCAGGCCAACGAGATCCTGAAGAAGGCCAGCGCATATTTCGCAGCGGCGGAGCTCGACCGCCCATTCCGCAAATGATCGCGTTCATTGATGATCACCGTTGTGTCCATGGTGTCGGGCCGATCTGCCGGGTTCTGGGGATCGCACCATCGACTTATTACGCCTTCAAGGCCGTGGAGCGTGATCCGGATCTGGCATCGGACCGGGCCAGGCAGGATCAGCTGGACATGGCTGCGATCAAGCAGGCCTTCGAGGGCAGCCGGGGCCGATATGGCGCGCGCAAGGTCTGGCACCAGCTACGCCGCAGTGGCCATGATATCGCCCGCTGCACGGTGGAGAGGTTGATGCAGGTCATGGGATTACAAGGCGTTGTGCGGGGCAAGAAGGTGATCACCACCAACCCCGATACGGCACAACCTTGCCCGCACGATAAGGTAAACCGAGCCTTCGTGGCGGACATGCCAAACCAGCTTTGGGTCAGCGACTTCACCTATGTTTCCAGCTGGCAAGGAATGGTCTACGTGGCTTTCATCATCGACGTCTTCGCCCGCAAGATCGTTGGCTGGCGGGTCTCGACCTCGATGACGACTGGTTTCGTCTTGGATGCCCTGAACCAGGCCATCTGCCAGAGGGCGCCGTCTGAGGCTGACAAATTGATCCATCACAGTGATCGTGGCAGCCAATACCTGTCGATCCGATACACCGAGCGGCTCGCAGAGGCCGGCATCGATACCTCGGTCGGAAGCGTCGGCGATTCCTATGATAATGCCCTCGCCGAAAGCATCATCGGCCTGTTCAAGACCGAGGTCATCAAGTTCCTCGGCCCCTGGAAGTCGGTCGGTCAGGTCGAATGGGAAACTCTGAAATGGGTCGACTGGTATAACAACACCCGCCTTCACAGCGCCGTCGGTTACATCACGCCACAAGAAGCAGAGGAGGCATTCTACGCAAGCTTGAACGCTGACGAAAAAGCAGCCTAACTATTGAACCAGAAACTCTCCGGTAAACCCGGGGCGGTTCAGTTTTGTCTTCCATGAACGTGGTCTCGAATGTGTCTTCCCGCAGCTGGAACCAATCCGTCTCGGCGAGAATCCTCAACGGTTGCTGCAGCAGGACTTTGCGTAAGCCGCGCGCGTCATCAGGATCGACGCTCAGGTCAGCCTTGATCTGCGGATTGCGCCGAGCTAGACGCGCGACGCGCTCCACCAGATCGGTCAGCGCGATGCGACCCGGAAAGGCGCCTGCCTCGATCATCGCGCGTAAGACCAGCATTTTGTAGCTACGCGTCATGCGCGTGGTCTCGATCTCATCAAGAAGCGTGCGGCGCTCGGTCCAGGCGCTGCGCTGCGCCTCGGACAAATCGCCCATATCCGCGACGAACCCGAGCCAACCCGCATGCCCCGTGCGGCCGGGGTTGAAGCCTGCGTGCTGCAACTCGGAAGCCGTCGGTCGCGTGCCGTGGCGATCGCGGAAGTCGCGATAGAAGGCGGTCAACTCCTCGCCATCGCGCGGTTGGCGGATCAAAGATCGCAGGATGTCGAGCGCCTGTAGATCGTAGGTGACCTCGCAGCCCACGGGGAACTGTATGATTTTGTCGTTCAATTGCTCCAGCGCCAGCCGCAGCACGCCATCGCCCGCGCCCAGCTTGAGCAAGATGCGAACTTTGGTCAGGAATATCCGATGGTTGCCGATATAATCGATGACCGCCAGATGGGCCTTTTCCGCGGATTTCCGAAGGCCACGGCCCAATTGCTGCAGCCAGATCACCGGGCTTTCGGTTGGGCGCAGCATCAGCACCGTGTCGATCGAGGGCACGTCGACGCCCTCGTTGAACATGTCGACAGCGAAGACGATATCGAGATCACCATCCTCTAGCGCCTTCAGCGCGCTGGCCCTTGGGGCGGAGGTATCGCCGGAATGAACGGCCACGGCGCGCAGGCCGCGTGCTTGGGCGAACTCAGCCATAAAATCGGCATGCCGGCGGGAGACACAAAAGCCGATGGTCTTCTTGCCTCCGCGTTTTTTCAGCTGCTCGAGTGCGTTCTCTGCCCGGGCTTGAGTGGCGACGGCTTCAGTCAGCGCAGTCTCGTCGAACCGCCCGCTGCGCCAGGGGATCTGCGAATACTCAACCGGGTCGGGCACGCCAAAATAATGGAAGGGTGCCAGCAGCCCCCGGTCGATCCCGGACCAAAGATCGCATTCGTAGACGAGGTTTTCTTCGCAAAGACCCAGTAGGTCACCACCATCGCTGCGGTCGGGCGTGGCGGTCAGACCCAATAGGAAGCCAGGCTCAAAATGCTCGATAATCCGCCGATAGGTGGCGGCGGCAGCGTGGTGGAATTCGTCAACGACGATGTAGTCGAAAGCATGCGGGTCGAAACGGGTCAGATGCGCATTGCGCGCCAAGGTCTGAACGGAGGCGAAAACAATGTCGGCCTCCGCGTTCTTCTCTTCGCCAGTATAGCGGCCAAGCCGGGCGCTGGGCCGAACGGCGCGAAAGGCGGCCATGGCTTGAGTGAGAATTTCCTCGCGATGCGCCACGAATAGGACGCGGGCCGCCTTCGCGCTATCAAAGGCGGCGAGGAATGTCTTGCCCAGCCCTGTAGCCAGCACCACCAGCCCCGCGCCATAGCCCTTCGCCCGGGTCGCGCGCAGAGCCGCAAGCGCCTCGGCTTGAACCTCGTGCGGGATGGGAGTGATTTCCGGGGTTTCGACTGGCGCGCCGGTGACCGTGGGCTGCGGTGTCACGCGGCGCGCCTCGTAGGCGTCGATCCAGGCGGGCGTCAGCTCGGTGACCTCCGGTCGGGCTAACAACGCGTCAAACGCCGCGCGGGCGGCCAGAAGCGGCGCAGGGTCCACCGGATCAACATGGCGCAGGTTCCATTCGATGCCGTCAGTCAGCGCGGACCGCGACAGGTTCGACGACCCAACGATCAGCCCTCCGCCTTCGCCCGCGAAGGTGAACATCCAGGCCTTGGGGTGGAACGGGATCTGCCCCGCCTGGAATACATGCAGCCTGCGCGCACCCTCAAGGTCTGCGATCAGTCTTAAGGCCGCAGGTTCCGTCACGCCCAGATAGTCGCCGGTCAACAGGCGCAGTTTGCCACCCCGCTCCAATAGGTCGCGCAGATGCGGCAGGACCAGCCGCACGCCGGAGGTCATCAGGAAGGACACCGATAGATCGACCACTCGTGCCCGGTCGATCAGCGGACGCAGATGGGCATGCAGCGCATCTGCGCCGCCCGAGATCAGCGGGCGATCATGCGGCATGCCCGGCAAGGGGCCCGGTGCTGCCAATGGCGGATCGAGCCGCAGGTAAACATGGCTACCAGTTTCGACCAACGTCACACGCGTGGTCGTGCCCTCCGTCTCGAGAAGGACTTGGGCCGTTCCAATCCTAGCCGCAATGGCCGCTTGCTCAGCCGCGGAAAGCTCCCGCCACCGTGCGACATGACGGCGGGGTGCAAGGGCGAGACCTGCGCCGTGGCGGATCAGGATGACTTCGGCGTCGCATTCCACGATGGCACTGGCAGCGGCATCGCACACCGCGCAGGAAACTTTGCTTGACGCCTCATGTACACTCCATCCACCAGTCACGTTTTCTTGACCAATGCATTTACCCACACATCCGACGCGCGATCTGGACGGCAATCGCGGCTTTCCCAAATGATCGGCGGTCGGAAAACCCCGCATCGGTAGACGAGAGCCGCCAGGCTTTCCACCGTCATATCGGTAAACCGTCGCCCGTCCTTCACTCGCTCGCCGGTGCCGCGCTTGAAGGACAGATGCAGCGCGCCTCCGGGCACCAGATGTTCGACAAGGCAGTTGATGACCCCAGGTAAGTCCACCTCGGCCACATGAAGGAGCGATGCGCAGGCCCAGATACCTTCGAATGGATGCTCCCACGCGAAATCCTCAAACCGCATCACACGGGTCGGCACAGCCGCATGCGCCTGCGTGGCCGCAACCATGGCAGGTGAGGCATCGCAGGCCTCGACGTCATGCCCGAGACGCCGAAAGGCCAATGCATCCCGCCCGGATCCCGATCCGGCATCGAGAATGCGTGCTGGGCCATCCGGCCGCGACGGCACAACGGCCAGAAACCGTCCTCGCGCGTCCGACATGTCGACGTCACGCGTGGCAACGATAAAGGCACCCGCGTTTTCCTCGTAGTAATCCGTCACTTCGGCTCCCTGCCCGTCTGTTATTGCGGAAGCTTCGCAATAAATCCTGCGTTTGACCAGGCTGCGAAAATGGGCAATCGTTACAAATTTCATCAGGATGACGGCACGCCAGTGAGATCACGGCCAAATCCAAATCTCCCCGCTTCGCACTTTGCCCAGCATCTCCTTGAGCTCCGGGGGGTCCAGAACCTCGACCGCATCGCCCCATTGGATCAGATACCAGGCCATCTCCAGCCATCCGCTGGCCGTGAAGGAGACCAACAGGCTGCCATCCTCCACCTCGGTCATCACCTGATCGGGATGAAACACAAAGTCGCGCGCGTTGGCTGCCGCGCTGGGCAAAAAACGCCATCGCACCGGGCCGTATTCTTTTTCGGAAAAGAACGAGCCAAATGCCTGCGCGCTGTAGCGCTCAAGATCAAACTCCGGATCGCGTTTGAAGACGTCGACGGTGGCATTCATCGCCGTGATGCGGTCAAACCGGTACTGACGGTACCCTGTGTCGGCATCCGCATCTTTCCCGACAAGGTAATACCTCCGTCCCATGAGAACGGCATAGGGCTCAATCCGCCGCCAGCGGGGTTCAGTATCCCGGGCACTCTGATAGAGGATTTCAACGCGTGTCGGACGCCGAAACGCGTTGTAAAGCGTGCTGAAATACGTTTCGGGCACATCATGTGCGGGACCTGGTCGCGAAGCATAGCCATTGAGCATCAGAAGAAGCTCTGCGAATTTTCGGCCCCCCTGCGCGAAGGGCGGCGGTCGCGATGCGATCAGGCGATCTCGAACGCGTTCGAGGGCTTTCACCTCGTAGACCGCGCCATCGCTTGCCATGCGCCGGATGGCCAGTTCAACCGCAGCCAGTTCCGTTTCGTTCAATGCGCGGTGCTCGATATAGGGCACCTGCGTCAGTGACCATCGGCGTCGACGATCTGCGTCGTCCCATGTTTCAAAACCGGGAAACAATTCCTCGAACTGACGCAACATCCGCCGAGCGGTGCGCTCGTCGACCTCGAACTCTTCCATGACATTCTGCAGCGAAATCCCACGCCGGCGGGCCGCAGCCATTTCCGCCATTCGGTAAAGCCGCTGAGCTTTTACATACGACACACCATTTTTCCTGCGACCACCATGCTCATGGGGTCAGAGACTGCCCCCCTCGCTGGTCTATCGTCAATCATCGAAACCGAATCGGCGCGGACATCTTGTTCGATCGGCGTCGGACCGGTCTCGAACCAGACGAGGAACAACACTGCGGGGTCTGCTCGGCCCGCCAGCGCCGCAGACGAAAAGGACGCCTGTCAATGGGATTACCACAACGTGCATTGTACACCATTCACGAAACCGCTGCTCGATGGGGCTGCACTGTCTACGACATTGCTGGCTGGGCGGGGATTGGGACGTTGAAAATTGTGACCGGCATCCCGCCGGTCGCATGCGGGGACCAACGCGCCGGCGGTCTCGTGGAAATCCAAGCAATGGATATCGTGCCGATCTTTCGCAATTGTGGGACCGGCCCCCAAACAGCTCAGTTGCTCCGCGTGCGACCGCTCGACAGTGATGAGTGGCTTCACATTGACGAGCCAGAAAGCGGTGTCACCGTTTCCGTTGGAGACGTGATGATCCTCGGAGAGGATGTGCGGCGGTTTGAAGAAACCTATGACCTTTTTGGCAGGATCGAAGAAGGCGCTGGGCTTGGTGATGACGGTGACTACGACTGGGCGGCCATGCGGATCGAGATCACGCGCAGGATCTATGAACAGGGGCTGCCAGCCTCGCAGGCTGCATGGATACGAGAACTTCAAGACTGGTTTTCTGACCGCTCCGTCGATGGAAGCTTCCCAGATGAGCGATCGATCCGACGACGGCTGAGACCAGTTCTCATAGCCCTGAAGTTCAAGGCGAAGACGTCTTGACGCGCTTCACACCCCGGCGCGGGGCCGAAGGCACGGCCCTCGGCTCAGCGTTGTGCACCAGGCGGGGCTTGGGCTGAAACACGCTGGCCACCGCATCCAATCCAGCGCGCAACGGCGAATCCGTGAGATGCGCACAGCACTGGGTCGTCTGCATTTGGCTATGACCCGGCCGCTTTGTTGAAATCCTCAATTTACCGGATGCGGCGCGAGGCAAGACTCGGACGGCGCTTGGGCCTTTTCAACGCCTTCACGGCCGGACACATCAAGAAACTCATCCATGAAAATCGACATGAGCTCGGTCCGCGAGCGCACACCAATCTTGCGGAAAATCGAGGAGATTTGCGTTTTGACCGTGCCCTCCGCAGTTTTGCGCATTCCAGCGATATCCGCAGTCGCAAGCCCCTTAATGATAAATAGCGTAACCTCGCGTTCCGCCGCTGTGAGACCCCATTCGGCAAAGCGGCGCTCGATTAGCTCCTCCAGACTGCCGCGTAGCAGAATTATCTTCTGCTGCTGGCTGGAAGCGGTCTCCCGCAGCAGTCGATTGTAACGCCAGACCACTACTGCACCATAACCGAGCCCTATGGCCGCAAGGATTTCAAAGATGAGGTGCAATGTCTGCTCGAAGGAGTAGGATTTTCGCTCATTCATGTGCGTGACCAGATCGGCCACAGCATCGAACGTGAAAAAGGTCATGCCTAACAGCATGATTACAAGACCAAGGCCCAATCCCCGCATCAGTTTTCTCCTCTTTTATGACTTTAGGCATACGTCAAAAAAGCCGACTGAGCCATATATCTGAAGTTATAAATGATCGCCTAAGCTCCCATATCCCCCTTCTGACAGATAGCCTAGGCCAGAGTTGGAGGCCTAGTTGAGGCCGTGAGCCCGTCGAGCCAGCACTTGGCGCAGGGCACCTTAACCTGAGTTTCTTGAGGAGGAACCAATGAGCTTCTGGAATTTTTTTCGCCGCGATGATGACGATGACCGCTTTGAATCCCGTTCACGCGATCGTGACGACCAACACGAAAGCCGTGATCGCTACGACGACGATGACGACCGTTACGAAAGCACGGATCGCTACGATGATGACAATCACAATGGCGATGATCGTCATGACGACGATAGCGATGACATGCAGGAAGCCTACCAGTTCACGATTACCAATGGCACGGTAACCGCGGTCTACGAAATCGAGAATGGCCGGAGCGAATACGAGCGGATCGAAGCGAATGAAAGCTGGGCCATTGATGGCACCGATATCGTGAAAACGGAGGCTGAGCATGGCCAGCTTGAAATCAGCACCTATTCTGACCCGGATGGAGACGGGCTCTACACGCTCGCCAGTAAGGTTTATGAAAGCGCTACCCCCGGTACTCTGCCTCCCACAACCGGAGACGACAGATTCAACCACGATGACGATGACCATCCGTCAGATGATGACTTTGGCTTTGAGAACGAAGGCGGATTGACGCCTGCACTGGGCCTGCCCAACGTCTATCACACGTTCGAGTTTGTCGATGGCGAGGTGGTTGCCGCATCAAAGGTGGTCAACGATATGGCCCGCGATATTCGGCTTGACTGGAACGAAAGCTGGGAGCTGCGCAGCGATGGCGTCGCAAAGGTTGAGCTTGGCCGCAACGATGTTGAAACCACGCTCTACACCGATGATGATTTTGACGGCGCCTTCACCCAGTCTCTAGAGCTTGAAGTGGTCACACAGACCAGCCGCGGGGACCACGAAGACATGCGTTTCCTACTGTCCAACGGCACCGATGCCACCGGCGCCAACCTGATGTCGGGCGACATGATCGACAGCGCACTGGAAGCAACATTCCGAGGAGGCTGGAGCGTCGAAAGGCTTGATCAGAATGAAACACTGAGAGCGATCGAGCTCGATGGCGCGCTTTATGTAGTGAAAACGGAAGTTGAGCGGTTCGGCGAAACCGAGTTCAGTCTTTACCGTGATGATGATGCGGATGGACGCTGGACAGAAATAGCCGAGGGCAGCGCCATGGGTGAGTTTCTCGATGAAACCGGGGGTATCGATTTCGCCCGGATTGAATATGTCGGCTTGCTCGCGGATTCCTATGGTATTATTGCCTGATCATGAAATGCGGGGCCCGGCAAGGGCCCCGCATTGCGCATGGCAGGCGTTCCCACTGGGTAAAAACGCCCATCTTTCCCTGCTCCCATCTTTGATGATGCGACCGCCATGCGATCGCATTTGTATGCCAAGGAGGGCTCGCGATGATCCAAAAAGAACGCTGCTTAAAGGTCGGCACCGGATCTTGCGCCTTCGCGTCTCGGCCATTTCCGCCTTTTGGTGAAGTCGCATAAAGGAAAAACCAGCTTCCTGCAGGCACCATGACTATGGGACCAGAAAGTGCATACATTGGTGGGCGATCATCAATCATCCATGCCAAATCGGCGCGGATCATCCCTGAAGTTCAAGGCGAAGACGTCTTGACGCTCTTTACACCAAGGCGCGAGGCCGGCGGCACGGCTCTTGGCTCAGCGTTGTGCACCAGGCGGGGCTTGGGCTGAAACACGCTGGCCACCGCATCCACCCCAGCGCGCAACGGCGAGTCCATGAGATGCGCATAGCGCTGGGTCGTCTGCATCTGGCTATGACCCAGCAGCTTTCCGATCATCTCGAGCGAGGCGCCCCCGCTGACCAAGAGCGACGCAAAGGTATGGCGCAGATCGTGGATGCGCACATCTTCGATCCCCGCCTCCTTCTGGATGCGCCGCCAGAAACGTCGGACTTCCTGCAACGGTTGGCCCGGCGTGTCGCCGGGAAAGAGCCAGGCACAGCCGGAAAACACCGCTTGCTTTTGCTGGCGCACGATCGCCGCAGCCTCGTCAGATATCGGAACCCTGTGTACGCGGCGCTGCTTGGTTGTCGTCGCAGGCTTGGTCCATGACAGGTGCTCGAGATTGAAATCCTCAAACCGGGCTTGGCGCACCTCCCCGACCCGTGCGCCGGTCAACATGCACAGCCGGATGATATTGGCGGCCCTGTGGTCTTCTGATGCGTCGAGCGCGGCAGCGAGACGTGCGATTTCCTCTTGGGTCAGATAGCGTTCACGGGGTGTTTCCATGCGGCGCCGGAATCCCATGGCCGGATTGTCATCGTGCCAGCCCCATTTGACCGCATAGGCAAACATTTTCCGAATCACTTCTCCGACACGATTTGCGCGCACTGGGGTCGGCCGCGCGGCCTTCAGCTTGCGCGCTCGATTATTCGGCTTGACCTTGGCAGGACGTGCCCGTCCCTCGGCCACTTTGGTCAGCAGGAGTTCGACGTCGTAAGCACTCACCTCCGTGACCAGCATCTTGCCCCAGGCAGGCGCAATGAACTTCTTCATCATCGACGCCTGATCCGCCGCGTTCAGCTGCGCCAGATGCGGCAGGTGGACCTCGACATATCGATCGATCAAATCGGTCACACGCGGTGCCTCACGCATGGCAGTCCGGTTGGTCAGGGGATCGCCGCCGGCGTCAATCTCGCGTCTCAGCTCTTTTGCACGGGTGCGCGCAGCCGCAACACTCCATTCCGGCCAACGGCCAAAGGTCATCCGTCGCTGGCGCCCTGCATGACGGTAATCCAAGGTGAACGCCCGGCTCCCGCTGCGATAGATGCAGACAGCAAATCCACGGACCTCGCTGTCAAAAATCTGGTAGTCCCGGCCGTCCGCCGCTGCGGCCTCGCGCACCACGGCTTCGGTAAGCTTCTGTCTCATCACCATGTGTCGCCCTCGCTCATGCCTCTGTCATGACGCGTAAATCGCGCCTCTTATCAAGCAGAGCATGAGGCAGGGGTGGCAGGGGTGGCACGGGGTGGCACGGGGTGGCACGGGGTGGCACGAAAAAGCCAATATGCGTGCCACCCCCTATTTTGTTGAAGAATTCGGCACTGGCCATGCCGTTGGCGCCGAAACAAAAAGACACCGGACCAGTCCAAATCTGGGTTTTTGGGCGGAATCACTCCGGAATCGGCTTGTAAACGCCACCTACCTTGTAAATTTCCAATAAAATCAGGGAGTGGCACGCTTAAATGCGCGGTGCCACCCCCTGTTTGCGCGCGAATGTTGGCGAATCCCCTGTAAATCAACGTGTTTGCGGCTGAATACTCGCAAACCGCCATGACGGTCGAATTGCTGCAATGCAGCGCAGTCGCCGCTTTCTGTCGGGGCACACCCCTCAGAGCCAATAAAATAGGGGGTGGCACGGGTGGCACCGTTTTCGTGCCACCCCGTGCCTCCCTGCCACCCCTGTCGATGTGCGTGACTGATCCGCAGGTCCGATCGCCGTTCGGACTGCCAAACGGGAGAACACACATGCACACTCATGCAGATCAACGCAACACCGGGCCGATTGCCGGGACCTTGTTGAGCGGCTGGATCAGTCGCACCGACCTTGCACAACAACTCGATGTCACCGAAAGCAGATTGCGCCGGTGGGAAGCTGAACGCCGCGGCCCACCATGCGTGCGCGCCGGTCGGAAAATCTACTATCGCCGCAGCGCTGTGCTCGACTGGCTGGAGGAGCAGGAAGGTCTCGGCCAGCGTCGCGGACGTCGGGGGGCACGCCGATGAGCCTTCCCCTGCCCTTCCGTGCCCAAAGCCGCCGCCGGCGCGGCGCGCGCGATGACAGCCGCCAGGACTGGATCGACGAACGCCTGCGCGAGGCCCGCATCGTGGTGGCCGATGTGGTGCACCATTCCGACCACATGGTCCGGCTGGCCTGCAATGTGCTGGTCCAGCATGGCCAGACGCCCGAGGAGCGCGAGGATGCCCGCATCCTGCTCGTCGTTCTGGGGGGTAAAGCCCTTGGCCGCGGCCGCCCCGCCTGGGCTGATCCGGAGGACCGGCGATGAAGACGCGCGGAACACCGGAGGCGGACCTGCAGCGCGCTGTGGTCAGCGCCTTGCGGGTCGTCCTGCCCAAAGGGACGATCGTGCATCACAGCGCAAACGAGGTCGCGCAGGCCGGGCCGCGGGGCGCCAAGCGCCAGGCCATCCTGACCGGCATGGGGGTGCACCCCGGCTTTGCCGATCTGGTGGTGCTGTGTGATGGCCGTGTGCTGTTTCTGGAGCTCAAATCCCGCAAGGGGCAGCTCAGTCCGGCGCAGCAGGCGTTTCGCGACGCGGTGCAAGCGCAGGGGTTTGGCTGGGCGCTGGTGCGCTCCTTGGATGACGCGCTGGGCGCTCTGGCCGATTATGGGTTTACCACGCGCTTGGTCAGCGCGGTACCCAGTGTCTCTGGCTCTCTGAACCGCCCCGGGTTTACCGGAGAGTTTCTGGTTCAATAGTGAGGCTGCTTTTTCGTCAGCGTTCAAGCTTGCGTAGAATGCCTCCTCTGCTTCTTGTGGCGTGATGTAACCGACGGCGCTGTGAAGGCGGGTGTTGTTATACCAGTCGACCCATTTCAGAGTTTCCCATTCGACCTGACCGACCGACTTCCAGGGGCCGAGGAACTTGATGACCTCGGTCTTGAACAGGCCGATGATGCTTTCGGCGAGGGCATTATCATAGGAATCGCCGACGCTTCCGACCGAGGTATCGATGCCGGCCTCTGCGAGCCGCTCGGTGTATCGGATCGACAGGTATTGGCTGCCACGATCACTGTGATGGATCAATTTGTCAGCCTCAGACGGCGCCCTCTGGCAGATGGCCTGGTTCAGGGCATCCAAGACGAAACCAGTCGTCATCGAGGTCGAGACCCGCCAGCCAACGATCTTGCGGGCGAAGACGTCGATGATGAAAGCCACGTAGACCATTCCTTGCCAGCTGGAAACATAGGTGAAGTCGCTGACCCAAAGCTGGTTTGGCATGTCCGCCACGAAGGCTCGGTTTACCTTATCGTGCGGGCAAGGTTGTGCCGTATCGGGGTTGGTGGTGATCACCTTCTTGCCCCGCACAACGCCTTGTAATCCCATGACCTGCATCAACCTCTCCACCGTGCAGCGGGCGATATCATGGCCACTGCGGCGTAGCTGGTGCCAGACCTTGCGCGCGCCATATCGGCCCCGGCTGCCCTCGAAGGCCTGCTTGATCGCAGCCATGTCCAGCTGATCCTGCCTGGCCCGGTCCGATGCCAGATCCGGATCACGCTCCACGGCCTTGAAGGCGTAATAAGTCGATGGTGCGATCCCCAGAACCCGGCAGATCGGCCCGACACCATGGACACAACGGTGATCATCAATGAACGCGATCATTTGCGGAATGGGCGGTCGAGCTCCGCCGCTGCGAAATATGCGCTGGCCTTCTTCAGGATCTCGTTGGCCTGGCGCAGTTCACGGACCTCACGCTCAAGTTCCTTGATCCGATCCTTCTCGGCACTTGTCAGACCGGCCCGCTGCCCGGCATCGCGTTCGGCCTGCTGACACCAGACCCGCAGACTGTCCGGCGAACAGCCAAGCTTCGGCGCGATGGCCTTATAGGCGGCCGTATCGCTGGAATAATCGGTACGGTTCTCTCGAAACATCCGAACACCGCGTTCGCGAAGCTCGGCCGGATAGGCGGGGGTGAATCTCTGCTTTGTCATAGGGCTCATCCTTTGAGTGTTTTACTCTCCGGTAAACCCGGGGCGGTTCAAACCCTCTGAAAGGATTCGACTACCGCGAGGCCCTCAAGGGGCTCGATGTGGACGCGCTGAAGGCTGACGTCCACGCGCTGATGACGGACAGCCAGGACTGGTGGCCTGCCGACTGGGGCCACTATGGTGGGCTGATGATCCGGATGGCCTGGCACGCGGCCGGTTCCTACCGGATCGCGGACGGCCGCGGCGGTGGCGGGACCGGGAACCAGCGCTTTGCGCCACTGAACTCCTGGCCCGACAACGTGAACCTCGACAAGGCGCGGCGCCTGCTTTGGCCCTTGAAGCAGAAATATGGCAACCAGGTCAGCTGGGCCGACCTGATCATCCTTGCCGGAACCGTGGCCTACGAGTCGATGGGGCTCGAGACCTTCGGCTTCGCTTTTGGTCGCGAGGACATCTGGCACCCGGAGAAGGACACCTACTGGGGCGCCGAGAAGGAGTGGCTGGCCCCGTCCGACGCCCGCTACGGCGATCTGGATGATCCCTCGACCATGGAGAATCCGCTCGCGGCCGTCCAGATGGGCCTGATCTATGTGAACCCGGAAGGGGTGAACGGGCAGCCCGATCCGAGCAAGACCGCGGGCCAGGTCCGCGAGACCTTCGCCCGGATGGCAATGGATGACGAGGAGACGGTCGCGCTGACCGCTGGCGGTCACACCGTGGGCAAGTGCCACGGCAACGGCGACGCGGCCCTTCTGGGTGCGGACCCGGAAGCCGCGGACGTGACCGAGCAGGGCTTGGGCTGGAACAACCACACCAGCCGCGGGATCGGCCGGAACACGGTCACCAGCGGTATCGAGGGGGCCTGGACCACGCATCCCACCAAGTGGGACAACGGGTATTTCTACCTCCTCTTCACCTATGACTGGGGGCTGAAGAAGTCTCCCGCCGGCGCATGGCAATGGGAGCCGGTCGACATCAAGGAAGAGGACCGGCCCGTTGACGTCGAGGACCCGTCCATCCGCTACAACCCGATCATGACCGACGCCGACATGGCGATGATCAAGGACCCGGTCTATCGCGAGATCTCGGAGCGGTTCTACAAGGACCCGGACCACTTCTCGGAGGTGTTCGCGCGCGCCTGGTTCAAGCTGACCCACCGCGACATGGGCCCGAAATCCCGCTACGTCGGCCCCGACGTGCCCTCCGAGGACCTGATCTGGCAGGATCCGGTCCCGCAGGGCCTGACCGGCTGGGACGTGGACGCGGTCAAGGCCGAGATCGCGGCAAGCGATCTGAGCACCGCGGACCTGGTCGCCACCGCTTGGGACAGCGCCCGCACCTTCCGGGGTTCGGACCTGCGCGGCGGCGCGAACGGGGCGCGCATCCGTCTTGCGCCCCAGAAGGACTGGGAGGGCAACGAGCCTGAACGGCTGGCCCGTGTCCTATCCGTTCTGGAGCCGATCGCAGCGCGCGCCGGGGCCAGCGTCGCCGACGTGATCGTGCTGGGCGGCAATGTCGGGGTCGAGCAGGCCGCCGCAGCCGCCGGCGTTCCGGTCACGGTCCCCTTTGCACCGGGCCGCGGGGACGCCACGGACGAGATGACCGACGCCCCCTCTTTCGACGTGCTCGAGCCCATCCATGACGGGTTCCGGAACTGGGTGAAGAAGGACTACGTGGTAAGGCCGGAGGAGCTGCTTCTGGACCGAGCTCAGCTGATGGGCCTCTCGGCCCCCGAGATGACCGCGCTCGTCGGCGGGATGCGGGTGATGGGGACCAATCACGGCGGGACCCAGCACGGCGTGTTCACGGATCGGCCCGGCGCGCTCAGCACCGACTTCTTCGTGACCCTCACCGATATGCGTCTGAGCTGGGCGCCAATCGAAGACGGGTTCTACTTGCTGCGAGACCGGGCGAGCGGCCAGGTCCTCTGGACCGCGACGCGGGTCGATCTGGTGTTCGGGTCGAACTCGATCCTGCGCGCTTATGCCGAGGTCTACGCGCAACGGGACGGGACCAAGCGATTCGTCGAGGACTTCGTTGCCGCCTGGGCCAAGGTCATGAACGCGGACCGGTTCGACCTGCACTGATCCGAACCGCTATCCCTGGGCGGCTTCATGTCGCCCAGGTCATTTCTGTTCTTCAAATTCGAAAGCATCTGATTCAGATCAATTATTTGTCGCGCTGATCGTGCGATGATCTCGCGCGCGACAGCCAAGACACTACTGAAGGAAACTAGGAATGAGATTCAAGACAGGAAGCGCACTGACCCTAATCGCCGTGATGACGGCAAGCCAGGGCTTGGCGAACGAGGAGCTCCGTGAGTTCGCTCTTGAGATGTTCTCGCCTTTGCCTTCCACCGTCCCGGCCCTGAACGACAATATCGTGACCCCTGAGAAGGTCGATCTCGGCAAGGCGCTGTTCTTCGACCCGCGCATGTCCGCGTCCGGTGTCTTCTCCTGTAACTCCTGCCATAATCTTGCGACCGGCGGGGACGACAACATGCCGACCTCAATCGGTCACGGCTGGCAGAAAGGGCCGCGCAACTCTCCCACGGTGCTGAACTCCGTGTTCAACGAGGCGCAGTTCTGGGACGGACGCGCTCCGGATCTCGCCGAGCAGGCGAAGGGACCAGTCCAGGCTGGGGTCGAGATGGCGAACACGCCTGTCAACGTGATCGCGACACTGAACTCTATGCCCCAGTATCAGGAGTGGTTCCGCGCATCGTTCCCTGAGGATAACGACCCGGTGACTTTCGACAACTTCGCCCGGGCAATCGAGGCCTACGAGGCGACGCTGATCACGCCTGCGCCGTTTGACGCCTGGCTAAACGGGAACGACTCGGCGATGACCGAGCAGGAGGTGCGCGGGCTGAGCGCGTTTCTTAACGCGGGCTGCGCGTCTTGCCATTCCGGCGTAAACTTGGGAGGGAATGGCTATTATCCATTCGGGCTGATCGAAAAGCCCGGTGCCGAGATTCTGCCTGAGGGCGATAAAGGTCGCTTCGCGGTGACCGAGACGGTCGGGGACGAATACGTCTTCCGCGCATCGCCACTGCGCAACATTGCTGTGACAGCTCCTTATTTCCACTCCGGCGTGGTCTGGGACCTGAAAGTCGCTGTCGAGATCATGGCCGAATCCCAACTGGGCGCGGAACTGTCCGAGGAGGAGGTAACCGATATCGTCGCGTTCCTCGGTGCTCTGACTGGTGAGGTGCCAGAGGTCACCTACCCGGTTCTCCCGGCCGAGACTGCTTCAACGCCCCGCCCCACTGGCGAGGTTATCGCAGAATAATCTGAAAAATATAGACTGAACTTGAGGGCCTGCGTCATGCGCAGGCCCGTTTCGTTTCGGCGGGCAGTTCAGAGGCCCGAAGGTAACCGACCAGCCTACTCCACCGAAACTTCCCAGCTGCGGTTGCGCAGCCATATGGAGGTGTTCAAGGCGAGCGCGTAGGTGCCCCAGATCAAGTATGGGACCATCATCAGCGCTGCGGTCATATCATGCCCCAAGAACGCCACCGTCGTGGCCATAACCGTCACCCATAAGGCCGCGATGACCACCACCCCCGCCAGCATCCGGCGTAAGCCGAAGAACACCCCTGACCAGAGGGTATTGATCGTGATCTGAAGCCCCCAAAGCCCGAGCGCGAGGTCGTTGTCCGGAATCTCAGAGATCCGGGTCGCGGCGAACGCGATCAGGACGTAGAGGACTGCCCAGATCACCGGGAACATCCAGTTCGGGGGCGTCCAGTCCGGCTTGTCGAGGTTCCGATACCACACACCGGGACGGAAGAAGACTCCAGCTGCCCCAGCCGCGGTGCACGTCAAAATAAAAACTGGAAATAAGGTCATGCGTCGTCCTAACTGGAATGTATGCGCTGTCCCCGTCCCATTGATTTCTGCGGTTTCCCGACGCTGACCGAGCGGCGAGTTTCGTTCTGAGCATTCAGAAGGAGATGATGATGGCGGATGGCGGGGACGGGTTTGACGGTTGCATCGAGGTTGTGCAGCGGACGCGTGGATATCGGCGCTGGCCGGATGATGTGAAGGCCCGGATCGTGGCCGAGAGCTTTCAGCCGGGCGCGCGGGTGGCGGATGTGGCACGTAGTCATGATCTGGCAGCGCATCAGCTCTCAGATTGGCGGCGTCAGGCGCGCGAGGGCCGTCTTGTCCTGCCCGCTGACGCCATGGCCGGTGTGGCGTCTGACGCTTTGCCGGCCTTTGTGCCGGTTTCGGTGGAGCCTGAGGATGTGTGTCCGTCAATAGTTGTCGGCCGGACCGGTGGCGTCATCACGATCGAGATCGCCAACGACCTCGTTCTTCGGGTGCCGGGCGATGTTCCGGCAGAACGGGCAGCAGCGGTGGTGCGTGCGTTGCGAGGACCGGCATGATCGTCGCGGGACAGCGCCAGCCGATCCTGATTGCGACGCGCCCGGTGGACTTCCGGTGCGGGCATCGGGCGCTGGCGCTGATCGTGCAGACCGAGCTGAAGCTGGATCCGCATTCCGGGGTGACGATCATATTCCGTTCGAAACGCGGCGACAGGCTGAAGATCTTGGTCTGGGACGGAACAGGTCTCGTGATGATCTACAAAGTCCTGGAACAAGGCAGCTTTGCCTGGCCGAAGGTTCAGGACGGGACAATGCGGCTGTCGCGGGCCCAGCACGAAGCTCTGTTCGAAGGTTTGGACTGGCGCCGGATCGTTGCGCAGCGGGTCGCTCCACCCATTGCGGCGGGATGATTTACCAAGCTGTTTCGACGTTGTTTTATTGGCCTTTCCTGTCCGGACCGGCTATGAATCCGCATGTCTCAGCCCTTCGATCTCAGCCAGTTTCCGGACCTTCCGCCCGAGGTTGTGAAGGCGTTCGAAGCAGCGCAGTTCGAGTTGTCGGTCGAGCGTGCTGCCCGCCAGCATGAACAGGCGGTTGGGGCTGAGAAGGACGCCTTCATCAGCGAGTTGAAGGCCCTGATCGAGAAGCTGGAAGGCCAGGTCGGACAATACCGGCATGCGAAGTTCGGGCCGAAATCGGAAAAGCTGGACCCCGCGCAGCTCGAGCTGGCTCTCGAGGATCTGGAAGCGGCGATCGCCGAGACCCAGGAACAGATTGCCGCGGTCGAGGCGAAGATCGCGGCCAGCGAGACCGATCCCGAGAAGAAGGCGCCGCGCAAGAAGCGCAAGGCGCGCGCCTTGCCGGAACACCTGCCGCGCGTCGAGCGTGTCATCGAGCCTGACAGCATCGTCTGCCCATGCGGTTGCGGCGACATGGTGCGGATCGGTGAGGACAGGGTCGACCGGCTGGATTACATCCCGGCGCGCTATCAGGTGATCGTCACGATCCGCCCGAAATACGCCTGCCCCAAAGGGCGCGCGGGTGTGGTTCAGGCGAAAGCGCCGGCGCATCTGCTGGAGGGCAGTTGGCCAACCGAGGCGCTGTTGGCCCAGATCGGCGTGTCCAAGCATTCCGAGCACATGCCCCTGAACCGTCAGGCTGTGGTCATGGCCCGACACGGCGTGCCAATCGACCGGTCGGTGTTGGCCGACTGGATGGGTCGGACCGGTGCGCTGATTGCGCCGGTGGTGGACCGAATGGCGGTGTTGCTAAAGCAGGGCAGCACCCGGCTCTATGTCGACGAGACAACCGCTCCTGTTCTGGACCCGGGGCGTGGCAAGACGAAGACCGGCTATTTTTGGGCGGTGCTGCGCGATGACCGGGGCTGGAACGGCCCGGCGCCACCGGGCGTGGTGTTCCACTATCGGCCCGGCCGAAAGGGCGAATATGCCGATGAAATCCTGACTGGCTTCAACGGCACGATCCAGGTCGATGCTTACGGGGGCTATACGCATCTGGCCAAGCCCGATCGCAAGGGTGGTGAGCCGTTGAAGCTTGCTTTCTGCTGGGCTCACGGCCGGCGAAAGCTGATCAAGGCCAAGCCGAAAAAGGGTTCGCCATCGTCGACGAGGCGCTGGTGCGCATCGCTGCGCTCTACAAGATCGAGGATGCGATTCGCGGGTCAGCCCCCGAACATCGCTGTGCCGTCCGTCAGGACCTGTCCCGGCCGTTGGTGGATCAGTTCTTCGCATGGCTGGCCGCCCAAGCCGCACGTGTCTCGCGCAAATCCGACCTCGGCGCGGCGCTCTCCTACATGCTGCGGCGCCAGGACGGCTTCCGGCTCTTCCTCGAGGATGGCCATGTCGACATGGACTCAAATCTGGTCGAGAACGCCATCCGCAGCCCGGCCATGAACCGCCGCAACGCGCTTTTTGCCGGCCACGACGAGGGCGGCCGTTCCTGGGCGCGCTTCGCCAGCCTGATCGGATCCTGCAAGATGAACGGCGTCGAACCCTATGCCTACCTGCGAGATCTCTTCACCAGGCTCGCCAATGGTCATCTCGACAAGGACATCGATACGTTGATGCCATGGGCCTACGCTGCGGTCCCCATCCCCTCACAATGAGCTCATCCGGGAGTCCCCAGTGAGCTCATTCTGAGCACTCACGAAGGCAAAAAAGCCAGCCGCGCGCACCGGGAACCCTACACGCAAGCGAAATCCCAATGGGGCGGGGACGGCGCATACACTGGAATGAGATGTTTTCGGCTTAACAGCGCTTAGCACTGATCCACATGCGCTGGATCAATAACTCCACCAAACAGCCGGTCAGGACAAAAAATCTCGGCTCAAAGCGGCGTTTTCATATGCAAACACGAGCCGCTCACAAAAAAACAAATACAGCATTAGAGACGTTACAAAAACCCGAGCTTAGACTTACAACATTTCGGCAAATTGGTGGTGATCGAGGGACAGGCAGCTCGCTCTCCCGACGCAATGATCGACCCGCTGCTGCATCCGCAACCGTGTACTTTTCGCCCCTCGCGACCGTACAGCTTCAAAAGACTTTACACAAATCAACGCACACCAAAAAAAGTGACTCAGATTCACATTGTGGGTTTACAAGCTGCCCCCCTTGACGTACCCCTTAATCATCGAAGAGTTGCGCCCGGGGGAAAGTTCACCCGGGCGCTTTTTTTTGGAACCATTGTCGCGCGCTGGGCACCAAGTCAGCACATCCGCAAACGCGCCGCAATCGTCTTCACCAACTTCGTCCTGAGACCATCCCATGCCCCAGTCTCACCGCTTGTCGCTTCTTGAGGCGGTGACCAACGTCGTCGTTGGCTACGCGCTGGCTGTGCTCACACAGCTGATCGTGTTCCCGTGGTTTGGGTTAACCGCGAGCCTGCAGGACAACCTTGCCATCGGCGCAGCCTTTGTCGGCGTCTCATTGATCCGGAGCTATGTGCTGCGCCGTGTGTTTGAGCGGTGGCGATAATTGATGCCGTCAGGCAGACGGCAACCTGTACACGGTCCCCCGACCCTGTTCTTTCTGCGAGGTGATCGGCAGGCCCAATCGTTTCTTCAGCGCGGACGAAATCACCGCGCGCGCTGTGTGCGGCAACCACGCCGTGGCTGCAACGATCTCCTTGATGGACGCGCCGTCGGGGCGTTGCAGCATCTCGATCACCCGAGCCTGCTTGGTGCCGGCGCGCTGGGCGGGAGTGTCATACGCGCTGGGCGCGACGTTCTGCGTGCGTACTTTTCGAACGGCTGCGGTGACCTGCGCCACAACGGACTCAATGCCGATAGCTTCAAGTCCGGACGCGGTGGCCACCAGCGTTGTGCCGTGACCATCCCCGGTTTCGCGCCAGAGCGGCTCGCCCTTGCGCAGGTCTGCATCGACCTCCTCAAGCCAACCGCGGTCGGTCATCATCGTGACGACCTTTTTGGCAGCAGCGCCATGCAACCCGTCTGGCAATGGCAAGGCCAGATTGCCCGGGCGTGTCGCGGCGCGGCTGAGGATCAGGCTTTGGGTATCGGTAAGTTTCGGCATCATGTCCTCCAGTCATGAGGGACAGCGCATCGCGCGCTGCCTTCTACCAGATGGAGCCCGCAGTTGGGCGGGCCTGGCGCGATGCAGCATGACTGGTGTCGCTCTGGCGCCGATGACAATCAACTCGATAAAGGTGGCCCATGAACGTGATCCTGCGCGATCTCGACCAGACCCGTGTGCATTTCGAAGCGGCGATCCACCGGGTTGGCGAACAGGCAGCAACCCGCGCTTTCAACCGCGCGCTCAACTCCGAAGGCAACAAAGTCCGCACGCAGGTGCACCGTGCCCTGCGCAAACAGACCGGCGCAAAAGTCGCGCTGATCAACCGCGAGACACACACGATCCGGTCAACCTTTGCAAACCTGACCTACACGATCGAGGCGCGTGGCGATTACCTCGGTCTGTCGCATTTCAGCCCACGGCAGTTCGGCTATGGCGTCCGCGCCAAACCCTGGGGCCGGTGGCAGCGGTTCGAGAGCGCGTTCCTCGTAGGCTCCCTGGGCAAAAACGCCTTTGTCCGTGAGGGCAAGGCAAGGTTTCCGATCAAGAAGATGTTCGGCCCATCCATTCCGAAGGAGTTGGTACAGGACGCCACACGCGCAGCATTCGAGGCCGCGCAACCAAAGGTACTGGCTGAGGCCACACGACAGATCGGATTGCTGGTAACGTCGAAAGTCTGATCAGCGTGAGCGCTGGGCTGTCAAACTCTGGGTGAACAAACCAAAAACAACTTGTACAGGAGTCAGTCGGCGTGGGAGCAATTTATATTTGGCGCCCAGGCAATGCCTTGGGCTCTGTCTCTTTTGTCAGTCAACGACGACCAAAGTTTTGACAAACTGCGCACGGACCGTGAAGGCCTTGAATTTTGAATATCTTTGTGGGAGCTTTTTCAGCGGGGTGAAATAGGCCTATTGGGTCGTCCATTTTGGGACTGTGCTCATGGTTGATGTCGTAATTGCGAGCTTCTTTGTCGGTTTAGGCTTGATCATCTGGGCTTTTGTTGCGTTCGCAATCGAGCGCCTTGCAGGCCACGACTTATATTACAATATTTTCGGAATGACGTTCTTTGGCCTCCTTGGTTATCTCGCAAAAGCGTTATTATTTTTTTGATATCAAAATATACAAAACGCTGAATTAAGCTCACATGACGTTACCAAGATACAGCGTGACCTCTATATTTGCACATCCGCAAGACTTGCAGAGAAAAGGGCTGCCGCTGTAAACGAGACAACCCGTGATCCCTGATCCTGTTGTGGTGCGTATGATTGACCTGACTTGGTACAACAAAAGTGGTCGCGCCGCAAAGTTTTACCGCTTGGAAATTATTCCTGGTCTTTTCGGAGATTGGTCGTTGGTCCACCATTGGGGCAACATTGATGAGCCAGGTGAAACGCGCACCGAATGGTTCAAAACAGAGACGCAAGCCAAGCAGGCACGTTTTGTCGCTCACATGGAGAAAGCCATGGCGGGCTACGAGTGAGAAGCGTTCCGGATTGTGATTGAAGCGTTCAAAACTCTTCAATCGGGGCGCGTTGACATCGGATGCCAAAGCGACGCGGCTGTCTAACCTTCTGAACGATCACAATGACACAGGAGTTGCTGAAACGCCGTTCCGTTGACCGGGACATATTGCATTACATGCGCGCTGGGCCGTAAAGTCATAAAATAACACCGGAAATCAAAAAGGTGCCAGCGAATGAAACCCGATAGGTTCGGTGCGGTCATCTTTGTGTTCTTGGGTTTGGCGGGCTGTAAATCGTCTCTCGACTACGCTGCCTACGAGACTTCCAGATTTTGCACGACGCGCGCCCATCAAGGCGCGCCAAAACAAGTGGGCTCTGGTTATGACATCCAGTTCTCGAATGTCCACCGAGCTACAGGCGGCCCGGTTTTTTCAGACTGCATTCTCGTCAAACTTACGACGCCAAGCTTGATCCGGATTATCGCCATTGATGGCTCGGACAGCGCACCTGGCCGGGCTTACGTTCTGGTTGATGGCGAGCCGTTCTCTAGTGCCGAGATTGGCGACGCGGAACTGGTTCAACTGACCGTTGATGCGCGCCCAGGACACAACGTCGTCCGTTTCGAAATCGATGGAAGGCCTATGGAATGGAATGTGTACGTCACCCAATCTGCCGGCAGCGAAGCTGAAACGCGGACAGTTTCTCGAAATCCGCCTGAACCACTGCCAGAGCCGCCCTTTAGCCCAGTGCCAGAACCAGCACCGACGCCAGAACATGATCAAGGTCCGCAGAAAGAACCGGAGATGATCTCAAGCCCGCAGCCTAGTCCTGTCCCCACGCCCAGCCGCGAGACCGACAGGGTTCTTGAAGTGATCACGATCGGCAACGGCGATCGTATCCTGATCAATCTGAATTCGGATCCCATGACCATACTTGAGATGACCACAACCGCGGATGGCGAGCGCGAAATGGTTCCGTCTACGCGATAACACAATAGACCAGAGCAAGTGATGCCGTGAGCTTGTCGCATTTCAGGCCACGGCAGTTCTTCTATGAAATCTGCGCCAAGCCCTGGGGCCGGTGGCAGCGTTTCGAGAGCGCGTTCCTCGTCGACTCCCTCGGCAACAACGCCTTTGTCCGTAAGGGCAAGGCCAGGTTCCCGATCAAGAAGATGTTCGGCCCATCCATCCCGAAGGAGATGGTCCAGGACGCCACACGCGCGGCATTCGAGGCCGCGCAGCCAAACGTGCTGGCAGAAGCCACAAGACGGCTCCGAATGCTGCTTGAGCCCTTCGGCTGACGGGCATTGTGAGGTCTCGCTTTCACGACCTTACGATCAACCGACCAGTTCAGTCAGGTGTCAAAAAACCTCAAATAATACACGTCCAAGGCGAATTCGTATGGTTGGTCAAGATTGTCGAATACCCTTGATATAGGTCAAGTCATCGTATGCACTCCCTTGATATTCTGAATCGAGAATATGAAGGAGCTCAAAAGATGGTACTCAATTGGAAACTCGGGGGGCTGCTGCTCGGGCTGGTGTTTTTCGCCGCCGTGCTGCTTGTCAAGCCCATCGGGGTATCTACGCAATTCGTGATCTTGAACGGTGTCGTTGCAGACATGGTATCCCCAGATTTCATAACCAAGACCGACGAGGCTTACACCTCGACCAACGCCTATATGGCGAAGTCAGGTGGGAAATATGCGGGCAATGCGGCCAACCCGCTGAACTATAGCTTTGTGTTTGTCCTCGCGATGGCTCTTGGTGCCTTTCTGTCCGCACGTCTTCGAGGCGGCATCGACGCCGCGGAACGGGCCGCTCCCGAGATCTGGCGCGCCAATTTCGGCGTCACGCCGGTAGCGCGTTATGCTGTGGCCTTTCTGGGCGGGTTCATCGTGCTCTATGGCGCGCGATTGGCGGGGGGCTGCACGTCGGGGCACATGATGTCCGGGATGATGCAGACCGCGCTGTCGGGCTATATCTTTGCCGCTGGCGCGTTTGCCGCCGCCATTCCCACCGCCATGCTGATGTACAAAAAGGGCTGAGACATGACCTCCATTCTTCTTGCAATCGTGATCGGTGCGGCCTTCGGGGCGGTCCTAGACCGGATCGGAGCCACCAACCCCAACTGGATCGGCGGCATGCTGACATTGCGGCGGCTGCACCTTATGAAGACCATTCTTCTGGCTATCGGTACGGGGTCAATCATGATGTTCGGCGGCCAGATGCTTGGTCTCGTCGATGTCGGCCACATGTCGGTCAAGGCGGCTTATGTCGGCGTCTTCATTGGCGGTTTGATGCTTGGCGCAGGCTGGGCGGCGTCGGGATATTGCCCCGGTACCGGTGTCTGCGCAGCGGCCTCAGGGCGCAAGGACGCACTCTTTTTCATCGCGGGCGGTTTGCTCGGGGCAGCGGCGTATATGGCGACCTATCCAGCGTGGAAGGCGTCTGGCCTGCTCGACGATTTTGCAGGCGGCAAGGTGACCCTGGGCTCGGTGCCGGGAGCGTCATATGATGGCCTAATGGCGATGTCAGGTGACCTTCTGGGCATCGTTCTCGGCGCCGTTTTCGTATTGGTGGCCTTCGTCCTGCCGGACAGCCTTGTCGGAGAGCGACAGTCGGTAGAAGTGCCCGCAGAGTGATCGAAGCCATGATTTAATCAAAGAACGCCCCGACCTCAGTCGGGGCGTTCTTTCGTGTCGACTTCAATATCTTGTACATAACTCGTGAGCTGCCCCCCGGAAGTTCCCTCGCTGTGATGTAGAGTCTGCCCAACCTGAAGGAGCAGACGACATGAGGAAAAGCCGTTTCACCGAAGCGCAAATCATCGGGATGATCAAAGAGCAGGAGGCCGGGCTGCCGACCTCCGAGCTTTGCCGGAAGCATGGGCTGAGCCCGGCCACGTTCTACAAGTTGAAGGCCAAGTATGGCGGGATGGACCTGTCCGATGCCAAACGGCTGAAGCAGCTCGAGGATGAGAACGCGAAGCTGAAACGCCTGTTGGCGGATGCGATGCTCGACAACGTGGTGCTGAAGGATCTGCTGGGAAAGCCCTGACGACGCCGGTGCAACGGCGGGACGCGGTGCTGCGAGCGCTGAGGGATCATCCGATCTCTCAGCGTCGGGCCTGCGTCCTGGTCGGTGTCGATCCGAAGACGGTGCGACGAGAGAGGCCGCCCGACAACCCGGAAATCCGTGAGGAGATGCACAAGATCGCCGAGAAGCGCCGTCGCTTCGGTTATCGGCGCGTGGGCATCATGCTGGAGCGCAAGGGCATGATCATGAACGAAAAGAAACTCTACCGGATCTACCGGGAGGAAGGGCTGTCGGTGCGACGCAGGCGTGGCCGGAAACGGGCACGGGGCAGCCGAACGCCAATGCCGGTGCCGCTGCGGCCGAACCAGCGGTGGTCCCTGGACTTCCTGTCCGACACGTTCGGTGCCTGCCGGAGGTTCCGCATCCTCGCCGTGAACGACGATTGCTGCCGTGAGAACCTGGCCCTGATCGGCGACACCAGCATCTCGGGGGCCAGGGTGGCGCGGGAACTCGATGCGCTGGTCAGGGTCTACGGAAAGCCCAGCTGCATCGTCAGTGACAACGGGACCGAGTTCACCAGCAAGGCGATCCTGAAATGGGCCAACGAGAACGGCGTCGAATGGCATTACATCGACCCCGGAAAGCCCCAGCAGAACGCCTTCATCGAGTCCTTCAACGGCAGCCTGCGCGACGAATGCCTCAACGAGGAGATCTTCGACACCCTAGCCGATGCCCGCCGCAAACTGGCCCTCTGGCGCTACGACTACAACAACGTCAGGCCGCATTCCTCGCTGGGCAACAAGACCCCGTCCGACGCGCGCCAAGCGCTTGAGCAATCTGAGGGCTCCGCGCCCGGCGCGCTTGCCCAACCCGAAACCGACCACTATCAATCCCAAGGACTCTCGTTATGAACGAGGGACGACCGGGGGGCAGGTCACTCGGCCATCATAGACTGTAACTCGTTACGGGCTTTCCAACCTGTGACGTGTGACTAAACCCGCGATGAGCAGGAGACTATCAGATGACCGTTGATCTGGCCTGGGACAACTTTCTGGAACCCGATGAGGAAATCCTCTGGAGCGGCAAGCCTGGTGGTCAAATCATCTTTTCTGATGCCTTAAGCTTTTTGACGATCTTTGGGATCGCAATATCCTTTTTCTCCCTCACTTGGATGGGCGGTACCTTGGTGGCAGTCGCTCGGCCGGGCGCGCCAATCCTCGCATATCTTTTTCCACTTTTCGCGCTGCCATTTCTTCTATTCGGACTGCAAATGGCAGGTGGTCACATCCTTGTCGACGCCTACCGACGCCGAAGAACGTGGTACACGTTGACAAACAAAAATGCTTACATCGCGACTTCAGGCTTGTGGAAGAAGAGTCTGGACATCTATCCGGTTGAGGAGATGAACGTTCTCCGGATTGAACCGGGTGCGCTCGGAACGGTTATCTTCAAGGAGCATAGATCGCGCAAAAGAACCGCGATCAAGCGGCCCAGTGGTTTTTACAAAATACCTGACGCAGTTGATGTTTTCAACTTGCTGAGGGAGCTCCGGGGTCAAAAAGCGCAATACGCCACCAAAGCCAACTAAAGCTCAATACGAAACACGCTGCGTTCACTTCCGGGTTGCTGCTCCACAGGAAGCCCCTTCAAACACGCGTGTATAGCTGCCGATGACCGACATTCAGCCGGTTGGCAATTTCACTAGCCCCGCCCGACCTGGCGCGATGTCGGCCAGCCGCGGCCTGCAGCCCCCCACCCCTTGGGTCCCTTCCGGGGGTTTGATCTCATGCGGGGCCGCCGCCTCGCGGGATTTTCGTGTTTTTTATTTTTTGAAAAATCCATTTCGCTTCGTTTCAGAGGGGGTCCGATGCAAGGATTTCAATGGCTTAGGTCTCGAATTGCCGAAATGCCCCCCGCTGGTTTCGCCAATTGAAACCGCGATCTTGTGCGCTTCAAAGGGGGCCTGACCGAATGATTTCAATAACTTAGGCTTCGATTCAGCGAACAGTCGGCGCTGCAAAACAGCGTGTTTTTGACACAGAATACCCGTTTTTGCAGCGTGACGCTGCAATGTCACTACCTCAGATTGACTAACCCAACCCCGGCCCCGTTTCGGTTCGCGGGCCCAGTTTTCGCACCCAAAGAGCAGGTGGAAACGGCGGTGCAAAATTAGGCCATGGTAGCGGCGGGATAGTCTCGCTGCGGGCGGAGTAAAATCCTGCCACTTTTCCCTTCTTGCATCGGCAGGGAGGGCGGGGAGATCTATACCGTGGAACTTTACAAGAAGGTTCGCTTGGCGTGTTCCGAGGGCATGAGCGCGCGGGCGGCGGCGAAGCATTTCAACATTTCGCGTGGGACGGTTGATAAGATGTTGGCCTTTTCGGTGCCGCCTGGCTACCGGCGGGACAAGCCGATCAGGCGGCCGAAGCTGGACGGGTTCACCGAGTTCATTGACGCCTGGCTTGAAGCCGACAAGGTCGTGCATCGCAAGCAGCGTCATACGGCCAAGCGGATATGGGAACGGCTTCAGGCCGAGCACGGCTTCACCGGAGGCTATACGATCGTCAAGGATTACGTGCGTGATCGCGAGCGGCGGACCCGGGAGATGTTTGTGCCGCTGGCTCATCCGCCGGGCCATGCTCAGGCCGATTTTGGCGAAGCGGTTGTCGTCATCGGCGGTGTCGAGCAGAAGGCGCACTTCTTCGTCATGGACCTGCCGCACAGCGATGCCTATTTCGTCCGGGCCTATCCAGCGGCGACGGCGGAGGCCTGGATAGACGGCCATGTCCGCGCGTTTGACTTCTTCGGCGGGGTGCCGCAGTCGGTGCTCTACGACAACGACCGCTGCCTGGTGTCGAAGATCCAACCGGACGGCACGCGCATCCGCGCCGCGCTGTTCAGCGGCTTGCAGTCGCATTACCTGTTTCGGGATCGCTATGGTCGGCCCGGGAAGGGGAACGACAAGGGCGCTGTCGAGGGGATGGTCGGCTACGCCCGCCGCAACCACATGGTGCCGATCCCCCACTTTGCCAGTTGGGACGATTTCAACGCAGACCTTGAAGGGCAGTGCCGCGCACGCCTGACGCGCATTCTTCGGGGTCACAAGGAGACGATCGGTGAGAGGTTGCAGCGCGATCTGGTCGCGATGCGCCCCCTGCCTGCCGCCCCGTTCGACGCCTGCGACCAAGCGGGCGGCAGGGTCAGCTCGCAGTCTCTCGTGCGCTATGACACCAACGATTACTCGGTCCCGGTCGCCTATGGCCACCAGGATGTCTGGATCCGCGGCTATGTCGATGAGGTCGTGATCGGCTGTCGCGGGGAGGTGATCGCCCGACACCCGCGCTGTTACGATCGCGAGGACATGATCTTTGATCCGGTTCACTACCTCCCGCTGATCGAGCGCAAGATCAATGCCTTGGACCAGGCCGCACCCTTGGCGGAATGGGACCTGCCCGAAGAGTTCCAGACTTTGCGCCGCCTGATGGAGGCGCGCATGCTCAAGATGGGGCGCCGCGAGTATGTGCAGGTGCTGCGTCTGCTCGAGACCTTCGAGATGGATGACCTGCATGCCGCCGTGAAGAAGGCCCTGAAGCTGGGCGCGGTCGGCTTCGACGCCGTGAAGCACCTCGTGCTTTGTCAGGTGGAGAAGCGCCCCCCGAGGCTTGATCTCGATGTCTACCCCTACTTGCCGCGGGCGAATGTCGAGACGACGCGGGCGGCCAGCTACATGGCCTTGATGTCGGAGGCGGCGGAATGACCGAGGCCCCGAAGATCCTGCTTGCCCACCATCTGAAGACGCTGAAGCTGCCCACATTCTTGCGGGAGCACGAGAAGGTTGCGCGTCAATGCGCCGCCGAAGGACTGGACCATGTCCAGTTCCTGTCGCGCCTCGTGGAACTGGAACTCATTGACCGCGAGCGGCGGATGGTCGAGCGCCGCATCAAGGCCGCGAAGTTCCCGGCCACCAAAAGCCTCGACAGCTTCGACTTCAAGGCGATCCCGAAGCTGAACAAGATGCAGGTGCTGGAACTGGGGCGTTGCGAATGGATCGACCGGCGTGAGAACGTGATCGCCCTCGGGCCCAGCGGAACCGGCAAAACCCACATTGCACTGGGCTTGGGACTGGCAGCCTGCCAGAAGGGCATGTCTGTCAGCTTCACCACCGCCGCCGCGCTGGTCAACGAGCTGATGGAGGCGCGAGACGAACGTCGGCTGCTGCGCGTCCAGAAGCAGATGGCTGCCGTGAAGCTGCTGATCATCGACGAGCTCGGATTCGTGCCCCTGTCCAAGACCGGCGCCGAGCTGCTTTTTGAGATGATCTCCCAGCGCTACGAGCGCGGCGCCACGCTGATCACCAGCAATCTGCCCTTCGATGAATGGACCGAGACCTTCGGCACCGAGCGGCTGACCGGCGCGCTCCTCGACCGGTTGACCCACCACGTCAACATCCTCGAGATGAACGGCGAAAGCTATCGCCTCGCGCAAAGCCGCGCACGCAAGCCCGGCGAAAACATCAACTGATCCAAAGCCCAGACTTGGACCTGACGGTCCAAGGCGGCCAGTCACCCGCCAGCTACATGGAGAGCGCGGCTGACTGGCCGCCGCTCATCACCCGCGTCCCGCGTAAACCCAAAGTGGCCCAGTTTTGCGCCGCCCCGTGGCCTAATTTTACTCCGCCGTTGACAGATTTCGGTGCCATTTTACGATCGCGTTGTCCTGCAATGGCGCGGCGATGCCGGGCTGCAACTGAACCGCCCCGGGTTTACCGGAGAGTAAAACACTCAAAGGATGAGCCCTATGACAAAGCAGAGATTCACCCCCGCCTATCCGGCCGAGCTTCGCGAACGCGGTGTTCGGATGTTTCGAGAGAACCGTACCGATTATTCCAGCGATACGGCCGCCTATAAGGCCATCGCGCCGAAGCTTGGCTGTTCGCCGGACAGTCTGCGGGTCTGGTGTCAGCAGGCCGAACGCGATGCCGGGCAGCGGGCCGGTCTGACAAGTGCCGAGAAGGATCGGATCAAGGAACTTGAGCGTGAGGTCCGTGAACTGCGCCAGGCCAACGAGATCCTGAAGAAGGCCAGCGCATATTTCGCAGCGGCGGAGCTCGACCGCCCATTCCGCAAATGATCGCGTTCATTGATGATCACCGTTGTGTCCATGGTGTCGGGCCGATCTGCCGGGTTCTGGGGATCGCACCATCGACTTATTACGCCTTCAAGGCCGTGGAGCGTGATCCGGATCTGGCATCGGACCGGGCCAGGCAGGATCAGCTGGACATGGCTGCGATCAAGCAGGCCTTCGAGGGCAGCCGGGGCCGATATGGCGCGCGCAAGGTCTGGCACCAGCTACGCCGCAGTGGCCATGATATCGCCCGCTGCACGGTGGAGAGGTTGATGCAGGTCATGGGATTACAAGGCGTTGTGCAGGGCAAGAAGGTGATCACCACCAACCCCGATACGGCACAACCTTGCCCGCACGATAAGGTAAACCGAGCCTTCGTGGCGGACATGCCAAACCAGCTTTGGGTCAGCGACTTCACCTATGTTTCCAGCTGGCAAGGAATGGTCTACGTGGCTTTCATCATCGACGTCTTCGCCCGCAAGATCGTTGGCTGGCGGGTCTCGACCTCGATGACGACTGGTTTCGTCTTGGATGCCCTGAACCAGGCCATCTGCCAGAGGGCGCCGTCTGAGGCTGACAAATTGATCCATCACAGTGATCGTGGCAGCCAATACCTGTCGATCCGATACACCGAGCGGCTCGCAGAGGCCGGCATCGATACCTCGGTCGGAAGCGTCGGCGATTCCTATGATAATGCCCTCGCCGAAAGCATCATCGGCCTGTTCAAGACCGAGGTCATCAAGTTCCTCGGCCCCTGGAAGTCGGTCGGTCAGGTCGAATGGGAAACTCTGAAATGGGTCGACTGGTATAACAACACCCGCCTTCACAGCGCCGTCGGTTACATCACGCCACAAGAAGCAGAGGAGGCATTCTACGCAAGCTTGAACGCTGACGAAAAAGCAGCCTAACTATTGAACCAGAAACTCTCCGGTAAACCCGGGGCGGTTCAAACTGCATGCGCGGGAATTCGATGCAGAGTACTTTACAGACGGTCACGTCTGGCACGGTTCCAGTCGTGATGCAGCGCGTGCCGCGACCGGACAGGGCGGGTTTTTGACAACTCTCGGCACAGTGGACGCACCAGACGCGCTCGTGGCCGAAGTCTACACCTTTCCATCGGGTATGACGCAGGCCTCGGGCACTGTCGCGCTGACCATCGAAGCCGAAATCCTTGCGTCGAATTGCAACAGCAGCGTTGAGGCGCAAACACTCGAAATCCGCAGTGGCGCCGAGCTGAGTTCAAAGGAACTGACAATCGACGTTCCGGGATGTGACGCGGTAGGGGATTTCTTGCTGTTGAAAAATCTTGTCGAAGACCTGACAATCGCTGCAAAATAAGCGAGCGGGTCAAAGGCTCTTTGTGAGATGAAACAGTTCTGTGCGGTGCTTTGGGCCGCACTTTTCCTTGTGGTGAATGGTGCCGCGGTGCGCGCCGATGATGTGACACTTCGGTCGCAGGATGGTGCAATCGAATTATCCGGCACATTGTTGGGCTTCGATGGCCAGTATTACCGTGTCCAGACACAGTATGGCGAACTCACCGTCGACGGGTCCGGTGTTCTGTGCGAGGGGCCGGGATGCCCTTCGCTGACCGACTTTGTTGCAGAGCTGTCGATTTCCGGGTCTTCGACAATCGGTGAGGTCATGATGCCTGCGCTGGTTGAGGGGTTTGCCCTTCAGACCGGGCTCAAGGCCGAGCGGATCAAGCAGGACGACACCCATTTCGAATATATCTTGTCCACCCCTGATGGCGCTACGCCTGTCGGGCGGTTCCGTTTTCGTGTGTCGAGTACCGATGAGGGTTTCGCCGATCTGTTGGCAGACGAGGCCGATCTGGTGATGGCCCTGCGCGAAATCCGCAGTGGTGAGCTGGCGCTGGCCGCCGAGGTTGGCCTTGGTGAACTTGATGACGTAAATCGCAGCCGCGTTCTGGCGTTGGATGCGATGACGGTGATCGTGTCTCCGACAAATCCGGTTTCGGCGATATCTGTGTCTGACCTTGCGCGTATTCTTGCCGGTAATATCGACAATTGGCGGACCTTGGGTGGGGCAGATGCACCGATTTCGATCCATATGCGCGACGCACAATCCGGTATCGCCCAAGCGGTCGAAGACAGAGTGATGCAACTGGCAGGCCTGTCACTGATCGACGATGTGACGCGGCATCCAAGCAATGCTTCCCTTGCCGAGGCTGTCGCGCGTGACCAGCTTGCGCTTGGTGTGGCCAGCTATTCCGAAATCGGAAACAGCAAGCCGCTCGCGCTTACCGGAACATGCGGGTTTCAGTTGCGTGCCAACCGGTTGACCATAAAGACCGAGGACTACCCGCTCACCGCGCCGATGTTTCTGTATATCCCAGCCCGGCGTTTGCCCAAGCTCGCGCGGGAATTCCTTGCTTACACACGGACGGGACCGGCCCAGATCATCACGCGGCGCGCCGGGTTCGTGGATCAGGCGCCTGAAGAGATCAGCCTGAATGCCCAAGGTGACCGCTTTGCCAATGCCATTCGGGTGGCCGACGGAGAGAACGGTTTGGCGTCGCTGAAACGCATGGTCGACACGTTGGCCCCGTTGCGGCGATTGTCCACATCGTTTCGATTCGAGGCGGGTGCTGCCCGACTGGATGCGCAGTCGCGATCGAATGTTCAGCAATTGGCCCACGCGATCGAAGCCGGGGTCTATGACGGGCGGCAATTGGTGTTGGTCGGGTTCTCTGACGGTGAAGGCCCCGCAGAGGGCAATCTTCGGATCGCCCAGCAGCGCGCGCAAGCGGTGAAACAGGCCATCGAAGCAGCGGTTGAGACTGCAGACCTTTCGCAAGTGCGTCTGTCTACGGATGCGTTCGGAGAGGCGATGCCGATGGCCTGTGACGACACAAGCTGGGGGCGGCAGGTGAACCGTCGAGTCGAGATCTGGGTGCGGTAGAAGCCGGTCAGAGATAACCTTCGGATTTAAAGCTGACCTCTGTCGATTTGCCAATGATCAGGTGGTCATGCAGTGTGATCCCCACCAATTCGCAGGCGCGTTGGATGGTTTCTGTCATGTCGATATCGGCGGTTGATGGGGTGGGATCCCCTGAAGGGTGGTTGTGTACGAGGATCAGCGCCGAGGCGTTGAGGTCAAGCGCGCGTTTGATCACCTCACGCGGGTAGACGGGGACGTGATCGACCGTGCCTTTGCCTTGGATTTCGTCAGCGATGAGGACATTTTTGCGATCCAGAAAGAGGATGCGGAATATTTCTGTTTCGCGATGGGACATGGTCACCCGGCAGTGTTCAAGCAAAGCGTTCCAGCTTGAGATCACGGGCCGTTTGAGCACCTTGCCTTGCGACATGCGGTGGGTCGCCGCTTCGATCAGTTTGAGGTCGAGGGCGATTTCCGGGCCGATGCCTTTCACCTTTTTCAAGCGTTCGATCGGGGCAGACAGCACACGGTTGGAATCGTCGAATTCTTCGAGAAGGCGATGGGCGGTTGGTTTCACATCCCCGTTCTTGAGACAGCGAAAAAGTAGCAACTCAAGGAGTTCATAATCGGGGAGCGGTTCCGCGCCGCCGACCAGAAATCGCGCACGCAGGCGTTCACGGTGGCCTGCGACGTAATTTGGCTGCTTGGGTGGTTTGGGTTTTGGCGGCGCGATTTGCACAGGGGCGACCGCCGCCGCTTCGAAGAGCGAGAGTTGAGTTGCGCGAGACCGCTTCATGAGCCGACCATGGCGCAGAAGTCCTTAAAAAGACTTTAACGGCCCCGCGTCGGGCGGGGCCGTCGAATCATCCTTTCATGGAGTCCCAAAAGCCTTTGACTGATTTGAAAAAGCTCTTGGATTCCGGGTTGTTGTCTTCGCTCAGCTCTTCGAATTCGCGCAGCAGGTCTTTCTGCTTGGCCGTCAGGTTGACGGGTGTTTCAACCGCCAATTCGATGAACATGTCGCCCTGCCCGGCCCCACGCAATGCGGGCATTCCTTTGCTGCGCAGACGCATCTGGCGGCCAGATTGGCTGCCTGCCGGAATTGCGACGCGGCTGCGCCCCCCATCAATGGTCGGCACTTCGATGTTACCTCCCAAAGCGGCAACCGTCATCGACACGGGCACCCGGCAATGCAGATGCACGCCATCGCGTTCGAAGAGTTCGTGCTGGGCGACTTCGATAAAGATGTAGAGGTCGCCCGGAGGCCCGCCGCGCAGGCCCGCTTCACCCTCACCGGCAAGGCGGATGCGGGTGCCAGTTTCCACGCCTTTGGGAATGTTGACCGACAGAGCACGCTCTTTCTGAACACGGCCAGCGCCGCTGCAGGTTTTGCAGGGGTTCTTGATCGTCTGCCCCAAACCCGAACAGGTCGGACAGGTGCGTTCGACAGTGAAGAAGCCTTGGGTCGCACGGACTTTGCCCATGCCCGAACAGGTCGGACAGGTTGTAGGTTCGGCACCGCCTTCTGCACCCGATCCGGAACACGATCCGCATTGCACAGATGTGGGAACCTGGATCGTCTTTTGCAGCCCGGCAAACGCGTCTTCGAGCGTCACGCGCAAATTGTAGCGCAGGTCAGCGCCGCGTGACGCGCGTTGACGCCCGCCGCCGCGTTGGCCGCCCATGAAATCGCCGAACAGGTCATCGAACACATCGGAGAACGCACTGGCAAAGTCGCCCTGCCCGCCACCGCTGAATCCGCCGGGACGCCCACCGCCCCCCATGCCACCTTCGAAGGCTGCGTGGCCATAGCGATCATAGGCGGCTTTCTTGTCAGCGTCCTTGAGAACCTCGTAAGCCTCGTTCGCCTCTTTGAATTGGTCCTCGGCCTTGGGGTTGTCTGCGTTGCGATCCGGGTGAAGCTCTTTCGCCTTGGTGCGATAGGCTTTCTTGATCTCGTCGGCAGAAGCGCCTTTCTTTAGGCCGAGCACTTCGTAGTAGTCACGTTTGGACATCATGCCCTCCTTCTACGGAACGAAAGAGGCCGGCCCGGTGTCCGGACCGGCCCCATTTCGGTTCCGCCCAACCAGCGTCAGGCGCGCTTGTTGTCGTCGAGATCTTCGAAATCGGCATCAACGATGGTGTCATCGTCGTCGCCACCCCGATCTGCCGCCGTGGGTTCGGCATCGCCATCATCGGCTTGCGCCTTGTAGATCGCTTCGCCCAGCTTCATCGCGGCTTCGGTCACGTTCTGGATGCCCGACTTAATCTTGTCTGCAGTCGATTTTTCGTCTTCCAGATCGTCCTTGAGCGCCGCAATCGCGAGTTCGATTGCTTCCACGGTCGTTGGGTCGACCTTGTCGCCGTGTTCTTCCACCGACTTTTCGGTCGAATGAATAAGGCTTTCGGCCTGGTTGCGGGCCTCGACCATTTCACGACGTTCTTTGTCCGCTTCGGCGTTTGCTTCGGCGTCCTGAACCATCTTTTCGATGTCTTCGTCGGACAGACCACCAGAGGCTTGGATAGTGATGTTCTGCGTCTTGCCGGTGCCTTTGTCCTTGGCCGACACAGACACGATACCGTTGGCGTCGATGTCGAACGTCACCTCGATCTGCGGCATGCCGCGCGGTGCGGGCGGGATGTCTTCGAGGTTGAACTGGCCGAGCATCTTGTTGTCGGCCGCCATCTCGCGTTCACCCTGGAACACACGGATCGTCACGGCGTTCTGGTTGTCCTCGGCGGTCGAGAAGATTTGCGACTTTTTCGTCGGGATCGTCGTGTTGCGGTCGATCAGGCGGGTGAACACGCCACCCAGCGTTTCGATACCCAGCGACAGCGGCGTCACGTCGAGCAGAACAACGTCCTTCACGTCACCTTGCAGAACGCCAGCCTGAATCGCCGCGCCCAGCGCCACAACTTCGTCCGGGTTCACACCCTTGTGCGGCTCTTTGCCGAAGAACTTGGTCACTTCTTCCACGACGCGCGGCATGCGGGTCATACCGCCGACGAGAACGACTTCGTCAATGTCGGAGGTCGAGAGACCGGCATCTTTCAGAGCGGCAGCACAAGGCTTCATCGACGCCTTGATCAGATCGCCCACGAGGCTTTCCAACTTGGCGCGGGTCAGCTTCATCACCATGTGAAGCGGCTGGCCGGTCTTACCGTCCATCGAGATGAACGGCTGGTTGATTTCGGTCTGGCTGGAGGAAGACAGTTCGATCTTGGCCTTTTCCGCAGCTTCCTTGAGGCGCTGCAGGGCCATCTTGTCTTTGGTCAGATCGACGCCGTTCGCTTTCTTGAACTCATCCGCAAGGTAGTTGACGATCCGCATGTCGAAGTCTTCACCACCAAGGAACGTGTCGCCGTTGGTGGATTTCACTTCGAACAAGCCATCGTCGATTTCGAGAATGGTCACGTCGAACGTACCGCCGCCAAGGTCATAGACCGCGATGGTGCGGGATTCTTTTTTGTCGAGGCCGTAGGCCAGCGCGGCGGCTGTCGGTTCGTTGATGATCCGCAGCACTTCGAGACCGGCAATCTTGCCTGCGTCCTTGGTTGCCTGACGCTGTGCGTCGTTGAAGTACGCGGGTACGGTGATGACCGCCTGTGTCACTTCTTCGCCGAGGTAGCTCTCGGCGGTTTCCTTCATCTTCTGCAGAATAAAGGCGGAAATCTGGGAGGGGCTATATTTGTCGCCCTTGGCGCGCACCCATGCGTCGCCATTGCCGCCGTCAATCACTTCGAACGGCATGTTCTTGCGGTCCTTGGCAAGATCCGCGTCGTCGTTGCGACGGCCGATCAGGCGTTTGACACCAAACACGGTGTTTTCCGGGTTGGTCACAGCCTGACGCTTTGCCGGCTGACCCACCAGACGCTCGTCGTCGGTGAATGCCACGATGGATGGGGTGGTGCGTGCCCCTTCGGAGTTTTCAATCACGCGCGGTTGCGATCCGTCCATGATCGCGACGCAGCTGTTGGTTGTACCGAGGTCAATACCAATCACTTTGGCCATGTTTTCGATCCCTTCATGTCTTAAGGCGATGTCACGAGACGATGACCCATTCCGGCATCCCGCCCCGCATTTCATTCCACTGGCGTTACACTCCAGCGGGTCCGGTGGGTATATAAGGAGGCATCCACACGCCTGCAAGCGCCGCTGTTACAGCGAATTTCTGAAAATTGGGTATGTGTTTCCCGGATGCGCGGGTTATTTTCGGGTCATGACCCTGTTGCGCATCCGTGATTTTGCCATTCACCCGGGGTATTTTACCCCGGATGCGCAGGTGGCCCTTGTTGCAGACCTGCGTAAAATTCTCTCGCATGCGCCATTGTTTCGGCCTGTCACGCCACGCGGCACGCAGATGTCGGTGCGGATGAGCGCGGCAGGCAGCTATGGTTGGATCAGTGATCGCAAGGGCTACAGGTACGAGCCCCTGCATCCTTCGGGCGCAAGCTGGCCACCAATTCCAGACAGCCTTTTGCGGATGTGGCGCGATCTTGTTTCGGATGCGCGCCTGCCGGAATGTTGTCTGATCAATTGGTATGACGAGACCGCCAAGATGGGCATGCATCAAGACAGGGATGAAGCCGACCTGTCACAGCCGGTTGTGTCCGTTTCTCTTGGCGATGATGCGCTGTTCCCGATGGGACACGAGACGCGTGGAGGTAAAACCGAGTCCGTGTGGCTTCGGTCGGGGGATGTTGTGGTTCTGGCTGGTTCAGCCCGCCGCGCCTATCATGGGGTTGATCGTATCCGACCTAACAGCTCGACCCTGCTGGCAAACGGGGGGCGGATCAACCTGACGCTGCGGGTCGTGACTTGATCAGCGTCGCGCCGACCAGGACGCAGAGGCGTGCCTGCGCGTGTAGAATTCCCCCATCAGACCGATCATCAAAAGCGTCAGCGACAGGTACACCACGTATTCCCAATTGGTGTTGCGCGGCACATAGTTGATAAAGGCAAACCCACGCGCCTGATCGATCGTGTGAAAAAGAGGGTTCCAGTCGAACAAGGCAATCATGAAGGATGGCAGGGAATTGGCCACAAACATCTTGCCGGACGCGATCATGTTGGCCCGCTTGTAGACGTTGGACAATGTCGCCGTCAGACCGGGGAGCCATGGTTTCAGTGCTAAAAAAACCATGCCCACAGCGCCGCCCGAAAACCATGATAACAGCAGCATTCCCATAACCGGTGCCGGATCGACGATTTCCGTCAGAACGTACGGGTTCATGGCAATGTCGTAGACGAACAGGATCAGGATGATCGCAAGCACCTGAATGTAGAGCACCGACAGCATCCCCGAAAGGATTGAGATAAACGTGTTCATCGGGGCATGCTGCATCATCGCACTTGATGGGCCTTCGCTGCCCAAAACCGCCCCAACCGCCTTGTTGTGGGTCATGAACATGAAGATGCCAGTAAGCAGGAAGATGACGAAATCCCCCCTTAACGCGAGCCCCTTGAGGCCCATGATGCTGAACATGATGTAGAAAAAGAGGACAAAGAGCAGCGACTGAAACACGCTGACCGCAATAGACATAAACGCGTTGCCATGCGCCTTGCGGACGGATCGCACCGTATTGTGGTAGATCAGTTCAAGGATGTTGACTGCCGAAGACGCACGGTTCGTCGGCACCGTTTTCTGGAACATCAGTTTTCTGCCTCTGCCGTAATCCGCGTTTTTCCGTCAATTGGACTGACTGTTGTTGCGGACATTTGTTAAGCCAATGATAAGGGAGGCGCGCTTTTAAATCAATCGACGTGAGGATGGACGCGAATGAACTATGAAGAATTGACGCAAACGATGCGTCGCCTTGCGCTCGAAGCCGGTGACACCATCATGCAGATTTACAACGCCGATGATTTCGAAGTGCGCTCCAAATCCGACGACAGCCCGGTCACGGTGGCCGACGAGGCGGCGGATGCGTTGATCTCGGCCGGGTTACGCGCAACGTTTCCCGACATTGCCCTGATCACGGAAGAACAGGCCGATACGCATGATCTGGACGTGCGCGACTTTCTGATCGTCGATCCCTTGGACGGCACAAAGGAATTCATCAACCGGCGCGGTGATTTCACGGTGAACATCGCGCTGGTGGAAAACGGTGTGCCGACCCGCGGTGTTGTTTATGCGCCCGCCAAGGGCCGATTGTTCTATACCGATGCCAACGGGCAAAGCGTGGAAGAAAGCGGAGCGTTCAACAAGACAACAGCCGGGGCCACAACGCCGATCCGTGTCTCGAATCCCGATCTGGATGCGCTGATGGTCGTTGCCTCGAAATCGCATCGGGATCAGGCGACGGACGATTACATCAACCGCTATTCCGTCAAGGACAGCAAAAGCGCTGGATCGTCGCTCAAATTTTGCCTTGTCGCCACGGGTGAGGCGGATTTCTACCCGCGTTTGGGGCGGACGATGGAGTGGGACACGGCAGCCGGCCATGCAGTTCTCAACGGCGCGGGAGGCCGTGTCTTGCGGCTGGAAGATTTGCAGCCCCTGACCTATGGCAAGCCGGGCTTCGGTAACCCGTTCTTCGTGGCTTCGGCACCGGGCGTCGATCTCGTCCCAGTCTGACCGGCGCAATGCAGCCCCCGGCATTCAGTCTGATCATCGTCAGCCGACATCGGCCGGACTGGTTGCGACGCTGCCTCAAGGCTGTCGGCCAACTGGATTACCCTCGGTTTGAGACAATTGTGGTCGCCTGCCCAAAAGGTGAAGAGGTGGCTAAAGCGGTGCCAGGCACGCAGGTGATCGGCTTTGATGTGGCCAATATCTCGGCAGCGCGCAATGCAGGGGCCGATGCGGCGTCGGGCGACATTATCGCATTTATGGACGATGATTCCGTTCCGGAGCCGACATGGCTTGCACATCTTGCGCTCGCCTTTGCCGATCCCGAAGTCGTACAGGCCGGAGGCATCACGCTTGGTCGCAACGGGATCTCGGTTCAGCATGGTGCGGCTTTGGTCGACGACACAGGCCACAGCCACCCGCTTCACATAGCACCCTCAGAGCCGGTCGTCGTTCACCCCAAGGACCACTGCCACCCGCGTTTGCATGGAACGAATATGGCGCTGCGGCGTGCCGCCCTATTGGAACATGGTGGCTGTGACACACGCTTTGCGTTCTACCTCGATGAAACCGATCTGAGCTACCGGATCTCTCGGGCGGGGGGCAAAACCGTCTTTCAACCCAAAGCCGTGGTGCATCACTCGAGCGGAGCAAGTCGGTTCAGACAGGCGGACAGGACACCGCGGGACGTTTTCGAAATTGCCGCCTCGGCCGCGGTCTTTCACCTTACGCACAGCCCGACGTCCAAACGCAATGCAGCGCAGGACGCGTTCCTGTCTGAGCGGCGCAATTGGATTTTGCGTCATATGCAGACTGGCGGTTTACCACCGGACCGGGCATGGGCGTTGATCCGTGACCTTGACGCTGGATATGCGGCGGGGCGCAGCCGTGTCACACGCCAGCCGGCACAATGGAGCGTACTCGAACGAGGCGACATCTTACCTACCACTACCACCGCGCGTGCAGGCGACCTTTGGCTTGTCACTTCGGGCGGCAATGCCAAGGACATCCATTCCAAGGCAAGGGATCTGGTTGCCCAAGGGAACCGCGTCACTGTCTTGGACTACCAGAGGACTGCACGTTTTCACCATGTCCGGTTTACGCAAGATGGCGTCTGGCTTCACACGGGCGGGATCTACGGCAAGGAAATACGGACCGAGCCGATGTTCCGAAAAAGCTCGAAAGAAGAACGGTGGCGTCAGACGGCGTTGTTGCATTACCCCGGCCTGAGGCGTGACGTCCCCTTACCCCGCTGACGTTATGCCACGCGGACGATCTCGGCGGTGCCGAGGGCGTTGAAGCGGTTCATGAGGGCGATGCGGATGTGGATTTCGGCGGTCTGTCGGTCGGGGTCTCTTGCCATGATACGCTCGCCGAAGGATTTCAGGCAGCGCATCTTCGCCTCGATCCGGTTGCGGGCGTGGTATCCGGTCCAGCGTTTCCAGAACGCCCGCCCGTAGTATCGCGTCGCGCGCAGGGTGTCGTTGCGGGCGCGTGCAGCCGGGCAGTCTTCTTTCCAGAGACGTCCGTTCTTTCGGATCGGGATGATCGGAACGGCGTCGCGTTCGATGATGGCCTTGTGGCAGCGGCGTGTGTCGTAGGCGCCGTCGGCGGTGACCGTGCCTATCTGCTCACCTGCCGGGATCTGGCCGAGCAGGTCGGGCAGCACGGGGCTGTCGCCGTCGCGGCTGGGGGTGAACTCGACTGCCCGGATGTCCGAGGTGGTGGTGTCCATGGCCAGATGGACTTTGCGCCATTGGCGTCGGCCTTGCACCCCGTGCTTGCGGGCCTGCCATTCGCCATCGCCGAGGAACTTGATCCCGGTGCTGTCGACCAGCAGGTTCAGCGGGCCGTCCGCACGGCGATACGGGACCTGGACGGCCAAGGTCTTTTGCCTGCGGCACAGCGTGGAAAAGTCCGGCACGGGCCAGTCCAGGCCGGCCAGTCGCAGCAGGCTGGCCACCATTCCGGCGGTCTGGCGCAACGGCAACTTGAACAGGACTTTGATCGATAAGCAGAACTGTATGGCCGCATCGGAAAACACCGCCGGACGTCCGGGTCGACTGTCACGCGGCGCGCGCCAGGTCATGTCCTTGTCGACCCAGATGAGCAGAGACCCCCGCTTCCTGAGTGACGCGTTGTAGCTGGACCAGTTCGTCGTGCGATAGCGGGCGGGAGATGGCTTGCTCATGCACCGCGTCTAACGCCATGGATTCGCGAAGTGAATCCTTCGTCGTCAGACTTTTGCAACAATGCCGCGTCAGACATTGGATCGATTGGCAGGCATCAGGTCAATTGATCCGCTGAATTTTGTCGATGAGACATAAATTCGACAAAAGTCCTTATTATTTCGTCGTCAAGGCCGTACACTTAGGTGTGCTTATGCATTGTAACCAGTGACGCGCAGTAAGACGCGATAAGGAGGAGCAGACTGATGCGTAGAAAAGTGACCAAAGCCGTTTTCCCGGTAGCTGGACTTGGAACACGCTTTCTTCCGGCCACGAAATCGGTGCCGAAAGAAATCATGACCCTCGTGGACCGGCCACTGGTGCAGTACGCGATCGACGAAGCGCGCGCTGCCGGGATCAAAGAATTCCTTTTCATTACTTCGCGCGGCAAAAGTGCGCTTGAGGATTACTTCGACGAGTCGCCCCTTCTCGAACGCGAACTGCGCAAGAAGGGTAAGCTGGACATCCTCGAAGATTTGAAGGCCACCAATATGGAAAGCGGCGCCATCGCCTACATGCGCCAGCACAAGGCATTGGGTCTTGGCCATGCCGTTTGGTGCGCACGCCGCCTCATCGGGGATGAGCCCTTTGCCGTCATGCTCCCAGACGACGTGATCTCGGCGGAAAAGCCATGTTTGCAGCAGATGGTCGAAGCCTACGAGGAAACCGGCGGGAATATGGTCGCCGCGATGGAAGTGCCACATGAGAAAACGTCGAGCTACGGCATTCTCGACATCAAGGAAGACATGGGGTCCATGGTTTCGGTCAAGAACATGGTCGAGAAGCCGAACGTAGAAGACGCACCGTCCAACCTTGCTGTGATTGGTCGCTACATTCTCGATCCGCAAGTGCTCAAGAACCTCAACAAGCTCAAGACCGGCGCAGGTGGAGAGATCCAGCTGACTGACGCCATCGCGCAAGAGATCGACGGCACCGGCGTTTACGGATACCGCTTCCGGGGGCAGCGCTTTGACTGCGGCTCGAAGGCGGGCTTCCTTCAGGCAACGGTGGCCTTCGGGTTGGCGCGCGACGATCTGAAAGACGACCTCCGTGGTTTCCTTAATTCGGTGATGCACATCGAAAACGCAGCGGAGTGATCCGTGACGCGCCCGCGTCCGACACATCACGACGCGGGGCCGTGTCCCAGTGTCCCCTGTCGTTCATAGCCCCGGTTCTGCGCATCTTCTGGATGTCACGCGGACGGTGCGGCGTGCCGGGATGCGTCCGACAGGGATTGACCGGATCGAACGGGCCTATATCGACCACCTGATTGACGAGAGTTATTGTCAAATCTGGTGCCCAAGCGATCATCATGCGGCGGTTAGCTGCTGGTTTATTGGCTTGATGCCGTTGACGAAATCGACGCCCTGGATGACGTCGGCGAGATGAACGAAGCCGCGCAGCTTGCGCCAGCTTTGCTCAGCGCATTGTCCGAGTTTGAACATCATGTGAAGCATGCCGTCCCGGCTGAGACAGCCTTTGGTGCGCTTGGTCCGGTGCCGGATCGTGGCGAACGCGCTTTCGATCGGGTTTGACGTCCGGATGCTCTGCCAATGCTGGGCTGGGAAGTCGTAGAATGTCAGCAGTTCATCCCGATCCTTGATCAGGCATTCGGTCGCCTTCGGATATTTCGCCTCGAAGGTTTCGATGAACAGATCGAACGCAGCATGGGCATCCTCGCGGGTCTCGGCCTGCCAGATGTCGTGAAGCATCTTCTTAGCCTTGGGCTGGGTGCGCTTGGGGAGGTAATTGAGCACATTGCCCGTTTTATGCATCCAGCAGCGCTGTTGGCGCGTGGTTGGAAGAACCTCTTCCAATGCCGCCCAGAACCCCATGGCCCCGTCACCGGTGGCCAGCTTCGGAGCAGCGAGCCCACGGGCTTTGAGGCCGAGAAGCACCTCGCGCCAGCTTTGCGTGCTTTCCCGGACGCCATCTTCAATGGCCAGAAAGTGCTTCTCGCCACGGGCGTTGACCCCGATCACAACGAGCACGCAGAGCCGATCATCAGTGTCACGGAGCCCGCTGTAGATGCCGTCCGCCCAGATATAGACCCACTCGTCACGGCTCAGATCGGCCTTGCGCCAATCATTGTATTCCGCCGCCCACTGGCCTTTCAAACGTGAAATTGTCTTGGCAGAGAAACCGGTTGCCTCCGGGCCCAAGAGCATCTTCAGAGCCGCGCCCATTTCGCCTGTCGAGATACCCTTGAGATAGAGCCAGGGCAGCGCGGCTTCGATAGTTTTGGCCTTTCGGACGTAGGGCGGCACAAGCGCCGAGCGGAATGTCACGGGCTTGCCGTCCTTCGCCCGTACCTTCGGCACTTTCACCGTGACCGGTCCGATCCCGGTCTGCACCGCGCGCTCTGGATGATATCCGCTGCGAACAACCGCAGCACGGCCTTCTGCTGTCCGGCGTTCAGCAAACGCGGCGAGAAAGGCGTCTCTCTCAGCTTCAACAGCGGCCTGAAGCAATTCCCGGGCTCCTTTTCGCAGAAGGTCTGTCAGCGGGTCCGTGATGGCGTCTCGACCCGCAAAATCGATGATGGTAGCGTCGTCCATGATGGTGGTGCTCCTTTGGATGGTGGCTTGTGTCGCAACAACAAACCAACCAGATGCACCGCCGTCATTCAAACCGCCCAGACACCAGATTCAGCCATAACTCGATTGACGATCCGGCCCCTCTTTTCGGCCTCGTCCGCACCAAGCTTGGCTTTCTTTTGCTGGACAAAGACGGCTGCAGCCAACTGCTAAGTCATTGCGATCAGCCGATCTGGACACAGTCAGATTTGCTGTCCCGCTTATCCCGAACACAGGATGCCGCGCGGGCGAATACGGAAACTGGCCTGCGCCGGATCGCGACAGACCGAGCCATACCGTCACGCTTGGCAAAGATGCTGAACCGAAACCTGCCTGCAGGCGCGGTTTTCCTGAATGTCGGGCAAAGCAATTTCAACGACGTGATCGTGCATAGCCTGCGCACCTGCAAAGGGCTTCGCATCGCAGTCTACGTGCATGATACAATCCCACTGGACTGGCCGGAGTTTCAAACTCCAAAATCGCGTCAGGCCTTCAGGGCTTTTTTTGACAGGGTCGATCGCAATGCCGATTTTGTCTTCTGCAATTCATCGGACACGCGCACACGTGTTCTGTCCGATGCCCGCCATCTTACGGCAGATCGGGTCCGCGTTATCCTTCCAGGGCTCCCGGATATTCGCGTTGATGATCCGCCAACCGGGTCTTGGACAGGCAAGCCATACTTTATGGCGATCGGAACGATAGAGCCCCGCAAGAATGTCGGTTTCCTGCTGGACGTTTGGAAAGGGTTTACCGGTGCAACCGATCCGCACCTTGTTCTTTGCGGGCGCCGAGGCTGGATGAACGAAGACGTTTTCAATCGGCTGGATCAGTCTCCGCCCAATGTGCACGAGCTTCCCGCCCTGTCCGATCAAGAGATGTGGGGTCTTCTTGAACAGAGTAATGGCTTGCTTTTCCCAAGCCTTGCCGAAGGCTTTGGTTATCCGGCTCTCGAGGCAATCCGACTGGACGTTCCGCTGATCTGCAACCCTTTACCCGTTTTCAAGGAAGTCCTCGGCAACTCGCCTATTTACGCAGATGCGTCTGATTGCTACCTTTGGCAGCAAGAAATTAAAAAACTGGCGCACAGACGTCGGGATCGAAGCGGTGAAAGGTACTTGGTTATGTCTTTAGAGACTCCGACTTGGCAGGAGCATTTCAACCAACTATTCACATCACTTTGATACTGGCGTGTGGCGTGCGACCACAAACACAGGCAGCTGACTCTTGGGAGTGGTGCAAAGATACGGTTTGAGACTTCAGCGCAAACGCTGGAGATTTCGCGCGTTTCGTAAACGCCGCGAGCTAAAACCTGTGTCCAATCGCACGGACCTGATCCGCAAAACGGATATCCTCCTGTTCTGCACTGTTCGTAATGAAGGCGTGCGCCTGCCCTACTTCCTTAAGTATTATCGAGAAATGGGGATCTCCCATTTCTTTATTGTCGACAATGACAGCACGGACGGCACCGCCGAGTTGCTGGCCGAGCAACCCGATGTATCGGTTTGGCACAGCCGCAAAAGCTACAAGCGGTCCCGCTTCGGCATGGATTGGATCAATTGGCTGCTGCGCAAATATGGCCATGATCACTGGTGCTTGACCGTCGATCCCGATGAATTCTTCGTCTACCCGTTCTGCGACTCGCGTCCGCTGCCCGCCCTGACGGACTGGTTGGATGCATCCTCGATCCGGTCGTTCAGTGCGATGCTGGTTGACATGTACCCCAAAGGGCGCATCGACGCGGTGCCTTATCAGGCGGGCCAGAACCCGATGGAAATCGCGTCTTGGTTCGATTCCGGGAATTACACGCTGAAACGCAATCATCTTTTGGGGAACCTTTGGATTCAGGGGGGACCACGCGCACGGGTGTTCTTTGCCGACCGACCCGAAGCTGCGCCTGCGTTGAACAAGATCCCGCTGGTCAAATGGCACCACCGATACGCCTATGCCAGTTCGACCCACATGCTTTTGCCACGCGGTCTGAACAAGGTTTACGACGAATGGGGTGGTGAAAAAGCGTCTGGTGTTCTGTTGCACACAAAGTTCATCAGCACGTTCAATGAAAAAGCGATGGAAGAGCTGGAGCGCCGCGAACACTACGCGGGCAGCCTTGAATACGTCGCCTATGCGAATGCGCTGCAGGATAATCCCGAGTTGTGGTGCAAGTGGTCCGAAAAATACATCAACTGGCGCCAGCTTGAAATTCTTGGCCTCATGTCGATGGGCAACTGGGCATGAGCATCGGTATCATCATGCTCGCGCACACGGCCCTTCATCGGGCCGAGCAAGTCGCACGTCACTGGACCAAGGCAGGCTGTCCAGTGGTGATCCATGTTGATCAGGTTGTGTCGCCGAAGCGCTATAAGATTTTCACCGATCGGCTGAGCGATGATCCTTTGGTGCGCTTTTCACGCCGCCATCGCTGCGACTGGGGCACGTGGGGTCTGGTCGCGGCCAGTCAAAACGCCAGCGAACTTATGTTGGCCGAATTCGAAGATGTCAGCCATGTCTACCTCACGTCCGGGTCATGCCTGCCGCTGCGCCCGGTTCAGGAACTGATCGACTATCTCAAGGCGCGGCCGCGCACCGATCACATAGAAAGCGCAACAACCGCGGATGTCCCTTGGACGGTTGGCGGATTGGATGAAGAGCGTTTCACCATGCGGTTCCCGTTCTCATGGCGGCGCAATCGGTATCTGTTTGACCGCTTTGTCGAATTGCAGCGCAAGGTTGGATATAAGCGCAAGATCCCCGATGGTCTGACGCCGCATATGGGCAGCCAGTGGTGGTGCCTTACCCGCCAGACTTTGGCTTCGATCCTCGAAGACCCCAAGCGCAAGGTCTACGACCGCTATTTCCGCCATGTGTGGATTCCCGATGAAAGCTATTTCCAGACGTTGTCCCGGTTGTATTCGACCAACATCGTCAGCCGATCTCTGACGCTCTCGAAGTTCGATTTCCAAGGCAAGCCGCACATCTTTTATGATGATCACCTGCAACTGCTGCGTCGGTCAGACTGCTTTGTTGCGCGCAAAATCTGGCACAACGCCGACCGACTGTATGAGACGTTTCTGAGCCCCAAACCCGGTGAGTTGAGCCTGCAGGAACCCAACCCCGGTAAAATCGACCGCATCTTCGCCAAGGCGGTGGATCGGCGGACGCGAGGGCGGCCTGGGCTTTACATGCAGAGCCGGTTCCCCAATGAGGATTGGGAGAACGGGGTCACTGCCGCCAAGTATTCGGTATTCCAAGGATTCACAGAGCTTTTCACCGATTTTCAACCGTGGCTGGCGCAAGTCACTGGCGCGCGGGTGCATGGGCACCTGTTTGCGCCTGACAGGGCGCATTTCGCCGATGGCCAGACGGTGATGAATGGCGCATTGTCCGACAACGCGACGCTGCGCGACTACGACACCAAGATGTTCCTGACGAACCTGCTGTGGAACACCCGCGGCGAACGCCAATGTTTCCAGCTTGGCCCAAGCAGCACGCGTCACGTTGTGTGGGACATCGCCAAAGATCCGAACGCACAGGTTTTTGTCATCAGTGGCGCTTGGGCGATCCCGCTGTTCCAATCGAACCAGAGCTTTGCCGAGTTGCGGCGCGAGGCGGCGCAGTTGCAGAAGATCGAGACCGAGATGCTGGATGCTTTGCGGTCGCCTTATTCGAAATGCCGCAGACGCATCTGGACGATGGCAGAGTTCATTGAAAGCCCGATGGAAGCGATACAGGTCATCGTGGATGAAATCGGTACGCAACCGCACCGGCGTCTGACCGAAGCGCCCAAAATGGTGGACTTGGCTGGCTTTGGGCAGTTCTTGCAGAACCTCAAGAACCAGGGGATGCACCCTTATCTGATGGGTGACTTCCCTGCCGATCCGATTGCCCAAGGCCCAGCTTTGAACGCACCGCGCCCCCGCCCCTATCTTGTGAAGAAGTGACGCGTGGCTGGTTCGTTAGATCTGTTTGTCGTTTTCCCCGAGATGCGAACAGGGTCCAATCTGCTCGAAGATTACCTGAACCAGATCAACGGCGTGACCTGCCACGGAGAAGCGTTCAACCCCAATTTCATCGGCTACCCGAACCGCGATGACATACTTGGCATCACCCACCGGCAGCGCGAAGACAATCCCGACCGCCTTTTGCGGGCGATCCGTGAAAAGACCGATGGGTTAGGCGGGTTCCGCTATTTCCACGACCATAATCCGCGGGTCCTTGCACCAATCCTGTCGGATCCGCGCTGCGCAAAGATCATTCTCACCCGCAATCCGCTGGACAGCTACATCAGTCTCAAGATCGCACGGGCGACCGATCAGTGGAAGCTGACCAACGTCAAGAACCGCAAGGAAGCGCAGGCTCATTTCGATCTGCCTGAATTTGAGCGCCATCTGGGCCGGACACAAAGCTTTCAACTTGAGGTCATGCGCGCATTGCAAGTGACCGGGCAAAGCGCGTTTTATATCGGCTATGACGACCTGCACGATACAGAAGTGCTTAGTGGGCTTGCACATTGGCTTGGGGCGCAGGCCAATCCTGATGTCTTTCAGGCCAACCTCAAGCCACAGAACCCACAGCCTCTGTCGGACAAGGTGGTTAACTACAGCCAGATGGAAGTGGCGCTGCGCGCGCTTGACCGGTTCGATCTCACGCGCACACCAAATTTCGAACCGCGACGCGGGCCCGTTGTGCCAAGCTATGTGGCCTGTGCCCGCCATCCTCTTCTCTATCTGCCGATCCGTTCGGGGCCGGAAGACAGGGTCACGGCATGGATGGCAGAGCTGGATGGCGCGGGGACCGAACGCGTCACGAATTTCAATCAGAAAAGCTTGCGTGGCTGGTTGCAGGACAATCCCGGACATCAGCGGTTCACGGTGCTGCGTCATCCTTTGGCACGCGCTCATGCGGCCTTTTGCGACAAAATCCTGAACACCGGGCCGGGCAGCTTTGCCAAAATCCGCCAGCAACTGGCACGGTTTCACGATCTGGATCTGCCAGAGGATGCAAATGACCCCGGCTATGGTCCGTCGGCGCACAAGGCCGCGTTCGAGGGGTTCTTGCGGTTCTTGCGGGCCAATCTGAACGGCCAGACCAGTATCCGTGTCGACGCGCATTGGGCCAGCCAAGTGGCCTGCCTTCAAGGAATGTCAGAGTTTTGTCTTCCCGACCGCCTTTTACGCGAAGACGACCTGCCTGATGCATTGCCGCAGATTGCGGCTCAGCTTGGGGTCACCGCCCCCCCGGAGTTTAACAGCGCACCAGATGCAAACACCCGGCGTTTGTCGCAGATCTACGACCAGTCGCTGGATCAGCTATGCCGCGACGCGTATCCGCGTGACTACACGATGTTTGGATTTTCCGACTTCCGCACGCCTGCTTAGGCAGCCGCTCTGCTTACGCCGCCTGCACAGCAGGAGCTTCGGTGATGATGGTGTGCAGCGTGGCCGGATCGGGGTTCGCCCGCAGTTTCGCACAAAAGCTTTGATCCCGCAGAGTACGCGACACAAGGGCCAGAGCTTTTAGATGTTCGACGCCTGCATCTTCGGGTGCGAACAGCGCAAAGATCACATCCACAGGCTGGCGGTCGATCGCTTCGAAATCAATCGGCTTTTCCAGCAGGATGAATACGCCCACCACCGATTCAACCCCGTCAAGCCGCGCGTGAGGCAGAGCAACGCCATGGCCCACACCGGTGGGGCCAAGGCTTTCGCGTTCGAGCAACGCCTCGACGGCGCGCTGAGCAGAGATGCCATAGGCAGACTCGGCCACGTCGGCGATATCGTGCATCAAGCGCTTCTTGCTGGATGCACTTGTCACCGCCTTGACGGCCTTTGAATTCAAAAGGTCTGCAAATTTCATGTGCTGCTCGTTATTGGGACGCAGGACGCCCGTATATCGATATTATGGATCAATCCAGCCGATGTTTCCATCTTCGCGGCGATATACGACGTTCACACCGTCCTTTTTGTCATTTCGGAACACCAGAACGGGCAGTCCTGCCAACTCCATCTGCATCACCGCCTCGCCCACAGTCAGGGACGGAATCTTGGTCTCCATCTCGGCGACGATAATGGGCTGCAACGATTCAGGCTCGTCGTCATGTGTATCAACTTCGCTGGCGAGGATATATGAGGATGCCCCAAAGAGTTCAACTGGTTCCGTACGGTCCTTGTGGTGATCTTTCAGACGGCGCTTATAGCGGCGCAGCTGCTTGTCCATCTTTTCGCAACAGGCATCGAAAGCTGCGTAGATTTCTGTCGCATGTGCCTTGGCGGTGGCGTTCAAACCGGTGGACAGGTGAACCACTGTCTCACAAACAAACTCGTGGGCGCTCTTGGAGAAGACAACGGTCGCATCCGTCGGACGACCGGCATACTTGGCCAACATCGCGTCCAGTTCGGTCTGCACATGGGTCTGAAGGGCTTCACCTACATCAATCTGTTTGCCGGTTATCTGGTAACGCATAGGATGTCCTTTTTATTGTTTTGGTTCTGCAGCCGAACTGCACCGGCAGGGCCGGGCGACAGGTTCGGAAGCAAAAGGTAGATGGCGTACTGACCGTTGTGTTTCATTGTCCAGCCGAGGTGGCAGGCGGAGCGGAACTTGACGGTCTGAGTGTTCAAACGCCATGAGATCATTTCAATCCTGCGCGGGCTTCGTGTCAATGGTTTCCGTAAAATGGCGCGGGAATTATCCGATGCGGAAACTGTCGCCCAGATAGACCCTGCGCACGTTCTCATTGCGCACCACTTCATCGGGTGAACCCGACATCAGAACTTTGCCATCATGCAAGATGTAAGCGCGGTCCACGATCTCTAGCGTTTCACGGACGTTGTGATCGGTGATCAGCACACCGATGCCACGTTTTTTGAGATCGGCAACCAGATGACGGATGTCTCCGACGCTGATCGGGTCCACCCCGGCAAAGGGTTCATCCAGCAGCAGGTACTTGGGATCAGCCGCCAGACAGCGGGCGATCTCGACACGGCGGCGTTCGCCACCCGACAGCGCCAGCGCAGGCGCGCGGCGCAGGTGTTCGATGGAAAATTCGCCCAACAGCTCTTCCAAGCGTTCGCGCCGCTTGTGGCGGTCCGGCTGGCTGATGTCGAGAATGGCGCTGATGTTATCCTCGACGCTCATGCCGCGGAAGATCGACATTTCCTGCGGCAGATACCCGATTCCCATCCGGGCACGGCGGTACATTGGCAGGTAGGTCACGTCCTGTCCGTCGATCAGCACCTGCCCCCCTTCGGGGTTCACCAACCCGGCAATCGCATAGAAGGATGTGGTCTTGCCGCTGCCGTTTGGGCCAAGCAGGGCCACCACCTCGCCGCGATGCACCTCAAGTGACACGTCCCGGATCACGACGCGCTTTTTATAGCTCTTGCGCAGATGCCGGACGATCAGCCCGCTTTCTCCTTCGGTGACAGAGAGGTTCGGGCCCGCCATCAGTTGTCGCCTGATTGGAACACGGTCCGCACCCGACCGTTCATCAGGGCGGTGCCCGCTTCGAGATCGACATCCATACTGTCGGACACCAGCGTGTTCGCGCCCTGCGTCAAAAGCACGTTGCCAACCATGCGAATGGTGCCGCGATTGACTTCGTATTCCGCTGTTTCGGCTTCCGCCGCCTGATCCCCATTAACAAGGGTCACTCCGCCGGTGGCCTGGAGCCGTTCAACCCCGCTTTGGTTTTCGGTATAGAACACCAGAACGCGCGGTGCAGACAGGCGCATTTCGCCCTGACCGATGACGACATTGCCCGTAAACAAAGCCGATCCATCATTCTGCGAGACCGACAGCGAATCCGCACTGACCTCAACTGGAAGCGATGTGTCTTGCTGCACGGTGCCAAAGGCAACCTCTGTCCCCTGCGCCTGCGCCTGCGCGAAACTCGCCACCCCGACCGCAAGTACGGTCATCACTGTTCGGATCATCATTTGGCCCCGTCTTGTTGCGGGATGTATATCAGCTTTACCCCATCCGTGAACAGCAACTGAATGTCCCGCGTTGTTTCATCCTCCTCAACTCGGAGTTTTCCCGCTGACAGGGTCAATCCGGGGCCATCCGCTTCGACATTAGATGTGCTTTCAATGGCAACGCGGTTGATCTCGGCATTAAGGCCTTCGGTACGCACTGTGTATCCGGAACTGCTTTCCAGAGTGACGCCTTCACGAAGCAAAAGTCGGTCGCCCTCTTCCATCTGGCCAAGCGTGGCGTCGATGACAATCCGATTGCCGTCGCGCACGTCGATGATCGCCCGCAGGTCATCCGCGATCATACCCGAGCTTTCAGGGTTGCTGAACCGCGCCTGACGGGCGGCCAGAGTCAGACCTTGCCCATTTTCGGTTGTTCCCGCGTAAAACGGGCCTCCGATCTGTTCAGTCAGCGTCGGGTCCGCCCCACCCGTCAGCAACGGGATGGTCGCTATGGGATCGGGACCACGCGAATACAGAAAGATGGTGGACAACAGCGCAAGTGCACCCAGCGGAAGCAGGATCTTCAGCCAGGCGATCAAGCGCGAATACATATTATATGACCGCGCGATCAGCTATGGGCGAAAATGTCGGTGTCCGGCCAACCCGCAAGATCAAGCTGTGCACGGGTCGGCAGGAAATCGAAACAGGATTGCGCCAGATCTGCACGATCTTCGCGTTCGAGCATGGCAAGCAAGGCGTCGCGCAGTTTGTGCAGATACAGAACATCCGACGCTGCATAGTTGACCTGTGCTTGGCTCAGGGTCTCGGAGCCCCAGTCGCTGGATTGCTGTTGCTTGGAAATATCGATGCCCAGAAGTTCCTGCAGCAGAACCTTGAGACCGTGACGGTCGGTATAAGTCCTGACAAGGCGGCTTGCGATCTTGGTGCAGAACACCGGGGCCGTCACGACACCAAAGGCGTTCTGCATGGCAGCGATATCAAAGCGACCGAAATGAAACAGCTTCAGCACCGTCGGATCCACCAACAGCTTTTCCAGATTGGGAGCCGAGGTTTGACCCTTTTCGATCTGCACAAGATGCGCGGTGCCATCTCCGCTGGACAACTGGACAACACATAGACGATCGCGATGCGGGTGCAGACCCATCGTCTCGCAATCGATTGCAACCTCTGGCCCCAAATCAAGGTCATCGGGAAGGTCACGGAAATGGACAGTGTGGGTCATCACGTTCGATCCTGCTCAGAGAAGTTTGAAGGCAGATAGACCTTCACCGATTGTGGCGCAACCTGCCCAAGCTCGCCACACTTTCGTCTGATTCTGACTTTTCAGACATGATTCGGGCTCAATCGTGACAAACGCTGTCTAAAGATAGACTCAATTATACCAAAAGTATTTCAATTTGTTTCACTCCGTGATCCACGGGCGCGCAGGCCTGCCGTGCGACAGATTGGGGAGGATCATATGCGCATTTTGAAACAATTGATCACATAATGTCCAAAGTCATGCATCTGTATCGTTGGCGATGTGGTAATCGAAAGTGTCGATCTTTCACCGCTACGTGTGATCTAAAGATACTAGTTTATCTTTAGCGATATGCAATTACCTAAAAGAGATGGCCAATCTTGCAGATGCAGCATTTTTTCCTACCGATCTGTCAACAAAACGCAGATGACCTAGGGTCACCGCAGCGCGGCGACTTAACCATCGACAACGACACGTCACAAAGGTCCGGGATTTTAGTGGGCTGGCGATAAATGTGATTGATTGCTGGATTTTTTCCAAAATGGACACACTCGAAAAACACGCATAGAGAGAACTTTTTACTGGGAATGCACGAAAAAGTTTTCCCCCGTTCCGAAAGTTGACCAAATTGAGGCATACCGCCATAAAGATACCATGCTTTGGCAGGTCACAATTCTGCCGCATATTCGTAAGGCACTTGGGGGTTGGTGCTTCCACTTGGGAGTTGCAAAAGGTTCGTCTGCTGAAATCTGCCACATAGCCTGAAAACCTGACCACCATTCTTCTTGATCGGATCAATCCTGTTCGCAGCATAGCGCGGCGAGCAACCGATATTTTCATGCCTGCGGCACCCAGCATGCGGCCCGAGCAAAGGGTCAACAGGGTGTTCAATGACACTGCACATGCGTCAACCAGGACCGAGCGTCGAAATCGAAACGATAGTGAATGCCGCGTTCTCGAAGTCGAACAAGAGCGACGTCTATCGTAATTACTTCAAGCGGGCTCTCGACATCTTTCTAGTCGTCATGGCCGCCCCGGCAGTTCTGCTGGTCATCGCCATCTGCGCTGTGATGATCGCCAAGGACGGCGGAGTTCCGTTCTACCACCAGACACGCGTTGGTCGGTTCGGCAAGACCTTCAAGATGTGGAAGCTCCGCAGCATGGTCATGAATGCGGACGTCGCGCTTGAAGAGCACCTGCGCACAAACACGGCTGCCCGCTTTGAATGGGACCGGAACCAGAAGCTGCGCAACGACCCGCGGATCACGAAAGTCGGCCGAATCCTGCGCAAGACATCGCTGGATGAGCTGCCGCAGCTTTGGAACGTTCTGAAAGGCGACATGTCGCTGGTTGGACCGCGCCCGATGATGGTCGAGCAGCAGTCGATGTACCCCGGTTCGGCATACTATGCACTGCGCCCCGGTATCACTGGCTTCTGGCAGGTGTCTGTTCGCAACGAAAGCAGCTTTGCCGAGCGTGCCAGCTACGACGCAGAATATCTGCGCAAGGTAACCCTGGCGCAGGACCTGACCGTCATGCTGAAGACCGTCAGCGTTGTAACGAAAGCCACCGGCTGCTGATCAGGCAGACCGGTGCGCAACCGCATGATGGCGCAAGGCCCGCATGAGATCATCCAAGGCCTTGGCATTCAATTCATTGATAAGCCGTCCCTGATCATCCCACTGCTTTGACGTCGCCGCGACCATCACTTCCGGTCCGGTCAACAGAAGAGGGCGGAACGGCGTGAGGCACAGGCGCGCCATGTTCTGGGTCCGCTCTCCTCCAGCACGGCCAGCCGCAGCCGACATTATGGCAACGGGTTTATTGGCCCAAGGTGTTCCTTTCGTCCGACTGATCCAGTCCAACGCATTTTTCAGCACACCCGAGATCCCCTTGTTGTATTCAGGGGTCGCGACAATGACAGCATCTGCTGCTGCGATTTGATCGGCCAAAATTTGCACCGCCTCGGGAATGCCGGACTGATCTTCCAGATCTCCATCGTAAAGTGGCAACCGCAGATTACCTTCGATGAATTCCGCCTCCCCAAAGCGCCGTGCGGCTTCCAGCATGAGAAGTCGGTTGGTCGAGGCACCACGCAAAGATCCGCACAGGCCCACAAGCTTCAAATCTGCCATAAGTCTACTCCGTACCAGTCACGATGACAGGTGGCGCACGCCGCCCTTCCGACAAGCGAAAAGCGACCAGCCGTAAAAAAAAGACCCGCGTCACGAAGATACGGGCCTTGATGTGGGACATGATCAGTGATCAGGCGTTGGGCAGGATCACAATCTCGACCCGACGGTTCTGCGCCCGGCCTTCCGGTGTGAGGTTGCTTGCAAGCGGCTGATCTTCACCGCGACCAATGCTTTGGATACGGAACGAAGGAACACCTTCGGTCATCAGGATGTTCGCAACGGATTGCGCACGCTGACGCGACAGGTTCAGGTTATACCCTGCATCGCCTGTGTTATCGGTATGGCCAAGAACCTGAACGGTGGTGTCCGGATAGGCCAACAGGCTTTGACCGACGGTGCGCAGGTCGCGTTGCAAGTCAGGACGCAGTGTTGCGCTGTCGGTTGCAAACAGGATGTCCTGCGGCAGCGTCACAATCAGACGGTCGCCGGTGTTCTGGATGTTGACGTTGCTGTTGCCCATCTGGGCGCGCAGATCAGCCTCTTGCTTGTCAAGCTGGTTACCGATGAGAGCACCGCCACCTGCACCAAGGATCGCACCTGCGGCTGCGTTGCGGCGACGCTCTTCGGGATCATTGCCCATCAGAGCGCCAATCACCGCACCGGTCCCGGCGCCGATCAAAGCGCCATTTTTGGTTTGGCGGTTCGGATCGTTCGGGTTGTTGAAATTGCCGGTCGTACACGCCGAGAGTGCGATGGCACTGCACAGCGCGACGGTCATGGGAAGTTTTGTAAATGTCATAGGTTTTTGCCTCGTCTATCTATGCCCGACTGTAGGGGTCTCTTTGCTGCTATGCGATAACATACCCCGGCAGAACCCGATTGTCGCGGGGAAATCGGCGCATTTCCGCGCAGGGCTCAGGCTTCGACGCGCGCGGATTCCCACGCAAGGATGCTGCGTTTGACGGGCAGACCCCAGTGATAGCCACCCAATCCACCAGATTTGCGCAGGGCACGGTGACACGGGATCAGATAGCTGATCGGATTGCGCCCCACCGCCGTTCCAACCGCACGCACCGCCTTGGGGTGACCGATGAATTCAGCGATCTCGGAATAGGTGGTGACATGGCCCGAGGGGATCTGCATCAGCGCCTCCCACACCTTGATCTGGAACGGTGCGCCAATCATGAACAACGGAACGTCACCGTCGGCCTGTCCAAAGGCGCTGCGCACCCAAGGACCAAGCTTGTCTGGCGCTTCGACATAGGTTGCATTGGGCCAACGACTTTGCAGATCGAGCATCGCTTCGGCCTCGGTGCATTCAGCGCCAAAGCCAATGCCGCATAGACCCTTTTCGGTGCCCATCACGAGCGCGGGTCCAAACGGACTGTCGAACCAGCCCCAATACACCGTAAGACCTTCGCCCTTGCGGGCAAAGTCGCCGGGGCTCATCGCCTCCCAACGCAGGAAGAGATCGTGCAGCCGTCCGCCACCGGACAATCCTGCCTCGTGGGCGGTCTCCAGCGTGGTAAACCGTTCCGCCAAAAGCGCCTTGGCGTGGCCCAGCGTCAGGTATTGTTGATAGCGTTTCGGACTGACGCCCACCCAGCGCGAGAACACTCGTTGGAAATGCGCGGGGCTCATGTTCATCTGGGCTGCAAGGTCATCGAGCGAAACAGCCGGTCCGCTTGCGTCGATCACATCAAGCGCGCGGCGCATGACGTGGAAATGATAGCCTTGGGTCTCGGACATGGTGTGGCCCCTCATTGCCATATTTGCGGTCCTGTTTGGCGCAACCGCGCGCACGGCGCGACCCGGTTTTTGCGCTTTACGCGATACCACTTTGGAAAGCCGTAGTGTCGTGCCATGCTGAATCATGAGCAAGACCGTTGAAACCTTTGGCCCACCATCCTCGCAGGCTCTGCAGGCGCGGGTATGGGCAAAATGGCAGGACCTGCGTGATGATCCCGCCATCGCCACCCACGGGCGTGCGCTGGCACTGGCGTCGCCCGAGGTCGCTCCACTGTCGCGCCAGGTCGCCATGGCCCGCGAGATGGGCGCCTCGGCCTGTGAGCATATACATGAGGCGGACGTTGCCGCCCGCTTTGCCGCGCTGGAGGGTGAAGGGCTGAAAACCGACAGCTTCGTCGATTGGCGCAGCAGTGCGGAAACCCTGCAGCTGGCCCGCGCGCGTCTGGCTGCCCGGCCCTTTGCCGATGACCTGACTTTGGGCCTCGTGGGGCCGGACACGCCTGCCGACATCATGGCCGGTCTTGATGCGGTGACGCAGGTTTGCGATATGATGTTGCCGCTCGGACCATTCATACGCGGCCTCGAACGGCCAGCAGTCTGCGCTTATGTGGCCGAACCGTCAGGGCGGATCGTCGGCACTTCGGCCTCGGTCGAGATGTACCACCCCGCCTCAGACTGGCCGGGGCTGTGCTGGTGGGGCATGCTGTCCACCCACCCGGACCGACGGGGCGAGGGCATCGCCAGCCGCCTTGGTGCAATAGTGCTGGACGAAATGAACCGTCGGCACGGCATGACCGAGTTCTTTACCGGCATCCGAACCGGCAACACCCCGTCCGAGGCGCTGTGCACGCAGCTTGGCTTTGGACCATCGCCGTATCATGTCGTTATTGCCATCGATCCAGAGCTGATGGCCGGGGGACGTCTGACCAAGTAACGTCAGTTTTCCGTTGCAGCCCCCGCCCGCCCCCGGCCATAAGACGGCGATGGCAAAACAACTCGATTATCACACGATCGGCGAGATCTTCACCCGCTTTCAGGCGGTGGACCCTGAACCCAAGGGCGAGCTTGAGCACGTCAACGCCTATACGCTGGTCGTTGCCGTCGCTCTGTCAGCGCAGGCGACCGATGTAGGTGTGAACAAGGCCACCCGCGAGTTGTTCAAGATTGCCGACACGCCGGAAAAGATGCTGGCGCTTGGAGAAGACGGCGTCATCGAACACATCAAGACCATTGGCCTTTACCGCAACAAGGCCAAGAACGTCATCAAGCTCAGCCAGATCCTTGTCGATCAATATGGCGGCGAGGTGCCCAATTCCCGCGCCGCACTGGAAGGCCTGCCGGGCGTGGGGCGCAAGACGGCCAATGTGGTTCTGAACATGTGGTGGGGCCATCCAAGTCAGGCGGTGGACACGCATATCTTCCGCGTCGGCAACCGCACCGGCATCTGCCCCGGCAAAGACGTGGTCGCAGTCGAACGCGCCATCGAAGACCATATCCCGGTCGATTTTCAGCATCACGCCCATCACTGGTTGATCCTGCATGGGCGCTACACCTGTGTTGCCCGAAAACCCAAATGCGGCGTCTGCGTGATCCGCGAACTCTGTCAATTCGAGGACAAAACCGAATGAGCAAGAAATACCAGGTTGTCGGCATCGGCAATGCCGTTGTCGACGTGATCGCACGCGCAGAAGACACGTTTCTGGACCTGATGGGCATCCAGAAAGGCATTATGCAACTGGTGGAACGCGAACGCGGCGAAACGCTCTATGCGGCAATGAAAGAGCGCGTACAGACGCCGGGTGGGTCGGTGGCCAACACACTGGCCGGGCTTGGCAATCTGGGGCTGCGCACCGCCTTCATCGGGCGGGTGCATGACGATGCTTTGGGGCGTTTCTACGCAGATGCGATGGAAAAAGACGGCACTGATTTCGTCAACGCGCCGGTCCCGGGTGGCGAATTGCCCACTTCTCGGTCGATGATCTTTGTGTCCCCGGATGGTGAGCGCTCGATGAACACCTATCTGGGCATCTCGGCTGAACTGGGGCCCGAAGACGTGTCCGAAGATGTGGCGGCTGAAGCCGAATTGGTGTTTCTCGAAGGCTATCTTTTCGACAAGGACAAGGGCAAAGACGCTTTCATCCGCACCGCCCGCACCTGCCGCGCCGCAGGAGGCAAAGCGGGGATCGCAATTTCTGACCCGTTCTGCGTCGAACGCCACCGTGACGATTTTCTGAACCTGATCGAACACGAAATGGACTACGTGATCGGCAACGAGGCCGAGATCATGTCGCTTTATCAGAACAACGATCTGGAAGCTGATCTGGCCGCTGTCGCCGCAATCTGCCCGCTGGTGGTGTGCACACGATCAGGCGATGGTGTGTCGATCATCCACGAAGGCGCACGTTATGACATTCCCGTCGAAAAGGTTGTGCCGGTCGATGCCACAGGCGCTGGCGACCAGTTTGCCGCCGGGTTCCTTTACGGCCTTGCCACAGGTCGCGACATGGACACCGCAGGGCGCATGGGATGCGTTGCGGCCGCCGAGGTGATCTCCCATATCGGACCACGCCCCGAAGCCAACCTGCAAGACCTGTTCAAGACCGCCGGATTGATCTGATCCGGCGAACCGGGGTCACGCCGGGGCTGTCAGCCAGACAATGTCCGACACCCCAGCCAACCGTGCAAAGCGCACCAGTTCACTCTCGAGCTTGCGAACCCGCTGCGCCGACGGCTGGACACCCGGTTCCCACCAGAGGTTCTGCACCGTCAGGGTGCTTCGCTTGCGATCCGCCTTGACCTCGACGCGTCCGACAAAACGGTCTCCTTCCAGGAGGGGAAACACGTAATACCCCCAAACCCGCTTGGCGGCAGGCACGAACATCTCGACCGTGTAGTCAAACCCGAACAGCCGCTTCAGCCGCACCCTGTCGCGGATCGCGGGGTCGAACGGGTTGAGAATGCGCAACCGCGACGTGGGCTGTCCAAGGTTTGCGATCCGTTCTTCGATATCCAGCGTTGCAAAGGCTTTGGTCCAGCCGCCATCTGCTGATTCGATGTCGACTGGAAGCGTGGTTGCAGAATGGCGGTCAGCCCAGCCCGCCACCTCGGACACCTCTGTCGCATCCCAGAACTTGCGGATCTCGCCCAAAGTTCCAAGGCCGATCCGATCCAGCGCCGCATGACATAACCAGTCGATCTGCTCCCGATCTGGTTGATCTTGGGTGCGCAAGTCTTCGGGGAAAACCCGTTCGGCCAAATCATAATACTTGGTAAAGCCATCCCGGTGACAGGTCGCCAATTCCCCGGCATACCAAAGGTAATCCAGCCCGATCTTGTGCGGCGGGCGTTTCCACATCTCGCGTGCGCCTTGGATCTTGGTATCAAAGTCATGGGTCGAAAGTGGCCCTTCCTCAGTGATGCGGCGGCGGATATGGTCAAGGTGATCTTCGGCCAGATGTTTGCCGTACCACGACGACCGGCTGACTTTGTCCTGCATCCGTCGGAATTGTCGCTGCCACATCGGAAGAAACGTCATCGGCAGGACCGAGGCATCATGCGTGAAATGCTCGAATACGCCGCGATCCTGTGCCAGATGCCGGTTCAGCATCGGTTCGCGGTAATTCTGGTTGCGGCTCCAGAGGATATGGTGATGGGCGCGCGACACGACCTGGATCGTGTCGAGTTGCACAAAGCCCAGATCAGGGATCAGCGCGCCCAGATCAAGTGGACCGGTCGGTGACTGCCCCAGCCCGTTTGTGGCAAGCCAAAGCTGTCGCGCGGTCCGGTTCGGTATTTTGAGGGCGGTCACAACATCTCCAACGGCAGTTTATCGGCGGAACGGGCTGGGCCGGAGACCTGACTGAGCGGAACTGACGACATCGGCAATCCGTTTCCTGCGCGTTGCCTCGTTCTTGGCGGTCTTGATCCATTCCAGAGTGCCGCGTTTGACCGATTTCGGATAGTCGTCCCAAACTGGAACAAGATCTCCCATCGCGGCGGTGAGATCGTCGGGCCGTTCCAGCCGCTCCACATCGTCAAGGAAATCCCACATGCCATTGGCCTGCGCCACCGCGATCAGCGCTTCACCGGCGGGTGTCATCAATCCCGCGGCGCGGACTTCCTCGACCTTGGCCTTGTTGACCGCCGACCATGCGGATTTGGGGTTGCGCGGCGCTATGCGGTAAGACGAGCGATCCGCGTCCACCTTACGCGTGACACTGTCGACCCACCCCCAACACAGAAGTTCCGAGACCGCATCCCCCCACGGCAGGTAGTGGTCGGTGTGTTTCTTGTAGACGACCAGCCAGACGCCCTCGGTCCTTGTGTGGTTCTCGGCCAGCCACGCGCGCAGCTCGGCGCGGGATTTGACCTCGACCTCGGTCATGGGCGCGTAAGGCTCTTGCAAGAGCCTTGGGAAGAGATTTCTAAATCTCTTCCCCGCATCAATGCGCCTCGGCCCAGTTCTTGCCTTGCCCAGCATCGGCGATCAGGGGCACTGTCAGGTGAACCACTGGATCAGCAGCGCCTTCCATCACTTCACGCACGACCTTGATCAGATCGTCCTCGGCCCCCTGATCCACCTCGAACAGCAATTCGTCATGCACCTGCAGCAGCATCTTCGCAGGCAATCCCGCAATTGCATCCGGCATGAGGATCATCGCGCGACGGATGATGTCTGCCGCCGTGCCCTGAATTGGCGCGTTGATTGCGGCGCGTTTGGCAAAGCCTGCGCGCGGGCCTTTGGCGTTGATCTCGGGCGTGTGGATCACCCGACCGAACAGGGTTTCCACGCGGTTATGCTCCTGCGCGAACTTTGTGGTCTCATCCATATAGGCCTTGATACCGGGGAAGCGTTCAAAATAGCGGTCGATGAACCCCTGCGCTTCGGCCCGCGGAATGCGCAGGTTGCGGGCAAGGCCGAAGCCGCTGATCCCATAGATCACACCAAAGTTGATCGCCTTCGCCTGACGGCGCACATCTGGTGTCATCTCGTCCAATGGCACATTGAACATTTCCGACGCGGTGGCGGCGTGAATGTCCTGCCCTTCCTTGAACGCGTCCTTCAGCGCCTGAATATCCGCGATATGCGCAAGGATGCGCAACTCGATCTGGGAATAATCCAGCGCTACCAGCGTCTTGCCCTCTTCGGCGACAAACGCCTCCCGGATGCGGCGGCCTTCCTCAGTGCGGATTGGGATGTTTTGCAGGTTCGGATCGGTTGAGGCCAGACGGCCAGTGTTCGCACCCGCGATCGAATAAGACGTGTGAACGCGCCCCGTCTCGCGGTTGATGTGGTCCTGCAATGCGTCGGTATAAGTGGATTTCAGCTTGCTCAACTGCCGCCAGTCAAGCACCCGGCGTGGCAGTTCATGCTCAGTCGCCAGATCCTCCAGCACGTCAGCGCCAGTCGCATAAGCGCCTGTTTTCCCGCGCTTGCCGCCTTCCAATCCCATCTCATCGAACAGGATCTCACCCAACTGCTTGGGTGAGCCTACATTGAACTTGCGGCCCACAAGCTCGTAAATCTCGTCTTCCAACCCGGCCATCTTTTGGCTGAACGCATTGGACATGCGAGACAGCGTATCGCGATCAACCTTGATGCCGGCCATCTCCATCTCGGCCAGCACCGGAACCAGCGGGCGTTCCATGCCCTCATAGACGCGTGTCACCTTGGTTTGGTGAAGCTGCGGCTTGAACATCTGCCACAGCCGCAACGTGACCTCTGCATCCTCAGCCGCATAGGGCACGGCTTTGTCGATGGGCACGCGGTCAAAGGTGATTTGGCTCTTGCCGCTGCCCAGCAGATCCTTGATCGGGATTGGCGTATGGCCCAGATAGCGTTCGGCCAGCGTGTCCATGCCGTGGCCATGCAGCCCCGCGTTCATCGCGTAAGACATGAGCATCGTGTCGTCGATGGGCGCGACACTGATCCCCAAACGCGCCATGATTTTGGCGTCGTATTTCATGTTCTGGCCGATCTTCATAACCGCCGGGTCTTCCAACAGCGGTTTCAAAGCGTCCAGCGCATCGTACAATGGGATCTGCCCTTCGGCCAGATCATCAGAGCCGAACAAACCCTCACCACCCTCGGCACGGTGAAGCAGCGGGATGTAACATGCCTTTCCCGGCTCAACACAGAGCGAGATGCCGACGAGATCAGCGGTCATTTCATTCAGACCTGTGGTTTCCGTGTCAAACGCCACCCAGCCCGTTTCATTTGCTGCATCGATCCAAGCCTGAAGGGCCTTCAAATCCCGCACACACTCGTAACGGGAAGTGTCCATCGCAGGCAATTCCGGGGCATCCCCGGACGGAGGATTCGCGCCCTCGGGCGTCGTGTCAGGGATGGCGGGCGCCTCGACCTTGAGCGCCTCCGCGATGCGTTTGGTAAGCGTTCGAAACTCCATCTCGGCCAAGAACGTCATCAGCTTGTCGGGATCGGGGTCACGCACCTCTAGATCGTCGATAGTGAACCCAAGCGGCGTGTTCTCGTCCAGCAAAACCAACTTTTTCGACATCTCGATCTGCTCGCGCTTTGCGATCAAGGTCTCGCGGCGTTTGGGTTGCTTGATCTCGCCTGCGCGGTCCAACAACTCTTCCAGCGACCCAAACTCATTGATCAGCAGCGCCGCCGTCTTGATCCCGATGCCGGGCGCGCCGGGTACGTTGTCGACGCTGTCGCCGGCCAAAGCCTGCACATCGACCACCCGTTCCGGATAGACACCGAATTTCTCGAAAACGCCCTCGCGGTCGATGGTGCGGTTCTTCATGGCATCGAACATTTCGACCCCGTCGCCCACCAGCTGCATCAGGTCCTTGTCGGAGCTTATGATCGTCACCCGCCCACCAGCCTTGCGCCCCTGCACGGCCAAAGTGGCGATGATATCGTCAGCCTCGTATCCCTCGAGCTCTTCGCAAGCGATGTTGAACGCCTCGGTGGCACGGCGGGTCAAAGGGATTTGCGGACGCAGGTCTTCTGGCATCGCCTCGCGGTTGGCCTTGTACTGGTCGTACATGTCATTGCGGAATGTGTGGCTGCCCTTGTCAAAGATTACCGCCACATGGGTCACATCTGACCCGGCATTCCCTTCGACATAGCGTTGCAGCATGTTGCAAAACCCGCTGACAGCCCCGATGGGCAGGCCGTCGGATTTGCGCGTCAGGGGCGGCAGCGCGTGGTATGCGCGAAAAATGAAGGCCGAGCCGTCGATCAGGTGAAGGTGATGTCCTTTGCCAAATGCCATGTCGCGCGCCCTGTTTTTGCAATCACATGCGGTTCTGCCACGGATTGCAGAGGGGGGCCAGTGCCGCTGCACATGCCAATGGGACGCCACAACCCTGGGCGCTGCTTTTCCCGCAAATGGGCGCGCTTTGGACCAAAGGCCGCCGCATTCGTTTTCTATCGCTGTCAGTGATATTTAAGAAAGGGCATGCGATGTTTCAGTCCCAACATGAGAGTCACAAAACCTCTCTGGATGCCATGCAGACCAGTATTACCGCATATCTGAACAATAGCCCTGTCAAAGGTCTTGTCGCGTTCGGCCTCAATACCTTGAAGCGTGTGCAAAGGCAGCCAGCCATCGCCTGCGCCTATTGTGGATCGTCCGTTGCTCTTGGTGTGCCGAATTGCGCGAACTGCGGCGCCGGAACACCCCCACCGCCGCCCCGCTCTGCCAAAGCCAAAACAAGCATAGGACAGCGTGTGGCAACCGGCGCACTTTGGTATTTCGGCGGATTTCTCGGCCTCCACTGTTATCCAGCCGGACGGCCTGTGCGCGGCTTGTTCTATCTCATCGCGTTCATTGTGATGCTCTTCCTCGCAACATCCGTCAGCGCATCCGGAAACATATTCAGTTACAATGCCGTGCTTCTCGGGATCGGGTTGACGGTTATGTGGGGATTCGATGGGATTCAGATCATGCGCGGGCGTTTCGCAAAATCCCATGGCTGATACATAGACGCGCTTTGAAAGCAAAAACGGGCATGATGGCATGTTCGGGCATATCCACGCCCGCAGGGTCATTGGCAGATCATATCCGGCAGCCTATCTTCCGGGTGTTACGCTTTTTCTTGGTGTGGAGGCTGTATGCTGCGCGGTGCGTTCCTTGGTGTTTCGATTCTGTTCCTGAGTCAGGCCGCGATGGCCAATGAGACCCTAAACCTTGATGGGCTCAGTCCCAAAACCAACCTGAAAGCCAGCCTTCCGGTCTGTGAGAATGTCCCTTACGACAAAGCAAATTGCGTGCGCGCGTTGGCCTGCATCGGGACCGACGGAGTCTATTTCGACGGCCAGGCGCATGGCTGGGACACCGGCATTGTCATCGGCTTTCTGGACGACGGCACGGCCTGCAATGGCGAATGGGTCGCGGGAGGGCCGCAGACCCCGGGGCGCGCCAGCCTGATCTGCGAAAACGGTATGGAAGCGAACGTGCTTTACCATACACTCAACAACGAAACCGGCACAGTGATCGGCAGCGGGTTGGACAATCAGGGGCGCGAGATCATGGCATGGTCTGGTGAAAAGGTGCTGCAATTCCTGACCGGGCCAGACGATAACACGCCAGTGCTGCCCTGTGGGCCTGCGCCGATCCCGATCAGCTAAAGGGCGGTTCCGGCAAAGGCGGGACGGCGGCCCAACCGTTGTCCCGACCAGACAATCAGTGCTCCAAAACCCGAGAACACCACCAGCAAACCAAAGATGTTGATCCCCGTGCGCAGCGGTCCTAGGTCGCTCAGGTTAAGGAAATGGTAAGGGTAGCGCCCATCGAAGAACCCAGCACGCACCATGGCCACAATACAATAAAGCAGCGGCAGGATCAGCCACGGCGGAATGTCTGGAAATCTCAGATCGGCCTTCTGCACGAACACCAGCCAATAGCCTGCAAAACCCAGTGGGATCAGCGTGTGCAGCATGAGGTCGATCACCATGTCGATGCCTTGGTAGTCGCGCAGATGGGCAAGCAAAACATGGTAGACAATAGCCACCATCGAAATCGACAGCAAAAGACCGCCTTGTGCCTTTGCCGGCTCGCGTCCGCCCAGCGCAACCCACGCGCAGGTCAAACCGACAAGCGTGTTTGTCCAGATGGTGAAAAACCGATAATTGAACGCCAGCGTCTCAAGCAGCCCGATGTCGTATCGGTCGATCCGCAGCCAAACCCGCGTGACGATCGTCACACAAACGGCGAGCGCCAGAAGCGCCGCGCAAAACCGTTTTGGCGTCATGAGTCCTGTTGGTCGGCGAAATCTGTGTGGATGTATTTCGCATCGCAATAGCCGCACTCGACCCAACCCGTGTCGTGCGGGATTTGCAGCCAGACGCGTGGGTGCCCCAAGGCCCCTTCGCCGCCATCACAGGCGATGCGGTAGCTGTCCACGATCTTGGTTTCGGGCGCTTGCGTAGCCATCTACTGCGTTTCCTTCGTTCGGAATTTCCACTAGGTGCGGTTTAAGACGACGCGGCCACGGGAGCAAGAGACAGCAATGACACAGCACGCCATTGAGATCGAAGGGCTGAAAAAGACTTATTCCGGAGGCAAAGACGCCCTGAAAGGTATCAACCTGACCGTTCCACGCGGATCAGTCTTTGGTCTTTTAGGGCCGAACGGAGCCGGAAAATCGACGCTCATCAATATTCTGGCAGGTCTGGTGACCAAAAGCGCAGGCAGGGTAACGATCTGGGGCTGGGATCAAGATGTGAACCCACGCCAGTCTCGTGCAGCCATAGGCGTGATGCCGCAAGAGTTGAACCTAGACCCGTTCTTCACACCGCGCGGTGCTTTGGAGGTGCAGGCGGGGCTTTACGGCGTCCCCAAAGCGCAGCGCCGTTCTGACGAAATTCTCGAAATGATTGGCCTCACCGACAAGGCCGAGGCCTATGCCCGGACGCTGTCAGGCGGCATGCGGCGGCGGCTTCTGCTGGGCAAGGCGCTGGTGCACCACCCGCATGTTCTGGTGCTGGATGAACCGACAGCCGGTGTGGATATCGAGCTGCGCCAGATGCTCTGGACCAATGTACGCAAGCTGAACCGCGAAGAGGGCATGACGATCATCCTGACCACGCATTACCTCGAAGAGGCCGAAGAAATGTGCGACGAGATCGCAATCATCAACCATGGCGAAGTGGTGGCCCGCGACAGCACCAGCAATCTGCTGGGGGCGCTGGACGCCAAGACAATGGTCATACAGCCCGACAGCGCGGTGGGCCAGCTTCCCGAAGTGGACGGCATCGGTGTAACGACGCGCGACGACGGCACAATTGCAGTTACCTATCGCGCCCGCCAGACTTCCGCCGAAGATGTGCTTTCAATGCTGCGCGACAACGGCGTGCGCATCCGCGATGTCCGCACCGAACAGGCTGATCTGGAAGACGTGTTCTTGTCTCTGACGCGCTCGGCCTGACACCATGGACGGATCAGCGTTTTCCAAAACGCTTGCCCACAATTTCGAAATTGTGGCCAAAGGCTTTTCGAAAAGCCTTCACCGCGCCGGTTGCAGCATGCGACCAAGCCCCCGTCCGCCAAGCACGTGGACATGCAGATGCGGCACCTCCTGCACACCGGCTTCACCGGCGTTCGAGATGATCCGGTATCCGCCCGACTGCAACCCTTCGGCTTTCACGACCTCACCCACAGCCCGATTGAAATCCACGATCTCTGCATCGCTCGCTTCAAGTACGAAGTGATCGTAGCACACATAAGGCCCTTTCGGGATCACCAGCACATGCACTGGCGCTTGCGGCTGGATATCCCGGAACGCCAGCGTGTGTTCGGTTTCAAGCACAGTGGCATTCGGGATCTCGCCGCGCAAAATTTTGGCGAAGATGTTCTGGTCGTCATAGCTATAGCCCATGCGGCATGTCCTCAGTCTGCAAAAAGATGGTCCGAACGTGCGATTTCAATCGCTTGCTCTGATGGGATCGCCAAAAAGCTGGCTAAAGCCGCAGCGTTGGCCTCAATGCTGTCTTCTTCGCGGATACGCAGGTGATTTTCGAACTCGGCATCGCGAATCCGGTCGCTTTCATGCACGATATCATTGCGGATCGTCGGCAAAAGTCGCTCCAGCGTTTCCTGCGGCGTGCGTTCGCCGGCCAGACCGACACGCATCGCATGACCGATCAGATAATCATCCGTGAAAGTGCAATTGACCTCGAGAAGCCGAGTCGTTGCCCGGTCGCGACAAAAATCCTCAAGCAGGTCAAGATTGCCCGGGTCCATGCAGACCACCATGCGATCTGAGTCGAAATAGTCGAACAGCATCCGCATCAACGACCGCCGATGGCGGTGCCGCTTGCCGAGCGTCGATTGAATGCCTCCCATATCCGGCAGGTCTGTCTGCTCCTCGTTGAACAGGTATTCAATGCAAGGAACGTTCGTCTGCTGTCGGATGCGCGAGACAAGCCGCTTGGCCACATGCCATTTCTTGCAGACCACGATCAGCAACTCGCGCTCTCGCCCAAGCGTACTCTCGGTTTCCCAGAACCGCGGCGCAAAGCGGCGACCAATGCGGCCCTTGCCGGTCAGAAACTTGTAAAGCGACCGACCTTCGTTCGAGATTTGGAAATTCACACCCTTTGCCGAATAAAGCGACCCAAGCCGCTCCTTCAAGAGCAGGGCCTCCGGGCTGATCTTGCGGGCAAACAGGAAATCCTGGCTGAGCAGAAGATCATAATGGTCGTTGTAGAAGGTGACCGGCATCCCGTAATCCGAGAACATCAGAAAGGTCAGCGTCCGGCATTCGATCTCGTTTTCGGGCACGAGGTGCCGCACAAGTGTCTGGAAAAAGGTCTCGTCAGGGATCCATGTGGTGCTGAAAAAGCGCATGACATCCCGTCGCTGCCTGACGAAATCGAGGATCGCCTCAATCGTCCGACGCCGCAGACACCACCACTGGCTGCCGATCTGAATCTCGAGATCATCAGGAACCTTGCGCTTCAATCCCAGCTTTCTCTGCAGATTGAAGCTTTGATAGAAGATCCACTTTTGAGTTCGCTCGTTGAAATAGTGGCGGTAGATCAGCCGCTCTTCCTTCATTCCGGTCTTGATCCAGTCCGACGCGAAAAAGTCAAAGCTTTCGATGAAATCCGCATCCATACGGTCCAGATATTCATGTGCATACTCGGCGGTCTTGATCGCCTGACAATCCCCCGACAGCATGTAGAAATGGGTTGCACGGGGAAACGCCTCGACCGCAGCTTCGACGGCGTAAAGCGTCGCCTGCACCAGCGACCATTCTCCCCAGCCACACTTGATTCGTTTCTTGGCGAAGGTGACGTTCGGGTTGTCCGACAGCGCCGTATGGATCGCCGTGTAGGCCGCTGCGTCAGCGCGGGCATCGAAATGGATGGATATATAATCTCCGACCGCTGTCAGGCTCAGTGCCTGTCGGATGATTGCGTCCGGGTCCTTGTGACACAGCAGTATGAAGGCAATATTCGCCATTCAGCTCTTCATTTGCCCAACTTTTACCTCGTTCTTGTAGTGATAAGCGTGTTCAGAGATTGAATAAACCGACTTTCTTTGATTTTTTGTATACGTTACCGGACGACAAGAGCCCGGAACGAGGCTGGAGGCGGCAGAACGATGGGATTTCCCGGCACATGGATGACCGAAAGCGAAAGCATGGTTTATCGCGTGGTCCCGAAATGCGCATGCTCGACCATTGGTCAGATCATGTTCTATTCCGACCATGGCACGTTTTTTGACGGCGACATCCACGACGCGCAAAGTGGCCTGCACAAATGGGCGCTGGACCACTCGAAAGACCCGATCACGCAACGCATTCAGGCGCATGACACCTATGCCTTCACCTGCGTGCGCAACCCATATACCCGCATCCTGAGCTCGTTCTTCGACAAGATCTGCGGCATCCAGCGCAACGGTAAACGCTATCGCGGCAATCTTGTCCCGCTGCTGATACAGAAATACGGGATCGAAGTCGGCGGCGACGATGGCAAGCAGGATTTTGATCAGATCAAAAGCTTCCGTCGCTTCCTGCTGTTTGCCCGCGACACCATTCGCTGGCGCCGCCCGATGGATCCGGACATTCATTGGTCGGCGATGTCAGGCCATATCAGCACGTTCATCGTCAACGGTGGCCGGTATGATAACATCTTCTGGACCGAAAGCTTCTATGACGGCATGGCTGACGTTCTCAAACATGTTGAAACAAAACAGAAAATCGATCTAAGTGAGATCCCGCGCTTCAACGAAAGCGAAGGGCACGGGCCGAAACGGGCCCATCCGGTCGAGGATTATTTTGATGATCTGTCGATGCACCTGATCTACGAAATCTACAAAAAGGATTTCGAGCTCTTCAAATACGATTTCGAACATCCGGGAAACAAGATGCCCATCGGAGAGATCGACCTCGACGAAGTCCACGCCAAACTGGGTGATTGACGGCAGGAGCTTTAGGACCAACGCTTTTCGAAAAGCGTTTCTAAGCCGCTTCGAAGCGGCTTTCCGTGCCAATCATTCCGGCAGCTCGTCCGAAGGAATGATCGGAAAAAACGCGCCATCCGACCAGACGCCAAACCAGCTTTGACCATCCACCATGTGATGCGCTCCACATTCGACTAAGCGGTAGAAGCTCTTGCGATCGATCAACGCCTCCAGATTGGCACGCACAAGCACATAAGGTGACGGCTCCCCGGTCTCCGCATCCCGCTCGACCCGGATCGGATGATCCGACCCCGCAACAGCCGTATCGCCCACATGGGTGGTAAAGGTCAGAACCTGCGCCTCGCCCTCACCCACAATTTCGAAATCCGTGGCGACGAATGGCGCGTCATCCACTGTGATGCCCACTTTTTCGACAGGGGTCACAAGAAAATACTTGTCGCCATCTTTCCGCAGGATCGACGAGAAAAGTTTGACCAGAGGCGCGCGCCCGATCGGTGTGCCAAGATAGAACCACGTCCCGTCACGGGCGATGCGCATGTCCAGATCACCGCAAAAGGGCGGGTTCCACAAATGGACCGGCGGCAAACCTTTGCTCTTGGTGGCGCGAACAGAGGCAGCGATGCCTTCGGCGGACGGAATAACACGATCTTGTGCGCTCATTGCTTTTGCCATTTTCCCTTTGCGCGTTACACTTTCCTGAAACAGACGTAATGCGCAAGGGAGACACGTCATGGCCACAGGCGAAGATTTGGTCGCAGAGATCGAAGCGCTGGAAGACAAGCTGGCGCAGGCCAAGACCGCAATCACCCGCCGCTTCATCGGTCAGGAACGCGTCGTCGAACTGACGTTGACCTCGCTATTGTGCGGCGGCCACGGTCTTCTGATCGGCCTTCCCGGCCTTGGAAAAACCCGTCTGGTTGAAACCGTGTCGACGGTCATGGGCCTCAATGGCAACCGCGTTCAGTTCACCCCCGACCTGATGCCCGCCGACATCCTTGGTTCCGAAGTTCTGGAAACCGGAAGCGATGGCAGCAGGGCGTTCAAGTTCATTCAGGGTCCGATCTTCTGTCAGCTCCTGATGGCGGACGAAATCAACCGCGCCAGCCCGCGGACACAATCGGCGCTCCTGCAGGCGATGCAGGAAAAGGTGGTCACGGTCGCGGGCGAAACCCGCAAATTGGATGCGCCGTTCCACGTTCTGGCAACCCAGAACCCGATTGAACAGGAAGGCACCTACCCCCTTCCCGAGGCGCAGCTTGACCGTTTCCTTGTGCAAATCGACGTGCAGTATCCCGACCGCAAGACAGAAAAGGAAATTCTGCTCGCCACCACCGGAGCAGAAGAAGCAGACGCCTATGAGGTGTTCACCGCAGCTGAACTGATCGCGGCGCAGAAACTGCTGCGGCGCATGCCCGTCGGAGATGCCGTGGTCGAAATGATTCTCGATCTGGTCCGCGCCTTCCGTCCGCATGATCCGATGTCTGGCGAACGCGTCAAAGACACTGTCGCATGGGGGCCCGGCCCGCGTGCTGCACAAGCGCTGATGCTGACGGTGCGTGCACGCGCCTTGCTTGAGGGGCGCCTTGCCCCGTCGCCGCAAGACGTGATCAATATGGCCCGCCCCGTATTGACCCACCGTATGGCGCTCACGTTCTCGGCCCGTGCCCGTGGTGAGGACCTGGGCAGCCTGATTGACGAAGTCGCCCACCGCATGGTGGCGACCGAGGCCGCTGCGTGACAACCATCACCGCCCTCCGTCAACGCTCGGAAGAAGAAGCGGCCAAGCTGCCCGCGCTTTTGGCACGGGCAGAACACCTGGCGGGAACGGTCCTCTTGGGCGAACACGGTCGACGCCGGTCTGGCTTGGGCGATGATTTCTGGCAATACCGCCCCATGCAGCAAGGTGATGCCCTCCGCGATATCGACTGGCGGCGGTCCGCCCGCAGCGACACGCAATTCGTGCGCGAACGCGAATGGCAGATCGCACAAAGCGTCATTGTTTGGGTCGATCAGGCCGCGTCGATGCGCTTTGCCTCCGACGCCAATCTAAGCACAAAAGCCGACCGCGCCCGTACACTGGCTCTGGCAAGCGCAATTTTGTTGATCAGGGGGGGCGAGCGGGTTGGGCTGACCGGATTTGAACTTCCGCCCCGGCGTGGTCAGGCACAGATCACACGCTTGGCACAGATGCTGTCCGTTGATCATGGCGACGATTACGCCGAACCCGAGGCGCGCGGGATGATCCCGCAATCGCGCGCAATCTTCTTTTCCGATTTCCTCGGCGATCCCGCCCCGGTCGAAGCCGCACTGACCAAAGCAGCCGACCGTGGCGTACGGGGTGCTTTGGTGCAAATCCTTGACCCAAGCGAAGAGAGCTTTCCCTTCGACGGCCGCACAATCTTCCAAAGCATCGGCGGCGGTATTGTGCACGAAACACTAAAGGCAGGCGACCTGCGGACGCAGTATCTGGATCGGCTGGCTGAACGCAAAGACCGGCTGGAACGCCTGTCGCGGGTAACCGGCTGGCAATATCTTTGCCACCACACAAGTGAGAGCGCGCAATCGGCGCTTCTCTGGATTTACCGGGCTATGGATGGGGCTCACGGATGACGCTATTTGGCATCGGCTTTGCGACACCTTGGCTTCTGCTGACGCTTCTCGCGCTGCCGATCCTTTGGCTGATCCTGCGTGCAGTGCCCCCGGCACCGATCCGCCGCATGTTCCCCGGCGTTGTGCTGCTGCTCGGCCTCAAGGACGACGATCAGGTCAGTGACCGCACTCCGTGGTGGTTATTGCTGCTCCGAATGTTGGCGGTCGCAGCCCTGATCATTGGACTTGCCGGTCCGATCCTGAACCCGCAGACCGACGACATCACTGCGAATGACGGCCCGCTTCTTGTTGTCATGGATGGTTCTTGGGCCAGTGCTGCAAGCTGGCGCGCGCGAACACAAGCGCTGGACGGCTTGCTTGTCCAAGCCGCCCGCGATGACCGCCGCGTGGCATTGCTCAAGCTGAGCTCACCTGAACCCACCAGCTTCCAAACCGCAGACGATCTGCGGGCGCGCTTGGTCGGTCTGTCTCCTGAGCCTTGGGAACCGGGTGAAGCCCAAATCACCCGCGCGCTCGAGCTTTTGCCCGAAGGTGATTTCGACACCTATTGGATGTCCGACGGGCTCGAACGCGACAGCCGTACTCCCCTTCTGTCGACCCTCCAAGACCGTGGAACTGTCACTGTGTTTCAGGCCGGACAATCCATCCTCGGCCTCGCGCCAGCGCGGTTCGAAGATGGCAACATCGTCCTGACCGCCCTACGCGCCCAGTCGGGCAGTGACCGCGAAGTGACAATCCTCGCCCAAGGGCGCGACCCCGCGGGCAACCCTGCCGTTCTGGCGCGCGCCACCGCTACCTTTGACGCCGACGCCACCGCGACCGAAACCGCGTTGTCATTGCCTTCGGAACTGCGCGCGCGGATCACCCGGTTCGAAATCGAAGGCAACCGCAGCGCCGGTGCCACAACCCTGCCCGACGACAGCCTGCGCCGCCGCGAAGTCGCTCTGATGGCTGGCCGCGAAGACCGCGAGGGGCTGCAACTTCTCTCGCCCCTGCATTATCTCGAAAAAGCGCTTGAACCCAGCGCTGACCTGCTCAGTGGGGCGCTGATGGATATGATCCCTGCGAACCCGGATGTGATCGCGCTGGCCGATGTGGCCACAATGGGCGCCGCCGAGGAAGAAGCCCTGCTCGACTGGCTCGATGGCGGTGGAATCCTGCTGCGCTTTGCCGGGCAACGCCTTGCCGCAAGCGACATCAGCCGCGAAACCGAAGACCCGCTGATGCCCGTGCGCCTGCGCGCCGGAGGCCGCAGCGTCGGTGGCGCGATGAGCTGGGGTGAACCAAAATCGCTCGCCGAATTCAGCGAAGACAGCCCGTTCTTTGGCCTGTCCATCCCACCCGACGTGACCGTGACAGCGCAGGTCATGGCACAGCCCGACCCGGCTTTGGCCGAACGGGTGATCGCGCAACTCACCGACGGCACGCCACTGGTCACCCGCAAAGCCGTAGGTCAGGGCCAGATCATTCTGTTCCACGTCACGGCCAATGCAGAATGGTCGTCCCTGCCATTGTCCGGCCTCTTCGTGCAGATGCTTGAACGTCTCGCCGTTGCCGCAGGAAGCGCAAGCCAGCCCAGCGCAGAAGACCTCGCCGGAACGATTTGGCAGCCCAACATGGTACTGGACTCGTTCGGATCACTGAACGATGGCAGCACACTGCCCGGCGTGCCCGGCGAAAACATGGTCGACGCCGATCTTGGCCCCGATCTGCGCCCCGGCCTTTACCAAAGTCAGGACCGCACCATGGCCCGCAACGTGCTGTCGTCCGACACCACTTTGACTCCGGTCACGTGGCCCTCCGACATTACAGTAGAAGGGCTGACCCAGTCCGAAGAAACCCCGCTGGCAGGCTGGCTCCTCGCCCTCGCAATCGCGCTACTCTTGGCAGACATCATCGCCTCGCTCTTCCTTTCCGGTCGCCTCTCCGGCCCCCGCACGACCACCGCAGCCGGGATCGCTCTTGCCCTGCTAGTGATGCCCATCACCCCGGCACAGGCGCAATCGACCGAAGATCAGTTCGCTCTCGCGGCCACAGCCGAAGTGACATTCGCCCATGTCATCACCGGCGACACTACTCTGGACCGCACAGCGCAAGCTGGCCTGTTGGGCCTGTCCGAAACACTGTTCTTCCGCACATCCGTCGAACCCGCGGCACCAGTCGCAGTGAACTTGGAAACCGATGAACTGGCATTCTTCCCGTTCCTGTATTGGCCGATCACACCCGACCAACCCACACCTTCGGCCGAAGCCTATGCAAAGCTGAACACGTACCTTCGCTCTGGCGGGATGATCATGTTCGACACCCGCGATGCCGACATCGCCCGTTTCGGCACCGGCAGCCCGAATGGACGCAAGCTGCAACAATTGGCAGCACCGCTGGACATTCCGCCGCTTGAGCCGGTACCGGAGGACCACGTGCTCACCCGCACTTTTTACCTGCTGCAGGATTTCCCCGGCCGTCACAACAGCCGCGATGTCTGGGTCGAAGCCGCACCACCTGATGCCGAACTGGTCGAAGGCATGCCCTTCCGCAACCTCAACGACAATGTCACTCCGGTGATCATCGGCGGCAACGATTGGGCGTCAGCCTGGGCGATGGATGAACGCGGCAACGCACTGTTCCCCATCGGACGCGGCTATTCCGGCGAACGCCAGCGCGAGATCGCGTATCGCTTCGGGGTAAATCTGGTCATGCACGTGCTGACCGGGAACTACAAATCCGATCAGGTTCACGTCCCTGCACTTCTTGACAGATTGGGCAATTGATGACCGGCAGCATTGTCTTCGATCCACTTCTCCCGTGGCTGTTCATCGCTGTTCTGGCAATGCTCGCCGCACTTGGCGTAGGTCTGGCCCTCTGGCGCGGTTTGCAGGGCTGGGCACTGCGCGCGCTGGCCGCTTTGGTTGTGCTCGCAGCTTTGGCACAGCCGTCCTATCAGGTCGAAGACCGCGCCCCGCTGTCCAACATCGTTCTGATCGTTGAAGACAAAAGCGCCAGCCAATCGCTGGGGGATCGCCTGAACGACACCACCAACGCCGCCGTGTCTCTGGCCGCACAACTCAACGCCCGCGACAACACGGAAATCCGCCGGATCGAGGTGCGCGACGGCGAAGGCGACACTGGCACGCTGCTCATGTCCGCCGTCTCTGATGCCTTGGCCGAAGAACCGCGCGGTCGCATCGCGGGCATCTTCCTTCTCAGCGACGGGCGCGTTCATGATCTGGAACGCACTCCAGACCTTCCCGCGCCGCTTCACCTGCTGCTAACAGGCAAGGAAACTGACTGGGACCGCCGACTGATCGTCAAGAACGCTCCGGCCTTCGCCATCCTTGGTGAACCCGTCACTCTGACCCTGCGTGTCGAAGACGACGGCGCGGCCCCGCAAGCCACCTCGACCGTGATCGATATCTCAGTCGACGGCGCAGAGCCGCAGCGCTTTGACATGCCCATTGGCGAAGACATCGAATTGCCGATCACCCTGCCCCACGGCGGGCTGAACGTGATCCAGTTCACCGTTCCCACCGCTGACGACGAACTGACCGACCGCAACAACACCGCGCTTGTCCAGATCAACGGCGTGCGCGATCGTCTGCGTGTGCTTCTGGTCAGCGGTGAACCACACGCAGGCGGTCGCACATGGCGCAACTTGCTCAAGTCCGACAGCTCGGTTGATCTGGTGCATTTCACCATCCTGCGCCCACCTGAAAAGCAGGACGGCGTGCCGGTCACCGAACTGTCTCTGATCGCCTTCCCGACCCGCGAATTGTTCCTTGAGAAGATCGAGGATTTCGACCTGATCATCTTCGACCGCTACAAGCGGCGCGGCATCCTGCCTGCGATCTATCTCGACAACGTGGCGAACTATGTCGAAGGGGGCGGCGCTGTCCTGGTCGCAGCTGGTCCCGATTTCGCCAGCGCCGACAGCATTTACCGCTCTCCTCTGGCAGATATCATTCCCGCCGAACCCACCGCTCGCGTGATCGAACGCGGCTATCGTCCCGCCATCACCGATCTCGGCAATCGCCACCCCGTCACCTCCGGCCTTGCCGGGGCCGACACATGGGGCCGCTGGATGCGCCAGATCGAGGTCGATCCTATCGGCGGCGACGTCGTGATGAGCGGCATTGACGATAAACCGCTGCTCGTCCTTGACCGCGTCGGTGAAGGCCGCGTTGCGCTGATTGCGTCGGATCATGCATGGCTCTGGTCGCGCGGCTTCGAGGGCGGTGGCCCACAGCTCGACCTGTTGCGCCGTCTCGCGCACTGGATGATGAAGGAACCCGAGCTTGAGGAAGAGGCGCTCTGGGCCGAACCCACGGGCCAGACCATGCGCATCATCCGCCGCACGTTGGACGAAACCATCGGCACCGTGACCGTCACGCGCCCCGATGGCACCGGAGAAGAGATCACGCTGGAAGAGGTAACGCCGGGCCGTTTTGAGGCGCTCTACACCGGACCCGAGATTGGGCTCTATCGCTTGGCCGAAGGTGATCAGGATGCAGTTGTGGGCCTTGGCCCTGCCGCCCCGCGCGAGTTCGAACAGACGATCGCCAGCGGTGATTTGCTTGAACCTGCCGTCGATGGCACACGCGGCGGCGTGCGCCCTCTGGAAGACGGCCTGCCCAGCATCCGCGCCGTCGGCGAAGGCCGCTCTGCGGCTGGTCGCGGCTGGCTTGGCATCACCCCGCGTGAGGCGTTCGAGACTCTGGATGTGACTCAAACACCGATGTTACCCGGCTGGTTGGTTCTGCTTCTGGCCTCTGGCCTGATCCTTGGCGCTTGGCTTCGCGAAGGTCGGCGGACATAAAGCTCTGTTAACAAAAGGTTAAAAGGTCCGAACCGGACGCATTGTTTCGCGCGCGAAACATTTGGGCCGGATCGGACCTATTCTCAAACACAACGCAGAAACTAAAAAGGCCGGTCCATCGAACCGGCCTTTCAACGCGTGATGTTTGACGTTTAGCCGCCAACTTTCTCGTCGATGATTTCCTGGAATTCACCATAGCTCATGTTGGAATAAGTCGTCCCGTTGATCACGAAAGACGGTGTCGAGCTGATTCCGTGCTCTTCGGCGTTGGCTTGATACCACTCAATCAGCCCACGCGCCTTGTCACCATTGCTCAAACACGCCTCAAGCTGGTCATTTTCCAGCCCAGCGATCCGACCGATCTTGCGCAGCTCGTCTGCAATCGCCGCTTCCGAACCTGCACGGCTCCATTCGCCCTGCGTGTCATAGATCATTTCGGTAATGCCGAAAAAGCGGTCTTCACCACCACAGCGGGCGACCAGCGACCCCCAAAGGCCGTAACGGTCGAAATACACCTCGCGGTAGGTGAACTTGACCTTGCCGGTGTCGATGTAATCGGCCTTCAAATCCTTGAAGACGCCCTTGTGGAACGTCGCGCAATGCGGACAGGTGTAAGACGCGTATTCGATGATTTCGACCGGCGCATCTTCGGCGCCAAGAACCATTTCCTGAATGGTGACATCAGCCGCAGCGCTTTCCTGTGCATTGGCTGCACCCGGCAGCGCGATGGCTTGCCCGTTGATCGTCGGCGCTTGGCCCGTCGTTCCGGCGACCCACCATCCAGCGCCCGCCACGAGGGCCGTTGCTAGTGCAATCGTCATCAACCGTTGTTTCATTGCGAAACCCTTTGCTCTGTTTGCCGTAGGACCTAGGTCCGATTTTGAGTTTTTGAATAGACGTTCGTGGCCAGACGTTCCAGCGCCGCGCGCAAACCGTCGTCCTGAACGCCCCCAGCCATCTTCTGGGCTTCCGGTAGAATCGCAGCAGGCGTGTCATCCTGCGCCGATTTGGGGCGGTGATCAAAGCTCACCTGACCTTCGGAAAACCCGGTCGCCGCCGTCTGCGTGATTCGCACCTTGGAAATCGCGTTATATCCGTAAACCGCGTTGACCTTTTCGCGCAGCTTTTCTTTCTGCATCTCAAGGATGGGCGCGTTGGCTCCGGTGGTCAAAAGCGTAAGCGTCGCCCCAAAGCCGCTCCGCCCATAGCGCACTTCGACAGGTCGGCTGATCGCCGCGATGTCGTCACCCGCGATCTCGGCCCAGTGGGTCAACAACCGCGATTGCGCAAAGCCACGCGTTTCCGAGGTCTTGCGGATCTGTGTCTGCAAGAGGCTCGAAGTGCGTTTGAAGCCATGTGTCTGACTGTTGCGCGGCGCCATGTTTGACTCCCTTGTCCGAACGCTATTCTAGTGGTGCTGCGCCGTTGCAACCACCCCACAAATGAGAGCCGAAATCAAAGGTATGTCAGACCTGCGTGATCCGCCCGATCCCTCCCTGCTGCTTGAATGGTACGACAGGCACGCCCGCCAGATGCCGTGGCGCGTCGGACCCAAGGCACGCGCCCAAGGCATGTGGCCTGATCCCTACCGCGTGTGGATGTCCGAAATCATGCTGCAACAGACCACTGTTGCCGCCGTCAAAAGCTATTTCGAGGCGTTCACCACTCGCTGGCCCACGGTCAGCGATCTGGCACGGGCAGAAGATGCCGATGTGATGGCCGCATGGGCCGGGCTTGGGTACTACGCGCGCGCACGCAACCTGCTCAAATGCGCGCGCGTCGTGCATCACGATCATGCAGGCGTGTTTCCCAACACCTATGACGGCTTGATCGCGCTTCCGGGGATCGGCCCCTACACCGCTGCCGCCATCGCCTCAATCGCGTTTGACCTGCCGGAAACTGTGCTGGATGGAAATGTCGAACGGGTGATGGCGCGGCTTTATGATGATCACACGCCGCTTCCCGCTGCGAAACCTGTCCTGATGCAATACGCCTCGGCGCTGACACCGCAGACACGTCCCGGGTGCTATGCCCAAGCGGTGATGGATCTGGGGGCCACCATCTGCACCCCGCGCAACCCCGCATGCGGTCTTTGCCCGTGGCGCAAATCCTGCGCGGCATGGGACGCGGGCACCGCCAAGGAGTTGCCCAAGAAATCACCGAAAAAGCGCAAACCCACCCGGTTCGGCATTGCCTACCTTGCCCGCCGGATCGATGGCGCATGGCTTTTGGAACAACGCCCGGACAGCGGCCTGCTGGGCGGCATGCTGGGCTGGCCCGGCAGCGATTGGGGCGATGCTCCAACCGAAGACCCGCCAATCCGTGCCGAATGGCGCACCCTTCCTGAAGAGGCGCGGCACACCTTCACGCATTTCCATCTGCGGCTCACGGTGAAAACTGCGCTAGTGCCAATGGACCGGGCCCCTGCACGCGGCATGTTCATCGAACCAGACACATTTGACCCGAACGACCTGCCGACGGTGATGCGCAAGGCGCATGCGTTGACACTGGGCAAATAACGCAACGTCACGTCAATATTGGTCGACGGCGGTTCTGCCGTTAGTGTGAATGATGTCTGGAAACATATTGGCCCCCATGTCTGACAGCACTCTGCATACGTCCTCAGACCGCCTTCCCTTGAAGGCGGCCCTGCCGTTCTGGCTTTCGCTGTTCATGATCCCACTTGTGCTATCCGCAGCGCTTGTCGGAGGCATTTGGGTGGTGGTGCCCATCATCGCTGCATGGGGCGTCTTCGCCACGCTTGATGCCGCCTTGGGCCTTGATGCCAACAATCTTGATCCACAGACCAAAGACAGCGCACTCTACTGGCACCGAATGATCACGCTGATCTGGCCACCGCTTCAGTTCCTGATGATCTTTGGCCTGATCTGGTACATCCCCCGTACCGAGCATCTGAACCCGCTGGAAATCTATATGGTGACCGTAGGTGTGGGCGTTCTGTCGGGCAGCGTCGGCATCGTCTACGCGCATGAACTCATGCACCAGCGCAACAGGCTGGAACGCTGGCTGGGCGACATCCTGATGTGCATGGCGCTTTATGGGCATTTTCGGTCCGAACACCTGCTGGTGCATCACCGCCATGTCGGAACCCCTCGCGATCCGGTCACAGCACGCTACAACGAAAGCCTCTGGCGGTTTTATCCGCGTGTACTCAAGGGATGTTTGCTGTCCTCGTTTCGCGCCGAACGCGACATGCTGGCCCGCAAGACCCTGCCGTGGTGGCATGCCAGCAATCCGTTCTGGCGCTACTGGGGGCTTCAGGCCGCGTTCCTCTTGCTGGCCTTTGGGCTCGGCGGCTGGCTCGGGGTGCTGATCTTCGTGCTACAAGCCGTGTCGGCGATCTTCCAATTGGAGGTCGTGAACTATGTCGAGCATTACGGACTGACGCGAAAATATCTTGGCGACGGCAAGTACGAGCATGTCAAGCCGCGTCACAGCTGGAACGCATCACACAAGGCGTCGAACTGGTTTCTGATCAACCTGCAACGACACTCCGATCATCACTACAAACCGGATCGGCGCTTTCCTCTATTGCAGACCTATGAAGAGGACGAGGCGCCGCAATTGCCCTATGGCTATCCGGTGATGACCTTCTTCGCACTGTTCCCGCGCAAATGGCGGGCGATGATGAACCCCCGCGTCACTGCATGGCGCAAGAGGTACTATCCCGAGATCGACGACTGGTCTGCATACAACAAGGCCCGGCACGGACTGTAATCCGGCACCGGGCCAAAACTCTTCGAAGAGTTTTCGGCAATCCTTCGAAGGATTGCCGCGCAGTTCAAAGCTCGGCGAGCAACGCCTCGCCACCGGACACTTCGCAGACGCCGGGGCTTTCCTCGACATGCAGCTTGGTGACTTTGCCGTCTTCGACCAGCATCGCATACCGCTTGGAGCGGGCGATCAAGCCAGCGGGTGGGGCGTCAAAATCCATGCCAATGGCCTTGGTGAAGGCGCTTTCCGCATCGCCCAGCATGGTGATTCCGGCCTCAGTGGCGCCGGTGGCCTCGCCCCAGGCCTTCATCACGAACGGGTCGTTGACCGACACGCAGATGATCTCGTCCACGCCTTTTGCGGCGAACTGATCCTTGGTGCGGATGAAGCTGGGCACATGCGCTGAATGGCAGGTCGGTGTGAACGCGCCGGGTACGGCGAAGATCACAACTTTCTTGCCTTTGGCATGGTTGGCCAACGCCACGGCCTCAGGGCCGTCAGCCCCCATTTTCACAAGTGTTGCGTCCGGAAGTGTATCACCCTGTGCGATTGTCATCGTCGGTCCCTCGTTGATGAATTGCATTCTCGATGCTCTGCCATATAGGGTCGCGCGCAACCAGACCAATGGCAGGGCGGAAAAAGGTTTAGCGATGAAGCATGTAATTGTAGTCGGCGCCGGGCAAGCCGGGGCATCCTGTGTTGCCCGATTGCGTGCCAAAGGGTTCGACGGCCAAATAACTTTGATCGGCGAAGAGCCGTTTCCGCCGTATCAGCGCCCGCCCCTGTCCAAGGCCTACTTGCTGGGCGAGATGGAGCGAGACCGGCTGTATTTGCGGCCCGAGAGTTTCTATGTGGAACAGGAGATCACGTTGAAGCTTGGCACCCCGGTGACAGCGATTGATCCTGCAGCGCAGACACTGACTGTGGGCGATGACGTGCTGCATTATGACGATCTGGTCCTGACCACCGGCTCAACCCCGCGCCGCTTGCCTGCCGCTATTGGCGGGGATCTCGACGGGGTAATGGTCGTACGCGGGTTGCAAGACGTGGACGCAATGGCGCCACGCTTTGCCAAGGGCGCGCGGGTGCTGATTGTGGGGGGTGGTTATATCGGGCTTGAGGCGGCGGCCGTGGCGACCAAGCTAGGACTGAGCGTGACACTGGTCGAGATGGCCGACCGCATCTTGCAACGAGTCGCAGCCCCTGAAACCTCGGATTATTTCCGGCAGGTACACAGCAAACATGGTGTGGATATTCGCGAAGGCGTCGGGCTTGATCATCTGACCGGCGCGGAGGGTCGGGTGACCGGCGCTGTGCTAAGCGATGGCAGCACTGTCGAGGTGGATTTCGTGCTGGTGGGTGTGGGGATTGCTCCGAACACGCAACTGGCCGAGATGGCCAGTGTCGAGATCGACAACGGCATCGCGACGGACGCGCAAGGACGCACGTCGGACCCGCACATCTGGGCGGCGGGGGATTGCGCCTCGTTCCCGTTGAACGGTCAGCAGATGCGGCTTGAAAGTGTGGGCAACGCCATCGACCAAGCGGAATGTGTGGCAGACAATATTCTGGGGGAGGGTCGGGCCTATGAGGCTAAGCCGTGGTTCTGGTCTGACCAGTATGACGTCAAGCTTCAGATCGCAGGGCTGAGCACCGGGTATGACCGGATCGTCACGCGACATGGTGAAGACGGAGTAGTGTCGTTCTGGTACTACGCGGGCGACCAGTTGTTGGCCATCGACGCGATGAATGATCCGCGCGCCTATATGGTGGGCAAGCGGCTGATCGAGAGCGGCAAGTCTCCTGCCCCCGAAGCGGTGAGCGATCCCGCCACCGACCTCAAGGCGCTGCTCAAGGCGTGAGGATCATCGCGGGCACATGGCGCGGGCGTGCGCTGGCCAATGTGGGCAAGGGCGATCCCGGTGCGCATCTGAGGCCCACGACGGACCGGGTACGCGAAAGCCTGTTCAACATGCTGGCAGGCGGGCGGTTCGGAGATCCGTTCGAGGGGGCCCATGTGCTCGACCTCTTTGCAGGGACCGGAGCGCTGGGTCTGGAGGCGCTGTCGCGCGGGGCGGTGTCGGCGGTGTTTGTCGATGACGGGCGCAAGGCGCAGTCTCTGATCAAGGAGAACCTCCAGCTGTTGCGCTGCGAAACGGGGCGGGTGATCACGCGGGATACCACGCGGCTGCCGGCTTGTGACACGGAGCGGGCCACGCTGGTGTTTCTTGATCCGCCTTACGGCAAGGGGCTTGGGGACAAGGCGCTAGCGGCTGCGGTGAAAGGCGGTTGGCTGGCCGAGGGGGCGCTGGTCGTCTGGGAAGAGAACGCGCCGCAGATCGCGCCCGAGGGGTTCACCCGGCTGGATGCACGGCGCTATGGCGACACGCATGTGACCGTGTTGCGATTTGAGGGAATGGCTGACCTGTGATACGGTCGGCACATGGATTTCTACAGCCCGACCCTTGAAGAGTTGCGTGTGCTGGAGATGCGCGCGCAGACCGAAACATCCTCACCCCGGCGAAGTGGGCCGGTGTTGATGGCCGATTGCACCACGCCTTTGGCCGGAGAAACGCTTTTGTCGCTTCTTTGGAAGCGTTGGGACCGGGAGAACTGATCCCGCGCGGGTGGTTTTGCGTCGACGCAAAACGACGCGGCATCGATGCCGCGCCGCTCTTGGCACTGTAGGCGCTTTACCCGTCCGTCCCGGTCGCCGCGCCGCGAGTCGCCTCGACGGCTGCGCGGGCATCTTCGACCAGTTGCGCGCCATCCAGGCCACGTTCGGCCATCTCGGCGATCCAGTCTTGTGTGACCTCATCGCCCAGCGCTACGATCTGTGCGGTGACCTCTTCACTGAGCGTCGCGATCTCGTTGCCGGCGTCTTCCATCACGACAAATCCGTCACGATCACCTGTGTCATGGGCCCGGCCCGCCATCGCAGACGTCTCCAGACCTGAGTTGGCGTCGATCACAGCCTTCAGATCATCGGGCAGCGCGTTGTAGCTGTCGGTGTTCATCGCCCAGATGAAGTAGAGGTTGTAGAGCGACTTGTCCCCTGCCACATCGGTGTGGCTATCCGTCAGCTCATCAAGCTTGAGAGAGGGCGACATCTCCCATGTGATCACACCACCATCAACCACGCCTTTGGACAGCGCCTCGGGGAATTGCGGCACGGGCAAGCCGATGGGTTCAGCCCCCAGCTTGTCGAGCAGCAGAGTCGCCGGGCGCGATGGCCCGCGCAGTTTGAGACCTGCGAAATCGCTCAGGTCTTCGATGGCCGCACCTTTCTTGTGCACGATGCCGGGGCCGTGCATGTGCGCCGCGATCAGGTGGACATCGGCGAAATCGTCCATCAGGTGTTTTTGCGTGAATTCCCACGCCGCGCGCGAGGCTTCTTCAGCGCTTTTGGTGACCATGAAGGGCAGTTCCAGCGCCTCGGCTTCGGGGAAACGGCCCGGCGTATAACCGGGGATCACCCAGCCGCCGTCGATCACACCATCGCGGATTAGGTCATATTGCGCGGTGGCTTTGCCGCCAAGCTGCATGAACGGGTAGATCTCGATCTTGATCCGACCGTTCGATTCCGCTTCGACCTTTTGCACCCAAGGATCGAGGAAGTATTTCGGGTTTGCCGAATTGGGCGAGACAAAGTGCTGGAATCGGAGGGTAACCTCCTGCGCGATACCAGCGGTTGCGGTGATGCCAAGCATGGCGGCGAGAGCGGCTGTCTTGAGAAAGGTCATGTCCGCGCCTCCTGTATGAAGCTATGTCCAAACGCTGCTGCACTGCAGCGCAGGGGGTATCTATGCTGCCCCTGCGGAAGTTGCAAATCACTCGCAACGTGGTGCACCATTGGATTGAGCATCAAGTCTTTGGCGTGATTGGCCAAGTTCCCGATATGGGGGAATTAGAATTAATTCTCCCCCCATAGCGGTATGGCTAAAAATCAGAATTGCAGCGTGGCGGACAGTAATGTTATTCACAAATTTGAATTTATCTCTGGGAGGAGACACCATGTTATTGCGCCCCACACGTCGGTCATTCCTGAAAACCGCCGCCGCGATGCCCGCTTTTGCGCTTCCGGGCGCGCAGGCGCTGGCCGAATTGGGAGGCCCCGAGGGCGGCAACCCAGCCTATTTCCGCTTCACCATGGGTGAGGCCAAAATCACGATTGTCTCTGACGGCTACCTAAGCCTGCCGACCAATGGGTTGGGCGTGAATGCAGACCCAGCCGAGGTGCAGGCGTTTCTGGCGGCGCATTACCTGTCGACCGAGACCAACACCTCGCACACCAACCACCTGATCGTCGAGATCGGCGGCAACACCGTTCTGGTCGATGTGGGGTCGGGTAACCGGTTCATGGACACCGCCGGGCGGCTTTGGGGCAATCTGGATGCGGCGGGGATTGATGCCTCTGGCATCACGCACGTGGTCATCACTCATGCGCATCCGGATCACATCTGGGGCGTCCGCGACGATTTCGACGAAGCGATCATTCCGGACGCCGCCTATTACCTTGGCGAAACCGAGCATGATTACTGGATGCAGGACGGGTTGGCGTCGCAGGTGCCTGCCGAGATGCAGCAATTCGTTGTAGGTGCGCAGAATTCGATCAATGTCGATGGTGCCGAGTGGGAGCTGATGTCGGACGGGTTCGAAGTCGTGCCCGGCGTGCGGGTGATCGACACGCCCGGTCACACGCCCGGCCATATGGCTGTGGTCGTGGAAAGCGGCGGGCAGCAATTGATCGCTTTGGGCGATGCGATGAGCCACGCCTACACCAACTTTGCGCATCCCGAATGGTACAACAATTTCGATGCGGACGGCGATCAGACCGTGGCCACGCGCAAGCGGCTCTTGGATATGGCTGCGACGGATCGGATGGCGGTTCTGGGGTATCACTTCCCGTTCCCCGGTGTCGGACATGTGATGCGCGACGGCGATGCCTACAGCTTTGTTCCGGCGCTTTGGAAGTTCGACTGACGGGCCGCGCGGAGATTGGCGGCGCGGTGGGACCACAGAAGGTGACCCAGCGCGCCAAGCGCCGCGACCCCTGCTGCGGCGCCCAGCCATGTGAGGTCACCGACGGTTTGTACGAGGCCGCCCAAAGCGGAGCCTGACGCAGTGCCAACATAGATCGCGGCAGCGTTGAGCGCGAGCACGACGCCCACGAGGTTCGGGGCAAGCTGCATGAGGCGGACCTGTTGCGGTGCCATGAAGGACCAGCCAAAGGCGGACCAGACGAAGGCCAGCACCAGCACCATCCACGGGGCCAGCGGCAGGCCAGAGAAGACCGGCATTAAGATGATCTGACCCAGACAGAGCAGCACCAGCGATGCAACGGACCCTAGGCGGTCGGTGAGAAACCCGCCCAGCAGATTGCCCACCACTGCACCTGCGCCGAACACCAGAAGGACAAGCGTGATCCCGTCACGGCCAAAGCCCATCGTCTGTTCGAGAAGCGGCGCGAGATAGGTGAAGAGGATGTAGATTGCACCAAGGAAGGTTGCGGTGAACAGCACCGCGCCCATGATCAGCCCATCTTTCAGCGCGCGGCCCAGATCAGAGAGCGACACCGGCGTAAAGCGCAGGCCAGCAGGCACTCGGACCCAGATCAGGATTGCCGACAGGATCGCGAGCGCGAGGACCATCCAGAAGGCCATGCGCCAGCCAAAGGTATAGGCGATCCAGCCTCCTGCAGGGACGCCAATCACCTGAGACAACGTCAGACCGAAATAGAAGGCCGAGATGGCCTTGCCCTGCGCGGCAGGTGCCGCCAACGCCATGACCACCGCAGCGCCCACAGGGGTGACCACGCCTGCGCCAGCGGCGGCCAAAGCGCGGGCGATGTAGAGGACCGTCACGTTCGGCGCGAGGGCGGAAAGCAATGCGCCCAATGCAAAGATCGCCATTCCAGCGGCGATCACACGGCGTCGGCCAATCCGACCGGTGACGGATACCAGGATCGGAGACAGGACTGCATAGGCCAGCGCATAGGCGGTCATTGCCCCTCCGGCTGCAGCTGTGCTGACATCAAGGTCGGAGGCCAAAAGCGGCACCATGCCGATCACCACGAAAGCGCCCATGCCGATCACGAAATTGCAGGCCGACAAAAGGGCAAGGATGCCGACGGGCAGTCGGGTAGTGTCGGGCTGCGATGTCATTCGGATTATCCTTCGCGCGGTGCTGCGGCGCGGCTGAGGCGGTCGTTGATCGCGATACCTAGCCCTTCGTGTGGAATAGGCGAGACTGCGATTGTACCGCCGCCCATCGCATCGAGGCGGTGCAGATAGTCAAACAGGTGCGCCGCTGCCTCGACCAAATCCTCGGCTTCTGACAGGTTGAGGTCGCAGTCCACATCGCCGAACCCAAGGCGAATTTCGCCCGGCTCCCATTCGGTCGCGTTGAGGCGCACCAGCGCTGTAGGCGCGTAGTGGGACATCAGCTGACCCGGGGCCGAGATCGCATCGGCCTTGTGGCGCACGGCAAGGTGGCGACCGAGTGTCTGTGCCAGTTCCTGTTCGGTGATGCCTCCGGGGCGCAGCAGGACGGGTTTGTCGGTGAGACCGACAATGGTCGATTCGACACCGACCTTGCACGGCCCACCATCGAGAATTGCAGCGACTCGCGCGCCAAGGCTGTCGGTCACATGGCGCGCCAGCGTGGGGCTGATCTGACCAGACCTGTTGGCCGAAGGGGCCGCAACGCCGCCACCAAAAGCTCGCAGCACGGCGCGCGCAGAAGCGTGGGCGGGAAGGCGCACCGCAATTGTGTCTAGACCCGCGGACACCAATGGCGAGATCGGACTGTCCGACTGTTTGCGCAGCACCAGTGTCAACGGGCCGGGCCAATAGGTCTGCGCCAGAAGCTCTGCCTCTGGGGTCCAGTGGACGTGCTGTTTGAGCATGTCGAGATCGGCAAAGTGCACGATCAGCGGATTGAAGCTGGGTCGGCCCTTGGCCTCGAAAATCTGTGCTACAGCGTGATCGTCGCAAGCATCCGCGCCCAATCCGTATACCGTCTCGGTCGGGAAGGCGACCAACCCACCCGATCGAAGAACAGCAGCGGCTGCGGCGTGGCCCATTTGGGTATCAGGCAACATATCAGGCGAGGTGGTGTTCATGAGTTATGACGCCGCGTTCTTGTTGATGGGGTGGGCCGCATTCGTCAGGGTCGCATCAAAAGCTGTCGGTTGCTTAGCGATCCAGCTCGCAATTGCCAAGCCACAGAACTTAAGTCCTGACGCCCGAGGAAAGTTGACTATGTCGTACCGCGCCCCTGTTTCCGAAATCCGTTTCCTGTTCGACCATGTGGTCGGCTTTGGCCAGGTTGCCGCAACAGAACGGTTTGCCGAAGCGACGCCCGAAACTGTAGAGGCCGTCCTGAGCGAAGCGGGAAAGCTGTGTGAAGACATCCTGTCGCCGCTTCAGCGTGCAGGCGATCTGCATCCAGCACAGCTCGAGAACGGTATCGTGCGCACGTCGCCGGGATATGCCGAGGGCTACCGCGCCATCGCAGACGGTGGGTGGATCGCGATTGCGGCTGATCCGAAGTACGGCGGGATGGGTCTGCCCATGGCTATGACGACTGCGGTCAATGAAATGATGAGCGCGGCGTGCCTTTCGCTGCAACTGGCGCCTTTGATGACGCAAGGCCAGATCGAGGCGTTGGAGCATCACGCCAGCGATGACATCAAGGACCTGTATCTGCCCAAGCTGATTTCCGGCGAATGGATGGGCACGATGAATCTGACCGAGCCCCAAGCCGGGAGCGACGTGGGCGCCCTCACCACAAAGGCCGAACCCAAGGGCGACGGCACCTATGCGATCACGGGACAGAAGATCTACATCTCGTGGGGCGACAACGACATCACCGAGAACGTATGCCATCTGGTTCTGGCCCGCCTTCCAGACGCGGTCCCGGGCACCAAAGGGATCAGCCTGTTCCTCGTGCCCAAGCGCCTTCCGGATGAAAACGGTGTTCCCGGAGTGGCCAATAGCCTCAAGGTGGTGAGCTTGGAGCACAAGATGGGTCTGCATGGCAGCCCAACCGCCGTGATGCAGTATGACGGCGCGACCGGGTGGCTGATTGGCCAAGAAAACGATGGTATGCGTGCCATGTTCACCATGATGAACAACGCGCGTCTTGGTGTGGGTGTGCAGGGCATTGGCGTGGCTGACGGAGCATATCAGCACGCGCTGGCCTATGCCGAAGGCCGCAAGCAGGGCCGGACCGAGCATAATACGATCACCGACCATGCCGATGTCCGCCGCATGCTGGCGACGATGAAGGCCGACACCTTTGCCGCCCGCGCCATCGCACTTGCCAATGCGGTCGCAATCGACATGGAAACCGCCACCGGACACGCCGATTGGTCCACACGCGCGGCACTTCTGACCCCGATCACCAAGGCGTTCGGAACCGATACGGGGATTGACGTAGCGGAACTTGGCGTGCAGGTGCATGGCGGTATGGGATTCATCGAAGAAACCGGCGCGGCGCAGTATTCCCGCGATGTGCGTGTGACCGCGATTTACGAAGGCACCAACGGCATCCAGTCGATGGACCTGGTCGGCCGCAAGCTGATGGATGGGGGCGAAGCCGCCTATCGCCTGCTCGACGAGATGGAGGCCGATGCCGAAGCGGCGCGCACGGCGTTACCAGAGTTGGCAGAGGCCGTCTGGCAGGCTTGTGAAACGCTACGAGAAACAACCGAGTGGATGGTCGCGCATGGCGCGCAGGACCGTTTCGCCGGGTCGGTGCCCTATCTGCGGGGCTTTGCCCGGGTGCTTGGTGCACATTTCCACCTCAAGGCCGCGCGCGCAGATCGGGGTGGCAAACACGAACGTTTGGCCACCTTCTATATCCACAGCCTGTTGCCCGAACATGTCGGTCTGCTGACCCATGCGCGGCAGGGCGCTGATGACCTCTATGCCTTGAGCATGGATGATCTTGCCGCATGAAAGATCGAAGCACAGGCGGAATTCGCTACCCTTGGGACACACCACCAGAAGAAGGCACCGCCACAGAGGTTGCTGAGGGCATTCTCTGGATTCGCCTGCCGCTTCCGATGAAGCTCGATCACGTCAATGTCTATGCGTTGGACGATGGCGACGGCTGGACCATTGTCGACACGGGTTTTGCATCAAAACGCGGCAAGGCGATCTGGGCGCGGCTGCTGGAGGGTCCGCTGCGGGGCAAACCGGTTCACCGCGTGATCGTGACACACCATCACCCAGACCATGTCGGGCTGGCAGGTTGGTTGAAGTCCAAACATGGCGCTGACCTGATCACGACGCGCACCTCATGGCTGATGGCGCGAATGCTGCAGCTTGACGAACAGCCGGTGCCCAGCGCGGAAACCCTTACTTTCTGGACCCGCTGCGGGATGGCATCCGATGTTCTGGATAAACGCCAAACGGAACGCCCGTTCAATTTTGCCGATTGCGTTGACCCTTTGCCGCTGGGCTACACCCGCATTCAGCAGGGCGATACGATCAGCGCCGGTGGGCGGACGTGGGACATTCATATCGGCAATGGGCATGCGCCCGAACACGCCACGTTCTGGTCGCGGGATGACAACCTGATCCTTGCGGGCGATCAGATCCTACCGTCAATCAGTTCGAATATCGGGGTCTACGCGACTGAACCCGAAGCTGACCCTGTCGCGGATTGGCTGGAATCCTGCGAACGCCTGTCCACCATCGCGCGGGATGATCATCTGGTTCTGGGAGGGCACAAACTGCCTTTCACGGGGCTGCCGCTGCGTCTGCACCAGTTGATCGAAAACCACCACGGCGCCTTGCGTCGGCTCGAAGCGCATCTGGACACGCCGAAATCGGCAGGGGATTGTTTTGCGCCCTTGTTCAAGCGGACCATCGGTGACGGCGAATATGGCTTGGCTCTGGTCGAGGCGATGGCGCATTGCCAGCACCTTTGGCATGAAGGGCGGGCCACTCGCCATTTGAATGACGCGGGCGCGTGGGTGTTTCAGACCCAGCCCTGAGCTTTTCGTTTTACAAATGCCTCGGGGCAAGGCCCGAAGACAGTCCGGGACGAGGGGCAGCGCCCTTGCCGGAGGTTTCACCGCCGGCACGCGCCTCTTAGGCGCGTCCGCCCGCCGACGACAGGACCAGCGGTGAAATGCCAAGACGGCCCAGCGCGGCTTCCCACTTTTCGGTATCCACAGTGTCGAACACCAACTCACTGTCGGCCTCGCAAACCAGCCAGCCATTCTGAGCGATTTCACGTTCAAGCTGTCCCGGTCCCCATCCAGCGTAGCCCAGAACGATCAGGCGTTTGTCTGGGCCTGAGCCCTGCGCGATGCTTTCCAGAACGTCAAGCGTGGCAGTCATCGCAAATGCGTCATCCACCTGCAACGTCGTCATGTCGGATTGGAAATCCGGCGAATGCAGAACAAAACCGCGGCCCACTTCGACGGGGCCGCCGAAATGTACGCGTATTTCGGAAAGGTTGCCCGTGTTTTCGATCGGCAGCTGGTCGACAAGCGTTTCAAAACTCATCTCGGCGGAGGGCTTGTTGATGATCAACCCCATCGCGCCGTCCGAGGAGTGGGCGCACAGGTAAATCAAGCTGTGCTCAAACCGGGGATCAGGCATCCCCGGCATCGCGATCAGCATTTGCCCGGTCAGGTCTGTGATGGATGTTTTCTGGCTCACCAAGAGAACATGGACAGCGATGCGTGGGGTTGCAAGAGCACAGACACGCCCTGCACACGACGGATCGCCCGTTTGTGACTTTTCATCGCGGCGGAAAACCGCCATCTGCTAATGTATGACGCATTTTCTTCGTACCCTCATGACAGTTGTGGCCGTGGCTTTTGGCCTCGTTACTCCGACGGTTTCCGCGGCCTCGGACACGACGGGCCTGTCCCTTGTCGAACTGCGTCCGGGTTGGCGGATGGCTGACGGCACACATATGGCCGCCCTGCACATTGTGCTGGAACCGGGGTGGAAGACCTATTGGCGTGCTCCGGGCGATGTGGGGATTCCTCCACAATTCGACTGGAGTGGTTCGAAGAACATCCACGCGATCTCGGCCAAGTGGCCGACACCTATGGTGTTCTTTGAACAGGGGATGCGATCAGTCGGCTACAAGTCCGAAGTGGTGATCCCGCTGCAAATGACCGCGCAAAACACTGACCAAAACATGCATCTGTCCGGTGAGATGCAAATCGGCATCTGCAAGGACATCTGCATCCCGGCCAATCTGCGGTTCACTGCGACCTTGCCGCCCAATGTCACACTGCCAGACCCGATGATTGCGGCGGCCCTCACGAACCGACCCTATACTGCATCCGAGGCCGGAGTGCGCGGTGTGACCTGCTCAATCGAACCGGGGGCGGACGGCGCGCTGGTGCTGCATGCACGCATCGACATGCCATCGGCCGGAGGCACGGAATATGTCGTGGTCGAGGCTGGAAACCCGCATGTCTGGGTTGCGGAGCCCGACAGTCGCCGCGATGACGGTATTCTGCACGCCAGCACGCGCCTTGTTCACGTCGAAGGGGGCAGCTTTGCTTTGAACCGCTCGGACCTGCGGTTTACCGTGATCGGAACTGCCCGCGCCGTCGATATCCTTGGGTGTACGTCCTGAGCGTCAGGCCGAGCGGCTGCGCATCCGAGCGACCACAAGCGCGACAGCAGAGAGCAGGTAAACCGTAAGGCAGATCACTGCGGCTCCACCCAAGAAGAAACCAAGGCTTCGTGCAAGTGTCAGGTCTCCGGCCAAAGGCGTGTCCGCCAGTGCCGATCGAAGTGTCTCAGGCAGCGCGCCGGTCAGGGCAAAAGCCCCCATCGTTGCGCCCAGCCACGCCACAATCAACGCTGATGCGGTGCCCAAAACCACGCGGATACCGCCCTGTCGGAACCGCAAGCCACGCCGGGCGGTCTGGGTTAGACGGCCGATGTCGTTCTGAATGGCAATCAGCGACGGCACGATGAGCAGCACGAGGAACATCCCGAACCCCAGCCCATAAACGAGGGTGATCACCGTCGGTTTCAGGAATTGCGCTTGGCTGGATTGTTCGTAGAGCAAAGGCACAAGTCCAAGAACCGTGGTCGCCGTAGTTAGGAAAACCGGGCGCAGTCGGTCTGCAGCACCGTCAATGATCGACGGGATCAAGCCACGGTCCTGTGCCTTTTCGTCGATCGTCGTCACCAGAACGATGGAATCGTTGATGATGATCCCGGTCATCCCCAAGAGACCGACCACGGTAAACATGCTCAGCGGGACGTCCCATGCGGCGTGCCCATAGATCGTGCCGACCAGACCAAACGGGATCACGGACATAACCACCAAGGGGCGCGTCCAGCTTGCGAACACCCATGACAACACGAGGTAGATCGCAAGCAATGACAGGATCAGGCCCGTACGCGCGTCGTTCAGGAAATCGCCTTCTTGCTCGCTGAGGCCCGACAAGCGGTAGTCCACCTGACGTTCGCTGGCGATGGTGGGCAGGATCTCTGTCTCAAGCGCCAACATGATGTCATTTGCTCGCGCCGGATCGTCTTCGGAGATGTCCCCCGTGACGGAAATCAAACGGATGCCGTTCTCGCGGCGAACGGTTGAAAACCCAGTGCGGCGTTCGACGCTGACAATATCGGCCAACTGCACATACGCGCCCTCAGGCGTGCGCATTTGGGTCCGTTCAAGAAAATCCGCTGTTAGTTCACCGATGGGCAGTTCCACGCGAATCTCGGCGCTGCGAGGGCCGTCGGGATAGGTCGCCGCTTCGACGCCACCAAGACGCGCGCGCAGAACGCTGCCCAGACCGTCGATGGTAAAGCCCAACGCCTGCCCTTGCGGCGTGAGTTCGAGGATCAGTTCTTCTTTGTCATAGGCAAGGGTGTCTTCGACAGCCGACACTTCGGGATACTGAAGCAGCGCGGTTTTCAGATCCTCGGACGCGGCCTTGAGCGTGTCGGCACTGGCGCCATAGAATTGCACATCCAAAGCATCGCTTTGAGGTCCGCTGCCCCAGCTTCGAAAGCTGATGGTTTCCACCATCGGGTGGCGCGGCACGCTGTCCTGCAATTCGGTCACGAACGCGCGGCTGGAGAAAGGGCGAAGATCGGCGTCTATCAATTCAATCGAGATGCCGCCCAACTGATCCGCGTCCTTGGTGTCAGCCCCGGCGATGCCGCGCCCGGCATTGCCGCCGACTTCGGCGATCACGTAGTCAATCGGATTGACGCCATGCCGGTCTTCAAAGCTTTTCGCGACATCTTCGACCGATCTCTGGAAGATACGCATCATTTCGAACGTGTCTTCGCGGGTGGCACCGGGCGCCATGGCGAAATTGCCAGTGACAGAGCTTTGTTCCGGCGAGTTGAAAAATCGCCATTGCACATCGCCCCGGATGAACAGCGCTGCCTGAGAGGCCAGCAGCACCACAGCACCCGCCAACACCGCATAACGCGCCTGAATGACCAACGCCATGAAGGGACGGAACATCGTTTCACGCATCCAGCGGAAGCCTCGGTTCACCACGCGGGACGGGATGTCGTACCAGTGTTCCTTGGCACTGTGGGCGATGGCGTGGGCCATGTGGTTCGGCAGAATGAGGAAGCATTCTACCAAAGACGCAGCCAGAACAGCGATCACGGTAAAGGGAATGTCGGCTATCAGATCGCCAAATCGACCACCAATCGCCACGAGACCAAAAAACGCAATGATCGTGGTCAGCGTTGCAGCAAATACTGGCAGCGCCATACGCTGCGCAGCCCGTTCCGCCGCCTCGACCGGAGACAGGCCAGAGCGGGCGAGATGATCGGCATGTTCGCCCACGACAATGGCATCATCCACGACGATGCCCAACGTGATGATCAGCGCAAAAAGCGAGATCATGTTGATGGTGATCCCACCCGCATACATCAACGCAATCGCCGCCATCATCGCTGCAGGAATGCCTGCGGCCACCCAAAAGGCTGTACGCGCATTCAGGAACAGGAACAGCAACAAGACCACCAGTCCAAGACCCGTCAGACCATTATCAAGCAGGATGTCGAGACGCCCGGTAATCGCTTCGGCGCGCGTGCGGATAAGGTCGACGGTCACACCAGCGGGCAAAGAGGCTTCGAATTCGGTCGCAACCTCTTCGACTTTGCGCTGAATCGCAATCGCGTCGCCTTGATCGCTGCGGTCGACGCGAATGGAGATCGCAGGGTTTTCGCCAACGAAGTAGCTGCGTTCGCGATCAATACCTTCGATAATGATCGTGCCCACATCCCCTACGGTGAGGTTTGATCCATCAGGGTTTGACCGCAGCACAATATCCGCGATTTGTTCGGCGCTGCGCTTTTCGACACCAGTGCGGACGCGGGTGTTGGCATTGCCGACGTCGCCCGCTGGATCGGCATCGACTTCTTGAGCAATTGCTTCGGCGATCTGCCGCATGGAGATATCAAACGCGATCAAGTTGGCCGACGGCACTTCGATCACGGTACGCGGAGCAGAAAGGCCCCGAATGGTGGTGCGGGTAACCCCTTCGGCGAACAGCCGGGCGCTCAGTTCATCGGCAAATCGTGCCAGTTGGTCAACGCCCACGGGGCCCGTGATGACCAGGTCGGTGACCCGGTCCCGCCATGTGCCGCGACGGACCACCGGGTCTTCGGCATCGGCGGGCAAAGTGGACACCGCGTCAATCGCGGTCTGCACATCGTCAGCGGCGCGTGACATGTCCCAGCCGGGTTCGAATTCCAGCCGGATGCTGGCACGTCCTTCGCGCGACGTCGCTTCCGAACTTTCAACACCTTCGACGGAGAGCACGGCGGGTTCCAGCACCTGCACAATGCCCCGGTCCACGTCTTCGGCCCCTGCCCCGTCCCACACAACCGAGACATCGACATCGTCGACGATCACATCCGGAAAGAACTGCGCGCGCATATTCGGGATCGACACAGCACCCGCCGCAAGCAACAAGATCAGCAGAAGGTTTGCGACCGTCCGGTGGCGCACAAAATAGCTGAGGATGCCCCCGGCCTTGCCTGACAGAACCCGCACCATGGCTTAGCCCCCCATCCGGGATTCGATTCGTTCGACGACCTGCGCAGGCACGGCACCTTGGGAGAGCTGTTGCAGAATGCGCTGGCGGGCCTCTTCCGGCATCCGCGTGTTGGACTGCACAAAAGCGGTCAAACGCGCGCGGCGTTCTTCGGTGAGTTCGACCATTTCAGGCTCTTCTGGCGCAGCCTGTCCAGCCTCGCGCAATGGGCGCACCTTGATACCAGCGCCGAGAAGCGGGGTCCGTTCGGCCACAACCTCGCGCCCTTCCAAACCCCGTGCGCGCACCAGAACATCATCGCCCTGACGGCGCAGCAGGTTTACGGAAACGACCTCTAGCCGATCTTCCCCGGCGATCACCAGCACCTCGTTCGCCGCGTTCAATGAAGATGCAGGCAGACGCGCCACATTCTCCAATGGCGGCTCATCAATCTGCACCGTCACGAAGTCTCCGGGACGGAAACCCGGTGCGCTGTTCAAAGTGGCAAACAATTGCCGCCCGGTCTGGCCATCGCCCACGGCAGCGCCGGCGCGGCTGAGCGTGCCGGTCGCAGTCAGGTTGGTGCCGAAGACGTCCAGAATTACAGTGACATCCGACTGCGTCAGTTGCCCGCTTTCATCCAGCAAACGTGCGAATTGTTGGGTCGAGACCCGAAACGCCACTTCGAGCGCGTCCGCGTCTATCAGGCGGGCAAGTTGTTCGTTCGACGACACCAGTCGCCCCTGCACCACCGACACATCCGCCAAGGTGCCCGAGAAATCCGCCGTGATCAGCGTGTCATCCAGCCGCCGCTGGGCTTCGGCCGCGGCTATGACGGCACGGGACAGGCGTGTTGTTGCCTGATCAATGCGTGCCTCTGCCTGTGCGACGGCTTGTCTGCGAGACAGAACCGCCTGCCGCGCCTGCGCTGCTGCAAGTTCAGCGACTTCGACTGCCGCTGCAGTTCCGACGCCGCGATCCTGCAAATCGACCTGCCGCTGATAAGCGCGTTCTCGCAGCGTCGCTTGTTCATCGGCGGCGACGAGTTCATCGCGTGCGAGAATGATTGCGCGTTCCGCCTCGCGCTTTTCGGCCTCGGCATCGAGGATATCGCTTTCAACCCGCTGCAACACCGCTTCGGCATCGGTCGGATCAATCCGCACCAGCATTTGGCCTTCGGTGACGGATCCGCCTTCAATGAACTCGGGCGCGATTTCAAGAACACGTCCGCCAACCGCCGCGCGCAGTTCCAAAGTCCGCACACTGTCGATCTGACCAAAGGCTGTCAGAACCGGTGTGACCGTTTCGAAGTTCGCGGGCACGATATTGACCGCAAACACACGTTCACGCTGCGGAAAGCTGCGCGGTTCTTGCGCCATCCGCTCTTGCACCGCATCGCGCACTTGAACTCCGGCGTACGCCAAAAGCCCAAGCGTCAGCGAAAGTAGAAAAAGCCCGGTCAGGCTACGGCGCAGAAACCGCATAAACGACAATCCTCATTATCCATTCTGCCTAACAGGTAGCCAGAACTGAATGTTTTCCAATAACACATCTCTTCGTTACACGAAGAGAATTGCTATTTCCGTCGCAGATGCTCGTCCAATCGCGGTAAAATCTCGACAAAGTTACAAGGCCGGTGCCGGTAATCGAGTTGCAGGCTCAGAATTTCGTCCCACGCATCCTTGCAGGCGCCGGGGCTGCCGGGCAGCGCAAAGAGGTATGTTCCATTGCGCACACCGCCCGTTGCACGGCTTTGAATGGCGCTTGTGCCGATTTTCTGGAACGACACCATCGTGAACACGGTGCCGAAAGCGTCGATCTCTTTTTCATAGACATCGCGATGCGCCTCGACCGTTACATCACGACCAGTCAAACCTGTGCCACCTGTGGAAATGACAACGTCGATATCGGGTTGATCGCACCATGCGCGGAGCTGGTCTGCGATCTGATCACGCTCGTCTTGGATGATCTTGCGGTCCGCCACGATATGCCCTGCACCTTCGATCCGCCCGACCAGCGTGTCGCCAGAGCGATCTTCGTCAAGTGACCGCGTATCACTGACCGTCAGAACGGCGATACGGATGGGCAGGAAGTCTTTGGATTCATCAATACGGCTCATGGATCAGGCTTTCTTGGTCAGTCGCGCATTCAGGTCGAGCAGATCGGCCCAAGCCTCACGCTTGGCGGACGGGTTGCGCAAAAGGTAGGCTGGATGGAACATCGGGATGACAGGTAGGCCCTCGGCCTCATCCCACTGGCCGCGGAGGCGCGTGATACCACGTTTGCCAAGCAGCGCCTGGCACGAGATATTGCCCATGACCACCAGAACATCGGGTTTGGCAAGCGCGATATGCCGCTTGAGGAACGGCAGCATCATGGCCATTTCATCGGGTTTCGGATCGCGGTTCTGCGGCGGACGCCACGGCAAGACATTGGTGATGTAGACTGCCTGTTCGCCGTCACGGTCTCGGCCCAGATTGATCGCGGCCAGCATTTTGTCCAGCAATTGCCCAGCGCGACCGACAAAGGGTTTGCCGATGCGGTCTTCGTCACGCCCCGGCGCTTCGCCGATAATCATCACGCGCGCGCCCGCAACGCCGTCACAAAAGACCAGATTGCGCGCCCCTTTGCGCAGTTCGCAATGCGGGTATTCGGCCATGGCTGCCTGCAGTGCGGCAAGGTCAGGTGCCGCGCGCGCTGCTGCTTCGGCCTCGGCTACCGGATCAACCTCTGGCACCGCGTGAACCGGTACAGAGGGCGCGGCAACGCCAGAACCGACACCCGCTTTCGGTGGCGGCGCAACCTGTTCAAAGCGATTGATGGGCGTTTCCGAGATTGTCTCGGTCACACCCATCTCAAGCTGCCATTCAAGGGCAGCACGCGCAGCATGCCAGTCTATTTGCGAATCCATGACTGCAACCTAGCCTGAGCGACAGGCCGACAAAAGCGGCGTTACACCGCCGCTCTTGGTGTTCAGGTCACAACGGAGGGAACTGCCCCGGATAGCGCTTCCAGTTGGGAAGGATCGGCTGTGGCGCAGAGTACGTCTGAACGTGTGACGGGGCAGGCGCGACCTTTCCCATCATCGCTGGCGCATGGCGTGCAGGGCCAGCACCGTCAACACATCCCTGTTCAATCATTGCTTTGGAGATCGCGTCGTAGTGACCGCGCGCACTGGCAAGCTGTGCAGACTGGTCAACGCTGATAGGCAAAGCAAAAATTGCCGGCCAGAAGATTAGGGCGCTTGCCGTGAAAAACACGGTGTCAGATTGAGCAGCTTTTCGCTGTTCGGCGGTAACGTGTCGGACATAACCGGCAAGAGTAACCCGCTCGTTGTACAGTTCCAGGCAGTTGGCACCGCGATAGACGATGCTGGGAATGTATGTCGCAGGCACACGCTGAGCCTGTTCGGCGCAGGCAGAGAGAAAAAGCCCGGCCCCTAGCAGGAGGCCAGTGAAGGTCTTGTTAATAATTATGTTTTCCCCACAAGTTCTACACCCGGTTGTATTGACCATGACGAATGCCGTCAACTATATGGAGAGTAATTTTTTAGGTTTATCGCTACATTTAGATTTTGCGGTTCGCTGCCGTGGTTCCAAAGGAGTTGGCTTGCTGCATCGCAATAGGACTCCTATAACCGGGCTGCTCCGGGTTCTAAGGCTCTCATATGATCTTCACACAAAGACACCTGCTTGGGATCGAACCCCTTCGCCCTGACGAAATCACAACGCTGCTTGATCTGTCGGACCAATATGCCGACCGCAACCGTAAGCGAACGCCGAGCACGGATGTTCTGGCGGGCATGACGCAGATCAACATGTTCTTTGAAAACTCCACCCGGACGCAGGCCAGTTTCGAACTGGCGGGCAAGCGGTTAGGCGCGGATGTGATGAATATGGCGATGCAAGCATCGTCGGTGAAAAAGGGCGAAACCCTGATCGACACCGCGCTTACACTGAACGCGATGCATCCCGATCTGCTGGTGGTGCGCCATCCGCATTCCGGCGCGGTAGACCTGCTTTCACAAAAGGTGAATTGCGCGGTTCTGAACGCTGGCGACGGCAAGCACGAACACCCGACGCAGGCGCTGCTGGACGCTTTGACAATCCGCCGTGCAAAGGGGCGTTTGCATCGACTCTCGATCGCCATTTGCGGCGACATCGCTCACAGTCGTGTGGCTCGGTCGAACATCCTGCTGCTGGGCAAGATGGAAAACCGCGTGCGCCTTGTCGGCCCACCGACACTGATGCCAACCGGGATCGGAGAGTTTGGGGTCGAGGTCTTTGAGGACATGCGCGAAGGGCTCAAGGACGTCGATGTCGTGATGATGCTGCGCCTTCAGAAAGAACGCATGGATGGCGGGTTCATCCCGTCCGAGCGGGAATATTACCATCGCTATGGTCTTGACGCGGAAAAGCTGAGCTTTGCCAAGGATGACGCCATCATCATGCATCCCGGCCCAATGAATCGCGGGGTCGAGATTGACGGGACGCTGGCTGACGACATCAACCGCTCAGTCATTCAGGAACAGGTGGAAATGGGTGTGGCGGTGCGCATGGCTGCAATGGACCTGCTCGCGCGGTCGCTGCGCGAAAGACGCGAGGCGCAGTCCGAAGGCGTCATGGTATGAGCACGGAAATGCACATCAAAAGCAGCGAACGGGGTGTGATCCGGGTGTTTCATATCGACCTGCCACGCGAAGCCATCGAACGGTTCACAACGCAGGCCGGCACGGGCGAATGGCCCCTGCAATATGCGCTTGGGGCGAAGACACTGCGGTCGGCCTTTGTCGAGGTCATCAACATCCGCGATCTGGGCGACATGTCCCTGTCGCAATACTTGATCAATGCGCATGATGTTTCCGGTGCCGATTTTCAGGCGATGCGCACGCGGTTGGATGCGCTGACCGGGTTCGCGCTAGTGCTGCCGTCGCAGGCGTTTGACCACACTGAACAAGACCTGGCGATCTCCAACCCGCTGCGGTGGATAGGCACATTCAACGAACCGAAAGTTGCGACAATCGCCACCCCGATCCGCACCAACTCTGCCAAAGGTGTGGTCGGTACTGTCGCCGGGGGACCCACACCCAAAACGAACATCGGATTATGGGTTGTTGTTGGTCTTTTTGTTCTGATCCCACTTGCGATCATCATTGCCCGATTCACGCTTAACTGATTGTATCTGAAAGTTTTTATGATCGAATTCCAACCGGATATGACCACCTACATCCGCGCCCATGCGGTCATGACAGCGTTTGCGATGGCAGCCGGGATGCTGATCCTCTGGGCACTGGACAATCCGCATATCTGGACCGGCGCTGTTGGCGGGTTGGCCGCCGTTACTCTGCGGGGATGGTATATGGCGGATGAAATCATGGACGAGGTATGGACGATGAACAACACCAGCCTCACAGGCCCATATGAGCGGAAGGCACGCCTTGATGACATCACCAAGGTGAGGACGATTGCCGGGTCGGTACAGATCATCACCAAATCCGGCGATAAGCATCTTATCAAATACCAGCCGGACACCGGTGCGGTGATCGACCAGATCAACGCAGCGCGTCAGAAACAGGCGGCGTGACATGACCCTTCTCATCACCAATGCCCGCGTTGTCGATCCAGAGGCAGCAGACGTCAGGCCCGGTGCGATCCTTGTGCGCAATGGCATCATTGCCGAGGTGTTCGACACGCCAACCCCGGAGATCGGCACTGACAAAGTGCCATCCGAAAACCGCCGCGATGCGGGCGGAAAATACCTGGCACCCGGCATTGTTGATATCGGCGTCAAGATCTGTGAACCCGGTGAACGGCACAAGGAAAGCTATGGATCCGCCGGGCTGGCCGCTGCGGCAGGTGGCGTGACCACCATAGTCACCCGCCCCGACACAAACCCGGCCATCGACACGCCCGAAACACTGGAATTCGTCCGCCGCCGTGCAAACGAGGCAGCACCCGTACACGTCCTGCCGATGGCCGCTTTGACCAAAGGCCGCGATGGGCGCGAGATGACCGAGATCGGTTTCCTGATGGATGCCGGGGCTGTTGCGTTCACCGACTGTGACCGCGTTGTGCGCGACACCAAAGTGCTTAGCCGCGCGATGACCTATGCCCGCGCGTTGGGCGCGTTGGTCGTCGGGCATCCGCAGGAACCGAACCTGTCGGCAGGCGCGGCAACGACATCGGGCAAATTCGCATCCCTACGCGGCTTGCCCAGTGTTACGCCTATGGCGGAACGCATGGGGCTGGACCGGGATATCGCATTGGTCGAAATGACTGGCGTGCGCTATCACGCCGACCAGATCACCACGACCCGCGCCCTGCCCGCACTGGAACGGGCCAAGCGTAACGGGTTCGACGTGACCGCTGGCGTGTCGATGCACCACCTGACGCTGAATGAATACGACGTCGCCGACTACCGAACCTTCTTCAAGGTCAAGCCGCCGCTGCGGTCCGAGGATGACCGGCAAGCTGTGGTCGAAGCGGTGAAATCAGGCCTGATCGACGTGATCGGATCGTTTCACACACCGCAAGACGAGGAAAGCAAACGCCTGCCCTTCGAGGAAGCGGCAAGCGGGGCTGTGGGTCTGGAAACCATGCTTCCCGTGCTGATGCGCCTTTATCATTCCGGCGATCTGGACCTGCCGACGCTGTTCCGTGCGCTATCATTGAACCCAGCCAAGCGGCTCGGTCTTGAGTGCGGGCGTTTGACCAAAGGCGCGCCGGCCGATCTGGTGCTGTTCGATCCGGACAAACCTATTGTGCTGGACCGATTCAAATTGCTGTCCAAGTCGAAAAACACGCCCTTTGACGGCGCGCGCTTGCAGGGTAAGGTTCTGGAAACCTTTGTCAGCGGAAACTCGGTCTACCGGAGCACCTGATGCCAACGCTTGAGACAGGCATAGCACTCTACGCCCTTTGGGCCGCCATCGGCTACCTGCTAGGCTCTATTCCGTTTGGCCTGCTTTTGACCAAGGCACTGGGGCTTGGCAATTTGCGTGAGATCGGATCGGGCAATATCGGCGCGACCAACGTGCTGCGTACTGGCCACAAGGGAGCCGCTGCGGCGACCCTTCTGCTGGATGGCGCAAAAGGCGCGGTCGCGGTGTTATTGGCCCGCGAGTTCGCCGGCGAAGCGGCGGCGCAGATCGCGGCGCTTGCGGCGTTTCTGGGGCACTGCTTTCCGGTCTGGCTTGGCTTCAAGGGCGGCAAAGGGGTCGCAACATTCTTGGGCTTGATGCTTGCCCTTGCATGGCCCGTAGGTCTTTTGGCCTGTGCCACTTGGCTTGCCACAGCCGTTATCAGCCGGATTTCCAGCCTATCGGCATTGGTGGCCGCATCATGGTCAACGCTGTGGTGCCTGTTGGTCGGTCAAGGACAGGTGTTTTTCCTGACGCTGATCCTTGCGCTGCTGATCATCTGGCGGCATCGCGAAAACCTTGCCCGTCTTAAGGCTGGGACCGAGCCCCGCATCGGTGGCAATAAAGCCTGAGAACAGACGAAACCAGTCTTCAGGTCGGCTCGGGTTGCCGTGCCGCGCCTTTCGGTATACGAGCGCATTCAGGTGCCGGGCACCTGCCGCCTGCTGACATCCGTCATGGTGAAGCCCGGAACGTAAACACTGTCTCACCCTCGAAGCATTTCGCAGGTGGGTAACGCAGGCCCCCTCCCCGTCCGAAATGCCTCACTGGAGATGTGAGCAATGTCAGAACGACACTCAAACCAGACAGTCGAAATCCGCGATCCACGGCGCAAACCGCGCGTTGCGATGTGCACCGCATTCTTTGAATGTGAGGCGACATGACGGATCTGTTCCTCGAAACCGCAAAGACGCAGGCAAAGGCGCTTAGGCAGGCATTGCAGGCCAAAGGTGCCGCCGTCACGCATGCACAGGCGCTTGAACTGATCGCACAACAACACGGTGCCCGCGATTGGAACACCTTGCATGCGCGGCTCGCGCGGCGGAATGCACCGCTCGAACTTGCGCTAGGCGACACTGTGTCAGGCCAGTACCTAGGTCAGGCGTTCACCGGCCGCATCATCGGACTGTCCGGCCCTGAACATCTGCGACAGATCGAAATCAAACTGGATCATCCGATTGATACTGTTCGGTTCGACAGCTTTTCCAACTGGCGTCACCGTATCCGGGGCACGCTTGGCGAGAATGGCCAAAGCCACCGAAAGACGTCGGACGGCGTGCCTCAACTGATCGTCGAAAAGGCACGCTGATCGCAAAAAAAGGGCCGGAACAATGATCCGGCCCTTTCGATTGCATCTCACAGATTTTGGTAACCTTGCCTGCCGGGCAAGATCACTCCGCAGCGTCGCGTTTGGGAAGCACCCAGTTGGCGCGCGGGAAGTGGCAGGTATAGCCGTTTGGGAACCGCTCAAGGTAATCCTGATGCTCTGGTTCCGCTTCCCAGAAATCCCCCACGGGTTCGACCTCGGTGACGACCCGGCCTGGCCAGATGCCGCTGGCATTCACATCGGCGATGGTGTCCAGCGCGCAATCTTTCTGCGCCTCGTTCACATAGTAAATCGCCGAGCGATAGCTCAGGCCACGGTCATTACCTTGCCGGTTCGGCGTGGTCGGGTCGTGGATCTGAAAGAAGAACTCCAGCAGCTTGCGATACGAAATCACAGATGGATCGAAAATGATCTCGATCCCCTCGGCATGGGTGCCGTGATTGCGATAGGTCGCGTTGGGCACATCCCCACCGGTATAGCCCACGCGGGTTTCCTGCACGCCGGGCAGTTTGCGGATCAGATCCTGCATCCCCCAGAAACAGCCACCGGCCAGTACTGCACGTTCAGTCATGCCGCATCCTCCACTTGATCCAGATAAGCGCCATAGCCTTCGGCCTCCATATCGTCACGATGGATAAACCGGAGGCTGGCAGAATTAATGCAATAGCGCAAACCACCCCGGTCTTGCGGACCATCCGGGAACACGTGACCCAGATGGCTATCGCCATGGGTCGAGCGCACTTCGGTGCGGATCATCCCGTGGGACATGTCGCGCAGTTCATTGATATGCGCGGGTTCGATCGGCTTGGTAAAGCTGGGCCAACCGCAGCCGGACTCGTACTTATCCGCGCTTGCAAACAGAGGCTCACCGCTCACCACATCAACGTAGATGCCGGGTTCCTTGTTATCGAGGTATTCCCCAGTGCCCGGTCGCTCCGTCCCGCTTTCCTGCGTGACGTAAAACTGTTCGGGCGACAGCGTGGCAATCACGTCCGGGTTCTTTTCGTATTTGGCCATACGGGCACCTCCATTCGTCGTCTGGACATATAAATGGCGTGCGCAGCCGTAAGTCCAACCCTTGTTACAGCCCGGTCTCTGGGTCGTGAGCCGCGATCCTTGGCCGTCCGGTCGCCTCAACCACGATCCGCGCCTCCACAAACATCTCGCGCGCTTCGATTTCGGCCCGTTTGACCTCGCGCCAGACTTGCACATGAACCGAGGCGGCACCCGCCGCTTCGGCGTCTTCAGTCGCGGCAGCGCTGAGGGTTGCTTCCAGCATCGCCATTGCCGCATCCGCATCGCGGAAATCCTGCGGCGCATCGGGCAGGTGCGCCCGGAATAGCCCTTCCGACGGGCTACTGACCAACCCTTCGCGCAGCATTCGAATGCGCCCCGTGACGGCACCGATGGCGTTGGCCACATCGCCATGATCCGGCAGCAGCATCTCGGCGTTGAGGTATTGCCCGACCGCCGGATAGGTCGTCTGCGCCGACGCACCCAGGCCGACAACGGGGACCGACAGGCCAGCCGTCAGGTGCACCAGCCCCGGAGTTTGCCGCAACCCGCGCGCCATCAACGGATGGACGGCCAGCGCGGACGGATCCTCCATCCCATCCTCAGCAAAGGCCGCCTCCAGAAGCACCGTCCCTGTCGCACGTGTCAACGCATCAACGATCTGCTCCGCCATCTCTTGCGGAGTCTGGGCATGCTTTTCCCCTGATCCCGCCCGGTTTCGGGCCAACAAGGCCAGCGCCTTTTCCGACGCAGTCGCATCCCAATGGGTGAACCGCCCCAGCACATGCAGCGCATCTGTCGGCGTCGGCCCAGCCACCTGAATTAACCCGCGCGACACCAGAAGTCGCAACGACTGCGCCTCAAGCCGCGACTGCACCACAGCCCCCAAAGGCTGCGGCGCAACGGTGATCCGGTCCAGCACCGCCTGCGCACGCTCCGGCAAGCCTACTGCATCCTGCCCCTCGACTCGACGCACAAACCGCGCGTCGTATTCACCGGGAACTGCGCGGTTCATCTGCTCGTCCAGCGCCTTGTGTACGACCTCAGGCGAGTCCTGCGCCACAAGAGCGATCGGAAGCACCCGGCGCGGCCCAAGCCTCACCCCTCCGCTCAAACCGCCACTCGCCAAATGCACTTCGCTGTCACCGCCCAACCCGTGGGTGCGCATCGCCACCGCTTCGACCATGGTGCGATGCGGACCAACACGCGCGCCATCGGGGTCGATCACCGGCTGACCATTGCGCAGCACGGCAATGTCGGTTGTGGTGCCGCCAATGTCAGACACCAAAGCCTGATCCGCACCTGTCAACCAACGCGCACCAACGATTGAGGCGGCGGGCCCGCTCAGAATAGTTTCGATCGGTCGTTCCTGCGCTTGCGCCGCCGACATCAACGCGCCGTCACCCCGCACCACCATCAGTGGCGCATCAATCCCCAATTCTCGCAGCGCCCCTTCGGCCCGCCCGATCAACCGATGAGTCAACCCGATCAGCCGCGCATTCAGCACAGCCGTCAACGCCCGCTTCGGCCCGCCCAGCTTGGCCGACAATTCGTGCGAACAGGTAACGGGGCGCCCCGTTGCAGCCCGCACCGCTTCCCGCGCCGCTACTTCATGCGCCGGATTGCGCGTGCCGAATTGTGCCGCGATGGCAAAGGCCGACACATCCTGCACAGCGGCCCAATCGGCAATCAACGCCACATCCAAAGGTGTCACTTCCGACCCACTATGGCTGTGCCCACCGGCTGTCACCAGCACCGGATCACCAGCAAGCGCGTCGGCCAAACCTTGCGCTGCCAGATCGCGCTCAGAGAACCCGATATAGATCAGCGCCACCCGCGCACCTTGCCCTTCGACAAGCGCATTCGTGGCCAAAGTGGTCGACAGCGACGCCAAGGCAATGTCTTTCGGAGACACAAAGGACTTCGCCAGCACCGCCTTGACCGCCTCGCTGACACCAATGGCCAGATCCTGCCGCGTCGTCAGCGCCTTGGCGCTTGCGATCACCGCGTCTTCGTCGCGCATCAACACGGCGTCGGTATAAGTGCCGCCGGTGTCCACACCCAGTAGAATTGCCATAAACCCGCCTCCTGCGACTGACCTAGCCTAGTCGCCAGCCCCGGCCCGCGTGTTTGCGACATCGGAAAGTCGCATCGCGGCCCAACGCGCCGCATCGGCAACGGTTTCGTCGGGATCATCCACCAAGACTTGCGCCACGGCACGCAGTCGCGGTGACCCGGAATTGCCGATTGCATAGAGCACGTTGCGCACAAACCGATTGCGCCCGATCCGTTTGATCGGAGACCCCGAGAACCGCTCTCGAAACGCGGCATCGTCCAACTGTGCCAACTCCGCCAGATCGGGCGCAAGCAAATCCTCCCGCGCGTGGTATTTCACCTCGGCCGCGCGACTGGCAAACTTGTTCCACGGACACACCGCCAGACAATCATCACAGCCATAGATGCGGTTGCCCATCAGCCCGCGCAACGCTTCATCGACCGGCCCGTGATGCTCAATCGTGAGGTAGGAAATGCAGCGCCGCGCATCCAACTGATAGGGTGCCGGGAACGCATCTGTCGGGCACACATCCAGACAGGCCCGGCATGACCCGCAATGATCGACCTCTGCCGCGTCGGGTGTCAGATCGAGCGTCGTGAACACTGATCCGATAAAGAACCACGACCCCAGCTCGCGCGACACAAGGTTGGTGTGCTTGCCCTGCCAGCCCAGTCCCGCCGCCTGCCCCAACGGCTTTTCCGGCACGGGTGCCGTGTCGACAAAAACCTTCACCTCACCCCCACCTTCGGCGATCAGCCAGCGCGCCAAACGCTTGAGCCGCTTCTTCACCAAATCATGGTAATCGCGGTTCTGAGCATAGACAGAAATCGCGGCGTGTTCGGGATGCTCCAAAATCTCCAACGGATCATGGGCGGGGCCGTAATTCTCGGCCAACATGATGACCGACTGTGCCTCTGGCCACAGTACTTGCGGCGCGCCGCGCCAATGCGCGCGCTCTGCCAGCCAACCCATCTGCCCATGATACCCTGCATCCAGAAACGCGCGCAGTCGCTCTGGAACCTCCGGAACGTCCCACGGGCGACAGATGCGGCAGGCCGAGAACCCTTCGTTCAACGCCTGCGCTTTCAGTCGGGCTGTGAGGTCCATGCATGTCCCCATGTTCCGATTTTTCGGACGAAAAATCGGGTCCGCCTCAGAAATCCAGATCGGCATAATGCGGCGGTTGCGGGAAGCCCGGCACCTGATCGGCCAAGATCGACCGGAAGGCCGGGCGCGATTTGATCTTGGCGTACCAATCCTTGACCACGGCACTGCGGTTCCAATCCACGTCCCGGATATAATCCAGCGAGGACAGATGCGCGGCCGCGGCGAAATCAGCCAGCGTCATCGTATCGCCCGCCAGCCAGCGGCGATGGTCCAGCAGCCATGCCATGTAATCGAGGTGATACTTGATCGCCTTTGCTCCCGACTTGACGTTCGCGCTGTCCGGAAAGCCTTGCTTGGTCACCTTCTTGTTGACCCGCTCATAGAGCAGTTTCGACGTAACCTCGTTGTGGAACTTGTCGTCGAACCACCCCACCAGACGTCGCACTTCATAGCGCGCATCAAGCGAGCGGGGCATCAGCGGCGGCTCGGGGTATTTTTCTTCGAGATATTCACAGATCGCGGCACTTTCGGCCATCGTGCGCCCGTCGATCTTGAGAACGGGCACCTTGGCGGCAGGATTGCGGCGCAGGAAATCCGGGTCTTTCTCCCAGTATTTCTCTTCCACCAGCTCGCACTCGATCTTCTTTTCCGCAAGGCTCAGCCGGACCTTCCGGCAGAACGGCGACAACGGAACATGATAGAGTTTAGGCATGCGAAACAAGTCTCGAACAAGGGTGAACAGTCCCTCTCTAATTGCCGTGAAGCGCCCCGCAATACAATGGGCCGGGGTTCGATTAATCCCCGACGCGCGGTTTTCGTCTCACCTGCAGAGGCTCAGTTCTGGAAACAGGCCGCCCGACCGTCTTGATTGATGGTCTCGGCCCCGCCCCGGATCGACCGCGCGCGACGTTCCACGAAATTGCTGGGATTCGAGGCGGATCGCGTCTTGGGCGAGGGCAGGACTGCGGCCAGCCGCGCCGCTTGCAGCGCGCTCAGATCGCTTGCATCGACACCAAAATAATGCCGTGCAGCGGCCTGAACGCCAAACACACCTTCGTCGAATTCAGCGACGTTCAGATAAAGCTCGAGGATGCGCCGCTTGGACCACATTGCCTCTGACACCGGGGTCAGCACCGCCTCCATGCCTTTGCGCACCCAGGATCGTTGCTGCCACAGAAAGACGTTCTTCACGACCTGCTGCGAGATTGTTGACGCCCCGCGCGCGCCGCCCGCTTCGATCGCCGCCTGAATTGCTTCGACATCGAACCCCCAATGCAGACAGAAATTTGCGTCTTCCGCCGCCACGGCAGACCGGAACATCACCGGCGCAATCTGATCCGCATCGACCCATATCTGATCCACAGGCGCGCCCAGACGGCGGCCTTCGGACCACATCGTGTGGGTGGTCGGCGGGTTCACCACGCCGAAAAGACCAACGATCACCAATCCCAGAAAGACCAGCCCCAGCCCTGTGCGAAAACCCCATTTCACCAGCCAGCGATAGGGGGCAAGAATTTTGTCGACAACACCGGGTGCCTTGCGGGCACGGCTCCGCTTTGCCTTCGGCTTGTCCAGTCGAGGCCCCTGCTGAGTTGTTGATTTGGGTTTTCCGCCTGCCATAGCCGGCACATTAGGCGCAACTGCCATGCAAGAAAACATCCCCTCTGATCCTGTTCGATCCGAAACGTGCGCGATGAATCCGGTACAAGCTGGGCCACAGAGTGGCGACATGATGAAAGCGGTTTACTTTTTTTCCCGATCCCGGAAAACCACGCCCATGCTCTTGGCTCTTGCACTTCTTGCCTTCTATCTCAGCAGCCTTGCTGTTGCGTTTGCCTTTACACTGGCGCGTCAGGCCGTCGTACAAGGCATCGGCCTTTGCGCCGTGGCTGGTGTCGCGACTTTGACATTGTGGTTGCTCATGCGGTCCGGGCTTGTCGAGCCGTGGCTCTCAATAGGGATGATCGGCGTGATCGCTTTGCCGGGAGGGCTGATCGGCCTTGGCCTTGCTTTGGGCGGGCTGGTGCGGATCACCGCGCAGCATAGAGGCTGGAAACACGGGCTGGCCTGCGTTTGCGCGGCTACACCCGCCGTTCTGGGCATTTACGCAGCCTTTGCACAATGAGCCGCTCATGACATCGACCTCCGTCCGGTAAGGGGCAAGTGGGGAGCGATCCGCTCCCAGATGTTGAGAAGTACCGCACGATATTGCCGGATGGGCCGCTCAAAGAGCGTGGCAAAACCAAAGCAGATCGACAGTGTCAGCAGCAAGAGCACAAGGTTGTAGGCGGGCAGGGTTTCCGGCAGCGTTGCATCCAGCAGATGAAGCGTTGGGTAATGCACAAGGTAGAGCGAGAAACTGCCGCCTGCGACCCAGCGCACCGTCTTGGCCAGACCACCTTCGATGCGTTGCGGCCATGTATCGGCAAGATACCGCACGCCCACCAGATGCAGCGCGAGGCATACAGCGATGACCGTGTTCCAAAGTGCCTCGTTGGAATAAACCAGAATTGCATGGTGGTCATGGGGCGCCAGAACCCGGGCGGTAAAGGCTTCCAGATCGGCGGGGATCGACGACATTTTCATCATAACCAGCGCTACAATGCTACCCACGGCAAAGACCCATGCGCGGCTGCGCCCGTGGCCAGCGGTCAGAACCGACGCATGCCGCCAGACCCAGACGCCAACCCACCACGCGGGCAAGAGCGCAAGCGCGGGGGGACCAACCAAAAGCACCAGCGACAGTAGTACGGCGATGCGGACGGCGCCTTTCAGGAACAACACCGCACCAAATATCAGGTAGAACGCCACTTCGTAACTCAGCGACCAGATCGGGCCGTTTGTACCCAGCCGCACCCAGTCACCAGTGCCGGTCCAGAGGTTGGTCAGGGTCAGGCCGCGCCACAGGAATTCACCCAATGACACATCATGATAGTAGGGCGCCGGATAGGCCGATATGTCCGCTGACGTGCCGACCGCATCAAACACGAGCGTCAGCATCAGGGCGGGAACCAACACAGACATGATCCGCGTGATCCGATTGAAGGCATAGCGCCCCAAGGTGCCATCCCGTTCGGCGGCATAGGCGATGACTACACCGGACAGGCCAAAGAACACGGCAACCGCGTCGCTGGCCACGTTCCAGTCGCGCAGGAACTGATACTCACCCCCGGTAAAGCGCGTATGCGCCATATGTCCGAAAAGCACCGTCAACGCTGCCCCGGCCCGCAGCGCATCCAACCAAAGCGAAAACCCTTGGCTCATGCGCGCGGGATCGGCTTTGGCCTGTCCGTTGCCCCGAGCTTTCCATAGAACGGCAAGCACGTTTTCCATACTTTCCACAAAGGGTTTGAAAAGCGCGGCACCCAATGTCTCATAGGGTTGTTCGCGGCGTTGGCCCTTTGCGTCCGAAACCCCAAAGGTCAGGTCTTCATAGCTCTCGGGGACATAGAGGGTTCCGAACATCCAATCCCAAATCGCAAAGATCGACCCGTAATTCTTGTCATGGTGTTTCACAGCAACCGAATGATGGATTTGGTGCTGCGCAGGCGAAATCAGGATGTGCTCCATCACCCGCCCATAGCTGATCCAGATGTGGCTATGGCGAAAGTTCGATCCAAGCGTGTTGAAGAGAAAATACGCCGCATTCGCCCCTCCGATGTAAGCGGTGTCTGAAGGGCACTTGGGTTTCAGCTTGACGGCTGGAAGTTCCAAGGAAGCAACTCGTCGATGCGGTGTTGCGGATGTCCGGCCGCAATGGCTTCGAGCGTAGCCTTGAGATAGGCGAAAGGCTCGATGGCGTTGATCTTGGCGGTCTCGATCAGGGATGCGATGCGGCCCCATGCCTTGCCCCCCTCGTCATGACCGGCGAACAATGCGTTTTTCCTGTTCAAAGCAATCGGCCTGACCAGATTTTCGACCTTGTTGGAGTCGATCTCGACGCGTCCGTCCGTCAGGAAGGTCTGCAAACCATCCCAGTGTCGGTGGATGTAGGCAAGCTTCTCTCCGAGGCGCGATTTGGCCGAGATGCGCAGGCGCTGCGCTTGTAGCCAGATGCCGAAGGCTTCGACCAGTGGCGCGGATCGTGCCTGGCGCGCTGACAGGCGCTGGCCCGGGGACGTGTCGCGGATGTCTTTCTCGACGGCATAGATTCCTGCGATCTGGCGCAGGCCCTCGGCGGCGATCTCGGAACCATCGCGATCGAAGATTTCCTTGAGCTTGCGACGCGCATGCGCCCAGCAATGGGCGACAACGATCGGATCACCGCCCTTGCGGTCAGGGCGCGTCAGCCGGTTGTAGCCCTGGTAGCCATCGAGTTGCAGCGTGCCGTTGAAGCCGGTCAGGAATTTCTCGGCATTCTCCCCGCGGCGATCGGGAGCATAGAAAAAGACGACCCCGGGGGGATCATCGCCGCCCCATGACCGATCATCGCGCGCCAGAGCCCAGAGGTAGCCTGTTTTTGTCCGCCCGCGGCCCGGATCGAGGACCGGCGCCGTGGTTTCGTCCATGAACAGCTTCGTGGATGTCTTCAGGTGCTCGGCCAGCCGGTCCACGATGGGTCCAAGGTGGAAAGCTGCCACACCGACCCAATCAGCCAGCGTCGAGCGGTGAATGTCGATGCCAGAGCGGGCGAGGATCTGTGATTGTCGGTAGAGCGGGGCATGGTCCGCATATTTGCTGACCAGAACATGCGCGATGGCGCCTTCGGTTGGGAGCCCGCCCTCGATCAGCCATGCGGGCGTCGGTGCTTGTGTGACCCCATCGGTGCAGGTGCGGCAGGCATATTTTGGGCGGACCGTCACGATCACACGGCACTGTGCCGGGACGATGTCGAGCCGCTCGTTGCGGTCCTCGCCGATCCTGTGCATCTGCCCGCAACCACAGGGGCACATCAGGCTGTCGGGTTCGACTACCTGCTCGATGCGTGGCAAACCGGCGGGCAGGTTGCCGCGGTTGCGCCTGGCCACTCGCTTTCGCTTGGGCTTGTCGTCTCCGGGCGTCTGCACCTTCTTTTGTTCACGGGCCTCGGCGACGGCAGCTTCAAGATCCTCGAAGGTCAGCTGGCGATCATCTTCGCTGAGCTTCTCGGACTTCTTGCCGTGGACCACCTGGTTCAGCTCGGCCACCAGATGCTCAAGACGTTTGACGATGTCCTCCAGCTCCGCGGCCCGCGCAGCTTTTGCCTTCAAGGCCTCAAAAGCTACGCGGTATTCCGGTGGCAGGACGGACAGATCGAGGTCTTTGGCAGCGGCGCTCATGATCAGTATTATACACTGGGATCAAAGCCATGATCCCTGCATTCGTCGCCCCGAGTCACTCCGCCGCAGCTGGTGGGCGGGTCTCCAGCGCCTTGACCTTGCGCCAGTCCAGCCCGGAAAAAAGCGCCTCGAACTGTGCGTGGTTCAGCGCCATCATTCCGTCCTTGATCGTGGGCCAGGTGAAGGTCGTGTCCTCGAGCCGTTTGTAGGCCATGACCAGACCGCTGCCGTCCCAATAGAGAAGCTTCAGCCGGTCCAAGCGCTTGGCCCGAAACAGGAACACTGTCCCGGTGAACGGATCTTTGCGGAGCACGGTCTGCACCATGGCTGTCAGCCCGTCGTGTCCTTTTCTGAAGTCAACCGGCTGCGTTGCCACCAAAATGCGCACACGGTTCGAAGGGAAGATCATGCGCCACCCCCAAGCGCACGCACGATGTCCCCAATCCGGGCTGCAGGCGTGGCACCGTCCAGCCGGACAGAAACCGATCCAGCTACGATCTCGATTGCCCTACTCGCCGAACCCGTATCTTCCGCCGATGGCGAACTTTCGACATCGAACATCACCAACGGGGCGAAGTCCGTGTCAGCCTCTGGCGCGGGCAAAACAAGTTCACCATCCTTGGCCAGCCGCCGCCATCCCGACAGGTGGTTCGGGCGAAGGTTATACTTGCGCGCAACGTCATTCACCGTTGCTCCAGGCACCAGCGTTTCTGCCACGATCCGCGCTTTCACACGATCTGGCCACCGTCGGCTCCCGGTCCGTGAGACCTCAACGCCCAAACGCGTGAGAAACTCGTTCGTAGTCTCCATGGCGAAACTCACCTCCTGTTATCCAACAGGGCGTGAGTCTCAAATCACAAGGATCAAGAGAAGGTGGGCGCCACACAGCGCTTACCCTCCGATGGTCAACATGCTCAACTCACCGACAAGGAAATACAGTGTCAGACCTTGAGCGATGCCGACGAAGAGGGTCATCAAGAGCGCATTGATCATGGGTTCCAACGGATGAACCCGCTGCACCGTCAACGGGGTCAGCACGTCCGCCGAATGGTGGACCGCATGGAACGGCCACAGGGCCTTCCATTCGTGATGTGCCCGGTGCGCCCAGTATTTACAGAAATCACTGACAACCACGACGATAACCGTCACGACCGCAATCCGCATCCATGTGGTTTCAGGCGGTGCGTAATCGGCCCCACCGAATTGCGCAAGCAGACCGAAGGCCACTGTGGTCGGAAAGAAAACCGCGCCGAAGACACCCAGCACAGAAAACAGCCGGGATGCAAAGAACAGCTTGATGTCCAGAAGATTGGATCAGTGCCGGTACACTTCTTTCGGCAACAACCAAGATGTGAACGTGCCCGGACTACCCCGGTACTTCCAGATTCCAAAGGCAATCAGAATCGTGCAGGTGAGGTAGAAAATGGAGTACCGCACGTTGAAATCGAAGGGCGCATCAAGCGTCGCTGCGACAAAGTCCTGCAGTGTTTCCATATCCCGAACTCCGTAATGGTTCAGGATCCGCATAAAGGGGCATTTGGGCCGTATTGAGGCTCGTTTTTGTCGCCAATACGTAATCAATCGCCCAAAAACAAACGACCCGGCCACAGGGCCGGGTCGCTGATCTGGTCATTGATGCCCGCTTATTCGGCAGGCACCGCTGTCTTTTCGATTCCAAGCGGATGGCTGATCTTGTCCAGCATCTCCTTCGGGCAAACCTGAACAAAATTCGCCAGTTCGATATCCCAATGCTGCAAGATGTCCTGCGCCTTGCGGCTCATGGTTTCATCCACATGCCGTTCAATCAGACCCTTAAGCTGATCCACCCAATGATCCACGGTCACCGGACAGGTTACGAGGCTCTCCATGTTCATAAGCGCCTGCGCTTTGCCTTCGGGATCGTAGAGGTAGGCCATACCGCCAGTCATACCTGCACCAAAATTGGCACCGATATCCCCAAGGATAACCGCAACCCCGCCGGTCATGTACTCGCACCCGTTCGAACCACAGCCCTCGACCACCACTTTCGCGCCCGAGTTCCGCACGGCAAAGCGCTCACCTGCGCGGCCCGCCGCAAAGAGGTAACCGTCAGTCGCCCCATACAGAACGGTGTTGCCGATGATCGTATTGTTGGCCGCCACCAGTGGCGACATCATCGGCGGACGCACCACGATCGTGCCCCCTGACAAACCTTTGCCGACATAGTCATTGGCATCACCTGAGACTTCGAGCTTGAGCCCCGGAGCGGCAAACGCGCCCAGCGACTGGCCCGCAGAACCAGTGAGTTTGACCGTCAGGTGGTTCGGCTGCAACGCATTGCGCATCCCGAACTTGCTAACGATATGGGACGAGGTGCGTGTGCCCACGGTCCGGTGCGTGTTCTGCACGGCATAGGACAACTGCATCTTCTCACCATCCTCAAGGAACCGCGCCGCATCGCGCACGATTTCCGCATCCAGAGTATCTGGCACCGCATTGCGCGGCTTGTTGCGGTCGTAGACAATGTCGTCCGATCCATCGACACGGATCAGAAGCGGGTTGAGGTCCAGATCGTCCAGGTGATCCGACCCACGGCTGACTTGGCTGAGCAGATCGGCGCGGCCGATCACTTCGTCCAGCGACCGTGCGCCGATAGAGGCCAACACGTCCCGCACTTCTTGCGCATAGAACGTGATCAGGTTCACCACTTTGTCCGCGTTGCCAGTAAACTTGGCCCGCAGCGATTCATCCTGCGTACAGACTCCAACCGGACAGGTGTTCGACTGGCACTGACGCACCATGATACATCCCATCGCGATCAGCGCGGCGGTGCCGATGCCGTACTCTTCAGCACCCAGCATCGCCGCCATGACAATATCGCGTCCGGTGCGCAGACCACCATCGGTCCGCAGGGTCACACGATCCCGCAGCTTGTTCATCGACAGAACCTGATGCGCTTCGGTCAGACCCATCTCCCACGGCAGACCAGCATATTTGATCGAGGTCGCGGGCGACGCACCGGTGCCACCGTTGTGCCCGGAAATCAGGATCACGTCCGCCTTGGCCTTGGCCACACCAGCAGCAATCGTGCCAACACCCGAGGACGCCACCAGCTTGACCGTCACCTTGCAGCGCGGGTTGATCTGCTTGAGGTCGTAGATCAGCTGCGCAAGGTCTTCGATCGAATAGATGTCGTGGTGCGGCGGCGGTGAAATCAGCGTCACACCCTTGGTCGAATGGCGCAAACGGGCGATCAGGTCAGTGACCTTCATTCCCGGAAGCTGACCACCTTCGCCGGGCTTTGCACCCTGAGCGACCTTGATCTCAAGCTCTTCACACTGGTTCAGGTATTCAGCGGTCACACCAAACCGGCCCGACGCCACCTGCTTGATCTTGGCAGAGGGGTTGTCGCCGTTCGGTTCCGGCACGAAATGCGCCGGGTCTTCGCCGCCTTCACCACTGTCGGACTTGGCCCCGATCCGGTTCATTGCCACGTTCAGTGTCTTGTGCGCCTCGGGCGACAGCGCGCCCAGCGACATGCCCGGAGTCACGAAACGCTTGCGGATCGAGGTGATGGATTCCACCTGCTCCAGCGGGATCGGCTCTCCCAGAGGCTTGATCGCCAAAAGGTCCCGCAGATGGATTGGCGGGTTCGCCTGCATCGCCTTGGAATAGGTCTTCCAGATCTCGTAGGACGCCTTGTTGCAGGCCATCTGCATGAGATGCATCGTCTGCGCACCCCAGGCATGGGTCTCGCCAGATTTACGCGCCTTGTAGAAGCCACCAATCGGCAGCACGTCCTGACCACCCCGGAAGCCCAGCGCGTGGATTTCCTCGGCCTTGCGCTGCAGCCCGTTCAGGCCAATGCCCGAAATCCGGCTCAGCATACCGGGGAAGTATTCGGCGCACATGGCGCGGCTCAGACCGACGGCCTCGAAGTTCAGACCGCCGCGATAGGACGAGATGACCGAAATGCCCATCTTGGACATGATCTTGAGCAAGCCCTGATCCACCGCTTCACGGTATTTCGCGACCGCTTCGGTCAAGGTCAGGTCCAGCAGACCGCGCTTGATGCGGTCGGCCAAAGAATCCTCGGCCAAATAGGCGTTCACAACGGTCGCACCCGCACCGATCAGCACAGCAAAGTAATGCGGGTCGATACATTCCGCCGACCTTACATTGATCGAACAGAAGGTCCGCAAACCTTTGCGCGTGAGGTGGCTGTGCACCGCGCTGGTGGCAAGGATCATCGGCATCGCCACCTTACCGTCACCGCAATATTCATCTGTCAGGGTGATGTGGCCTGCACCAGACCGCACAGCATCTTCCGCCTCGGAGCGGATACGCTCCAACGCGACCTGCAACGCGCCCTGTTCGCCCGTTGCCGGGAAGGTACAGTCGATCTCGCAAAGACCGGCGTTAAAGTGGTTGGCAAGTTCCTTGAACTGCGCATTGCCCACAAACGGGCTGTCCAGAACAAGGATCTCGGTCTGCGCGCTCGACTCGTCCAGCACGTTCTTCAGATTGCCGAACCGCGTCTTGAGGCTCATCACGCGGAATTCGCGCAAGCTGTCGATCGGCGGGTTGGTCACCTGACTGAAGTTCTGACGGAAGTAGTGCGACAGCGGGCGATATTTCTTGGACAGAACCGCAGACGGCGTATCATCCCCCATCGAGGCCAAAACCTCTTTTCCGTCCTCGGCCATCGGCGCAAGCACCTGCTCAAGCTCTTCGATGGTGTACCCGGCCGCAATCTGACGGCGGCGCAGCTCTGCGCCTTCATAGATCGGCGCTTCGGACACGCGGCCCAGTTCTTCGTCCAGTTCGTTGATCTTGCCGACCCATTCCCCAAACGGCTGACTGGCAGCCAGTTTGTTCTTGATCTCGACGTCGTGGTAAAGCTTGCCCTCTTTCATATCGACGGCAAGCAATTGCCCCGGTCCAAGCGCGCCTTTTTCGCGCACAGTGCCTTCATCGATCGGCACCATGCCTGCTTCCGACCCGGCGATCAGCATGCCATCACCTGTTACGACATAGCGCATCGGACGCAGGCCGTTCCGGTCCAGACCAGCACACACCCAGCGACCATCGGTCATGGCAAGTGCCGCGGGGCCGTCCCACGGCTCCATCACAGAATTGCAGTAGGAATACATGTCGCGCCACGCCTCAGGCAGTTCAATCGCCTGCTTGGACCACGATTCCGGCACCAGCATGGTCTTGGCCATCGGTGCATTGCGCCCCGCACGCACCAGCACTTCGAAGACCGCGTCCAGCGCAGCGGAATCCGACGCACCATTGGCGATGATCGGCTTGATGTCCTCGGCCATGTCGCCAAACGCAGACGACGCCATCCGGATCTCGTGGCTCTTCATCCAGTTGACGTTGCCCTTGAGCGTGTTGATCTCGCCGTTATGCGCCAACATGCGGAACGGCTGCGCCAACCACCACTGCGGGAACGTGTTGGTTGAATAGCGCTGATGGTAGATCGCAAACGCGCTCTCGAAGCGCTCGTCCTGCAGATCGGGATAGAATTCGGCCACCTGTTCGGCCAGCATCATGCCCTTGTAGATGATCGACCGGCAGGACAGCGACGCAATATAAAGTTGACCGATGCCAGCGGCAGCCGCCGCCTTTTCGATCCGACGGCGGATCACATAAAGCTCACGCTCAAAGGTTTCCTCATCCACGCCCTTGGCGTTGGAGATAATGATCTGTTCGATCTCAGGCCGGGTCGCATTGGCCTTTTCGCCAAGGCACCCAACGCTGACCGGCACGTGCCGCCAACCATAGATGTAATAGCCCATACGCAGGACTTCGGTTTCCACAATGGTCCGGCAGGTCTCTTGGGCGCCGAAATCAGTGCGCGGCAGGAACACCTGTCCAATTGCCATCAGCTCGTCTTTGCGCGGCTCGTGGCCTGTGCGCTTGATCTGATCGTAGAAGAACGGAGCCGGGATCTGCACGTGGATGCCCGCGCCATCGCCGGTCTTACCATCGGCATCGACAGCACCCCGGTGCCAGATCGCCTTGAGCGCATCAATGCCCGCGTCGACCACCTTGCGCGACGGCTTGCCATCAAGACTGACCACAAGGCCAACGCCACAGGACGAATGTTCGTCTTCTTCCGAGTAAAGACCATTCTCCGCCATCCATTTGCGCTTGGCTTCCTCGGCACGGACCCATTCTGCATCATACTTGGTCATGGCGTGTCTCCTTCGACAAAAGGGTTGTTCGCTTCGTATTGCGCCTGCGTCGCGCGCTTGTGGTCGCCTTTGAGCTGCCCATAAGCGGGTGCGCGGTCGCAGTAGATTTCAGATATGACGGGGAACGAATCCGCCTCGATAAACAGCGCTGGCATCAATTCGTATTCGTCGTCTTCGCCGTTGTTGCGAAGCCAAACGTTGGTCCCGCATACCTCGCAAAAGGTGCGCGAGGCAAACGGCGTCGAGGCATAGCTTTTGGTCGGACCTTCGACATGCACAGCGTCGGGTTTGGCAAGGAAGTATCCAGTGATCGTCCCGGACCAGACCCGACATTTCCGGCAATGGCACACACCAACGGCGGCAACATAGTCACCGTCCACACGGATGCGCACGCCGTTGCACAGGCATGTACCCGCAAGTGTGCCCGTCCGCTGGTATGGTGCCGCAAGATCGCTCATTCCGCAGCGACAGCGCTCGCGCCGTTCAACTGGCGCAGCACCGCCTCGGCGCAGTCGCGCCCGTCGCGGATCGCCCAGACGACAAGCGACGCACCACGCACGATGTCACCCACGGCATAGACCCCCGGCAACGCGGTGGCACCCGTGGTAAACTCGGCCTTGATGGTGCCCCAACGGGTCACGTCCAGTTCCGGCACACCCCACAGCGTCGGCAGCTGTTCCGGCTCAAACCCAAGCGCCTTGATCACGATATCCGCAGGTTCGATATAGTCCGACCCTTCGATCACCTCGGGCATCTGACGACCGGTCGCATCGGGCAGGCCAAGGCGCATCCGCTCGACGATCACACCATTCACCGGATCGCCGGTAAAGCCCTTGGGCGCGGTCAGCCATTCGAACTGCACGCCCTCTTCCTCGGCGTTCTGCACTTCGCGCTGCGAGCCGGGCATATTGGCACGGTCACGACGATAGAGGCATTTGACCGACTCGGCGCCCTGACGGATCGCCGTGCGCACACAATCCATAGCTGTGTCGCCGCCGCCGATAACGACCACCTTCTTGCCTTCAGCATTCAGCTTACCGCTATCGAATTCGGACACCTCGTCACCAAAGCTTTTACGGTTTGACGCGGTCAGGTAATCAAGCGCCTTGACGATGCCATCGGCTCCCGAACCCGGACCACCCAAATCGCGCGACTTGTAGACGCCAGTTGCGATGATCACTGCATCATGCTGCGCGCGGATCTCTTCGAACGACATGTCCTCGCCGATGTTACAGTTCAGAACAAAGCGCAAACCGCCCTTTTCCAACTGCTCGTTCCGGCGCATGACCACCGGCTTTTCCAGCTTGAAGCCGGGGATGCCATAGGTCAGCAGACCACCCGCGCGGTCGTACCGGTCATAGACGGTGACCTGCACACCCTGACGGCGCAAAACGTCAGCTGCGGCCAGACCACCGGGGCCAGCACCGATGATGCCAACGCTTTCCTTACGTTCGTGCGCGGGCTTGATCGGCAGAACCCAACCTTCTTCCCACGCGGTATCCGTGATGTATTTCTCGACCGATCCGATGGTCACAGTGCCGTGGCCCGACTGTTCGATCACGCAATTGCCTTCGCACAGACGGTCCTGCGGGCAGATACGGCCACAAATCTCGGGGAAGGTGTTGGTCGCCTGGCTGACCTCATAGGCTTCCTGCAACCGGCCTTCCGCGGTCAGGCGCAGCCAATCGGGAATGTTGTTGTGCAGCGGGCAATGCGATTGGCAATAAGGCACACCGCACTGGGAACAGCGGCTCGCCTGCTCTTTGGCCTTCGCTTCCGCGTATTCCGCATAGATTTCATGAAAGTCCTCGCGCCGCTCATCGGCAGCACGCTTTGTGGGCATGTCGCGTTCAACTTTGACGAACTTCAACATCGGCTGGTTTGCCATGGCTCACATCCTTCCCTTCATGTGGTCGCGATTGATTATAGAAGACTGGAGAGAAAGAAAAGTCACTTATGCTGACCTATTTTTCCAAATTTCGCCGCGGCTCGACTAAAAATATGCTGCATCGCAGCTATTTTAGGTCCGAACCGGACTTAAAATTATCCTTCCCATTGGTTTTAAAGGCTTTATACCCAAGTGAGTTTTTGCTCTTGGACGGCACATCATGGCCCTGACCCATCTGCTTATCCTGGCACTGATTCAGGGCGTTACGGAATTTCTGCCGATTTCTTCGTCTGGCCACCTGATTCTTCTGCCGAATCTGACGGGTATGGCAGATCAGGGACAAGCGTTGGATGTGGCTGTACATGTCGGCACACTGCTGGCTGTCATCCTGTATTTCTGGTCCGACGTGAAGATCGTGACCTCGGGTCTGGGACGGCTCATCAAAGGTCGGATCGACACCCAAGGTGCGTTCTGGGCCTTGTGCCTGATCATCGCCACCATCCCCGTGATCCTCGTCGGACTGGCGCTCAAGCTGTCAGGGCTGAATGACCTTCTACGCTCGACCGCAGTGATAGGCTGGACCATGCTGCTGTTCGGTATCGTCCTGTATTGGGCTGATCAAACGGGTCCGGTCCTGAAACGTGCCGAAAACTGGGGTTTGAAAGACGCTATCATCATGGGCCTCTGGCAAACGCTGGCCCTGATACCGGGCACGTCACGGTCGGGCATCACGATCACCGCAGGGCGGCAATTGGGCTATGATCGCGAAAGCGCGGCACGGCTGTCCATGCTGATGTCGATCCCGACGATCCTCGCCTCAGGCGCGTTGCTCAGCGTCGAAGTGGTACAAGACGCAGATATGAGCATCGTCCGCGACGCAGGCATTGCCGCAGTCTTTGCCTTCCTCGCGGCTTTGGCTGCACTGAAACTGATGTTCAAACTGCTGAAATCGGTGAGCTTTACACCTTATGTGATCTACCGCGTGATCCTTGGCGTGGTGCTTCTGGTCATCGCATATACCTGACCACCCGCGCTGGCTTTCGGTCAACCGAAAGCCGCGATGCGTCCACGCATCGTGCCCCTAATCCCGATGATAGGGCGTCCCCGCGATGATCGACGCCGCCCGATAGAGCTGCTCTGCAATCATCACACGCACCAGCTTGTGCGGCCAGACCATCTTGCCAAAGGACAGAAGCATATCCGCCTCGGCCCGCAGTGCCGGATCAATCCCATCCGCCCCGCCAATGACGAAACAGACATCCGACCGCCCCTGATCGGCCCAACCCTGTAGCTTTTTGGCAAAGTCAGGCGTGGACATAAGACTGCCCCGCTCATCCAGACAGACCAGAAGGGAACCGGCCGGGATCGCGGCCCGCAGCAACGCTGCTTCCGCTGTCATCCCACCGTTTTTCTTGTCTTCGACCTCGGTCTCGCCCTCAAAGCGCCAACCAAGGCCGCGCCCTGTCTGGCCGAAGCGAGACAGGTAATCGTCGGTCAGCGCGCGTTCTTCCGAGCGGCCCGCGAGCCGCCCCACCGCGCGAAGATGTACGCGCATCCTAGTTGGTCAGGGCTGTCCCTGCCGGGAGCCACATTTTTTCCAACTGGTAAAATTCGCGAACTTCCGGCCGGAAAATGTGTACGATCACATCGCCGGTGTCGATCAGCACCCAATCGCCAGTTTCCTTGCCCTCGATTTTGGACAGGATACCACGCTCTGCTTTGAGCGTTTCGACCAGCTTTTCGGCCAGTGCCGATACTTGGCGGGTGGACCGCCCCGAACACACGACCATGTAGTCGCCAATAGACGTTTTGCCGCGCAGGTCGATCTGCACAATGTCTTCGGCTTTGTTTTCGTCGAGTTCAGAAAGAATCACCGCGAGCGTCGCTTCGCTGGCTGATCCGGTTCCGGGTGTGCCGGTCATGGGCAGACCCCCGTCAGTGGCACGCGCCACATCCGTTTGAAAAGACAGGACATCGTCCTCCTAAGTGTAAACGCCGTTCCGCCCCGGCGCTGGGTGAGCAGAAAATAGCATCGCATTGCCGAATTCTCAATGACCTGCGCGAAAATTGGCGGTCATGCGCCATAAGGAACCCACACCGTCTTGGTTTCGGTCGCCGCATCAAGAAATGCGTGCCCCTCGCCCTCGGCCCCAAGCCAGTCGCGAGTACGCCCGTTATTGACCCATGTCCGCTTGAGGTTGAGCGCGGCCCCACGTTCAATCTCAGCCGAAAGATCCGTCGATGAGAACGACCAAACCGCCTCCACATCCATGTGCTGCGCCAATGTCGGTCCCAGTTCCGCGTGCCGCCCGGTGAGGATATTGACCACTCCGCCCGGCACATCGGATGTATCAAGCACCTGATAGAAATCCGTCGCCGCCAGCGGGAAAGGTTCCGACGCCACCAGCACCACACGGTTGCCCATGGCAATCGCCGGGGCCATCACCGACACGAGGCCCTGAAGCGGATGATCATCCGGGCAAAACGCCCCGATCACACCGCAGGGTTCGCGCATGGCAAGCGCAACGCCCCGCAACGGCACCTGCGCCACGCGCCCGTCGAATTTGTCTGCCCAGGCGGCATAGGTGAAAAGCCGGTTCACAGCGACATCCACCTCTTTCGCGCCGGTCTTAGCACCGGTCATCTGGTTCAGCCGCGCTGCGAACTCGTCTTTCCGCGCAGCGAGGTTTTCGGCGATGTAGTACAGGATCTGCGCCCGAAGATGCGCCGTTGTCCCAGCCCAGCCTGCCGCCCCGCGCGCTGCTTCAACAGCATTGCGCACATCCTTGCGGTTCGCCAGCGGCGCCTGCCCGATCAGCTTGCCCGCTTTTGTGTAGACCTCGTAGGCATAACCCCCATCGGGCCGCGTCTGCTTGCCCCCGACATAAAGCTTGGCCGTTCGGTCCACCGCCTGCGGCTCCGCATCCGGCCCGCTGCTGAACCCGGCGATCCTGCCCAGCGCCTTGCCGCCACCTGACGGCTTGGTATAGGCCATCATCCCCTCCGGTCCGCCTTCACGCCCGAACCCGCTTTCACGAATGCCACCGAACGGTGCCGCAGCGTCGAACATATTGGTCCCGTTGATCCAGACCACCCCCGCCGCCAGCTTGGGCGCGATGTCCAACGCGACATTGATGTTCTCGCTCCACAGCGTCGCCGCCAGCCCGTAGCGCGTGTTGTTCGCCAGATCGACCGCCTCGGACGGCGTGCGGAACGTCGTTCCCACCAACACCGGCCCAAAAATTTCTTCCTGCATCAGCGGGTCAGCCGTGCTAAGCCCGGTGATGAGCGTCGGCGGGTAGAAACACCCGCTCTCCGGCATCTCGCAAGTCGCGCGATAGGTCTCGCCCGCCGTGTTGCTGTCCACCAAACGTGTGATGGTCTCCAACTGCTTCGGATCGACAATCGCGCCCACGTCAATTGACTTGTCCAAAGGCGATCCGACACGCAGCTTGTCCATCCGCGCCTTCAGCTTGGCATAGAAGCGATCCGCGACACCTTCCTGCACCAGAAGCCGCGAACCCGCGCAACACACCTGCCCCTGATTGAACCAGATCGCATCGACAAGGCCCTCAACGGCAGAATCCAGATCCGCATCCTCGAACACGATGTAGGGCGACTTGCCGCCCAACTCCAAGGTCAGCGCCTTACCCGACCCAGCCGTTGCCTCGCGGATACGCCGCCCCACGGCGGTCGATCCGGTAAAGGCCACCTTGTCCACATCCGGGTGCGTGACGATCATTTCTCCCACCGCCCCGTCACCCGTGACGATGTTCACCACACCTTTTGGCAGCCCGGCCTGACGGCACACATCCGCGAACAAAAGCGCGGTCAGTGACGTGTATTCCGCAGGCTTGAGAACAACCGTGTTCCCAGCCGCCAAAGCAGGCGCAACCTTCCACGCCAGCATGAGCAGCGGGAAATTCCATGGGATCACCTGACCACAGACGCCATGCGCCTCGCGCCCGGCAAATTCGCTGTCGAACAGCTGCGCCTGACCCGCGTGATAATAGAAATGCCGCTGCGCCAAAGGCACGTCGATGTCCCGGCTTTCGCGGATCGGCTTGCCGTTGTCCAACGTCTCTAGCACCGCAAACAGGCGTGCATGTTTCTGCATCAGCCGCGCCAGCGCATAGATGTACCGCGCACGCCCCGCGCCACCCAGCTTGGCCCAGCCCTTCTGCGCTTTTCGCGCAGCCGTCACAGCCGCATCCACATCGGCCTGCGTGCCTTGCGTCAGATGTGCCAGCACCTCGCCATTCGCCGGATTGCGACTTTCGAACACCTGCCCGGGATCGGTCATCGCACCACCTATGAAGTGCCCGAACCGATCCCCCTGATCGACCAGCCATGCCAGCGCGTCGCCTGCCGATTCCGGTGCGGTTCCGTAATCCATATTCTCGAATATCTCTTGGACGGTCATGGCTTCTTCTTTTCAAAAATATGCAAATACGGCCTATCCAATGGCATGCCGCCAAGAGGCCGAGTACACCCCGGTGACATGATGTTCCAACTGCCGTTCGATATCACCCAGAAGAGACGAGGCGCCAAAGCGGAACAGATCGTTCTGCACCCAGCGATCGCCCAGCTCTTCCTTCATCAGCGCAAGATACACCAGCGCATCCTTGGCCTTGGAAATCCCGCCCGCAGGCTTGTAGCCCACGCGGTAGCCGGTTTCCTCAAAGTAGTCGCGGATCGCCCGGATCATCACAAGCGACACTGGCAACGTGGCGTTCACGCTTTCCTTGCCGGTCGAGGTCTTGATGAAATCCGCCCCCGCCATCATGCAAACCAACGACGCCCTTGCGACGTTCTGCAACGTGCCCAATTCACCCGTCGCCAGAATGGCCTTCACATGCGCCTCACCGCAGGCCGAGCGAAACGCGCGCATCTCGTCATAAAGCGCTTGCCAATTGCCCGTCAGCACATGTCGACGCGAGATCACGATGTCGATCTCGGCAGCACCCGCTTTCACGCTCTCTTCAATCTCGGCCACGCGCAAGTGGAACGGCGACAGGCCCGCAGGGAACCCCGTGCTCACAGCGGCCACCGGGATCCCCGTACCCGCCAGCGCGTCCACGGCCGCTTCGACCATGTCGTGATAGACACAGACCGCACCGACCTTGAGCCCGTCCATGCCCAGCGCCGCCAGCAGATCCGCCCGCACCGGCTGCCGCGCCTTGGCACAAAGCCGCGCCACGCGCCCAACGGTATCGTCCCCGGCCAGTGTCGTGAGGTCGATGCAAGTCACTGCCCGGCACAGCCACGCCGCCTGATAGTCCTTCTTCACCGACCGGCGCCCCGGCAACGTCGCCGCCCGCCGCTCGATCGCCGAACGGTTCGCCGTGGCCCGCATCACCCAGTCCAGATCCAGCGCCATCCCCGGATTGCGCGGCTCAAGCGTTTGCGGCAAATGCACTGCTTCACGTGTCGTCGTCTGCATGGATCACTCACTCCTTGAATGCCGATGCTGGCACGGGCACACCGTGCGCACAAGACGCGACGCCGCGTAGTGCGCCTATCGGATCAGGTTCGAAAACCAGCGCTTGAACGCGTTCTTCTGCGGCCGCAGGATCGGCAAGTGCAGGATACGAGGCTTCGGCTGATCCGAATAAACCAACTCCGATGCCTCGAAAATCCGCTTGTTGAATTGCGGCGGAAACACGTAAAACCGCAGGTCCGAGTTCCACAGCGTCTCGCGGAAAGTCGGTTGATCAATCTTGAACCCCGCCGCATCATAGGCCGCCTGCCAGTCGTCAAAAAACTGCTCCGTCGCCGCGTTCTTGCGATAAAGCAAAACGCCGCAATTGATCTCGGGAAAGGTCTCGGGCACCTCGGTCTGCCATGTCCGTTTGTGCCGGGGCCGGTGCCAAAGCATCACATGCGCGCCACACAAATCGAACTTCTGCAACAGATCAAAAAGCGACGACAGATCCGCACGGATCATCGTGTCATTGTCGAGGTACAGCGTCTCGTCAAACGGGCTAAACTTCAGCGCCCCCACCTTGGGCCGGGTCATCTCGGCCGGAATGACAAAGCTCTGATCGAACCCGCTGGTGTCATCATCCGCCTCACACCAGATCGCCGCCTGCAAACCCGGGTTGTGCTGTTTCACCGACGCCGCAGACCGCCGCGCGACATCCACATGCGCCTTGCCCCAGGCCACGTACATCACGCCGCGTGTCCGGCTCTGCTCCGACATCCAACCACTCCTTCAGACATCCGTTGCCTAGCGCCCAGCCTGCCCCAAGTAAATCCGCCACGCGCTTTCCCCTTGACCACCCGCACCAGAGCGGGAATGCACAAAGGCGATGACGACACCGTTCTTCTCTGATCTGCACGCCGATGCACACGGGTTCCTGTCTGACATCGCACAGGAGGACAGCCTGATCCCTGCCGCGGTTCTGGTCACGGCCAGCTATGACGAGACCGTCTTTTCCGACGATCTCTTCGCACAGCTGGATATTCTTCAACCACCCGCTCTCAGCCGCGCCGTCCCCCGCCGCAGGGCCGAATTTCTTGCAGGCCGCGCCGTGGCAAAAGCTGCAATGGCTTGCCTCGGCCTACCACCCCGCCCGGTCGACACCACCCCCAGCCGCGCACCGCTCTGGCCCAAAGGCCTCTCCGGCTCGATCAGCCACGCACGCGGCCGCTGCGCCTGCCTGCTGTCACAAGACACCGGGCGCAGCTTCGGCATCGACACCGAGGCCATCGCCGAGGGCCGACCCCTCAACGCGATCCTGACACAGACCCTGTCCCAGACCGAACGCGCGCTGCTCACGCAGGGGCCCTATCCGGCCAGCATCAACGCGACACTGGCCTTCTCGGCCAAAGAAGCGCTCTTCAAGGCGCTCTACCCGCAGGTCGGCCACCATTTCGGCTTCGACGCCGCCAATCTGACCGAAGCGCCCCACCAGAACAGCTTGACCCTGTCCCTGACCACCAATCTCACGGACAATTTGCCGACAGGCCGCCGCTTCGACATCCACCTGTCGCTCACACCGACCCATGTGTCGACATGGCTTTCCGTGCCAAATCTCTGATCTTCTTCTTTTTCCAAATATGCAAAAGCGCCTTCTGCCACAGCGCGGACCGCCTTCCTGACTCGAATCACTGGAAAAAGAACAAAATAAGAACATAAAAGAGGAGTATGTTCGCAGAGCTGTCGATCACCTCCAACTTCACCTTCCTCACCGGGGCCTCCCATCCCGAGGAGTACATGGAGCGTGCCGCCACTCTGGGCCTCTCGGCCATCGCCATCACCGACACCAATTCCGTAGCAGGCATTGTCCGCGCTTGGTCCGAGGCCAAAACCCTCACCCGCCTCCTCCGTGAACGCACTGAACTCGAGGCCAAGAACGGCCCCATTGCCCCCCCCGTGCCGGATCACATCAACCACCAGCGCAGCCATATCCTCACCCATGTCCCCCGGCTGATCCCCGGCGCAACGATCGTCACCGACACCGGCTTCACTGCCACGGCGCTGGCCAGCACACGGCAAGGCTGGGCACAGCTCTGCCGCCTGATCACCACCGGACGCCGCCGCGCCCCCAAGGGCGACTGCCACCTGACCCTCAACGATCTGCTGCAATGCACGGACGGTCTCATCTGGCTCTTGCACCCGCCAACACAAGCGAACACGGCGCAGCGCGGCGCGGGCGACTGGCAGCCACAGGCAGAACGGCTGTCGCGCCGCTTCCCCGAACAGACCCATCTCCTGCTCAGCCCGCTTTATGACGGTCAGGACGGACCTCGCTTTGACCGGATCGCAAAACTGGCCAAAGATCTGAACCTGCCCACCATCGCCTCCGCCATGCCGATCATGCACCATGGCCGCCGCCGCAAACTGGCCGATGTTGTCACCGCCATCCGCCAAGGCTGCCGCGTCGACGAGTTGGGCACCAAGGCGCTCGCCAATGGCGAACAACGCCTGCGTTCCGAAACTGAGATGCGCCGCCTGCTCGGCCCCCATGCCAACGCCGTGACCCGCGCCGCGCAACTCGCCGAGGCGTGCCAATTCGATCTTGGCGAACTCCGCTACGAATACCCAAGCGAAATCACCGGGTCCGAAACTGCCCCCCAACGTCTGTCCCGGCTTGCCCACGAAGGGCTGAAATGGCGCTATCCGCACGGCGCGTCCGACAAGGTGAAAAAGCTGCTGGCGCATGAACTCACCCTGATCGGCAAGCTGAAATACGAGCCCTATTTCCTCACCGTGCGTGACATTGTGGCCTTCGCCCGCGACCGGGGCATCCTATGCCAAGGCCGTGGCTCTGCCGCCAATTCGGTCGTCTGCTACTGCCTCGGCGTGACTTCGGTCTCCCCCGAAATCGGCACCATGGTTTTTGAGAGGTTCGTCTCCGAGGCCCGCGACGAGCCCCCCGACATCGACGTGGATTTCGAACATGAACGCCGCGAAGAGGTGATCCAACACATCTACGAACGATACGGCCGCCACCGCGCCGGGCTTTGCGCCACGGTCATCCACTATCGCGGCAAACGCGCCATCCGCGAGGTCGGTGCTGCCATGGGTCTGTCCCAAGACACCATCGGCGCGCTCTCCTCCCAGCTCTGGGGTTTCTTCTCGAGCAACGGTCTGGAAGAACACCGCATGCGTGAAATCGGCCTCGACCCGAACGATCACCGCCTCAAACTCACGATGGAGCTGATTTTTGAGATCATCGGCTTTCCCCGTCACCTCAGCCAGCATGTGGGCGGCTTCATCATCACCGAAGGGCGGCTTGATGAACTGGTCCCCATCGAAAACGCCACGATGGAGGACCGCACTGTCATCTGCTGGGACAAAGACGATATCGACGCTCTGGGCATCCTCAAGGTCGATGTGCTGGCCCTCGGCATGCTGTCCTGTATCCGCAAGGCGTTCGACCTGATGACCTTGCATCACGGCCAAAGCTACAGCCTCGCCACCCTGCCCCCCGAAGATCCGGCAGTCTACGACATGCTCTGCAAGGCCGACAGTGTTGGTGTCTTTCAGGTCGAATCCCGCGCGCAGATGAACTTCCTGCCGCGCATGAAACCCCGCACCTTCTACGATCTGGTGATCGAGGTCGCCATTATCCGCCCCGGCCCCATTCAGGGTGACATGGTCCACCCTTACATTCGCCGCCGCAACGGCGAAGAAGAGGTGAGCTTTCCCTCCGACGAACTCGGCGCAGTGCTGGGCAAGACCCTTGGCGTGCCGCTCTTTCAGGAACAGGCGATGCAGATTGCCATCGTCGGCGCGGGCTTCACCCCCGAACAGGCCGACCGCCTGCGCCGCTCTCTGGCCACCTTCAAGAAACACGGCAACGTGTCGGAATTCCGCACCCTCTTCATGCGTGGCATGCGCAACAAAGGCTATGACGAAGATTTTGCAGAACGCTGCTTTTCCCAGATCGAAGGCTTCGGCTCCTACGGCTTTCCCGAAAGCCACGCGGCAAGCTTTGCGCTGCTGGTCTATGCCAGTGCATGGATCAAACACCATCACCCCGGCATCTTCGCCTGCGCGCTCCTGAACTCCCAGCCGATGGGCTTCTACGCCCCCGCCCAGATCGTCCGCGACGCCCGCGAACATGGCGTGACCGTCCTGCCCGTCTGCATCAATGCCAGCTTCTGGGACAACGTGATGGAACCCGACGCCAAGGGTGGCCTCGCCCTGCGGCTGGGGTTCCGACAGATCAAGGGCCTGAACGAGGAAGACGCGTCATGGATCGCCGCCGGACGCGGCAATGGCTACCAGAGCGTCGGCGACCTCTGGCGCCGCGCCGGGCTTGATCCAGCCACCATCGCCCGCCTGGCCGAGGCGGACACCTTCCGCGACTTGCAGTTAAGCCGCCGTCAGGCGCTGTGGGAGGCCAAGGCGCTCACCACCCGCAAGACCCTGCCACTGTTTGACGGAGATATCGACGGCGAAGCGATCCATGAACCCGCCGCTTTGCTGCCGCAGATGACCGAGGGCGAACAGGTGGTCGAAGATTACGTCTCCATGCGCCTTACCCTGCGCCGCCATCCGCTGGCGCTCCTGCGGCACATTTTGACACCAGACGCCGACCGTACGGCGCAACCGTACGTTTCAGGAACCAAACCGTACAAGCCGCCCATGCCCCTGCCCTTCACCCGCGCGAACCCGGATTGACCGGAAACGCCATGTTGAACTGCCGCAACCCATCACTTGTAAAGGAAATGATCCGAGTGTCCCGCACCCGATAGGCCCAGCCCATCATCTCGAACCGCTTGAAAAGCGCCCGCCCCAAAGACCCCGCCAAATGAGGCCGCCGGGCGCTCCAGTCCAGACAGGTCCGACACACCGGCGCACGGGATTTTACCAACTGGTCAAAATCTACACCAAGTGTTCGAACAAACCCTTGCCCAGCCTCCGTCAGAAACAGATCATCTCCGCGCAACTCCATGAAATCCTGTGCAAAAAGACTATCGTAAAGCTGTATCCCACGGGCACCAGCCAAATGGTTGTAACACACCCGCGCCTCGCGCAATTGCGCATCTTTTGGCCCAGTCCGCGTCCTCAGATGCCCCTGACCAGCGGCAAATCCCATAAGCACCTCAAGAACCTGCGCCACATCTTCACCAGCCAGCGCAAAATACTTGTGTCGCCCCTGACGCGCTTCCTTGACCAGCCCACCCTCCAGCAACCGCCCCATATGCGACGACGCAGTCGAGGCAGAAACCCCAGCCTCTCCCGCCAACTCACTGGCCGTCAACGCTTTTCCACTCATCAGCGCCGTCAGAATATTCGCCCGTGCCGGATCACCAATCAGCGCCGCAATCTGCGCAATGTCAGGTCCATGTTTCATGACAATCACCTTACACGCATGATCAACACGCACAATTCGATCCAGATCGAAATATCAGCGTCGCAATCCATGCCACAAACAGGTCAGCAACCGGAAAGGACACCCATGCTCACCTGCATCATCCGCTACGAAATCGACCCGACCAAGAAAGCCCAGTTCGAAACATATGCACGCAACTGGGGTCAGGCGATCCCCCGCTGCGGCGCTGATCTGATCGGATACTTTGCCCCACACGAAGGCTCCAGCACTCTGGCCTATGGCATCTACAATATTGAAAACCTTGCAAAATACGAAGCGTACCGCGCCCGCCTTGCCGCTGATCCTCTGGGTCAGGAAAACTACGCCTTTGCCCAATCCGAAAGGTTCCTCTTGCGCGAAGATCGCACCTTCCTAAAACTCTGCTCGACGCCATATGGGAACCAGACATGATCGCCATCATCTTCGAAGTCATGCCGGCAGACGGCCAAAAAGACGCCTATCTCGACATCGCCGCCACCATGCGCCCAATGGTCGAACAGGTCGAAGGCTTCATCTCGGTCGAACGTTTTCAAAGCCTCACCAACCCCGACAAGCTACTCTCCATCAGCTTTTTCGAAGACGAAGACGCCGTCCACCGTTGGCGCAAACTGGCCGCACACCGGAATGCGCAATCCAAAGGTCGCACCGGCGTCTTTTCGGATTACCGCCTACGCGTCTGTCACGTCATGCGCGACTACGGCATGTTTGACCGCGATCAGGCTCCCGAAGACAGCGTCAAGGCGCATGGCTAGCGGCTTCTTCTTTTTGCAAATATGCAAACGCAACTTTGCAAATCACACAGCGCCCGATACCGCATCACATCACCACTGGCCCGAGGACAAAGCCGAAGGCGGAGGACGAGACAAAAAGAATGAGCGCCCAAAGGCGCCCATGCTGTTCAAAACAAGATTCAGGTCAGATCCCGACGTCGATCATCGCCTTGGCAAGGATCGGTATCGACTCCTTGTTCAGACCCGCGATATTCAACCGCGAGTCCCCAACCAGGTAAATCGCGTGCTCTTCGCGCAGACGCTCCACCTGTTCGGGTGTCGCTCCAAGCCGCGAGAACATACCCCGGTGCTGTGCGATAAAGCCAAACCGGTCCGAGCCTGACAGACGCTGCAATTCGGCCGCCAACTGTTCGCGCAGACCCAGCATGCCATTCCGCATCTCTTCCAGTTCCGCAGCCCACTCGGTGCGCAGCGCATCGTCGGTCAGAACCATGGTCACCAACCGCGCGCCGTGATCCGGCGGGAAGGAATAGTTCTGACGGTTGAGATACGCCAGAGTCCCTTGGTTCAACTTGTGTGCCGATGGATCGGCAGCGACCGCCATCAGCAACCCAGTTCGTTCGCGGTAGATGCCAAAGTTCTTGGAACAGCTGGCCGCAATGATGGTCTCCGGCACCGACGACGCGATCAAGCGGGTCGCGGCCGCATCTTCCTCGAGACCGTCGCCAAAGCCCTGATAGGCGATATCGACCATCGGGGTAGCACCCGTCTTGATCAGCAGATCGACCAGCGCCTTCCATTCTGTGATATTCAGGTTGGCCCCAGTCGGGTTGTGACAGCAGCCATGCACCAGAACGATGTCTCCCGGACCCGCCTTGGCGAGATCTTCCATCATGCCGTTGAAATCCACACCGCGCGACTCGTCGTCGAAGTAACGATAGGGCACCATGTTCATGCCCATGTGCTTGAGGATCGACAGGTGGTTCGGCCATGTCGGATCGCTGACGAATACCTTGGCGTCAGGATTGGCCATCTTCACCATGTCAAAGCCCTGACGTACGGCACCCGTACCACCCGGAGTGGCAACTGCGGCCACGTTCGCACGTGGCACCGCATCGCCCAGAACCATCGCGATCATGGCATCGGCAAAAGCCGGATCACCCGCAAGTCCGGTATAGGCCTTGGTGGTCTCGGCCTCCCACAACTGCTGCTCGGCGTTCTTGATCGCGCGCATGATCGGCGTGTTGCCCGACGCGTCCTTATAGACACCGACGCCAAGGTCGATCTTCACCTCACGCGGGTCGTCGCGATAGGTCTGCATCAGAGCAAGGATCTTGTCTGCGGGTTGTTCCTTGAGGGACTCGAACATCAATTGTCTCCAGTGGCTACGGGAACCGTGGGGAACATCCCCCATTCGGACCACGAGCCGTCGTAAAGGGAATGGTCGTCTTTGCCCATACGTGCCATCGCGAGCGACAGGATCGCCGCGGTCACGCCAGAGCCACATGTGGTGATTGCCGGTTTCGACAGGTCGACACCGGCTGCTTCAAAGATCGCACGCGTCTCATCGGGCGACTTCATCGTCTGGTCTGCATTCAGCAGGCTGGAATAATGCACGTTCTTTGAACCGGGAATATGTCCGCCGCGCATGCCCGGACGAGGTTCCGGTTCTTCTCCACGGAACCGCCCAGGGGATCGCGCGTCGATGATTTCCTGATCGCGCAGCTTGGAGGCGGCAGAGACCTGCGTCACATCCTTGACCAGATGCGCCTGACGCCGCACCGTCATGTGCCGGTCGCGGATGATTGGCGGCATGTCCTCAAGCTCGCGGCCTTCTGCGACCCATTTTGGCAAACCGCCATCCAGAACAGCCACGTCGTTCTGGCCCATCAGCTTGAACAGCCACCAGACACGGGCGGCGGAAAAAAGACCGGCACCGTCATAAACAACAACCTGATGGCCGTCGCCCACGCCCATGGCCCGCAAACGCGACATGAACTTTTCAATGGGTGGCGCCATATGCGGCAGGTCGGACCTGCTGTCGGAAATATCGTCGATATCAAAGAAGCGCGCACCGGGGATATGACCCTCGGCATATTCTGCTTTGGCATCCCGGTCGCTGCCCGGCATATACATCGACGCATCCAGAATGCGCAGATCGGGATCGCGCATGTGAGACGCCAGCCAGTCTGTCGAAACCAGAGTTTTCGGGTCGTCCTGTGCCATATCATTCGCCACATCTGATTAGGATCAGTTCTGCATAGAACCGACAGGTCCGACTCGCAAGCGATTGACCTCAGCGCGACGGATGATGCGACAAGGGAAAGCCGCCTCGGCGCTAGCCTGCGTTCTTCAGGAGACGCTGCTTCTGACGGCCCCAATCCCGTTTGGCTTCGGTCTCGCGCTTGTCATGGTTTTTCTTACCCTTCGCGATGCCCAGCTTCATCTTCACCATGCCTTTGTGATTGAAGTAGAGCACCATAGGCACAAGCGTCATGCCTTTGCGCTGGGTCTCGTTCCACAGCCGCGACAATTCCTTGCGCGACACCAAAAGCTTGCGGCGGCGGCGTTCTTCGTGCGGGAACATCGCGCGATTGTAGGGCGCGATATAAGAATTCACGAGCCACAACTCTCCGTCTTCGACGGCCGCATAACATTCGGTGATATTGGCACTATTCTCGCGCAGCGATTTCACCTCTGAGCCTTGGAGCATAATGCCCACCTCGAGATCGTCCTCGATGGCATAGTCGAACCGCGCCCGACGGTTGTCGGCGATCACCTTGTAGTTAGGGTTGTCCTTCGGCTTGGCCATCGCTGCGGTCTCCTTTGCCCGCGAGAGCGCTAGATATAAGATGTCGCGCAGTTTTTGAAACCGCTTTTGCACAGATCACAGAAAAGGGCGGACCTTGCAGCCCGCCCTTTCGCATTTTGGTTTCGTCACGCGGATCAGCTAAACTTCTTGATCTCACCTGACTTGAGACGCGACCAATAGCTGTTCAGTTCGCGCTTCACGATGGGCATCAGAACGTAAAGGCCGATGATATTGACCACCGCCATCGCAAAGATCGCCGCATCCGAAAAGTCGATCACCGGGCCAAGGCTGGCCGATGCGCCGATCACGACGAAGAGGCAGAAGATCGACTTGAAGGTCAGCTCCTGCGCCTTGCCTTCGCCAAAGAGATAGGTCCACGCCTTCAGCCCGTAATAGGACCACGAGATCATGGTGGAGAAGGCAAACAGGATAACCGCCAGGGCAAGGATGTATTTGAAGCCCCCGATGGACGACGAGAACGCCGCCGAGGTCAGTGCCACACCGGAATTGTCCCCCACGGTCTGGATCGCGGTACCGGCTTCGTTCAGCACATAAAGCCCGGTGTTCGGATCCGAGATCAACTGACCGGTGATGATGATCACCAGCGCCGTCATGGTACAGACGATCACAGTGTCGATCAGCGGCTCCAGCAGGGACACGAAGCCTTCTGTGATCGGCTCTTTCGTGCGGACCGCCGAGTGGGCAATTGCCGCAGACCCCACACCCGCCTCATTCGAGAAAGCGGCACGCCGGAAGCCCTGGATCAGCGCGCCAACAAGCCCGCCAGCCACGCCAAGCCCGGTAAAGGCCCCGGCGAAGATCTGACCGATGGCCCAACCGATCTTGTCATAGTTCATCAGGATGATGATCAGCGCTGTGCCGACATAGATGATCCCCATGATCGGCACGACTTTTTCTGTGACGCGGGCGATAGACTTGAGGCCACCGACGATCACAGCAAACACGATACCCGCAAAAACGATACCCGTGATCCAGCCGGGGTATTCGCCGAACACGTTGGTCAACTGCGCATGAGCCTGATTGGCCTGGAACATGTTACCGCCGCCCAGCGCGCCTAGGATACAGAAGATCGAGAACATGATCGCAAGGAATTTGCCCCCCGGCATGCCACGCTCTGCAAAGCCCTTGGTCAGGTAATACATAGGACCACCGGACACGGTGCCGTTGGGGTATTCATTGCGGTATTTCACGCCCAACGTACATTCCGTGAACTTGGACGCCATGCCCAGCAAGCCGGCAAGGATCATCCAGAACGTTGCCCCCGGCCCGCCAATGCCGATGGCAACGGCCACACCGGCGATATTGCCCAGACCCACGGTGCCAGACAACGCGGTTGCCAGCGCCTGAAAGTGGCTGACCTCACCCGCGTCGTTCGGATCAGAGTAGTCCCCTTTGACCAGCGCGATGGCATGACCGAAGGCCCGGAACTGAATTACACCGAAATAGACAGTGAAGACTGTTGCGGCGACCACCAGCCAGCCGACGATCCACGGAAAACTGGTACCGGGAAAGTTGCTGAAGATCAGGTTTACGAACCAGCCGGTCGAACTGGCGAAGATGCTGTTGATCGTTTCGTCGATGGATTGGGCCGAGGCCGATAGCGCCGCGAAGAGACTGAAAAAGACGGCCAGAACCGCCGTCGGAAAAAGACGTGTCATCTGTTAAATTCCCTATGCGGTTATGGAACGATTGTGCAGGGCACTGGGGCGACCTGAACTAGTGACCCGGCGACCGAGCCAAACACGCGGCTCGACAGACCGCCATCGCCATCGCGGCCGATGACCATCTGCGTTGCGCCCTCTTTCTTGGCGACTTCGCACAGCGTCTTGGCAACGTGACCATATTTGATTTGGGTTTCCACGGGAACGCCAGCTGCGGCGATCGTGGACTTAAGCGGTGCCATCAGCGCCTTTTCCGCGCGATCTAATTCTTCTGTGCGGCGGGCATGGCGTTCTTCGATCTCTTCGGGTGTCAGAAAGGAATACGGCGACCATTCCAGCACGTGAACAATAAGGATACTTCCACCTTGGGCAGTGGCCCGCGACACGGCGAAATCAAGCGCACGTTTCGCAACATCGCTGCCGTCGTATCCAACGACGAATTTCTCAGACATAGTGTCCCCCTTTGGAGCGTTCCCGGTCTCAACGCCGGTGCCGACAATCTACCACCTACAGCAAAGGCCATTTGCCTCAATTCATTGTTCAAGGGCGGTAAACGCTGCAAAGATCTGCCCCAAATCAGCTTATTTGCGCAAAATTGTCCCGAATCGCAGGAATTATCCGCACTTTACAACCCTTGGGAGAGAGGCCTGTGAACGCTGTTGTCACTTCCGGTGCGCAATGCTGTCGCAGGCGAGGGGAAACCTGCATCTGCGACCTATCTTACCAACTAACAGAAAAACGTGTTTCAAAGGATGGTCAATCATGGACACTCTCATCCTCTCTCGCATCCAGTTTGGTGCCAATATTTCGTTCCACATCCTGTTCCCAACGATCACGATCGCACTGGGTTGGGTTCTGCTTTTCTTCAAGCTGCGCTTTGCGCGAACCGGTGACCAGAAATGGGTCGAAGCCTATCGCTTCTGGGTCAAGGTCTTTGCGCTCAGCTTTGCGATGGGCGTGGTGTCTGGCATCACCATGTCGTTCCAATTCGGCACCAACTGGCCGGGCTTTATGGAAAGCGTCGGCAACATCGCCGGGCCTCTCTTGGCTTACGAGGTGATGACCGCCTTCTTTCTCGAAGCGGTGTTCTTGGGGATCATGCTTTTCGGCATGTCCAAGGTGCCAAGCTGGTTGCACACCCTATCCACCTTCCTTGTGGCATTCGGCACCACCATGTCGGCGTTCTGGATTCTTGTCCTGAACAGCTGGATGCACACCCCAGCCGGGTTCGAGATGCGCGATGGCGTGGCCTTTGCGACCGATTGGTGGGCGATCATCTTCAATCCGTCCATGCCGTATCGCCTCGTGCACATGCTGCTCGCCTCTGGCCTGACCGTGGCCTTCCTACTGGCCGGTCTGAGCGCGTTCCGCTGGCTGATCGGCGACCGGTCGAAAGGTGTCCGCGCGACACTCAAAACGGGTATGACCATAGGTGCCGTTCTGATCCCGCTGCAAATTCTCGCAGGCGATTTCCACGGATTGAACACGCTGGAGCATCAGCCGCAGAAAGTGGCTGCGATGGAAGGCAACTGGGAAACCGGGCCGAATGTGCCGCTGGTTCTGTTCGGCATTCCAAATGAGGAAACCCGCTCGACCGATTTTGAAATCGCGATTCCGAACGGGGCGTCGCTCATTCTCAAGCATTCGCCAGATGGCGTTGTGCCGGGTCTCAACGATTTTGTTCTGGAAGACGGCACCATACAGCATCCACCGGTAGCACCCGTGTTCTTTAGCTTCCGCATCATGGTGGCAACCGGCATGGCAATGCTTCTGCTCAGTTGGGCGAGCGTGTTCTTCATGGCCCGCAAGAAGCGCGGTGTCGAAGGCCTGCCAAAGCCGCTGCTCTTGGCGATGGTTCCAATGGCGTTCTCGGGCTGGGTTGCTACTTTGGCCGGTTGGTACACAACCGAGATCGGCCGCCAGCCTTGGCTTGTTCAAGGCGTTCTGACCACTGAGGCCGCCGTGGCCGATGTACCTGCTCCCATGGTCGCATCTACGCTGATCGTCTATCTCGCGATCTATGCGGCATTGCTTGCAGCCTATATCGGCGTGCTTTTCTACCTTGCGCGCAAGGCCGCCAATGGCGAACCGCTTGGGTCGCGCGTTCCAAGCGCGTCCGAAGCTCAAGTCACTGTTGCGGCGGAGTAACCCATGTATCTGTTCGGAGACCCCGCCACTTGGCTGCCCTTGGCTTTTGCCGCTCTGCTAGGACTGTCCATTCTCATCTATGTTGTTCTCGACGGGTTCGATCTGGGCGTTGGGGTCTTGTTCCCCTTCGCCGAGAAGGATGAAAAGGACCGCATGGTTGCCTCCATCGGCCCGTTCTGGGATGCCAATGAAACCTGGCTGGTTCTGGCTATCGGTATCCTGCTGGTCGCTTTCCCAACGGCACACGGCACCATCCTGACCGCGCTTTACCTGCCGGTGGCGGTGATGCTGGTCGGGTTGATCCTGAGGGGTGTATCGTTCGAATTCAGGGTAAAGGCACCTGCCCATCATAAAAAAGCATGGGATGGAGCATTCTACATCGGCTCGATGATGACCTCGCTCAGCCAAGGGTACATGCTGGGCATGTATATCATGGGGCTTGAGGTAACCGCGTTCACTCTGACCTTTTCGGCGGTGACCGCCGTTTTCCTGACCGTCGCCTACAGCTTTATCGGTGCAACCTGGCTGATCCTGAAAACCGAAGGCGCGCTGCAATTGAAAGCCGTGGCGTGGTCTAAGGGCGGCATCTGGGGTGTTGTTCTGGGCATGGGCGCGGTGTCTCTGGCGTCGCCGTTTGTGAGCGAACGTATTTTCGACAAATGGTTCTCCATGCCCGAGTTCTTCTTGCTGTTGCCGCTGCCCCTGATGTCAGGTGCATTGATCGTCCTTTTGTGGCTGGCTCTGCGCCGCCTGCCCACCAGCGATGACAGCTTTGCGTGGTTTCCGTTCGCGGCTACCATCGTTCTGTTTGTACTGGGCTTTTTCGGGATGGCCTATTCGTTCTACCCGTTCATCGTCCCCGACCAGCTGACCATCTACGAAGCCGCAAGTGCACCCGAAAGCCTGTTCATCATCCTGATCGGAACCCTGTTCGTTCTGCCGATGATCCTTGGCTACACTGCGCTGGCCTATACGGTGTTCCGGGGAAAGGCGACGGCGCTCAGCTACGACTAGGCAGATGCTGGCGCCCCTTGGCGGTCAGGATAAAGACGTCTTCGCCCTCGAACCCGGCAACGGTTAGCGGGCGCCCGTATCCTGCACCGGTGTCCAGATTGATCCGGTTGGCGTAGCGCTCTGGCGCGTCCACTGGTGTGTGACCATGCACAACCAAAGCGCCGTGATCTCGTTTGTCACTGTGAAATTCTTGCCGAATCCAAAGAAGATCATTCTCGGCCTGCTGGTCCAGAGGCACGCCGGGGCGGATACCCGCGTGTGCAAAGAAGCGTCCGTCTTGGTGATGTGCCGTTTTCAACCCCCGCAGAAACGCTTTGTGTGTGTCGGGTACAGCCGCGTGCAAAAGCTCTGCAAGATCGGTTTTGCGAATGCGGTCAGGCAAGTAGACATCATAAGAGGCGATGGTTTCCGTGCCACCAATCGCCGGGTGAAACCAATGATAGCCCACCAACAAATGCGGGTCAAAGCGCGGACCGTCGGGATCAAGATACCATTCAAAGAACCGGTCATGATTGCCCTTGAGGCACACCCAGTCGCGCCCGTCCGCTAGTCCGCGCACAAGCGTGTCGATCACACCTTTGCTGTCCGGCCCCCGATCAACATAATCACCTAGAAAAACAACCCGCGCATTGCGTCCACCATCGGCATCTATTTGCGCCAGGGCAGTTTCCAGCATGCCGAGTTGGCCATGAATATCGCCAATGGCGTATAAGGTTTGTGTCATGCGCGGTATGTCGCATGTGGTCGGGAGCGGCGCAATCAGAACCGCCCCCAATTAAGTAAGGCGTCCGCGTCAGGCGACGTCGAACTGCAACGGCTTGACCTGCCGGAACAATCCTGTCGCCTTGAGCTTGTCTACCACATTGGCGGGCACCGGCTCGTCCACATAGAGCAAGGCAATCGCCTCGCCCTTGGCAACCGAGCGACCCAATGTGAAGTTCGCAATGTTGACGCTGTTCTGGCCCAGGGTCATGCCCAGCGTCCCGATGATGCCCGGCACATCTTCGTTGGTGGTGTAGATCATGTGCTGGCCGATCTCGGCGTCGATATTGATGCCTTTGATCTGGATGAAGCGCGGTTTGCCATCGCTGAAGACCGTGCCCGCAATCGAACGTTCCCGCTCGGACGTCACCACAGTCACCTTCACATAGCCGTCAAACGCACCGGATTTCGCCTGGTTGGTCGTGCTGATCTTGATGCCACGCTCTTTGGCGATGAGCGGTGCGCTGACCATGTTCACATCCGGGTTGACCCGCTTCATGATGCCCGCAATGGCCGAGCAGTTCAGCGCCTCGAGGTTCATCTCGGACACCGAACCATCATAGAGGATGTTGATCGCCTTGATCGGCTCGTCGGTCATCTGGCCGATAAAGCTGCCAAGGTGATCCGCAAGCTTGATCCACGGGCCCATGATCTTGGCTTCCTCAGCCGTCACCGACGGCATATTGAGCGCGTTTTCCACAGCCCCGGTCAGCAGGTAGTTGGCCATTTGCTCGGCCACTTGAAGGGCGACGTTTTCCTGCGCTTCGGTTGTGGCGGCACCAAGATGCGGGGTGCAGACAACGTTGGGCAGATTGAACAGCGGGTTCTCTGTCGCCGGTTCTTCGCTGAACACGTCAAACGCCGCACCTGCGACATGGCCGGATTTCAAAAGCTCTGCCAACGCGGCTTCATCTACCAAACCGCCACGGGCGCAGTTGATGATCCGCACACCCTTCTTGGTTTTGGCAAGGTTTTCGGCAGACAGGATGTTGCGGGTCTGGTCGGTCAGCGGCACGTGCAGCGTGATGAAATCGGCGCGCTTGAGCAGATCGTCCAGTTCGACCTTTTCAACCTGCATCTGCTTTGCCTTCTCTTCGCCCAAGAAGGGATCGTAGGCGATGACCTTCATCTTCAGACCGCGAGCGCGGTCGCAAACGATGCCACCAATATTGCCTGCACCTATCACGCCAAGCGTCTTGCCGGTCAGCTCAACGCCCATGAATTTGGACTTTTCCCACTTCCCCGCATGGGTCGAAGCAGAGGCCTCTGAGATCTGACGCGCGCAGGCGAACATCATTGCAATGGCATGTTCGGCAGTGGTGATCATGTTGCCGAAGGGCGTGTTCATCACGATCACGCCTTTCTTGGAGGCGGCTTCCTTGTCGACATTGTCGGTGCCAATCCCGGCGCGGCCGATCACTTTGAGATTGGTCGCATTCCCGAGGATCGTCGGCGTGACCTTGGTGGCCGAGCGTATCGCCAGCCCGTCATACTGACCGATCACTTCGGCCAGCTTGTCTTTGTCTTTACCCAGATTGGGCTGGAAATCGACCTCGATGCCACGGTCCTTGAAGATCTGAACGGCAGCGTCGGAGAGTTTGTCAGAGATGAGTACACGAGGGGCCATGTCAGTGGTCCTTTTGAATATCGGGGAAAGGTGCGTGGGATCACGCACCCTACAGGGAATGATGGGAAAGGGTGCGCGCGGGCGCGCACCGCATGATATCAGGCTGCTTTGGCCAGCGCCTCGATCTCGGCGTGGAAGGCCCAATCAAGCCACGGCAGCATCGCTTCGATGTCCGCAGTTTCGACCGTGCCACCACACCAGATGCGCAGACCAGCAGGCGCATCACGATACGCGCCGATGTCCAGCGCCACACCTTCGGCTTCAAGCCGCTTGGCGACGGCCTTGGCAAAAGCCGCACCATCGGTGATCCGGTCATCGGTGAACTTCAGACAGACCGAGGTATTGGAGCGCGTGGCGGGATCATCCGCAAGGTTCGCAATCCAGTCATTCGCCTCGCAGAAATCCCAGACAGCTTTCGCATTGGCATCTGCCCGCGCCATCAAGCCTTTGAGGCCGCCGACCGACCGCGCCCAGTCAAGCGCTTGCAGGTAATCTTCAACCGCCAGCATCGACGGTGTGTTGATGGTTTCGCCGACAAAGATGCCTTCGATAAGCTTGCCGCCTTTGGTCATGCGGAAGATTTTCGGCATTGGCCACGAGGGTGTGTACGACTCAAGCCGTTCGACCGCGCGCGGGCTTAGGATCAGCATGCCATGCGCCGCTTCGCCGCCCAGAACCTTCTGCCAAGAGAAGGTGGTCACATCCAACTTGTCCCAAGGCAAATCCTGCGCAAACGCCGCCGATGTGGCGTCGCAGATCGTCAGGCCTTCGCGGTCCGCCGGAATGGAATCGCCGTTGGGCATCCGCACACCCGAGGTGGTGCCGTTCCATGTGAAGACGACATCGGTGTCGTAATCGATCACAGCCATATCGACGATTTGACCGTACTCGGCGGTTTTCACCTCGGCGTCTATCTTAAGCTGCTTGACCACATCCGTGACCCAGCCAGCACCAAAGGATTCCCAAGCGACCATCGTGGCTTTGCGGGCGCCCAGCAGCGACCACATGGCCATCTCGACCGCGCCGGTGTCGGACGCGGGAACGATGCCGATGCGGTAATCGGCGGGCACCCCAAGCAGGTCGCGCGTCTCTTCGATCGCGGCTTTCAGCTTGGCCTTACCGACAGCAGCGCGGTGCGACCGGCCCAGCGGCGCGTCAGCGAGGTTGTCGAGTTTGAAAACGGGGGGTTTGGCACAGGGGCCAGAAGAAAAACGCGGGTTAGCCGGCCGCGTTGCCGGTTGTGCAATAGCCATTGATGCTATCCTTCCAGATAAGCGCCCCTCGTTGGGGAGGGGTGTCCCGCTGCTGCGTTTATGCGGGCCTCGCACGCCGCGCAAGTCGGAAAATGCGACCAATGTGACGCATTTGAAGTTCCGCACGAAACGCGCGTTGCGGATCGGAAACTTGGTCCTGTTTCACAAGTCCGGCGGCATCGGGCGCGGCACGCAGAGCGTATTTGGAACAAGAAGGGGGCAGTTGTGCGGTTCTTCCATCTGGCCTTTTTGACGAGCCGTCGATACATCGCGGCAAACCTTGCTTGGAGTGCTTTTATGTTCACCGCCACGTTGATTGCCCGTCCGGGACAGCTTGATCCTGCTCTTCCCGAAGTGCTGCGCAATGCCTGGGGCGGCGGTGATCTGGTTTGGCTTTCACCGGACGAGGCGGCGGAATTCGACATTCCCTTGGTGCCCGACACGGCCGAGTCCAGTTGGACGGCGCTTCAGGATCAGGGCGTTGATCTGGCGATCCAGCCCAGCGCGAATCGGCGCAAGAAGATGTTGCTGGCCGACATGGACAGCACCATGATCCAACAGGAATGCATCGACGAACTGGCCGAGGTGGCGGGTGTCGGCGCGCATGTGAAAGCGATCACCGCGCGGGCCATGAATGGCGAACTGGATTTCGAAGGCGCGTTGATCGAACGGGTTCGTCTACTCAAAGGTTTGCCAGAGAGCGTGATCGGCGATGTTCTGGCCACTCGCATCACCCTCATGCCCGGCGGGCCTGCTTTTCTGGCAACGATGAAAGCACACGGAGCCTATGCGGCTCTTGTGTCTGGTGGCTTTACAGCGTTCACCGCGCGCGTCGCTGCAACGCTTGGTTTTGACGAAAACCGCGCAAACACGCTGCTGGTTGAAAGCGGCACGTTGTCAGGCGAAGTCGGTCGTCCGATCCTTGGGCGTGAAGCCAAGGTCACCGCTCTGGAAGAGATCACTTCCCGTCTGGGCATCATCGATGCCGATGTTCTGGCAGTCGGCGATGGGGCCAATGACCTTGGCATGTTGCAGCGGGCAGGCGCAGGCGTGGCGCTGCACGCCAAACCCAGCGTGCAGGCGCAGGCCAAGCTGCGCATCAACCATGGCGATCTGACTGCCCTTCTCTTCTTGCAAGGCTACAGCAAGGACGATTTCGTTACACCAGAAGTGCCGGCGCTGGCCTGATCTCTCCGGTCACCAGCCCGTCCCAATTGTGAATGGTCGGGGACAGGAACGCCTTGACCTCAGGGTGATCGGCATCCAGCACATCCAGCTTCACAAGGATCGCCGCAATAGCACACTCCGCAGCCCGGGTCGCGCCGTCCGCCGCCTTGACCGCCACACCCAATCCGCGCGTCGGCAGTATCGCGATAAAGTAACCTTCGGCCCCAGTCTTGAGAGCGACAGGTTCCTTGGAAACCCGCATCAAACGCGTGCAGGCACGGCCCTCTCCCGCGACCAGCTCTGGATGCGTATGCATCGCTTCTACCAGACGGGCCCCAGCGGTGCTCATCGTATCTGACCGTTGTGCGGCAGTCGCAAACCACGCCATTGCCCGCGCCATACCATGCATCGTGGTGGCAAAGTTCGGCGCGGAACAACCGTCGATCCCAAACCCTGGGCTGGTCTGATCCGTCACCGTCTCGAACGCCTCAAGGCAGGCTTTCTGAACGGCATGCTCAGGATCGACATAGTTCGGGCCCGCGCCAAGATGCTGGGTCAGCGTCAGGAAGCCCGCATGTTTGCCGGAACAATTGTTGTGCACGCGGCAGGGCGACTCATGTGCACGGATCATCTCGATCTTCAGATCGGTGTCGCGACTCACTTGCGGGCCACAACACAGCGCATCATCGTTCAGCCCCAGATCAGTCAGCCAACGGTTCACCCGGTCCACATGAATCGCAGCGCCCTGATGCGACGCGCACGACAACGCCAATTGCTCGGTCGTCAAACCCCGCGCATCGGCGGCGCCAGACGTCAGCAGGGGCAGCGCCTGGATCATCTTCGACGAACTGCGTGGCAGCACGACCGCATCGGGATCACCCCACGCCGAAACGATCTGTCCAGACCCATCGCAGATCACGGCATGGCCGCTGTGATGGCTTTCAAGAAATGGACCGCGCCAGACCTCGGCCAGCGACACGGGGTGTGCCATGGGTTCGCTCCTTCGTGCGTGGGCAAAAAACTGCCAATTGGGCTTTAAAGATCCTCATAAATCAGGCTATTCTCACGCCGTCGAGGGCAAAGTTGCAGTGACATAAGCGGGGCAAACCCCATACTGTGGCGGACAAACGAGTTGAGGCTAAGGACAGTCTGGAGGCTGGACGCATGAATTCATGGATTGGCGGAGCGGTGATCGGTGCAGTCGCGCTGGTGGCGGCAAGTGCGGGCGTGGCGCAGGAAACGAGTACAAACCGCGTTAACGCCATCACCGACTGGAGCGTGTTCGAAGGGCAAGAACCACGGGAATGCTGGGCGGTCACGACTTACAAAGAAAGCGTGAACACCAAGGATGGCCGCGTTGTTGCCGTGACCCGTGGTGAGATCCTCCTGATGGTCTTCTACCGACCCGGAGCCGAAGTGCAGGGTCAGGTTGCTTTCACAGGTGGCTACCCGTTTGCACCAGGGTCGACGGTAAACGTCAACATCAGCGGTACGGAGTTCGAGCTGTTCACCGAAGGTGAATGGGCATGGCCCGCAACGCCGCAGGACGATTCCAAGATCGTCACCGCAATGAAACGCGGCGCTGATGCGGTTCTCACAGCGCGTTCTGCGCGTGGGACCACAACCAAAGACACATTCTCGCTCTTGGGCTTTACCGCTGCGGTCGAAGACGCCGAGAAGCGATGCGCAAGCGGTTAAACGGACGTTGCGACTGACCCAAATGATGTAAAGGCCGGGCAAATCTGTCTGGCCTTTTTTCGTGCCGCATGAATTTCACTTGCCATAAAACTATATTTCTAGTTTTATGGTTTCATGAATCAGACTCAACATCACGCCCGCTCTCTTTCTGCCTTGGGCCACGAAGCCCGGCTTCAGATATTCCGCGTTCTGGTCAAGGCGGGGCATTCCGGGCTGACGGTGAGCCAGATCGCCGAACATCTTGGCCTACCTGCCTCGACGCAGGCGCATCACCTCAAGATGCTCGTCGAAGGCGGATTGGTAACGCAGACACGCCAAGGGCGCGAAGTGATCAACACAGTCGATTTTGACAGGATGAACGGCCTGATCGGGTTCCTTTCAGAGGAATGCTGCACAGGGTTCGCAACCAACACATCCAACACCGCTGCATAGCTCAAGGACATCGAGAATGGCTGACCTCTCATCTAACGCACCCCCGAACCCGATCTGGCTTGCGGTCAAGAAACAAAAGGTTTGGATCACGTCTGCTATTCTGCTGTTAATCGTTGCATTGGTCTCAGCCAGTCAAGCCGAAGACAGCCTTGGCTTTGTGGTGCAGTCGCTTATGAAAACCGGCCCCTACCTTCTGTTGTCCATCGGGATTGCAGCTTGGGCTGTGGCGACAGGGGCGGACAACCTGATCGCCCGTGCCTTTACTGGATCACCAGCACTGATGATCTTTCTCGCAGCACTGGCGGGCGGGCTGTCCCCCTTTTGTTCTTGTGGCGTAATTCCCCTGATCGCAGCTCTTTTGACGATGGGTGTTCCGTTATCCGCTGTGATGGCCTTCTGGCTGGCATCGCCAGTGATGGACCCGTCGATGTTCTTGCTGACCTCGGGTGTGCTTGGGTTTGAATTCGCAGTTGCCAAGACACTGGCGGCAATCGGACTTGGCGTGGCGGGTGGCTATATCGTGCTGGCCTTGGGCGGCAGTCAAATCCTGCATGATGCCTTGCGCGAAGGTGTTGGAAATGGCGGCTGCGGGTCGGCCAAGATCCGCAATCCCAAGCCTGTGGTCTGGCGTTTTTGGGAGCACTCCGAACGGATCGAGAAATTTGGCAAGGAGGCAATGAAGACAACGCTCTTCCTTGCCCAATGGCTGACCTTGGCCTTTTTGTTGGAAAGCCTGATGCTGGCCTATATCCCTGCGGAAACCATTACGTCCGTTCTGGGTGGCACCGGGATTGGTCCGATTGCGATCGCAACGGTGGTCGGTGTGCCCGCCTACCTGAACGGCTATGCCGCGCTGCCGCTGATCAGTGGGTTGATGGAACAGGGCATGGCGTCCGGTGCCGGCCTTGCCTTCCTTGTCGCTGGGGGCGTCACGTCCCTGCCCGCCGCCATTGCGGTCTGGGCTCTGGTGAAGCCCCGGGTGTTTACGCTCTACATCGCAATATCGCTTGGTGGCGCATTTCTCATCGGTTTGGCCTATCAGGGCTGGACGATGATCTAGGCTCTTGCAAGAGCCTTCATTCGCATTCCCCTTTGGCAAAGCCCAAAGAATCCTATATGTGGCCCATCTCTTTTCGAGAAAGGCTGACCCAATGACCGGCTCTGCACCGATCACGCAAGACGTTCTGACCATCCCGCGCAAGATGCCGGAGGGGGGCAAAACGAATATTGTCGGACTGACCCGCGACAAGCTACGCGAGGCACTGGTCTCCATGGGCACGCCGGAAAAGCAGTCCAAGATGCGGGTCAACCAGATCTGGCAATGGGTCTACCAGTGGGGCGTGCGCGATTTCCACGCGATGACGAACCTCGCCAAGGCCTACCGCGCCGAACTGGACGACCATTTCGAAATCGCTCTACCGGAGATCGTGTCCAAACAGGTCTCGGCAGACGGCACGCGCAAATACCTTGTCCGCATTGCAGGCGGGCACGAGGTCGAGGTGGTCTACATTCCTGAAACCGATCGTGGCACGCTATGCATCTCGTCCCAGGTAGGCTGCACACTCACCTGTTCCTTCTGCCACACCGGTACGCAGAAACTGGTACGCAATCTGACCGCCGGAGAGATCATCGGGCAGGTCATGCTCGCGCGCGATGATTTGGGCGAATGGCCCGAACCCGGTATCGGCACCGGCGAGAACGGCCCACGCCTTTTGTCGAACATCGTGCTGATGGGTATGGGTGAACCGCTCTACAATTTCGACAACGTGCGCGATGCGATGAAGATCGCGATGGATGGCGAAGGCATCGCCCTGTCCCGCCGCCGCATCACGCTGTCCACGTCTGGCGTCGTGCCGGAGATCGCCAAAACCGCCGAGGAAATCGGATGCCTGCTGGCGGTCAGCTTCCACGCCACGACAGACGAGGTGCGTGACAGACTGGTTCCGATCAACAAACGATGGAACATCGAAACGCTGCTGGACACCCTGCGCGAATATCCGAAGAAATCGAACTCCGAACGCATCACCTTTGAATACGTGATGCTCAAGGACGTGAACGACAGCGACGAAGACGCCCGCCGTCTGGTTAAGCTGATTTCGGGCATTCCGGCCAAGATCAACCTGATCCCGTTCAACGAATGGCCCGGGGCACCTTACCAGCGCTCGGACTGGAGCCGGATCGAATCCTTTGCCGACATCATCTACAAGGCAGGCTACGCGTCCCCCATCCGCACCCCGCGCGGCGAGGACATCATGGCAGCCTGTGGCCAGTTGAAATCCGCGACGGAACGCGAACGCAAAAGCAAGGCACAGATCGCAGCAGAGAGCGGGACTTCCTAAGCCCAAGAGCTTTGCTTTGTGATGGGCACTTCCGGTGTCGACTGAAGAATTGACCATTTGCATGGCCAAATCAGGCGTAAGCTCGTCTTTTTGACCCAAAGTCCCATCAATGGCCTTGATCACCCGAGGTTCTTTATCCTATCTAAGAATATTCCTGATTATTTTAATTGGATATTATGCCACCAGGGTCCAACAAGGGTCAACCATGCACCACTCGCACATTCTTCTGCCGGATGATGACCTGCGATCCGCCGAAATGCGTGTGATCGCGCTGCTGCGTGCATGGAACACCAATTTGGACGCGCAATCAGCGATGTGGGAAGACCTGCAAACCTCCTTGGGCGACGCCCGCGCCAGATCGTGTCTGCAAGCGTTCGAACAGATGCTTCAATTGCTCGCAAAACACAGCTGGCGCCCTCTGACGATCATGCCCATGGAGACCAAGGGTATGACGCCTGACGAAGCAGCCTTGGCACGGTTTGTCATGGCGTCAACCGAACAGAGGCGCGACACCGCATTGGCCGAGGCTGGGTTTCTCGTAGCCCCCAATGCTCTTCTTCCGCTGCTCTGCGCGGCGTCGCGGTTTGGCCTGCCGCTCTTGTGCGAAGAATGCCGGGCGCGGATTTTTGCACCAGTTGCAAAAAGCCCGTTGAACTAGGCGTCAAGCTCCTGCCGCATGATTTCTTGATCTGTCCCCTTGACCTTCCAGCGACTGGAAGCCCTATCTGATCCTTGAACCACAAGGATTCACACATGACCACGCTTCGTTTCGCCGTCGACAACATGAGCTGCGCAGGCTGTGCAGGCCGCGCCGAGCGTGCATTGGCGGCTGCCCCCGGCGTGACCGAAGCATCAGTCAACATCGCCAATCACATTGCGCAGGTCACAGGGACCGCCTCGCCTGACACCCTGCGCGCCGCGCTCAAGACTGCGGGCTACCCCGCCCGCGAAACGACTCACAGTCTGTCCATCGAAGGCATGACCTGTGCCTCCTGCACCGGCCGTGTCGAACGCGCGCTTGAGGCCGTACCGGGTGTTCTGACGGCCAACGTGAACCTCGCCACACAGACCGCAAGCGTGCGTGTTCTGGATGGCGCAGTAACAATCGAAGCGCTTGCCCAGACGGTAACCGATGCCGGATATCCGGCGCGGCCAGTCGACAACGACACCCCGGCAGAGCGGCATTCCGAAATCGCTCCCCTGCGCCGCGACACCTTGATCGCCGCAGCACTCACGCTGCCTGTCTTCCTGACAGAAATGGGTGGCCACCTCTACCCGCCGCTACACCATGCGATCATGGGCAGCCTCGGGATGCAGAGCTTCTGGGTGTTGCAATTCCTGCTCATCACGCTGGTTTTGGCATGGCCGGGTCGACGGTTCTTCCGCATCGGACTGCCGCTGTTGGCCAAGGGCAGCCCCGACATGAACAGTCTTGTCGCCCTCGGCACGCTGGCCGCATGGAGCTATTCCACCATCGCCACCTTTGCACCTGCGCTTTTGCCCGAGGGCACCCGCGCGGTCTACTTCGAAGCGGCGGGTGTGATCGTTACTCTGATCCTCGCTGGCCGTTGGATGGAGGCCCGCGCTAAGGGGCGCACCGGCGCTGCCATCCGCCATCTGATCGAACTGCGGCCTGACACCGTGCTGCTGTCGCGGGACGGAGATTTTGTCGAAGTGCCGCTTGCCGATGTCGCAGTTGGCGATGTGATCATGGTGCGCCCCGGCGGACGTATTGCCGTCGACGGCATGGTGATCGACGGAGAATCCTATGTTGACGAGTCCATGATCACCGGAGAGCCTGTGCCCGTGGCCAAGACCACCGACGACGTCGTGACCGGCGGGACCATCAATGGGCGAAAGGCATTGACCTATCGCGCGACGGCGGTCGGCTCAAACACCGTTCTGGCCCGGATCATCGACATGGTGCAAACCGCGCAGGGTGCGAAATTGCCGATTCAGGCGCTGGCCGATACTGTAGTTCGCATTTTTGTGCCTGTCGTATTGGGCATCGCGGCGCTCACCATTGTTGTGTGGCTGACTTTCGGCCCGCAGCCATCACTGGGCTACGCGCTGGTTTCCGGGGTGGCCGTCCTGATCATTGCCTGTCCCTGCGCAATGGGCCTTGCGACGCCCACCTCGATTATGGTGGGCACCGGCCGCGCGGCTGAGCTTGGTGTGCTCTTCCGCAAAGGAGACGCGCTTCAACGCCTCGACAGCGCCACTGTAGTGGCATTCGACAAGACCGGTACCCTGACCGAAGGACGCCCAAGCCTTGTCGACCAATACACCGTGCCCGGCACAGAAGCCGCCGACGCGCTGCGCCTTGTGGCTGCGGTTGAACAGGGATCAGATCACCCTGTAGGGCGCGCCATCCTTGCCTCTGTCCCCGGCGACCTCCCCTCTGTTAAAGACAGCGAAACGGTTCCCGGCTATGGGCTGATCGCGTCACTGGGGGATCACAAGTTACTTGTCGGTTCCGAGCGTCACCTCACGGAAAACGGTGTGGACACGACACCGCTGCAAGCAGCAATCGCGCGGTTTGCAGATAACGGGCACAGCCTCGTCTGCCTCGCACAGGGTGGGCAGGCCGTGGCTGTCTTTGCGGTGGCAGACCAAATCAAGCCCAGCGCAAAGCCTGCCATCGACGCGCTGCACACAGCTGGCCTCAAAGTGGCGATGATCTCGGGCGACAATCCAGCCGCCGCCAATGCCATCGCCCGTCAACTGGGCATCGACCACGTCACTGCAGGCGTGCGCCCGGATGGCAAGGTCGACGCCATCAAGGATCTGCGCAGCCGCTTTGGTGCGGTCGCCTTCGTGGGCGATGGCATCAATGACGCCCCGGCCCTTGCCGAAGCCGATATCGGCCTGGCCATCGGCACAGGCACCGATGTCGCCATCGAGGCGGCGGACATCGTTCTGTCCTCGGGTCGGGTGTCTGGTGTGGTGAATGCAGTGGACGTGTCAAAACAGACCATGCGCAATATCCGGCAGAACCTGTTCTGGGCCTTTGCCTATAACACCGCGCTGATCCCGGTGGCTGCAGGTGTGCTGTATCCGGCGTTTGGCATCCTGCTGTCGCCGATGCTGGGCGCGGGTGCGATGGCGCTGAGTTCCGTGTTCGTCCTGACCAATGCCCTGCGTCTGCGTAACATCGCACTGGTGCAGGACGACTCGGCGTCCGTCACTTACGCGGAGGTCCCAGCATGAACATCGGAGATGTTGCCCAAAAGGCTGGACTGCCCCCAAAGACCATTCGGTATTATGAAGATATCGGGCTCATCACGCCGTTGCGGGATACCAACGGATATCGAGTGTTCCGAGAAAGCGATCTGCACAAGCTGGCCTTTCTCGGACGTGCACGCACGTTGGGGTTCACCATCGAGGACTGCCGCACATTGCTCGCGCTCTACGAGGATGACACGCGCGCGAGTGCCGATGTGAAAGACCTCGCACAAGCGCACTTGGCCAAGATCGAAGACAAAATCACGCAATTGGAATCCATGCGTGATACGCTTTCGAACCTTGTGCAAAGCTGCGCCGGGGACAATCGGCCCGATTGCCCGATCCTGAGCGATCTGGCCACTGGGCAGCACTGATACGACACCGCCCCAAAAGAACAGTCGGGTGAAAGAGCAACATGTGGTCGCCACGGGCGGCTTTTGACCAATGGAAATGCGCAGTGTCGACGTAGAGCTGGATGTTTCCTAGCGGATTTCGATAGATGTCATCTGCTTGTATGGTGCCTCCGGAGTACAGAGGATCGACGGGAATGCAGGCACGTTCACCGCGTTCGGCAAGTCCTGTGCCTCAAGACACAGACCGGCAAAACGCCCATGCGCCGCCCCCGGTCCTTCCGGCAAGTGCCGCGCCAAGCTGTTTGACGTGTAGACCTGCAACCCTGGACGATCCGTCCACAGCCGCAGCGCAAGCCCACCCGGGACTGTCACTTCAGCCGCGGGATCGGCGTTGGACGTCAAGACAAGGTTCCCATCCCACCCGTCACCATCCCCAAGTCGCACCGGGCGACGGAAATCATACGCCGTCCCCTTCACTGGCTCGATCGTGCCCAAAGGCACAAGTTCCGGGGCCGTGGGTGTGTAACGGTCCGCCGCTACCCGCACATAATGCTCGGCAACGGTGCCGTGGCCTGCAAGATTAAAGTAAACATGCTGTGCTAGATTGATCGGCGTCATGCGATCCGGCACACCTTCCATATCCCATGTCAGACACCCACCCCTGAGACGCAGCACCACGCGGAACGCCACATTTCCGGGGTAGCCCTGATCCCCGTCTGTCGAGAGCAATCGGAATTCCACCGCGCGGTCTCCATCCGGTGACATACGCCAGTTGCACCGGCCAAGCCCACCCGGGCCGCCATGCAGATGATGCGGCGACGCATTGGCTGGCAGGTCATAGCTGACACCGTTTAGGTCGAACCGAGCCCCGGAAATCCGGTTGACCACGCGCCCGCACACCGCGCCCATCGACGCCGGGTTTTGCCTGTAATGCTCGGGCTCTGCGTAACCCAGAACAAAGGGACGGTCTGCAACACGCCAATCCATCACCGCGCAACCCATCGAAAGCACTGTCACTTCGGTGTCTGCATCACGCAGAACATGGGATGTGATCTGCTCCATGGTGCCTCCTTTGGTGTCACCTGACAGGGCCAGCCGATTGCGGTCAATCCCAGATTGACCCGTATTACTTTCGGCGCACCAAGGGAAAAAGAACCTATATCCGGCGATCAAGGATCACCCAAATTAAGACACCTAGAACCAACGCTGTGAGGAGTCCTTTCGAGATCGGCTCCATTGTGCCGTCAATTTGCAGAGCATGCAGGGCCGTCCCAATGGCAATGATACTGACAAGAGAGGTATGCAGAAGGCGCCAAAGTCGCAATCGCTGTCCCATCCGGTGCCGCAGCGCCCCGATCAACGCCGCTGCAAACACAGCCCACATTGCGATCACACCCCAGATAGAGAACGGCGTGGGCGACATGAACAACAGCGCGTCGATGACATCGGGCGGGCTGGTAATCCAAAGTCCAGCCACATGGATGATCACCAGCCCGACAAGCAAAGCTCCTACGCCGCGATGTAATCGCCGTCCGGAGATACCCTTGAAACCGGGCAAGTATCCCCCGACCAACAAAGGCTGCATCAGCAACAGCCCCATGGCCATCACACCTGCAATCCCGGACCCGATATAAACCGGGTCACGCCATTGAAGCAGGGGGCTTGAGACGGCAAAGCCAAACGGCACCAACAGCGCTGTCGCGACCGCGATCCAGATCAACACCGCGCGAGGCCGGGACATGGTGTCAGCCCCCGTCAGACTGGTTGCAAGACGAAATCCGCACGCAGGCTGGTGTCGCGCAAACTGGCCATGACAGGACGCAGAAAGACAGTTTTGAATGCGTCCCCATCATAGGCCAGATGCCCGTGCGCTTGGCCAAAGGCTGGAACGATTTGCGGCATTTCCAGCCGGAATTCTCCGTTCGCATCCGTCAGCGTTGCGCCGTGGCTGTGCCAATCACGTTCATGGCCTTCGGTGGTATGCGCCCAGATTTGGATACGCTGACCTTCGAGTGGCGCTCCATCCTCGGCCCGACGCACCGTGCCGGTCATCCAGAACCCGCCACCACCAATCCGAGCAACGATAGGTGCACCTGGGCGATAATTGTTGGACCCACCCCGCATGGTCGGTGTCGGCGCAATCCCTTTGGCTCTTGCAGGAACCAGCAAACCCGACCCGGTTGTGAACAGCGCCGCAGCAGCAGTGGTTACCACGGACCGCCGCGTGAGACTTGAAATGGTCATGACGAACCTCCTTTGCATCCGAACAATCATGAGGCGCAACACAGCCTCACCGCCCGGTGTTGTGTTTGCGCGATCTTACCAAATGATATTCCGCTTTCCTGTCTTGAAAGGCCCCACCCACGTCATCGTGATATCCCAGCATGCCGACTGTGCCATGCGATAAGGTCTGTCTGCGGAATTTTGCCAATGGCCTTCGAACACCCGGCATAATCCAGCAGCAACACATTCAGCTGAAGCTATCTATAAGTGTCTCAACTGAAAAGAAACAACCTTAAGGCTTGGCGCAGCCCCGCGAATAATGTGGTGTGGAGGAATTGTTCAACACTCTATGAGGGAGAAATGCACGTGGCCAAAATTGCTCATCTAGACCTGATGAAATTCTTCAGCACCTGTCTCTACATGCTTGAAGAGAGGGGAATCACGGTCGAAGATTCATCGGATTTTGAAGGATGCGAAAACCGGATGCGCGCGATCGGCAAAAACTCGATCACACCAATGATCTCATCAGAACACAATGATCTGTCCAAAGACAATGCAGGGTGGCTGATCCTGCGCAAGGATGGTCAAGATATAGGTGGTGTCGCTGCCCGGCACGACCGGTTTGTGACCGAAACGCTATCAAGCTTCTGGTCCCGCAGTTATGGCAGATTATACAAGGGACAAGGGCATTTACGGGTTGTTTCGGACGAACGCCGCCCGTGTGACGAGATCACGGGAAGCGTCATCTACATGGGCGAGTTCTTTATCGCCGAAAAGATGCGCGGCTCTCGGCATATGTTGTCGCTCTACACGCATCTGCTGTTTGCCTATTGCCACCTGCGCTGGCATCCAGACTGGCTGTATGCCTTTGTGAGAGCCGATGATGCCCGGTTGGGCTATGCCACGGAATATGGCTTTACCCGTCAGTATCCCGGCGCGCATGTCTGGGGAACCTTGCCGAAAGGGCGGGCGACAGGTGAATATCTTGTGGCGATTCAATCAAGCGAACTGTGCGACATGGCACGCTACTTCAATCTTCACCCGTCTGTTCTTCTGGGGGTCGATTCGCTCAAAAGGGTGGAATAGTTCAGCACGAACAAGGTGCCCGACGCATCCCTGACAGGGAGCATGAGGCGAACGAAGCTGACCTCTGCGGTTTCGTTCGTTTCGGGAAAGGGCACAATCCGCTTGAGCGGCGTGATCATCCCCACACCGGAATGCGCAACCGATCTGATTTGTCCGTTCAGTTCGGTCAGATCAGATGTGCTCAGGGTTTCGAGAAAGTTCTCGAGCCTTGAATTGTCTGCCGAACCGAGCGTCGTCGCAGACAGGCCAAGCGCACCAACATGGTGAATGCGCGGGATCGACGTCAAAGCCTCGGCTGCACTGACAAGATCGAAATGCGGAGCGATCTGCTCGCTGCGAGACAGGTCGCCGTCAGTTTCCTTCCACCAAGCGATGATGGAATCCAGTGTCGGTCGATCTCCTATCCGGTCCAGCGACCGTTCGGTTGCCTTGAAGACCGCGGACAAAAGCTGTGCCGCCTGCCGATCCACTTCCTGCATCGGCAGCGCTTCGAAGTCTCCTTTGAGGTGATCGTTCCGGTCCCTAAGCAAAACATCCACCGGGATTCCCAAAGCGTCCGCCAATCGCACAGGTGCGGCCATGTTCGGCAATGTGCGACCACGCATGATTTCGTCCAGAATGCTAGCTTCCTCGAACCCTGCACGCGCCGACAACTCGGCTTCGCTGAGGTTTTGTGACTTCATTATGCTTTGCAGGTTCGCCCGGAAATTATCTAGAACTTCCAGCTCTTTCGTATGCAGCGTCATCTCGCCGTCCAGTAGTTACAGCTTTTGCCCACACCCAAGGTCATGGGTAACCTCGCAAAAGTGGTGTGTATAGCAAAATTGCACCCTTAAGGAGATTTATCCGTTCGCGCATCAAAGCCTTCACCTCAGGACACGCGGTTTGGACAGATGGCATTGCCCATGGATCAGCTTGCCAAAACATTTCTGAACAACCACGGGTCGCGTTCGTCGATATCTTCGGGGAAGTGTTCCCACCGATCCTGCAACGGTGTCCAATCAGTGTAATGCGCCTCAACAGGACCAAGGTAAGGGCGCTGCACATCAAGGCAGCGTGCATGATCCATCTCATCGGTTTCCACAATTCCCGCCTCGGGGTTTTCCAGTGCCCAGACCATTCCCGCCAGGACCGCCGAAGTCACCTGTAAGCCGGTGGCATTCTGATAGGGTGCCAGATCACGCGTTTCCGCGTTGGACAACCGAGACCCGTACCACATCGCGTTCTTTTCATGCCCATAAAGAAGCACACCAAGTTCGTCGATGCCTTCGACGATTTCGTCTTCGGTCAGGATGTGATGGATCGTTTGCTGTTTGCCCGACCCGAACATCTCGTGCAGGGACAACACCGCATCGTCGCAAGGATGATATGCATAATGACAGGTCGGACGGTAGTCGGGCGCAGCCGCATCACCGACCGTGTAATAGTCGGAAATCGAGATCGCCTCATTGTGCGTCACAAGGAACCCGAATTGCGGTCCCGGTGTCGGGCACCATGTATGCACCCGAGTGATCGCTCCGGGACGGTCCAACCAGATCGCCGCCTGACACCCTGTGTCATAGGAATACCCGTTTTCCGGAAACCATGTTTCGTGCGTGCCCCACCCTAGTTCGGCGGGTTGGAAGCCTTCGGCAATGAACCCTTCGACAGACCATGTATTGACGAACACGTTGCGCGGTCGCGGTTGACGGCGCGCTTGGGTATCTCGCTCTGCGATATGGACACCTTTCACACCCAGCGACTGCATCAGCGTCGCCCAACCCGATCGGTCTTTTGGCGCCGGCACTTCACGCCCCGTATCCTTGGCAAGGGTAAGCAAAGCCTCTTTTACGAACCATGACACCATGCCGGGGTTAGCCCCACAGCAACTCACCGCAGTCGGACCACCGGGATTGGCCGCCTTTTCGTTCCGCACCGCTTGCCGCAGGGCATAATTGGTGCGTGCTGCATTGTCGGCGGTGTCGAAATAATACCCGGCCCACGGCTCAACCACCGTGTCGATATAAAGCACACCCTGTTCACGGCAGAATTTCATGAGATCCAAAGACGACGTATCGACCGAAAGGTTAACGCAGAACCCTTTGCCCTCGGCAAAAATCCCCCCCAGTACCTCGCGATAGTTGTCGGGTGTTAGGGCAAGCTGCAGATGGCGGATCTTGTGCTGCCGCAGGAAATTGGCCTTACTGGCATCCGGTTCGATGACGATGAATTTATCTGCATCATATTCGAAATGCCGCTCGATCAGTGGCCATGTACCTTTTCCGATCGAACCAAAGCCGATCATAACGATCGGCCCATCAATACGCCCGTGGACCTGATGTTTGTCAGTCATGTACTTTCCTCGCCGCTCCTGTGTCGTGGACACTCCGTCCAGCACGACCGACAAGGCAGCTTCCCTTGTTTATCGCGCGCAGCACACAGAGTCCAAGATACTCTTGTCATTCGGAAAAACACATTCGGGGCCAATCGGTTTCCTTTGCAAACTGGCCACTCCCTCATTCCACAAAGCGAGCCGGACCTGTTCGTGACCTGTCAGCCACCCATGCAACGGCATCCGACGGCTTTAGCTGCGGGAAAGCGTTAAAACGCCGCCGCGTAATCACTGACAAGAAGATGGGTCGGTGCCGTGTCCTCTTCGATTGTAGAGAAACGGCCGATCGGTTCGCGAAAGATATTGTCGGTCTCGTCATCGTTCACGGTCGAGACTTCTCCGATCAACACATCGCCACCTTCCCCCCAGAACGCGTGCCAATCTCCCGGACGGAGTGTCACGCTTTCACCCGGCGCGAGGCGGAGCTTCTGGCCCGGCGCATAGTCCAGACGAATACCATCGCACCACACGACGCCGCCGCGATCTTCGGCAAATCTGCCTGCATCGTCCGATCCGAACAATTCGATCACCAGTGTTGCACCGCCTCGGTTGATGATGTCCTCGGCCTTGATCACGTGCGTGTGCATCGGAGACAACTGATCCTGCCGGGAAATAAGCAGCTTTTCAGCGTAGCACATCCCCCCGCCGCGCTGCAGGTCTGACAAGAGGCCATTGCGCAGGGTAAACAGGAAAAGGCCCAGCTCGGCGTACCGTCCTGCCCCGTAATCAGTAATGTCCCAACCGCAGCGTGTATCAATCACGTGCTGCGCCTCTGCTGCTCTGGCCCGGAATTCGTCCGGTGTCCAATATGCAAATGGCGGCAGGCTAAAGCCATGGGATCGGATCATCTCATCTGCATCCGCCATGATTTCATTGATGCGCGATCGTTTCATACCTGTGTTCCTTCGTTGCAGCGCAGACTGGGCTTAAGAAACCAGTAATGCCCAAGGGTTTCGTCGCCATTCAAACAGCCATGCTGAACGCCATCCGCCCAGTTTCGCCCAATGCACCCTCGAGCCAATATAGTTGCAATCATACTGTGCCTGTCCAACTCCCGTTAGCGACAACAACGGCAAGATCACGCCCGGCGCAAGCTGAAACTCAGGAACAAAGCCGCATGATGATGAAAGGCGCGGACATGGCAAACACCTCTTTCCTCTGGCAAACACGCTGGCTATCAAGGCAGACCAACAACATCAGAGGACACGTGACGTGAGCCAGAGCTCTGACCGTATTTCGCGCATCATCGCCGCTGACATCGACGCCCGACCGGATCAGGTCGCCGCCGCCGTCAGCCTTTTGGATGGAGGTGCCACCGTTCCCTTTGTGGCGCGGTATCGCAAGGAAGCAACTGGTGGTCTGGACGACACGCAATTGCGCACATTGGCGGATCGTTTGGTCTATCTGCGCGAGTTGGAAGCCCGTCGCGAGACGATCCTCAATTCGATCAAGGATCAGGGCAAGCTGACCGATGCCTTGGCCAAAGCCATCGCAAGGGCTGACACAAAAGCAGTGCTGGAGGACATTTACCTGCCCTTCAAGCCCAAGCGCCGCACTAAAGCGATGATTGCCCGCGAGAACGGTTTGGAGCCACTTCTCAGCGCCATTTTGAACACAAGGTCCGCCGCACCCGAAGACCTGGCCACCACGTATCTGACCGAGGCCGTTCCCACGGCGAAAGAGGCCTTGGCCGGTGCCCGCGATATTCTCGCGGAAGACCTCAGTGAAAACGCCGATCTTCTGGGCCGACTGCGGTCATTCATGCACGAGACCGCCTTGATCACCGCGCGTGTGCAACCCGGAAAAGAAGAAGCCGGCGCAAAATTCTCAGATTATTTCGACCATCGCGAAAAATGGGCGACCATCCCAGGCCATCGCGCTTTGGCCATTCTCCGCGCCGCCAAGGAAGAAATCGTCGCCATCGACATTGCACCAGACGCAGAAACCGACATGCCCCGCGCAATCGGGATCATTGCTGCGGCGATAGGGATCTCGGGCACCGGCCCGGCAGACATGTGGCTCCGAGCGGCGGCGGATTGGACATGGCGCGTCAAGCTCAGCCTTACGATGTATGTCGATCTGATGAGCGACCTACGCAAACGCGCCCATGAAGAGGCCATTTCCGTCTTTGCGCGAAACCTGCGCGATCTGCTGCTGGCAGCCCCCGCCGGACCGCGCCCGACACTTGGGCTTGATCCCGGCATTCGCACCGGGGTCAAGGCCGCAGTGGTCGATGCAACGGGCAAACTGCTGGAAACCGCAACACTTTACCCCTTCCAGCCACGTATGGATGAGACCGGATCCCAGTCCGCCATATCTTCCATGATCCAACGCCACGGCATCGAACTGGTCGCGATCGGCAACGGAACTGCAAGCCGCGAGACAGAACGGCTTGTCGCAGAGACGATCAAGCAAATGCCTCAGGGTGTATCGCGTCCAGCCAGCGTGATCGTGTCAGAGGCCGGGGCTTCGGTGTACTCCGCGTCGGAACTGGCGGCACAGGAATTCCCTGACCTCGATGTGTCCCTGCGCGGCGCGGTTTCCATTGCACGCCGCTTGCAAGACCCTCTGGCCGAATTGGTAAAGATCACACCGCAATCCATAGGGGTGGGACAATATCAACATGACGTCGACCAACGGCGGCTGGCGCAGGCGCTTGACGCGGTGGTCGAAGACGCCGTGAACGCTGTTGGCGTCGATCTGAACATGGCCTCAGCGCCGCTTCTGGCGCGCGTGGCGGGTGTTGGCCCATCCCTGGCCAACGCAATCGTCACACATCGCGACGCACAGGGTCGTTTTGCATCCCGCAAAGCGTTGCTCAAGGTTCCCGGGCTTGGCCCAAAGGCGTTTGAGCAATGCGCCGGATTCCTGCGGCTTCGGGACAGCTCTGAGCCGTTGGATGCGACATCGGTGCACCCCGAGGCCTACGACGTGGCACGCCGCATCGTACAAGCCTGTGGGCGCGACATCCGAGCGATCATGGGCGCGCCAGAAACCCTCAGTGGCCTGCGCGCTGAAGACTTCGTTAATGAACGTTTCGGCATCCCCACGGTCCGCGATATTTTATCAGAGCTTGAAAAGCCCGGCCGCGATCCGCGCCCCGATTTCGTCACGGCGCGCTTTGCCAATGGGATCGACAACATCAGGGACCTACGCCCCGGAATGCTATTGGAAGGAACGGTCACCAACGTCGCCGCTTTCGGAGCCTTCGTCGATATCGGTGTTCATCAAGACGGCTTGGTGCATGTCAGCCAACTGGCCGACAGGTTCGTCAAAGACCCCCACGAGGTGGTGAAAGCCGGGGATGTCGTCAAGGTTCGCGTGGTTGAGGTCGACGTCGCACGCAAGCGCATTGGTTTGAGCATGCGAAAAGACGCCCCGGACTCATCCAAGAACGTCCGAGACAAAAACCCATCCGGCCAGAAGGCACAGAACCACACCCCTAAAAAACTACGGCCAAATACGAAATCGGAAACAGGGGGCGGTGGTCAAGGCGCCCTTGCCGATGCGCTCCGGGATGCTCTTAAGGGCAAGACCTGACGCACCCACAAGCAACATCCCCGCGCGGGATCAGTCGCGGATGGCGGTTCGAACTCTGTCAGGAACGCCTCGGCAGCATTGCGCAGCGGCGGCCAAGATATCCGCACTGTGAAATGAGCACCGTCGGTAGCCCATCGCGCGTTCCGGCTGTTCGAGATGTTGCATCGGCGCGCCGTCGCGACAATTGATCCCGAGCTTGCGTCCTTAATGGCGTTTGTCGAAATAGGTTTTCTTGCCGGCTGCCCCTTGTTGGTCCGGGGTGATCTGTCAGGGGTAGCATGACCCCTGCCCCCTTGCCACGCCAGTCTGGAACGCTTTAGCTGTTGGTTGAGACTCACCGACAGTTCGAAAGATGTGCCCCATGGACCTGCGCCCGAATTCTGACGAAGCCCGCGATATCGCGTACCACTTCCACAGCTACACCAATGCCCGCCTGCACGAGCAGAACGGGCCGCTGATCATGGATCGGGGCGAGGGGGTTCATGTGTTCGACACCCATGGCAACAAATACATCGAAGGCATGTCAGGCCTCTGGAGCGTGGCTGTCGGTTTTAATGAACAGCGCCTGATCGACGCCGCAACCCGGCAGATGAGCAAGCTGCCCTACTATCACAATTTCGCGCACCGCTCGCACGGGCCGGCGATTGATCTGGCGGAAAAGCTGATCGGCATGGCGCCGGTTCCGATGAGCAAGGTGTTCTTCACCAATTCCGGGTCCGAGGCGAATGACACGATCCTCAAGATGCTGTGGTATCGCTCCAACAGCCTCGGCAAGCCCGAGAAGAAGAAAGTGATTTCGCGCATGCGCGGCTATCACGGGGTGACGATTGCATCCGCGTCGATGACCGGGCTGCCGTACAACCACAAATCCTTCGACCTGCCGCTGCCCGGTATCCTGCACACCACCTGCCCGCATTACTGGCGCGAAGGGCGCGACGGCGAGAGCGAAGAACAATTCGCCACCCGCTGCGCCGAGGACCTTGACGCGATGATCCAGGCTGAAGGGCCCGACACGATTGCGGCCTTCATCGCCGAACCGGTGATGGGCGCGGGCGGGGTTGTCGTGCCGCCCAAAACCTATTGGGAGAAGATACAGGCGGTTCTAGGCAAGTATGACATCCTGCTGATCGCCGACGAGGTGATTTGTGGGTTTGGCCGCACCGGCAAGATGTTCGGCTGTGACACGTTCCAGATCAAGCCCGACATCATGACCATGTCCAAGCAGATCACGTCGTCCTATTTCCCGTTCTCGGCCTTCATGATGACAGAAGAGGTCTACGCCCCCATCGCCGACGAATCCGGCCGCATTGGCGTGCTGGGTCACGGCTATACCGGCGGCGCGCATCCGGTGGGTGCGGCGGTGGCGCTGGAGAACCTCAAGATCATCGAAGAGCGCGATCTGGTGGCCAATGCCGCCGAACGGGGCGCGGAATTGCAGGCGGGTCTGGCCAAGTTCACCGGCCACCCGCTGGTGGGTGAGGCACGCGGCGTTGGCCTGATCGCCGCATTGGAAATCGTGGCCCCCGACGGCCGCGCCGAAGAGTTCGCACCGGGCAAACTGGGCGCGGGTCTGGGCGCGCATTTCCTGAAAAACGGCCTGATCTCGCGCAACATGACGGACGCCATGGCCTTCTGCCCGCCAATGATCATCACGCCCGCTCAGATCACCGAAATCCTGTCGGCAGTCGAGAAAAGCCTAGAGGCGTTCCAGGCAGAGTTGACCACATGACAGACCGCCACCTATTGCCACGACCCTCGGCCGTGCGATGAGACCGCTTCCGAAAATAATGGTCGCCCCAAGCGGCGCGCGCCTGTCGAAAGCAGACCATCCCGCATTGCCGCTGACCATCGACGAAGTCGTGACAGTTGCAAAAAGCTGTTTCGAGGTCGGCGCGGATGGGCTTCACGCTCATATCCGGGATGAACACGGGTCACATCTGCTTGATGCGGCGGTCTACCGCGATCTGCTGTCTGATCTGAGGCGTGCTGTGCCAGACATGGCCCTTCAAATCACGACCGAAGCGGCAGGGGTCTACCAGCCCGATGTCCAGATGGAGGTTGCCCTGAACTCGGGGGCTGACATGGTGTCCGCGGCGGTGCGCGAAATCGGCGAAGCCGGGTTGGAGACCGCCCGCGCGTTCTACGCCGAATGTGAGGATCGCAAGATCGCGGTTCAACATATTCTTTTTGATGTCGAAGATTGTCAGCGTCTCTCAGAGATACTGCCCCGGACGCGCCTCACCGACCCCAAACTTCAAATGATTTTTGTCCTTGGTCGTTACAGCCAAACAGGTGCGTCTTCGCCAAACGAAATGCTGCCGTTCCTCACGTGGCTGAAGGATCAAAATCTGACACCCGACTGGGCCGTTTGCGCGTTTGGAGCGGCGGAACCGGCGTGCTTGGTTGAAGCCGCCCGCAGAGGTGGAAAATGCCGTGTCGGTTTCGAGAATTCCCGACTGCTCAGCAACGGGTCTGTGGCGAAGGACAATCGAGAGAAAGTTGTGGACCTCTGCACGCAATTGACCCAACAAAACCTGTCGTTTTGATGGCCTTGGAATGCAGGGGGTCTGGACGGTTCAACGCACGTCCTCAAATGATTTCATAATGCAGGTTCAAAGCGATAAAGACCAAGGCCAGCCCCCCGGTCCAAGACAGTAGCTTGCGCACACCGGGGTTGGCCGACACAGAGGTCGACAGTGTCGATCCAAGCCATGCAACCACGAGATCCGACGGAATTGCGGTTAATGGGACAAGGGCACCCAAGACGATCAATTGCAACTGTAACGCTTGACCTGTGAGACTTGGATCAACAAACGGCGGAAGAAATAACGAGAAGAACAATACTGTCTTTGGATTAAGCAATTCGACCCACATGCCCTGCCACACGATCTGCCCGAAGGTTTGATGCAATGTCGGCGTGTCAGTGACAGTAAGATCGAGGGCGACATAGGAATCGCGGATCAGCCCATAGCCGAGATAGATCAGATACAGCGAGCCGAGAAACCGAAGGCCTGTCATCAGCCAATCGAACTGGCGAAACAGCGTTGCGAGGCCGAAGGCTGTAGCGATCGCCAGTAGAATGCCGCCAAGGCCCAAGCCCAGCGCCGAAGCATACCCCGCCTTCCGGCTTTGCCCGGCGCTTCGGGACAAGACATAAAGCATCGACGGTCCTGGCGTCGCACTTAGAACGAGCCCGGCAAGGGCCACGGTGAGCATCGTTTCGAGAGTTGGCATTGGGTGGTCAGGTGTTTTTCTTTAGTCTTTGCTCGAATGGGTTTTCGATCTGAAGGTGTCCATCCACAGGATCACATGCTTCGGCAGCTTTGGCCATCAATGCTTTCAGATATGGAAAATCGCGAATGAGCATCCGTTCCAAATGCGCACCTGCGGCAAAAGGTTGGTACTCAGGCGTCGCGCCTTTTGGGACAAGTTGTGGAAACGGCTGAATGATCGTGTCATGGTTCGCAGCCACGAAATAGGGCAACGAAAAGCGCTCGGGGCGGAGATTGAGCACACGATGAGGTGTAGATCGAAGCCTCCCATTCGTCCACGCCTCCATCATGTCCCCGATGTTAACGACCAGCGCCGTCGGGTCCACCGGAACGTCGATCCAGACATCGTCCTGCCCGAGGATCTGCAACCCCTGATTTCTGGTGTGCAACAACGTCAGACATTCGTAATCCGTATGCGCCCCCATGTTCACGGACTTTGTGTCTTTGACCGTTGCTTTTCGCACGTAGTGTAACAGCCGGAGCTGCGAGATTGGTTTTGTCATATGCTGCGTCATCGCACCCACTGGCAGGTCGAGATAAAGCTCCAGCGACGTGCTGATCAGCCGGCCCAGAGCCGCTACCTCGTCATAATACCGACCAACAGTTTCACGAAACCCCGCCAGCTCCGGCCAGTTGTTCGGACCAAGAACACGATTTCCCGCAAGAAAATCGGGATCATCCTGAGGCAGATCTAGCCCAAGGTCGAAAGCTTCATAGCTGCGGTGCACCTCGTCGGGGTAATCGCCTTTTTCGGAAAACGGCACGTAACCCCGGTGATTGGGGCTGTCCCCGATGTAACACCGCATCTTCACGTGTTCGGATTGAAGGAAAAACCTTTCCGCAGTTGCGTAGACAGAGTCGATCAGATCAAGCGGTATTCCGTGATCGCAGATTCGGAAAAATCCGTGTTGTTCGCAGGCTTTCCCGATTGCATGTGAAATCCGAGTGACCTCGCTTTCACAGCCCGACCTGAGTCCAGCGATACTGATGAGAGGCAAGACTTGCTCGCCTTTTTGAATGTCGGAGAACATCGTCATTGGATTCCTCCATGCAAGAAACCAATTTCATGAAATGAGCAGGCAACGTGAGCGACGGGTCACGGTTGGACCGGAAAAAACAGCTCCAGAATTGTCCCCTTGGGGGTGTTTTGAGACACGACTACCGCGCCACCGGATTGCTTCATGAAACCATGAACCATGGACAGCCCAAGCCCATATCCCGAACTTGCCGGTTTGGTGGAAAAGAACGGATCAAATACGCGCTCGATCTGGTCAGATGTCATGCCCGTTCCAGTGTCGACAACCTTAACCGACACATAAACCCCCGGAGACAAAACCCGCGGAAGCATGAGCCGGGACATTGTGCTGCGGCCAACGATATCTGTCGACACCGTGAGCGTGCCGCCGTCAGCCATAGCTTCGATCCCGTTGGAAATAACCGCATTGATCGCAGATTTTGCCGCGCTGACATCTGTATCGGCAACAAGGTCGATCGGTGACAGATCAAGCTGCAGCGTCACATTGTGGGGAACAACCGAAACGCCACATAGGTCGGCCACCAGATCGTTCATATTCGTCTTGGAAAACGTCAGTTTGGATCGCTGAGCAAAAACCAGCAGATCGGACACCAAACGTGTCGCCCGCTGTGACGCAAGGCTTGCTTCATTAAGAAATCGCCGGCTGCTCGGTTCCTTGAAATAGGCCTCGACCAGTTCAAGATTTCCCGAAATGATAGACAGCAGATTGTTGAAATCATATGCGAGGCGACCGGTCAGTTGTCCGACCGCTTCGTTTCTGCGCGCGTCGTGCAGCTTGGCCTCAAGCGCTTTTCGATTGCAGATTTCCTCTGAAAGCTTTGCATGCGTCTTGACGAGGTCGGCATACCGTTGCTGGGACCGATCCGCCTCGTCCAGCAGTTCAAGCTTGGCGCTTGTCATCGCGGCCACGGTTGTCAGGATTTCGAGCTCGGCCGGGCCGAAGGCATGCGCATCCGGGTGTTCGCTGTCGATCACACCAACCAATTGTCCACGGGACAGCAAAGGCACACAGATCTCCGAACGCGCGGGCTGGGAATCCTGAATGTAGTTCGCGTCATTCAGCAGATCATCCACAATAATCGGCCGCCGTGAGAGCGCCACTTTGCCTGTGATCCCGACACCAAAAGGAATGACGAGCGGATTGAGGATCGTCCTGCCGTAGGGGTTCTTTTCCCCAAGCGCAGCAACCTGTGTCAGTTCCTGCGTTTCAACGTCGGCGGTGTAGATCACACAATCTACAAACCCCAATCTGCCAACCACATTTCGTGCAACGTACCAGAACAGATCAGTGGCGTTCGGTATGGAAATTAAGTCGACGGCAAATTCATTGAGCGTACGCAGAAAATCAGGGTTTTGTTCGGCGAGACTCGCGTTGAACTCACTTGGTGCTGGATTACTCATAAGAAGATTCCCCGGACACTTGCGCGCAAAAGTTGTATAATGTGAATCGTGTATAGATCATAAAGCAAGACAGCTTTTTCCCAATCCACGCAAAGAATGATCATTCTCGATATCGAGCAAACTCGAGACATCCAGCCGCGAACCACTCAAAACATCATGATACGGTGCACAAACCCATAGGTGTATGGAACGCGCTAGGTATTGAAATTACGATGTTTTTTAGAAACAGATCAAAGCACTTCGAGATCTCACAAACACCTGCCCCGCAGCAACGGAACGGCTCTGAATTTTCTGCCGTCACCGTTCACTGGAACCGATCTGTAGAGGAAAGAACCCCGCATCTGATGCGCGCAACCCTAGCGATCATGCTGATTATGATGCCGAAAGCTCGGCCGCAAGGAAATCGAACACGAACCGCATGCGCCGATTGGTCAGGATATCCCGATGCGCGGTCAACCAGATCGGAAATGGCACATCTGGCAAAGATGGCGCGATACGGCACATAGTGGGATCACGGTCTCCGATCCCGGAATCAACAATTCCAACACCCAGACCCTGTCGAACCATTTCCCACATCGCAAGGTAGCTGGTGCACTCACAAGCGACAGAGGCGTGCGAGATAGACACTCCGAAACTCTGCAATGCGGTTATGAATTCTTGCGCTGGACCGGGTGTAATCAGATCAACATTGGCCCAATCAGCCTCAGTCTCGACCATGCCAGTGCGCGAAGCATAGTCCTGCGCAGCAAAAAAAGCGGCCCTCGCATCGGCAAGCCGTTTGGCAATCAGATCGGGCTCTTTCGGGCGAAAATTGCGCACCGCGATATCGGCCTCGCGCCGCATCAGGTCGCTGGCTTGATTGTCCGCCAAGATGCGCAACGTGATTTTGGGTTCCGCCTCGCGCAGACGCTTCAGGATCGGCGGCAATACCAAACCTGCGTAAAGATCGGACGCAGAGATCGTCACCAAGCCAGACATGTCTTCGGATTGCCCGTGCGCAGCAATCGACAACGCCATCGCGGCCTCGCCCATCTTTCGCGCATGCATAATCAGGTCGGCCCCGGCGGGGGTCAGTTCGAGCCCCCGGCCAAAACGCTCAAACAACACAACCCCCAGTTCGGTTTGCAACGCATCGACCTGCCGGCTGAGCGTCGGCTGTGCCAATCCTAATGCCCGTGCAGCCGCCGATAGCGACCCTTCTTCTGCCGTCACAAGAAAGGCACGCACGCGGTTCCAGTCAAAAGTCACAGAAGACCAATCCATGCACTTTTGCATATCAGAAATAGAATATATGTCAATTATGTTGAGATAACTTTGCAGCTAATCTCTGTCGCAGTCGTCACACCAAAGCGGCATCCGCGCGTTGCCCAACCTTCATAAACGGTGGTCACCCGACCCGCCGGTCCAAATGATTTTGCCTCAAGAAAGGACATGTCATGCACGCCTTTTCCGATCCGACCTCCCCCATCTATGCCCGAGTGACGGGCATGTTCTATCTCGGTATCGCCATCGCCGGTGGGTTTGCCATTGCGTATGTTCCCTCGCAGATCGTTGTCCCGGACGATCCGGCGCAAACAGTCGCGAACATCCTCAACCGAAGCGCGCTTTATCAATCCGGTATCGCGGCGGATGTTGTCGTAATGATATTCGAGATTATGGCCCTGACCATGCTCTACTTCATGTTCAAACCGGTTTCGTCGACCCTGTCCTTGGCCGCTGCAATGGCGCGGTTGAGCATGGTCAGCGTGATGTCCGCGATGCTGTTCTTCCATGCAGGAGCGACCCTCCTTGCGACATCTCCCGATCTCATGCCCAACTTCAACGCAAGCCAACGCGCCGACCTTGCCGGCCTCTTGCTGGAAATGCACCGCGCCGGTGTCTGGATCTGGCAGGTCTTCTTTACAGTCCATCTCGTTCTGCTCGGCGCTTTGATTGTGGCCTCCAACAAAGCCCCCCGCCTGATCGGCATCGGCCTCATGCTGGGCGCGTCCGGTTACCTGCTCGACAGTGTCTATGCTTTCGCATTCCCGGATGCCGCACTTCTCGGGGCTTTGCGCGTCGCTCTGTTGGTCATCGTAACACTGTCGGAACTCAGTTTCGCCCTTTGGCTCGTTATAAAAGGGCAAAGCACCGCAACACCAGCTCAGCGCATGGCGTTCAGCCACTAACTCCAAAACGAAAACGGGCGGCCTCATGACCGCCCGCGTCCATCAAGACCAGTGTTTGACCTAGTTTTCGAGAATAATGTCGAAATCAACCCGGTGCTCGCTAAGACCCGGCTGCCCAGCAAGAACCTGCGGGGCAGAATGCGCCGCGATGATGATCTGTTCCGGATCGAACCCGGCCGCCACAAGCGAACTCATCAATGCGACAGCCCGAAGGCGCGCAGTGGCCGGAGTTTCACCCGACCCCGGATCATCCGAGAACTGACCCACAACCCGCAACCGAGCATCGGGGCAGGCGCTGGCCTTGGCCGCGAGATCGACGACAGCAGGCATTCCATCAGATGGCGCAGTGATCGAACGCGGCGAATAGAACAGTTTGGTCTGTGCCACTGCCGCTTGCAGCTGTGCAGCACAGGCCGACGATGCGCTCGCCACCGGACGCGAGAACCCGGTGACACCCGCGCGCTGCGCCACTTCACGGACTTCGAACTCCACACGACGGTCATAGTACGCAGTCGACTGTGTGCCGGTGATGCGCGACGGTTCCTGACTGCCCAGCCCCACCGACTGGAACCGAACCACGTCGATGCCAGAGGCTGCGATCCGTTTCAGGACAGCGTCCGCGCGCTGCTTGCTGAGCCGCAAATTGGCCGCTGGATCACCTGACGGATCGGAATGCCCTTCGACAACGATTTCGACATGTGGACAGTCTTGCGCGACCAACCCGATAAGACGCGCTTGCGCCATGCCAGCCTCATCCGCTGTCAGACCACCGCTGGGGAAATAGACACGCGCTTCACCAGCCAGAACCCGCAGGTCTTCGACACAGGATCTGTCCTGCGCAAGATTGGCCTGCGCTGCGGCAAAGAACGCCCCCGGATTGCTTGTCGGGCTGACCGAAGGCTCTGGTTCGATCGACACCTGTTGCGGCGTGACCTCTGGCTGCGCCGGGGTCACAACTGCCGGTTCCACCGGGACAGGTGCCAACGTGACCTCAGGAACCTGCGGCGCCTGCTGGACAACCGCCTGAAGTGCTTCGACGCTGCCAGACGAGTCCGGCAGCATGCCGATCCCCTGTTCACCCAAGGCGACCGGGTTCTGCGTCATGGTACGTGACACTTCAAATTCAGACGCAACGTCGACCGGCGCTGCATCGCGCGGGCCAAAACTAATGACACCTGTGGCAGCAAGGACGATCGCCGTCGTTGGCGCAATCCACGGCAAATGCTCTTTCAAAATTCGTAAGGACATGCTCTTCCCCCAGAATTAAGCAGCATCGTGAGCGTTGTTTCGCTCAACATCTTGGCAGTGATATCTTAAGATACTGCTCAATTTAGTGTATGCGTCAACATCTATGTGGCAACCATGCGCTGTAGGATAGAATTTCTTTTCGCCTGTCACTTTCGCGACTCAGCATGAAAGAATCCCACCGGACATTCCGGCTGCCTTGCGTCCCTGCACCGTCGCGGCTAGGGAAAGCACGACACGGGCCGGAGGGTGACATGGACGATCTGCGCGACAAGTACATTGGGCTGATTGCAGCGGCGGGCGATGAATCCGCGCTTGAAGACCTGCGCGTGCAGGCGGTCGGCAAAAAAGGCGAGATCAGCCTCAAGATGCGCGAACTGGGCAAAATGAGCCCGGAAGAACGCCAGACCGCCGGTCCCGCACTGAACGCGCTCAAGGACGAGATCAACTCGGCTCTGTCCGCGAAAAAAGCCGCGCTAGAAGACACCGCACTTGACGAACGCCTGCGCGGCGAATGGCTCGACGTGACACTGCCCGGTCGCGGTCGCCGCCAAGGCACCATACACCCGATCAGCCAGGTCACCGAAGAAGTAACCGCGATCTTTGCCGATATGGGTTTTTCGGTCGCCGAAGGCCCGCAAATCGACACCGATTGGTACAATTTCGACGCGCTGAACATCCCCGGCCACCACCCCGCGCGCGCCGAGATGGATACGTTCTACATGCACCGCGCGGACGGCGACGACCGCCCGCCCCATGTGCTGCGCACCCACACGTCGCCGGTGCAGATCCGGTCGATGGAGAAAACCGGCGCGCCCATCCGCATCATCGCACCGGGCCGCGTCTACCGCGCTGATTACGACCAGACGCACACACCGATGTTCCACCAGGTCGAAGGCCTTGCCATCGACAAGGACATCTCGATGGCGAACCTGAAATGGGTGCTGGAAGAATTCGTAAAAGCATATTTCGAGGTCGACGATGTCGAACTCCGCTTCCGCGCGTCGCATTTCCCGTTCACGGAACCCTCGGCCGAGGTCGATATCCGCTGTTCTTGGGAAGGCGGCACGCTGAAGGTCGGCGAGGGCAACGATTGGCTCGAAATCCTTGGCTCCGGCATGGTGCACCCGAAAGTTCTGCAAAGCGCGGGTGTCGACCCGAACGAATGGCAGGGCTTCGCCTTCGGCATGGGCATCGACCGCATCGCGATGCTGAAATACGGCATCCCCGATTTGCGCGCCTTCTTTGACTCTGACCTGCGCTGGCTGCGCCACTATGGCTTCGCCGCGCTGGATGTGCCGACGCTGCATGGCGGCCTAAGCTAACACTGGGTGACCAATTCCAAGCTACAACTTCACGGAAACACCGTTCACAATGCTCTTTAGCCACGATCACAGAACTGGAACTGACCGACAGCGCCACACCTATGCGCTGTTCGAAGTCGCCTACACCTTGGTCGATTTCATTGCTGCGTTCTGTTTTGTTGTTGGGTCGGTGATGTTTTTCTCTGACGATTGGCAAATCCCTGGAACGTGGCTCTTCTTGATCGGCTCGATCTGCTTCGCGCTGAAACCAACACTCCGACTGTCCCGAGAGCTGAAACTCGCGGCGATGGGCGATGACAAAGACCTTGCGCAAAGGTTCAAAGGGGACTGACCATGAAATTCACCCTCTCCTGGCTGAAAAAGCACCTCGACACCACCGCGACCGTGGATGAGATCACCTATGCCCTGACCGATCTGGGTCTTGAGGTCGAAGGCGTCGAAAACCCGGCGGACAAGCTTAAAACCTTTACGCTGGCCAAGGTGAAGCACGCCGAACAGCACCCCGATGCCGACCGCCTGCGCGTCTGTACGGTCGAGACCGATGAGGGCGACAAGCAGATCGTCTGCGGCGCGCCGAACGCGCGTGCGGGCATCACCGTCGTTCTGGCGAAACCGGGCGACTACGTACCGGGCATCGACGTCACGCTCAGCGTCGGCAACATCCGCGGCGTTGAAAGCCACGGCATGATGGCCTCGGAACGCGAGTTAGAACTCAGCGACGAACATGACGGCATCATCGAACTGCCCTCGGGCGAGGTGGGCCAGAAATTCATCGACTGGCTCGCCGAAAACGACCCCGCCAAGGTGGACCCGGTGATCGAAATCGCCATCACCCCCAACCGCCCCGATGCGCTGGGTGTTCAGGGCATCGCCCGCGATCTGGCCGCCCGTGGTCTTGGCACGCTGAAGACCCATGCGGTCGATCCCGTCCCCGCCAGCTTCACAGCAAACACCAAGGTGGTGATCGACGAAGACACGCTGGACGGCTGCCCGCTGTTCTGTGGTCGCATCATTCGTGGCGTCAAGAACGGCCCAAGCCCACAGTGGCTGCAGGACGCCCTGCGCGCCATCGGCCTGCGTCCGATCAACTTCCTTGTCGATGTGACCAACTTCTTCACCTACGACCGCAACCGCCCCTTGCACGTGTTCGACATGGCCAAGGTGACAGGCGACCTGCGCGTCCACCGCGCCAAGGGTGGCGAGGAACTGCTGGCACTGGACGGCAAGACCTACGCGCTCCAGCCCGGCCAGATGGTGATCTCCGACGCCAAAGGCCCAGAAAGCATCGCGGGCATCATGGGTGGCGAGGAAACGGGCTGCATCGACGAGACCACAGATGTCTTCGTCGAAAGCGCCTATTGGGACCCGATCCAGATTGCCTACACGGGTCGCGCGCTCAAGATCAATTCCGACGCTCGCTACCGGTTTGAACGCGGTGTCGATCCGGCCTTCACCCCTGAAGGTCTGGAATTGGCCGTGCGGATGATCGTCGATCACGCGGGCGGCGAAGCGTCCGACATGATCATTGCCGGTGCCGTGCCCGACACCTCGCGCGCCTACAAACTCAACCCTGCGCGGGTGATCTCGCTCGTCGGCATGGACATTCCCGAGGCAACACAGCGCCAGACGCTGACCGCCCTTGGCTTCAAGCTCGAAGGCAACATGGCGCATGTCCCGTCCTGGCGTCCCGATGTCATGGGCGAGGCCGATCTGGTCGAAGAGGTCGCCCGCATCGCGTCCCTGACCAAGCTGGAAGGCAAACCAATGCGCCGTATGGACCCCGGTGTGCCCAAGCCGATCCTATCCCCCATGCAGCGCCGCGAACGCGCCGCGCGTCGGACAGCGGCGGCGCTCGGCTACAACGAATGCGTGACCTACAGCTTCATCGACAAAGCCTCTGCCACCCTCTTCGGCGGTGGTGATGACGCCACCATGCTCGCCAACCCGATCAGCACGGACATGAGCCACATGCGCCCCGCCCTGCTGCCCGGTCTCTTGCAGGCCGCCGCCCGCAACCAGGCGCGCGGGTTCATGGACCTTGCCCTTTTCGAACTCGGTCACGCCTTCCACGGCGGCGAACCCGAAGAACAGCATCTGATGCTGTCCGGTGTCCTGATCGGCAAGACCGGCCCCAAAGACGTGCACAGCACCGCCCGCACGGTTGATGTGTTCGACGCCAAGGCCGACGCCGAAGCGATCCTTGCGGCGATGGGCGCACCCGCCAAAACCCAGATCCTGCGCGGTGCCAGCGAATGGTGGCATCCGGGACGTCACGGCATGATCTGCCTTGGCCCGAAAAAGGTGCTGGGCGTTTTTGGAGAACTGCACCCCAAGGTGCTGAAAGCCATGGATGTCAAAGGGCCCGTCGTTGCCTTCACCCTCTGGCCACAGGAAATCCCCCTGCCGCGCAAGACGGGGGCGACACGCCCTGCGCTGGTGCTCAACGATCTGCAAGCGGTCGAACGGGACTTCGCCTTTGTCGTCGATGCCCAAATCGCAGCGCTCGACCTGATGAACGCCGCAGCCGGTGCCGACAAGGCGTTGATCTCTGACGTGCGTCTGTTCGATGAATTCATCGGCGGGTCGCTGGGTGAAGGCAAGAAGTCCCTCGCCATCACCGTGCGGCTTCAGCCAACCGACAGCACGCTCAAGGAAGCGGACATCGAAGCGGTCGGCAAAAAGATCATCGAAAAGGTCGAAAAAGCCACCGGCGGCGTGCTGCGCGGCTGAGGCGTCATAGCAAAAAGGCGAGGCCACCATGTATAAGTCTGCGAAGTTCTGGGATCGGGCCGCGGACAAATACGCGGCCTCGCCGATCCGCAACCAAGACGCCTATGAGGCCACCTTGGACAAGATGCGCCAGCTCTTGTCACCCGACGATACCGTGCTTGAACTGGGCTGCGGCACCGGCACCACTGCGCTTGCCCTTGCCGCAAGCGTCCAACACATCATCGCCACTGATGTCTCTGACGCAATGTTGGACAAGGGACGCGATAAGGCGCAGGCTGCTGGCACGACCAATGTCGATTTCCAGCAGTTCGACGCTGCTGATGCCCCTGAAGGCCCGTTCGACGCGGTGCTGGCCTTCAACCTTCTGCACCTGATCGAAGACATGGACGGCGCCTTGGCCGAAATCGCCAAACGGACCAAACCCGGTGGTCTGTTCGTGTCAAAAACCTTCTGCATGCCGGAACACCGCAACATGATCTGGTGGTTCATCCAGCTTGGCCTGCCCATCATGCAAGCCATTGGCAAAGCACCCTATTTCGCCAAACTGTCAACTTCCGACCTTGATGCTGCGATCACCAAAGCCGGGTTCACCATTGTCGAAACCATAAACGCTCCGGGCAAAGACCCCCGCCGCACAGTTATTGCGCGCCGGGCCGATTGATTGGCCTTTCCGCAGATCTGCGCTACCCCTTTCCCAAACAATTAGGAGTACCCCATGACCTTGCGTGTCTACCTGTCCGGCGAAATCCACACCGATTGGCGTGAACAGATCATCGATGCCTGCGAAGGCCTTGATGTAACCTTCGACAGCCCCGTCACTGATCACGCCGCCAGCGACGATTGCGGAGTGGCGATCCTCGGCGCAGAAGAGAACAAGTATTGGCACGACCACAAGGGCGCGATGGTCAACGCGATCCGCACCCGTAAGGGCATCGCGGATGCCGATGTGGTCGTCGTGCGGTTCGGCGAGAAATACAAACAGTGGAACGCTGCCTTTGACGCCGGATACGCCGCCGCCTTGGGCAAGTCGCTGATCATCCTGCAACAGCCCGAACATGACCACGCGCTGAAAGAGGTCGACGCGGCGGCTCTTGCGATGGCCCGAACCCCTCAGGAAGTCGCGCAAATCCTGCGCTACGTGCTCAAAGGAACACTCCCCGGCTAAAAGCATCTTTAAAGGTGAGTCTTCGATGCGGCATTTTTGCGGCAAGGTTTCGCAATTTCCCCGTGGTTTGTGTCGGAAGACGTGACAAAGACCGTGGCGATGATATCAAAATCTCCGCTGCGCGTTTTTCGCCGCGGCAAGCCAACACGAGGGAAACATAGTAATGATTCAAGAATTCAAGGACTTCATTGCCAAAGGCAATGTCATGGACATGGCCGTCGGTATCATCGTCGGCGCTGCTTTCACAGCGATCGTCACATCACTGGTCGGCGACATCATCAACCCGATCATCGCGCTCTTTACCGGCGGCATCGACTTTTCGGGTTGGTTCTACACGCTTGATGGCAGCACCCATGCATCACTGGCCACCGCGCAGGAAGCTGGCGCTCCGGTTTTCGCAGTGGGAAGCTTCATCATGGCCCTGATCAACTTTCTGATCATCGCCTTTGTGGTGTTCCTGCTGGTCAAGATGGTCAACCGGATCAAATCCGCCGCCGAAAAGCCGGAAGATGTGGCACCTGAAGTTCCAGCCGGCCCGAGCGAACTCGATGTCTGCTCGAAATCCGGGATGCCTTGAAGAAAGGCTGACACGCTCTCTCCGCAGGCTGCGTGACTGACCCTAAAAGAGCCCTGCGCCGGACCGTCCGGCGCAGGGTTTTTCGTATCAGTTGCCCGGAGTGAGCTTGTGGATAAAGCCCTCATCCGTCGCGGTGTACAGGCTACCATCCGGCCCGAACACAACCGACCGGAACCGTCCCGACTCCATCGGCAAGGTCAGTTCCGTGACATCTTCAACCGTCAGCTCGTCAGTCAGTTCGATGACGTCGATCCGCTGGCCGATCGGTGTGCCACCAAAGCCAATACCCATAATGCCAACGACCATCGCACCGTTCCAGTCACCCCACTGCTCGCCCTCAAGGAACGCAGCCGAAGATGTGCCCTGTGACCAGCCGTTATTGTCCCAGATCGGCGGCATCGCGTCGGGATATGTTGCCAGATCCGTCATTGGCATGAACGCGGCACGTGCATAGCGGTCCATGCCATCCATCTGGTTCGGGCTGTAACCGCAGTAATTGTCCGGGCAATCGCCCCGACCGGCCATGTTCGGGCGCGGGTCCCAACCGGCGTTGCCGCCGTTGCGCAGGACAGTGATCTCGTCCGAATGCCACGGGCCATGCTCTGCCGTGATCGGCGTGCCGGTTCCCGGATGGAATGCGATGCCCTGAACGTTGCGATGCCCATAGGTGTAGGTCCGCTTGTCGAACCCTTCCGGCGGCGTGTTCTCGGCAGCGGCGTTGCCATCCCGGTCGATGCGCAACACCTTGCTGCCCATCATCGTCGGGCTTTGCGGCACTTCACCGTTATGGGTGTCGCCTGTGGTCAGATAGATATACCCATCCGGCCCAAAACGAACCCGTCCGCCATTATGCGCGCCCGACCCACCGAAGGGGTGATCACTCGGCGCCATCTTGTAGGGCACATCGTCCACGATATCGGTGCGGTCCGACACGTTGGTGAAATCGTCATTCACCACCATGCGCATCAAGCGATTGGTGTGCGGCGTGACCATGTTCGATGTCGAATAGACATAGATCTGGCGGTTGGTCGCAAAATCGGGATCAACGGCAACACCCATCATCCCGGCCTGGCCATCACAGAACAGGTCGTCAGCGCTGCTGGCATAGCCTTCGGCACCGGACATACCCAAAAGGCTGTTCACCTGACCGGACGGCAGCATAACGGACAGCCCGTCACATTTTTCCGTAAAGAACATGGTGCCGTCGTCAAGGAACGACATGTCCCATGGCTCATCAAGGTCTTGCAAAACAAGTGTATGCTGCAGGCTGGTCGTATTCATCATTTGGGCCGAAGCCGAAGACGCGGCAATAAATGCACCGGTCATGAACGGCGCAAGGGCCAGAACAGCGGTAGTACGAGACAGATAACCCATAATATCCTCCCTGATTTATGGAACATCCAACTTCCTCCGATAACGCAAGGTGACCCTGCGTCAGTTGGACACAGCAGAGCTAGCGCCACGCCCAGATCTAATCAACACCTGAGATGCATCTTTTCTTGATAATTGGGATTTCGGCAGAAAAGCTGCCGCCGCGCAGACGCTCCTTGTCAGACCACCACGTCCAGCCGTTCTTGCGCGCCAACGTCGAAAACACGCTTGTAGCGATCAATCTGGTCCTGTGGCCCCATCGCCTTGTTAGGGTTGTCAGACAGTTTTACCGTCGCCCGCCCATTCGCATCGACCGCCTTGCACACAAGGCTGAACGGCGCCAGTCGATCATCCGGCGTCAGCCCCCGGAAGTCATTGGTCAGCAAAGTCCCCCAACCAAAGGACACGCGCACCCGTCCGGCGAACTGACGCTGCAACTCTAGGATCTTGTCCACATCCAACCCGTCCGAGAAGATCACCAGCTTCTTGGTCGGGTCTTCCCCCCGGTCCTTCCACCAGCGGATCGCAGTCTCGGCCCCGGTCGCGGGATCACCCGAGTCGATCCGGATACCCGTCCACCCCGCCAGCCAATCCGGTGCGTTCTTGAGGAAGCCCTCGGTGCCATAGGTGTCCGGCAGGATCATCCGCAGATTGCCCTCGTGTTCCTCGTGCCAATCAGCCAACACGTCATAGGGGGCTTTGGCCAGCGCCGCATCATCCTCGGCCAGCGCGGCATAGACCATCGGCAATTCATGCGCATTGGTGCCAATCGCTTCAAGGTCGCGGTTCTTGGCGATCAGGCAGTTCGACGTACCGACGAAACTGTCGCCCAGCCCCTCGTACATCGCCTGCACGCACCAGTCCTGCCACAGGAACGAATGCCGCCGCCGTGTGCCGAAATCCGCGATGCGCAAGGCCGGATCACCACGCAGCTTTTCGATCTTCTCCCACAGCTTGGTCATCGCGCGCGCATAAAGCACCTGCAACTCGAACCGCCCCATGTCGTTCAGAACCGCGCGTCCGCGCAACTCCATCAACACCGCCAGCGCCGGAATCTCCCAAAGCATCACCTCGGGCCAAGCGCCCTCAAAGGTAAGCTCGTACTGATCGCCCACGCGCTCGAGGTGATAAGGCGGCAGGCGTAGCTGTTCGAACCATTCCATGAAATCTGGGCGGAACATCTGGCGCTTGCCGTAAAACGTGTTCCCGCGCAGCCATGTGCTTTCATTCCGACGCAAAGACAGCGACCGGATGTGATCCAACTGTTCGCGCAACTCCCCTTCGTCAATCAGCTTGGCCAAGGGCACATGCGACGACCGGTTGATCAGGCTGAACGTGACCTGCGTGTCGCGCTTGTTGCGGAACACCGACTGGCACATCAGCAGCTTGTAGAAATCCGTGTCGATGAGCGACCGCACAATTGGGTCGATCTTCCATTTGTGGTTCCAGACGCGGGTGGCGATATCAACCATGAGGGTCTCCGAAAGCGCGGGCGCCTCGCTTAGACCAACCCAACCCGAACTTGTCCAGTGTCAGTGGTACTTGTCCCAGTTCGCGACCTCTTCATCGCGAATGCGCTCACAGGTCGCCTCATCCACGCCCAAGAGACCAGCAATCTCACCGACAAGCAGGTCTTCCTTGGCATGGCGATTGCCATCGGCATAGACCACATCCCACAGAGCCGCGACCGCCGCTTCGCGTTTCTCTTGGCTGATGTTTTCGGTCAGGATCGCAGCTAGGTCGGCTGTCTTGGGAAGTTCGTGTTCCAGCTTCTCGCATTGCGCCCGCATCTTGGCCGCTTCAAGGGGTTTGAGCCCGTACATCCGAGACAACACCCGGTCGATCTCTTCGACCTCCTGAAAAAGGTACGCTTTATCTGCCATCGCAGTGCGCACCATCAACGCACCAAGCGCATATTTGGCGTCCGCAGGCGGCAGCGGAGTTGTGGGCGTGGACTTATCAAACAGGGCAAGGATGCGTTCGAACATGGCTCGGTGCCTCTTACGAGAGTGTTTTTAAGAGACTACGAAACTCTGCGACAGGCACAAAGGGGGAAACCACATGCAGATGCGTCTCCGTTCCCAACAGTGCGCATTCGGGAACACCCTTGGTCAAACGCGCGAGATATCCCGCTTGCTGCGCTTGAGTTCTGCGTCCAACTCGGTCGGTTTGTGCCGTGCTTGTACCAAAGCCTCGTCCAGCGAAACCCCGTCGACAGCTGCCGCTGCAACCTGTGCCAACGCATAGGTCGACACCCGCTTCACCCCCTTGAGGGCCGCGCGGCTCAGACCGATGGCCGCAAGATAGGTGTGATACGGCCCCAATGTGCCCGGCCCCGGAACGGCCTGTCCCTCGGACAACGATTTACATGCCTCGACATCGGTCGACACATAGGCCCGGCAGATCATCGGTCGTGCCTCGTACGCGCGGCAACTGCGGGTCTCGGGGTCCAGCGATGGACACGCTTTGGGATGCCACGCGCGCCCGTCGGGTTGTCCCGCCAAGGGCGCAAGTGCGCTGTGCAGTGCAACAGCTTCGGCCTCGGTGATCGTTCCGCCATCCGCACCTGACAGAATGCAACAGAACGCGCAGCCATCGGCGCAGGCCAGTCCCTGCGGCGACAGCCCGGACAAAGCGACCCGCCCAATCCCTGTGGCTGCCGTCCCATCAGCAAGGTCTTTCGTGGCACGCGCCGTGTCGGGCTGCGCCCCTATGTAAGCGACCAAGCCACGCTTGGCGCGGTCACTCACCTCGGGCGTGCTTGTTGTGCGGGCTTTGTTCAGGCGGTCCGCCAGCGTCGGGGCTTTGCTCATGCCAGCGTCACACCCGCCTGCGCCATGTCCTGTTTCGCCGCCTCAAGCGATCCGTTCAGGTCGATGGCCCGGCAGAGGTCCATGCGCACAGTGACATCGAACCCCAGCTTGGCCGCATCAATCGCCGAGTAGGCGACGCAAAAATCAGTGGCGAGGCCAACCAGTGTCAATGTCGTAATCCCGCGCGTGCGCAGATAGCCCTCAAGACCGGTGGGCGTTTTGTGGTCATTCTCAAAAAACGCCGAATAGCTGTCGATCGCGCGGCGGAACCCTTTGCGGATCACCATCTCGGCGCGGTCGGTGGTCAGGTCAGGGTGAAACGCAGCTCCCGCTGATCCGATCACACAATGATCTGGCCAAAGCACTTGCGGACCGTACGGCATCTCGATCAAACCGTACGGCTCCTGCCCGTCATGTTGCGAGGCGAAACTCGAATGGTCCGCCGGGTGCCAATCCTGCGTCAGCACAACCGCCTCAGCCTCTGCCATCAGTGCATTAATGCCCGGAACGATCTTGTCGCCTTCTGGCACGGCCAATGCGCCGCCGGGGCAGAAATCGTTTTGGACGTCGATGACGATCAGCGCAGACATGGGGCAAGCCTCCTCTTTGGTGTGACTTGGGTAAGAACACTGTCCAACAGGGTCAAGGGTTGCGGCATCGCGGGGCCTTGCGCGACCGGAAATCGAGGCGTAATTCCGCGCGCATGTTTACGGTTTGCGCACTCTACCACTTCACCCGCTTTGACGACCCCGCTGCCCTGCAGGAGCCATTGCTGACGGTCTGCCGCGACAACGCGATCACCGGCACGCTGCTGCTGGCGCGCGAAGGCATCAATGGGACGGTCGCCGGGCCCGAGGCTGGCATTAACGCTTTGTTAACCCATCTGCGCGCTCTGCCCGGCTGCGCCGATCTGGAATGGAAACTGTCGACCGCGCAAGAACGCCCTTTCCACCGGATGAAAGTGCGGCTGAAAAAAGAGATCGTGACCATGGGCGTGCCCGATGTCGATCCGCGCGCCAAGGTCGGCCACTACGTGCAACCTGCGGACTGGAACGAGCTGATCCAAAGCCCCGATGTGGCCGTGATCGACACCCGCAATGATTACGAGGTCGCCATCGGAACCTTCGACGGCGCGGTCGACCCCAAGACCGAAAGCTTTCGCGAATTTCCGGAATGGTGGGAAAAGAACAAGGACCGCTTTCATAACAAGCGGATTGCCATGTTCTGCACAGGGGGTATTCGCTGCGAAAAGTCGACGAACTACCTGATCAGTCAGGGGGTGGAGGATGTATACCACCTCAAGGGCGGCATCCTGAAATACCTCGAAGAGGTGCCAGCCGAGCAAAGCACCTGGCAGGGCGAGTGCTTTGTATTCGATGCCCGTGTGTCGGTCGGGCATGGGCTCAAGGAAGGGCCGCATTTGCTCTGCCACGCTTGCCGTCACCCAATTTTACCGGATGATAAAAACCGCCCCGAATACGAGCAAGGTGTGTCCTGCCATCTGTGTATCAACGAGACGTCGAACGACGACAAAGCCCGATTCCGCGAGCGGCAAAAACAGATCCGCTTGGCCGAAGCGCGGGGAGAGCGACACCTGCATTCGGATGTGGTTGATGAAACGTAAATAGGTCAGCCCCGGCCCTATTGTTTCGCACGCGAAACATTGGGTCAGGTTCCGTGTCCTTTCTTGTCCACCATTTTTGGGGTGCGGTCTGAGGATGGTCGAACAAAAGGTCTCAGCGCAGCAGGGAAACGCGCGTGTCGGACCAGCCATCAACAGAACACTTGGCCCGGATGAACAACGGGTCATCGGGCAGATCGTTGACCGTTAGGCTGCGGGTAAACGGCTGCTCCTCAACATGCGGATGCAGCAATTCCCGAGTGCCAAGCACCGTCCCGTCCTCGGTCTCGACCCGCCAGCCACCAGCATAGTAATCCCATCCCGTATCCGGATGCGCGAGGGTTACAGACACGCGCACACCGCTCACTTCAGCCCCTACGATCTGAGGTGGATCAGCAAAAGCGGGCGCTGCGAAACAGAAAAGACAAAAGAGAGCACGGGTCAACATGGGATGAGACTAGCAGACCCATCTTCACCCAGCGGTCACGATTTCGCGTCCGGCGCACCGTGAATGAGGACATACCGCGATTGAGACGCGAATTCCCGTCGCAAGATCACCAGAAGGGTCACCAGCGTGGCAAGGATCAACGGCCCCGCCCCCAGCAACCATGCCGAGGACGCGATGCCGAAATAGACCGACCGCAGCCCGCGATTGTATCCCCGCGCTGCCGTGATATTCAATTCACCTGCTTGTAACGCCATCGGCAATGCCTTTGGGTCTTTCGGGTCGTTCGGCACTGCCGCCATGATGACCGAGCAGTAACCGAACAGCCGATGCGACCAGACAAATTTCAGAAATGCGTTTGCTGCGAACAACAGCAGAACCAACAGTTTGACCTCGAGTAGAAAAATCGGATCGCTTTCCAGCGTCAAATCCTGCGCCACCCCTCGTAACCGCTCCGCATTACCCAACAGCGCGAACCCACCACCGATGGCGATCATGCTGGCCGACGCGAAAAACGCAGTACCCTGCCGGAGACTTGCAATGATCTGACTGTCGAAGATTCGCGGATCGCGCTGCACGAAGGTGCGCATCCATTCGCGGCGAAACTCTGCCATGATCTGCGATGTAGACGGATGTGACTTTGGTGCGTTCTCGACCACCAGACTGCACAGAACCCAACTGCCGATAAGCATGCCAAGACCAACCGCATCCAAAACAGTGAACAGGTAAAGGCGATCAAACCAGTCCATTGGTCAGAACGGTTTGACGACGACAACCCACAGGATCGCAATGGCGCCGAATACGCTGACTTCGTTGAAGATGCGCAGGTAGCGGTCGGATTCAGTGAACACCCCGCGTTTCGCACGCAACACCAGCCGACCTGTCCATGTGTAGTGAAGTGCCAGCAACAGTACGAGCGCCAGCTTGACCCATACCCATGTTGGAAACTGCCACAGCGACCCAAGCCAGATACCGGTGATCAGGGCGATCACACCCAACCCTGCGGAAAAGCGATAGAGGCGGATCGTGAGGTCCCCCAAGGGACCGAATTCCCCGATCCGGTCATATTCGCGTTTCCAATAGATCAGGGCGCGCGGCACGGCAAAGATCGAGGTCATCCAACCCATGACGCAGAGAATGTGAATAATCTTGATCCAGTCCATATCCGCTTGGTGACCGGGCTTTGCCGCAAAGGCAAGAGGAACAGATGCCGCGCGTTGCGAAATTTTCGCTGGTGTTATTTGACATATTGGTTATATCTTTTTACCAATTTGGAGGAAACGCCATGCAAATGCCAAAACCCGATGCACGTGTTCTGTCGCGCAAAGCACAGATCGTGGCACGCCTACGCGATGCAATCCCGGCGGATGCGGTGATCTCGGACGAGATGGAAACCCGTGCCTATGAGTGCGATGCGCTGACGGCCTATAAGTGTCCGCCTCTTGCGGTCGTTCTGCCGTCGACAACCGAAGAGGTCGCGGCGGTTCTCAAGGTCTGCCACGAGATGGGTGTTCCCGTTGTTCCGCGCGGATCAGGCACATCACTGGCCGGGGGCGCATTGCCAACGGCGGATTGCGTGTTGCTGGGCGTCGCACGCATGAATGACGTGCTGGAGACAGATTTCGATAACCGCTTCATCCGTGTGCAGACCGGGCGCACCAATCTGAGTGTCACCGGCGCAGTTGAGGCGGATGGGTTCTTTTACGCGCCTGATCCGTCCAGCCAATTGGCTTGCGCCATCGCGGGCAATATCGCGATGAACTCGGGAGGCGCGCATTGCCTGAAATACGGCGTGACGACCAACAATCTGATGGGTGTCACCATGGTGCAGATGGATGGCACCGTGATGGAGATCGGCGGCAAACATCTGGATGCAGGAGGATATGACCTGCTTGGTCTGATCTGTGGTTCAGAAGGTCAGTTGGGCGTCGTCACCGAAGCCACGCTGCGCATTCTGCCCAAACCCGAAGGCGCGCGGCCTGTGCTGATGGGATTCGATGCAAACGAAGTCGCGGGCGCCTGCGTGGCCGACATCATCAAGGCTGGCGTTCTTCCCGTGGCCATCGAATTCATGGACCGTCCCTGCATCGAGGCGACCGAAGCCTTTGCCAAGGCAGGCTATCCGATGTGTGAAGCACTGTTGATCGTTGAGGTCGAGGGCAGCCCGGCCGAGATCGACGAGCAGCTTGCCCTGATCCTTGAGATTGCACGGCAGCACAATCCGGTGGAGCTGCGCGAAGCCAAGGATGCCGACGAGGCTGGACGCATCTGGCTGGGGCGTAAATCGGCCTTCGGCGCAATGGGCCAGATCAACGATTACATGTGTCTGGATGGCACGATCCCGGTGTCAGAGCTTCCTTACGTGCTGCGCCGCATTGGTGAGATGTCCAAGGAGTACGGTTTGGACGTGGCCAATGTGTTCCACGCAGGTGACGGCAATATGCACCCGCTGATCCTGTTCGATGCGAACAAAGAAGGCGATCTGGAGCTGTGCGAGGCGTTTGGTGCAGACATCCTGCGGCTCTGTGTCGAGGTAGGCGGATGCCTGACTGGGGAGCACGGTGTGGGGATCGAAAAGCGCGATCTGATGGTGGATCAGTTTGCACCGGCAGACCTTGAAGCGCAGATGGCGGTGAAGGACGTGTTCGATCCGGCGTGGCTTTTGAACCCGGCTAAGGTGTTTCCGCTGGCGGCATCGGAAAGCCGCCGCAGCGTTGCGCTCGCGGCAGAGTGAGACTTGGGGGGCCAGCCCCCCAAACCCCCCGGCATATTTAGAAAAAGAAGAAGATCATGAGACCTGAGACAGAGGCCGAGCTGGCCGACATGATCGCATCGGCCAGCGCGCCGATTTGCGTCAAAGGCGGGGGAACGCGGGGCGTTAACCTTGATGGGGATGTGCTGGAGACCGGCGGGCTGTCTGGGATCACACTGTATGAACCCGGCTCGCTGACCCTTGTTGCGCAGGCGGGTACGCCTTTGGCCGAGATCGAAGCGGCGCTCGATGCCGAAGGGCAGCGGCTTGCCTTCGAGCCGATGGATCATCGCGGCCTGTTGGGCACGTCGGGGGAGCCAACGATTGGCGGTGTTGTCGCGGCAAATGTCAGCGGGCCGCGCCGCGTGTCGGTGGGGGCTTGCCGGGATTTCATGCTTGGCGTGCGTTATGTCGATGGCGCCGGAACGGTCGTCAAGAATGGCGGGCGGGTCATGAAGAACGTCACCGGCTATGATCTGGTCAAGCTGATGAGCGGGTCTTGGGGAACCTTGGGTGTCTTGACCGAGGCCAGTCTCAAGGTTTTGCCGAAGCCGGAAACGGCCGCTTGCGTGATGATCGACGGATTGAGCGATGCGGACGCAGTGCGGGCGATGGCAAAGGCGCTGGGATCGCCGTTCGAGGTATCGGGTGCGGCACATATCCCTGTCGGATTGGATGGGCACCCGGTGACCATGCTGCGGATCGAAGGGTTCTCCGGGTCGGTGGCTTATCGTGCGGATCAGATCGCAGGGCTGTTTGGTGAAATGGCTGTGTGGGTTGACCGCGATCCGGAGGCGGTGACAAAAAGCTGGGCTTGGGTGCGCGATGTCTCGGCATTTCATGACGCGGAGGGCGATGTATGGCGCGTGTCCTGTACGCCGTCGAACGCCGTAATGCTTGGAGCCAAAATCGGCGCTGATGCGCTGCTCTACGATTGGGGCGGAGGGTTGATCTGGGCGCGTGTGACGCAAGGCAAAGACGTGCGGGCGCGTCTGGGCGAGTTTGACGGCCATGCGACCTTGGTCCGCGGAACAGGTCAACCGAAGTTTCAACCCAACCCGGCGCCTATTGCTGCGTTGTCAAGTGGGCTGCAGCAGAAATTCGATCCGAAGGGCATCCTGAACACAGGATTGATGGGGTAAGCCATGCAGACGACATTCACAGAAGACCAGCTCCGTGATCCGGATATCAAACGTTCGAACGAGGTGTTACGGACCTGCGTGCATTGCGGGTTCTGTACGGCCACTTGCCCGACCTATCAGGTTCTGGGCGACGAGTTGGACAGCCCGCGCGGGCGGATTTACCTAATCAAGGACATGCTCGAAAATGAGCGCAAGCCGGATGAGAAGACGGTCAAGCATATCGACCGCTGCCTGTCCTGTCTGGCCTGCATGACGACCTGTCCGTCTGGGGTGCATTACATGCATCTTGTCGACCATGCGCGGGCCTATATCGAAAAGAACTATGACCGCCCGTGGCACGAAAAGGCGCTGCGTTGGACTTTGGCGCATATCCTGCCCTATCCGACGCGGTTCCGAGTGGCGTTGTTGCTGGCGAAGATTGGCAAGCCGTTTGCGCCGCTCATTCCGGATGCACGGGTGAAGGCGATGCTGGAGATGGCACCAAAGCGGATTCCGCCAGTGAGCCGCAATGACGATCCGCAAAGCTTTGCGCCTGTTGCGCCACGCCGGAAGCGGGTGGCGTTGATGACCGGCTGTGCGCAGAAGGCGCTGAACACCGACATCAACGATGCCACCATTCGTTTGCTCACGCGACTGGGCTGTGAGGTGGTCGTGGCACAAGGTGCGGGCTGTTGCGGGGCGCTGACGCATCACATGGGCAAGGTGGATGAAAGTCACGGCTCTGCGGCGGCCAATATCAAGGCCTGGGCGCGCGAGATGGATGGTGCAGGCCTTGATGCGATTGTCATCAACACAAGCGGCTGTGGCACCACTGTCAAGGATTACGGGCATATGTTCCGCAATGAGCCTCTCGCGGCGGATGCGGCGCGGGTGTCGGCGATCGCCAAGGATGTCAGCGAAGTGCTGATTGACCTGATCGACGAGGCCAGCGTGGCTGGGGCGCGGACGCATCATGGTGGGATGAAGGTGGCCTATCACGCCGCGTGCAGCTTGCAGCACGGGCAGCAGATCAAGACACATCCCAAGACGCTGCTCAAGGCGGCAGGGTTCGAGGTGGTGGAACCGGCGGACAGCCATCTGTGCTGCGGATCAGCAGGCACCTACAACCTGATGCAACCGGAGATTTCCAAACAGTTGAAGGCGCGCAAGGTCAAAACGTTGGAGGCCAAGCAACCCGACATCATCGCAGCTGGGAATATCGGGTGCATGATGCAGATCGGGTCCGGGACGGCGGTACCGATCGTACATACCGTCGAGTTGCTGGATTGGGCGACGGGTGGGCCGAAACCAACAGCACTTGCCGCGTCTCACGGCTGACCCCGGGTCATAGTTTCGCCCCAATTGGCGCATAACTGCACAAGACAAACGGAGGTGACCTGTGCGCCAAATGCTCTGGGGGGCATTGTTTTCGCTGCTTCCAGCCATTGCTGGAGCTCAAAGCACCGGGCTGTTCTCGATGGAGAGCCGCCAGGACGGTCGCGCATGGGAAGCTGTTGGGCGGCTAGAACTGGCTGGCACAGCGTTTTGCACTGGGTCACTGATTACCCCAAACCTCGTTCTGACGGCGGCCCATTGCCTGTACAACGAAGCGGGCGAATTGCTTGCCCCCGAGGATATTCAGTTCCTTGCCGGGTGGCGCAACGGGCGTGCGGCAGCCTATCGGCGCGTACGACGGGCGGTGGCGCATCCAGAGTACGACTTTACCGCTGACCCCAGCCCAGAGCGCGTTTACTTCGATATCGCTTTGATCGAGTTGCAACACCCGATTCAGAATACGACGATCATCCCGTTCGTAACCGGGGAACATCCCAAGGTTGGCGAAAGCGTCGGTGTCGTTTCGTACGCCCACAACCGATCCGAAGCGCCCTCCATGCAGGATACCTGCGAAGTGATGTCGGCGCAGAAGACCCTTTTGATCATGTCCTGTTCCGTAGATTTCGGCAGCTCCGGATCGCCGGTTTTCGCGTTTGGGGCGCAGGGCACGCGAATTGTCTCGGTGGTCTCGTCCAAGGCCAAGAGCGGGGAGCAGCCAGTGTCCTTGGGTGCCCCTCTCGAGGCGCAGATCAACGCAATTCTCGGGATGATGGCGCAGGGCGCAGGGTTCCCCGAAGGTTCGGTACACCGCCCGCTCCGTGCCGAGGCTGGCGAACGCAAGGATACAGGCGCGAAATTCATTCGACCCTGAGCCGTGTGACATCACCCTTGAAACCCGAAGCTTGCCTTCCCAAATCACATTCGTCGGGATGCCCAGACGGGGCCTGACACCGAACTGAGCCTGTCCACATCGGAAGGCTTGCAACATCTGGTATCGCTCAATGGAGGATGACCTATGCGAGGATATGATTTCGCACCGCTTTACCGCGCAACTGTCGGCTTTGACCAAATCGCCGACCTGATGGATCGGGTTCTGACCAACGAGGTCGCGCAACCTACCTACCCACCCTACAATATCGAAAAGACAGCCGACGATGCATATCGCATTTCGATCGCCGTTGCCGGGTTTTCGGATGACGACCTGACCGTTGAGGTCAAGGATGGCGCGCTACATGTGTCCGCGCGCAAGGTCGATGAAAACGAAGGCCGCACCTATCTGCATCGTGGCATTGCGACCCGCGCGTTCCAGCGTCGGTTCCATCTCGCCGATCATGTCCGCGTCGTTGGCGCGAGCCATGAGAACGGTATGCTGCATATCGATCTGCAACGCGAGATTCCCGAAGCGCTGAAACCGCGCCGGATCGCGATTGCCAGGGCCGATGCGGTCGAGAAAGACGTCGTCGACGCGAAGGCTGTCAACTGATCTTTCCCTGATCCGAAACGTCGAAGGCGCGGGAGGACCCGCGCCTTTTCGCTTTTTTGGTCGGGATTTAGTATTTGCCGTCAACGGCGAAGAACATGGTCTCGCCGGAATGGTCATCGACACCGTCATTGTCGGTGGACACCCACATCGTTCCGTCGGCAGTGATGGCCAGACCTTCGACCTTATCTAGGACATAGCCGCCAGTTGAGGTGAGGTAAGGCAGCAGGTCGACCACCTCTTCTTTGGCCACGACGGGCAGGTCTCCACCCAGAGGCGCGGGTACCATCTCGGACAGGGCCACGCGATAGACCTTCTTGGTCACGGCCGTATCACCGATCTGATTGTCGCGTTCGATGATGTACACGTAATCACCATGCGCGGTGATTTCCGACAGACCAACCCAGCCGGCCGCAGGTTCGGCTTTCTCGTAGCGCACGGCACCCCATTCTTCGGTCTCGAGGTTATAGGCCACGAGTTTCACATGGTTTGCCGGATCATCGGCCCATTCGCGCTGAACAGCCATCCAGAGCATGTTGCCGACCTTGGTGATGCCTTCGAAGCCGAACCGGCGTTCAACCGCGAGAAGTTCGGACGGAACCGGAATGGTGGTTTCGATCTCGCCATCGCCGTTCAAATGGTAAAGCGCATGCAGGACACCGCGATCCAGACGGCCTTCCGAGGCAACCCAGAACCCGCCTTCACCGTCGAGCGTGATGCCTTCCATATCCATCAACTGCGCGGGTTGGCCGCCACGGGTGACGGGAATGGCGTGCATGATTTGCGCCGGGGTCTGGCTCGGGTCGATGTGGAAGATCGTCGGCTGGAAGCCGTAGAAACTGTCATTGACCGCCCAGATCGTGCCATCGGCATCGGCCACCATGCCGGAATTCGCACCCCAACCTGTCAGCGTGTCCATGCCCGCAGAGGTGATGTGCGGATAGGCGGCAGGTGCATCCTGGTATTCGTAGATCATCACATGCGCGCGGGCTGCACCGTCTTCCAGACCGTCGAACTCGTTGGCCGTGGCAAGCAGGTTGCGACCGGGGATTGCGACAGCACCTTCAGGCGAAATGCCCGAGGGCAGCAGTTGCTTGAGCAACGGGTTGGCCGGGTCGGTCATGTCGTAGACACCGATCACCGACGCCCGTTCGGCCAGCAGAAACACGTAAGGTGTGTCGCCGAACACGGCAGCTTCCATGCCTTCGGGTTCAACACCTTTGGCGTCAGAGCGTCGGTCAGGATAATGACCGATCTGGACCACGGCATGTTCGAACGAAGAACCGCTTTCGTAAATGACGGTGCCATCCTTGTGGAACACGGTGAACCCGCGCGATCCGCCATCCATATCGCCTTCGTTGGCGGTCACGAAATGGTCCGTGTCGATCCACTGGATGCCGTCGGGTTCACGCGGAACGTTGGTCAAGGTTTCGGTGAACAGCAGTGCTGCGCGTTCATCGGTGGCATCGACGTTTTCGAGGTCCACAGACCCGGCAGAGAAGTGGCTGAGCACCTCTCCGGCGGGGGACAGAACGACGATGTGGTTGTTTTCCTGCAGCGTCACGACGATCTCGCCATTGGCGTTCACATCGACGAATTCGGGTTCGGGATCTTCGGGCGCGATGTCGGCAAGGCCGGTCACGTTCGCGCGGATCTGGGCGTCGCACTGCATCATGCCATCTGCATTGAGCGGGATGATCGACACATGGCCTGCGGGCATCTGGGGTACGCGGCCATCACCTGCGTCCTCGTCACGTTCGTTCTCGATGGCGACAACGACGAAGGAGCCATCGGGCGCAACGGCGGTCGAGTCAGGCTGACCACCCAGATCACAGCGCGCGGCCTCGGCACCCGTCGCCATGTCGAGATGCAAGAGGAAACCGGACGGTGCGGTGTAGCTTTCCGACGTGTTAACGCCGACAAACACCGTGTTGCCCAGCGCGGACACAGCCGTCGGCTCACCACCTTCAAGCGCCACATTGCCCTTGGGCTGCGGGTTCGCCGGGTCGGTGATGTCGATCATGCCGATCACCCCCAGCGGGCTGTCGGAATAGACCAGCGTCATGCCATCGGCACTGGCCGAAATGATCTCGGCGCTGGATTCGCGGGCTGTGTCTTCGCCCTCGGCCATGTTGGCCACAACCGGGAAAGATGAGATGCGGTTGAATTTCATCTCGGCGGCAGCAGCCGAGGCAGTCAGAGCTATGGCCGATGTCAGGCACAGCGCACGATATGTCATGGAAATCACCCCTTGGATTGACACCAAGGGAGGTGCCGCGACTGCGCGACACGGGCGTGACAGATTTGATTCAGTTTTGTGAACTTGTGATGGAGGGTCATCAAAGAGGCATCTTGGCTTTCAAAGAACTAAGGCCGGGCAGAAGCCCGGCCTAATGCTGCGCTTTCAGCAAAGTTTCAGATGCTCATGCAGACGTATTTCATCTCGAGGAATTCCTCGATCCCGTGGTGACTGCCTTCACGGCCCAGACCGGACTGTTTGACGCCGCCGAAGGGTGCGACCTCGGTCGAGATGATGCCGGTGTTCACGCCGACGATGCCGTATTCCAGCGCCTCGGCGACCTTGTAGACGCGGCTGAGATCCTTGGCGTAGAAATAGCTGGCCAGACCAAAGATCGTGTCATTGGCCAGATCGATCACGTCGTCCTCGGTCTCGAATTTGAAGAGCGGGGCCAGCGGGCCAAAGGTTTCCTCGGTCGAGAACGCCATCTCGCGGGTTGCCCCGGTGACGATGGTTGGTGCGATGAAATTGCCGTCGTTGCTACCCGACTCGTCGCCCAGAATAACCTCGGCCCCTTTGGATTTCGCATCAGCGATATGCTCGCGCACCTTGTCGATTGCCTCGGAATTGATGAGCGGCCCAAGGTCAGTACCTGCTTCAAGACCGTCGCCCACCTTCATCTTGGACACGCGATCCTTCAGTTTTTGCGCAAAGGTGTCATAGACTCCGGCCTGCACATAGATGCGGTTGGCGCAGACGCAGGTCTGGCCGTTGTTGCGGAACTTGCACATGATGGCACCCTCGACAGCCGCATCCAGATCGGCATCGTCGAACACGATGAAGGGCGCGTTGCCGCCCAGCTCCATTGAGCATTTCATCACCTGATCCGCCGCCTGACGCAGCAGGATGCGGCCCACTTCGGTGGAGCCCGTGAAGGTGATTTTGCGGACTGCCGGGTTCTCGCACATCTCCTTGCCGACCTCGGAGGCGGAGGACGACGGGACGATGTTCAGCACACCCGCAGGGATCCCGGCGCGTTCAGCCAGCACACCCAGTACGATGGCGGACAGCGGTGTCTCGGCAGCGGGGCGCGCGACAAAGCTGCAGCCTGCGGCCAATGCCGGGCCGGCCTTGCGGGTGATCATCGCGTTGGGGAAATTCCACGGCGTGATCGAGCCGACAACGCCGATAGGCTGTTTCATCACCATGATGCGCTTGTCACGCTGGTGGCCGGGGATGGTTTCGCCATAGATGCGCTTGGCCTCTTCAGCGAAGAATTCGATGAAGGATGCGCCATAGGCAATCTCGCCCTTGGCCTCGGCCAGCGGCTTGCCCTGTTCGGCGGTCAGGATCGTCGCAAGGTCGTCTTGATGTTCCATCATCAGATCAAACCATTTGCGCAGAACGCCCGCGCGTTCCTTGCCGGTCCACTTGGCCCATTCCTTTTGCGCCTTTTCGGCAGCGGCAATCGCGGCGGCCACTTGGGCGCGCGAGAGATCGGCCACATCGGCAATCGTGTCACCACGCGCGGGATTGTCCACCGCGAAGGTGCCATCATCGCCGTCGATCCAAGCGCCGTTGACATAGGCGCGGGTTTCCAGCAGCGATGGGTCCTTGAGAAGGCTGGCAAGGTTTGTTGTCTGGTCGAGCATGGAGTCCCTCCGGATTTTGTGCTGACAAAGGTGGAACACTTGCTAGATGCAATGACAAGTGCTGATCTTTCGGAGCCGTGACGTGGAATTGGACGACGCCTACGCCAACAGCAAACATATCCCCAACGGGGACGGTTTCCCAGCCATCTGGCGCGCCGATGCGGATGCCTATCGTCAAAGGATGTCGGTTTTGGGCCGTGCGCGGCTGGGGGTGATGTACGGGCACGGAACGCGCGAGATCGTCGATCTGTTCCTGCCGGATGGTGTGCCCAAGGGTCTGGTGGTCTTTGTGCATGGCGGGTTTTGGCGGCAGACGGGCGGATCGCTTTGGTCACATTTAGCCCAAGGTGCCGTTGACAGTGGTTGGGCGGTGGCGATGCCAACCTATGACCTTTGCCCGCGCGTCCGGATTGCCGACATCACCCGTCAAGTGGCCAATGCGATTTCCGTGATCGCGCACGAGGTGTCGGGCCCGATCCGGCTGGCCGGGCATTCCGCCGGTGGGCATCTGGTGGCGCGGATGTTGGACCCCGGTGTGCTGCCGGATGATGTGCGGGCGCGGATCGCCAATTGTGTGCCGATCTCACCGCTCTCGGATCTACGACCATTGATGCAAACCTCGATGAACACCGACTTCAAGCTGGACGAGGCGCAGGCTCTTGCCGAAAGCCCGATTGCCATGAGCCCACCCGACTTACCGGTGACCGTCTGGGTCGGCAGCGATGAACGCCCCGCCTTTCTGGATCAGGCGCAATGGTTGGCCGATGCGTGGGGCTGCGGACATGTGATCGACGCGGGCACGCATCATTTTGATGTCATAAACGGCATGACCCGGGCGGACAGCCCCCTGATGCGAGCAATTCTCGACAGCCCGTCTTGACACTTAACAAAATTCAGAAAGAGCTTCCGACGCGTAATGTCTTTTTCTGACCGAGAATTGACTGAAAAGGACAGGCCGCATCGTTCAACCCCGTGCGAGGGTCGTCGGGAAGGAGTCGACTGATATGCGATATTCAGGTTTCCGCGTGATCAAGGAAGCGCTCACCGGCCATCGCGGCTGGGGGCCGGCGTGGCGTGATCCTGATCCGCAGCCAGAGTACGACTATGTCATCATAGGTGGCGGCGGACATGGTCTGGCGACCGCCTATTACCTTGCCAAGGAATACAAGCAGTCGCGCATCGCAGTGCTGGAAAAGGGCTGGATCGGCGGCGGGAATGTGGGGCGCAACACAACCATCGTGCGGTCTAATTACATGCTCGACGGAAACGAGCCATTCTACGAATTCTCGCTCAAGCTTTGGGAAGGGCTGGAGCAGGACCTGAACTACAACGCGATGATGAGCCAGCGCGGGATCATCAACCTGATGCACTCCGACGCCCAGCGCGACGCCTATATCCGGCGCGGCAACGCGATGATCCTCAATGGTGCGGATGCGCAGCTTCTGGACCAGAAGCAGGTGCTGGAGAAGTACCCGTTCCTGAATGTGAAGAACGCCCGCTTCCCGGTCATGGGCGGCCTGCTGCAAGCGCGTGCCGGGACCGCACGGCATGATGCGGTGGCGTGGGGCTATGCCCGTGCTGCGGATCAGCGCGGCGTGGACATCATCCAGAACTGCGAAGTGACCGGCTTCCGGATTGAGGGCGGCAAGATCCGTGGCGTTGAAACCTCGCGCGGGTATATCGGCGCAAAGAAGGTCGGGTCTTGCGTGGCCGGGTCGTCCTCCAAGGTGATGGCGTATGCCGGAATGCGCCTGCCGATCGAAAGCCATGTGCTTCAGGCGTTTGTATCCGAAGGCCTTAAACCCGTTCTGCCCGGTGTCATCACATTCGGCGCTGGGCATTTCTATGTCAGCCAATCCGACAAGGGTGGTTTGGTTTTCGGTGGCAATATCGACGGCTACAATTCCTACGCTTCCCGCGGCAATCTTCCGATGGTCGAGGACGTGATGGAAGAGGCCATCGCAATGTTCCCGATGATGGGCCGCGCGCGTTTGCTGCGCTCTTGGGGCGGGATTACGGACATGTCGATGGACGGCACACCGATCATCGACAAGACCCATATCGACGGGCTCTATTTCAACGGCGGCTGGTGCTATGGCGGGTTCAAGGCAACGCCTGCGTCGGGCTTGGTCTATGCCCATCTGCTTGCCACCGACACACCACACGACACTGCCACCGCATTCCGACTGGACCGGTTCCACACCGGGCACATGGTCGACGAAAAAGGGATGGGCAATCAGCCCAATCTGCACTGATGATCATCAACCACCCCATTCTTGGGCCGCGCGACCTGAGCGAATTCGTTTATCTGGGTGATGCCTGCCTCATCAACCGCCCTGACTGGCAAGCGGACGATGCGCTGAACCAGTTCATCGACTACGGTCACACCCGTGACAACCCGGCAGGACTGCACCGAGAGCTTTGGTATCACGAACAAGGCGACCGGTCATGGCTGGTGGTGACCCGCAACACGGTCACGCACGAGATCACACAGGTGGAACTGGCCCGCGATGCGGCCCGGGCAGAGGGGCGGTCCAAATGACCCAGAAGAACCGTTTGGACGGCGGGCTGATCGACCGGTCCGAGACCTGGTCCTTCCGTTTCGACAGCCAGTACTACAAAGGCCACAAAGGCGACACGCTCGCCTCCGCGCTGCTGGCCAATGGCGTGCGGTTGATGGGGCGGTCGTTCAAATACCACCGCCCGCGTGGGCCAATGACCGCCGGCTCAGAGGAGCCGAACGCGATTGTCGAACTGCGCGAAGGTGCGCGCCGCGAACCCAACACGCGGGCGACGACTGCAGAGCTTTACGACGGGCTGCGGGCCAATTCGCAGAACCGCTGGCCGTCGTTGAAATTCGACGCAATGCAAGTGAACGACCTTCTGTCGAACTTCTTTGCCGCTGGGTTCTACTACAAAACCTTTATGTGGCCCGCCGCGTTCTGGGAAAAGGTCTATGAGCCGATCATCCGCCACGCTGCTGGTCTGGGGTCGCTGAGCCTTCAGGACGATCCGGACGGGTACGACAAAGGCTTTCTTCATTGCGATCTGCTGATCATCGGCGGTGGCCCTGCCGGTCTGGCTGCTGCACTGACCGCAGGGGCAAGCGGAGCACGGGTGATCCTGTGTGACGAGGATTTCCTGATCGGCGGTCGCCTGAACCTTGAGACCTACGCCGTTGGAGGCATGTCGGGCGCGGCTTGGGCGGCGGACACCGTCGCGCGCTTGCAGGCGATGCCGAATGTGCGTGTCATGCCCCGCACCACGGTGATCGGCGCATTCGACCACGGCATTTATGGTGCGGTAGAGCGGGTAAGCGATCACCTTGCGGTGCCCGAAGATGGCAAGCCGAGGCAAATCCTCTGGCGCATCACCTCCAAGCGCGCGCTGCTTTGCGCCGGGGCAACGGAACGCCCCATCGTGTTCGAGAACAACGACCGCCCCGGCATCATGCAGGCCAGTGCTGTCCGCGCTTATGCGAACCGCTGGGCGACGACGCCTGCACAGCAGGTGGCGATCTTCACCAACAACGACGACGGGCATCGCACCGCATCCGATCTGGTGGCGAAAGGTGTTGAGGTCGTTTCAGTGATCGACACCCGCGCCGATGCGCCGACCTCGTCAGGCTATGACGTGATTGCAGGTGGCGTGATCGACCAAACGTGGGGCCGACTAGGCCTGTCCCAGATCGAGGTGAAGATGCCCAAGGGCGGCATCCGCCGGATCAAGTGCGGGGCGCTGGGTGTGTCGGGCGGCTGGAACCCGAACGTGCATCTGACCTGCCATCAGGGCGGACGGCCCGTCTGGAATGAGGCACTTGCGGCCTTTGTCCCCAGTGGAAAACTGCCACCGGGCATGTCGGTTGCGGGTGCTGCGAATGGCATCTTCTCGACCCACGGCGCACTTCAGTCCGGCGCGGACGGAGCCAAGGCGATCCTTGCGGATCTCGGCATCAACGCCAGTTCCCCTGCCCTCCCAGAGGCCGAAGACACTCCGGTGAAAATCACCCCGTTCTGGCACGTCAATACTGCCAAGCGCGCATGGGTGGACCAGCAGAACGATGTAACCGCCAAGGACATCAAGCTGGCGCATCAGGAAAACTATGTCTCGGTCGAACACCTCAAGCGCTACACGACGCTGGGCATGGCGACCGATCAGGGCAAGACCTCGAACATCGCGGGTCTGGCTATCATGGCCGAGGTGGCGGGCAAGGCGATCCCCGAGGTGGGGACCACCATGTTCCGCCCACCCTATACGCCCACAGCAATGGGCGTCTTCGCAGGCCGCGCGTGGGGCATGGACACCAAACCAACACGCCTCACCCCCAGCCACAAATGGGCCGAGGAACAAGGCGCGGTCTTCACCGAAGCGGGCCTTTGGCTGCGCGCACAATGGTTCCCGCAACCCGGCGAAACCCATTGGCGGCAAAGCTGCGACCGCGAGGTGATCCAGACCCGCAAATCGGTAGGCATCTGCGATGTGACCTCGCTGGGTAAAATCGACGTGCAGGGCGCGGATGCGGCGGCGTTCCTGAACAAAGTTTACTGCAACGGCTTTGCCAAGTTGCCGGTCGGCAAGGTGCGCTATGGCCTGATGCTGCGCGAGGACGGGATCGTCATGGATGACGGGACCGCCGCGCGACTGGCCGAGGATCATTTTGTTGTCACGACCACCACGGCCAAGGCGGTTCCGGTCTATCGCCACCTCGAATTTGTGCGTCAGTGTCTTTACCCGGACATGGACGTGCAGATGATTTCCACCACCGACGCCTGGGCGCAGTTTGCCGTGGCCGGTCCGAATTCCCGCAAGCTGCTGCAAAAGATCGTCGACGACGGTGTGGACCTGTCGAACGACGCGTTCCCCTTCATGGCCTGCGGCGAGATTACCATCTGCGGTGGGCTGCGCGCGCGGCTCTTCCGTATCTCGTTCTCGGGCGAACTGGCCTACGAGATTGCCGTACCTACACGCTATGGCGACGCGTTAATCCGACGCTTGATGCAGGCGGGTGAGGAATTCGATGTGGTGCCTTACGGGCTTGAGGCACTGAACGTGATGCGCATCGAAAAGGGCCACGCGACAGCGAACGAGTTGAACGGGACAACCACCGCGTTGAACCTTGGGATGGGCAAGATGGTGTCCAAGGCGAAGGATTCCATCGGGTCGAAACTGTCAGAACGCCCCGGTCTGAATGAACCCGACGCGCTGAAACTGGTGGGGCTGAAGCCCGTGAATCCTGACCACAAGGTGCCCGCTGGCGCGCATCTGATGACCAAAGGCGACAAGGTGCAGGCAAAGAACGATCAGGGATACGTCACCTCGGCCTGCTATTCACCAAACCTTGGCTCCCATATCGCGCTTGGCTTCCTGAAATCCGGCGACACCCGCATCGGGGAAATCATCCGCCTCGTCAGCCCGTTGACCGGCGTGGATCACGATGTCGAAGTCGTCAGCCCGCATTTCGTCGATCCGGAAGGAGACCGTCTCCGTGCATGATATGGCCCCACTGTGCGCCCTCAGCAGCGCAGAACCGCGCACCAACACTGTGGCGGGTGTCACACTGACCGAAAACCCCGGTCACGCTTTTGCCTCTGTCGCCGCTCGGCTCGGACAGGAAAGCGCCTGTGCCGACCGTCTTGGCACTCTGCTGGGCGCAAATGCGCCGGGCGTTAGCGCCTGGGTACGGTCAGACCCGATGTCAGCCTTTTGGATGGCACCGGATCAATGGATGGTCAGCGCTCCGTTCAGCACACATGAAGACCTTGCCACGCACCTGACCGACCATTTCGGCACAACCGCGTCGATCACCGAACAGACCGATGCATGGGTTTGTTTCGACATGCAGGGTGACGGCGTCGAACGGGTGATGCAGCTGTGTGCCAATTTCGACATCGAAACGATGCCTGTCGGTTCCGCCACGCGCAGCGTGATCCATTACATGGGGGTCTATGTACTGCAAAGCGCACCAGATGCTTTGACGGTCCTCGGTGGCCGGTCCTCGGCTGGGTCATTGCACCATGCGCTGCTGACTGCGATGAAATCCGCGCTTTAGCACGGGAACCTTTGCTCGCGCGCAACGTTATCTGGTCGTTCAGAAATAACGGTGCTCTTAAAGACGTATCATGTCCATCCGGCCTGCGTCGGCGTTTGCCTCTGGTGCGGACAGCCTTGCACAGCGCGCCCGCCCTCGGGTGATCGCGCTGACCATCGCAAAGCACGCGCCCATCTTTCTCATCCTTTTTGTTCCGCCAGCGCTCTGGGCCAGTGTCGACCGTGACTGGGCGCTGGTGATCGCCCTCGCGATACCGTCAGCGCTTGCGCTTGCCCTTTTTGCATTTTCATTTCGGATCGCCCTTCCAGAAGACCTGCGGCGGGTCGAGGCGATGGTGACGGTTGCTTTCATCATGTTGATCGGTGCTCTCTTCGCGGTGCCAGCCTTGATGACACTTGGCATGCCGCCACACGCGGCCCTTTTCGAAGCCATGAGTGGAATCACAACGACGGGACATTCCGTTGCAGCGGATGCCCAAGACTGGCCCTTTGCCGCGCATTTTCTGCGGGCGTGGCTGCAATGGTGTGGCGGGCTGGTGATGGCGACAGCGGTGCTCGCCCTTCTGCTGCCCGCGGGCGTGCCGACCCAACGCTTGGGCCGCGCTGGTATCGACCAAGGCGACAGAATTGCATCGACACGCGTGCAGGCGCGGCAATTGCTGAGTGTCTATCTGAGCCTAACGGTGATCATGGCGATCCCCACAATGCTGATCATTCCAGACTGGCGCGAGGGGTTTGTGCTGACACTTTCTGCCATTTCGACCGGGGGCTTTGCACCCCGACCGGACAGCCTCGCATCCTACTCCGCCGCCGGTCAGGGCATCGTGATGCTGACATGCGTTTTGGGATCGGTGTCGTTGCTGACATTTGTTCTGCTGGGGCAGAAGAAGCCGGTTGATGCTTGGTGGCTGGGTTCCATTCGCCGGGTCATGATGACATTGGGGTTACTTTGCATGGCTTATGCGATTGTTTTGCTTGCCACAGGGAGCACCTCTGCCGAAAGCATTTATGGCGAAATGCTCAACCTGATTTCCGGTATGACAACCGCCGGGTTTTCGACCGATGCGATGCCCGTCTATGGACCGGCAGTGATCATTTTTCTGATGGCGATGCTGCTGGGGGGCGATGTCGGGTCCACCGCCGGGGGTTTCAAGATCGCGCGCTTCGGCATTCTGCTGCGCGCAATGGTTCATGCGATGCGCGACGTGCGTTTGCCCAAGCGGGCGGTGAACCCACTGATGGAGAACGGCAAGAAGGTTGAGGCAAGCACGCTGATCAATCTGCTGGCGCTTCTGATGCTCTATGCGGCGACAGTGGTGCTGCTGTGGCTGCAATGCCTTGCCCATGGGCTGCCTGCGCTTCCGGCACTGTTCGACATCATTTCGACCCTGTCCACCGTCGGCCTGTCCAGCGGCATCGTGAATGCCGATCTCCCGCCCGACCTGATCCTTTCGCTGACCTTTGCGATGTGGTTGGGCCGACTGGAATTTATTGCGGTGCTGGTGCTGCTGGCCCCGTCCACCTGGCTGAAAAGGAGCTGACCCATGCGGGTAGTCATTCTGGGCGCGTCACGATTTGGCGCCGCCATTGCCGAAAAACTGATCGAGGAAAACCACGAGGTCGTTCTGATCGACAAAGATCGGGACCGGCTGGAAAAGCTGGCCGAACGGCTGGATTGCGGCATGATCGAAGGTGATGGCACCATGCCCTCGGTGCTTGAAGAAACCTTCCGCGACAAGAAGGATGCTTTTGTCGCCGTCACAAACGCATCCGAAGACAACATCCTTGCCGCGCTGGTGGCGCGCTCCATCGGCTTTGGGCGAGTGATCCCCCAGATCGTGACATCTCAGCTGGTGAACGTCTGCCGCCAGCTTGAGCTTTATGACGTGATCAATCCACACGCGACGGTCGCCGAAAGCATTGCCGATGCACTGGAAGACACGACCGCGCTTGAGAATGAGCCGGTGTTCCAGAACGAGCTTTGCTTGAAGCGGGTCGAAGTGCCGAAACGGTTGGACGGCACGGCTTTCAAAGATATCGATCTGCCGGACGGAGTTCGCGGTATTGCGGTGATTGCACAAGAAAGCGAGCGACTTCTGGCAGGTGACGAAGTGCTTACCGCCGGAGACAGTCTGTTGTTTGCTGTCGAGCGCACACAGCTGGACGCGCTTAGGGGGCTTTTCGAAGTGACGGGATCGTGACGTAGAGATCGGGGAACCCGATAGCCGACCGTGGGTTGATACGGTGAAAGGAGAAACCCATGACAGCAGAATTTCTTGTACCACTTCTTGCCCTGATGACGATGTTGGCTTTGATCATTTTCGCCCTCGTCAGCAAGCACCGAACAGAAGAAAAGCTACATGATCCGAACGCGCCAAAGTCGCGGTTGGCCAAGGACGCGCCCGACCACTGAACGGCGCACCACATTTCCAAACACAAAGAATAGCGCGCTCCAATCGGGGCGCGCTATTTCGTTTGATGGGACGGGATTAGTCAGGTGTGAAGGGCTGATACTCGAAACTGATGGACAGTATGTACCGGTCGTCTGTTTCCGTTTCCTGCAGATCAGCATCCAACTGACTGGCAAAGGCAAGGATCAACCGCTTTCCCAAACCGCTTCCTGTATCCGCTGATGTTTCTGCATCAACCGAGTTTTCGATGACCAGACGCACATGGGTTGTGCCGCCCTCAATTGTCTCTTTCAGATGCACTTTCAACCGAAACAAACCGTCTGGACCGGGGCCGCCATATTTGAACGCGTTAGACAAAGCTTCGGTTGTGACCATGGCAAGCGGGCTGGTTTGATCCGGCAAAAGCGTCACCGGGTCCAGCTCTAGGTCGATCTCGACGGGACGGTATTGCGCACTGCCCACAGCGTTGACCTGCGAGACAAGATCGCCCAGCAGCACGTCGAACCGAATATGGGTGAGCGACGGTTCCTGATACAATGCCCGGTGCACCGAGGCGAGGCTGGTCACTCGATCCTGAAACTGTCGCAACGCCGCAACCGCTTCGGGGCTGGCCACCTGTCGCACCTGCATGTTGATGATCGACGAGATGAGCTGAAGATTGTTCTTCACCCGATGGTGCACTTCTTTCAACAGCACCTCACGTTCGAAGACCGCGTTCTCCAGATCGGCTTCGTCACGCAGCAACTGGTCGGCCATGCCTTCAAAGGTTTCATTGATCGTCAGAATTTCGCTGGGCGCATCGTCGATCTTTTCCGAGGTCTCGACATCGCGATAGGTCGCGAACCGGCGCATCCTGCGACCCAAATCGCTGATGTGCCGCAACACAAGACGGTTCAGCGACACCACCGCGACAATGATCCCGACAAGCCACATAAGAAACGGGAAGAGCAGCGTTGAAATCGTGAACCAAGGTGAACTTGTGCGCTGCAACTCAGCCCGCCCCCAACTACCCAAGGCATACACCTCTCCGGGTAGGATGGGCACAACCGAAATCAGCCGGGTTTCCCCGGATTGAGTGGTTGCGGTGAAAAAGGTATCACCCTGATTTACGAACCCGTCAAAGGCCAGACCGCTTGGCAGATAATCCGTTATCGGACCCTCGGGCGTGAAGGTCGACAAGGTGTCACCGAATTTGTTGAAGGTCAAAAGTGCAACATCCCGGTTTGGGCCGGTCGCGGTGTCCGATTGCAGCAAAGGCTCTGTCTCGAACGAAATCGTGACGAACCCTTTAAGCACATCATCCGACGAGAAGGTCGGATAAGCGACGATGATTACCGGCAGTTCAGAAGCCGATCCTTGCGGGTCGAAGGTAATATATGGCTCGGGATTAGTGAACAAGGTGTCCGACCGCGCATTGGGTAGGAACTCGAACCGCCGACCGATGCTATTACAGTTGGACACGGACCCCGGCTCTAGAAGTCCGGCAAAGGCCAGCCGCGGATTACTTTCCTGAACACGCTGCATGATGGCCGTGCAATCCGTGATGCTGAGTTCTGCCGCACCGATCGTATCGGCAAGTGCGCTTGCTGTCCCAATCTTAGAAAAAAGCGCCTGACGTTCAGGCGCTACAAGCGCCGCAGTGCGTGCGTGAATGGACGCTTCGAGGTTGTCATTCGTAATGTGCAACGCCCGCCAGCTTTGTCCCATCGCCACCAATCCAATCGGCAACAAAGCCAAGGACAAAAGGAAAGCGATGCGCACAACCAACTTTTGGCTGAGCGCTTTCACTCCGCTCTCTCGGCCCTGCGAGACTGCGTTATCGGTGTTAGGCGTTTGCATTGATCCTATGTCATGATTGCTGTGTCATGCATGCATGCCAAGTCCCCGTCGAAAGGGCCGCCCGGTTCTGAAAGCGCCGTTCGTATCGTCGAAGACATTGCCACTCCGCTTTTTGTTTCGATCAGGTTCCCGTCATGCAACGCACCATTTTGTAACCGGTTCCGTTAAAATGAGGATCAAGTCAGGAATTTCCTGCAAAAATCTCCATCGGATCCGCGCTGAGTAGAAATTGTCACAGGCTTGACGCTGCTGACCTTTTGGCAACACTGCATCACACGGGGTGAAGACAACCCTGCCTCAGCACAGGTGTTCTTTGACCAAACTCACGCAGAATCCACATCGCACGACCGACATCCAAGAGAAGGTTCTTGAAGTCGCAATCGGTCGCGAACTGCGGGCTTTTCGCAAGCAGCAGAATCTGACTGTGGCCGACTTGTCGAAACAGACCGACATCTCGGTCGGGATGCTCTCCAAGATCGAAAACGGCAACACCTCGCCTTCGCTCACCACGTTGCAAACGCTGGCAAATGCGCTGTCAGTTCCATTAACCGCGTTCTTTCGAGGGTTCGAGGAAAAGCGTGAGGTGGTGCATACACCCGCCGGTCAGGGCCTCACCATCGAACGCGAAGGCACGCGGGCCGGGCATCAGTACAACTTGTTGGGCCATATCGGCGCGAACACCAGCGGTGTGATCGTCGAGCCCTACCTGATTGTACTAAACGCGGAATCGGACACGTTCCAGACGTTCCAGCATGACGGGATAGAAACCATTTTTATGCTCGAAGGCGCTGTCGATTATCGGCACGGTTCCACGATCTATCCGCTCAGACCAGGCGACACCCTGTTTTTCGAAGCGGATGCACCGCATGGACCGGAAACGCTGGTAGAGCTTCCAGCCCGGTATCTGTCGATCATAAGCTACGCCCAAAGCTGAAAAATCAGGCAGACACAGTTTTCCTAAGAAGAATATTTCATTCCCCCTGTTGTCGATAGACACAGGCGATGTTATCCAACGCCATCGTTTTGAACTCCGACAACGCAGAAGGAACGCGGGATGTGTGGAATCGTTGGATTATTCCTCAAAGATCGCTCGCTTGAACCACAGCTCGGGTCACTGCTGACTGACATGCTGATCACCATGACGGATCGCGGCCCCGACAGCGCTGGCATCGCGATCTATGGCGAAGAAAACGCAAGTATATCAAAACTGACAGTCCAGTCGGACACCCCGGATCACGCCTTTGCGACGCTGGAAGCGGATCTGGGAACTGCGCTGGGCAGCCCGGTCCATCTGCGCCGGAAAGACACGCATGCGGTTCTGCACATCCCGCGCGGCCAACTGTTTGCCGCCCGCGCGGCACTGGCCGCACTCAATCCTGACATCCGCGTCATGTCCGCAGGCGACACGGTTGAGATCTACAAAGAGGTCGGTCTGCCCAAGCAGGTCGCGGCGCGCTTTGACCTACGCGCGATGTCCGGCACTCACGGCATCGGTCACACGCGGATGGCCACGGAATCGATGGTCACAACCATGGGCGCGCACCCGTTCAACACCGGGCCGGATCAGTGCCTTGTCCATAACGGGTCGCTGTCCAACCACAACCGCCTGCGCCGCAAGTTGCAGCGCGAGGGTATCCATATCGAAACCGAGAACGATACCGAGGTGGGTGCCGCCTACCTCACATGGTGCATGCAGAATGGCGCGACTTTGGGTGAGGCGCTGGAAAGCTCGCTCAACGATCTTGACGGGTTCTTTACCTTTTTAGTAGGCACCAAAGACGGGTTCGGCGTGGTCCGTGACCCCATCGCCTGCAAACCCGCTGTCATGGCAGAAACCGACCAATATGTGGCCTTTGGCAGCGAATACCGTGCGCTGGTCAACCTGCCGGGGATCGAAGGTGCCCGCGTCTGGGAGCCAGAACCCGCAACGGTGTATTTCTGGAGCCACGCCGACACCTCCACCCCAACAGAAAGGGCCGCCTGAGATGCAGACCATCGACATGGCAACAACCCCGCTGCGCGACCTGAACGCCACGCTTCAGGCGCAGGCCGAAGCGACCAACCAGACCGCATGGGAAATCGTGAATCCAAAGGGCAGCCACGCCATCGCGGTCGGTCTTGATGCCGAGATCGAAGTGACGGTCAAGGGATCGACCGGCTATTACTGCGGCGGCATGAACAAGTTGGCGACGATCAACGTGCACGGCTCTGTCGGGCCGGGTGTGGCCGAAAACATGATGTCCGGTACGGTCATCATTGACGGTGACGCGTCGCAATACGCTGGTGCCACCGGCCATGGCGGCACACTCATCATCAAGGGCAACGCCTCGTCGCGCTGCGGCATCTCGATGAAGGGCATCGACATCGTCGTGCACGGCAATGTCGGACACATGTCCGCCTTCATGGCGCAATCGGGCAATTTGGTTGTCTGCGGCGATGCAGGTGATGCGCTGGGCGACTCGATCTACGAGGCGCGGCTCTTCGTGCGCGGCTCGGTCAAATCGCTGGGCGCGGACTGCATCGAAAAAGAAATGCGCCCCGAACATATCGCGCTCTTGGCCGACCTGCTGAAACGCGGTGGCTGCGATGCCAAACCCGAAGAGTTCAAACGCTACGGCTCTGCCCGGCAGCTTTACAACTTCAACATCGACAACGCGTATTGAGGGCCGGACAGATGAAAGACGACCACACCAACGCCCCGCGCACCGTTCCGATCCAGTCGGCCACCTTTTCCAATCCGGTCAACGCCGAGATCCGGCGCGCTGCAGCCACCGGCATCTACGACATTCGCGGCGGCGGTGCGAAACGGAAAGTCCCGCATTTCGATGATCTGCTGTTCCTCGGCGCATCGATCTCCCGCTATCCTCTCGAAGGCTACCGCGAGGCGTGTGACACCTCTGTCACCCTCGGCACGCGCTATGCGAAAAACCCGATCCAGCTCGACATCCCAATCACCATCGCGGGCATGTCCTTCGGCGCCCTGTCTGGTGCCGCGAAAGAGGCGCTCGGACGCGGTGCGACGCTTGCAGGCACCTCCACGACCACAGGTGATGGCGGGATGACGCCCGAGGAACGCGGGCATTCCAAAACGCTGGTCTATCAGTACCTGCCCTCACGCTATGGCATGAACCCGGACGATCTGCGCAAGGCGGACGCCATCGAAGTGGTCGTCGGCCAAGGCGCAAAACCCGGCGGCGGTGGCATGCTGCTGGGTCAGAAAATCACCGACCGCGTGGCCAACATGCGCAACCTACCCAAAGGCATCGACCAGCGCTCCGCCTGTCGTCACCCGGATTGGACAGGGCCCGACGATCTTGAGATCAAGATCCTCGAACTGCGCGAAATCACAGGCTGGAAAGTCCCGGTCTACATCAAGGTCGGCGGCGCGCGGCCCTATTTCGACACCACGCTCGCGGTCAAGGCCGGGGCGGATGTGGTCGTCCTTGACGGCATGCAGGGCGGGACCGCAGCAACGCAGGATGTGTTCATCGAAAACGTGGGCATGCCGACGCTGGCCTGCATCCGCGAAGCGGTACGTGCGCTCGAAGACCTTGGCATGCACCGCGAGGTACAGCTGATCGTATCGGGCGGTATCCGCACCGGGGCCGATGTCGCCAAATGTATGGCATTGGGCGCAGACGCCGTATCCATCGGCACCGCAGCCCTGATCGCACTGGGCGACAATGACCCGAAATGGGAAGCCGAATACCAAAAGCTGGGCACCACAGCCGGGGCCTATGACGACTGGCACGAAGGCAATGACCCCGCAGGCATCAGTACCCAGAATCCAGACCTCGCCTCGCGTCTTGACCCGGTTGAAGGCGGGCGACGCTTGCGCAACTATCTCAAGGTGATGACGCTTGAAGCACAAACCATTGCCCGCGCCTGCGGCAAGAACAAGCTGCACAATCTCGAACCCGAGGATCTGTGCGCGCTGACCATGGAGGCTGCGGCGATGGCCAAGGTGCCGCTCGCCGGAACCGACTGGTGGCCCGGCAAGCCCGGCACAACATTCTGAACAAAACCCAAAGGCGCGGCCCCCATGCTGCGCCTTTTTCCATTGGATAACAGACAACGGGGAACAGATCGCATGACCACGGATCTCGCCAAATTCGCCAAGGACAACGGCGTCAAATACTTCATGATTTCCTTCACCGATCTTTTTGGGGGGCAACGCGCCAAACTGGTCCCGGCGCAGGCCATTGCGGATATGCAGGAAGACGGCGCTGGCTTTGCCGGATTTGCAACGTGGCTCGACATGACACCGGCGCATCCAGATATGCTGGCTGTACCTGACCCGTCCTCAGTCATCCAACTGCCGTGGAAACCAGAGGTTGCATGGGTCGCAGCCAACTGCGTGATGGAGGGCGAAGACGTCGCCCAAGCCCCGCGCAACGTGCTGCGCCGGCTGATCGACGAGGCGGCCGGCGAAGGCTTGCACGTCAAAACAGGCGTAGAGGCGGAGTTCTTTCTTCTCACCCCCGAAGGCGACCAGATCAGCGATCCGTTCGATACCGCCGAAAAGCCCTGCTACGACCAACAAGCGGTCATGCGCCGCTACGATGTGGTGCGCGAGATTTGTGACTACATGCTCGACTTGGGCTGGGGTCCGTACCAGAACGACCACGAAGACGCGAATGGCCAGTTCGAGATGAACTGGGAATTTGACGATGCTTTGAAGACCGCCGACAAACACTCGTTCTTCAAGTTCATGGTCAAATCGGTGGCCGAAAGACACGACTTCCGCGCCACGTTCATGCCAAAACCTGTCGAAGGGCTCACTGGCAACGGTTGCCACGCCCATATCTCGGTCTGGGATGCACCGGGCGATCAGGCCAAAACCAACGTCTTTGCAGGGGAAGGCGATGGCCCGACCGGAGAGGTGGGCCTTTCCGAACGCGGCAAGCACTTCCTTGGCGGCATCATGAAACACGCCAGCGCTTTGGCTGCGATCACCAACCCGACGGTCAACAGCTATAAACGCATCAACGCGCCACGCACCATGTCGGGGGCCACTTGGGCACCCAACACCGTCACATGGACCGGCAACAACCGCACGCATATGGTGCGTGTCCCGGGCCCCGGCCGGTTTGAGTTGCGCTTGGCCGATGGTGCGGCGAACCCATATCTTTTGCAGGCGGTCATCATCGCGGCGGGACTGTCGGGCATCCGGTCCAAGGCCGATCCGGGCAAGCGGTACGACATCAACATGTATGCCGAAGGCCACAAAGTGCGTGGCGCACCGCGCCTGCCGCTCAACATGCTGGACGCCCTGCGTGCCTACGACAAGGATAAGGAACTTAAGGCTGCGATGGGGGACGACTTCTCCTCTGCCTTCCTGAACCTGAAGATGCAGGAATGGAAGTCCTACGTGTCACACTTCACCCAGTGGGAGAAAGACAACACGCTGGACATTTGAGTTTCAGCTTGCCGAATTCAGGATTTTGGGCATTGTGCGGGGCAACTGCATACGATTGCAAAAAGGCCCGCCATGCCCGGTTTCCAATCCGAAAAACAGCTTGTCCGCGACTATTACGCGGCTTTGTCAGGGGCTGATGAACCTGCCCAAGTGATGGCGCGCTTCTGCCATTCTGATCTGATCTGGCGCGGCTATCATCCCGTCGGTCTGTTGACCGGGCCAGAGGCTGTGGCAACACAGTTCTGGCAGCCGATCAAAACCGCGCTCACGTCGCTGCAACGACGCACCGACCTGTTCTTCGCCGGGCGCAACCATGTGGCCAATGATGGCGCGGTGTGGGTGGCGTCGATGGGACACCTGATGGGCCTCTTCGATCAGCCACTCTGGGGCATCCGTCCGACCCGCAAGATCGCCATGCTCCGTTTCGGCGCGTTTCACAAAATCGAAGATGGTAAGATCACCGAAGAGGTGATGTATTTCGACCTGCCCCACCTGATGATGCAGGCCGGACAGAACCCGTTCGGCCCGCAGACCGGCGCACATCTGGTGCAGCCGGGGCCGATCACCCATGACGGGCTGCTGTATCACGACGCGCCCGAAGCCGAGGCCACCGCGACCCTGCACGCGATCAATGCGATGGTCGGTGATTTGGGCGATTGGAACCTTGGCTTGCCGCTGGAAGAAGAACTGCGCCGCACGTGGCATGAAGACATGCTTTGGTGGGGGCCTGCCGGGATCGGGTCTACCTACACAATCCCGCGCTATGCCGAGCAGCATTCCGCACCATTCCGCGCAAGTTTTACCAATCGGTCAAAAACCGGCCACCTGTGTCGCATGGCCGAGGGGCATTTCGGCGGGTTCTTCGGCTGGCCCAACTTTACCGCCGAGTTCACAGGCGGGTTCATGGGTATGCCTGCCACAGGAAAGCGTGTCGAATTCCGGGTAATCGACTTTTACCGCCGTGACAGCGACAAGCTAGCCGAGAACTGGATCTTCATCGACCTGCTGCACCTCTGGGCGCAGCAGGGTGTCGATCTTTTGAAACGTACAGTCGAGATAGGTTGATCGTACGTTTGGGGCGGCAAGACATTTCGAAATGTCTTGCCAAGTGTTTTCGAAAACACTTGGCCCCTGATCTACTGAACCGGGAAATAATCCTCGCAGTCGCCATCGCGGTAGACATCCGCCGTACAGCAGTGCAGCCCGCCGCCAAACGCATAGGCATCGCGCAATTCGACCGGGATGACTTCCATGCCCAGCTTGTCCATCTGCTCCATCTGGTAGACCTCGGACGCCTCGACGCAGACGGTCTTGGGATCAAGCACCAGCACGTTCATCGACAACCATGTCGAGGAATAGCACAGCGGCGGCGGCGTGTTGTGTGCGGGCTGCGCAGCGTCGACGATTTCCCAATCGTTCTTGTTGAAATACGCGCGCTGTTCGTCTGGCAAACGACGGTTCGGATTGTTCAGGATCAAACCGGGCCGCAGCGGGGTGAAGGTCGCGTCGATATGGATCGGGTACGGATCACCCGGGAAGTTCACCGCGCGGACGCGGTGGTCGGGGAAGTGACGACGCAGCCATTCGATGCCTTTGAGGTTTGTAGTGAACCCGTGCTGCACGATCAGGTCTTTGCCAAAGCGCAAAACGTCCGCCGCATCGAACAGAGGCTCTTCTTCAGTGGTGACAAAGAACTTTTCGGCGGTCCACTTCAGGCGCTTTTCGATGCCGATCTTTTCGGACAGGTAGTCGGCGTGATAGTCCGCATCGGTCAGCCGCGGCTTGGGCGCGGTTTCATGGCGGAAGTTTTGGTCTTCGTCGAAGTATTGCTGCATCAGCGGGCGGTAGCACAGATATTCAAACCAGCGGCAGCGATAGGACATCGTCGCCTCCAGGATCTCGTGTCCCACGGTCAGCAACACGTCGCGCGGCGGCATACAGCCGAACTGACTGTCAGTGTGGAAATCAGGGGTTGTGACCGGCAGGCTGAAATCCGTGGGCGTCGGGCGATCCACTCGGATACCGCGCTTGGCCAGCATGCCTGCAAAATTGTCGAGCAATTCGTTCGCGCGGTCGATGGTTTCCTGCGGACGGCGCCCCCATTGGCCGCGCATGTCGCTGTCTTCGGGCACCTTGGCATCCAGCGCCGGTTCCTCGGGTGGGATATGACAGTCATCGGCTTTGCCCACGATCACGTGGCGCAGTGTGTCCCATTCGTTCCAGCTTTTGACTTGGGTTGTGTCGGGCGACCAATTCATTCGGTTCTTCCTTGATGGTGTGGTTACGTGCGGATCACGTATTCTTTTCGGGTGGTTTCGATGACGTTCCACGACCCGGAAAAGCCGGGACGCAGGATGAAGCTGTCGCCAGCCTTCAACTCGTATTCAGTACCGTCCGCATCGGTGATGATCGAATGACCGGAAAGGATGTGACAGAACTCCCATTCGTCATAGGAAATCCGCCAGTGGCCGGGCGTCGCTTCCCAGATGCCGCAATAAAGGCCATCACGCTCTTCATGGTTCCACGTCCGGAACGTGGGCGACCCTGAAATCACACGGTCTGCCGGTGGCGCGTCTTCCTCGACCTCGACCGAGGGCAGAACGCGCAGGAACAGATCGGACATGGAAGATGCTCCTTGACTGGGTTGCGGAAGGGATGCGTCACAAGACGCAGGTCAGCAAGTCCAAAGACGACGAAAGGCGTCGCAGGGGGGACGCCTTTCGGGTTTTTACCGGCTGGTCAAATTCTTCAGTTGCCGAAATTCGACAGCCCGTCGAAGTCGATCCCCTCCATTGCCTGCAGCAAAAGCGCTTCGTCGCCTCCTTCGATGGTGATCAGGATGCGGTTGTTGACCAGCGCCATCGCCTGACCATCATTGATTGCGACGCGCTGCCGACCCACACGCTCGACCTTCATGCCCATAGCTGCTGCATTGGCGACCATGGCACCCATGCTGGCGACCATCGCGTTGTCGGCCATCATGGTGATCGAATAGTACTGCGAACCATCCGGTGCACGGTATTCGGCGCTTGCCCCCATACCGCCACCCATCATGGCAAGACCTGCCTGCATTTCGGTTTCCACATCACGCGTCCACCCATCGGGGGCCAGAGGCAGGAATTTCTGAAACGCCTCAGTGCGCAAGGCCATCAGTTTTTGACGCGCAAAATCCAGTTCTTCCAACGCATAGGTGATATCGCCCTCATTGTAGGCTTCGATGGCAGCTTGAAGGGTATCGGAAATTTCGTCGGCTTGAACCGAAAGCGGCAGAGAAAGCGCCGCAGTCAAAGCCAAAGTCATAATACGTTTCATGTCAAACTCTCCGTTGAGATGTCCAAGCGATCCGGTCACCCGGATCACCTTGTACACCTTTAAGCGCGATCTTCACTTCCCTTTCAACCGGGCTTTTGCGATTGTTTTGTCAGACCCGGTTCGGCGCCCCCCCGAGATGCCATTAATGCCGCTCCGGCTGGTTTGATTGGAGGATTTGGAATGGCGGATTTCGACACTCAAGTGCGCGAAAGCCAGGCACAGGTGGCCGAAGCACAGGCCAAGATCGCGGAACTGACCGGACGGATCGAAACCGCACGCACCAAGATGAAGGATGGTACAGATGTCACCTTTGACATCGAGAACGCCACTCTCGATGACGTACACGCGCATACGGATGTGATGAACGCGAATATTGCAGAGCTCATCATGGGTCTGGATGACGTGACTGCTGCGTTTTCCAAGGATTTTGACGAGATGCGGTCGAAAACCGGTTGGGAAAGTTTTGTCGGGATCTTCTCGACAGGCAAATCAGAGTCGATGCGTCAGGAACGGATGAAGACTGCCTCCATCGATGACAAGCTTCAGGATCTGATCGCCAAGTCCGACGTGATCGTGACACTGTTGCAGGGGCAGTTGAACCTGCTGAACGAGCAGAAAGACAAGGTCGAGGTGAACCTTTCCGAAACGCTGGACGAGCGCGAGGCGACCGTTGGAGAATTGGAATCGGTGCGGGCCGAGATCCTGACGATGGACCCGAAGATCATCGAGCTGGAGAACAAGATCAGCGTCGAACAGGACGCCGCCGCCCGCACCAAGCTGGAAACCGAATTGGCCGAGTTGAACGCCGCCTATAACGCGATGGTGCAAAACGAGCAGGTCAAACTGGCCAAGAGCCAGACGCTCGAGCGCTATATCGAGAAGGGCAAGACCTGGATCGACTCGCTCCAGAATCAGGCAGCGACGCAGATGGTGCTGATCAACAAGCTGCAGACCGACACCAAGCAGCGGGTTGTGCTGTACGATGCGCTGTCGAAGTCCTTGAAGACCGCCCAACAGCAGGATGTGGCGCACCGGATCAACGAGATCGGGGTGAAGACCGACCAAGAGGCCCAGACCGCGATGGCCGGGATCGGGGCGGCGACCAATCAGAAGATGGCCGACATGCTGGAAAGCCACGAGGACCACATGGTCTTCGCCCGCGAGGTGCTGGAGGCCAAGGCCAAGGCGGATGAACGCTTTGCCCGCCGATTCCAGGCGATTGTCGAGAAACATGACAAGAACCTGTATGGGGCATGACCACCGCGGCCAATGATCACCGGGGGCTGCCTGACACTCAGGCCAGCCGCCGGTATTTTGCGAAATTCGAAAAGATCCTCGCCCATTTGGGGCGCGTGGCAGCAATGCTGCATGTGGAAAAGCGGCTGACCAAGGACGAGGTAGAGGTTCTGACGCGCTACGTGATCGCGCTGAACCTGACCTTTCGGGCGCTGTCGATGAAGTACCTGCTGGTTGGCCGGGACACCGGGCAGTTCTTTGGCTCCCTGACGATGGACGTGAAGGACAGCGGGTTTCCGACGACAACCGAGCTTTTGGTCATGGCGAATGACGCCGCGCAGGCGGATCAGCATTTGCGGACCATGCCCTCGGTCGATGCGCTGAAGGACCAGATGGTGGCCGAGATCATCGGCGATCAGGCGATCCCGACGCGGCTGCAATTCACCCTGAGCCAGCAGCTTTATTACGAGGAACTGGCGCGCGGCAAGCTCTACTGGGCGCGCAATGACCCGCAATGCCTGTGGCTCTCGGGGACCGAGCCAAGGCGGCGGTATCTGCTGCATTGGGGGGTCTATGACAGCCAAGTGAACCTGCCGACGATCTACCTGATGGAGGTCGAGGACAGTGGCCGCAACGCGCTGCCGAAAGACGATCGTCGCTGGCCCGAAGTGCAGGCGCATCTGATGGCGCAATCGCTTGGTGGGCTGAAACTGTTGACCATCGCGCAGGGGTTTGACGAGACCTTTGACGACCTGCACCCCAAGCGGCTTCGGCGCTTTCATATCGGGCCGATGTATTCGCATTCCTTCACCCAGCAGTTGGGCCCGATCCGCGAGGTGCTGGAACAGGCGCGTGCGCCCGAAGGGCAGGATTGGGCACTGGCCTGGACCCTGGAGGAACTGGAAAGCGAACGGGTGCGGCAGGAGAAATCGGGCTGGTTTTCCAAAGTGGACCGTGAGGTGTTCGCTTTGGACCCGTTTGCGGGACGCGGGGCTGAGACCGGGACAACGGCGACTGAACGCATGGTGATCCTGCCGGAGCGGCCGTTTCAGGCGCTGGCGGAATTGAACCCGCCGGGATTTGCGACGGTCCGCAAGTTCGTGGTGAATGATGCGGGGCGGGTGTTGAGTTATTGACCGTCGTGCTTGCGTTTGCTGCGGGAGCCTCCGGCGGGAGTTTATTTGGCAAGATGAAGCATAGGAGCGTCGCAAGATGTCCGTAACGTCCGATTTGATGGAACTGCGCGAAGAGGCGATCGGCAAGCATTATGCGGCGGCCAACGCGATGCTTGAGGGGTTCGATCACACGCCACGGGTGGCGTCCGGAGCCGAGCCTGCAGCGGTGGAGCGGTCATCGGGGATTGGCACGCGACGGCGGTTTCGGTCGACCACGCCGGGCTTGGTGACACGGTCTACGGCCCGACCCGAGGGGGTGCATCTGCTGGATCGGATTGCCGGAGCGGATGGCGATGATCCGCTCGTGTCGCCCGCGCAGGCGTCGGTGATGCATGGGCTGCGGCGGGCGCTTGGGATTGCGCGCGCGGTGGGGGAGGCGTTTTCGGACGCGACACCGTTGGGCGAGATGAAGCAGGCGAATTTGCAGGGATCGCTCGCGGCGGATCGGAAGGCTGAGTTTTCGGCTTTGCTTGAGGGGGAGGCGCTGGCGGTTGGGTATGTTTTTGCCAATGCGACGGCGTTCTTGCTGGCGTCGCAGGCGTCGGAAGTAACGGTCGATGTGGGCGAGGTGCAGGAGGTTCTGACCGACAACGCGCAGCTTGCCCTGCATGGTGCGCTTTGGGAGTTGGACCAGAAGCTGGCGCTTCTTGCGTCAGATGAGCCACGCATGGTGGCGACGGTTCTGGCCTTTGCCGAGCAGCTGATGGAGCGGATCGCGTTGCGCGCCCAGAACGGGGCGCGGACTGGGGCGTTTACCAGCGCCAACTGGCGGGTGGAGGCGGATGATCTGACGCTGCGGGGCTTCACGCCCGCGACGAAGGCCAAAGGCACGACGCTCACCATGCAGTTCAAGAAGCCGCATCAGGTGGTGGGCAACCATATCGCCAAGTATCAGGCGATGCGGCTGGCCAAGATGCTCATGGCCTATGATTTCGAACGGCGGCTGAACCCGTTTGCGGAACTGGGCGGCTTCATCTTTACCTTCATGGGCGACGGCGCGCCGGGGACGGGGAAGACGACGCTCATTCAGATGATGGCGGGGATGATCCACGAGTATTGCCAGAACGCCGGCTACACGTTCCGGTATCAGAACTTCGGCATCGACAATATCGACAGCTATCAGGGCAAGTCGGGGCAGAACGCGAAGGCGTTCATCAACAATGTGCTCGACCCGTCGGTGATCGGGTTTGGCACCATCGACGACATCGACCAGATCGCGGGCAAACGGGGGGATCAGCAGTCGAGCGCAGGTCAACAGGAGGTCACGGCAGTGTTCATGGAGGCGTTTGCCGGGGCCAATACGGTGGTGCGGGGGAACTGCACGTTCGGGATGTTCTCGAACTTTCCCGAGAACGTGGACGATGCGCTGCGGCAGCGGGCGGGGGCGCGGTTCCTTGTGGACGGGCCGCAGACGCGGGAGGATTACATCGACATCCTCGCGCTGCTGATGGGCAAGAAGCACGACATCCCCTTGGGTGACCATGAGCTGTATGCGGCGCAGCAGATCCAGAAGGCGGTGGCGGCGTCGTTTGACTCCCACAACAGGCCCAAGGAACCGGGGTTGATGGAGGTGTTCGACCGGGTGTCGTCGCAGATCGGCGCGCTCGACACGATTGCCAAGATGGGCACGTATCTCAAGGCCATTAAGGAGGCCGACCCGCGCTTTACCGGCCGCGCGATCAAGAACATCACCGACGCGGTGAAGGTCCGCGCGATGGATTTCGAACTGCCGGATGAATGGATGGAGCAGCCGGACCTGTTCCTGTTCCAGCCCTATGATCGGAAGGCGGCGATGATCGAGGAGTTGCGACGGCCGATCACGGTGGAGATGGTGATCCAGGAGATCAACTGCTACGCGGATTCCGAGTTCAGGTACGCGGACAAGTCGGATGAGGTGGCGATCGAAGCCATGGTGCGGGACTTTGGGCGTCAGGAAGAGGCGAAGAAGAGGTATTTGGAGGGGAAGGGGTGAATGAACCAATGTGGGCTTCTGGCCCGGGCGAAATACTTCGACACGGATTGTCCTTGTTGGAAAAGGACACAGATACAAACCGTCGCTTAGCAATGATAAGCATCGACAACTCTGTGGAACTGATGCTCCAAACTTTTATTCAATTGCCAAAAAGAGTTACTGGTGTGGATTTGCCGCGAGCCAAAAGAGACGAAATCTGCAAGAGTTTTCTGGCGTTGCTAGATGGCATTGAAGCTAATGCACCAGAGAGAGTTAATGCATTTGACTTGGGATTAATTGAATGGTTTCACAGGCTCCGCAACCAATTATACCATCAAGGTAATGGTCTCACTGTCGAGCGCAGCAAAGTCGAAGCCTATGCAGAGTTAGCATTGGGATTGTTCAAAGCTTTATACGATGCGGATTTAGATACGCCTGAGACTGAAGGCATGAAGAGTCTCTCTGAGTTCGCCACGCAATGGAGTAAGATCGAGGAAGCGCTGGAAAAAATGGCAGTGCAAGAGATGCCAGGCGTTATTTCCAAAAGGGTGCAGTACTTGGTTTTGGCTGGCTTTCTAACAGGAGAGCAGGCACGTGAATTGAAAGGGCTACAAAGTCTTCGAAACAGCCTAGTGCATGGCAATGAGTCTGCCAAAGTCTCTGTTGGACCAAACATAATCAAACGGACCAAACATTTCGCAAAGATATTGTCGGCCATCAACTACGGTGACCTAGATGGCTGACACTCGGAGCCTATTGAAATTTATGAATCTTGGAAACACCACGTCAAAGACGAACCCACCCTCGGGCCGGGCGCATCGCTTCGTGCTGTGTGATAGGTGTTGGACATGAACCGCCTCATCCAATCCGGCCTCATGTTCGGCAACCTGATCCATGTCGCCTCGCCGGCGCTGGTGGAGCGGTATAACCGCGCGCTCAAGCATCTGACGGGCAAGACCACGAGCCAGACCGATTTTCACATCGACATCTCCGGCTTCTCGCCCGAGATCGGGGATGAACTCAACGACCCGCTCTACCTCAACCACAACGGGGTGAACCGGCAGTTCATTCTGCTGACGACGCAGCAGAAGACCGCGCCGCTGCTCGATGCGAAATTCTCGACCTCGCGGGATATTCTGCGGCAGTTCATCGAGGCGAATGAGAGCCAGTTGTTCGCGCTCACCGCCAAGGATGCGGTGGCGGGGGAGTTGGTGAACACGGTGTTCGACGTGTCGAACCCGGAACGGCTGTTCGATATTCACACGATCAGGATCGAGGCGGACACGACGAGCGGCACGGTGCGCGATGCGGAAAAGCTGGGCGCGTTGGTGGATCGGTTCAAGACCGACGCCGACGGCTGGCATGATGATGTGCTGATCGCAGAAATGATCACCTTGGCCAAGCGCACGGGCGATGTGGTGCGCAATCCGGTGCGGCTCAAACAGATGGAGTTCAAACAGGAAAACTTTCACACAAGCCATTTCGGTGGGATGTACGTGTTCCGACAGGTAGAGCATCCGGCGGCGATCTGTGCGGGGGATGTCGTGCCGGGGCTGCCGATTGCCTATACGTTCGGGTTGCGGGATCGGAACAAGGTGGCGAAGTTTCTGGACCTGAACGGGTTGGTGGAGCCGATTGTGAAAGCACGGGGGATCGATGCCTCGGCCATTCTGCGGCAGAAGATGGATTTCATCGTTGTGGATATCGCGCAGGAGGCGGAGATCGACCGTACCGGGGCGACCCGGCGCGACATTCGCGGGCTGGCGCGGCGGTACTCTGATCGGCTCCCCCCCGAATGGCACGCGCTGAACCAGCTGGTGCAATGGGCGGATGGGGATGCCAAGTGGCCCCGGATCGCGAGCGACAACCCGGCGTATTTCTACACGCTGCGGGCCAGTGACACGCCCGATGCCACGCTGGTCAACATGCTGCTGTCCGAGCTGTCGCCCAAGGACATCCGCCAGCTCTATATCTGCCACAAGGAGGCGTTTTACGCCGCCTATCGCGGGTGGACGGACACGAAGCGCGCCTATGTGGTGGATTTCCTGACGCGGGAATACGTCGCCGACAAGGCCGGTGCGCGGGAGGCTTTGTTCGGCCATGACGCGCCGCTTGAAGAACCGGCGCCGATCCGCGACGATATCATCACGCGCGTGGGCCCCTGGGGGGCGGTTCGGAGGTAGGGTATGTTTGCACTTGGTCGGTTGCTGGTGATCGGATTTCTGGTCCTGAGCGTGGTCTATATCTGCCTCTCGCTTTATTCCCGCGCGGTCAGGCGCGACAAGCTGGAAAAGGAATGGGACGAAGAGATCCAAGAGGGCGACCGGGAGACCTTTGTCGAAGGTGGCTTGCGCGAGTATGACGGATCGCTGCGACGTAAGCTCATTCTGGGGGTGTATATCGTGCCCATGGTGGTTATCTCTGTGATCATCTACTTTACGAACTTCTACTAGGGGACGCGCCGTGGGTTACATCAAATGGGCTTTCATCCTGACCTTTTGGGTGCTGTTCGCGTCGTTCCTGCATTACACGCTGCCGCAGCATGATATTGCGCGGATCACCGATACCGAAGTGCGCCGCGTTGATCCGGGCGAGAACCGCTGGTTCTGGGCGTCCGCAGATGTAGGCAGCGATGGCAGCCTGCCGAACCGTGACGTTTTCTTTATCTCAGGCGTGCGGTCGGGTGGCGATGTCATGGTGTATCGCAATGAAGACACCGGCTGGGGCTGGCCGCCCTATTTTAAGTTCGACACATCGAACCTGCAAGCCGAAGCAGCGGATCTGCGCAGCACGTCTGCCGCGCCGCAATGGGTGGTGATCAAGCATTATGGCTGGCGCAACGAATTCCTGACGATCTTTCCCAACGCTTTGAATGTGCGGGCTGTGGACGGCCCGGATGTGCGGATCATTCCGTGGATCAACATCATCATCCTGACGACCTTGGCCGCGCTGTTCTGGGCGATCTGGGTGCGCTGGCGGCGCTTCCGCATCGCGCGCATCGACCCCGTTTTTGAGGACGTGGAAGAGGGCTTCGAGTCGGTCGGTGACGGCATCGCGCGCCGTCGCAGCGGGTTCCGGCGGTGGCTGGACAGCTGGAAGTCCAAGTAACGCGCTTGCCAAATCGGGGGGGATGCGTCCACTCTCTTGCAAACGCATGCAGTGAGGGATGATGGCAGGCGCACGACCGGAACAGGCGGTTCTGACCCGCGATACGGATCTGTCCAAGACCGAAGACACCCGCCGGGTGATCGAAGGCATGGTGGACGGTCTCAACGACCACCGCATTGCCGATATCGGTGAGTTCTTTGCTGAGGGGTTCCGCTGGATGGGCAACACCGGCTGCGGCACCAAAGAGGGTCTGCGAGAGTTTCAGGACAACTGGCAAAAGCCGTTTCAAGCCGCGTTCTCGGACAAAGTCTGCGTTGACGAGGCGCGGCTTTACATGGTCGAATGGGCCGCTGCCTTTGGACGTCAGGAAGCGATACATTCAGGGCGGTTCATGGGGGTGGAGCCGACAGGCAAGCGCGTCACCATCCGTTACATGGATTTCTGGAAAGTGGTCGATGGCAAGATCGTCGACAATTACGTGATGGTCGATTTCCCGCATGTCTTGGCACAGCTTGGCGTTGACGTGTTCGGCGGCGAAGGCTGGGAAGCCTATGACCGGGGCGAAAAGACCCCACCTGCCCCATGACCACAACGCGCAAAGTCACATCGCTTGACGTCGCCAAGCGCGCGGGGGTCAGTCGCTCTGCGGTCAGCCGCGTTTTCACGCCCGGGGCTTCGGTCAGCGAACGCACGGCCTCCAAAGTGCGCGAGGCCGCCAGCGCACTGGGCTACCGACCCAACGTGCTGGCGCGCGCGATGCTGACCGGAAAAAGCAAAATCATTGGGCTGGTAGTGGCCTATCTTGATAACCATTTCTACCCGACCGTGCTGGAACTGCTGTCCGAAGCGCTGGAGCGCGAGGGGTATCACGTGCTGGTCTTCATGGCGGCGCACTCTACAGATGATGTCGAAGACGTGGTGAGTCAGATCCTCGATTACCAAGTGGACGGTCTGATATTGGCCTCGGTTTCCTTGAGTTCCGATCTTGCGGATCGCTGCCGCGCATCGGGTGTTCCTGTCGTTTTGTTCAATCGCAAGCTTGAGGCCGAGGGCGAGTTGGCGGTGGTGTCGGACAACCGCATGGGGGGGCGTTTGGCGGCGGAGCATTTGATTTCGCTTGGGCGCACGCGGATCGGGCATATCGCGGGCTGGGAAGGCGCCAGCACGCAGCGCGACCGCGAGGCGGGTTTCATGGAAGGGCTGCGCGCCGCGGGGCTGGGCCTGTTTGCGCGGGAGGTCGGCGACTACCGCTTGCCCCGCGCCAAAGAGGCGGCGCGGCGCATGTTCGACACGCCCGACCGGCCGGATGCGGTGTTCGTGGCCAATGACTATATGGCGTTTGGCGTGATGGATGTTCTGCGGTCGGAACTGGGTTTGCGCGTACCGGAAGATGTTGCGCTGATGGGCTTCGACGATGTGCCAAGCGCGGCATGGCCGGCCTATGGTTTGACCACGATCAAGCAGGATGCCGAAGCGATGGTAAGCACCACCGTAGATGCGCTGCTGTCCGAAATCGGCGGGACAGAGGTTTTGCCCCCTGCCCCATTGCCCGTGACTCTGGTGCGTCGCACCACGGCGTAGAGGTCAAAGGTTTCCGGTCGCCAGCAGGATCTGTTTCCAGACCGCAGTTTCGTCGATCAACGTCCATTCACGCCGCAATCCATTTCGCCCAAACTCAGCATGGGTGATGCCCATGATGAACACTTCAACCCCGGTCGGCGCGCCGAACATGCCCCAGCCAGAATGGGTGCCGTGCAAAGACCAGCGCACCGCAGCACGCGCACCGCACAGCGGCTCCTCCATCCCGATTTGGTGATCGATAGAAAACTGCGCGTTTGGGAACGCCGCGTGAAGCTGCATCCAGAACCGGTCTGCATCTGAGTGACCCACGCCGGTGACATGCCCGGGATAAGCAAGCTCGGCAGCGCGGTCATAGCTTTCAGGTATGACAGAGAATTCAGCTTTGGCGATCCGGGTCAGGATGTCGGCCAACGCCTGTCCCCAAGGGCTGTCGTTGCCGGTACCCTTGTAAGGTCCGGGCATGTCCGTCGCGGGTGTCAGCGGTTTCACGCATGTGTCTGGCCCACCCTCCCACACGATGAGGTCTCGAGTCCAGTCCACCACGTCCTGTCCCATCTGGCGGACAATCGCGCCCTGATCCCGTACCAACCACTCGTCATGCACGCCGTTGTCGCGGCACCAGCAATCGGCAAGGATGCGGTAGGCCAGTTTGCGCCCCGTCGGCGCGCCATACACATCCGGGCCGTCATGTGTGGCGCTACAATAGAGACGATGCGAGGACAGGAAGCTATCGTCGCCAGTGGCGCATCAGATCACGTCTTCGCCCAGAAGCTGACGATCCGGAAATTCGGCCAAAGTGGCCTCGGTCGCGGCGATGATCCCGGTGTTGCCCCTTAATGACAGAAGCCGGAGAACGGACCACAAGCTCTGGCCCGTAATATTGGTGCAGCGTGTTTATGCCGCGGTCTTCCCAGATGTCCTTGGTGATCCCTAAGATGAAGTCGGGAACGTCCTTCCAGCGTTCGTCAAACCCCGGAAGGAATGCCATGGATCACCGCATCCCGTAGTAAAGTCCGACCACGTGTTCTGCTTCTGCAAAGAACAGCCAGCGGGACACCAGAACGCCCGCGATGTGGCTGATCAGGGCCAGCAGGCCGAAGATGTGCGGATAGGGCAATAGCAAGAGGAACACGGGGACGACCAGCATCAGAATGAATGCGATCATCCGCAGTTTCTGCGCATGTCGGCGACCAACAGTGTAGACCATCTCATTCAGCAGGTAGTTCGTTCCCGTATGCGGTGGCTCAAAAGCGCGGACTTCACCGATATTGCCAAGGCCGGTCGCAGTCTTGAGATCGGTGCCGCTTTGCTTGAACCGCGTGTCGCCGGTCTTCCACCAAAGCGCCTGAAGGCCGCCCGCCACCAAGAGCAGGATCAGGCCGATGGTCACACGCCCAGAGAGCAGCGCGCCGCCTGCAATCGACAGCGCCAGGAAGAGTGCCGAGGTCAGGACAGTGTTCCAGCGCGGCACGGTCTTGAGCTGCGCATAGATCATTGACGTCGTGTAGACGGTGGCCAGCGCAAACGCGGCCCCGATCCAACCCAGGATCGAGACCTGCGTGTCGAAGAAGACGAGCAGGAACGCGTAGATCCCCATGGTCACCAGAGCGGCAACGGCACACCACGCCTCTCGGCTGAGCCAGCTTGTCTGCCATTGGGTGAAAGCCTTGATCGCCCGCTCGGGGCGGCCAAGGTGGAAGGTCGACGAGATCAGCCCTCCGACTGCCAAAGCATAGCCAATCGCGAAGAACGCGAAGGCCACCCAGCCGGTTGGCGCTGTTGAGTCGATCCCAAGCCAGAACAGCAGGCCCAAACCAAGACCCGAAAACGTGCTGAACGCGATAATTGATGGAGCCGGATGCATCAGAGTTTCTCCAGCGTCTTGTCGAGCCATCCCAGAAAGCCCTTGGGCTCTTCCACCACGGGGGCGAGCAGCGGGGCTAGGATGTCGATTTCTTCGTTGAGCCGGTCCTTGGGACGCGGCGGCAGGTATTTGTTGACGGGCTTGGTGCCTTGTTCAGGCATCAGGTCCATCCCACCACGTTCGGCGACAAGCTGGCTGACAGCGCTGTCGGGGTCGCCGAGATCGCCAAAGTGACGGGCATTGGACGGACAGGTGCGCACGCAGGCGGGAACGCGGTCTTCCTCGGGGAGGTTCTCGTTATAGATGCGGTCCACGCAAAGGGTGCATTTCTTCATCACCCCTTCCGCCTTGTCCAACTCGCGCGCGCCATAGGGACAGGCCCAGGCGCAGAGACCGCAGCCGATGCAGTCTTTCTCGTTCACCAGTACGATCCCGTCTTCGGTGCGCTTGTAGCTGGCCCCTGTTGGGCAGACGGTCACGCAGGGTGCGTCTTCGCAATGAAGGCAGGATTTCGGGAAATGGATGAGCTGCGCCGGGCCGCTTTCGGGCTGAACCTCGTAGGAATGAACACGGTTAAGGAACGTGCCTGACGGGTCCGCGCCATAGGGGTTTTGGTCTGACAAAGGCGCGCCGTAGTTTTCGGTGTTCCAGCCTTTGCAGGACACAACGCAAGCATGACACCCGACACAGGTGTCGAGGTCGATCACCAGACCCATCTTGCGGTCTGTCTTTTCGGGAAGCTGCGTCATGCGGTGCGGTCCTCTGTGATCGTGATGGTGGGTGCTGGCGCAAACCCGATCGGCTGTTCTGCCTCTTTGTCCCAGGTTGCGACGAACCAGATGAACGACCCAGCCATGCCGATCAGCACAACCGCGATGGCCAGCAGCGTGGCTTTCATTGCTCCGCTCATGGTTCCACCTTCCAGCGCAACTCATCTGGTCCTTGGCCGACAGGCGATTTCAGCTCATCGAACACAGGATGCGATTCAGACGGTCCGTCTACCTTTTCGATCTTCACCCGCAGATCGAACCACGCCGCCTGTCCGGTGATCGGGTCAGAGTTTGCCCAGCGCAGACCATCGCCTTTGGGCGGCAGCAGTTCGTGGATCAGGTGGTTCAACAAGAACCCTTTGGTCGCCTCAGGCGCGTCTTTGTCCAAGGCCCATGCACCTTTGCGTTTGCCGATGGCGTTCCATGTCCAGACGGTGTTTTCGTTCAGCGCCGCCATATGCGCGACAGGGACTGTGATGTCACCATGAGCAGACGTCACGCGCGCCCAATTCCCAGTCTTGAACCCGTGCTTTTCCCAAAGCTTGGTCGGCAGGTAGAGCGGGTTATGCCCATGGATTTGCCGCAGCCACGCGTTCTGCGTGCCCCAGCTGTGGTACATCGCCATCGGGCGCTGCGTCAGCGCGTGGATTGCGAATTCCTCGGTGTCGACGCGGCTGTCTTCGAAAGGCGCATACCAGATCGGCAGCGGATCTAGCGTTTCCTTGATCCGCGCGCGCAGGTGATCCGGCGGTTGGCGGTCGCCATGCCCTTCGGCGGCCAGTTGGAACTTGCGCATCGGTTCGACGTAAAGCTGGAAGATATAAGGCGCGGCCGCATCGTAGAGACCGATTTCCACCGCCCAATCCTGATAGGCCTTGTTCCACGGTTTATAGTACAGCCCCTCGTCCGGCACATGCGACGACCAGAACCCGCCATTTGCGATATAGCTGTCGATCTGCGCCTCGTTGACGTCGCCGCGCCCGCCGGTCAGGCCCTCTTGGCCCATACGCCACCCCGCCAAGGGACCGACACCGGGGCGTCGCTGGTGGTTGGTGATGTAATCCGCGTAATCCGCGTATTTCTGGCTGCCGTCCTCATTCACAAATCCCGGCAGGTCGAGTTTCGCGCCCAACTCGCACAGCACCGATTGGAAGCCGCGCACATTACGGTCGGGTTCAACCACAGGCCATCGGATCGCATCGGCCGCCGCGTCCGCCTCGCAGATCGGGCGGTCGAGGAGCGAGATACAGTCGTGCCGCTCAAGGTAGGTCGTGTCGGGCAGGATCAAGTCGGCATAAGCGACCATCTCGGACGAATAGGCATCGGAATAGATGATGCGCGGGATCACGTAGTCGCCGTTCTCACCCGTGTCCGTGAGCATCTTCATCACGCCAGACGTGTTCATCGTCGAGTTCCACGACATGTTCGCCATATACATGAACAGCGTGTCGATCTTGTAGGGATCGCCGGCATAGGCATTCGAGATGACCATGTGCATCAGGCCATGCGCGCTCATCGGGTTTTCCCATGTGAACGCCTTGTCGATGCGGGCGGGGGTGCCGTCTTCCTTGAGACACAAGTCGTCGGGGCCATGCACAAAGCCCAGATGCGGGCCGTCCAGCGGCTTGCCCGGTGTCACCTTGCAATGCGGCTTCGGATGCGCTGTTGCGGGCTTGGGGTAAGGCGGTTTGAAGCGGAACCCACCGGGGGTTTCAACGCTGCCGAGCAGGATTTGCAGCACATGCAACGCGCGGCAGGTCTGGAAGCCGTTGGAATGGGCACTGATGCCGCGCATCGCGTGGAAGCTGACAGGGCGACCCACCATCTTGTCGTGCTTTTCGCCCCGGAAATCAGTCCAAGGCTGGGCAATCTCAATCGCTTCGTCAAAGGCGACGCGGGCAATCTCGGCCGCGATGCGCTTGATCTTGGTGGCGGAAACGCCGCAAGTTTCAGCCACAGCTTCGGGGGCGTATTGCGGATCAAGATAGCGTTCGGCCATCAGGTGCATGACGGTCTTATGCGTGATCCCGGCATGACGGTAGCTGGCGGCAAGGTCGGGCTTGACGCCCGGCTGATCGAATGGTGTCAGTTTGCCGGTCGCGCGGTCCATAACCAGCGGCTTGCCGTTGTCGTCCTTGAGGAACAGCCCATGTTCCGGCGACTTCGGATCGCCATTCACTAAAACCGGCGCGTTGGTGTAGCGGGCAAGGTAATCGAGGTCGATCTTCCCGGCCTTCATCAGTTCATGCACCAGCGCGAGAATGAACAGACCATCCGTGCCCGGCGTGATGCCGACCCAATCATCGGCAATCGCGTTGTAGCCGGTGCGGATCGGGTTGACGCCGATCACCTTGGCCCCGCGCGCCTTGATCTTGCCAAGGCCCATTTTGATCGGGTTGCTGTCGTGATCTTCGGCCACGCCAAACAGTATAAACAGCTTGGTGTGGTCCCAGTCGGGTTGACCGAATTCCCAGAATGCACCACCCATCGTATAGATGCCAGCGGCGGCCATGTTGACGGAACAGAAGCCACCATGCGCGGCATAGTTCGGAGTGCCGAAATTCTGCGCCCAAAAGCTTGTGAAGGATTGCGACTGGTCGCGACCAGTGAAGAACGCGAGCTTTTCCGGTGCCGCGTCGCGGATCGGCTTGAGCCATCCAGTCGCGATCTCCAATGCCTCGTCCCAGCTGATCTCCTCAAACTCACCCGACCCACGCGGACCAACCCGTTTGAGCGGTGCCCGCAGACGGGACGGTGCGTTGTGCTGCATGATCCCCGCGCTGCCCTTGGCACAAAGCACACCTTTGTTCACCGGATGGTCCCGGTTGCCTTCGATATAGGCGACCTTGCCATCCTTCATGTGCACGTTGATCCCACAACGGCAGGCGCACATGTAGCACGTGGTTTTGCGCACCTCGTCCGAGACTTTCGGTGACAGGTTCAGCTCTGGCTGGACGTGGCCCATATCAATTCTCCCTGATCCGCCGGGTGTCGCCCCGGTCAGAATTGGCGACAGTGTTTACGTTTCTGCGCCGATGGTAAAGGCGCATTATGCAAGCGCTTACATCTCCGTCTCATCGGGCGTCTATTGGCAACCAATCACGCGGTTCCGGCCCGTTGTAGAGTGTGAGCGGACGGATGAGAATATTCCCGCGCTGCTGTTCGATGCACTGGATCACCCACCCCGGCATCCGGCCGATGGCAAAGATCGGAACGTAAAGGTCCATCGGGATACCGTGCAGCTGGTAGATCACCCCTGAATAGAAATCCACGTTCACATTCAGACCGTGACGGCTGTAGGGCTTCATCGCTTCGACGACCGCTTGCAGGATCTCGTACCATTCGGGAGCACCCATCTCTTCGCCCAGCTTGCGGACCCCTTCACGCATGTGGCGCGCTCGGGGGTCTTCGGCGCGGTAAACGCGGTGGCCGAAGCCGGTGACAGCCTCGCGGTTGGCGCGCTTGGTCTTGACGTAGTCCGCCGCTTTTTCGGGCGTTCCGATCTCCTTGACCATCTTCATCACGTCTTCCGCCGCACCACCATGCGCAGGACCCGCCAGCGTGCTGAGCGCAGTCACGATGGCACCGTGCAGGTTCGCCTCGGTCCCAACCGTCACCCGCGCGGCAAAGCTCGACGCGTTGGCACCATGTTCGGCGTGTAGGACAAAATCCACATCGGCCAGACGCGCTGCATCCTCCGACGGCTTTTCGCCCTTGAGCATCCAGAGCCAGTTGGCGGCGTGGCTGAGGTCGTCATCCGGGGCAACCGGATCACGCCCATTGCGGATCGCCTCATGCGCCGCGACGAGCGTGGGAACTTGTGCGGTCAGGCGAATTCCGTTGCGAAGGAACGCTTCTTCCCCGGTCGCAAGGCTGTCCGGCTCCAACGCCGCCAGCGCAGACACCGCCGTGCGCAGCACGTCCATCGGGTGGCCATCTTTGCACACGCGGATGATGTCGAGAACGGTATCCGGCACAGCCCGCGCTGCACGCATCTCCGCGTCAAAGGCTGCAAGTTCTGCCGCGTTCGGCAACTCGCCCTTCATCAAGAGGTGGCACACCTCTTCGAACGTGGCATGCGTGGCCAGATCATGGATCGAATAGCCCCGATATTGCAGCGTTCCAGCGGCGCCGTCGATGTCGCTCACCCCGGACCGTTCGAAATAGACGCCCTTCAAGCCTCGGTTGATCTTGACGTTATCAGTCATTGAAGGCTCCTTTGCGGGCGGAAGTGGGAGAGTGATATGAGCGTTCTGGACAAGGCACGCGCCGTTGCTGCAGGATCGAACACCCGCGTCGTGTTCCCCGAACTGGACGATCCACGCGTTGCAAACGCCGCGCAGCGTCTGACCAAGGACGGGCTGTGTTCCGTGCTCGATATCGCGGCTGATCCCACTGAGGCACAGGTTGCCGCCCTCGTGTCGGCGCGCGGGATGAAAGAGGCGATGGCCCGCAGGCTTTTGCAGAAACCCCTGTACCGCGCCGCCGGAATGGTCGCCGCAGGCGAGGCCGACGCGATGGTCGCAGGGGCCGACAGCCCGACGCGGCGCGTGATCGAAGCGGCGAGCATGGCCATCGGTCTGGCCAAGGGCGTGACAGTCCCTTCCTCGTATTTCCTGATGGTGTTCCCGGATGGGCGCGAATTCGTGTTCGCAGATTGCGCGGTAAACGTGGCACCGGATGCAGCGGCGCTGGAAGCCATTGCGCGGGCGTCGGCTGACACGGCAAAGGCGCTGATGGGCGACGCGCGGGTCGCGCTTTTGTCGTTCTCCACCGGCACCAGCGGCGCAGGCGACAGTGTGGATCTCGTGCGCAGCGTTGCCGAGGCCACGGGGTTTGCAGGACCGATCCAGGCGGATGCCGCGCTGAACACCACCATTGCCGCGAAGAAAGGATTGGGCAGCGGAGATGCCAATGTGCTGATCTTCCCATCGTTGGACGCGGGCAACATCGCGTACAAGCTGTGCCAGGAATTGGCGGGCGCGCAGGCTATCGGCCCGTTTCTGCAAGGTTTTGCCCGCCCGGTTTGCGATCTGAGCCGCGGAGCCACAATGGACGACATCGTGGCGTCAACGCTGGTCACGATCACCCTCGCGCAGCAAAGCTGAACGGTGGATCTCATGCGGCCTCCAACAAGGCCATGGCATCCAGCGCAATCATGCGCTCTTCTTCGGCGGTGATGACCCAAACAGCGACTTTAGAACTGTCTGCATGCAGGCGTGGGCCAGAGCGGTGATTGAAATCCGGATTGATCCGCACACCCGCCCATTCCAGCCCCCGCAGGATACGTGCCCGCACACCGACTGCATTCTCACCAATCCCTCCGGTAAAGGCGATGGCGTCGAGACCCTCCAAAGCCGCGATCAGCGATCCGGCATGGCGAAGGGTCCAATAGCAAAAATGCTCGACCGCAAAGGCGCTTTCAGCCGACGCATCCAGCATTAGCTTGCGCATGTCAGACTTGCCACCCGACAGGCCCAGCAAACCGCTCTCGTGATTCAGGATCGCCTTGGTCCGCTCCAACCCGTTTTCTTCAACCAGCCGCAGGACTGCGTTCGCGTCGATCCCGCCAGAGCGTGTGCCCATCGTCAGGCCGTCCAGCGGCGAATATCCCATTGTCGTGGCAATCGACTGTCCATTGTGGATTGCGCAGAGCGACGCGCCGTTACCGAGGTGGAACGCCAAAAGGCGCGACGGCAGCGCCTCGCCCGACACTTCTGGAAGACGGCGCACAAGGGACGCGTAGCTGAGCCCGTGGAACCCGTAGCGGCGGATGCCCTTAGTCTCCATCATTTTTGGGATCGCGTATCGCGTGGCCACATTCGGGTTATTGGCATGGAACGACGTATCGAAGCTGGCAAACTGAGGCAGGTCCGGTGCAAGCCGCAACAGCGCTTCCATCGGCGCAAGGTTGTGCGGATTGTGCAGCGGGGCAAGCGGGGTGCAATTGGCGATCTCGGCGCGCACCTCATCAGTGACGCGCATCGGACCGGTGAGCTTGCGCCCACCATGCACCACGCGATGCCCGGCCGCGCGAAGCGTGTCAGGGGTGATCCCCCGCTCGGCCAACGCATTGAGGATGGCTTCCAAAGCGGCACGGTGGTCTATGAGCGGGACGTCCCGCTTATCCGCACCTATCCGAAGACTGGACGCGCCGCCGATGGCTTCGGCCATGCCCGAGAGCGTTTCAGTCACGTTCTTATCAAACAACGCGAACTTGATCGAGGACGACCCCGCATTCAGAACCAAAATCGGTCCTTCATGTGCGGGGTCGGTCATGTCAGGCGACCTTTTGCGGGCGCATATCCGCCGGGTCGATGCCCGCGACGGCAACGGGCGTTTTCATCGCGTCGCGGCGGAACGGCTCTCCCAGTTCCTGATTGATCATGGCTTCGATCAGCGTTGTCTTGCCATTCTCCATCTGATCCTTGATGGCGGTGTTCAGCGCATCGCGCAGTTCGTCCATCGTGCGGGCCACAATACCCTGCAGACCGCAGGCCTTGGCGATAGCGGCGTAGCTGACACCCTCGTCCAGTTCCGTACCGACGAAGTTGTCGTCATACCAAAGCGTGGAGTTCCGCTTTTCCGCTCCCCACTGATAGTTGCGGAACACGATCTGAGTGATCGCGGGCCATTCCGGACGACCGATCGCAGTCAGTTCGGTCACAGCGATGCCGAACGCACCATCACCCGAGAAGCCGACCACCGGCACATCCGGGCACCCGATCTTGGCACCCACAATGGACGGCAGACCGTAACCACAGGGGCCAAACAGACCGGGGGCAAGGTACTTCCGCCCTTGTTCAAAGGTCGGGTAGGCGTTGCCGATGGCGCAGTTGTTGCCGATGTCGGACGATATGATCGCGTCGTTCGGCAACGCTGACTGGATCGCGCGCCATGCCATGCGGGGGCTCATCCAGTCCGGCTTGGCGGCACGGGCGCGTTCGTTCCATGTGGTGCCGGGATCGTCCTGTTCGTGGTCCATGCTGGACAGTTGCTGCGCCCATGTGGATTTGGTTTTCGCGATATTGGCTTTCCGTTCCTCACGGCCCTCATCGCCCGCCGTATCGGACAGACGTGCGAGGATGCCCTCGGCCACTTTCTTGGCATCACCAACGATGCCGACGCTGACCTTCTTTGTCAGACCGATGCGGTCGGGGTTGATGTCAACCTGAATGATCTTCGCGCCTTTGGGCCAATAGTCGATGCCATAGCCCGGCAGGGTGGAGAACGGATTGAGGCGTGTGCCAAGGCACAGAACAACGTCGGCTTGGCTGATCAACTCCATCCCCGCCTTCGACCCGTTATACCCCAAAGGTCCGGCAAACAGCGGATGCGATCCCGGAAAGGCATCATTGTGCTGATAGCCAACGCACACAGGTGCCGTGAGCCGTTCAGCAAGGGCCATGGTTGCGGGGATTGCGCCCGCCAGAACCACACCCGCGCCGTTCAGGATAACCGGGTTCTTGGCGGACGAGATCAGGTCAGCGGCCTTTTGAATGGCGCTGTCACCACCGGAGGGCCGTTCGAACTCGACCACTTCAGGCAGGTCGATGTCGATCACTTGGGTCCAGAAGTCGCGCGGCATGTTGATCTGTGCGGGGGCAGAGGCGCGCTTGGCGTTCAGGATCACGCGGTTCAGCACTTCGGCCACGCGCGAGGCGTCGCGTACTTCTTCCTGATAGGCGACCATATCTTCGAACAGCTTCATCTGTTCGACTTCTTGGAAGCCGCCCTGCCCGATGGTTTTGTTGGCCGCTTGCGGCGTGACCAGCAACAGAGGCGTGTGGTTCCAGTAGGCCGTTTTCACGGCGGTGACGAAGTTGGTGATGCCCGGACCGTTCTGCGCGATCATCATGCTCATCTTGCCGGATGCGCGGGTATACCCGTCAGCCATCATGCCGCCAGAACCTTCATGTGCACAGTCCCAGAACGTGATGCCTGCTTTCGGGAAGATATCCGAGATCGGCATGAACGCAGACCCGATGATCCCGAACGCATGTTCGATCCCGTGCATCTGGAGGACTTTGACAAAAGCTTCTTCGGTGGTCATTTTCATGGTGGCTCTCCCTGAGAAGGGCGCGGACCGAGGGGCCGGCGCGGTTGGGCGGACACTAGCGATGCGTCGCAATAGCCAATAGGGCCAATTTGATACCCAACTTATAGCCAAAATCCATGAACGCACTGCCCGACACGGCCAAACCGGGAAGCTGCACTATCATGTATTTGCTGCATTCCCGCACCATTTGTGCCGAATTTCGATTGCAGTATGTTAAACGGGTCAGGAACCAGACATGGCTTTGAGCTGTGGCTCCAGACTATAAATGCAACCGACCCTCGAACGGCATGCTAACGGCAGGACACTGAATGCCAAATGCATTGGCACTTCTAATACTGGCCATATGGCCACTCGTGACAGTTGTTCTGTTTCAGAAACTGCCGCCCGGCCGTGCTGTGATCGCAACGCTTCTGGCTGGCTATCTGTTCTTGCCAGAACCTCCTGCTGGTTTTGACTTTCCGCTGGTTCCACCGCTGACCAAACATACGATCCCGGCGCTTAGCGCGCTTGTGATGTGGTTCTGGATGTATTCTCGCGACTTCAGGCTGTTGCCGCGATCGCCAATCGCCGTGGTGCTGTTAGTTCTGTTCATCTTCTCGCCTGTCGCCACAGCGCTACTCAACCGCAGCCCGATCTATTGGGGCGAATTCTATATCCAAGGCATGACCATTCGCGACGCGATTGCATTCATCATTCAGCAGGTACTGCTGATCCTGCCCTTCCTGCTGGCCCGAAGATTCCTGTGCCATGCAGAGGATCAACGTGATCTCATGCTGGCGTTTATGATTGGCGGGCTCATTTACTCTTTGCCGATGCTAATCGAAGTCCGCCTGTCGCCCCAACTGAACCTGTGGATCTACGGCTATTATCAGCACGACTTCGTCCAGACGATCCGCTTTGGCGGCTTCCGTCCCATGGTCTTTCTGTACCACGGCATCTGGGCAGCATTCTATCTGCTGATGGCCATCGTCGCGGCTTTTGCCCTTTGGAAGACCGGCGCATTCAAGTCGAATTGGAAATTCCTGCTGATCGGGATGTACCTGACAGGTGTTCTGATCCTAGCGAAATCGCTCGGCGCTTGGTTGTTCGCTGCGGTTTTGATCCCTGTGATCGTATTGTTCGGCATGAAATGGCAGATGCGATTGGCTGTGTGCATCGCTGCGTTTGCGATCACCTATCCCGCCATGAAAGGCGCAGGTCTTGTCCCAGAGACCGCTATCCTTGAGGCAGCCGCCAGCATTGACGAAGATCGCGCGGCCTCGCTGGACTTCCGGTTCCACAACGAGAACAGGCTTCTTGAACGCGCCCAAGAAAAGCCCCTTTTCGGCTGGGGCAATTATGATCGCAACCAGATCATGAATCCGAGCAACGGGATGATCGAGACGATCACTGACGGTCGCTGGATCATCCTGATCGGTCAGTTGGGATGGCTTGGCTTTCTGGCGGAATTCGGGCTCTTGGTCTTGCCCGTTTTCCTGTTGTGGCGCGAAATCAGGTACCGGGAACAGGGCGACTATTCGCTCCTGATCATTCCGCTCTCATTGATCCTCGCGGTCAATGTCTTCGATATGTTGCCGAATGCCACGCTTACGCCACTGACGTGGTTGATGGCCGGCGCTTTAACGGGCTATGCAGAAACCCTCCGCGACGGGCGGGGCGCGTATCTATCCAGCCACCGCGTGCAATGGCGCACCGTATTGTAGGACACGACGATCCTTATGCAAACATCGAGAAACCGCCCTCCGCGGGTTTTGGCCATCGCCGAAGCCGCGAACCCCGAATGGGTGAGTGTTCCGCTTGTGGGCTGGTCGCTCGCGCAGGCCTTGCGGGACGTGGCGGATGTGCATCTGGTCACGCAAGTGCGCAACCGAGATGCGATTCTGCGTGCAGGGCTTGTCGAAGGGAAGGACTTTACGGCAATCGATTCAGAGGCCGTCGCGCGGCCACTATGGGCTTTGGCCGAAAAACTGCGCATGGGCGAAGGCAAGGGCTGGACAACGCTGCAAGCAATAAACGCGTTGATATATCCTTGGTTCGAGCATCTTGTCTGGAAGGAATTCGGCCCCGCAATCAAAGCTGGCGCTTTCGACGTTGTCCACCGGATCACGCCACTAAGCCCGACCATCAGCTCTCCGATTGCGCGCAAGGTTCACCGCGTTGGTGTACCGTTTGTTTTGGGTCCTTTGAATGGGGGCGTACCCTGGCCCAAGCATTTCGACGCCGAGCGGCGCGCGGAAAAGGAATGGCTAAGCTACATTCGAAGCGCTTACAAACATCTGCCCGGCCGCAACACCGCTCTCAAGCATGCATCGGCAATCGTGGTCGGATCACGCCACACACAAAGCGAAATTCCCAAGGCGTATCAGGACAAAACGGTCTACATCCCGGAGAACGGCATTGATCCGGGTCGGTTCAACAAGATCGCAAAGCCGACCGGTGATGTTCTGAAGGCCTGCTTTGTCGGACGTCTGGTGCCTTATAAAGGCGCAGACATGCTGATAGCGGCGGCGGCGGATCTCCTGCGTAGCGGTCGGATGACGCTGGATATCATAGGTGACGGACCGATGCTCGGAGACCTGATCGCCCAAGCAAAATCGCTTGGATGCGAAACAGGACTTACGTTCCACAAATGGATAGACCATTCCGAAGTTCAGACGCTCCTGAGCAAGTCTCACATCCTCAGTTTTCCGTCGATCCGTGAATTCGGAGGCGGGGTCGTGCTTGAAGCGATGGCTTTGGGCGTTGTTCCCGTCATCGTGGACTACGCAGGTCCGGGTGAATTGGTAACGACTCAATCAGGTTTCAAAGTGCCATGCGGCAGCCGTGATGAGATCATCGCCGGATTTCATACCATATTCCAACGCTTGGCAGAAAACCCGGACGCCCTTGCGCCGATTGCAGCGACGGCGAAAGCACGGGTGGATGAGTTTTTCCTGTGGTCCCGCAAAGCGAACCAGATCCGAGATGTCTACGAATGGACTCTCGACAAGAGGCAAGCAGACAAACCTGACATTTTCGCGGCTGGATTGCGACCAATCTCCGCAACAATGCCATAATCGGTACAACACACTGTTTCCCAATTGGCAGTTGCCCGCGCCGTCAGCGAAGGAGTATCCATGCTCAACGGTGGGGGCCGTAGCTGCTAAGGTGTGATACTGTGTCAACCCGCTCGACCTTGCGTGTGTCAGACGTCTTTGTTCTCAAAGATTCTGAATCCGCGCGGTCGGAAATCAGACAGTTTCTACTTGCATTGGCCTGCCTCGCTTTTGTTCTTGCCGCTTTGGGCGCGGGACAAGTGGGTGCGGACGCCTTTGCCAAGGATATCATCCTTGTCTTTTGTGGCGCGTGGTGCGCCAATCAGCTGATCCGTGGCACGGACATATTCAAATCCCAGATCATCTGCGTGTTGCAGGCATACTTCATCGGCGTTCTGTGCTGTGCCGTGCTGCTGTTCGGCGTGGGCTGGATGGTGTTCTTACCGCAAGAGTATGAGAACCTTGGTCATGCGTTGTTGTTGGCTGCCACCTTCACAACCAATATCGGCCAAGTGTTCTTTCCTGTTGAAACGGGCATGCGGTTCGACGGGCTTTTCGACCATTTGTGGTTGCTGGCACTGATCGCGCAGTGTGGCGTGATCCTCAGCGTGCTCTTCTGGTTGTTTTCACCTAACAGCGTGCGTTTGCTTTTCGTGCTGGGCAGCATTTCCATCGTTTCGTTGGTCCTGACACTGATCGACGCTCCGATGGTTCAACAGCTTCCCATCGGCGGCTTATGGGCCTTTCTGTTCGGCGCACTGCCGTTCATCATCACGCACCTATTCCGCGTTCTGGAGTTCGCAGCATTTATCGGCGTCATTAATATCTTGGCCGGAATCCTTGCAATCTCGGCCTTCGGTGACACGTTGGTGTCGCGTGCCACTGTGGCGCTCGGCCTGTCTTTTCTCTATCTTGGGAGCCGCAGTCGAACTTCGCAGCCAGAGATGACCGACTTTGGCAGGCGTTGGTTTGGAATGGTGCTTCACACCTTCCTTTGGGCCGTTCCACTTCTCAAACTGAACACCGCGCTCAGCATCTCAGGGCATGCGAAGCTCGACCTAGTCTTGCTGGTCATCCCCTGCCTGCTCTTTGCGATTTTCTCTTGGTCGGTCTGGCAACATATCGAACAACGGACCGGAACAAATAGGCTCGTTATCAGCGGCGCGGTTGCGACGGTCCTGTTCGTCAATGGCATGATCAGTCTGATGACACATGGATTGCAATGGCGGTTCCCCGATGGGGCGCAAGCGTATCTTCACGCGCTGCAGTCGGACGCATCGTCCACGCGGTGTCCGCGCGAAACCGACGGCCCTTTGGCGGGGCTCGAAGTCTGCCGCTTTGGGCCCGACGGCCCGCCAAAGGTTTTGGTCTGGGGCGATCACCAGCTTGATGCGATCCGCATTGGCTATGCCGAGGCTGCACGCCGGGCGGCTGTGCCCACATTGCTGATCGCGCGCACTGACTGCGTGCCCTTGGGCGACCTGCAAAGTCGATTCCCTGAGGGATCATCTGTTTCCGGACAGGAATGCGACAGGCAGTCAGCCCAAGTCCTTCAGGCCCTGCCGCATCTGACGTCTGTTCGACAAGTCACTCTTGTTGCGGATTGGGCCTATTACCTTGATGTTCCAAAGACTGAACTTCTCACCCATGCCAAAGTGCGCATCGGGCCCTTGGACGGCAGTCCCATGGACATCTCACGACAAGCAGACTACGTGGCGAGCGCAGCAAAAAATACTTTGCAGACCTTGTCAGACAGAGGCGTGCGCGTCTCGGTTCTGCGGCAAGTTCCATCACATCCAAGCTTTGACGCAGAAATGGCCGCACGATCCAGCTTGCCCGGTGCGGGGCTGTATATGGGTATGCCCAAAATCTCGACCATGGTCACAGTCTCGGACGTCACACAGCGCCACGCCACGATGGACGACCTCTTCCGCAGCTTTGCTGCGACCGGCCAGATGACCTATGTCGACACGTGGGGCGCATTCTGTTCAAGCACGCGATGTGATGTGCGCGGTGGCTTGTCGAGTGACTACATCACCTCAACACGGCTTAGCCCAAGCGGAGCCTTGTCGCTTGCCAAGATCCTCGCTGACGATCTGAAACGTGCCACGACACATGCATCGTACCGAAGAAACCTAGACAGCTGATCACGCGGCTTGCGGGGCCATGAGTTCCTTCCACCGGTGGCACGCCACATCATGCCCTTTGCCGTCCGTTTCAAGCTTGGGTTCAACCTGTTTGCAATGATCGATAGCGAATGGGCACCGCGTGTGAAACTTGCAGCCAGAGGGTTGATTGGTCGGCGACGGAATTTCCCCCGTCAGCTTTTGCGCTGAACCCCGGTCATCCGGATCAAGCGACGGGATCGCCGAGAACAACGCTTTGGTATAAGGGTGGCGCGGGGCCGCAAACAGTTTGCGTGTCGGAGCGGATTCAACCAAGCGACCGAGATACATCACGGCGACATTGTCACAGGTGTGGGCCACCACCGACAAATCGTGGCTGATGAACATGAAGGTCAGACCCATATCGGACTGGATCTGCTTGAGCAGGTTCAGAACATCCGCCTGAATGGACACATCCAAAGCCGCAACGCTTTCATCCGCAACGATGAACTTGGGTGCCGACACCAGCGCGCGGGCAATCGAAATACGCTGACGCTGCCCACCGGAAAATGCGTGAGGAAATCGGCGCAAGTGTTCAAGGTTCAACCGGCACTTCGCAGCTATTTCACGCACGCGGGCATCGGTTTCCTGGCGGTTCTTCGTGAGACGCATCACTTCTAGAGGTTCAGCAATGATATCCCGCACCGTCATACGCGGGCTAAGCGCCGCATAGGGGTCCTGAAAGATCAATTGTGCGCGCTTGCGATAATCCTTGAGCTGGTCATTCGTGATCTTCTCAAGATCGTAATCAACCTCACCATCACTGTAATGCGCACCACCCGCAGTGATCGGAGCTGCCTTCAAAAGAGCGCGTCCCAGCGTGGTTTTCCCGGAACCACTTTCGCCGACAAGACCAAAGAACGATCCCTTTTGAATATCGAGAGAGACGTTGTCGACAGCCTTGAGAATCTGTTTGTTGAACAGGCCACCCCCAATAGGAAACCCCACGGACAGCCCTTTGGCGCGGATCAGAACATCACTCATGCCGGCACCTCGTCGTAGATATGGCAGGCCACTTTGTGGGTCGCGTCAATCTTGCGGTCCTTGGGATCGGTGATTTTGCACACGTCACCAACAACCTTGGAACAGCGTGTGTGAAACACACACCCTGACGGCCGCTCAAGTGGTGACGGGATGTCGCCGGGGACAGGGGTCAACGGCGAGTCAAGGTCATCCAGTTTCGGCAAAGCCGCAAGCAAACCCTGCGTGTAGGGATGTTTTGAATTGCGGATCACCTCGCGGACGGGGCCTTCTTCGATCATCCGGCCCAGATACATGACGTTCACCTTGTCAGCGGTCTGTGCAACCACTCCAAGGTCATGTGTGATAAACACGATCCCCATGTGAAACTCGGCCACGAGGTCTTTCATAAGGTCGATCACCTGCGCCTGAATGGTCACGTCCAGTGCCGTTGTCGGTTCATCCGCGATCAGCAGCTTGGGTTGCGTCGACAGTGCCATCGCGATCATCGCCCGCTGGCGCATGCCCCCCGACAATTCAAACGCGTACTGATCGAACCTCTTGGACGGATCAGAAATGCCAACGCGGTCCAGCATTTCAATTGACCAGCGCTTGGCGCTCTCGTTCGTATACGTTCCATGAAGCTGAAGCTGCTCGACCATTTGTTTGCCGATGGTGATCGCGGGCGCAAAGCTGGCCATCGGTTCCTGAAAGATCATCGACACAGCACCGCCACGCACGATGTTCAACTCGCGCGGCGTTTTGAGGGATAGAACGTCTACTGGGCCGCTTTCGGTGTGAAGCGTGATCTTGCTTTCCGGCGTATAGACCGCATTGCGGGCGTTCAGATGCATCAGCGCCTTGGCGGTCACCGATTTGCCCGAACCGGACTCTCCGACCAACCCCATCACTTCGCTCTTGTTGAGCGAGAAACTGACATTGTCGACAGCGGTGATCAGCCCCTCGTCAGTGCGAAACTTGAGTGTCAGGTTTTCTACGTCGATCAGGGCCGTCATTTGTTGTTATCCGAATAGGGGTCTGCCGCGTCGCGCAAGCCGTCACCGACAAACACAAACGCCATCACCAGTGCGATGAAAAAGATCACCGGGATGAAGTACCATTGGTAATTAAGAAGCACGTCCGCGCTGGTCACGTTCTGAAGCATGACGCCAAGGCTGTTCACCGGATCCTTGAGGCCAAGACCGATAAACGACAGCGCGGTTTCCGACAGCACCATGTATGGAAACGAGATCACCAGATCGACGATGATGTAGCTGGTGAAGCTGGGCAGCAGGTGCCGCCGGATCACGTGGCCCGAGGACGCTCCGCACAGTTGTGCCGCCAGCACGTATTCCTGGTTCCGCTCGGTCAACAGGTGCGTCCGCACTCGGCGCGCCAATGTCGGCCAGTTGATCAGGCCGAGGATGAGCGAGATGTAGAAGAACCGTTCTTCGGCGGATAGCTCGGGTGGCATAAACGCTGCAACCGCCATGAAGAGCGGAATGGCAGGCACTGTTCGCACGGCATCGGTGATCATCTGCAAGACCGAGTCGATCCAGCCGCCATAATACCCCGACACGCCCCCGATCACGAGCGCCAGCACAAAAGCGATCAAGACGCCGATGGTGCCCACCTGCAACGACGTCCAGATGGCATGGAATGTACGCGAAAAGATGTCTTTGCCCGCGTCATCCGTGCCGAAGACATGCACGAACCCTTCCGGCGCTCCGAACAGATGTGTGTCCATCGGGATGAAGCCGAACAGCTTGTACTCCCACCCTTCCACGAAGAAGTAGATGTAGTGACGTTCGTCTTCGTTGATCGTCGTCACCCAGCGGAAATTCGTCGCCATCGACCGCTCGCGTTCAACCGCATGGACGAAGGGGCGCAATGAACAGCCATTCACATCGCAGAACTGCGGGATCTGCGGCGCACCATTGGTATATTCGTCGTTCTTGCCAGCAATCGTCGGATTGTAGGGCGACAGGAACGGCGCAAAGATGCCCGACAGGACCAGAAACAAAAGCACACATGCCGCGATCATCGCCGAGCGCTGTCTCTTGAACCGCGCCCAGATCAGTTGGCCTTGCGAGGCCGTGAAATACGCCTCCTTCGACCGCCGCTCGACCGCCGCGTCGGTTTCGACCACCTGCACATCAGGTCCTGTTGTCTCCGCCAGATTGGGCTTCATGGGATCGGGTGTCGTCGTCATGGCGTCACCTTACGATGCTCTTGCGGACGCGCGGATCAAGTACCGCCAACAACACGTCCGTCAGGAAATTGAGCGTCACGATGGACGCGGTGAGAAGGAAAATGATCGCCCCGGCCAATTGTTGGTCGTTAGACCGCGCCAGCGCTTCGATCAACAACGCGCCCGCTTCGGTCAGCGTCAGGATCAAGGCGACGATGGGCAATTCGTTGAAGATACGGTTGAGGTCAAAGCCAAGGCTATTGACGATTGGGCCAAGCGCGTGACGGGCCGGGTAGTTCCAAAGCAATTTGCGCCCATGCACGCCGCGGGCTGACGCAGCCGTCACGTAAAGCTTGCCGATCTCGTCGGACATCAGTGCACGCACCGTTTGCAACGCAAAGGCGGTAGCCGACCAACCAAGGATGAAAATGGGCAACCACGCGTTACTCAGCAGGTCAAGAACCCGATCCACACTCCATGGTGCATCGCGATATTCGGCTGAAAACAATCCGGTCAGCGTGTCCCCGAAATAGACAGTCGAGAACAGCATGATCATCAGCGCCAGCAGGAAGTTCGGCATGGCAAGGCCAAGATAGCTGAACAGACGCAGCGAGTTGTTCAGGATCGCATTGTCAGATGCGGCTGCGATGATCCCAACTGGCAAGGCAATCGAATAGGCCAGAAGCAATGAGGCAAGACACAGACCCAGCGAGATCCAGAATTTATCACCAAGAAGCTGGGCGATATCCACGCGCAGGATACAGCTGTCGCCGAACTCGCCTTGGAATGCGTTGACGATCCACTTGCCCCACCGTTCGAGGAACGGCCTGTCCAGACCAAGGCGGATGCGTTCGTTTTCGATATCGGCGGCGGAAATCCCCGAACCTTGGGTGTTCTTGAACGCAAGGTATCGCTCCGCGCAATCGCCCGGCACCAGCTCCATAAGCGAAAACACGACCAGTGACACGATGATCAACGTGATCATCGCAAGCACTGCACGTGTCACCACGAAGCGCGCAAAATTCAACATGAAGCATGCCCCTGCATTGCGTCTGCGCCTCCGGTTGATCCGGTGTGTCGGTCAGACTGCCGTCGTTATTGCAAAAAAACGCGGGCAGCCAATGCCGCCCGCGCCAAGATCAGAGATCTTATTCGTCCAACCACCACTGTGTCGCGCGGTAGGGGTAGGTCCGGTAATATTCGTAGGACCATGTCTTGAACTCGGTGAAGTTCTTAAGGTTGTTGCTGGCATAGATCGGTTCCGGCGCTTTCACCGTGCCGATCATCACCATGTTGCTCACGAAGTTCTCCACCAGACCAGCGCCCAGCGCATTGGACTCAGCGGTGCCCGGAACAGCCGACTGGAACGCGTCGATATCAGCGGCCAGCTTTTTGGCCCATTCCGGCGGCTCAACGCCAGATGCGCCATTGGTGTCCAGCCATTCCGCCCAAAGCATTCCGGTGCGGTGTTCGAAATACGTGCCGAACGGCGGACGGAAGAAGCTGTTCAGACCCAGATGGATCGCCAGCGGCGCACCGTACTGCCACAGACCCACATCAAGGTTGTTGGCGGATTGTGCGGAACGATATTCATCCGGCGTCACTTCCTTGACCTGCGTTTGGACGCCGACATCGGCCCAGTTCTGGCCAACCAGTTCCACCACGGCACCGGCAATACCCTGAGTCGAGAATTGCAGATTCAGAGTGATCTTTTCCCCGTTGGGCAGTTCACGGAAACCGTCGCCATCGGTATCGACCATGCCGATCTCATCCAGCAGCGCCTTGGAGGTGTCTGGATCAAATTCGGCCTTGTAGGTTTCCCAGCTGGGATCAACGAAATCAGGCGCCGGGTTGAACGGTGCGATCTGGCTGGGCGTACCCTGACCGAAATACGCGATCTCGTTCAGCTCGTCGCGGTTGATCGCAATCGACATTGCTTCACGGAAACGAAGGTCATTGTAAAGCGCGCGCTTGCCTTCGTCTTCGATGGTGAAGTTGAAGCTGAAGGCTGGCATGCCAACTGTCGGCTTGAGCTGGATCGAGTAGTTGCCCTTTTCCTGATTTTCCAGGAGCAGCGGAGCGGATTCAAGACGCACGGACTGCGATTTGTAATCCACTTCGCCGTTTACCAGCTTGAGGATGCGCACTTCGTTATCGTTGATATAAAGCTCGTCCTGCGTCGAGATGTAGGGAAGCTGCTGACCAGTTGTGTCGACCTGGTGGAAATACGGGTTCGCCACCAGTTTCCGACCTTCGGTCGTGTCGGTGATGTAGATGTGCGATTCCAGCGTAGGCACAGTTGCCTTGGGCAGACCATCGACGATGTCCGCACGCGACAGCATCGGGGTCGGCGTGTCGGTCCAGTCCGAGTTGCCGTAATAGGCCAGGATCGCATCATAGCCGTTTTCAAAGCCAAGCGACTGCGCATAGCTGTCGGCATCCGGGTTGATGTCCGGGTGGAACTGGCCAAGGAAATGCTTGGGCTGGAAACCCTGCGCATAGGATGTCGCGAAGTGGGTCAGCAGACCGGGCTTTGGCGCGGGCAGATTGAAGATCACCGTCACATCATCCGGCGTGTCGACCGTCATGGTCTCACCGCCAACGGTCACGTAGTCGCGCACCTGTTCGAAGATGTTGGTATCGAGCATGATGTTGTCATGCCAGAACTTCACGTCAGCCGACGTAAAAGGCGCACCGTCAGACCACTTGTGCCCCGCACGCAGGTTGAAGGTCAGCTGGGTGTAATCGTCGTTCCACGACCACGACTTGGCGATGTTCGGAACGATTGTCTGAAGGTCATCGGAATAGCGCACGAGGTTGACGTGACGCACCGACAGGAAATCGGATGTGCCCGCTTCTGTCGCGTTCGACAGAACATTCAGTTCACCACCGTATTGACCAACGCTGTCATAAGGCACGACAACCAGCGGCTCTGCCGGGATACGCTCAGCAAGCGGCGGCAGGTCGGGGTTGCCTTTGATCTGTGCATTCAGCGCTTCGATTTCCGGGTTTGCCTTGAACTCCATGGAGCAGCCGGCGGCGTCCTGAAAGGCACTCAGCTCGAACTGTTGCGGGAATTCACCGGCGGCGACGCCTTGCATATCGGCAACTGTGACTGCGGGGCAGTTGGCATAAGCCGCTGCCGGCAGGGCAATCATGGCCACGCCTGAAAGTAGAAGTCGTTTCATTTTATCTCCTGTTGGTTCCAAGTGGTGAATGGGGGCTGTTCCCCCTTTTTCCGGTACATTCAACGTCCGGTCATTTCGGGTGTCCATAGTATCGCGCCAGCGTTCGGCAGATCTCGACGCGACGGTAGAACTGGGTTCTGGCAGTGTGCCTCCTTTATTTGGTCAGCCCGGTTGAAACAGCCGGGATGTGTATCTCTGGCAACCATGACAGATGCGTGACAGGACCAGATCAGCAAAACTCATGAGGCCACTTTCACGCCGTTGTCGGTAATCAGCGTTCTTGAGAAAGTGCCATCGCTGTTAACCATTCGATGGCAAAGCATATCCTGCATCAAATCAAGCATTGTCTGCATATGTGCTGAATTTTTTGCCAGATTTTGAACTTCCATGCCGCTGGAAACGTCCATGAGGATCGGCGGCAGCCCACCTGCAAATTGCACGAATCGCATCGGACCACGGCGCAGCACAGCCAGATTCGCGGCATCAATGGGTAGATCATGAACCGTCTGCCAAAGTGTCGGCTTGATCGGATCGCCAAAATCCAGCTCTGATACAGACACCTGTCGCCAATCTTTCGGCGCCTCGCCGTCAAGAAATGGTTTCAGGCTTTTACCATCCATAGAATGCGGCGCATCCAGCCCCAGACACTCCAGAATCGTAGGCGTGACATCTATGGACTCCGTCGGCTGCGCGACGGTCACTCCGCGAACAGTGGCCTGTGGTGCGCGAATGATCAACGGTACGTGGAATGCCGCATCATGGAACGTCATCTTGCCCCACAGCCCGTAGTCACCCAACATTTCGCCGTGATCAGCGGTCAGAACAATCAACGTATCATCATATTGACCAGTTTCCTTGAGCCAACCAATCAGCCGCCCAATGTGATGATCCACCTCTGTCGCCAGCCCAAAATACAGCTTTCGGATCATGCGCGTTGTCGCGTCCGAAGTTTCTAAATCGGGGAACCCGACAACCGTCGAAGACACTTTGGATTTGCGCCGTGCCGTCGCCACATAAGGATGCCAATCTGGATCATCGGCCTCTTGCGCAGTTGGCATGTCGGCTGCGGCATACATCTGGTTATACGGCGCAGGTGCCACAAAAGGCGGATGCGGCCGGATATAAGTCACCAAGCCAAACCAACCCGGCGGGCGTTGGCCCAAATCGTCGATCACGCGGTCCGTCAAATAGGCCGTGTCGCTATGTTCAGCTGCATAAAGCGCGGGGGAATCCGGCGTGTCCCCGATTGGCCGGTACATCTCTGGATAAGGCGGCACATCGTAGCCATGCGCGCGCAAATGATCCTCCCACGCGCTGGAATCCTCCTCCAACCGCATGCGCACCACTTCTTCGAACCCGGGCGCAAGCTCTTCATAGGAAAACAGTCTCGGATCGTCCGGTGGCAGGAATCTTGGATCATGCGAGGTGTCTGTATATCCGAACAACAACGGATCGAACCCGTGCTGCCGTGAAACCGTCGCTAGGTTCGGCGTGTCCCGCTTAAGCGGCGTCCCGTTGCGCGTGGCGCCGTGGTTTGACGCATATTGCGCGGTCAGCAAAGACACGCGGGACGGACCGCAAGGCGATGTCACGGAATAATGGTTGCTGAATGTCACCGCATCTGCAGCAAGCGCACGCATATTTGGCAGGTCGAGATGCGCCGCAAGCGCCCCAAACACGCAGTCCGCGCGCAGCTGGTCGATCACGATGAACAGCGTATTCGGCTTTGGTTTTGACACGGCATTTCCCAGACTTGAGTCGATCATGCCGAGCAAGGATCATATGTAAAGACAAGTGATTTGTATAAGCCTATAGGTAAAACCTATAGATATAACTGCGTCACGCAGTCGTCAGGGTCTTTTGCACGGCTTTCACAAACCCCCGGATCAGCGGCACATCCCTGCGCGCGGATAATGTGACAAGGGATTCCGACATTCCCAAGTCGACATCTTCGAAAGGAATGGCCTTCAGCCGCCGGTCATGCCCGAACTCAGCCTCGCTGATGAACCCGATCCCCGCCCCAGACGCGACAACCTCGCGCATTGCTTCTCGACCTTCGACCTCGATCGCGGCATTCAGTGAGAGCTTCAACCGATCCGCTTCTTCTTCGACCTGCGCCCGTGTGCGTGACCCCACTTCGCGATAGATCAGCGGGTATTGCCCCAAATCGCGGAACCGCAATTTGCGTGTCCCCTGCGGCAAATACCCTTTGGCGACCAAGGCAAGGATTGGCGTCCGCCCAAGGTCGATGCTGTCCAAATCAGGCGCAGAAATCGAATTCCCGACAACACCGATCTCCGCCTCGTAATTCCGCAAGCGACGCAACAAATCCTCGGTGTTTCCGGTGCGGATCGTCACGAACACCCCCGGACTGGCCTCACGGAACCGCCGCACGGCATCGGTGATATGCATCGCCGAGTCAGCCATGATCCGCAGGTGTCCCGAAAGTGCAGTTCGGCTTTCGTCGAACAAGGCGCTGATGCGTTCTTCGACTTCGAACATCTCACTCGTCAAACGGAACAGCGCCTCACCCGCGTCCGTCATCCGCACCTGCCGCGCTTCGCGCGTGAACAACAAGACATCATGTCGTTGTTCCAACTGGCGCACCTGATCCGAAACCGACGGCTGGGATATGTTCAAGGCGCGCGCCGCACGGGAAAACCCGCCATGCAGGGCCACGTGATGAAAGGCGCGTAGTTGACTGTACCGCATCTTTGCTCCGGGGTTCGCTGGATTGCCATAACCCTAGCCTATCAATCAATAGAGAACAAAGATTTTACATATGTCTGACAGCACCGCATATCCAAATTCAGATCAGCTTTGGGACCACACCATGTCTACTACACCGCTGCCTGCCCCGGAACTTGGGGAACCCTATCTTCTGACCCCTGGCCCACTGACCACGGCCTATGCCGTCAAGCAGGAGATGCTTAAGGATTGGGGCAGTTGGGATGACGACTTTCGGGCAATGACCCGCACGATGCGCACCCGGTTATTGGGGTTGATCGGCGATGGCGCACCTGAATACGACTGTGTTCCGATCCAAGGCTCTGGCAGCTACTGCGTCGAGGCGATGTTGGGCAGCTTTGTCCCTCGTGACGGCAAAGTACTTGTGCTTGCGAACGGCGCTTACGGACTGCGCGCAGCGCAAACGCTAGGCTATCTTGGCCGCGCCTGCCATCTGCTCGACAAGGGCGACTATCTACCACCGCGCGGGGACGAGGTTGCGGCCATCCTCGCCAACGACCCCGCCATCACCCATGTTCTCGCGATCCACTGCGAAACCTCCAGCGGCATCCTGAACCCGGTCGAGGAAATAGCCGCTGCCACGCAAGCCGCCGGGCGCAAGCTCCTGATCGACAGCATGTCAGCCTTCGGCGCCCTACCGCTGGACCCGGTCAAACTCAACTGCACCGCATTAGTGTCCTCGGCCAACAAATGTATCGAAGGTGTCCCCGGTTTCGGCTTTGTCATCGCCCGTAAGGACGAGATTGAGGCGTCCAAAGGCAACTCGCATTCCCTGTCGCTCGACGTGCACGCACAATGGGCGACGATGGAGAAAACCGGCCAGTGGCGCTTTACGCCCCCGACTCATGTGGTCGCCGCCTTCCTCAAGGCGCTTGATCTACACGAGGCCGAAGGCGGTGTGCCCGCCCGTGGCGCACGCTATACCCGCAACCGCGATGTGATGGTGCAGGGCATGCGCGATCTGGGCTTCGAGACCCTGCTCGCCGACCGCTGGCTCAGCCCCATCATCGTGACCTTCTTCTGCCCTGCCGATCCGAACTTTACCTTTCAAGGCTTTTATGACGCCATGAAAGCACGTGGGTTCATCATCTATCCCGGCAAACTGACCGTCGTGGACAGCTTCCGCATCGGGGTGATCGGGCAGATGGACGAACACGTGATGCGCCGCGTGGTGGAGGCCGCCCGCGATGCGCTGGCAGATATGAACGTCAGCAGTGCGGCCCCACCCGCCGCCGCTTTGGAAGAACGCAAGAAACTCGCCGCCTGAAGGAAAAGATATGCCGATTAAGAACTCCGTGGTCGCCAACGACCGCACCTACCCCGCGCCCAAGACCTGTGCGATTGCGATCTGTCTGGATGGCTGCGAACCGGAATACCTCGAGGTCGCCATCGCCGAAGGGCTGATGCCGACGCTCAAACGCATCCGCGAAACCGGTACAGACCGTCTGGCCCATTCGGTGATCCCCTCCTTCACCAACCCCAACAACATGAGCATCGCGACGGGCCGTCCGCCTGCGGTGCACGGCATCTGCGGCAACTTCCTTTACGAGCCGGAAACCGGCCAAGAAGTCATGATGAACGACGTCCGCTTCCTGCGCGCGCCCACCGTGTTCTCCAAGTTCTACGAAGCGGGTGCGCGGGTCGCCGTCGTCACCGCCAAGGACAAACTGCGTGCGTTGCTCGGCGCTGGCCTCAAGTTCGACGAAGACCGCGCCATCGCGTTTTCGTCCGAACGATCCGGCGACACGACCAAAGCAGAGCACGGCATCGACAAGGCGTCAGACTGGCTTGGTATGCCGGTGCCCGAAGTATACTCCGCTGACCTGTCGGAGTTCGTCTTCGCCGCCGGTGTAAAGCTTCTGAAAGAGTGGAAACCGGACGTGATGTACCTCTCCACCACCGACTACATCCAGCACAAGTTCGCCCCTGATGAACAGGGTGCCAAAGGCTTCTACGCGATGTTCGACCGCTACCTGACAGAGCTTGACGCCATGGGTGCCGCCATCGTCGTCACCGCCGACCACGGCATGAAGCCCAAGCATGACGCCAACGGCGACCCGGCCGTGATCTACGTTCAGGATCTGCTCGACGAGTGGCTGGGCGAGGCTGCCGCTCGCGTGATCCTGCCGATCACAGACCCCTATGTGGTGCACCATGGCGCGCTGGGGTCGTTCGGCACCGCCTATCTGCCTTCGGGCGCAGATCAGGCTGACATCATCGCTCGCCTGCGCGCTTTGCCCGAAATGCTCGAAGTTGTGGACAAGGCCACCGCTGTTCAGAAATACGAACTCCCCGCCGATCGCATTGGCGATATCGTCATGATCTCGACCGAGAACATGACCATCGGCACCTCTGCTCACCGCCACGACCTTGCTGCGCTCAAGGAACCGCTGCGCAGCCATGGCGGGCTGACCGAACAGGAAGTGCCCTTCATTGTGAACCGGGTCATCGACCTGCCCAACGCACCGACCCTGCGCAATTTCGATGCGTTCTTCTATGCCACCACCGCCGCCGCGCTCGGAGAGGTGCCCGCATGACCGAAATACGTCACGAACAGATGCGCATCGGTGGTGAAAAGGTCGACACCGAGGCGCGGCTTGAAGTCCGCTACCCCTATACCGACGAAGTGATCGGCACCGTCCCCATGGGCACCGCCGAGCATGCGCGCCGCGCGTTCGAGATTGCCGCGAATTACCAGTCCAAGCTGACTCGCTATGAACGCAGCCAAATTCTGCAACGTGCGGGTGAGATCATTGGCGAAAAGCGCGAGTACCTTGCCAAATGGCTGACGCTGGAACTTGGCATCTGCCATCAGCATTCGATCTACGAGACCAAGCGCGCGCAAGACGTCTACCAATTCGCCGCCGCCGAGGCCCTCAAGGATGATGGCGAGATTTTCTCGTGTGACCTGACCCACAACGGCAAGGCGCGCAAGATTTTCACCATGCGCGAACCCGTCCGCGCCATCAGTGCGATCACCCCGTTCAACCACCCGCTCAACATGGTCAGTCACAAGATCGCCCCGTCGATTGCCACGAACAACTGCATGGTGTGCAAGCCAACGGAACTGACACCGCTGACCGCGCTCACGCTCGCCGACATCCTGTATGAAGCAGGCCTGCCACCCGAGATGTTCCAGGTCGTGACTGGCATGCCCGCCAATATCGGCGACGAGATGATCACGAACGAAAACATCGACATCATCACATTCACCGGCGGCGTGCCCGTTGGCAAACTGATCGCCTCCAAAGCGGGCTACAAACGCACCGCGCTTGAACTGGGCGGCAATGATCCCCTGATCATCTGCAACGACCTGACCGATGCCGACCTCGACAAGGCCGCAACCATCGCTGTGGCAGGTGCCACTGGCAACTCCGGCCAGCGCTGCACCGCAATCAAACGCATCCTCGTGCAGGAAAGCGTCGCGGACAAATTCGTCCCAATGGTGGTCGAGAAGGCCAAGAAGATCAAATTCGGTGATCCACAAGATCCCGAAACCGAACTCGGCTGCGTGATCCATGCCCAGGCCGCCGAACTGTTCGAAAAGCGCGTCTACATGGCCGCCGACCAAGGTGCCAAGGTGCTCTACGATCCCGGTCGAAAAGGCGCACTCCTACCCCCCATCGTCGTCGATCACGTGCCTCATGACAGCGAACTGGTGATGGAGGAAACCTTCGGCCCGATCATCCCCATCGTCCGCGTCCCCGACAACGACGAAGAGGTCATGCGCATTTCAAACAGCACCGATTTCGGCCTGTCCTCGGGTGTTTGCACGAACGACCTGAACCGCGCGATTGCCTATATCAACGGTCTGAACGTCGGCACCTGCAACATCTGGGAACAGCCAGGCTACCGGATCGAGATGTCCCCCTTTGGCGGCATCAAGGACAGCGGCAATGGCGTGAAGGAAGGCGTCATCGAAGCGATGAAGTTCTTCACCAACGTCAAAACATACTCCCTGCCCTGGCCCGGATAAACATGGGGTTCACCCACAAGATCCTCTGGATGTCAGACCTGCACCAGACGGTTACGGGGCAGGTCGAAGGCGTGAACAGCCGCGCCCGGTTGCAGCAAGTGATCGAACAGATGAACAGGTCTCACCCCGACGCCCTTTGTTGCGTGGCGTCGGGCGATTTGTGCGACACCGGCACACCCGAGGAATACTTAGCACTTAGCGACACGCTGTCAGCGTTGAACGCACCACTGCTGCCGATGATCGGCAACCACGACAACCGTTCGAACCTGTTGGCAGCGTTGCCTTGTCCCGGTTCGGGGCCAGAAGGATACTACCAATACCGCTACGATCTACCTGACGCAGTGACACTGCTCTGCATGGACACCGCTTTGTCCGGCGACGATGCAGGTGCACTTGATCCCGCGCGGCTGGACTGGTTGGCAGATCAACTGCGCGAAACGACCAACCGTCGCGTTCTGGTCTTCGCCCACCACCCGCCGGGGTCGCTTGGCCTTGCGCTGCTTGACGACATGCCCTTGCTGGATCACCAACCCTTTGTCGACCTGATCGCCAATGCGCCCCAAGTCGAACACCTGTTCTGCGGACATGTGCATCGTCCCGTCTCTGGCGTAATCGGCGGCGTGCCGTTTACCGCGCTCCGCTCCATCGCGCATCAAACCCGACCGCCGCACCAGATATGGGACTGGTCCAATTTCGTCACCCCAGAGGAACGCCCCCAATACGCGGTCATTCTGATCGGCCCGGATCGGTTGGTGATCCAGATGACAGATATTGAGGACCCCGCCTGATGCGACACACTGAAGGCGAAGCCAACACCAGTGCCGCGCGGGCCGACTGGTCCGCCCGCGAAACGCATAGCGAAACGCGCGACCTGCTCGCCCGTGACGCTGACGCGTTCCTGCATCAGTCGCTGTCCTCACCCTGCCTCAGCACCATCGCCAAGGCCGAAGGCATCTGGATCGAAGACACCTCTGGCCGCCGTTTCATGGATTTCCACGGCAACTCCGTGCACCACATCGGCTACGGCCACCCGCGCCTCGTGCAGGCGGTGAAAGACCAGATTGACGTGCTGCCCTTCTCGCCCCGCCGGTTCACCAACGACGTCTCCGTCACCCTCGCCGAACGCTTGGGCAAACTCGCGCCCGGCGACCTGACCAAAGTCCTCTTTACCACCGGCGGATCAGACGCCGTCGAAGTCGCCCTCCGCCTTGCCCGCGCCGCGACAGGCCGGTTCAAAACGATCAGCTTCTGGGACGCCTTCCATGGTGCTGGCTTTGGCGCGTCCAGCGTCGGCGGCGAGGCAACGTTCCGCAGCCACATCGCGGGCCCGCTCCTGCCGGGTGCGGAACACGTCGCCCCCTTCCATTGCTACCACTGTGCCTATGGCCACCCCGGCCCCGAATCCTGCGGCTTGGCCTGCGCCAAGATGGTCGAATTCGCACTTGCCCGCGAAGGCGATGTGGCCGCCGTCATCGCGGAACCCATGCGCGCCGTGCCGGTCGTCCCTCCACCCGGCTACTGGCAAGCGGTGCAGGCCGCCTGCCGCAAACACGGCGCACTGCTCATCATGGATGAAATCCCGACGGGCCTCGGCAAGACAGGCCGCATGTTCGCCTTCGACCATGACGGGATCGAACCCGACATCGTGGTTCTCGGCAAGGCGCTTGGCGGCGGTATGCTCCCCATCGCGGGGATCATCGCGCGCGATAATCTGAACATCGCCGGCGACTTCGCCATCGGGCACTATACGCACGAGAAAAACCCGGTCACAGCCCGCGCCGCACTGACCACGCTTGACATCATCGAGGACGAAGGACTGGTCGACCGCTCCGCCACCCTTGGCACCCATGCCCAGAACCGCCTGAAAGATGCGCTGCACGATCACCCGAATGTCGGCGACATGCGTGGGCGTGGTCTCATGTTCGGGGTAGAAATCGTCACTGACCGCGACAGCCGCACCCCCGATCCAGACCGCGCCGAACGCATCTATTACGCCTGCCTGGACCAAGGTCTCAGCTTCAAGATCAGCGCTGGCAGTGTGCTGACCCTGTCACCCCCGCTCGTCATCAGCCAAGCCGATCTCGACACCGCCCTGAACATCGTCATCGACGCGATCCGGACCACTGTGTGAGCACAACCGTCCTTCTGATCGTCCTGCTCGCTGCGCTGCTCCACGCGCTCTGGAACGCGTTGGTCAAAACCTCGACCGACCGCGCGATAACGCTGGGACTGGTCGCAACGGGCCACTGCCTGCCCGCCTTTGCCCTCATGCCCATTGTTCCCATCCCGGCAATCGAGGCGTTTCCCTTCATCATCGCCTCCACGGTGATCCACTGGGCCTATTACTACTTCCTGAACGTCTCCTACCGCTTCGGCGACCTGTCGCTGATCTACCCCATCGCACGCGGCACCGCCCCGGTCATGGTCGCCTTGGGTGCAATGATCTGGGCTGATGAGTCCCTGCCGTTTTGGGCGTGGATCGGCATCCTGACCGTGTCCGCAGGGATCATGATCCTTGCCGCGATCCGCAACGCCGACAGGCGCGGCATCGGCGCAGCCCTTGCCACGTCGGCGATCATAGCTGCTTACTCCGTTGTCGACGGCATCGGCATTCGCGTTTCCGGCACACCCATCGGCTATGTCGTCTGGCTTTTCGCCGCCGAGCTTTTCGTGGCCGTTTTCGTCATTGGTACCCGGTTTGAACGCGCACGCAGCATCAGCCAGCGGTCGCTGATCCTTGGCCTCACAGGCGGTGTCATCTCGGGCCTTGCCTACGGTCTGGCCCTCTTCGCCAAAACACTCGCGCCCATCGGAATCGTGTCGGCAGTGCGCGAAACATCAGTGATCTTTGCCGCTCTGATCGGCGTCTACTGGCTGGGTGAAGGCCCGGCGCAACGACGCCTTGTCGCCGCGTCAGTCGTGGCTCTGGGCGTGATCATCCTTGCCCTCAGCTAGGCTCAGGGTTTTCGGAAAATCCGTGTCGAGCGGAACATATCTTCCAAGGCTTCGATACGCTCGCGGGCTGTGTCGGAGACACGCGTCTGCACCTCAGCCACAAGCGCTTCGATGATCAGGTTGATGGCCAGCGTCGAATCCCAGCTCGACGGCACTTCGATCATCGCGTTTACCACATGGTCCGCGAGCCCAGAGATCGGCGACCCCCACTGATCAGTGAACAGGATAATCTCGGCCCCGCGCTCTTTCGCCAACTCAGCCAGACGTTCGAGATCACGTTCGTACCGCCGAATGTCAAACAGGATGAGAACCGACGCACGATCCATGTCGAGAATGTATTGCGGCCAGACATTTGGCGACGCGCCAAGCAGCGTCACCGCAGGGCGAATGATCTGAAGGTGGTTGTAGAAGTAATCCGCATTCGACCGCGTGATCCGGCCACCCGACAGATAGACCGGCCTCTGACGATCCGCGAGAACCCCAGCGATGGCATCCAACGTTCCCGGCTCCAGCCGATCAATGGTGCGGCTCAGATTGTCGAAAACCGCTTCGGCAAAGGCAGTAAAAGCTGCCGATCCTGGTTTGGTGTCACCCCAGCCTTCGCGCTTACGGATAGGCGTCTTGAATTGCTCAGATGCCTCGTCACGCATGGCGGCCTGTAGTTCGGGGAAGCCGTCAAATCCCAGCTTGCGTGCAAGACGGATCACGGTCGGTGTAGACACCCCCGCCGCTTCAGCAATGCGGGTGATGGATTGCAAGCCACCCACCGGGTAATCGCGCATCAGAACGCTGGACAATTGCCGCTCTGCAGGTGTCAGAGCACCAGCCTGATCGTGCAGCCTGTTTTTGACCGAAAGGGGTTTCGCCATCGTCTGACGCCTTTTGTAGCAATCGCTACATTGATACTCACTTTGGTACAATAATCAACGAAATTGTCTTGACAGGTCCAAGACCCGCAACCCTAATGACGGCGTGAGCACAGCCAAAGATCATACGATTCTGGGCCCGAATGACGGGCCGGCCGCAGAGGTGATCAATCCTCAAGGCGGGGCAGCGATATGTCTTGTCTGCGAACACGCAAGCGCCTTCATTCCGCCCGCTCTGGCCGATTTGGGCGTTGCACCTGAACACCGATTAAGCCACGCAGCGTGGGATATCGGCGGTCTCGATCTGGCGACGGCCTTGTCTGCGAAACTCGATGCGCCGCTGGTGGCCTCACGCGTGTCGCGCTTGGTTTATGACTGCAACCGCCCGCCCAGCGCGCCCGGTGCGATCCCCGAACGGTCCGAGGTCGTGGATGTTCCCGGCAATGTCGGCCTGTCCGATGTCGCCCGCGACGCGCGAGTGTCAGACGTCTATGACCCGTTCAAAGACCTGCTCCGCACGACGCTCGACCGTTTCACGACGCAGCCTCTGCTCGTCACCATTCATTCCTTTACACCCATCTGGTTCGGCCAACCGCGCGAGGTGGAATTGGGCCTACTGCACGATAGCGACGACAGGCTGGCGCGCGCGATGCTGGCCAACAGGCCGGACGGCTTAGATGCACGGCTCAACGCGCCCTATTCGGTGACCGACGGCGTCACCCACACACTGCGCGAGCATGCCATCCCGCGCGGATTGCAAAACGTGATGATCGAAGTGCGCAACGACCTGATTTCCGACGCAAGCGGTGTCGCCCGGTTCGCAGACATCCTGAGCGCCATGCTCACCAAAGCCCTCGCCACGCAGGAGGCGCTATGATCCGCGTGCTGCAGGCCTATGTCGGCGTGATCGACCCGGTCAACCGCATGATCGGGCGTATTGTCATGTACGGTATCTTCGTGATGATGGGTATCCTGCTCTGGTCATCCGTGACCAAGGTGTTCTTCCTGCCGTCACTCTGGACACTGGAAATGGCCCAGTTCGCAATGGTCGCCTATTACATCCTTGGTGGGCCGTACTCGATCCAGATGGGGTCGAACGTGCGAATGGATCTGATCTATGGCGAAATGTCCGACCGCCGCAAAGCCGCCATCGACGCGGTCACTGTAGTCTTTTTGCTGATCTATCTCGGCTTCCTGCTTTACGGCGGCATCGCCTCCACAGCCTATTCCTTTGGCTATTTCGGGTCCGAGCCCATCGGCTTTTTCGCGGGTCTCGTCACGGGAAGCGAAGAAATCGGCTTTATGGAGCGCAGCCCAACAGCATGGCGGCCCTACCTGTGGCCAATCAAGACGATCATGGTGATCGGCATTTTCCTGATGCTGCTGCAAGTGCTGTGCGAACTGGCTAAGGACATCTTGCGCCTTAAAGGACATGACATGGGGGCCAAGGTCTGATGCCGTACGAGATGATTGCGGCGCTCATGTTCTCGACCATGATGCTGATGCTTCTGACGGGCCAGCGCGTGTTCGGCGCCATCGGCTTTGTGGCTGTCGTTGCCGCGTTCTTCCTCTGGGGGGATCGTGGCGGATACGACCTCGGCTTCTCGGCCGCGATGAAGCTGATGAAATGGTATCCGCTACTAACCCTGCCGATGTTCATCTTCATGGGCTACGTGCTTTCGGAAAGCCGCATCGCCGACGACCTTTACAAAATGTTCCACGTCTGGATGGGCGGTCTCTCCGGTGGTCTTGCCGTGGGCACCATCGGTCTCATGGTTCTGATTTCGGCCATGAATGGCCTCAGCGTCGCGGGCATGGCCATCGGCGCCACCATCGCGCTGCCCGAACTTCTGAGGCGGGGATACGACAAACGTATGGTCACCGGGGTGATCCAAGCCGGGTCCTCATTGGGAATCCTTGTGCCACCCTCGGTGGTGCTGGTGCTCTACGCGATGATCGCCCGCCAGCCGGTCGGTCAGCTATGGCTTGCTGGTGTGATCCCCGGCCTGATGATGGCGACCATGTTCGTCGTCTACATCGTGGTCCGTTGCAAACTGAACCCGTCGCTTGGCCCCGTCCTGCCAGCAGAAGAACGTGACATCCCGCGCGCCGAAAAGCTGCGCCTCCTGCGCGCCGGGCTTTTGCCGCTAGCGATCTTCTTCATCATGATGGTCCCCTTCGTGAACGGCTGGACCTCGCTGGTCGAAAGCTCGGCGATTGGTGCACTCGCCGCATTCATGGCTGCTGTTCTGAAGGGCCGCATGACCCGCGAGGTGTTCGAGAACTCCGTTCGCCAGACGCTCGGCATTTCCTGCATGTTCATGTGGATTATCCTCGCCGCACTGGCCTTTGGCGCAGTGTTCGACGGTCTAGGGGCCGTCAAGGCAATCGAAAACCTCTTTACCGATCAACTCGGCCTCAGCCCTTGGGTGATCCTGATCCTGATGCAGCTTAGCTTCATCGTCATGGGCACGTTCCTTGACGACACAGCAATGCTGGTGATCGTCGCGCCACTCTACGTCCCGTTGGTGGGCGCGCTTGGCTTCGACCTGATCTGGTACGGAATCCTCTATACGATCACGACCCAGATCGCCTATATGACACCACCCTTCGGCTATAACCTGTTCCTGATGCGCGCCATGGCCCCGCCAGAAATCGGCCTGCGTGACATCTATGTGTCGATCATCCCCTTCGTCTTGGTGATGGTCATCGCGCTGGCCGTGATCATGATCTTCCCGCAAATCGCCCTTTGGCTGCCGGAATACGTGTATGACAAATAACCACAATCAAGACTCCGCGAACGGAGCGCAGAAACCCAAACCAACTGAGAGGACATAATATGACCACCAGACGTAAGTTTCTAAAAACCGCAGGGATCGCCGGTGTCGGAACGCTTGCCGCCCCCGCAGTCGTCAAAGCGCAATCCGCGATCACTTGGCGTTTTCAGACCTATGCCGGGGCCGCCTTGGGTGAACATGTGACCAAACCGGTCATTGACTACATCAACGCCAATTCCAACGGCGAACTCCAAGTCGAACTGTTCTACGCGGACCAGATCGTGCCCACTGGCGAACTCTTCCAGGCGCTTCAGCGCGGCACAATCGACGGAGTGCATTCGGATGACGACTCCATGGCGTCCCCGACCCCGCTGCGCCAGTTCGGCGGCTACTTCCCCTTTGCCACCAAGCACATCCTCGACGTGCCGGTGCTGTTCAACCAGTATGGCCTCAAGGAAATCTGGGAAGAAGAGTACAACAAGGTCGGCGTCAAATGGATCTCGGCCGCAGGTCAGGATCCGTGCAACTTTAACACCACCAAGGAAATCACCTCGGTCGCCGACCTCGACGGCCTCCGCCTCTACACCTTCCCAACCGCCGGTCGCTTCCTGTCCAAGTTCGGCGTCGTCCCTGTGTCGATCCCATATGAGGATGCCGAAGTCGCGGTTCAGACGGGCGAGCTTGACGGCATGGCGTGGTCCGGCATCACCGAAGACTACACCGTGGGCTGGGCCGACGTGACCGACTACTTCCTCACCAACAACATCTCGGGCGCATGGATCGGATCGTGGTTCATCAACCAGCAACGCTGGGCCGACCTGCCGGATCACCTCAAATCCGTCGTCATGGCGGCAACCGAAGCGGGCCACACCTACCGCAACCAGTGGTACTGGGGCGGCGAAGCGGCACTGCGCGCCAATGGCGACAAGCTGCAACTCCGCCAGGTTCCGCCAAGCGAATGGGCCGAGGTTGAAAACGCGGCCAAGGAGTTCTGGAATGAGGTTGCTGCGGAAGGTGAGATCCAAGAGAAGATCATCAACATCTTCCGCGAGTACAACAGCGTGATCAACCAAGCTGGTGCGCCCTACAACTTCGAATAATCGAACAAGGCTGCACTCAGAAGCGATCCCCTGCGGGGGGTCGCTTTGATCGTGAATGAAAGGACGAAACGATGGCCCACATGACCCTTGATGACCTGCAAGCCAAAGCCGAAACCGGCGCAATCGACACTGTTCTGGTTTGCATGGTCGACATGCAGGGACGTCTGATGGGCAAACGCTTCCACGTCTCAAACTTCATTGAGTCAGCATGGAAAGAAACACATTGCTGCAACTACCTGCTGGCCACAGACCTCGAAATGGCCACACCCGATGGCTACAAGTCCACAAGCTGGGAAGCGGGCTATGGCGACTATGTCATGAAGCCAGATCTGACCACGCTGCGCGCGATGCCGTGGCTTGAAGGCACGGCGATGGTGCTCTGCGATCTGATCGACCACAACACACACGAACCCGTACCCCACTCCCCGCGCCAAATGCTCAAGAAGCAGGTCGCACGCCTTGATGCGATGGGCCTGACGCCAATGATGGCGACCGAGCTGGAGTTCTTCCTGTTTGAACACAGCTACGACGAAATTCGCAAATCGGGCTTCCGCAACCTGACCCCGATCAGCGGTTACAACGAGGATTACAATATCCTCCAGACCACCCGCGAAGAACATGTGATGCGTCCGATCCGCAACCATCTGGTGGCCGCCGGTGTGCCCGTTGAAAACTCCAAGGGCGAGGCCGAGACCGGTCAAGAAGAGCTGAACATTCGCTACGCCGACGCGCTCGCCTGTGCCGACAACCACACGATCGCCAAACACGCGGTCAAGGAAATCTCTCAGATGCACGGCCACGCGGCAAGCTTCCTGCCCAAATGGCACGCCAGCAAGGTGGGCAGCGCCGCCCATGTGCACCAGTCGCTGTTCAAGGGCGACACCAACGTGTTCCACGACGCGAACGCCAAGCTGACCATGTCGGACACAATGAAATCCTACGTCGCCGGCTTGATCAAATACGCCCCGGACATGACCGTCTTCCTTGCGCCTTACGTCAACAGCTACAAACGCTTCCTGCCCGGCACCTTCGCCCCGACCAAAATCGCATGGTCGGTGGACAACCGCACCGCAGGCTACCGCCTTGTGGGCGATGGCACCAAAGGCGTGCGGATCGAATGCCGTATCCCCGGCTCCGACATAAACCCCTACCTCGCCTGCGCCGCGCAACTTGCCGCTGGCATCGCCGGGATGGAGGAAAAGCTGTCTCTGGAAGAACCTGTTTCGGGCGACGTCTATAACATGACCAACATCCCCGAGATCCCCAACACCCTGCGCTCTGCCACCGAAACACTGCGCAGTTCCGACATGCTCCGCAAAGCGATGGGCGATGACGTGATCGACCACTACACCCGCGCCGCCGAAGTGGAACAAGAAGCCTTTGACGCCGTTGTCACCGACTGGGAACTCCAACGCGGATTTGAACGAGCCTGACCATGACAGCGGTGGTGCAATTCCAAAGTATCATGAACAGCTACCTAGAAAGGTATGCAGCTCATGATTCCAAAGGATGCGCAGACCTATACGCTGAGGATGCGGTAATCCTTTCACCCTACGGACCTCCGGCCATAGGCCGGGCCGCCATCCGCGACGAACACGCCGCATGGTTTCTAGAAGGCGAAACAAACAAGTCGATGACCGTGCTCGACGCAGCTCTGGATGGTGCAACAGGTTTCTGCCTCGTTGCCTATTCGGCAGATATTTCGGGCGAACAGGGACAAACTCGCATCTACGGAGCAAGCTTGAACACTCCGAAAAAAGATCCAGACGGAAAATGGCTGATCCACCAGACCAGCCTGAACGAACTCGAACATGATATGACACAGGCAATCAAATGACCAAGACCGTAGACCTGATCTCACCGATTGACGGATCGGTGTATCTCACGCGCGACGTGCTGACCAAAGACGCTGCCTTTGCCGCCGCCAAACGCGCCAAAGCCGCCCAAGCCGACTGGGCCGCGCGCCCGGTATCCGAACGCACCACAATGGTCCGCAAAGCAGCCGAGATCATTGGCACCCAGCAAGACCGCATGACGACCGAACTGGCGCACCAGATGGGCCGTCCGATCCGCTACGGTGGCGAATTCGGCGGCTTCAACGAACGTCTGACCTACATGGCAGACGTGGCCGAAGACAGCCTCGTCCCACTGGAGATCGAAGACAGCGATGCCTTCCGCCGTGTGATCAAACGCACCCCGTGGGGCACCGTTCTGGTCATCGCACCGTGGAACTACCCCTACATGACCGCGATCAACACCGTGGCCCCCGCCCTCATCGCGGGCAACACGGTGATCCTGAAGCATGCAGGCCAGACCCTGGCCGTAGGCGACCATCTGGCCGAGGCGTTTCACGCCGCTGGCGTGCCCGAGGATGTGTTTCAGAACCTCGTCCTCGACCACGACACCACCTCCGCTCTTCTGTCGGAACGTGCGGTGGATTTCGTCAACTTCACCGGATCGGTCGGCGGTGGCCAAGCCATCGAACGCGCCGCAGCGGGCACCTTCATCCCTGTCTCGACCGAGCTTGGCGGCAAGGACCCCGGCTATGTCCGCGCCGATGCCAATCTCGACGCGGCGGTCGACACGCTGCTCGATGGCGCGATGTTCAATTCGGGCCAGTGCTGCTGTGGCATCGAACGCATCTATGTCCACGAAAGCCGGTACGACCAGTTCGTCGAAAAGGCCGTCGCTTGGGTCAACGCGCAGAAACTCGGCAACCCTCTGGATCCCGAAACCACAATGGGCCCAATGGCCAATGTCCGCTTCGCCAAAGAAGTCCGCGCTCAGATCGACGAGGCGCTCGCGGACGGCGCAACAGCGCATATCGACACCATGCCAGCAGACGATGGCGGTGCTTACCTGACCCCACAGATCCTGACCAACGTCACCCACAAGATGCGCGTCATGCGCGACGAAAGCTTTGGCCCCGTTGTCGGGATCATGCCGGTCAAAGATGACGAAGAAGCCATCGCCCTGATGAACGACAGCCAGTTCGGCCTCACCGCCTCCATCTGGTCCGCCGACACCGCAACGGCAGAAGCCATCGGCGACCGGATCGAGACCGGAACCGTTTTCCTCAACCGCTGCGACTACCTCGACCCCGCGCTCTGCTGGACAGGCTGCAAGGACACCGGACGCGGGCAAGGTCTATCCAAACTGGCGTATCAGGCTCTGACTCGCCCCAAATCCTACCATCTCAAGAAGGCATAAGCCGATGTCGCTTAAAGCAAACTGGTCCTACCCCACCGCCATCCGTTTCGGCGCGGGCCGCATCTCGGAAATCGCCGAGGCGTGCCTAGCCGCTGGCATCTCCAAGCCGCTCCTTGTCACCGACCGAGGCCTCGCGGATATGGAGATCACCACCAAGACCCTGAACCTTGTCGAACAGGCCGGTCTGGGCCGCGCGATGTTCTCGGATGTTGATCCCAACCCGAATGAAAAGAACGTCGAAGAAGGCCTCAAAGTCTACCGCGAAGGCGGTTTTGACGGCGTCATCGCCTTTGGCGGCGGCTCTGGCCTCGACCTCGCCAAGACGCTCGCCTTCATGGCGGGCCAGTCCCGCCCACTGTGGGATTTCGAAGACATTGGCGACTGGTGGACGCGTGCCGACCCCGCCGGCATCCATCCCATCGTCGCTGTGCCCACAACCGCTGGCACCGGGTCCGAAGTGGGCCGCGCCAGCGTCATCACCAACTCTGAAACCCACGAGAAGAAGATTATCTTCCACCCCAAGATGCTCCCCGCCGTGGTGATCTGCGACCCAGAGCTGACCGTGGGCATGCCCAAGTTGATCACCGCAGGCACCGGGCTTGACGCCTTCGCACACTGTGTCGAGGCCTATTCCAGCCCGCATTACCACCCGATGAGCCAGGGCATCGCGCTCGAAGGCATGCGCCTTGTCGTCGACAACCTGCCCCGCGCCTATGCCGACGGAACAGACATCGAAGCCCGCGCGAACATGATGAGCGCTGCCGCCATGGGCGCGACCGCCTTCCAGAAGGGCCTCGGCGCGATCCACGCCCTGTCCCACCCCATCGGCGCGCATCACCACACGCACCACGGCACCACCAACGCCGTCTTCATGCCCACCGTGCTCAAGTTCAACGCCGACGCCATCCGCGACCGCTTTGACCGGGCCGCAGGTTATCTCGGCATCGACGGCGGTTTCGACGGCTTCTGCGCCTTTGTCGATCAGTTCAACGCGGGCTTCGCAATCCCGAAAACGCTCACCGATCTGGGTGTGAAGGATGCGAACCTCGACGTTCTCGTCCGCGACGCTTTGAACGATCCGTCCACAGGCGGCAACCCGGTCACCATGACCGAGGCCAACACACGGACGTTGTTTGAGTCGGTCCTCTAAGCCGTGACTTCACCGCGTGACCTAAAGAATACGATCATGGATTGGGCTTAGTTCAGCTAAGCGGGGCAAAGTGGCGATTCCACTGTCAGACAAATGTCGCGCCCGCCCCGTGGGGGCGGTTCGGGCGCTGCCAAAGCTTTGCTTTGGCTATTGATCCGATATTTGACTGGGCAACATGGGCTCGCCGCTGACATGCGGCCTTACTCCACCGCCCGATACCAAGCCACAATCTGGGCCCGCGCCGCGTCATCCATCTGGATGGCGTTCGGCGGCGGCATCGCGTGCGACCGTCCAGCTTGCAGATAGATCTGATGCGCATGCTGCGCCACGTCGGCCTCGGTCTCCAGATAGACACCCTTGGGCGCCCAGCGAATACCGTCCCACAAAGGCTCGCGCGCGTGGCACATCGAGCAATTGCCCTGCACCACGTTATACGCGTCTTCGAACCCGTCGGCGGAGGCAAAGCGCATCTCGAACTCGGTCATCGGACGCTCTGCCGCCTCGTCATAGGTCTCTGACCCGCCCAGCGTCGACAGCCACGCAATCGCGATAAAGATCACAGCCGTCACCGCCCAGGTCCAGTTCGGCTGGCCTTTGCCCGCGTGCATGGAGTTGAAGTAGTGCCGGATCGTGACCCCCATCAGGAACACCAGTGACGCGATCAGCCACGCGAACTCGGTCCCAAAGGCCAGCGGGTAGTGGTTCGACAGCATCAGGAAGATCACTGGCAGCGTCAGGTAGTTGTTATGCGTCGACCGCAGCTTGGCGATCTTGCCATACTTGGGATCCGGCGTGCGCCCCGCCTTGAGGTCGGCCACCACAATCCGCTGGTTCGGCATGATGATGAAGAACACGTTGGCCGTCATGATCGTCGCCGTGAACGCCCCCAGATGCAACAGCGCGGCGCGACCCGTGAACACCTGATCATAGCCCCACGCCATGATCACAAGGATCGCAAACAGAAGCAGCATCAAAACGGTCGGCTGTTCGCCCAGCGCGGATTTGCACAGGAAATCATAAAGCAACCAACCAATGGTCAAAGAAAGCACAGAAATCGCAATCCCCTGCCAAAGCGCAAGATCAGCCTTGGTTGGGTCAAGCAGGAACAATTCGCCCCCAACCCAGTACACGATCATGAGCAAAGCCGCCCCAGACACCCAGGTGATATAGCTTTGCCATTTGTGCCAGATCAGGTGTTCGGGCATGTTCTCGGGGGCGACCAGATATTTCTGGATGTGGTAGAACCCCCCGCCATGCACCTGCCATTCTTCACCCGACACCCCAACAGGCGCATGGGCGGCCTTTCTCAATCCTAGATCCAGAGCGATGAAAAAGAATGACGCGCCGATCCAGGCCATCGCGGTGATGACGTGCAACCACCGTACCGCAAAGGCGATCCAGTCCCAAAGAACGGCGAAATCATACATGGCGAGAGGCTCCCTTTGGCAGTTTCCGACAACCTAGCGGCAGAGCCATTCTTCTGCTATTCCGATGAAAACCCAAGCTGTATCAAAAATCTGCGAACAATGTCCTATCTCGACAACATCAGAACCTTCGTTCGTGTCTACGAATTGGGCAGCATGTCTGCTGCTGGTCGTGATTTGCGCATTTCGCCCGCCGTCACCTCGACACGGATTGCGCAGCTTGAGGAACATCTGTCCGTCCGCCTCTTCCAGCGCACCACCCGCAATCTGACGCCCACGGAACAGGGAAGGCTGTTCTACGCCGGTGCCGTTGAAGTCCTCGAAGCGGTTGAAGCCGCCGAAGCGCAGGTGGTCGACATCACCGAAAAACCCCGCGGGTCGATCTATGTTGCTGCCCCCTTGGGCGTCGGCCGTCGCCTGATCGCGCCGCAGGTGCCTGCCTTTATCGAACAGTACCCCGAGGTGTCCGTACGGTTGCGCCTCACGGACCGTAAGGTTGACCTGACCACCGAAGGCCTCGACCTCGCGGTGTTTCTGGGTGAACCCGAAGACAGCACGCTGCGCATCCGCAAAATCGCCGATGTCGAAAGGGTGCTTTGTGCAGCGCCCGGTTATATCAAGGCGCGCGGCATGCCGAATACCGGCGACGACCTGCTGAGTCAGAACCACGAATGCCTGAACCTGCGGTTTCCGGGCGCGACCGAATTCCAATGGCGGTTGCAAACCTCGGATGGTCCAAAGCGGTTCAAGGTTCGGGGGCGGTTCGAATCCGACGATGGCGACGTGCTGACCGACTGGGCGCTGGATGGTCAGGGCATCGCGCTCAAACCCGTGTTCGAGGTTGCCGACCACCTGCGCGCTGGGCGTCTTGTCGCTGTGGCCAAAGACACGCCACCGGTCCCGGTGCAGATGGCCTGCCTCTTCACCCATCGGCGCAGGCAGGATCCGAAAACGCGGCTCTTCATGGATTTCGTCATCGGCAGGATCGGGACCGCGATCAAAAGCGCATGAAACGTGCCTGACCTTACTCCCGGGACGGCACCTCCTGTTCCGGATCGGCCGCTTCTGCATCCAGCGCATCCACCAAGATCACAGCAGGTGCGCCGGGCGTAAAAACCGTTTGGGCCGTTGGCGGATTGTCGTTGGCCTCGCGCTCGATGCGCAACTCGCGATAGGCCGTGTACATGCCACTGCTCACGATCAGAACCATGCCCACAAAGGTGGTGAAATGCGGAACTTCGCCCCAAACGAGGTATCCAAGAAGCGCGGCAAGCGGCAGGTAGCTATAGTCAAACGGGGCGATCACGCTTGCACTCGCAATCTGGTAGGCGCGCGACACCAGCGTGTAGGCGACTGTTCCGATCCCCCCCAGCAGCGCCAACATGCCAAGACCATCAACACTGGGGACGGGCCATGTCATGCGAAGATGGATAAGCTCCGGCGTGATCTCGATCACCTGCGTCACCGCAAAGCCGATTGGGATGATCACCACACCGGAAAATGAGATCGTATAAAGACCGATCACAAGCGATGTGTCCTGCTCTCCGATCTTGCGCACAATAGTTTGGCTGATCGCGTAGGTCAGCGCCGTCATGATCGGCAGGATCGAGACCCAGCCAAAAGACCCACCCGTCGGGTTCACCGCGATCACAACGCCCACGAACCCGACCAGCAACGCAAGAACGCGGTGAATCCCGATCTTTTCCTGCAAGAACACAGCCGCGAGGGTTGCCGTCATCAGCGGTGCCGCAAAAAACAGCGTGGTGACCTCGGCCAGACCCATAAAGGGAAAGGCCGCGTAGAACATCGCAAAACCGCCGGCAAACAGAACCACACGGGCCAGATACCACGGCCAAAGCGGCGTATAGATGCGGTGCGGTGCACCCAGCCAGAGGACCAGTGGAAGCAGGGTCAGCAAGGCAACAACCGATCGGACGAAGATCAGCATCCACACGGGGTAGATGGTCAGCATACCCTTCATCAAAAGGTCCTGACCGACAAACAGCACCATTCCAGCCACCACGCAAACGATGCCTTGAAGCGTGCGGGACATTGGCGGCGCGGCTGTATGTGTCGAAACGGTCATGAACACAAACTGACCGTTTCCTCGCATCCATCCCGCCAGACAGCGACCCGGATGTCGGTTTCATCCTCACTTGCCGATTTTCACACCTTCGGCGCGGGGGCGCTCTCGGACGGATGTCACGAACTCACGCCGGCGCGTACTTTGACCTGATACCGATCAACCAAGCGGCATGAAACCTAACCCAGATGCATCTTGGTTCAGGCGCAAAGCAGCCCGAAACAACAGGACCACTTCAATGACAAAAGGCGCAGTCGTCTTAACTGCCCCGATAGGTCGAATACCCGTAAGGCGACAGCAGCAACGGCACGTGATAATGCGCAGCCGGATCCGACATGCCAAAGCGGATCGGGACCTGATCAAGGAACAGCGGATCGTCTCCCCCCTGCCCTGTGGCGCGCAGGTAATCACCCGCATGGAACACCAACTCGTAGGTCCCAGTCTCGAACTGTTCTGCCGGAAGGATAGGACATTTGGTGCGCCCATCGTCGTTGGTCACGGTCTCAGCGATCTGCTCAAGCCCCGCATCGGTCACGCGGGACAGAACAATTCTGATCCCCTCGGCGGGGCAGCCCCGCGCGGTATCCAGAACATGGGTCGTCAAATAACCGGACATTGCGCTCTCCTCATGTGTGAGTGCCTCTTTATGCAGCCATCTTCGCAAAATGCGCAAACGATAAGTCATTTGAGACAGCTTTCGGGATTTCTTGAAAAACGATTTGGATTATTCGGATTACACAGACAACCGATCAGGAGGACACCGACGTGCAACGCTACCCCCGTGACATGACAGGATACGGCCCCAACCCGCCCAAGGCCAATTGGCCCGGTGGCGCCAAGATCGCCGTACAGATCGTGATGAACTACGAAGAGGGCGGCGAGAACAACATCCTGCACGGCGACGCCGCGTCCGAGGCGTTCCTGTCCGAAATCACCGGCGCACAGCCGTGGCCGGGTCAGCGACACTGGAACATGGAATCGCTCTACGAATACGGATCGCGCGCCGGGTTCTGGCGTCTGCACCGGATGATGAAAGATATCCCCATCACCGTCTACGCCGTGACCAGTGCCTTGGCCCGTGCGCCCGAACAGGTCGCCGCAATGAAGGACGCTGGGTGGGAGATCGCCTCGCACGGTCTGAAATGGGTCGAGCACAAGGACATGCCCGAGGCCGAGGAACGCACCCAGATCGTTGAGGCGATCCGTCTGCACACCGAAGTGGTCGGTGAACCGCCCAGAGGCTGGTACACCGGGCGCTGTTCCAACAACACGGTTCGGCTGGTCGCGGAACAGGGCGGGTTCGATTATGTCGCCGACAGCTATGCTGACGACCTGCCCTATTGGTCACGCTTTGGCGTTATCGACCAGCTGATCATGCCCTACACGATGGATTGCAACGACATGCGGTTCGGCATTCAGGCGGGCTTTACCACCGGTGACCAGTTCGAAAGCTATCTCAAGGACAGCTTTGACTACCTCTATGCAGAAGGCGCCGAAGGCTCGCCCAAGATGCTGTCCATCGGCCTGCATTGCCGCATCGCCGGTCGTCCCGGTCGCGCTGCCGCGCTCAAACGGGCGCTGGATTACATGGCTGGGCACGAGGGCGTCTGGTTCGCCACGCGTCAGCAGATCGCACAGCACTGGGCCAAAGAACACCCCGCGCCCACTGCGCAACGTCCGTCCGACATGTCACAGGAAGATTTCGTCACAGCCTTCGGCGGCATCTTCGAGCATTCCCCTTGGATCGCTGAACGCGCTTGCGCCTATGAATCTGGGCCCACCCATGACACCGCGCGCGGCGTGCACAGCCTGCTTTGTCGCGCCTTCCGCACAGCCACGGACGACGAGCGCCTTGGCGTGCTAAACGCCCATCCTGACCTTGCCGGCAAACTCGCCGCTGCGGGTCGCCTGACCGCCGAGTCCACCGCCGAACAGGCGGGTGCAGGCCTCGACATGCTGACCGACGACGAACGCGTCACGTTCCAGAAGCTGAACGCCGACTATGTTGCGCGCCACGGGTTCCCGTTCATCATCGCGGTCAAGGACAACACCAAGGCAAGCATCCTCGACGCGTTCCACCGCCGCATCGAAAACGACCGCGACACCGAATTCGCCGAAGCATGCCGTCAGGTCGAACGCATCGCCGAATTGCGGCTTTTGGACAAGCTGGGCGCATGACCCGTCAGGTCCACACAGAGCCGCTGACGGCCACCGCCTTCGCCCCGTTTGGAGACCTGCTCGATTGCGCGGGCGACCCGGACAAGCTCATCAATCAAGGCCTTTGCGGCCGCTACCATGACCGCGCATCGCTCGACTTCGCGGATGGTCGCGCCGGGATCAGCCTCTTCAAGGCCGAGCTGCGCAGCCTGCCCTACATGCTCGACCTTCTGGAACGGCATCCGCTGGGCAGTCAGGCTTTTGTCCCCATGAGCCATGATCCCTTTCTGGTGATCGTCGCCCTGGACGAGGACGGCGCACCCGGCACGCCGCGCGCCTTCCTGACCCAATCAGGACAGGCGATCAACTTTCACCGCAACACGTGGCACGGGGTTCTGACGCCGCTTTCAGGCACCGGGCTTTTCGCCGTCATCGACCGGATCGGCGACGGCACCAACCTGCAAGAACACTGGCTGGACACCCCCTTTGAGGTGATCGACGGAAGATAACGAACCGGCCGCCTTTGAGGAGGGGCGTCCAGCAATAAAACCAATGGTTACGAGGGAGAAGGAACCATGTCAGACGCATCCATCGGCACGCCGGAGCAGCTCCGCGATCCGAATTACACACCCCCCATCACCAAGGCGGTGCCTCTGGGCATCCAACACGTTCTGGCGATGTTCGTGTCCAACGTCACCCCCGCGATCATCGTCTGCGGTGCTGCAGGCTTCGGCTTTGGGTCAAACAGCCCCGATTTTCCGCAGATGATCTACATGATCCAGATGTCGATGTTCTTTGCAGGCATCGCGACACTGTTCCAGACCATCGGCATAGGCCAGGTCGGAGCGCGCCTGCCCATCGTGCAGGGCACGTCCTTTGCCTTCATCCCGATCATGATCCCGCTGGTTGCGGGCAAGGGCGTTGATGCCATCGCCGTGCTCATGGGCGGCATCCTTGTTGGTGGTCTCTTCCACGCGTTCCTTGGCCTTTTCATCGGCAAACTGCGCTTTGCCCTGCCGCCACTGGTCACGGGTCTTGTCGTTACGATGATCGGTCTCGCGCTGGTCAAGGTCGGCGTGCAATACGCGGCAGGCGGCGTTCCCGCCATCGGGACAGAGGAATATGGCTCGCTCCTGAACTGGACGATGGCAGGCACGGTGATCATCGTCACACTGGGCCTCAAGTTCTTCACCCGCGGCATGCTGTCAGTCTCAGCCGTTTTGGTCGGTCTCTTGGTCGGCTATGCGGTGGCCTTCGCACTGGGTCAGGTGAACCTTAGCAATGTGGGCCGCGCGGCCAGCTTTGCCTTGCCGAACCCGCTGCATTTCGGTTTGGAGTTTTCCTTCGCCGCGATCCTCGGCTTCTGCCTGATGTCCTTTGTGTCGGCGGTCGAAACCGTGGGCGACGTGTCCGGCATCACCAAGGGCGGCGCAGGTCGTGAAGCGACCGACAAGGAAATCCAGGGCGCGACCTATGCAGATGGTCTGGGTACAGCGATTTCCGGCCTCTTCGGCGCCCTGCCCAACACGTCCTTTAGCCAGAACGTCGGCCTCATTGCCATGACCGGCGTGATGAGCCGGGGCGTGGTCACCATCGGTGCGATCTTCCTGATCCTGTGTGGCCTTGTCCCCAAGGTCGGCGCGGTGATTTCGTCGGTGCCGATCGAAGTGCTGGGCGGCGGTGTGATCGTCATGTTCGGTATGGTTGTCGCAGCAGGCATTTCGATGCTGTCCGACGTGAACTGGAACCGCCGGAACATGGTGATCTTCGCGATTGCCCTGTCGCTGGGCCTTGGCCTGCAACTTGAACCCGACGCACTCCAGTACCTGCCACAGACACTCAAAGTGCTTGCCACCTCCGGCATCTTGCCCGCGGCGTTGATCGCCATCGTGCTGAACCTTGTTCTGCCCGAAGAACTGGCAGGCGAGGCAACCGAGGAAGTCTCAGGCGGTATGGCTGGCCATGGGAAAGGATCCATGCCCGGAGAATAACTGCTCCATAGCCCATAATCAGAAAGCCCCCGATACCCATATCGGGGGTTTTTCATTTGCAGAACCCGAAGATGCAAAGTTGCGCCTTCCGCGACGCGAAGATATCGCTGATCGTTGAACAGGGTGCGGCGCGGCCGGACTGAAGGGCTTTCGAACAGCGGCGCGCGCGATCATCGCAAGTGCTGCAAGGACACAACGCATGACCGATACTTCCAAAGCCACGAATGCAGGTCTCGGAACGTTCGAGCGCTGGCTGTCGCTCTGGGTCGCTCTTGCCATCGGCGCAGGACTTATACTTGGAAACCTCGTTCCCAGTCTCTTTGGGGCATTGGCGTCACTGGAAGTCGCCAAAGTCAATCTGCCGGTCGCAGTGCTGATTTGGGCGATGGTCTATCCGATGATGGTGGGCGTGGACTTCGGTTCGCTCAAGCATGTTGGTGACAAGCCCAAAGGCCTCGTCATCACGGTTATTGTGAATTGGCTGATCAAACCCTTCACGATGGCCGCCCTTGGCGTGCTTTTCTTTGAAGTCATTTTTGCCGATCTGATCCCACCTGATGATGCACAGGCCTATCTCGCTGGGGTCATCCTGCTGGGGGCGGCGCCCTGTACAGCAATGGTTTTTGTCTGGTCGCACCTCACCAAAGGCGATCCAACATATACATTGGTTCAGGTCAGCGTGAACGACGTGATTATGGTGTTCGCCTTCGCCCCCATCGTTGCGGTCCTGCTTGGCGTCACAGACATCATCGTCCCTTGGGACACGCTTCTTCTCTCAGTTGGTCTGTATGTCGTCCTGCCCCTGATTGCGGGCTACATCACCCGTCGCAGTCTTCTTGCCAGAGGTGGTGAACCTGCAATCGACGCATTCAAATCCCAGGTCCAGCCCTTCTCCATCTTCGGCCTGCTTGCAACGGTCGTGTTGCTGTTCGGGTTTCAGGGTGAAGTGATCCTTGACCGTCCATTGGTCATTGCACTGATCGCGGTGCCGCTTCTGATCCAGTCATACGGTATCTTCTTCGTCGCGTACTTCGCGGCGCGACTGTGGCGGGTTCCGTTCAACGTTGCAGCGCCCTGCGCTCTGATCGGCACATCGAATTTCTTCGAACTCGCCGTCGCGGTCGCAATCAGTCTCTTTGGACTGAACTCCGGCGCAGCACTTGCCACGGTGGTCGGTGTGCTGGTCGAAGTCCCTGTGATGCTGTCCCTTGTCGCGTTCGCCAACCGAACGCGACACTGGTTCCCCAACGCCTAGCGGATCAGAAATCCACCTCGATCGCCACGCCACGCTCAATCGCCAGCTCGACAACCTTGGACGCAACCGCCAAGTCCTGAAGCCCGACACCTGTGCCATCAAACAGCGTGATGTCCGCGTCCGACGTCCGCCCCTCATGGGTACCGTTGATCACGGCACCAATCTCGATCACATCGCTCTCTGCAATCAGCCCAGCGGCCACCGCATGCTGTGCCTCGCCGATGGAAATCGACTGCGCCACTTCATCCGTGAACACCTTGGCCTTAACCAAGAGCGCTGCCTCTACCTCTTGCTTGCCTTTGGTATCGGTGCCCATGCAGGCGATATGCGTGCCAGCACTCACATGATCGGCCATCAACGAAGGAGAGAACGCCGAGGTGATCGAGATAATCACATCCGCCTCTTGCATCCCCGGCAGATCAACAGCCTCGAACGGCACACCGGCCTCCTTCGCGACCTTCTCGATATTCGGAAGCATCTCGGGATGGTAGTTCCAACCGATCACCTTTTCGAACGACCGCTGCTCCAATGCCGCGCGCAACTGGAAGGTCGCCTGATGGCCTGCGCCGACCATACCCATGACCTTGGCATCCGCCCGCGCCAGATGCTTGATCGACACCGAAGACGCCGCCGCCGTCCGCAACGCCGTCAAAAGGTTACCGCCAACCATCGCATGAACCTTGCCCGTATCGGGATCGAAGAGGAAAACTGTCGACTGGTGGTTGATAAGCCCACGTTTTTCAAGGTTGTGCGGCCAGTAGCCTCCGGCTTTCAGGCCCAGCGCCCCACCAACCCGGTCGAACCCGCCTTTAAAGCCGTACAAAGCATCTTCATGCCCAATCGCCTCGCGCACCACCGGGAAGTTATAGGCATCCTTGGCCGCCATCGCGGCGAACACCTGCTCCACCGCCTCGAAAGAGGCTTCGCGTGACACCAGATCAGCGATCAAGGCTTCTGGAACGATATACATGGTCTCTCCCTCATGAAAAACGGTGCGACAGTCCACACTGCGCACCGTCCTGTCTTCTTCTTTTCAAAAATATGCCGGGGGTTTGGGGGTGGAACCCCCAACCAGTCGGATCGGGCATGCCCGATCCGAAACCAGATCAATACGCGCGACCGCGGGCCGAGACCGGCCAGACCGTTTCCACAACCCCGTTGCGCACACCGACATACCAGTCGTGCACGTTGCAGGTCGGGTCACAATGGCCCGGCACCAGCTTGAGCTTGTCATTGACCTTCAGAACACCACCCGTGTCCATCACGACGCCATGCTCGTCCGAGCATTTGACGTACTGAACGTCGTCACGGCCAAAGATCACCGGCAGGCCTGAATCAACCGACTGCGCCTTGAGGCCTGCATCAACGATGGCCTTATCCGCCTTCGCGTGGCTCATCACCGAGGTCAGGATGAACAGCGCGTTCTCCCACTCACCTTGGTCGATGCGCTTGCCGTCCTTGTCGAGGATGCGGCCGTAATCCGCGTCCATGAACGCGTAGGACCCGCACTGAAGCTCGTTATACACACCCGAGTTGGATTCGAAGTAATACGACCCGGTGCCGCCGCCACCAACGATGTCACACTCGATGCCGTCCGCCTTAAGCGTGTCGACAGCATCTTTCACCTGCGCCACGGCGATGTCGATCTTAGCCTTGCGCTCTTCATACGAGTCCATGTGCTGCATCGCGCCCTGATAGGCTTGGATACCGGCGAACTTCAGACCCTCTGCCGCATCGATCGCCTTGGCAATCTCGACAACCGCGGGCGTGGTCGTCACGCCGCACCGGCCCGCGCCGCAGTCGATCTCGACTAGACATTCGATCTGCGTGCCATGCTTGACCGCCGCTGCCGACAGATCGGCGACGTTTGCCAGATCGTCCACACAGCAGATCGTCCGCGCGCCCAGCTTGGGCATACGGGCCAGACGGTCGATTTTGGCCGGATCACGCACCTGGTTCGACACCAGCACGTCTTTGATGCCGCTGCGCGCAAACACTTCAGCTTCAGAAACCTTCTGACAGCAAACACCGCAAGCGCCGCCCAGTTCGACCTGAAGCAATGCAACGTCCACCGATTTGTGCATCTTGCCGTGCACGCGGTGACGCATGCCGTGCGCCTTGGCGTAATCGCCCATCTTCTTGATGTTGCGCTCAAGCGCGTCAAGGTCGAGCACGAGGCAAGGCGTCTGCACCTCCGACTCAGCCATGCCCGGCTTGGCAGGAATATCGAAACCGACTTCAAAGTCGTCCAGAATGCTCATGTCTTTCATTGCGTCTCTCCGATTTTAAGCCGTACCCGATCATCGCGCGGAAGCGGCATGTGTCGTATAATCTTAGAAGTTTCCTATAGGAAACACAGCATGGAGGAAAGAGCGTTTAGCTCATCATCCACGGCAGTTTATCAAGGTCGACATTGCCACCAGTGACGATGACACCGACGCGCTTTCCGGCGAATGCTTCTTTGTTCTTGAGGATCACGGCAAGCGGGACGGCGCAGGACGGCTCCATCACGATGCGCAGGTACTTCCACGTGATCTTCATCGCGTCGATGATCTCTTGCTCTGACGCAGTCATGATGTCGGACACATGGTTCGACACGAAATGCCAAGTCAGATCCTTGAGCGGCACCTTGAGACCATCAGCAATCGTCTCGGGTGCGTCGTCGGCGATGATATGCCCCGCCTTGAAGCTGCGATAGGCATCGTCGGCCTGTTCCGGCTCGGCGGCAATGATTTTGACCTCCGGCGCCAGTGTCGACAGTGTCAGGCAAGTCCCGGAAATCATCCCCCCGCCCCCGATGGGTGCCACCATCATGTCGAGACCGTCGGTCTGCTCCATGAATTCCTTGGAACACGTGCCTTGCCCGGCAATGACGCGCGGGTCGTTGTAGGGGTGCACAAACTCACCACCGGTGCGCGCCTGCACTTCGGCAAAGACAGCTTCGCGCGAAGTGGTCGAGGGCTCGCATTCGGTGATCGTGCCGCCATAACGGCGCACCGCGTCCTTTTTGGCCTCCGGTGCGGTGCGCGGCATAACCACGTTGCACGGGATACCGCGACGTCCGGCAGCATAGGACAGGCACAAAGCGTGGTTGCCTGACGAATGTGTGCAGACGCCCCTTTTCGCCTGTTCATCGGTCAGGCCAAACACTGCATTCGATCCACCACGCACCTTAAAGGCACCCGGCTCCTGAAAGTTCTCGCACTTGAAGAACAACTGTGCGCCGGTCAACTCGTTCAGGTAATCAGACTGCATGACCGGCGTGCGGCGGATATGCGGCTTGATGCGCTCATGCGCTGCCAGCATATCGTCGTAGGTCGGGATAGTCATAGCCAGGTCTTTCATTCTGCGGCCACCTTCGCTGCAATCTTGGAACCATGCCGATAGTATTCCTGAGCGGCGGCAACCCCTGACCCGAGCTTGATATCAAGCCCAAGGTCCACCATGCACATTTCGGCAGTGGCGATACCGGACAATGCCATCACATCCGTAAGGCTACCAAGATGGCCGATGCGGAACACCTTGCCAGCGACCTCACCCAGACCCACACCAAATGCAACACCATAGGCGCTGGCCGCATGGGTCACGATATCCGTCGCGTTGAACCCTTCGGGAGTGCGAATGGCCGACACGGTATCGGAATACAGATCCGGCGTTTCGGCACACAGCTTTAGGCCCCAAGCATCAACCGCCGCGCGCACGCCTTCGGCCATGCGCGTGTGACGGGCGAACACATTTTCCAAACCTTCCGCTTGCAACATGCGGCAGGCTTCGTTGAGACCGTTCATCAGACCAACGGCGGGCGTGTACGGATACGCGTTGTTGGCATAGCCTTTCATCATGTCGTTCACGTCGAAGAAGGTACGGAACAGACCAGCTGTCTTGGTTGCCTCCATTGCCTTTTGGCTGAATCCGACGATAGCCAGACCCGCAGGCAGCATGAAGCCCTTTTGTGACCCCGTCACGGCAACATCGACGCCCCAGTCGTCAAAGCGGAAATCCATCGACGCGATCGAAGATACGCCGTCCACCATCAGAAGCGCCGGGTGTGTGGCGGCATCCATAGCCTTGCGCACCGCGCTAATGTCGGACTTAACGCCAGTCGCGGTCTCGTTGTGTGTGGCCAGAACCGCTTTGATCCGGTGCGACGTGTCTTTGGTCAGGATCTCTTCGAAGCGGTCGGCAGGGATACCCTTACCCCAGGCCACGTCCACTATGATCACATCAAGGCCAAAGCGTTCGCACATGTCGATCCAGCGATGCGAGAACATACCATTGCGCGCCACCAGAACGGTGTCACCCGCACTAAGCGTGTTGGTCAGCGCGGTCTCCCATCCGCCCGTACCGGACGCCGGGAAAATGAACACCTCAGCGCTGGTGCTTTTCAGGATTTGCTGAACCGCCTTGCGGGCAGGGTGCAGGATTTGTCCAAACAGCGGCGACCGATGGTCGATGGTCGGCATATCGCACGCTTTGCGAAGCGATTCAGGGATGTTTGTCGGACCGGGAATGAAAACAGGGTTCTGGAAACTCATGGTGTATCTCCTCCAATTGAGCGTAACCTACGCGATCCAGCCCCTGCGTTCAATTTTTTCGAAATTATTTTTCATTTTTGGATAGAGTAGAAAAATATGCGATATCAGTGCGTTAATTTTTTCATCTTATGAAATGATTTTTCGAAAAACAAAAGCGCACCTCCAAAAAGATGCGCTTTTCATCCATTTCAAACAGAATCGGAAGGCCTTTACCGCCCCGCGCCCAAGCGCAACGGCATGTGCCGGTTTACATCCTTGTAGAGCAGATACCGGAACCGCCCCGGTCCACCTGCGTAGCAAGCTTGCGGGCAGAACGCGCGCAGCCACATGTAGTCACCCGCTTCGACCTCGACCCAATCCTGATTAAGCCGATAGACCGCCTTACCCTCAAGCACATAGAGCCCGTGTTCCATCACATGGGTCTCGGGAAACGGGATCACCGCGCCGGGTTCAAGCGTCACAATAGTGACATGCATGTCATGGCGCAGGTCGTTTGGGTCGACAAAACGGGTCGTCGCCCACTTCCCGTCCGTACCGGGCATCGGAGAAGGCGCAACATCCGCCTCGTTCTTCACAATCACCTCTGGATGATCCAACCCCTCGACCGCCTGATAAGCCTTGCGCAGCCAGTGAAAGCGCAAAGGCTCTGTCCCGGTGTTGCGCAGCGTCCAACCCGATTGAGGCGGTAGGAACGCATAACCGCCGGGCAGTATCTCATGTGTTTTGCCACCCACGGTCAGGCTCATGGACCCTTCGACCACAAACAACACACCCTCGGCCTCTGGATCGGTCTCGGCACGATCTGACCCGCCACCGGGGCCAACTTCCATGATGTAATGCGAAAAGGTCTCGGCAAAGCCCGTCATGGGACGCGCGATCACCCAAAGGCGGGTGTTGTCCCAGAACGGCAAAAAGCTCGTGGTGATGTCCCGCATCGTGCCTTTGGGGATCACCGCATAGGCTTCGGTAAACATGGCGCGATCCGTCAAAAGCTGATCCTGCCCCGGATGCCCACCCTTGGGCGCGTAATAAGACGTCGTCATGCGCGATACTCTCTGCTGCTGCTGCCCAAGTATCGCGCCGCGCAGCCCAGCCGACCATGCCTATCGGCAATCAAGACTTTTCGGCTTTCTTTGATAATCGCCCGCGATTGCCTTGTAACCGCAATCAATCATCAGACGCGGTAATAGTCCCGATACCACTTTACAAACTTCGCCACCCCATCCCGCACATCGGTCTTGGGCGCATATCCCGTCAGGTTCCGCAGCAAGGACGCATCGGCCCACGTGGCAAACACATCGCCCTTCTGCATCTCCATGTAATTGCGCTTGGCTGCAATCCCGGTCTCGGCCTCGATCGCCTCGATGAAATCCATCAGGCGCACCTTGTCAGAATTGCCGATGTTTACGACCCGATAAGGCGCAGCAGGACTAAGCGTATCGCCATCAACCGCGGTTTCCGGCCCACCGGGCACCGCATCCATCAACAGCCGAATACCCCGCACCAGATCTTCGACATAAGTAAAGTCGCGATACATGTCGCCGTGGTTATAGATGTCGATGGGCGTGCCTTCAAAGATGCCCTTGGTGAACTTGAAGAGCGCCATATCGGGCCGCCCCCAAGGCCCATAGACCGTGAAGAACCGAAACATTGTGGTCGGGATGTTCCACAGATGCGCATAGGAATGCGCCATGCTCTCATTGGCCTTCTTCGTTGCCGCGTAGAAGGTCAACTGGGTATCCGCCTTGTCGGTCTCGCGAAACGGCATCTCTTCATTGGCGCCATATACCGACGACGTGGACGCCATCAGCAGATGCTCAACCTGCAACTGACGCGCGGCTTCCATAACGTTAAACGTACCGACCAGATTGCTGTCCAAGTAGGCGCGCGGATTCTCAAGCGAATAGCGCACACCGGCCTGACCGGCGAGGTGAACAATAATGTCCGGCGCGAACTCAGCCGCGACCCGGTCAAACGTGCCGTTCTCCTCTAGCGTCGCATGGGTAAAGCTGTAGCCCGGAGATTGCAGCAACATCTGGTTACGGCGTTCCTTGAGCGTCACATCATAGTAATCGGTGATCGCATCATAGCCGTGGACAACAAAGCCTTCATCCAGCAAAAGCCGCGCGAGATAGAACCCAATAAACCCGGCGGTTCCGGTGACAAGAACACGTTTCATAAAGCCGTTTCGTATTTGAGATCGTTCGGAGTGTGCTCGCGCCTAGCACGAATGACAGACGGCGACCACCAAATGAAATCGCCACTGGTCTTTGTATTGACAATGATGACCCCATATTCTCCTTTAGAAACGCCCAAAAAACTGGCAAATGCCAGGCGCTCCAGTAAGAAGACTGCATGATGTTCTCCAACCTTTTCGGCAAACGCAAAACTTCCGAGCCCAAGGTGGTTTTCGAGCCGGTTGAACCGGAATCGCGGTTTTGCGTGATCGGAGACATTCATGGCCGCTATGATCTGCTGACCACTTTGGTCGAAGCCCTGCCGCAGGACATGAGCATCATCTGCGTCGGCGACCTGATAGATCGCGGCGACCACAGCAAAGATGTGCTCGAGTACGTCATTGGGCATGATCGCATCACATCGCTGATGGGCAATCATGAACAACTCATGCTGAACTTCCTCAAGTCGCCGGAAAGCCACGGGCGCAGATGGCTTCGCAATGGTGGCCTGCAAACATTGGCCAGCTTTGGCGTGTCCGGTGTCACCGACTCATCCGGGTCAGAAGGCCTGACGCGCGCGCTAGATAATCTATACGATACAATGGGCGAAAAGATGGTCGCGTGGGTCGCAGGACTCGATTGTATTGCATGGTCCGGGAACGTGGCAGTCGTCCATGCGGGCGCGGATCCAAGTACACCGCTCGAAGAGCATTCACCTGAGACATTCATCTGGGGACACCCCGAGTTCCGTAAAAAACCGCGCGAAGACGGGTTCTGGATCGTCCACGGTCACACGATCGTTGACAGACCCAAGATGCAGGACGGCCGCATTTCCATCGACACAGGCGCCTACGCCACCGGCCAATTGACCGCCGCAGTATTCGCGCCGGACGGGGTGGAGTTCATTTCGACCTGAACCGCTGATTGCGGCAATGTATACCACTGTATGCTGTTTACGACTCAGCTGGTTTGGCCTATTGCATGGGCAAATCATGAAAGGCGTGACCCATGGCTGATTCCACAACCCCCGACATCATCTATACCAAGGTAGACGAAGCGCCCGAGCTGGCCTCGGCCTCGTTCCTCCCGATCATCCAGAAATTCGCAAGCGCCGCGGGCGTAAGCGTCGGCACCAAGGACATTTCGCTGGCAGGTCGTATCCTTGCCACCTTCCCCGAACACCTGACCGAAGGTCAGCGCCAGTCCGACGACCTTGCAGAGCTTGGCCAACTGGTGAAGACGCCCGAAGCGAATGTGATCAAGCTGCCGAACATCTCGGCATCAGTGCCGCAGCTGGTCGCCGCGATCAAGGAACTGCAGAGCCAAGGCTATGCACTGCCGGATTACCCGGAAACACCCGAGACGGATGCCGAAAAGGCAGCCCGAGCCAAGTATGACACGATCAAAGGCTCTGCCGTGAACCCGGTCCTGCGCGAAGGCAACTCCGACCGCCGCGCAGCCAAGGCGGTCAAGGCCTATGCCCAGAACAACCCGCACCGCATGGGCGACTGGTCTTCCGACAGCAAGACACGCGTGTCCTCCATGACCGGTGGAGATTTCCGCTCGAACGAGAAATCCGCGACCCTCTCTGCAGAAAGCACCGCAAAGATCGTACTGGTCGGTGAAGACGGTTCCGAAACTGTCCTGAAGGACGGTCTCAGCTATCCCGCAGGCACCGTTGTCGACGCGACATTCATGTCGGCAAAGGCGCTGGACGCCTTCCTTGCCGAAGAGATCGCCAAGACCAAGGAAGAAGGCTCGCTCTTCTCGCTTCACCTCAAGGCGACGATGATGAAGGTCTCCGACCCAATCATCTTTGGCCATGCGGTCAAAGCCTACCTTCAGCCTGTTTTCGACAAGTTTGGTGATCAGATGGCCGCTGCGGGCATCAACCCGAACTCGGGCCTTGGTGATCTGATGGCTCATGTCGACAACATGCCCGATGTCAAAGCCGAAATCGAAAAAGTGCTGGCCGACCGCGCGCCGTTGTACATGGTGGATTCCGACAAGGGCATCACCAACCTGCACGTACCCTCGGACGTGATCGTCGACGCCTCCATGCCCGCCCTGATCCGCGCAGGCGGCAAAGGTTGGGGGCCGGACGGCAAAGAACACGATGCAAACTGCGTCATCCCCGACAATTCTTATGCACCGATCTACGAAGAGACGATCAACTACTTCAAGGAAACCGGCAAACTGGACCCGGCAACCGCGGGCACAGTGCAGAACATCGGCCTGATGGCGCAAAAGGCTGAAGAATACGGCTCGCATCCGACCACATTCGAAATCCCGCACAACGGTACGGTCAAGATGATCCTCGGCGATGGTACGGTACTGCACGAACATGCGGTCGAAACGGGCGACATCTGGCGCTCTGCCTCGACCCGCAAAGCACCAATCGAAGATTGGGTGCAGTTGGCCATCGACCGTCAGAAAGCCGAAGGCTGCGAAGCGATCTTCTGGCTGGATGCGACCCGCGCACATGATGCCGAACTGATCAAATACGTTACGCCGATCCTTGCGGCCAAAGGCCTGACGGACACGTTCAAAATCATGGCACCACGCGAAGCAACCCGCGCGTCACTGGAAACGATCCGGGCAGGCAACACCTCGATTGCGATTACAGGCAACGTGCTGCGCGACTACCTGACCGACCTGTTTCCGATCCTCGAACTGGCCACATCGGCCAAGATGCTGTCCATCGTGAAGCTGATGAACGGCGGCGGTCTTTTTGAAACGGGCGCAGGCGGCTCAGCACCGAAGCACGTGCAACAGCTGGTGGAACAGAACCACCTGCGCTGGGACAGCCTTGGCGAATTCTGTGCACTTGGCGAAAGCCTGCAGTTCCTCGCGGATGTGCGGAGCAACGAAAAAGCCCGCGTGCTCGGCAAAGCCGTGGACGCCGCGACGCAGGGCATTCTCGATGACAATCGGTCGCCTTCGCGCAAAGTTGGTGAGCCGGACAACCGCGACAGCCATTACTGGTTCGCCCGCTACTGGGCCGAGGCCTTGGCGGCGCAGTCTGAAGATTCCGACTTGGCTGCCCATTTCGGACCCATCGCGGCTGCTTTGGCTGAGAACGAAGCGACAATCCTATCAGAGCTGAAAGCGGCTCAGGGAGCACCTGCGGATCTTGGTGGGTATTACCACACCGATACTACAAAAACCGCAGCAGTGATGCGCCCCTCGGCCAAACTGAACGAGATCATCGGCTAAGAGCAGGCGGTGCAACGGTCGCAAGCCCGTTCGAACGGGCTTGCGCTTCACGTTCGAAGCGCGGGGCCAAGCGCTCGCCGCATTTCCAAGTTCTTAACCCGCGCAATGCACCTTCCCCGCCACAAAGCGCTTTGAGCGGGAAGGGTCACTCCCATGCCGCGATACGACAAATGACATTCCTCTCACATGCCGGAAGGCTGACCTTGAGAGACCGGTCTGAACAGGCTTCGGCAACCCCGGAGTACAGGTCACGCGTTAAATCGCGGATTTGAGAGAACCGTCTGTCAACGGCGGAGTAAAATTAGGCCACGGGGCGGCGCAAAACTGGGCCACTTTGGGTTTACGCGGGACGCGGGTGATGAGCGGCGGCCAGTCAGCCGCGCTCTCCATGTAGCTGGCGGGTGACTGGCCGCCTTGGACCGTCAGGTCCAAGTCTGGGCTTTGGATCAGTTGATGTTTTCGCCGGGCTTGCGTGCGCGGCTTTGCGCGAGGCGATAGCTTTCGCCGTTCATCTCGAGGATGTTGACGTGGTGGGTCAACCGGTCGAGGAGCGCGCCGGTCAGCCGCTCGGTGCCGAAGGTCTCGGTCCATTCATCGAAGGGCAGATTGCTGGTGATCAGCGTGGCGCCGCGCTCGTAGCGCTGGGAGATCATCTCAAAAAGCAGCTCGGCGCCGGTCTTGGACAGGGGCACGAATCCGAGCTCGTCGATGATCAGCAGCTTCACGGCAGCCATCTGCTTCTGGACGCGCAGCAGCCGACGTTCGTCTCGCGCCTCCATCAGCTCGTTGACCAGCGCGGCGGCGGTGGTGAAGCTGACAGACATGCCCTTCTGGCAGGCTGCCAGTCCCAAGCCCAGTGCAATGTGGGTTTTGCCGGTTCCGCTGGGCCCGAGGGCGATCACGTTCTCACGCCGGTCGATCCATTCGCAACGCCCCAGTTCCAGCACCTGCATCTTGTTCAGCTTCGGGATCGCCTTGAAGTCGAAGCTGTCGAGGCTTTTGGTGGCCGGGAACTTCGCGGCCTTGATGCGGCGCTCGACCATCCGCCGCTCGCGGTCAATGAGTTCCAGTTCCACGAGGCGCGACAGGAACTGGACATGGTCCAGTCCTTCGGCGGCGCATTGACGCGCAACCTTCTCGTGCTCCCGCAAGAATGTGGGCAGCTTCAGCGTCTTCAGATGGTGGGCAAGCAGGATCTTCGGGGCCTCGGTCATTCCGCCGCCTCCGACATCAAGGCCATGTAGCTGGCCGCCCGCGTCGTCTCGACATTCGCCCGCGGCAAGTAGGGGTAGACATCGAGATCAAGCCTCGGGGGGCGCTTCTCCACCTGACAAAGCACGAGGTGCTTCACGGCGTCGAAGCCGACCGCGCCCAGCTTCAGGGCCTTCTTCACGGCGGCATGCAGGTCATCCATCTCGAAGGTCTCGAGCAGACGCAGCACCTGCACATACTCGCGGCGCCCCATCTTGAGCATGCGCGCCTCCATCAGGCGGCGCAAAGTCTGGAACTCTTCGGGCAGGTCCCATTCCGCCAAGGGTGCGGCCTGGTCCAAGGCATTGATCTTGCGCTCGATCAGCGGGAGGTAGTGAACCGGATCAAAGATCATGTCCTCGCGATCGTAACAGCGCGGGTGTCGGGCGATCACCTCCCCGCGACAGCCGATCACGACCTCATCGACATAGCCGCGGATCCAGACATCCTGGTGGCCATAGGCGACCGGGACCGAGTAATCGTTGGTGTCATAGCGCACGAGAGACTGCGAGCTGACCCTGCCGCCCGCTTGGTCGCAGGCGTCGAACGGGGCGGCAGGCAGGGGGCGCATCGCGACCAGATCGCGCTGCAACCTCTCACCGATCGTCTCCTTGTGACCCCGAAGAATGCGCGTCAGGCGTGCGCGGCACTGCCCTTCAAGGTCTGCGTTGAAATCGTCCCAACTGGCAAAGTGGGGGATCGGCACCATGTGGTTGCGGCGGGCGTAGCCGACCATCCCCTCGACAGCGCCCTTGTCGTTCCCCTTCCCGGGCCGACCATAGCGATCCCGAAACAGGTAATGCGACTGCAAGCCGCTGAACAGCGCGGCGCGGATGCGCGTGCCGTCCGGTTGGATCTTCGACACCAGGCAGCGGTCGTTGTCGTAGAGCACCGACTGCGGCACCCCGCCGAAGAAGTCAAACGCGCGGACATGGCCGTCTATCCAGGCCTCCGCCGTCGCCGCTGGATAGGCCCGGACGAAATAGGCATCGCTGTGCGGCAGGTCCATGACGAAGAAGTGCGCCTTCTGCTCGACACCGCCGATGACGACAACCGCTTCGCCAAAATCGGCCTGAGCATGGCCCGGCGGATGAGCCAGCGGCACAAACATCTCCCGGGTCCGCCGCTCGCGATCACGCACGTAATCCTTGACGATCGTATAGCCTCCGGTGAAGCCGTGCTCGGCCTGAAGCCGTTCCCATATCCGCTTGGCCGTATGACGCTGCTTGCGATGCACGACCTTGTCGGCTTCAAGCCAGGCGTCAATGAACTCGGTGAACCCGTCCAGCTTCGGCCGCCTGATCGGCTTGTCCCGCCGGTAGCCAGGCGGCACCGAAAAGGCCAACATCTTATCAACCGTCCCACGCGAAATGTTGAAATGCTTCGCCGCCGCCCGCGCGCTCATGCCCTCGGAACACGCCAAGCGAACCTTCTTGTAAAGTTCCACGGTATAGATCTCCCCGCCCTCCCTGCCGATGCAAGAAGGGAAAAGTGGCAGGATTTTACTCCGCCCGCAGCGAGACTATCCCGCCGCTACCATGGCCTAATTTTGCACCGCCGTTTCCAGTGGCGTGTGCCATCTTGGCGTCGATCCGTTTAGACAGGATCTGTGTCGCGCTATTCGGGGTGACCAACGCATCAAGAATATCGACGAGATGCGCCCGCTGGACTTCGATCTGTTCGGTCGGTTTGTCGGACAGCAGCCAGTGGTGTTCGATCTGAGCGGACAATCGGCCAACACAGTCTGTCACGCGGCGCAAAAGGTCTTCGTCAGGCTTCGCCGCCGTGGTGGCGAGGCAGGTGAAACTGGCAGCATATGAGAGAGTTTTCAAAACGCCCATAATTTGAGCGTGTAGCACGATTTTCTATCTCGCAAGTTAACCTGCGCGCCAAAAAAGCTTTTTTGGTGAGTGAGTCATTAATGCAGCAGGGCGATTTATTGCCTGATCTGCTGTCCCACCCCACGCACAATCGCGCCGACTTCCATGAGTTGATCAGCAAGCGGATTGGATTTCCGCCACACCATGCCGATCGTTCGGCTAGGTTTGGGGGCGTCAAACGTCACAACCGACACTTTTGCGTTCCGCGTTTCCAGCGCGACCGCCATTTCGGGGATCAGGGTCACCCCCATGCCCGCTCCAACCATCTGCACCAAGGTCGAAAGCGAGCTGCCCTCCATGAGTTGTCTGGGTTGGGTCTTGGTGATCTCGCAGAACGACAGAGCTTGATCACGAAAACAGTGCCCCTCCTCAAGCAGCAAAAGGCGCATCGTCTTAAGCATGTCGGCGCTTGGCACAGGTTTGTCTTCGTCTTTGCTGGGCCGAACCAGAACGAAGTCTTCCTGGAACAAAGCGAACTCCCGTAACGCGGGTTCCGAAATCGGCAGCGCGACAATAGCCGCATCCAGCCGCGACTCGAGCAAGTCCGCGACCAGGGACTTTGTCACCGATTCCCGCAGTTCGAGGTCGATATCAGGAAACCGTCCAGTCAATGCCGTGATCGTGTCGGGCAAGAGGTACGGCGCAACCGTCGGAATAACACCAAGCCGGAACCGCCCGGCAAACGGCCCCTGAGAGGCGCGCATCAGGTCTTCCAGTTCATCAATGCCCAACAAAACTTGCCGCGCCTTAGCGACAAAATCTTCTCCAATGGCGGTCAGGCGTATCGTGCGGGAACCACGCTCCACCAAAGTGGCCCCGGCCATGTTTTCCAATTCCTTGATCTGCAAAGACAATGCGGGTTGCGAAATTGCGCAGGCCTCGGCGGCACGTCCAAAGTGCTGATGCCGGGCTAAGGCATCGAAATATCTGAGTTGTTTGATGGTCAATCCTATCATTTGAAAAACTTATCATTTCTTTTTGAATATCCAATTGGAAATTATTGATCTCCGTGGTTAGAACCATTCTAGAATGGGCGTTCTTGCCCATCTGATTCACTGCGAGGGAGTAAGATCATGGACGGCAACAATCTCGATAAAAAAGGGGCCTGCCCCATCATGCACGGTGGCAACACCGGCACCGGCAACAGCGTGACCAAATGGTGGCCCAGTGCCCTGAACCTCGACATCCTGCACCAGCACGGCGCACGCACGAACCCGATGGACGAAGACTACAACCATCGTGAGGCGGTGAAGGGCCTCGATTACGACGCAGTGAAAGCCGACGTGCAGGCGTTGATGACCGATGGTCAAGACTGGTGGCCAGCGGATTGGGGTCACTACGGCGGCCTGATGATCCGCCTGGCGTGGCACTCGGCAGGGTCCTACCGCATGGGCGACGGACGTGGCGGTGCCGGGTCCGGCAACATCCGCTTTGCCCCGCTGAATTCCTGGCCCGACAACGCAAGCCTCGACAAGGCGCGCCGTCTGCTGTGGCCGGTAAAGAAGAAGTACGGCAACGCGCTAAGCTGGGCGGACCTGATCATCCTAGCGGGCAACATGGCGTATGAGTCCATGGGCCTGAAGACGTTCGGTTTTGGCTTTGGCCGCGAAGACATTTGGGGGCCAGAGACGGACATCAACTGGGGCGCCGAGGACGAATGGCTCGCCCCGTCCGAGAACCGTTACGGCGATCTCGATGAGCCGGGGACGATGTACAACCCGCTCGCCGCTGTGCACATGGGCCTGATCTATGTGAACCCCGAAGGCGTCAACGGCCAACCCGATCCGGCCCGCACTGCATTGCACGTCCGCGAAACCTTCGCCCGTATGGCGATGAACGACGAAGAGACTGCTGCTCTGACCTGTGGCGGACACACCGTCGGCAAGGCGCATGGCGGTGGCGGCATGGCCGACCAGATCGGTGCCGCACCCGAGGGCTGCCCAGTGCACTCCCAAGGCTTTGGCTGGTCCAACCCGGGCCATCAGGGCAAGGCAGCCAATGCGTTCACATCCGGGATCGAAGGCGCATGGACCCAGCACCCGACGCAGTGGGACATGGGCTATTTCGACTACCTCTTCAACTACGAGTGGCGTCTGACTAAATCCCCCGCCGGTGCAAACCAGTGGGAGCCGGTCGACATGCCGGAAGACAAGAAGCCGGTGAACGCCTCGGATCCGTCCAAGCGGGACATGCCGATGATGACCGATGCCGACATGGCGATGAAGGTCGACCCGATCTACAACGAGATCTGCCAGAAGTTCCGCGCAGACCCCGAGTATTTCGCAGACACCTTTGCCCGCGCATGGTTCAAGCTGACCCACCGCGACATGGGGCCCAAGGCAAACTACTACGGTACAGACGTGCCTGCGGAAGACCTCATCTGGCAAGACCCAATCCCGGCTGGCAGCACCTCTTACGATGTGGCTGCGGTGAAGGCCAAGATCGCTGACAGCGGTCTGACCTCTGCCGAAATGATCGCAACCGCTTGGGACAGTGCCCGCACCTATCGTCAGTCGGACAAGCGCGGCGGTGCCAATGGCGCCCGTATCCGTCTTGCCCCGCAAAAAGACTGGGTTGCGAACGAACCCGAGCGTCTGGCCAAAGTGCTGGGCATCCTCGAGCCGATTGCAGCAGCAACCGGTGCATCCGTCGCAGACGTGATCGTTCTGGCTGGTAACGTGGGTCTGGAACAGTCGCTCAAGGCCGCAGGTCACAACATCGACGTGCCCTTCGCGCCGGGTCGTGGCGACGCCACAGCCGAGCAGACCGATGCGGATAGCTTCAACGTGCTGGAGCCACTGGTTGATGGTTTCCGCAACTTCCAGAGGGAAAAGTATGCCGTGTCGATGGAAGAGCTGACGCTCGACAAGACACAGCTACTAGGTCTGACTGCCCGCGAAATGACCATTCTGATCGGTGGCATGCGTGTGCTGGGCACCAACCACGGCGGCAGCGCGCATGGCGTGTTCACCGACCGCGTTGGTCAGCTGACGAACGACTTCTTCGTCAATCTGACGGATATGACCTACACATGGGTTCCGATGGACGACGGCACATACGAGATCCGCAACCGCAAGACCAATGAGGTCAAGTGGACCGCGACAAGTATCGACCTTGTGCTGGGTTCGAACTCCATCCTGCGGGCCTATTCCGAAGTTTATGCCCAAGACGACAACGCCGAAAAATTCGCGCGTGATTTCGTCGACGCGTGGACCAAGGTGATGAACGCGGACCGTTTCGATCTGGTCGCCTGATTGACCGTTTAAACCGCTCCCGGGCATCTATGATGCCCGGGAGTTTTCATATCTACCTGTCGTCAGTTGTGATGTGCCAAGCCCGGATCACTGACCTTGTGCCAAAGGCAGGATGACATGCACGCGTGCGCCGAACGATGTGTTGTCGTCGATCACGATCTTTCCTCCCATCGCCTCGGCAAAGGTGCGGGCCAGTGGCAAACCGATACCGACGCCGGATGTCGTGCCGGTTTCCTGCCCCAAGCGCTCGAAAGCTTCAAACGCGATTGTTGCGGTATCCTTGGGGAAGCCAGGACCAGAATCCTTGAACAAGATATCGACCATCTTGCCCTCTATCACAGACGCTTCGATTGAAATCGTGCCGCCTGGTCCCGAGAATTTGATCGCATTGTCCAGAATTTGTTTGAAAATCGAGCCAAGCCAAACGGGGTACGCCACGACCAACAGTTCTGCATCCACATTTTGGTCAAGGTGCAATTGCTTGTCCAACAATGCGCTCGCGAACCGTCCGGTCACGGGGTGCAGGCACGATTGCACGGAAACCTGCATCTTTTCGGGCGAGGCGTCTTCGCTACTCCAATTTGCGAAATCAAAGATGTTTTCGACGATCCGCCGAAGCGCTGTCGATGATTGGACGATTTGCCGAGAGTAGGATTCGATCTGATCGGCACTGATCTCCCGCCCGGCTTTTGCATCGGCATGCAAAAATTCGGCAAAGCCGGATATCGCATGAAGCGGCGTCAGCATTTCGTGGCTGACGCTGCGCATCAATTTGCTCTTGGCTTCGCTTGCTTGTTCAGACTGCTGCTGCGCCTCTAGCAGCCACGTTGCGTGCAGACGCGTGGCGCGAACAAAATACGCGATGACAAACAACACTGTTCCAAAAACGGTGACCGCGGTTGCTGGTGCAAGAACCGAATGGGCGATGGACGAGGAAACTTCGAACGTCCCAAACAGCGCATCACCTGTTGCCCAGCTTAGGAACCAAAGAAAGATCGGCACAATGCCAAGCCCGACAAGCCAGACGAATTCTTTTCGTGCCGAAAACATCACGAATGGACCGATCGCGATCGCCACAAGAATGAACGACATGTGACCTTCAGGCGGTGTTACGAACGCAGCCAAACCAACAGCGATATTTGCCGCCCCCAACCAGACCACACGTGCGGCCAGGTGCTTGTCGTAAGCGTGTAACGCGATCCCCGACAGAAATCCCAATGTTGCTATGGCGGCGGCAATCGACAAGAGTTTTGCGTCCAGAAAGATCGCGCCGACCAGCCACCCAAACGCAAAGGGTGTGACGAATTTGACGAAGACCTTCGAATACTGAACCCGCTGGTCCAGGGTGTCTCGTGCAGCAGGGGACGCGTTTTTCATCAGCATGGGTATTTGATTTCCGCCCCTCCAATCATCTTTCTGTCGTCGTCGACGCGCATGAAATCTCTTCGAGTTATCCTACGTTTCTTATTCTATTTTCAAATGCGCGCCGCAGATCGAGCCTGTGGCAGCGTGTCTTACCCTATCTTTGGATCAGCTGTCGCCCGGATTGACAGCGCGCCTTATCCAAAGACAGGTTTCTTGTAACGCTCTCTCTGGTAAAGGGTGCTCGCGGCAGCATTTGACCCGCAAAAGCCAACAGATACACTCTAAATTCTAACCATCAACAGATTACCCGGTCACGACCCTGATCCGCAAAGCGCCTGACTTCAGCACCGAGGCTTTTACATCGCCTGCGTTTAACGATATTGCGCATCGAGGCAAATCGGGTTGGACTAACAGCTGATATGAACACCACGGGCAACGTTCTCATTCTCATCGCTTTGCTGCCGTTCATCGGAGCACTTGTTCCCGGTCTGATGATTCGAGCCGGGCGCAACGCCTGTGCAAGCTTCACTGCCGTTCCAACTGCGATTGCACTGATCCTGCTGCTGACTTTTGCGCCCGCTGTTCTGAACGGCGAGGTTATTCAAGCCGAGGTGGAGTGGCTGCCGCAATTGGGGCTGTCTGCGTCCTTCTTCCTTGATGGTCTGGGGTTGCTCTTTGCCTGCATGATCCTTGGCGTCGGCTTGCTTATCACGCTCTACGCCCGTTTCTACCTGTCTGGCGAAGATCCTGTTGGGCAGTTCTATACCTATCTGCTGCTGTTTCAGGGTGCGATGCTGGGTATTGTTCTGTCTGACAACATCCTGCTGCTGCTTGTCTTCTGGGAACTGACGTCGCTCTCGTCCTTCCTGTTGATCGGATACTGGAAACACTTGCCCGAAGGTCGGCAAGGCGCGCGCATGGCGTTGACAGTCACTGGTGCCGGCGGACTGGCGATGATTGGCGGTATGCTGATCCTTGGGAATATCGCAGGCAGCTACAATCTGACCGACATCCTGCAAGCAGGCGACGCGATCCGCGCGTCTGAATGGTATCTGCCTGCGCTAATCCTGATCTTGCTGGGCGCATTCACCAAGTCTGCCCAATTCCCGTTCCACTTCTGGCTGCCGCACGCGATGGCTGCTCCGACGCCTGTGTCAGCCTATCTGCACTCTGCGACGATGGTGAAAGCCGGTGTCTTCCTGATGGCCCGCATGTGGCCGGTGCTTTCGGGGACCGATGCGTGGTTCTATATTGTCGCGACAACCGGGTTGGTCACGATGGTGCTCGGCGCGCTGATCGCGCTGTTCAAAGACGATCTCAAGGCGCTTCTGGCGTTTTCGACGGTCAGCCATCTTGGCCTGCTGACCATGCTTCTTGGCTTCGGCACCGAGGCTGCGGCAGTGGCGGCGGTGTTCCACATCATCAACCACCTGACGTTCAAAGCGGCACTCTTTATGACCGCCGGGATCATCGACCACGAAACCCACACCCGCGACATCAAACGCTTGGGCGGACTAAGGCACCTGATGCCGATCACTTTCTTTATCGGCACGGTCGCGGCGCTGTCGATGGCGGGGATTCCGCTTTTCAACGGGTTCCTCTCCAAGGAAATGATGCTGGAAGAGGCATCGCATACTTATTGGGCCGGAAGCGCCTATGCCGTGCCGGTGCTGGCCACTATTGGCGCGCTCTTGTCCGTTGCCTACTCTTTCCGGTTCATCAGCCATGTGTTCTTTGGTCCGGTGCGCGACGATTACCCGGCCAAGCCGCATGATCCACCCTTTGGCCTGTGGGCCGCTCCGGCTTTGCTGGTCGTTCTGGTCGTCCTGATCGGTGTTATGCCTTTCCTTGCCGACGGCATTGTCGCAGCAGCGGCCAGTGCTGTCACAGGAGCCGAACTCGATCCACATCTCAAGATCTGGCACGGCGTCACACCCGCGCTGTTCATGTCAATCATCGCTGTTGTCGGCGGTGCGGTTTTGCTTGCCATGCACACGCCTTTGGATCGTGCGTGGATCAAAGTCCCCCGTCCCGAGGCGAAAGCCATTTTCGACCGGCTTATCGCCGCGATCGTTGCCCTGACACAGCGTATTACCGCAACCACCCACAACGGCTCGATCAGCCGCTATCTCGCAATATTCACAGTAAGCTCGGTTGTTCTGGGGGCTATCGCCTTCATGGGCGGTGGTCTGTCCGCACCGACCCGCGAAATGTTGCCCGTCCCAGCGGTAATCGCAGTCGGTTGGGTGATGTTGGTCGTTGCCACGATTTCGGTTGTAACAATGCACCATCGCCGGTTCCGGGCGTTGGTGCTGATCGGGATCATTGGCCTCACGATCTCGGCGGGCTTTGTCTACATGTCAGCCCCCGACCTTGCGTTGACACAGATCTCTGTCGAAACCGTGACGATCATGTTGCTCCTGCTGGCACTGCACTTCCTGCCCAAGGAAACCCCAAAGGAAAGCCCGTTCGGGCTCAAGGTCCGTGACGGGATCATCGCTGTTGCCGCGGGGGCTGGTGTTGGTGGCCTGTCCTTTGCCTTCATGCAACGCGACATCTCGACGATTTCGTCCTTCCATGTCGAAAACAGCTATGAAGGCGGTGGCGGCACCAATGTCGTCAACGTGATCCTCGTGGACTTCCGCGGATACGATACCTACGGCGAGATCATTGTTCTGGGGATTGCCGGTTTGTTGATCTACGCACTGATGCAAGCGCTGCTCGACGGCCCCGCCGCGCGTCGTTTGCGCAATGCCGACTATGCGCAGGACCGCTCCAAGGACCGTCACCCGCTGATGATGGTTGTCGTCACCCGGGTTCTGATGCCCATCGCCCTGATGGTCGGCATCTACATTTTCCTGCGTGGTCACAACCAACCGGGTGGTGGCTTTGTCGCCGGTCTCGTCGTCGCGATTGCCCTTCTGATGCAATACATGGCGTCGGGCTTTGCCTGGACACAAGACCGCCAACGCATCGAATACCACACGCTCATCGGCTTCGGAGTGCTCATCGCCGGTGTGACTGGTGCGGGGTCTTGGGTCTTTGGCGTTCCGTTCCTGACCAGCTCGTACACCTATGTGCATCTGCCCCCGATCGAGGAGTTCGAACTGGCGACAGCCATGCTCTTTGACCTTGGCGTGTTCCTTACGGTTCTCGGTGCCGTGATGCTGATGCTCTACAGCCTGTCGCGCATCGCACGCTATGCAGGGACCACGGTCAACGTGGACCCCATGGATTATGACCCAAGCAGTCGGGTCGAAGACACACCGGAGGCACGCTGACATGGAACTTCTTGTTGCAAGCGCCATCGGCACAATGACTGCAGGCGGCGTCTACCTGCTGCTTCGGTTGCGCACCTTTCCAGTGATCCTGGGCTTGGCGCTCCTGTCCTACGCGGTCAACGTGTTCCTGTTTTCCAGCGGGCGTCTGGCCATCGACATGTCGCCAATCCTGTCGAAATACGGCGAGGCAAGCTATACCGACCCGCTGCCTCAGGCGCTGGTTTTGACCGCGATCGTGATCTCCTTCGGGATGACGGCGGTTCTGGTGATGATCTCTCTAGGTGCGTTTTTGGAATCCGACACTGACAGCATCGACATAGATCAGGCCGACACCGACGAGGATGCTGCGAAATGAGCCACTGGATCATCCTCCCTGTCGTCCTGCCCGCCATGCTTGCGCCGATCATCGGCTTCATGATGCGGCACGACATCGTGCTGGCCCGCGTCACATCAACATTGGGCTCGGTTCTCTTGGTGGCCATTTCTTTTGTGCTGGTCAGCATGGCGATGGACGGCACGACCCACATCTACCGGTTGGGAGACTGGCCTGCGCCTTTCGGCATTGTTCTGGTCCTTGACCGCTTGTCGGCGCTGATGGTGCTTCTGACGTCTGTGCTGGCGTTGATGGTGCTATTGCATGCCATGGCCACCGGCTGGGATGATCGCGGAAAACATTTCCACGCGCTCTTTCAGTTCCAATTGATGGGCATCTGCGGCGCGTTCCTCACAGGCGACATCTTCAACCTGTTCGTCTTTTTCGAGATCCTGCTGATCGCTTCCTACGGCCTGATGATCCATTCGGGCGGCCGTGAACGGATGCGCGCCGGGCTGCAATACGTGGTGATGAACCTTGCCGGATCAACACTGTTCCTGTTTGCGCTGGGCACACTCTACGCCAGCACCGGCACACTCAACATCGCCGATCTTGCCGCAAAGATCCCCGATATTCCCGCTGATGAGGCAGGTTTGGTGCGGGTCGCGGCAATGCTGCTGATGATCGTCTTCGCGGTCAAAGCGGCCTTGTTCCCGGTTCAATTCTGGCTGCCTGCAACCTATGCCAACGCGCCAGCCCCTGTCGCCGCGCTATTCGCGATCATGACCAAGGTCGGCGCCTATGCCATCCTGCGGGTGCATACCGTTGTCTTTGGTCCGGGCGTTGCTGGAACTGAAGGCATGATCGACGCGTGGTTGTTTCCTGCAGCCGTTGTCACCATCGCGCTGGGCGCATTCGGCGTGCTTGGTGCAAAGCGCCTTATGCCGCTGATCAGCTTCTCGGTCATCGGCTCAATGGGGACGCTTTTGATTGCTGTCGCTGTTTTCTCGCCGGTCGCGACCACGGCAGCACTCTATTACATGGTGCATTCGACCTTTGCCGCTGCCTGCCTGTTCCTGATCGCTGATTTGGTGGTCAGCCGTCGCAGCGGTGACTCGCTGACACCCACATTTGCCACCGCACAGAACGGCCTCTTCGCGGCGATTTTCTTTGCCGCAGCCATCGCTATGGCTGGGATGCCGCCGCTGAGCGGGTTCCTCGGCAAGCTTCTCGTGCTGGATGCGCTGCGTGGTCCGGATGTTATCGTCTGGACATGGACGGCAATTCTTGTTGGGTCGTTGCTGACCATTGTCGGTTTTGCCCGAGCGGGCAGCGCCTTGTTCTGGAAATCCACCGCCATTCCGGCGCCCACATCGGACATGTCAGCAGCCATTCCGAACAACAACGCCACAGTGCTGCAGGTTGCACCTGTCATGCTCACCCTTGCAGTCCTTGTCGCGCTGTCGGTGTTCGCTGGCCCTGTGGCAGCCTATCTGGAACAGACGTCGAACCAATTGTTCGATCGGTCGGGATATATCTCGGCCGTGCTCGCGCCGGTTGCGGAGGGCTGAGTGATGCTGAAACGCCTGATCCCCCACCCGTTCCTGAGCCTGACGCTGGTGTTTGTCTGGTTGGCACTGGTCAACAAATTCACATTGGGCAACCTGCTGTTGGGTATCCTGTTCGGCATCGTCATCCCGATGCTCACAGCGCCGTATTGGCCGGATCGCCCGAAAATCAGCCGTCCTCTGAAGGGGCTGCAATACATCCTCATCGTCCTCTGGGACATTGTCGTTGCCAACGTTCAAGTCGCCGCCATCATCCTGTTCAAGTCCGAGAAGGACATCAGATCGCAATGGATGGTCGTCCCGCTTGATGTGACATCCGCCGAGGCGATCACGGTTCTTGCGGGGACGATCACCATGACACCCGGAACTGTCTCGACTATGCTATCCGCAGATGGCGGGAGCATCCTTGTCCATTGCCTTCACACCGACGATCCGGATGCAGTACGTGACGAGATCAAGAACAGGTATGAACGGCGGCTTAAGGAGATTTTCCAATGATCGAAGCAGCAATTTTGTTTGCAGCCGCATGCTATGGCATTGCCTTACTGCTCGACCTTTGGCGTATCGCGCAAGGTCCGGACGCAGCGGACCGCATTCTCGCGCTCGACACGATGGTCATCAATGTGATCGCTCTTCTTGTGCTATACGGCGTCTGGCGCGGTACAGCGATTTACTTCGAAGCTGCGATGCTGGTCGCTATGGTCGGCTTTGTGTCCACCGTCGCCTATTGCCGCTTTCTTCTGCGCGGCGACATCATCGAGTAAGGGCGGGCACTATGAACTTTGTCGTTGAACTTCTGATCGCTATCTCGCTCGTCATCAGTGGCGTCTTCGGATTGGTCGGCTCGTATGGTCTGGTCAAATTAAAAGACAGCCTTCAGCGGCTGCACGCGCCCACCAAGGCGACAACTCTTGGTGTCGGTGGGGTGCTTGTGGCATCGATGATCTATTTCTACGCCAAGACCGGATATCTCTCTATCCACGAGCTGTTGATTTCGGTGTTCCTGTTGCTGACCGCTCCGATCACGGCGAACTTCATCGCCAAGACCTACATGGCGCGCAACCTCAAGCGTCCTGATCTGCCGGACAGCCAAAGTACCTGCGGTTGGTCGATCTACGACGAACCACCCGAGTCGCGTCCGGGCTCTTAGACCTTTTTGCTGCCCTGAATCTCGCCCGTGGTCAAAACGGGAGAGGCATCCAGACTGCGGGCGTCCAACATGTCGGCCACACGCTCCAGTGTCGCGACAAGCTGTGCCTGTTCCCAATCCGCCATCTCGAGAAAAGCCCGCACATAGCGTTGCTGCAAGGCGTCCGGTGCGCGCTCCAATCTGGCATGTCCGTCCTTGGTGACGGTCACGTTGGTCTGTCGCCGATCTTGTTGTGACGGAACACGCTCGACCAACCCCTGTGCGACCAGCTTGTCGACAAGGGCAGACACTGTAGCTTGGCTTACACCCATCTGTGTCGCCAACGCCTTGGGCGTGACGCTGTCGCGTTCATCCACGATCTGGAGCACGCGCAACTGTGCCGGTGTCAGCCCCACTGAACCGGCAAGATCACGCGCATAGAGCTCGGTCGCGCGCAGAATGCGGCGCAACGCGATCAGGCTGTCATCCATGCGGGCATTGGCGTCCGTCGTCATGGCGGAAAACATCGCACGAAAGCCAGATCAGCTGCAATCTGCTTGGAAATCTAATAATTTAGCTTAGCTAATTAAAATGGGAACCAATCCATGGCTTGTGCGCTTAACCAACACGCCACTGTCAGCACTTCACGGCCGAAAATACGCTATGAGCGTGCCGTAAGATAAGCGTTGAAAAGCAAGCCATGATATACTACTTAGTTAGACGAACTAACAAAGGGTCAGAAAAGATGCCAAAACACAGTGACATTCCTCGAACGCGAACGCCCCGTCTGCGCAAACCAGAAGCGACGGACGGGGCTGCCATTTGGGAGCTTGTGAAGGAGTGCAAGCCTCTCGACGAGAATTCGATGTACTGTAACTTGGTTCAGGCTGACCATTTCCGCGACACCTGTATCGTGGCTGAACTTGATGGCGACATTGTCGGCTGGGTTTCTGGCCACATGATTCCCGACCAAGATGCGCTGTTTGTCTGGCAGGTCGCGGTCAGCGAGAAAGCCCGCGGCATGGGTCTGGGCAAGAAGATGCTGCTCGACCTGATCGAGCGCGATGCCTGCGACGACGCCAAGCACCTAAAAACGACGATCACCCGCGACAATGCCGCCTCATGGGCGCTTTTCCGGGGGTTTGCCCGCCGCATCGGCGGTGACCTGACAGATGCGCCGCACTTCACACGCGACGATCACTTCGAAGGTCGTCACGACACCGAACACATGGTGTCGATCACGCTTCCAACTGCAAGCGACCTCAAGCGCGCTGCCTAAGCTGCGCTCTCCTCACAATTCAAATTTCACTGCCTTGAAAGGACACATGATGCCCAAGGACATGAATACTATTTCCATTTTCGAACGTCGCGAAAGCGAAGCCCGCTCATATTGCCGTGGCATGCCTGCCACCTTTACGACCGCGAGCGGGTCGAAAATCACCGACGACACCGGCAAAAGCTACATCGACTTTCTCGCTGGCTGTTCGTCGCTCAATTATGGCCACAACGATCCCGACATGAAGGCGGCCTTGATCGAGCATATCTCGAATGACGGGATTGCGCATGGCCTGGACCTGCACACAAACACCAAGGCCGCATTTCTCGAAGCGTTCGAAGAACACATCCTCGAACCGCGGGAAATGGACCACCGCGTGATGTTCACTGGCCCGACCGGTGCCAACGCGGTTGAGGCCGCGATGAAGATCGCACGCAAAGTGACAGGCCGCACCAACATCATCGCCTTTACCAACGGGTTTCACGGTGTGACCACTGGCGCGCTGTCGGCCACCGGCAACGGCTATCACCGTGGCGGCGCGGGAACATCCTTGAACGGCGTGACACGCATGCCCTTCGACGGCTTCTTCCCCGGCGAAACCGACACGGCAGAATTCCTTGACGCCATGCTCAAGGACAAATCCGGCGGTGTGGATGCACCCGCTGCGATTCTGCTGGAAACCGTGCAGGGCGAAGGCGGTCTGAACGCCGCAAGCCCGGAATGGGTCAAGAAAATCGCAAAGCTGGCCAAAGACCACGGCGCGCTGCTGATCATTGACGACATTCAGGCCGGCTGCGGCCGCTGCGGTACATTCTTCTCGTTCGAAAAAATGGGCGTTATGCCTGACATCGTGACGATGGCGAAATCCGTGTCAGGTTTTGGCTTGCCGATGGCGTTGCTGCTTGTTCGCCCGGAATACGACATCTTCGGCCCGGCCGAACACAACGGCACGTTCCGCGGCAACACGCACGCCTTTATCACGGCCAAAGTCGCGGTCGAAAAATTCTGGTCTGACGACAGTTTCCAACAAGAACTGACCGAGAAATCGCAACTGATCCACGATGCGTTGGCTGATCTGGCCGCGATGGTGCCGGACGCTTACCTCAAAGGCCGCGGCCTGATGCAAGGCGTCGATGTCGGCTCTGGTGATCTGGCAGGCGAGATCTGCGCGCGCGCCTATGACAAGGGTCTCATCATCGAAACTTCGGGCAGCGAAGATCAGGTGATCAAGGTTCTCGCACCGCTGACCACATCGAAGGATACCCTGCGCAAAGGGTTCAACATCCTCCTCGACGCCGCAAACGACGTCCTGTCCGCCCCCAACAAAATCGCTGCGGAGTAACAGGCATGATCGTCAGAGACTTCAACAAGATTGTCGAGAACGAAAAAAACCGCGTCGTGTCGGATGCCAACTGGACAAGCGTCCGAATGCTTCTGGCCGACGACAATATGGGCTTTTCGTTCCACATCACCTTCCTCGAAGAAGGGTCAGAACACACGTTCGAATACAAGAACCACTTTGAAAGTGTGTATTGCATGAAGGGCAAAGGTGCGATCACCGATCTGGCCACCGGCGAAACCCACGAGATCGTACCGGGGGTGATGTATGCGCTCGACAAGCACGACCGCCACGTTCTTCGGGCCGAGGAAGAGTTGGTCATGGCCTGCTGCTTCAACCCGCCCGTGACCGGCACCGAAGTGCACCGCGAAGACGGGTCGTACGCTGCGCCGGAGACTGAGGACGCCTGATATGACACACACTGTCGAAAAAATCGGAGGGACATCCATGTCCCGCCTCGCGGAATTGCGCGACACGCTCTTCATAGGAAACCGCGCAACGTCAGAGGTCTACAACCGTGTTTTGGTGGTCTCTGCCTTTGCTGGGGTCACCAACCTTCTGTTGGAACACAAAAAGTCGGGAGAGCCGGGCGTCTACGCGCTCTTCGCCAACGATGACAGTAACCATAAATGGCAGGATGCGCTCGACCGAGTAGCAGAAGCTATGAAAGCTGCACACTCAGAGATCCTGACCCACAATGGCGATATCCAGCAGGCAGATCTTTTCGTCGATGAGCGCATCCTCGGCGCGCGCAACTGCCTGATCGACCTGCAACGCCTGTGTTCCTACGGTCATTTCCGCTTGCCGGAGCATATGGGCCATATCCGTGAACTGTTGTCTGGACTGGGCGAGGCGCACTCCGCCTTCGTCACGACCCTGATGCTCCAACGGGCTGATGTCGAAGCCCGTTTTGTCGATCTGTCCGGATGGCGCGACGAGGGCGATGTCTGCCTCGAAAAGCGCATCACCAGTGCGTTTGACGGTATCGACCCCACAACCGAGATGCCGATCGTCACCGGCTATGCGCAATGTGTCGAAGGCCTAATGAACGAATTTGACCGTGGCTATTCCGAAGTCACGTTCTCGCATCTTGCTGCCCTAACCGGCGCGCGCGAGGCGATCATCCACAAGGAATTTCACCTCTCCTCCGCGGATCCGAAACTGGTGGGCGAAGGCGCTGTGCGCAAGCTGGGCCGCACGAACTACGATGTGGCCGATCAGCTATCGAACATGGGGATGGAGGCGATCCACCCCAAAGCGGCCAAGACTCTCCGTCAGGCAGGCGTGCCGCTCCGTGTGACCAACGCGTTCGACCCCGGCGACCCTGGCACACTGATCGACGATCAGCCCGCTGACACCGCGGCAGCTGAAATCGTCACGGGCCTCGATATTGTGACGCTAGAGTTCTTTGAACAGGACATGGTGGGTGTCAAAGGCTATGACGCAGGCATTCTCGAAATTCTCAAGCGTCACAATGTCCGCATCGTGTCCAAGACGTCGAACGCCAACACGATAACCCACTACCTTGACGCCTCGCTCAAGACTATGCGCCGGGTAGAGCGTGACATCGCCAAGCTGTTTCCGGCCGCCGAAATCACCAGCCGTCGCCTCGCGATGGTGTCTGTGATCGGTCGCGACCTGAACGGTTTGTCGGTTCTCACACGCGGCCTGCAAGCCATCGCCAAAGCAGGCTGCGAAGCGATTGGCGCCAGCCAAGGTCCGCGAAACGTCGATGTGCAATTCGTGATGGACCGCGCGTCCACGGACACCGTGATCAAAGCGCTGCATGCAGAACTGATCGAAAACGCGCCGACACGGCTGTCCCGCGCGGCGTAGACGTTACATATTCCGATGCCCGGTTCAGGGCATCGGAATATCCGTCACGAATTTTGGAATCTGATAGCCCTTTTGCACCGCAGGGCGCTCTGCAATCCGCAGATACCAGTCTCTGACATTGGGAAAATCGTTCAAGTCGATCTCCTGCCATTCGAACCGCGCGGCCCATGGGAAGATCGCCATATCGGCAATCGTGTAGTCCCCTGTGATGAAATCGCGTTCTTCGAGCTGCGTGTTCAGCACCGAATACAGTCGCTGCGCCTCTTTCCCATAGCGTGCCTCGGCATAGTCCGACGTGCCCTTGTTGAACTTGAGAAAGTGATGGGCCTGACCCAGCATCGGCCCAAAACCGCCCATCTGCCACATCAGCCATTCCATCATCTGCCAATAGGCATCGCCTTCCGCCAGAAAGCGCTCGTGCTTCTGCGCAAGGTAAAGCATGATCGCCCCGCTCTCCATCAACGACAGACCGTTGTCCTGATCGACAATCGCAGGGATCTTGTTGTTCGGCGAAATCTTGAGGAAATCCGGCGCGAACTGGTCATCTTTGCCAATGTCGATGGCATGCACGTTATAAGGCACACCCAGCTCTTCCAGCAGGATAGACACCTTACGCCCGTTCGGCGTGGTCCATGTGTAAAGATCGATCATTCTGTCCTGCCTCTTGTACTGAATTCAGCGCAGCGCCTCACCCGTCGCTGCATCGAAGATGTGAAGCGTGTCCAGCGCCGCCGTCAAGGTCACCTCTTCCCCAACCTCCGGCGGCGTGCGCCCATCCGCCTTGGCGATGACCTCTTGCCCCTCGGCCCCGACATAGATTAGCGTTTCATGCCCTAGCGGCTCTCGCACCGTCACCGGCCCCCGCACCAACGCAGGCCCCGCGCCGGGATGCAGGTCTTCGGGCCGGACGCCAACTGTCAACGGGTGCCCGTCATCCGCTTCCAGCCCCAGATCCAGAACCTCCCCCGAACCAAGCCGCAGCGCGCCATTCGCCACCGTCCCCGACAGCATGTTCATCGAAGGAGCCCCGATAAACCGCGCTACAAAGGTATTCGCAGGCTTGTGATAAACCTCGGCTGGCGTGCCGACCTGCTGGATATGTCCGTCCTTCATGATCACGATCCGATCCGCCATCGTCATCGCCTCGACCTGATCATGGGTCACAAAGATGATCGTATTTCCGACCCGCTGGTGCAGCTTCTTGATCTCCAGCCGCATCTGCGTCCGCAGTTGCGCATCAAGGTTCGACAGCGGCTCGTCAAACAGAAACACCGCAGGGTCCCGCACCATCGCCCGGCCAATCGCAACGCGCTGCCGCTGACCACCGGACAACTGGCTCGGCTTGCGCGCCAAAAGGTCAGTCATCCCCAGAATGCCCGCCACCTCGTCAATCCGCGCTTCCTTGTCCGCCTTCGACATCTTCGCGGTCCGCAGGCCAAAGCCGATATTCTTGCGCACGGTCATGTGCGGATAGATCGCGTAGTTCTGAAACACCATCGCGATATCGCGGTCCTTTGGCTCGAGGTTGTTCACCACCCGCTCACCGATCACAATCTCGCCGCTGGTTGCATCCTCCAGCCCCGCGATAAGCCGCAGCGTCGTCGATTTACCGCAGCCAGACGGTCCGACAAACACCACGAACTCCCCGTCTTTGGAAACGGCGGTGCAAAATTAGGCCATGGTAGCGGCGGGATAGTCTCGCTGCGGGCGGAGTAAAATCCTGCCACTTTTCCCTTCTTGCATCGGCAGGGAGGGCGGGGAGATCTATACCGTGGAACTTTACAAGAAGGTTCGCTTGGCGTGTTCCGAGGGCATGAGCGCGCGGGCGGCGGCGAAGCATTTCAACATTTCGCGTGGGACGGTTGATAAGATGTTGGCCTTTTCGGTGCCGCCTGGCTACCGGCGGGACAAGCCGATCAGGCGGCCGAAGCTGGACGGGTTCACCGAGTTCATTGACGCCTGGCTTGAAGCCGACAAGGTCGTGCATCGCAAGCAGCGTCATACGGCCAAGCGGATATGGGAACGGCTTCAGGCCGAGCACGGCTTCACCGGAGGCTATACGATCGTCAAGGATTACGTGCGTGATCGCGAGCGGCGGACCCGGGAGATGTTTGTGCCGCTGGCTCATCCGCCGGGCCATGCTCAGGCCGATTTTGGCGAAGCGGTTGTCGTCATCGGCGGTGTCGAGCAGAAGGCGCACTTCTTCGTCATGGACCTGCCGCACAGCGATGCCTATTTCGTCCGGGCCTATCCAGCGGCGACGGCGGAGGCCTGGATAGACGGCCATGTCCGCGCGTTTGACTTCTTCGGCGGGGTGCCGCAGTCGGTGCTCTACGACAACGACCGCTGCCTGGTGTCGAAGATCCAACCGGACGGCACGCGCATCCGCGCCGCGCTGTTCAGCGGCTTGCAGTCGCATTACCTGTTTCGGGATCGCTATGGTCGGCCCGGGAAGGGGAACGACAAGGGCGCTGTCGAGGGGATGGTCGGCTACGCCCGCCGCAACCACATGGTGCCGATCCCCCACTTTGCCAGTTGGGACGATTTCAACGCAGACCTTGAAGGGCAGTGCCGCGCACGCCTGACGCGCATTCTTCGGGGTCACAAGGAGACGATCGGTGAGAGGTTGCAGCGCGATCTGGTCGCGATGCGCCCCCTGCCTGCCGCCCCGTTCGACGCCTGCGACCAAGCGGGCGGCAGGGTCAGCTCGCAGTCTCTCGTGCGCTATGACACCAACGATTACTCGGTCCCGGTCGCCTATGGCCACCAGGATGTCTGGATCCGCGGCTATGTCGATGAGGTCGTGATCGGCTGTCGCGGGGAGGTGATCGCCCGACACCCGCGCTGTTACGATCGCGAGGACATGATCTTTGATCCGGTTCACTACCTCCCGCTGATCGAGCGCAAGATCAATGCCTTGGACCAGGCCGCACCCTTGGCGGAATGGGACCTGCCCGAAGAGTTCCAGACTTTGCGCCGCCTGATGGAGGCGCGCATGCTCAAGATGGGGCGCCGCGAGTATGTGCAGGTGCTGCGTCTGCTCGAGACCTTCGAGATGGATGACCTGCATGCCGCCGTGAAGAAGGCCCTGAAGCTGGGCGCGGTCGGCTTCGACGCCGTGAAGCACCTCGTGCTTTGTCAGGTGGAGAAGCGCCCCCCGAGGCTTGATCTCGATGTCTACCCCTACTTGCCGCGGGCGAATGTCGAGACGACGCGGGCGGCCAGCTACATGGCCTTGATGTCGGAGGCGGCGGAATGACCGAGGCCCCGAAGATCCTGCTTGCCCACCATCTGAAGACGCTGAAGCTGCCCACATTCTTGCGGGAGCACGAGAAGGTTGCGCGTCAATGCGCCGCCGAAGGACTGGACCATGTCCAGTTCCTGTCGCGCCTCGTGGAACTGGAACTCATTGACCGCGAGCGGCGGATGGTCGAGCGCCGCATCAAGGCCGCGAAGTTCCCGGCCACCAAAAGCCTCGACAGCTTCGACTTCAAGGCGATCCCGAAGCTGAACAAGATGCAGGTGCTGGAACTGGGGCGTTGCGAATGGATCGACCGGCGTGAGAACGTGATCGCCCTCGGGCCCAGCGGAACCGGCAAAACCCACATTGCACTGGGCTTGGGACTGGCAGCCTGCCAGAAGGGCATGTCTGTCAGCTTCACCACCGCCGCCGCGCTGGTCAACGAGCTGATGGAGGCGCGAGACGAACGTCGGCTGCTGCGCGTCCAGAAGCAGATGGCTGCCGTGAAGCTGCTGATCATCGACGAGCTCGGATTCGTGCCCCTGTCCAAGACCGGCGCCGAGCTGCTTTTTGAGATGATCTCCCAGCGCTACGAGCGCGGCGCCACGCTGATCACCAGCAATCTGCCCTTCGATGAATGGACCGAGACCTTCGGCACCGAGCGGCTGACCGGCGCGCTCCTCGACCGGTTGACCCACCACGTCAACATCCTCGAGATGAACGGCGAAAGCTATCGCCTCGCGCAAAGCCGCGCACGCAAGCCCGGCGAAAACATCAACTGATCCAAAGCCCAGACTTGGACCTGACGGTCCAAGGCGGCCAGTCACCCGCCAGCTACATGGAGAGCGCGGCTGACTGGCCGCCGCTCATCACCCGCGTCCCGCGTAAACCCAAAGTGGCCCAGTTTTGCGCCGCCCCGTGGCCTAATTTTACTCCGCCGTTGACAATCCTGTTGCAGCCGAGCGGCGAAAGCGTTGCAATTGCGGGCAGTACCCACGTTTCCAAGATCGAATCCCTGAATCAGGGGGCGTGGCAGGCGTCGCAATAGCGCGTTCACACCCCGCCTTTTTGCCCAAAAATCAGACGAAGTTGCAAATACAGCGTAAAACTTGTGCGTTTAAGCCGTGGATCGCTATCCCGATGAACGACACATTTCCTGCAGTGAGAATCTGCGGCCTAGATACCGGCGGCTGATGCGCGTCATCAGTTGATCACGTGCGATGAAGCCGGCCGTTCAACTCCAGGCTCCACCGCACTTCGCAATAGACTTGCGTTTGCGATATCTGGGGCCTTGCTCTGCTCTTGGCAACCTTCGCGGCGCAAAACGTACAAAGGACGTTTGCATAATGTCGATGAAATTTCTCAGCACTACAGCGGCTGCCGCGCTTCTGGTTTCAACACTCCCTGCCCTAGCGCAGGACGTAAGCTGCCCAATCAAAGTGGGTGTTCTGCATTCGCTCTCCGGCACGATGGCGATTTCCGAGACCACGTTGAAAGACACGATGGAAATGCTGGTCGATATCCAGAACGACAAAGGTGGTCTGCTGGGTTGTGAGCTTGAAGCGGTTGTCGTGGATCCCGCCTCCGACTGGCCGCTTTTCGCTGAAAAGGCACGTGAACTGCTCACCGTTCAGGAAGTTGACGTGATCTTCGGGTCATGGACTTCGGTATCGCGCAAATCCGCCCTGCCCGTTCTGGAAGAACTTAACGGCCTGATGTTCTACCCGGTTCAGTATGAAGGCGAAGAAAGCTCCAAAAACGTATTCTACACTGGCGCCGCACCGAACCAGCAGGCGATCCCGGCCACCGATTACTTCCTTGAAGAACTCGGCGTCGAGAAATTCGCGCTTCTGGGTACCGACTACGTTTACCCGCGCACCACGAACAACATTCTCGAAGCCTACCTGAAGGACAAAGGCATCGCGGAAGAAGACATCTTCGTGAACTACACACCCTTCGGTCACTCTGACTGGTCCAAGATCGTCGCTGACGTTGTGGCGCTTGGCGCAGACGGCAAGAAAGTCGGCGTGATCTCGACGATCAACGGTGACGCAAACATCGGTTTCTACAAGGAACTCGCGGCCGCCGGCATTTCAGCCGATGACATCCCCGTCGTCGCGTTCTCGGTCGGTGAAGAAGAGCTCTCCGGTCTCGACACAAGCAACCTTGTCGGTCACCTTGCTGCCTGGAACTATTTCCAGTCCGCAGACACTCCCGCCAACGAAGAGTGGGTCGCCGCATGGAAAGCCCGCATGGGTGAAGATCGCGTGACCAACGACCCGATGGAAGCACATTACATCGGCTTCAACATGTGGGTGAACGCGGCCACCGCTGCTGGCACTACAGATGTTGATGCGGTTCGTACGGCAATGTACGGGCAGGAATTCCCGAACCTGACCGGCGGCACCGCCGTGATGCTGCCGAACCACCACCTGTCGAAGCCGGTTCTGATCGGTGAAATCCAGGCTGATGGTCAGTTTGACATCATCAGTGCAACCGATCCGGTTCCGGGTGATGCATGGACCGACTTCCTGCCGGAATCGGCGGTTCTGACATCGGATTGGAAAGACCTCGGCTGCGGTATGTACAACACCGAGACATCGACCTGCGTGCAGATCAAGTCGAACTACTAAGCCAATGAGCGGTGCGTGGGAAACCACGCACCCCACCCTTCCCGTAAGGTACGCGTTCGCGCGTTCCAATGACGACGGATATCCAAATGCTGCGCTTTGTCGCCACTTTCCTTGCTTGCCTGACACTGGCGTTTCCCGCCACAGCACAGCAAGAAGACGCACCCATCCAACAACTGCTTCAGTCGCAACGCGACATTATCGTTGAAAGTTCGCGCCGGACCATCGGACCCGCGATTGACGCGCTTGCCAATAGCGGGCTGCCCGAAGCGCAGATGGTCATGGACAAATGGCAAACACGCCAGATGTGGGTGAACACGGAAACCGGCCTATTCGTCTATGCCGAAGAAGTGGACCGCGACACGCTGCGCATTTTCGATTTTGCGGATGGCACAGAAATCGGAGAGGTTCCCGATGACGGGTTCGATCAGCTCAAGCCGAATTCTGGCATTCGGGGATTGATCGGTACAGCACTTGTCCAGTTCCAACTCAGCGATCCCGACCCCGACACGCGCCGCCGCGCGCTGGATGCGATTGAACGTGGGGCTGAGGAAAGCCATTTGGCCGCGCTGCGTGCCAGCCTTGAAAATGAAACAGACACGCAGATCCTCGCTCGCAAGCAGCGTTTGGAACGCTTGCTCACCATCGCCTATGGCGAAACGGATGCCGAACGGATCGAGGCGATCCAGAGTTTTGACGGGGATTTGGGCGTCGACGTACGCGCCGCGTTGAACCCCCTTTTGTCGGTGCGGGTTGAAGCGGCGGATGTGTTGCCGACAAACCCGGATATCGGCCAGATGCTTGCCCCCGGATCAGAGCAATTGTCGCGCGATGACGCTTATGCGCTGCTTGTGTCCGCTGATCTTGCCAAACCCCGGATCAGTGTTGAAGACCAACGCAATGCATTGATTGAGAACATTGCCGATGGGCAGGTGGCGGGCATTCAGGTCGCCACGCTGAACAGTCAAGATGCGCGCGATATGGCTTATGCGGCCTTGGCAGAACAGGGCACGGTGACCGCTGTTGCAACCGAAGCCGAGGTCGACCAGCGTCTTGCCAATCACGTCTTTTACGAACGCTATGTGGGTGCGCCGCCCGAAGTGGTTTTTGCCGCACAGGCCGCGCTGAACGCCATCGAAAATAAGGTGGCAATCAACCAGATGTTCGACCTGTCGCTGGACGCGCTGTCCTTGGCGTCAATCTATTTCTTGGCCGCAATCGGACTTGCCATCACCTTTGGTGTGATGGGCGTCATCAACATGGCCCACGGCGAATTCATCATGATGGGCGCCTATACCGGCTATGTCGTGCAGTTGTTCATCCCCGACTACACACTGTCGATCATTGTGGCGATCCCGCTAGCTTTTGCGGTGACCTTCGGCGCAGGAGTCGCGATGGAGCGTTTGGTGATCCGCTGGCTCTATCATCGCCCGTTGGAAACGTTGCTGGCGACGTTCGGCATTTCGATCGCTTTGCAACAGATTGCCAAGAACATCTTTGGCACACAGGCACGCCCCCTCACCGCGCCGGGTTGGCTGGATGGGTCGCTGGTGATCAATGACATCGTTTCGATCAGTTATATCCGGATTGCGATCTTCGTGCTCGCTTTGCTGTTCCTGGCGCTGTTCCTGTTCGTGATGAACCGCACGCGACTTGGACTGGAGGTACGCGCGGTGACGCAGAACCCGCGCATGGCAGCTTCGATGGGCATCAACCCAGACAAGATCAACATGCTGACCTTTGGGTTTGGATCCGGCATCGCGGGCATCGCTGGGGTGGCCATCGGACTGTATGCCAAAGTCACGTCCGAGATGGGCAGCGACTACATCGTGCAGTCCTTTATGACCGTTGTTGTTGGCGGTGTGGGCAACATCTGGGGCACACTTTTGGGGGCCACGATGGTTGGCTTCCTGCAGAAAGGGATTGAGTGGTTCAACCCGTCCAACACGCTGGCGGCGCAGACCTACATGATCCTGTTTATCATCCTGTTCATCCAGTTCCGGCCAAAGGGTATCATCGCCCTCAAGGGCCGTGCGGCGGAGGCTTGAAACATGACTGATGCTGCCCTCCCCCGCCGCCAGCCTTTCGCGCTCCGCTTTCCGTCGGTAATGATCTTTCTCGCCATCCTCGCATTGTTCACAGTTGCGGTCACAGTCCTGTCTGAAGGGTTCGGGATCGGCGTGATCTCGACCAGTTTCATCAAGACGTTGGGTAAGACGCTTTGCCTGTGCCTTGTGGCTTTGGCGATGGACCTTGTCTGGGGCTATTGCGGGATCCTGTCGCTGGGGCATATGGCCTTCTTTGGGCTTGGTGGCTACGCCATCGGCATGTGGCTCATGTATGCCCGCACCGAGATCATCGTTCTGGAAAGCCTGTCCGCCGCCGCCCTACCCCCGACACCACAAGAGGTGTCTGACGGGATTGCCACGCAGATCTTCGGCGTTGTCGGATCGTCAGAATTTCCGCCGATCTGGGCGTTCGCGCATTCGCTGCCCCTGCAGCTGGCCGCCGTTGTTCTCGTGCCCGGCTTGCTAGCGCTGGTCTTTGGGTGGCTGGCGTTCCGCAGCCGCGTAACGGGTGTTTACCTGTCGATCCTGACCCAAGCGATGACCCTCGCCCTATCGCTACACCTGTTCCAGAATGACAGCGGTTTGCGGGGCAACAACGGGTTGTCCGGACTGCAAAACCTGCCGGGTTTGGGCGACACACCGCAATCCATCGTGTCGCTTTGGTTCTTCTGGGCCTCGGCGCTGGCGCTGGCGCTCGGCTATCTACTGTGTGCTTGGATCGTATCAGGCAAGTTCGGATCGGTCATTCGCGCCATCCGCGATGACGAAGCACGGGTCAGGTTTCTTGGCTACCCAGTTGAGGCGTTTAAGCTGGTGATCTTCACCCTGACCGCCGTAATCGCCGGCATTGCGGGAGCGCTGTATTATCCGCAGGCGGGCATTGTGAACCCGGCAGAAATCGCACCAATCGCGTCGATCTATCTGGCCGTTTGGGTCGCCATCGGTGGACGCGGCAGGCTATATGGAGCAGTGATTGGTGCAGCGTTCGTGTCGTTAGTGTCGACATGGTTCACCGGAGGTCAGGCACCGGACATCAACCTTGGTTTCTACACGATCAGCTGGGTTGACTGGTGGACTGTGCTGCTGGGCGTGTCCTTTGTTTGTGTGACGCTATTCGCACCAAAAGGCATCGGCGGATTGGTAGACATCCTGATCGATCGCAAAAGCCCCAACCGCCATGGCGCTGACCTTGGTCCCGACCACGGCGCGCTGCGGGAACAGGAGGCCGACAAATGAGCACACTTCTTGAGGTTTCGGGCGTGTCGGTGTCCTTTGATGGGTTCAAAGCCATCAACAACCTGTCCTTCCAGATCGCCGATCGCGAATTGCGCGCAGTGATCGGGCCCAATGGCGCGGGCAAGACGACCTTTATGGACATCATCACGGGAAAGACGAAACCCGATGAGGGCCGGGTGATCTATGGCGACAAAAGTGTGTCTCTGCTCAAGATGTCGGAAAGCAAGATCGCACAAGCCGGAGTTGGCCGAAAATTCCAACGTCCGACCGTGTTCGAAGATCAGAGCGTCTTTGACAATCTGATGATGGCATTAAAGAAAACGCGCGGTCCGCTGGCCGTTTTATTCTTCAAGCAATCTCAGGAGGACAGCGACAAGGTGGCGGACTTGGCAGAACAGATCGGACTGTCGGGCGCGTTGCACCGAAAGTCGGGCGAGTTGAGCCATGGGCAAAAGCAGTGGCTCGAGATCGGGATGCTGCTGGCCCAAGACCCCCGCCTTTTGTTGATCGATGAACCCGCTGCAGGGATGACCCCGGCGGAACGCGAACACACCACCGACATCCTGCGCGAAGCTGCGAAGACACGAGCGGTTGTCGTGGTGGAGCATGACATGGAATTTGTGCGCCGCCTGAACTGCAAGGTGACGGTGCTGCACGAAGGGTCGGTGCTGGCCGAAGGCTCGCTTGACCACGTGACGAAGAATGAACAGGTGATCGAGGTGTATCTTGGCCGATGAAGTCCTGAAGACCGAGGGTCTGACGCTGCACTATGGCGGCAGTCAAATCCTCAACGGCATCGACATGGCCGCCGCCAAGGGCGAAATCACCTGCGTGATGGGAACCAACGGTGTAGGTAAGACGTCACTGCTGAAGGCGATCTCGGGTACACATGCCTATTCGGGTGGATCGCTGTCGCTGAACGGAGAGGCGATTTCCCATGCTTCGGCGCATGCGCTGGCGCAAAAAGGTGTGGCCTACGTTCCGCAAGGCCGCGATATCTTTCCACTGCTGACCGTGCGCGAGAACCTCGAGACAGGGTTTGCCTGCCTGCCAAAATCCGAACATCACATCCCTGATCATATTTTTGAGTTGTTCCCGATCCTCAAGGAATTTCTCAACCGTCGGGGTGGCGACCTGTCTGGTGGGCAACAACAGCAACTTGCCATTGCGCGGGCGCTGATCACCAAGCCGAAGCTATTGCTACTGGACGAACCGACCGAAGGCATCCAGCCCAACATTATCCAACAAATCGGTCGGGTGATTGCCCTGCTGCGAGAACAGGCAGACATGGCGATTGTGCTGGTCGAGCAGTATTTCAGCTTTGCCTATGACCTTGGCGACCGCTTCTACGTTCTCGAACGCGGCGCGGTAAAGATGAGCGGCCAAAAGGCGGAACTGGATCGAGATGCGCTTTTGGCAGGCGTGTCGGTGTAAAGCTTCAAAGACCGCGTGCACAGGTTGATGGGCGCAGGCGAGGCCTTTTCCATCAGCCCTTTGCCAGGGTCGGAGTCACCGCGCGCTGGTAAAGGTGCCACGTGGTGTGCCCCAGAATGGGAAGCGTAAAGATCAGGCCCAGAAACGCTGGCACCAGCGACAGAAGCATGGTGACCGTGATGATCGCAGCCCAAGCCAACATGACCGTAGGGTTCTCTGTTACGACACGGACAGAGGTCAGCATCGCCGTGATGAAATCGATGTCGCGATCCAGAAGCATGGGCATCGCGACAACGGTAACTGAAAATAGAACAGCCGACAGAAACGCGCCGACGCAGGTGCCTATGGCCAGAAAGGTCCATCCTTCGGAGGTGAAGAAAGCGACTCTGAAAAAGCCCTCCAAATCCGAGAAGGATGAATCCTGTAGGACAATCACCAATACCGTGCGGAACTGGTAAAACCATATCCAAAGGATGAACAAGGTTACGAAAGCCATCCAGCCCATCTCGCGTTTTCGCTGGTTGGCCATGACGGTGAGGATTTCGGACCAGCCGAAGCTTTCGTTGCGTTGCAAACGGCGGGACATTTCGTAAAGCCCGGCCGCGGCGAAAGGCGCGATCAAGGGAAAGGCAACTGCAGCTGGGAGGACCATCCAGACTTTTCCCAGCCAGACCAAGCACCAGACAAACAAGATTCCAAAGACCGCATAGAAGAGGCCGAAGAAACCGCTCATCACTGGTCGGGACACGAAGTCCGAGAACCCTGCTTTCAACGATGCCTTGATATCGTCTGCCGTGACGGTGTTGACGGTGTAGGTCGTCCGCTGCTGCGGCGCGACAGTGTTGGGCGGCTTTGAACCTGCAGTTTCCGTTGCCATCACACGTTCCTCCCAAGGCAAATCTGCCTCAGGTCCCGCAACATAACAAGTCAAGCGTGTCGCGTGTGGTCGTGTGGTCGGGCAGACCTACTTCTGATCTGCCCGCTTGAACGCGCCCTGAACAATGCGGTCCATGACCATCGCGAGGAACAGAATGGCGAAGCCACCCAGCAAACCCGGGCCTTTGGCCGCAAATTGCAGCGCTTCGAGGATCTCCTGCCCCAGACCACCGCCACCGATAAGCGAGATGATCACCACCATTGAAAGGCACATCAGGATCGTTTGGTTCACCCCAGCCATGATCGACGGCAAGGCAAGCGGGATTTCAACATCCTTCAAGAGCTGCCACTTGGATGCACCAAAGGCCACGGCAGCCTCTTTGATGCTGTCAGGCACACCCCGCATGCCCAGCGCTGTCAGGCGAATGACCGGTGGCATGCCAAAGATGATCGTTGCCAAAATACCCGGTGGGTTGCCAGTACCAAAGAACGCAATGATCGGGATCAGATAGACAAAAGCGGGCAGCGTCTGCATCAGGTCAAGCACAGGTTCCGCCATGCGATAGGCGCGCCGCGATTTGCCGAACCATACGCCCAATGGGATGCCAATGATCACACACAGGATCACTGCAGCCCCAACCAGAGCGACCGTTTCCATCGCCAGCGCCCAATAGCCGAGCAAAGCCGTATATGCCATGGCCGCTATCGTAAAGATCGCCACGCGCGGACCGGCAGCGCGATAGGCGGTGACGGCAATCACCAGCATCACCACCGGCCAAGGCGAACCGTTCAGGGCCAATGTCAGGCCGTCCAAAACCGTTCGTACACCCGCGACGATCCCGTCGAACACGTCACCCCCGGCTGTGGCAGCTGCATCAATGCGCGCCTCCATCCACGAGGCGACCGCACCAAAGAGCGTGCCTCCGTCCTCACCAAGCACTGCTTCGGAAACCTGCCTTTCAGGGAATTCGTCAAGCAGAGCGAGTGAATTGCTGACGGTGAACTTGTAGATGATGAGCGGCGCAACAGCCGCGGTCAGAACCGCGCCCAAGACCAGATTTTTGGTCGAACGACCGCTTTCCGTGCCAGTCGGATCAATGCGCCAACGCGAATACTGCTTTTCGTAGGCCACATTGGCGTACACCCCCTGAACGAACTTGAAGACCAGCAGCAGCACCAGACCAGTCACAAGGATGCTCATGCCCTCGGCCTGTGCGGCTTCGGCCCGTTCAATGTTCTGGTCGATGGCACGCTGCATGTTGCCAGCCAGCGTTTCGAACCTTTGGCGGCTTGTTTCATCTGCGGCTGCAGCAGCCTGATCCAGCCGTTCTTGCATGCGAACCTGCTGCTGGGCTGCCCGGTCAAGAAACTCAGCGCCAAGATTGCCCCAGAGCCCGCGCCCGATCTGCACCCACGCGATGATTTCCAGGATGAGGAAGGCCCAGAACATTCCCCAAATTGCCCGCGACGAGGCCCAAACTGGGCCAAGAAGTGCTGCTGCCACATTGAAGGTCTTGGGAATGATGCCCGTGCTGTCGTGGATCGTATGAAACGCACGCACATAGTAGTCGCCATTGGGCCCAGCAAAGTCCTTGATGGACCTGTCCAGCGCATCGCGGTCGACCTCGATATCCGAGGCGGCGGTGACTTTCACATCTGTGGTTGCGTCACTCATTTTTGCCCCCCTGAATGCCGCGCAGCAGGCGTGGCTTTGTCACTATTCCGATATCTGTGCTGTCCTGAGTGATGACCACGGGAAGGTCGGTTCCGACGGCAAGGTCGATCAGTTGGTCCAGATCGGCACCCTCATCGGCACGGGGCGCGCCATCGAGCGAGCCTTGATAGCTTGCCATCGGCTCCATGATAGAATGGGCCTTCACCAGCTTGAGCTTGGAAATCCCCTGCACGAATTCACGCACGTAATCATCGGCCGGGTTCATCACGATGTCTTCTGGTGTGCCGATCTGCACGATCACGCCGTCTTTCATGATGGCGATGCGGTGACCGATGCGGATGGCTTCATCGAGGTCATGCGTGATGAAAAGCGTGGTTTTCTTGAGCTGCGCCACAAGCGCCTTGAACTGATCCTGAAGCTGCAAACGGATGAGCGGATCAAGCGCTGAAAACGGCTCGTCCATCAAGAGTATCTCAGGATCGGATGCCAAGGCGCGGGCAATACCAACGCGTTGTTGCATACCGCCAGACAATTCGCGCGGCAGACGATCCTCATAACCGGTCAGATCGACTAGCCCCAAAGCATGATCGGAAATCGCCCAGCGTTTGGACTTGGGCACTTTTCGGATTTCCAATGGATAGGCCACATTATCCCGCACTGACCTGTGCGGCAGCAAAGCCATGTGTTGAAACACCATCCCGATCTGCTGCGCCCGGATGCGCCTCAGTTCGGTTGCTGAAATCGCAGAAACATCCTGCCCAAGTATTTCGATCTTGCCCGCCGTTGGTTCGATCAGCCGGTTCACGTGACGCACAAGCGTTGACTTGCCCGAACCAGACAGGCCCATGATGCAGAAAATTTCACCACGTGCGACTTCGAAACTGGCGTCCTGCACGCCGACGACGCATTTGAAACGCTCAAGAACTTCCGGCTTGGTCAGCCCTTCGTTCAAGACGGCGTTCATGGCCTCGTCACTGCGCTCGCCAAAGATCTTCCAGACATGTTCGAGCTTTACGACAGGGTCGTTCATATGCCTCTCCCGTTGGGTATGCGTACCCTGCGCGCGCAGCACGGAGCACATGGGAACAGGGCCGCAGCAGCATCACTGCGACCCTGATACGAGAGGCTTAGTTGGTCAGCCAGTTGATGACAGTGTCTTCGTTGTCCGCAACCCACTGCTTGGCGAAAGTGGCTGCTTCGACGCCATCGACGGCAAGAGCTTTGCCCATGGCGCTTAGGTCATCACCGGTCATCTGATAGTTCTGGAACAGCGCTGCAACTTCGGGATAGGCCTCTTCCAATTCCTTGGCATAGTGCAGGTGCAAGGTGGCACCGTTCCACGCGGTCGACGCTTCGGATTTTTCGAGCCAATCGGGGTCATCGGTCGGCTGCACGATAGTCCACGTTGCCGGATCATGCGCGGGTTCTTCCAGCACATAAAGGTCCTGAGTCACGAAGATATAGTGTGGGCTGTAGCAGAACCCGATCCACGGCTCACCCGCAGTTGCCGCATTCGCAAGGTTGGCATAAGCGATGGTTTCTTCGTACTCGGTGAGTTCGAACATCTGGTCATAGCCGTACGACTTTGCACGGATCTTTTCGACCACGGTCGACGCCCAGCCGGGTGCGCCGATCCAGACTTCGGGCGTGCCATTGCCATCTGTGTCGAAAATCGCGATCTTGTCCGGGTCGCTCAGATCATCGATGTGCTTGATGTCATATTCTTCAGCGATTGCGGCGGGCACACACATGCCCTGCTCGGCCTGCACCGGGTTGGTGTTCATCACAACCGAGCCTTTGTCTTGGACATAGGTGTCATGCAGGTTTTGCTGGTTCGGCATCCACACCTCGGGGTGTACATGCATGGAGCCACTGTCCATCGCCTCGAAAACAATTGGGTTCGTGCCGTTTTGAAGCTCGACATCCAGACCGAGGTTATCCTCGATCACCACTTCCAGAACATGCGCCGTCGCATTGACAGACGCCCAATTGGGCACGCCGATTACGATATCCGCAGCCTGAGCCGCGCCACCGGTGCTAAGAGCTACGATGGCTGATGTCGTTAGAGCCCGTGTCTTGGTCATCTTCATAGTGTCGTCCTTTCCCTGTTGATTGATTTTTCAGGGGGAAGCGGCACATGTCAGTGCGACATCCCCCTCTCTCCCGCCGGGTGAGGACACACCCGATCGTGAATACTCGACCGCGGCGCTGACAAGCACCTGCAGCGCATCGAACATCGGCACGTTCGCCGCAATGTCCGATGCCAATAATGAAAACTCTGTGCAGCAGATACAGATCACATCCGCGCCATCTTCGACCATCTGGGCACAGATATCCGACAGCGTATGCGCTGCAAATTCGGATGGACCCTGTGCCTTGATCGACCGGATCGTAGCAAGGGCGCGCCCCTGCTCTTTTGCGTAGACAGGGGCAAGACCAGCCTGAGCCAAAGCAGCTTCGAACACACCCACCTGTTGCAATGCCGGAGATCCCAGCAGCCCGACCTTGCCACAGGGTGCGATGCGGGCCGCTTCTGCGCAGGACATCTCAACCATATTCAAAAATGGCCTGTCCGTCGCTGCAGCCACTTGGTTTGCGTAATAATGTGCCGTGTTGCACGGCATCACAAGCGCCTCGGCACCTGCAGTAACCAGCCCCTTGGCCATATCCACTAGAACCGGTCCGGGGTCTTCGCCTGTACCTTCGAGAATGGCTTTGATGCGCGAGGGCACTTGCGTGTTGTTGTCGACCAAAAGCGGGATGTGATCCGCGTCATCGCGAGCCTGCACCGCAGCGACAACCTGCTGCATGAAAAAGATCGTCGCTTCCGGGCCCATACCACCCAGCACACCAATACGCCGCATCAGGCTGCTCCTTTTTGCAAGGCATGCCCTACCACATGGGCAATAATGTCGGCCACATGGGCGCAATCCTCAAGGCTGAACGTCAAGGGAATGCGCATATCGAGCAATCCAGCGAGAATTGCATCCGTTTTGGGCAAATTCTGAGGTGGTACGTAGCGCCAGCTTTGGTGGTTGGACGTAAACCCAACCGGGCTGTCCGCGCCGAACCACTTGAGTTCGACGCCCAGCGCTTTTGCTCCAGTAACCACCTGCTTCATTGTTTCTGTGCTGGCGGTCGGCATCAGGAATTGGAACGACGAACCGACATATCGCTCTTCTTTGGGGCGGTGCGGCACATAGACATCAGGCATCCCGCGCAGACGGTCTGCCACCAGATCATGCCGGGCATTCCAACGGTCGATATTCGTCTCTAAACTGCCCAATTGGGTCAAAAGGATCGACGCCCGCAAGTTGTCCATCCGTCCCGACATGTTGGGCGTGTCGAGCCGGATGTCTTGAAACACCTCGGGCGCGGGCCCAGCCCCATGCCGTTCATAAAGCATGTATGACCCCGACAGCATAATCGCACGCGCCATAAATTCGGGATCATCCGACGTCAGAAACCCGCCTTCGCCGCTGTTCATGTGTTTGTACGTCTGGGTCGAAAAGCATCCGGCAATGCCAAAGCTGCCGGATTTGCGCCCTTTCCACGATGCGCCCATCGTATGTGCGCAGTCTTCGATCAATGGCACGCCGTGACTGTCAAGCACCGCCATCAGCGCATCCATGTTACACAGATGCCCGCGCATGTTCGACAGAAGCATCGCCTTGGGCGCGGTTTTGGCGATCTTGGCATCCAGATCGTCCAGATCAATCACCAGATCCGTCGTGATCTCGACCAGCACCGCTTCGGCCCCAACGGCAGCAATCGCTCCTGGAACGGGGGCGAGCGTGAACCCATTCGTCAAAACACGGTCGCCAGCTCCTATGCCGAGCGCACGCAGCGCCGTGGCCATCGCGTAACCGCCCGATGTGCAGGCAAGGCAATAGGACGACCCCTGATAGGCCGCATAGGCCTTTTCAAGCTCGGCCACCGGGCCGAGCTCGTCGCCGACGGTGTTGTAGCGATGCAGCCGCCCACTGCGCAGTACCTCAACAGCTGCCGTAATCGCGTCATCCGCGATGGGTTCCTGTTGCGTGAAACTGCCGGTGAATGGCTGCATCGGTAAGGATTACTCTGCTGCGGCGGGTGATGACACCGGCGCATCATAGTTGAAAGCCGCCGTATAGCCAAAGAGCCCGACACCACCGCCAGTGTGGAGGAAGACGATGTTCTTGTCGTTCTTGAACTCTTCGCCCTTGCGGATCAGATCAATCATCCCCGCAGCACCTTTTCCGGAATAGACCGGATCAAGAAGCAAGCCTTCAAGTCGCGCAAACATTTCAATCGCTTCAATCCCGCTTTCGGTTGGGATGCCGTAACCCTGACCCACATAATCGGTGTTCGCCACCACATCTTCGCGCGATACGACACCGGCGCAGCCCAGCTTCTCGGCTGTCTTGACCGCGAGATTGAAGACGTTTTCCTCTTGCTTCGGCTTGGGCGCACGTGTGCCAATCCCCAAAAGCGGGATATTCGCGTTGATCGCTTTCAATCCAGTAATCAGACCCGCTTGTGTACCAGCACTTCCTGTAGCGTGCACAATACGGTCGATCTCCAATCCCATTGCGTTGGCTTGGCTCACTATTTCCATTGCTGCATTGGCATAACCAAGCGCACCTGTCGGATTTGATCCACCACCCGGTATAACATAGACTTTGCGCCCTTTGGCACGGTGCTCTTCGGCACGTGCCTCCATCAGACCGGGCATATCCGCGCCGCCGGGATGCTTTTCAGCAGTCGCGCCATGCAGAAAATCCAGAAAGACGTTGCCGTTCTCATTGTAGTTCGGGTCGTTTGATCCCGTCCGGTCCTCCAGAAGGATATGGCAATCCAGACCAAGACGCGCCGCAAAGGCGGCCGTCTGGCGGGCGTGGTTCGATTGGGTCGCACCTTGAGTCATTACCATGTCAGCGCCCTGCTCAAGCGCTTCACCCATCAAAAACTCGAGCTTGCGGGTTTTGTTCCCACCCGTCGACATGCCGGTGCAATCATCGCGCTTGATCCAGATACGTGGCCCGCCAAGCTCTTTGGACAGGCGGTCCATCGGCTCCAGTGCGGTGGGCAAATGAGCGAGGTTAACGCGGGGGAATCGGGAAAAGTGCATCGGAGCGTCCTTTGATTGGGTTGCTGTATCAATTCTGCATGTAACCGGCCTCGTCAAATAGAAAAACCGGAGTTATTATGCACAACACGCATAAAGAGGGGCAAAATGCGAATTGACTGGATCGAAGACCTCGTGGCGCTTCTGGACAGTGGCGGCGTGGCTGACGCCGCCCGCCTGCGCAATGTAACACAGCCTGCCTTTTCACGCCGCATCAAAACCCTCGAAGAGCTGCTGGGCATCGAACTCATTGACCGCAGCGTCAAGCCCAGCGGGCCATCCACCGTCCTGCGCGACCGCGACGCGGAGCTGCGAAAACTGGCGGCTGAACAAAGACTTCTGCTGTCAGACATGCGACAGGAACAAAGCTCTGGCCTCCGCCAGCTTGTGATCGCCAGCCAGCACGCGATCACCACGTCGATGGGAACGCAGATCATCAATTCGGTGGCAGAACCCAGTCGCACACATATTCGTCTGCGCTCTGCGAACCGGGATGAATGCGAAACCTTGCTGATCCGCAGACAAGCAGCGATTTCTCTGACCTACCGGATCAAATCGGAACCTGCGTCCGAACCAGCCTCTTTTCTGATTGAAGCCGTGATCGGCGAAGAAACCCTGATCCCGGTCTGTGGCAGAGCCCATGCTGCAGACCTTATCGCCGGGTTTCGCGACGGGGCATTGCGGATAATCGGCTATCCCGCGGATGTATTCCTCGGGGCCGCTCTGAACCGGCATATCCTTCCCCCGATCGAAGCGCAGTGCAGTGTGAGCGTTGTGACAGAGACTGGCCTTTCAACTGCGGCGCTTCAGTTGTCGCAATCGGGCTTGGGCGTCGCATGGGTGCCCGCGGCCTTGGCGCAACCGGACCTTGCGCGCGGCGATCTGACCAATCTCGGAGATACGCTTGGTTGTATCGAAATGGACATCGTCGCGCAGCGCTGGGCAACCACGTCAAACGTTGCGACGCTTGATGCTTGGTCGCGGCTCGTTCAAGAAATGTGAACCACGAATAACAATATTCTTGCCAAACCGCGTTTCCGAACTGCAGCAGAATTTTTCCCTAAAACTGGCACGCTTCTTGCCGTTGAGTCAGCAACCCAAAGGGGATTGAACCATGCTTGATGTATCAACAGAAACCGAAATAGACGAAGGTCAACTGTACGCGCAAAGCGATAATGTCACCCATGAGCAATTCAGGAATGTCACTCTCCTCGCAAACTGATGAGAGGATGAGCGGACATGGGATGGGTATTGATGAGCGAGCGCGAGTTGAACCGGGTTGAGGTTTTGGCGCAGGTCGATGACGGTCGGCTGAGCGTCGACAATGCGGCGAACATGTTGGACCTGACGCGTCGGCAGATATTCCGACTGTTGAAGCGGTATCGTCAGGACGGAGCTTCAGCGCTCCGGCACAAGTCGCGGGGGCGTTCGCCAAACAATCAAATCCACGCGGCTAAACGCGACTATGCTTTGAGCGTCATCAAAGAACAGTATCCTGACTTCGGACCGACGCTTGCGGCTGAGATGCTGTCCGAACATCACGGGCTCACAGTCTCGCGCGAGACTGTGCGCAAGTGGATGGTTGAGGATGGCCTTTGGCTGTCCCGCAAACAGCGCCGCCAGTTTCATCGACCGCGCCTGCGCCGGGAATGCTATGGCGAGTTGATTCAGATCGATGGCTCGGATCATCGTTGGTTTGAAGACCGCGCGCCGCCTTGCACTCTACTGGTTTTTATTGACGACGCGACCAGCACCTTGATGGAGCTGCGGTTCGTGAAGTCGGAAAGTACATTCAGCTATTTCGAGGCTTTGGAGCGCTATCTGCAAACCCATGGGCGCCCTGTTGCATTCTATTCCGACAAGCACACGGTATTTCGCGTGGCCAAGGAAGACGCTAAGGGCGGCGCGCGAATGACCCAGTTTGGGCGCGCCTTGAGCGAGTTGAACATTGAGATTCTGTGCGCCAATTCGAGCCAAGCCAAAGGTCGTGTCGAGCGCGCGAACCGAACATTGCAGGACAGGTTGGTCAAGGAGCTCCGCCTGGCGGATATTTCTGACATGGAGGCTGGAAACGCCTATCTGCAGGGGTTCAAAGAGCGTCACAACGCCAAATTCGCCAAAGCTCCGGCCAAATCAGACAATCTGCACCGTGCTCTTAACGTAGAACCGGATCGTCTTGCGGACGTTTTGTGCTGGCGTGAGAACCGCTATGTCGGCAAGCAGTTGACGTTTTCCTATGAGCCCAAGCGCATCATGCTCGAAGAGAACGACCTCACGCGCGGTCTGGTCGGCAAATATGTGGACACCTATGCCTTTGTGGACGGTCGGTTTGAGGTCCGCTGGAAAGGCTATTCCCTACCCTACAGGTTTTTTGACATGGACCAACGCGTTACTCATGCGGCGATCACCAGCAACAAGAACCTGAGCGCCGTGCTTGAGCATATCAAAGAGATGCAGGATGCGGCGCCCCCAAAGCCCAAGGTCCGTACGAACTCTGAGAAGATGGGATATAAGTCAAACGGCCGACGGCCAGGACGTCCATCAGATGCGCGAGTGAAGAAGACAACTGCGCAAGCGGCGCAACGGTAAGAAGGATGTGACCATGGATACCGATGACGATGTCGACGTGATCTTCTCTGAACTATGCGCCGACGTGGAGATCGATGGACGATTTTTGACGGTTGAGATCTACAAAACGACCATTGATCCAAGCTGGTATTTGGAGGTCATCAACGAGTTCGGCACGACGACGTTGTATGATGAGCCTTTCCTTGCAGATGGTCTTGCCTGGCAGCAATTCGAAAAGACCGTGAAGGAGGAAGGGCTAGCCGCCTTCTTCACAAAGGTAGAGAAACAGAATCTCTTTCACTGATCGCCGCAAGGCTTTTCAGCCCTGCGATAGTTGAAGTCTCCGGGCTCAAAAGCCTTGCTCCCCTCAGCGCATTTGGTGACATTTCTACTTTGCAAAACCGGTGACATTTCTACTTGGTTGCAACATCAACTCGCCCTACTTTCGATGGTCGACCGCACACAGGCTGTGATTCATTGTAAGCGCTGTGTGGCGCCCACCTTCTCTTGATCCTTGTGATTTGAGACTCACGCCCTGTTGGATAACAGGAGGTGAGTTTCGCCATGGAGACTACGAACGAGTTTCTCACGCGTTTGGGCGTTGAGGTCTCACGGACCGGGAGCCGACGGTGGCCAGATCGTGTGAAAGCGCGGATCGTGGCAGAAACGCTGGTGCCTGGAGCAACGGTGAATGACGTTGCGCGCAAGTATAACCTTCGCCCGAACCACCTGTCGGGATGGCGGCGGCTGGCCAAGGATGGTGAACTTGTTTTGCCCGCGCCAGAGGCTGACACGGACTTCGCCCCGTTGGTGATGTTCGATGTCGAAAGTTCGCCATCGGCGGAAGATACGGGTTCGGCGAGTAGGGCAATCGAGATCGTAGCTGGATCGGTTTCTGTCCGGCTGGACGGTGCCACGCCTGCAGCCCGGATTGGGGACATCGTGCGTGCGCTTGGGGGTGGCGCATGATCTTCCCTTCGAACCGTGTGCGCATTTTGGTGGCAACGCAGCCGGTTGACTTCAGAAAAGGACACGACGGGCTGACAGCCATGGTGCAGACCGTGCTCCGCAAAGATCCGTTCACCGGGACAGTGTTCCTGTTTCGGGCCAAGCGCTTGGACCGGCTGAAGCTTCTCTATTGGGACGGCAGCGGTCTGGTCATGGCCTACAAACGGCTCGAGGACACGACCTTCACCTGGCCCACGATCAAGGACGGAATGATGGCGCTGAACCACGCACAGTTCGAGGCGCTTTTTTCCGGGCTGGACTGGCGCAAGGTCAAGGCGCTGGAGACCCGCCCACCAGCTGCGGCGGAGTGACTCGGGGCGACGAATGCAGGGATCATGGCTTTGATCCCAGTGTATAATACTGATCATGAGCGCCGCTGCCAAAGACCTCGATCTGTCCGTCCTGCCACCGGAATACCGCGTAGCTTTTGAGGCCTTGAAGGCAAAAGCTGCGCGGGCCGCGGAGCTGGAGGACATCGTCAAACGTCTTGAGCATCTGGTGGCCGAGCTGAACCAGGTGGTCCACGGCAAGAAGTCCGAGAAGCTCAGCGAAGATGATCGCCAGCTGACCTTCGAGGATCTTGAAGCTGCCGTCGCCGAGGCCCGTGAACAAAAGAAGGTGCAGACGCCCGGAGACGACAAGCCCAAGCGAAAGCGAGTGGCCAGGCGCAACCGCGGCAACCTGCCCGCCGGTTTGCCACGCATCGAGCAGGTAGTCGAACCCGACAGCCTGATGTGCCCCTGTGGTTGCGGGCAGATGCACAGGATCGGCGAGGACCGCAACGAGCGGCTCGACATCGTCCCGGCACAGTGCCGTGTGATCGTGACGGTCCGCCCAAAATATGCCTGCCGCACCTGCACCGATGGGGTCACACAAGCACCGACGCCCGCATGGCTGATCGAGGGCGGGCTCCCAACCGAAGGCGCCATCGCGCATGTTCTGGTCAGCAAATATGCGGACCATGCCCCGCTCTACCGACAATCACAGATCCTCGCCCGCTCTGGCATCGACATTCACCGCTCGACGCTGGCTGATTGGGTCGGTGTGGCAGCTTTCCACCTTGGACCCATCGTGGACCGGCTGGCCGAGCACCTGAAGACATCCACGAAGCTGTTCATGGACGAAACCACGGCGCCGGTCCTCGATCCGGGCCGCGGGCGGACAAAAACAGGCTACCTCTGGGCTCTGGCGCGCGATGATCGGTCATGGGGCGGCGATGATCCCCCCGGGGTCGTCTTTTTCTATGCTCCCGATCGCCGCGGGGAGAATGCCGAGAAATTCCTGACCGGCTTCAACGGCACGCTGCAACTCGATGGCTACCAGGGCTACAACCGGCTGACGCGCCCTGACCGCAAGGGCGGTGATCCGATCGTTGTCGCCCATTGCTGGGCGCATGCGCGTCGCAAGCTCAAGGAAATCTTCGATCGCGATGGTTCCGAGATCGCCGCCGAGGGCCTGCGCCAGATCGCAGGAATCTATGCCGTCGAGAAAGACATCCGCGACACGTCCCCGGGCCAGCGCCTGTCAGCGCGCCAGGCACGATCCGCGCCACTGGTCGAAGCCTTCGGCATCTGGCTACAAGCGCAGCGCCTGCGCATCTCGGCCAAATCGCGCCTCGGAGAGAAGCTTGCCTACATCCACCGACACTGGGATGGTTTGCAGACCTTCCTGACGGACGGACGCGTCGAGATCGACTCCAACAAGGTCGAAAATCTGGTCAGGCCGATTGCTTTGAACAGGAAAAACGCATTGTTCGCCGGTCATGACGAGGGGGGCAAGGCATGGGGCCGCATCGCATCCCTGATCGAGACCGCCAAGATCAACGCCATCGAGCCTTTCGCCTATCTCAAGGCTACGCTCGAAGCCATTGCGGCCGGACATCCGCAACACCGCATCGACGAGTTGCTTCCTTGGAACTTCCAGCCGTCAAGCTGAAACCCAAGTGCCCTTCAGACACCGCTTACGATTCATTTCACGGTGGACGGAGAAATTTGTAAGCGCTGTGTGGCGCCCACCTTCTCTTGATCCTTGTGATTTGAGACTCACGCCCTGTTGGATAACAGGAGGTGAGTTTCGCCATGGAGACTACGAACGAGTTTCTCACGCGTTTGGGCGTTGAGGTCTCACGGACCGGGAGCCGACGGTGGCCAGATCGTGTGAAAGCGCGGATCGTGGCAGAAACGCTGGTGCCTGGAGCAACGGTGAATGACGTTGCGCGCAAGTATAACCTTCGCCCGAACCACCTGTCGGGATGGCGGCGGCTGGCCAAGGATGGTGAACTTGTTTTGCCCGCGCCAGAGGCTGACACGGACTTCGCCCCGTTGGTGATGTTCGATGTCGAAAGTTCGCCATCGGCGGAAGATACGGGTTCGGCGAGTAGGGCAATCGAGATCGTAGCTGGATCGGTTTCTGTCCGGCTGGACGGTGCCACGCCTGCAGCCCGGATTGGGGACATCGTGCGTGCGCTTGGGGGTGGCGCATGATCTTCCCTTCGAACCGTGTGCGCATTTTGGTGGCAACGCAGCCGGTTGACTTCAGAAAAGGACACGACGGGCTGACAGCCATGGTGCAGACCGTGCTCCGCAAAGATCCGTTCACCGGGACAGTGTTCCTGTTTCGGGCCAAGCGCTTGGACCGGCTGAAGCTTCTCTATTGGGACGGCAGCGGTCTGGTCATGGCCTACAAACGGCTCGAGGACACGACCTTCACCTGGCCCACGATCAAGGACGGAATGATGGCGCTGAACCACGCACAGTTCGAGGCGCTTTTTTCCGGGCTGGACTGGCGCAAGGTCAAGGCGCTGGAGACCCGCCCACCAGCTGCGGCGGAGTGACTCGGGGCGACGAATGCAGGGATCATGGCTTTGATCCCAGTGTATAATACTGATCATGAGCGCCGCTGCCAAAGACCTCGATCTGTCCGTCCTGCCACCGGAATACCGCGTAGCTTTTGAGGCCTTGAAGGCAAAAGCTGCGCGGGCCGCGGAGCTGGAGGACATCGTCAAACGTCTTGAGCATCTGGTGGCCGAGCTGAACCAGGTGGTCCACGGCAAGAAGTCCGAGAAGCTCAGCGAAGATGATCGCCAGCTGACCTTCGAGGATCTTGAAGCTGCCGTCGCCGAGGCCCGTGAACAAAAGAAGGTGCAGACGCCCGGAGACGACAAGCCCAAGCGAAAGCGAGTGGCCAGGCGCAACCGCGGCAACCTGCCCGCCGGTTTGCCACGCATCGAGCAGGTAGTCGAACCCGACAGCCTGATGTGCCCCTGTGGTTGCGGGCAGATGCACAGGATCGGCGAGGACCGCAACGAGCGGCTCGACATCGTCCCGGCACAGTGCCGTGTGATCGTGACGGTCCGCCCAAAATATGCCTGCCGCACCTGCACCGATGGGGTCACACAAGCACCGACGCCCGCATGGCTGATCGAGGGCGGGCTCCCAACCGAAGGCGCCATCGCGCATGTTCTGGTCAGCAAATATGCGGACCATGCCCCGCTCTACCGACAATCACAGATCCTCGCCCGCTCTGGCATCGACATTCACCGCTCGACGCTGGCTGATTGGGTCGGTGTGGCAGCTTTCCACCTTGGACCCATCGTGGACCGGCTGGCCGAGCACCTGAAGACATCCACGAAGCTGTTCATGGACGAAACCACGGCGCCGGTCCTCGATCCGGGCCGCGGGCGGACAAAAACAGGCTACCTCTGGGCTCTGGCGCGCGATGATCGGTCATGGGGCGGCGATGATCCCCCCGGGGTCGTCTTTTTCTATGCTCCCGATCGCCGCGGGGAGAATGCCGAGAAATTCCTGACCGGCTTCAACGGCACGCTGCAACTCGATGGCTACCAGGGCTACAACCGGCTGACGCGCCCTGACCGCAAGGGCGGTGATCCGATCGTTGTCGCCCATTGCTGGGCGCATGCGCGTCGCAAGCTCAAGGAAATCTTCGATCGCGATGGTTCCGAGATCGCCGCCGAGGGCCTGCGCCAGATCGCAGGAATCTATGCCGTCGAGAAAGACATCCGCGACACGTCCCCGGGCCAGCGCCTGTCAGCGCGCCAGGCACGATCCGCGCCACTGGTCGAAGCCTTCGGCATCTGGCTACAAGCGCAGCGCCTGCGCATCTCGGCCAAATCGCGCCTCGGAGAGAAGCTTGCCTACATCCACCGACACTGGGATGGTTTGCAGACCTTCCTGACGGACGGACGCGTCGAGATCGACTCCAACAAGGTCGAAAATCTGGTCAGGCCGATTGCTTTGAACAGGAAAAACGCATTGTTCGCCGGTCATGACGAGGGGGGCAAGGCATGGGGCCGCATCGCATCCCTGATCGAGACCGCCAAGATCAACGCCATCGAGCCTTTCGCCTATCTCAAGGCTACGCTCGAAGCCATTGCGGCCGGACATCCGCAACACCGCATCGACGAGTTGCTTCCTTGGAACTTCCAGCCGTCAAGCTGAAACCCAAGTGCCCTTCAGACACCGCTTACAGAAATTTTGCACGCGAACGCAAACTTCCTCGCAACCGTGGAATACCCCGCCGATGCCGTTATCGGGAAACATCACAGGATGTTTGTCGATCAGGACTATGAGCAGTCCAACGCGTACAAAAAATTCTGGCAGGACCTGAGTTCAGGAAAGACGTTCACCGACCGTTTCCCGCGCCGGACGCGGACAGGACGCACGATTTGGCTGCTTGCGACGTAACCACGCCATTGATACCGCAGCTTACGCGGCTTGACTGTTCTTCACGGATGCGATCGGCGCCCAGTTCCAAGGCAGCAATTCATCAAGCCGGTTGATCTTGTGATCGTGGATGCGGTCGAGGATGTCAGCAAGATAGGCCAGCGGGTCAAGACCGTTCAGCTTGGCCGTTTCAATGACCGTCATCGCGCGCGCGAGGGTTTCCGCGCCGGTATCTGCGCCCGCGAAGAGCCAGTTTTTACGTCCTATTCCAATCGGGCGCAGGGCGCGTTCGGCCGGATTGTTGTCGATGGCCACACGCCCGTCGTTCAGGAACAGGCTGAAGGCCTCCTTCCGCGCGAGGCCATAGCGGAACGCCTTGGCTAGATCGCTTTTGCCGGGGATGCGCAGAAGCTGCTGTTCAGACCAAGCAAAGAAAGCCTCGACCTTGGGCTTGGTAAGTTTTTGACGTGCCGCATAGCGGACGTTGGCGGGCTGACCGTTGATATCGCGCTCGATGTCGTAGAATTTTCCGATCCGGTCGAGCGCCTCGCGAGCGATCTCGGATTTGGTTGAGGTCCAAAAGTCATGGAAGTCGCGCCGCAGATGCGCCCAACAGGCGGCCTCCCGCAAACGGGCTGTGCCGTCAGGCTCTGGCGCGTAAAGCTTGGCATACCCTTTGTAGCCGTCGGCCTGAAGAATGCCCTGCGCTGCGGACAGATGACTGAGGACGTGCTCTTCCTTCCAGTCTGGCGCAAAGCGATAGACAGCACCCGGTGGTGATGCCCCGGCCCAGGGTCGCTGATCACGCACATAGGCCCAGATCCGGCCCTGCTTGACACCCTTGCCAAGCCCTCTGTTGCGCATGCTGCGATCAAGCACCCGGATGGGGGTGTCGTCCGCATGCAGCAGGTCGCTGGCCATGATGTCCGCCTCGATCCGTACAATGAGCGGCTGTAAGGTCTTCATGGCTCGCCCGCACCAGCCAACAAGCGTGCTTTCGGGAATGTCTGCTCCCATGCGGGCGAAGATCTCGTGCTGGCGATATAACGGAAGGTGGTCGTCGAACTTCGAGACCAGCACATGGGCCAGCAAGTTCGGCCCTGCAATACTGCCGGGGATCGGACGGCTGGGTGCTGGTTCCTGCACCATCCGCTCACACCGGCGGCAGGATTTCTTGATCCGGGCAATCTGGATCACCTTCATCTGAGCGGCGATCATGTCCAGCAGTTCGCTGACATCCTCACCCACCACACGCAGATCGCCGCCACAGTCGGGGCAGCAGGCACCGGGGTCCAGTTCACGGCGTTCGCGCGGGGTCGCATCCGAGACACGTGGCTTGCGGCGCAAAGTGGGCGCATCGGCAGCTTCCGCTGATGGCTCATCCGGCCCTTCGTCGATTGGCGCTTCATCGTCTTCGGCCACGGCAACCAGCAGGTCTTCAAGCGCCAGTTCCAGCTGTTCGATCTCGCGCTCAATCTTTTCCGAGGATTTGCTGAAGGCCAGTTTCTGAAGCTTGGCGATCCGTAGGCGCAGGGCTTGCACCAGCTGGTCGTGAACCCGTAGCGTGGCCGATATCTTGGCGTTCTCTGCCGCGATCCGCAGGTTTTCAGCCTGTAGAGCAGCGATCATAGCGCGCAATTCAGCGGGATCATCAGGCAGGTTTTCAGCAGGTTCAGACATGCGCTTGACTACCAAAAAACAGGCTCAAGCGCCATATAAATAACGATAATTCGTGCGCAGAATTACCCCACGCGCGCTGGCGGAGCGCCCCAATCCGGACGTCTCCAGTCGATCCCCTCCCACAGCATCGCGAGCTGTGCTGATGTTAGCCGCATCGACCCATCCGCAGCATTCGGCCAGGGGAAGCGGCCACGCTCCAAGACTTTGTAGTAGAGACAAAACCCCTGGCCATCCCAGAACAGAAGCTTGATACGATCCCCGCGTCGCCCACGAAACGCAAATACCGCACCATTGGCTGGTTTCTGACGCAACACATCCTGCGCCAAAGCGGCCAGCCCCGCGATTCCCTTTCGCATATCCGTGACACCACACGCCAGATACACACGCACACCAGTGCCGGGACCGATCATGCGGCGTCCACCGCGCGGATCAGCACCGACAGTGCAGTCGGATCAATCGTGCTTTCAAAATGTAAACTACGGCCGCCACGCAAACGCAATTCAACCGCAACCGGTGGCGACGTTTCAGCGGCCGTATCCTGCGCTGTCGGCACTCCAGCCGCCACTGGCATATCCAAAGGGTAGAAAAGCGCCCCGGCCTCCGGCGACCACAGACCCTTCTTCTTCAGGTCGTGCCGCCAAGCGTAAATCTGCTGCCGCGTCACTTCATGGCGCTGCGCCACCTGCGTCACCGTTGTGCCACCAACCCCGACCGACATGATGATCTCGAGCTTGTCCTCATCACGCCAGAAGCGCCGCCGCTCCATCCCAAGAATTTCACCACGCATCAGGGACCCCGCATAAGACACGTCGCTAACGACGTAGTTAAACACGTGTCTTAGATCACCGCACCAACCTCAGGCAGGCGGTGCCAATGGCGCGGTTACCTTGCGACCTACGCACCGGTTTTTGATGAAAACGGCGCTGTATCGCGGATCATCAAGATCGCCACCAACGTCACAACGCGCCAGCAGGCCATCAAGGACCTCGAACAGGGTTTGGAACACCTGCGAAATGGAGACCTGACACATCGCATCAAGGTCAGCGAAGCGCCTGACTTTGCCGTTCTTGGCAATGCCTTCAACCGCACGATGGACGATTGGAACGCGCTGCTTGGACGGGTCTCGACTGTGACCGGAGCAGTTCAAACCATCGAACAGGCCCTTTCGGCCTCGTCGGAAGAGCTGTCAAATCGCAACGCGTCGCAAGCGTCTGCACTGAGTCAGACTGCGCAAGCCTTGAACCAGTTGAATGAAACGGTCCGCACCGCGGTCGATGAAGCACAATCCGCAGACGGCATCGCCAAGGAAACTCGCAGTACAGCCGAAGGGAATGCAAAGCTGGTCGAAGACATGATGGATGCCATGGTGTTGATCCAGACATCGTCAGCGCGTATCTCAAAAATCGTCAACACTATTGAATCCATTGCGGTTCAAACCAATCTTCTCGCACTGAACGCAGCGATCGAGGCCGCGCGCGCAGGGAATGCCGGTCGCGGCTTTGCCGTTGTTGCAACGGAAGTGCGGCAGCTTGCACAACGCAGTTCGGAATCTGCCCGCGAGATCGGCGGGCTGGTCGCTGAAAGTGAGACCCATGTCTCGAACGGTGTGTCTCTGGTCAATCGAGCTGGCACGGACCTGAACAGCTTTTTCGAAGGCTTTGAAAGTCTGACCAAGACTGTGGAACGGATCGCGGACGGCATGACCACGCAATCGGCCGCGCTCTCTCAGATCACTGAGGCGGTCAGCCCTATGGAACATATGACTCAAGAAAACGCTCAGATGGCTATAGAAACGACCTCTGCCTGCAAAAGGCTTGCAGACGCATCCGACGTGCTTGCCTCTGAAGTTGCGACCTTCCAGACGAACTGACCTTACTCAAACTCGCACGTCAGTCGCCCTTTGATTTGGCAGAAGGCGCAACCCATCAGTTGCGCCTTTTTTGCATCGTCCGAGCGGGAGCGTGTGATCCGAACATAGAACGCTACGCACGACACCGGCGCACGCAAGACTGCGCTTACACAGCAGAAAACGTCTGCATCCATCCAAGGGTCGCGTCTGTATCACCGCCTGGTTTGTATTCCGCCCCCAAGGGGCGCGACCAGCCAGCCGCAGCAATCCTTCTGAACACAAAATCGAAATTCACTTCGCCCTGATCCGGAGCCGAACGCTCTGGAACCGAGGCAAACTGGACATGACCAATCAAGGGCATCAGCGCCAGAAACCGGGTGACAACATCCCCTTCGGTGCGACCGACATGATAACAGTCGAACATTATCTTGACGCCGGGCAAATCAAGTTGACCAATCAGGTCCGCCGCCTGGCCGGTGGTCTTGAGAAAATAGCCGGGTGCATCGTGCCGGTTCAGCGGTTCGATCAAAAGCGTGATGTCCTCAGGACACTGCTTTCGTGCGTAAGCGAGGTTTTCAAGAAACGTCGCCTCTGCCGTTTGTCCTTCGGAAAAACCGGCCATGACATGGATCGCTTTAGCGTCGATCGACACGGCATAGTCGATAGCCTGATCAATCGCCGCGCGGGCTTCGGCCTCACGCCCCGGCAGTGCTGACAAACCGCTTTCCCCAGCCTTCCCGCGCACCGTGTTCAAGCCAAGCATCGACAGACCGGTTTCCTCAAGCGCCACTTTGACATCCGAAGCCAGTGTATCGTAAGGCCAGTGGCATTCAACAGCATCAAATCCCGCCGCCCGCGCGGAACGGATCGCGTCCGGCAATGCTCGATCCGTCCAGAGAAACCCAAGATTTGCTGAATACATCACCCATCCCACTCCACGTCAAATTTCTGGACAACTTCCATGACCTGCGCGTCGGTCAACGCTCTGGGCATCAAGCCACGGGTCATCATCGCAAGGCGGGCCGTATCTTCGAGTTCTTCAATAGCATTGCACGCCGCCTCCAGATCGCGCCCTGCGACGACCGGGCCATGGTTGGCCAACATGACCGCAGTCCGCTTGCCCGCAAGACCCCGAACTGCCTCGCCCATGGCAGGATCACCGGGCAGGAAGAACGGTAACAGTTTAACCCTTCCCAGCTTCATCAGACCGTACGGGGTCAAAGGCGGCAGAAAGTTGTCCGAATCCACATCGGGCATCATCGAAAGCGCAACGGAATGGCATGAATGCAGATGCACGACAGCGCCAGCCGTAGAGCGCGTTTCGTAAAAGGCGGCATGCAGTGGCATCTCCTTTGTAGGCGCATCACCGTCGATATGCCGACCCGACGGATCGAACCTGCTCAACCGACCCGGATCAAGGCGACCAAAGCTTGTCCCAGTTGGTGACACAAGCAGCCCTCCATCCGGCGTGCGTGCGGAAATGTTGCCAGTACTGCCATGGGTCAGACCTCGGTCGAACAAAGACCGGGCCAACGTACAAATCTGTTCTCGAAGGGTGGTTTCAAGGGTCATATTGCGCTCAAGGCGTCTGTGAAGAAGCTCTCGGCTCCAAAATTGCCAGACTTCAGGGTCAAGGCAAGCTGATACCCGTTGCTGACGCAGAATGTCCAAGGCACACCCGGCGCGATCTCTTTGCCGATATCGAGGCGATCCACCTCCAGTGCTTTGGTCACCGCACCGGAGGTCTCTCCGCCCGCGACAATGATACGACGAGCACCGGCATCACGGGCTGCAATCGCGCAAGCCGCGAGGGCCTCTTCGACTATCTCACCTGCACGGGTGCGGCCAAGTTCGTTTTGCGCCGCGCGCACCGCGTCCGGCTCAGCCGTGGCATAAACCAACGGAACGTGTGCCAGATCCTGAGCCACAAGCCAGTCGAGAATTGCTTGAGGCCCCTGTTTCGCCAAAGTCAAAGGGTCAATCCGATAAGCGGGCGCTCCGGTCGCCAGATACTGCGCGACCTGTGCTTTAGTCATAGCCGAGCAACTTCCCGAAAGAATGATACCGTCTGACGCAATCTCCGGCGGCTGGTTCGGCTCAAAAATCGTGTCGAAGGCATCCATCGCTTTGTAAAGGGCCGGCAAGGGCATCGCCAAGGCACTGCCCCCGGTCATCAGACGCATATCGCGGCAGGCGGTTGCGATGGCGTCGAGGTCTTGCTGCGCAACAGCATCAATCACGACATGCGCGATGCTTTGCTCTGAGAGCCGCGTCAATTCCAACAGTATGGCCTCCGGCCCCCGTGCGACGCAAAGCCGGTCGATCAGGCCGACGGACTTGGTGACCTGTGGTTCGAGAAGGCGCATCAGGTTCGAATCCCGCATAGGTGTTAGCGGGTGATCCTTCATCGGACTTTCTGCGAGAGGCTCGCGACCAACAAACAGGTTGCCCATGAACACCGACCGCCCATTTTCAGGAAAAGCCGGGCAATAGACTGTTTGATGAATGCCAAGCGCCGCCATCAGTGCCTCGGAAACAGGGCCGATATTGCCATCGGGCGTGGAGTCGAAGGTCGAACAGTACTTCCAATAGAACCGTTGTGCTCCCGCGCGCTGCAACCAGTCTAAGGCTGTGCGGCACTCCGACACTGCCTCCCGCGCCGGGAGGTTTCGGACCTTCAAGGCAATCACTTCGAACGCGGCTGTGTCGGTCGGCGGTTCTGACGGAACGCCAATGCGAAGGGACACTGGAACTCCGGAACGGGCCAACAGACCGGCGAGATCAGTCGCTCCGGTGAAATCATCAGCTATGCATCCCAATATTGTCGTCATCGCAATCGCACCTTTAGAAAAACCAAAGTCATGTGTCCTCTGTCATCCGTTTTGCTCGCGCTGCCGTAATCACTGGCAATGACAGCATTCCGACCGCACAAACAGCCAGCACAAGCGCGATGGGATGACCACTGAAGAACGCAAGAAAGCTGCCATCGGTTATGATTAAGCCCTGTCGCAGACTGATTTCGAGCGTCGGACCCAGCACCATGCCGATCACCAAGGGGGCCATTGGCATGCCTTGCCTGCGCAAGACAAACCCAAGAATACCAGCGCAGCCCATGACCATCAGGTCAAACGGATTTCCTCGCACGAAAAACACTCCGACGCTGCACAGGAGCACAATCAAAACAAGCATATAGCCCTCTCGCAAGCGCAAGAGGGGCGCTGCCCCTTTGGCAACGATCATGCCCATCGGCAAAAGCATGAGGTTGATCACAAAGAAGCCTGCGAAGATGGCGGTAATCAGGACAGGATTATCAGTCATCAGACGAATGCCCGGCGTCACACCATGCAAAGTCAAGGTGGCAAGCATCACCGCAGTGATGGCATCGCCGGGAATCCCAAGCGCCATTGTCGGCACCAAGGCGCCGCCGGTCACGGCATTGTTGGCGGACTCTGATGCGATCAGACCGTCCGGCTCGCCTTTGCCAAAATTCTTGCGATTGGGCGAAGAGCGCTGCGCCTCGGCATACGAAATGAAGGCGGCCGTGGCGGCACCTGTCCCGGGCAGGATCCCAATGCCATTTCCAATTGCGACGGATTTGGCGAGCACCTTCCAGCGACCGCGCCATGCAGACCAAGCGGGCAGGACGATGCCGGAAAAGGACACCAGATTGGTGCTTTCTTCGTGTTTCGCTGCCGCGCGGATCAATACCTCGGACAAGGCGAAGACGCCGATCACGACTGCCAGCAGATTGAACCCCGAGATCAGCTGGAATTGACCAAAGGTGAAACGCGCCTCTCCGGTGATGGGATCACCTCCGACACAACCAAGGAAAAGCCCGATGCTTCCCGCGATCAGGCCTTTGATCAACGACCCTTCGGAAACGGACACGATGCAGGTCAAACCCAGCAGGATCAGTGCAAAGGTTTCAATAGGACCGAAGTTCAGCGCCAGCTGCGCAAGTTGAGGTGCAGCCATGAGAAGTACAACCGCCGAGACAAGGCCACCAATTGTAGACGCGATGGTGCTCCATCCCAGGGCCAGGCCTGCCTCACCCCTCTGGGCCATCGGGTAACCGTCAAGGCAGGTCGCGGCAGATTGTGGCGTTCCGGGTGTGTTAATGAGGATGGCCGAAATCGAACCGCCATAGACCGACCCAGCATACACCGCGAGCAGCATCAGAATGGCTGGAGCTTGGCTCATGGTCAGGGTGAAGGGCAGGATCATCGCAACGGCGACAGTTGATCCGATCCCCGGGAGCGCTCCGAGGATAACGCCCAGCATCGTGCCAAGCACAAGCACCCCGATCCCTTCGAAGGTGAATATCAAATCGATGGCCTGTGGCAGCAGTTCGATCATGTCAGATCCTCAGAACCACCAGGTGAACGGCGATGTGGGCAATGGCAAAACAAGCAGATGATTGAAAAGCGCCACCAGCGCAGCAGGCACACCTACCCCGACAGCCAGTATTGCCAGCGGATTTCGCAAACCCAGAACGACCAGCGAAGTGATCGAGAAGGGTACAGCCGAGAGGAAGAACCCCAGGCGCGTCATTCCGTAAAGAAAGAAGAGCGTTGCCAAAGCCATAAATGACACCCGCATCAATCGCGGATGATCCGAGCTTGAACTGCTTCGCAATTCGGAAACCACATCAAGCGTGGCCACCGCGACCCAGAACCCGAGTATGATCTGGGGAAAGAACATCGGGCTGAATGCACCAAGACCGGAATAAGCCTGCCCGAAAGTCTGCGACAAAAGCGCAGCCGCGATCAGAAGCACGATCAAGGAAGTGACCCGCCGTTCTGTCACTGCACCCATTTGCCTTACCTTCACAGCTGGTTTGAAAGTGCCGGGGGCCGAACCAGCCAACCCCCGGAAAGACCTCAGAGACCTGCGGCCTCAATGATCGCCGTGTTGCCATCATACTGTGCACGATAGAACGCATCGAACTCGGCTGAGTCCCGATATTTGAGCGTGGTCTGGGTGTCCGCCGCGAATGCCGTAAACCCGTCAGATGCAACGGCTGTACCACAGGCATCGGACAGCTTTTGCACGACGTCGGCCGGCGTTTCCGCTGGTGCGAACAAACCACCCCAGAGATACAGCTCGTTCAGCGGCGGCGCGATGCCCACCTCGGTGGCTGTCGGGACATCTGGGTAGGCCGCAGACCGCTCATCCGCAAAGATTACCAACGGGGTGAAGTCACCGCGCTGCATCAGGATCTCTGTATCGCCAAAGAACTGGATCGTGCCGGCAGCCATCGCCTGCAAAGCTGGACCCGAGCCCTGAAACGGAAGATGCTTGATCTTGTCAATCACGCCCAGGCCCTCGAACGCAGCCACCGTTGTGAGATGCGTCATGGCGCCCGGACCCGATGATCCAAACAGGTACTTACCGGGTTCGGCTTCGATCGCAGTTTTGGCATCCTCGATCGTTTCAATGCCGTTGCCCTTGTTCGTGAACAACATGGTGGGGGATGCGGCGACCGAGCAGATTGGCTCCCAACTGTCGATGCCGTAGGGCACATCCTTGATCTGCGGCTGCACCGTTGCAACTGTGACAGACCAATAGCCAAGCTGATATCCGGAGGGACGCTGTCCCGCCAAAGCAGCGGCAGCCACAGTGCCAGATCCGCCTGCCATGTTCGACACGAACACGTCACCGCCAACCGCTTCTGCAAAATGAGATGCAAAACCGCGCACCAACAAGTCTGTGCCCCCACCGGCATTGAATGGCACCACGATGTTGATGGGTCGTTCCGGAAATTCCTGTGCCGCGACGGGTGCCGCAGCCAAGAAAGTCAAAGCCAACGCATTGACGATTTTTGTAGTCAGTTTCATGTCAGTCCTCCCGATTGATCTTTCAGTGACTCAAGCCACAGCACGGCGTGTGCCCCAGCTCAGTCTTGTTTGTTTGGCAGCGTCACACCGGCATTTTCTGCGTAAACCTTGGTGACGGCTGCATCATCTTCCGCGCCGAGACCCATTTCGACGGCAGCCATGTATTGCGACAGAGCGGCACGGGCGATTGGGGCATCAAAGCCGACGGATGACGCGACTTCCAAAACGATGCCTAGGTCCTTGGGCCAGATGTTGATTTGGCTTTTGGGGCTGTAATCACCAGCCACCACATGCGGCGCGCGGTTTTCAAGCATCCAGCTTGATCCGGCACATTTGCTGATGACGTTAAGGAACTGATCCGGGGCAATCCCCTGAGTCATTCCGAATGTCAGCGCTTCGGCCATGGTTGCGATGTGAACACCCGCCAAAAGCTGGTTGACCGCCTTCATGGCCGAACCCGGACCTGCCGTTGCCCCGAGTGTGAACACAGTTTCAGCGCAAGCATCCAGAACCGGCGCGGCCGCGTCAAACGCCACTGCGGTGCCCGACGCCATGATCGTCAACTTGCCTTGTGAAGCCTTCAACGCACCGCCTGAAATCGGTGCATCAAGGTAGTGTACGCCGTGGTCTGCGCACAGGGCCTCCATCCTGCAGGCAAATTCTGGAGCAACGGTGACACAGGAAAGGACGATAGCACCGGACGACAAGGTCGGCACAATGCCTTCATCGCCGAACAGAACGGCTTCGGCCTGCGCCGCGTTCAGGACAACCACGACCACAGCATCCAGATCGCGCGGCAGGTTGCCTGGCTCACCTCCCTCGGCCTTAAGGCGCTCAACAGCTTCAGGATTTATGTCCACACCCCAAACCTGGTGCCCATCGCGCAGACAGGAAAGCGCCATCCCGTATCCCATGGAGCCAAGTCCAACGACGGCAGTCTTCAAGACGCGTGTCATGGTGTTCCCCCCTGACCACCAAACGGCCCTCAACAAAGTGGGCCCATATGTTTACGTAAACATCACGCAATATATCGATGTTTACGTAAACACTTGTCAAGAACATTCTTTTCAGTGCAATTTAAACCCATAAGAATATGGCCGTCAGGAGGCCGGTGCAGTGACAGGCAAAGTCGATTCGCGACCAACAATGGACGACGTCGCGATCGAGGCAGGCGTGAGCCAGATGACCGTGTCGCGTGTAATGCGCGGAACCGGCCAAACATCAGAGCAAGTCCGCCACCGCGTTGAACAAGCCGCGCGCAAATTGGGGTACGTCCCTAACCGACTTGCCACTTCGCTTCGGGACGAAACCACCCCTTTGATCGCGGTCGTTCTGCCGACGCTTGGGAACCGCGTGTTTTCGGAAGTTCTGGATGGCATCACCGCCACTCTGTCTGGCCGTGGCTTGCAGCCGGTGTTCGGAGTAACGGAATATTCTGAAGCCACAGAAGAGGAACTCGTCCGCGATCTGCTGTCATGGCGCCCGCAAGGTATAATCCTGCCGGGACTGGAACACTCCGACGCAACACGCACCGCCATCCGCGCGGCAGGAGTCCGTGTTGTCGAAGTGATGGACATTGATGGCGATCCGATCTCCATCGCGTTCGGGCTGTCTCAATATGCAGCAGGTCAGGCAACTGCTCGATATATGTTAACAAAGGGTTATCGTCGGTTCGGCTATATCGGCAGTCAGGGCGCCCGCGACTTGCGGGCAGTCAAACGCTTCAATGGCTTCCGGGACGCTGTCCGCGACAGCGGTGGACAGATTTTGGTCGAGCATGTCTCGGACGGACCCTCGTCGATGATTGAGGGGCGTCGCGCCACCGCGACAGTGTTGTCCGCGCCCGACAGACCGGAAGCGATCTATTATTCGAATGATGATTTGGCGGCAGGCGGTATCATGCATTGCCTGAGCCACGGGGTGGCAATGCCGACAGACGTGGCACTGGCCGGATTTAACGGGCTGCCGTTCCTCGAAGCATTGCCCATTCAACTCACAACGGTGGAAACGCCCCGGCTCGAGATGGGAATCCGCGCTGCCCAGCATTTGATTGACGACCACGACACGTCAGAAGTGCCACGCGTCATTGATCTTGGATTTCACCTGATCCCCGGACAGACGAGCTAAGCAGCTCTCGCCGTCTTGGCGGTTTAACAGTCCATACATCCATCCGGATCGTATCGGCCTGCGCCACAGCCCAAAAAGAATGCCGCGCCCAAGGGCGCGACATGTCCTTCAAAAAGCTGAACTTTGCTTGGTCGGCTCTACCGTGAGCAAAACACGCCCCCTCAATTGGGCGACCATCCAATACACATCAAACTGCGGCTTTACCCGACAACGACGCTCAATGAGCCCAACCCGTCGATCGACAGTTCCATCTTGTCACCTTTGACGACCGGACCCACGCCAGACGGGGTACCCGAGAGAATGACGTCACCGGGGGCAAGTTCAAAATACTCGGACAAGTACGAAATCATTTCCGGCACTTTCCAGATCATCTGGTTCAGGTCACCTTCCTGACGCACTTCATCGTTGACCTTGAGTTCAACACGACCCTGATCGAGATGCCCCACTTCTTCCACCGTGTGAATCGGCCCACAGGGCGCGGACTGCTCGAACGCCTTACCGATCTCCCAAGGGCGTCCCGTCTTCTTAGCGATTCCCTGCAAGTCACGCCGCGTCATATCAAGCGCGAGACCGTAGCCGAACACATGGTCCAGGGCCGAGGAAACCGGGATGTTTGTTCCACCCGTTTTCAACGCCACAAGCATCTCTGCCTCGTGGTGCACATCCGACGTGTGCGGCGGGTACGGGAAGGTGTCAGACGTGGTCAGATTGTTAGGGTTTTTCTGAAAGAAGAACGGATCTTCCCGGTCCGGATCATGACCCATCTCAATGGCGTGCGCCGCGTAGTTGCGACCGATGCAGTAAATCCGGCGGACCGGGAACAACGTATCCTGCCCGGCCACGGGAAGTGCCACGACAGGCGGTGTTTCGATTGCGTATTGGGTCATGCAGTTCTCCGGAATTTTTATTGGCTTAGGGTGGACTAGCTCAGCGCGATACGTAAATCAATTCTCGACCAACTCTCGAATTGCAAGAAAAATCATTGATTGATCGCCCAATTTAGGCTTAGCCTCGACTCAAACCGCCATCAATGGCGGAAATTGGTTGACCAATATGAGGGCCAATTCATGCTGATGAACTCTGTCACGGTGGATACAGATGACGTGGTGTCAAAGCTGCGGTCCTATATCGCCGAGGGCGGGTACAAGCCAGGGGACCGGCTCGAATCAGAGCGTGATCTGATCGTGCGACTGGATGTGACCCGCGCACGCTTGCGCAAAGCTCTGGATGCCTTGGAACATGAAGGCGCGATCTGGCGGCATGTCGGCAAGGGCACGTTTATCGCATCGCCAAATGTCACGTCTGGCCCCAGCAATCTTAAGCTGCTCAGCCAGCAAGTCACGCCTGTGCAACTGATGCGCGCCCGCCTGTCGCTGGAGCCTGCCATCGCACGTGAAGCTGCCCTGCACGCGTCGGAAGAGGCTGTTCGACACTTGAAGCACTCCCGCGACCTGGCAACCGAAGCGCCGAACTGGGACGAGTACGAGGCGCAGGATGACAACTTCCACCGTGTTCTGGCCGAAGCCACGGACAACGTACTTTTGCTGTCGCTGTTTGACCACTTGAACGCTGTACGGCGTGCTGTGGCGTGGAACATGGTGGTCCGCAGTTCCGACAGACCTTCGCGCACCCATTCGAGCTTCGCTGAACATGACGCCATCGTGGCAGCCATCGAAGCACGCGATCCAAAGGCGGCCCAAGATGCAATGCGCGCGCATCTTGGCTCAGTCTCCGCACGCCTGTTCGGGGAGGTTTGACAGAAAAAAGCACAAATCGCGGGGCATCAAGAACAACAACACCCGCAAAGACGACGATCAACACGATCTCAGGGAGGAGACACATGTTTCGTTTTATCAAGGCAGCCGCAGTTGCGGCACTCGTACTGCCCGCAGCCATCGGCCTTAGCGCCGGTCCGGCACAGGCCGAGAAAATCCGTATCGCACTTGCGGAAACACCATCCGATGAACTCGCGGCGTTCTTCGTCGCACTGGACCGGGCCAAGGCGAATGGCTTGGATTATGAATGGACGGCGTTCTCGGACGAAGAGCTGGCGATCCAATCTGTACTGAGCGGTCAGATGGATATCGGTTTCGGCACGCCCTACGCAGCCATGCAGCGCTCTAAAGCGCCGCTGCGGATCATCTTTCAGCTGTCAAAGCTCAAGTTCTTCCCAGTGACGACCCAGAAATACAATTCGCTGGAAGACATGAACGGTGAGCCAATCCTGCTGCACTCGCGAGGTGGCGGCACCGACTCGATTGCAAACGTGATCGAAGAACGGGTTGGTATTACTTTCGGCGAACGGTCCTATGTTCCCGGTTCGTCAAATCGGGTTGCCGCCCTTCTGGGCGGACGCGCAGATGCCACCATCATCGACCTGTCCAACAAGAACAAATTGATGCGCAGTGCTGCGGGTGCCGACTTCAACGTTCTCGAAATGTTTGAAGTCGATGCGAGCGATGAGGCCCTGTTTGGCAACCTGAACTGGATTCAGGAAAACGAAGGAGACGTGTCGATCTTTGTGAACGCCCTGGTCAGTGTCTGGCAGGACATGGCCAAAGACCCGACGATCATCCGTCGCGAAACCAACCCCGACGGACCCATTGGTCAACTCCCGGCAGAAATCCTCGCAGAACTCGACGGGTTCTATGCGGATGCGGTCGAAGGTGGACTTTATGATCCAAACGGTGGCGGTCGCAAAGCCGCGCAGGCCGATATGGAGTGGTACTCTGCTGCAGGCCAGCTCGAAGGCACACCGGACGAGTTGAACATCGAAGACTTCTGGTATCTCGCCCCACTTGACGCCGCGATGAACTAAGCTTTTTGCACTGCCGCTGCGCGGGATGCCCGCGCAGCGGCTTTTTCTCATTGCAGTCCGAAAGATCCCGCCACATGCCAAACCGCGCCCTGCTTCTCAAACTGCTTTCTGCCGTGATCCTGTTCGGCGCGTGGGAAATCGCGGGCCGTGTGCCCGTCAGTTTCGCATTCCCGACCTTTCTCGAATCCATGAGCGCGCTGCTGTCGATGACGCTTGATGGCACAATCTTCGATGCCTACGCCGAAACGCTGAAACCGCTTGCTATTGGGGTCGCCATATCGGCAGTTCTTGGCATCGCCATTGGTCTCTGGGTCGGGTTAAGCAAGACATTCGACTGGCTGTTCTCGCCGATCTTCATCGTGATGCAGGCGGCCCCTTTGGCAGCGCTGATCCCGTTGTTGGTTTTGGCCTACGGCATCGGTCTGACGTCCAAAGTGCTGGTCGTCTGCATCATGGCGATGCCTGTAATAGTGCTGAACACCAGCGGTGCGGTTCGCAACACACCTGAATCTTTCAAGGAAATGGGACGGTCGTTCCTCGCATCCGAAACGTCCATCATCCTGCGCATAATTATTCCCGCCGCTTCGCCGGTGATCTTTGCCGGTTTGCGGTTGGGCATTTCCGCCGGTTTCATCGGCGCGATCCTATCCGAGCTGAAAATCACACCCACGGGCGTTGGGGACATCATCACCTACAGCCGCTCTATCGCGGACTACCCCAGCATGTACGCCGCCATCTTCTCGATCATCCTGCTCGCAGTTCTGTTCCTGAACCTGCTCGAAAAGATCGAGGTCACTCTCTTCAAAGGAAATCAACGTGGCTATGTCTCAGATTAAGGAACCGCTTACGCCGACACCGGCTGCCGAGTTCGAAAGCGCGGTTTCCGCACGAAATATCTCAAAGAACTACGGTGACGTGCAAGCGCTTCAGAATATGTCGCTTGAATTTCCGCGCGGGCAGTTGACATCGCTTTTGGGCCCATCTGGCTGCGGCAAGACCACGTTGCTCAAGATCATTGCAGGCCTGCTGGAACCAACCTCAGGTGAAGTCGAAGTGAACGGCAAACGCGTCACCGGCCCTGGTCCCGACCGTGCCTTCGTGTTCCAGGATTTCGCGCTGCTGCCTTGGGCCACTGTTCTGCGCAACGTGGCATTCGGGCTTGAGATGCGCGGTGTCGCTGCATCCGAGCGAGAGGCACGCGCCGAGAAATACATCAAGGAAGTCGGCCTTGCCGGGTTCGAACACAGCTATCCGCACGAACTGTCCGGCGGCATGCGTCAACGCGTGGGCCTTGCCCGTGCCTTGGCCGTGGATGCACAAGTGTTGCTGATGGACGAGCCGTTCTCGGCCGTTGACGAACAGACTCGCCGCAAGTTTCAGGAAGACTTGCTGCAATTGGTGCAGAATGAAAACAAGACGTTCATCTTCGTAACCCACTCGATCGAAGAAGCGGTCTATGTGTCGGACCAGATTGCCATTCTGCTTCCGCGACCCAGCCGAGTGTCCGAGATAATCCGCCCGTCCAGATTCCGGAACAAAGGCGTCGACAACATTCGCCGCGACCCGGAATACCTTGATATCGTAGATGAGATCTGGGCGTCGCTCAGAACCTACGTGGAATGAGGCGGTCATCATGACACTGTTCGGATACCGCCTTCCTGGAATGTCGTCACTCCTGCTCTGGGGTCTCCTTTGGGAGATCGTGGGTCAGGCCGGGCTGACATTCTTCATACCACCACTGAGCGAAGTTCTTGGCACGCTGTTCGAAATCCTTGGAACTGCAGCGTTTCAGAAAGCGCTGTTCGAGACCGCCTATGCGTTCCTTGCAGGTGTGTTTTTTGCCATCGTGATCGGCATCCCCACAGGTATCCTAATGGGCAAGAGCCGCCTTCTGGATGAATTGCTACTGCCTTGGGTCAACGTGTTCCTAAGCGCACCTCTGACAGCGCTCGTTCCGGTGCTGATGGTGTTGTTCGGTTTCGGCATGAAGTCGATCATCATCACCACCACGTTGTTCGCGATCTGGATCATCATACTGAACTCCCGCGCCGGAGTGCGTCAAATCAATCGCTCACTGGTGGAAATGGCACACAGTTTTGGCGCGTCGCCTACTGATGCGTTCTTCAAGATCTATTTCTGGGCCGCGCTGCCCGAAATTCTGGGCGGTGTGCGCATTGGAGTCATCCGAGCGGTCAAAGGTGTGATCATCGGCCAGTTGCTGATCTCCATCGTGGGCTTTGGTGCGTTGTTCGAACTCTATTCGGCCAACTTCCTGATGGGACACTTCTGGGCGGTTCTGATCGTGCTCTTCGCGCTGGCGTTCACGATCTCGGAATTCCTTGCCTACCTTGAACGGCGCGTCTCCTACTACGCGGCCAAGCGGTGATCGGCATGGAGGCAACAAACGCGTGAGCCATCTGACCCTGACACTGGCAACATGGGACCATGATCGCGTGATGGCATTGCATGACCGGCGCGTCACGGTGCCCGGCGTCACGCTCGAAAGCCATATTCACCCGACCTCCAAGCTGTTCCCTTGGGCGGTTCAAGAGGCGCGGTTTGACATAACCGAGATGTCAGTATCCAGCTACGTTTTGCAACTGTCGCGTGGCGGGTCGGATTACACGGCAATCCCTGCCTTTGTCAGCCGGGCGTTCCGACACAGCGGGTTCTTTGCCCGCGCTGGTTCCGGAATCGATAGCCCGGCTGATTTCGCGGGTCGCAAGATTGGCGTGCCGGAATACCAAATGACCGCCGCTCTTTGGATGCGGGGCATTCTGGCGGATGAATACGGCGTCGCTTGCGACGACATTCATTGGCGTACAGGCGCGCTGGACGAAGGCGTGCGGCGCGAACGGCTGGAACTGGCGCTGCCCGAAGGCATGGTGGTCGAACCGATCACAGAAGGTGACACACTTCAGGACATGCTGCTGCGCGGTGAGATTGACGGGCTCTTGGCCCCCAAGCCACCACAGGCGTTTCTGGAAGGAAATCCAGATCTTGTCCGACTGATCCCTGACTTCGAAGCGGCAGAACAGTCCTATCACGCCAAAACCGGATTCTTTCCCATCATGCACCTGATCGGCATCCGCAAAAGCGTGGCCGAGCAATACCCCGACCTACCCCGCGCGCTCTATGATGCGTTCGTTCAATCCCGCGACCTCGCGATGGCGCAGCTCCGGTCCATCTGGCTTGGCAACGCCAATCGCATGACCCTGCCCTGGCTCAATTCCGCGATGGAACGGACGCTGGCCAGCATGGGCCCCGATTACTGGAGCTATGGTTGCAAAGCCAACATGGCCGAGATCGACGCGATCTGCCGCTATTCGTTAGATCAGCACCTCGCTGCCGGACCGGTTGCGCCGGAGTCCCTTTTCCACCCTTCGGTTCTGGATACCTGAGATGATGGAGATGTGGCACGCAGGATTGGGATGGCCGACAGCAAGCGCGTTGCTGGCCGTCAGTTTTGCGAGCTCCTTCATCACCATCGCCTTCGGCATCGGTGGTGGTGCGGTGATGTTGGCGGTTCTGGCGACCCTATTGCCTGCCGCTGCCATCGTCCCTGTCCACGGATTGGTGCAACTTGGTTCCAACGCAGGGCGTGCTGCAATCATGACCCGTTATATGCGTTTTGACCTTCTTGGGCCTTTCGCCATTGGCGCGTTGATCGGCATCGTTCTCGGCGGGTCTCTTGTGGTGCAGCTCGAGGCAGGCTGGATCCAGATTGGTGTCGGTCTTTTCATCCTGTGGTCAGTCATTGCCAAACCACCCGCCTTTTTGAAGAGGTCGGGCGTAATCACCGGCATGTTTTCGAGCTTTCTGACGATGTTCTTTGGCGGCACCGGACCGTTCGTGGCAACCTATGTCAAAGCGCAGGACCTTGATCGTCATGCCCATGTCGCCACCCATGCGATGTTTATGACCCTGCAACACCTGCTAAAGACCGTGGCCTTTGGCATTCTGGGTTTTGCTTTCAGCATCTGGGCTGGGCTGATCATCCTGCTGATTGTCGCTGGCGTGCTGGGCACGCTGGCAGGGCGTGTGATGCTGGCCAAGATCGACGACCGTCGGTTCAGGATCATTCTGAACATCATTCTGACCTTGCTTGCGGCCCGGCTGATCTATGCCGGGGCTGTCGACATCTTTTTCACGGAGGCACCACAACTGCCGACAGGAGGACGTGACTAACCTGCAAAGACACTGCGCGATCTTTGCGGGAGACCATCATCAGCGCGTGCGAACTTGAACATGAAAACGGGAGGAAACCATGTCCATGAAACCAACGATCACCCGCCGCGCCCTGCTGGGAACAGGCGCCGCTGCTGCAACGCTCACGCTGGCCACACCCGGCCTCTTGCGCGCCAGCACTTTCCCCGAGCGAAATTTCAGCGTCTACATCCCCACCGCTGAAGGCGGCGGTGCAGACCGCAACTTCCGCGCATTCTCGAGCGTCTGGAAAACCCGCCTTGGCGTTGAGTTTGAACCCAGCTTCTATCCGGGCGCGTCAGGTCGTGTGGGCTATGAGATTTACATGGGCAAGGCCGAGCCAGATGCCTACAATCTTCTCTTCGGCAATATCGGCCCGGAGGTTCTGAACTGGGCCATGCAAGAGCCAAGCTTTGACATCAACGACTACATCTATTTCGGTCAGGTCGATAAAGACCCGTGCTGCCTGTTCGTCGGTGCTGAAAGCCCGCTGCAGACGATGGATGACATCATCGCCGCGTCCAAGACCCGCAAGCTGAACGTCGGCACCAGTCGTATGGCGCACCCGGCTTCGATCGGATTGCTGGCTCTCGGGGACAAATTGGGTATCGAATTCAACCTGATCCCGCTGCAGGGCGGCAAGGGTACCGTGGCCGGTGCGGTGACCGGAGAGGTTGATTTCTCGGTCCTGACATCAGGTTCGGTGATCGCAGCCGGCGACGCGGTGAAAACGCTGCTGGTCTTCGGCAACAACATCGTCGGTGAAGCGCTCGACAATGCACCGAGCATCAACGACGCCTACGACATGGACTTGCCGGAAATGCTTTCGACCCGCGCATTCGGAATCCACAAGAAAGCAGTGGACGACTATCCAGACCGCTTCGAGGTGCTGACCCGCACCTTCAAGGAAACGCACGAAGACCCGGCCCTGATGGAGGCGTACATCGCGTCCAAGGGACAGCCCGAATACCTTGTCTACGCGGGGGTCGAGGAATGCGAAGCCGAAAAGGCAGCAATGCTTGAACTGGGTGCGCGCTACAAATCGCTACTCAGCGGCGCGTAACACCTGCCACCCGGGTCGGCAGCGCACACGCTGCTGCCGATCCGTTCCCGGACCTCATTCCGCAGACAGGACGCAGACATCATGTCATCCGAGCATCACAAACCACCGCGCCAGATTGGTGGAGAGCTTGTTATCCCCATCCTCGCGGTGGGATTCACAATCTATTTCTTCTCGACAATCTGGAACTCTCCTTGGACAGCTCAGGTCAGTGCCTTCATGATTGGCGGCATCCTTTTGCTTGTTTGCGCAATTTTCTTCATTCGCTGCGCGATCTGGCTCAGCCAAGGCGAAGGCACACTTGGGTTCAGCAACCTGTTCACAATGGACGACATCCGCACCGGGAGGATTGGCCTGTTGGTCACGACCATCGGCTATGTTGCCTTGATCGACGGACTGGGCTTCACCCTGACCACATTCCTGTTTCTGGCGGTGAGCATGCTGATCCTCGCCAAAGGCAGGAACGCGGCGTTCATCACGATGATTTCGGCGGCAATGGCGCTGACCGGGTGGGCGGTGTTCATATGGGCGTTTGACACACGATTTCCACGCGGCTGGTTCGAAACCACAATGAAGGCGGTGCTGGCCAATGGATAGCAGCACAGCCTCCATCCTGGTCGAAGTGTTCTTTGAAACCATCGGCTACTGGTACATCATCATCCCGACGATTTTTCTTGGCCTGATAGTCGGTGGAATTCCCGGTTTTTCGGCGGCCAACACGATCATCATCCTGATGCCTCTTACCCTCGCCCTTGATCTGCAATCCGGTCTGATCTTCATGATCTCGCTTTATTGCGCGGCACGCATGGGCGCGGGCATTCCCGCAATCCTCGTCAACATCCCCGGCACGGCGGGCGCTGCTGCGACACCGCTTGACGGCTATCCCATGGCCAAGCAGGGCAAGGGACAGCAGGCGCTTGCGATTTCCTTCGTCGCGTCCTGCATCGGAGGTCTCTTGACCACGATCATCGCTTTGGCAGCCATGCCAATCCTCGCGCGGGTCGGGTTCTATATGCACTCGGTCGAGATGATCGTGGTCATGCTCTTCGGCATTTCCCTGATCGCGTCGATTGCGGCACAGGACATGGTCAAGGGCCTGATCGCGGGTTTTCTGGGCCTCATGATCGGGTCCATCGGCACCGACGTGGTCTACGCGACACCGCGTGGCACCTTTGGGTTCCTCGAACTCTATGACGGCGTGCCGCTGATCCCGGCCCTTGTCGGCCTCTTTGCCGTGTCCGAAGCCTTTGTCATCATCGAAAAGCGCGTGATCGTGAACCATGACGGTGAACCCAAGGCCCCCAACTGGGGCGACACGTTCGAAGGTGTAAAGATCGCACTCAGCCGCTGGGTGCACATCGTCTGGACCTCGATCATCGGTCTGGTGATCGGCGTGATCCCCGGTGCGGGTGCGTCCATTGCCAGCTTTGTGGCCTACCAACAATCGCGCAGCTTTTCCAAAACGCCCGAGCTTTATGGCACCGGCCACCCCGAAGGCCTGATCGCACCTGAATCCGCCAACAATGGCGTCACCTCCGGCACGCTGGTGCCGCTGCTCGTGCTGGGCATTCCCGGTGGGGCGACGGCTGCAATCATGCTTGTGGTGATGCAGTTTCACGGTGTCAGCTTTGGCCCGTCGCTGTTCGAGAACCAGCCCAAGGTCGGTTACGGCATGTTCATGGCGATGGCGGTCAGCTATGTGATCATGTTCCTGACGATCCTTCCGCTCAGCCGCTACATGAGCCATGTCACGACGATCCCGACAATCTACCTCGCCCCCATGATCATCGCCTTCACGCTGGTCGGCGGCTTTGTTCCGCGCGAATACATGTTCGACATGTACCTCGCGCTGGCCTTCGGTGTGCTGGGCTACATCGCGCGGCGCACCGGCTACCACGTCGCCGCAATCCTGATCGGGGTCATTCTAGGGCCGCTTCTGGAAAAGTATTTCCTGTGGTCGCTCAAGAAATCGGACGGTGACATCATGGTCCTGTTCTCGTCCACGCTGGGCAACATCCTCTGGGTGGCCTTCGCACTGTCCATCATCCTGCCCATTGTCTTCGGCATGCGGCGCAAACGCAAACTCGAGGTGCCTGCAGAATGAAACGCGAAGTCGAATACGAGCTGTCCCGCAACATCCGGCGGCTGGGCCATTTGGAAATCGAAGGCGGCGGCGAAGTCGTGGTACGCGACGGCTATGCTTACGTCGGCCACATGAAGCCCCCTATGGGTACCTCAATCATCGACGTGTCGGACCCCGCCAATCCCAAGGTGGTGTCCCATGTCACCCCACCCGATGAGTGGTCGCACACGCACAAGGTCAAGGTGGTCGGTGATCTGATGATCACCAATGTCGAAATGGACCGCCGTCATTTCCTGCGCAAAGGTGACAAGATTGCAGGTCTTCGCGCCGAAGGGCTATCGGACGACCAGATCGCAGAGAGGCTGTCGGTCAAGCTGTCGGATATCCCGGTCCTCGAAGAGGCTTTGGCACGAGGCTACCACAGCGGCGGGTTCCGCGTCTGGGACATCTCGGACAAGACCGCGCCCAAGCTGCTGTCCTACGTCAAGACACACGGTTTCGGCGTGCATCGCTTCGATATGGACGCGAACTACGCCTATATCTCGACTGAGATGGAGGGGTATGTCGGCAACATCCTTGTCATCTATGACCTGTCTGATCCCACCAACCCGACCGAAGTATCGCGTTGGCATATGCCGGGGCAGCACGTGGCCAATGGCGAAACCCCTACAGGTGTAGGCTACAGCCACCGCCTGCACCACGCCATGCGCTGCGGCGATGAGCTTTGGGCAGCGGTCTGGCATGCCGGGTTTCGGGTGCTGGACGCCAGCGACATTACCAAGCCGACGGTCAAAGGCAGTTACCGTTTTCCTGCTGCAATTCCCGAACCGACCCACACGGTCATGCCTCTGGAACAGTTGATCAACGGCAAACGCTATGCCGTCGTGATCGACGAGGAACATGACCACAAGCCCGGTCGCCTGCACGGCTTCATCTGGATCATGGATGTGACCGATCTGAACAACATGGAGCCGGTCGCGGCATGGGATCTGTCCGAACGGTTCTGTCCCTGGGTCGGGGAAGAGGGCGTGCGTTTTGGCGGGCATCAGTTCCGGGAAAAACTGGATAGCACTCTGATCTATGCCACGTGGTTCGCAGGCGGGCTGCGGGTTCTGGACGTGGCCGATCCCACCCTGCCCGTCGAAGTGGCGCATTTCATGGAACCCGGCCCCACCGGCGCGCCGCCGCAATCAAACGACGTCGATGTAGATGACAATGGCTTAATCTACGTCCTCGACCGCAACCGTGGCCTCGACATTCTGGAGATGACGCTATGAGCGATCCTGATCTGCTGCCCCCCAGCGTCGATCCCAACACCAAGGCGCTGGGTATCCGACGCGTCAGCGCCCGCAACGAGGCATCGACCCGGTCCGTGATGATGGTGCGCGATCACATCGTCATCACCGACGAGAAAGAAAGCAACACCGGACCGACGCCGCTGGAAATGACGCTGTCGTCGCTGTTGGGTTGCGAAGGCGTCATCATCAACCGCTGCGCCGAGGCGATGCAGTTTGTCTATACCGCAGTCGATATGGAGGCCGATGGCGAAGTCGATCAGCGCGGCAGTCGTGGCGTTCAGGGCGTGCGGCCCTATTTCAACTGGGTCAAGCTGCGCATCCGCGTCCATACCGAAGAAACGCAGGATCGGTTCGACCGCCTCACCCGCAACGTCGAATACCGCTGCCCGGTGATGAACCTGTTCAAATCAGCGGATGTGGACGTTCAAATCACATGGGAGCGTGTCACGCCGTGAACCTGAGGCTGAAGATCAACGGAATACAGCATGACATCAGGTCAGACCCAGACACCCCGCTGGTCTATGTCCTGCGGGATGAGCTGAAACTGAAAGGCACGAAACTGGGCTGCGGTCTCGAACAATGCGGAGCCTGTGCAGTGATGGTCGATGGGAAGGCTGTGCTGTCCTGCGTGACGCCGGTCGAGGTGTTCGACGGTCAAGAGATCACCACGATCGAGGGTATTTCCGAAACGGAAGTCGGCAAGCGCGTACAACAGGCGTTCATTGCACAAACCGCCGCGCAATGCGGCTACTGCACCTCTGGTCTTGTGGTTGCCGCAACCGCACTATTGTCCAAAAGCCCTAAGCCAGACGACGCGACGACCAAGGCCGCGCTGACCCCACACCTTTGTCGCTGCGGATCTCACCCACGCGTGCTTAGGGCTATCAAAGAGGCCATCGCAGAATGAGCCTTGATGCGTATCCACTTGTCTCGGATTGGATCACCATGGACGGCGACCGCCTACTGGTCCACACCGGCAAGGTCGATATTGGGCAACGTATTTCGAACGCGCTCTTGCGGATTGTGCAAGAGGAACTGACGGTGCCTCTGTCGCTTGTGGAGATCGCGACAGTCCGCACCGGAACTGCACCGGACGAAGGGATCACCTCGGGCAGCAACTCCATCGAACAATCTGGCCGTGCCGTAGCTTCTGCCTCTGCGACCCTTCGCAAGCATCTACTTGATGCGGCTATGGTCCAACATGGCGGTGATCTTGCTGAATGGTTGCTTGTAGATGGCTATGTGCAGCGGGCGGGCACCAATCTACGCCTTGCGCTGACTGATCTTGCCCGCGACCTACCCTCGAATCTGCCCGTTGATCCCACCCTGCGCCGACATGTTCCTGAAAGCGCTCCAGCCCCGACGATGCGCGGCATCACCGAGATGGTCGCAGGTCGGTTCACCTATATACATGACCTTGACATACCTGGAATGTGGCACGCCCGCCGCGTCAGCCCACCGCACGCCAAAGCGACGCTTCGCGATATCGATCAGACTTCACTTGACCAGATGAAAGCAAAAGGGCTGCACATCATCCGTGATGGCAGCTTCCTTGCCGTAACTGGCCCACGCGAGTGGGATGTGGTCAAAGCATCCACCAGCCTGGGTCTTGCCTGCTCTTGGGATATGGGCGGCGGCTTGCCTGAAACCGACGTTTTCGCGCAATTCACCACTGAAAACGCTCAGCGCTTCCCGGTGATCAGCGGCACACCACAAAAAGCCCCCGTGCCCGACCGGCTGCCCACACCCGACCTCAGCGCCCGGTTCGAACGCCCTTACCAAATGCATGGCGCATTAGCGCCTTCGGCCGCTTTGGCGGAATGGACGGACAATCGCCTTTTCCTGAAAAGTCACAGCCAAGGCATCTATCCACTACGCGAGGCGATTGCCGACAGTCTTGGCCTGACACCCGAGCAGGTCGAGATCACTTATGTTCCCGGCTCTGGCTGTTACGGCCACAACGGTGCCGACGACGCGGCATTTGAGGCTGCACTGATCGCGATGGCGCATCCTCACACGCCGATCTTGTTCAAATGGTCGCGCGAGGATGAACACGCATGGGAGCCTTATGCTCCGGCGATGGCTGTTCAGGTCGATGCGACCTTGAACAACGGCCGGATCACTGCGCTGTCCGCCGAAGCCTTCAGCGACACGCATCGAGGCCGCCCGCGCCCCGGCCCCAACCGCGCCGGTCCCGCGAAGCTTCTGGCGAACCGGTTCCGCGCCGATGCGCTCGCGCCTTACGTATCGCCACCGAATATGGGAAACCATGCCGGGATGCATCGGAACCTTGATCCAATCTACGACATTGCGGAAACCCGTCTGGTCAAGAACCTTGTCCAAGGTCTGCCTCACCGCACCTCCGCGATGCGTTGCCTTGGCGCTGTCACCAATATCTTTGCACTGGAAAGCACGATGGACGAGGCCGCGCATTCTGCCGGGATGGACCCGATCTCTTTCCGCCGCGCCCATCTTAACGACACCCGCACCGTAGCCCTGCTGGACGCATTGGAGCGCCGCCTATCAGCCCTGCCGCCGCTGGCCGAAGAGATGGGACGCGGCATCGCCTATGCCCAGTACAAGAATGTCATGACCCGAGTTGGCATCGCCGTTGACTTGACCGTGACCGACACCGCCGAAGTGAAACTTCATCGCGTCACACTTGTTGCCGATGCAGGCCGCGTGATTGACCCGGACGGACTGACGGCGCAGCTTGAAGGTGGTGTCATGCAAGCGGCAAGCTGGGCACTCTGCGAAGAGGTCACATGGGACCGTGACGGCATCACCTCACGCGATTGGGACAGCTACCCGGTGATCCGCTTCGACAATGTACCGATCATCGACACTCACCTGCTCGGCAACACTTCAGATCCGTCCGTCGGTGTCGGGGAGGCGTCGCCAGGCCCCACTGTAGCAGCGATCGCCAACGCTATCCGAAATTGCACAGGCCTTCGGCTGCAGCGCATGCCGTTCACAGCAGATGCTTTACGAAGAGCCGCTCTTGAAGGATGAGAAGGCAGAGGGGCGAGCACAGCCCCTTAAGTTCTTGAATTTCTCAGACACCGCTTCGGGCAGTTATGTTGGTTAAGGAAATCACCTTCGCACCCGTCGTCAAATTTTTCGGGGTTTTCCGTATGGGGTTTCACCATAGCGTGCCTTGAAATGGCGTGTCAGAATGTTGGCTGAACTGAACCCCGTCGCAGCTGCAACGTCGATCACCGACAGATCGGTTTCAGCCAATAGGGCTCGCGCCTTATCCAGCTTGATTTTCCGATATGTGGACGCCGGTGCTTCGCCCAGCGACTTGGTAAACATTCTTTCCATATGGCGGCGCGACACACCTGCGCTTTCAGCCAATTCTTCCAGCAGCAATGGGTCTTAGATATTCGCATACATCTCGCGCATAATGTGCAGGAGCTTGGGATTGCGAGAATCTATCGCCTTGGCGATTGATGACCTTTGATCACGCTTCGGGTCACCGGATAGGGAGTTCAAGCACATATCCGCAACCCATTGAATGAAACTGGTGCCGCTGAAGGGACTCGAACCCCCGACCCCATCATTACGAATGACGTGCTCTACCAGCTGAGCTACAGCGGCCAATCCGATGATAAAACGCATATCAGAATCGGATTGGCAGGGCTGTTAGCACCGCCCACTGCGCAGGAAAAGTGCTATTTGACCTTTTCAGGTTCCGGCGCGCTCGTCACTGTTGCTTCATCGGCGTCGAGTTCGGAAGACGCCGCATCCGTGCTCTGGGACGGCTCAGGATCAATGACCTCTGCTTGTTCAATCGGTTCGGATTTGTCTTCGATCGACCCTACGATAAGCGGCAGCATTTCGGCGCCGGCGGGAAGCACCGTTTCGCTCTGCGGTGGGGTGGTCCAACTTAGCGTGTCAAAGCTCTCACAGGTGTTACAGACCGGGGTCCATTCGCCGTGGATGGTCTTACAATTGTCGCACACCCATTGTGGCCCTCTGGGTGCCGTCAACGCGCGCGCAAGCCAACCACGAACAACTGCGTCCGATGCACCCTCGCCGCGCTCAATCGCAGCTGCGATAGCTAGAACCCGCGTGTCCGGCTGGGTTTCAGCAAGGTCGCCCAAAGAACGTCGCGCTTCGGGAAAGTCCTCAGCGGCAAGGTTCAGTTCTGCCAAAAGCAACTTTGTTTCGCGGTGTTCAGGCCGCATGGCGGTAATTTGCCTGAAACGCTGCAACCGCGCCTGAGGTGTTTCATTCGGTTCTATCTCGGCAAAGGCGGCTGCAAGATCGGGATGCGGCTGTACCTGCCACGCTTTCTTGAGGATACGAACCGCGTATTTGGAACGACCCTGCGCAATATGGCTACGCGCTGCCATGGCAGCGGCTGGGATAAGGTCAGGCGAGGACTTGTTGGCGGCAATCGCAGCCTCCTGCGCCTCGATGGTCTTGCCCTCGTCAAGAATGCCCTTTGCCTCGGACAAGGCTAACACGGCATCGCGTCGCTTGTGCACATCACGCGGCAAGGCGCCGTGCTTCAGCTTCGCGTTCAAGGTCTTTCGGGCTCCTGACCAGTCGGCATTTTTTGCCTGAAGGCGCAGCAGTGTGTCCTGTACTTCTTCATGTTTCGGCTTGATGGCAAATGCCCGTTCGGCCAACTTCAACGCGGTGTCGGTATCCCCGGCGTCGAGCTTTTGTTTCATCAGTCCGCGCACACCAACAAAGCGGGTGGCTTCGTTTTGAACCAGCCGCTTGTACACCTCTTCGGCTTTCTTCCGGTCGCCCGTCATTTCAGCAGCCTGCGCTGTGATCAGATCGGTCAATTCGGGCTTGTGAAGGTATTTCTCGGCCTTCGACGCCTTAGCCATCGCCAGACGCCCTTCTCCCGAAGCAAGTGCCATCAGGCCTTCACTCAGGGCTTGAAAGCCTTTGCGCTCCCGGTTGCGGTCAAAGTACCGCGAAATCGCGGTTTCGTCGCCGTTGATGAACTTCAACGTGGCAATCAACAGCGCAAAAAGCTTAAGGAATAGCCACACAACCAGGATTGCGACAAGGGCCGCAATTACGGATTGAAGCGGCCCCAAGGTGAATTCCGTGCCCCCGGCGGTGATCTGGATCCCACCGTTGCTTTCCATGAGAAAGCCGGCGCCCAGTGTCAAAGCAGCGACGATGACGACAAAAAGTACGATCTTGAAAAGAGACCAAAGCATCGGACGCCTCCCTTATTCCTGAAGCAGTTGCTGGACGAGTTCGTCCGCAGCGGATGTCGCCGCGAGGCGGGTTTCTGCGCGGGCCTGCCAGTCAGCGAGGGCTTCTTGTGCGACGTCAGGCAATCCAGACAATTCCGACAAAGCAGTGCTCAAATCACCGGATCGCACAGCCGCTTCGGCGCGGGAAAGCACGGCGTCGGGATCATCACCTTCTTTTGGCGCGACAGATCGCGCTCCAAGCTGGTTGGCAAAGAACGTCGTGACCCGGCCAATGCCTTCGGCGCCTTCGGTATCTACACTCCGCGCGGCACTCAGTGCGGCGCGGGCGGCTTCTGGGAACGTCTCGTTCAGGCTGGTTTGGGTCGGCACACCTTCATCTGCCAGTGACGCGATGGCCTCTGGCACCACCACCCCGTTCGATTCAAGAACTGCCACGGCGCCTGAGAATGATGCTCCGTTATTCAGTGCGGTTGTAAGCTCTGCCAAGGCCGCGCGGGAGGCTGCCAATAGCGCTTTTTCCTCAGCGTTTTCTTCAGCCGCAACGGCGTCCTGCGCCATTTGCGCCACTTCGACACGTTGCGTTTCGATTTCGGCCTGCAGGTCTGCCAATGCACGCTCATAAGCGGCAATGGCCTCTTCCGAAACCGAGCTTTCAAGCGGTTGGCGTTCGAGAGTGTCAATCCGAGATACGATTTCATCAAGCCGCGTTGTCAAGTCTGCAGCCGTAGCCTGGACCGCAGCGATCTGATCCTCGACAGGGGTCAAATCAACGCTTGGCGGTTCCATCCCTTCCAGTGACGACAGCCGCGCACCAAGATCAGATAGCGCACCGTCTTGTGTGGTCAGCGCACCGCGAACCTCGTCTTCGAAAGACGTGTCTGTCGCTGCATCGAATGGCCAGACGGCCTTAGATGAATAGGCCGCAACACCATATCCCAACACGGCAGCCGCTGCGCCACCGACCAACATCGGAACCAAGCCACCTTTGCGTTCGATTGTTGTTTCCTTGATCACCTGTGGCGCGACGGGCGGTGTTTCTGGTTCGGCCGCTGTCTTGGACTCATCCGGATGACCTTCGACGGACTCGGCTTCTTCGATCAGTTTTTCCGCTTCTTCTTCCGTCAGATGATCGTCCGCGACAGCCCCATCGGCGGGTATGTTGTCCGGGTCAGCTTCTGCAGATTCGGCACCGACCTCCGTTTGCGCAGGCGTTTCTTCAAGCGCGTCATCCTTGGGTTCAGCCTGCTCAACTACGTCGTCCGTGACTGTCGGCGTTACGTCGGCAGGGGCGCCTTCTTGTGCCGTTTCGGACTCCTTCGTGTCGTCGGCAGGAGCATAAACCTCAACTGCTTCAACGGCTTCGGCGGCAACCTCCAAATCCGTTGGTTCAGTTTCCGAAGCGTCTGACTGATCTGGCGCGCGATCCGTTTCGACCTTTTGGTCAGTTTCGTCTTTTGAGGTTTTGTCCGTGCTCTTGCGTTTCGCCACCGGTTAATCCTTCAATCTGTCAAGTTTGCGCGACAGCTATGTCAACTTTACCTTACAACCGTCACAGCCGACGCTCAAGACTCGCGGTGTCCGTGACCATATCCTTCACCAACTCCACCATCCCGTCGCGATCCGGCCGCCGCGATATTCTCGTTCTCTGTGCCGTATCTTTGGGCAGCACATCAGCAACGGCGCGACTGATCGCAGCAAATCGGATGCAGTCAATACCTATCGATTCGCGACCAAGCTGTCTTGCCGTCCTTGGCGAGAATACCGGTGCTATGATCGGTCTGTCTTGCGACAAAGCCTCCCGAGTCGCCGCAGAGAAGGGTTCAAGCTTCTGTGTATATAGAACAGCTTCCCTGGTTTCCACGCCCGCCGCGCTCAGACGATGCGCGACGTCTCCAATCGCGTTGTCACCGCGCACGTGAAGCAAAGGGCCTGTGTAGCCGTGGTTCAGTACGTGTTCGATCACTTGCTCTGCAGTCCCCCCTGCAACATCCGCCCTAAAACCAAACGCCTGTATCGCTGCACCAGTCGCAGGCCCAACGGCAATCGCGGGAATATCAAGCACCGGCCCCCCTAAAGTCGCATAAGCATCAAGAGCGTTTGCAGATGTGAAGATCAACCCGGTGACCCCGGAGAGATCGGGCAATGGTCCCGATACGTGGATCGACAAAAGAGGATTGATTAAAAAATCTGCAGAATCCCGAGTTTCCTCTGGAAGAGCGGCCCAAAACGCCTCTGATGACGCCTGCGGGCGCGTCAGAAGCAGAAGAGGGCGTTGATCATCCATGTCCATCCGGGATTGTTGTGAGCAGCAACCAAGGGTGGTAACTGCTGAGCCTCATAGGTGCAACGGAAACTCGAATGGGTCGCGATATCACCATTTTGGGGCTGGAAAGCAGCTGCGATGATACCGCCGCCGCAGTGGTGCGTGGTCGTAGGATCTTGTCTTCGGTTGTGGCGGAACAAACCGCGCTGCACGCAGCATACGGGGGCGTCGTACCGGAAATCGCCGCAAGGGCGCATGCGGAAAAGCTGGATATCTGTATCGAACAGGCGCTGACCGATGCAAAGATCGCGCTAAGCGGTATCGACGCGATTGCAGTCACCGCGGGACCGGGATTGATCGGAGGTGTGCTGTCGGGAGTGATGATGGCCAAGGGCTTGAGCGCGGCGACCGGCAAACCGCTGATTGGGGTCAATCACCTTGCCGGACACGCGCTGACACCACGGCTTACCGACGGGATGGAGTATCCTTACTTGATCCTTTTGGTGTCCGGAGGACATTGCCAATTCCTGCGTGTCGATGGGCCAACGTCGTTTGTGCGACTTGGCAGCACAATCGACGACGCACCGGGCGAAGCCTTCGACAAGACCGCGCGCTTGCTTGGATTGCCCCAGCCGGGCGGCCCATCAGTTGAAACATCCGCACTGTCCGGCGATGAAACGCGATTTGTCTTTCCCCGGCCACTGTTGGATCGCCCGGGATGCGACCTGTCCTTTTCTGGTCTCAAGACCGCATTGCTCCGCCAGCGCGATCAACTGGTTTCAAATCAGGGCGGCTTACACGCGCAAGATATCAGCGACCTTTGTGCTGGATTTCAGGCTGCCATCCGCGATGTACTGGTCGAGAAATCCCGACGCGCTGTGATCGGCTGCACCGGCATCACGGGGTTTGCGGTGGCTGGGGGTGTTGCTGCCAATACACAACTTCGGGCAGCTCTAGAGACACTTTCCAACCAGAACGGCTTGGCCTTCGTGGCGCCTCCACTCGCGCTCTGCACCGACAACGCCGCGATGATCGCATTCGCAGGAGCCGAGAAATTTGCATTAGACGGCGCAGATGACCTGACCTTGACCGCGCGCCCCAGATGGCCACTTGACCGGGTGGCCCCGGCGGCGCTGGGCAGCGGTAAAAAAGGGGCTAAGGCGTGATCGGTATCATGGGCGCCGGCGCATTCGGCACGGCGTTGGCGATCGCGCTAGCAAAGACCGGGCAGCCCGTCACATTGTGGTGCCGCACTTCTGAACAGGCCCAAAATTTGGACAAGTTGCGGTGCAACAGTGCCTATTTGCCTGATGCAGTTTTCCCAGACAGCCTAAAGGTTGCGCAGGATCTGGGCGCGATCATGGGTGGCAAAGCCCTCTTGATCGCCGTTCCCTTGCAGCACATGCGCGCAGCGATCTCGGTCCTTCCGCACAAGACCGAAACACCTTGGGTGGCCTGCTGCAAAGGCATCGAACTGAGCACCGGTCTTGGCCCGACGGGTGTGCTAAACGACGCCTCGCCCAATATGATGACCGCAATCCTCACCGGCCCCAGCTTTGCTGCGGACATTGCCATCGGCCGCCCCACCGCGCTAACGCTGGCGTGCAAGGATGCACCGTCCGGCGCTAGACTGCAGGCTGCTCTGACGACGCCCACTCTTAGGCTTTATCGCACAACCGACACAATTGGCGCCGAACTGGGCGGCGCGTTGAAAAACGTCATGGCCATCGCCTGCGGTGCCGTGATTGGTGCTGGTCTGGGCGACAGCGCACGGGCGGCGACGATGACCCGCGGCTTTGCAGAAATGCAAAGGATAGGGCGAGCTCTGGGCGCGCGCACCGACACTCTTGCAGGACTGTCTGGTCTTGGAGACCTTGCCCTAACCTGCACATCCGACCTGTCACGCAACTACCGTCTTGGGGTTTCCCTCGGTCGCGGCGACGCCTTTGATCCGAAAATCACCGTCGAAGGTGCTGCGACGGCGCAGGCCATGTCCAAGATCGCGCGCCAGAAAGAGATCGACACACCGATCACCAACATCGTGGCCAGACTTGTCGAGGGTTCAACGACGGTCAAGGATGCCATAGACTCTTTGATGACCCGACCACTGAAGGAAGAATGAATGCTTATCGCCCTGATCGCGCGCGACAAACCCGGCGCTTTGGATATCCGCAAAGCCAATCGCGAGTCCCATCTGGCCTATATCGACGCCACCGGCGTTGTGAATCAGGCCGGGCCACTGCTGGATGACGCGGAGCAGATGATCGGATCTCTGGTGATCCTGGACGTGGCCGATATGGCCGCCGCGCAAGGCTGGGCCGACGGCGACCCTTATGCGAAGGCGGGACTGTTCGAGAGTGTCGATCTTATCCCCTGGAAGCGTGTGATCGGCGGATGAGATACTGGCTGTTCAAATCCGAACCGTCCACTTGGTCTTGGGAGGATCAGGTCGCCAAAGGCGATGCCGGGGAAGAATGGGACGGCGTGCGCAACTACCAGGCCCGCAATTTCATGCGCGAGATGAAGATCGGCGATCAAGGCTTTTTCTATCATTCGCAATCCGAAAAAGCGATTGTCGGTACCATCGAAGTGATTTCCGAAGCCCACCCAGACAGCAAGACGGATGACGACCGCTGGGAATGCGTGGACATCAAGGCATTGGATGCGGTGAAAACGGCCGTCACACTTGATCAGATCAAGGCGGATGAACGGTTGTCCGACATGGTGCTCGTGAACAATTCGCGCCTTTCCGTACAGCCCGTTACGGACACGGAATGGCGGATCATTTGCGATCTTGCTGGTTTGGCTGGGTAACGCGCGCGGAATAAAGAAATGGACATGCCCATACTCCCTATAGTTTTAGCTGGTCTTGCAGGCTGGGCGTTTGGCGCGGCGTGGTACAGCATCTTTGCCAAACCGTGGATTGCCGCCTCGGGTGTTGCAACCGATGACACAGGCAGACCCGCCAATCGGAAAACCGCGCTGCCGTATGTGATCAGCATCACCTCGGCGATGGTCGTTGCGGCAACCATGTATTATGCCTTCGACATGCTGGACATCGTCACTGTTGGCAAAGGATTTACCTCTGGCCTTGGCATCGGGGCATGTTTTGCAGCTCCGTGGCTTGCCACCAATTACGGGTTTGCGGGTCGGCCGTTCAAGCTGACGCTGATCGATGCGGGCTATGCGGCTTTTGGATCGGCAGTGATCGGCGCCGTGATACCCCTATTCTGAATATAAACGGAGGGCTCGGCCTGTGCCGAAACCCTCCGTCCCCGCGCTCCCAAGTCACCACGCGCGTAAACTGAATATGGTTTCGGTCATCCTGACCGTCACCGTCTAACCTACGTCACTGCGTGCAACTTTCCAAACGCGAAGTCTGATGCATTTGTCTCAACTCCAAAGAATAAGGGCGCTCCTACAGGAACGCCCCATCTTGATCCTTTGCGGATGGATCAACCGTACACGGACTCTTTGCCGAAATGCTTGGTCAGCATATAATAGACCACCGCCCGATACTTGTTCCGCTCGGACTTTCCATAGGTCTCGATGACCGAATTGATCGCGTCCATCAATTCCGGGCCGTCCTTCAAACCAAGCTTTTTGACAAGGAAATTGGTCTTGACCGTTTCAAGCTCGGACGCCTGCGATCCCGCGACCGTCGACGCGTCGTCGTTGTAAATGGCTGGTCCGCAGCCGATGGTCACCTTGGTTAAAAGGTCCATGTCCGGTGTCATGCCGCACTTGTTCTTCAGGTCGTCCGCATACTTTGCGATCAAATCGTCTCTCTTACCCATCACTGTCTCCCGGTGAAGTCTTGGTTCCCCGGAGGACCGGCCCCCTACGTTGGGAAAGGTGGCAAAAACCAAAGGATCCGGCAACGATTAATCACATTTTGCGTTTCAGCGGCGTGTTTTCCCCCTAGAGTGGGTTCGAAAGCCACGGGATTATGGCTGGGATAACAGACATTGGAGGGGCGTATGGGCCTTTGGAATTTTGTGAAATCGGCTGGCCGCAAGTTGGTCGGCAAAGACGACCTGCCGACAGCAGCCATTCTTGAAAAGGAAGTTGCCGATCTGGGACTCGACACCAAAGGTGCGGAAATCAAGGTCGACGGGGACAAGGTCGTGGTCTCGGGCGGGGACATGACCCAGGAAGAACGTGAAAAGGTCATCCTGGCCGTTGGCAACGTCGAAGGCGTTTCAGCAGTCGAGGCAGACACGACGGACGAACCGGTGTTCCACGAGGTCGTGAAGGGTGACACACTTTGGGCGATTGCCGAGAAAACGATGGGCAATGGCTCAAAGTACAACGCGATCTTTGAGGCAAACCGCCCGATGCTTAGCCATCCGGACAAGATTTATCCGGGTCAGGTTCTGCGCATTCCGCAAGAAGCATAAAATAGCTGCCTGGAGGTCTCTTCATGCAGCTCGCTTTCTGAACGAATAATGTCAGCGGTTTGCCCGGTCCGAAAGCTTCGGAAGGACCAGCAAACCGCTGCTTTTTCGTGTTTGCTCATGTTGGGCGAAACTATTCACCGGCGGCAAATGTCTGCATGGGCTTGGTAAGGATCAAAGTCTGCGCTTTTGGCTTTCCAATCTCGCGCAAATACCAGACTTCTTTACCTTTTTTCTTGCTGGGCGGCTCTGAAACAATTTTGTAGGTTGATATCCTGGGTCCTACATTTGAGCCGTGCTGACAAAAAAGCACCTCATCGTTCAACACATGGTCAATCACCCCGATATGGGCATGATGGTCCGGCTCTTTGTGACCGTTTGGAATGACTTCCCAAAGGTCTTTTTTCTGGTCGCCCGACACTTTCGGGCGCGCCCATAAAACGACACTGTCGTAGTCAATATCGTACCAACTATGCGCGACTCCTGCGATCTGCTTGTACTTGTTGTGATAGTGAATTGGTTTCTCAAGAAAACAGCCGATGGCTGTGTAATATGCATTGGTAAATCCATTGCAATCCAACCCGATCTCCTGATCTTGGTCGATCCAAGCCTGCAAACGATCTGCCGAGACAAGACCCGCCTTCAACGAGAGCTCACATAAAAGCGAGATTTCCTCGAGTGTGGCATGTCCACAAAATGCCATCCGTATTCGATGTTTTGAGACATCCAGCCAATTCTTAGCGTGGTTGTTCTTTTTGACTTCCGGGTTCTTTTGCAATTGCCCTCTGAGCGTCCCTGCACGTTTGTAAGCGCCCCCTCCAGTGCCTGACTTGTAGCGTGTGATGGCAACCTTTTCACACCTCCTCCTGGCAGTCGCACCGGAAGGGCGTGGCAAATTTCAACAAATTCCGAACACCACAGTTCTGGCTTGAACCTCGGGAAGTTGGCATTACGAATTCCCTTGATCGCCGGATGGTCGCGGTAATTGCCCATCTCAACCTCAAATGAAAAATAAATAGTAGCGAATGGGTGTATGAGACCACGCCGCCGCGATTCCTCAAAAGCCTTTCGTCGTCAGCATCGGCCTCAAGCGAGCGCCTTTTGCTGACTGAAATTGGATTGAAGCACTACAGGCCTGACACAGAATGAAAAAGGCCCGGTCATTCACGCCGGGCCTTTCCTATTCAATGCGCCATTTCTTGCCGATCGGCTTAGTACCGATAGTGTTCCGGCTTGAACGGACCTTCGGGGGTCACACCGATATAGGCCGCCTGTTCCGGAGACAATTGGGTCAGTTTGACACCGATGCGGCCCAAGTGCAGACGGGCTACTTTTTCGTCCAGATGCTTTGGCAGGATGTAAACTTGGTTCTCGTATTGGCCGCCATTCTTCCACAGCTCGATCTGCGCCAGCACCTGATTGGTAAAGCTGGCGGACATCACGAAGGACGGGTGGCCCGTGGCATTGCCGAGGTTCAGCAGACGACCTTCGGAGAGCAGAATGATGCGGTTGCCAGAGGGCATCTCGATCATGTCTACCTGCTCCTTGATGTTCGTCCACTTATGGTTACGCAGGCTTGCCACCTGAATTTCGTTGTCGAAGTGGCCGATGTTGCCGACGATGGCCATGTCCTTCATCTCGCGCATATGCTCGATACGGATCACATCCTTGTTGCCCGTGGTGGTGATGAAGATGTCCGCGCTGTCGATCACGTCTTCCAGCAGAACAACCTCGAACCCGTCCATTGCCGCCTGAAGCGCACAGATCGGGTCGGCCTCGGTCACCTTCACACGGGCACCGGCACCAGACAGGGACGCAGCCGAACCTTTGCCCACATCACCATAGCCACAAACCACAGCGACCTTACCCGCCATCATCGTATCGGTGGCGCGGCGGATGCCGTCGACCAGAGATTCCTTGCAGCCGTACTTGTTGTCGAATTTCGACTTCGTGACGCTGTCATTCACATTGATCGCCGGGAACGGCAGCTGACCGTTCTTGTGCAATTCATACAAACGATGCACGCCCGTCGTCGTTTCCTCGGACACGCCTTTGATCGCATCGCGGGTCTTGGTGAACCAGCCGGGGGTTTCTGACATCCGCTTGGCGATCTGCTTCTTGATCACCTCTTCTTCTTCGGATTGCGGCACCGGGATGATCTCTTCACCCGCTTCGGCGCGTGCGCCCAAAAGAACATAGAGCGTCGCGTCGCCGCCATCGTCGAGGATCATGTTCGCGCCTTCAGGGAACATGAACGACTTGTCGAGATAATCCCAATGCTCTTCCAGCGTCTGACCTTTGATCGCAAACACAGGAACGCCCGCCTCTGCGATGGCCGCCGCCGCGTGATCCTGGGTCGAGAAGATGTTGCAGGACGCCCAGCGCACATCGGCACCCAAAGCGGTCAGCGTTTCGATCAGCACAGCCGTCTGGATCGTCATATGCAGGGATCCGACAATGCGCGCCCCGGACAGTGGCTTTTCGGCACCGTATTCTTCGCGCAGCGCCATGAGCCCCGGCATTTCGGTTTCCGCAATATCCAGTTCCTTGCGGCCGTATCCGGCCAGCGCGATGTCCTTGACGATATAATCTTTGGCCATTCCCGGCACTCCACATGTCAACCTTGATTGTGAAGGCAGGTAGCACGTGGTCCCTGCCCCGGCAATGCACGGTTGTTTACAACCAGCCAGCAGCATTCTACCCAAGACAAAAACGAGGCGCATCATGGCAAAACCACCACGCGCGTGGCAACGCATGCTTTCGGGCCGACGGCTTGACCTGCTGGACCCGACCCCAGTCGATATCGAGATCGAGGATATCGCCCACGGACTGGCCTTTGTCGCGCGCTGGAACGGTCAAACCTTTGGCGACTACGCCTATTCGGTGGCCGAGCATTCTTTGCTTGTTGAAACCCTGTTTGCGCGGCTCTGCCCCAAAGCAACCGCCGCAGAACGGCTAACCGCACTTTTGCATGACGCACCGGAATACGTGATCGGTGATATGATTTCGCCCGTGAAGGCAGCGGTAGGCCCGGGATATGGAGCGCTTGATGATCGGTTAACGGCGGCGATTCATATACGGTTTGGTTTGCCTGCCGTGACTCCAGCCAAGTTGAAGAAGCAGATCAAGAAGGCAGACCGGATCAGCGCATGGATGGAGGCGACCCAAATCGCAGGATTCACTCGCTCGGAAGCAGACAAATTCTTTGGCGCACCTGATTTGGACTTGATTGCTGACCTGTCGATTGTGCTACGAGCCCCGGTCAATGTACGAAACGACTTCACCTCGCGCCACTCTGCACTGATCGGAGAAATGGTGTGATCACAATTCGTCGTGCCGGAGCTTTGGATGCCCGGCAAATGGCGGAACTTTTGGATGCCATCGTCAAAAAAGGTGGTACCACGGCGCGTACAAAGCCTGTATCGCGAGACATCATTCTGGAATGGATGGGTCGCGACCCGGCCAGGTCGGCATGGCATGTTGCGGAGAATGACGCAGGGCACATCCTTGGGTTCAGTTTCTCGAACCGCACCCCGATCTTCCGCCCGAGGCCTGTGACATTGCGAGTTTTGTGCGATTGGGAAAAACTGGTCTTGGCGTCGGCTCAAAGCTGTTCGAGGCATCTAGAACAGCCGCAAAATCCTTGGGATATCGCTGGATCAACGCAACGATCCGCGCCGATAACGGCGGAGGATTGGCCTATTATCAAAGCCGTGGGTTCGATGACTACGCGCATCACCCAAAACAGCAGTTGAGCAATGGCGCATTGGTCGACAAGGTCAGCAAACGCTATGATCTGACTTAGCGCGGCGACCGTTTTGCAAGGATGCGTTGCAAAGTGCGGCGATGCATGTTCAAGCGGCGCGCTGTCTCGGACACGTTGCGATCACAAAGCTCGTAAACACGCTGGATATGCTCCCAACGAACGCGATCCGCGCTCATCGGGTTCTCTGGTGGCGGGGGCAGAACGTCTCCCTTGGCCAGCAAAGCGTTTGTGATATCCGTCGCGTCTGCGGGTTTGGACAGATAATCCGTCGCGCCGATCTTGACCGCCGCAACAGCCGTGGCAATCGCACCGTATCCGGTCAGAACCACAACCCGACTGTCCGGACGCTTGTCTCGAATGACCTCGACCACATCAAGACCGTTCCCATCCTCCAATCGAAGATCGACAACGGCGTAAGCCGGGGGACGCGCAGTTGCTATGGCAGAGCCTGCCGTGACCGATTGGGCTGTTTCCACCTCGAAGCCGCGCTTCTCCATCGCCTTGGCCAGCCTGCGCAGAAACGGCTCGTCGTCGTCCACAAGAAGCAGGCTCTTGTCGTCACCCAGATCGTCGATGGTACGCTCGCTCACCGTGGTTCCCTCCCGTCGCGTTTGCGTTATCCGCCAGTATTACCGGCGAATTTTCCAACATCAACGCACAAATGACCCGCTAACTTGCGGCGTCAAGAAAGCACGACGTCCGTTCGGCGACCTGTTCGGGGGTTAGTTCGCGGCGAAAGAACTCGACGAACCCATCCTCCGGCATGACGAGATAGGTGAAGGTCGAGTGGTCGACGAGGTAATATTCATCGTCTGCCGGCTGTGCGCGGAAATAGGTGCGGTAAGCTTGACTGGCTGCCTTTACCTGTTCTTCAGAGCCGGTCAGTCCGATCATGTTTTCATGCAGATTGGCTGCAAAGTCACCGACGACTTCGGGCGTATCACGCTTGGGGTCGATCGAGATGAAAACCGGCGTGACCTCATTGCCCTGCTCGGCCAGAAGATCAACCGCCTCGGCATTCCGAACGGTATCCAGAGGGCATACATCCGGGCAAAACGTATAGCCGAAATAAATCAGCGACGGCTTTGTGATCACATCTTTGTTGGTGACGGTCTCACCCGCAGAATTTACCAAGGTAAAGGGTCCGCCTATCGTATCCGACCCACCCGCGACCTGCGTATTGCGGCAGGATGCGTACTTGTCCTCCCCTTCAGAAGGCTGGCTTGCATACCAAACCCCGCCCATCAGCGCGACAATTGCCACGCCAGCTGAAATCGCTGCCAAACGTACCATGGGATCTCCTTCGCATGTGCATGAACAAAGCCTTTCTCATCAGAATTGGCTTGCCTATGCTCTGTCGATGTTGAGGTAAGGATTTTGAAATCCGGGGCAAGAGGCGAAAGGGCGCAGATGACGGAATCCGAGTTCGGTATCTTCCAGGAACGCCAGCGCGGCAGCTTTATTCGCCTGCGAACCATGATTTGGTTGCGGTGGTTCGCCATCGTTGGACAACTGGCGGCAATCACACTGGCGCAAAAGCTTTACAACCTGCAACTTGAACTCGGCCTGTGCTACTTGGCCGTCGGCGTCTCGATTGTCGGCAACTTGATCGCCATTTTCGTCTTCCCAGAAAACAAGCGTCTGAACGAGGCCGAGAATTTTCTCATGGTCCTGTTCGATCTGTTGCAACTGTGTTTCCTCTTGTATTTGACAGGCGGTCTACACAATCCGTTCACGATCCTGGTCCTTGGGCCAGTGATCGTTTCGGCGACGATCATGACCCTCAGATCAACGATCATCATCGGAGCAACAGCTTTGACTCTGGTGACGCTGATGGTGTTTTTCCATTTGCCGCTGCGCACCGAACAAGGGTTCATCATGCGCATCGCAGATGTGTTTGTTTTCGGCCAATGGATTGCGATCACCATCGCGGTGGTCTTTTTGTCGCTTTATGCACGCCAGATCACCGAGGAAATGAATTCGATGGGTGACGCTGTTGTGGCAACCCAGATGGCGCTCAGCCGGACGCAGATGCTCAACAATCTCGGCGGCGTGGTTGCGGCCGCAGCGCATGAGCTTGGCACGCCGCTGGCCACGATCAAACTGACAAGCGCAGAACTGATTGAAGAACTGTCCGACCAGCCAGACCTGCAAGAGGACGCACGGCTCATCCGCGAACAGGCAAACCGCTGTCGCGATATCCTGCAATCCATGGGGCGTGCAGGCAAACAAGATCTCCAAATCCGGTCTGCGCCTTTGATGGAGGTGATCCGTGAAGCTGCTGAACCCCATTTAAGTCGCGGGAAAGACGTTCTCATTGAACCTCATGGCACGGAAGAAGACTTTGATCCTCCGCTCGCCTTGCGGCGCCCCGAAATCATCCACGGCCTTCGCAACCTGATCCAGAATGCTGTCGATTTCGCCCGCGCAACAGTCTGGGTCGAAGCGCATTGGACCGAAAATACCGTCTCCATTCGCATTTTGGATGACGGGCCGGGTTATCCAACGAACATGCTTGGCCGGATTGGTGATCCGTTCGTCAGGAACCGAAAAACCGACCGAGACCGCAAGGCGCGCCCGGAATACGAAGGCATGGGACTTGGGCTGTTCATTGCCAAGACCCTGCTTCAGCGCTCGGGTGCGGAATTGAGCTTTGCCAACGGCGGAGATCGCAATAACGTTTCTACACAGCGCCGGGGTGCCATCGTCGAGGTGGTCTGGCCGCGCGACGCAATTGTGCCGCCAAGTTTGCCAAAAGGAGAAGGCATTGGCGAAAACCCGTCTTTCCAGCTCTGAAAGTCTCCAGTCGTATTAACCTGCGGTTAACCTTGCGGCCATTGAATGGCGTATGGCCGAACCGGGGGACTTTTGATGAATGCAGCATATGTAACCGCGGCCATCATCACGGTGGCCAGTGTCGCTTTGGCAATCAGGGTGTGTCTCCTCCGAAACAGACCCCAGCCCCAACTTTCTTCGCCAGAGACAACTCAACCCATAACACTCGTGTTTCAGGACTCCCTCCTCGTGGATGCCGACGACAGGGTGTGGTCAATGCTATCTGCTTCGGACGAACCACAGTCGTGGCAAGTAATCCACCGTCTGCTCTACCCAATGATGCCCGATCTGCCCAAAAAACTGACCGAGCTAAATCGTACATCCCAAGATGGCGAACTTCATGTCGATATTCACCGTACCGAAGATTGCTTTCGCCTAACCCTACGGCCGACAGCCACCAATCAGATAGACTGGTTCAAGGCAAAACAGACAGACATCCTGTCGAAACAACTCTGCGATGCGGTGAAACACGCACCCGATCTGATCTGGTTCACGTCGCGCGACGGTGTTCTGCTTTGGAGCAACGATGCTTTCTCGCACTATGCAGAGTCGCAAAACGGCCCTGCAGCCTTTTGCGATCATCTTGCGCAAATCCTATCGGACACCGACCTGTCCAAGCCAACTCGTGTCAAAGTAGCCCCTGCTGATACGCGGCCTGATCTGAACCGCTGGCTGGAAGTGAGCCGTCAGGACACAGACAACGGATGCGTTTTCTTTGCGACCGGGATCGACGGAATGGTGCATGCAGAAGCTGCCCAGCACAATTTTGTCCAGACACTGTCCAAGACATTCGCAAACCTGACAACAGGACTTGCGATTTTTGATCGGGATCGACGTCTAACGCTGTTCAATCCGGCCCTCGTCGATCTCAGCCGCGTTCCGATCACATTCCTCAGCGTGCGCCCTGCCCTGTTCGAATTCTTTGACAAATTGCGCGAGTGCCGTGTCATGCCGGAACCCAAGAGCTATGACGATTGGCGTGAACGCCTTGCCAAGCTGGTTGCCGCGGCAAGCGATGACAGGTTTCGCGAAACCTGGACGCTCGCTAGCGGACAGACCTTCGACATCACCGGCCAGCCCTATCCCGACGGTGCCATTGCCTTCCTGTTCAACGACATCACTGCCGAAGTGTCTTTGACACGGGGCTATCGGGTGGAGCTTGATACGCTTCAATCCGTGATCGACATGATCGAAGACGCGGTATGTGTCTTTGATTCACAGGGAATTCTGACCCTGTGCAACACAGCGTACGCGACATTCTGGAACACCGATCCTGACGCGTGTATTCCCGAGACAACGATACTCGATGCCACGCAAACGTGGAAATCGGCGTTTCATCCCAGCCCTCTTTGGCCGGAACTGCGTGATTTCGTTACCAACACAACTGAAAGAGCGAGTTGGGACACCGATTTGCGCCGCAAGGACGGACGAGAACTGGTGTGCCGGATAGACCCGATTTGCCACGGCGCAACTCTCATACGCTTTTGCCACCGCCCTCAGCAGCTTGACACCCACAAGGGTTCCGAGGGGCTTCAGATCGTTTCTGCCTGAACGCAGGTTTCAAAACTTGCAGCGCCCGATAGGGCAGGTAAACATGCTGGCATGACCCAAAACTGCGCGGACTTTACTTCAACATCGCCTGATGAAACCGCGCGACTTGCCACACGGTTGGGGGCTGTTCTGCGTGCTGGCGACACGCTTTTGCTTGAAGGTGAGATAGGTGCCGGAAAAAGCCATTTCGCACGCGCGTTGATCCTATCACGTCTGTCAGTGCCCGAAGATGTGCCATCTCCGACATTTACCATCGTTCAGGTCTACGACCTGCCAGATTGCGAGCTGTGGCACGCTGACCTCTATCGTCTTGGCGGTCCCGATCAGATCGTCGAACTTGGGCTTCACGATGCGTTTGAAACCGCGATATGCATCGTGGAATGGCCGGATCGGCTGGATGATTTGCGGCCCGCACAGGCGCTGACCATCCGCCTCGACGACCCCGAAAAGACCGATATGCGCCAAATCAGTATCACATGGTCGGATCGTGCATGGACGGATCGCATCGCGGGGATACTGGAATGATCTTCGACTCGTTTTTGGATGCCAACGGCTGGGGGGATGCACGTCAGAAACCGCTGGCCGGTGACGCATCGTCTCGCCGTTATATAAGGCTCTATTCAGGCGCGAAACGCGCTATTCTGATGATTGACCCACAAGGCGACACCGCCTGCTTTGCACACCTCGCGACACATCTGCGCCAAGTCAATTTGTCGGCGCCTGAAATCTATGATCATACGTCCAAACTGATGTTGCTGGAGGATCTCGGTGATGCGCAATTTGCGCGTGTCGCCAAGGATCAGCCAGACATGGAATGCACGCTATACGCAGCCGCGACCGATGTACTGTGCCATTTGGAAACTCGCCTCGCCCCAAGTGACCTAACGTCCGCGACGCCCGAACTTTTGGGTCGCATGATCGAGCCTGCGTTCACCCACTATCTGCCACTCCTAGGCCAAAACGCAAGCGTAAGCGCATCGGAAATTCAATTGAGGCTGACGGATCTGCTGTCACGCCACCTGCCACCGGACAGGGTGCTTGTGCTGCGCGATTATCATGCCGAAAACCTGATATGGCTGCCTGATCGAGATGACGTCCGCCGCGTTGGATTGCTCGATTTTCAGGACGCACTTGAAGGGCCACCGATCTACGACCTCGTGTCCTTACTGCAAGATGCGCGCAGAGACGTGAGCGATAACTGTTACGCTGAAACACTCGCGCGGTACATCGACCAATCCGGTCGCAGTGAATCCAGCGTTCTACCCGCGTTTCACCTTCTTGGTTTGCAGCGAAACCTTCGCATTTTGGGGATCTTCGCGCGACTCGCGATGGAACAAGGAAAACCGGCATACCTCTCCCTGATCCCAAGAGTCTGGCGGTACATCAAAACCAGTCTTGCTTCGCCAATTGCACGTGAGGTCGAACCCTTGATCACCGACCTGTTCCCAGAGCCAACGCCAGAACGTCTGACACTGCGAGCTTTGTCATGACCGATGCCGTGATGCTTTTCGCCGCCGGTTTCGGTACGCGCATGGGCGCCCTGACCAAGGACAGGCCCAAACCCTTGATCGCAGTTAACGGAACACCTTTGATCGAGCACGCCATGACATTCGTGCGCGACCTTCCATCCCCACGGGTGGTGGCCAACGCCCATTACTTGTCAGAACAGATCGTCGATCATTTTGCCGGAACCGATGTTCAGGTGTTGGTTGAAGCACCAAACATCTTGGACACCGGAGGCGGGCTGAAGGCAGCACTTCCCCTGCTGGAGAGCGATGTGGCTTTTACGATGAACACAGACGCAGTATGGGATGGCCCCAACCCGCTTCAGGTGTTGAAATCTGCATGGTCCGAGGACATGCAAGCGCTTCTGTTGTGTGTCCCCAAGAACCAAACAATCGGTCACACAGGCCGTGGCGACATCGACATTCTTGCCGACGGACACGCGCAATGGGGCACCCAAACCGTGTTTTCCGGCGTGCAGATGATCCGCACAGAAATCGTCTCTGACACACCGCAAAACGTGTTTTCCTTGAAAACCGTTTGGGAGGCGTTGGTCGCCAAAGGCGCGCTGCATGCCGTTGCGTATCCGGGTCGGTGGTGCGACGTCGGACATACAGACGGCATATCGCTTGCCGAAGCGATGCTTGGGTCTGCAGATGTTTGATGTAACCGACAAGCCACGGGTCTTTGGTTTGCTCCCCGGCGCAGATTTCGCGCAGGATTTGGTGTTAGGCCTGACATTACGCATGGCCGGCCAGTCACCCGAAGCGATGGCCCGTGTCGACCTGTACGTGAACTCCCGACGCATGCAACGTCGCATTGAAACAGTGTTTGCCAGTCTTGGCGCAGGCTTTCTGCCTCGGATCAGGCTGATCACGGATCTTGCCGACCCGTTGGATCGTATACACCTGCCAAAGCCCGTACCGGCCCTGAAGCGGCAGCTTGAGCTTGCAGAGCTGGTCAGGAAATTGATCGAGGCAGATCCCGGTCTTGCGCCTCGGTCTGCCGTCTACGATCTTGCAGAAAGCCTTGGAGCGCTGTTGGACGAAATGCAGGCCGAAGGCGTCACCCCGGACGATATAGCGGCGCTGGATGTGACTGATCAATCGGGGCACTGGGAGCGCGCCCAGCGCTTCCTGCAGATCGTCACGCATTATTTCGACACAGACAGCGACACGCCAGATGCCGCGGCTGTGAACCGCTTGGCACTCCGCATGAAGCTTTCCCGTTGGAAAGATGTCCCACCCCAAAACCCGATCATCATCGCCGGGTCGACCGGATCACGCGGTTCCGCGTTTCAGTTGATGACGGCCGCAGCAAAATTGCCCCAAGGCGCAGTGATCCTCCCGGGATTCGACTCTGACATGCCGGATTCGACCTGGGATGTTTTGCGCAACGATGTCCGCAATACCGACGCGATGCAGGGCGAAGACCATCCCCAATTCAGGTTTGCGCGCTTGCTGGAAAGGCTGCACATGCGCCACAGCGATGTTGCGCGTTGGGCACCCACACCGCCACCCAGCGCTGCCCGCAATGCGCTTGTCTCGCTTGCCCTGCGCCCCGCGCCGGTCACCGACCAATGGCTGAGCGACGGCCCAAATCTGCCACCTTTGGCCGAGGCGACTCAGTCACTCACCCTGCTTGAAGCAGCATCTCCGCGCGATGAAGCCCGCGCCATTGCAATGCGGTTGCGTCAGGCTGCAGAAGATCAGACCACCGCCGCCCTGATCACTCCGGACCGCATGTTGACGCGCCGGGTCAGCGCCCTGCTGGATCGGTGGGGCATTTTGCCAGACGACAGCGCCGGCACGCCTGCACAGCTCACCGCGCCGGGCCGGTTGCTCCGGCACATCGCACAATTGCGGGTCAACGGCCCAACTGCCGATCAATTGCTCACCCTCCTGAAGCACCCGCTCTGCCACAGTGGCGCGGACCGTGGCCAACACCGTCTTTGGACATCAGAGTTGGAGCTTTTCATTCGAGGAAAAGGCATTCCCTACCCCGATCTACCACAGTTGATGGCGTGGAAGGGGGCTGACGACGCTCAGGAATGGCTTGACTGGATCGATCGCTGCTTCCTTCAGCCCGCCTTGAAGACACAACAACCTCTTGGTGAGCATGTTACGCGGCACATTGCACAGGCCCAATCCATATGCGCGGGGTCCAAAAGTGACGATGCGTCGGAACTCTGGAACAAGAAGGCTGGTGAAACATGTAAGGCCGCTTTCGACACACTTATCGAAAACGCCGGTTTCGGCGGAACAATCTCGGCGCGCGATTATGCCGATCTGGTAGACAACCTTTTGCGCAGCCACGAGGTGCGCGACCGCGATGCACCGCACCCCCATATCCTGATCTGGGGCACCATCGAGGCGCGCGTGATGGGTGCGGACCTTGTAATCCTTGGGGGACTGAACGAACAGTCGTGGCCGGGGTCGCCTCCTGCCGATCCATGGTTGAACCGTCGCATGCGCCAAAACGCGGGTCTGTTACTGCCCGAACGGCGCATTGGCCTGTCCGCACACGACTTTCAGCAGGCTGTCGGCGCAAAGGAAGTCTGGCTGAGCCGGGCAGTGCGATCCGAAGATGCGGAAACCGTACCCTCCCGTTGGCTGAACCGTCTGACCAACCTGCTTCGAGGTTTGCCAGACACCGGCGGCCCTCATGCGCTCAACGAGATGCAAGCCCGCGGTCACGTCTGGTTGACGTTGGGAAGGATTCTGGAAAAGCCAATTCCAACCCCGGCAGCACCCCGACCGTCGCCTGTGCCACCGGTCAGAGTACGTCCCGTCGAATTGTCAGTCACGAACATCGAAAAGCTGATCCGCGACCCCTACGCGATCTATGCGTCCAAGATACTGCGCCTCCGGCAATTGCACCCCATCCAACACGCGCCAAACCCGATGCATCGCGGCACGGTGATTCACAAGGTGTTTGAAGAATTCGTCTCTGACACCGTCAAAAACGGTGTTCCTATCTCGGAACAGACGCTGCTTTCCACAGCGCGTCGTATCCTTGATGCCGAGGTGCCGTGGCCGACGGATCGTATTCAGTGGCGTGTCAGGATCGAAAAGATTGCGCATTGGTTCATCGAAAACGAACAGGCCCGGCAATCGGCTGCGGCCCCTGTTTTGTTCGAATCCCAAGGCGCAATGGATATCGCGGACCCGCCGTTCCGCATCACCGCCAAAGCCGACCGGATTGACCTCAACGACCGCTCAGAGGCATTTGTCTACGATTACAAGACCGGGACAGCGCCTACCAAGAACCAACAGCTTCAATTCGACGTGCAGCTGCTTGTGACAGCGGCCCTGATCCTCGAAGGCGGGTTCGACGGGTTCAACCCCCGTTTTGTAAGCGAAGCGCGTTACATCTCGCTGTCTGGCAATGGTAGCGAAGTGCCAGCACCTTTGGATGAATGCCCACCGGATCGCACAATCGGTATGCTAAAGTCTCTGATCCAAGCCTACCGCGACCCTGATACCGGCTATACAGCCCGAAACAGGGCACACAAAGACTCCTTCAGTTCAGACTATGACCAGTTGTCCCGGTACGGCGAATGGACAGCCGCGGACCCCGCCAAAAAGGTCTTTCTGTCATGATCCGCAACGATGCAACCGAAGCACAGGTGCGTGCTGCCGATCCATTTGCATCGACATGGTTGGGCGCGAATGCCGGATCAGGCAAGACCCGCGTGCTGACCGACCGGGTGGCCCGACTGCTGCTGCGGGGAACGCGGCCAGAGCATATCCTGTGCCTGACCTTCACCAACGCGGCTGCAAGCGAGATGCAAAACCGCCTGTTCAAGCGATTGGGCCAATGGGCCATGTTGGAAAACAACGCCCTGTCGGCACAATTGGAAGAATTGGGCGAACCCGCAGACAGCTTGTCCACAGATTTTCTGTCCCGCGCCCGGACCCTGTTTGCCCGCGCCATCGAAACGCCAGGTGGGCTGCGCATTCAGACGATCCATGCGTTTTGCGCATCGATCCTACGGCGGTTTCCACTCGAAGCCGGAGTCAGCCCACAGTTTCAGGAAATCGACGACCGGACAGCACAATTGCTTCGCGAACAGATCCTCGACCATATGGCCAGTGGCCCAGAGGCCGATCTGATTGGCGATATCGCGCGTATCGCATCGAACGAACCGTTGCAGACACTTGCTGAGTCGATTGTCGGCCAACGCGATGGGTTTATGCCAGCTTTGACCAGCAACGACCTCATGAACCGTTACGGACTTGCGGCCCATCAGACGCTCAATACCTTGCCATCCGAGGTCTTTCCCGGTGATGAATTGTCATTTCTGTCAGGTTTAGTCTCTGATTTACGGGGTGGTGGCGCGACCGACAACAAGCTTGCAGATGCGATTGCTCAGGCGCAAACCGGCGGTCTAGACGCGGTGCTCGCACTTGAGAGTGTGGTGCTGACACAGCAAGGTGCGATCAGCCAACGCGTGCCTCCGACCGGCAAACTGCGCAAAGGCGCACTTGCCACCAGCGTGAACCGGCTTGAAGATCTTTACAAAAGGATCGAAGCGGCACGCGAAACGCGGCTGGCGCTCGATGCGGTGGATCGGGATGCCACGCTGCACCGCTTTGCCGAGGCTTTTCTGCGCCGTTACGAAGAGACCAAACAGGCGCGCGGCTGGCTTGATTTCGACGATCTTATCACCCGGACAAGAACGCTTCTGACCGATCGGCAGCAGGCGCAATGGGTGCTTTACCGCCTTGATGGCGGCATAGACCATATTCTGGTGGACGAGGCACAGGACACCAGCCCAGCGCAATGGGACGTGATCAACAAACTTGCTCAGGAATTCACTTCTGGCGAAGGCGCACGCAGCACAGTGCGCCGCACGATCTTTGTTGTCGGCGACAAGAAGCAGTCAATTTATTCGTTCCAAGGTGCCGATCCCCGTGAATTTGACACGATGCGGATTGCATTCCGCGATCAGATGCAGGCGACTGATGCACCCTTGCAGGATGGGCAGCTCAGCTATTCGTTCCGTTCCTCCGTTCCAATCCTCCGCTTGGTGGATGAGGTGTTCAAAGGCCGCGGCGATGCAGGTTTTCTGCCTGATCAGAGCCACATATCCTTTCACGACCGCATGCCGGGCCGCATAGATTTGTGGCCACTGATCACACCTGCCGAGGAAGAAAAAGACGAACTTCCTTGGGACACACCTGTCGACCGGGTCAGCCCAACGCATCATCATGTAATCCTGGCCAAGCGCGTGGCAGGGTTCATTCACCAAACGCTTGAGAACAAGACTGCGATTCCTACCGGGGAAAAGAACGGTGTTGTGACGGCACGGCGCGTGCACGCCGGCGATTTCCTGATCCTCGTCCGCAACCGTGGCGGTCTTTTCCATGAGATCCTCAAGGCGTGCAAGGCACTGGACCTGCCGATTGCGGGAGCCGACAAGCTCAAGGTAATGGCAGAGATTGCAGTCAAGGATCTGCGCGCGCTCTTGTCGTTCCTCGCCACGCCTGAGGACAGCCTGTCGCTGGCTTCTGCCCTGCGATCTCCGCTGTTCGGTCTCGACGAACAGGGAATTTTCGATCTCGCTCACCGGCGTAAGTCACCCTACCTTTGGGAGGAACTGAGACATCGCAAAGACGAATTTCCAGCTGTCTTGGAGGTGCTGGATGATCTCCGCGACCAGGTGGATTTTCTCAGACCTTATGACCTATTGGAACGTGTCTTGATCCGCCACAAGGGCCGGCAGAAACTGATCGGACGTTTGGGAGAAGAGGCTGAAGACGGGATAGATGCTTTGCTCAATCAGGCTTTGGCCTATGAACAGACGGATCTCCCAAGCTTGACCGGGTTCCTCCACTGGATGGAGACCGACGACATCGAGATCAAGCGCACGGTCGACAGCGCAGGCGCACGAATTCGCATCATGACGATTCACGGTGCAAAAGGTCTGGAAGCGCCGATTGTCATCCTGCCGGATACCCACAAAAAGGCTTCGCATTCCAGCAAGGAGACCTTTGTAAAGTTCGACGGCACTGCGCATTGGCGAGGATCCGACAAGACAAGTGCGGCGTATCAACGTACTGCCTTGGAACTGGCTCGGCAGGCCGAAGAACAGGAACAGGACCGACTTCTTTATGTCGCCCTGACTCGTGCAGAACGCTGGCTTGTCGTAGCAGCGGCGGGTGCGGCGGACAAAGCAGAAGAAAGTTGGCATGACCGTGTGAAGGCAACGCTGCAATCAGTTGGCGGCGTTGGCTGTGACTTTGGCTTCAAGGACGACGGACCGAATGAGGGTTTGCGCCTTGACCACTCCGATTGGCCTACCCCAATTGCCGACGCCCCGGTTGACACGCCAGAACCCGAGCCTTCGCTTCCTGCGTTCTTCGAAAGGCGCGCGCCCGAACCACCAAACATGCCCGACGTTCTAAGCCCCTCTGATCTTGGGGGAGCCAAAGCCCTGCCCGGGGCGGAAGGGGACCTGACGGAGGTCGCCAAGGAGCGCGGGACGCTCATACATCTTCTTTTAGAGACCTTACCTGCCCTTGCCATAAATGACCGCGACGCTGCCGCACGTGCCCTTGTCGGCGCCCACCCTTTGGCGGAGGACATGATCAGCGAAGCCATTACCGTGCTCGGGTCACCCGACCTAGAGGCGTTTTTTAAGGAATCCGCGTTGACCGAAGTCGCGATCACCGCGACGGTCGATGCCTTGCCACGTGCCCGCTTGCACGGCGTGATCGACCGACTGTTGGTGACCGATGACGCCGTGATTGCCGTGGATTTTAAAACCAACCGCACCGTTCCTGCCAGCGAAGAGCAAACGCCAGAAGGTCTTTTACGCCAAATGGGCGCGTATCACGCCATGTTGGCCAAAATTTATCCCGACAAGCAGATCGAGACAGGCATCCTCTGGACACGGACAGCCACCTATATGCCGTTGTCGGAAAACCGTGTGACACAAGCACTCGTGAGAGCGCGGCACCTTGACGGCCCATCTGAGGCTACCTAGTCTCTCGTTCCGACTGACCCATGCGCCCGAGCCTCAAGGAGAGCCCAATGCCCACCGTCGCCGTGACCGATGAAACCTTCGATGCCGAAGTCAAGAATTCCAGTGTTCCCGTAGTCGTGGACTTCTGGGCCGAATGGTGTGGCCCGTGTAAGCAGATCGGCCCAGCGCTTGAAGAGCTGGCCGCCGAATACGGCGATGCCGTCAAGATCGCCAAGGTCGATGTCGACAGCAATCCTAACTCGGCCGCCGCGATGGGCGTTCGGGGCATTCCGTCGCTGTTCATCTTCAAGGATGGTCAGGTTGTGTCCAACAAGACTGGTGCTGCGCCCAAGGCGGCCCTTAAGGGTTGGATCGACGAAAGCATCTGATCTTTCAACGTTTTATCGGAAACGCCCGGCCCCTAGCGCCGGGCGTTTTGCGTTGCGGGGCTTGTGTGGAATGACCGTTCAGCCCATATCGGGACAAAGCGAAAAGGACGAGACATGGCTGACAACGACTTCCCCGGCTGGCACGGCACCACAATCATCGGCGTTCGCAAGGGCGGCAAGGTGGTGATCGCAGGTGACGGACAGGTCAGCCTCGGCCAGACCGTAATCAAGGGAACCGCGCGCAAAGTGCGCCGCATTTCTCCCGGAGGCTATGATGTGGTGGCCGGGTTCGCGGGGTCCACTGCCGATGCCTTTACCTTGCTGGAACGGCTTGAAACCAAACTAGAGGCAACCCCCGGCCAACTGCAGCGCGCCAGTGTTGAATTGGCAAAAGATTGGCGCACCGACAAGTATTTGCAAAAGCTTGAGGCGATGCTGATCGTCTCCGATGGTAAGGACCTTTATGTCATCACCGGCGCGGGCGATGTGCTCGAACCTGAACACGACGTGACCGCAATTGGATCAGGCGGGAACTACGCCTTGGCCGCGGGCCGCGCGCTCATGAACACGGACAAGGACGCAGAACAGATCGCACGTGAAGCCATGGCGATCGCAGCCGATATCTGCGTTTACACCAATGGCAACCTGACGGTTGAGACGATCAGCGGGTAAACCGCTGTTTCTCTCCCGTAGCTGAATAGGACACCTTAATGACCGACCTTACCCCCCGCGAAATCGTGTCGGAACTGGACCGTTTCATCATTGGCCAGAACGATGCCAAGCGTGCCGTGGCCGTAGCCTTGCGAAATCGCTGGCGGCGCAAGCAACTGAGCGATGATCTTCGCGAAGAGGTTTACCCAAAAAATATCCTGATGATCGGGCCGACGGGCGTCGGCAAGACGGAAATCAGCCGTCGTCTGGCCAAGCTGGCCAAGGCTCCGTTTATCAAGGTCGAAGCCACCAAGTTCACGGAGGTGGGTTACGTTGGGCGCGACGTGGAACAGATCATCCGCGATCTGGTGGATGCGGCCATCGCGATGACCCGCGACCACATGCGCGAAGACGTAAAAGCCAAAGCCCATGAGGCAGCAGAAGAGCGTGTCATCGAAGCCATCGCCGGCGAGGGTGCGCGGGAAGGCACGCGGGAGATGTTCCGCAAGAAGCTCAAGGATGGCTTGCTCGACGATACGATGATCGAACTTGAACTTCAGGACACCTCCAGTCCGTTCCCGACGATGGACATCCCCAGTCAGCCTAACATGGGCGGCGGCATGATGAACCTCGGGGATCTGTTCGGCAAAGCCTTCGCTGGGCGCACCACTCGCAAGCGCTTAACTGTCGCAGAGAGCTACGAAATCCTGATCGCAGAAGAAGCGGACAAGTTGCTGGATGACGAACAGGTCAAGACTTTGGCGCTGGAAGCGGTCGAACAGAATGGGATCGTGTTCCTTGACGAGATCGACAAGGTCGCAGCACGGCAGGAAACCCGTGGCGGTGACGTGAGCCGAGAAGGTGTGCAGCGCGATCTGCTGCCGTTGATCGAAGGCACGACTGTCAGCACCAAACACGGTCCGGTCAAAACCGACCACATCCTGTTCATCGCCTCGGGCGCCTTTCACATCGCCAAACCATCGGACCTTTTGCCTGAATTGCAGGGCCGGTTGCCGATCCGTGTGAACCTGCGTGCACTGACCGAAGAAGACTTCGTGCGCATCCTGACAGAGACTGACAACGCTCTGACCCTGCAATACACGGCGCTTATGGCGACCGAGGAAGTAGCTGTCAGCTTCACGGAAGATGGCATCGCAGCCCTGGCCAAGATCGCTGCAGATGTGAACCAATCCATCGAAAACATCGGCGCGCGGCGGCTTTACACCGTGATGGAGCGCGTGTTCGAAGACCTAAGCTTTGAAGCGCCTGACAGGTCAGGTGACCAAGTGGTCGTCAACGCTGAATTCGTCGAGAAGCATCTGGGCGAGTTGACCAAATCCACCGATCTGAGCCGCTACGTCCTTTAGTGACCACAATGATGCTTTGACAAAAAAAGCCCCGCCAAATCGGCGGGGCTTTCTTGTTTCAGGGCAGCGGCGCTTACGCCATCCACCACCGCTCGGCCATCCGGCCATTGTCCATCTGCCAGAGGTTGCCCACCGTGTCGGACGTTGCGATCTTGGTCGACAAAGCCTGCACATAGTTGGCGAACATCGGGATAATAACGCCACCATCGTCACGCAGGATCTGCTGCATCTCGAAATACATCTCGCGACGCTTGTTGCTGTCCAGTTCCGCACGCGCCGTCAGCAGCAGCTCCTGGAAGCGTGGATGATCCCACTGGCTGTCGTTCCACGGCACACCGGCTTCGTAGGCTGTCGCGAACATCCAATCCTCAGTCGCACGGCCCGAGAAGTAGGACGCGCAGAACGGCTTTTTCAGCCAGACGTTCGACCAGTAGCCATCGGCCGGTTCCTGCACCACGTTGATGTTGATGCCAGCGCCCTTTGCTGACGCTTGATAGAGCTGTGCGGAGTCGACAGCACCGTTGAACGCCGCATCCGACACGTTGAGGTCGATGTTGAGCTCTGTCAGGCCCGCTTCCTTGAGGTAGAACTTGGCCTTGTCGAGATCGTAGGTCAGCGGTTCCATTTCAGAATGGAAATACTGGTTGGCGGGACCAATCGGGGTATCGTTCGCGGCCATGCCGTGACCCAACAGGATCTTGTCCACCAATTCCTGACGGTTGATACCGTACTTGAGCGCGCGGCGGACGTTCACGTCGGTGAACGGGTCAACCTTCGTCAGCATCGGGAAGGTGTAGTGCTGGTTGCCCGTCACTTCCTGAATACGGATCATCGGGTTCGCCTTAAGCAGCGCCTCGGTCTTGAAGTCGATCCGGTTGATTGCATCCACCTGACCCGTCATCAGGGCGTTCATGCGCGCTGTGGAATCGTTGATCGCGATATACTCGATCTCGTCAAAGAAACCGGCGCTGTCGCCCTTGTAGTGGCTGTCCACCCGCTTGGCCGTCATGCGAACACCCGGTTCGAACGAGGTCACGGCGTAAAGGCCCGTGCCGATGCCCTTGGCAATCGCCTCTTCGATCTGGCCTGCCGGGTACATCAGCAGGTGATAGTCGGACATCAGGTAAGGGAAGTCGGCGTTGCCCGCTTCCAGCGTAAACTGAACCTGATGCTCGCCGGTTTTCTTCATCTCGCTGATCGCCGCAACAATCGGCTGCGCCGCGGATTTCGCGCCTTCAGCCACGTGCAGTTGCAGCGACTCGAGCACGTCGTCCGCGCCAAATGCCTTACCGTTGTGGAAGGTCACACCCTGACGCAGGTTGAACGTCCATGTCTTTGCGTCGGGCGTCGCTTCCCAATCGGTCGCAAGTTCGCCGATCAAAGAACCGTCTGCCGCCACTTCGGTCAGGCTGTCGAACACCGCACCCTGCGCAGAGGCGATCATGTAAAGGTCGGAATGGGTCCGACCATCCCAGCTGTCCGAAGTGTTGGCACCGTTCAGACCAACACGAAGCCGACCGCCACGCTTTGCCTGAGCAAACAACGGCAGGCCGCTGGCTGCCAATACACCGGCGGCAGCACCGGTTCGGAGTAGTCCACGTCTTGAAATGCGAGTCATCATCGTCTCCCTGTGATTATGAGCGGTCTTTGGCCGCCTGATGGTCCTTCATGGACCGATTCTCATGACATCTTATCAACGGCTGCATCGCCGATGTTATCAACTCCACGTTCATTGAGTAGATTCGTAAGCCAATCCGCGTCCATTTCTGGCACCGAACTGAGCAATAAGTCCGTATAAGGATGGTGCGGTGGCACGAACATCTCTTGTTTCGGCCCCTGCTCCACCACTTTTCCTTCTTTCATCACAACCACTTCGTCGGCGATGGCTTTGACCGTCGCAAGATCGTGGGTGATGAACATGTAGCTGAGCTTAAGATCATCCTGAAGGCGCGCCAGAAGTTTCAAAATACCCTCGGCCACAAGCTGATCCAACGCGCTGGTGACCTCGTCACAAATGATGAACTTTGGCTCGGCGGCAAGAGCGCGGGCAATGCCGATACGCTGTTTCTGACCACCGGAAAGCTCGGACGGCAAACGATCAATGTACTGCGCAGCAGGCATTTCGATTTCTTCCAGCAGCTCTTCCACGCGACGACGTTTCTGCTTGCCGGTAAGACCCATGTAAAACTGCACCGGTCGTCCGATGATATCGCCGATGGTGGTGCGCGGGTTCAGCGCCGTATCCGCCATCTGGTAGATCATCTGCGCTTGCCGCAACTGATCCTTGTTGCGGCTCTTGTAATTCGCCGGCAACGCCTTTCCGTCAAACTCGATCACGCCTTGCGTCGGCGGCAACAGCCCCGTGATGGACCGCGCCGTTGTCGACTTACCGGACCCGGATTCACCCACCACCGCAACGGTGCGCCCTTCGTGGATGTCAAAGCTGACATTGTGCAGAACGGGAATCTTGCCATAGGCGGCGGATACGTTCTGAACGGACACAACAGGCGTGGCCCTTGTATGCACCGCAGGTTTCTGAGGACGTTCAAATGCGCGGACGGCCCAGAGGCTTTTCGTGTACTCTTCCTTGGGATGGGCAAGCATCGTGCGGGTATCCGCCTCTTCCACCTCATCCCCCTTGAGCAGCACCTTGATCCGATCCGCCATCTGGGCAACCACGGCCAGATCGTGGGTGATATAGATCGCGGCGGTATCGAACTGCTCGACAATATCGCGGATGGACGCCAGCACTTCGATCTGCGTTGTCACATCCAGCGCCGTGGTCGGTTCGTCGAAGATGATCAGGTCGGGACGGCAGGACATCGCCATCGCCGTCATTGCCCGCTGAAGCTGACCGCCGGACACTTGGTGCGGATAGCGGAAACCGATTTCTTCTGGGTTGGGCAGGCGCAGACGACGGTACAACTCGATCCCGTCCTTAACACTGTCAGAACGCGACATGACCCCGTGCTGCACTGGACCTTCGGTGTGCTGCTCAATCAGCTTGTGCGCGGGATTAAAGCTGGCTGCGGCGGATTGCGCCACATAGGCAATGCGTTTGCCCAGAAGCTCACGCTTTTTGGCGGCAGAGGCCGTGATTAGGTCGATGCCGTCGAACATGACCGACCCTTTGGAAATACGCACGCCATCGCGGGTAAATCCCATCGCAGCAAGACCTAGTGTCGACTTGCCCGCACCGGATTCGCCGATCAGGCCAAGAACCTCGCCCTTTTTCAAAGATAGGCTCGCACCATTGATGATTGGCGACCAAGTTTCGTCACTGCGCCCTTCGATCCAAAGATCGCGGATTTCCACAAGCGCACTCATTCCTTGAGCCCCGAACTTCTGTGAAGCATCCAGTCCACCACGAAGTTGACGCCGACCGTCAACAACGCAATCGCCCCGGCCGCCAGCAACGGCAACGCAGCAGTCAGCGGCGAGAAGGCCGCGAAGTTGATGAACTGAGCCGAGTCGCGCACCATCGTGCCCCAGTCGGCCAACGGCGGCTGGATGCCGACACCAAGGAAGGACAGCGAGGCGATCGTCAGGAAGACAAAGCAGAACCGCAGACCAAACTCCGCAAGCAGCGGGGCCGTCGCGTTGGGCAGGATTTCCTTGAAGATCAGGTAACCAAGTCCCTCACCCCGCAGCTTGGCTGCTTCGATATAATCCATCACCACGATGTTAAGGCCCACTGCCCGTGCCAATCGGAACACACGCGTGCTGTCGATCACAGCAATGATGAGGATCATATAGACCGTCAGCAGCCACCGCTCTGACCCGGCCCATGCGCTTGCGATGGTCATCAGGAGCAGAGCAAAGATCAGCGACGGGATCGCCATCAGAACGTCAACGGCACGGCTCAGAACCTGATCCAGCCAGCCTTGAAGGGTGGCCGCAAGAAACCCGAGGGTTCCACCCAGGAAAAACGCAAGACAGGTCGTGACAAAGGCAATCCCGACGGTGTTCTGCGCGCCGTAGATCAGACGGCTGAGCAGGTCACGTCCGATCTGATCGGTGCCCAATGGGAACAATGGATCACCACCGGTGGCCGCATTACCGCCGGGCAGAACGTTGACCTTGGCAAAGATCGCCTCTTGTCCATGTGGCGCCAGCCACGCCGCAAAAATTGCAGTAAAGGCGTATAGGATGACCACAAGCACGCCAAAACTGGCGGTCAACGGCATTTGGCGAAACAGCTTCTTGCTTCCTCGCGTGCCCACAGTTCGACCCAGTGCCCGAAACAGGAAGGCGGCAATCGCAGAAAGTATGAAAAACTGAACAGCCCATCTAAAGAACACGACACCGGCATTCGGAACGCCTGCCTCTGTGACGGTGGGCTGAAAGAAGTACCAAACGGAAAAGATCAAAAGACACGCGCCCAGCACATATCCAAAAGCAACAGCGTATGGCATGTCGCGGAACATGGGCGCGTTGCCAGTGGCCTTTTGACCGGCAAACCGTAACACCCAGCCACCTGCCGCAACACCCAGTAGGATCAGAGCCAATGTCAGAAGCGTGCTCATTTCGGATGCCTCAGACGTGGGTTGGACAGAATTGACATGATGTCCGCCGTCAGATTCAGCAGGATGTAGGCAGCGGCAAAGATCAGGCAGCAGGCCTGCACCACTGGAATGTCACGGATTTTCACACTGTCCACGAACAGCTGACCGATGCCGGGGTAGACGAAGACCACTTCGACCACGACCACCCCGGTGATGAGGTAAGCAAGATTGAGCGCCACGACATTGATGATTGGCGCAAGGGCGTTGGGCAATGCGTGCTTCACGATCACCCGCATCGGCGACATCCCCTTGAGCCGCGCCATCTCGATATAAGGCGAGGCCAGAAGGTTTATGATCGCAGCCCGCGTCATCCGCATCATGTGCGCAGTCACAACAAGCGTCAGCGTCAAAGCGGGCAACAGCGTTTTTTCCAGCCGCTCTCCGAACGACATGCCCTCAAAGATATTGGACAATGATGGGAGCACCGGGTTCAGCACAGCAAGAAACAGGATCAACACGTAGGCCAGAAAGAACTCGGGCGACGAGATTGAGGTCAGTGTGGTGACATTGGTCGCGCGGTCAAAGACCGAATTGCGGAACAGCGCGGCGAGAATGCCCAACACAAGCGAAACCGGAACAGCGATGCAGGCGGTGACCGCGGCAAGGAACATGGTGTTGGCAAAACGCGGCGCGATCTGCTGCGCGACGGTGGTGCGCACGCCGCTGTCCGCGCCAACAAAACTGGCAAAGTTCGCTTGCGCAAAGGAATTGCCTAAATCGCCCTGCACCGCGCTACCAAGCCATTGGAAATAGCGCGTGATCGGCGGCTGATCGAGGCCAAGGTCGCGGCGGATCGCTTCCACCGCATCCGGCGTTGCGCCCTGCCCTAGAATCGCCTGCGCAAAGTCGCCCGGCAGCATGTTGACAGCTGTGAATATGACGATGGACACGACGAAAAGCGTGAGCAACCCGAGCGCAAGCCGCTGAAGAATGATGCGAAAGACAGATTGCAACTTGTGGCTTAACCTTGGTTCCCGTCGTTTGCATACGTTAACAAGAGCGGGCCTTGTGTAAACATCTAATAGCAATCAAATGCTAAGATGTTGAGATTCCGTCCATAATTCTTACCAATTCGGCACTGATACCCGGTTCAGACAAGGCATGACCGGCATTGCGGACCATGCGCAGGTCGCACTCGGGCCAAGCCCGCGCCAATTCCCATGCCCGAACCGGGGGGCAGATCATGTCGTACCGGCCTTGAACGATCGCGCCAGGAATGCCTGAAAGACGGTCCATGTTGTTCAGAATCCAACCGTCTTCTTGAAGAAAGCCATTGTTGATGAAGTAATGGTTCTCCAATCGCGCAAAGGCCCGTGCGTAATCACCAGGAGACTCGCTGCCCGATCCGCTGGAATAGACCGAGGCCAGCGCGTTCTCCCAAGCCGACCATGCCCGTGCAAACCGGGTTTCGGTGCGCAGGTCTCCACAAAAGAGCCTTCGGTGATACGCCGCAATCAAATCATCTCGTTCGTCCTCGGGGATCATGTCGACAAAACGCGCCCAGGTTTCGGGCCAGAATTGCCCAGCGCCCCCGCCATAGAACCAGTCCAACTCGGCCTTGGTCATCGTGAACACACCGCGCAGAACCAGATGGCGCACACGGTCCGGGTGGCTGATCCCGTAAACAAGGGCAAGCGTTGCTCCCCAACTGCCGCCAAAGACGATAAACTGGTCAATACCCAGCGTTTCGCGGATCAGTTCGATATCGGCGACAAGATCCCATGTCGTGTTGTTGCTGACGCTGGCATGTGGCCGCGACCGCCCGCAGCCGCGCTGATCAAACAGAACGACGCGGTACACCTTGGGGTCGAAATAACGCCGCATCGACGGGCTGCAGCCACCACCGGGCCCTCCGTGAAGGACAATCACAGGAATGCCGTCTTCAGCGCCGCATTGTTCCATATAAACGCTGTGACCCTCCCCCACCGACAACATGCGCTGGTCGAAGGGGTCAATGGGTGGGTAAAGATACTGCACTGCGCGCTTTTGGCTCGGGAATTTGTCCATACCCACTCTATATTGGCAGCAATTACCAAAAGACCATGGGGAAATGTCTCGTGACCATGACGACAACCGTCGATCCGTCTGAAATCGCCAAGTTCGAAGCGATGGCTGCTGAATGGTGGGATCCGAACGGCAAGTTCAAGCCCCTGCACATGATGAACCCTGTTCGGCTAGATTATATCACTGCACAGATTGCCGTGGAATTCGACCGAGACCTCGCACAGGCCAAGCCATTTGCAGGACTGCACATACTGGATATTGGTTGTGGCGGGGGTCTGTTGTGCGAACCCATGGCGCGGCTGGGTGCGACCGTTGTGGGTATTGATGCAGGAGGCAGTAATATCCCTGTGGCGCAGGCTCACGCAAAACAATCCGGGCTGACGATCGACTACCGCCACACCACGGCCGAAGCTGTCGCAGAATCACACGAAGAGTTCGACGTGGTTCTGACAATGGAAGTGGTAGAGCACGTCGCTGATCCGCTTGTCTTTCTTGCGGCGTGCCAGCGCTTGTTGAAACCCGGTGGGCTTCACGTGTGTTCGACGCTCAATCGCACCGCCAAGAGCTTTGGTGCAGCCATCGTCGGGGCCGAATTCATCATGCGCTGGCTTCCAAAAGGGACACATGACTGGGCAAAGTTCATCACGCCCGACGAATTGTACGGCATGCTGCGGCAAGCCGGGCTCGACCCCGTGGACCGCAAAGGATTTCAATTCAACCCGGTATCATGGAAGTGGCGCCTGTCCGACCGCGACCTCAGCGTGAACTATGTGACCACGGCGCTGAACCCAGCGTGACGGTCAAGCGTGTTCAAACACGCTTACGACGTGGTTCTGAAACACCGCGCCCAAGGCCCTTCGAAGGGCCTTAGAGCCTAACTTCGACTGTCCGGCTCCTCGAGCTTCACACGCAACTCGCGCAGCACAGGGATTGCCGCACGCACCTTGGTCTCGCCCAGTTCCTTGACCATCTCGTTGATCAGTGGCGTGATCGCCGCAATGGCAGCATCCCGCGCCGACAGACCGGCAGGGCTGATCGACACTTGCTTGCGGCGCGCATCATCCCAATCTGGACGAATGTGTACATATCCCGCAGCCTCAAGCTTGCCCAAGGTGTTGGTCATTGCGCCTCGCGTCACGTGAAAGGTCTTGGCCAGTTGCGCAGGTGTTTTCTCGGACCCGCCCCGCGCCAATTGATTCAACACCGAGAAATGCGAAATTTCCATTTTGTTTGGCAAAACGCGCGTCAGCCGGTTCCGCAGCAACTGGTCTGCGGTCAGCAATTCGCTGAAAAGCGAAATGGCAAGGGGGCTGCTGTCATTCATCAAGGACCAGAGAATTCTCTATCATGCTGTAAAGACGGAATTTTATGTCGTGCTTGTGCCACGTGGGTCATATCGAGGTCAACAAGATGCACCCCTGGCTGTTGCCCCGCATCCAAAAGCACCTCGCCCCAAGGCGAAACCGCAAGCGAATGCCCATGTGTTGTGCGGGGTTTGCCCGTGCTGACCGAATGCTGTCCAACCTGCGCCGGTGCAAGGACGAAACACCCGGTTTCGATCGCCCGAGCACGCAACAACGGCTCCCAGTGCATTGGCCCAGTAGCCGGAGAAAATGCAGCAGGCACCGTCAGGATATCTGCTCCTGCCTGTGCCAAAGCGCGGTGAAGGCTGGGAAAGCGCACGTCATAGCATACCGTCAGGCCAACAGTGCCAAAGGGCGTCTTGGCCAACACCGCACGATTGCCCGGCGCAAAACCTGCCGATTCACGAAACGTCTCGGTTTCCGTAACCTGCACGTCGAACATATGCAGCTTGTCATATTGAGCAGCAATCGAACCATCAGGCGCGATCAGAAAAGATCGGTTCGCAAATCTCTCTTCCGGCGGCTCGGCCTTGAGCGCTAGCGAACCGATCAGAATCCAGACACCCAAATGCGCGGCCTCGTTCCGCAAGCCAGCAAGTGTCGGGTCGTCTTCTTGATGCATCAGAACGCTGCGCTGATGACTGCGGCTGTTGCTGATACAATTGGTCACTTCTGGCGTGAGGATGAACTCTGCGCCATCCTTGGCCGCGGCGCGGACCAGTCCAGCGGTGACCTGTAGATTGGCAGCTGGGTCATCCGAGGATGTCAGTTGAAGCAACGCGGCGCGCATGGGCATCAGGCTGCCAGCAGCGGATCGAGCTTGCCCGTCCTGTCCAGTGCATAGAGATCATCGCACCCGCCGACATGGGTTTCCCCTATGAAAATCTGCGGAACGGTTCGACCCCCATTGGCGCGCTGGATCATCTCGGGCTTGCGATCCGGATTAGCAAGCACGTCGATCTCGGTGAAAGTCGCGCCCTTTTGGGTCAAAAGCCTCTTGGCCGCGTGGCAGAACCCGCAAAGCGGTGAAGTGTAGATTTCAATCTGTGGCATTGTGTATCCCCTTAAGTGTTTGTCAGGGATTTAAGCTCCCTTTGCAACGCGTGCCAGAACCGCGACATAAATCTCTCGGGACTGTGCATCATGACAGGCCTGTGCACCGGCAGCCACGGTGGCACCAGACGTCATCACGTCATCCACCAGCAAAATCGGGCGATTTCGAAGCTGCCCCGCCTTGCTGGATCGAACAGCGATGGCATCTGACAACTCTGAAAAGCGCGCATCCCGCGACTTTCCGTCAAGTGAAACGGTGCGCCGCTGCCGGACAAGACTGTCCGGGCAAAACTCAAGACCCATCCGATTGGCCATCGCCTGAGCCAGAAGTGCAGATTGGTTGTACCGACGTGAAACCAGTCGAAAAAGATGCAAAGGGACGGGAAGCACGATGGCATCCTTGGGCACATCAGGCGGGCAGGCGCCCACCATCCAATCTGCAGCCATACCCACGATCTCGTGCCGATCCCCATGTTTGAGCCCAAGAACCAGCTTGCGGGCCACACCTTCGTATCGCAACGGTGCGCGGCCTTGAGACCAAGGGCGTCCAATAGACAAGCAATCGTCGCAATGCACCGCGATGTCGGAGTTACCGGGCAACGTGATGCCACACAAATCGCAGACCAGACCTGTGATAAAGGGTGTCTCAGCGAAACAGGTCGCACAAAGGCCGTGATCCTGATCGACCAGCCCACCGCAGCCAAGACAGCGCGGCGGGTAAATCATGCGCAGTGCGGTTTGCAATCCAGTCCGCAGCATCCTATCTGCCGTTCATGTCTGAAATTCCCGCTCTAACCGACCGGCTTGCCTTGGCGCGTCATCGTGACCGCGCACGGAGATCCCCGGCGCTTTTTCTGCATCAAGAGGCGCTTGCCGATGTGCAGGATCGGCTCGCATTGGTTAATAAATCCTGTACGGCACCAGCCATCGTGACACCTTTCCCCGACCTTTGGGAAAGTGCCTTCCCTAGTGCGCATCTCGTCTCTGATGACGACATTCTCGACCTAACAGAATCCGCACATGATCTTATCGTGCATGCGATGACTTTGCATTGGGCGAATGATCCTGTCGGACAACTCATCCAATGTCGTCGCGCCCTGAAACCCGATGGCTTGCTGCTCGTGGTGGCACTTGGGGGGCAAACACTTCACGAATTGCGGGCAGCTCTTGGACAGGCCGAAATTGAGATCACTGGCGGGTTGTCCCCCCGCATCGCCCCGATGGGAGAGATTCGCGATCTGGGTGCCCTGTTGCAGCGTGCGGGTCTGGCCTTGCCTGTCGCCGACAGTGCCGTTCTCAGAACCAGCTATGCAACGCCTCTGCACCTGATGCACGATCTGCGCGCAATGGGCGAAACCAATGCCATGACTTCCCGACTCAGACGCGCGACACGCAAGAACGTATTCATGCGCGCAATGGAGCTTTACGCAGAGGCCTACTCCGACGACGCAGGCCGGATCACAGCGACTTTCGAACTGATCACCCTCACCGGTTGGTCCCCCGATTCCTCTCAACCGCAGCCTTTGCGACCCGGATCTGCGGCGCAACGGCTGGCCGACGCATTGAACACGGTGGAAACACCGCTCAAAGATTGACCTGACCGGTATAGAGGTTAGTTAGCCCGCTAAACGAAGTTAAGGATGCAGGCCCGATGTTGGACGCGACAAAAACAGCTCAACGCCCGACCCACGCCCCGACAGACCACCCCAAGGTGTCTGCGGAACGTGTCGGGATTCTTCTGGCCAATCTTGGCACGCCCGATCACTACTCGTACTGGCCAATGCGCCGATATCTCAACGAGTTCCTGTCGGACCGCCGCGTGATCGACTACAGCCCTTGGCTGTGGCAACCGCTGCTGCAATTGATCATCCTGACCAAGCGACCCTTCAGCTCGGGCGAAGCCTATAAGTCGATCTGGAACGAAGATCAGGGCGAAAGCCCGTTGATGACAATCACCAAGGATCAGACAGCCAAAATCACCAAGTCGATGCAGGATCGCTACGGCGATCAGGTCATGGTCGATTTCTGCATGCGCTATGGCAACCCATCCACAAAATCCAAAGTCCGCGCGATGGTCGAGGCCGGCTGCCGCAAGATCCTGTTTTTCCCGCTCTATCCGCACTATGCAGGCGCCACATCAGCGACCGCGAACGACCAGTTCTTCCGCGCCCTGATGGATGAAAAGTGGCAACCCACCGCGCGCACGGTCGATCCCTATTATCAGCACCCGATGTATATCGAAGCCTTGGCGCAATCCATCGAACGCGCCTACGACAAGCTTGAGAAACGACCCGATATCCTTGTTTGCTCCTATCACGGCGTGCCCAAGCGCTACCTGATGGAAGGTGATCCCTACCATTGCCAGTGCCAGAAAACGACACGCCTCCTGAAGGAACGCCTGGGCTGGGAAGATTCCGAGATAAAGACGACCTTCCAGTCGAAATTCGGCCCAGAAGAATGGCTCAAGCCCTACACCGTGGAAGAGGTCGCGCGTTTGGCCGAGGAGGACGGCAAGAAGAACATTGCTGTCTGTGCGCCTGCATTTTCAGCCGACTGCATCGAAACGCTGGAAGAAATCAACGAAGAGATCAAGGAAAGCTTTGAAGAGGCGGGTGGGGAGCATTTCACCTATATCCCGTGCCTCAATGATGACGATGCCCATATCGCGGCACTGTCTGCAGTGATCGAAGAGAATCTGAATGGTTGGCTTGACTGATCACAGTCTTGCCACCTGCCACACAACAAAAAAAAGGCGGTGCACGTGCACCGCCTTTTTCGTTTAGACAATCCGACGTGGATTAGTCAGCAGCTGCAGCAGCCAGCAGGGCGATAACGACCAGCGGGATGATGAGACCTGCGGACGAGGAGCTTGCTGCGGCTTCTTCAACCACAACTACCGGCTCCATCATCACGTCGTTTTTTGCGTAGGAACCGGCCATTGCTGTCGAAGCAGCACCAGCGAACGCAGCGGCGAGAACGAGTTTCTTCATATTAACCTCCAGATATTTGCATGTCGGCGCGCAATAGCATCACACGACAGGCACCCAAGACTTACCTCGTAAGACTCTCTAACCAGTATATCGTGCCAAATGCAAACCTATCTTATCGCACGACTTTCCTGCTTCACCGCCATGTCGTCAAATTAGCAACACCTGCGTGCCAACTTTCGCCAATTCGTAAAGTTCTTCGATATGCTCGTTGTAAAGCCCGATGCAGCCGTTCGAAGAACGACGTCCGATCTTGCGTGTGTCATGCGTTCCGTGGATGCGATAATACGTCCAGCTCAGGTGCAAAGCGCGTGTACCAAGGGGATTGTCTGGACCCGGCCCGACGTAATCCGGCCATTCCGGGTTGCGGATCTTCATCGACGGCGTCGGGCGCCAGTCAGGTTCGGGATCCTTGAACGTCACCTGTGTCCGGCCGCGACGTGTCAGGTCCTCGGTCAGCGGCACCGATGACGGGTAAAGACGGTAATTCCCGTTCTCTTCCCAGTAGTGCAGCGCGCGCGAATCGATATCTACAAGGATCGCGCCGTTGCTCAGGTTGCTAAAATACGGCTGCCAATCGAGCGTCCGAAAGCTCGAAACATTGCGCCGTACGGCCTGAGACAGATCACGCTCGATCTCAACCGTAGAGCCGTCATTGACGTCTTGCGCGACAGCCGGTGACGCAACAAGCGCAGCGGTCCCGGCAAGAAAATGACGGCGGTTCAGGGAAAAACGCGGAGTATTTGCCATTTCATGGCCTCTTCGTCAGCAAAAGGTTATAGAAACTTGTCTATCATATATGGCGTGAATGCCTCAGTCGCAATTCAAAGGAATGTCATATCGGCAAATCTCGGCTTTGTGTGTTTGCTCCTCCCCATCACAAGGGCTAAGCCCGGGGGCGACCAAACTTGGGTGGCTGATGATGAAGCGTTCGACATTTCTCTTGGGTGCAGCTGCACTGGCTCTGACCGCCTGCGCAGGAGCACCACCCACGCCGACATTGGGCCCGGATGGAAAACCGCTTCCAAAACTTTATCGAATCCGGTCGACCGATACGGGTCGTATCCAGTTTCGCATGCTCGACGCCATCAACGCTCTGCGTCAGGCTTCCGGTGCACCTGCTCTCGAACTGAACGCCAGACTGAACGCCGCAGCGGCAACGCATGCCCGCGACATGAGCATCCAGAACCGTCCGTGGCATTTCGGTTCCGATGGATCGTCCCCGATCACACGCATTCAGCGCGCGGGATATTCCGGCCGTCTTGTGGGCGAAGCGATCTCTGAAACCTATGAAACCGAGCTTGAAACGCTAGGGGCATGGATGGAAGCGCCGAACACGCGCACCGTCATTCTGGATGCGTCCGCCCGCGAAATGGGCTTCTCGTGGTTTCAGGAACCAAATGGCAAAATCTGGTGGAACCTCGTGTTGGGCACGCCCGACGAGATTGGTTTCACACCAGTGAACGCCCCATCGTGATATAGGTCCGCGTCGGACCCATTGTTTCGCGTGCGAAACATTGGGTCAGCATCACTGCCCCAATATCACGGATTAATGGTAATCGGCGTGCCGTTCTTAACCATCGAATAGATCTCGCGCATTTCCCTGTTGGTCACCGCGATACAACCCCATGTCCAGTCGCGACCACCCTTCCGATTTTTCCACGGACGCCCGTGGATAAAAATGTCGCCACCAGGTGATTTACCCATAGCCCGCGCTGCGGCAACGTCATGCGGTCTTGGATAATCAATACCGATGGACAGGTAAAAGCTGCTGTTGGGATTACGGCGGTCGATCAAATACTCGCCTTCGGGCGTCCGACCGTCACCCTCGATCTGCTTGTGCCCTTCGGGCGCGAAACCAAGTCCGATGTCATAGGATTTCAGCACCGCGTTATGGTGCAGCAGGTACATCTTGCGATCCGCCTTCTGCACAACGATCCGAGTCACCTCGGGCCCGGTATAGGTGGGAAACTTCCCACAGGCTGTCACACCCAGAAGAAGCGCCAGAAGACACAAGAGTCTAAACATTGGAAACACTGCCCGATTTGTTTTTTGTCAGTGTACCAGACAATCGGATCGACAGGAAAACGAAAGCATGAGTCTATATCGGCGGATCAGCGCTGATCCAGCCGCTTTTCGATGGCCTCGAGCCGGGCAAGCACCTGATCGCGGTATGCGTCAGTCTTTTCGTTCGATTCCTCGGCATGCGCATCCTGCATGGAGTTCACGATCAAACCGACAAGCAGGTTCACCACCGCGAATGTCGTGACCATGATGAACGGCACGAAAAACGCCCAAGCCCAAGGGAATACCTCCATCACTGGACGCACAATACCCATCGACCAAGACTCAAGAGTCATGATCTGGAACAACGAATAGGCCGACCGACCCAGATCCCCGAACCATTCAGGGAAAGAATCGCTGAACAGCTTGGTGGCCATCACGGCCCCGATGTAGAAAATCAGCGCCATCAACAGAAACACGCTTCCCATGCCGGGCAATGCCGTGATGAACCCTTCGACCACCCTACGCAGACGCGGTGTTGCTGATATCACCCGCAGCACCCGCAGGATCCGCAGCGCCCGCAATACCGAGAACCCTTGCGTCGCCGGAACAAGCGCAATGCCGACGATCACAAAATCAAAGATGTTCCAGCCACTTTTGAAAAACCGCCAACCGTGGGCAAAAAGCTTGAGCCCAATCTCAAGGACAAAGACGGCCAGGCACAGGCTGTCGAGCGCGAGAATCAGCGGACCGGCGGTTGCCATGACCGCATCTGACGTCTCTAAACCCAACAAAACAGCATTGAACAGGATGACTCCGATGATGAAATTCGTCACCCAAGCCTGTTCAAGAAACGCTGCTACCTTGTTCCGCATTACCCTGCCTCGTCAGCTATTTCGGCGCAGAAGCGCCACCAGTTCCACATGGGTGGACCAGCGGAATTGATCAACCACCTTCACCCATTCAAGGTCATAGCCCGCCCTGATCAATGTGGCGGTGTCCCGCGCAAAAGTCGCGGGATTGCACGAAACATGCGCAATCCTGGGAACCTTCGACTGTGCCAGCTCCGCCACCTGTGAAGCAGCTCCGGCGCGCGGCGGGTCGATGACCACAGCATCGCACTTGGCAAGCTCTTCGGGCTGCAACGGGTTTCGGAACAGATCGCGCACCTCATGTGTGATGCGCTTCAAACCATCTGCATTCCGCCAACCGTGATCAAGAGCGCGGATCATCTCGCGTTCGCCTTCAACGGCATGCACCATGGCGTCCTTGGCAAGCGGAAGCGCGAAAGTTCCGCATCCGGCAAACAGATCGATCACGCGCTTTGCGCCGAATAGAGCCTGCTTAACGGCATCAATCAGTGCCGTTTCGCCGTCTTTGGTTGCCTGCAGAAACGCGCCGGGTGGCGGTGTGATATCAGCGGGACCAAGGCGAAGCACAGGTGCGCGGCGTTGCAGTGCGATCTCGTCATCCCATGTAATGCGGGCAAGATCGTACTCTCGTGCCAAGTCGGACAAGGCTTGGTGCAGATCCAGATCCATCTCTTTGCCGCCGGTCACGGCAACATCCAGCCCGGTATCCGTGCGCGTGACCAGAACAGACAATTCACCCTTGCGCGAGGCCCCCAGAATGCCCAGCGCCTCGAGCATTGGCAAAGCCGCAGTCAGGTCTGGGTGCACAAGCTGGCACTTGGGAACCGAAATGATGGTATCCGAGCTTTTCACATGAAACCCGGCCAACGCGCCTTTCTTGGTCCGCCGAACCGAAAAAGCCGCCCTGCGACGCGACTGCTGAGGTGAGGTGTTTGGCAGCTCAAGATCAATGGCAATTCCGTGAGCCGCCAACGCCTGACGCACCACGTCACGTTTCCAGTCTGCCACAAAGGCATCGGATGCGTGCTGCAACTGACAGCCACCACAGGATTTTGCGTGGCTGCAAGGCGGTTTCACGCGCATATCGGAGGGAGTGTCGATTTTGGGATCACGCAGATGCTCGCCGTCCAGCGTGCCGCTCACCACTTCGCCAGGCAGTGCACCAGCCACGTAAATGGGACCGTCGGCAATGCCGTCGCCCAAATGCCCCAATCGTTTTATCTTGACCGTTGTCATGCTGCGGCTTTTGCCCCAGCCGATGCCATTGGTCGAGGGCTATTCGGCAGCCTCGGTCCCGATAAATCCTCCGGATTGCCGATCCCAGTACCGGACATAGAGCCCGCCTTTCGCCAAAAGCGCGTCATGTGTGCCCACTTCGACGATCCCCCCGTCATCCATCACGACAATCCGGTCCATGCTTGCGATGGTCGACAGGCGGTGTGCAATCGCCAGTACGGTCTTTCCCTGCATCACCTGTTCGAGCGCTGACTGAATCTCGGCTTCGACCTCGGAATCCAAAGCACTTGTCGCCTCATCCAGCACAAGGATCGGAGCGTCCTTGAGAATGGCGCGCGCCAACGCGATTCGCTGTCTTTGACCACCTGACAGCTTGACCCCCCGTTCGCCCAGATGCGCGGCATAGCCGGTGCGGCCCCGGTGATCAGTCAGGCCCAGAATGAATGAATGCGCAGATGCGCGACGTGCCGCCTCGAACACCTCTTCTTCCGAGGCCTCAGGCCTGCCATATCGGATGTTTTCCATGGCGGAGCGGTTGAACATCGACGTTTCCTGACGCACGATCGAGATATCCGTGCGAAGAGCAATCTGTGTCACGTCACGAATATCCGTCCCGCCCAGAGTGATGCGCCCCGTTTCCACGTCATAGAGCCGCAATAGCAAAGACACGACCGTGGATTTCCCGGCACCCGACGCGCCAACAAGGGCTACTCTCTCACCCTCCCTTATCGTGAGATCAAAATCGGTCAGGGCTTGTGTCGCGCGTCCATAGCCAAAGGACACGGCGTCGAAGCGAATTGCACCCTGGGGAACAATGCTCTGCGCGTTTGGGCGATCGGTGATTCCATGCTCGGGTGTCAGCGTGCCGATCCCGTCCTCAACCTCGCCGATATTGGTAAAGATCGACATGGCGACCCGCCCCAGACGGTTGGTCAGCATAGACAGGCGAGTTGTGATCATCGCGGTCATCGCGATATCGCCCGCAGTCGCGCTGCCCGCACTCCAGAGCCACAAGGCGCCAAGAATGGCAAACAGCGGCAAGACGCCACCTAACGTCATCAGGACCATTCGAAAGACAGCCGACAAAGTTCCAAACTCAAGCGACCGATCCCGATATGCATCCAAGGCGGCGCGGGTTGCGCTGTCTTCATCCGCATCACGGGCGAAAAGTTTGACCGCGGCGATGTTGGAATAGATGTCCACCACCTGCCCCGTAACCTGAGTTCTTGCTCCGGCCCGCGCTTTGGACCGCTTTTGAACGCGGGGGATGAAATACCGCAATGCAGCTGCGTAGAAGACAGCCCAAACGACAAACACCAGCAATAACCGCGCGTCGATCATCAACATCAGAATGAAAGCTCCGATGAACATCGCGACCGAATAGACCACGACATCGGATACTTCGATCACCAGATCAGTCAGCGCCCGTGCGGTCTGAAGCGCTTTCTGGCTCAAACGCCCGGCGAAATCGTTTTCGAAAAACTGCATCGAGTGTCCCAGCGTATGCTGGTTCAAACGGGCAAGGACCATTGGGTACAGGTTCGGCCCCAGCAGAATGCTGGTCACTCCGGCATCCATGACAAAGATCAGCGGGCGGATCACAAGAAAAAACGCCACACCCACAACGACCACAGGCCAGAAGGTTTCCCAGAACGCGCCCTGCTCAACGATCGCCGTCTGGTCGATCACCCAGCCAGTAAACCGCGCCGCCACAAGCTCGGATATGCCGGTGACAAACGTCACGGCAAAGGCAAGCAGGATGGCGCGTTCAGCGCCCCGCAGTGCCCAGCGCATGAAGGGGAGGATCGCCTGTGGCGGCGGGCCTTCTGCCGGGTCGAACGGGCGGATCAAACGCGCGACAAGGTTCATTCCGCCGCCTGTGCGCCAATGAACCCGCCCGATTGCCGATCCCAGTAGCGCGCATAAAGCCCATCTTTGGCCAAGAGCGCGTCATGCGTGCCCACTTCGGCAATACGCCCAGCATCCATGACAATGATCCGGTCCATGCTCGCAATCGTCGACAGACGGTGCGCGATGGCCAGCACTGTCTTGCCCTCCATCACGTGCTCCAACGCCGACTGGATCTGCGCTTCAACCTCGGAATCAAGCGCACTTGTCGCCTCGTCCAGCACGAGGATCGGGGCGTCCTTGAGAATGGCACGCGCCAGAGCGATACGCTGCCGCTGTCCCCCAGACAGCTTCACGCCCCGCTCGCCCAGATGAACTGCGTAGCCAGTGCGACCGCGATTGTCCTCAAGGCTCAGAATGAACTCATGCGCTTCGGCCTTTTCAGCGGCACGTATGACCTCGGCTTCTGTGGCGGACGGTCGGCCATAACGGATGTTGTCGAGCGCAGACCGATTGAACATCGCCGTTTCCTGCGTGACCATACCGATCTGCTGTCGCAAGCTGTCCTGCGTCACCTGCGACAGATCCTGACCATCAATCGTGATTCGGCCTTTTTCGGTGTCATAGAGCCGCAACAACAGCGATACGAGGGTCGATTTCCCTGCACCTGATGCACCGACAACGGCAAGTTTTTCACCTGCCGCAATGTCCAATGTCACATTGTCGATCCCGCCTTCGCGTTGGCCATAGGCGAATGTCACGCTGTCGAACTGGATACGTCCATCAGTGACCACAAGATCCGATGCGCCCTGTGCGTCCTCGATACGTTGCGCCGGAGCCAAGGTATTCATCCCGTCCTCAACTTCGCCCACATGGCTGTAGATCACCATGATCGTGTAGCTGATCCAGCCCGTCATTTGGGAAAGACGAATCCCAACAGCGCCAACAGCTGCAATGTCGCCGGGGGTCACGTTGCCGGTGCTGCGCATAGCGATGGCCATACCCACCAACACAACCGGAAGCGCGCCAGCAATGAACATCAATCCAAGGCGGAACAGGGTCTGAGCTTCGCCAAACCGCAAGGCTGTTCTGCGCAAATGTTCCATGGCGCCAAGCGCTTTGCCATCCTCGTGCTGATCCCCGGCAAAAAGCTTGACCGTTTTGATGTTGCTGATCGTGTCGACCACCTGCCCGGTGACTTGCGCTTTTGCCTCTGCCCGAGCAGCAGAGCGGCTACGGATGATCGGCAACATGACGCGCAGGAAGGCCAGATAGACGGCAAACCAAAGGACCAGCGCGAGGATCATCCACGGACTGACCGCACCGACAAGAAAAGCTGTACCCAGTACCGTGGCCAGACCAAAGGTGACCGCGTTGACCGTTTCGATGACGATCTCGGTCAAAGAGTTTGACGCCTGCATCTTCTTTTGTGCCAGACGCCCCGCGAAATCATTGTCAAAGAAGGTGACGGATTGGCCCAGGGTCCAGCGGAACATGCGAGCCATGACCTGCATCCCGATATTTGGACCAATCATCACCGACTGCGTCAGAGCCAAACCGCCGAACAACAACGGCCGCGCAACCAAGAGGACAAAGATGCAAGTAACAACCAAACCGGCATGATCAGACAGGAACGACTCGGACGGTGTAGTTGCTACAGCATCCACCACATTCCCAAGCAGCTGCATCGACACAACTTCGGTCAATCCCGCCAAGACCGAAATAGCGATGCCCAGCCACACAACACGCCAGCCCCCTCGGAGACACCACGCCATGAACGCCCGAAGCTGAATCGGTGGCATGCCCAATGCCGGTGCATCGGGGTCAATCTGATTGCCTGCCCGTAAGACCAGGTTTTGGTAGAACTGCCGCATTATTCCGCCGCCTTTGTATCGGGATCAAGGAATCCACCAGATTGGCGCGCCCAGAACCCGGCATATAGCCCGCCTTTCGCCAAAAGCGCGTCATGTGTGCCTTGTTCGACAATCCGTCCTTGGTCCATGACCAGAATTCGATCCATATGCGCGATGGTCGACAGGCGGTGCGCGATGGCGATTACCGTCTTGCCTTCCATCATCTCGTACAGCGTATCCTGGATCACCGCTTCCACCTCGGAATCCAGCGCGCTGGTCGCCTCGTCCAAAAGCAGGATCGGCGCGTTTTTCAGGATGACCCTTGCCAGTGTCACGCGCTGACGCTGACCGCCTGAAAGCTTGACTCCACGTTCACCGACTTGCGCGTCATACCCCGTACGCCCCTGCGGATCTTGCAAGTTGAGAATGAACTCGTGCGCCTGCGCTTGCTTGGCGGCGGCGACCATCTCGGCCTCGGTCGCATCGGGACGACCGTAAAGAATATTGTCCCGCACGGACCTGTGCAAAAGGGAACTGTCCTGCTGCACCATACCGATCGCATGCCGCAGACTGTCTTGTGTGACGCCCGCGATGTCCTGCCCATCAATGACGATCCGACCGCGCTCAATGTCGTAGAACCGAAGCAGAAGCTTGACCAAAGTCGACTTACCTGCGCCGGATCGCCCGATAAGGCCTACTTTTTCGCCCGGGTGGATGGTCAGATCAATGGCGTCAAGACCACCCGTATCGCGCCCGTAATGGTGTGATAGAGACTGAATCTCGATTTTACCTGTTTTCAGATCAAGCGGCTTTGCTTTTGGCTGGTCAACCAACGTGATTGGCTGGGCAATGGTTTCCATCCCTTCGGCCACAACCCCCAATTGGCGAAAGAACGAGGTCAGCGCCCACATGATCCAACCGGTCATCGCGTTCAGACGCAGCGTCAGTGCGGTAGCGGCAGCCACCACCCCGACACTGGCTTGCCCTTGCATCCAAAGCCAAAGAGCCCATCCGACAACGGCCACGATCAGAAGACCGTTCAGAGTAACAAGCACCACGTCCATAATGGTGAACAGCCGCATCTCGTACTGGAACGTGCGACGCGTGTTCTCAATCGCGTCCTTGGCGTAGGTCAGTTCCGTGTCATTGTGGGCAAACATCTTGACCGAATGGATGTTCGTGTAACTGTCAACCACGCGGCCAGTGACCTCGGACCGGGCATCAGAGGCAGCCTGAGACGCAGGGCCAATCCGTTTCACCGTCCAAATGACCAACGCCCCGTAAAGGAACAACCAACCAACCAAAGGAATAGCCAAACGTGGGTCCGCCTGTCCCAACAGAACAAGCGCACCAATCACATAGGCCAGAGAAAAGGTGATCGCATCGAAAACCTGAAAGACCGCTTCACCGGCGGCTGGCGGCGTCTGCATGATGCGGTTCGCGATCCGCCCGGCAAAATCATTCTCGAACCAACCCACAGATTGCCGCAGCACATGCTTGTGGGCCCGCCACCGGATCAGCGTGCCGAAATTCGGCAGGATCGTATTGTTCAACAATAGCACATCCAACGCCTGCAGCGCAGGCCGGATCAACAAGATGAACACTGCCAAAGCAATAAGCCATCCACCGTAGGCTTCCCAGACCTCGGTTGGATCTCCGGCAAGGATATCGACCACCCAACCCATCGCCCAAATGAGGCCAATCTCGATAGACGCAACAACGATTGACATGATTGTCGCGTATACAAAGATCCGTTTGAAGGGCTGCGCATAGTCCAACATGAACGGCAAAAGACGCGACGGAGGCGTATCCTTTTCGTCGTAGGGACCGTATGGATCAACGAGATTTTCGAAAAAGCGGAACACCGAACGGTCTCCTCAAGGAATAGGCGACGGGCAGAAGCCACGCTGACGCGCGTTAGGCCCATGGCGACAGATAAAACAATGTTCGGTATTGTCCGTATGACATCGCAACCTTAGCGCGGGTTTTTTCTAGAGGAAACCCGCCTAAGCCAGAAGATCGGATTTGCTCAGACGGAAGCCCGACTTGATCCACTTATCTTCCATGTCCCGCAGTTTTTCGCCCAGCGCTGCACCTGAATAGTCAGGCATTAGGTCTCCGGGTTTGACCGGACATTTCTGCCGTGATCCCACCACAGCAGCGGACAAGGCATCTGCATCAAGCGGCATTTCGAAAAGTGCAGCACGCAACAACACAACATCCCGCGCCATGTCAGCACCATGCCGGTAGCCCAGTTCGGCGGGGCCCTCAGACGTCGAAATCAGACTCTGATACTGCTCAAGGCGCCTTTGCTGCTTTTTTGACAACCGCAAGCCGTCGCTACCAAACACCCCAAGACCGGCAAGCCTGCGGATCGCATCCGAGGTCACAGAAGCTGTCTGTTCAAGGTGAACAAGAGGCGCCAATCCCCGTGTCGAGCTGCCGGGCAAAATAGCGTGCAAAACGCCGGTCTGCTCCATCGACCCGACCGCAGGCGCCGGATCTGGCGCGGACAGAAGCTTGATAACCTCTGCGCCGATCCTCTCGCGCGACAGGGCAGCTAAACCGTCAAGGCTGTCCGCGATGGCTGCCAATGCCTCTTCATCAAAGCCGAGTTCGGGATCGCCATACCATGCGGCAAACCTGAAGAACCGCAAAATCCGAAGGTAGTCTTCTGCAATCCGCTCCTGCGCTTCGCCAATGAACCGAACCCGCCGCGCTTTGAGATCAGGTAATCCCCCAAGGGGGTCAACCACCAGCCCGGCAGCATCCGCATAAAGCGCATTCATGGTGAAATCGCGCCGCGCCGCATCTTCCCTCATATCGGTGGAGAACCGGACAACCGCATGCCGTCCATCGGTTTCGGTATCGGCGCGAAACGTGGTAACCTCGTACCCGGTTCCCTCGGCCACAACAGTGATTGTACCATGCTCGATCCCAGTCGGCACTGATTTGAGGCCCGCCGCTTTTGCAAGCGCCTGTACGGTTTCAGGGTTCGCGTCCGTAGCGATGTCCACATCCGTCACAGCGACACCCATCAACGCATTGCGCACGCACCCGCCAACGGCAAAAGCGCTGTGCCCTTCAGCTTGCAACGCGGCAAAGACCGCCTGTGTACCACCTGCTGTTAACCAGTCGCCCGTAACCTTCATACTGCCTCCATCCGTTGGGCCAGCCCACGCAGGATACGTGCTGTCGCCCCCCAAATGTAGTACGGGCCAAACGGAACGGTGTAGTAGTGTCGACGTGTGCCACGCCAACGCCGGGATTGAATGGTATAAAGCCCAGCGTCTGTTACGTGGGCCAAAGGCACACGAAACACCTCGGCCACCTCACCGGGTTCAGGCAACTCAACGAAACCGCGTTCGATCCAGCCAACCACCGGCGTCACAAGAAAGCCCGTTACCGTTTCATGGGTCGGAAGAGTGCCAAGAACCTCCACATGGGTCTTTGGCAAGCCCACTTCTTCTTCGGCCTCGCGCAATGCTGCAGCGATGACATCCGCGTCCCCTTCGTCTTGTTTGCCACCGGGAAAGGCGATCTGGCCGGGATGGTGTTTAAGCCGCGACGATCGCTTGGTGAGAAGAACTTCGCTGCCCTGAGCGCCTACAATCACTGGCACCAAAACACCAGCGGGGCGCAATTTGCGCCCCACCGGAAGAACCACGTCGGGGTTCAGGTCGAAGTCAGACGACGCTGTGCTGTTCTGTTGCAGCGCCGATTCAAGCCGCGAGCGGTCATTCACCCGACACCTCTTTTGCCTCGAAACCTACGGTCGCCGGGTCGAGGTCATAATGGGCGCCACAGAACTGGCAGTCCGCAGTCACCCGCCCCTCTTCAGTGGTCATCGTTGCGATGTCCTTGGCCGAATAGATCGACAGGCTTTGACGTACACGGTCTTCGGAACAGGTACAGCCAAAGCGCACTGGCAACGCATCGAACACGCGCGGGCCTTCTTCGTGAAAGAGGCGGAACAAGAGGTCCGTCGCCGGAAGCGATGGTCCGATCAGCTCCATGTCCTCGACCGTCGCCAAGTGAAGGTTCGCTCGGTTCCAGTGTTCGCCCTCATCCTCATCCAACAGATCGTCGGCATGCAGCAGACCGCCTTCTCCCGACCCGCCATCGGTGGCAAACGGCGATGCCTTAGGCATGTGTTGGATCATGATCCCACCCGCGCGCCAGTGCTGCGGAACACCGGGTTCGGTGGACTGGCCAAAACTCAACGAGAATTTCGTTGGCAGCTGCTCGGATTGGGCAAAGTACGCTTCGGCACAACTGGACAAGGTAGTTCCTGTCAGCGGCGTGATCCCCTGATAGGGCTGCATGCCCTTACCCTGATCCATCAGGATCGCAAAATACCCGTTTCCGATCTGCTCCATCGCAGGTCCGTCTGTAATCCGGTCGGGATCAAAGCTGGCATATGCGCGGATGCGCGCGGGCTCACCTTCGGCCTCAGGTGCATAAAAGTCTGTCGCGATCATGCGCACCGCACCCTTGGACTGGATCTGCAAAGATAGCTTCCAACGCAGCTTGATCGTCTGCCCGATCAACGCGGTCAGCAAAGCCATCTCGGCAACCAGCGCCTCGACCGGGGCGGGATAGTTGTGCTGCTTGAGAATACCGCTCAACACCCCGTCCAAACGGGCCACACGGCCACGGATGTCCGAACGGTCAAGTTGAAATGGCAGGACGGTGTCGTCCCAAGCGATTTTCGATCCGAGTGTCATGGAATTTCCTTGCTTGCCGCCCTCCGGCATGTTCGGGACTATATAAGGGACGATCCGGCAGGTCCAAGGGGCAGAAGGGGAATGACATGATACGCAGGTTTGGCGACGCACCGGAATCCGGGCGCTCGTACACGCTTCGCACCGGCGCATATGCTATTTTGCCTCACGGAGATGGTCTATTGCTCACCCGTCAGGATGCACCCGAACCCGAGGTCCAATTGCCTGGCGGAGGCGTCGATCCCGGCGAATCCCCGGTTCAGGCGTTGATTCGCGAAGTCTATGAGGAAACAGGCTGGCGCATCACACGCGCCCGGCGGTTGGGAGCGTATCGACGGTTCACCTACATGCCAGAATACGACCTCTGGGCCGAAAAGCTGTGTCTGATCTACATGGCCGCTCCGGTGATGCGATATGGCGATCCACTCGAGCCGGGGCATACTGCACTTTGGATGGATGTGGCTGAAGCGATGACCACTTTGGCCAATTCCGGGGACAGGGATTTCTTGGCGCGTTTTTCGTCACACCTCCCCGTATTCCAGAAGCGCCGCTGAGATATCGTCGTCAAACTCTGCCATATCACCGAGTTTTGCCTTCAGCGTATCGTATAGTGCATCCAAAAACTCCGGTCCCCTCAGATCGGGGGGGATGGATATCACAAGCGCCAAAAGCCCGTCGTTGTCCAACATGGTTCCATCAGGCAGCACCGCCTCGGTAAAACCATCCGTGTAAAGCAAAAGTCGATCACCCGGCGAAAGCGCAATCTTGTGTTCTTCAAACCGTGCATCGTCGATCAGGCCAATCGGCAAACCGCCCAATCCAATGAATTCGGCCTCGCCGGATTTGCGCAACAAAAGCGGCGGCGGATGACCGGCCTGAACGAACCGCGCCAAACCATTGGTCTGAGACACATGAACATAGGCAAGCGTCAGGTATTCCGAGACACCTTTTTGCCCAACCATGCGCGCGTTCAACCGCTCTGCCATTTGGTGCGGTGGAAGAAAGTCGAAACCATCATCCCCCCGTTTCAAAGCAAGGTTTTCGTCAAGATGTTCGGCGCTCAGATGCCCGGCAACGCGCGCCGTCATCATCGCAGATGTGATGCCGTGCCCCGAAACATCGAGACTGAACAGGCCGAAATCGCCGTTGGGAACCGAAAACATTCCCGCAAGATCACCTCCGACATGGCCACAGGATCGTAACAACAGGCTGACCCGACTTTGCCCAAAACAGGCAGAGCGCACCGGCATCAAAGATTGCTGCAAGACGCGCGCCTGCTGCAGATCCTTGTCGATCACCGCATGCACTGATTGCAGTTCGGCCAGTGTTTCGGCGATCACGCTGTTCTTTGACCTAAGCTCTCGCTCCATCGAAAGAATACGCGCACCGGCGTTGATCCGGGCCCGCAATTCGTCACCATTGACCGGCTTGGTCAGAAAGTCATCTGCTCCTGATTCAAGCCCGGTGGTGACAGCCGCTTTTTCAGACTTCGATGTCAGCAGGATGAAATAGCCATAAGACGCGCGCGGTTTGGCCCGAAAGGCAGCACAGAACTCAGGCCCGCTCATTCCGGGCATCACCCAGTCAGAAAGGATGAAATCCGGCTGAAACACCTCGCAAAGATCAAGCGCGCATTCCGCATCTTCGGCTTCGGCGACGATATACCCCCAGCGTTCCAGCATAAGGGTGAGGATCCGGCGCTGCACGCGACTGTCATCAACAACCAACACACGACACAGATGACCATCTTGCACATCGGGGAACGCAAATTTTGCGTCTTGAAACATAACCATTCACCAACCCAAACGCCGGCCCCCGTGCTTCTGTTAGGCGCCAAGTGTTAAGATGATATGAAACCCCACCAGTTTCGTGTCGTCTGCATACTGTTGCAGTTTCTTCATCTTTGCTTGCTACGCCAAACCAGTGATGGAGGTTCCCATGATTGACTGGACACGCGTTGCCGAACTGCGCGATGAAATCGGCCCCGAAGACTTTTCTGAAGTGGCAGAACTTTTCTTGATGGAAGTTGAAGACACGCTGTCACGGCTGCCTTCGGCGCGGAATGATGCACGCCAGATGCAGGAGTTGATGCACTTCCTGAAAGGATCGGCGCTCAATCTCGGATTTGCCAACCTCGCAGAAACCTGCAGCGCAGCGGAAATTTCGGTCACCAACGGCGATTGCGATGTGGATGTCCCGTCCATGAAACAAATCTACGCGCAATCCCGGCAACTGTTCGAAACAGAATTCGCCCAGCGGTTTGCAGCCTAGATGAACCGGTGAATAACCGCCGGATCAGTTCCGTCTGTCCGCTCTGAGACACGCGCCCTTAACCGCGTCATCCCCGACATCCAGCGGTCGGTGTCGGCTGCGCGCTGCGCGAAAAAGGTTTGGGCATCCGGATGGGGAAAGATCATGAACCGACCTTCGGCAACACCCGTCAATGTTGCCTCAGCGACGTCTTCAGCACTGATTACACCCGGTGCACGTATCATAGCGGGGTCATCATACCCCAACAAAGGCGTAGCCACATAAAGCGGGCAAACAACCGCGACCTGAACACCGTCGGCACCGTGTTCGATCGCCAATGACTGCGCAAGGCTGACCGCGGCATGTTTCGTGGCGGAATACGCGGCATCCCCGATCTGGGACAACACGCCTGCTGCAGAGGCGACATTGACCAGAACACCGGAGCCGCGCAAAACCATTTGGGGAACAAGCAGTCGCGACGCTCGCAAATGCGCCATGACATGCAAATCCCAGCTTTTCTGCCAATGCGAATCCGGGCGCGACGTTGGCCCATTAGGTTCGCCCAGCGCAAAACCGGCATTGGAAAACAGCATGTCCACCTTGCCAAACTTTGCATTGGCCAAGTCGATCATTGCTGTGATTACGGTTGGGTCGCAAAGGTCTCCGTCATGCGGAACACCCCCAATTTCATCGGCAACCCGGATCGCCAAATCTTGCGACAGATCAGAAACAAGAACCCGAACGCCCCGGGCTGCAAGGGCACGCGCCAATGCCGCTCCTATGCCCTGCCCGGCGCCGGTGACAATCGCCGTTGCGCCGTCGAACTTCATCAGATCACAAATTGCGACAGCAGGTCGTCGTCGGTGATGTCTTGATAGGTGAAACCAGCCGCATTCAACTGCGCAAACAGCTTGTCAAAGTTTGCAGCGTTGCGGGTCTCGATCCCGATTAGGACAGAGCCATAATTGCGCGCTGACTTCTTGAGATACTCGAACCGCGCGATATCGTCTTCAGGACCAAGAAAATTCAGGAAGTCCTTAAGTGCGCCAGGCCGTTGCGGCAGCCGCAGAATAAAGTACTTCTTGAGCCCAAGGTATTTCTGCGCCCGCTCTTTAACCTCGGGCAAACGCTCGAAATCGAAATTGCCGCCCGTGGTCACACAAACAACCGTGCGCCCCTTGATCGACTGACCCAGATCTTGCAACGCATCCACCGACAAAGCGCCTGCAGGTTCCAGAACAATCCCTTCGACATTCAACATCTCTAGGATTGTCGTACACAGTCTATCCTCCCTGATCGTCAGCGTGTTCGCCAGCCCGATCCCGTTCAAACGCGCAAAGGTCTTTTGCCCGATCTGCCCCACCGCAGCACCGTCAGCAAAGGTATTTACATGATCCAAGCGCACAGGTTTGCCCGCCTCCAAAGCGGCGCGCAGACAAGCGCCACCCGCAGGTTCAACAAACGTATATTGGCAGCCCGTCCCCAGATAGCTGAGCATCCCCGCTGACAATCCGCCACCACCGACCGGTAGCACGATATGATCTGGCATTTTGCCCAATTGCTCAGTGACCTCGACAGCAACACTCGCCTGCCCTTCGATCACGTCATCATCATCAAACGGTGACAGGAAATGCCCACCCGCTTCCACACAAAACGCCTGCGCAGCGGCCAGCGTGTCATCGAAATAATCCCCCGTAAGGCGGATCTCGATGCTGTCTCCTCCGAACATTGCAGTTTTCTGGATCTTCTGCTGTGGCGTCGTCACCGGCATGAAAATCACGCCGGTCTTGCCGAAATGCTTGCACATATAAGCCACGCCCTGCGCGTGATTACCTGCGCTGGCGCAAACGAACAGCTCTGCCTCGGGCCGCCTGCGCATCGCATTGAACGCACCGCGCAGTTTGTAGCTGCGCACCGGGGACAGGTCCTCGCGCTTGAGATAAATATCCGCGTCATACTGTTCGGACAGATGCGCATTGCGCAACAGCGGCGTTTGCGGAAACACCTCGCGCATGGCTAGGGTCGCATTACGCGCGGATTGGGCAAAATCAGTCATACATCCCCCTCGGGGCAATAGCACATGGGCACATGCAGTCAGTCAATGGGACGGTTTTCGACAAAATGCCCATAGAGCGTGGTCAGAACCGAAATCCCGATGATCGTCGCAAACCAGTTGACGACAAGCGAATAAACCACGTTGATGATCGACGACGGGTTGTCGTTGAACCATGACGGCAACTGGATGATCACGCTCGCTCCCACAACGATCAGCGCAAGCACCAGAATTATGCTACTGCGCCCCTTCGTGACGTCCCATGTTTCGCCAAGCGTCAGTTTTTCTCCCAACGCTGCTGCAGGCAGCATGATGCCAAGTCGGAAAAACAAATAGGCCGCCGCGCCAATCAGAATCAGCGACATGATCCCCGCAAGCGCCGGCAAGCCGATTGAAATGATGCCAATTGGAATCGACAGAACCATCACCCCAAGAACCACAAGCACGCCGATCAGGATCGATCGTCCTAGATATCCCATGACGGCAGATCCGTGAAACTGCGGCAGCCAGCCAGAAGTGCTTTCTCCGGTCAGCGCAAATCGGTGCCAAGCAACGGCGATCCACAGGCTGGCAATCACCGCGAGAAGACCCAGCACAATCGTTGGAAAGATCGTTTCCGGAGACATCATCGGAACTTGCGTGCCTTCGAGATCCATCATCTGCGGGGGATTAAGAAAGCTGTAGACGGTGTACGCGCTCTGAATGGGGTACAGGACCAGCGAAAGACGGAAGGCTTGTTCAAGATTGGCCATCACCAGATTGAACGAATGTTTGAAAATCTGCCAACCTGTTATCGCACCCACTGTCCTGTCTCCTTTGCCTTGTTCTCAGGCCACTTCTTGCCCCTGCTCATAAAAACAAGTAATCGCCCCGGCAAACCCGTTAAAGGAAAACCCATGTCTGCGCCCAAAAAAGTTGTGCTGGCCTATTCCGGTGGCCTCGATACCTCGATCATTCTGAAATGGCTGCAAACGGAGTATGGTTGCGAAGTCGTGACCTTCACCGCTGACCTAGGCCAGGGCGAAGAACTGGAACCGGCTCGCGAAAAGGCGGTCATGCTGGGGATCAAGCCCGAGAACATCTACATCGAAGACGTGCGCGAAGAATTTGTCCGCGATTTCGTCTTCCCCATGTTCCGCGCCAATGCGCTGTATGAAGGCCTGTATTTGCTCGGCACCTCCATCGCGCGACCGCTGATTTCCAAGCGTTTGGTCGAAATCGCCGCCGAAACCGGTGCCGATGCCGTGTCTCACGGTGCGACCGGCAAGGGCAATGATCAGGTCCGTTTCGAACTGGCCGCCTACGCGCTCAACCCCGACATCAAGGTGATCGCACCTTGGCGCGAATGGGATTTGTCCTCACGCACCAAACTTTTGGATTTTGCCGAGAAGAACCAGATTCCCATCGCCAAGGACAAGCGCGGCGAAGCACCGTTCTCGGTTGATGCGAACCTGTTGCACACCTCGTCCGAGGGCAAGGTTCTCGAAGACCCGGCGCAGGAAGCGCCCGATTACGTCTACCAGCGCACCGTGCACCCCGAAGATGCACCGGACACGCCAGAAATGGTCGAGATCACCTTTGAAAAAGGCGATGCCGTTGCGATCAATGGCGAGGCGATGAGCCCGGCCACGATCCTGACCAAGCTGAACGAACTGGGTGGCAAGCACGGCGTGGGCCGTCTGGATCTCGTGGAAAACCGCTTTGTCGGAATGAAGTCGCGCGGCATTTATGAGACACCCGGCGGCACCGTTCTGCTCGAGGCGCATCGTGGGATCGAACAGATCACGCTGGATTCCGGCGCAGGCCACCTGAAAGATTCGATCATGCCACGGTATGCAGAACTGATCTACAATGGCTTCTGGTTCAGCCCGGAACGCGAAATGCTGCAAGCCCTGATCGATAAGAGCCAAGAGCATGTCGCCGGCACCGTCCGCGTGAAACTCTACAAAGGATCGTGCAACACGGTTGCCCGCTGGTCGGACCATTCGCTGTATTCCGAAGCGCATGTAACGTTTGAGGAAGACGCGGGCGCCTACGACCCGAAAGACGCACAAGGCTTCATCCAGCTAAACGCGCTGCGGCTGAAACTGCTGGCGGCGCGGAACCGTCGTTTGAAGTAAAACAGTCTCTATTCAATCTAAAAGGCCCGCCAAACTGGCGGGCCTTTTTCGTAACTCAGTTGGCTGTAACGACCGTCATCACCAGCTTGTCGTCCACTCGGATGGGGCCGTCTTCCTTGGCGCCCAGCGTGTATTCGAACACACCGGTCGACATGCCGCCGTCTTCGCCATGAACCATCAGCATGAGCATGTCACCCGTCGCGACATCTTCCTGAAGAATCGCCGCGACATCCATGTTTTCACCTTCCCTGAGCGCGGCATAACCCACAACTGGTCCCGGCTTCATCTCGGCATCGGTGCGGTGCACTACCAGCCACCCATTGGCCGGGGCGACAACGCTGGACGCGGTCACGGTGCCACCGGACACATCTTGATCCATCGCGTCAACGGACGGTGCCATCGAATGGCCAGCCGCCATGAGCGCGGTTGCGGACAGTGCGAAAATTGTGGTCGAGAGTACAAATTTCATGGTCAGTCTCCTGTTTGGTGCGGGCTTTGACCCCCGCGGACACCAACAGCCACGGACACCGACCGTTCAGAGTTTCAAGCTTTGCGAAATTTTTTTGGATTCCAAAGCGCGATATGCTGGCATTGTCCGCGCTACCAGCTCTGCCAAATGCCCGCTCAGGTCTGGCAACGGCCCTTCAGGACCGGCAAATCCAGTTGTTGCATGAAGCGAAATGTACCAATGCGGCGCCCAAACCCCGTCATAAGGCTTTGGTCCCACGGGCCATGACAACATCGCGGGATCAAACTCCAACCCAATTGTTTCACACAACCCCCGCAACATGCCTTCAGGATCATCGCGGATGTCCGCGCTGTCGATCACGACAGGCGTTTGACCAAGCGATCGAACGTGTTCAAATAGTTCAGCCTGAGCATCAAAGCCGATATCGTCCGCCGTCAGGTCGGGATAGCCTTTGGCAAAGCTCGCAACCACACGCGCGGGGTGACGGATTAGAAAGACGTTCACACATTCAGACATGAAACTACGGGGAATTCCGTCGATCATGTGTTGGCACATATGCTTATGATAGGCGTGCGTCTTATCGTCTGGCACAGGATCCATCAGGGACTGTTCTACCTCAACGGCATCTTTTCTTCTATCACCAAGAACCTCATTGCACATTGGATGATCTAACCCCGTCAATCGAAGATAGGGTCCGTAAAAAGGTTCATCCAAAACTGCAAAATCGGCGCGTTGGGCGAAAGAATACATCATCGCAGTCGACAGATTACGTGGTCCAGACCACATCGCCACCTTCATCGTCCAAGCCCTTTGATAGGTTTATTTTGCCCGGACGGTATCGCGTCAGAGCCCTCGCGCAAGCAGTAACTCGATTTCACCTTCGAGTGAGATCCCAAGACAAAAATTGCACCCTCCGTGCCTTTCATCGCAGTTTGATTTCAGATTTTTGGAGGTTCCCATGCGCCCACTTCGCCGCACTCACCCGATTGCCCTTACACTCGCCATCCTTGCCGGGGTATTCCTGCAATCCAGCAACGCAAGCGCGGGTGAGACTCGCGAGATTGTTGTCGCCGGCGGCTGCTTCTGGTGCGTCGAAGCCGATTTCGAACGGGTGCGCGGCGTCAAGGAAGCGGTGTCTGGCTACACCGGTGGCACAGTGGCGAACCCGACCTACAAAGAAGTCACCCGCGGCGGCACTGGCCATTTCGAAGCGGTGAAAATCACCTATGACAGTGGCACTATTAACCGCACGCAGCTTTACGATCTGTTCTTCAGGTCTATCGACCCGACGGATGCCGGTGGCCAATTCTGCGACCGAGGACAAAGCTATGCCACAGCTATATTCGTCTCTAACTCTGCCGAACGTGCCGCTGCGGAAAAGGCCAAAGCCAGCGCACAAGCCGCATTGGGCCGCAAGATCGTCACGCCAATCCTAGACGCAAAAGCCTTTTACGATGCCGAAGATTACCATCAGGATTACTACAAAGGCACCAATCGAGTACTGACTCGGTTCGGCGCGATCCCGCAGAAAGAGGCGTACAAGCGGTATCGCAAAGGCTGTGGGCGCGATGCCCGAATCGAACAACTTTGGGGCAGCGAGGCGCCGTTTATCGGCAATTAAGAAAGCCGGGCGTCTTGGATATCTTTCAGATCGGGTATCACGTCGGCCGTTCCGTGGCGCGTGACCATGATCGCGCCCGCCTGTTGACCCAATGAAATCGCCTGCTCCATCGGTAATCCGCGATCAAGTCCAGCAACCAAGAACCCTGTAAAGGTGTCGCCCGCGCCCGTCGTGTCGACCGGGGTGACGGGAATGGCTGGAAACATCTGGTCTGTACCGGCATCCGTGTTGATCCACCGGCAACCTTCACCACCCAACGTCACAATCACATCGCGCACCGTAAGCGCGGCCAACGTCATGCCCAGGGCATCTGTCAACTGTTGCGCCTCAACTGCGTTCATCACAAGGATGTCCAACATCGGCAAAACTGCCTCGACCGCCTGTGCATCAAACGGGGCCGCTGCGTAGACCACCCGCATTCCCTTGGCAGAGGCCAGCGTTGCGCTCTCGATCTGGGCAGAGGTTTCGTTCTGGAATACGAACGTATCTGCTTCGGTTGCGGCCATAAGCGCTGGGGCGATATGTGTCTCTGTTAAGGCCCGATTGGTTCCCGGAAACAGCAAAATGGCGTTTTCGCCTTGATCATCGACCATGATCACCGCATGGCCAGTTGGCACATCCAGCTCCACGATATTCCGGGTATCGACACCGTATTCCAACAATCTCTCGACCGCCCATCGCCCGTCAGCCCCAACCGCGCCGATATGCACGGCCCGCGCGGCGGCACGGGCAATGGCAACCGACATGTTCGCCCCTTTGCCACCCAACCCACGACTGTGTTGCGTTGAGGCCAGCGTTTCACCCGGCGCAAGCAGATGCGGCACCTGATAAAACAGATCCGCATTGATCGAACCAAGGTTAAAAACGGCCATGGTTTACCGCCCCTTGCACGCTGCCAGAACAGCCATGTTCAGAATGTCGCCCGCCGTCATGGAGGTCGAACAAATCTGAATTGATTTGTCGACACCTGCCAAAATGGGACCAATTACCGTCGCTCCGGCTATTTCCTGCATCAGCTTAACCGAAATGGATGCGGAATGGCGTGCTGGCACCACAAGAATGTTCGCAGGGCCGGTCAGACGCTGGAACGGATAGAACTTTTGCGCATTCCGGTTCAGCGCCACATCGACGGTCATTTCTCCTTCGTATTCGAAGTTCACACCGCGTCGGTCCAGAACACGTGGCGCGATGTGCATCTTTTCGGCACGTTCTGACACCGGGTAGCCGAAGGTCGAGAACGACACAAACGCGACTCGAGGTTCAAGCCCGATCAGACGCGCCACCTCGGCTGCACGCTCAGCGATATTGGCAAGGTCTTCCTCATCTGGCCATTCGTGCACAAGCGTATCAGCCATCAGCACAATCCGACCCTTGACCAACAGCGCCGTAACACCCGCCGCACCATGCGATGCGTCTGCGTCGAACACGTGGTTGATCAGCTCCATCACATGCGCCGATTTCCGCGTCGCCCCGGTGACAAGCGCATCACCATGCCCCTGCTGCAACATCAGCGCGCCAAAGACATGCCGATCCCGCGCCGCAAGGCGGTGAATGTCCTGATGGTCATACCCTTTACGTTGAAGCCGCCCGTACAGCACATCTTTGTACCGGCTGAGGTGCTGTGTGTTGGCCGCGTTCACCACTTCAATCTCGCGTACCGCATCGCCCAATCCGGCCTCTTCCAGCGTGGCCTTCACATCCGCCTCACGCCCCACAACCAAGGCTTTTCCAAACCCAGACCGTTGGTACATGACCGCAGCACGCAGCACGCGTGGATCGTCGCCCTCGGCAAAAATCATTCGCGCCTGCGCCTTGCGCGCCCGTGCATTGATCCCACGCAGGATGCTCGCCGTCGGATCCATCCGCGATTTGAGAGATTCCTCATACGCAACAAGATCAATGATCGGCCGGCGCGCAGCACCCGTGTCCATACCCGCCTTCGCCACTGCGGGCGGAATGCGGTGAATCAGTCTCGGATCGAAGGGCGTGGGAATGATGTAATCGCGACCGAAGGTCAGGCTTTTGCCATAGGCGAGCGCCACCTCATCCGGTACATCCTCGCGCGCCAAATCAGCCAAGGCCTGCGCACAGGCAATCTTCATCTCGTCATTGATCGCCCGCGCGTGAATGTCCAATGCGCCCCGGAACAGGTACGGGAAACCGAGCACGTTGTTCACCTGGTTCGGATAGTCGCTGCGCCCGGTGGCCACGATGGCATCCATCCGCACTTCATGCGCCTCTTCAGGCGTGATCTCAGGGTCGGGATTCGCCATCGCGAAAATAACCGGGTTGTCGGCCATCGACCGAACCATGTCCTGTGTGACGGCACCCTTTACGCTGACCCCAAGGAAGACATCCGCGCCGACCATCGCCTCTTCCAGTGAACGCGCGTCGGTTTTAACCGCATGCGCCGATTTCCACTGGTTCATGCCTTCGGTGCGGCCTTGGTAGATCACACCCTTGGTATCCGCGACGATACAGTTTTCATGCCGCGCACCCATCCGCTTGAGCAGTTCGATACAGGCAATACCTGCCGCTCCAGCCCCGTTCAGAACGATCTTCACATCTTCGATCTTTTTACCCGAAATATGCAGCGCGTTCAGCAGGCCCGCCGCACAGATCACCGCCGTGCCATGCTGGTCATCGTGGAAGACGGGGATATCCATCTCTTCCTTGAGGCGCTGTTCGATGATGAAGCATTCCGGCGCCTTGATGTCCTCAAGGTTGATGCCGCCAAAGGTTGGTCCCATCAGACGCACCGCTTTGCAGAATTCGTCGGGGTCTTCGGTATCCAGCTCAATATCGATGGAATTCACGTCCGCAAAGCGTTTGAACAGAACAGCTTTGCCCTCCATCACCGGCTTCGATCCAAGCGCGCCAAGATTACCCAGACCCAGAACCGCCGTTCCATTGGAAATCACCGCGACGAGGTTGCCCTTGTTGGTGTAATCATAGGCCAGACCGGGGTCTTTCGCGATGTCTTCACAGGGCACCGCCACACCGGGGGAATAGGCCAGCGACAGATCGCGCTGTGTGGTCATGGGGACGGTGGCCTGCACCTCCCATTTTCCGGGGGTCGGCTCAAGGTGGAAGGCAAGCGCTTCTTCGCGGGTGTATTTCGGGTTGGACATGCGTCAGAGGCCTCATACGTCAAAATCGGGTTTTCCACCCGGGTCGGTCGTCTTAATGTCACGCCAAAGCACCGAGGGGAAGCTTGTGAACGCGAATAAATCACCCGTCACACCCATGATGGCGCAATATCTGGAAATAAAATCCCAGTATGCGGACGCTTTGTTGTTCTATCGCATGGGTGATTTTTACGAATTGTTCTTTGACGATGCTGCAGCTGCATCCGAGGCGCTAGATATCGCACTTACCAAACGCGGGAAACATGACGGTGACGACATCCCGATGTGCGGTGTGCCCGTCCATGCCGCCGAAGGATACTTGCTCACGCTAATACGAAAAAGGTTTCGCGTCGCGGTTTGCGAACAGATGGAAAGCCCGGCCGAGGCGAAAAAGCGGGGATCGAAGTCTGTCGTCAACCGTGATGTGGTGCGCCTTGTCACACCCGGAACGCTGACCGAGGAAACGTTGCTTGAGGCGCGGCGTCACAACTTTTTGGCCGCATTGGCCTGTGTCAGAGACGAATGGGCGCTGGCTTGGACCGACATCTCGACCGGTGCACTCCATGTTTTGCCACTGTCATTGGCCCGCGTGGGTCCCGAACTGGCGCAACTCTCTCCAGCCGAAATCCTGATGGCGGAAGGCACGGAAACCGCAGTTGCCAACGTGCTCGACGATCTGGGGCTGGAACCCACATGGCTCAGCAAATCAAGCTTTGACTCAACGGGCGCGCACACGCGACTGACACAGCAATTTGGTGTGTCATCGCTTGACGCTTACGGCCAGTTCTCGCGCGTTGAACTGTCAGCCATGGGCGCGCTGATTGAATATCTGGATCTGACACAAAAAGGCCGCCTGCCTTTGCTCCGAACGCCACAGCAGGAGAAGCTTGGCAATTCGATGCACATCGACGCTGCCACGCGTCGAAACCTAGAATTGACCCACTCCCTGCAGGGCGGTCGTGCCGGATCGCTTTTGTCCGTCATTGACCGAACTGCCACCGCAAGCGGCGCGCGTCTTTTAGAGCGGCGACTGTCCACGCCATCGCGCGACCTGTCAGTGATCCGCAACCGCCAAGACGCGATCACGTGGGCGATCTCTGATCCGATATTGGCCCAGCAAATCCGCGATGCGCTCAAACGTGTTCCTGACCTGGATCGCGCGCTTTCGCGCCTTGGTCTTGAGCGCGGCGGGCCCCGAGACATGGCGGCAATCCGCAATGCTCTGGCGCAATCAGAGACAATTTCAGGTGCGTTAGAGACATATAAGCTGCCAGACATGCTCAGTCATGCGGTTAGCGCCTGCAAAGGCCACGACGCCTTGAGCGCACTTCTGGACGAGGCATTGATCGCTGAGCCACCGCTATTGGCCCGAGATGGAGGGTTTATCGCCCCGGGCTATGATGCAGCTTTGGACGAGGCGCGAAAGCTCCGAGATGAAGGCCGCGGTGTGATCGCCGGCCTTCAGGCACAATATTCCGACATGGCGGGCGTGTCGTCGCTGAAGATCAAACACAACAATGTTCTGGGGTACTTCATCGAAACCACCTCGACCCACGCGCAAAAGATGATGGCCCCACCGCTGAATGAAACCTTCATCCATCGACAGACGACCGCGAACCAAATCAGATTCACCACCGTGGAATTGTCCGAACTCGAACGCCGCATCATGAACGCCGGCGGTGAGGCGATCGAGATTGAAAAGCGGCTCTACACCACCCTAAGTCGCGCCATTTTGGACCAACAGCCCGCACTGAATGCTCTTGCAACGGGTCTGGCTGAACTGGACCTCGCTACAGCGCTTTCAGATCTAGCCAGCGATCTGGATTGGTGCCGCCCTAAGGTTGATGAAAGCCGCAGCTTCGAGATTGAGGGCGGACGTCATCCTGTGGTCGAGCGGTCGCTCAGGGCGCAAGGCGATACAGGGTTTGTTGCCAATGATTGTGACTTGTCGGCCCAGAGCAACAGCGCGGCAATCACACTTTTGACTGGTCCGAACATGGCCGGTAAATCGACATATCTGCGGCAGAACGCATTGATTGCGCTTTTGGCGCAAATTGGGTCTTACGTTCCGGCGAAATCGGCGCATATCGGACTGGTCAGTCAAATCTTCAGCCGCGTTGGGGCATCCGACGATCTGGCGCGCGGGCGATCGACCTTTATGGTGGAAATGGTTGAAACAGCGGCAATCCTGAACCAAGCGGACGACCGCGCATTGGTGATCCTGGATGAGATCGGTCGGGGAACGGCAACTTATGATGGCCTATCCATCGCTTGGGCCACGTTAGAGCATCTGCAATCCGTGAATAAAGTCCGCGCGCTCTTTGCCACGCATTACCACGAACTAACCGCGCTCGCGAACAGCCTGGACGGCGTCAAGAACGCAACAGTCGCTGTGCGCGAATGGGAGGGCGAGGTGATCTTTCTGCACGAGGTGCGCGAAGGCGCTGCAGATCGGTCTTACGGCGTTCAGGTTGCCCAGCTTGCCGGTCTGCCACCAGCCGTTATCACCCGTGCGCGGTCCGTTCTGGACGCGCTGGAAAAAGGGGAGCGCGAGAAAACCTCGCCTAAGGCGTTGATCGACGATCTTCCGCTGTTCTCGGCTGTCGCAAACACCCCGCAGCCAACAAAGCCCGCGGCCGAAAGCAAGATCGAGGCACAGATCAAAGATCTGCACCCCGATGAAATGACGCCGATGGAGGCGTTACAGGCTCTGTATAGCCTGAAATCGTTGCTGAAAGACGATTAGGACTTCGGCATCGAGCTTACGCCAACCTGCGCCGGACGCAGCAGACGATCATACAGCATGAAGCCCTCGGTCGAGACCTGAATGATCTCGCCTGCGATTGTGCCCGGAACCGGTGCTTCAAACATCGCTTCGTGCATCTGTGGATCGAACTTGTCACCCACTTCAGGCTTGATCGCGGTAACGCCGTGCTTGCTGAAGACATTGAGCAGTTCACGCATTGTCAGCTCGACACCTTCGATAAAGGCTTTGGACGCCTCGCGTTGTTCTTCTGGAATGGAAGCAAGTGCACGCTGCAAATTGTCATAAACCGGCAGGAGGTCGCGCGCCAAGCGTGACCCACCATACTGTTGTGCTTCGCGGCGATCTTTATCTGAACGCTTACGCGCGTTTTCGGCTTCTGCCAACGCGCGCATGAACTTGTCTTTCAGATCATCCCGCTCGGCACGCAAAGAATCCAGATCAGCGTCTTCATCGCTGATCTCTTCTTCAAGAGCTTCGTTTTCCTCTGCCTCGGCCTCGGCCAGGCTGTCGAGAAAATCCTTCGTGTGATCCGTTTCGGCCATTTCGTTACCCTTGGTTGCGGTCGCCGAGCAATTTCCCGACGAGCTGCGCTGTGTAGTCCACGATCGGTACGATCCGTCCATAATTCAAACGGGTCGGGCCTATAACCCCCACCGCACCGATAATTTTACGATCAGCGTTCATATATGGAGACACCACCAAAGAGGAACCCGAAAGTGAGAAAAGTTTATTCTCAGAACCAATAAAAATGCGCACACCGTCGCCTTGTTCGGTCAGTTCAAGAAATTCTGCGATGTCCCGCTTGCGCTCAAGATCGTCGAACAATTCCCTGATGCGCTCCAACTCTTCGGCATGGGTGTCTTCTGCCAAAAGATTCGCCCGCCCGCGCACAATCAAACGACCGGACGTGTCGGCGTGTTCGTCCCAAATCGCCAAGCCTTGCTCGACCAATATCGCGGCAAGTGAATCCAGCTCACGGCGCTTGCGGGCCATGTCGTCTTTGATCGTACGACGCAGGTCAGACAGTGTTTTTCCTTCAACCAAAGCATTCAAAAAATTCGCCGCTTCTCGCATCGAGCTTGGTGTTTGTCCCGGAGGAGGCGTGAAGAGACGATTCTCGACATGCCCATCGGCAAAAACCAAGACCACCAATGCCTGATCCCCGCCCACGGGAACAAACTCGATATGTTTGATGGCCGCTTCATGCTTGGGCGTGAGAACAAGGGACGCGCCTTGCGTTACACCGGACAAAGCAGATCCGACCCTATCCAGAATTGTGCCAACATCCTGACTGTTGCTTGTCACAGTTGCATCAATCTTCTGTCGATCATCGACATCAAGATCACGTACTTCCAGAAGGCCATCTACAAACATACGCAAACCAAGCTGGGTCGGGATACGGCCTGCGCTGATATGAGGGCTGTCCAACAGACCTAGAAACTCCAGGTCTTGCATCACGTTCCGAATGGTTGCCGCAGATACCTTTTCCTCAAGCGTACGCGTCAACGTGCGCGAGCCCACAGGTTCGCCGCTAAGAAGGTAGCCTTCGACAACCTTACGGAACACTTCCCGCGACCGGTCGTTCATCTCATCCAGAAGTTTGGTCCCGTCGCTCAATCACTCACCTCATCTCGCAAATCACGGTCACACTGGTTCAGACTATTGGCTTGCGAAACCAGAAAGCCTGCCTGTATCCGTACACGGCAATCAAGGGGATATACCATGCGACCGTCAGGACGGAAATTAAGCGAAATGCGCGCGGTTTCAATCGAAACCGGGATCAGCAAACATGCAGAAGGCTCATGCATGATCCGCATGGGGGATACCCACGTGCTCTGCACCGCCACAATCGAAGACCGTGTGCCGCCGTTTATCAAGGGATCCGGACTGGGCTGGGTCACTGCCGAATACGGTATGCTGCCCCGTTCCACGACAAGCCGGATGCGCCGCGAGAGTGCCGCGGGCAAGCAACAGGGTCGCACGGTCGAGATTCAGAGACTAATTGGGCGCAGCTTGCGTGCTGGCGTCGATCGCGTGGCGCTTGGCGAGCGTCAAATCACCGTCGATTGTGATGTTATTCAAGCTGATGGCGGCACGCGTTGTGCGTCAATCACAGGCGGTTGGGTCGCGCTGCGTCTTGCCGTGAATAAGTTGATGAAAGCCGGTGAAGTGAAAAGCGATCCGCTGATTTCTCCGGTCGCTGCTGTCAGCTGCGGTATCTATGCTGGCCAGGCTGTTCTTGACCTCGACTATCCAGAAGATTCCGAAGCCGGTGTTGACGGCAACTTCATCATGCGCGGCGATGGGCAGTTGATCGAAATACAAATGTCAGCCGAAGGATCGACCTTTTCGCGCACGCAGATGACCGAATTGCTTGATCTGGCGGATGCCGGTGTGCAGGAACTCGTCGCTTTGCAGCTCAAGGCGGCGGAATGACACGCAAATTCGAAGGAACCCGGCTTCTCGTGGCAACCCACAACAGGGGCAAGCTGGAAGAGATCGCCGATCTTTTGAAAGACTATGGTGTCTCGGTCGTTGGCGCGGCCGAGATGAACCTGCCCGAACCGGTCGAAGATGGAACCACTTTCGTCGAAAACGCTCGGATCAAAGCACATGCAGCGGCCAAAGCCACTGGCCTCCCAGCCCTATCTGACGACAGTGGGCTTGAGATTGACGCATTGGGCGGCGCACCCGGCGTCTATACAGCCGATTGGGCGGAAACAGAGACGGGTCGTGACTTTGTCATGGCAATGAACAAGACAAACAAAGCGCTCCGCGATTCTGGGGTTGAGCCACCTTGGACGGGACGGTTTTGCTGCACATTGGTTCTTGCCTGGCCCGATGGACACGACGAAGTGTTCCCCGGCACGATGGACGGACACATCGTCTGGCCCATGCGTGGCGAGCAAGGACACGGATACGATCCGGTGTTCCAACCCAATGGCTACAGCATTACCTTTGGCGAAATGGACCGCTGGGAAAAGAACAAGATCAGCCACCGCGCCGACGCCTTCCGCAAATTTGTGGCAGGATGCTTTGGCTGAACTTTGGCAAGACCGCGGGTTCGGGCTTTATGTTCACTGGCCCTTTTGTGCAGCAAAGTGCCCATATTGCGACTTCAACAGCCATGTCCGATCTGCCATCGATCAGACAAAATGGGCAAACGCCCTTGCGCAGGAAATCCTAAGGACCGGGCGTGAAACAGGGCCTAGGGTCCTGACGTCCATCTTCTTCGGCGGCGGCACCCCCAGTCTGATGGAACCAGAAACGGTAAAGACCGTTTTGGATGCCGCCCGTGAGGTTTGGGTTTTCGCGAATGACATCGAAATCACGCTAGAGGCAAATCCCACCTCAGTCGAAGCCCACCGATTTGAAGGGTATGCCAAACATGGCGTGAACCGCGTTTCCTTGGGCGTTCAGGCGCTTGATCCCAATGATCTGCGGGCATTGGGGCGCCTTCATTCTGTTGACGAGGCGCAGACCGCGTTTCAAACCGCCCGCACATTCTTTGATCGTGTGAGTTTTGATCTGATCTATGCGCGCCAAAACCAGTCACTTGATGATTGGGAGCGCGAGTTGACGACCGCGCTGAACTTGGCCGTGGATCATTTGTCGCTCTATCAACTGACCATCGAAGAAGGCACCGCATTCTGGGATCGCGCCCAACGTGGGACCCTGCGTGGATTGCCATCTGACGATCTTGGCGCAGACCTTTACGATCTAACGCAACGCCTGTGTGATGATGCGGGATATGTGGCTTATGAAGTCTCAAACCATGCCAAATCCGGGGCGGAATCCAAGCATAACCTGCTTTACTGGCGGGGTGGGGATTATGCCGGTGTCGGCCCAGGGGCACATGGGAGGCTGACCCGCGGCGGTCAACGGTTTGCCACGGAGTGCTGGAAACAGCCAGAAGCTTGGCTGAAAGCGGTGTCAGAGGGAACAGGTATCAAAGAGGCGCTTCTGCTACCGCCTCTAGATATTGCGGATGAACGCCTCATTATGGGGTTGCGCCTAAATGAAGGCCTACTGATTGACGATGTGACCGCTATAATTGACAGGGACCGACTGGAAATCCTGACAGTCGACGGCTTGATCTGGCAACAGAACAGCCGCATTGGCGCAACACCAAAAGGGCGGCCTGTCCTCAACTACCTGATTGCTCAGCTTGCCAAAAGCTGATCAGCGCGCTGCACTGAGGGCTGAACACAAGAGATCAAGGTCTTCTAGCGTGTCATAGCTGATCGTAACGCTGCCCGTCTCTTTGCCCGCGTTGTGATTAATCGAGACCTTCATTCCCAAAGCCGCTGACAAATCGCCTTCCAGCGCCTTTGTGTCCGCGTCTTTGGCTTCATTCCCCGACGATTTTGCAGATCTTTTTGGCTTTGCGTCGCCTTCGGGATTTTGTGCTTCACGGACCAAACGTTCAGCTTCGCGCACAGACATGCCATGACGAACAATCTGCCCAGCCAACAAGACGGGATCAGGTGCAGTGATCAAGGCGCGCGCATGTCCGGCAGAAAGCTTACCATCGACAACAGCATTTTTAACCACGTCAGGCAGGTTGAGAAGCCGAAGAAGGTTCGCAATGTGGCTGCGACTTTTGCCAAGCGCTTGCGCTAAATTTTCCTGCGTATGCCCAAAACGAGACATCAACTGTTCGTAACCCGCCGCCTCTTCAATCGGGTTGAGATCAGCACGCTGGATGTTTTCGATGATTGCAATTTCCAGCACATCCTCATCGGAAAACTCACGAACAACCACTGGAACTTCATGGACGCCAGCGGCCTGCGCAGCGCGCCAGCGCCGTTCCCCCGCCACGATCTCATATTGGTTTTCGACATTGCCACGCGGTCGCACAATCAAAGGCTGGATCACACCCTTGCTTCGGATCGACATTTTTAATTCATCCAGTGCGTCCGCATCAAACTGTCGGCGCGGCTGATCTGGATTCGGAAAAAGTTGATCAACAGGGAGTGTCCGCACCGCGCGTTGTTGTGGCGGCGCACCAGCTTCGGAATTGGGTTCAATATCGGCCATCAAAGCAGACAATCCTCGGCCCAGCCCGCGTCTTTGTTCTTTCTTTTCTGCCATCTGCTCAACCTACGCTGCTGTCATTGTTTCGTTTTTCCCAAGAAACTCTCGGGCAAGCGCCCTGTATGCAAGAGCACCCTTGGAATTTGTGTCGTACTCAAGAACCGGCATCGCGTATGATGGCGCCTCGCTCACGCGCACATTGCGCGGGATTACCGTTTTAAAAACAAGGTCTCCGAGATTGTCACGCGCATCAGTCTCGACCTGCTGTGACAAGTTATTGCGCGCGTCGTACATGGTCAAAACAACACCCTCGATTCGCAGCGCGGGATTCGCAGATTGACGCACCTCTCGAATGGTTAGCATCAATTGGCTGAGGCCTTCCAATGCGAAGAATTCGCTTTGAAGTGGAACAAGGACGGAATGCGCGGCGACCATTGCGTTGACAGTCAGAAGGTTCAACGACGGGGGGCAGTCAATAAGAATGAAATCAAACTCAAATTGGTCCATATCGGTTTGACGCAAAGCATCATGGAGCAGGTAGCTGCGCTTTTCATTAGCGATGAGCTCGATATCAGCGGAGCTGAGGTCGGTAGTTGAAGGCACAAGGAACAGGTTGTCTTGCCCTGTTTTGCAAATAATGTCCGAGAGCGGAAAATCGTCTAGTAGCAGATCATATGTTGTTGCGTTGCGGTCATCTGGCATCAGGCCAAGCCCCGTGGACGCGTTGCCTTGAGGATCAAGATCGACCACCAAGACTTTTTGACCGATTTCGGCCAGCGCGGATGCAAAATTGATGGCAGTTGTTGTCTTACCGACGCCACCTTTTTGATTTGCGATCGCTATGATTTTTGGACCAACTGGGCGTGTGGGATCATACACGAGAAAGGTCTCCAATCTCCATAACGGCAGCGTCAGGGTGTGTCACACTTGTATGCGCTTCATAATTGAATCGCCACTTTTTTTGAGCATCCGCAACCTCATTCCGCCAAGTGCCGCCTTTCATGAAAAGCGAAATGCCGCCATCACCAACATGTCGTTCACTGTACGTCAAAAGGTCTACCAAAGGAGCTAACGCTCGGGCGCTGACAACATCTGACTGAAGTGGATCGACCGCCTCGATGCGGTTCGCAAGGACGGTGAACGGAGTATTTGTTTCACGTGAAACATTACGCAGAAAGGCCGCCTTGCGTTGATCACTTTCAATCAGCGTCACCTTCAAACCATTTTCTCGCAGTGCAATCGCCACCACAGCACCGGGAAAACCACCACCGGACCCCAAGTCTACCCATGTTTTTGCATTTTTTGGGCACAGCGATGCCACTTGCAGAGAATCATCAAAATGCCGACGAGCGGCGTCTTTCAAAGATGATGCGGAGACAAGATTAATCTTTGGTGACCACTTACGAAGAAGCGATAGGTAGACATCCAATCGCTCTGATGTTTCACGTGAAACATTCATACAGCTACACGCGCTTTGACAACAGACGCGCGGGTTTTGGACAAAATAAGCATCAGTGCAGAGGGTGTCATACCATCAATCCTGGCAGCCTGAGCCACATTAGCTGGCCTTGCTATTCCAAGCTTGGTCTTCAATTCATTAGACAGGCCTTCGATTGAGCAGAAATCAAAATCCTCAGGAATCGTTTGCGCTTCGTCTCTACGAAGAGCTTCGATGTCTTTCTGCTGGCGTTCGATATAATTCGCATACAGGGCATCTTTGGAAAGCTGCTCGCGTACGGCCAGATCGATGGACGACAAAGTTGGATCAATCGACATTAAAGCATCCCAAGACACCGTCTCAATCGCCAATGCCTCAAACCCTGACCGCTTTGTGCCATCCTGCGATATCGTCACGCCGGCATCAATCAGCTGTCGAGAGGTCACAGTTAGATTATCCAACTTTTTCCGACCGGAGTTCATCGATAACATTTTATTCTCAAAAACGCTCTGACGCTCTTCGTTCACACACCCAATCTCAATCGCCTTTTGCGTCAAACGTTGATCAGCATTATCCGCGCGCAAAGACAGGCGGTATTCAGCGCGTGAGGTGAACATTCGATACGGTTCCAGCACTCCACGCGATGTCAGATCGTCGATCATTACGCCAATATAACTATCCGAACGACTGAAGGTGACTGGCTGGAGACGCCTTGAACGCCGGGCCGCGTTTAACCCAGCCACAAGTCCTTGCGCCGCAGCTTCTTCGTAGCCGGTTGTACCATTGATTTGGCCAGCAAGATAAAGTCCTGTCCGACCCTTAAGCGACAAATCAAGATTCAGCGCGCGCGGATCGACGTAGTCGTATTCAATACCATAGCCCGGCTGCAGGATCTCTGCCGCCTCAAGGCCGACGATCGAGCGGACGTATTCCAGCTGGATATCTTCGGGCAAAGATGTGGAGATTCCATTTGGATAAATCGTGTGGTCGTCGAGACCCTCTGGCTCAAGAAAAATCTGATGCGACGACTTATCCGCAAACCGGACAACCTTATCTTCGATTGACGGACAGTAACGCGGCCCAACGCCTTCGATATGACCTCCATACATCGCAGACCTGTCCAAGTTTGCCCGGATGATGCTGTGTGTTTTTTCATTTGTATGCGTGATCGCACAAGACACTTGGCGTGCCGTGGGACCCTTCGATAGAAACGAAAACATAACGGGATCGTCATCGCCGGGCTGTTCATCCAAACCATCCCAGTTGATGGTCCGGCCATCCAGACGCGGCGGCGTGCCCGTTTTCAAACGACCAAGCGGCAATTCGAACGACGCAAGTGTAATGGCCAAATCGTTAGATGGGCGTTCCCCCATGCGACCGCCAGCAATCTGACGATCACCAATGTGAATAACACCACGCAGAAATGTACCCGTGGTCAGAATGACAGAAGATGCCGTAAGCCTACGATCTGTATCAAGAACGACACCACTTACTTCGTCATTATTCACGATGAGGTCAGTTACTTCGCCAATAACCACCTCCAGGTTTGTTTGCGCTTTAGTGGCAGCCAACATCTCTGCTTGGTAAATTCTACGATCCGCCTGGGCCCGAGGCCCTTGTACGGCCGGGCCTTTCCGACGGTTGAGTAGACGGAACTGAATACCTGCTTTGTCAGCAATGCGCCCCATGATGCCGTCAAATGCATCGATTTCGCGAACCAAGTGGCCTTTGCCGAGGCCCCCAATCGCCGGATTACACGACATCACGCCAATGCCAGCTTCGGACAGAGTGACCAAAGCCGTACGTACGCCCATCCGTGCCGATGCGTGCGCGGCTTCGCACCCCGCGTGTCCGCCGCCAACGACTATGACATCGAAATCAAATTGTTTCACGTGAAACACTCCTTACTTTCCGATGCAAAAACTTGAGAAGACTTTATCTAACACATCCTCAACATCGACACGACCCACAAGCCTTTCAAGCATGAAAATCGATGCGCGAAGTTCCTCTGATCCCAGATCATACATCTCTGGGCCAGAGCGCACAAAATCCAACGCTTTCGACATCGACCTACTTGCAGCCACGAGAACCTCTTTCTGGCGTTCGTGCGAAACCAATCCAGCAGAAGTTGCGTAGGACAAAAGATAGTCTTTCACATCTTCGACCAGCTTTTGAATGCCAACCCCAGTCAGTCCAGACACGCCTTGACCGTCTGATCGTAGATCTGATTTTCCATCGATTACAATGTCATGCCCAAGCGGTTCAAGGTCGGAAAACTCCCCCTCCCCTCGAAGGAACACGCGTAAATCCGCTGCTTTTGCTCTTTGAATCGCACGCTGGATGCCAATCGATTCGATTTCATCCGTGGTTTCCCGTAGACCTGCAGTATCAAGAAATGTAACTGGCAAGGTTCCCAGGTCCATCCGCACTTCGATCACGTCGCGCGTGGTGCCTGCTATTTCAGAGGTAATGGCAGCATCCCGGCCAGCAAGAGCATTGAGAAGTGTAGACTTTCCTGCGTTCGGCGGACCCACAATCGCCACTTCAAATCCGCTCCGGACACGCTCCGCTACGCCAAAACCTACGATTTCGCGATCCATTGTGTCCAATACGCCAGTGAGAAGACGTTCAACATCGTCTGACACATCGACTGGGACCTCTTCATCCGCGAAATCGATCGTCGCCTCGAGCAATGAAAGGGCGTGAATAAGATCGCCACGCCAGCTCTCGGACTTCTCGCGCAGTCTACCGGTGAAACCTTTTAGCGCTTGTTTGCGCTGCATTTCCGTTTCCGCGTCGATCAAGTCGGCCAGAGCTTCGACCTGCGTCAGGTCCAAACGACCATTGTTTAGCGCCCGCCGGGTGAATTCACCTGCCTCGGCAGGTCTGAAACCTTGCTCCTCTGTAAGGCAATCCAAGACCGTGTTGATGATCGCCACACTGCCATGCACATGAAATTCGACAACGTATTCGCCGGTAAAGCTGGCGCCTTCTGTGAAGGTCAGAACAAGTGCTTCATCAAGGAATCCTCGATCTTTGTGCACCAGACGACGCAGGGCAGACAGTCTTGGTTCTGGCGGAGAGAAACCGAAAACACTGCAAGATTGGAAAGCGCCTGGCCCAGACACCCGGATCACTGCGACGCCGGATTTTCCCGGCACAGTGGCTAGGGCAAAGATCGTGTCCATGACGTTGCGCGCCCGCCAGGTTTACGAATTCATGGAGTCGAAGAATTCCGAATTCGTCTTGGTTTGCTTGAGCTTAGAGATCAAGAACTCGATTGCGTCCGTGGTCCCCATTGGGTTGAGGATACGGCGTAGAACAAAGGTCTTCTGAAGATCAATCTTGTCGACCAAAAGCTCTTCTTTCCGTGTACCGGACTTGAGAATATCCATCGCCGGGAATACGCGCTTGTCTGCAACTTTGCGGTCCAGCACGATTTCCGAGTTACCGGTGCCCTTGAATTCTTCGAAAATAACTTCGTCCATACGACTGCCTGTGTCGATCAGCGCAGTTGCAATAATAGTAAGCGATCCACCCTCTTCGATGTTTCGCGCAGCACCAAAGAAACGTTTGGGCCGTTGGAGGGCGTTTGCATCTACACCACCGGTCAGAACCTTACCCGACGACGGCACAACAGTGTTAAATGCCCTACCAAGTCTTGTGATAGAATCAAGAAGGATAACAACATCTCGCTTATGTTCGACCAAACGCTTGGCCTTTTCGATCACCATCTCGGAGACTGCGACGTGACGAGTCGCCGGTTCATCAAAGGTGGAGGACACAACCTCACCCTTTACTGAACGTTGCATGTCGGTAACTTCTTCGGGACGTTCGTCGATCAGCAGCACGATCAGATAGCATTCCGGGTGATTGCGCTCGATGGAGTGGGCGATGTTCTGGAGAAGAACTGTTTTACCCGTCCGCGGCGGAGCCACGATCAGCGAGCGCTGACCTTTACCAATCGGCGCAACAAGATCGATGATGCGTGCAGAGCGATCCTTGATGGTGGGATCCTCGATTTCCATATTCAAACGCTCATCAGGGTAGAGCGGTGTCAGGTTATCAAACGCGATCTTGTGGCGGGCACGCTCGGGATCCTGGAAGTTGATCTGGGTGCAATCCATCAGGGCGAAGTAGCGTTCGTTGTCTTCTGGTGCCTTGATTTCACCGTCGATGGTGTCTCCCGTCCGGAGCGAAAATTTCCGGATCATCTCAGGAGAAACGTAGATATCGTCGGGACCGGGAAGATAGTTTGCTTCTGGAGAGCGAAGGAAGCCAAACCCATCCTGCAAAACCTCGAGAACTCCGTCCCCGAAAATGGTCCAGCCTTCATCCGCACGTTCGCGCAGGATCTGGAACATGATCTCGCCTTTACGCATGGTCGATGCGTTTTCGATCTCAAGGTCCTCGGCCATTGCCAAAAGGTCTTTGGGGCTTTTTGCCTTCAGATCGGCAAGGTTCAGCTTTTCGGTCATGAAATATCCCGGACTGCGGCTACAGGCAGTCGTCTCATCGTTGTCTTAGGAAAGTCACGTCCAGAACAGGACTGTGCTGCTCTTAGCCGAGGGGAGAGAAGCTGTCAAACCGGAGCTAATCTTTAAATAAGTAAGTTTAAAAAAAGGATTTTGATGATTGTAGTCCAGGGAGACGCTTGTGGATTAACGATCTCTACACAAACTGCCCACAAGGATCAGATATGTGGGCAGATCTGTGTATAACCGATGATATCGTAGAAATATTCATCTAAATTATTGATATCAAATGAATAAGTAAAAATCATTGCGGGGATAAGTGATCAGAAAGGCTGCTTCGTCCTGTTGATGCACCAACTTGTTCCCAACGAGTACTTATCCTTTTCACAGGGAGAACAAACGATCATGAAGCTAAGAACAACTTGCCGAGATTTCTACATGCTTGCTGATGTAGTCAGATTTCCCCAAAACACTCCAAGAAAGAAACAGAACTTGTTCCAAGAGTTGTCCACATGAATCCTCATCTTGTCCTTGCCTCCGGGTCTCAGATTCGCGCCGATCTGCTGCGGAACGCGGGAGTTCGATTCGAAGTTCAGGTTGCTCGAATCGATGAAGACGCGATCCGGCAGGCTTTGGAGGCTGAAGAGGCGTCACCGCGAGATATTGCAGACACTCTGGCCGAGATGAAGGCGCGCAAAGTGTCGGACAAGATGCCCGGTAGGCTTGTCTTGGGATGTGATCAGGTGCTTGCCAGTGATAAGACTGTTTTTGCCAAACCATCAACCCCGGACGAAGCGCGGGATCAGCTTCGGGCATTGCGAAATAAGTCGCACATGTTGATGTCGGCGGCCGTTCTCTATGAAGATGGTGAGCCGAAATGGCGCCATGTCGGTGTGGTGCGTCTCAGAATGCGCGATTTTTCGGACAGCTATCTTGAGGCTTATGTTGACCGAAACTGGGACAGCATTCGGCACTCTGTTGGAGCCTATAAACTCGAGGAAGAGGGTTCGCGGCTGTTCACACAGGTGCAAGGCGACTATTTCACGGTGTTAGGACTTCCGTTACTGGAGCTTCTGAACCACCTTACTTTGACCGGACGGATTGACGGATGAGTGACAGTAAAATTCCTTTGGCCGCTGTTATTGGCCATCCTATCGCCCACTCAAAAAGCCCCAATGTGCATGGCTACTGGCTGCGTAAGTACGGGCTAAAGGGGCATTATATACCGATGGACATCGAGCCTGATAAGTTGCCCGATCTCTTGCCGCGCTTGGCAGATCTTGGGTTTGTTGGGGCCAATGTAACGATCCCCCACAAGGAAAAGGTGATGGAGATCGCGGATTTGATCACTGATCGCGCGACGCTCATCGGGGCAGCAAATACTCTGATTTTCCGACAAGATGGACGCATCCATGCGGATAACACGGACGGATATGGATTTATCGAAAACATCCGACAGTCCATTCCGGATTGGAACCCAAAATCGGGACCCGCGGTCGTGTTTGGTGCCGGTGGGGCAAGCCGCGCAGTCTTGGCGTCGCTGTTGGATGTTGGTGTTCCGAAGATCATGCTCACAAACCGGACACGGATCCGGGCGGAAAAACTTCGCGAGGATTTTGGAAATCGCATCCAGGTGATTGAATGGGTGCAAGCGGGCAACGTGCTGGAGGATGCCGATCTGGTGGTGAACACGACGTCTTTGGGCATGACCGGCAAGCCCGAGATGCGTGTGCCTCTGGACGGGCTGCGGCCCGGAGCGATCGTGAACGACCTTGTCTACACACCGCTGAGGACGCGCCTTTTGGCAACAGCCGAAGACAGGGGATGTCGCGTTGTTGATGGGTTGGGGATGTTACTGCACCAAGCGGTTCCCGGCTTTGAGCGCTGGTTTGGTAAACGACCTGTGGTCGACGAAGATGTGCGGGCGGCGGTTCTGCGTTGATGTTCAAACTTGGCCTCACGGGATCGATAGGGATGGGGAAATCCACTACAGCCCGTCTGTTCGCTGAAGAAGAATGTGCCGTTTGGGATGCTGACGCAGCCGTTCACCGTCTTTATGCTGAGGGCGGCGCGGCCGTACCCCCTGTCGGGTCGCTGTTTCCGGATGCGATTTCTGGGGGTGCGGTGGACCGTGGCGCGTTGCGGGCGATCATAGGTGACCGTCCAGATGCGTTGAAAATGATCGAAGGGATTGTTCACCCTCTGGTCAAAGAAGACCGCGCCCGCTTTGCTGCCAGTGCCGATGCTGATGTGACTGTCTTTGATATCCCCCTGCTGTTCGAAACAGGAGGTGAGGTCGAGATGGATACCGTTGTATGTGTCACTGTTTCACCTGAAGAGCAGGAAAAACGGGTCATGGAACGTGGAACAATGACACGTGAACAATTCATGGCGATCCGGGCAAAACAGATGCCAAATGACGAGAAATGTGCGCGCTCTGATTTCGTGATCGAGACCGATACTCTTGAACATGCACGCGCGCAGGTTCACGATGTGTTGGAGCAGATCAGGAAACGAATGACCGATGCGTGAGATTGTTCTCGATACAGAAACAACCGGCTTTGAGCCAGAACAGGGCGACCGGATTGTCGAGATCGGGGCTGTTGAGCTGTTCAATCACGTGCCGACAGGCAAGACCTATCATCAATACATCAATCCCGAACGCGCAATGCCGCAAGAGGCATTTGAGGTGCACGGGCTGGGCGATGATTTCCTACGCGACAAGCCGGTTTTTGCAAATGTGGCGCAAGCGTTTGTCGATTTCATCGGTGACGCCAAGCTGGTGATCCACAACGCTGCGTTCGATATGAAATTTTTGAATGCAGAGCTGTCTTGGGTCAAACGCGCGCCGATTCCCTTTGATCGGGCGGTGGATACGCTGATGATTGCCCGGCGCAAGTTCCCCGGATCACCCGCGTCGTTGGATGCATTATGCCGTCGGTTTGGGATCGATAACTCGTCACGGACACTACACGGCGCATTGCTCGACTCTGAAATTCTGGCAGAGGTTTACCTTGAGCTGATTGGGGGCAAACAACCCGACTTCGCGTTGAACGTGTCGCAAGGCAAATCCGCGACTGGAGAGGGTGCAGCGGAGTGGCGGCCCGAGCCGCGCCCTACTCCGTTGCCGCCGCGTCTTTCTGAAAGCGAAAAGGCGGCTCACGCCGCCTTTGTCGAAAAGCTTGGGGATGCCGCCCTATGGAAGCGGCTGTAACGCTTAGGCGTTCGCTGTTTCAGCTTGCTGTGCGCTGGCGCGACGGGCAAGTTCAGTGCGATAAAGCTGAAGGAAATCAATTGTCTCCAAGTTCAGTGGCGGGAATCCACCGTCACGTGTGACGTCGCTGACGATCCGGCGTACAAACGGGAAGAGCATCCGCGGGCATTCGATCAACAGGAACGGATGCAACTGATCATCCGGTACGTTTTCAACTTGGAATACGCCTGCATATTCAAGCTCGAGTACGAAAAGCGTGTCGCCGCTTTCTTTGGCCTTGGATGTGACCTGGAGCTTGAGGATCACTTCGTATTGATTGTCGGCTGTACGTTTCTTGGCATCCAGATTGACCTGAAGCTGAACGTCTGGCTGCACTTCTCCCTGAACGCCCTTCTGGGCAAGGATATTTTCGAACGACATGTCGCGCACGAATTGCGCAAGGACGTTCATTTTGACAGGCGCTTGTTGCGGTGCGGCGCCATTGCCAGCGGTTTCAGACGTATCAGCCATGTGTCTCTCCCTCGGATCGAGCATTTGCAAAAGTTGGACGTTGCTTAGCAGCCGGAGACGTCGGCCTCAATGCTTCGTCCAGCCAGAACCTTGATGCGTAGGTTTTTTGGCGTTTGACACCTCATGGTAGTCGCCATCAATGACGGTATCGTTCGGCTTGTGACGGGTGTCTTGTGCATAGGGATCAGGCTGCGGCCCCATTTCAAAGCGCTGAACCTTGATGTGTTTGCGCATGTAGGCGATCAGCGACGACCGGATCGGCGGTGCCAAGAGGGCAAATCCTACGGCATCCGTGAAGAACCCCGGTGTCAAAAGCAGCGCTCCAGCCAGAAGGATCATTGCGCCATGGGCCAACGGCTCGGACGGATCTTCGAGTCGCGAGAATGATCCCCGCAGTTTGTCGAGCGCCATCAGGCCCTGGGAGCGGACAAGATATGTTCCGAGGATCGCCGTCAGGACAACGATGCCCAAGGTAGGCCACAACCCGATCCAACCGCCAATTTGTATGAACAAACCGATCTCGATCAGGGGAACGAGCAAAAAAGCCACAAACAGCCACATATCAGGGCACTCCTTTCGCTGGGCGTGCGGTGGACTATGCACCACCCAACCCCTACATAAGGATGCAACAACGACGTTTCCACTTTGGTCTGGGCGAGGTCCTGATGAATTCTCCGCTGATACAGCTTCTGGTGCTTGCTGGCATTGCCGTGTTTTTGATCCTGCGATTGAAAAGCGTTCTTGGCACACGGGAAGGTTTCGAAAAGCAGCCGCTTCCCCGGCAGCAAGAACCCCATTCATCGACACGTCGTGACTTCGAAGTGATCGAAGGCGGGCCGGATCACGATATCATCGATCACGTTGATGCCGATAGCGATGCGGCAGATGCTCTGGCCCGAATGAAGCGAGCCGAGCCATCTTTCGGAGTCGGTGATTTTCTTGGCGGCGCGCGCGGTGCCTACGAGATGATCCTGATGGGATTTGAACGGGGTGATCTGGCCGAAATCAAACCATTCTTGGCCGAAGATGTATATGAAACCTTTGCCGAGGGTGTTGAGGCACGTGAAGAACAGGGTTTGACCATCGAAGCCGAGTTTGTTGGTGTTCGAGAATTGAGCCTCGTGGAGGCGACATTCGATGACGACACCGCCATGGCCGAGATTACAGTCAAGTATATCGGTGAGCTGACATCCACGGTTCGCGACAGTTCCGGTGAGATCATTGAAGGGTCGCCGACCCAGGTTAAGCGGCAAAAAGACGTTTGGACCTATGCCCGTCGTATGGGTGTGGATGATCCAAACTGGCAGCTTGTCGCCACGGGCGAATGATCCGACGGCTGGGCGCAGCCATAACCTTTGGTGTTCTGATGGCAGGACCTGTTGTGCCCAATGAGCCGGATCCGCAATACGCAATCCTTGGGTTTGAGGATTTGAACGGCTGGGCCGACGATGATCATGCGTCAGCCTTGGCCGTGTTCAAGAACACCTGTGCAGATCTTGATGCACCGGATTGGGCGTCACTCTGTGCGCTCGCGTTCGATGCCTCAGATGCGCGGCAGTTTTTCGAGCTTTTCTTTCGCCCCATTCTGATTACTGACGGCAAAGAGCCCTTGTTCACCGGGTATTTCGAACCGGAACTGTCAGGTTCGCCTGTGCGAACGGCGCGGTATAGGCACCCGATTTACAAGATGCCATCTGAAGCGAATGACCGTCGCCCGTGGCTCAGTCGCCGGGATATTCTGACCAGTGGTGTGATGGAGGGGCGCGGACTCGAGATTGCGTGGGTCGATGACCCAGTAGAGCTGTTTTTCCTGCAAGTTCAGGGTTCCGGCCGCGTGCGCTATCCGGATGGGCGCATGATACGGGTCGGGTATGGTGGTGCAAACGGGCACAACTACAGGTCCATCGGACAAGAGCTGGTACGCCGCGGCGTCTACCAGCCGCATCAGGTGTCAGCGGATGTCATCAAGAACTGGGTGCGGCGCAATCCTGCCGAAGGCGAAGACCTGCTTTATCACAACGACTCGTACGTTTTCTTCCGTGAAGTCAGCCAAGTTCCTGCAGAACGAGGCCCGTTGGGTGCGATGAACCGGTCCATCACGACTCTTCGGTCAATTGCGGTCGATCCGGCCTTTACGCCGTTGGGCGCACCTGTCTGGATTGAAAAGGAGGGTGCAGATCCTCTGCGCCGTTTGATGATCGCGCAAGATACCGGCTCTGCGATCAAAGGCGCACAAAGGGCCGATGTGTTTTATGGCACGGGCGATGACGCAGGCCGTCAGGCTGGGCGGATCAAAGATCCGGGGCGCATGGTCGTGCTGATGCCCATTCAGCGGGCATATGCATTCCTGCCCGAGGCGTACCAATGAGCCGGCGCAAGCTTCGCCCCGAGGAGAAAGAACTTTGGCAGAAGGTCACGCATTCCGCGACACCCCTGCCCCAAGCGCTGCGCCGTGCGGCTGAGCCCGTAAAACCGACGGTCCGGCCGAAGGTAGAACCAGAAATCATGGATTTGCCCAAAGCGTTCGGGATCGGGGCAAAGGCGAACATTGCTGGTCCTTCAGTATCCAAGCCGCAGACTGCCTCTCAGCCCAAGCCGATCATGGATACCAAGACCTACGGCAAGATGCGTCGGGGAAGGCTAGCGCCCGAAGGGCGGATTGATCTGCACGGCATGACGCTCGACCAAGCGCACCCAGCGCTGACGCGGTTTATCCTCACATCCTATTCGCGCGGATTTCGTCTTGTTCTGGTGATCACGGGCAAGGGGCAGCGTGACGATCCGCACGATCCGATCCCCCGACAGCGGGGTGTTCTGAAACGTCAGGTGCCGATGTGGCTGCGCATGGCCCCGTTGAACACCGCTGTTATGGATGTGTCAGAGGCGCATATTCGCCACGGTGGTGGTGGGGCTTATTACGTTTATTTGCGCAGAACTGCGCGAAGCTGATCAGCGATAAGGCTGGGCGCCTCTTCATGCAGAAGATGGCCGTAGCCGGGATAGGTCAAAACCGTAGCGTCCGGCATCCGTTTTGCGCTTTCCTTGACCGAAGAAGGCGGCACCGCCTTGTCGTTTTCCCCGACAAGAAAGGTGCAGGGAACGGTGATCTTGGGCAGATCGGCCACCAACCCATCAAGCTTCCATTGCGCCATCATCAATAGGGTTCCGTCTAGGTGTGCGTCACTGCGAAACAGCTTGGCATAGAGGTTCAAACCTTCGGGGGAGATCTTTGACCCCGTGGTTTCCAATAGAGAGACCACCTGCCCCGGTCCTGACATCCTGCGTTTGAGCATCTTGGCCATAATTGGGCTGAGTGCGACAACACGGGCGGCAATCGGGAAAAGCAGACCGGCCATACCTTTGAACGGTGTCAGTGCAGGGTTGACCGCGACCAGTGGCGCTTTGATGCCTGACGCTTGCAACAGACGCAGGCCCAAGGCGGCCCCGGCGGAATGGGCGATGATCGCTGTGACGGTCCAGCCTTCGTGGTCGATCAGCGCCTGAACATCTTGCGCCATCAGCGCCAGTGATGATCTTTGGCGCGATCCAAGCTTGGTTTGTCCATGACCGGGCAGGTCGATTGCGACAACGTGGTGATCCTTTGCAAGGTCCGTCATCACGTCACGCCATGAGTGGGTCGATCCGCTGGCGCCGTGCAGCAAGAGAAGGGTTTTACCCTGCCCCATTTCCTGAATATGCCAGCGATGCGGGCGCACATCGACAAAGCGCGAATGCTCCGCGTGGGGCCAAGCCGTCAGGGTTTCAACCGCACCCATGATGTCACGCGCCAAGCGCGGTTTCGATGGCGCGGCTCAACCCCTTGGCATCGGCGCGTGGCAGCGGGATGTATTTCGCATTCATCACGTCGCAGAGCGTACGGAGGTCGCGGTGTGGCCGTACGGATGTGTCGATCATCGCGCTGGGAATATTCAGCGACCGCACATGGCGGGCCATCGCCTGTGCATCGTCGTTCGCGGCAGCGCGGCCGGTCTTACCCGGAAGCGGGACATTCGCGCGACCGTCGGTCAGGACGGCAATGGACGGGGAAAGCCCATGGGCGCGCACGCGCTGGGTGAGGTCAGCGGCGGCCTTGAGACCAGAGGCAAGCGGTGTGCCGCCGCCACCGGGCAGGCCCGCCAAGCGCCGTTTGGTTTGCACAAGTGACCGAGTTGGTGGCAGGATCAGCTCAGCGCTTTCGCCCCGGAATGAGATCAGCGCTACGTGATCACGTCGGGCATAGGCATCAGCCAACATCAGTTCGACAGCGCCTTTCGCCTCGGACAGTCGGGCGACGGCAGCAGAGCCCGATGCGTCGACGGCAAAGATCACCAGACGGTCGGACACCTCTTGAAACACTTTCACGTTGATATCGGACGGGCGGATCAGAAAGCCAGTTCGGTCTGGGTTCTGCTTGCGGCGGATGGTCTGCCACGGCACGGCGGCGCGCAGCGTGGCAACCAGATCAATCCGGTTTCCGCCATCCAACCGCCCTGCCCGCGAAGGCAATGGCCGCCCGCGTCGATTGCCGCGCTTTTTCTGGCCCGCGCCGCTGCTGCCAGACGCTGCCTTGATCCGTCCAGTCCCTTCGAGCATGGCAAGCACGTCAAATGGCAGAACCGCTTTGACCGCGTCGATCAGCAATTCGTCGGGCAGGTTGAGGTCAGATTCGTCCTTGTCCGGGCTTTGCGTGTCGGGTGTGTCGTCGGGTTGGGTATTGTCCTCTTGCTCTTCCGCTTCGTCTTCGACCGGCATCTGCGTGGCGCGGTGGGCGTAGACCAGTTGAACGGCAATCTGGAGATCATCCTGATTGACCGTTTTCCGGTTGTTCAGAGCCGCATTTGCGCGTGCGGCTGCCAAGGCGATCAACGGCGCGCGCAGAGAGTCGATGCCAAAGCGAATGGCGGTCACGGCCAGTGCTGTCGCTGCATCGTCGGGAATTTTGACTTCGGTCAAGCGGGCCTGTGCGGCGGTGACGTCGGCCTCATCCATGACCATGTGCACGAGATCGACATGGCGCATTCCGTCCAGATCAACGCGGAAGGCAAGCCGTTCGGTCAGGGTGGTTGGTGCGATCTCGTCATCCTCAGCGCCTTCGTCGAGCAAGATCAGGGCATGACCGATGTCGGAATCCAGAGCTTGCGCCAGTCTTGCGGCCAGACCGGGTTCGCAGCGTTCGGCCATGGTAAAGACCAGCGGTGTCGGCGTTTCGAGAATGCCCTTGGCGCGGATGATCTGACCGCGTGTCAGGGTTTCGCCGATATCGACGCCACCAAACAGCTGGAGATCAGAAATCGAGGGCGCAATGCGGCGCGCCTTTGGAAAGATCATCTTGATCGGAGCGCAGAACATGTCGCGTACCGGTCCGGCGCGAGCGCGCAGGTGCAGTCCCCCCAACCCGGCCGGATCGACCGCCAGAAGCGTCAGGGCCAATTGGCCTTGGACGTTTACGGCAGTTGGGTCTTCTTTCATGCAAAGACTTCCTCGACCGTGCGGTCGACGCGGGTGGAGGACCCGGCATCATCCAGCGGATCGCGGCGCAACCGGTGGCTGAGCGCCATGGAAGCCACAGCGCGCAGGTGTTCGCGGGTGACACTTGGGCTGCTTTTGTACGCGGCAAGGGCGCGGGCGGCGCGCAGCAATGTCAGTTCACCGCGCAGCCCGTCGGACCCAATGGCAACGCACAGACCAGCGCAATCGCGCAACGTGTCGTCGGGGGCATCGACAGTCTTGAGGGCGTGGCGGGCCGCAAGGATCGCATCGCGGATTTTTGTGTCCTCAACCGACCATTTTTCGACAAAGGCATCGGGATTGGTGTCAAACGCGGCGCGGCGGCGGATCACTTCGACTCGTTCCTCGATATCGTTCGGGGACCGAACCTCCACGGATAGACCAAACCGGTCGAGAAGCTGCGGGCGCAGTTCACCTTCTTCTGGGTTGCCAGAGCCGACGAGCACAAAGCGCGCGTCATGACGGATCGAAAGACCTTCGCGTTCGATGACGTTCTCGCCGGATTGCGCCACGTCGAGCAGCAAATCGACAAGGTGATCCTCGAGCAGGTTCACTTCGTCGATATACAGATACCCGCGGTTCGCCTTGGCCAGCAGGCCGGGCTCAAAAGCTTTTTCCCCGCGGCTGAGCGCGCGTTCAATGTCGAGTGCGCCGACCAGCCGGTCTTCGGTTGTGCCAAGGGGCAGATCGACCACGGGTGTCGGCACGTCGATCATATTGCCGGATACGGGGTCCGCCCAGTCAGGCATTTCGGCGAGGGTGGCGGCGTTTGTTGCGCTGCCTTCGAGTTTCGAGATCTGCGGCAGCAGTGCGGCAAGCGCGCGAACGGCGGTGGACTTACCGGTGCCCCGATCGCCAAAGACCAGAACGCCACCGATGCCCGGATCGATTGCGGTGAGAACCATGGCGAGCTTCATCTGGTCCTGGCCGACGATGGCGGAAAAGGGGAACTGATGTCTCATGCGGCGATATCCTTGAGAATGCGGGGGGATTGGCCTTCCCAGCTGCCGATCTCGTCGGCAACCCGGAACCGGGCATAAAGTTCTTCGCGGAACCAATTGCCGTCACGCACGGCACGGATGGCCTCCGCGTGGGGGCCGTTGTTGCGGGCGAATGCGGCCATAGATTGGGAATCGGGCCAGATGGAAAAGGTGATTTGCTGGAAGAGCGGAACCTCTCCGATGCCAATCTTGAACAGGACGTTTTGATCTCTGCCGATGACGCCACTGATGTCAGGCACGTGTTTCCAGAACTGCGCAGCGACGACAGGTCGAACGGTGGCTCGGGTCAGGGCCGCGATCGGCCCGGTTTGTGCCGGGCTTTCTTCGATAAATGGGGATTGGCCTGACCACGCGCCCCGAGCCGAATAGGGGGTCAAGAACAGCGTCCAGTGTTCCGATGCCTTCGCTCTATAGCGATGAAAGATGGATTCCTGCGTAACGGCCTGCTTTGCCCGGTCGAGGTCAGACCAGACTGTCAAGATTGCGTAGACCGAGGTGTTGGGAATCGGCGTGAAGCCTTCACCTGTGCCCGAACCGCAGAGCTTCCAGAACTGAAGACCGTCGATTCGCGGCAGAGATAGGCGCGCTGCGCCCATCATTGTCAGCGCCCACATCCGCGAGAGCGGTGTGGCAAAGCGGTAAAAGCTCAGGCTCACGGTCTGCATTTCGGTTCCCATAGTGTCAACTAAGTCTGACATATTATCATCAGACAGGGAAGATATTAAATAATTTGACGCACCCCAGCGGCAAAATATTGTAAAGTAAAGTTGACAGTATATCATGGAATGATGATGACAAAACTTGATACGGCCCTTGCGGCACATTCCGACAAGCTGACTTCGGCCCATGCCGTCGTGATCGGTGCCGGGCTAGGTGGTCTTGCTTCGGCCATGCGATTGGGTGCGCTGGGTTACCGCGTGACCGTGATCGACAAACTGGATGTTCCGGGTGGGCGCGGGTCGTGCATCTGGAAAGATGGACACCGGTTCGACTTGGGGCCAACGATTGTGACCGTGCCTCAGGTTTTCAAAGAGTTATGGGCGGTCTGCGGTAAAGACTTCCACCAAGAGGTCGATCTGAGGCCGCTTGATCCTTTCTATGAAATCCGGTGGCCCGATGGGTCCAAATTTACCGCTCGTCAGGACACCGAAGCGATGCGCGAAGAAGTGCGTCGCTTGTCGCCGGGCGATGTTGCCGGGTACGATAAATTCTTGCGCGACAGTGAAGAGCGGTACTGGTTCGGGTTCGAGGATCTGGGCCGTCGTTCCATGCATAAATTGGGCGATCTGATTCGCGTCTTGCCGCGTTTTGCGATGCTGCGCGCGGACCGGTCAGTTTACGCCCATGCCGCCAAACGCGTAAAAGATGAGCGGTTGCGGATGGCCCTGTCTTTTCATCCGCTGTTCATTGGCGGCGATCCGTTCAACGTGACCTCAATGTATATCCTTGTGTCGCATCTCGAAAAGGAATTCGGGGTGCACTATGCAATGGGTGGTGTTGCCGCGATTGCCGAGAACATGGCCAAGATCATTGGCGAACAGGGTGGCACGCTGCGCATGGAGACCGAGGTAGACGAGATCCTCGTCAAGAACGGTCAGGCGCGGGGGGTCAAGCTTGCCTCTGGGGATATGCTCACGGCTGATATCGTCGTGTCGAACGCCGATGCGGGACACACCTATGATCGCCTACTTCGAAATCAGCCGCGTAAACGGTGGACGCCGAAAAAGCTGAAATCGCGCCGTTGGTCGATGGGGCTGTATGTCTGGTATTTCGGCACCAAGGGCACCCGCGACATGTGGAAAGATGTGGGGCACCACACCATTTTGAACGGTCCGCGCTACAAAGGTCTGGTGCGTGACATCTTCATGAAGGGCAAAGTCTCTGACGATTTCTCGCTCTACGTTCACCGTCCCACGGTAACCGATCCAAGTGCAGCACCCGAAGGCGACGACACCTTTTACGTTCTGAGTCCCGTGCCCCATCTGGGCCATGCGGATTCTGCGGATTGGAAAGATATTGAACGCCAATACCGTGTGCGTCTGACGAAGGCGTTGGAAGAACAGCTTTTGCCGGGGTTCTCGAGCCGCGTAACGGCAAGCGAGGTGTTTACACCCGAAACCTTCAAAGACAGGTATCTGACGCCTTACGGATCGGGGTTCTCAATCGAACCACGAATCCTTCAAAGTGCTTGGTTCCGGCCTCATAACGTGAGCGAGGAACTCAAGGGTTTGTTCCTGACGGGTGCTGGTACGCATCCCGGTGCGGGATTGCCCGGAGTTATTTCCTCGGCCGAGGTTCTGGCGCAGCTTGTGCCTGATCCAGCGTTGGTGCGCGGATGAGCTGTTACGAAAGCGATATGGAAGCCTGCCGCGAGGCGATCCGGCATGGGTCACTGTCGTTCCATGCGGCGTCCAAGCTGTTGCCTGCGTCTGTCCGTGATCCGTCGCTCGCGCTTTATGCATTCTGCCGGCTGGCCGACGATGCGGTTGACCTTCAGCAGGAAAAAGCGGCTGCGGTTCTAAGACTGCAAGACCGGCTGGAACGGATTTACGACGGCCGTCCTGACAATGCTGCAGCGGATCGGGCGTTTGCCCGCGTGGTCGAAGAGTTCGACATGCCGCGTGCCTTGCCGGATGCTTTGCTTGAAGGTCTGGCGTGGGATGCGATGGGCCGTCGCTATGAGACCCTGTCGGAACTCTTTGACTATTCGGCGCGAGTCGCATCTGCCGTTGGCGCGATGATGTGCGTTCTGATGCGCGTGCGGGACCCGAACGCATTGGCGCGTGCCTGCGATCTTGGTGTCGCGATGCAGTTGACGAACATCTCTCGCGACATTGGCGAAGACGCATTGGAGGGACGTATTTATCTTCCCCTCGAATGGTTAGATGAAGCAGGGCTGAGCCCAGATCGGTTCCTTGCCAACCCGAAGCCGACCAAGGCCATTCGACAGATGACCCGCAGGCTCGTGATGCAGGCGAACCGCCTTTACATGCGATCCGAAGCAGGCATTGCGGCATTGCCCATGTCGTCGCGCACCGGCATCTATGCCGCGCGGTTCATCTATGCGGGGATCGGCGGGCAGGTTCAGCGGAGCGGATACGATTCCATTTCGTCGCGGGCGCATACGTCAAAAGGACAGAAATTGGGTTGGGTTTCCGTGTCTGCGATGAAGGCTGCCCTGACTGTCGTGATGCCGAAATCCGCTGTTTTGTATGCGCGCAGTCTGCCCGAAACCGAGTTTCTGGTCCAGGCAGCTAGTCACGAAGATACTCGCAGGTCTCGGTCGGATGCTGTGTTCGAGGCACTTTCCCAGGTCGCGCAACGCGAGCGAGAGCAACGTGAAGCCTTGAATGGTTTGCACGGTCGGCTTACCTGATCCTTATGTTTTGGCTATTGTTCGGCATTTTCCTATTGGCCTGCTTTGCGGCGGGTGCAACTGGCGGTTTGTTCCCGCCGGGGCCTTGGTATCGGAATTTAAACAAGCCTTCATGGACTCCGCCGGATTGGCTGTTTCCTGTCGCGTGGACCACGCTTTACCTGTGTATGTCTGCTGCAGGAGCGCGCGCTGCGATGAGTCCGGACAATGCTGTGGCAATGGCGCTTTGGTCATTGCAGATCGCGTTGAACGGTCTTTGGACCCCGGTTTTCTTTGGCTTGAAGCGGATCAAGTTGGGGATGTTTGTCTTGATCGCTCTGTGGATGTCTGTTGCGGCGACGATCTATGCACTTATCCAGGTTGATCTGATCGCGGGTTTGTTGTTCATGCCTTACTTGCTCTGGGTGACCATTGCTGGTGCGTTGAACCTGAGTGTATGGCGTTTGAACCCTGACGAAGCCAAGAAACGCGCCCCCGTCGTCAGTTAATTGAACGACCAGTTGCGGCGTCTTGGAACGCGGACCGCCAGCATTGGTTTGAGCAGTGGCGATCGGAAGCGGGTCAGGTCAAGCGCCTCGTGAACGCCAACAGTCTTTTCTCCGTTCAGCCGCGTTTCGACCATTGAGCGGGAATAGAACGGAGCGTCCAACATATTCATCACCTGACGTGGGCGAAAACCATAGTCGCCACGTGTTTCTCGTCGGACTGCCCAAAGCGAGCGTTTGAATTCAAGCTGTGGGGGGAGGTCAATTTCGGTCGCTGTCCCATCTGGGTCGAAATGAAAGCCCGACCCCAGTTCAGACCCATCGAGCCGTGTAGCATCATAAAAACAAGTGCTTCCGCCTGCTGCCGGATACCTTCCCCAGGTCCAGTAGGAAAAGTCATCCTCAAGCGCACGTGTTCCGAAGTTGGCGTCAAAGTAACCGTGACCGTCCCATTGCCAGCCGGGCGCTTCAAGATCGACGGAAATGTCCGAGACCGGGCCAAAGGGCCGCCAGACATGCGCGCCATCCTCGGTCAACGGCAGCTCGACCGATGTGATGGCGCTGGGCGTGACTTTGATCGTACCGCGCACGCGACTGACCAATGGTGGGCCGGAAATTTCATTGATGTCGATCACCAATTGGCCATTCACCCAGCGCATTGACGACGGACCAACAGTGAATGTGTCGGCGGTTTGGCGCAAAGCAGGTGTCCCACGGTCTGTCATGGTAAACCGGCCACCGGCGCCATAGGTCGCGACGTTGATGCAGACATGGTCTTCAGGGTTCTTGCGTCCGGACCAGCGATACCAAGGCGAAAAGACCGACCCTATGAATCCAATGACCGATACGGCACGTTTTCCGTCACCGCTGATCCCATCGACGTACCACCACGCGTAACCGTTTTCCGGGACCTTGAGATTGAAGTTCGGTCCGTCACAATCGCCGCGGCCGCGTGCCTGCCGGAGAGCGCCGCCATCGGGACGCCCGCCCCCGGATGCGTCCCGCCGCCCGCCAGGTAGAGACCCTTGATCTGCGTTCGCGCCGTCGGACGTTCCAAACCGGAAGTCATCCCGTGCGGGGTCTGCCCGTAAAGCGAACCGGCGCTGCCGGGGAAGAGCGCGTCGAAGCTCTTCGCCGTCGTCAGGGCGTCCGGTCCCGGTTCCGGTGAGAAGCTCAGACCAAAGCGGCGAAGAGTTGGGAACGTCCGTGTGTGACATATCTCGTAATCCTCGGGCTGGGCCGCGCGCTGGGTCAGCGGCGGTGTATTCATTATGATCTCGAAACGCTCTGTTTCGGGGTGTGGCGTGCCTTGCCCCCGATCTTCGGCGCAAAGGTACAATGTGGGATCGGACGGGATGAACCCGCGCTCGATCTCGGCGAATTCGTTTTTTGTGGGATCGCTGAAAAAGACGTTATGGTGCACCAAAGGCAGGTCTGATGGTTTTGCTGCAAAGCTCCAGACATTGGCGGAATGACTGCGCGCGCGTTTGGTGGTAATTGATGCAACAGGCTTTGTGGCCTCGCCCAGCAGACCCAGCGCAAGGGCTCGGGGATCTCCGTTGAAGACGATCTGGTCGGCATAGACCGTTTCGCCTGATGTGAGCGTAACGCCAGACACGCCGCCAAACGCGGTGTTGATCTTTTTCACGGTAGCGTTGGTGCGGATTGTGCCACCTTTGGCTTCGATCAAGGAGGCAATTGCTTTTGCAAGCGCACTCATTCCACCTTTGACGCACCATACGCCACGGGCTTCCGCCTCCCATATCAGCGCCAGCAGAGCGGGCGACCGATCCGGCGACCCTCCGACATAGGTTGCGTATCTGCCAAAAAGCTGACGCAGGCGTGGATCTGTGAAGGAGGTTGCGAGTAGTCGTTTGAGTGTCTGACCGACACCCATATCACGGATCAACGCAGGGTATTTCATCACATGTGTGGTGAGCCCCACGAGTGATGGTTCGGCATGTTGCATCATCGGATCGCTGAAGCCGTCAAACAGCCGCGCGGCGCGTTGGGCAAAGGCAAGAAATTCGGCCTTTGCCTTGGGTCCAGCAAAATCGCCAATTGCGTTGGCGCTTTTCTCGCGGTCTTGGAATAGATCGAGCGGATCGCTGTCAGGCCACCAATGGCGTGCAAGAGTGTCTTGTGGGATCAAGGTGACATGATCGGCGAGCGTTTCGCCCGCATCTTCGAACATCGACTCGAACACTTTGAGCATTGTTAGAACGGTTGGTCCGGCATCAACACCGTTTACCTGACGCATTTTCCCGCCGGGCACCGATTGACGTTCAAGGACAGTGACATCGAATCCGCGGTGCACAAGGGGCAGGGCGGTCGCCAACCCCCCGATGCCCGCACCAATCACGATGACGCGTCCAGAACTGTGTCGTGGCTTTTTCATCATCGAATTGTTGACTCGCATTTGCCAAGTGTCCAGTATGGTTTACACTAGTGTGTCAGATCAAGATGACAACACATTGTTTAGGAGCGTTCGATGGGACTTCATACCCGGATAAATTCTGCAGTTGAGGCAGCAATTCGCATCGGACAGGGTGGAACCCCACCTGCCAAGCTTTCGGAAGCGTTGCATTATGCCTGTACGCCGGGCGGCGCGCGTATCCGGCCAACGATCCTTATGTCTGTTGCGATGGCTTGCGGAGACGATTCGCCCAAGATGGCCGACGCCGCCGCTGCCGCGTTGGAATTGATCCATTGCGCGAGCCTTGTGCATGATGATCTGCCTTGCTTCGACAACGCAGATATTCGCCGCGGCAAATCGACTGTCCACCGGGCCTATTCCGAACCTTTGGCGGTGCTTACCGGCGATTCGTTGATTATTCTGGCATTTGAAATCCTTGCGCGTTCCGCAGAACACAATGCTGACCGGGCGATCAAACTCATTCGAGTTCTGACGCGGCAGTCAGGTATGCCGTTTGGGATTTGCGCTGGGCAGGGCTGGGAAAGTGAACCCAAGATCGACCTGTCCGCTTATCACAAATCCAAAACTGGTGCTTTGTTCATCGCCGCAACCCAGATGGGCGCCATTGCTGCCGGTCAGGACGAAGAGCCGTGGTTTGAACTTGGTGCTCGTATTGGAGAAGCGTTCCAAGTGGCTGACGACTTGCGCGATGCGCTTTATGATTGCGAAACGCTGGGCAAGCCGGTTGGTCAGGACGATCTCCATGGTCGCCCCAATGCGGTGACGGTTTTGGGTGTCGATGGCGCTCAATCGCGACTGCGGGATATTCTGAGCGGCGCGATTTCATCTATCCCCTCGTGCCCGGGAGAAGCGCAATTGGCTGAAATGGTCCGGATGCAGGCCGAGCGCCTGACACCCGTTCCCCAGGCCCGTTCCGTCAGAGTGGGATAGAATGACGCTTGCTTCAGACAGTCCGCACATTGGCCTTCCGTCAAAACCGGGTTTCCGCACACGCTTGATGCGTTTGATCGCTAGACCCGGTTTTCAACGGTGGGCCTCGGCGTTCCCCCTGACAAGGCGCACCGCTGCAAAGGATGGCGCAGAGCTGTTTGATTTGGTTCAGGGGTTCGTGAAATCTCAGGTGCTGTTTGCGCTTGTCGAGCTTCGGGTCATGCACCGCCTGATGGATGGGCCACTGTCTGCAGAGATGCTTGCCCAGACCTGCGGAATGCGCAGTGATCGCATGGAGCGCCTTATGATGGCTGCCTCTGCGATGAAACTCACGAAACGCGATCGCACCGGGCGCTATCGTCTTGCCCGGTTGGGTGCCGCGATGGTGGGGGTTCCCGGCCTGGATGACATGATCCGCCACCATTCTGCTTTCTATCGGGATTTGAACGACCCGGTCGCTCTGTTGCGCGACGAAGTTGACACCGAACTCTCTGCATTCTGGCCTTATGTCTTCGGCGCAGCACATGCGACTGACATGGACACGGCAAACCGATACTCAGATCTCATGGCCCGATCGCAGCAGATCGTGGCAGCAGATACCCTTTCCGTGGCCGACCTTAAACAGACGCGACATCTGCTGGATGTTGGCGGTGGTTACGGCGTGTTTGCCGAGTCGGCTGCCTTGAAACATCCAAATCTGCAAGCAACCGTCTTCGATCTGCCGGCAGTCGAAACACAAGCTGTGGCCTTGATGCAGAAGTCCAAGGCGCAGGATCGGTTGCGGTTTGTGCCCGGGTCATTCCGAGACGACGCCTTGCCGGAAAAGGCAGATACGATTTCGTTGATCCGCGTTCTTTATGATCACGAGGACCAGACGGTCGAAGCCTTGTTGTCCAAGGTTTTTGACAGTTTGCCCGAACGGGGAAGCCTGTTGATCTCAGAGCCAATGTCCGGTGGCGCAAAGCCCGAGATCGCGGGCGATGTCTATTTCAGTTTTTACTGCCTGGCGATGAATACAGGAACTGTCCGCAGTGCTGCGCGCATCGCTGAGATGTGCACGTCTGCAGGGTTTTATTCAGTGAAAACATATCCCGTGCGTCGTCCGTTTGTCACGACAACCTTGATGGCGAAGAAATCGTCCTGAAGGCGTGGATACTAAGTTTACAAGACAAAGTGTCTATTATAGTTGACAGATGAGTGTGTAAGAATAAACTGACACTACGAAGAGACATGCAAGAGATTCCGAGGTCGATTCTTTAGCTCTGAGACCACGAAACCGCAGGAGGTTGGGATGCAAACAAACGCCGTCGTGCTGAATGCACCAAAAACTCTTGCGCTGGAGACTGTTCAGCTCACTGATCCCGGACCTGACGATCTCGTCGTCGATATCGCGCATTCGGGAATATCGACTGGCACAGAAAAACTGTTCTGGACGGGTGACATGCCTCCTTTTCCCGGGATGGGGTATCCGTTGATCCCCGGCTACGAAGCCTCAGGTGAGGTTGTAGAGGCGGGTTCGAACACCGGTTACAAGGTCGGTGACCATGTCTTTGTTCCTGGCGCCAACTGCTATGATGGGATCTTCGGCCTGTTCGGTGGCGCCACCCGACGTCTGGTTACAGCGCAGGACCGCGTTACGCGCATTGACCCCGGTCTGGGAGCTCAGGGTGCGTTGCTTGCGCTCGCGGCGACCGCACGGCACGCCATGGCTGGGTTGGACAAAGCGGTTCCCGATCTGATTGTCGGTCATGGTGTTTTGGGTCGTCTGCTTGCCCGGTTGACCATTGCCGCTGGCGCGCCCGCGCCGACAGTTTGGGAAATCGACGCGGACCGCATGTCCGGCGCTGATGGCTACGAAGTTATTCACCCGGATACCGACGACCGCCGCAATTATCGCTCGATCTATGACGCGAGTGGCAACGGTGGCCTGTTGAACGATCTGGTTGGACGTATCGCCAAAGGTGGCGAAATCGTGTTGGCTGGCTTTTACACCCAACCGCTGCAATTCGCCTTCCCCCCTGCCTTCATGAAAGAGGCTCGGTTCCGTGTTGCCGCCGAATGGGCGCGTGATGATCTCGCCGCGACCCGCACGCTGGTCGAGAACGGCGCGCTCAGCCTCGACGGCCTAATCACACATCAAGCGGCAGCAACGGATGCGCCGACTGCCTATCGCAAGGCATTCGAAGATCCGACCTGCCTGAAAATGATTCTCAATTGGGAGACGCAGTAATGAAAGATGAAGTTCCAAACCTGAAGGACTTCGACCAGCGGCTGCGTGACGAGGCGAACGAAGAGCATACGCTCGAAGTGCCGCATGCAGAGCCAACGTCCAAGACCCAGATCATTGCGATCTACGGCAAAGGCGGGATCGGTAAATCCTTCACGCTGGCAAACCTAAGCCACATGATGGCCGAGCAAGGTAAGCGCGTTCTGCTGATCGGCTGTGACCCGAAATCTGACACGACCAGCTTGTTGTTTGGCGGCAAGGCCTGCCCGACGATCATCGAAACCTCGACCAAAAAGAAACTGGCTGGGGAAGAAGTGAAAATCGGCGACGTCTGCTTTAAGCGTGGCGGTGTCTTCGCGATGGAGCTTGGCGGCCCGGAAGTGGGTCGTGGCTGCGGTGGTCGCGGCATCATCCACGGGTTCGAGTTGCTTGAAAAGCTCGGCTTTCACGATTGGGATTTCGACTACGTCTTGCTCGACTTCCTGGGTGACGTGGTCTGTGGCGGCTTTGGTTTGCCGATCGCCCGCGACATGGCGCAGAAGGTGATCCTTGTTGCGTCAAACGATCTTCAGTCGCTTTACGTGGCGAACAACGTCTGTTCCGCCGTCGAATACTTCCGCCGTCTTGGTGGTAATGTGGGCGTGGCCGGTCTGGTCATCAACAAGGATGACGGCTCGGGCGAGGCACAGGCCTTTGCTGAAGCGGTCAAAATCCCGGTTCTGGCCTCGATCCCACAGGACGACGACCTTCGCAAGAAATCTGCAAACTACCAGATCGTTGGCACAGACCAGTCCCAATGGGGTGCGCTGTTTGCTGAGCTGGGCGTGAATGTGGGTGAGGCGCCGCCCGTGCGACCTGCGCCGCTGACGCAAGACGGTCTGCTCGAACTGTTCGATGGGTCTGAAACCGGCGCAGGCTACACGCTTGTACCGGCGACCGACTTGGACATGCGCGGCAAGAACGCTGCGCCGCAGGAATCCTTGGAAGTGATTTACGACGAAGCGTGACGGTTAGCCCCCGGAACGCCCTTGGGAACGAAAGAAGAAGAACACGTGACGAACGAAGCAACATACGACGAGACGGCAGAGGTTGAAGTGATCCGTGGTGAACCACGGATCGACGCCCCCGATGCGCCTGTGCTGGCGGATGGGCTTGGGTGTCACTCTGGTTCTGAGATGGAAAAGGCGGCGCGTCTTGCCGGCAATTCCGAGATGCTGGATCAGTTCGCCAAGGACTATCCGAAAGGTCCGCACGACCAACCGCAAAGCATGTGTCCCGCCTTTGGGTCGTTGCGCGTCGGGTTGCGGATGAAACGCGTGGCCACGGTTTTGTCCGGGTCGGCCTGCTGCGTTTATGGTTTGACGTTCGTGTCGCACTTCTACGGTGCGCGTCGGTCGGTCGGGTATGTTCCGTTCAATTCGGAAACGCTGGTGACCGGTAAGCTTTATGAAGACATCCGAGAAAGCGTGCACGAAATGGCTGATCCCGAGCGGTTCGATGCCATCGTCGTGACCAACCTGTGTGTGCCGACAGCGTCGGGCGTTCCGCTCCGCCTGCTTCCGAAAGAGATCAACGGTGTCCGTATCGTTGGAATCGACGTTCCTGGTTTTGGCATTCCAACCCATGCCGAGGCGAAAGATGTGCTTGCTGGCGCAATGCTCAATTATGCCCGGCAAGAGATCAAGGCAGGCCCGGTTCAAGCACCCGCTGGCGGCAAATCGGATCGACCGACCGTCGCGCTTTTGGGAGAGATGTTTCCTGCCGACCCGATGATGATTGGCGCTATGCTTGCCCCGATGGGTCTTGCTGCTGGTCCGGTTGTACCCTGCCGTGAATGGCGCGAGCTTTATGCCGCGTTGGATTGTGGTGTCGTTGCGGCGATTCATCCGTTCTACACTGCGGCGATCCGTGAATTCGAAGCGGCTGGCCGCAAGATCGTTGGCTCTGCCCCGGTAGGCCACGATGGCACAGCAGCTTGGTTGGCGGGCATCGGTGATGCCTACAACATTCCCGCTGGTCAAATTGCAGCTGCCCAAAACGCGTTCCTCCCGGCGATCAAAGGTGCGCTTGCTGCAACACCGATCAAAGGCACAATCACACTGTCGGGCTACGAAGGCTCTGAACTTCTCGTTGCGCGTCTGTTGGTCGAGAGCGGCGCTGATCTGCGCTACGTCGGCACGGCCTGCCCGCGCACGAAATGGTCCGAACCTGACCGCGAATGGTTGGAAAGCAAGGGCATCAAGGTCACCTATCGCGCGTCGCTTGAAGATGATTGTGCCGCGATGGAAGCGGTGAAGCCTGATCTGGCCATTGGCACGACGCCGGTTGTGCAAAAGGCCAAAGAGATGGGTATTCCCGGTCTCTACTACACCAATCTGATTTCCGCCCGCCCTTTGATGGGTCCGGCTGGAGCAGGCTCGCTTGCCGAAGTGATCAATGCCGCCATCGCGGGTAAGTCCCGTATGGACGACATGAAAGCCTTCTTTGAAGGTGTTGGAACAGGTGACACTGCTGGAGTTTGGGAGAAATCCCCGAACCTGCGACCCGACTACCGTGCGCAAAACCTCAAAAAGCTCGAACGCGCCGAAAAGGCCCGCGTCGCAGCGAATGGGGGTGTGAAATGCTGATCCAAGATCACGATCGCGCAGGTGGCTATTGGGGCGCTGTTTATGCCTTTACCGCCGTTAAAGGATTGCAGGTGGTTATCGACGGTCCGGTCGGCTGCGAAAACCTGCCAGTCACATCCGTACTTCACTACACAGATGCGCTTCCGCCGCACGAACTCCCTATCGTGGTTACTGGCCTCGGTGAGGAGGAGCTGGGTCGAGAGGGGACCGAGGGGGCGATGAAACGCGCCTGGGGTGTGCTCGATCCAGCTCTGCCGGCGGTTGTTGTTACAGGTTCCATTGCCGAAATGATCGGCGGTGGCGTGACTCCTATGGGCACAAACCTGCAACGGTTTCTGCCGCGCACCATTGATGAGGATCAGTGGGAAAGTGCGGATCGTGCAATGACGTGGATCTTTACCGAGTTCGGCATGACCAAGGGTCGGATGCCGCCGGAAAAGAAGCGCGAAGAGGGCGCCAAGCCGCGCGTGAACATTCTTGGCCCCATGTACGGCACGTTCAACATGCCTTCGGACCTCGCAGAAATCCGTCGACTGGTCGAAGGCATGGGGGCCGAGGTCAACATGGTGATGCCGCTGGGTGCTCATTTGGCCGAGATGCGGAATCTCGTGAACGCAGACGTGAATATCTGCATGTACCGCGAGTTTGGTCGCGGCCTGTGTGAGTGTCTGGGCAAGCCGTATCTGCAAGCACCGATCGGGATGGATTCGACCACGAAGTTCCTGCGCAAGCTGGGCGAAATGCTGGGCCTCGATCCGGAACCGTTCATCGAACAGGAAAAGCATTCGACGCTGAAGCCGATTTGGGATTTGTGGCGCTCTGTCACGCAGGATTTTTTTGCCACCGCATCCTTCGGGATCGTGGCGAACGAAACCTATGCCCGCGGAATCCGCAACTATCTTGAGGGCGACTTGGGTCTTCCATGCGCCTTTGCTGTCGCCCGTGTTGCCGGGTCAAAGACCAACAACGAAGAAGTGCGGTCGCTTGTGCACAACAAGAAGCCGCTCGTTCTGATGGGGTCGATCAACGAAAAGATGTACCTTGCCGAAATGAAGGCAGGGCATGGCCCGCAGCCAACATTCATGCCGGCCAGTTTCCCGGGGGCTGCGATCCGCAGGCATACCGGGACACCGATGATGGGCTACGCGGGCGCGACCTATCTGCTTCAGGAAGTCTGCAACGGTCTGTTCGATGCGCTCTTCCACATCCTGCCTTTGGGCAGCGAGATGGACAAAGCGGATTCGACACTGACACCGCTGCGCCGAGATTTCCCATGGGATGCCGATGCCCAGTCCGAACTGGACCGGATCGTATCGCAGCACCCCGTACTGACCCGAATTTCTGCCGCCAAGAACCTGCGCGACGCCGCAGAGGCCGCAGCACTCAAACAAGGCGCTGAACGTGTCGTCGTCGAGACGGTTCAAGCTCTTGCAAATTCCCAAGGAGGACCGACCACATGACGGATTTCACCTCTTCTGACACGCGCTCGCACAAGCACGGTCACACAAAACGCGGAACCGAGTTCCTGGTTTATTTCAGCATCATCTTCATCGTCGCGATCCCGTTCGCAACGGTGATCTGGATGCTCGAAGTATTCCAGAAACAGACGCTCAACATGCGTGGCCCACTGGCGCGCGCATGGTGTGAAGCGGATCGGATCACGCCCCTCATTTTCTCGGCCTGAACAAGGTCGAGAATCCAAGACTGGCCACCCGGCGGGGTGGACAGGACCTGCGGAGCTTTGGCTCCAAGGGACCCGGCCGCAGGGAGTGCGGCGTCAGCATAACATTCCGGAGGAAAGTTCATGGCTGATAATACCGACCTGTCATTCACAGGTCTTACTGACGAGCAGGCCCAGGAGCTGCATTCCGTCTACATGAGCGGCCTTTGGCTGTTCTCGGCGGTTGCAGTGGTTGCACACCTGGCAACCTTCATCTGGCGCCCCTGGTTCTAAGGAAGGATCAATATAATGGCAAAGTTCTACAAGATCTGGCTCATCTTTGATCCCCGTCGCGTGTTTGTCGCGCAGGGTGTCTTCCTCTTCCTGCTGGCTGCAATGATTCACCTCGTGGTGCTGTCCAACGGCATCAACTGGTTCGAAACCGCAGCAGCCGCTGGCATGTAAGCCAGTCAGCTCGGAAGAGCTAACAATATCGCTGCGGGCGGCAGACCATCGCCCCGCCCGCGGCAAAACCAAACTTAAACATGACGGCTGAGTCTCTTCGAGGGATGCGCCGGCAAACGCGGAGATAAAGAAGATGGCGCTGCTCAGCTTCGAAAAAAAGTACCGCGTCCGCGGAGGGACGCTGATCGGCGGCGATCTGTTCGACTTCTGGGTTGGGCCTTTCTACGTTGGCTTCTTCGGAGTCACGACCGCCTTTTTCGCTCTGCTTGGCACGATCCTCATTTTGTGGGGAGCGGCTGATCAAGGCACATTCAATCCATGGCTCATCAACATTGCGCCGCCCGACCTAAGCTACGGTCTGGGCATGGCCCCCCTGATGGAAGGCGGACTTTGGCAGATCATCACGATCTGCGCGGTTGGTGCCTTCAGCAGTTGGGCGCTCCGCGAAGTCGAAATATGCCGCAAGCTGGGTATCGGGTACCATGTTCCCTTTGCCTTCAGCGTTGCGATTTTCGCTTATGTGACGCTTGTTGTATTCCGCCCTCTTCTGATGGGCGCATGGGGCCACGGCTTTCCATACGGGATCTTCAGCCACCTCGATTGGGTGTCGAACACGGGCTATGCCTACCTGCACTTCCATTACAACCCGGCCCACATGCTTGCGGTGACGTTCTTCTTCACCACAACCCTGGCGCTCGCGTTGCATGGCGGTCTGATCCTGTCGGCAGCCAACCCTGAAAAGGGTGAAGAAATGCGAACCCCGGATCACGAAGACACGTTCTTCCGCGATTTCATCGGCTATTCGGTCGGCACTTTGGGTATCCACCGTGTTGGTCTTCTGTTGGCGCTGAATGCCGGGTTCTGGTCTGCGATCTGTATCATCATCTCTGGCCCCGTTTGGACAAAGGGCTGGCCTGAGTGGTGGAACTGGTGGCTCGAACTGCCCATCTGGGGCGCCAATGTGGGGATGTAATCATGGCTGAGTATCAAAACATTTTCACACAGGTCCAAGTTCAGGGGAAACCTGAATGGGGCATGGCAACCGAAAACGCCGAGTTCGAACGCACACGAAAAGCCGGCTTTTCCACCTTGATCGGTTGGATCGGTAACGCACAGCTTGGCCCTGTTTGGCTGGGTTGGACAGGGATGGTGTCGCTGGCGACAGGTATCCTTGCGCTGAACATCATCGGCCTGAACATGCTGGCGCAAGTTGGCTGGTCTGTCCCCGAGTTCATCCGGCAACTTTTCTGGCTTGCACTCGAGCCGCCAAGCCCAGAATACGGGTTGCGCATGCCACCGCTCAACGAAGGCGGTTGGTACATCATCGCAAGCTTCTTCTTGCTGATCTCGGTGATGAGCTGGTGGGCACGAACCTATCTGCTCGCAATGGAACACAAGATGGGAAAACACGTCTTCTGGGCGTTCGGTTCTGCCATCTGGTTGTTCCTTGTCCTAGGTCTCTTCCGTCCGATCCTGATGGGATCCTGGTCAGAAGCGGTGCCTTACGGGATCTTCCCGCACCTTGACTGGACCACGGCCTTCTCGATCCGCTACGGCAACCTCTACTACAATCCGTTCCACGCACTTTCGATCGTGTTCCTCTATGGCTCTGTCCTGCTCTTTGCGATGCACGGCGCGACCATTCTGGCGGTGACCCGTTACGGCGGTGACCGTGAATTGGAACAGATCGTCGACCGGGGTACTGCCACCGAACGTGCCGCTTTGTTCTGGCGCTGGACCATGGGCTTCAACGCCACGATGGAAGGTATTCACCGCTGGGCGTGGTGGTTCGCGGTCCTGACCCCGATCACCGGTGGCATTGGCATCCTTTTGACCGGCACCGTGGTGGACAACTGGTTCATCTGGGCACAGGAGCATCACTTCGCTCCGATGTATGACGGCTCTTACGGGTACGAAGCATACGGTTCCTATGAGACCTTTATTGGACAGGAGAACTGATCATGTTTCCCAAATGGTTCGATAAATGGAACAATGAGAACCCGACCAACATCTACGGTCCGGCCATTCTCATCGGAGTTGTGGGGACGGCTGTTACTGTAGCGGCATTCCTCGTGGTGGTTGGCCAGCCGTTCAAGACAGACAGTCTTCAGACCGGCCCACGCGGAACGGGGATGTCACGGCCAGAGTTCGTCTCTGATCTTGCCAAACCGGACCCGTCGATCGAGGTCATGTACACCGAAGCACCGTATGTGCCGGAAGGTGGCGAAGCGAAAGCGTCTGAGATCTATCAGAACGTTCAGGTTCTGGGCGATCTCACCGAGGACAATTTCAACCGCCTCATGTTGGCCATGACGGATTGGGTCGCGCCTGACCAGGGCTGTGCGTATTGCCACGGCGATGTCGAAATCGAAGAGTACGGCAACGATGACCTTTATACTAAGGTTGTTGCGCGCCGGATGATCCAGATGACCCAGAACATCAACGAAGGTTGGGATGGGCACGTCAACGTCAACAAGCAGGTCGGCGTCACATGCTATACCTGCCACCGTGGACAAAACGTGCCGTCCGACATCTGGTTCAAGATGGGTGCAGTCAACGAAGCAGCCGGCGGTTGGGCGGCGGTTCAGAACCGGGTGACGGTGCAAAGCCAGTACACGTCGCTTCCGTCTGATGCTTTGGAGACGTTCCTTCTGGATTACGGCCGCATCGGGGTTCACGATCTTGAAGCCCATGTTGCCGCCTATCCGACAGAGGAAGGCTACCCGACTTGGCAGGATACGGAACGCACGTTCAGCCTGATGAACTACGTGTCCAATTCCTTGGGTGTGAACTGCGTGTTCTGTCACAACAGCCGCGCGTTCTATGATCCCGAGCAGGTGACCCCGCAATGGGCGACCGAACAGTTGGGCATCGGCATGGTTCAGGAAATGAACAATGAATACCTTGTTCCGCTCGAGGATGTGTATCCGCCGGAACGCCTTGGTCCAGTCTTTGCCGACGCGCCGAAAGCCGCCTGCAAAACCTGCCACAAAGGTTACCAGCAACCGCTGCAAGGGACGAATGTCATCGCTGACTGGCCCGAGCTCGCGACAACAGGTGCGCCTGTTTACGAATGATGGGTTGGGGCGGTGCGCCGCCCCTGCCATCCGCCAGATCCGGTTTTGACAGGTTCCCAAAACGCAAAACTGGATACGGGGCTCAACACCCCGGTTCCCTTCCTGTTGGCTACAGGAACTGGCGTCACGTTTCTAGGCACCCCCTGGCAAACGTGACGCCTTCTTCCCTCTGTCCCCGAGGAGACTGCCAAATGACACATTCCCTTACCCCCAATCTTGATCGGGTCGCTGGACCTGCTGATCTGCGGAACATGGACGATGCGACGCTGACGAAAGTCGCGCACGAAGTCCGATCCGAAGTGATTTCCGCCGTTGCGCAAACGGGAGGGCATCTTGGATCGAGCCTTGGTGTGGTCGAATTGACTGTGGCAATCCACGCGGTTTTTAACACGCCAATGGACAAGTTGATCTGGGACGTGGGTCACCAGTGTTATCCGCACAAGATTCTGACGGGCCGTCGTGACCGCATGTCCACGCTGCGCCAAAAAGACGGTATCTCGGGATTCACCAAGCGCAGCGAGTCTGAATACGATCCGTTCGGTGCTGCGCACTCGTCGACCTCGATTTCCGCCGCTCTCGGTTTTGCTGTTGGCCGCGACATGGGTCGCCCGACCGGAGACGCGATTGCCGTGATCGGTGATGGGTCGATCAGCGCTGGAATGGCCTACGAGGCGATGAACAACGCGGGCCACGAAGGCCGCCGCCTGTTCGTCATTCTGAACGATAATGAAATGAGCATCGCGCCACCTGTCGGCGCAATGTCATCCTACCTGAGCCGGATGTACGCCAATGAGCCTTTGGCCAAGGTGAAATCGCTTGCTGAGGGGTTCGAGGCTGCGTTGCCTGCGCCAATGCGTGAAAGCGCAAAGCGCGCACGCCAGCTTGTCACCGGAAATTTGCAAGGGTCGGGAACGCTCTTTGAAGAGTTGGGTTTTGAATATATCGGCCCGATCAATGGTCATGACATGGGCCAGCTTTTGCCAGTGCTGCGCGCTGCGCGCGCGCGTGCGACGGGACCGGTTCTGATCCATTGCTGTACAGTCAAAGGCAAGGGCTATGCCCCGGCCGAGAACAGCGCAGACAAGTATCACGGCGTGTCGAAATTCGATGTGGAATCCGGCACCCAAGCCAAATCAAAACCCAATGCGCCCAGCTACACCAAGGTGTTTGGCGACGCGTTGACCGAAGAAGCGGCGCGCGATCCGAATATTGTCGGCGTCACTGCTGCCATGCCCGGCGGAACGGGGATCGACATTCTGGCCGACCGTTTCCCATCGCGCGTGTTCGACGTTGGGATTGCCGAACAGCACGCCGTTACATTTTCTGCGGCGATGGCCGCGTCCGGTCTCAAACCGTTTTGCGCGATCTATTCGACGTTCCTGCAACGGGGGTACGACCAGATCGTTCACGACGTTGCCTTGCAGAATCTGCCAGTGCGTTTTGCGATCGACCGTGCTGGATTGGTCGGTGCCGATGGCGCCACACATGCTGGGTCGTTTGACGTTGGGTACTTGGCAGCTTTGCCCAACATGACAGTGATGGCGGCGGCGGACGAAGCCGAGCTCAAGCACATGGTGGCAACCGCAGTTGCACATGACAGTGGACCTATCGCGTTCCGCTATCCGCGTGGGTCTGGCAACGGTGTCGAAATGCCGGAACGCGGAGAAGTGCTCGAGATCGGCAAAGGACGTGTCCTGCAAGAGGGCAGCGATGTCGCGTTCCTGAGCTTTGGCGCGCATCTGGCCGAGGTCGAGGCCGCCACCCGTTTGCTCGAGAAGGACGGTCTGAGTGTGACCATTGCGGACGCGCGTTTCGCCAAGCCGTTGGATGTTGATCTGATCCTTAAGCTGGCAAGAACGCACGAGGCGCTGATCACGATAGAACAGGGGTCGCGCGGCGGTTTTGGTGCGATGGTCTTGCACGAACTGGCGGACCGTGGTGCGCTTGATCGGGGTCTGAAGATCCGCACTATGACTTTGCCGGATCGGTTCATCGATCAAGCGTCGCCAGACGAAATGTATCACGATGCGGGTATGACCCGCTTTGACCTCTACAAAATGGCGGTCTCGTTGACGTCGAAAGATGGAAAGGTCGTGCCACTCACCAAAGGGGCGTGAGTGTCAGACCCAATCCAAAGCGTCATCAACAAGGCCGGTCATGCTAATCGTGAATTCGGACCCTTGGGCGGTATCCACCAAGGCTGAATGATCGTCGATAAGCTCTTTCGCCTCAACGACCGAAGCGATGGTGCCGTCGAATGTTTGCATGACGGTGTTGGCAACGCTCACGTTGTTCAGGCCGTTCACGACCGCATAGTACGCGCCAATCTCCGCCTTGGTTTCGAGGTATTGTGCGTCCGCCGCACTTCCGGTGGCAGCTTTGGCACCATCGATCATCGCAAGGATGAATTCTGATCGTTCCCTTACACCGCTATCAAGGATGTTGGTCCAATAGTCGAACCCATCTGCATCTGGCGCGCGACCCAAAATGTTCGAGTAGACGGCGGTCACGAAGTCGCCTGTGCTGCTAGAGCCTCCATAAAGCGCTTGAGTTTCCGGCTGATCAAAGAACTCACGCGCGATGTCGTTCATCGCCATGCCATCGGCAAGCGCTGATCCCCAGAACAACAGGCCCGTCGAATCCGGTGCACGGTTGAAATACGCGACGTAGAGCTCGCAGAACGCCAGCATGTCCGCATCGGTCAGCGTGCTGACGTTGGTGAAACGACTGAGTTCGAAAGGTGTACCGTCGAATTCGAGGATCTCGATACTGTTGAGCGTGTCGGTGCCGTCGCCACCACTGCGATCTTCAATAACGATTGTGCCGTTGCTGACTGTCAGGCCATAGTTGGACATGTCGGCCATGTAGATAGCCGTATCCGTTCCGCCTTCACCCGACAGGATGTCATTGCCGCCAGAGCCTGTGATGCGATCATCTTGGTCTGTACCGATCAGGTTTTCGGCAGTTGCAGTACCCACCAGCACGCCGGGGGCGTCTGGCTGCGGTTCAGTGCTTAGCGGAGCGGGCATGGACTGTTCGATCACATCCGGTGTGGTCTGACCTCCGGTCATCGCAAAATTCTGCGTGACCATCACCGAATAGTACGTACCCGAGTCATATGTATACGCTCCGGTCTGAATGCCGATTCCGACGACTTCAAGCTCGGGCATGAGAATATTCTCGCGGTGGCCCGGGCTATTCATAAGGGCGACGTGAAGATCATACACGTCGTCAAACAGGCCTTCGGCTCCCCGCTCGCTCTGGGCGGCGATGTTCTCGGCAGTTCGCCATGATCCAGACAGATCAAAGCCTTCCGCCGTCATACGTTGAGTCGGCGTGGATCCAGCCACGCCGGTGTGACTGAAGACATTGTTTTCAAGCATCCACAAGGAATGCGCATCAGCGGACGCGTTCAAGACCTGATCGAGAACAAGAGCGTCCAAGCCACGGCTTGTGCGTTCCTCGTTCACGAGATCCAACATGTACCGCTCCAGATCACTGGCGGTGGCAGCAGACATCTCAAACTCCCCAGTTCGAGCCCCAAGTAGATGTCTAAGGAGCGACTAGGGCAAGAAACAGGAGCGAATGTGTCTAAAATTTGCTATTTTATGCTGGGTTCACGCAGGAATTCGCCATCTCTCCGAAGATTTGTGGCGCGTATGTGTCAAGATAGATGCGTAACCAGGGGGTAAAGCGACTGGGTTCCTTAACCACGTCCTGCACCAAATCGCCATAACGCACCCATCGAGTCGCCATGACTTCGTCGGGATTGAGCGCAAGGTCCAGTGAACCGTCAACTTCGGCAACAAAGATGTCTACCACTTCATGCTCGATAAGACCGCCACCTACATCGGCGCGGTATTCGACGCGGTCGCGATATTCCAGAGCGAGCCCGGTAATGCCAAGCTCCTCTTTCAAACGCCGGTTGGCGCAATCAAGGCTGCTTTCCTTCCAGTTTGGATGGGTGCAGCACGTATTCGCCCACATGCCCGGCGTGTGGTATTTCCCCATTGCCCGGCGCTGAATCAGGATCTCGTCCCCGCGCAGAACGAACACCGAAATCGCTTTGTGTTTGAGGCCCCGAACATGGGCATCCAGCTTTTCAACGGGTTCCAGTGTGTCGCCACACCATGCGGGGATAAGAGTCTGGGTCATACATGCGTCTCCCGCACCAGCCCCAACAAATGACGTGCGTTCTTGAAGCCGATCTTCAGATGCGCAAGGGGCCGTGCCTTCACGAGCTTTTTGTTCATATACGCTTCAAAGGTCAGCTTTTGAACATCGACATCGTGACACAGGGACACGAACCGTTCGCGGCGCGAGTCACTTTTGTAATAGGCGTCCTGCATTTGGCCAAGAACACGGAACACCGTCTTGTGTTCTTTCATGAACAAACGGCGGGCCAGCGCCAGGTCGGTGATCCTGCCAGATTTCAACGTGGCGGCGCAGGCTGTTGCGGCAACCCGTCCACAGACCATCGCATAATAGATACCCTCACCACTGGACGGTGCCACAACGCCAGCCGCATCACCGGCCAAGACCACATCGCGCGCATTGTCCCAGAACCGCAATGGCTTGAGAGGGATCGGCGCGCCTTCCTTGCGCAGGGTTTCGCAATCGGCCAGACCCGAGGCTTGGCGCAGGGCAGCTGTGGCCTCTTTCAGGTTTACGCTTTGTATATAGGTGCCCATGCCGACCGATGTGGTGCCGCCATGTGGAAAGACCCAACCGTAGAAATCCGGGCTGATTGCACCGTCATAGATCACGTCGCAGCGCATCGGATCGTAGAGGTCGTTCTTTTCGGGCGCGGCGATGATCTCGTGATAGGCAAAGACCAGCGGAACCTTGTCGCCACCGGGGATTTCGTCACGGGCCACGCGGGAATTGGCGCCATCCGCGCCGATGATCAGCCGGGTTTCAAGCTGACGCTCTTCGCCGGTTTCCTTGTCACGGTAGACCACCCAGCGTTTTTTGGCCTTCTTGTCGCGATCGATCCGTACGAATGTCCCCGTGAACCGTACGGCACCGGCAGCTTCGGCACGGGCGCGGAGGAACGGGTCAAAATCCTTGCGGTCGACCATGCCGACGAAACCGTTTTCAATCGGGATATCCACATGCCGCCCGGTGGGTGAAATCATCCGAGCGGTATTCACTTTGGCAACCAGTTGGTCTTCAGCAATGTCAAAGTCCTGCATCAGGCGTGGAGGAATTGCCCCGCCGCAGGGTTTGATCCGGCCTTCACGATCCAACAGTGCAACCCGGTGCCCGGAGCGTGCCAAATCCTCGGCAGCGGTTGCACCGGATGGGCCACCGCCCACAACAACAACATCATACATGGTCACTCTCCTGCGATCAGTTCGGCTTGTGCAGGGCTGCCCTCCATGATGCGCAACGCCATGACGGCAGCGCACAGGAACAACCCGGCTTCAAATACAAAGACGGCCCCAAAGGCGGGCGCGTCGGTGGTCATAGTCCGCATCACGTCAGCAGCACCAGCGCCGGTCAGACCGCCAAAGCCTGCGGCGATCGCTTGTGCTGCGCCCCAAAGGCCCATGCGCGTGCCTTCGCGTTTTTCCCGGCCTTCACCAGCCAGTGCCATCATCGACCCAATGGCAGCGACCGCGAAGGCGCCATTGAAAAAGCCCAAGGCAAAGACAGCTGGCAGCAAAGTATCGGGCAGGGCATAGCCGCCCAGAATGGCAATCACACACAGGCTGGCCGCTGATCCAAGGCAGCCTCCAATCACCCAGTTGCGTAAGCAACCAAAGCGCAGAGCCGTTGCAGCGATGCCAACGGTTAACATGCCAAGGAAAACGCCGCCGTTCTGGATGCCGGACAATGTGGTGCTTTCACCAGGAGTGAAGCCAAACACAAGACCTGCATAGGGCTCCAAGATCAGCTCTTGCATGAAATAGGCGGTCATCGACAGGAAGACGAAGATCGTGAACATTCTTGCCTTGGGTTCGGCCCATACCTCGGCCAAGCCTTCACGGAAAGGAACGGGGTCAGGCTCGGGCGCGGCCTCGACGCCACGTTCGATGTGCCAAGTTGCAAGCACAGTGATCGCCAGAGCTGTCAACGCGACTCCGATCACGACTTCGATCAGAACTGCGGGTGTGTATGGATCAAGCAATTGGCCGACCACGCCGGCGGTCATCGCGATGCCGAAGATCATCATCAGCCATGTGATTGTCGCCGCAGCGGCCCTGCGGTGCGGCGCGGTTGCCGTCGCGAGCAGTGCGAGAACAGACGTGCCCGCAGCCCCGGCCCCAAGGCCGATCAGCGCGTACGCAAGAATCGACATCGCCAGTCCCACGGAATAGCTGTTCGCCATTTCGACAACACCCAGCGCGGCCAAGACACCACCCGCAGCAAGGATAACCATCCCACGCAAGATCCAGCGGGTGCGATTGCCGCCTTTGTCAGAAAGGAAACCCCAGTTGGGTCGCGTGATTTGGATGCCATAATGAAGGCCAACCAACATGCCTGGCAGAACTGCGGGTAACGCCAGTTCGACGACCATCAACCTGTTCAGCGTGGAAGTCGTCAACACAACGATGGCGCCGAGCGCCATTTGCACCAAGCCAAGTCGGACGATTGCGAGCCAGCCCAAGGTCATCAGATGACTCCTACAGCGCGTAGGGCAAAGGCCGAAACCATCATGCCCGACACATACATCAAAACTCCGGTCGCATTGTACCAAGGGGCTTTTGCCTTTGGGTCCTTGAGCATAACGGACATGGCCCAGATCTGCCCAAGAACCAGCGCAAGCACGATCGACGCGTGTGTTGACTGCCCCCATTTGGCCAGCGCAAGAATGACGAAGACCTGCGGAACAAGCATTACGATACAGGCAACCTTGGCTGCTTTTTCTGGGCCGAGCGTCACAGGCAGGGAGTTCACCCCCATTTGCGCATCACCTTCTAACGCCTTGAAGTCGTTAAGCGTCATGATCCCGTGCGCGCCGATCCCATAGAGTAGCGCGATCAGGATGATTGGTCCTGAGGGGAGCGTCTGACTGAGAACTGCAGCTCCGGAGAACCACGGCAATGATTCATAGGACAAGCCAACCAATCCAGGTCCGAACCAGCCCGACCGTTTCAGTCGGATCGGTTCGACCGAATAGGCCCATGCCGCTATCACTCCGACAACCGTTGCGATAAATCCCCAGGTGCCCAAAGTCGCGCCCAAGGCCAACGAAAGCGCCGACATCGCAAGTGCGATCCATAACCCCCATCGTCCCGGGATACGACCGGACGGAATCGGCCGGTTTGGTTCATTGATTGCATCAACGTGGCGGTCGCACCAATCGTTGGCGGCCTGACTCATTCCGCAGACCACGGGACCGGCTAGGATCACTCCAACGATCAAAAGGCCAAGATGTTCGGTTATGGCCACACCCGAGGCCACGGCCCCGCACGCATAGGCCCACATCGGCGGGAACCATGTGACGGGTTTGATCAGCTCCAGCATTGCCGAAGGGGCAGGGTAGCGATCTTGGTGTAAACTTACGCTGACAGTCATGTGTCAACTAGACACGACAATTCGATTCACATCAAGCGAAACAGAACGATCATAGTTGGATTTGAACAGGGCGAAATGACGCTATTCGCGCCTCATTCGCCATCGCCGTCCTTATTGAGCAAGCCATACTTGCGCAGCTTTACATAAAGGCTCTGCCGCGACAGACCCAACATCTCGGCCGCTGCAACGCGGTTATTGCGAGTTAGGCTAACGGCCGTTTCGATACACATCTTTTCGACCACATCCGTTGTCTCGGACACGATTTCCTTGAGCGTCGCAGATCCAACAAGCTCCATCACGTTGCGGCTTGATTCTTCGGACGTTTGCAGTGGCGCTTTGCGCATTGCGTCGACGCGGCTGATATCCCGGATGATGAAGCCTAAAGTTGGCTCGTTCCGATCCTCGAAGAAGGTAACGGACATTTCGACCGGCGTTTTTGCCCCGAAATCGTTCAAGAGCTTGGTCGAATACATCCGCATCTGACCAGTGCGCCGCGCATTTTCGATCAGCACGCTCATGTCGATCTGACCCCGACCAAGGAAGTCTGCCAAACTGCGACCACGTACATCAACGGCATGTGCGGCATCTACAAGATCGAGGAACGCGTCGTTGCACGCCTCGATGGCGCCGGTGGCTGACGTAAACACGAATGCGTCCGCGCCTTTTTCGAACACTGCCGAAAGATTGGAAGACAAGTTGTCGAACCGGGCGTGGGCCTCGTCTGCGGTGGACAGGCGGCAGATCAGAATACGCTCGCCCGCGGCACGGAACACCTGCGGCGTGACCATGATCCGCTGACGTCCCCGGCGAGACTGGACTTCAAGACCCGAATTGCTTTCCGAAATGGAGGCGTTGATCAACGCTTCAGTAAACTCTTCCGGTCGCTTGTCGCGGAATTCCTGTGCAAACGAAGCGCCGATCAGGTCATCCCGGCTGGACTGCAAAAGCGACGCTGCCGGATCGTTCAGATCCTTGATCTTCCCGTCATTGACTGACACGAACACAACTGCATCCCGGACCGTCCGGAGGAGCAACCGATACCGCGCATCGAATTCGCGACGCGCCTCATACCCTTGTTCCAAAGACATCTGCGCCTGAACAAGCTGCTGTTGCGTTTCGGCAATCGATCGCAAGTCACGACCAAGCATGAGGAAAGAGCCGTCAGATCCAAACGGATGAAAACTATACCGGACGGGGAATTCCCAAACGGCATTGTCTGTGTGGTTCAACTCAACAGAGCGCGACGGCGTTTCGCCCTTTTCCATCAGCTCCATGACGGCTTCGATCTTGGAACGGCTTTCGCGAGTCAGAAAATCCATCAGTGGACGCCCCTCCCAATGGCTCAACTTGCCAAAGGAGGTTTCATTCGGGTTGATCAAGACAGACAGGATTTTTCCGTTGTGTGAAACCACAAGCGCAATATCGGACGCAACTGTGATGATACTCGACAGAACTTCTGCGTCGATAAGTGGTACGGAGCCGCTGCTCCAAAAACTGGACCCACTTGTGTTCATTACCGCGTCAAAGACCTGCTTCTGGACTTGTTCTTTTCGCACAGCTTCAGTGCAACCTTCACATCGTTTGTCACCAGATCGACATCGGTCTTCTCTTTGACGCCATCCGCGAGGTTCAGAACAATGCCTCCCAGAACGAGAGGCGGTGGAGCCAAGACACTGGTTCTAATGCGTTTAACCAACTTTGCGATTGATGCAAGCGCGTCGGGACGTGAGCCCGAAAACAGAACCATATCGTAACTTTCGTCCGACAGCGCTTTGACGATCGTTTCGTCACGAGCGCCGAACAGAATTCTAACAGACGCCCCGGCGCGCCGCATCTGGGCCGTCGCAACGTGTGGCCCAAGGGTGTGACTGTCATTGCCCTGCAGCAACAAAAGTACATTCACGCCATTAGCGATCTCTGAGGGCTTGGCCGCCCATGGTGGCGCCAGAAGTGTGAGCAACCCTTGCAGTCGTGCGGTCGCGATTGTCACCTTTGCAAAACCGATAACATCGGCAGACCACATCCTGCCCAGCTCGCGGGCGGCTTGCGGAATATAGATGTCGACAATCTGGTCAGCGCTGATGCGGCGATCCTTCAGATCTTCGAGCAGGGCCTCGGAGTTGAATGCACTGGTCTGGAGGGCGACATCGACAAGTTTCTGCACGACGCTGCTGCGGATCGTCTGGGCACCTTCTTCTCCCTTGTCGCTCAGCACAGAGAGTACAGTCGATGCCAAGGCCGAGATATCGAGCCGACTGTCCTCCGAGGACGTGCGATCGTCGGTATGGTCGTTTGCCATTGTCAAACCCTCGTAACCGATAATGCGCAACACATGTCAGGCATATCAGACAGCAACAGTCTCTGATTCTTACTCTAGAATGTCAAAGATAATTGACACTAAGTCCGGTTAGGCTTTTCTTTCAAGGCGGTAAAGACCAAAAAATCCCTGAAAAATTATGAGTTATCCGTATTTTTGGAGAATCATTGGAGATTCAGACATGCGGTGGATAGTACCACCCAAGTGTGTAAGTTTTAGTTGACACTTGGGGTCTCGCGTAGATACTTTTTGGAGAACAAGAACGGAATCGTAGACATGGCAGGATCGGAACGCGCCGCTGGGAAATCAGCATTTCTCTATACAGAGGAACAGCGCGCACGTCGGGACAACAGCATCTGGACAACCATCCAGGGGGTGCTTGCGCCGCTTCAATTCCTTGTTTTTTTTGTCTCTTTGTCGCTTGTGGTTCGGTATCTCATCACTGGCGCGGGCTATGATGCGGCCACGATTTCGATCCTGATCAAGACGGTTTTCCTGCTCACCATCATGGTGACGGGGGCGATTTGGGAAAAGGTCGTGTTTGGGCAATACCTCTTTGCGCCTGCATTCTTCTGGGAAGACGTCTTTTCCTTTCTCGTGATTGCCTTACACCTCGCCTATGTCTGGGTGCTTTGGACGGGTGTGCTTAGCTCGAACGACCAGATGTGGCTCGCGCTCGCGGCTTATGCCGCCTACGTGATCAATGCTGGTCAGTTTCTCTGGAAATTGCGGGTTGCGCGCCTCGAAGCAGGCAAGGCCAACCCAACCAACGAGGTCACAGCATGACCGAACAGTTCGCACCTCCTCCGTCCCGCGGGTGTTCCAACACGCCTGTTCTCAAACAACGCGGCCAGCACGAGGTGTTCTGCGGCCTGACCGGGATCATCTGGTTGCATCGCAAGATGCAGGACGCGTTTTTTCTAGTCGTCGGAAGCCGGACCTGCGCGCATCTTCTCCAATCGGCTGCGGGTGTGATGATCTTTGCCGAGCCGCGTTTCGCTACGGCGATCCTTGAGGAAACCGATTTGGCCGGCATGGCCGACGCTCAGAAAGAGCTTGACCGTGTGGTCAGCGAATTGTTGGCGCGTCGCCCGGATATCAAACAGTTGTTTCTTGTCGGGTCCTGCCCGTCCGAAGTGATCAAGCTTGATCTTGCAAAGGCTGCCGAGCGCATGAGTACGCAATTTGCGCCCAACGTTCGTGTGCTGAGCTACTCAGGCTCGGGCATTGAAACCACCTTCACCCAAGGCGAAGACGCTTGCCTTGCCGCGATGGTTCCGGTTCTGCCCGAAACAGATACGCGGGAGCTGCTTCTCGTTGGCGCGTTGCCGGATGTGGTCGAGGAACAAGCCATTGGACTGCTCGAGGCGATGGGCATTGGTCCGATCCGGGTTTTGCCTGCCTCGCGTGTGAATAACGAGTACGGGATCGGAGCCAACACACTCTATGCCCTGACACAGCCATTTCTGACAGACACACACGAAGCGCTGACGCGCCGTGGTGCCAACCATATTGCAGCGCCTTTCCCGTTTGGCGAGGAAGGCACAACCCATTGGCTTCGGACGATTGCGGATCATTTTGGCGTTTCGGATGCCAAGTTTGCAGAAGTCACCGATGCACCGCGCGCCCGCGCTCGCAAGGCTGTCTCGCAGGCCTCCGAAGCACTCAAGGGCAAGACAGTGTTCTTTTTCCCGGACAGCCAATTGGAAATTCCGCTGGCGCGGTTCCTGACACGCGAATGCGGGATGGAGGCCATCGAGGTGGGTGCACCTTTCATCCACAAAGCCGTTATGACCCCCGATCTTGATCTGCTGGCCGAAGGCCCGGTCATTGCCGAAGGTCAGGACGTCGACAAACAGCTTGACCGCTGTCGTGCCGCGGCCCCCGATCTTACCGTGTGTGGCCTTGGCCTTGCCAACCCACTCGAGGCGGATGGGTTGACCACCAAGTGGGCCATCGAACTTGTCTTCACCCCGGTGCATTTCTACGAACAAGCAGGCGACCTGGCCGGACTGTTCTCGCGTCCTGTCCGTCGCCGCGACCTCCTCAAACTGGAGGCGGCAGAATGAAACTTACCGTTTGGACATATGAAGGTCCACCGCATGTCGGCGCGATGCGCGTCGCCACTGGCATGACGGGTTTGCACTATGTGTTGCACGCGCCTCAGGGCGACACCTATGCCGACCTTCTGTTCACCATGATCGAACGGCGCAATCACCGCCCGCCGGTAACGTATACGACGTTTCAGGCGCGTGATCTTGGTGCCGATACTGCGTATTTGTTCAAGGACGCCGCCACCGCCGCTTATGAGCGGTTCAAGCCGGAAGCGATGATCGTAGGCGCGTCTTGCACGGCAGAGCTGATTCAGGATGATCCCGGAGGTTTGGCGGAAACGCTGGGCCTGCCCATTCCGGCCATTCCGTTGGAACTGCCCAGCTATCAGCGCAAAGAAAACTTTGGCGCGGATGAGACGTTCTTTCAGATTGTCCGGCACCTTGCGAAGCCGATGGAAAAGACCGCACGGGTGACTGCCAACCTGATCGGCCCAACAGGCCTTGGTTTCCGTCACCGCGACGACATTGTCGAGGTGACCGGTTTGCTGATGGATATGGGGATCGAGGTGAATGTCGTGGCCCCGATGCCCGCTTCCCCGTCCGAGATCGCCAAAATGGGCCAGGCGCACTTCAACGTTCTTATGTACCCCGAAACCGCCGAAACCGCCGCTCGTTACATGGAGCGCGAGTTTGGTCAGCCCTACACCAAGACCGTACCCATCGGCGTTGGCGCTACACGTGATTTCGTTGCCGAAGTCGCAAAATTAGCAGGAATAGAGCCTGTTTTGGACGAAAGTCGCCTGCGGTTGCCTTGGTACTCGGCAAGCGTTGACAGCACGTACCTGACTGGCAAGCGCGTATTTCTGTTTGGTGATGGCACACATGTCGCAGCCTGCGCCCGCATCGCGCGCGATGAGATGGGGTTCGAAGTGGTCGGCATGGGTTGCTACAACCGCGAACAGGCTCGGATGCTTCGGAGCGTGGCTAAGGAGTTTGGCGTCGAGCCGCTGATCACTGACGACTATCTTGAGGTCGAGCGTCGGATCGAAGAGCTGGCTCCCGAGCTGATCCTCGGAACGCAGATGGAACGCCACATCGGCAAGCGCCTTGGTATTCCCTGTGCCGTGATTTCCGCGCCGGTCCACGTTCAGGATTTTCCTGCCCGCTACAGCCCCCAGATGGGCATCGAAGGCGCAAACGTGATCTTCGACACATGGGTTCATCCGTTGGTCATGGGTCTGGAAGAGCATCTGCTCACCATGTTCCGTGAGGATTTCGAATTCCACGATGATGCGGGCGCCAGCCATCATGGTCACAAGGCCAAGCCACGCGAAATCGGTGCCCCCGAAACCACCGAACCAGAGACTGATATCGCCCAATCAGCCTCTGTTAACACTGACGCGTTCGAGATTGTCTGGCTTCCTGCAGCCGAAAAAGAACTGAAGAAAATCCCGTTTTTTGTGCGGGGCAAAGCCAAGCGCAACACCGAGACCTTTGCGTCAGAACGCGGTGTTCAGGAAATCAGCGTCGACACGCTTTACGAAGCGAAGGCCCATTATGCGCGATAGTTTCACCGAAGCCCGGGCGTATAACATCGCCATCATCACGCTGGACAGCCACGCGGCTGGCCCTGTGGCGCGGGCATCTGTGAACCTTGCGCGGGACTTCCCCGGTTTGAACGTGTCTGTTCATGCCGCTGCGGAGTGGGCCGAAACGCCCGAAGCCCTGACCGAGGCGAAGGCGGCGATTGCCAATGCCGATATGGTTGTGGCGAACCTGCTGTTCCTCGAAGAACATATCAAACCAATCCTCGATGATCTGCGTGCGGTGCGTGATAAGGTTGACGGTATGGTCGGCGTCATCGCCGATGCCGAGATCATCAAATTGACCAAGCTGGGCAAGCTCGACATGAGCAAACCGGCATCGGGTCTGATGAAGATCCTCAAGTCGCTCAAGCCCAAATCCACGGAGTCCGAGGTCGAAAAGGGTGAAAAGCGGATGCAGCAACTGCGCCGCTTGCCCAAGATGCTTAAGCTCGTACCTGGAAAAGCACAGGATCTGCGGTCGTGGTTCCTTGTCATGCAGTATTGGCTAGGTGGCTCTGACGACAACATCGAAGCAATGGTGCGCTATCTGTTGGGCAAATATGCCAAGGGTCGTTCCGAGTGGCTGGGTGCCGTTGCGGAAGCACCGATCGAATATCCTGATGTGGCTCTGTATCACCCGGATTTGCCGCAACGTATCACGACCAACCTAGCCGATTTGCCCCGTCCCGCCGAGGTCAAAGCGACCGTTGGTTTGCTCATGATGCGGTCTTACGTGCTGGCGAATGATACTGCGCATTACGACGCGGTCATCCGCGCATTCGAAGCCAAAGGCATGGCTGTTGTTCCCGCTTTTGCAGGCGGCCTTGATGGCCGCCCCGCAATTGCCGAGTTTTTCCGCGAGGACGACCGGACCAAGATCGACGCAATGGTGTCTCTGACTGGCTTCAGCCTTGTCGGTGGCCCTGCGTATAACGACAGCTCTGCCGCGGTTGAGGTTCTCAAGGATCTCGACATTCCCTACATCGCCGCGCACCCGCTTGAATTCCAGACATTGGGCCAGTGGGCCAATGGTGATCAGGGTCTTGGCCCGATTGAAACCACCATGCTCATCGCGTTGCCCGAGCTTGACGGTGCCACATGCCCCACCGTGTTTGGTGGTCGCCACGGACCTGACGGCTGCAACGGATGCCATTACCAGTGCCCGTGTGATACCGCGAGCAAGGCTATGGCTCCATGCCGTGAACGGATCGAAAGCCTTGCCGAAAAAACTTTGCGGCAGGCTACGCTGCGTCGGAAGGAAAACGCGGACAAGAATGTCGGCATCGTTCTGTTTGGCTTTCCGCCCAATGCAGGCGCTGTTGGCACCGCCGCTTACCTGAACGTGTTCGAGTCGCTATTCAACACGCTGCATGCGATGAAAGCTGACGGCTACGATCTGGAGCCGCCGGGAACCGTGGCGGCCCTTCGTGCCGCCGTTCTAGAGGGCAACGCCAAGCAATACGGCCAAGAGGCCAATGTCGCTGCCCATGTGAGCGCCGATGACATCGTCCGCAACACGCCCCCGCTTAAGGCCATCGAAGCGGTCTGGGGTCCGGCCCCTGGCAAGATTCAATCTGACGGGCGTGGCGTGTTTGTATTGGGTGCGCAGTTCGGCAAGATTTTTGTCGGTGTGCAACCGACCTTTGGGTACGAAGGCGATCCGATGCGCCTTCTGTTTGAAAAGGGCTTTGCCCCGACGCACGCCTTCGTTCAGTTCTATATGTGGATGCGCAACACGTTCTGTGCGGATGTGGTGCTGCATTTCGGGATGCATGGCGCTTTGGAGTTTATGCCGGGCAAACAGGCCGGTCTGGGTGCGCGCGATTGGCCGGATCGGCTGATTGGCGAAATGCCCAATGTGTATCTTTACGCGTCCAACAACCCGTCCGAGGCGTCATTGGCCAAGCGGCGGTCTGGTGCGGTGACTGTCACGCATTTGACCCCACCGTTGGCGCAATCGGGTCTCTACAAAGGTTTGCAAGAGCTGAAGGACAGCCTGACTCGCTGGCGCTCGCTTGGTCCGGCAGACCATGAACGGGCCGATCTGGAAGCGTTGATCGCGGAACAGGCCGAAGCCGTCGATATGGAGGGTGTCGCCCCGGAAGCGCTGTGGCTCAAACTGCTTGAGACCGAAGATGCGCTGATCCCCGATGGCCTGCACATTGTGGGTAAGACCTTTAGCGATGCCGCGCGGGCCGAATACCTCAAGCTGATCGAAACGGCGGACGCCGAAACCAAGGCGCGCGTTGATGCGCTGTTGCAGGAAGAAACTGAACTGGCCGGTCTTCTGCGTGCCATGGCCGGACGGTACACGCCGCCGGTTCCCGGTGGGGATTTGATCCGGTCCGCCGACGTTCTACCGACTGGTCGCAACATCCACGCGTTCGATCCTTTCCGTATGCCGACCGAATTCGCCTGTCGCGATGGTGCTAAGCAAGCAGAGCTTTTGCTTGCAACACACAAGTCCCTTCCACGCACAGTCGCGCTGGTGCTTTGGGGATCGGACAATATCAAATCCGACGGTGCTCCTTTGGCGCAAGCGCTGGCGCTGATCGGCGCGAAACCGCGCTTTGACAGCTTTGGTCGGTTGTCCGGTGCGGACCTTATCCCGCTTGAGGAGCTCGGCCGCCCGCGCATCGACGTTGTGATGACCCTGTCTGGCATCTTCCGCGATCTTCTGCCGTTGCAGACGCGGATGCTGGCTGAAGCCGCCAAGAAAGCGGCAGAAGCGGATGAGCCGCTGGAACTGAATTACATCCGGGCGCATGCTTGGGTCTACGCGCAGGAAAACGGTGTCGATTTGGAAACCGCGGCGCTGCGCGTCTTCTCGAATGCCGAAGGTGCATATGGGTCCAACGTCAACGCGTTGGTCGACAGCAGCGCGTTTGGGGATGAAGACGAACTGGCCGACGCCTACGAGGCACGCAAGTCTTTTGCGTATGGCGTCAACGGCAAAGCAGCGGCGAACCACGCGCTGCTTCAGGAAACGCTCAAGACCGTTGATGTCGCCTACCAGAACCTCGAATCCGTCGAACTGGGTGTCACAACGGTTGACCACTACTTCGACACGCTGGGCGGCATTTCCCGTGCGGTGAAACGCGCGCGCGGCGGTCAGGAAGCGGCGATCTACATCTCGGATACCACACGCGGCAATGGCAAGGTACGCACGCTTCAGGATCAGGTCGCACTGGAAACCCGGTCGCGCAGTCTGAACCCCAAATGGTTCGAAGGCATGCTCAAGCATGGGGCCGAAGGTGTGCGCCAGATCGAAGCGCAAGTCACCAACACGATGGGCTGGTCCGCCACCACCGGCAAAGTGGAACCGTGGGTCTATCAGCGCCTGAGCGAAACCTTCGTTCTGGATGAAGACATGCGCGCACGTCTGGCCGACCTTAATCCGACCGCATCGAGCCGCATGGCGAACCGCCTGCTCGAAGCACATGACCGCAACTACTGGCATCCCGACGCCGAAACTCTGGCCGCGTTGCAAGACGCTGCCGACGCTCTGGAAGATCGCCTTGAGGGGATCGCCGCAGAATGAGCGCCAACACCTATAATCGGAGGCCCAAATGAGCCCACTTGACGCAAAAAGCCCGCCCGCCGCCCGCGCCGCACTTCGCGAAGCCGCAGGTCTGGAAGCGCGCGGCCTGTCCGCGCCGCCCATCCTCAAGGGACAGGACGGCGAAGGATCGGTGCAGGTGCATCAAGACAATTCGATGAAGATCGAAGGCGCCAAGGTGTTCGCCGTATACGGCAAGGGCGGGATCGGCAAATCGACCACCTCGTCGAACCTTTCGGCCGCCTTTTCGATGCTGGGCAAGCGCGTGTTGCAGATCGGCTGCGACCCCAAGCACGACAGCACCTTCACGTTGACCGGCAAACTTCAACCAACGGTGATCGACATCCTGAAAGAGGTCGATTTCCACGCCGAGGAACTGCGCCCTGAGGATTTCATGGCCGACGGTTTCAACGGTGTGAAATGCATCGAAGCTGGTGGTCCGCCCGCCGGGACCGGCTGTGGTGGTTATGTCGTTGGTCAGACTGTGAAACTGCTCAAGCAGCATCACCTGCTGGAAGACACTGACGTCGTTCTGTTCGACGTGCTGGGTGACGTCGTATGCGGCGGCTTTGCCGCGCCATTGCAACATGCGGACCGTGCCGTGATCGTAACGGCCAATGATTTCGACAGCATCTATGCAATGAACCGGATCATTGCCGCGGTTCAGGCCAAGTCGGCCAACTACAAGGTGCGGCTCGCGGGCTGTGTCGCGAACCGGTCCAAGGACACGGACGAAGTGGATCGCTACTGCAACGAGGTTGGCTTCAAGCGGATCGCGCACATGCCCGATTATGACGCTATTCGCCGGTCACGGCTCAAGAAGAAGACTCTGTTCGAAATGCCGGACGAGGAAGACATCGTCATGGCCCGCAAGGAATACATCCGCCTTGCCGAGACGCTGTTCAACAGCACCGAGTCGATGGCGCCTCAACCGCTCGAGGATCGGGACATTTTTGAACTGCTGGGGTTCGATTGATGAGCTACGACGCCACACGCGATCGGGTCGAGCATTATTTCGACCGCACGGCTACCAAGGTTTGGGAGCGTCTGACTTCGGATGCGCCGGTCAGCCGTATTCGTGAAACGGTCCGCAAAGGCCGGGACCAGATGCGCGACAAGCTCTTGTCGGCTCTGCCGTCTGATCTAAACGGTGTCCGCGTACTGGACGCCGGTTGTGGCGCAGGGCAAATGACGCAAGAACTGGCCCAACGTGGTGCCGAAGTGGTTGCCGTCGATATCTCGCCGTCGCTGGTCAAGATAGCGCGCGACCGCCTACCCGAGCATTTGCAGTCTCATGTGACATTCGCCAGCGGCGATATGCTGTCGGCGGATCACGGCACGTTCGACCACGTGATCGCGATGGACAGCCTGATCTACTACACGGAAGCAGACATCCGCTCGGCGCTGGCCAAGTTGGGAGAACGCACACGGGGTTCGGTCGCGTTTACCGTTGCTCCACGTACGCCCTTGTTGATGACGATGTGGTACGCGGGAAAAGCGTTTCCGCGCTCGGACAGGTCACCCGTGATGATCCCGCACGGGCCGTCACGTTTGTCGAAAACAGTCTCTGACATTGGCCAACTTAACGATTTGGGTCGGGTGAATTCCGGCTTTTACATAAGCCAGGCCTTGGAGTTACGTCCATGATCGTAAGCCGCTCTCAGGTGAAGTCCTTGGGCATGAGGATGCTTCCGTTTTCGGACGCAGCATCCGATGATCTGCCTTTGGGCCAACTGTTGCGGCTTGCTTTGTTCCAAGTGTCGGTCGGCATGGCGGGTGTCATGCTGCTGGGCACATTGAACCGTGTCATGATCGTAGAGCTTTCGGTCCCCGCGACCCTTGTTGCGATCATGGTTGCGTTGCCGGTTCTGATTGCGCCCTTCCGGGCCTTGTTTGGCTTCAAATCAGACAATTACCGCTCAGCCATCGGATGGAAGCGCATCCCGTACCTTTGGTTCGGAACGCTTTGGCAGTTCGGCGGACTTGCGGTCATGCCAGCCTGTCTTTTGGTCCTTGGCGGAGATGTGACCCACGAGGTGCCCTTTGCGGGGGAAGTCCTAGCGGCGCTCGCCTTCATCATGACGGGTTTTGGGATGCACATGACCCAAACCGCAGGTCTTGCGCTGGCAGCCGACCGCGCGACGGACGAGACGCGCCCTCGCGTCGTGTCCTTGCTCTACGTCATGTATCTTGTCGGCATGGGTGTTTCCGCCATCGTGATTGGTTGGCTGCTCCGCGATTTCTCAGGTGTTCTTTTGATCAGTGTCGTGCAGGGCTGTGCCGTTGTAACGCTCGTGTTGAATGTGATCGCGCTTTGGAAACAAGAGCGCGTGCGTCCGATGACAAAAGAAGATCGCGAGGCACCGCAGCCGTCTTTCAAGGATGCTTGGGCTGACCTGACTGCCGGGGGAACAGCGGGACGTCTGCTGGCGGTGGTTTTCCTGGGTACGATGGCCTTCAACATGCAGGACGTTTTGCTGGAACCCTATGGCGGTGAAATTCTTGGACTGAGCGTATCATCGACGACACTTCTCACGGCGACATGGGCGTTGGGTGCGCTGCTAGGATTCGCGTTGGCGGCGCGTGTTCTGGTCAAAGGCGGTAACACCTACCGCATGGCGTCTGTCGGATTGCTGGCGGGGGTCGCAGCCTTTTGCATCGTGATTTTCGCAGCTCCGATGAATTCGACATTTCTGTTTTTCCTCGGCGCTGGTCTGATCGGATTTGGCGGAGGCTATTTCGCAATCTCGACCCTGACAGCGGCCATGACACTCCCCTCCGATGGACTTGCCGGACGCGGCCTTGCGCTGGGCGCTTGGGGTGCAGCACAGGCCACGGCGGCTGGTTTGTCGACCCTTGTCGGAGGCGCCACCCGTGACGGCGTCAACATGGTCGCAATGTCCGGGAATCTGGGCGAAGCGCTTGCCACTCCGACAACCGGATATTCCGTCGTTTATCATATCGAAATCGGACTTCTGTTCGCGACGCTCATTATACTGGGCCGTCTCATCAGCCAGAACAGAAGTATCCCCACTCTCAACCAGAAACCGACAGGGCTGGGCCTTGCCGATTTCCCAACCTGACCAAGGCCCATCAAGGAGCACTAAAGATGACCGAAGACTACATCCTTGGAAACCTCGACCTCGCGAGTATTTCGCTCTGGTTGTTTTTCATTTTCTTCGTTGGACTCGTGATCTGGATTCAGCGCGAGAACCAGCGTGAAGGCTACCCGCTTATGGACGAAGACGGCAGCCAAGCGGATGCGGGCAGCGTGTTTCCAAATCCGTCGGACAAGACCTTCCTTCTGCCGCATGGCCGTGGCGAATACACTGTTCCGTCGGGCCAGACGCCCGAGCGTACGGATATCGACGCGAAACTGACACGCCAATTCGACAGTGGCGGATTCCCTTTTGATCCGGTGGGTAACCCGCTGGCAGATGGCGTTGGTCCGGGCAGCTGGGCACCGCGCCGCGACGAGCCGGAACTGGACGGTCATGGTCATCCGAAGATCATCCCGATGTCAGGCAGCGAACATTTCCGCGTCTCTGCGGGTCGCGATCCGCGCGGTTTGCCGGTTGTGGCTGGCGATGGTGCAATTGTCGGCAAAATTACAGACATGTGGGTCGATGAGCCGGAACAGATGGTGCGCTATCTTGAGATGGAACTGGATGCCGAATACGGCGGCGGGTCGCGCCTTGTGCCGATCACCTTTACCCGGATCTGGGGCAATCGCGTGAAAGTCCGTTCGATCTTTGGCGAACACTTTGCAGGTGTTCCACAGATCGCATCGCCGCAGCAGATCACCAAGCTCGAGGAAGAAAAGGTCAGCGCCTACTACGGCGGCGGCACGCTCTATGCGAGCAAGGAACGCCAAGAGCCGCAAATTTAATCAAGACAAGAACCAACAGCCGCAGCCACGGCTTTAGGAAAGGGAACCCACCATGCCGCACGACGATTTTCAGGTAGAACCGGTCAAAGGTCTTCCAGAGACACCTCCCGAGGGGGAGGTGATCCTCTGGCAAGGCAAACCGGATTGGTGGGCCCTTTCCAAGGAATCGCTGAACTTGCTCTGGGTCGCTGGGTACTTCGTGTTCCTTGCAGCCTGGAGGTTTGTGGCGGTCATTGACCTCATGCCGCTTGGGCAGGCGATTTGGGCATCTGTACCTTTCCTGATCTTGGGTGTCATCGTCTGTGCCCTGCTGATGGGAATTGCCTGGGCGCAGGCGCACTACACCGTCTACACAGTCACCAACCGTCGGATTGCGATGCGGATCGGTGCGGCTTTGACGGTGACGCTGAACTTGCCGTACACTCAAGTCGGTTCAGCCAATCTGGACCTGCGCAAGTCTGGCACGGGAACCATTGCCTTTGATCTTCTGGGAGACACACGGATCAGCTATCTTGTATGCTGGCCGCATGTTCGCCCGTGGCGCGTGTCGCCGACGCAACCGGCGCTGCGCTGTATTCCCGAAGCGGAAAACATCGCTGCAATGATTTCCGAGGCTGCACAGGCACGGGTTTCGACCCCGCAGGTGGAACGCACCAGCAGTGTGGCACCGTCCGCAGTCGCGGCGGAATGAGAGAGGGCCTGTAATGCAAACGCAAACTGTCGACAAAGCCCGCATCCACGCCACAGAACGTGAGCTCGTCCCGCGCCTTTTTGTGCGCGCGATGTTCGGCATGGTCATGATCTGCCTTATCATGGTGAGTGCCTATCGCTGGATGGATGGACCTGTGCAATACACCGCGCCGGACTCTCCGGTGGTGATCGAGAAAACGCTTTTCCTTGAAGGCGCCATGAGCGGTGCCGCAAAGGTGTTTGCCGAGGATGGCACATTGGTTGCCGAGTATTCGCCGGAAGAGGGTGGGTTTCTGTCCGGCATGTGGCGCGTTCTGCAACGGGAACGCACCAAGGCACGTGTTGATCTGGATGGTCCGGTGATCATTCGGGCACGTGAAAATAACCGTCTTGAGATCTTTGATCCCAGCACGGGATGGGGCGCCGACCTTATGGGTTTCGGCGCTGACAACTCGGCGGCCTTCGCCAGGCTGCTGAAATAACCGAAAGGGAATCGGACAATGGGTCTGTTGACAAAAGAAATCGAAAGGGCGCCGTGCACAGTGGAAATCAGCCACTGTTTCGAGAGCCTTCATGCACATGTGCGTTTCAACAATGGCGCCGTGATCTACCCCGGCGACGAAGTAAAGGTTCAGGGGCCAGAAATCATGGCCGCCTTCGGAGAGGTCGTGTCTGAAGATCGTGAAGCGATCATCGTTCGCGCCTCCAAACTCGAACAGCTTTGGACCCGCCTCACAGGTGACTTCGAAGTTATGGAACTTTGCGAATTCTCGTTCTCTGAAGAGGTGACGCTATGAACATGCAAGTGCCCCAAAATTCGCGCACCTCTGGTGCGACGCACACCGCCGACGCGACCACGGTTGAAGAAAGCCTTGCGATCCAAGAAGAGCAAGCGAAGTACGACGACAATTTCGCAACAGAAACCGCGATGGCGAACACGCTGCTCACGCCGCGGTTCTACACCACGGATTTCGACGAGCTCGACGCGATCAATGTCGATGGTATCCGCGCTGAATGGGACGAGCTGATCGCCCAGATGGAGGCGGACCCGAACAAAGGCCATTTCAAGAAGAACGAAGACTGGGACCATGTCGATTGGGAGAACATGGAGCCGCAGCTGAAAAAGGAATTCATCGACTTCCTGATTTCAAGCTGCACTGCCGAGTTCTCGGGTTGCGTCCTTTACAAGGAAATGAAGCGGCGCGGCAACAACAAGGATATCACTCAGCTGTTCCAGTTGATGGCGCGCGACGAGGCGCGGCATGCTGGCTTTATTAACGACGCGCTGCGTGAAGCCGGGCTTTGGGTGAACCTTGGCTTCCTGACTCAGTCGAAGAAATACACCTATTTCCGGCCCAAGTTCATCTATTATGCCACTTACCTGTCGGAAAAGATCGGATATGCTCGGTATATCACGATCTTCCGTCACCTTGAGGCGAACCCGGAATTTCGGTTCCACCCGATTTTCAAGTGGTTCGAAGAGTGGTGCAACGACGAGTTCAGCCATGGCGAAGCGTTCGCGCTGTTGATGAAGACCGACCCGAAACTGACCAGCGGTCGCAATGTCTACTGGATCAAGTTCTTCCTGACGGCGGTATACGCCACAATGTATGTGCGCGATCATCAACGACCGGCCTTTCACAAGGCGCTGGGCGTGGACCCCGACTGGTACGCGCATGAGGTCTTCACTAAGACATCCGAGCTGACCAAGCAGATCTTCCCGATCACCTTGGATATCGACCATCCGCGCTGGCAGCCGACATTGGAACGCTTGCAACGAGCGAACGTGCAGATTGCCACTGGCAAAAAGCAAGGTGGTCTGGGTGGCAAGCTCAAGGAACTTGTGGGTTCCGCCAAAGCGGCGTCGTGCTTTGTGTCGCTCTACTTCATTCCGGTGAAGAAACATAAAGTACCCGCCGTGACGCGACTGGTGCCGTCCTACTGATCTGGTTTCGCCGCCTTCGGGCGGCGACCATGTTGGGGCCAGCCCCCACACCCCCGGCATATTTGAAAAAAGAAGAAGGACTAAACGCGTGTTCAGTGACCCTTGGATTGCCGCCCTTGTGGCGCTTTTTCTCTGGTGGTTTTCCACCGGAGTGATCCTAATGGTCGTGAAATACGCTGACCGGCGTGGGTTGCGTTTCGGTCAGGTCCTAACATGGCTTGCGCTTCCGATCTTTTTTCTTGGTGCCTACGGCATAGGAATGACTGCGCATCTCGAAAGCCATACAGCGGCTTACCATTCATTCCTTGCGGCACTTGCGCTTTGGGGTTGGATCGAATTGGCGTTCCTGACCGGAACGATTACCGGTCCCAACCGTCTTGTTTGCCGCGGAGATGTGCCTGAATGGGAACGGTTCATCCGGGCCTGGGGTACGATTGCCTATCATGAGATGCTGCTTGCTGGCACGCTGATCATGCTTTGGCTGTTTACGCAAGACGCTGTGAACAGCTTTGGGTTCTGGACGTTCGCTGTCCTGTTCTTTGCCCGTGTGTCGGCCAAGCTGAACCTGTTTCTGGGTGTTCCCAAGATCAACACTGAATTCCTGCCAAAGCCGCTGGCGCATCTTCCCAGCCATTTCCGGTATGCGAAGATGAACTGGCTGTTTCCGATTTCGGTCAGCGCTCTGACCTTTGCCGTCGCGTGCTGGCTCGAGCGGATTTATTCCGCGCAGTCTGTGGCGGATACGATTGGATTTGCCCTTCTGGCCGCACTGACCGCGCTCGCGTTGCTCGAGCACTGGTTCATGGTGTTGCCGTTGCCCGACGAGAAACTCTGGCGCTGGATGCTTCCCGCGCCCAAACCAAAACAACAAGACAAGACGATACGAACGGAGGACGCCCATGGACTTTGACAGCTTGTTCAACGCCCAGCTTGATACCCTGAAAGAAGAAGGGAACTATCGCATATTTGCAGAGCTGGAGCGCAAATGTGGCGCGTTCCCGAGAGCAAAGTCGCATGATGACGACTGCCCGGACGAAGTGACTGTTTGGTGCTCGAATGACTATCTTGGCATGGGACAGCACCCTGATGTGATCAAATCGATGCAGCACGCCGTCGGTGAGAATGGCTGTGGGGCGGGTGGCACCCGCAACATTTCTGGCACCAACCACCAGCACAAACTGCTTGAGACCGAACTTGCCGATCTGCATGGAAAGGAATCAGCACTACTATTCACGTCGGGGTACGTATCCAACTGGGCCGCGCTGTCGACTCTGGGTGCGCGACTTCCGGATGCGGTGATCTTGTCGGATGAGTTGAACCACGCATCCATGATCGAGGGCATACGCCATTCGCGGTGCAACAAGGTGATCTGGAAGCACAACGATCCAGAAGATCTGGACCGCAAGCTTGCTGCGTTGCCGTCGAATGCGACCAAAATTGTAGCGTTCGAGTCGGTTTATTCGATGGACGGTGATATCTGCCCGATGAAGGAAATCGTCGAAGTGGCCGAAAAGCACGGCGCAATGACCTATCTCGACGAAGTGCACGCAGTTGGCATGTATGGCGCGCGCGGCGGCGGTGTATCAGAACGCGAAGGTTTGGCGGACCGTATCACCCTGATTGAAGGAACGCTTGGTAAGGCGTTCGGCGTTATGGGTGGGTACATCACCGGGTCGGAAGCGATGTGCGATTTCATCCGCTCTTTCTCATCCGGGTTCATCTTCACAACCGCGCTGCCCCCGGCAGTTGCGGCGGCAGCGCGCACGTCGATCCAGCATCTCAAGAAGAGCGATACGGAGCGGAAGCAACAGCAAGTGCAGGTTGCCAAGCTGCGCAAGCGGTTGGATGACATGGGAATTCCACATATTCAGAACCCAAGCCATATCATCCCTGTGATGATCAAAGATCCAGTCAAATGCCGGATGCTCGCAGACATTCTGATGCAGGATTATGGAATCTATGTGCAACCGATCAACTACCCAACGGTGCCAAAAGGGACAGAGCGTCTGCGTTTCACGCCGGGGCCGCTACATTCGGACGCAGATATTGAACATCTGGTTCAGGCGCTCGCAACCCTTTGGAAACAGTGTGCTATTGCGCATCAGGTTGCTTGACTTCACCACGCCTCCGGTTACCTGATTGGGGAACCTAACGGGTTTGCTATTGGTTAACATCGCAAGAAAGCGCTAGTTTGCGCCGAACACGAGAGAGGAGTTCAACAATGAAGTTGATGATCGCAACTGCGGCCATGATGCTGGTCGGGTCGGGTGCAGCTTTTGCACAAGACGCCGCTGCCGGTGAAAAAGAATTCAACAAGTGCAAATCCTGCCACATGATCGTGGCGGCAGATGGCACAGAAATCGTTAAAGGCGGCCGCACCGGACCGAACCTGTACAACATCATCGGTCGCACAGCTGGCACCGTTGAAGATTTCCGTTACGGTGACAGCCTTGTCGCTGCAGGCGAAGCAGGTCTTGTCTGGAACGAAGAGACTTTTGTCGCCTACGTGCAGGACCCCAAGGGTTTCCTTGCTGAGTACTTGGATGACAGCGGTGCTCGGTCGAAGATGTCCTATCGCCTGCGCAGCGGCATGGAAGATGTCTACGCGTATCTTGTGACTGTCAGCCCCGATGCAGACACCGTTCACGACGGCACAGGTTCCGGGTCGTAATTAACCCGAAACAGACATGAGAGGGGCGTGCTGCAACAGCGCGCCCTTTTCTTTTGCGCCATCGACTTCGCAGAGTTGACCGATCTGTGTGGCTCGCGCAAAACATCGCGCAAGAATAATAGGGGCAGTGTCATGAAGATTGCGATGATCGGGACCGGGTATGTTGGTCTTGTTTCCGGTGTGTGTTTTTCCGATTTCGGTCATACCGTCGTGTGCGTCGATAAAGATCCGCGCAAGATCGAAATGCTCGAACGGGGCGAAGTGCCGATTTACGAGCCGGGCCTTGATACTCTCATGGCTAAGAATGTCGATGCAGGACGATTGAGTTTTACATTGGATTTGCCGGCCGCGATTGAGGGCGCTGAGGCTGTATTCATCGCGGTCGGCACACCGACACGCCGGGGCGATGGCCATGCAGATCTGACATATGTGATGGCGGCTGCCGAAGAGATTGCAAAGGCTGCAAAGGATTATGTGGTCATTGTCACCAAATCGACAGTTCCGGTCGGGACGAACCGCAAAGTGCGGGATGTCGTCGCTGCTGCCAATCCCGGTCTCGACTTCGATGTTGCTTCCAACCCCGAATTCCTGCGCGAAGGCGCCGCGATCGATGATTTCATGAAGCCGGATCGCGTTGTGGTGGGCGTAGAAAATGATCGCGCTGCAAAGGTCATGAGCGAAATTTACCGACCGCTTTATCTCAGGGATTTTCCGATCGTGACGACCGATCTCGAATCCGCGGAAATGATCAAGTATGCCGCGAATGCATTTCTGGCGACCAAGATCACGTTTATCAACGAAATTGCAGCACTGTGCGAAAAGGTTGGCGCGGATGTGAAACAGGTGTCCAAAGGCATGGGCATGGACAACCGCATCGGCAACAAGTTCCTTCACGCAGGACCGGGATATGGTGGGTCATGTTTTCCGAAGGACACCAAAGCGCTTGCGCGCATCGGACAGGAACATGCCAGCCCGATGCATATCACCGAGGCCGTGATCGCCGTGAACGAAGACACAAAACGCCGGATGATCGGAAAGTTGCAGGACCTTTGTGATGGCAAGTTCAACGGCAAGACGATTTGTGTTCTGGGCGTGACGTTCAAGCCGAACACCGATGACATGCGGGATGCACCGTCGCTCACCATCGTGCCCGCGTTGGTTGGTGGCGGTGCCAAGGTGAAGGTTTGCGATCCGCAAGGCCAGCACGAGGGTGAAGGACTGCTGCCAGGTGTTCAGTGGCATGACGATCCCTACGACGCTGCCAAAGGAGCTGACCTGCTGGTTCTTCTGACCGAGTGGAATGAATTTCGAGCCTTGGATTTGAACAGGATCGCCCAAGGCATGTCACGTGCCGTGATGGCCGACCTGCGCAACATCTACAACGCGAACGTGGCCCGTGACGCAGGCTTTGTGGCGTATGAAGGCGTTGGACGCATCGGGTATGTCTGACGAACGAAGGCCAACATTGATTCGGCGCGCACATTGAGCGGAAGTTCATCTGTGGCGGAAATGTGGCGAAATTAGGCGGCTTCGATCGGACAAAAACTGCGTTTATCTGGCTATTGTTCCTGCATAGGTGGCGATGTTGCTCAATTGCGGCAAAAAGCTTTGCGGCGCGCCACATTTCGGACAAAAACGCTCTTGTCAGGCGGGGGCTCGAACACCGGTGCGGCCATGCGTCAGGTCTCTGACATTGTCCACTCTCTCGAATTGCTCACGGACTGCGCGCTGCGCGGGAACAAGATGCAGGTCGGCCGCACCGAAACAGTACAGGAGCTTCGGACCTGGGGTCTCGATACGGTACACACGGGGGCGCGGATGGCAGCTACAACCATTCAACGAGGTGAAGCGCTGTGTGCCAATCGAGAATTAACTAGGTCCGAAGCACCTGCTGACTGCTAAACAATCAGCCAGCAGTGTCTTGACCAAGAATCGTTTTCAAAATGTTTTTGGCGTTATCGGACGCCCAGTCCGCATCGCCTCGCATCCGCGCGATCTCTTGACCTTCGGGATTGAGAATTACCGTGATGGGAAGACCAAGAACACCCATCTTGCGGGCAAGTCCTGACTTTGGATCACGATGAAGCGGCAGATTGTCGACGCCGATTTCGTCGAAGAATGACTGCATAGCCGGAGGCGGATTGCGCCCGGTTGCAACTGTCACAACTTCGAAGTCGCCGCCGCCGAACTCTGTTTGAAGTTCAGACAACATCGGCATTTCCTTGCGACAAGGCGCACACCAAGTGGCCCAAAAGTTCAGCAGGACCCATTTGCCCTTGTAAGACTCAAGCGACAGTGGCGCGCCGTCGAACGTGGTAAATTCTGCTGTTCCGGCGGCTTGCGGGGTGCTGTGGAAGGTCAGCTTTTTCATGTCGCCTTCGCGCATCGCCTCGGCTTTGGTGAGATCGGCCAGCGCTGGGTTTGCAAGCGTCACGAGGCCCGTATAGAGGATGGCGGCAAGAATTTTCTTCATTTTCCCTCCGAAGGGGTAAGACCATGTCCGACAAATCCTCGAACCAAATGTGGGGTGGCCGTTTCGCCGCTGGTCCAGACGCGATCATGGAGGCAATCAATGCCTCGATCGGGTTTGACAAACGCATGGCGTCACAGGACATCGCCGGTTCAAGGGCCCACGCCGCAATGCTCGCGGCGCAAGGTATCGTAACACCTAGCGATGCAGAGGCGATGCGGGAAGGCTTGCTCACCGTTTTGTCAGAGATTGAAACAGGGGCGTTTACGTTTTCGACAGCGTTGGAAGACATCCACATGAATGTCGAGGCGCGTTTGAAAGAGGTGATCGGGGAGCCTGCGGGCCGTCTGCACACTGGCCGGTCGCGGAACGATCAGGTTGCCACGGACTTCCGCCTTTGGGTGCGCGACCAATTGGATGCGGCTGTCTCTGGCCTTGAGGCGTTGATGCGCGCGTTGCTCTCACAGGCCGAAGCTGGGGCAGACTGGGTGATGCCGGGCTTCACGCATCTACAAACCGCGCAGCCGGTCACGTGGGGTCATCACATGATGGCGTACGTCGAAATGTTCGCCCGCGATCTGAGCCGCGTGCGGGACGCGCGTGAACGAATGAACGAATCGCCTTTGGGCGCTGCCGCGCTGGCGGGAACGTCTTTCCCCATCGACCGCGAAATGACGGCAGAGGCGCTGGGTTTTGACCGTCCGATGGCAAACAGCCTTGATGCTGTGAGCGACCGGGATTTTGCTCTCGAATTCCTGAGCGTCGCCAGCATCAGCGCCATGCACTTGAGCCGTTTTGCCGAGGAGTTGGTGATCTGGTCCTCGGCGCAATTCCGCTTTGTGACCCTGTCTGACAGGTTCTCGACTGGATCGTCAATCATGCCGCAGAAAAAGAACCCTGACGCGGCAGAGCTGATCCGTGCCAAGGTTGGACGCATCTTTGGGGCCAACGTCGCACTTATGATGGTGATGAAGGGTCTGCCGTTGGCCTATTCCAAAGACATGCAAGAAGACAAGGAGCAGGTCTTTGATGCCGCCGACAACTGGATGTTGGCGCTGGCCGCGATGGAAGGCATGGTCAAGGACATGACTGCCAATCGTGCGAACCTCGAAGCGGCGGCCTCGGCCGGGTTTTCAACCGCGACCGATCTTGCGGATTGGCTTGTCCGCACGCTCGACCTACCTTTCCGAGATGCGCACCATGTCACCGGATCTCTGGTGGCACTGGCGGAACAGAAGGAATGTGATTTGCCTGACCTGAGCCTTGAGGACATGCAGTCGGTACATGCGGCAATCACTGCCGATGTGTTCGACGTTTTGGGTGTTCACAATTCGGTCGCCAGCCGTACCAGCTTTGGCGGAACTGCGCCGGTTCGGGTGCGTGAACAGATCGCACTCTGGAAAGAGGTTTTGGGATGAAAACTGTCACGCTGATCGCGGGCTTTGCCTTTCTGGCCGCCTGCGGTGCGGATGGTCCTCCGATCACACCATCGGTCAACACGACGGTGTCGGTCGGAAGTGAGGGAGTTCGAACGTCAACGGGTGTGACCGTGCGCTCTGGACCGGTGACTGTGGGGGCGAGCTTCTGATGACGCCGATGCGCTGGATTTACCTTGCCCTAGCGATCTGGGGCGCAATTCACCCCATGTATTATTTTATGTCGTACCTTGCGGCGAATGAGTGGAGTCTCGGCGCACTGATTGATGCATGGTATGTCAACGATTCAACCACTGGACTGACGTGGGACCTGACGATTGCGGCTGTGACGCTGACCATTTGGATCATTGCAGAAGTCGCCGTACGACGGAACTGGGTGGCCCTGATCGCAATCCCTGCCACCTATTGCATCGGTGTGAGCTGTGGATTGCCGCTATACCTGTTCTTGCGGTCCAAACCGATCACCTGACGGCTTTGGATTCAGGTAACCGAACAAGCAAGCAAAACCGGAGACACGTTCTTTGAACGGGTCATTTTTTGCCTAGTTTCGAAGAAAAGAAGCAGGGGGTGGCGCAAAACATTGGGCTGCGCTACTGCATCGCGGTCTGGTCTGGAGGCGGGTGTGGATCATTTTCTTTATCGTAACGGCGAACTTTATGCCGAGGATGTGTCGGTTGCGGATATTGCCGCTGCTGTCGGAACGCCGTTCTATCTTTATTCGACGGCCACGCTGACGCGGCACTATCAGCTTTTTGATGATGCTCTGAACGGCATGGAGCACATGGTGTGCTACGCGATGAAGGCGGCATCGAACCAGGCGATTCTAAAAACGCTTGCCGATCTTGGTGCCGGTATGGATGTCGTTTCGGGCGGCGAATACGCCCGTGCCAAAGCGGCGGGTGTTCCCGGCGACAGGATCGTGTTTTCCGGCGTGGGGAAGACTCGCGGCGAAGTCCGTGCTGCCCTTGAAGGTGGGATTCGCCAATTCAACGTCGAAAGCGAACCTGAACTGCTGGTGATTTCCGAGATTGCTTCAAGTCTGGGCAAAATCGCGCCGATCACCATTCGGGTGAATCCTGATGTCGACGCAAAGACACATGCCAAGATTTCGACTGGGAAGTCAGAGAACAAATTTGGAATTCCGATCTCCAAGGCGCGCGCGGTGTATGCCGAAGCTGCCGCTTTGCCCGGGATCGACGTCATTGGCATCGATGTACATATCGGGTCGCAATTGACCGAACTTGAACCTTACGAACTCGCCTATCGCAAAGTTGCCGAACTGACCGAACTGCTGCGGGCGGATGGCCACAATATCCGACGGCTTGATCTGGGTGGTGGACTTGGAATTCCGTACACACGCTCGAACGAAGCGCCGCCGCTGCCATCTGATTACGGCGCATTGATCAAGCGCAGTGTGGGCCATCTGGGCTGTGAGATCGAGATTGAGCCGGGCCGTCTGATTGCGGGCAATGCAGGCATTCTCGTGAGTCGGGTGATCTATGTAAAGCAAGGCGAGGACCGACAGTTCTTGATCCTGGACGGGGCGATGAACGACTTGATCCGTCCGGCCATGTATGACGCGCATCACGACATCGTGCCGGTTCTCGAACCGGACGCCGGGGTCGAGCAGCAGCCTTATGACATTGTTGGCCCGGTCTGCGAATCCGGCGACACATTTGCCAAGAATCGCATGATGCCTCCGCTTGCCGCGGGTGACCTTGTTGCCTTTAGATCAGCCGGAGCCTACGGCGCTGTGATGGCCAGCGAATACAACACCCGTCCACTTGTGCCTGAAGTTTTGGCAAAGGGTGATCAATTCGCTGTCATTCGTCAGCGTCCTGACTTTGACGAAATCATAAACCGAGATACCATTCCCCCATGGCTGTGAGGTATTCCCCTGCGGTCAGCGAACCGGGAGATCGGAATGACCGCACGGGAAGACCTGTCAAAGGAGATTGATGCCGCGTTGCGTTGGCCGCTTTTCCTGACCCGTTTGGGGATGGGAGCCGAAGTGATCGTGCGCGCATTCTGGCCGTTGTGGTCGGTGTTGTTCGCCGTCTTGGCGTTTCTCATGCTTGGACTGCAAGACTATCTTCCCATGGAGGCGGTTTGGGTCGTTCTGGCGGTGTCCGGTCTGGCGGCCGCGTGGGCACTACTGCGTGGTGCGCGCAGGTTTAGCTGGCCATCGCAGGCATCGGCCCTCGCGCGCTTGGATGCGACACTGCCCGGAAACCCCATTCTGGCCGCTATGGACAGCCAAGCCATTGGTGCCAGCGATCCTGCGTCTTTGGCCGTTTGGAACGCACACCAAGCGCGAATGGCGGCCCGATTGAAGGATGCCAAGGCAGCCGAACCCGATCTGCGCGTGTCCAAAGCGGACCCCTTCGCCCTTCGTTATGTCGCCGTTCTTGCCTTTTTGGTCGCGGCTGTTTTCGGATCGGTTCTCAAAGTTCAGACCGTGTCCGCAATGGGGCCCTCTGGGTCCGATCTTGCCTCTGGCCCGACATGGGAAGGCTGGCTGGAGCCGCCGCACTACACTGGTCGGCCCTCTATCTATCTCAACGACATCAGGGATGCGCGCCTCGATACCCCGGAAGGCAGCCGAGTTACGCTGCGGTTCTATGGCGAAGTCGGTGTGCTCAGCGTTACAGAATCAGTCTCGAACAGGACAGCGCCGATCGCAACACCTGAAGACCTTGTCGAGGCATCCACGAATACCGCTCAGGAATTTACTGTCACGCGATCAGGGCAGCTTGCGATCGAAGGCCCAGGTGGTCGAGCATGGGAGATCGTTGCAACGCCAGACCGTGCACCGGAAGTCATGCGCGATGGCGAGATCGAAGTCAGCTACGAAGGCGAAGCGCAAATTCCTTTCACCGCCAACGATGACTACGCGGTGGCAACCGGGACAGCACGCATTGCGCTTGCGTTGACCGACGTGGACCGCCGCTATGGCCTTCGGATCGATCCGGAGCCGCGTGCCACAATCGAATTACCCTTACCGATGCCGATCGCGGGTGATCGGTCGGAGTTCACAGAAACCCTCGTGGATAACTTTTCGGAACACCCTTGGGCCAACCTGCCTGTCACGATCAGCCTGACCGTCACCGATGAAGCAGAGCAGATCGGAGAAGCCGTGCCTGAAGTGATCGACCTGCCGGGTCGTCGCTTCTTTGATCCCATGGCCAGTGCGATCATTGATCTGCGTCGGTCGCTGTTGTGGAACCGGGACAATGCGGCGGATGTGGCCTTGTTGATGCGCGCTGTTTCGCATCGGCCAGACGATGTGTTCAGATCGAGCACCGATTTCCTCCGCCTGAGGACGATCATGCGCCGGATTGAGGCGTTGTCGCGTGTCACGATGACCGATGACCAACAGGCCGAGATTGCACAGGCTATGTGGGATTTGGCGATCCGGTTGGAAGAAGGCGATCTGGAAGACGCGTTGGAACGGTTGCAGCGCGCTCAGGATCGCTTGTCCGAAGCGATGCGCAATGGCGCGTCCGATCAGGAAATTGCTGAGCTGATGCAAGAATTGCGTGAGGCGACCGATGATTACCTGAGGCAGCTTTCGCGCCAGGCACAACAGGATCAACAGAACGACCCTGATCAGGAAATGACTCAGAACCAGAACATGATGGAGATGAGCCAGAACGACCTGCAAGAGATGATGGACCGCATTCAGGAACTGATGGAGCAGGGCCGCATGGCTGAGGCGCAGGAAGCGCTCGAACAACTGCGTCAGATGATGGAGAACATGCAGGTCACGCAAGGCCAAGGCCAGCAAGGTCAATCGCCCGGCGAACAGGCGATGGAAGGCTTGGCAGAGACATTGCGTGAACAGCAGGGTCTTTCGGATCAGGCGTTCCGCGACTTGCAGGAGCAATTCAACCCGGGTCAGCAAGGGCAACAGGGCCAACAGCCCGGACAGCAACCGGGACAACAGGGCCAAGGCCAAGGACAACAGCAGGGCCAGCAACAAGGCCAAGGACAGCAGCCGGGACAGGGGGGGCAGAATGGCGAAGGTCAAAGCCTCGAGGACAGCCTTGCTGATCGGCAGCGTTCTTTGCGGCAGGAGCTGAACCGACAGTCGCAAAACTTGCCCGGCGCTGGCACCGAGGCTGGAGATGCAGCACGTGAGGCACTGGACCGCGCCGAGGGAGCAATGGAAGGTGCTGAAGACGCGCTTCGTGAGAATGATCTTGCTGGCGCCATCGACAATCAGTCCGAAGCCATGGAAGCGCTGCGCGAAGGCATGCGCAATCTAGGCGAGGCAATGGCGCAGCAGCAACAGCAAGGGCAGGGCCAGCAAGGCATGGCAGATGGTGCGGATCCCGGCCAGCAGCGCGATCCTCTCGGCCGGAATGTTGGCTCGAACGGCCAGATCGGGTCGAACGAGAACCTGCTGCAAGGCGAGGATGTTTACCGTCGGGCCCGTGAATTGCTGGACGAGATCCGGCGTCGTTCGGGTGAGGGCGAACGCCCTGAGGAAGAACTGGAATACCTCGAGCGACTGCTTGATCGGTTCTGATCCTGCGCGTTTGTGTCAATGCAAACGGATGATGCGCTAGCGCATCATCTGGCCGTTGCAGCCGATGCGTCCGGATCAGGTGTCGGGGTCAATCTTGCCGCGCAAGGATTTTACCTCGCCTCGCACCTTCTTTTCCTTGAGCCTGCGTTTCTTGGAACCCAGCGTCGGTTTGGTGGGTACCCGTCGCTTCGGTGCGGTAAGCGCGGCGACAATCATCTCCTTCAATCGCTCCCGTGCGATGTCTCGATTTCTTGCTTGTGATCGGGTTTCATCGACCTGAACAATAACGGCGCCGTCCTTGGTCCATTTCCGCCCGGCGATCCGCCGCAGACGGGTTTTGACGGGGCCAGGCAAATTGGGGGATCGTTCCGCCTCGAACCGCAATTCAACGGCCGTCGACACCTTGTTGACGTTCTGACCGCCGGGGCCGGATGCACGGATGAACTGCTCGGTCAGTTCCCAATCTTCAATGCTGATCTTGTCTGAAATCTGTAGCATCAGGATTCATTTAGCTCATACAAAAAGGGTCGCCACAAGGGCGACCCTTCGAGACTTACGGAGGCGGGGTCCGGTTAGGTTCCACACCAATTCGATGGGTTCATCACCCAGGGGTTGCCCTAGATGTGTGCCTCTCGAACTGTTCCGACACCTCTCTCCAATACCTCTCTCGACACTGGATCACCTCCTTTCAGCTGTTGATATAACGCACCCTCAGCGTGACAGGCTTTCCGTATCGCGCAACTGTTTTCTTACGTCAGAGCCGCTTTTTCACGAAAACGTAAAACGATGAGTCGAAAAGGTATCAGTGCGAGCAAAGCGAGTGCGATTTTGACCATCCAGTCGGCAACTGCCAGCGATACCCAAAGCGGAGCAATCGGCCCGGCACCCAGTATGGGTAGCATTTCTCCTGCCCAAGAAACGTCGTTGGACGGTTCGATAAAACTAAGCGCGCCAGAGAATGCGATACTGAAAAACAGCGCTGTGTCTACAGATGCACCGATCAGCGTTGATGCCAACGGAGCGCTCCACCAGGCACCTTCGCGCATCTTGTCAAAGATTTTGACGTCAAGAAGCTGTGCAGTCAGGAAAGCGATGCCCGAACCAAGGGCGATGCGAAGGGTGACCAGAGGGCCGAATTCGCCTTGGATTTGCGTACCAATCAGCGAGCATGCGACGCCTACGATAAAGCCTGCGAACACCACTTTGCGTGCAGCGCTGGGCCCGTAGAGCCGGTTCATCAGGTCAGTGACAAGAAAGGCGAGTGGATAGGTGAAGGCACCCCATGTCAGCCAATTCCCGAACAGGAACTGAACAAGGATGTTTGAGGCCAACACGATGAGGGCCATGGCGATAATGCCAGGAATATGAGCGCGGGTCATTGTGACTCCCGTTTTGCCAAGGTTGCGGGGACTTGATTCCCATCTCAGGGCATGGCGCGGTGCATATAGCGCTGCATCTGGACAGACAAGCTATTTGGCCAAGGCATATTCGACGATCTCTGTTTTCTGCAGGAACAGGAAATTGTCGTCCGACACCATCGTCAGCCGCAACGTCCCGTCCGGGGCGCTCCAAACCGCAAGTCCTTCTAGGTTGTCGTGGCGGCGCGGTTCGGTCGTAAGCAGCGTTTCTCCATCAAGGTCTGAGCCTTCTGAAATTCTGAAACGGCGAACGCGCGAGGAAAAGCCAAATCCGCCAAAACCGCGTTCCAGTACATAAAGCTGCCCATCAGGGCCGATATCCGCTCCAACGGGAAGAAACCCGTCGCTTCGTGAAATCGACATTGGCTGATCCCAGCCGGCATCGACCCGAAAACGAAAGACCGGAAAGGGGGTATTCAGGCCCGAAGACGTTTCGGGCAGCGCGTATACCGTGTTGTCAGGTGAAAGAGCCAAGGCTTCCAGTCCGCGATTGAGCGGCAGAGCGTCGATGGCGGGATATCTGGGCAAAGCGGCCCATGTCCCATCGAGATCACGCCGCAGGACGCGGTTCTCGCTTTCGACCGAAACATATAGACGGCCATCAGTATCAAGCGCCAAGCCTTCGGTGTCCCGCACGGACGGTTGCGCGAATAAGTCATCGGGCAGGTCAAGTGGCGCCATCTCTGCGCTTCTCACCCCGATGATCCCTCCGTCATGACGAAAGATGGTGCCTTCAATAAGATGCGCCCGGTCACTGATGATGACAAATCCAGCGCCATCAGGCGTCAGCGAAATACCTGAATACCCGCCAAACCCTTCGCGTTCCTTTGTCCAGTGATAGGATGACAGGAAGCGAGCCGTTTGAATATCCTCGGCCAAACCGGTGTCAGGACTCAAAGTGCATCAATTGGCCGACAGTACAGTCGCGCACTGAGCGGGAAGGTCGGCAAGCGTGAGTTCGCGTCGTGGTGTCGGCTTCGGAGCGTTGGGGTCGGGCGGCGGTGGATTGAGAATGTTATTCACCCATTGCTGTGCGTCGTCACAGCCATCGCCCCGCGGCGGCGCATCCTGATCGACACATCCCGACATTCCCGGAGGACAGGCCAAACGGACATGGAAATGATAGTGATGCCCGTACCACGGACGGATTTTGCGCAGATAGCTGCGATCGCCGGTTTCGGCATTGCACATAGCAACTTTGGCACCTGGGAAGACGAAGATACGCGCCACCCGTGGGTCGCTTGCAGCGGCCTTCATGATATTATAATGTGCTTTCGTCCATTGATCGTTGGTGAAAGCTCCGTTCGAGCGTCGCATCGAGATAGACGAGATGTTTTCGCGCTCTGTCTGGCTCAGGTTCAACCGGTCTGCAGGTCGCATCCAGAAATCGGCATCAAGGCCGATCTGGTGGCTGGCGTGACCCGTCAGCATCGGTCCACCACGCGGCTGACTGATGTCCCCAACATAAAGACCGTCCCAACCCGGTTGTTGCGCTGCGATGCGCGACAGATCCTGCAGAAAATCAACCGTGATCGGCAAGCCCCAATTACGATTCCGCGACAGGCGCATCGCCTGCCACGTCGGGCCGGTTTCCGGCAATTGCACCTGCCCTGCAGCACAGCCCTTGGCGTAGCTGCCAAAGGCGGCTGGAGATTGAGTGGAGGCGTTCTCCATTCCACCGAAAAGCTGCTTGGCCTGCCGCGTGCTGAGGACACTGGTCACGCGGGGGGCGCTGGAGGCAGATGTTTCGGCATTGCGCGATCCGCTGTCATCGCCACAGGCGGTCAGAAAGAAGGCAAGACCGAGGATAATCGAAAACCGTTTCATGATATTGCCCGTTTCCCGTTTGGGTTGACCCAGAGTAACAACACAAGGCCGATCAGGAAAAGGCCTATCACGGGGCTCACACCCAATTGTTGTGATCCGGTGGCGTAGGTGGTGATCCCGATCAGCAAAGGTGCCAGAAAACTGGTCGCTTTTCCTGCGAGCGCATACAAGCCGAATGCTTCGGTCATGCGCGCAGGATTGGCCTGTCGCACCATCATGGTTCGGCTTGCCGATTGAATGACGCCACCGGCGGCACCAATGACGGCACCGATCACGTAGAACGCGATGTCGGGCAGCGCGGATCCTTCTGGGAGCGCAATACCAAACATCGACTCGCGCGAAATCAGGACAATGGCCACACCAACCGCAGTCAGCGCAATTATACAGGCAGCGATCACTGGCTTTGGGCCAAAACGCGAATCCGCCATGCCACCCAGCCACGCCGCCAAGGCACCCGCGATGATGGCGATGATGCCGAAGATGCCAACGTTCTGAACGCTCCAACCCAAGACTCCAGCGGCGTAGATGCCGCCAAACGCGTACATCCCGTTCAATGCGTCGCGGTAAAACATGGCCGACCCAAGGAATGCAAAAAGTGACCGATCCTGAGGCAGTCGTTTCAGGGTCGACTTGAGATCATTAAGCGCCAGCTTGACTGCGCCTTTCGGCGCTTTTTGTCCTTCCGGTTCTCGTACGAACAGGAAGAACGGGATCATGAAAACAACAAACCAAATCGCCACGAGCGGACCAACAAAGCGGGTACCTTCGCGTGCCTCTGGGTCAAGACCAAATACGGGCTCCAAGCCGATCAAGGTGCGCCCGGTTGTGGCATTGTCGGCGAAAAACAGCAGCATGATCACCAGTGCGAAAAGGCCGCCAATATAGCCGAACGCCCAGCCATTGCCGGAGATACGTCCGATCTCGTCGGGAGTGCCCAGATCAGGAAGCATCGAGTTGGTGAAGGTCGTCGCGAACTCCATGCCGATCATTCCGATGGCAAAGAAAGTCAGGATCAGGATCAGGCTGAAATCGCCGGGTGCGGCGTACCAGAGACCTGCCGCACCAACCACGTACATGATCGAAAAAAGCCAAATCCAGCGCATGCGGTTTCCGCCCGTGTCAGCCAGTGCGCCTAAAACCGGCGCAAGAACCGCAATGACAATGCCCGCAGCCCCGATCCCGAACCCCCACGCAGTTTGCGCGGTGGTGCCATCGCCCACCAATTCCTTGATGTAGGGGGCGAAAATGAAGGTGATCAGAAGTGTGTTATACGGTTGACTGGCCCAGTCGAAAAAGAACCAGCCCCAAATCCGTTTACGCAAAGACCCGTTCGCCATGCCAAATCCCCCTGCCGAGGTTATGGGTGCGAAATGTCAAAGCGGCAAGCGCAGTCAGGCAGATACCGCATCTTGCATCGGCGGCCACCGACGCGCGTCTTCTGCGCGCAGCCAATCTGCCACCCGATCGGGCATTTCTGGTGATGGCGTGTGCTCCATTCCCATGGCCGCAATGACCCGATCGGTTGCAACAATCCCGTTCCGGTCAGTGACTGCAGAGCGATAGACTGCATGGTTCGCGCATTCGCCATTCTGTTTCCACATCGACTGTTCAATGTAGAGAAACCGCGCGTCCCAGCACAGAAGTCGGCTGCGCATTTCGAAGCGTTCAAACGTACGGATGCGGCGTCTGTACCGTACGACAACGCCTGCCATCGTCAGTCCCCACCGTTCCTGCCGGATCATACCCATCAGACCGTTCATCTGAGCAAGAGGAATGCGTCCAAGGTCGTAAAGCGTCAAAGTGCGACCGTTGTTCAGCTCCATCCACATGTCGATGTCCCACGGCCAGCAGCGATGCTGCGAAACGTAGGTGGCGAACGGCCCAAGTTTCGGGGCTCTGCGCGCTTTCCAGATACCAAGCGCCATGCGGATGAAAGGATACATCGGATTCTCCTGTTGCCCGCTTAGTTGACCTGACACCCGATCACGTCAACCGCGACCTCGCGGCAAGTGCTCTGACTTGTTCTTCGGCGCGCTTGCGCCTACCTGTTGTCACGTCACTGCCAAGGGAATTCCGTCCGATGCAATCGCTCTACCAGATTCTGATGCTGCTTCTCGATATCGTGTGGTTCTTCATCATTGCCCACGTCATCATGAGTTGGCTGATCAATTTCCAGGTTTTGAACCTGCGTCAGCCCATCGTCGCGCAGATCTGGGACGCTCTGAACCGTATTCTGGAACCGATGTATTCCCGTTTGCGACGGATTCTACCGCCGATGTCCGGCATCGACCTCGCGCCGCTGGTCGCCTTGATCGGTGTCTATATCCTGCGCATCGTGCTCTCGAACAACGCTGGGTTCTTCTACGGGTTTTGACCCGACCTAAGGCTTGTTCACGCATCCTTAGTATGAGACTGTCAGGTTAAGAGCAGATATAGTTAAGAACCTGACAGGTCACCCATGCCCCGCGATATGTCTGACGCAGACGCCATTCTGCGCGATATCTTTGGATTCGACAGCTTTCGCCCCGGCCAGTCCGAGATTGTAGAGGCTGTCTCGCATGGGGAAAACGTGTTGGCCATCATGCCGACCGGTGGCGGCAAGTCGCTTTGTTTCCAATTGCCAGCATTGGTACGTCACGGTGTAACCGTCGTTATTTCCCCGCTCATTGCCCTGATGCGCGATCAGGTGCGCGGGTTGCGCGAAGCGGGTGTCAACGCTGGTGCCTTAACCTCGGCCAACACGGACGAGGAAAACGACGCTGTTTGGGACATGCTCCATTCCGGTGCGTTGAAGCTTCTTTATCTTGCGCCCGAACGGCTTGCCTCCAGCGGCACGCAACGGATGCTGCAACAGGCGGGTGTGTCCCTGATCGCTGTGGACGAGGCCCATTGCGTCAGCCAGTGGGGCCATGATTTCCGTCCCGATTACCTTCGCATCGGCGAATTGCGCCGCGCGCTGGATGTGCCACTAGCCGCCTTCACGGCCACGGCGGATGCGGAAACGCAGGAAGAAATTGTCACGCGTCTTTTTGATGGACACGCGCCTACCACGTTTCTGCGGGGGTTCGACCGGCCCAACATCCACCTGATGTTCGCGCCCAAGAACAAACCGCGTGAACAGATCCTGAAGTTTGCAGCCGTGCGCAAGGATCAATCCGGCATCGTCTATTGCGGCACGCGCGCGAAGACAGAAACTCTTTCGCAGGCACTTAATGCCGAAGGTCACACCGCGTGTTTCTATCATGGCGGGATGGACCCTGATGCGCGCCGCAGCGTCGAGGCGCGCTTTGCCACCGAAGACGGACTGATCGTCGTTGCGACAGTTGCCTTTGGTATGGGTGTCGATAAGCCCGATATCCGGTGGGTGGCACATGCCGATCTGCCGAAATCCATCGAAGCCTATTATCAGGAAATTGGTCGCGCCGGGCGTGACGGGGCACCTGCCGAAACGCTGACGCTCTACGGGTCCGATGACATTCGCCTGCGCCGCTCGCAGATCGACGAAGGGCTTGCGCCGCCCGAACGCCGTCATGCGGATCATGGACGGTTGAACGCGCTGCTGGGGTTGGCGGAAGCTCTGGAATGCCGCCGCAAGACGCTGCTTGGCTATTTTGGGGAGTCCGACATCACCTGTGGCAATTGCGATCTTTGTGACAAACCGGCAGAGGTGTTCGACGGCACCGAGGCGGTACGAAAAGCGCTGTCCGCTGCGCTGCGCACGGGTGAAAGTTTCGGTTCCGGACACCTGATCGACATCCTGCTTGGCACGAAAACCGAAAAGGTGTTGGCCCGCAGCCACGACACATTACCAACCTTTGGCGTTGGCAAAGACCTTAAGCGTGGGGAATGGCAGGCGGTGTTTCGGCAGATGATGGGTCATGACCTGATGCGCCCGGATGCCGAACGGCATGGGGCGTTGGTGATGACCGAAGCCGCCCGCCCGATTCTGCGCGGTGAAGCGACGATCAACTTGCGCCGCGATAGCCTTGAGGCGACCAATGAACGCCGCCCTCAAGTTCGGACTTTGGTCAGCGACGAAGACGCGCCGCTGCTTTCTGCGCTCAAGGCAAAGCGTCGTGCGTTGGCCGAAGAACAATCGGTCCCGGCTTATGTGATTTTCCCGGATAAAACGCTAATCGAGATGGTCGAGAACCGTCCAAAGACGCTTGACGATATGGCACGGATCAACGGCGTTGGTGCAAAAAAGCTGGAACGCTATGGTCGGGCTTTTCTCGAGGTTATGGCAGGGGATGTCCCGGACACACATCCCGCCCGACGAAAACTGGCCGCAAGCGATGCGGGTGGGATCTTTGATGCGCTTTTGGCCTCGCAGGCCCAATTGGTCCGTGGGTCATGTGGAACGATGAAGCCGATGTCCTGCAATGCCGGGCAACTGGCGAAGATTGCTCAGAGCAGACCGCGCGATGAAAGCGGCATAGCCCGCATCATCGGTGATCGGCACGCAGAACGGTTTGCCGAGACGTTTCTGGACGTTTTGCGGACAGCGGACTAAATCAGCCGGAACCGAGATATAAAAAAGGTGTTGCCATGCTCGTCGTGATTTCCCCAGCCAAACGTCTTGACTGGTCCGAGCGTGAAGTGACGATGACCAAACCGGTGTTTCAGGACGACGCGAACCGCCTCTCGAAATCGGCGCGCAACCTCACGTTGGGCAATCTCAAGGCGTTGATGGATCTTAGCGATGATCTGGCCAAGCTGAACCGTGATCGTTTTCGTGATTTTGAAGACCAGCCCGATCAAGACAATCTGCGTCCAGCTGCACTGGCCTTTGCCGGCGACACCTATCAAGGGCTTGAGGCCAGCACGCTTGACGCAGATGAAATGCGCTGGGCGCAGGATCATCTGCGTATCCTATCCGGTCTTTATGGTATTCTGCGCCCATTGGATGGCATTCAGGCCTATCGCCTGGAAATGGGCAGCCGGTTGAAAACGCGGCGCGGTGGCAACCTTTATGACTACTGGCGCGATCAGATCGCCAAAGAACTTAAGGCGCAGGCGGCAGACCTGAATACCGACACGCTCGTCAACTGTGCCAGTCAGGAATATTTCGGGGCGGTGCCGCCGAAACCGCTTGGCCTGCGGATCGTCACGCCCGCCTTCATGGAAGACAAGGGCGATGGCAAAGGGCCGAAGATCGTCAGCTTCTTTGCTAAGAAAGCGCGTGGTTCTATGGCGCGGTACATCATTCAGCGGCGGCTAACTGATGCAGAGGGTTTGCTAGATTTCGATCTGGGAGGGTATGTATACCGCGAGGACCTGTCCGAATTGAATAAACCGGTCTTCGTGCGCCCCTACGACGCAAGCTGAAGCTGCGGACAATAGAGCGTCAGCTTTTCAATCAGCGCGTCTTTACGCAATGGTTTGGTGAGATAGTCTGTCAGCCCGGCCGCGATTACCATTTCCCGATCGCCATCAAGTGCATGCGCGGTGACTGCGACGATCGGAACATGGGGTCCGTCGCCCTCAAGTGCGCGGATGCGGGCAGTTGCTTCTTTGCCATCCATACCGGGCATTGAGATATCCATGAAGATCACGTCGGGACGTTCGTCTTGGAACGCCTGAAACGCCTCGAATCCGTTGTTCGCAGTGCGCAGGTCAATATCGAGTTGACCAACCATTTTCCGAAAAACCAACTGGTTGGTCCGGTTGTCCTCGGCAAGAAGTACCTTGGGGGTGCGGTTGCTGGCAGTACCCTCTGACAGGGTGCTGTCTTGTGCCTCTGCATGTCGGTACGATTCATGCGATACGACGGCAAACTGATCGCTGTCCACCGGCAGGGTAATGCGGAACCCAAAGCAGCTTCCGACGCCTTCCTTTGACTCGACCCAGACATGACCCTGCATCATCTCGATCAGTCGTTTGGTGATCGCCAGACCAAGCCCGGTGCCTTCGAACTGGCGGTTGCGGTCGTCTTCGACTTGATTGAATTCCCCGAACACATGTTCGACTTTTTCCGGGGCGATGCCGATCCCGGTATCTTCTACCGTGATCTGCAGCGTTGTGCGCCTGCCATCTTCGGGAGTCCCTACAACACGCAAGAGCACTTCGCCCTGAAGCGTGAACTTGACCGCGTTCCCCATGAGGTTGGTCACAATCTGCCGAATGCGTCCCGGATCACCGACGAACAAGGTCGGTAGGGACCTGTCGTAGTCGGTCTTCAACGTCAAACCCTTGCCGCGCGCTGTGGGCTGCAAAGTAACCGCGCCATTGGCACCGCCTGCCTGAGGTTGGTGCGGTGATCTAAGACACGTGTTTAACTACGTCGTTAGCGACGTGTCTTATGCGGGGTCCCTGATGCGTGGTGAAATTCTTGGGATGGAGCGGCGGCGCTTCTGGCGTGATGAGGACAAGCTCGAGATCATCATGTCGGTCGGGGTTGGTGGCACAACGGTGACGCAGGTGGCGCAGCGCCATGAAGTGACGCGGCAGCAGATTTACGCTTGGCGGCACGACCTGAAGAAGAAGGGTCTGTGGTCGCCGGAGGCCGGGGCGCTTTTCTACCCTTTGGATATGCCAGTGGCGGCTGGAGTGCCGACAGCGCAGGATACGGCCGCTGAAACGTCGCCACCGGTTGCGGTTGAATTGCGTTTGCGTGGCGGCCGTAGTTTACATTTTGAAAGCACGATTGATCCGACTGCACTGTCGGTGCTGATCCGCGCGGTGGACGCCGCATGATCGGTCCCGGCACTGGTGTGCGTGTGTATCTGGCGTGTGGTGTCACGGATATGCGAAAGGGAATCGCGGGGCTGGCCGCTTTGGCGCAGGATGTGTTGCGTCAGAAACCAGCCAATGGTGCGGTATTTGCGTTTCGTGGGCGACGCGGGGATCGTATCAAGCTTCTGTTCTGGGATGGCCAGGGGTTTTGTCTCTACTACAAAGTCTTGGAGCGTGGCCGCTTCCCCTGGCCGAATGCTGCGGATGGGTCGATGCGGCTAACATCAGCACAGCTCGCGATGCTGTGGGAGGGGATCGACTGGAGACGTCCGGATTGGGGCGCTCCGCCAGCGCGCGTGGGGTAATTCTGCGCACGAATTATCGTTATTTATATGGCGCTTGAGCCTGTTTTTTGGTAGTCAAGCGCATGTCTGAACCTGCTGAAAACCTGCCTGATGATCCCGCTGAATTGCGCGCTATGATCGCTGCTCTACAGGCTGAAAACCTGCGGATCGCGGCAGAGAACGCCAAGATATCGGCCACGCTACGGGTTCACGACCAGCTGGTGCAAGCCCTGCGCCTACGGATCGCCAAGCTTCAGAAACTGGCCTTCAGCAAATCCTCGGAAAAGATTGAGCGCGAGATCGAACAGCTGGAACTGGCGCTTGAAGACCTGCTGGTTGCCGTGGCCGAAGACGATGAAGCGCCAATCGACGAAGGGCCGGATGAGCCATCAGCGGAAGCTGCCGATGCGCCCACTTTGCGCCGCAAGCCACGTGTCTCGGATGCGACCCCGCGCGAACGCCGTGAACTGGACCCCGGTGCCTGCTGCCCCGACTGTGGCGGCGATCTGCGTGTGGTGGGTGAGGATGTCAGCGAACTGCTGGACATGATCGCCGCTCAGATGAAGGTGATCCAGATTGCCCGGATCAAGAAATCCTGCCGCCGGTGTGAGCGGATGGTGCAGGAACCAGCACCCAGCCGTCCGATCCCCGGCAGTATTGCAGGGCCGAACTTGCTGGCCCATGTGCTGGTCTCGAAGTTCGACGACCACCTTCCGTTATATCGCCAGCACGAGATCTTCGCCCGCATGGGAGCAGACATTCCCGAAAGCACGCTTGTTGGCTGGTGCGGGCGAGCCATGAAGACCTTACAGCCGCTCATTGTACGGATCGAGGCGGACATCATGGCCAGCGACCTGCTGCATGCGGACGACACCCCCATCCGGGTGCTTGATCGCAGCATGCGCAACAGAGGGCTTGGCAAGGGTGTCAAGCAGGGCCGGATCTGGGCCTATGTGCGTGATCAGCGACCCTGGGCCGGGGCATCACCACCGGGTGCTGTCTATCGCTTTGCGCCAGACTGGAAGGAAGAGCACGTCCTCAGTCATCTGTCCGCAGCGCAGGGCATTCTTCAGGCCGACGGCTACAAAGGGTATGCCAAGCTTTACGCGCCAGAGCCTGACGGCACAGCCCGTTTGCGGGAGGCCGCCTGTTGGGCGCATCTGCGGCGCGACTTCCATGACTTTTGGACCTCAACCAAATCCGAGATCGCTCGCGAGGCGCTCGACCGGATCGGAAAATTCTACGACATCGAGCGCGATATCAACGGTCAGCCCGCCAACGTCCGCTATGCGGCACGTCAAAAACTTACCAAGCCCAAGGTCGAGGCTTTCTTTGCTTGGTCTGAACAGCAGCTTCTGCGCATCCCCGGCAAAAGCGATCTAGCCAAGGCGTTCCGCTATGGCCTCGCGCGGAAGGAGGCCTTCAGCCTGTTCCTGAACGACGGGCGTGTGGCCATCGACAACAATCCGGCCGAACGCGCCCTGCGCCCGATTGGAATAGGACGTAAAAACTGGCTCTTCGCGGGCGCAGATACCGGCGCGGAAACCCTCGCGCGCGCGATGACGGTCATTGAAACGGCCAAGCTGAACGGTCTTGACCCGCTGGCCTATCTTGCTGACATCCTCGACCGCATCCACGATCACAAGATCAACCGGCTTGATGAATTGCTGCCTTGGAACTGGGCGCCGATCGCATCCGTGAAGAACAGTCAAGCCGCGTAAGCTGCGGTATCAATGGCGTGGTTACGCTGCAAAAGCATCACCACCTCGTTCAGTGTTTTCTCCAGATCGAAAGGTTCGGGATGGAGCACCAGTTTGTCGGCCTCAATCTTTGAGTAATCCAGCACGTCGTTGATAATGACCAACAGTGCCTCGCCTGAATGTTTGATCGTATCGACAAACAGGCGCTGTTCGCTGTTGAGATCGGTTTCCGTCAGCAGATCGGCCATCCCCACGACACCGTTCATCGGGGTTCTAATCTCGTGGCTCATATTTGCGAGAAATGCGGATTTTGCGCGGTTGGCCGCTTCGGCACGTTCGCGGGCGTCGTGGAGTTGTTCTTCGTAGTGTACACTGGAGGTGATGTTGAGTGCGAGGCTCACCACGTCTCCGGAGGGACCACGTCGATCAAATATCCGGATGTGCTCACCGTTCCACAATTGGATTTCCATTGGTTCCGGATCGTCCTGTTGCCAACGATCCTGCATCCGCGCGCGCCAATCTGCGGGTGGTTCATGCCCGATGTTGACGATCCCTTCCTCGGTCAAAAGCTGGAGAATACGGGGATAGGTGATGCCGGGCTTCACCTCTTCCAGATCCTCGAACACGGCGAGATAGGCACGGTTTGCAACGATCATTCGGTTGTCAGGATCGAAAAAGGCAAAACCGTCCTGAATGGTCTCGATCGAATGCCACAGCCGACGTTCTGCGATCTGGATCTTTTCGTTGGCGACGCCCAGTTCGGTTTTGACCCGCTGATTTTCGCCGCGCACCATCGCCACCTCGGCCCGGGTTTCGACGATTTCATTGTTGAGTTGCTGAGCATGGCTGCCAAGCTTGCGATTTGCAGCGAACAGTTCGGCCTGTTTGAGTTCCAAAAGGCGTTCCGCTGCCAGGCGGGCACGTCGTTCCTCAGCCAGCTTGTTGGCGAGACTCATCCAGACCTCCGTAATTCGGTATCGGGACTGTCCGGGATCATGGTGAAGAATGAATTAACCCGGCTGAAGTTGCGCAGCCGGGTTTTCAGGTAAGGCTGTTAAAGGCGTTCAATGGCCAGTGCAATGCCCTGACCGCCGCCGATGCACATGGTGATCAGCGCTTTCGATCCGCCGATGCGCTCAAGTTCATAAAGCGCTTTGATGGTTATGATGGCTCCGGTCGCGCCAACCGGATGCCCTAACGCAATCGCGCCGCCATTCGGGTTGACCTTGGCCGGATCAAGCCCGAGCCCCTTGTTGACTGCAAGAGCTTGTGCCGCAAAGGCTTCATTGCTTTCGATCACATCGAAATCGGTGATTGCCAAACCGGTGCGCTTCAGCAGGTTTTCGACGGCAGGGACGGGGCCAATGCCCATGACTTCGGGCCGCACACCGGCATGGGCGTAGCCTAACACCCGCGCCTTGGAAGTCAGACCTGCTTTTTGCGCAGCGCTGGCAGTCGCCAGCACCAGCGCGGCAGCGCCATCATTGATGCCCGATGCGTTCCCAGCGGTCACGGTGCCATCTTTCTGGAACACGGTCTTCAGGCCTCCTAGCGCGTCCATCGTGGTCGCTTTGGGATGCTCGTCGGTATCGAATGCAACCACGTCACGCTTTTTGCGCACTTCTACCGGTACGATCTGGCTGGCAAACCGGCCCTCCTTAATTGCAGCGGCTGCGCGGTTCTGGCTTTCGAGTGCAAACGCGTCCTGATCGTTTCGGGTCACATCATGCTCGGCTGCGACGTTTTCAGCCGTCACGCCCATATGGCCTGTGCCGAATGGGCAGTTCAGCGCCCCCAACATCATATCAAGCGTGCGGATGTCGCCCATCTTGGCGCCCCAGCGCTGGTCTGGAATGATAAAGGGTGAACGGCTCATGCTTTCGGCTCCGCCGGCAAGGGCGAAATCTGCGTCGCCCAGCATGAGGGCCTGCACCGCAGACACGATGGCCTGGGCGCCCGAACCGCACAGGCGGTTCACGTTCATTGCTGGGGTGGTATCTGGGATGCCCGCCTGCATAGCGGCAACGCGGCTGAGATACATATCGCGGGGTTCGGTGTTGATGACATGGCCGAACACCACATGCCCGATCTGGCCGCCCTCGACGCCGGACCGTTCCAGTGCGGCCTTGCCGACAGCCGTACCCAGTTCGATGGGAGAAGTCGCGGCCAGCGATCCACCAAATGTGCCGATTGCGGTGCGTGCACCGTCCAGAAGTACGATATCGTCTGCCATATGAGCCTCCCTTGGTCAGTCCGCTGCACTATGAGCTAGCGTTTGACGGGTGTCAGCCGCTACGTCCCGTCAGTCAGAGAGACCTTTTGTCGCCAGTTGTGACCCTTCCAGCAGTTTCACCTCGCGCTGCGGGAACGGGATCGAGATACCGTGTTCATGGAACGCATCCCACAAAGCCAGATATACGTTGCCCCGGATGTTCGTGAGGCCGCCCGTGGGATCTCGGATCCAGAAGCGCAGGATGTAGTCGACTGAGCTGTCTCCGAAACCGACGATGTGACAAACCGGAGCCTTGAAGCTGAGCACGCGATCCACCGACTTGGCAGCATCGATTGCAATTTCGCGGACCTTATGAGGATCGTCCGAATAAGCCGTACCGAAATAGATATCCAACCGTACGAATTCGTTGGAGTGCGACCAGTTCACAACCTGACCGGTGATAAGGTCTTCGTTCGGAATCAGATATTCCTTGCCATCCCGTGTGACCACGCTGACGTACCGCGCGCCAAGGCTGTTGATCCAGCCGAAGGTGTCACCCAAAGAGATCACGTCGCCCGGTTTGATCGACTTGTCGAGTAAGATGATGATCCCCGAAACAAGGTTCGACACGACCTTTTGCAGACCAAACCCGAGGCCGACACCGATCGCCCCTGACAATACGGCAAGCCCTGTCAGATCAAAGCCAACAAGCCGTAGGCCAAGGAAAAAGGCGGCTCCAAAAAGCAGAACCTGCAGGAACTTGATCGCCAGTACCTGCATCGACGGCGAGATGTCTTCGTTGCGTCGTATGGTGGCGGCTGTGGTGCTGCTGATCAGACGCGCGCCTGTCAGCAGCGCTGCAAGGATAACAATGGCCTGAATCACCAGCCAAAGGGATAGTCTTGTCTCACCAACCGTGATCGCTGCGCTGTCCAGAAGCGACTGTGCTTCGTCTGAAAGACCGGTGATGGAAAGTGTGACCCATATCCACGCGCCGTAGCGGACTATTCCTCGAAGAAGTGCGTTCTTGATAAGTCGTGTGGCGAACGCGATGAAAAGCCAGGCTGTCGACAGATTGGCAATGATTGCCAACAGATAGGACCGCGATGGCCAAGTGAGTTCGCGCATCACTCCGACGACCAGCCAAATCAGGCTGACGAAAAGCACCATGCGGAGGCGTCTTTGTACCACGACAAGGGCGCGCATGCGCCATTTCGGCCAGCCCTCAAGACTGCGCATCCAGTCATGCATGCGGGGCTTGAACACCGCCGCCAGCACATGAGCAGATACGAATATGGCTAAGGCGATAAGCAGTTGGTAGGCATTCCACGGCCGCAGAAGGCTGGTAAGGAAAGCTTCTGCCCACACGAAAAGATCACGTGTGACCTCGGTCAGTGTTTCAGGCGAAACGACGTCCGGACCCATTCCATTCCCGTGTGACTGTGTGTCGGCAGGGTCGCACTGCCGAGCGCGGAGTGCAACAGGTTAAGAATCGGTGAAAGGAAGCGCAATCACGACGGGGCGCAGATCGGTGTCGGCACCGGCGGCATGAACAATCAGTCCCGCGCACAAGATCGCGATAAGCCCCAAGTTCAGGATATTGAGTTTTGTCAGCATTTTGCCCCTCTAACACTCAATACGCCGCGAGTTAGCTTCTGGATCACATCTTTCTCGCGCTGGGCGGAGCGCGCCGCACTTGCGGCAAGACAGGGCTATGCTGTAAGGCACCAGATATGGAAATGGTTTTCGACCTCGATGAACGCGCGCGGTTGCGGGAGCGTTTTTTCGGTGCGACGCACACGGTGCTGGCGCGGCTATAATCCTGCGCCTGATCCGACCCACCCCACACTCAAAATTTCGACACGCAAGGGAGAGGACCGATGTCCCCCAAAACGCTCTACGATAAAATCTGGGATGCCCATGTCGCGCATGAAGCCGACGATGGCACCTGCCTTTTGTATATCGACCGCCACCTCGTTCACGAAGTGACAAGCCCGCAAGCCTTTGAGGGGCTTCGCATGGCGGGTCGTTCGGTGCGTGCGCCGGACAAGACCATCGCGGTTCCGGATCACAACGTCCCTACGACGCCGGGTCGTGAAGACCCCAAGAACATGACCGAAGACAGTGCCATTCAGGTGGCTGCCTTGGACAAGAACGCCAAGGATTTTGGCATCCATTACTATCCGGTTTCCGATGTCCGTCAGGGCATTGTTCACATCGTCGGCCCGGAACAGGGCTGGACCCTGCCGGGTATGACGGTGGTTTGTGGTGATAGTCACACCGCGACGCACGGCGCGTTCGGCGCGCTGGCGCATGGCATCGGCACATCCGAGGTCGAGCATGTTCTGGCAACCCAGACGCTGATCCAGCGCAAGGGCAAGAATATGAAGGTCGAGATCACCGGGAAACTGAGCCCCGGTGTGACAGCCAAGGACATCACCCTGTCGGTGATCGGCAAGACCGGCACCGCCGGTGGTACGGGCTATGTCATTGAGTATTGCGGCGAAGCGATCCGTGATCTGTCGATGGAAGGCCGTATGACTGTTTGCAACATGGCCATTGAGGGCGGTGCCCGGGCAGGTCTGATTGCGCCGGATGAAAAGACCTTCGAATACGTCAAGGGTCGTCCGCATGCCCCGAAGGCCGCTCAGTGGGAAGCTGCACTTGCATGGTGGAAGACGCTGTTCTCTGACGAGGACGCGCATTGGGACAAGGTCGTTACGATCAAGGGCGAAGACATCGCACCGGTTGTCACATGGGGCACCTCTCCGGAAGACGTGCTGCCGATCACCGCAGAAGTCCCGTCTGCGGACAGCTTTGACGGCGGCAAGGTTGGCGCGGCGCAGCGGTCACTTGACTACATGGGTCTGACACCGGGTCAGAAACTCTCGGATATCGAAATCGACACCGTGTTCATCGGATCGTGCACCAACGGTCGTATCGAAGACCTGCGCGCCGCTGCCGAGATCCTCAAGGGCAAGAAGATCGCCGTGAAGCGTGCGATGGTCGTGCCGGGCTCTGGCCTTGTGCGGGCGCAGGCGGAAGAAGAAGGTCTCGCAGATATCTTCAAGGAGGCCGGGTTTGAATGGCGCCTTGCGGGTTGTTCCATGTGCCTTGCAATGAACCCCGACCAGCTTCAGCCGGGGGAACGTTGTGCAGCCACGTCGAACCGTAACTTCGAAGGCCGTCAAGGTCGTGGTGGGCGGACGCATTTGATGTCACCTGCAATGGCAGCGGCAGCGGCAATTACCGGAAAACTGACCGACGTTCGGGAGATGATGTGATGGATAAGTTCGAAAAACTCACTGGGATCGCGGCGCCCATGCCGCTCGTGAATATCGACACTGATATGATCATTCCAAAGCAGTTTCTGAAGACGATCAAACGCTCGGGCTTGGGTGTGAACCTGTTCGACGAGATGCGTTATGATGATAACGGTAACGAGATCCCTGATTTCGTGTTGAACAAATCGCAATACCGCGATGCAGAGATCCTTGTTGCTGGCGAGAACTTTGGCTGTGGTTCATCTCGTGAACATGCGCCTTGGGCGCTCAAGGATTTCGGGATCAAGTCAGTGATTTCGACCTCTTTTGCGGACATCTTTTACAACAACTGCTTCAAGAACGGCATTCTGCCTATCGTGTTGCCGAAAGAGGCGGTCGATGTGTTGATGAAGGACGCGGAGAAGGGATCGAACGCGCGGATGACTGTCGATCTGGAGAACCAGACTGTCACCAGTTCGGATGGCGAGAGCTTTTCCTTTGAACTCGACAGCTTCAAAAAGCACTGCCTGATGAACGGCTTGGACGATATTGGCCTGACCATGGAAAAAGCGACGGCCATTGACAGCTTTGAAACTCAGGCAGCACAGGCGCGCCCCTGGGTGTGATCCTTTGCGCCTGTGACAAGATTGGGCCGTCCTTTGGGGCGGCCCTTTTTTTGCGCCTACCAGATTTTGTAGTGATTTCAAAAGTTGCCATATTTCGCAGCACCTGCTGATGTAAACGCGCACCAGTCCTATCGTGAATCCAATGATTTCACAGGGATACGCCCACACCAGAGTTGAGCCCTTCTGCGAACTTGGGCAAAACTGGGGCAATAATGAGGCAGTCCGCCATAACCCGGCGGCACAAATTTGGAATAAGGTCGCGGCATCGTATCGCGCCCATCCGATTTGAAGGGAAACCAGAGTGGTCAAGCGGATCATCGGATCAGCTGTGCGCGCCCTTTTAATGGCGTTGCTCGTCGTAATACCGTCATTGGTATTGCCGGGAACGTCGAGTGACGCGGCGCAAATGGCGGCTCTTGTCGCGCTTGTGGCTGCTGTTGTGACCTTTGCCGAATACGCAAGCGAATATCCAACATTCCTTGAGTTCAGGAACGCGCCGCCCTTTAACCGCCTCAGGTTTCTTGCTCTTTTCTTTTGCGTGTTGTTTGCATCGCTGATCTTGGCATCCGGCCAGCAAGACCCAGCTTTGCCGCCCACCGTACTGCAATCCTTGGCGCGCGATGCTGCGTCGCTTCTTGATTTTCCGTATTCACCCGTGCGGTTGATGTCGATTGCCTACGCCGATGTGCCTGTCTGGTTCGATACGCAAACAGTCATCGACATTGCCAGCCTGCTGCTTTTCGTGACGCTGATCGCTTTGCTTTTGTTCTGGATTCACGCGCGTTTCATCTTCTGGCCAATCCGTAAAACTGCCTTCAATTTCTGGATAAATCTGCCGTTGTTCGACCCTACCTCAGGCCGAGATGTTCTGTTCCGTCTGAAGCGGGACGCGCATTTTAACCTTGCATTAGGGTTTTTGCTGCCATTCCTAATCCCGGCTTTGCTGCGGATGTGGATTGGTGCGTTCGATGCCTCGATGCTGGCACTGCCGGAGATCCTGATCTGGGTGCTGTGCGCGTGGGCCTTTTTGCCACTGACGTTGATGATGCGGGGGATCGCGCTGTTCCGAGTGGCTGCGCTGATAGAAGAAAAACGTCGCCGCGCTTATGCCCAGCAAGACGAGTTGCAAATCGTCTGATTTGGCTTTCGCTCGCATTTGCTGCGACGCCCCAGATGGCGCAGGCTCGGGATATACGGGTAGCACTTTGGCATGCGCCGCTAACTCGCAATGGCCCAGGATTGCTGTTGCGAGATCTGACCGAAGGCGAAGGGTCTGTCATGGCCTTTGCATCGGAAATCGCCGACGCCAATGCGGATATCATCGTTCTTACTCGATTTGATTATGACGCAAATGGCCAGACACTTCGCGCCTTTTCGGCGCTTGTGAATGGCGCGCATACATACGTTCTGCCGTTAAGGTCGAATGCGGGTATTCCCACTGGCATTGACGTGGACGGGGATGGGCGTCTGGCCGAACCAGAGGACGCACAGGCCTATGGGCGTTTTCCCGGTCAGGAAGCCTTGGCCGTCCTGTCGCGGTTTCCGATCCTTGACGATGATGTGCAAATGCATAATGATTTTTTGTGGCGGGATTTGCCCGGAGGGCTTCTGAAGGCGTCCGATCATGGTGGCAGCGGTCAGCGTCTGTCGCCAGGTGGACATTGGACCGTTCCAGTAGAGTTTACTCAACGCGACCAAACACATCGCATAACGTTATTCATCGGGCATGCCGGACCGCCGGTGTTTGACGGTCCAGAAGACCGAAATGGGCGGCGCAAACGCGACGAGCTGCGCCTTTGGGAGAAGATCGTCGAACAAACGGACCGTCCGTTTGTCTTCATGGCCAATACCAATCTCGACCCCGAAAGGGGCGAAGGATACCGGGATGCAATGGCGCAATTCCTGTCAGAGCAGGACATCGTTGATCCACTGTCGGGTCAGGTCACCGCTCATTGGGATTCCCCGGGTCCGATGCGCGTGTCCTACATTCTACCATCCTCAGACTTCTCGGTCGGTGCAGCAAAGGTCTGGCCAGTGCTCGAAGGCCAGCAACATAGCTTGATAACCGTCGACTTGACGCTTCCCGACGCGGCCTTGCCTTGACCATAGAGGCCTGCGGGTCTACGCGAAGCAAACTCCAGTTGATCAAAGGAACCCATGATGAGCAACGCTTCGCTTTTGATACTGCCCGGTGACGGGATTGGCCCCGAGGTGATGGCCGAGGTGCGCAAGATCATTGATTGGTATGGTGCCAAGCGCGACCTGACCTTCGACGTGAGCGAAGACCTTGTTGGTGGTGCGGCTTATGACAAGCATGGCACGCCGCTCCATGATGATACGATGGCAAAGGCACAGGAAGTGGACGCCGTTCTTTTGGGTGCCGTCGGCGGTCCGAAATACGACAGTCTTGATTTTAGTGTGAAACCGGAACGCGGTCTTCTGCGTTTGCGCAAGGAAATGGACCTTTTTGCGAACCTCCGTCCCGCACAGTGTTTTGACGCACTTGCCGACTTTTCGTCGCTCAAGAAGGACGTGGTCGCGGGTCTGGACATCATGATCGTGCGCGAATTGACGTCTGGTATCTATTTCGGAGAACCGCGCGGTATCTTCGAGGAAGGCAACGAACGGGTTGGTATCAACACCCAGCGGTACACCGAATCCGAGATCGACCGCGTTGCCCGCTCTGCATTCGAATTGGCGCGTCGTCGTGGCAACAAGGTCTGTTCGATGGAAAAGGCCAACGTCATGGAGTCGGGCATTCTCTGGCGCGAAGTCGTGCAGAAAGTGCATGATGAGGATTACCCCGATGTCGAGCTGTCTCATATGTATGCCGACGCAGGCGCGATGCAGCTTTGCCGCTGGCCCAAGCAGTTCGATGTGATCGTCACAGACAACCTGTTCGGTGATCTTCTGTCTGATGCGGCCGCTATGTTGACAGGCAGCCTTGGCATGCTGCCCTCGGCGAGCCTTGGATCTCCGATGGCAAATGGCCGTCCGAAAGCGTTGTACGAACCTGTACATGGCTCCGCACCGGACATTGCTGGTCAGGGCAAGGCGAACCCGATTGCCTGTATCCTCAGCTTTGCGATGGCGTTGCGCTATAGCTTCGATCAAGGCGATGAGGCCGCGCGCCTTGAAGCGGCGATCGAGAAGGTGCTCGCCGACGGTGCGCGGACGGCCGATCTCATGGGGCCTGAGGATGGCGCGCCAATGTCGACGTCTGAAATGGGCGATGCCATTGTCGCTGCTCTCGACGCGAGCCTTTAATATCTGGAAAGGGGCCAGCCATGTCTTCGAATGTCAAAGGCGCAGTGCTGGCCCTTATTGCCTTTGGGCTCTATTCGACCCACGACGTGTTCATCAAGATCCTCGGCGCCAGTTATTCGCCGATACAGATCGTGTTTTTCAGTGTTCTGCTGAGCTTTCCCTTGGCGACCATCATGCTCATGCGCGATGCCACCCCCGGAACGCTGGTTCCGGTCCATCCGTGGTGGATGGCGGCACGCACCTTGGCTGCAGTTGTGACCGGCGTCTCCGCGTTCTATGCGTTTTCGGTACTCCCACTGACGCAAACCTATGCAATTCTCTTTGCAACTCCGCTCATTATCACGGTGCTGTCGATTCCCATCCTTGGTGAAACGGTCCGGCTGAGGCGTTGGATGGCAGTGATCGTAGGGCTGATCGGGGTCATGGTCGTCTTGCGACCCGGATCAACCGAGCTGAACCTCGGTCATCTGGCTGCAATTCTTGCGGCCTTCGGGGGTGCGTTTGCCTCTATTGTTGTGCGCAAGATTGGCGCTGAGGAGCGTACCGTCGTTATGCTGCTGTATCCTATGGTTGCCAATTTCGTGCTGATGGGGCTCGCCTTGGCGTTTGTCTACAAGCCGATGCCGATCGAACATATCGGAATGCTTGCGGTCATCTCAATCTTGGCGTGGATCGCTGGACGCATCATCATTTCCGCGTATCGAACTGGTGAAGCGGCGATTGTCGCACCCATGCAGTATTCTCAGATTCTTTGGGCAACCGGTTTCGGACTGCTGTTCTTTGGTGAAACTACCGATATTTACACCGCTGCTGGCGCTACAATCATCATTTCCTCCGGCATCTACATCGTCTTCCGAGAAAGCCGTGGAGGAACGTCAAGAACCACGCCGGTCCTGCGCACGCGCACACGCTTTGCAACGCCTTCGATGCCACGTCTTGGCGACATGATGCGCTCGGGGCGGTTTCGCGATGAGCCGATGAACAGAGGCGGACGCGAATAGTCTGTGCTTGCAAGAAGTTTGAGACGCGCTTTGCTCAAAACAACACTTGTCAAATCCCCACGCGGGCAGTAGTTCCGCGGTCACGGTCGGGCTGTAGCGCAGCCTGGTAGCGCACCTGCTTCGGGAGCAGGGGGTCGGAGGTTCGAATCCTCTCAGCCCGACCAGTATCCAGACATCTCAGGTTCAGATGGTGTCGACAGCCTTTAGTCCGCCCTTGGCGAAGGCAGGCACATACGAACCAAGCTCCAGCGCCTTTGCCGGGTTCGAGGCATTTCCGTCCATCGCGCGGCGTTTGACGCCCTGCAGGATCGACGCCATGCGGAAATAGGTGAAGGCAAGGTAGAACCCGAACCGATCGATGCCTGGCAGGCCCATACGCTGGCAGTAGGCGTCGATAAACGCCTGATCTTCTGGAATGCCCAATGGCCCACGGTCGACGTTGGCAAGCCCGCGCCCCACATCGCCTGGCGGCAGACCCCATTGCATGATGACGGCGGCAAGATCTGCAAAGGGATGACCCAGCGTCGACAACTCCCAGTCAAGCACCGCCACACATTCAGATCGGTCAGGCGCGAAGAGCAGATTGTCGATCCGGTAGTCGCCATGCACCAGCGTGACGCGCCCATCATCCTCGGGAACATTGAGGGCAAGCCAGTCGATCAGCGTGTCCATATCGGGAACAGGATCGGTTTCGGTTGCGCGGTATTGCTTGGTCCACCGGTCGATCTGTCGCATGTAATAATTGCCCTGCGGTCCGTAATCCAGCAGTCCCGCTGCAGAAAGATCAACAGAATGGATCGCGGCCAAAACGCGGTTCATGTCGTCAAAGATCTCCCTTCGATCCTCTGGCGCGACACCTGGCAGGCGCGGGTCGACAAAGGTTCGACCGGGCACGTGGTCCATCACGTAGAACATCGACCCGATCATGGCCTCGTCTTCGCATAGGGCATACATCCGAGCGACAGGTACATCGCTGCCCTCAAGGGCGCATTGGACCCGGTATTCGCGGTCAACCGCATGGGCTGACTTCAAAAGTTGCCCCGGTGGTTTTCGGCGCAACACATATGTGCCCGATGCAGCGGTAAGCTTGAAGGTTGGGTTGGACTGCCCGGTTGCGAATTTCTCGACCGAAATCGGCCCGCGAAAGCCGGGAACATGCGCAGCCATCCAGACCTCGACAGCGGCTGTGTCGAATGAAGCGCTCATCCGTTGGTGTATTTGCGCAATTCGGCCCGCGCCACCTGACGGCGGTGCACGGCGTCAGGGCCGTCAGCGAACCGGAGCGTGCGCAGATGTGTCCACATCCGCCAGAGCGGTGTGTCCTGACTGATCCCCGTGCCGCCATAAAGCTGCATTGCCTCGTCAACGACTTTGAGCGACATGAGCGGAGCAATCACCTTGATCTGGCTGATCCATGGTTGTGCCGCCCGCGTGCCCTGCGTGTCCATCATCCATGCAGCTTTAAGGCACAAAAGGCGCGCCTGTTCGATCTCCATGCGGGCGTTCGCAATGATGTCGTAGTTGGCCCCGAGTTCCACCAAAGGTTTGCCGAACGCCTCGCGGTGCAATCCGCGCAGACACATCAGTTCCAGCGCTTTTTCGGCCAGCCCGATGGAGCGCATGCAGTGGTGAATACGTCCCGGTCCCAAACGCCCTTGCGCCACTTCGAACCCGCGGCCTTCGCCCAGCACGATATTCTGACCGGATATCCGCACATTGGTGAACCTCAGATGCATATGTCCATGCGGCGCGTCATCCTGCCCAAAAACATGCATGGGGCGTAGCACGTCGATGCCGGGTGTATCCGCATCCATCACGAACATGGTATGACGGCTGTGCTTGGCCGCTTCGGGGGCGGTACAGGCCATCAGAATGTAAAGCTGGCAGCGCGGGTCTCCTGCACCAGAGATCCAGTACTTCTCTCCGTTCAGTATCCAATCATCACCGTCACGTTTGGCTTCGAACGCAAGCTGCGCCGCGTCGGAGGATGCGACATCCGGTTCGGTCATCACGTAAGCTGACCGGATTTCGCCATCAAGCAGCCGTGTCAGCCACCGATCCTTCATCCACGGGTCGCCGTAGCGTTCTAGGACTTCCATGTTGCCAGTGTCAGGCGCATTGCAATTGAACACCTCAGCGGCAAGATGCACCTTGCCCATTTCTTCGGCGAGGTAGGCATATTCGACCGTTGTCAGCCCATGCCCTTTGTCGCTGTCGGTCAGCCAGAAATTCCACAGCCCGCGTTCTTTGGCTTTCGCCTTGAGCCCATCGAGGATCTCAAGCTGCCGGTCTGTATGCTGAAACCGATCTCCCGACGGATGTTGGCCCACTTCGTCATGAAATTCGCTATCCAGTGGTGCAATTTCGGTCTCAACCATATTGCGCACCTGCTCTATTAGCGTGCGCACCCGATCGGATACTCCCAAATCCATCGCGTCCTCCCTCCCGTCTGCTTTGTTACCGGATCGTAGGACCGTGCCCGATAATCCGCCAGAGCCGAAACGCATTGAGATTGGTGTTTCTTTGGGCCGAAAATACCTCAGGGGGTTTGGGGGACTGGTCCCCCGAATAGTCGGATTGGCGTAGCCAATCCGAACCAATCAAAAATCCAGGTTTTCGACGCTCAGTGCGTTCTGCTGGATGAATTCCCGGCGCGGTTCGACGACATCCCCCATCAGCTTGGTGAAGAGGTCATCCGCTTCGGTCATGTCATCTACCTTGACCTGCAACAATGTCCGCGCGTCCGGGTCCAATGTGGTTTCCCACAGTTGGTCGGGATTCATTTCCCCCAATCCCTTGTAGCGTTGCAGGGTCAGACCCTTTTCGCCTTCTTCAAGGATCGCATCCAAAAGGTCGAGTGGGCCATGTATCCACTGCTTGCGGTCCTTGCGCACCAGCTGAGCCGGTTTGTCGTAGACGGCTTGCAGGCTTTCCGTAAAGCTGCCGGTCTTGCGCGCCTCACCAGAGCGCAGCATCGGACCATCCAGTGTACGTACCTCTTCAACGCCGCGTAGGATACGGGCCAGACGGAACCCACGGTCCTGGGTGATCCGGCCTTGCCAGCCACGCTCATATTCCAGAGCGATCAAGTCCAACCGCGTCGCGACCTTGTCAGCCACGCCTTGAAGGTCGGCATCAACGGCGCCTGGAACAAATGCGCCCGCAATGGCGGACTGTTCCAGGATATGCCGGGGATAATGTGTTGGGAACGCGTCCAGCACGCGTTTGAGTTGGCGTGCCTCTTCAACCACGCGGACAAGGTCCTGCCCAAGAATCGTTTCGCCATTGCCTTGCAAAAGTTGTGCGCCATCGGTGCCTTGCTGGATCAGGTATTCTTCCATTGCGGCCTGATCCTTGAGATAAACCTCGGACTTGCCGCGCATGACTTTGTAAAGCGGTGGTTGGGCAATGTAGAGATATCCACCATCGATCAGTTCAGGCATCTGGCGGTAGAAGAAGGTCAGCAGCAGCGTCCGGATGTGCGCGCCATCCACATCGGCGTCCGTCATGATGACGATCTTGTGGTAGCGCAGTTTCGAGATGTTGAATTCATCCCGTCCGATCCCGGTTCCCAGCGCCATCACGAGGTTGCCGATTTCCTGGCTGCCCAGCATCCGGTCGAAACGCGCGCGTTCTACGTTCAGGATCTTACCCTTGAGGGGCAGAATGGCCTGTGTGCGACGGTCACGTCCGGTTTGTGCCGATCCCCCGGCGCTATCACCCTCGACAAGAAAAAGTTCGGTTTGCGACGGGTCTTTTTCCGAACAATCCTTGAGCTTGCCAGCAAGGAAGTTCACATCCATAGCCGTTTTGCGTCGCGTCAGTTCGCGGGCTTTCCGGGCGGCCTCGCGCGCCAGTGCCGCTTCGACGATCTTGCCGACAATGCGTTTGGCATCGTTCGGGTTCTCTTCGAACCATTCGGCCAGCTTTTCGTTCACGAGGCTTTCGACGGCAGGACGCACTTCGGACGAGACCAGCTTGTCTTTCGTCTGGCTCGAGAATTTCGGGTCTGGCACTTTGACGGACAACACACAGGTCAGGCCTTCGCGGGCATCGTCACCCGTGAAGTTGACCTTTTCCTTTTTCGCAATTCCGGAAGACTGCGCATAGTTGTTGATCGTACGGGTCAGCGCACCGCGAAAACCTGCCATGTGCGTGCCGCCATCGCGCTGTGGGATGTTGTTGGTGAAGGGCAGGACAGTTTCGTGATAGCTGTCGTTCCACCACATCGCTACTTCGACGCCAATCCCGTCGCGGTCCCCGACCATGAAGATCGGATCGGACATGACAGGCGCTTTGGAGCGATCAAGGTATTTCACGAATTCCCGCACGCCACCTTCGTAGAATAGTTCGGATTTGAGCGGTTCAGCGGGGCGTTCGTCTTCAAGGATGATACGGACGCCCGAATTCAGGAAGGCCAATTCGCGCAGACGTTTTTCAAGCGTGTGAAAATCGTATTCGAGGTTCGAGAAAGTCGTGAGCGAGGCGAGAAAGCGCACTTCGGTGCCTTTGTTGCCATCCGCATCTCCGACCACTTCGAGGTGCTTGACCGTATCGCCACGTTCGAACCGGGCGATATGTTCCTTGCCATTGCGCCAGACGCGCAGTTCCAGCCAGTCCGATAGGGCGTTTACAACAGACACGCCCACGCCGTGCAGGCCGCCGGATACCTTGTAGGAGTTCTGGTCGAATTTGCCGCCTGCGTGCAGCTGGGTCATGATGACTTCGGCCGCCGATACACCTTCGCCTTCGTGAATATCGACGGGAATCCCGCGCCCGTTGTCGCGCACCGATACGCTGTTATCCGCGTGGATTTTTACCTGAACGAAATCGGCGTGACCGGCCAAAGCCTCGTCGATGCCATTGTCCACGACCTCGTACACCATGTGGTGCAGACCCGAACCATCGTCCGTGTCGCCGATATACATGCCCGGACGTTTGCGAACAGCTTCCAAGCCCTTGAGAACCTTGATGGAATCCGCGCCATATTCTTCCGGTGCCTGTGCGGGGTCTGCCATGAATTTACCCTTTGTTTTTCTGCTGATTTTATACGCCAAAGCCGCAGGGTTGTCACGTGACTGACACAAGATTTAGCGGTTTAAGGATTTGCCCGGCGGACAGATTGTCAGGGCGATTGAATCGGCGAAATGGCGGTACCGTATTCTGCCTCTGTCACTTCGAAATACTGCGCCCGTTCTTCCAGCTCGCGAAACAGTTCCGGGCCAGTCCCCGTCATCCACGCCTGAGCACCCAAGGCACAAATCTCGTCATAGAGGGCCGCACGGCGTTCTGCATCCAGATGGGCCGCCACCTCGTCCAGTAAGACTATTGGCGGTGCGCCAAAGTCTTCAACCAGAGCGCGGGCATTGGACAGGACGAGCGAAATGAGAAGAGCTTTTTGTTCGCCGGTGGAACTGTCGGCCGCAGGCACACCCTTTGCAGCGAAAACACTGTACAGGTCGGCGCGATGAGGGCCGACCAGAGTTCGACCTGCCGCAAGATCACGAAATCGGCTTTCCTCAAATGCGGTGCGCAGGTCAGCTTCGGTTTCCGGCATTTCGCCTTCGGTCTGGATCAGGTCAAGTTCCGCAGCAGGGAATTGCGTACTGGCCTGATCCTGCGCGCTAGCGATCCTGTTCAAGGCACGCACACGGTTGGAATGGATGGCGGCACCGGATTGCGCCATTTGCGCCTCAAGTGCCTTATACCACATTGGATCGCGGACCTGATCTTTGAGCAGCCGATTGCGTTCGCGCATTGCCTTTTCGTAGGTCAGTGAGACATCACCATGATCTGGGAAAAAGCTGAGGGTCATGCGATCCAGAAACCGCCGCCTGCCTTCTGCCCCTTCAATCCACAACCTGTCCATTGACGGTAGCAACCATAAGAGCCGCACCAGTTCGCCCAGCCGGGACTGTGGGGCAGGTTTGTCGTTTATCTTGACTTGACGAGGTGCGCCCTGCTCGGACTGAAAGGCAATATCCTGCAGTCCCTCTGGGGTTTGGACAAGTCCACTTACCTTCCAGCCAAGACCTTCAGGACGACGCGTCATGTCTTGTGCGGACGCGCGCCGCATGCCGCGCCCAGGTGAAAACAGCGACACTCCCTCGATCAGGTTCGTCTTGCCAGCACCATTTGGACCAAACAGCACAACGGGCCGTGGATCGGGGGAAAGCGACACATGCAAGTGAGAGCGGAAATGTGACAGCGTGAGGCTGTTGATATGAAGCGGCAACAGCGCCCCCGTTTACAGGCGCGGAGTCGTCACACCCGCATCGGCATGACGACGTAAACTGCGCTGGTATCATTGCCTTCGCGCATCAAGGTCGGATCACCCGAAGAATTGAACATGAATACGGCGTTTTCGCGGTCCACCTGGCTGGCGATTTCCAGCAGGTACTTCGCGTTGAAGCCGATCTCGAGTCGGTCATCGGCATAGGCGACGGCAAGCTCTTCTTCGGCGGCACCGCTGTCAGGCGCGTTAACCGACAGGATCAGGCGATCCTCGTCCAACTGCAGCTTTACCGCGCGCGAGCGTTCGGATGACACGGTTGCAACCCGATCCACAGCCTTGGCGAACTCGGCCGCGTCAACTTCAAGACGGCGGGTGTTGCCCTGCGGGATGACGCGCGTGTAGTCGGGGAACGTCCCATCAATGACTTTGGAAGTCAGCGTGATGTCGGGGGTCGCAAAGCGCACCTTTGTTTCCGACACCGACACAGCGATCTCCATATCGTCATCGTCAAGCAGTTTGCGCATCTCGCCTACGGTCTTGCGGGGCACGATCACTCCGGGCATGTCAGAGGCGCCATTCGGCAACGGCGCGTCGATCCGGGCTAGACGATGGCCATCAGTGGCGACGCAACGCAGAACCTTGCCGTCTTCGCCATCGGCGACGTGCATGTAAACGCCGTTGAGGTAATACCGGGTTTCCTCGGTTGAGATTGCAAACTTCGACTTGTCGAACAGGCGACGCAATACTGGAGCCGGGGCGGAGAAGTTCGCGCTGTATTCGGACGAGGCCATCACCGGGAAATCTTCTTTGGGCAAGGTCGCAAGCGAGAAATTCGATCGGCCCGCTTCGACGGTCAGGCGACCGGATGCGCTGTCCTCGGAAAGCGACACCAGTGCTCCGTCTGGCAACTTACGAACAATTTCGTGCAGCGTCACGGCGGACACGGTTGTCGCGCCTGCGCGTTCAACCTGTGCTACGGCACGGTCAACCACTTCGATATCGAGGTCAGTTGCGCGGAATTGGACCTTGTCGCCTTCTGCTTCGATCAGGACGTTGGCCAAGATTGGAATGGTGTTGCGGCGTTCGACAACGGATTGCGCTTGCGACACCGCCTTGAGCAGCGTTCCGCGTTCCATGCTGAATTTCATGCTTTCATCCCCCGACTGGCCGGACGCAGACAGTAACCCGCTTCAGGGCTTCTCTCCAAGTCCTTGTTTTGCAATTTCTTGGCCGGATTGTGCGCAGGGTCAAGGGCAGGCGTGCAGTAAGACACGCAACTGCCCGTTTTGTTGTCTCTGGGACTCAGGCTTCGAGCGACCGACGCAGCAATTCCACGTCCTCGGCGATTTGTGCGTCCTGTTTCCTGAGTTCTTCGATCCGGCGGACACCATGCATGACTGTGGTGTGATCCCGCCCCCCGAAGTGCCGGCCGATTTCAGGGAGCGACCGTGTGGTCAACTGTTTGCATAGATACATCGCGATCTGACGCGGGCGGGCAAAGGTGCGTACCCGCTTTGGACCAACTAGGTCGGAATGACGAATGAGATAGTGGTCGGCGACCTTGCGCTGGATCTCTTCAATGGAAACCTTGCGTTCCGAAACGCGAAGAATGTCGGTCAGGCATTCTTGCGTCAGATCCATCGAGATGGGTTTGCCGACCAAAGACGCAAAAGCGAACAGCCGCGTCAGGGCGCCCTCAAGGATGCGCACATTGCTGACGATCCGTGCTGCCAGAAACTCGAGTATTCCGCGTTCCACTTCGAGTCCCGGATACATGCGCGAGTACATTTCGGATTTCGACTGTAGAATGCCAAGTCGCAGTTCGTAATCTGTGGGATGTAGATCCACCACAAGCCCGCTTTGCAACCGCGATCGGATGCGGTTTTCAAGATCCTTGATCTCGTCTGGAGCGCGATCGGCAGAGATGATGATCTGTTTGTGCTGGTCCACAAGTGCGTTGAACGTGTGGAAGAACTCTTCCTGTGTGCTGTCCTTGCCGGCAATGAATTGGACGTCGTCGACCATCAAGACATCGACAGACCGGAACAATTCCTTGAAGTCCATCATCTTGCGGTCGCGCAAAGCTTGCACGAAGCGGTACATGAATTGTTCCGCCGACAGGTTCAGAACATTTAGATGCGGATGGCGTGTGCGCAATTCCCAAGCGATGGCGTGCATCAGGTGCGTCTTTCCGAGGCCGACGCCACCATAGAGGAACAAGGGGTTGAAGGTCACCGGTCCGCCCTCTGCCACCCGACGAGCTGCGGCATGCGCCAATTCGTTCGGTTTGCCGACAACAAATGTGTCGAAGGTGAAACGCTTGTCGAGCGGTGAGCCGTTCAGGCTGTCCGGCTTGGCGGATGATTTCGTGTGCGCATGCGGCGCTGCCAGGGGGTCACCCAAGGCAAAAGCAGGTTCTTTTCTCTGGGCTGGCGCGTCTTGCGACACATTGACGGTGTCAAAAACGATCCGTCTCACGGACGGGTTCATACGCGTGATTTTGGACAGCAGCATATCACCGTAGTTCTGTGAGACATAGTTGCCGAGAAAGTTCGTTGGAACATTGAAACGTGCGATACCGCCGTCGGTCCCGACATAGATCAGTGGTTCTATCCAGCTTTGAAAGCTGTTCGCTCCCATAGTTTGATGCAACTCGTCCCGAATCGAACCCCACTGGTCTTGCGTCATTTGTCCCTGTCCCACTGTCTAAGTGTGAAGTCACACACTATCCCCTGTTTGGAAGGCATCTTCATGACTTCCCCGAGTCACATTTGGGAAAAGATGACCGAAGCTGTTCGGACTGAAGCCGGACAGCTAAGAACAGGGTCAGGAACGCCCGGCAAATGGTGTTCGCTGCAGCCCTTGCATCAATATGGACGAGGCGGTTGATCTTATATCAATTATGCCTCCAGGCCAAAATCGAGACATTCTCCGGTCTCGATTCTGAACTGAAGGAGCCTGTCCCCCCAAGCGATGTGACTCGCAGTCCTGATTTATAAGGGTGGATGAAGGTGCTTCAACTGAACTTCGTTATTGACTCTAACAATGTCTGAAAAGAATCTCTGACCGGTGCAGAACTGCGCAAGCACAACAAAAAACGCCGCCCCGAACGGAGCGGCGTCCTGATTTTACAAATCTGTTTTGACAGCCGGCGATTCTCAGCCGAGGGCTTTGACGCGGGATGCCAGACGAGACACTTTGCGGGATGCAGTGTTCTTGTGGAACACGCCCTTTGTCACGCCGCGCATGATTTCGGGCTGAGCAGCGCGCAATGCAGCAGCTGCCGCGTCCTTGTCGCCGGATGCGATTGCCTCTTCGACCTTGCGAAGGAAAGTACGAATGCGCGAACGACGCGCCTTGTTGATGGCGAAGCGCTTGTCGTTCTGTTTTGCGCGCTTCTTGGCCTGGGGCGAATTTGCCATGTGATCTATCCTGGTTCGTTTCGTTCAAATCGGGTTGCATATGAAAGCACGCCCGGAACCATCGACCGGATCGAATCTTGCCTGAGCGGGCATCACACGCATGTATCGCGGCGCTATACCGTTAGAACGCCGCGATGAAAAGACTTGATTTCCGATCTACCGATCTCGGAACTGTGCTGTTCGTTTTTCAAGGAAAGCAGCCATGCCTTCTTTCTGGTCCTCGGTCGCGAACAAGGAATGAAAGAGGCGCCGTTCTAGTAAGAGCCCCTCGCTCAGTGTGGTTTCATACGCACGATTGACAGCTTCTTTCACGGCAAAGGTCGCAAGCATCGACTTTTCCGCGATCTTGGCGGCTGCTGATTGAGCTTCTTCCATCAGGGATTTCGCAGGCACGACGCGGCTGACAAGGCCAGACCGTTCGGCTTCCTCGGCATCCATGAAGCGACCCGTCAAATGCATGTCCATAGATTTGGACTTGCCAACAAATCGCGTCAGTCGTTGCGTTCCGCCGATTCCAGCGACGACCCCCAGATTGATTTCGGGTTGGCCGAACTTGGCCGTGTCCGAGGCAATGATGAAATCGCACATCATCGCCAATTCGCAGCCTCCACCCAACGCGTAGCCGGATACGGCTGCGATGACGGGTTTGCGCACGCGGCAGACGGCCAGGGATTCTGATCCGAAAAAGTCCGACAAGAACATGTCGACAAAGCTTTTTTCGGACATTTCCTTGATGTCTGCACCAGCAGCAAAAGCCTTGGGCGACCCGGTCAGGATGATGCAACGGACTTTTTCGTTGCCATCAGCGTCTTCAAGCGCGCTTGCGAGTTCGCTGAGCAATTGGCTGTTCAACGCATTCAAAGCATCCGGCCGATTCAGTTTGATGGTGGCGACGTGATCTTCGATTTCGACGATAATCGTCTCATAAGCCATGAGTGAGGGCTCCGTTCGGTAATCTCAGGCGTGCAGCCTTACGCATCTCATCCACAGCGTTCAAGTTATCTTTGACAGGTCGGGCAATAGAAGGTCGACCGTCCGGATTGCACAATCCTGCGAATGGTTGATGTACAGCCCGTGCTGCGGCAGGGGGCACCTTCTCGTCCGTACACATCGAAGCTGTGTTGGAAGTATCCAAGCTCTCCATCGGCTTGGCGAAAGTCGCGCAACGAAGAACCACCCGCTTTGATGGCATCAGAGAGCACCTCTCGGATAATCGGAACAAGGCTTGCGATGCGGTCTTTCGAAACACGTCGGGCGGGGCGCGTGGGATGAATTTTTGATCGGTAAAGCGCTTCGCAGACGTAGATATTGCCAAGACCAGCCACCACTTTTTGGTCAAGAAGCGCCGATTTCATCGGAGTGCTCCGTCGTGAAAGCGCCTCGACAAGATAGTCTTCGTCGAAAGCATTGCCCAAGGGTTCAGGTCCGATTGATATCAAAAGCGGGTGTGATTCGCCTTTAGCGGTGGTGAAGAGGTCCATCGCGCCGAAGCGGCGTGGGTCGTTGAATGTGATGCGTGCGCCGTTTTCCATGTCGAACACAACATGGTCATGCTTCTCTGGTGCAGGGTGTGAATGAACAAACTGACCAAGTGGATCACCTGACACCAACATTCGCCCAGACATGCCCAGATGAATGAGCGCGGTCTCTCCGCTGTCCAGGTCGGCAAGAATGTACTTCGACCGCCGCCGCAATTGAAGCACCCGCTTTCCGGTCAGTCGATCTGCCATGTTTGGAGGAAACGGCCATCGCAGATCGGGGCGGTTGACCTGCGCGCGTGCGATCACGAATCCCTCCATCGCTGGGGCCAGCCCGCGTCGTACCGTCTCAACCTCTGGCAATTCGGGCATTCCGGGTGTCCTGTCTTGTGTCGTCGCATTGTAACGCCGGTTGGGCGCTCTATAAGAAAGTCTGGCACTGGAAACGACAAGGCTTATGGCGGACGAAAATCAAACCACCACGCATTTCGGCTTTCAGGACGTTCCTGAGAACGAAAAGGCAGGTCGCGTTCAGGGCGTCTTCAGCTCTGTCGCGTCGAAATACGATGTCATGAATGACGCTATGTCGTTTGGGATCCACCGCATCTGGAAAGATGCGATGATGGATTGGCTTGCCCCGCGACCCGGCCAAAAGTTGCTGGATGTGGCTGGAGGCACCGGGGACATCTCCTTCCGGTTTCTGAAGCGCGCTGGGCGCGGGCATGCGACGGTTCTTGACCTGACCGAACCGATGTTGGTCGAAGGCCGCAAGCGCGCCGAAGCGAACGCGATGAGCGAGAGCCTTGACTGGGTTGTCGGTGATGCGATGCATCTGCCCTTCGACGACAATAGCTTCGATGTCTACACAATTTCATTCGGCATCCGGAACGTGACCCGGCCGCAGGAAGCGCTGAACGAGGCGTTTCGTGTGCTGCGCCCCGGTGGGCGGTTGATGGTGCTGGAGTTCAGCCAGATCCCGAACGAGTTGATGCAGAAGGTCTATGATCTCTATTCTTTCAACATCATCCCGCGATTGGGGCAGGTGATCGCCAATGACCGTGACAGCTACCAGTACCTTGTCGAATCGATCCGCAAATTCCCGGATCAGGACACTTTCCTTGGCATGGTGCGGCAGGCCGGGTTCGAAAACGCCAAGTACCGCAATCTGAGCATGGGCATCGCGTGCCTACATTCGGGTTGGAAAATCTGACGTGAGAGGCCCACACAACATTCTGCGCCTGATCCGTACGGGCGCGACGCTGGAACGTACGGGCGCAATGGGCGTCGTGCTTGATGCGTTTGACGCGCCCAAGCCGCTCAGACTGGCTGCTCGTCTCCTGGGGTGGCCGTTCAAATGGTTGGGTTATTATGGTGATCCCAACATGCCGCCTGCGCCGCGTGCCCTGACGGCCTTGGGTCCGGCATACATCAAATTTGGACAAGTTCTCAGCACGCGCCCGGATGTTGTGGGTGATGAAATGGCGACGCAATTGCGCGTGTTGCAGGACAAGCTGCCGCCGTTCTCGGTTTCCGAAGCCAAGCGCATGGTCGAATCCGAATTGGGAATCGCTGTCGATTCCCTCTTCGCTGAATTCAGTGAACCGGTTGCTGCTGCATCGATTGCCCAAGTCCATAAAGCCAAATTGGCGCAAGGCGGCGAAATCGTTGCAGTCAAGGTTCTCCGCCCGAATGTGGAGCGGGATTTCCGAAAAGACATTGATGCCTTCTATCTGGCGGCCAGCATGATCGAGCTGTTGTCGCCCTCTTCTCGCAGGCTGCGCCCGATGGACGTTATCACCCATTTCGAAGGTGTCGTGATGGGTGAGCTTGACCTAAGGCTCGAATCTGCTGCCGCCTCTGAATTTGCGGCCAACACGTCAAATGATCCTGGCTTTCAATTGCCCGAGGTAAAATGGGAGTTATCCGGTCGACGCGTGATGACCCTCGGTTGGGCCGAGGGCGTTCCCTTGGGCGACAACGACGCGCTTGATGCGGCGGGTCATGACCGTGTCGCGCTGAGCGAGCGGGTCTTGCAGCTATTCCTGCAGCATGCCCTACGTGATGGGTTCTTTCACGCCGACATGCATCAAGGTAACCTTAAAGTGGCTCCGAACGGGGACATCATCGCACTTGATTTTGGAATCATGGGGCATATCGACGAATACACCCGTCGGGTTTACGCCGAGATTCTCTATGGTTTTATCCGACGAGACTATAAACGCGTGGCAGAGGTGCATTTCGAAGCAGGGTATGTGCCGAATAATCGTGATGTAGACGAGTTTGCGCGGGCCTTGCGTGCTGTCGGCGAACCCATCTTCGGCATGGATGCGACCCGAATTTCCATGGGTCGTCTGCTCAGCTACCTGTTTGAGGTGACGGAACGTTTTGGCATGGAAACCCGGACCGAGTTGATACTTCTTCAGCGCACTATGGTGGTCGTTGAAGGTGTTGCCCGGTCACTGGATCCTAAGATGAACATCTGGAACGTCGCCAAACCTATTGTCGAGGACTACATCAAAAAAAGTATTGGTCCGCTCGCTTTTGGCAAAGATCTTGGAAAAACGGCGTTGGTGTTGGCGCGTTTTGGTCCGCGTTTGCCCGGTTTGATGGAGCAATTGCTGGTTGCTCAAGCTCAAGGAACGCCTGAACCAAGGTCGAATACGCTCAAGATCGCTGTTGTTTGGGCGACGCTCGGGGCTGTTGCCGGTGGCAGCATTGTCGCCGCGATCGAGGCTTTTCTCTGAAGCATTCCATCTCGTCGTAACCGAATCCTAACCTTCTGCTTTCCACTCTGTGCTCAACCGCAGAATGCGAGGGTCACGAGGTGAATGGGATTCGGTCAGGTTTTTCTGTCTTTGGGACTGTGATCCTGGCTGCCAGCGCTTCAGCGGCGTGGGCGAGCGTATGTGACTCAGCTGCGCGCAAGGCATCTGCGGAAACCGGTGTGCCGCTTGACGTAATGCAAACTATCACTCGGCTTGAAACGGGCCGGGGAAAGACGGCAGATCCCTGGCCTTGGACGATCAATCACGCTGGCTATGGGTCATGGTTTCAGACCGAAGACGAGGCCCGATCTTTTGTTTTCTCGCGTATAAAACGGGGTGAGTCGAACATCGACATTGGCTGTTTTCAAAGGCGTTGTTGCATTACCCCGGCCTGAGGCGTGACGTCCCCTTACCCCGCTGACGTTATGCCACGCGGACGATCTCGGCGGTGCCGAGGGCGTTGAAGCGGTTCATGAGGGCGATGCGGATGTGGATTTCGGCGGTCTGTCGGTCGGGGTCTCTTGCCATGATACGCTCGCCGAAGGATTTCAGGCAGCGCATCTTCGCCTCGATCCGGTTGCGGGCGTGGTATCCGGTCCAGCGTTTCCAGAACGCCCGCCCGTAGTATCGCGTCGCGCGCAGGGTGTCGTTGCGGGCGCGTGCAGCCGGGCAGTCTTCTTTCCAGAGACGTCCGTTCTTTCGGATCGGGATGATCGGAACGGCGTCGCGTTCGATGATGGCCTTGTGGCAGCGGCGTGTGTCGTAGGCGCCGTCGGCGGTGACCGTGCCTATCTGCTCACCTGCCGGGATCTGGCCGAGCAGGTCGGGCAGCACGGGGCTGTCGCCGTCGCGGCTGGGGGTGAACTCGACTGCCCGGATGTCCGAGGTGGTGGTGTCCATGGCCAGATGGACTTTGCGCCATTGGCGTCGGCCTTGCACCCCGTGCTTGCGGGCCTGCCATTCGCCATCGCCGAGGAACTTGATCCCGGTGCTGTCGACCAGCAGGTTCAGCGGGCCGTCCGCACGGCGATACGGGACCTGGACGGCCAAGGTCTTTTGCCTGCGGCACAGCGTGGAAAAGTCCGGCACGGGCCAGTCCAGGCCGGCCAGTCGCAGCAGGCTGGCCACCATTCCGGCGGTCTGGCGCAACGGCAACTTGAACAGGACTTTGATCGATAAGCAGAACTGTATGGCCGCATCGGAAAACACCGCCGGACGTCCGGGTCGACTGTCACGCGGCGCGCGCCAGGTCATGTCCTTGTCGACCCAGATGAGCAGAGACCCCCGCTTCCTGAGTGACGCGTTGTAGCTGGACCAGTTCGTCGTGCGATAGCGGGCGGGAGATGGCTTGCTCATGCACCGCGTCTAACGCCATGGATTCGCGAAGTGAATCCTTCGTCGTCAGACTTTTGCAACAATGCCCTCTTGGCCAGTGGAACAGTTGTTGGCGAAGCTGACGTCGCCAAGCTTAGATAGCGGTTGAACGCCTTTCGGTTTTCGAGGCGCCTTTGTACCAGGAGCAAGCAAACACAGCCGTTATGCTTGCAGTGGTTTGACAACAAGCTCGCCTTCCTCTTGGGCTTTCATGGCAAGAGCGGCAGCATGTGCTCCAGCTGCAGTAGTGAAATAGGGGATTTTGTCGTAGAGAGCGACCGAGCGGATTTCTCGGCTGTCCTCTACAGAAGCGGTGCCCTCGGTCGTATTCATTACAAGGTCAATCCCGCCATCTTTCATAAGATCGACAATGTTGGGACGTCCTTCATAGACCTTCTTCGTTGTCTCGCAGGAAATGCCGTGCTCGGACAGGAACTTGGCGGTTCCTGAGGTAGCAACGATTTTGAAGCCAAGATCATCCAGAAGTCGGGCGGTCTCGACCAGTTGGTCAGTCTTGTCCTCGTTCTTGATCGAGAAAAATACGCTGCCAGACCGTGGAAGGAAGTTTCCTGCGCCTAACTGCGCTTTCAGGAAGGCCCGGGGGAACGACCGGTCCCACCCCATAACTTCGCCGGTAGATCGCATTTCTGGCCCAAGGATCGTGTCGACACCTGGGAATCGTGCGAAGGGCAGGACGGCTTCTTTGACCGAGAACCAAGGCATCATCGGATTGGCGAGGGTCATCGGATCTGCAAGCGGCAATACAGTGTCATAGTCAGCGTTTTCGGGATAAGGTTCCCTCATCTGAAAGTTGGTGAGCGGTTCGCCCGCCATTACGCGTGCTGCAATGGAGGCAATCGCTGAATCGGTCGCTTTGGCGACAAATGGCACGGTACGCGAGGCGCGGGGGTTCACCTCGATCAGGTACACGTCCCCATCCTTGATCGCGAACTGCACATTCATCAGTCCCACCACGTTCAATGCCAAAGCAAGCGCTTCGGTCTGGCGCTTAATTTCTGCCAGAATATCGTCCGAGAGTGAGTAGGGAGGCAGGGAGCACGCACTGTCGCCCGAATGAACACCTGCTTCTTCGATATGCTGCATGATGCCGGCAACATGCACCTGCGTGCCATCGCACAATGCGTCAACGTCCAGTTCAACGGCGCCAGACAGGTAGTTGTCCAAAAGAACAGGGCTGTCGCCTGACACGACCACTGCTTCATTGATGTAGCGTTCAAGGTGACCCATGTCGCGAACGATTTCCATCGCACGTCCGCCAAGAACGTAAGAGGGGCGGATGACCAGAGGGAACCCGATATCCTCTGCGATTGCCAAGGCTTGCGCCCCGGTCGAAGCGATTCCGTTATGCGGCTGCTTCAAGCCAAGATCGTTGACAAGGGTTTGAAACCGTTCGCGATCTTCGGCCAAGTCAATGGCATCCGGTGTCGTTCCGAGGATCGGAATACCTTCTGCCTCGAGAGCGCGGGCCAGTTTGAGAGGCGTCTGACCGCCGAATTGCACGATCACACCGTGAAGCGTTCCGTTCTCCTGTTCGACACGCAGAATTTCGAGCACATGCTCGAAGGTCAGCGGTTCAAAATACAGCCGATCCGATGTGTCGTAGTCGGTGGATACGGTTTCCGGGTTGCAGTTGACCATGATCGTTTCATAGCCAGCGTCCGTCAGCGCGAAACAGGCATGGCAACAGCAGTAGTCGAATTCGATCCCTTGGCCGATCCGGTTGGGACCGCCACCAAGGATGACGACCTTTTTACGATCGCTGGGACGCGCTTCGCATTCCACCTCGCCCATCATCGGGGCCTCGTAGGTGGAGTACATGTACGGTGTTTGTGCCTCGAACTCCGCAGCACAGGTGTCGATACGCTTGAAGCTTGCCTTAACATTCAACTTGAGGCGCAGAGCGCGCACCTCTTTTTCCGTGTTCCCGGTCAGATTGGCCAAACGCGCATCGGTGAAGCCAAGCATTTTGAGCGCGCGCATCCCTGCCGCGTCTTCAGGCAGACCACCGCCGCGGATGTCTTCTTCGGCTTCGACGATTTCCCGAATTCGGGCCAGAAACCATGGATCAAACATGGTCGTTGCATGAATGTCTTCATCACTCAAGCCGTGGCGCATTGCCTGTGCGATGGTGCGCATACGGTCTGGTGTCTGTTGGCTGATCGCCTTAATCACGGCAGATTTTTCTGGTGCACCTTCGATAAGCACCTCATCGAACCCGGTCAGACCGGATTCCATGGAAGCCAGTGCTTTTTGAAGCGACTCGTGAATTGTTCTGCCAATGGCCATCGCTTCCCCGACCGACTTCATTGCCGTTGTCAGGTGGGGTTCCGAGCCCGGGAATTTCTCGAACGCAAATTTCGGGATTTTCGTGACCACGTAGTCAATCGTTGGCTCAAAGGATGCCGGCGTCACCTTGGTGATGTCATTATCCAGTTCATCAAGTGTGTAGCCGACAGCCAACTTGGCCGCGATCTTGGCGATCGGGAAACCTGTCGCCTTGGAGGCAAGCGCTGAAGACCGACTGACGCGCGGGTTCATTTCGATCACCACCATACGACCGTCCTGAGGATTGATCGCCCACTGAACGTTCGAACCTCCGGTTTCGACCCCAATTTCCCTAAGAACGGCAATAGAGCCGTTCCGCATGATCTGGTATTCTTTGTCAGTCAGGGTCAAGGCTGGCGCGACGGTAATAGAATCGCCTGTATGCACGCCCATCGGGTCGACGTTTTCAATGGCGCAGACGATGATAGCGTTGTCCGCGCGATCACGTACGACCTCCATCTCAAATTCTTTCCACCCTAGAAGCGACTCATCGACGAGGATTTGGTTGACCGGAGATGCGTCCATGCCGGACCGGCAGTAGTGGACGAAGTCTTCGCGGTTATAGGCCACACCACCGCCCGTACCGCCCAAGGTAAAGGCGGGGCGAATAATCGCCGGAAGGCCAATATCCTCAAGTTCGGCAAGGGCAAGTGCCACGCCGGCATCAAGGTCGGCATTGCCATTTGGTTTCTTAGGCGCGGTGATGATTGTCGCCTTCGGATTTTCAAGGCCGATGCGATCCATCGCTTCACGAAAAAGCTTCCTGTCCTCAGCCATTTCAATCGCTTCGCGCTTGGCGCCGATCATTTCGACGCCGAACTTTTCGAGAACTCCCATCTCTTCAAGCGCGAGGGACGTGTTCAGACCCGTCTGCCCCCCCATGGTCGGAAGCAGCGCGTCCGGCCGTTCCTTTTCTATGATCTTGGCCACGATTTCCGGCGTGATAGGCTCGATATAGGTGGCATCAGCAAGCCCAGGATCGGTCATGATCGTAGCCGGGTTCGAGTTCACGAGAATGACCCGATAGCCTTCTTCCCTAAGGGCCTTGCAGGCCTGCGCACCAGAATAATCGAATTCACATGCCTGACCGATTACAATGGGCCCGGCTCCGATGATCATGATTGATTTGATATCGGTACGTTTGGGCATTGTGTCACCTCGTTTCGCGCGGATCGGTGCCGGGTGAAGTCCCGGCGGGCAAATTCCAGCGGGTTATAGACATGCGCGAGTGACGTTCAAGCCTCTTACGCTCCTGTTTCGAAGCTGTGGATGTAATTCGTTGAGCGCTTTTTGATTGCGCTGTTGCGTTTCACATCGTTTGTTTTGAATGTTAAGCTGGGCGTTGGTGGTAAGTTGTGTCAACTTGCTTGGACAGTTTTGGTGTCTGAATGCAATTGCGGCATGGAAAAGAGCTGATTATTCGATCTTTCGATAAAGTTTTGGGGCACCAGAGAGCAATTCTTTCGCGGGAGGCGCGCACCAGAACTGCTTCAAAGAAAATGTCAGGACCCGTACGCAGCGTTGACGACTTCGCGGGTATGGCAACATTGGGGCGGATCACTCCGCGTGCGATGGGGGTGAGAGACAAGAATGACCGCGCCGATGAAAGGTCCGTTAAAACAGCCTCGCGAGAGGACCTTCATGAGCTCCAACATGATTCTCCCGATCCATGAGGTTCTTGAAACATACGCGGGTGCCGAAGAAAGGACCGAATTTTCCAAGAGGCCGGGTTGAAGTTCCTTCCGTCCCCCCAAGACCCGGTCAGGGAGCGACTTGTCGCGCAACTCCATCAGGGAATTCGTCGTGATTTGCCTGAAATTTGGCGCGACATCATGGTGACCGCCGGCGAAAAAGCGGCGCAGGTGGTTTTGGATTATCGGTTGGACGCATCTGCTCGAGACCTGTTGCGCCGATTGCCATGGTCGCTTGCAACATGGATGCTTGTCCGCACCACAACGCAAAGCGCATGGACGTTTTCGGGCAGCGGAGATTTCCGCGTCTTGCGCACCTCGATGCTCGAAATTTCCAACAACCCAGTCACGCGGTCTGAAACCAGCGACGTCCCAGTCTGCCTGTTTCAGCAAACTGTGCTGGAAAACGTATTCGCAAGAGCAGTCGACATCCGACTCCGGTGCCAAGAAACACAATGTTGCGCCGCTGGCGGAGAGTCCTGCCGCTTTGAGCTTTCGATGGCCTGACAAGGCGTCCACCCTATCGCATCACGTAGTGGCGCTCAATCTGCCAAGTGCTACGCTATGTCTGGACTTTTTCACGATCCTGCATCATTGAGCCGAGCGACCTGACATATACACAGAATTGGGAATCCGACATGCATGCCTTTCGCAGCCACACGTGCGCCGATCTGACCAAGGCCGACGTTGGCCAGACCGTTCGCCTGTCTGGCTGGGTGCACCGTATCCGGGACCACGGTGGCGTTTTGTTCATCGATTTGCGGGATCATTACGGCGTGACACAGCTTCTTTGCGATCCGGACAGCCCGGTCTTTGCCGATGTCGAAAAAGTACGGTCGGAATGGTGTATCCGGATCGACGGCGTGGTGAAGGCACGCGATGCAAGCCTTACGAACCCAAAGCTTCCGACCGGTGAAATCGAAGTTTTCATCCGCGACCTCGAAGTCTTGGGCGCAGCCGAGGAGCTGCCGCTCATCGTCTTTGGCGATCAGGAGTATCCCGAGGAAACGCGTCTTCGTTACCGCTTCCTCGACCTGCGCCGCGAAGCGATGCAACGCAACATGACATTGCGCTCGGATGTGGTCTCGTCGATCCGAAAACGGATGTGGGATCAGAATTTCCGCGAATATCAAACGCCGATTATCACGGCCTCAAGCCCCGAGGGGGCCCGGGATTTTTTGGTGCCAAGTCGTCTGCACCCCGGAAAGTTCTATGCACTTCCGCAGGCTCCGCAGCAGTTCAAACAGCTGATCATGGTTAGTGGCTTTGACAAGTACTTCCAGATCGCGCCTTGCTTCCGGGATGAAGATCCGCGTGCCGACCGCTCTCCGACGGACTTCTACCAGCTCGACCTTGAGATGTCCTTTGTCAGTCAGCAGGATGTGTTCGACACAATTCAGCCGGTTATGCAGGGCGTATTCGAAGAATTTGGCGGTGGCCGTAAAGTGGATGCCGAGTGGCCACAGATCTCATATCGCGATGCAGCGCTGTGGTATGGCACCGACAAGCCTGACTTGCGCAACCCGATAAAGATGCAGATCGTTTCTGATCACTTCCGTGGGTCGGGTTTTGCAATTTTCGCGAAACTGCTTGAGCAGGACGGCACCGAAATTCGCGCGATCCCGGCACCGGGTGGTGGCAGCCGAAAATTTTGTGATCGCATGAACGCGTTTGCGCAGAAGGAAGGATTGCCCGGCATGGGGTATATCTTCTGGCGTGACGGCGACGATGGAATGGAAGCCGCCGGGCCACTGGCCAAGAATATCGGCCCCGAGCGCACCGAAGCGATCCGTCAACATCTGGGATTAGGCGTCGGTGACGCGGCGTTTTTCTTGGGTGGCAAGCCTGCGAGCTTTGAGAAAGTGGCCGGGAAAGCCCGTGTGGAAATTGGCAATGAACTGGGTCTTACGGAACAGGATCGTTTTGCCTTCGCATGGATCGTGGATTTCCCGATGTACGAAGCCGATGAGGAAACCGGAAAGGTCGATTTCAGCCATAACCCGTTTTCGATGCCGCAGGGTGGTCTGGATGCGCTTAACGACAACCCGCTTGATGTGCTTGGCTATCAATACGATCTTGCTTGCAACGGATACGAATTGGTTTCGGGTGCAATCCGGAACCACAAGCCGGAAATCATGTTCAAGGCGTTTGAACTTGCCGGTTATGGCGAAGACGAAGTGCGCAAGCGGTTCGGCGGGATGGTCAACGCATTCCGTTTTGGCGCGCCGCCCCACGGCGGGTGTGCCGCGGGGATCGATCGCATGGTAATGCTGCTGGCGGATACAGCCAATATTCGGGAAGTCATCATGTTTCCGATGAACCAGCGCGCCGAGGACTTGATGATGAATGCGCCGTCCGACGCCACAAGCGATCAGCTTATGGAACTTGGACTGAGGGTGCTTCCGAAAGAGGCGTGATCTGAGAGCTGTATAGGCGAACACGTCGGTCCCTAAACGTCTGACTTCAACAATATCAGGCCGTCCTGCTTAGGGCGGCCTTTTGTTTAGATTGCCACTGCGTCTTGCACTCTTGCCTGGACCAGTCCTGCCAATCTCGCCACTGGACCAAGCGTTGGTGCGCCATTAGATTGCGCCGCGGCCAGTTCGTATGCAGCGTGCTGCAGGGCATCGTCCTCTGCTGTCAGGGCGACTCCGCGCAGAAAAGCTGTGACATAGGAAATGACTTTGTCATCGACTGGCCCGCCCAAAAGCTCAGCGACATATGCCATATCTTCACGGAACGCGACAAGATCGGGGTGGATGACGTCAGACCTGATATTTCGCAGTCCACAAGGCTGAGCGTTTTGGGGAAGATGCTGAAGGATCGCGTGCTGAAAGACCCCAAGGTTCGCGATCGGTTTGGCCAGAAATCCATCGGCCCCCGCAGCATAGGCTACATCTTCAGCAAACGGATCACCGCTGCAGGCGAGGATCACACTGACGCGCGGCGATGTCGTGCGCAGGTCATCAATGAGCTCTGCACCATTGCCGTCAGGCAAGCCCATATCGACGATCACGACCGATGGACGATACACCTGCAGATGTCGACGTGCCGATTTGAGACAATCCGCACGCCTTAGGCGAGCGCCGCTGTACAGGCACATCAGTCGCAAAGCATCACAGGCATATAGGCTGTCTTCGACCGCGAGGATGGTGAGCCCTAGTAGGGGCCGTGTCACGGTCGGTCTGCGCAGATGGTCAAATGCATCATCGTCAATCATTTCGCCCTCCATGAGTCGCTTCATTTTGGCGCGGGTGTGGCTAACAGGGCGTTAATGCGCCCATACCTCTTGTCTGATTTTCCGGCTCGGGGGATAAGCCGCCAAAGCAAAGACGGAGAGACAAGATGATTGGACGATTGAACCACGTGGCGATTGCCGTACCTGATCTCGAGGCAGCGTCTAACCAATATCGCAATGCGCTCGGGGCCAAGGTCGGCGCGCCGCAGGATGAACCCGCCCACGGCGTGACTGTCGTCTTTATCGAATTGCCAAACACCAAGATCGAACTGCTTTACCCTTTGGGCGAAAACAGCCCGATTTCTGGCTTTCTGGAAAAGAATCCGTCCGGTGGTATTCACCATGTCTGCTACGAAGTAGATGACATCATCGCAGCTCGGGACCATCTCCAAGAAACCGGGGCGCGCGTGCTGGGGGATGGAACGCCTAAGATCGGCGCACACGGCAAGCCTGTACTGTTCCTGCACCCCAAGGACTTCAATGGATGCTTGGTGGAGCTGGAACAAGTCTGACGCCACCCCACATTAGGGAAAAAGGAGCGCACCCATGTCCATCACCTCTGCTATCGTTCTCTTTGCCGTGATCTGGTTCATGGTCTTTTTGATCGTCATTCCCATCAGATTGCAAACGCAAGGCGACGTAGGTCAGATCGTACCCGGAACCCATGCCGGTTCTCCCGAGGTTCATAACCTCAGGAAAAAGGCTTGGATCACCACATTTGTCAGCATCGGTCTTTGGATCGTGATCGCGGGGATCATCCTGTCCGGGTGGATTACAGTACGCGATCTGGATTTCTTTGGCCGGATGGGGCCTGCGCCTGAATTTGGTGGTACAGGTGGGTGAAAGTTGCGGCGCCAAGTATAGGGATCACGAGGTTCACCAACGGTAGTGACAGGGGCATCGCCATAAGAGTGCCCGCGATCCAGATCTTTCCGATATGACGCTTGCGCAGGGCTTTCGCCCCTGCGCGACCTTCTCTGCGTATGGCCGCTAGGGTGAAGTATTCCCGCCCAAGAAGAAAGCCATTCAATCCCCAGAAGATAAAAAGCGCGAAGGGTGGAAACATCACATACAAAACCAAGGCGAATATATTGGCAGCAATAAGCACGCCTAAGAAATTAACCGTATCGCGGAGGGCATCTCCAAAAGGGACACGCTCCGCTTTGGGCAAGTGTGGGTAATGCCGATCTTCCACGGCATCTGCCACATCGTCGAGAAAGAGTGATGTGATCGCCGAGGCTACAGGGACCATCAGGAAGACCGACAAAACGATCATCGAAATGAAGGCGGTCCAGCTCAGAAGATCGTCAAGCCAAGTCACTTCGCCAATGAATGGCAGGGTCGCCTCAGGCCCCAACGCAGTATTCAGAAGCCACATCAATGCAGCAAAGAAACCTACCAAAAGCGCAAACCCAAGGCCGATTCCGAGGAACAGAACCTTGCGGAACCGAGCATCGCCCAGTTGCCTGAGGGTGAGGAAAAAGCTTCGTAGGATCATGTATCCAGCCAAGTCGTAATTGCGTCGATATCGGGTCTTGGCCGTTCAGGCGGAAGAGCAGATGCAGTGCCGATGTGAATGAACCCCGCGACGCGTTCATTCTCGGCAAGGCTTAGGGCGTTGCCGCAGAATCCATTATCATGCGCTGGCCATCCGCTAAGCCAATTGGCCCCCCAACCAGAGGCCAAGGCGGCGTTGAGCAAAGCAAGGCATACAGCCCCAGCAGAATAGGTTTGCTCGATCGCAGGGATTTTTTCAGAGGGCTTTTGCACTTCAACGACGGCGACACAAAGGGGGCTATCGCTGAACTGTTTACGTGCCTTCTCGACATCTTCTGCAGCACGCCCGGTTTGCGCGCCACAGTGGTCTACTGCAAGAGCCAGCCGTTTGAGAGCGGCTCTCTCAAGAACGATGAAGCGCCAAGGTTCGAGTTTCCCATGGTCTGGTGTCCGTGCTGCGGCCGTCAGGATCAACTTGAGCGCGTCCCGATCCGGCGCAGGTTCCTGCAACAGTTTTGCCGGTCTTGACCGTCGTGTATGAAGAAAGTCCAGAACGGCATGATTTGCGTCAGGCATCTTGGCCCCCTTTTTGTCGATCAGTCCTGCGTCCATGCTGTGAACGCGCGACAGGTTCTTGCGTGATAGGACGAATGAATGTCGAAGAACAGCCTCACCGATCTTGCAAGTACAGGAACAATAATTTGGGTTCGTGTGACGCCGAATGCGAGGGCCAACACGGTGGTACGTGAAAACGACACTATAAAGGTTGGTGTCACGGCACCGCCTGCCAAAGGTCAAGCCAATGCAACGGTGATGCTGCTGTTGTCAAAAGCTTTGGGAGTACCGAAATCGCGGCTTGCCCTTGTGAGAGGGGCAAAGTCACGCGACAAACAGTTTCGTGTGGACTAGTCTGCCTTTTCTTCTCGTGAATAAACCCCTTCGGGCAATGACAAAGACGCTGCCAGATCGCGCATCTGAGATATCGAGAAAGTGATTTTGTTCACCTTGTCCGTTCGGGGGTCATACTGCTCGACTGTGATGCATTCTTCAAAGCCGATAACGATCACGTCTTCCTGGAGAGGGCCTTCACCTTCATCAACAAGCGTCACGACAGTCGAGTCGAATTCGTGTTCGATGCTAAACATACTTAAAGCCTAGCGCGGAGTTTTATCACTTGCCAAGCAGCATCTGTGGAAAACCACACAAAGAAATCGGCTCTGGCAGGAGGTGCGCAACCACCTTATTTCTAGTATCTCAGACAAAGGGAGTGTCTTGATGCGCTGGCTTCTACTATTGGCTTTCGTCGCGTTGTCGGCGTGCGACGTTCCTGCGACCTCAACTCAGGTTCAGCCGCGCCCCCAGAATTCACAAGCGACTATCTCGCAACAGGACGCTCGCACCCGCGCTGGCATTGCTGCGCGCCAATTCGTGTCGGTTGTCCAGACCGTTGAGCCGGTGGCCGAAAGAGAGTGCCGAAGGCTGGCACCAGGTGCCAATTGCGATTTCCAGATCGTCGTGGACGATCGCCCCGGACAGCCGCCGAATGCATTTCAAACCGTGGACCGAACCGGACGACCCATTCTTGCGTTCAATCTTGCGCTGATTGCGTCTGTCGAAAATGCGGATGAACTGGCCTTTGTGATGGGCCACGAGGCCGCGCACCATGTCCTTGGTCATCTTGGCAGAACACAACAGAACGCGGCTGTCGGGGCGGTGATCCTTTCGGGTTTGGTGGCACTGGGCGGTGCTGATGCAGCGGCGGTGCAATCCGCTGAACAGATTGGCGCATCCTTGGGGGCACGCACATATTCCAAAGATTTTGAGCTTGAGGCCGATCAACTTGGAACGGTCATTACGGCCCGCGCGGGCTATGATCCTGTAAGGGGCGCTCAGTTCTTCAATCGCATCCCAGACCCGGGCAATCGCTTTCTCGGCACGCATCCGCCAAATGCGTCTCGCATGGAAATCGTGCGGCGGACGGCTGCTGGACTATAGCGAGCTTGATGTAGATCAAAGACAATACCGACCTTACCTTTTTACGCTGCCGCAAGCTGTATGTCGTAAAGGTTGTTATGTTTGACGAGTGCAGAGATATGTGGGTGCTCCACATGGCGTCTCGGTGCGGTATTGATCTAGAGCAACAAGTGTTGCTTGGGTCGATCAACACGCATGATCTTCAGATTGCTGCGCAGAAGTGTTGGTCTTGTTCCAAAAGCGGTAGATGCGAGGGTATTCTAAACGCCTCGACGCCTTTGCTCCAAGTGCCACGATATTGCGTCAACTCCGATTTCTTGAAGCAGATGGAACAGATGAACACCGCATTCTGGTGTGGGATCGAGTTCGTCTCTTCCAACGATTCCGCTTTCTTCGACAGCGAACTTACCCAAACACGAATTTTCGGCGTCGACACATGTATCGAACTTGAGGATGATGGCCTCCAGCTTGAAAGTTGGAGCTACCTTGAGGAACAAAGCCGCTCTTGGGAATGGCGGTATACGTGCGAAGAGTGGCTGCTTGAAAACACGGATACAAGTTTTCAAGTGGAGTCTTCGGACAGCGCACCTGATAATTCGACAGATGCGGGTCGCGAACTCGATGTGATTTTGCATAACGCTGAACTTGGCTATTGGCTGGTTAGAAACGTGGCGAAAAAGATTGGCGTGACTCTCAGTGGCGCTATGGAAGACGGCGATTTCACTCAAAGCCAATACGCAAATATGGTTCTGGAGTGTTGCCTCTGTTCACTTCGCGACCAGTGCCAGAACTGGTTGGATGAAGCACAGATTTCTGCTGACACATTCCCATCGGGATGTTCCAATGCCGCTGCATTTGGCCGTTTGTTGACCTGTCGCGCATCCACCCAACAGTGACGCTTGCGCGCCTGCGCTTAGCATACATCTTGATCCCCCCGAAATCCAGTTGCCAGAAGGCATTGACCTGAATCAATGCCAATATCCCGAGCGCCGCTTAACCTTAGGTCAGAGCAATGGGGAGCATTGTCATGACCTACGAAACAAAACGAAACGCCCATACACAGTTGGTGCTGGCAATGGCCGACCGACAAGGGCTGGATTTGCAAGAACTGATGATGCGCGCAGAGCTGTCTGAAGACCGCTTTGAGCGCGCGGTGGACAGATGTCTGGGATGTACAGCGGCGGATGCGTGTAAGTGCCTTCTTGAGACTGCAGGTCTGCAACTGAACTTGCCGGAGTACTGCCGCAACGGAGATCTCTTCGAGGGCTTGAGGTCGAAATGATTGGTCCGCAGAAGGCTCCAGCATGGCGCCCGCTGGGCCGTCCGGGGGTGCATTATTGGCTCGTCCAGCGCATGGCGAAAACATGCGGCGTCGATACCGCTCAGGCAGCCCAGAGCGGCGCGCTAGACCATGAAAACTGGGTCGAGCTGGTGACCAAGTGCCGATCCTGTACTTGGGTTGATGGTTGCGACCGTTGGTTGAAAAGACATGTCGAAGACCCAGACGCGGCACCACCGGCTGAATGCCGAAACGCTGACGTACTAAGACGACTTGCAGAAAGGCCACGTCCATGACGACATCTTTCAAAGGAGACCCCGGACTGCACTTCTGGCTCACGCGCAGCGTTGCCAAGGTCATGGGCGTCAGTCTGTCCGAAGAGATGGCGCGGGATCGACTTTCGGCACAAGACTACGCGTCCATGGTCTCGGCCTGTCGCCAATGTGCCCTTGTCAAGAGCTGCCAATGCTGGCTTGGCGATCAAAAGGGGTTCGCAAAGACACCACCTCCGGGATGCGTCAACGGTGACATCATGCAAAATCTTGCACGTCATCACTGAACGCGGCCATCCGGCTTGGTGGTGAAACCGATCAGGCGCGCAAGTTCTTCGCGCTGTCCTTGATATCGGCATACTGCCCAGACGGGCGGAACCGCCACAGGTAATCCGGCAGCACAGCTTCGAGAGCGACGGGCTTGATTCCCAGATCGGCAAAAGTCTTTGCAGCTTCCGAGACAACGTTGTCCTTGCTCAAATTCTTGACTTGGTCGCGAGTGACCATCGCGGGGATCAGCCCACCACTGATGGCATTGGCGAAATCGAACAGGCCGCCCATGATCGATGCGGCGAAAAAGGGAATATTGACGATCAGACGACGCCGACGAATGACCTTGAGCATGTCCTGCATCAGGTCCCGGAAGGTGTTTACGTCCGGACCACCAAGTTCATAAACACCTGCAGGTGCCTGACCGATGACAGCCAAACATGCTGCATGCGCAACGTCGTCGACATAAACCGGCTGGAACTTGGTGTCTGCGCCCACAACCGGAAGAATCGGACCCATCCGCGTCATGCCTGCGAACCGGTTGAAAAAGCCATCCTCGGGGCCAAAAACGATGGACGGGCGGAGGATCACTGCATTGGGCATGTGCTCCAGAATTGCGGCTTCGCCTTCGCCTTTGGTGCGCTGGTAGTCACTGTCGCTATTGGCATCTGCGCCGATCGCGGAAACATGCACCAACGTTTGAATCCCTGTCTCTGCAGCAATCCGTGCAACGCGGCCCGCACCATCGGCCTGCACAGCGTCAAAGGTGTTTTTTCCGTTCTTGGCAAGGATACCCACGCAATTGACCACTGCATCTGCGCCCTGCATCGCAGCACGAACACTCGCGTCATCTCGGATGTTGCATAGGATCGGTTCAACCTGACCAACGACACCGTAGGGTTTCACGAAAATCGCTTCGTTCGGACGGCGCACCGCGACGCGCACACGCCAACCCTGCTTGGCCATCCGTCGTGCAATATAACGTCCGACAAAGCCGGAGCCACCGTAGATCGTGACGAGTTTGGACATGTGAGTGCTCCCGGTCATAGCTTGACTGACCTGTATCCCCGTAGGCCTGTGCGGGCAAGGTGTAGGATTGCCGCAAAGCCTTAGCTGGAAGTCTAAAAAAGTCCGTTGACACCCTTTCGGGACCAGATTAAACGCCAGCTTCACGACACCTGCCCAGGTGGCGGAATGGTAGACGCGCTGGCTTCAGGTGCCAGTGGCCGCAAGGCCGTGGAGGTTCGAGTCCTCTCCTGGGCACCAAATTTTCAAGACAGTTCCAATTGCAACCAAATGACGTTTCTGGCGTCTTATTCGGCTGTGGGGTCTGCTTGAAAATCGGAAAATTTCCTGTCCTGAATTGACGTTGCGCCCGCCTGCCTTGCCAAGGGCTTGCCAATCTTGATCGCTTGGCAAAGAGTGTCGGAATAACAAATCACCAACGAAAACAAACGACAGGGAAGTCTCATGAAGACGACATTTGCTTTATCTATGGCTGCGGCCCTATTGGCGACGACTGCAACCGTCAGCGCCGAAACACTGCGCTGGGCGCGTTCTGGCGATGCACTGACGCTAGACCCGCATGCACAGAATGAAGGACCGACTCACACAATCCGCCACCAGATGTACGAGCCGCTCATCATCCGTGACGTGACCGGTGCGTTCGAACCGGCGCTGGCCACCGACTGGGCGCCGAGTGCCGATGATCCCAATGTCTGGGTTTTCAATCTGCGGCAGGGCGTGAAATTCCATGATGGTGCCGACTTTACGGCTGAAGACGTTGTGTTCAGCTTTGAACGTGCCAAGCAGCCGAACTCGGACATGAAAGAGCTGATCGGCTCAATCACCGAAGTGCGTGCGGTGGATGATTACACCATTGAAATGGTAACCGATGGTCCGAACCCGATTCTGCCGTCCAACCTCACCAACCTTTTCATTATGGACAAGGGTTGGACCGAAGCGAACAACACCGCCAACGTGCAGGACTTTGAAGGTGGCGAGATCACTTTTGCTACCACAAATGCCAATGGCACCGGTCCTTACGTGCTGCAAAGCCGGGAACCGGACGTGAAGACCGTCATGGTGAAGAACGACAATTACTGGGGCATTGACCAGTTCCCGATGGAAGTGACGGAAATCGTCTACACTCCGATCCAGAACGCAGCGACCCGCGTTGCGGCGCTGCTGTCGGGTGAGGTCGATTTCCTTCAGGACATGCCCGTCCAAGACCTTGAGCGCGTCAACAATGCCGATGGGCTTATGGTCAAACAGGCGCCACAGAACCGTGTGATTTTCTTCGGAATGAACATGGGCGCCGATGATATCGAAGCCGATAATGTCGATGGCAAGAACCCATTGGCCGACGTGCGTGTTCGCAAAGCGATGTCGATGGCCATCAACCGCGATGCAATCCGCCAGGTTGTGATGCGTGGACAAAGCGAGCCGGCTGGTATGATCGCGCCGCCCTTTGTCAACGGTTGGACCGAGGCTATGGATTCCGAATCCACCACGGATATCGAGGGCGCGAAAGCGCTCTTGGCCGAGGCAGGATATGCGGATGGCTTCTCGATCCGTCTGGATTGCCCAAACGACCGCTATGTCAACGACGAGGCGATCTGTCAGGCGGCTGTCGGGATGATGGGCCAAATTGGTGTGACTGTTAATCTCGACGCAAAACCCAAGGCGCAGCACTTCCCGCTTATCACAGATGGAAACACCGATTTCTACATGCTGGGCTGGGGTGTTCCGACCTACGATTCCGAATATGTCTTCAACTTCCTCGTGCATGGCCGGGAATCGGACATCGGCACTTGGAATGGCACCGGCTACGACAATGATGAACTGGATGCGAAGATCAAATCGCTTGCTTCGAACACCGATCTCGCAGCACGCAACGCTGACATCGCGTCGATCTGGCGTGTGGTTCAGGATGAACAGCTCTATATCCCGATCCATCACCAGGTTCTGAACTGGGGCATGTCTGAAAAGGTTGGCATCGACGTTGACCCTGAGGATCAGCCGAAGATCAAATACTTCACAATGAACTGATAGTACGGGTGCGCCCTTGTGGTGCGCCCGTCCAACATGGTCAGGTACACCATGCCAATATGTCGCGGCCTTCTGACTGGGCCGCGACATCGCTCATTGTAGCCAGAGGGAATTGCCATGCGACGTTCACTTAGACTGGCGGCTGTTATAGCTGCGTTTGCCCCTGCTGTGCAGGCCGAAGAATTCACCTGGGCAGTGAATACCGATCCGCAGACGATGGACCCGCATGCGGTCAACTCGGCACCGGTTCTAGGCTTTCTGAACAATGTCTACGAAGGACTTGTCCGTCGCGGCAAAGATATGACTGTAGAACCTGCACTTGCAACGTCGTGGGAACCGATTGGCAATGGCGAAGGCTGGCGATTCACGCTCCGCCAAGGTGTGACGTTCCATGACGGGGCAGAGTTCACTGCTCAGGATGTTTTGTTTTCATATCAGCGCGCCTCAGACGAAGTGTCCGACACGCGAAGCTGGTTTGCTCCGGTATCCGAAGTTGTTGTCGTCGATGACTACACCGTTGATTTCATGACAACCGCACCCAACCCGATTTTCCCGGGGTCGATTGCTAACTGGATGATCATGGATAGTGGTTGGGCCGAAGCGAACAACGCAGCACTGCCGGATAAAGAGAATGGCAACTATGCCACGCTGAATACCAACGGCACCGGCGCATTCAGCGTGACAGCCCGGGAGCCGGGTTTGCGCACGGTACTTGAACCGTTCGACAGCTGGTGGGATGAAGCTGAGCACAACATAACACGTGCCGAATTAACGCCGATCCAGAACCCGGCCACGGCACTTGCAGCGCTGTTGTCGGGCGATGTCGATTTCATCAACCCGGTGCCGATCCAGGATGTGGCGCGGCTCAAGGAAAACCCCGATGTCGACGTCATTCAAGGCATCGAAGCACGGGTTATCATGCTTGGCTTCCCGCATGAGGCCGAGACGCTCAAATATTCTTCCGAGACAACTGACTCTAACCCCTTTGCCGATGTGCGTGTCCGTCAGGCCGTGGCCCATGCGATCAATGTCCCGGCGATCCTGCAGACCATCATGCGTGGGAATGCTGAAGAGGTCAGCCAATTGGTCAGCGCGGCGATGCAGGGCTACGTTCCTGCCCTTGCAGAGCGCCCCGCGCATGATCCGGATCGTGCCCGTGCCCTGCTGACTGAGGCGGGCTATCCCGATGGGTTTAGTTTTGGATTCAAATGCACAAACAACCGCTACCTGAACGATGAGGCCGTCTGTCAGGCGATCACAGGCATGCTGGCTCAGGTGGGTATCACTGCAACTCTGGATGCGATGCCGGTCCAGAACTACTGGCCGGAGCTGCGCGCTGACAATTATGACATGTTCCTTCTGGGCTGGTCGCCGGGCACGTTCGACGCAGAACACCCGATCCGCTTCCTTGCCGCCACTCCGAACGAAGAATTGCGTGTCGGAAGCTGGAATTTTGGCGGTTATTCCAACGCGCGGGTGGATGAACTTCTGCCGATGATCCAGTCCGAGATCGACCCGGTTGCACGTCAGGCGATGATCGACGAAACCACCAAAATCCTGCAGGACGAAATGGCTTATGTGCCGATGTATGTGCAGCCCTTGGTGTGGGGTATTCGCAGCAATATCGAACTGACACAGCGTCCGGATGACTTTTTCATCCTGCGCTGGGTGACCGTAAACTAAAGCGTTCCGGGGGCTGAGAGCCGCCCCCGGACACAGACCACCGGGGGCGACATGCTCGCATATATCATTCGGCGTGTTGGACAATCGGCGCTTGTGCTGCTGATCGTCGGGCTTGTCGCTTTTTCGATGTTCCGTTTTGTCGGTGATCCCATCGACAACATGCTGGGGCAGGAGCGCACGGCCGAAGATATCGACCGTCTGAGGGCGCAGCTTGGCCTCGATCAGCCGTTCGTGGTGCAATACTACAAGTTCCTCGAAGGCGCGGTTCAGGGCAATTTCGGCGTCAGCTACCGACAGGGCAGGCCCGTGGCGGAGATACTGTTGGAACGCGCGCCTGCCACGCTGGAGCTTGCGATGGTGTCCGGCGTTCTGGCGATCTTGTTTGGCATCGCGCTGGGCGTGTTTACGGCGATCAGGCGCGATGGTGTCTTGGCAAATGTGATCATGTCCGGATCGCTGATCGGGGTCTCTCTACCCACCTTCCTGATCGGCATCCTGCTGATCTATCTTTTCTCAGTCGAATTGGGCTGGCTGCCCAGTTTTGGGCGGGGCGAAACCGTGGACCTTGGCGGGTGGTCGACTGGATTCCTGACGGAAAGCGGGCTCAAAGCGCTGATCCTTCCGTCGATTACGTTGGGACTTTATCAGATGACGCTGATCATGCGTCTGGTGCGATCCGAGATGTTGGAAGTACTTCGGCAGGACTACATCCGTTTTGCCCGCGCGCGGGGTCTTCGCGACCGCGCCGTGAATTTCCGTCACGCGCTCAAGAACACGATGGTGCCGGTCATTACAGTGATCGGTCTCCAACTTGGCGCGATCATTGCCTTCGCCATTATCACCGAAACCGTATTCCAATGGCCGGGTGTCGGACTGCTCTTCATCAACGCAATCCAGTTCGTCGATATCCCCGTCATGGCCGCGTATCTGATGCTGATCTCAGTAATGTTCGTCGGGATCAATCTGCTGGTGGACATCCTTTATTTCTTCATTGACCCGCGCCTGCGGGTGGACCGGTCAGGAGGCCACTGATGTCGGATTTTCCAATCCCGGTAAAACCCAAGTCACGCTTCCGCCTCGCGTTGGAAAGTGACCTTTTTTACACCTTCAAACGATCCCCTGTCGCGATGGTGTCGGCGGGGGTGGTGCTGGTTCTTGTTCTGGCCGCCGTGTTCGCGCCGCTGATCGCTCCAACCAATCCGTTCAATCCGGCATCGCTCAATCTGATGAACGGTTTCACGCCTCCAATGGCACCGAACGCGTTTACGGGGGACTCGTTCCTGCTGGGCACTGACGATCAGGGCCGGGACGTATTCTCGACCATCCTTTACGGAATGCGTATTTCGCTGTTCGTGGGCGTGGCAGCCGTGTTCTTCGCCGTGGTCCTCGGGATCACTTTAGGGCTGATCTCTGGCTATGTCGGTGGCTGGACAGAAACTATCATCATGCGCACTGCCGATGTGCAACTGACCTTTCCGTCCATCTTGGTGGCGATGCTGATCTTTGGGGTCGCCAAAGGTGTCACGCCTGTTGAGTATCGCGATCAGATGGCGATCTGGGTGCTGATCCTTGCGATTGGTCTGTCTGACTGGGTGCAATTCGCGCGCGTTGTTCGCGGTGCGACGTTGGTCGAGAAGAACAAGGAATATGTGCAGGCGGCGCGGTTGATCGGGCGTAAACCCGGAGCAATCATGCTGCGCCACATCCTGCCGAATGTGCTGTCCCCAGTTCTCGTAATCGCGACGATTTCGCTGGCGTTGGCCATTATTGCCGAAGCAACGCTAAGCTTTCTGGGCGTCGGCGCTCCGCCAACGCAGCCATCGCTGGGCACGTTGATCCGCATCGGTCAGGGCTTCCTGTTCTCTGGTGAATGGTGGATTTTGCTGTTCCCAGCGGCAACGCTTTTGGTCCTTGCGCTGTCAGTGAACCTGCTGGGCGACTGGCTGCGTGATGCCTTGAACCCGAGGCTCCGCTGATGGCTGATCCAGTTCTGTCAATCCGAGACCTGTCGGTCGAAATTCCAACGCGCCACGGGATTGTGCGACCCGTGGATGGTGTCAGCTATGACATCCAGGCGGGTGAGATCCTTGGCATCGTCGGTGAAAGCGGCGCGGGCAAGTCGATGGCAGGGAATGCCGTGATCGGGTTGCTGACACCGCCAGCGCATATCTCCAAGGGTGAGATTTGGCTGAACGGACAGCGCATCGATCACCTCAAGGGCGATGCGATGCGGCGGCTGCGGGGCAAGGAGATCGGCATGGTCTTTCAAGACCCGCTGACCTCTCTCAACCCGTTGCTTCGGATCGGCGATCAGTTGACGGAAACCATGCTGACTCACCTTCCGATAAGTCGGGCCGAAGCCGAAAAGCGCGCGGTAGCTGCCTTGGAAGAAGTCGGCATTCCCGGCGCAGCCGCACGTGTAAACAGCTATCCACATGAATTCAGCGGCGGGATGCGACAGCGCGTTGTGATCGCGCTTGCATTGTGTGCTGAACCGTCGCTGATCATCGCAGATGAACCAACAACTGCGCTCGATGTGTCGGTGCAAGCGCAGATTATCGCGCTCTTGCGGCGCCTCTGTCGGGATCGCGGAACTGCCGTGATGCTGATCACGCACGACATGGGGGTTATTGCTGAGGCCACCGACCGCGTTGCGGTGATGTATGCCGGGCGTTTGGCAGAACTGGGACCTGTACGAGATGTGCTGACCCACCCGCAGCATCCCTATACACATGGGCTTATGGCCTCGACGCCGCTGGCCTCGCAGGGCAAAAGCCGCCTGCACCAAATCCCCGGCGCGATGCCACGTCTGGATGCGGTGCCGGATGGATGCGCGTTCAATCCCCGCTGTCCTCGTGCAACGGATAAATGCCGACAAGCTCCCGTGCCCCGTGTGAGCAATGGTCAGGCGGCCTGTTGGTATCCTCTGGTCGATGAAAAGGTCATCTAATGGCGCTTGTTAGGGTCAAAAACCTCAGCCGTGTGTTCGACGTGTCGAAGCCTTGGCTGAACCGTGTGATCGAACGTCGCTCTAAGGCCTTTCTGACTGCGGTGTCCGAGGTGGATTTCGACGTGGAACCGCGTAGCACCTACGCGCTTGTCGGCGAAAGCGGGTCGGGCAAGTCAACCATCGGCAAAATGCTGGTTGGTCTTTTGAAACCATCCTCAGGCGTGGTCGAGATCGAAGGCATTGATCTGGCGAGTGAGACCGACGCAGCCAAGATCGATGCGATCCGGTCTGACATCCAGATGATCTTTCAAGACCCTTACGCGTCGCTCAATCCGCGATGGCGGGTTAAGGATATCATCGTGGAACCGGTCGCGTCACGTGGAGGAAGCATCGAAGGGTTGGCGGAAAGGCTGCTTGAACAGGTCGGTTTGTCGGTGCAGGACGCGGGCAAATTCCCGCACGAGTTTTCTGGTGGTCAGCGCCAGCGAATCTGCATCGCCCGTGCGCTTGCGTCAGAGCCGAACCTGATCGTCTGTGACGAACCTACCTCAGCTTTGGACGTGTCGGTGCAGGCACAGGTTCTTAACCTGATGAGCGATCTTAAAGATGATTTCGGTTTGACCTATGTTTTGATCAGCCACGATCTTACCGTGGTACGGCACATGGCTGACAAGATCGGTGTGCTGTATCTCGGGCGATTGGTCGAAGAGGCCGCGCCAGAGGATCTGTTCGAAACCCCAAAGCACCCCTATACGCAGATGCTTTTGGAAGCCGCACCTCAGATGGACGGGTTTGGGCGAGAGGTTCAGCCGCCTGAAGGCGAAATTCCTGACCCGATCAATCCACCGTCAGGGTGTGCCTTTCACCCGCGCTGCCCTATCGCTCAGGATGTCTGCAAACGTGACCGTCCGGCGATGCGACAGATCAACGGCATACGCGTTGCGTGTCATCTCGCGGAATGAAAAACGGGGCCGTGCTGGCCCCGTTTTGATATCAGGCCGCTGATTTCTGATTGTGGGGCAAGAGGTTTTCCACTGACCGGCCCCAACTTGAAAGGTCATATTGTCGTACAGCACGCTGCATGGAAGCCATACGATCACGGCGTTCCGGCTCGGACATGTCCAGCTCCTGGCAAATCGCGACGTCCATAGACCGGTTCGAGAATGGATTGGTTGCGACAGCAGCCTCAAGTTCAACTGCTGCTCCGGCGAATTCCGACAAAACCAAAACCCCGTCACCATCCACCCGCGAAGCGATGAACTCTTTGGCAACGAGGTTCATGCCATCCGCCAAAGGCGTGATCCAGGCAATGGCTGCAGCACGATAATAAGCTACCAAATCCTTGAATGGTATCGCCCGCGAAACAAGAGTGATCGGCTGCCAATCCAAAGATCCAAAGCGCCCGTTGATACGCCCCGCCGCTTCTTCGATGGCAGACTGGATTTCCCCATAGGCGGCCATGCCACGGTTTGCGCTGACAGAGACATGCATCAACTGAACTTTGCCACGAAATTCAGGATGATCCTCAAGAATGCGCTCAAACGACTGAAGCTGCTCGATGCCCCCTTTGGTATAATCGGTGCGGCCAACTGACAAAATAAGCTTGCGATCTCCGAGATCCCGAAGAAGCTCCTCTGCGCGCTGTGCCGTGGCATCTACGCGTGCACGAGTCTGAATATAGTCCACATCGACTCCGACTGGCGCAACGCTCAGGTGCACGTCACGATTGGGACCTCCAAGGATGGCCGGCACTTTCCGTTCAGTCAGAGCCGTTCCTTCCGCAATCAGGTCGTCTGGAACTTTGTCCCGCTTGGTGATCTCCACATCCATAAGACTTTGGACAACCGCAGCGAAATTGGTGGCATATCGCGGTATGTGAAAGCCGACGCTGTCACACGCCATTAGACTTTCCACAATCTCTTTGCGCCATGGCAAGACATTGAACATGTCCGGTGCGGGGAATGGCGTGTGGTGGAAAAAGGCGATCTTCACGTCGGGGCGCATCTGGCGCAGGTATCCGGGCACAAGCCATAGGTTGTAATCATGTACCCAGACCAATGCACCCTGTGCAGCTTCGGCAGCTGCTGCTTCCGCGAACCGCCAATTCACTTCGCGGAAATTGGGCCAGTCCACCGGGTCATAGTTGTAGCGATCCTTGAAGCTATGCAGGATCGGCCAGAACGCCTCTTTCGATGTGACGTGATAGAACTCGTGAACCTGCTTCTGCGTCAGCGGCAGCCGCGAGACCGAGTAGCTGCCAAAGCTGTCCTCGACCTCGATCTGTCGGTCCCAGCCGGGGTTATTGGCGTCGTCTGCCAACTTCCACGCGACCCATGCACCGTGTTCGACCTTGCCGAAAAAGCTCTTCAGCGTTGGTACGATCCCGTTCGGGCTCTTGTTTTCACGCAGAACGGTTTTCCCGTTCTCTTCGACTTCTTCATACGGTTGGCGGTGGTAGACGATCACAAGATCGGAGGACATCAATAACTCCCTGGAGTTGGATGAAGGTCAAAGGCCGCAATGGCCTCAAGAATGCCCGCTGCACCGATTGCGCGAGCGCGATGAATTTTAGGGCTTTCGGGGAGCGCATCGTAAAGCGCGACTTCGGACCCGCCCACGGCAACGGCGTAAAGGTCGGCTGTCAGCATGGAGATATCGTTCAAAGTGTCTCCAGCCGCGAGGATCCGATCCTCTGGTATGCCAAGCACCTTGATTAAGCGACGCAAGGTTGGGCCTTTGGAGACGCCTTTCGGGAGAACGTCGACAAACCGGTTGTCCGAGATCAGCACATCCACATCAAGTGCCCGAACAGGCTCCATCTCTGACGCATCAAAACCATCAGGCGAAATGTGATAGCTCAGGCGATGTCGGAACGGTGCGTCCTGAAGCGTCAATCCGTTGATCTGTTCCATCAGGGCTTGCACGGGACCTGCCTTGCCTTGCCAAGCCTGTGCGATTGGCTCTTCAAGCTGCGTATCTGGCAAGACGATGCCCGGTCCATGGACCCGTGCAATCGTGGTGCCCACATCGGCAATCACGTAATCCGGCATCGGGATGCCATAGGCATCACAATGATCCTGAATGAATTCTGGGTGGCGACCAGTTACAAAAATCAGGCCGACGCTGTTCCGATTATCTTCGATAAAATTGTAAAGCATTTCCCGCGATTGTGCAGATCCCCCAAGGAATGTGCCATCAAGGTCGGTGGCAAGTACAAAGGGCTTGTCGCCAATCGCTTTTTGGATCGGTGCCTGCAAACTCATGATGGCCTCTCTTGCAATGTACAGATGTCCGCCAGCGAGGTCGGATGCGCGAATGTCAGCGACATAGCGCGCGGTTCGGATTCGATCGGTTCAGACCAAAGCCGGGCAAAGCTTTCCGTGATGGGGTGATCGTCGTGAAGGATTCCGCGAACTGTTTCGCAGATCGGCATCGGAACGTAGAGTTTCCGCGCCAGATCCGTGACGGAGATCGCGTTTGCTTCGCCTTCCACAACAGTGGGCTTGCCGCCGAAACAATCGGAACGAACGCTCCCTTGGCCGAGTTGAACACCCAGCGACATGTTTCGCGATGTCGTGCTTGAACAGGTCAGCGTCAGATCGCCGATCCCGGACAGCCCCGTGACCGTTTCACGCCGCCCGCCCAATGCTTCCGCCAGCGCCTTCATTTCGTCCAACCCTCGGGCGATCAGCGCGGCCCGTGTGTTTTCGGCAAACCCGGCACCGCGCATCATGCCACAGGCAACGGCGATCACATTCTTGACGGCACCACCTATTTCCACGCCTACAAGATCATCCGACAAATACGTGCGAAACGCCGGCGTCGCTAGAGTGACCGCCATGCGAGCCGCTGCGCTGTTCTCGGGATCGAGCCGGTCCGCCTGATCGAAAGAAAACGCCAGTGTCGCAGCTGAGGGGTGACCGGCTGCCAGTTCCTTGGCAAAGGTTGGGCCTGACAACGCACCGACAGTATGGCCCGGCAATTCGTCCTCGATGATCTGTGATATAAGCAATCCTGACCCAGCCTCGATGCCTTTTGCGCAGACCGTGATCGGGATACCCGAAGGCAGGACGGCCCGCATTTCGCGGGCTGTTTGGCGAAGCGCGTGCGACGGGACGACCAACATCACGGCATCGGCATCTCGGAGAACCGTCAAAAGATCATCCGAGGCGGTGATAGAAGCCGCCAACTGGATTCCGGGTAGATACTCAGCGTTTTGCGATGTCTCATTGATCATACGCGCAATTTCTGGACGGCGGCTCCACAATGAAACCTGTGTGCCGTCTTGAGCTGCGACATGCGCCAAAGCTGTTCCGTAGGCACCCGCACCAATTACGGCGAGGCGACGATACGGGTGCGCAGAACGGGGAAGAGACTCCCCGGTCAATTGATCAAATTTCATTCGAAAGCCCCATTGAAAATATCTTTATGAAACTTCAACGCAGCTCGGCCGCGCCCGGTTCCGTGCAACTGCAGAGAAATGCTGCAAGCGCGAAACTTTCTGCGCTGCAATGCGTTACTCCCAATATATTTAACAATTGAGGATTCAGAACATGACCCGACACGTGCGCACTGCGATCTTTCCTGTTGCCGGCCTTGGTACACGCTTTCTGCCTGCCACCAAGGCAACGCCGAAGGAGCTGCTGCCGGTGCTCGACACGCCTCTGATACAGTACGCCGTCGATGAAGCACGCGACGCTGGGATCGAACGCATGATCTTTGTCAGCCACCCCTCCAAAACAGCTATAGAGCGGCACGTCATGGAGGACGCCCGCCTCACACGCGAATTGCGTGCGCGCGGCAAAGAGGATGTCGCCGAAGCCCTGACTGAAGCAGCGTTCTGCCCGATCGAAGACGATGTGCGCTTCGTCATGCAACCTGAACCCAAGGGCTTGGGCCATGCGGTTCTGTGTGCCAAGGATCATGTTCTCGACGGGCCCGTCGCAGTCATATTGCCTGACGACCTGATCCTCGGATCCATAGGATGCCTTACCGAAATGGTAGATGCCTACGCCAAAAGCAAAACCGGTCATCTGGTCGCAACGATGGAAGTGCCCGAAGACCAAGTGCACAAATACGGCGTTCTGTCCGTCACAGGCAAAGACGGTGCAATCGTTACAGCCGATGGCATGGTCGAAAAGCCCGCCGCCGAAGACGCGCCATCTCGGCAAGCCGTGGTTGGTCGATACATCCTCGACGCCTCGATCTTTGACGCGCTGGAAACGCAAAAACCGGGTGCAGGCGGGGAAATTCAACTAACGGATGCGATTGCCCGCGGTGCATTCGACCTTGGGCTTGGAGGCTTTCAATTCTCGGGTACCCGGTTCGACTGTGGGTCCAAGGCAGGGATGCTTGAAGCGACCTTGGAACTCGCGACGCGCGATCCGGAATGTCTTGCCGTGCTCAAGGCACGTGGGCTTGTTGTACCGGCATCCGCCGTTGCTGCCTGACAAGGGGTTCCCCTTTCCCCAACACCGTGATGTTATCTCCGCGCGAGTTAAGTCGCTGGGCAATACGGTGGAGAAAGTCCTTGAAGAAAAGACGTTTGCTGAAGTCCGGAAAGATGGTTTCGGAAATCGGTTTCGGCTGCATGAGTTTTGGCGGTTTCTACGGGGCCACTGATGAGGCCGAGTCTCACGCTGCGCTTGGCGCTGCACTTGACCTTGGGATGGACCTGTTGGACACCGCGAATGTCTATGGGATGGGCATCTCCGAAACCGTGATCGGGACGTTCCTCAAGGGCGACGCATCCAAGTTCACCATCGCGACCAAGGCTGGCATCTGGCGCGACAAGGAACATGGCAATCGCGGCTTCAACAACAAACCCGACTATCTGCGCGCAGAGTTGGAAGGGTCGCTGAAGCGTCTGGGACTCGACCACGTTGATCTGTTCTATGTACACCGGCGGGACCGCGACATCGAGATTGAAGATGTCATGCAAACACTTCTGGCGCTGAAGGCAGAGGGCAAGATCGGTGGCATCGGGTTCTCTGAAATCTCTCCCGCATCCCTGCGTCGCGCAGCTGCGGTTGGGCCTGTTGACGTGGTTCAAAGCGAGTATTCGCTTTGGTCACGTCAGCCAGACCTAGGCATGTTGCAAACCTGCAAAGAGCTTGATGTCGCCTTGGTGGCTTATTCGCCCTTGGCGCGGGGGATGGTGTCAAGCGTGACGCCCGATCCAACTACGTTTCTCGACAAGGATTTCCGCAAGAACAACCCCCGGTTTCTGGAGCCGAATTTTAGCTTCAATCTTCCCTTTGCACACGCATTCAAGGCCTATGCCGAAGACAACGGAACAACGGCCACCGCCCTTGCTTTGGCGTGGTGCCTTGCCCGTGCGGACCACATTATTCCGATCCCTGGCACACGGTCGCCGGATCACTTGGCGGAATGTGCATCAGCAACTTCCCTGATCCTGACGCCTCACATGATGGCCGAGATTGACAGCATCTTGCCAGTCGGCTGGGCGCATGGGGACAGATACTCCCAAGCGCAATGGAACGGCCCTGAAGGTTATTGCTGATTACTGCAGCGCGCATGAAAAAGGCCGGGAACACGCCCGGCCTTTTTTATTTCGGAGTGCTTTGATTAATCCGCGCCGCGCACCGGAATGCTGGCATCGGGTTTCGGATGCAGAAATTTCTGCACAAAGTAAGCGCCGGCCGCGATCCCGAGGCCGATCAGGTCGGTGATCAATCCTCCTTCGATCATGAAGAGCGCCGCGCAGATCAAGGCAACTCGCAGGAACCACGCCGACCGCCCGCCAAGGAACCAGCCCTGCACACCTGAACTGAGCAGGAAAACACCAACCGTGGCGGTTACCCCAGCTCGGATGACTTCGACCCATGTGCCATCCATCAGGATCGCGCTGTTGTAGAAGAACATGTATGGCACGATGAAAGCCGCGATGCCAATCTTGAACGATGCCACCGACGTCTCCATCGGGTTTGCTCCAGAAATTCCCGCCGCTGCGTAGCTTGCCAGCGCCACGGGCGGTGTGATCGCTGACAGAACCGCGAAGTAGAACACAAAGAAATGCGCGGTCAGCGTCGGGATACCCAGCTGCACAAGACCCGGTGCAACGACGGATGCGGCAACGGCATATGCGGCCGTGGTCGGCATGCCCATGCCAAGAAGGATTGCGATACACATGGCAAAGAAGAGCGCCAAAAGTTGGCTTACCCCGGCGAGGTCCAGAAGCACAGCCGAGAAGCGTGCACCGACGCCAGTCAAGCTGATAACTCCAACAATGATACCCGCGCAGGCACAAACCGCGATGATCTGGATCGACATGATCCCCGCCAGCTCGAACGCCTTGAGGATGGAGCGAAGCCCCATCCGGTGCGGCGTGAACCACGACACAACTGCGGCTGCAACAGTCGCCAATGTGCCAGCCCGGATCACAGAATAGCCCATGAACAAGGCTGCGATCAGAATGATGATCGGGATGAACAGATAGACTTGGCGGACAAGCTTGTTGAACTTGGGAAGCTCGTCCTCGCGCATACCGCGCATGCCCAGTTTTGCCGCTTCGAAGTCAACCATAAAGTAGACCGACACGAAATACAGGATCGCCGGAATGATGGCAGCGATGGCGATTTCGGTGTAGGGAATGCCTGTTATTTCGGCCATGATGAAGGCACCAGCCCCCATGATCGGCGGCATGATCTGACCCCCGGTAGACGCGGCCGCCTCGACCGCGCCAGCGGTTTTCTTGTGGTAGCCAACACGTTTCATCAGCGGGATAGTCAGCGATCCAGTGGCCACCACGTTGCCCGCCGATGTACCGTTGATCATGCCCATCAGACCCGATGCGAAGATCGCCACCTTCGCTGGGCCACCGCGCGCGCGGCCCGCCGTCGCAAAGGCGAAGTTCACGAAGTAATCGCCAACCTTTGAGGCCTGCAGGAACGCGGCAAAGATGATGAAGAGAATGATATAGGTCGACGACACCGCCGTTGTCGGCCCTAGAATACCCGCATCCGAATAGACATGGCCAAAGAAGCGTTGCCAGCTATAGGCGCTCTGCACGGCCAGAATGCCCGGCAAAAGGTGCGCCACAAAGGTATAGAGCAGGAATATACCCGTGATGATCACCAGTGCCAGGCCGGCCACACGTCGCGTCAGTTCCAGGATCAAGGCGGATCCGGCAGTCGCAGCGAAGGCCACCCCGATGGGAACAAACGGCGTGCCGACCGCATTGCGCGCTGCGGTGCCGTAGATGGCGATCAGGTAGATCGCGATCACGATGGCACAGATCGCCAGAACGACATCCGAGGCGGCAAAGACCTCGCGCTCGCGGCGCTCGAACCAACCGGTCACGATGGCGCCGAAGGTGGCAATCAGCAGGGGTGTGCCGAACCACCAGACTTCGCTTGCGTAAATCTCGGTTCCGGGAAACGCGGCCCATGTGGTCAGCCCGCCCATTTGCGGCAAGGTGCCCGAGTTGATCATCGTGTGATAGCCCGATGCCGTAAAACCAGCGATCAGTGCTGGAATGGCTAGGATCAAGGCTACAATCGAAAGCAGGCGGGTTTGCTTTTGCGGGGTGTCGTCATCGGCAAATGTGTGTGCCGAGAACAGCAAGAACCCCAGAGCCAGCGCTCCGGAGATATGTACGATCCGGAAATTCCATGTCTCCAGCGGAAATTGTGGAAGCATCGGGATTTCGATCCCGGTCCAATCCGAAATGGACACCCCGTTCAGCGCAATCATGTGGAACGCGGCATATATCGTCGAAAGACCGGCCATCACGAGATAGGCGCGCCCCGAGAATAGTCTGCGGTTGCTCTCAATGGGCTCTTCATCCACGCCTTCCGCGAGAATGAGGTCGTCGGCCTGCTGGCTTTTGGAATCGGTCATCGTGTCCTCCCCGGGTGATGGCCTCGGTGATCTAAACGTTACCTTTGCAAGACCAACATTGAAACAAAACCGCGCCCGCAGATGGGGCGCGGTTCCGATTTTCTTGATTTTACGAACAATAACGCATCATTGCTCACAAATCATATAAGATCATCCACCGTGGATCATGTCGGCACCGATCGATGCGCCTGCATTTTCGGTGAACCAACGTGCCGCACCGGGGTGCCACTTCATAACGGTGTTGCGATCCCAGAACTCCGGCAGGGTCGAGGTTGCCGCGCGGTGTGTGTTCACCATCCGCTCATTGTCGGACATGACCGCATTCACGACTTCATAGACAAAGGTTTCCGGCAGATCACAGTTTGCGATGGCGAAGTTCCACATCGAGACCGAGCGCGCCGGGGCTTCGAGTGTGGTATAGGCATCCGCCGAGATGTCGAAATTCGCAACCGGGAAGGCTGCCGTGATCTTGGCCTGCTCTTCTTCAGTGAATTCGATGATGTTGATCGCAGTCTGAACCTCAAGCTGTGACACAGCCGGAACCGGAACACCTGCTGCGAACGCGATCACGTCCAGCAAACCATCCTGAAGCTGACCACCAAGGTCGGACCACCCGCCGTTGCGACGCTCGAAGTCGACGCCAAGTTCTTCCATCATCCGCGGGAAGTAGGTGTCAGACGTCGACCCTGCCGGGCCAAAGCCAATACGCGCACCTGCCGGGATGTCGGCGATCGAAGTGATGCCGGACGACGAAAGCGCCGTGACCGAGAACGGTGTTTGATACATTGGGAACATCGCGCAGGCGTTGTTCATCGGCAGTCCCGGTGCAATCGGGTTCGAGCCCGCGATGGATTCCGCCGCCGGACCCATTGTGGTCATGCCGAAGGGCAGATCGCCAGTGTGGACGAGCGCCATATTCTGCATCGGACCACCAGTCACCTCGGCACCGCCGGACACGCCCAGAACCTCGGACACGATCCCGGCCCAGCCGGACCCGTAGCCGAAATAGGTGCCGCCCTGCGATCCTGTACCAACGGTAAAGCTTTCGGGCCAACCTGTCCGGTCCTGAGCGACGGACATGGTTGCCGAGAAGGCAGCGACCACAACGGCCCCTGTCAAAGCAGTAAATTTCATTGTTTTCCTCCACTGTGTGCGTTCTTCGGGCGCAGTTTTGACATTGCGACCCATAGCGGCATGATCCGCGACGCATGATATAACGCTACAGGCAAGGAATTCATAAATTCAAGGTAAAAGACCTGAACTTGGGGTGTCCAGATTATTCAATTATTTTGAACAATCGGCGAATCTCTGTGTTTCACGCGGTTTCAGCCAAAGCTGACAGGCGGTCTTTCAACACGTTCAGAAATGCGTCGCGTGCCGGATGGCGGGCGTCTCGGACCCAAACGGCGGACACGGCCAAACGGTTTCGGGCGGTGTCGGGCAATTCAAGCGACACAAAGGTCACGCCGCCGACTGCCAGACGCGAGGCCCATCGTGGAACGATGGCAAGGCCAACGCCCGTGCTCACCAAGCTGACGATAGTCTGCTTTTCCTCAGCAATTTGCGCCACGCGCGCGGTCAAGCCAGCTTCGAGAAAAAGCTTCATCGTCAGATCATGGCTATGTGGCCGTGAATTGCGCTCTGGAACGATCAATGGCGCGCCGGCCATATCCTGTACCGTTACGGTCTTCCGCTTCGCCAATGGATGGCTTTCTGGCACCGCCACCACGGCGGTTTCATAGAACAGGTGTTGGTAGAAAAGCCGCGCATCACGGACTTCGGGTGGTCGCACAATCGCTATGTCCAGACGACCGGACAAAAGTCGTGGCAAAAGACGGATGGTCTTCTGTTCCAAAAGCTCAACGTCGATGTCGGAATGCAATTCTCGGAAATGAGGCAGAAGTTGCGGCATCAGGCCAACCGCAGCGCTGTCGATCGCTCCTATCCGCAGGATTGATGCCTGATCCTGCCGGTTCTCGCGAAAGGACACCTCGAGCCGATCTGCCTGTTCGACAATGTCGCGGGCTGCTTCGACAAAGCTACGACCAGACTCGGTGAGAGACACGCTGCGGGTCGTTCTGACCAGCAGACGTGCGCCCAAACTCTCCTCCAGCAGCTTGATCTGACGGCCCAAAGAGGCGGGCAGCATGTTGAGATTCTGGGCCGCCCGGCCAAAGTGAAGCGTGTCCGCGACGGCGATCAGGCATCTCAGCTGACGAAGTTCCATACGGTGACCATTAATTCAATTATTTATATGATCTCTGGCGCGTTGTGTTGATCCGGTCAAGTTGCGATTGTCGCGCCAACTGGGCCAGAGCGACTACGTCTTCCGGCCGGACCACCTATCAGGAGAAAATAATGCGGACCTACAAGATTGCTGCCATTCCTGCCGATGGCATTGGACCAGAGGTGATCGAGGCGGGCAGCGAGGTCCTGTCGGTTCTCGCACAGCGCGCCGGAGATGTGCGTTTTGAAATGACCTCGTTTGATTGGGGGTCCGACTACTACAAGAAGACCGGCGTGATGATGCCGGAAGACGGTCTGGAACAACTCAAACCGTTCGATGCGATCTATTTTGGGGCCGTTGGTGCGCCTGATGTACCGGATCACATTACACTGTGGGGGTTGCGCCTACCGATCTGCCAAGGGTTTGACCAATACGCGAATGTGCGCCCGACCAAGATCATTCCGGGTGTAACCTCGCCTTTGCGTGGGGTGGAAGTCGGCGACCTGGATTGGGTGATCGTGCGTGAGAATTCCGAAGGCGAATACTCAGGGCATGGCGGTCGAGCGCACAAAGGCATGCCCGAAGAGGTCGGGACCGAAGTGTCGATCTTCACCCGTGTCGGTGTGACACGCATCATGCGCTATGCGTTCAAACTGGCCCAATCACGCCCGCGCAAGTTCCTGACCGTGGTCACAAAGTCCAATGCACAGCGGTTCGGTATGGTCATGTGGGACGAGATCGCGGCAGAGGTCGCACAAGAGTTCCCGGACGTGACGTGGGACAAGATGCTGGTCGATGCGATGACCGTTCGAATGGTTAAGAATCCTCAGTCATTGGACACAATCGTGGCAACCAACCTGCACGCAGACATCCTGTCTGATTTGGCCGGTGCCCTAGCTGGATCTTTGGGTGTTGCCCCGACCGCCAATATCGACCCTGAACGCCGGTTCCCGTCGATGTTCGAACCAATTCACGGGTCTGCGTTTGATATCACAGGCAAAGGGATTGCCAACCCGGTCGCCACGTTCTGGACTGCCAGTCAAATGCTCGACCACCTTGGGGAAACGGAGGCGTCTGAGCGTTTGATGCGTGCGGTCGAAAAAGTCTGCGCCGAAGGTATCCTCACTCCTGATGTGGGGGGGACCGCGACCACAAAGGAAGTGACCGAAGCTGTCTGTGAAGCCATTCGTGGCGAAAACATCTGACAAAACCAGAGTCCGAGGTCATCGGGACTTGGCCCCGACCTCGGGCCTTTTATACTACCGCTGTGCGGCAAAGCTTGCGCCGCCTCGTCTCAAAAGGTGATCTGCCCCGTGCCCCAAAACAGCTACAAGATTGCGGTTATCCCCGGCGACGGGATCGGCAAGGAAACAACGCCTGAGGGCGTTCGGGTTTTGCAGGCGGCGCAGCGCCGCTTCGATCTTGGGTTTGATTTCGAGGAACATGCGTTTTCGAGCGCTGACTACTACGTCAAGCACGGAGAGATGATGCCACCGGACTGGAAAGACCAGCTTTCTGGAAGCGACGCGATATTTTTTGGTGCCGTGGGATGGCCAGAGGTCGTGCCAGATCACATCTCGCTTTGGGGATCTTTGATCCAGTTTCGACGCGAATTCGATCAATATGTCAGCCTGCGCCCGGCTCGAGCAATGCCGGGTGTGCCATTGCCGTTGGCGGGTCGTCAGCCGGGCGATATCGACATGATGATCGTACGCGAAAATACCGAAGGCGAATATTCGTCCATTGGCGGCCGCATGTTTCCCGGTACAGAGCGCGAGGTCGTGATTCAGGAAACGGTGATGAGCCGGATCGGTGTGGACCGTATTCTGAAATACGCTTTCGACCTTGCGCAAACACGCAGCGGTCACCTGACATCAGCCACTAAGTCGAATGGCATCTCGATAACCATGCCGTACTGGGATGAGCGTGTCGAAGAAATGGCGGTGCGTTACCCGGATGTGAAAGTCGACAAATTTCACATCGATATTCTGACAGCGCAGTTCGTTCTGCATCCGGACTGGTTCGATGTCGTTGTTGCGTCGAACCTGTTTGGTGACATCCTTTCAGACCTTGGTCCTGCTTGCACCGGAACCATTGGGATTGCGCCCTCGGGCAACATCAACCCGGAAGGCCGGTTTCCATCGCTCTTTGAGCCGGTCCACGGGTCGGCCCCTGACATTGCGGGCAAAGGCATTGCCAACCCGGTTGGTCAGATTTGGGCGGCGTCGATGATGCTCGACCATCTGGGTCAGACCGAAGCGGCGGCAGCCATTGTGCGGGCGATCGAAACAGTTCTGGCCGAAGACGGGCTGCGCACCGCCGACCTTGGTGGCAAAGCTGATACAGTCACCTGTGCTACCGCAATTGCCGACGCCCTTCTGGACGGTGTCTGAGGATGACTGCATCGCGCTTTCTGGATGGGTTCACACTGCGCGATGAAACCGTCAACGGCGTGCGTATTCATTTTGCAATGGCTGGCGTTGGCCCGCCCGTGCTGTTGCTGCACGGTCATCCCCAAACGCACATCGTTTGGCGCAAGATTGCACCGGATCTGGTCAAGGCTGGGTATTCGGTTATTGCTTCGGATTTGCGCGGCTATGGCGACAGCGAAAAGGTGGAAAGCCACGCGCCACACCTGCCTTACGCGAAGCGCGAGATGGCGAAAGATCAGGTGGCCCTCATGCGGATGCTGGGCCATGACCGCTTTGCGGTGGTCGGACATGATCGTGGCGGGCGCGTTGCGCATCGCATGGCGCTGGATCACCCCGACGCGGTGGACCGTTTGATTGTTCTCGACATCGCACCGACCCTGACCATGTACGAGCAAACCAATCAGGATTTCGCCACTCGCTATTTCTGGTGGTTCTTCCTGATCCAGCCAGAGGATTTGCCGGAACGCTTGATCGGGCAGGATCCGGAATATTTCCTACGTCGTCACATCAACGGGCAGGTCAAGACGCACGGCGCAGTGAACGAAGACGCCATGGCAGAATACCTGCGAAGCTATCGTGATCCGGCCACTGTGCACGCCATCTGTGAAGACTACCGCGCTGCAGCGACAATCGACCTTGTCCATGACCGTGCAGATGCAGACCGGCTGATTGATGCCCCTTTGTTGGCGATCTGGGGCGACAAGGGCGTGGTCGGTCAGCTCTATGACGTCACACAAACGTGGAAAGAAAAGGCGCGACACGTCCGTGGATGCGGTTTTCCATGTGGGCACGCGATTCCCGAAGAAGTGCCGAACGCCCTGCTTTCCGAAGTGATCGACTTTCTCGCGTCCTGACAAAACGACAGGCATCGCAGTCAGAAAGCGCAAAAATCGCGCAACCTGACCATGTCCTGATCTTGAGAACCTGCTTTTCCCGAAATATGCGCTAGCTTCTGCAATGCGGCATGGTGCCGATGCGAAAAGGAGAAGTGCAATGCACGTTCTTGCCCGGTTGGCCTTGGTTTGTGCACTCGTCGTTGGTCCGGCAACCGCCATGGCGCAGGGTCGCCCCGCCGGTGTGAGTACGGCCGTTGTCACAACCAGTACGATGGCTGAAACGGTAGCGGTCTTTGGCGAAGTCGTTGCAGGGCGTGAAAGCGCGGTTGCTGCACGTGTGGGCGGAGTTGCGCAGGATGTACCGATCCGGATCGGGGATATCGTGTCTGAGGGGGATATTCTTGCGCGGCTCGACCCCGAGCTTTTGCAGATCGAACTGGCACAAGCCGAAGCGCAGATTGCGATTGCGCAGGCCGGTATCTCGGTGTCAGAAGCGCGTCTTGGGCGTGCGGAAAAAGCGTTCCGCCGGGCCGAGACCTTGCGGCAGAATTCGACCATTGCAGAAGCGCAACTGGAAGAGCGTGCCAGCGACTTTGCCGAAGCACGCGGTGCGCAGCAAGAGGCGCTTGCACGTATCCAAGCCTCGCAGAACGCTTTGGAGCAGGCGCGATATCGTCTGGACAACGCTGTGGTCCGCGCGCCCTTTGACGCGGTTATTCTCGATGTCACAACCGAGGTTGGTCAGTTTATCGCTTCGGGCAGCCAAGTTGCGACGCTGATCGACACCAGTGCGCTTGAAATCGAAGCGAATGTACCTGCGCGTTTTGTGTCCGCCCTGCGCATGGATCAGCCACTGACGGCCACCACCGACATAGGCGATACGGTGACCTTGACACTTCGCGCCATTTTGCCGACCGAGTTCGCCGCAACGCGTACCCGTCCGGTACGGTTTGACGTTCAAGACAGCGATGTGCCCATCGCCGTCGGTCAGACTGTAACACTGGATGTGCCAGTCAGCTCTCCGCGCGAGGTGCTTGTCGTGCCCAAGGACGCTTTGGTTCAGGCGCAGGGCGGGTGGAGCGTGTTTGTGAACGAGGACGGCAAAGCGATGCCGCGCACCGTCGAGATCGGAGCGGCGCTGAACAATGCGTTCGAGGTGTTGTCCGGTCTGGTTGAAGGGGACGAGGTTGTCGTTCGTGGCAATGAACGTTTGCGTCCCGGACAAGAGATCGCGCCTGCTGGCCCGCCGCAAGCTGCTGCGCAATCCGGGAGCAATGGGTAAGCCATGGACCTGATACGCGCATCCATCGAACGTCCAATCGCTGTGATGGCCGTGGTCATCATGGCTGTCCTTTTCGGCGCTTTGGCGCTGAGCCGTATTCCCGTGCAATTGGCCCCGGACGTCCGCAAGCCGGTTGTTGTTGTCGAGACAACATGGCCCGGTGCGGCCCCGGTCGAGATCGAACGCGAGATCATCAACCCTCAGGAAGATGCGTTCCGCGGTCTTGAGGGGCTAGAGATCATGACAAGTCGCGCCCGCACGGGTCAGGCGTCTGTCACGCTCGAATTTGCCATCGGGTCGGACATGGGCGACATCCTTTTACTTGTGTCGAACCGTCTTGACCGCGTCGGCGGCTATCCGAGCGAGGCAGGTGAACCGACGCTCAACACGTCCGGGTCCGATGACAGCCCGATTGCATGGATTATGGTCAAGGCACAGGAGGGCAACACCCGCCCGCTTCCCAGCTATGGCGATTTTGTCGAAGATGTCGTGAAGGAACGGCTTGAGCGTGTGAACGGTGTGTCCACCGTCAACGTATTCGGCGGTGTCTCGCGGGAACTGCAGATCGTGATCCGACCCGAGGAACTCGCCCGGTTGGGTCTTACGATCCCTGCGGTTGTTCAGCGCCTGCGCGCCGAGAATATCAGTATTTCTGCCGGTGACGTAGAAGAAGGCAAGCGCCGCTATACTGTGCGCGCCGATGGCAATCTGAATACCATAGAGGCGATCAACAGCGTTGTTCTTCGCAGTCAAAGCCTTGGCACCAATGGCGCGCTGGGACGCGTGCGCGTGGGCGACGTGGCGGATGTGAGCTTTGCCTATAAGGAAAACACCGCACGTCTTCGGTTTCGGGGTGAGCCGGCACTGGCGGTCAACATCGTGCGCGAACAGGGCGCAAATGTGATTTCGACCATGGAAGAGGTCAAAGCAGTTATCGCCGAGCTTGAGGCGGGACCGGTTGCGACCAACGGCTTGACGCTTGAACAAGTCTATGACGAGACGATCTATATCGAAGGCGCGATTGATCTGGTCACGCAGAACATCTGGATCGGCGGTTTGCTTGCCGCGGCAGTGTTGCTGATCTTCCTGCGCAGCCCGAGGGCCACACTGGTTATCAGCATGGCGATCCCGGTATCCATCGTGGCGACGTTCGTGGCGATGGCGGTTACAGGGCGCACGCTAAACGTGATCTCTCTGGCGGGGATCGCGTTTGCGGTCGGCATGATCGTCGATGCGGCGATCGTCGTTCTGGAAAACATCTTCCGATTGCGGGAAGAAGGAAAATCCCGGCGCGAGGCTGCTTATATTGGGGCCAAGCAGGTCTGGGGCGCAATCCTTGTGTCGGCCCTGACAACGGTCATGGTGTTCATCCCGATCCTCGTGATGCAGCTCGAGGCCGGGCAGTTGTTCCGAGACATCGCGGTGGCCATCTCTGTGTCTGTTCTGCTGTCGCTGGTGGTGGCGGTCACGGTCATTCCAGCCTTGTCGAGCCGGCTGCTCAAAGCTGGTGAGACCAAGAAGCTGGGGCTTCCCGGCATCGATCATTTCGGACGCGGGTTCACTTGGCTCATCATGAAATACGTACGTTTCACGGTGCGCTTCCGTACGGCCGGGCTTGTCATGGTGGCCGCCATCGGAACGGGTGCCGCCGTCGCTGCATGGACGTTTTTGCCGAAGCTGGAATACCTCCCCGAGGGAAACCGTAATTTGGTGTTCGGTTTGATCATCCCACCGCCCGGCTACAATCTTGAAACCACGGAAACGATCGCCCAGCGCATCGAAGCGGTTGCACAACCGATGTGGGATGCGGCCCCTGCGACTGAAACGGAAGCCGGGCAACCGGCGCTGGAATCGTTCTTCTTTGTTGCCACCCCCGGCAACAGTTTTGTCGGCGCGGCAGCGGTCGATGGCAGCCGCGTGGCCGAGGTCATTCCGATCCTGTCACAACCGATTTTCGCGGAGCCGGGAACTTTCGGTTTCATGACCCAACCGTCGCTGTTCGGGCGCGGTGTGGGTGGTGGCCGGACCATCGAATTGAACATCTCGGGTGACGAGCTTGAAGATATCCTGCGGGTTGCCGGTCAGGCGGCGGGCACCATTGGGCAGCTTTTGCCACGGTCCGAAGGGCACCAATTCCGACCCATTCCCGGCCTTGAATTGGGCGCACCGGAGGTGCGCTTGATCCCGGACCGTGTGCGTCTGGCAGATGCAGGTCTGACCACGCAAGACCTCGCTGCTACTGTGGATGCGTTCAACGACGGGCTGCGGGTGGCCGAAATCAATGTGGGCAATCGGCGACTTGATCTGACCCTCAAAGGGGACACAACGATCCTTAGCGGATTGCGCACGCAGGATGTCGGCAATTTTCCCGTAGTGACTCCGACAGGTCGCATCGTGCCGGTGTCCGAGTTGGCAGAGGTGCGTGTGACGGCAGGGCCAACCGAAATCCGACACCTTGAACGCTTGCGTACAATCACGCTTGAGGTGCGCCCGTCCGATGCGCTGCCTTTGGAAGCGGCGGTGGAGTTGCTCGAGACAGAAGTGATCGCGGTTCTCGAGGAGCAGGGGCTGCCACCGGGAGTACGGATGTCGGTTTCGGGGACAGCAGATCAGCTTTCGCAAACATGGAACGCCATCCAGATCAACCTCGCGGTTGCAATGGTGATCGTTTTCCTCGTCATGGCGGTTTTGTTCGAATCCTTTGTCTTGCCACTGGTGGTGATGATTTCGGTTCCGGTTGCCGCTGCTGGTGGCGTTGGCGGGCTTGCGGTTCTGAACATCGTGGGCACCCAGCCGTTGGACATGCTGACGCTTCTTGGCTTTGTGATCCTTGTCGGGATCGTGGTGAACAACGCGATCCTGATTGTGCACCAGTCGCTGTATCATCTGCGTGAGGAAGGTATGTCGCCGGTGGATGCCATCGAAGAGGCGACGCGCAACCGGATCAGGCCGATCTTCATGTCAACGCTGACATCCGTATGCGGGATGCTGCCGCTGGTTCTGTTTCCCGGGGCTGGGTCGGAGCTTTATCGCGGATTGGGGGCCGTGGTCGTTGGTGGTCTCGCAATGTCCGCGTTCCTGACACTGCTGACCGTTCCGCCGCTTCTGCGTCTGGTGCTGTCGGCGCGTCCCGCCGAAGCGGATGCCGGGCCTGAACCTATCGCCGCGGAATAGACGGGCCATTTATCGCTGACTTTGTCGGTCATCCTTGGCTATAGGTCGAAGGATGACCGACACGCTGAGCAAACCACCGACATATACAGCAGACCCGGCACCGCAGCGGGCTTTATATATCTTTGTGGCTGTGTTCGGCCTCTGCGCAGTTGCGATCATCAGTTATTTTGCTTTGGCGGCTTACTTCCTGCGCACCGAAGCCGCGCAGACGCCCGAGCGTGCGCAGTTCTTTGCATCATCCATCGATGATGCGCTGACCCGGCTCGAGCATTTGCCTTACGTCCTGTCGATCGACGAAAGCACGCTGGGGGCGCTGGTCTCTGGCAATACCGATGAGATGAACCCGATCCTTGCCGATATTGCTGAACGAGCGGGGGCCGAATTTGTCTATGTTCTTGATCTGAACGGCAAGACGGTGGCGTCTTCGAACTATCGGGACCCCGACAGCCTTGTCGGGAACTATTACACCTTCCGTCCCTATTTCCGCGATGCCGTCGCGGGTGGGGCGGGCCGGTTCTATGCGGTGGGGGTCACCACCGGGCGACCGGGGTACTTCATTGCGGAACCTGTCCGCGATGCCGAGGGAACCATTCATGGTGTTGTCACAGTCAAGATCGGCTTTAACGATTTAAGCCGCGCGCTTTCTGGAAATGGGGAGTTGGTGCTGGTTGCGGATGAACAGGGGGTCGTTCTGGCCAGTTCCGATCCGGACCTGATCTACGGATACATGTCACCTTTATCGGACGGAAATCGGCGGACTCTTGAAGAACAGCAGCAATTCGGAAACGAGACGCTTTTTCCGCTTGATTGGGTGCCAGAGAGTGAACGTCGCGCGCGTCTGTACGGGACGGCTTATGTCTGGACCAAGGCCAATCTGGAAGAAGAAAACTGGTCGCTGCATCTGTTGTCGGAAGTGCGCAATTCGCGGCGGCAGGCGTTGCTCTATGTCGCAGGAATGATGACGCTGTTGCTGCTAACCGTTGCTGCTTCGGTCTATCGCGCTGCACAATTGCGAAACGCGCTGGCGATTTCCAACGCGGATCGACAGCGTCTGACCCGAGAGATCGAAGAGCGGCGCATCGCAGAGAAAAAGCTGGAATCCGCGCGAACCGAACTGGCGCAGAAAGAGCAGCTTGCTGCATTGGGCCAATTGTCGGCGTCGATCACACACGAGTTGGGGCAACCGATTTCGGCGATGCGCAATTATCTTGTCGCCGAAGAAATCTCGGCGAATGCGGGGCCGAATGAATTGTGGCCCCGTCTGTCCGGGCTTTTGGACCGGATGCAGAGGATCGTCGACCAGTTGCGGTTGTTCGGGCGGACATCGGTGTCGGCCACCACCATTTTCACGGTACAGGATACGGTGCATGCTGCGGTGCAGTTGGTTCAACACACGGCGCGGGATGCAGGCACGGATATCATTCTGGAGTTGCCTGAAGGTGCTGTCGCGGTCCGGGGCCGGCCCGAACGGTTCGAACAGGTGATCGTCAATCTGCTGCGCAACGCGATTGATGCGACGCAAGGTATGGACGCGGCTGAAGTGCGGCTTGCCATGTCCGAAGAGGCGGACAGCGTTATGCTGTCGGTTGCAGATAATGGAACAGGACTGGGCGATTTGAGTATCGACGATCTGAGCAAGCCCTTCTTCAGCACCAAACCATCGGGCAAGGGGATGGGGCTTGGGCTTGCCATTTCGGGCCAGATCATCAACGAAATGCAGGGCACACTATCTGCGCAGAACGCGTCGCTTCGTGGCGCCGTGTTCGAGATCAGACTGCCCAAGATCGGGAGCGCCGATGCCTGACCAATTCCGCGTTCTTATTGTCGATGATGATGCCGAGATGCGCCAATCGCTGGCGGTTCTGCTGGAACGATCCGGTTGGGATGTGGATACGGCAGGCAACGGTCAACTGGCGCTGTCGCGCTTGGAGGCAACGGTGCCGGATGTCGTTCTTTCGGATGTCCGGATGCCGGGCATGTCCGGTCTTGAGCTGCTTGCCGAAATGGCAAAGCGACCGTCGCCGCCCTTGGTTCTGATTTCGGCGCATGGCGACATTCCGATGGCGGTGGATGCGATCCAGACCGGAGCGTATTCTTTTCTTGAAAAACCGTTCGAGCCGCGCCGCCTTTTGACGGTCCTCAAACACGCAGCCGAACAGCATCGGCTGTCGGACATGACAAAGCGGATGCGGGAACAGTTGGTTTCTTTGTCCGGGTTGGATCGTGTGTTGCTGGGCAGCGATTTGCGGGTGGCCCAACTCAAGGCAGAGGCTGTGGATCTTGCCTTGTCAGATGCACCCGTCCTGATCACTGGTGAGACGGGGACGGGCAAGGAGCTGGTCGCACGAGCGCTGCACCGATTGGGACCAAGGCGCGACAAGGAATTAGTCGCGCTGAATTGCGCCTCGCTTGCGCCGGATCGTGTCGAAGAGCAAATGTTTGGGACCGCAGATACCCTGCTGGGCAGCTTCCGTAAGGCGGATGGAGGAACGCTGTTCCTCGACGAAGTGGCGGCGTGCCCTAGCTCCGTTCAGATCAAGTTGCTTAGGGCGCTCGAAACCGGAGTTATCCAACCTGTCGGAACCGATCAGGAGGTTCAGACCGATGTTCGGATCGTTGCAGCGACCAACGAAGACCTGTCACCTATGGTCGAAGCCGGTGCGTTTCGGGCGGATTTTCTTTACCGGCTCAATACCTTTGAACTGCGTCTTCCGCGCCTTATTGACCGGGGTGAAGACACCGTGATGCTTTACGAGCATTTCGTCGATCAGTTTTGTGAAACCTACGAGATCAGCCCCATCGAAATGACGGCAGAGGATGCGGCAGCACTGCTCGCTCATTCCTGGCCGGGCAATGTGCGGGAATTGCGTCATGTGGCCGAGCGACGCGTTCTTGCCGCGCGGCGTGGTGGTGGGTCGGTTGCCGAGGCGCTTCGGACCGACGAACTGGTCGACGATGTGCCTGCGACCCTTCGAGAAGCCGTGGCCCGGTTCGAGAAAACGCTGATCTCGCAGGCGATCTCGAACCATGGGGGGCGGATGGATGCCGTGGCAGAGGCGCTGGGCATTGGGCGGCGGACACTAAACGAGAAAATCGTGAAGCTTGGCCTCGAGAAATCCAAGCTCCTCGATTGAGCCCTGCGGATTTCCGCAAGGGGTGTTTTCGCTAACCTGCGGATTGATTCCTACCAGAACGCGATTCTGGCGCTATGGTTGTTACCAGCGCCCAATAAGGGCGCACATGGGGAGGACTACATGAAACACGTCAAAACAGCCGCACTCGCGGCGACAATTGCTTTGTCTGGCATCGCGGCGCATGCACAGGACGAGGGCGGCAGCTACGTTCTGACAACCGCATCCACAGGCGGCACCTACTATCCGGTTGGGGTTGCGTTGTCGACATTGGTGAAGGTCAAGTTGGAGCCAAGCCAGAAGATCGGCATGTCTGCCATCAGCTCGGCCGGGTCGGGTGAGAACATCCGCCTGCTGCGTGAAAATGAAGCCCAGTTCGGCATTCTTCAGGGTCTCTTCGGCTTCTATGCCGCCACGGGTACTGGTCCGATTGCAGAGGTCGGTCCGCAAGAAAACCTGCGGTCCGTGTCCATGCTTTGGCAGAACGTCGAACATTTCGTCGTTTCGTCCGATGTTGCACCCACTGGTACGCTGTCCGACATGGTCGCGCTTAAGGGTGAAGCGATGGCATTGGGAGCTCAGAACTCGGGCACGATCGGTTCGAACCGGACCATCCTCTCGGGCTTTGGAATCGACATCGACACCGACTACGAACTCGTCTTCGGAGGCTATGGCCCGTCTGCCGAAGCGTTGCAGAACGGTCAGGTCAAAGGCATCGGTGCTCCGGGCGGTGTGCCGGTTGGCGCGATCAGCCAGTTGATGGCTTCGGCGGGCGATAGTGTGACCTTGTTGAGCCTAACAGATGAAGAAATGGCGATGGCAGATTCGGATCGCGGTCTCTGGACCCCGTACACCATTCCAGCCGGGTCTTATCCGGGTCAGGACACGGATGTGCAGACCGTGGCACAGCCAAACTTCCTTGCCACCAACGCAGACATCCCGGAAGAGCACGTCTACCAGATCACAAAAGCGATCTATGAAAACCTTCCCTTCCTGCAGGCCATCCACCCAGCAACCAAAGTGATGAGCATCGAGAGTGCCATTGCTGGCCTGCCGCTTCCGCTTCACCCTGGCGCACTGCGCTACTACCAGGAAGTCGGTTTGGACATTCCGGATCGCCTGATCGCCAAGTGATCCACACGAATGCGACCAGCCCGCGCAAGACGCGGGCTGGTGCTCTGATATTTGGGTGGGACCATGTCAAATACTGAAGAAGACGAGGACGGAGGACGCCTTCGTTCCTTCAATGGGCTTGCGGACAAGGCGCTTTCAATCATCTGTTTCGTGATCGCTGTAGGTCACATCTATGTTGCGTTTGATCCTGTCCTGTCCGAACTCCAACGCAATGCGTTTCACTTTGCAGGTTTTGCCTTGTTGGCGGCGCTGCTCTACCCGATGTGGCGGGGATCGTCTGGCAAAGCTGCGCCATTGGCACTTGATTTTGCGCTAGGGATCGCTGTTGCGGTATCCGCTGTCTGGCTCGCACAGGCCGAAAATGCGATTTATGACCGGGGTGTAAAGTTCTCGACCGCGGATTGGATAGCCGCCACCATCGCCATCATCGGCGCAATCGAACTGACACGGCGCGTTGCCGGTATCATCATCCCGATGCTGATCATCCTGTCCCTGAGTTACGTGGCCTACTGGGGAAAGTTCGTAGGAGGGGTGTTTTCCTTCCCCGGGCTGAGCGCAGAAACCGTCGCGTTTCGATCAATCTATGGCGATGACGCCATGTTCGGAACCATCGCGCGGATTTCGTCGACCTATGTTTTCCTGTTCATCATCTTCGGCGCCTTCCTGCTGCGTTCGGGGGCTGGCGAGTTCGTGATCCACATGGCCCGCGCTGTTGCGGGCAAATTGGTGGGCGGACCGGGCATCGTGGCCGTCATTGCGTCTGGCCTGACCGGCACGATTTCGGGGTCTGCCGTAGCCAACACGGCGTCAACAGGCGTGATCACGATTCCACTGATGAAGCGCGCAGGGTTTCAGCCGAAATTCGCAGGTGGTGTTGAGGCAGCCGCCTCAACCGGGGGGCAGCTGATGCCGCCGATCATGGGCGCAGGGGCGTTCGTGATGGCGAGTTTTACGCAGATTCCTTACGAAACCATCGTCGCTGTCGCAGCTTTGCCTGCGTTGCTTTACTTTCTGTCCGTTGCGTTCTTTGTGCGCATCGAAGCGCGTCGCAACAACCTCCAGCCGCTGCCGGATGTAGGCCAGACGCTGGGCTCGGCCTTCAAGGAAGGTGGTGCGAGTTTCATCATCCCGATCTGTACACTCATCGGATTGTTGGTGGCCGGGTTCACCCCTACGTACGCGGCGGTCTTTGGCATCCTAGCCGTGATTGGGTCCAGCTGGCTGACCAAGAACCGTATGGGCCCAAAGGCGGTGTTTGAAGCCTTCGTGATGGGATCAAAAGGTATGGTCCTGACGGCGGTTCTGCTTTGTTCGGTTGGCCTTGTGGTGAACGTGATCGCGACCGCAGGGATTGGCAACACGTTCAGCCTGATGATCACCAGTTGGGCGGGCGGAAACATCCTGATTGCCTTGATCCTGATTGCGCTCGCCAGTTTGGTCCTTGGCATGGGTCTGCCCGTAACTGCGGCTTATATCGTCCTTGCAACACTCTCGGCCCCGGCGCTTTCGGGTATGATCAGCGACCAGTTCGTGATCGCACAGCTTGCCGCCGGAACGATGCCAGAGGCTGCTAAAGCGGTGCTGATGTTCGGCGTGCCTGATCAGATCGAACTGATCAGTCGCGAAGTGACTCACGCCGAGGCTGTAGGATTGATCCGGTCGCTGCCGCTTGAGATCGCGGCACCGGTGCGTGACCTTGTGGTGCCTCCTGCAGTGGCCACCAGTGCGCTTTTGTCAGCTCACATGATCATCTTCTGGCTATCGCAGGACAGCAATGTGACGCCGCCTGTGGCTTTGGCCGCGTTTACCGCTGCTGCAATTGCCAAGGCCCCGGCGATGGCCACCGGTGTGGCAAGTTGGAAACTGGCAAAAGGTCTTTACATCATCCCGGTGCTCTTTGCCTACACGCCATTCCTGTCGGGGGATTGGCCCGCGATGATCCAGGTCTTCTGTTTTGGGGCGGTTGGGGTCTATGCGCTGGCTGGGGCGCTGCAAGGATGTATGGAAAAGCCGTTTGGCTGGTTCATGCGTGGGCTTTGCCTTGTATCGGGGCTTGCGACCTTGTGGCCGGAGGCTTTGGCCATCAACCTCGCTGGTGCGGTGGTGACCGTTGCCATATTGGCAGCCAACATCCGCTTTGGGAAAACGCCCCCAATGACGACCGTGGCCGCATCGGCGTAAAAGGCATCGGGTCCGATTACGAATAGGCGCAATCGGGCCCGCGTTCCAATGGTGTGTCGATGGTGATTTCGGTCGGGATCCAATCAAAGATCGCAAGAGCCTGGCCGCTGTCAAACCCGACATAGAGCGTTCCGGTTTCCGGTTGCAGCGCCACACCTTCGGCGTCGAACCCGTATTCCGACAATGGTGTGACGGACAGAACGCGCCCATCCGGAGCGAGTTCGAACAGACTGTTCAAACCTTCGTTGTCGTCCACGACCAGAATATTGCCTGAATAGGGATCACGCGTCACACCCTGCGGCTCTGTCATCGGAGGATCGAAGCTGTCGCCGTACAGTTCCATGAGCACCGTGCCGTCCGCAGCGATCCGCAGCAACCGCGACGGATCATCTTCGACAACAAGAAAGCTGCCATCAGCATCACGGTGCAGCCCTTCGGTGTCATAAAGCGTCTCGCTCAGACGAAAGGGTGCGTCCAATGCGCGGCCGTCCCGATCAAACCGACGGAATTCGCCCCAGCCACTTGCCACGAGTATGCTGTCTTCTTCGACTGTCAGGCTGCGCACGGACCGCATTCCGGTATCGAATCTTCGAATCTCTTTGCCGAACGTGGACAGTAGGACCACTTCGTTGCTCTCATTCGCGACCCAGATTCCGCAGACAAGCGCGTCATAGGCAATGCTGACTGCACGAAAGTCGGAGATCGTTTGGCGGTGGAAAATCTCGGCCTCTGCACTGCTGGTGCAGCATGTCGCCAGAGTCAGTGTTATACCTGTCAGTACTTCGCGCATTATAACGCCCTCCGCGATTATAAAAACTGATCCCCCCATGCCTGATTTCAAGCCATAAAAATGCATTGCGCAGGCATGATTGAACGTTCTGGAACCCGCCACGTAGCCATGTCATCGTGCCTCCACACCACGAAAGAACCAGCGGTCCAAACAGGATGTCCTATATGACCAAGCATGTCATTGTTATCGGTGCCGGAATTGTCGGTGTCTCGGCCGCGATTTGGCTGCGGCGTTTAGGGCAGGATGTGACGGTGGTTGATCGGGATGGTCCCGGGATGGGGACGTCGTTTGGCAATGCCGGGCTTCTGGCCGCCTGTGCGATGGTTCCGGTGACGACGCCCGGTCTGATTACCAAAGCCCCCAAGATGCTGTTTGATCGGGATGCGCCGCTTTTTCTGCGCTGGTCTTATTTGCCGAAACTTGCGCCTTGGTTGGTCAGATACCTGATGCACGCCAACGACAAGGACACACGCCGCATTGCGTCGGACCTGACCGAGATCACTGCGGATACTGTGGATCAGCATTTTGCCCTGACCGAGGGTCTGGCTGCTCGGTCGTATTTGCGTAAAAGCGACTATGTCTTTGCCTATTCCGATCGGGCAGAGTTCGAGAAAGACCGCTATACGTGGGATCTGCGCCGCGATCATGGGTTTGTCCCGACACTCATTGAAGGCCCCGAAGTTCATGAGTTCGATCCGTCTTTTGGTCCGAAGATCAGCTGTCTTGCTGTGGTCAAAGATCATGGTTTTGTGACCGATCCGGGGAACTATGTCGCCGCGCTTGCGCAGGATTTCCAGAACATGGGCGGAAAGATCGTTAAAGCGACCGTCGAAGACATCGACACCCAAAGCGGCCCCGTTCCAAAAGTGATCACATCGCTTGGCCCGCTTGAGGCGGACAGTGTCGTTCTTGCATCTGGCGCTTGGTCCAAATCGCTGATGACGCGGCTCGGTCTGAACGTGCCGTTGGAAAGTGAACGCGGCTATCACATCGTCATGAAGAACGCGACTGGTGGTCCAAGGGCCCCGTCGATGATTTCATCGGGCAAGTTTGTCGCGACACCCATGCAGATGGGATTGCGCTGTGCCGGGATCGTCGAATTGGGCGGGCTTGATGCAGGCCCGTCCGAGGCCCCGTTTGGTCTCTTGCGGCGCAAGATTGCCGAGGCGTTTCCACAGCTTGAATTCGATCATGAGGAAACGTGGATGGGTCACCGGCCGGCAACGACGGACAGCCTTCCGCTGATTGGTCAAATTCGACAGACCGGCGTGTTCACTGCGTTTGGTCATCAGCATGTGGGCCTGACGGCTGGGCCAAAGACAGGACGACTTGTTGCGGGGTTGATCGCTGGACAGCCGACCAACCAGAACCTGACGCCGTTCTCGCCGCACCGGTTCGGATCGTGACTGTTCTCGGCAAACACCTCGATTTTTAGGTGTTAACGCTGGGTTTACGCCCATTTGCTAAGTCAGATGCGGGGCGTAAGGAGAGTAGGGTATGGCGACCGACAGAAATGTCGCGCCAGTCATTATCAAGAGGAAGAAAGTGATCGTCGCTGGCGGGCACCATGGTGGTGCCTGGAAAGTCGCGTATGCCGACTTTGTAACTGCGATGATGGCCTTTTTCATGTTGATGTGGCTGTTGAACGCAACAACGGAAAAGCAACGCAAAGGCATTTCGGATTACTTCAGTCCAACCGCGCCGATAAGCCGGTTGTCCAGTGGTTCTGACGGAATGTTCATGGGCGAAAGCGTCTTTGCTTCTGACGTTTTGCCTCGGATGGGGGTGGGTGCCAGTTCTTTGCAGGAACCGCCAAGCACGTCCTCTCAGGATTCGGACGAACAAGATCAGAACAGTCAGTTCAAGGAAGTTCAGGATGTGCTTTTGGGGCTGAGTGGCGAAAGCATGCTGGAAGACAGATGGCTGCGCCACGTGGTGAAACGCGTTACGGACGAAGGGCTGGTTCTCGAGTTCTTTGATGCAGAGGACGACCCGCCGTTCACCAATGGTGCGGACCCCACAAAACTCATGCGCGAAATCGCCTATTCGGTGCGGGAGGCAAGCAAGCTTTTGAAGAACGATGTGGCGGTCGAAGGGCATGTTGCGACGGTTCCGGTGATCCGCCTGGACGATCCAACATGGGATTGGTCCGCCGATCGCGCTTTTGCTCTTGCTGATCTGTTGGTTGGGTTTGGGTTCGAGGCCGAACGTTTGCGAAGAGTGACAGCGTATGGAGACCGTGAGCCGGTAGTCGACAATCCAATGGCTGCGCGAAACAACCGGATCGAGCTTGTTTTCCTGCGCTTTTGATATGCGAGCGCGGGAAACTGGGTCAAATTTTAGACGTTAGGCTGACGTTAAATCGCGCGCCTTACTGATGTGATCAGAACAAGTATCACACCAGAAAGGCGTTTCATGTCGATTTCTTCCTCTCTCAGCGCAGGCGTTGTCGGTCTGGCGTCGCACGCAACCCGTCTGGCTACGATTTCCGACAACATCGCAAATTCGCAGACACCCGGATACAAAAGGGTTGAAGCGAATTTTCATTCGATGGTGGTGACATCGGGTGGCGGGACATATACGGCCGGCGGTGTCCGAACAACGACGCAGCGATACATCGACCAAGACAGCGCGATTACTACGACATCGAATTCAACGGATTTGGCTGTCAGCGGTCGCGGCTTCCTTCCTGTTGCGCAAGCGACCGAAGTGATTGCAGGGTCTGAATCGCCCCAAATGTTTCTCACCACGACAGGGTCGTTCCGCACGGATGCCAACGGATATCTCCGAACAGCCTCTGGGCAAATCCTGTTAGGCTGGCCCGCAAACCTTGACGGAAGCATCCCCAACTACCCCCGTGCAACAAGCGAGGCGTTGGAACCTGTGCGCGTAAACGTCAATCAGTTCAGCGGGGAACCAACAACCCGGATCGAATTGGGCATCAACCTGCCGGCAACCGAAACCGAAACCGGTGCGCTCGGAACACCGTTGACACAATCAATCGAGTATTATGACAACCTTGGACGGGCAGAAACACTGGAATTCACCTTCACACCCGTTGTCCCGGCAACGGGAACATCAAACCAGTGGAGCCTTCAAATTGTGGATAGTGCCGATCCAGCCACGGTGATTGGCGAATACGATTTGGAATTTGACGATGCCCGCACCTTGGGGGGCACCTTGCTTGGGGTCACGGACGTGACCGGTACGCCGTATGATCCGGCAACCGGTATTCTGACGATTGCCGCGCCAAGTGGGCCTATCGACATCAATATCGGCCGTCCGGGGTTGAATGAAGGGTTGTCACAGCTCTCGGACATTTTCGCGCCTTTCAACGTGAGCCGTGATGGTGCCCCAGTGGGCAAGGTGACATCAGTCGAAGTGGACGAGACCGGTTTGGTCAATGCCTACTATGACACCGGAACAACGCGAACGCTGTACCAGGTTCCGCTTGTGGATATCCCGAACCCCAATGGGATGGCTGCTGTCGGCAGCCAACTCTACATGCCCACGCCTGAAAGCGGCAGTTTCTTTCTCTGGGATGCTGGCAATGGATCGACCGGCGATATCCTGTCCTTCGCGCTCGAGGAATCTGCAACTGATATCGCCAATGAATTGACGGAATTGATCCGAACGCAGCGGGCTTATTCCTCGAATGCCAAAGTGATCCAGACCGTTGACGAAATGTTGCAGGAAGCAACCAACATCAAACGCTGATCGCGTGAAACCATAAGGACACTTTCATGTCTCTCTCCGGCGCTCTTTCAAATGCGATGAGCGGACTGGTCGCGAATGCGCGTGCCACAACTGTTGTTTCGTCCAACATCGCCAACGCTCTCAATGATCATTACGGCAAACGAGATGTCAGCCTAGCAGCCAATGCCATCCAAACCTCAGGGGGTGTCGTCGTCGCCCAAGTGACGCGCCACTCAGATCCGATCCTTGCATTTCAAAAGCGCATGGCGTTTGCAGATCATTCAGCCAATGTGGCGCATGCGGCGTTCCAGTCCCGGTTTGAAAACCTGGTTGGAAGCATCGACACCACCGGGTCCATCGCCGAGAGGCTGACGCAGTTTGAGACCGCTCTTGTTTCCGCCGCCTCCGATCCGTCTTCCCAGACTCGCCTGCGCCATGTGTCATTTACCGCAGATGCGTTTGCATCAACATTGAGACAGGCAAGTTCCGGGCTGGATGATCTTCGATCAAACGCCGACGCCAAGATCGCAAAAGCAGTTTCCGACATAAATGCAGGTTTGCTGCAACTTGAGGAACTCAACGCGCAGATCATGACTGCAAAGTATCGCGGGCAAGACGACCATGGTTTGCGGGATCGGCGGGATGCGGTCCTCGAAGCGGTGTCCGAACATGTGCCATTGCACGTCATCGAACGCGACAGCGGGGTCATTGCCGTATTTACGGCACAAGGCCGGACACTTTTGGATGAGAAGGCCGTGACTGTTGGCTTCATAGCTAAACCGGTGGTTGCACCACATATGCGGGTGACAAATGGCCTGCTGTCCCAGCTGACAATCGGAGGCAAAGCTGTCGATATCCCGGGTCCAGGCATGTTGGGAGGCGGGTCACTTGAGGCGCATTTTCGGATCCGCGACGAATTCTCGGTTACTGCGATAGATCAGCTAGATGCAATTACCCGTGATGTGATCGAACGCTTTGGTCCCGGTGGCCCTGATATGACACTTGGACCGGGTGATCCTGGTGTTTTTACAGACGCTGGTTTCGCGTTTGACCCTATTGCAGAGGTTGGGATTGCTGGTCGAATCCGCTTGAATGAAACCCTAAGCGCTTCGGGGACTGAAACGTGGCGATGGCGGGACGGTCTCAACGCGGTGCAGCCGGCGGATGTCGGGCAAAGCGACCTATTGGGGCGATTGCAGGCCGAAGTCTCAGCGTCGCGCATTCCTGCTTCGCCTGTCTTGGGAAACACGCAAAGCAGCCTTGTCGATCACCTGCACGGTCTTTTGAATGACGTGGCCGCCGACAGGCTTCGGTGGACCGATATGGAAGAAACGTCTGCGGCCCAACTCGCTGACCTTCGTCGCTCGGCTGCCGAGGGTGGCGTCAATACAGATCAAGAGCTGCAAAAGCTCATCGAGCTTGAAAAGTCCTATGCAGCGAATGCTCGTGTCGTTCAGATCGTGGACGACATGCTGTCAGAACTTCTGAGAATTTGAAGGGACACAACATGCAAGCCATTGGCGATCTAGCAACATTCATGCTGTCAAAGCAGTTTCAGGCCCGTCTGCGCATGTCTGCGGAAACTGCGGCTGAAGAGGCAACAACCGGTTTGGCGAAGAACAGGATCAAGCATCTTGGCGGATCGTCATTGGCGATCTCGCTGTTGGATCGAAAGACACAGCTTCTTGAACAGCATCAACGTGGAAATGCTGAAACGGCTGTCTTTGCTTCGGCAACGCAATCAATCCTTCAAAGGGTTCAGGATCAATCAGGCGGGCTGGCAAAGAACTTGTCGCTTGTGTCGCAGTTAAACAGCACACCCGAGGTGAAGGCGGTGTCTGACTCTGCAGTGCTGGCGTTTGTCGACATTGTGAATGCTTTGAACGCTGATGTGGCTGGCCGGTTTCTTTTCTCGGGTGCCGCAACGAATACCCGGCCTCTTCCATCCGGGCAGGCTCTGATGGACATGTTGCGCGCTGATATTGGCGGGCCGATTTCGGCCGATGTGGCGATATCGGCAATCGAATCCTAGTTCAAAGCACCAAATGGCCCCTTCGATACCACGGCCTATTCCGGATCGGCCACGGGTTTTGCGCAACGACCGATCGGCCCGGACCAGACGGTGATCTTCGGGCTTCGGGCCGACGGGGAAACGGTTCGCGACCTTCTGTCGGCGCTGGCAACAGCCGCCCTAGCGTCGGACGACGCGCTTGGACTGACTTTGACAGAACAGAAAAAGCTCTTGCTCCAAGGACACAGTGACCTGTTGCAAGCCGACCGGGCCCTCACCGAGGAGCGTGCTGGGCTTGGGCTTTCGGAAGCGATGATTGACGCCTCTCGGAATGCGACAGATATCGAACTCGACCGGGTCTCCATGGATCGTGTCTCACTATTGGGCGTCGATCAATTCGAAGCTGCGTCAGAATTCGAAGCCGCTCAACAGCAACTGGAAGTCTTCTACCGAATTGCGGCCCGCCAGAGCCGCGTGTCCTTGGCGGAGTATTTGCGGTGAAGTTAACTCTTTGTGCCTTGGCTCTTTTGCTGCTGCCCAGTCTGACATTTGCGCAAGGCGTACGCCTCAAGGACCTCGCCAATTTCGAAGGAGTCAGGGCCAATGATCTTGTCGGCTATGGGTTGGTTGTGGGCCTCGATGGCACCGGCGATGGCCTTAGGAATTCGCCGTTCACCGAGGATATCATGTCCAACATTCTTGAACGACTTGGCGTCAATGTCACTGGGGAACAGTTTCGCGCCAAAAACGTAGCGGCGGTGATCGTGACTGGCGAATTGCAGCCATTTGCCCGTGCCGGTAGCCGGATCGACGTCACGGTCTCTGCCATCGGCGACGCATCCAGCCTTAGAGGAGGCACGTTGGTGATGACTCCACTCAATGCGGCGGATGGACAGATTTACGCTGTGGCACAAGGGTCAATCATTGCCGGTGGAGTGGCGGCTGAAGGTGAAGCTGCGCGTGTTGTGCAAGGTGTTCCGACGGCAGGCAGCATTCCCTCTGGTGCCATTGTGGAACGAGAAGTCGCTTTCGAGTTCGGTCAGATGGACAAACTCACTCTGGCGCTCAAAAGTCCCGACTTTTCGACGGCCTTTCGGGTTGAACGTGCCATCAACACAGCCGTCGGTGCCAGCATCGCGACAATGACGGATTCCGGCACGGTCACTCTTGATCTTGATGCTGCTGGTCGAAGATCTCCGTCCCATCTGCTCGCTCAGATCGAGAACCTGCGGATCGAACCTGATACGTTGGCGCGGGTGGTGGTCGATCAGAGATCCGGGACAATCGTCATAAGCGAAAACGTTCGGGTGTCGCGGGTGGCCGTTTCGAAAGGCAATCTGACGCTGACCGTGCAGGAACAGCCGATTGTTGTTCAGCCTAACCCATTTGCGGAAGGCGAAACAGTCTTCGTGCCGCGATCGACCGCGCAAATCGGAAATGCGCCAGCAGTCTCGTTGGCCGAAGTTCCCGGCAGCACAACGCTTTCAGATGTGATCACAGGTCTCAATGCATTGGGCATCACCCCGAACGATTTGATCGACATCCTGAAAACGATCAAGGCGGCGGGCGCGCTACATGCAGATTTCATTGTGATGTAACCCGAAACATAGACACACAGGATCCTTGCGATGATTGCACTTGCCGGCATCACATTCACATTCGTCATGGTCTTCGGGGGCTATCTTCTGGCCGGCGGTAAACTTGGCATCATCTTGAAATCGCTTCCATTCGAAATGATGATGATCGGAGGTGCTGCGATAGGGGCCTTTGCAGTTGGCAATACGTTTGCGTCTGTCAAGCAAACCGGGAAGGACACTTTGAAGGTGTTCAAAGGCAGCCAGTGGAAGGCCGAAGATTACAATCAGCTCTTGCAGGTTCTTTACCAGTTGATCCATCTCGCGCGGAAGAATCCGGTTGGATTGGAAGCACATATCGATAATCCACACGACTCCGACATCTTCTCGCAGTTTCCCAAACTTTTAAAAGACCACACAGCGCTTGATATCATCTGCGACACCTTACGCTCGGCATCTATGAACTATGATGATCCGATTCAGGTCGAAGAACTCTTGGACAAAAAGATCGACGAAACGAAACACCATCTCGAGCATTCCGTGCATGGCCTGCAATCAATTGCCGATGGTTTGCCCGCGCTGGGAATTGTGGCTGCCGTGCTTGGTGTGATCAAGACGATGGGGTCGATTGATCAACCCCCCGAAGTCTTGGGGAAACTGATCGGAGGGGCGTTGGTGGGCACATTTCTTGGCGTTTTTTTGGCATATTGTCTTGTGGCGCCCTTCGCTCTCAAGGTGAAAGCCGCCGCTGATGACGACATCAACTTCTACCGCACGATCAAGGAAGTTTTTGTGTCCCATCTGCATCAACACCCGCCGAAAATGTGCCTTGAGGTCGCACGGCAAGCCATTCCTCATCAGTTTCGCCCAGCTTTTGCGACGCTCGATGAAGCGCTCAGGACTTTGAAGACAAATGTTTGATTGGCTCCGCGCAACAGTTCTTGCTGGCAGCCTTTTCATTCCGGGAGCACTTCTGGCAAATACGGGCGTCGTACGAGGAGGAGAACACGGCGACTTCACGCGCCTGACTTTTACAACTGAACAACCTGTTTTGACTTTGGAGATGGATGAAATAGGCTCCGCCAGCTATCGGCTTTTGCTGACGCCTGCCATTACCAAACTTGACACCACCCGGATGTTCGATCGGATCGGGCGGGACAGGATATCCGATGTATCGCAAACTGCTCGCGGCATTGAAATCTTGCTTAACTGCACATGCCATGCAGATGTGGTACAAGACGAAGCCCAGCTGATTGTAGTCGATATCCGCGACGACACAGAACCAGAAATGCTCCAAGTGCCAGAGTTACCCTATCAGGCAGGTGCGTTTCCCAAACCATTTGACATGTGGCTGCCCGATCAAGAGCCGTTTGCTTTAGATCATTCGGTTCTGGAGCGCATAAATCGGACAGTATCGGCTCAGCTTGGAGAGATGTCGCATGTGAAAGGCTTTTCTGCACTGGCGCTTACCTCGACCAACAGTGCAGCAGGAAAAACCAATGGGCTAATGCGCAACCTCGACATCCCAATGGTCAAGCCGCCAGACCGATGTTCTTGGTCAGACCGGATTTGGAACGATCTGCAGGACAGAACTGAAGGATCAGCGCTGCTGGCCCAAGACGGCCAGACATTCGAAGATTGGGCTGGGTTCGATGATACTGGGTCATTGTACGTTGGATCGGCAGCACAGTTTTTATCCGAAGGTCGTCTGGAAGAAGCTCGCATGGCATTTCTGCTATCCGAGCCACCTACGGAGCGCGAAGAAGAATATGAGATGTTCGAAAAAATGTTGATGGGTTCGGCGGATACGGGTTCGTACAGGTTCGGAGACTGCAACCCTTTTGATGATGTCCTCATCGCCACAACGCGACATCCGTTTGATGTGCCCAATCCGGCAAAACTGTCGGTGATCAACACGTTGTCCGAACTCCCCATCGGTTTGCAGGTCGTGTTGTATCCGCGACTGGAGAGTTTCGTTGAGCAAATATCGCCAAATGCGTTTCCGGAGCTCCACGCTCATCACCTCGCTGAGATCGCTTTGACTCAGCGCAAACAGGAAGAAAAAGTGGCCTCTGGCTCAAGCACCGATCCCGACGGTCTTGCAGCCCTAAGTGTCGAATTGCGGGGGACCGAGCGAGAAATTGAAAGCTGGCAAGCGGCATTTGAGTCCTATCTGAACCACGGGCGGTATTTTGACGCCTTGAATGCTTTATCTTCTGATGCGCCGCTTGTGGACAAAGATCGCGAACATGCTGCCACCACTCTTGTCGATCGATTGGTGTCGGATGCAGACAGTATCACGTTTGTGCAGATCGCTCTTGCCGCAGTACCCACGCTGGAGCCGGCTCCGTCGCGCGCCGCTCTTGCAAGACTGGAGGAGCGGTTGGTGGATGAGGGTTTTGATGCCCCCGGACTTCGTATGGAGCATTCAGATCCACCAATTGATCAGGGGCGGGCCGACACCATTGAGGCTTGGAATAGCACGACTCCAGACATCACATTTCCTAATAGCGCTGTAGAAGACAATCTTCCGAATGATGCGCCCGTCGAAAAATGGACGGTCGCACTGGCGCGGGAACGCGTTGCAGCGGCAGAGAGACTGCGTGAGGACGTGTTGGAACGTCTTTCGCGATAACAAGCAGAATGTTTTGGAAGACGAAAGGTTTTCGCTATTAACTGGCAGCACGCAGAAATTGGAGACCGCATGTTCCTGAAATACGTTTGGGCTTTCCTCTTCACCTTGCTCTTGTCCGTCCTTTCGTTGGGCGGTTCTGTGCAGCCGGCAGCCGCCGAAAGGGGTATTGCCTTTGGTTTGAACGGAATTGCCGATTGGTCGACACAGCATCCTTTCATTGACGTGATGAAGTCAGGTCGCCGGTGGATCGGCCATTTGCCAAATCAGTGGGGCGGTGTCGATTTCGAGGACATGCTGGCCGACGGTGTTTTTGACGAACATGGCTGGCCGGTGCGCATGCCAGACAATGTTACCAAGCTTGAAAGCCTCATTCTGACAGATCAATCACCGGATGCGATACACTTAAGCGGTCGCTATGTTGTCCTATACGATGGGCAGGGCGAATTGTCGGTCTCTGGGCGTGCGCGGGTTGCGACCCGTGAACCCGGGTCTCTGGTGTTCCATTATTCACCTGGGTCCGGGTCAGTTGGGATCGCGATATCCGCGACAAACGCAGATGATCCAATTCGAAACATCAGGGTGATCCCCGAAAAACACCTTGAGACCTACCTCGCAGGAGGTGTGTTCAACCCAGACTGGCTTGAGCGGATACAAAAGGTCCAAGTGATCCGGTTTATGGATTGGATGTTCACGAACGGCTCTACGATCGAGACTTGGGCAGATATGCCGGACACACGCGATTTCACTTACGGTTGGCGGGGGGTGCCGCTGACCGTCATGATCGAGCTAGCCAACAGTATCGAGGCTGACCCATGGTTCAATATCCCCCATCTTGCAGATGACGATCTGGTGCGGCGATTTGCCGAGACCGTCAAATCGGAAATGGATCAAAGTCGCGTGGTATATGTCGAATACTCGAACGAGGTTTGGAATTTTATTTTCGAACAGGCGCATTGGGCCGGCCAGCAAGCGGAAAAGCTGTGGGGCGGAACCGGTAATGGATGGGTTCAATTCTACGGCTACAAAGCCGCATCTGCGATGAAAATCTGGACAGATGTTTACGCGGAAGACGCAGAAGCACGACTGAATAGGGTCGTTTCCGTGCACACCGGATGGCCTGAACTGGAGCAGTCGATCCTCCTTGGAGACCGGGCTCAAGCTGCACTTGGTTTTGCTCCCGTACAGATGTTGGATTCCTATGCGGTCACAGGATATTTTGCGGGAGAGCTTGGGCAGCCAGGCACGCTGGATACAGCGTTCAAGACATCGCTATCCAAGGCCGAAACAGACGGGCGTGCAAAAGGATTATCGCGCGTCGCCCTGCGTGAATATGTAAATGAGCACCGTTTCGATGGGATGCATCAGCTGGCTGCGGAAATCGTCAAAACCGGATCTTTGCGCGAATTGACCGAAGAGACGTGGCCCTACCACGCGCAGGTGGCATCACGACATGGGCTTGACTTCATAATGTACGAAGGTGGCACCCACGCAACGCCCACGTTTGATTCGGTTGAAGATGAACGGCTGGTCGATTTTCTGACCACTTTCAACTACTCGCCCGAGATGGCGGACATCTATCGCGAGGCACTCTCCGCATGGGGCGGACTGACCGACAGCCCTTTCAATGTCTTTGTCGACGTCGCGGGACCAAGCAAGTGGGGCAGTTGGGGCGCGTTGCGCCACTTGAGCGACGACAATCCCCGCTGGCACGTCGTTGATCCCGCCGAAATAAGCAGGACTAAAAATTAAGGAGCGCGGTGCCGTTTGTCCATAAAGATGACAACATCCTGTGCGACTGCCGCCTTTGCACGGACGCGCCGGAAGAAATGGGAAATACCTTGCCATGCCGCAAAACTCGCGCGGTCAAACCGCCGACAGGATGCCGCTTCTGAGCGTGCTTATCCCGGCGTCGAACGAAGAAGCGTTGATTGAACAGTGCCTTGCGGCGGTGCTCAACAGTGGGTGGCAGAAAGACGCCCCGTTCGAGACAATCGTGATCTCGAATGGTTGTCGTGACAGGACTGCTGAAAAAGTGATTTCCATGCAGGGCCTGTTTGCCGAACGTGGACTTTGTCTACAGGTGGAAACGGCGGTGCAAAATTAGGCCATGGTAGCGGCGGGATAGTCTCGCTGCGGGCGGAGTAAAATCCTGCCACTTTTCCCTTCTTGCATCGGCAGGGAGGGCGGGGAGATCTATACCGTGGAACTTTACAAGAAGGTTCGCTTGGCGTGTTCCGAGGGCATGAGCGCGCGGGCGGCGGCGAAGCATTTCAACATTTCGCGTGGGACGGTTGATAAGATGTTGGCCTTTTCGGTGCCGCCTGGCTACCGGCGGGACAAGCCGATCAGGCGGCCGAAGCTGGACGGGTTCACCGAGTTCATTGACGCCTGGCTTGAAGCCGACAAGGTCGTGCATCGCAAGCAGCGTCATACGGCCAAGCGGATATGGGAACGGCTTCAGGCCGAGCACGGCTTCACCGGAGGCTATACGATCGTCAAGGATTACGTGCGTGATCGCGAGCGGCGGACCCGGGAGATGTTTGTGCCGCTGGCTCATCCGCCGGGCCATGCTCAGGCCGATTTTGGCGAAGCGGTTGTCGTCATCGGCGGTGTCGAGCAGAAGGCGCACTTCTTCGTCATGGACCTGCCGCACAGCGATGCCTATTTCGTCCGGGCCTATCCAGCGGCGACGGCGGAGGCCTGGATAGACGGCCATGTCCGCGCGTTTGACTTCTTCGGCGGGGTGCCGCAGTCGGTGCTCTACGACAACGACCGCTGCCTGGTGTCGAAGATCCAACCGGACGGCACGCGCATCCGCGCCGCGCTGTTCAGCGGCTTGCAGTCGCATTACCTGTTTCGGGATCGCTATGGTCGGCCCGGGAAGGGGAACGACAAGGGCGCTGTCGAGGGGATGGTCGGCTACGCCCGCCGCAACCACATGGTGCCGATCCCCCACTTTGCCAGTTGGGACGATTTCAACGCAGACCTTGAAGGGCAGTGCCGCGCACGCCTGACGCGCATTCTTCGGGGTCACAAGGAGACGATCGGTGAGAGGTTGCAGCGCGATCTGGTCGCGATGCGCCCCCTGCCTGCCGCCCCGTTCGACGCCTGCGACCAAGCGGGCGGCAGGGTCAGCTCGCAGTCTCTCGTGCGCTATGACACCAACGATTACTCGGTCCCGGTCGCCTATGGCCACCAGGATGTCTGGATCCGCGGCTATGTCGATGAGGTCGTGATCGGCTGTCGCGGGGAGGTGATCGCCCGACACCCGCGCTGTTACGATCGCGAGGACATGATCTTTGATCCGGTTCACTACCTCCCGCTGATCGAGCGCAAGATCAATGCCTTGGACCAGGCCGCACCCTTGGCGGAATGGGACCTGCCCGAAGAGTTCCAGACTTTGCGCCGCCTGATGGAGGCGCGCATGCTCAAGATGGGGCGCCGCGAGTATGTGCAGGTGCTGCGTCTGCTCGAGACCTTCGAGATGGATGACCTGCATGCCGCCGTGAAGAAGGCCCTGAAGCTGGGCGCGGTCGGCTTCGACGCCGTGAAGCACCTCGTGCTTTGTCAGGTGGAGAAGCGCCCCCCGAGGCTTGATCTCGATGTCTACCCCTACTTGCCGCGGGCGAATGTCGAGACGACGCGGGCGGCCAGCTACATGGCCTTGATGTCGGAGGCGGCGGAATGACCGAGGCCCCGAAGATCCTGCTTGCCCACCATCTGAAGACGCTGAAGCTGCCCACATTCTTGCGGGAGCACGAGAAGGTTGCGCGTCAATGCGCCGCCGAAGGACTGGACCATGTCCAGTTCCTGTCGCGCCTCGTGGAACTGGAACTCATTGACCGCGAGCGGCGGATGGTCGAGCGCCGCATCAAGGCCGCGAAGTTCCCGGCCACCAAAAGCCTCGACAGCTTCGACTTCAAGGCGATCCCGAAGCTGAACAAGATGCAGGTGCTGGAACTGGGGCGTTGCGAATGGATCGACCGGCGTGAGAACGTGATCGCCCTCGGGCCCAGCGGAACCGGCAAAACCCACATTGCACTGGGCTTGGGACTGGCAGCCTGCCAGAAGGGCATGTCTGTCAGCTTCACCACCGCCGCCGCGCTGGTCAACGAGCTGATGGAGGCGCGAGACGAACGTCGGCTGCTGCGCGTCCAGAAGCAGATGGCTGCCGTGAAGCTGCTGATCATCGACGAGCTCGGATTCGTGCCCCTGTCCAAGACCGGCGCCGAGCTGCTTTTTGAGATGATCTCCCAGCGCTACGAGCGCGGCGCCACGCTGATCACCAGCAATCTGCCCTTCGATGAATGGACCGAGACCTTCGGCACCGAGCGGCTGACCGGCGCGCTCCTCGACCGGTTGACCCACCACGTCAACATCCTCGAGATGAACGGCGAAAGCTATCGCCTCGCGCAAAGCCGCGCACGCAAGCCCGGCGAAAACATCAACTGATCCAAAGCCCAGACTTGGACCTGACGGTCCAAGGCGGCCAGTCACCCGCCAGCTACATGGAGAGCGCGGCTGACTGGCCGCCGCTCATCACCCGCGTCCCGCGTAAACCCAAAGTGGCCCAGTTTTGCGCCGCCCCGTGGCCTAATTTTACTCCGCCGTTGACACCGGGCACCCGGATCGTGGCGACCATCGCCCCTCCGATGGGCTTTGACCCTGTCGGAGGCTCTGCGGATGCAGTGCTTGATGCGCTGCAAGCGGTCGATGCGGATATTGCCTTTCTTGCACTGGGGGCCCCCAAGCAGGAATTATTCGCCGCTTACGGGCGCGGCAAGCTGGACCATGTCGGGTTCATTTCAATTGGTGCAGGTCTGGATTTCTTCTCGGGTGCGCAAGTGCGTGCACCGGCTTGGGTTCGCGCCATTGCGATGGAATGGCTGTGGCGCGCGGTGTCGCAACCTGCCCGGCTGATCCCGCGCTATGCCAAGTGTTTCAAGATCCTTCCGGTGGAATTGATCCACGCCTTGAAACTGCGCTTTGGCGCGGCGCAAGGCACGCCCGCTCGCGAAGGCAAGTGACATCGCCCGAACCTAAGTCAGCCTGTGCACACGGCCGCCAGCCGCGTCGGCATCGGCGTGGTCGTGGGTGACAAGCAGCACGGGCAACCCCTTTGCGCGGGCCTGATCAAACACAAGCGTACGGATCTGGTCGCGCCGTTCGGTATCGAGCCGTGAGAATGGCTCATCCAGCAATAGCGCCTTTGGGCCGGACAGCAGCATTCTCATCAGAGCAACCCGCGCCTTTTGCCCGCCTGACAGGGTCTCTGGATCACGGTCGGCAAACCCGGCCAGACCGATATCTTCTAGCGCGGTGTCGATGTGCTGTCGGCGGGCCGCGCGGCCTTTCACCGTGGCGCGCAGCCCGAAGGCCAGATTTTCCCCAACGGACAGATGCGGGAACAGCAATTCGTCCTGAAAGAGAATGCCGACATGCCGCTGTTCGGGGGCAAGATCGGTGATGTCGGTGCCGTTCAACATGACCTGCCCCTTGGCATCGAACCCATCATCAAGGGTGCCGATGATGTAGGATAGAAGTGTCGACTTGCCCGAGCCGCTTGGGCCCATCACGGTCAAGACCTCGCCCGGTGCGACATGGTCCGAGATGTCGACCAAGATGCGCCGCTCGCGTTGGATCACCACGCCGTCAAGGGTCAGTCCGGGATCAGGCATGGCGCAGCCCCTTACGATTGCGCCAGACAATGGCAGGAATGAACAAGGCGAAGGCAAAAGGCAGCAGCGCCAATGCCGTCTGGCTGAGCGCATAAACAGAAATCACCCGCCGGTCACCCCCAGAGGCCAGGGCCACCGCCTCAGTCGTCAGGGTTTGCACCCGGCCAGCGCCGGCCAGCAGCGTAGGAAGGTATTGTCCGATGGACACAGCGAACCCGACAGCGGCTGCCGTCAGGATCGGACGCAAGAGCATCGGCAGGCGCACCCGCCACAGCACGCCGTCGCAGCCAGCCCCCAAGGCGCGCGCAACATGCCCGTATCGCGCGTCCCACGCGCGGAACGGATCGGCCAGTGATAGAAACACGTAAGGCAGCACGAAGATGATATGCACCGCGATCACCGCCGTGCGGTTGCCATCGATCCCGGTGAAGATGGCCAGCGTCTGAAGCCCGGTCAGAAAGGCGATCTGTGGCACGATCAAAGGCACATACAGAAGCCAGAGTGCGCGACTGCCCGGCCTGAGCCCGTATCGGTCCTCTGCCTCGAGACAGGCCAGAGTCAACAGCATTGCCGCGAGTGTGGCGACCGAGGCGATGATCAGAGTTTCGGTGATGATGGGCCAGAGGTTCATCCCGTGGCGCATCCAAGTCTTGACGGTGAATGTGCCGGGCAGCAGATCGGGAAAGCTCCAGAACCCGGCAAAGGACCACACGAGAAGGCCAAAGATGCCGAATACGATGGCGCCCGCGCTGAGTGTCGCCGCTGCGATGGAGACGGTCTGGACCATGCGTGTTGCTCCGCCGCGCGCGCCGGAGGCCACCCACCGGCGACCCAATCCTGAAAGTGCGAGCTCGACCAGACGCCACAGCACCAGCGCGCACACGACCAACGTAAGCTGCCAGACAGCAGCAGCAGAGGCAAGAAAGCGCATGTCCAAGTCGGGATCGTTCATCCATTTGAGGATTTGCACCGACAGTGTCGTAGGCGTTGTCGGGCCAAGGATCAGGGACACATCCACCACCGTCATTGAAAAGGCCAGGACGGCAAAGATTGGCAGCCGGATCTGCGCATAGACGCGAGGGAAGACGGTTTTGAACCAGCCTGTGACAGGGGAATATCCCAAGGCCAATGCGGTGTCGCGCGCTTGTTGAGAGCGGATTTGGCTGAGGGCCGCCAGCGTCATCAGCAAGAGAAACGGCACTTCCTTCACCACCAGCCCGGCGATCAGCGACAGGCCGTAGGGGTCTTGCAGGATCAAAAGGTCCGGGGGTCTGTCCCAACCGGTCAACCACGGCGAGGTGGCGCGCGCGATCCATCCCGACGGTGCAATGAGAAACGCCAACCCAAAGGCGGCCGCGGCATGGGGCACAGACAAGAGCGGCGACAGCATCCGCTCGATGATGCGAAAGGCCCGTGATCCGCTCCATGCGGCGCAGATCAGGGCGACCAGCAACAAGGACAGGGCCGTGGCCGCGATCCCGGTGGTGACGCTGAGCACACTGGCGCGGGTGATTCCCGGCCAGTCGAACAGCATGGCAAACGCTTTGAGGTTAAATCCGTCCCCGCCCAAAGCCGGCATATAGCCGAATGCGGGACCCAGAGTACCCAGAACCCCAGCCGCCACAGGGCCTACCATAATGGCAAGGGTCAGGAGCGGGGCCCATGGCAGAAACCGGGCCCGCGCCGAGGGTGTGTCGCAGCGTGGGATCACACCGCGCCTATTGCGCGACGCCGTACCGCTCGGTCCAGTCTTCCTCGAGCTTGACCATCCAGCTCGGATGCGGCTCGGACAGGGTCGCGCCCAGTTCTTCCGGCGGTAGGGTGGCAATTCCCAGTTCCAAAGCATCAAACCGCGCACGGTCTTCGCCCGACAGTTTCGCCAGATCAAGAACGGTGCCAAGTCCCCAAACCTCGGGGTCTTGCATCATCGCCTGGGCCTCGGGGGACATCATGAAATTCGCGACCACCATCGCACCCGCTTTGGCGTTGGCGTTGTAGGGAATGGCGACAAAGCTTGCATTCCCGATGGACCCTGCGTCCATGACAAAGCTGCGCACGCTGTTCTGCAACTGGCCATTGGCAATCGCATTGCTCGCCTCGTTCGGGTTGAAGCTGATTGCGAGGTCGATCTCGCCATCGGCCATCAATTGGATTTGGCGGGATTCGTTCTGCGGATAGGCGCGTCCCGACCGCCAAAGGTTTGGCGTGAGACCGTCAAGAAAGGCCCAGAACTCGGAAGTCGCCGCATCGTAGTCGGCCTCTTCGACAGGCGATTGCAGGACCGACGCGTCTGGCACGAATTCGATCAGGGCTTGCTTGAGGAACGTGGAACCCAGGAAATTCGGCGGTTGCGGATAGGTAAAGCGCCCCGGATTGGCAGCGGCATAGGCGGCCAGCGCCTCCATCGTGGTGGGGGGTGTCTCAAGCTGCGCGGTGTCATAGTAGAACACCACCTGCGCCATGCCCCATGGTGCCTCGAGCCCATCGGTCGGCACGGTGAAATCCGAGATCACCGCAGGTTTGCCAGCCACATCCACATTGGCCCAGCTGGGGGTCTGTTCGACCCACGGGCCGAACAGCAATTCCTGCCGCTTCATCGCGGCAAAGTTTTCGCCGTTAATCCAGATCATGTCGACCGCACCGCCCTCGTCTTTGCCAGCGGTCTTTTCTGCCACCACCCGGCTGACCGCATCAGCGGTGTCGGACAGCTTTACATGTTCGAGAGTCACACCGTAATCTTCGTTCACCCGGTTGCCGATCCATGCGATGAAGCTATTGATCGTGTCCGACCCGCCCCATGCGTTCCAATAAACTGTCTGCCCGCGTGCCTCCTCGGTGACAGCCTCCCAGTTCGACGGGTCGGGGTCGGCCTGGACCGCAAAAGCGGTTGCAGTGGCGAGGGTGGCGGCAAGCAGAGTGCGCATAGGTCATGTCCTGATCTTGGAGGCAGATGCCCCGGTCTCGTGCGTTAAAACCAGCACTACCCTGATCCGGTCAAATGACAAACAGGTGTGTAAGATTTCAGTGGTCCCTTCGAAATCGGACCGTTATGGCAGAAGTTAACCGACCGACACCCGAGTATCCCATGATCGACGCCGCCCTTTTGCCGATTGTCAAACGCGCCATCGACCGTCCGGCGCGGGTCTTGGTTGCACGCGGTATTTCTGCGGACCAGATCACGGTGTTGGGTTTCGGCATTGGCCTTGTGGGTGTCATGGCCGTGTGGCTGGGCCTCTTCGGTCTGGCGCTGGTGTGCCTTGTGCTGAACCGGCTTGCAGATGGTCTGGACGGAGCGGTGGCGCGGCTGACCCACCCCACCGATCGTGGCGCGTTCCTCGACATCGCGCTCGATTTCATGTTCTACGGCCTGTTCCCGCTGGGCTTTGCGCTGCATGATCTCGCCAATAACGCACTGCCTGCCGCTGTTCTGATCTCAAGCTTCATCGGCACGGGGTCCAGCTTTCTTGCCTTCTCGATCATCGCCGAAAAGCGCGGGATCACCTCTGAGGACTATCCGACCAAGGGCATCTACTATCTCGGCGGTTTGACTGAAGGCACCGAGACCATCGCGCTTTTCGTTGCTATGTGCCTGTTCCCTGTGGCTTTCCCGTGGCTCGCTTACACGTTCGCCGCGCTTTGTACGATCACCACCGTCACCCGTTGGTTGGCAGGGTGGCGGATGTTTGGATCTGGCGTCCTGTAATTCTTCTTTTTGAAAATATGCCGGGGGTCTGGGGGCAGAGCCCCCAGCGGATCGGACCGCGCACGCGGTTCGATCAAACGGATCAAGCGCCCTCTCCACATCCCGCGCCACCTCTGCTACACCGCGCCAAAGACCGGGCCGAGCAGAGGACGCCGCACATGACCATCCCGAAACCTGTGGTTCTGACCATCCTCGACGGTTGGGGTCTGCGTGATGATCCGACGGCGAACGCGCCGAAACTGGCGGACACGCCCACGATGGATCGCCTGATGGCGACCTGCCCCAATGCTAAGCTGATCACGCACGGGCCAGATGTTGGCTTGCCCAGCGGCCAGATGGGCAATTCCGAGGTTGGGCATACAAACATCGGTGCGGGCCGGGTAGTGGCGATGGATTTGGGGCAGATCGACCTTGCCATCGAAGACGGCAGCTTTTTCGAGAACGCCGCGATCCTTGAATTTGCCAAGGCGGTCAAAGACGCAAGTGGCCGGGCGCATATTATGGGAGTGGTCTCGGACGGTGGGGTGCATGGTCATATCAGCCACATCAAGGCGGCGGTGAAGATGCTTACTGATCGGGGAGTCGAAGTCGTGCTGCACGCGATCACCGACGGGCGCGACGTGGCCCCGACCTCGGCCAAGGGATTTGTCGCGGAACTGAGCAACAGCTTGCCGGAAGGTGCCAGCATCGGCACTGTGATCGGGCGCTATTTCGCGATGGACCGGGACACCCGTTGGGACCGGGTCAAACGGGCGTATGACGCAATGATCCTCGGTCAGGGCACAAGAGCCGATGCGGCGATCCAAGCCGTAGAAAACGCCTATGCCAAAGACCAGAATGACGAATTTATCGAGCCTTGCGTGATCGGCGGCTACAGCGGTCTGAGTAAAGGCGATGGGTTCTTCTGTCTAAACTTCCGCGCGGATCGCGCTCGGGAAATCCTTGCTACGATCGGTGACCCCGCGTTCGATGGCTTCGATCGTGAAAAGCCTGATCTGTCTGGCCTTCTGGGCATGGTGAACTATTCCAAGGCGCATGATGCTTACATGACGACCGCCTATCCCAAGCAGGAAATCAAGAACACACTTGGCGAATGGGTCGCCAAACACGGGCGCAAACAGTTCCGGCTGGCCGAAACCGAGAAGTACCCTCATGTGACCTTCTTTCTGAACGGTGGGCAGGAAACGCCGGAAGAGGGTGAAGACCGGTTCATGCCTAAAAGCCCGAATGTAGCGACCTATGACCTGCAACCAGAGATGTCTTCTGATGAAGTGACAGATAAATTCATCGCTGCCGTAGAGGCAGGATATGACCTGATCGTCACTAACTACGCCAACCCGGATATGGTTGGGCACACCGGCGATCTGGATGCCGCAATCAAGGCTTGCGAAGCTGTGGATGCAGGGCTGGGCAAGGTGCTTGCCGCCGTCGAAAAGATGGGTGGTGCGATGATCGTAACAGCCGATCACGGCAATTGCGAAACCATGGTCGATCCCGAAACGGGTGGGCCGCACACAGCGCATACAACGAACCTCGTGCCGGTTGTTCTTTACGGTGGGCCGGAGGGTGCAACGCTGGCTGACGGGCGGCTGGCTGACCTCGCGCCGACGCTGCTGGCGCTGATGGGGCTGCCGCAACCCGACGAGATGACCGGGAAATCCCTGATCCGCTCATGAGGCATTTTGCGCTTCTTCTCTGCCTAGTCGGCGCACCCCTCGCGGCTCAGACCCCGGCCGAGGCCGCGCGCGGCGCGATGGTGCAGTTGGAAGATGCAACCGCCCAGCTTGACGCGGCTGAGTCCGCGCGGGATCGCGTCAGGGCGCTGACCGAAGCTGTTCAGGCGTTCGAGACCGGGCTTGCGGCGATGCGGGACGGGTTACGGGCGGCATCTATCCGCGAAACTGAATTGCGGCGCGAGCTGAATGCGCGCGATGCCGAGATGACGCGCTTGCTGGCGGCTTTGTCTGCATTGGGGCCGGATGCCGGTCCGAAGAATTTCGTGCATCCTGACGGCCCCATTGGTGCGGCGCGGGCTGGGTTGTTGATGGCCTCCATCACGCCTGCGTTGACAGATGCCGCTGCTGACCTGCGCGCGGATGTGGAAGAGGCAACCGCGTTGCGGCAGTTGCAGCAGGATGCGGCGAACACGTTGCAAACCGGGTTGGCCAATATTCAGATTGCACGAACGGCGTTAAGTCAGGCCATTGCAGACCGCACCGACCTGCCGCGCAAGTTCACCGAAGATCCGGTGAAGACCGCTCTGCTGATTGCCGCAACCGAAACGCTCGATGGATTTGCCGCTGGGTTGAGCCAGATTTCCGAGAATGAAGCTGATCTTAATCTGCCGGCCGCAAGCAATCGCAAAGGCCGGTTGTCACTGCCTGTTTCCGGTGAAATCCTGCGTCGTGCCGGGGAGACCGATGCGGCGGGTGTGACACGTCCGGGCATCTTGATCGCGACAAGACCTCGCGCGCTGGTCACGACACCGGCGGCGGCAACGATCCGCTACCGGGGGCCGCTTTTGGATTACGGGCTGGTCAGCATTCTGGAACCGGAACCCGATATCCTGTTCGTCTTTGCTGGGCTCGACTCGGTGTTTGGTGAGACCGGTCAGGTGCTTCCCGAAGGCAGTCCGGTCGGTTTGATGGGCGGTCCAGCGGGTGAAACCAACGATATTCAATCACCATCCGGTGAAAGGGCTGGCGAAGCGTTGTCTGAAACGCTCTATATAGAAGTCAGAATAGGCGATACGCCAGAGGACCCCCTTGGGTGGTTCACAGAGGATAAGGGAAGGACCGAATGAAAAAAGTAGTCATGGCGGCCATGGGCGGCACACTTGCAGGCATCGTGGCCACGACGCAATTCGTGGGTCCGCTGGTCGCGCAGGAAAGCGCCCGCACCACAAACGTGTATGAACAGCTCGACCTGTTCGGGGACATTTTCGAACGTATCCGCGCGCAATATGTCGAAGAGGTGGATGCAGGGGATTTGATCGAAGCGGCCATCGACGGCATGCTCACCTCGCTTGATCCGCATTCCAGTTACCTGTCGCCGGACGATGCCGCAGACATGCGCGTGCAAACGCGCGGCGAATTCGGTGGTCTGGGGATCGAAGTCACGCAGGAAGAAGGCTTTGTGAAAGTCGTGTCGCCAATTGACGGCACCCCCGCCGAAGAAGCAGGGATCGAAGCGGGCGACTTCATCACTCATGTGGATGGTGCTTCGGTATTGGGTCTGACGCTTGACGAGGCGGTCGACATGATGCGCGGTCCGGTTGGGTCAGAGATCATCATCACCGTTGTGCGCGAAGGCGAATCCGAACCGTTTGATGTGTCGATCATCCGCGACACCATCAAGCTGACCGCAGTTCGAACCCGCCTGCAAGGTGAAGCGGTGGTTTTGCGCGTCACCACCTTCAACGACCAGACTTATGCCAACCTCGAAGAGGGGCTGGCTGAACAGGTTGAAGCCGCCGGTGGCATCGACAGTGTCGAGGGTATCGTTCTTGATTTGCGCAACAATCCGGGCGGTTTGCTCAATCAGGCAATCCGGGTGAGCGATGCGTTCCTTGAAAAGGGCGAGATCGTCAGCACTCGGGGCCGCAACCCCGAGGATGGTGATCGCTACAATGCCACGCCGGGTGATCTGGCACAGGGCAAACCGATTGTCGTTCTGATCAACGGTGGTTCTGCATCAGCATCCGAAATCGTCGCCGGTGCGCTTCAGGATCACCGCCGCGCCATTGTGGTCGGCACGAAGTCCTTCGGCAAGGGCTCGGTCCAGACCGTGATGCCGCTTCGGGGCGACGGTGCTATGCGTCTGACCACCGCGCGGTATTACACGCCCTCGGGCAGGTCCATTCAGTCGCTTGGCGTGTCGCCGGATATCGTCGTAGCTCAACCGCGCCGCGCCGAGGCCAGCGCTGAGGACGAGGAAGAAACAAACGTCTTCAACCGGTCCGAGGCAGACCTTCGTGGCAGTCTCGACAATGACAGCCTGAGCGAGGACGAGGTTCAGCAGATCGAAGCCGACCGCGCCAAAGCCGAAGCCGCTGCAGCGTTGCGCGAAGAGGATTACCAGCTGGCCTATGCCATCGACATCCTCAAAGGCTTGACGGCGCTTCAGCCGTCCAACGACTAAAATCATATTGCGGCGCGGAATGTTTCTGCGCCGCAACTTTGCAAAGGCCCCAAGATGACCCCCGAAGAGATTGCTCGCCTGCCATATCGTCCCTGTGTCGGTGTCATGCTGGTGAACCGTGAGGGGCATGTTTTTGTGGGCCAGCGCATCGACAACCCGGGCCCTGCTTGGCAAATGCCGCAGGGTGGCGTGGACAAGGGCGAAAGCCCCCGTGATGCAGCCTTGCGGGAGCTTTGGGAAGAAACCGGGGTTCTGTCCCGGCTGGTCAAGATCGAGGCCGAGACCAAGGATTGGATTCCCTACGACTTGCCGCATGACCTTGTCGGCAAGCTTTGGAAAGGACGCTATCGCGGGCAGGAGCAAAAGTGGTTCCTGATGCGGTTCAAAGGAACTGATGACCAAGTGGATATCGCCACCGAACATCAGGAATTCAGCCGTTGGAAGTGGATGGCGCCGGATCAACTCATCAACAACATTGTTCCATTCAAGCGGCATGTCTATGAGCGGGTTTTGACAGCGTTCAAGGATCACCTGTGACGCGCTTGGGTGTCGTCGTTGCTGGCGTGATGGCGCTTTCTCAACCGGCCTTTGCGTTAAGCTGCATGGCTCCGGACATTGCTCGCGATTTCCAGCAGGCCGCACAATCCGATGACACTTACATCATCGTCAAAGGCGATCTGTTCTTTGATGAATCCGATCTTCCCGACCGGGTCGATCAGCGTACATCCCGTGCGCGCGACAGTGTTGATCTAGAAGGCTGGCTGGCAGGATTTTCCCTGACCAAAGATGGCTTCACCAAGAGGTTCGAACGCGATGTGATCCTGCGGGTGTCCTGCCTTGGCCCGTGGTGCGGTGGAACTGTCAAGGCCGAGCATTTGGCCTTCCTCAAGCAGGAAGACCGCCAATGGGTCCTGCAGATCAACCCTTGTCCCGGAATGACATATGCATCCCCGACTGTTGAACAGGAGCAGAAAGCGCTGGCCTGTTTTCGGGGGGAGAGTTGTCAGGCAGACTGACAAGAACAGTTCGAATGGGAACAGGCGATGCTTTGTAAAATCGGTGAGGTCGAAGTTTGGAGATTGCTCGACCTGCACGGTCCCTTCATGGCACCCGATGCTCTTTTCCCGACTGCCGGGCCTGATGTCGCCGATATCATTGACCGGCATGTATCTGGCTCGATCTGTAAGACGACGGGTTGCCTGATTATTCCCATTCAAGGGTTCGTGTTGATCACGCCGACCCATCGAATTCTGATCGACAGCTGTGTTGGCAACGACAAAACTGTCCCTGCTTTTCCCAGCTGGCACAAACGGTCCGATGGGCGGTTCTTGGCATCGCTCCATGCGGCAGGTCTGACCGTCGATGACATCGACTACGTATTGTGTACGCACCTGCACACCGATCACGTGGGATGGAACACGCGGCTTGAGGATGGCCGTTGGGTTCCCACGTTTCCCAATGCGCGCTACCTGATACCCGCCGCCGACGAAGCGTTCCAAAAGGACCGGATGAGCGATCTATACACCGAGAGCGTCTTGCCCGTGATTGCCGCTGGTCAGGCCGAGATGGTGCAGGCGGGCCATAGGCTTGGCGATCACGTCACCCTTGTTCCGACGCCCGGTCATACACCGGGTCACGTGTCGGTTCAGATCCAAAGCGGCAGTCGCAAAGCGATCATCACCGGGGATGCCCTGCATTCTGCCGCGCAATGCTGGCACCCCGAATGGCATTTCAAGTTCGATGCGGATCCCGAACGGGCCGTCGAGTCCCGCCGCTTTCTGCTGGAAACGGCGTCTGAGACTGGGTGCCTTGTGCTTGGCAGCCATTTCTCCCTGCCCTCGGTGGGGCGGGTGTTTGTCGAAAAAGACGCGTTTCGCTGGACCGATCTGTCAGAGCTTTGATAGCCCGGAGGCATTAGTCTTCTTGGACAGACACGCTCTGTGCGACGAACTCCGCCTGACCAAAGATGTTGAGGAACGCGACGCTGGCCGCATCCGCGCCAACACCGATCCGTGCAATGTCTGCGGACGACGCCATGCCCGTCGGATCGACGAGATGCCATGCGCCGCCCAGATATACCTCTGCCACCGCATGGAAATCCGGCGGTGTTACGCCCGGTGCATAGACACTGGCAAAGCGCGCGGGGATCGTCGCGGCGCGGGCCAGTGTCACCAGAACATGGGCGTAGTCGCGGCAGATGCCTTGGCGCTGCACGAAACTGTCCAGAGCAGTGGTCTGTGCATTGCTGACACCCGGTACATACTGAAAGGACCGCTCGATCCAGTCGCGCATCGAAGTGATTTGTGCACCGCCTGAAAGATGGCCGAACTCGGCGGCCACAAAGGTTTGGAACTCGTCAGATGGGCAATAGCGCGATGGCATGAGGTAGCGCACAGTTTCGCCCGGCAATTGGTGTGGTGGCGTTGCGGGCAGAGCGCTCAGGTCAGTGACAGGGCGGTCGATCTGGATGTTGGCGCTGTAGTCGCATTGGAACAGTCCATTGGCGCGCAGCCAAATCCGTTGGCCCAGTCCGTCATCGGCGGCGATCCGCGAGATGTTCTCGACCTCGGAAAAATCGATCCGGGTTTGTCTGACGATTTGGTCCACCTGATCTGCGGCTTCGATCTGCAAAAGCAGGTCTGTGGGCTGGGACAAACGATATTGCAGGTGCACGTCGATACTCAGGATCACGGCGGGCTTTCCAAATTGAAGATGTGGTGACGGGTTGGGCGCGTTTAGTCTGCGATAGCCTGCAACGCAAACTCTCTAATCGTTGGATTTATCGCCATGCCGTATGAAGGGCGAATAGCTTGGTTTGTCGGCACGCAATCGTCCCATGTCATCGAAGTCTTCATCACGATTGAAGGCGAGCAGTGCATGGGAGTCCAACCCTGCGATGACGCTGTGCTGCGCCTTCAGAGTCGCCTCAAGGCGCGTGGCCAATTCTGCCTTGCGGTCGCCGCGGTGATAGCCGTGAACACCATGTACAACGACGGGCTCAAGCACATCGAACCCCAAGTACCGCAGCGTATAAGCCGTCGGCCAAAGTAGCAGCCGGACGTCGCCTTCTTTGCCGTTGAAAGCGCTTTCGTCCGCTTGCGATCCTGTGGTCACACACATCAAAGCGCGCCTTCCTTGAAACAACCCGGTATCGAACCGCTTGTCTACGTCGTGCAATGCTCCGTGCTGGAATGTGCGGTCGAACCATCCCTTGAGGATGGCTGGCGGGGCGAACCACCAGAGCGGAAAATGCAGAACGATGCGGTCGGCTTGTTGAATCTTTTCCACTTCTATCGCCGCATCAACCGGCGTGGTCGCAGCCGTGGCCGCAGCTTCCTGCGCCTTGAGGGGGTCGAACGGTGTACCATCGGGCCAGTCGGTATAATGTGAAGCCTTCTCCACTGCATCGAATCCCATCTGGCACAGGTCGGATCGCAAAACCTTATCACCTTGCGCGCGCGCAGCCGCTTCGGTTGCGTCGGACCATGCACCATTGAACGAACGCCGTTCGGGATGCGCCAGAACGATCAGAGTTGTTGGCATATGTCGGGCCTTCTAGGGCAGGGCGGTCGCGCCACCGTTTCGCCCAAGACTCTAGCGCAGTTTCTTGAGGATGTTCAAAGAGGCATAGCCATCAGGAATATCCCCAATGGATGTCTGATACGCCCTTACCGCATTGATGGTCAGTGGCCCGATCTTGCCGTCGATCTTCTTGGTGTCGAAGCCTTTGGCGGTCAACAGGCGCTGCATTTCCACGCGTTCGTCGAAGGTCAGCGCGCGATCCTCGCGGGGCCATTCCGATTGGATCGGTCCTGCGCCGGTGATGCGGTCACTTAGGTGACCCACCCCGATCACATAGGCGTCCGCGGTGTTGTAGGTCTCGATCACATCGAAATTCTTGAAGATCAGAAAGGCTGCGCCCTTTGCGCCTGCTGGCAACAGGACCGAGGCGGACCCGTGATCCGGCACCGCTTTGCCATTAAGGTCAACGATCCCCATCTTTGCCCAGTCAGACGGCATCCGCAGAATGTCCCGGTTGGCAAGTGTGTAGTCGAAGCCTTGTGATATCCGCACCTCAACGCCCCAAGGCGCGCCCTTGACCCAGCCGTTTTTGGAGAGGTAGTTCGCGGTCGAGGCCAGCGCGTCGGCGGGATCGTCTGACCAGATGTCGCGCTTGCCGTCACCGTCGAAATCCACCGCGAGAGATTGGTACGAGGTCGGGATGAACTGCGTATGCCCCATCGCCCCGGCCCAACTGCCTGTGAAGTCGGTCAGGCTCACGTCGCCGCTTTGCAGAATTTTCAGCGCCTCGACAAGCTGCTGTTCGAAGAAATCGCTGCGCCGCGCATCATAAGCCAACGTGGCAAGCGACCCGATCACGGGGTTCGATCCACGGAAGGTGCCGTAAGCGCTCTCCAACCCCCAGATCGCAACGATCACATCCTTGTCGACGCCGTATCGCGCCTCGATCCGATCCAAAAGCGCGCCATGTTTGCGTAGCGCAGCTTTGCCATTGTTCACCCGCGCATCAGACGCTGCACTGTCAAGATAATCCCAGATCGTCTTGGTGAATTCCGATTGGTTGCGGTCGCGGCGGATGACGTCGGCATCGTATTGCACGCCGACAAAGGCACGGTCGAAAACCTCGGCGGTGATACCCTGCTGCAATGCACGATTTCTGAAAGTTTTGATCCAATCATCGAACCCCGATTGCGTGGCAGCGGGAACCAGCGTTTCCGGCGTAGGTGCCGCAGCTGGGCGCAAGGCAGGACGCAAGGAGTTGCGTGGGGCTGTCAGCGACACAAGAGATACCGCGTTGCGGCTGACTTCGGCACCAGCGCTGGAACGGCTAACCGGACGGGTCGGATCATCGACCGTCTGGGCCTGTGCCGTGGACCCTATCATTGCCAGAACCGAGGCGATCACTTGATAACGCATGTTTTTAACCCCTGCTGCCCGTGTCCGTTTGCCGAACTTTGTTCAATTCTAGCGCGACTCGCAGTTTTTGCGAAGGGATCAAAAGCGGACCAAGCGGTCTCCTGCCGCTTGGTTCAGGTTTTCAAGATAGGTCTTGAGCAATGGCACACGCCCCGGACGGAAGGATCGATCAGTCACATTCAAGTCCACCATCCGGTCCAACCGGAACGCCCTGTAATCGTCACGCTTCAGGCACCATGCCAAGAGACAATGTGATTGATCGAAGAGCATGATACTTAGCGGTTTGACCTCGCGTTGCGTGGCTGTGCCGTGCTTGTCGGTATAGGAAAAGCCGACGATCCGTTCATCCCAACACGCCTCTCGAAGGATACCCGAGTCGATCGTGGGCTGAGCAGGTGGGTGGAAACGGTGCGCGACGAGCACTGAGTGGCGCAAGCGATGTGCCTGACTTTCCGGAAGGCGTGCTCGCAGCTTGGTCAACGCGCTCCGGGCGGCTTCGGCCAGTGCCGGGTCGCCAACCGCAGCAACCTCGCGCAGGCCAAGAACGAGGGCTTCCAATTCGTCATCCTTGAAGCCCAGCGGCGGCAGATGCGCGTCCTCGATCAGCGTGTAGCCGAACCCGGCCTCCCCATCGATCACTGCGCCAAGTTCGCGCAGCGTGTCGATGTCCCGGTAGAGCGTTCGCGGGGACACGCCGGTCGCATCAGCCAGCTGCGCCGCTGTAACCGGGGCGGGCAGACTGCGCAAAGCTTGCATCAATTGGAACATGCGATGGGTGCGGCTCATATCCAGAGCTTTCTACACCATACTGACAAAAACTGACAGTGTGCCGCGCTACTCCGGATGCAGCACTGATTTGGAGGCAAGTATGTTCACACTCATCACCTATCCCGAAGGCTTTAACGAACCCAGCCTCAGCCCGTTCTGCGTCAAGTCCATGATCCAGTTGGACATGTCGGGCGAAGACTGGCGTCCGGAATACGCAAACACACCCTCAGAGGCCCCGATTGGACGTTTGCCTGCGCTGCGCACATCCGAAGGGCTGATCCCGGAAAGCGGGTTCATCCAGACTTATCTGGAAAAGCGCGGGGCGGATTTCTATCCTGGTCTGTCGTCTGCCGACCGCGTGTTGGGGCATGCGCTAATCCGCATGATCGAAGAACACCTCCGGGTCGCGGTCGCACATGACCGATGGTTGGATGATCGCTGTTGGGCCAAACTGGTGCCCGTTGCCTTTGGCAGTATTCCGTCACCGATGCGCCCGTTCATCGCCAATATGGTGCGCCGTCAGGTGCGAAATGGCCTGAAAGGGCAGGGTTTTGCCCGCATGACCGAAGATCAGCGCATGCAATGCGTGACGCCCGACCTCGATTGCCTGACTGACTTGCTGTGGGACAAGCGGTTCCTTTTGGCCGACCATCCCACCGCACCCGACACGATTGCCGTTCCGGTCCTTAGCATGCTTGCTGGTTTGCCCGCCGATACTGCGATCCGGCGGGCGGTGCGAGGGAACGAAACATTGATGGGATATATCCAGCGTGGCCGCGATGCCCTTTATCCAAAATTTACCCGTTCCGCCGCTGCCGCGTGACCTTGCGCTTGGTCTTGGCGTCTTTCTTTTTCGCCCTGGCCGCTTTGCGCTTTGGTCCACCCTTGCCCTTGGGGCGTGTCCCGCGCCCCATGCGGCCTTTGCCAGAGCTGCCCGGGAGTTCCGCGTCCTGAAGTGTCAGCAGCTCCAAAGCGATGCCCCCGGTCACAGGCGCTGCCTCGACCAGTTTGACAGTCACGCGCTGGCCCAGACCGATCATCACACCAGTGTCGGATCCCATCAGCGTTCCGGCATCAGCATCAAAGTGGAAATACTCGTTACCCAAGGACCGGATCGGGATAAGACCGTCAGCGCCGGTTTCGTCCAGCTTCACGAACACACCAAAGCGTGCGATGCCGCTGATACGCCCGCCGAACTCTGCGCCGATGCGATCAGACAGGAACGCTGCCAGATAGCGGTCGGTTGTGTCGCGTTCGGCCATCATCGACCGACGCTCTGTATCGCTGATATGCTGCGCGGTCGCTTCCAGCCGGTCGATATCTTCGGGCGACAGCCCGTCATCACCCCAGCCATGCGCCTTGATCAACGCGCGGTGCACGATCAGGTCAGAATAACGCCGGATGGGCGAGGTGAAATGCGCGTAGTTCTGCAACGCGAGGCCGAAATGCCCGAAATTCTCGGGGTTGTAATAGGCCTGCGTCATCGACCTCAGCGTGGCGAGGTTGATCAATTCGGCCTCTTCCGATCCGGCAGCATCATGCAGCAGGCGGTTCAGTTGCGCGGTCTTGAGCACCTGCCCCTTGGCCAGCGTCAGCCCCGCCGCCTCGGCGGTTTCGCGCAAGCTCTCCATTTTCTCGGGCGGCGGTTCTTCGTGCACGCGGAAGAGAAGCGGCGTGCGTTTGGCGATCAGGGTTTCGGCGGCGCAGACATTGGCGAGCACCATGAACTCCTCGATCAGGCGGTGCGCATCCAACCGGTCGGCAAAGTTGACCGACTGTACCGTGCCATCCTCGGCCAGAATGATCTTGCGCTCGGGCAGGTCGAGATCGAGGGGCTGACGTCGGTTCCGCGCCTCGCGCAGCGCGGCATAAGCCGCGTAAAGCGGCCGGATCACGTCGTCCATCAACGGCGCGGTCTTGTCGTTTGGGTTGCCATCCATCGCCTCTTGCACTGTGCGATAGTCCAGCGACGCCACCGACCGCATCAGCCCGCGCTGAAAGCTGTGGCTGATCTTGGTGCCATGCGCGTCGACCACCATCCGCACCGCCACACAGGCACGCGGCACACCTTCGTGCAGCGAACAAAGATCACCCGACAGGCGATCCGGCAGCATCGGCACTACACGGTCAGGGAAATAGCTGGAATTGCCCCGTTTGCGCGCCTCTTGGTCGAGCGCCGATCCGGGCGTCACGTAATGCGACACATCCGCGATGGCGACCCAGATCACGTGGCCGCCCTCGTTCTTGGGATCATCGTCGGGGTACGCCAGACACGCATCGTCACGGTCGCGTGCATCTATCGGATCGATGGTAATCAGCGGCATGTCCCGCATGTCGGTCCTACCCGAAAGGCCAGCCGGTTTCATCGCGTCTGCCTCGGCGATCACATCGTCGGGGAAACTGTCGGGAATGCCGTGCTGGTGAATGGCGATCAGCGACACTGCGCGGGGGGCGCTTGGGTCGCCCAGCCGTTCGATGATCCGGGCACGTGGCAGGCCCATGCGCCCGGCGGGTCCGGCCTGTTCCGCCTCGACCAATTCCCCATCCTTAGCGCCGCCGGTGGCATCTGGGGCGACCACCCATTCCTTGTCCGAACCTTTGTCGATCGGCTTGATCCGCCCACCTTCCGAGGATTTGGCAAAGATACCCACCACCTTGCGCGGGTTGGTCCCGATGCGCCGGATCAGTCGTGCCTCGTAGTTGTGGTCTTCCTCATGCACGACCTGTAGACGCGCAAGGATGCGGTCGCCTTCGCCCAAAGCGGGATCAGAGGCGCGTGGGATCACAAGGATGATCGGCTCCACACCTTCACCATGCCACTCCAGCGCGCGCGCGAAAAGGTCTCCATCTGGCGTCGGTGCCTTCACTTGTAACACGCTCACGGGCGGCAAACGATCGGGGTCGCGATAGGTCTTCTTGCGCTTCTCAAGGTGGCCTTCGGCCTCCAGCTCTTTCAGCAGGCGCTTCAGGTCGATCCGCGCAGCGCCCTTGATGCCAAAAGCCTTGGCAATGTCGCGTTTCGCAGTGAGGGTCGGGTTGGCGGCGATCCATTCAAGGATGTCCGCCTTTGTCGGCAATTTGCTCATACAACTCAGGTAGCACGCGGGATGTGGCGCGTCATGGCGAAAGTCGCGTCAGATGTCGAAGCGCAGCTCCATCATGCGATGGTCGATGCCTGCATCATCGAACACCTCGCCATAGGCGGTGAAGCCCAGCTTTTCATAGAACCCCAAAGCGTCGATCTGCGCGCCAAGGGCCGCGCGGGTGACGCCGGGCATGTCGCGCAGGATTTCCAGAGTCTCGCACATCAGGGTTGAGCCAATCCCGTTGTGGCGCCGATCACGCAAAACACAGACGCGCCCAATCTTGCCAGTGTCGCCGTTGATTACGATCCGCGCCGCGCCAACCGGCGAGCCGTTGTCTGTTGCCAGCAAGTGGATCGCAGTGGCGTCAAGTTCGTCACGCTCCAATTCGACAGGAACTTTCTGCTCCTGAACGAACACGTCGTACCGAACCGCATAACAGTCGGTCGGGTCCGCGACCCTCAAGACGGTCACGGTCATTGCGCGAAATAGTCCTGAAGGATGCGGGTGTAGATCGCCTTAAGCTGCACGATCTGCGCCACCTCGACCCGTTCATCGACCGCGTGCATGGTTTTGCCGACAAGGCCGAATTCGACCACCGGGCAGTGGTTCTTGACGAACCGCGCGTCGGATGTGCCGCCGGTTGTCGACAGTTCCGGTGTCACGCCCGTTTCCGCCTCGACGGCCTTGGCCACCAAATCGGACAGCGGCCCCGGTGGTGTCAGGAACGCCTCACCCGAAATCTTGATTTTAACGTCGGTCTTTGTGCCGAACTCTGCATCCACCTTGGCCGCCTCGTCGCGCAGCCAGTAGGACAGACCTTCGCCGGTATGAATGTCGTTAAAACGGATATTGATGCAGGCATGTGTTTCGGCGGGGATCACGTTGGTCGCGGCATTTCCGGTGTCGATTGTCACGACCGCCAAAGTTGAAGCATCGAAATGGTCGGTCCCGGTGTCCAACTCGTGCGAGGCCAATCGGTCCATCAGACGCGCCATAGCGGGCATCGGGTTAAGCGCGCGGTGGGGATAGGCGGAATGGCCCTGTATACCAGTCACCGTGAACCAAGCGTTCATTGACCCGCGCCGCCCAATCTTCATCATCTGGCCCATGTGATCCGGGCTGGTGGGTTCCCCGACAAGACAGACGCTCATCTTCTCGTCGTGGGTTTCCATCCAAGCCAGCAGCGCCATGGTCCCATCAATCGCATCGCCTTCCTCGTCGCCGGTGATGGTCAGGATCACTGCACCATCGGGAGGCGTGTTTTGCACGAAATCCACCGCAGCAGCGGCAAAGGCGGCGACGCCCGATTTCATGTCGGTCGATCCGCGTCCGTACATCATGCCGTCTTTGATCTCGGCGCCGAAAGGCGGCATCGTCCATGCGTCAGGATTGCCCAGCGGCACGACATCCGTATGGCCGTTGAACCCGAAAGTTCGCGCATGACCTTTGTCACCCCAGCGCGCGAACAGGTTTGAAACACCCTCGCGATCGACACGAGTGCATGCGAACCCGGCGCTCTCCAGCAGGTCTTGCAGCAAGACCAGCGCGCCGCCTTCCTCTGGGGTAACCGAGGGGCAACGTACAAGCGCAGCGGTCAGGTCTACAGGATTGGTCTCGGTCATTGGCTCGGTCCCTTGTTCCGTCTTGCGCCTTGGCTATCGTCTCTGGTCGGTAGAGGCAAATGTGGCGAAAAGGACTCATTCGGCTCCTATCCTTTCGATACCAATTCTATCGAAAGAATGACACGCGCACCATTTATGCTAACTTCCTATCAATAAAAATAAAACGGCTCGAGGCAGAGCAGTATTCAGTCAGTGGTTCGGCACGGTGAAAACACCGGCCGTTGTTTGTCCGCGTCTGGAAAGATGCCTTGGGCCTCGTCGAGGCAAAGATGGCAACAGGCGCAGAGCTTTCATACAACACAGGTGCCAGCGCGGTGGCGATGGCTAATGCGATCTTTGGCACTGGCGTCACAGTTGTGGGCGCCAGTTACAGCGGTGACAGCCGGGCTTCCGCGATCTACAGCAACGGCGATGCCTTGGCTCCGGGTGTCACACCGTCGGATTCAGGCGTCATCCTGTCGACTGGACAGGTCAGGGCGTTCACACAAAGCGGGGGTGATCCTAACCGCAGCGGTTCCACAACAACGAGCAGCGGCGGCCAAAACAACAACCCGGATTTCAACGCGGCCGCCGGGACCAACACATACGACGCCAGTTACCTTGATATCGACTTCATTCCCGAGAATGACGTGATGACGATGCGGTTTGTGTTCTCATCCGAGGAATACCCGGAGTTCACGAACTCCATCTATCAGGATTTCGTCGGCGTCTGGATCAACGGCCAACAGGTCGACATCGTTGCCGGCGACGGGGACGTTGACCCCGCGAACCTCAACACGACTGCGAATATCAACCTTTTCAAGGACAACACGGGCGACGATTATAACACCGAGATGGATGGCTTTACCGTCACCCTGACCATGACCATGTTGGTCAATCCGGACGAAGTGAACTCTATACGTATCGGGATCGCGGATGTTGCCGACTCCAGCTACGATTCCAACCTGCTGATCGCTGGAGACTCGATCCAGACCGAGCTCGTGGCACGATCCGACCTCGTGAGCATGTACACGAACCGGACCAAGGTGCTGGACGTTCTCGACAACGACATCAACCTGACCGGAGGGGTGATGTTCATCACCCATATCAATGGCATCGCCGTCAGCGCGGGTGACAGCGTCACGCTGGGCACTGGTCAGGTGGTCACGTTGAATGCCGACGGCACGCTGTCGGTGACGTCGGATGGTGATTTCGAGACTGTCAATTTCACCTATGGAATCGAAAGTACCAACGGCGAGATCGACACAGGGTTTGTCACCATCGCAACGGTGCCCTGTTTCGTCGCCGGCACCCTGATCGAAACGACGAATGGCCCGCGTCGTGTGGAGGATCTTGTTCCCGGAGATCTGGTCTGGACGCTAGATCACGGTGCGCAGCCCTTGCGCTGGATCGGTCAGCGCACTGTTGCTGCGATTAGCACGTATGCGCCGGTCCGCGTGGCGGCGAAGACCTTTGGAAACCACGGGTCGCTTATGTTGTCGCCGCAGCACCGCATCCTTGTGCGTGACCCGCTGGCCGATCTCGTTTTCGGCACGCCCGAGGTTCTGGTGGCGGCCAAGCATCTTGTCAACGGGCGCACCGTGCAGATTGTCGAAGGTGGCATGGTCACCTATGTGCACCTGCTGTTCGACCAGCACGAAATCATCTTGTCGAATGGGCTGGCGACCGAAAGCTTCTTGCCGGGCCCGCAAACGCTGGACGCGTTCGAAAACAACATCATCGAAGAGATCATGGGGCTTTTCCCCGAGCTCGATCCCGAAACCGGCGAAGGATACGGCGCTGCGGCGCGTCAGATCCTCAAGAAGCACGAAGCGCAAGTGCTTTTTGGGGCTGCGGCATGACTTGGTTTGCTTTGTTCGATGGCGAACAGCGGTCCCCGTGGGTCCGTAGCGAGGTTAGGGACATTCTCGATCTCCGCCCACGCGCCTGTGTGCCGCGCGGATCGGTTGTTCTGGAAACCCGCTTGTCCCCGGATGGTCGTCCGCAAACATTGCTCAGTTACAAGCGCGAAGGCACGTCAGTGTCGAGTTTTTCGCTGATGTCGACGCCGCATGGCAGCCTGGTTCTGGTGATCGCCCAAGGTGAAGATGTGGTTCACGAGGTGGTAGAGCGCGGGCGCGAGGCGCGCACGGACACGTTGCAGGTCACAATCAGTTGGGATGTGCACAAGCAGTTGGGTCGGCTTGTCGTGGCGCGCCCCGAAACCGAACATGTTCTTATCCGTCATTTTGCCATTAAACGCGCGCCACTTCTGTCCGATCTTGTTGCTCTGGCCTGTCCCAAGGGGCTGACCGAGATCGATCCTGACGTCATCTTCGTCGCCCTCTCGACCGAGATCGAACCAGTCGGACCAATGCCAACTCTGTCCCCGTCAGTTCCAATCGAAACCGCGCATGGGCTTAGTTTGGCAATGGCCTTGAAACAGGGCGACGTGGTGCGCGCGGCCGATGGCAAACTTGTCCCGGTATTGCATGCCGTGTCCCGGTCGGTGCCCGCGCTGGGGTCGTTCCGTCCTGTGCGTCTGCGCGCGCCCTATTTCGGTCTGACACAGGATGTGGTGGTATCGCGGCACCAGCGTTTGTTGGTCAGTGGGCCAGAGGTCGAATATCTGTTCGGACGCGAAGAGGTGCTGATCCCGGCGTCGGCTTTGGTCAATGGCTACGCTGGCCATTTTGAACCCGCGCCTCGGTTTGTCACGTATCACCAAGTGCTCTTGCCGCACCATGATGCGGTGCGTATCCCGGACGCTGCACTGGAGACGCTCTACATTGGACGGATGCGGCGCGACAAGACATTGCTCTCGTCATCAGTGCTCAGCGATCTGCCGCGCGCACTTTTGCCGGAACATCACCGGGCCGGGTATCAGGTTCTGCGCGCCTTCGAAGCCATCACTTTGGCCGAGGCGCGGGCGGCTTAACCTTTGTCGGCGTCGCCGAAAAACGGTGTGACCTGTGCCACGATCACAGAGTTCTCGTCCAACGCTTGTTGCATCAGCTCGATTTCGTCAGGCTCGATCTCGTGACCCTGTTCCTTGCGATCTTCCAACGTCCCGTAGCCCGTCACATCCAGTGGTGCCATGTCCGCCTGTTTCAGGATCGCCACGGTTTCGCGGACCGCTTCGGCCTCGTCAACGCCGGATGCATAGCACATCAGTGCCGCCCCAGTGGCCCCTTTCGGAAGGCCATCGCCAGACTTGCGTCCGACCTCGACCACGAGGGTATAGACCGAATGCGGCTTCTTTGGCTTCTTGGGTGTGTCGCTCATGCTGGACCTGTGTGCTGCGATGCGTCCCGCATGTGCCACGAAACCCATCGCGCGTCGAGGGTTGTTGCCGCGCTCGCGATGGTCTTACTGTCGAGAAAACAAGGAGACGCTTTATGAAATCCGTCAAAGACATGGTGGCCGCCGCAAACGAGGTGGTCGATCACGCACCTGCATCCGAACTGATGGACCTGCATGGTCAGGATGGCGTGACCTTTGTCGATCTACGTGATCCGCGTGAGTTAGAGCGCGAGGGCATGATCCCGGGCGCGTTCCACTGCCCGCGTGGGATGCTGGAATTCTGGATCGACCCGGACAGCCCCTATGCCAAACCGCAGTTTCAAACCGGAAATCGGTTCGTGTTCTACTGCGCCTCGGGTTGGCGGTCGGCGCTGTCTGCTCAGGTCGCGCAGGGTATGGGGCTGGAGAATGTCAGCCACATCACCGACGGGTTTGGTGGCTGGAAAAAGGCGGGCGGCCCAGTGGGAGAGAAGCCCACCAAAAAGGCGTAGGGTGCGTGCTGGCACGCACCGTCAAGATCAATCGCGCAGCAGCTCGTTGATGCCGGTCTTGGAACGGGTCCGCTCGTCCACCCGTTTCACGATCACGGCGCAATACAGGTTGATGCCGTTCTTCGACGGCATCGACCCGGCTACCACAACCGAGTAGGGCGGCACTTCGCCATACATCACTTCGCCGGTTTCGCGGTCGACGATCTTGGTCGACTGGCCGATGAAGACGCCCATACCCAGAACCGAGCCTTCGCGCACGATGCAGCCTTCGACCACTTCGGAACGGGCCCCGATAAAGCAATTGTCTTCGATGATGGTCGGACCGGCCTGCATTGGCTCAAGCACGCCGCCAATGCCGACGCCGCCTGACAGGTGCACATTCTTGCCGATCTGCGCGCACGACCCGACGGTTGCCCAGGTGTCGACCATCGTGCCTTCGTCGACATATGCGCCAAGGTTCACGAAGGAGGGCATGAGAACCACACCCGGCGCGATGAATGCCGATTTGCGAACCACACAGTTCGGCACCGCGCGGAAGCCTGCCGTGCGCCACTCGGTGTCGCCCCAGCCCTTGAACTTGCTGTCGACCTTGTCCCACCAGCCGCCGCCCTGCGGGCCGCCGTCCTGCTGTTCCATGTCCTTGATGCGGAACCCCAGAAGAACAGCCTTCTTGGCCCACTGGTTGACGTGCCAGCTGCCGTCATCCTGCTTTTCCGCAACCCGCAGAGACCCGCTGTCCAGCGCGTTCAGCGTATCCTCGATCGCTTCGCGGGTTTCCCCGCCGGTGGACGGTGTGATCGTATCGCGCGCGTCCCACGCGGCTTCGATGGCTGTTTCAAGCTGTGCGTTGGACATGGATGCGCTCCTCACGTCGTTATCCCCAAAATCGCTTTGCCTATAAGCTGCGGGACGCAAAGGCGCAACGCATGAGGTTAGCCGGATGTTCAAAGCAGGCGCAGCGGTCAACCGAACGTCGGATCTGGTGCAATGTTGCCGCCGCAGACCAGAACTGCCACGCGTTCGCCGGGGGCCGGTACGTAAGCGCCTGACATCAGTGCAGCGAGGGCAGTGGCCCCGGCAGGTTCCACCAATTGCCGATGCGCTTGCCACAAAGCCGCTTGCGCTTCGATGATGGCACCGTCTGACACGAGGACACTTTGCACACCCACCGATGTGGCCAGATCGAAGCAGATTTGGCCAATCCGCCGTGCACCCAGCGCGTTTGCTGCCACACCGGACACCGGGACATCTACGGGCGCACTGGCGTCCAGCGCCGAATCCAGAGCGCATGAGGTCATCGGTTCAACCGCCACCACCTTGCGGCGGTCACCCAGCCAGGCCAATGCGCCAGCGATCAGGCCGCCACCGCCCACTGCGATCAACACCGTGTCTGCGTCGAGCCCTTGCTGTTCCCACTCCAGCATCGCTGTGCCTTGACCGGAGACAGTCAGGGGCGCGTCATAGGCGTGGATTTGCATCGCGCCACTTTCCGAAGCCTCACGCTCGGCCAGTTCCAACGCGTTGGCATATTCGCCGGGCACCACGGTCAGCTCTGCTCCGGTGCGTTTGATCAGCTCGATCTTGGACGGCCCGGCGATTTCGGGGACGAAAATCCGCGCGCGATGCCCAAGTTTCTATGCCGCATATGCCACAGCTGCCCCATGGTTGCCGCCCGAAGCCGCGACGACCCCGGCTTCGGGCACGTCCAATGCCAGCAGCGTATTAAAGGCGCCGCGTGTCTTGAAGCTACCGGTATGCTGCATCTGCTCCAGCTTGAGCGCGATATCCTGACCAAACGCGCGGCTTTGCAGCGTCGGCGTCTCAACGATGTGTCCGGCGATCCGCTGTTGCGCCGCCGTGATCTCGGTCTGCCATTCCATCGCATCGCCTCTCTGGTCACTTTGGCCCGGACGCTATAAGTCTGAGGATAGGCGAACAAGGAACCGATGCTCATGAAAGACCAACGCAACAGCCCGTTCCGTGATGCTGGCCTTGACCGGAGCACGGCAAGCCATGTTCCGGACACAGCGCAGACGCGCTCGCCAGCGTATCGGCTTGCCTTTGCCGACGATGATTTCCTGTGTCGCGAAGAATTGCGCCCGGTTCGTCTGCAACTCGAATTGCTCAAACCACAGCTCATGCTGGATGAACACCAAATCGAAAGCACCATCGTTTTGTTCGGTGGTGCGCGCATCCCGCGCCCGTCCGAGGCGGACAAGGCGCGCACCAAGACACTGGCCGACCTCGCGCATTTTTACGACGAGGCACGCAACTTTGCCCGTCTGATGACTCGCAAGTCCATTGACAGCAATAACCGCGAATTCGTCGTGGTCACGGGGGGTGGTCCGGGTGTGATGGAGGCGGGAAATCGTGGTGCTGCCGATGAGGGTGGCAAATCCATCGGTCTGAATATCGTGCTGCCGCACGAACAAGCCCCGAATGAATACGTCACGCCCGAGCTGTGCTTCAACTTCCACTATTTCGCGATCCGCAAGATGCACTTCCTGATGCGCGCCCGCGCGATTTGCGTGTTCCCCGGCGGCTTCGGCACGCTGGACGAGATGTTTGAATCGCTCACGCTCATCCAGACGGGCCGCATGGACCGCGTGCCGTTCCTGCTCTTTGGCAAAGCCTTCTGGGACAGCATCATCAACTGGGATGCGCTTAAGGAAGCAGGCACAATCAGCCCCGAAGACCTCGACCTGTTCCGCTTTGTCGAAACCGCGCAGGAAGCGGCGGACATCATTGAAAACTGGGAACCCGCGCCTGCACGCGACGGCATCCCGGGGCGCTAAAACAGCCTCATACTGGGGTCATGGCAGGTTTGAAAACAATCGAAATCCGACAGGTCCCCACATCAGGTTCCACACCCGTTCGTCGGTGAAATAATGGCTGTGTCCGCCGCGTCCCACCTCAAGATCATGCTCTTGGGGGATGTCGGTTGTACCAATGGTTTTGCCGACGAAATCACCGCTTCGATACAGGTTGTGCCACACCAGATCAGGGGAAATACCTTTCCGAGTGATGACGTAATTCTCCGGAAAATACTCCTCATATATATGCGAAATGGGGGAGCCCATTGTAATCAACCTGATCTTCTTGGCCATCATTGGGTCGGTGACCTCAAACTCTTTTACGAGCCGAGCCAACGCGCGTGCCGCGATCACCGTCCCTTGCGAATGGCTGATCACCGTGATCCGGTCCGGACCCTCCGCATGCAACATAAAGCGGAACACACGCTCGAACCGGGCTTCGATCTTGGCGCGTCTTGGGTAATTGCTCTCGCGTTCAGCGATGCGGGCCATCCATTTGCATTCGGCCCGAACCAGATACACGATCACATCCCGCGCAACGCCCAAACCTGCCGCAACAGTTTCGTTGAAGTTATAGATCAACAACGCAATCCCCAACGAGATCGACACCGCAATCGACGTAAACGTCGCGTGCCAGCCATCGCCCGGCACCGTCGCCGCGCCCAGCGTCAGATCACCGCTCCAGACAATCGTGACGACCAGAGCCACCGGAAACGCGCTCAGCAGCCACCGCATGGAGCGGTTCAAAATCACCCGCTCATGCTTGAAATACGCCCGTATCGCCAAGGCGATCAGCAAAATCAGGAACGTCACAGACAGGGCCAGCGTCCCAACCCCTTTTTCGAGATGCAGACAGAACAGCCCAAATGCGGTGTTCCCGCCCTCGGGCATTTGCGTCAGAGACTGGCTCGCGCCAAGGGCTTTCACCAAAGACAGGCAATCGTCGTGCACCTTGTCGAATTGACCCAGCAATTGGCGCAGGGCAAGCCAGAAACCGGTGGTGAACACGCCCCAAAACACCAACATTGCCGAACAGATCGACGGGTAAATCACCCGTTTCGCATTGCCGGACACGCCCACCAGTGACAGCACAACCAACACCGCCGCCAGGATCCACATCAGGCCTGACACGAACAAGCTGAACTCAACAAAGCACGACACACTGTCGACGCCAAACCCGGTGGCTTTTGGAAAGATCTGCCCGTCAACCGTTGTGTCCCGAACAAACCGCCCGCAACCGGGGCTGTGCACGGTCAATGTTTCCGGCATGCTTTCGTAAACTTTGATCAGCAGGGTCTGAATGGCATCGCCAAACGCCGCAAGGGCTACCATGAGCGCGACGATCACCGCCGATTGAAGCAGCACGCCGCGGCGAAACACCGTGACCAGAAAGCGCGGGTTTTTCTTGCCGTATTGATGCAACCAGGCCCACAGACCAAACCCCGCAAACGCACAACCCAGAATGACAAAGCCATGGTTCAGGTTCGGGGTGAAACCCCGCGCCAGCAAAAGCACTGTCCCCATCAAAAGAATGGCATGCAGCGCGGCGATCCCACCATAAAACACCCAGTTGAAAAAATGCACGATACCGCGGTGGAACTTGTGGTCTTTGGTGTTCTCAACATTGTCCATGGCGATATAACCAAGACCAAGGATCAACTTGAGCAGATCAAGAATTGTCGCGATGGCCCCCTTGGGCGCGGGCGACAGATCAGACCAGTGCACCTCGGCAAAGACTGCCCGCTGGGTGGTGTCGCCCACTGGTGCGAGGGTGTGCAAATGACACTCGAAAACGTCCTCAACCGGGTCGTCTTGCCCGCCGACAAAGTCATTTTCCGTCAATGTCAGGTGGGAGGACTGGATGGAAATCGGGCTCTCTGCAAGATCATCCACCGGTCTTGCGGGATGTTTTGCGACCGCTCCGGCGACCACTTCGTCGACTGTATCACCAGAGATTTGTTCACCGATTCCGTGAACGACGAGAATAAGATGTGTGCTTGAATGTGACATGAGACCAAAAAAGGTTCGTGCTTAAATGCCGATCAGGGTACGCCTCTGGCCGGTTTCCGACAAGAAAATTCGCAAAAACGATCTCAGCCGCGTCTGAATGGTCGTGGCAATCGCTCGAAAAAGCCTGTGACAATCGCTCTGTCCAACACCCTTTCGCAGACGCAGCAAGTCCTGTATGAGCCACGCTCAGTCCAGCAGCCGGATACGACACCGGGCGCTGGCAAGTGAAAGGAGAGCCAAATGGGCTACAGAGTCGTCGTTGCAGGCGCCACCGGTAATGTGGGCCGCGAAATGCTGAACATCCTGGCCGAGCGCCAGTTCCCTGTTGATGAGATCGCCGTGCTTGCGTCGCGCCGGTCGCTTGGCACGGAGGTCAGCTTTGGCGACAAGACGCTGAAGACACAGGATCTCGACACGTTTGATTTCACGGGTTGGGACATTGCCCTGTTTGCCATCGGCTCCGACGCGACCAAGAAATACGCGCCGATCTCGGCCAAGGCGGGCTGTGTGGTGATCGACAATTCGTCGCTTTACCGCTATGATCCCGACGTTCCGCTGATCGTGCCGGAATGCAATGCCGATGCGATCCACGGCTATTCCAAGAAGAACATCATCGCCAACCCCAACTGCTCGACCGCGCAGATGGTTGTCGCGCTCAAGCCGCTGCACGACCGCGCCCGCATCAAGCGCGTTGTGGTCAGCACCTACCAGTCCGTGTCCGGCGCGGGCAAGGAAGGCATGGACGAGCTTTGGGACCAGACAAAGGCGGTCTACAATCCGGTGACGGATGTGCCCCCCGCCAAGTTCCAGAAGCAGATCGCTTTCAACGTGATTCCGCAGATCGACGTCTTCATGGAAGACGGGTCGACCAAGGAAGAATGGAAGATGGTGGTCGAGACGAAAAAGATCCTCGACCCATCGATCAAGGTCACGGCCACCTGTGTGCGCGTGCCGGTGTTCGTCGGTCACTCCGAGGCGATCAACATCGAATTCGAAGATCATCTCGACGAAGACGAGGCCCGCGACATCCTGCGCGAAGCGCCGGGGATCATGGTGATCGACAAGCGCGAACCGGGTGGCTACGTGTCGCCGATCGAATGCGTCGGCGATTATGCGACCTTCATCAGCCGCATCCGGCAGGACAGCACAATCGACAACGGCATCAACCTGTGGTGCGTGTCCGACAACCTGCGCAAGGGTGCTGCCCTGAACGCCGTGCAGATCGCCGAAGTGCTGGGTCGTGAAGTGCTGAAAAAAGGCTGATTGTCACAAGATCACGTCCAAAGGCGCCGCTATGATGCGGCGCCTTTTTCGTTGTGATATCTCGCGCCGGCAAGCATCACGCGCGCCAGACGCTACACCAAATTGTCTTTATTCTCCTTATTGCTGCCTAAAATGGGTCAGTTCGCCCCGTATCCCTCTTTGATCGAATGTTGAATCAAGTGGGTCGGTGGTATGTCCGAAGCTGAAATTCCTCTGCTCTACGAGAACGGTCCCTTGCGGATCAGATATCTCGAAGGCGACGGCTCCGACCTGATCGTCAGCTTTTCGGGTGTTGGCACCAAACGCAATGTCGAACCGCCACCCGAGTTTCCGGGCATTGCCTCTGCAGATCGTCAGAACCATGTTCTGTTTGTCAGCGACAAGTCCCGCAGCTGGCTGAATGGCGACGGAATGGCAAATCAGATCCTTTGCTGCATCCGTGCCACCGTCGATCACATCAATGCAGAACGGGTGATTGCGATTGGCAACTCCATGGGTGGAACGATGGCGTTGCACCTTTCACGGCTTTTCGATTTCGAACGCGTGATCGCCTTTACGCCGCAATTTTCCGTTATGGAAAACGAAGTGCCCGAAGAGGACCGTTGGTTCTTTTTCCGCAAGCAGATCCGGTCCTACCCGTTTCCAAGAGTTGAGGACCTGCGTCCTGAAACGACGAAGTATTACATCTTCCATGGTGATGAGCACCGAGAGCTGGCACATGCGTTACGGTTCCCGAAAGCGCAGGGCATCTCGCATTACATCGTGCCCAAGACGGATCACAGGGTTGCGGCGCATCTTAGGGATCGTGGTGCCCTGCGCCCGTTGGTTCAGAACCTCATCAATGGAAAACCCCGGCAGTTTCGCAAGAACCTCACGGATCTCGGGGGTATTCCGATCTTGCAGTTCAATCCCCCGACTACTTCGGGTCAGACACCGGCCAGCGCCGCAATCTTCTGATATCGGTCGATCACCAATCTGACATCCGCCGCCTGCGCAGAGAGGTCTGAACCCCACGACGTCGCCGTATCGCGCTCACGGAACCTTCCTGTTTGTTGCGTGTTGTTCACACCGAAAGGGTGTTCTTTTGACTGCCCCATTCTTGCCGCAATTGACTCGCACCCTTTTGGGATGAGTTAAGAAACAGTGAAAGTGCCCCCGATGGCCATACATTCCGCGCCCTTTTCTGCAGACAGAACGTCCGGCATGCCCGGCCCTTTGGATAGTGAAACAGCGATGCTTTTGCGGACAGTCCTGCTCCCGCATTTCGAGCGTGCGACAAGTTGGGGCGATCTGTGCGCTCGCCTTGCCTCCAAGGGCTACGAAATCACCTTTCGCAACGGCCATCTTGTGCTGGCAGACGAGGCGGGAAAACCCGTCTGCACTGGCTCGATGATCGGCTCTCCGCTGGCTCGTTTGGCGGAACGCCTTGGCCGCCCCAAGCTGCGCACCGACTGTGCCGGCGTAAGCGCAACGCTGCGGAACTGATCAGACCGGCTGGAACGACCGCGTTTTCGGGTCGAAATATTCAAGACCACCTTCGCCGATATCGGTCCACAAACCGTGCAGCGTCAGCAAATCCTGTTCGACCGCCTCACGGATAAACGGGAATGTCATCAGGTTCTCCAACGACACGATGACCGACTCTTTCTCCAGCGCTCGCACCTGCCCTTCGGGCGTGTTCATCGCTTTGACCCGCTCATAGCCGGGACGCAGAATATCCATCCAGCGTCCAACAAAGCTCGATTGTTCCTCAAGGTGGGGGGCATTGCCGGAACACATGTCCAGACAGCCCTGCACGCCTCCGCAATTCGAGTGTCCCAGAACGATCAGATGCGCGACATTCAACGCTGTCACCGCATATTCAACCGCCGCCGAGGTGCCGTGGTGATCGCCGTCCGGTTCGTAAGGCGGCACAAGATTCGCGATATTCCGGTGAATAAAAAACTCGCCCTGATCCGCACCGAAGATCGATGTGACATGCACACGGCTGTCACAGCAGGAAATGACCATCGCCCTTGGACGCTGACCTTCGGTTGCTAAGCGCTTGTACCACGCACGGTTGTCAGAATAGGTCGTGGCCTTCCAGCCTTGGTATCGCTGGATCAGATATGCAGGCAGCGGCTTCGCGGCGTTCATGAAATCCTCCGCCTGTTTGGTCGTTCTCCACTGCGGAATACGTCGAAATTAATCGGAATTCGAGAGAAAAACCGTCGCGGGCTTACCAATTGGAAAGACTGCTCTGCCATACCGGCTGCCGGGTTGGGGTGAGAAAGGAATGAACATGATGCAGAAGATCTCGGTTTTGCATCCACGCGACACGGCTTATTTCGATGAAGATACGCTGACGGGTCTCAGTCGCGATCTCGGTCCGTCCGTTGCCGAAAATATCCTGTGCCGCGCTCTTGAAGACATCGCTCTTCGCTTCGTGCAGATCCGCACGGATTACGGCTCTGGAAACCATCAGGCCCTGCGCAAATCGGTCCATGCGGTTATTCCCATCGCGGCGCAAATTGGTTTGCCGGGGCTATCGCAAATCGGGCGCGACGTGCTGATCTGTGTCGATCAAGCCGATCCGGTGGCGCTTGCGGCGACGCTTTGCCGGTTTCTCCGCTGGGGTGAAACAGCGATGTCCTGCGCCGACATGGGCCTTGATCTGTCGCTCTGATTCCGCTTGCAGCGCCTGTGCAAGGGCGTACCTTCGCGCTAACCGAGAAGGGGAATTCCATGACCGTCGCACTTGCGCCTGCGGGCACGAAAGCTGTTCCAATACACGTTCTTGGAGCCGAGGATGTTGCCCTCTGGGCGGGACAGCAAAGCGACCGCATCCGCACTTGGGTCGAAGCCAATGCCTTTAAGGGCGGCATCGGATCCGCCCTGATGATCCCCGACGCGGCAGGTCATCCCGAGATTGCACTGGTCGGCTACGGCACGCCCGCGTCCCGAAAACGCGATCGTTTCGCACTGGGCGCTGCTTTGCCGAAACTCGCACCCGGAACCTACCGGATCGAAAGCGGTATCGCCGAAGGTGATCTTGAACAGGAATCGCTGGGCTGGCTGCTGGCCAGCTACGGCTTCACGCGATATCGCGACAACACCTCCCAGCACCCGACGCTGGTCACACCGGACGGTGTCGATGCCACACGTGTGTCCATCCTCGCCGAGGCCGAATTCCTCACCCGCGATCTGATCAACACCCCGGCGTCTGACATGGGCCCGGCGGAACTCGAATCCGCGGCGCGCGGTCTGGCTGAGAAACACAAGGCCAAGATCAGGGTCATCACGGGCGACGATCTGCTCACGGACAACTTCCCGATGATCCACACCGTTGGTCGCGCCTCTGATCGCGCGCCCCGGTTGATTGATCTGAACTGGGGCAGTCGCGGGCCCAAGATCACGCTTGTGGGCAAAGGTGTCTGTTTCGACACGGGGGGGCTCAACATCAAACCGGGCAGTTCAATGGGCCTGATGAAAAAGGACATGGGCGGCGCGGCCAATGTGCTTGGGCTTGCGCACATGATCATGGCGTCCAGTCTGGATGTCCGCTTGCGCGTGCTGATCCCGGCGGTGGAAAATTCCGTCAGCTCCAATAGCTTCCGCCCGCAAGATATCCTGACTTCGCGCAAAGGGCTTACGGTCGAGATCAATAACACCGATGCCGAAGGCCGTCTGGTGCTGGCGGATGCGCTGACCTACGCGTCCGAAGACAATCCCGATCTGTTAGTGTCGATGGCCACCCTGACTGGGGCCGCCCGTGTCGCCGTTGGCCCGGACCTCGCGCCTTACTACACCGATAACGATGTGGTGGCGACCTCGCTTGATCTTGCGGCACGGCGCATGGCCGATCCGGTCTGGCGCATGCCGTTTCACGATCCTTACGAGACGATGATCGAACCGGGCATCGCCGATCTCGACAATGCGCCCAAAGGCGGGTTTGCAGGCTCCATCACCGCCGCCCTGTTCCTGCGCCGTTTTGTCAGCGCCGAAGACCGCTATATCCATTTCGACATCTATGGCTGGCAACCGTCCGCCGCGCCGGGCAGACCCAAAGGTGGTGCGTTGCAAGGCGCACGCGCGCTGTTCGCGGCGTTTCCGGATATGATGGACCTATGACGGACAGGCGCGCGCTCTGGTCCAACGGCACGGTGGCACACACCTCGCTGAAAGGGCAGGTCGCGGTAGACCGCTTTACCGACGGGCAGGTGCATCGTGTCACATGGGCACCCTTTGTTGCGCTGTGCTCTGCCCCATTTGGCGACCGTGACCGCGAACTCCTTTGGGGGCAGACGTTCAACGTGCTCGAAAAAGACAAGGCATGGGCCTTTGGATACGCAATCCACGACGGCTACACCGGCTATATCGAGGCCAGAATGCTAACCCCGATGGTCGAACTTGCAACGCATCGGGTCGCTGTGCGGCAGACGATGGCCCTGGCTGCGCCCGATTTCAAAAACACCAAGGTCGAGCAGGTCCCGCTCAGCTTAGGATCAGAGGTCCACGTCACAGTCACCGATGCCAAATGGGCAACGATCTTGGGTGCACCCCACGACCTTCATATACCCATCAGTCACCTGACCCCGCTGGACACGAAAGAGCCTGATCCTGTGGCAGTCGCTGAACGCCTGCTTGGCACACCCTATGTTTGGGGCGGCAATTCCGCCTTCGGCATCGACTGTTCCGGCCTTGTGCAAATCGCCTGCCGCGCCTGTGGCGTCCCGTGCCCCGGTGACAGTGATCAGCAAATGGCGCAGCTTGGTGAAACGCTTGATCCCGGCACGTCGCCAGAACGCGGAGATCTGCTGTTCTGGAAGGGCCATGTCGGCTGGGTGGCGAACCCGGACACATTGTTGCACGCGAATGCATATTCCATGTCAGTGGCCTATGAACCGCTTCAATCCGCAATCGACCGGATCGCAGCACAGGGTGATCCGGTTCTTCGTCACGCCCGCTTGACGTCCCACTGAAATCGGCGCACATCGCGGCGTCTTTCGGAGCAGTCCCATGCAAGCCCGCGCCTCCATTTTTACGCCTGTTCTCATCGGCGGCTGCATCATCATCCTCGTGTCCTTTGCGATCCGCGCCAGCTTTGGTGTGTTCCAGATCCCGATTGCCGAGGAATTCGGCTGGCTGCGGGCTGAGTTCTCGCTCGCCCTCGCGATCCAGAACCTGGCCTGGGGGATCGGCCAGCCGCTCTTCGGCGCGCTGGCGGAAAAGATTGGTGACCGGAAAGCGATCATTCTGGGGGCACTGACCTACGCTGCCGGTCTTGTGCTGTCGTCCTTTGCGGTGACGCCAACGGCGCACCAGTTCTACGAAATCCTCGTGGGGTTCGGCGTGGCGGGCACTGGCTTTGGCGTGATCCTCGCCGTGGTGGGGCGCGCCAGTTCTGACGAAAATCGCTCTATGAGCCTTGCAATAGTCACCGCCGCGGGCAGTGCCGGACAGGTGTTTGGCGCTCCGTTGGCGGAATGGTTGCTGACCTTCCTGAGCTGGCAGACAGTGTTCCTATGCTTTGCCGCGTTCATCCTCGCAGTTTTGCTTGTGCTGCCCATCATGCGCTCCCCCACGCCACCGGCCACCCGGGCCGAGCTTGAGGAGAGCATGGGCACCATCCTTGTCCGAGCCTTTCGCGACCCGTCCTACACGCTGATCTTCCTCGGTTTCTTCAGCTGCGGCTATCAGCTGGCCTTCATCACCGCGCATTTCCCGGCCTTCGTAACCGAACTTTGCGGCCCGATCCAGCCGGGCGGCATACTCCATTCCATCGGGATCACCACCACCTCGGCGCTGGGCGCAATATCAATCTCGCTCATTGGGATCATGAACATCGTCGGCACTCTGACCGCAGGCTGGGCCGGCAAACGCTTCACCAAGAAGTACCTGCTCGCAGGCATCTACACAGGCCGTACGATCATCGCCGCGCTTTTCATCATGTTTCCGATCACCCCCACTTCGGTGATCCTGTTCTCAGCCGCGATGGGCTCGCTCTGGCTTGCCACGGTGCCGCTCACTTCGGGCCTGATCGCGCATATCTACGGGCTGCGCTATATGGGCACGCTCTACGGCATCGTGTTCTTCAGCCATCAGTTGGGCAGCTTCATGGGCGTGTGGCTGGGGGGCAGGATGTACGACATCCACGGTGATTACACACTGGTTTGGTGGATCGGTGTCGGTGTCGGTGCCTTCAGCGCTATAGTCCATCTGCCAATCCGGGAGAAACGCCAGCCTGTCCCGCTGGCGGTCTGACACAGGGCGCGTTTCCGTCGACGGAAACGTGCGATGCGTTGGCGCATCGCCGCCCGGCTCTACCGGGTGCGCCAACGGTCCAGAATGTAGCGGCTGACCATCAGGTCCAGATGCGCGCCGCCCCCATTCTTGAAGACCGTGATTTCATCATCAGACTGGCGCGCAAACGCATCCAGACCGTAGTAATCCGCCACGATGTCAGCGTCCGAGATCACCCCTCGCGCAATCGGATCTTTGATTTCCCCGATATGCCCGACAGTCGTATCCAGCGAGTCCACAAACAACCGTCCCCGCGTCAGCACGTCATCATCCGCCTCGCGCATATCGGGCCGGTACGCGCCGATCAGGTCCACATGGGTGCCGGGCCGCAACCACTCTCCGCGCAACACCGGCTCGGTCGACATGGTGGCGCAACTGACGATATCCGCCTGTCCGACTGCACCCGCCAGATCGTCCACCGCTGTCACATGCGTAAACTGATCGGCCAGTTCCTGCGCTTTGGCCCCCGTCCGGTTCCAGATCTCAAAGCGCGCCTCGGGAAATGCCGTTGCATATGCTTCGACCAGTGACCGCGCTACCGTTCCGGCGCCGATGATCAGGATCACTGTGCTATCCGCCCGCGCCAACCGCCGTGCGGCAAGCAAACTGTCCCCGGCGGTCTTCCACTTGGTCACGAGGTGGAAATCCACAATCGCCGCCATCGTGCCATCGTCATCGGAATACACCGACACACCACCGTTCACCGCAGGTTTCCCGACACTGGCATTGCCCGGAAAGATCGTCGCGGATTTCACCGCCAGCCCCAGGCCGTCGATCCAAGCCGCCCGGTTCAGTAGAGTGTCTCCGCCACGATACAGGAAACTGTCCGCAATCTCGGCGCGTGGCAAGTCATGCCCTGCTGCAAGCGCATCAGTCAGACCGATCCAGTCCAGCTGCGCTTCACCCTCTGCAAAGGGAATGATTTCCGGCGTCGTCATCGCTGCCTCTCCCATCAAGTCCTAGCGCGGCACGTCACTTGCCGCTGCCCGCATTTCGCGCTCCAGCGCATCCAGAAACCGGGACCGGTCCGCCTTGGAAAACGGCTTGCCACCACCCTGCCGAAAAGGATCGGCGGCGCGCAGATCCGTCATCAGGTCGCGCGTTGCAAGCACTTGACCGATATTGCGCGCATCAAGCCGTTCGCCATTGTGCTTGAGCACCCGCGCCCCGTTCTCGACACAACGCGCAGCCAGCGGAATATCCCCGGTGATCACCACATCGCCCGCTCTGGCGCGATCCGCGATCCACATATCGGCCACGTCTGGCCCATCAGGCACGACAACCACCTCGACGAACGGATTGTCGGACATCCGCAACCCGCCATTCGATACCAGATACATCTGCGCCTTGTGCCGCGTCGCGACACGTTCGGCCTCACCCTTGACCGGGCAGGCATCCGCATCGACGAAAAGCCGGGTCACAGCCCCAGCGCGTCTGCATGAAACGCGATGTGATCGGGAATAAAGGTCGACACAAAGAAATACGAATGGTCGTAGCCCTTTTGCATCCGGAACACCCCGTCCTGACGCCGGGCCGCCATCGCGTGACTCAATGCCTCGGGCTTCAGCAGGTCAAGGAACTGATCCGAACCGCCCTGATCCACGAGCACTGGCCCGTCAAATCCAACCGCTTGCATCTGCACCTTCGCATCATGCTTGGCCCAAGTGGTTTCATCGTCGCCCAGATAGGCGCCCAACTGCTTGCGGCCCCAGTCGCTCTGGCTCGGATTGGCAATCGGCGCAAAAGCCGAAACAGAGGCAAACCGCCCCGGATGCGCCATCGCAATCGTCAAAGCGCCATGTCCACCCATCGAATGCCCGGTGATCGCCTGACGGTCCAGATCGACGGCGAACTCTGCGCCCAACAAAGCGGGCAGTTCCTCAGCCACGTAATCCCACATCTTGAAATGCGGTGCCCAAGGGTCCTGCATCGCGTTCACGTAAAACCCGGCCCCTTTGCCCAGATCATAGGCCTCGTCATCCGCCACGGTGTCCCCGCGCGGTGACGTGTCCGGGAACACAACCGCCATGCCCGCCTCAGCGGCAAAGCCCTGCGCTGCTGCCTTGGTCATCGCGTTCTCATGTGTGCAGGTCAGTCCTGACAAATACCACAGCACCGGCACCGGGCCGTCCTTGGCCGCTGGTGGTAGATACAGCCCAAAGGTCATGTCACATCCACAGGCGTCCGAAGTATGAGAATAGACGCCCTGCACCCCTCCGAAACAGGCATTTTCCGATACGGTTTGCATGGCGCTCCCTTTCCTAGATCAAAACTTGTGAGATCACGAACGACACTGTCACAATGCTCAGCGCGGTCGAAATCAAGATGGCAGCCGACACCCGCTGAGGGGCGACTTTGTAATGTTGCGCAAGGATGAACACGTTGCCCGCGACTGGCAAGGACGCTGCGGCCACCACAACACCCGCTTTATACGGGTCTGCTGGGAACAAAAAATACACCCCAAGCGCAACCGCCGCCGGGTGGATCACCAGCTTGCAAAAGCTCAACCAGCCCGCGATGTTCAACCGCTCGGCGGATTTGCTCGCCAAGGATGCACCAATCGCAAACAAGGCACCGGGTGTGGCCGCCGCCCCGAGAATAGACAGGAATTGATTGATTGGCTCCGGGATCGGCACGCCCGTCGACGACACCATAAAGCCCGCCACAATTGCCACGATCATTGGGTTCTTGAGCAGCCCGATGCCAACGGTTCTGAAGATGCGCAAAGACATGCGCCCTTCACGAGAACCGACCACAAGGATCACGATAAGCGAGGAAAACACGACAAGATCAATGGTCAGAACAAGGATGATTGGCCCGACGGCCTCTTGTCCCATCAGCAGCGCCAGCATTGGCACACCTAGAAATCCGGTGTTCCCAATGGCTGCCACCTGACCTTCGAACGCGGCCGTCTCCGTGTTCATGCCACGCAAAAAACCCACAGCCATGCCGATGCCGTAGACAAAGGCCGTGCCCCACAAATATCCTGCGGCGATGCGCCAATCAAAGATCTCGGCAATCGACAGGTTCGCCGAGAACCGGAACAGCATCGCGGACAGGGCAAAGTAGAATACGAACTTGGTCAGGTAGGCTGTCGCTTCCTCGGTAAAAAAACCAGTCTTGCCTGCGCCGTAACCTACGGCGATCAGGGCAAAAAACGGCAAGGTCTGAAGAAAGATGGCCAGCATATGTGTTGTGTTATCATGCAGGCGGGTGGGGTCAATCTCGACAGGGTTCTGTTAACCACCTATATTTAGACTAGGCGTGTATTTCTGTTCGGAACGCTTCGATGACACTGCAAGAACAATCCATTGCCGACGACAAGATGCGCGCGGAAATCGCGAAGCTGGTCGCTGAAACCTCTGAAATCAACCAGAACATGAAGTATCGCTTCTGGGTCTTGATGACGGCATATGTCAGCGCGATGGGTATTCTGTTCAAGTTTTTCTGACGGCAAAGCATCCCAAAACCCCATAGAAGAATCGCACACTGCATGCTACATCTCGTGGCATGAACTCCCACGCACCCAATATACGCGCCTCGATTCAACCCCTTGAGGAAAGCGCCATCAACCGCATTGCAGCGGGTGAGGTGGTGGAGCGCCCGGCCTCTGCCGTCAAGGAACTCGTTGAAAACGCCGTCGATGCTGGGGCAACACGTATCGACGTGGCTATCGCCGATGGTGGCAAGACCCTGATCCGCGTCACCGATGATGGCTGCGGCATCCCACCCGAGGAACTCCCTCTCGCCATCGCCCGCCATGCAACGTCCAAGATCGACGGCTCGGACCTTCTCAACATCCACAGTTTCGGGTTTCGCGGCGAAGCGCTGGCCTCTTTGGGCGCGGTCGGGCGCCTGACCCTGACCAGCCGAGCCGAGGGACATGATGCCGCCGAATTGTCGGTGACCGGTGGCAAGATCGACCCGATCAAACCCGCCGCCCTGTCGCGCGGTACTGTCGTCACCCTGCGCAACCTGTTCTTTGCCACCCCGGCACGTCTGAAATTCCTCCGTTCCGACCGCGCAGAGATGCAGGCGATCTCGGATGTGCTCAAACGTCTTGCGATGGCCGAACCGTCGGTCAGTTTTGCCCTGCGCGATGTGTCGGGCGGGGGCGAGGGCCGCGTGACCTTCCGCGCCGATGCGGTGAGCGGCGATCTGTTCGACGCTCTGCGTGGGCGATTGGGGCAGGTTATGGGCCGCGAGTTCGTCGACAACGCAGTTTCCATAGATGCGGACCGCGAAGGCATCCGCCTCACCGGATTAGCCGGGCTGCCCACTTATTCGCGCGGGGCGGCTGTGGCGCAGTTCCTGTTCGTCAACGGTCGCCCAGTGCGGGACAAGCTGCTGATTGGTGCGTTGCGCGGGGCCTATGCCGATTTCCTTAGCCGCGACCGGCACCCGGCGGTCGCGCTCTTCATCGACTGCGATCCGCACAAGGTGGACGTGAACGTGCATCCGGCGAAATCCGAAGTGCGGTTCCGCGAACCGGGGCTTGTGCGCGGTTTGATCGTTTCGGCCTTGCGTCATGCATTGGCAGAAGCGGGCCATCGCGCATCGACCACCGTCGCCGGGGCAACGCTTGGGGCAATGCGCCCCAAGGCACCACAGGGGCAGCCGCGTATCTACCAGATGGACCGCCCAAGTTTCGCGGCGAAACAGACCGCCTACCAAGCGCAGGCACCGGGTTTCGCCGACATGCAGACCGCCTATTCCGGTCGCGTAGTCGAAGTGGAAGATCGCGCGCCAGAGGCGGAACAGACCCCGCGCGAACACCTTCCATTGGGGGCCGCGCGGGGGCAGGTGCATGAAAATTACATCATCGCCCAGACCGAAGATGGCATCGTTATCGTCGATCAACACGCGGCGCATGAACGTCTGGTTTATGAAAAGCTCAAGACCCAGATGGCGCAGAACGGCGCGCCCGCGCAGGCGCTCTTGATCCCGGATGTAGTCGAGATGAGCGAGAGCGACAGCACCCGCCTTCTGGACATCGCAGACGAGTTGACCCGCATGGGATTGACCATCGAACCCTTCGGCAGCGGTGCAGTTGTCGTGCGCGAAACCCCTGCGATCCTCGGCGAAGTCAACGCGGACGCTTTGCTTCGCGACATTTTGGATGAACTCGATGATCAAGGCGAAGCCCGCACCGTGCAGGACCGGATTGAGGCGATCCTGTCTCGTGTGGCGTGCCATGGCTCCATCCGCTCGGGCCGTCAGATGCGGGCGGAAGAGATGAACGCTCTGTTAAGGGAAATGGAAGCGACCCCGTATTCCGGCCAGTGCAACCATGGCCGACCCACCTATGTCGAACTAAAACTCAACGACATTGAAAGACTGTTTGGCCGTACATGATTCAGATCGGTGATCTTATCCTTGACCTGAGCGATCCGGTCGTCCTTCTGGCTTTGGCATTGGGCGGGCTGGTGTTTGTGCTGCTTATCATGTCGCTTCTGTCGGCTCGTCGCGCAGCGAAACTTTCTGAGCCGTTGGTCTACCAGCTGGCCCAAGTCGGCCAGCGGGTCCAAAGCCTGAGCGATGGGCAGGAACGGCTGTCGGGTGGTCTGCATCATGTGAGCGAAGCGCAGGCGCAAAGCCAGACCGCGATGCTGCAACTGATGGAACGGCGGCTGGCACAGGTGCAGGAGCAAATGAACGAGAACCTGCACGGGTCAGCCCGGCGCACGGCGCAATCGCTGGGGGATCTGCAACAGCGGCTGCAGAGCATCGACAAGGCGCAGGAGAATATTACCAAGCTGTCGGGCGATGTGCTGTCGCTCCAGGACATCCTGTCGAACAAGCAGACGCGCGGGGCGTTCGGGGAGATCCAGTTGACGGACATCGTCGGCAAAGCGCTGCCCAAGGACAGCTATACGCTGCAGGCGACACTCTCGAACGGCAAACGGGCGGACTGCTTGATCCACCTGCCGAACCCGCCGGGGCCGATTGCCATCGACAGCAAATTCCCGCTGGAGGCCTATGAGCAACTGCGCCGCGCCGAGACGCAGGATCAACTGACCCGCGCCGCGCAGCAGCTTCGGCTTTCGCTGCGAAAGCACATCAAGGACATTTCCGAGAAATACATCATCGAAGGCGAGACCGCTGATGGCGCATTGATGTTCCTACCGTCCGAGGCGGTTTATGCCGAACTGCACGCGAACTTCCCCGAAGTGGTGCGGGACGGGTTCACTGCGCGGGTCTGGATCGTGTCGCCGACCACCTGCATGGCGACACTGAACACGATGCGGGCGATCCTCAAGGATGCGCGGATGCAGGAACAAGCGGGGGCGATCCGCAAGGAACTGGGCCTGCTTTACGCCGATGTGGACCGGTTGGGCAGCCGGGTTGAAAATCTCGACCGGCATTTCGGGCAGGCGGCCAAGGATATTGCGGATATCAAGATCAGTGCGGACAAGGCCGGGCGCAGGGCGCGGCGGCTTGATAATTTCGATTTCGAGGAACTGGCCAAGGATGACCCTGTGCCGGTGGTGCGGCTGGCGACCCCACCCGGGGAATAGGTCAACACGTATACCCCAATGTTTCGCGCGCGAAACAATGGGGCCGCTTCGAACCCTTTAACCTTTTGTTAACAGATGCGCTGCAGGCGATGCGTCGACGCATCGCGCGTTTCCGTTGACGGAAACGGCCCCAGGGTAACATGTTACTTGTCAAAACACGGTTGGATCGGGATAAATTCTCATGAACTCGATTGAATTGGATCAATTCGACAAGGCAATCCTGCGCATCCTGCAACGCGATGCCAGTCTCAGTGTCGAAACCATCGCCGATCAGGTCGCCCTGTCGCGCAATGCCTGTTGGCGGCGGATCAAGGCGATGGAGCAGTCCGGAATCATCACGGGGCGTGTCGCGTTGGCAAACCCAGCTAAGCTGGGCTGTCCACTCGAAGTCATGGTGATGATCCGCGCCGGACGACATGACGCCGATTGGCTGGACAGCTTTCACAAGGCGGTGCGCACCATGCCCGAGGTTGTGGGCGCTTACCGAATGACGGGTGATCTGGATTACCTGCTGAGGGTGCGGGTTGCCGACGTTCCTGCCTACGATTCGTTCTACAAGCGCGTGATCGCGCGGATTCCGCTCTCGGATATTTCGGCCAGTTTCGTTATGGAAGAGATCAAGGAAACGACGGCTTTGCCGATCTAGGGGGGATGATATGGCGCAGGACATTCGCACCACGGCGGAATATGCCGAAGCCGATGCATTGCCACGCAAATACGATTCCCATGCCAAGGGATGCGGCGAAAGCGGAGAAAAAGCGCTGCCGGATATGGTGATGCGGCGGTCGTTCAAACAGAAAAGCGATGCAGAATGGGCCTATGAGCGATTGATCCTCTACATCCAGAATTTCGAGGAACAGCTGGACAACGAACACGAGGTCGCCATGGGCTTTGCCGGAAACGACACCGGTGTGCTGCGCATCGAAGGGCTGGGCTATTTCGACCCCGACATCGTGACCTTCTACGGATCGGACGAAGAAGGCGGGCGGATGCAACTGATCCAGCATGTCTCACAGCTCAATGTGACGCTGCGAGCGCTGCCGATCCCCAAGGAAGACACAGCGCCACGTCGGATCGGGTTTGAACTTGCTGCAGAATTGGAACAATCCACCTAGACCGCGACACACTGCGCGCTTGGCATGGGTGACAGGGTCGGGCAAATCGGGTACCGACTCGAAAACATTTGTAAGGGATGTCTCAAATGGCTGAACATAAGCACGGTACAATGGACACAACCACACAGGAAAAGACCTTTGACGGGTTCGTCCGCTGGTCTGTCCGGGTTGCGGTCTTCTCGATCGGAGTTCTGATTTTCCTCGCGATCTTCAATTCCTGAGATTTGACCAGAGGCTGACATGACCATGATGTCACGGATTTTTGCCGGACTGGCCATGTTCGCTTTGGTGGGCTGTGGAGCGGGCGCGGATATGCGCCCGGATGCCTCGCCCGAGGTGATCAGCAGCGCGTCCTATCGCCATTCCGGCCCGACCGCGTTGACGCTATATACGATGATCAACAACCGGTCTGGGGCTGGGGCACATACCAGCCTGATGATCAACGGATCGCAAAGGGTAATCTTCGATCCTGCGGGAACCGTACGGTTGAGTGCGGTGCCCGAGCGGGGCGACGTGCTTTACGGCATCACGCCCGGCGTGGCGGATTTCTATGCCCGCGCGCATGCCCGAGAGACCTATCACGTGGTGATTCAGACCATCGAAGTGTCACCAGAGGTGGCGGAACGTGCCTTGCGTCTTGCGGTGACCAACGGTCCTGTTGCATCGGCGCAGTGTGCGATGAGCACGTCTGCGATCCTGCGTCAGCTTCCGGGATTCCAGTCGATCGGCTCGACTTGGTTTCCGAAACGCCTGATGGACGATTTTGCGGAATTGCCCGGCGTCCAAACCACCAAGATCTTCGAAAATGACAGCGACGACAAAGCGGTTGCCATCGCTCAGTTCGAACAGGTGCTCGTGGGTCAGTGACCAGGGTCAGAGCAACAGGCTGAGGGACACCAGTACCGTTGCGCCAACGCCCATCGCAGCAAAGACGTTTTTCGTCAGATACCCGACAGCAAAGGTCGCAGCAGCGGCAGCAAGGCGAGTCGCGTCAGGTTCTCCGCCCGTTGCTGTGGGCCAGAGGACCAGTGGTGCGACCAGAGCCGGGATCACCGCTACGGCTGTATAGCGCAGGTGCCGCAGCACCCACTCCGGCATCGCGCGGTCGCCGACCAGTCCGAGAAAGGCAAAGCGCAGGCCAAAGCTTCCCAGCCCAAGTGCGACGATGATCAACCAAAGCTCTGTTGTGTCGGTCATGGTTTGATCCCCAGCCGCACCTCGGCTTGTGCGCCAGCCATCATGCCGCCCAGACCGGCCACCAGCAGGCCCATGTTGTAGGGCAGCCATGCGAATGCCAGTGCGAGAACAACCGCAGCCAATGCGGCGATCCGGTGCGCCGGTGTGCGCAGCATCGGGCCGACCATGGCAAGGAACGCGATGGGCAAGGCAAAGTCGAGCCCAAGGCTGGGTGGGATGCTTTCGCCCAGCACCGCGCCGAGGAAGGTAAAGATATACCATGGCGGGCAGATGGGCGTCATCACACCAAGGAAATAGGCGAATTTTTCGGATGTGGTTTGGTCGGGGTTCTTTTCATAGTCGAGGATGGATTGCGCATAGGTCTGGTCGACCAGAAAATACGCCGCGATCCCGCGTTTCCACAGGGGCAGCGGACCCAGATGCGGTGTGATCGACGCGGAATACATCGCCATGCGCAGATTGACGGCCAGTGCCGACGCGATCACCACCAGCGTTGGCGCGTTCTCGTTGATCAATTGCAGCGCAGTGAACTGTGCAGCCCCCGCGATCACCACGATGGAAAACCCCATGGTTTCATGAACGGCCAGCCCGGCTTCGGTTGCCAAGACGCCGAAAAGCATGGCAAAGGGCCCGACGACGGCCAGAAAGGGCAGCCCGTCACGGACGCCCCGCCAGTAGCTTGACATTGCGGTCCCTGCCGCCATCACTGTGCCTCGTCTGCTGTGTTCGGATCGGACGTAGCCTTGGACGAGGGGAGATGCAATCTATGCCGGATGATGTGCTTCGGGACTACCTCATCGCGCCCGATCCGGGTGCTGCGCGGCTGACGCGCCGCGTGGTGGGCACCGATCACACTGGGGCCGAGACCGAGATCAGCGTGGTCGAGGAGCGGCCCCTGACGATATTCCTGAATGCGCAGGAAATCGTAACTGCGATGACGATTGGCGATTATCCCGAGTATCTTGCAGTGGGGTTCCTGCGCAATCAGGGCATGCTGCGGGACGATGATGTGGTGACGCGCGTCGAATATGACGACGATCTTGAGGTCGTGGTGGTGCGCACCGAACGGCAGACCAGCTATGAAGAGAAGGTCAAGAAAAAGACCCGCACCAGTGGCTGTGCCGTGGGCACGGTGTTCGGTGACATGATGGAGGGGCTGGACAAGGTGGTGCTGCCTGCCACAGAACTTCGCACCTCTTGGCTTTATGCGCTGGCGCACAAGATCAACACGACGCCCTCTTTGTACCTTGAGGCGGGCGCCATTCATGGCACCGTGCTTTGCCATCAGGATCGGCCGCTGGTTTACATGGAGGATGTGGGCCGTCACAACGCGGTGGACAAAATCGCGGGTTGGATGTTTCAGGAAGGCGTCGGGCCCGAGGACAAGATCCTCTACACCACCGGGCGGCTGACGTCTGAGATGGTGATCAAGACGGCCCTGATGGGTATCCCGGTTCTGGCCTCGCGGTCGGGTTTCACCGCTTGGGGGGTCGAAATCGCGCGGCAGGTTGGTTTGACCTGTATTGGTCGGATGCGCGGCAAACGATTTGTCTGTTTATCTGGCGAAGACCGTCTGCTGCGCGACATGGACCCCGACAACGTGCCCGAAGAAAGCCGGAAAAACCGCAGGAAGAGCGCGGAATGAGTGCGCCCTTGGGAGTGATCCTTGCCGGTGGGCTGGCCACCCGCATGGGCGGTGGAGACAAGGCGCTTTTGCAGATTGGGGGGCAGACGCTGTTGCAGCGGGTGATCGACCGATTGTGGCCACAGGTGGCGGGGATGGCGCTCAATGCGAATGGCGATCCGGCGCGGTTCGACGGGTTTGGGCTGGCTGTACTTCCCGACAGCATCGCGGGGTTTCCGGGGCCTTTGGCGGGTGTGCTCGCGGGGCTCGACTGGGCGGCGGAACAGGGCGCGGAAGCGATTGTGACAGTTGCTGCTGACACTCCGTTCTTTCCTGTCGATTTGGTGGATGTCTTGCAGGATACGGCGCAAGGGATGACACACCCCTTGGTGCTTGCGGCCACCCCGCGCGGAGAAGAAAAGACCAAGTCGATGAGCCGCTCTGGCCTGACCCGCCACCCGACATTTGGTCTTTGGCCTGTCGCGCTGCGCGATGATCTGCGGGGGGCTTTGCACGATGGGATCAAAAAAGTGGTGATCTGGACGGAAAAACACGGCGGGCGCGAGGCGGCGTTCGAGACGGACAATGGCGACCCGTTTTTCAACGTAAACACACCCGAAGACCTTGAGGCAGCAGAGGCGATGGTATGAGGATTTATGGGGTCACAGGGTGGAAGAACGCGGGCAAGACCGGGTTGATGGAACGGCTGGTGACCGAGATCACCGGGCGCGGGATCACAGTGTCGACCGTCAAACACGCGCATCACACCTTTGACGTGGACCACCCTGGCAAGGATAGCCACCGTCACCGTGTTGCGGGTGCGACCGAGGTGCTACTGGCATCACGCAACCGCTTTGCCCTGATGCACGAGCTGCGCGATGAGGACGAACCGACATTGGCGGCGCTGTTGGCCAAGTTGATGCCTGTCGATCTGGTGTTGGTCGAAGGCTACAAGCGCGACCAGCATCCCAAGGTCGAAGCGTTCCGCGCGGAGACGGGCAATGACCTAATTGCGCCCGGTGACCCGACGATCCGGGCGGTCGCCAGTGACACGCCGCTTGATCTAGACCGTCCGGTGTTCGACTTGAACGACACTACGGCGATTGCGGATTTCATCCTGTCAGAGGTTGGGCTTTGACGGGATTCGACACGATTGCGATTGTCGATTGGTCAGCAGGTAAACGCGCGCCTGTTCGACCGTCAAAGGATGCGATCTGGATCGGTGTTGTACGCAGCGGCGAAGAGCAGAAACCGGTCTATTGCCGTTCCCGGATCGAGGCAGAAGCCTGGCTCACTGATTTGATCGAGGCAGAGGCGCAGGCGGCGCGCCGCGTGCTTATAGGGTTTGATTTCCCCTTTGGCTATCCGCGTGGATTTGTGCGCCATGTGACCGGATCGGACGACCCGCTGCAGTTCTGGGACTGGCTGGAGGCGCGTATCACCGACACTGAGGCGGGCGAAAACAATCGGTTCGATGTCGCCTCGGAGATCAACTGCATGTTCGACGGGCCGGGGCCGTTCTGGGGCAAGCCAACCGAAGACGGCTGGCCGGATGTCCCCTATCGCAAGGCCGGGATTTCCTATGACATTTGTGCGGAACGTCGCGCATGTGATCTTGCGGCAAAAGCGTCATCTTCCTGCTTTCAACTTTTCTTTAATCCAACTGTGGGAAGTCAGGCGCTGATGGGTCTGCCGATGCTCGCGCGCTTGCGGCGGCGTGCGGACGTATCGGTTTGGCCGTTTCAGGACTGGTCTGAGGCGCAGACAGTCCTGGCTGAGATTTGGCCTGGCTTGATCGAACCAGCCGTAAAGGAGGTACAAAGCGACGAGATCAGAGATGCAGCGCAGGTGCGTCTGCTGGCGCGGGCCTTGTCGGGTTTGATGCCCGAGCGGTTGAATGCGCTGCTGAAGATTGTTGGTCCCGAGGCGCGTGACGAGGCTTGGATTCTTGGGACTGGACACACCGACGAACTGATCGCAGCAGCGCGGGGTCAGGTCGCGTTGGAACCACCCCCCCTACGCAACGATTGTTTCGCGCTGCCTGCCGGTGTGGATTGGACGCCGGTGGACGATGCATTGGCGTTGCTGCGTGACCGAATGAATGTCGTTGTCGGTGTCGAAACCGTACCTTTGATGCAGGCCGCGGGGCGTGTGCTGGCAGGTGATCTTGTTGCGAAACGTTCGAATCCGCCACATCCGAACACGGCGGTGGATGGGTATGGTTTTGCTGGTGCGGGGATTGGTGCAGGGCCGCAGCTGTTGCCGCTTGTCGAAGGGCGCGCGGCGGCCGGGGCGCCCTTTGCAGGTTCTGTTCCCGCAGGGCAGGCGATCCGGGTTCTGACCGGCGCAGATTTGCCCGATGGGGTGGATACGGTGGTCTTGGACGAGGATGTGCGTGTGGGCGACGGTCAGGTCGCTTTTCACGGTCCGCTAAAGCGTGGAGCCAACACGCGCAAAGCGGGGGAGGACATGATGCAGGGTGACAGAGCGCTGGAGTCGGGGCGCGTGTTGACGCCTGCAGATCTGGCTCTGGCCGCAGCAGTGGGGCATGGCGCGTTGCAGGTCCGCAAGCGGTTGCGGGTCGCGGTCTTGTCCACAGGGGACGAAATCGTTGAACCGGGCTCGCAGGCGTCTGAAGGTCAGATTTTCGATGCCAATCGCCCGATGTTGCTTAGCCTGTGTGCCGGCTTCGGGTTTAGCGTGATTGATATGGGACGCGCTTCGGACGATCGCACAGCAGTGCGTGCAGCGTTAGATGCTGCAGCGGCGCAGGCGGATGTGATCCTGACCTCTGGCGGTGCGTCCGCAGGAGACGAGGATCATATCTCGGCCCTGTTGCGCGAAACCGGCGCGATGCAGGAATGGCGCATCGCATTGAAGCCTGGGCGGCCTTTAGCGCTCGGGATGTGGGAGGGCGTGCCGGTGTTTGGATTGCCGGGCAACCCTGTGGCTGCGCTGGTCTGTACGTTGATCTTTGCGCGGCCTGCGATGGGGGTGCTGTCCGGTGCCGGATGGTATGCACCGCAGGGATTTACCGTGCCTGCAGCTTTTGAGAAGCGCAAGAAACCGGGGCGGCGGGAATTTCTGCGGGCGCGGATGCGTGACGGCGGGGCCGAGGTGTTCAAATCCGAAGGCTCCGGCCGGATCAGCGGGCTAAGCTGGGCTGAGGGGCTGGTGGAATTGCCGGATGGAGCCGTCCATGTGCAGCCGGGTGATCCGGTGCGCTATATTCCGTTTTCATCATTCGGATATGACGGTGGCTGAGATTTGCCCTTAGAAAAATCTATGGCCCGTGCTCGAACAGGACAGTGAATTCTGTACGAACGAGCGTTAATCGAACGTGCCAGTTACCCGGCCCAGCAACATGAATGCACGGGCTGTGCGGGTGCTGGCAAGATCGGATATCTCGGCATCGGTGGCCGTGCTTTCGAACCGGGCAAATCCCTTGTCGAACAAACGCAGGAAGTGATGCGCGGCATCTCGGAAAATTGGATCCTGCTTCATCCAGCCAGCGGTGAGCGCCAGTGACGAGCGGTCGCGCACGCCGCCCAGAGCGGCGATTGTGCGGCCCCGTTCGCCCGTGGCAAACCGCCGCCACAACTCCGGGCGCGCCATGTCGGGGCGCAGGTCGTCCATATAGATCCCGTCTTGGCTGAGAAGGGTCAGCACGTCTTGGGCGGCCTGCACCAACTGCGCAGACGGGCGGTCTTTGAGCGCGCGGCGCAGGGCTGCAAAACCTTCCTGATCTTCAGCGGTTTCAGGAAAATGCAGCGCGCGGATGAAATCGGAATTCGACAGTGGCGGATGCAGGGCCTCTGCCGGGGTGCCTAAGGCCAGTGTGGGTTGGTCGCCAGCCTCCGGGTCGGGCGCACCGGCCTGCACGGCGATCTGCGCGGCTCGGGTCGATGTGAACATCGCCAGCGTGGTTTCTGCCTTTTTCTGCGCGTCTGCGATCTCTTCCAGTTTTTTGACGATGGACGGATGCGGTGCCTGATCGCGCCCGCCGGCCTGGCTTTGCGTGATGTACGCGTGACGGATCGCGTCAATGGCGGTTTGCAGCCGCGCGCTTTCCTCGCGCATGATGCGGGATGAGCGGGCGCCGATGGCAGCGACCCAGATCATGCCGACGGGAAAGAAAATCACCATCAGGGTGAGTAGAAAACGTACCCCGTCAGCGCCATCGTTGCCCGAGAACAGGAAAAACGCACCCGAGATCAGCAGCCAGATCACGCTAAGCGCCGCGGCGGTCAGTTCAATCCCGCTCAGCCCGCCAGCGTGCGCTTGACGGCTGGGAATGGAGACCGGGCCGGGGCGGGCGTCTTTGTTCTGTGCCATGCTGGAGACCCGTTAGATATATGTGATCTTCAGCACTTCGTAGGATTTGTCACCACCCGGTGTGCGCACCTCGACGCTGTCACCTTCGTCTTTGCCGATCAAGGCGCGGGCGATGGGCGATTTGATGTTGAGAAGGCCCTTTTCGATATTGGCCTCGTGTTCGCCAACGATCTGCCACGTCTTTTCTTCGTCGGTGTCTTCGTCCACCAGCGTCACGGTCGCACCGAACCTGATCGGACCAGAAAGCTTGGTCGGGTCGATCACCTCGACAAGGCTCAGAACGCCTTCGAGTTCCTTGATGCGGCCTTCGATAAAACCCTGCTTTTCCCGGGCGGAATGATATTCGGCATTTTCCTTGAGGTCGCCCAATTCTCGCGCCTCGGCAATCGCCTGAATCACAGCGGGACGCTCTTCTGACTTGAGCGTTTTCAATTCGGCTTCCAGCGCGGCATGGCCCGCGCGGGTCATCGGTAGCTTTTCCATGGGGCGGTTCCCTCTTGGTCGGCAGAGCGAAAAACTCTGGCGCCATATTACATTGGCGCGGTCTATACATGTCACTTACGTCGGCGCAACAGTGACCTGACCCGCCATCGAAACGCAAGAGGCCTTGCATCACGTAGGCAGGGGGTGGCGCATGAAAATGCAGCATTTCCCTTAGAAAGCGGGCTGTAACGCGGTGTCGCAATTGACCGACCTTGACCTGCACGTTACGTGACCGTGCAGGTTTTGACACGTGACTTTCAGGAAAGAGCCCGACATGAGCGAACACGCGCGCGAAGCGATGGAATATGATGTTGTGATCGTCGGCGCAGGCCCGGCGGGTCTGTCTGCCGCAATCCGGTTGAAACAATTGGATGCAGAACTGAACGTCGTCGTCCTGGAAAAGGGCTCTGAGGTGGGCGCGCATATCCTGTCGGGTGCGGTTCTTGATCCTTGCGGTCTTGATGCGTTGATCCCGGATTGGAAGGACAAGGGCGCGCCGCTGAACGTGCCGGTCAAGGATGACAATTTCTACATGCTGGGTGAAGCCGGGCAAATCCGCATCCCGAACTGGCCGATGCCGCCGCTCATGAACAACCACGGCAATTACATCGTGTCGATGGGCAATGTCTGCCGCTGGATGGCCGAGCAGGCCGAGGAACTGGGTGTCGAGATTTTCCCGGGTATGGCTTGTTCCGAGATCGTCTACGGCGACAATGGCGAGGTCAAAGGTGTGGTTGCCGGTGAATTCGGCAAGAACGCCGATGGCACACCGGGGCCGGGCTATGAGCCGGGGATGGAACTGCACGGCAAATACGTATTCCTGAGTGAAGGCGTGCGCGGCAGCCTCGCCAAAGAAGTGATCGCCAAATACGACCTGTCCAAAGGCAAAGAACCGCAGAAATTCGGCCTTGGCATGAAGGAAATCTGGGAGATCGACCCAGACAAGCACCGCGAAGGTTCTGTCACTCATACAATGGGCTGGCCGCTTGGATCGAACGCAGGTGGCGGGTCGTTCATCTATCACCTCGACAACAATCAGGTCTATGTCGGCTTCGTGGTGCACCTGAATTACGAGAACCCGCACCTTTATCCCTACATGGAATTCCAGCGCTTCAAGCACCACCCGATGGTGGCCGAGCTTCTCAAAGGCGGCAAGCGCGTGGCTTATGGCGCGCGCGCCATCTCGGAAGGCGGTTACCAGTCGATGCCCAAGATGGTGGCACCGGGTGTCGCGCTGCTGGGCTGTTCCGTGGGCATGGTCAACGTGCCGCGAATTAAGGGCAACCACAACGCGATGCTGTCGGGCAAGGCAGCGGCTGAAGCCGCCTATGCGGCCATTCAGGATGGCCGCGCCTCGGACGAGCTGAGCGACTACGAAACCGAAGTCCGCGATGGCGCAATCGGCACCGATCTGCAGAAGGTGCGCAACGTCAAACCGCTGTGGTCCAAGCGCGGGCTACTGGCATCGCTCACCGTGGGCGGCTTCGACATGTGGACCAACACGCTGGGCTTTTCGCTGCTGGGTACGCTGGGTCACGGCAAAACCGACGCCGAAGCGACGGGTGAGGCGAAGAACTTCAAGCCGATCGACTACCCCAAGCCGGATGGCAAACTGTCCTTCGACCGCCTCACCAACGTGTCTTTCGCGGCGACAAACCACGAGGAAAGCCAGCCTGCGCACCTCAAGCTCAAGGATGCGTCGATTCCCGTGTCAGTGAACTTGCCGAAATATGGCGGTCCGTCCGCGCGCTACTGTCCGGCGGGTGTCTATGAATTCGTCAAAGACGAAAAAGGGGATGACAAGTTCGTGATCAATTTCCAGAACTGCGTCCACTGTAAAACCTGCGATATCAAGGACCCAAGTCAGAATATCAACTGGACAGTGCCGCAGGGTGGGGACGGTCCGAACTACCCGAATATGTAAGTCACGAAGGCCGGGCCAACGCCCGGCCTTTTGCGTTGGTTGCGTGTGTCCGACCGTCGCGCTACGCTTCGCGAAATTCGCCTTTTTCAAGGAGAAAGACATGGCGCAATCGAGCATGAAACGGCTTCTGGGGTCAGCAGCGCTGGCGCTTTGCCTGATGGCCCCCGGCGGTGCGTTCGCCAACAGTCTGGCGGGGGATTACCTTGCGGGGCGGCAGGCCAGCTTTGATGGCGACATTCAGGCGGCTGCGTCCTATTATGGGCAAGCTGTGATGTTCGACCCGGAGAACCCGGTGATCCTTGAGCGCGCTGCGCTGGCCGAGATTTCGCTGGGCGATGTCGACCGCGCTGCAGCCCTTGCGACCAAGCTGGTCAATGACGGCCATCGCAGCCAAGTGGCGCATATGGCGATTGTCGCGCAACTTGGGGCGACCGAGGATTACGACGCTCTGATGGCCCGAGTGAATGATGATCGGGGTGTCGGACCGTTGGTCGATGGGTTGCTGTTGGCATGGTCTCAGCTTGGGACGGGCGATATGTCGGCAGCGCTTGTGCAGTTCGACGAGCTTTCCAACCAGCAAGGTTTGCGTAATTTTGCGATGTATCACAAAGCCTTGGCTTTGGCGTCGGTTGGCGACTTCGAAAGCTCTGCGGCGATCCTCGAAGATGCGGGGACTGGTGGAATGCAGCTGACCCGGCGCGGCGTGATGGCGCATGTCGAAGTGCTCAGCCAACTTGACCGCAACGAAGATGCGCTGACATTGATCGAAACCGCCTTTGGTGCCGAGCTAGACCCGGGCCTCAGCCTGATGCGCGATGCGCTGCAAGCGGGTGAGGCAATTCCGTTTACCCACATTCAAGGCCCGCGTGATGGCTTGGCCGAGGTGTTCTACACGCTGGCCGCAGCACTTGCGAACGAGGCGAATGATGAATTCACCCTGCTTTACACGCGGGTTGCCGAGTATCTGCGCCCCGATCACATCGACGCCATTCTGCTGACCGCCAGCCTGCTGGATGACATGGGCCAGTCAGAGCTTGCCGTGAAAGCTTATGCCGAGGTGCCCCAAGACCACCCTGCCTATCATGCTGCCGAATTGGGCCGTGCCGCCGCACTGCGCGACAGCGATAAAGTGGATGCGGCGATCGAAGTGCTGCAACGGTTGGCAAAGACTCACGGCGATCAGCCCATCGTGCATTCGACATTGGGCGACACGATGCGCCAACTCGAACGCTACGAAGAAGCGATTGAGGCCTATACGCAGGCACTGGATCTGTTTGAGGTGGAAACCCAAAGCCAGTGGTTCCTACATTACGCTCGTGCCATCTGTCATGAACGCCTGGACCGCTGGGACGAGGCCGAGGCTGATTTCCGCGCAGCTTTGGAGCTGAACCCGGAACAGCCGCAGGTGTTGAACTACCTTGGTTATTCGCTGGTTGAGAAACAGATCAAGTTGGACGAAGCGCTCGACATGATCGAGCGCGCGGCTGCAGCGCGCCCTGACAGTGGCTATATCATCGACAGCCTCGGGTGGGTGCTCTACCGCCTTGGCCGTTATGAAGAAGCAGTTGGTCATATGGAGCGTGCCGCCGAACTGATGCCGGTTGATCCTATCGTCAACGACCATCTGGGCGATGTGTACTGGGCTGTAGGCCGCAAGACCGAAGCGCGGTTCCAATGGCGTCGGGCGTTGTCGTTTGTCGTCTATGGCAGCACTGCCGAAGAGGTGGACGCCGAGCGCATCCGCGCCAAGCTGGATGTCGGGCTGGATCAGGTGCTGGCCGAGGAAGGCGCGCCGCCTTTGCAGGTGGCGAATGACGACGGTTAACGTCTTTGCGCCTTCCAAGATCAATCTGACACTGCATGTGACCGGCCAACGCGACGACGGGTATCATCTGCTCGACTCGCTGGTCACATTTGCGTCGGCGGGGGATCGGCTTGAGATCGTGCCAGGCAATGCCCTTTCGCTGACCGTTGAGGGCCCAGAGGCGGCCGGGGTTCCAGCCGATATGAACAACCTCGCCCTGCGTGCTGCGGCTATGTTTCAGCAGGACGGTGCGGCGTTGCGGTTGGAAAAGTTCCTGCCGCCTGCATCTGGGATCGGTGGCGGATCGGCGGATGCTGCGGCGGCATGGCGCGGGATGGTCTGTCTTGACGAAGCCCGCAAGGGCGCCTTGGCATCAGCGCCACTTGATATCCTCGAGCAGCATCTGGACGAACTGGCCAGCCTTGGGGCTGATGTGCCGATGTGTCTTGCTTGCAAGCCCATGCGCGCAAGGGGCATCGGCGATCAGCTTGATGTCGTGCCGCTGCCGACACTCTATGCGGTGCTGGTCAATCCAAGACTTCCCGTCTCGACGCCGTCTGTATTCACGGCGTTGACGTCCAAGACCAATCCACCGATGCCCGATGAAATCCCCGCGTTCGCGGACGCGGCTGCGCTGATCGACTGGCTTGGCGAAATGCGCAACGATCTGGAACCGCCCGCTGTGGCGGTTCAACCTGCCATAGCGGACGTGCTCGGGGTATTGGCGGCGCAGGACGGATGTGGTCTGGCGCGGATGTCAGGCTCCGGTGCGACCTGTTTCGGGCTATTTGAAACCGAAGCCAAGGCGAAAGAGGCTACTGGCGCGCTCTATCACGCCCATCCGGAGTGGTGGGTTGTCGGCTGTGTCCTGGGCGACCAGTTCAACGCAGCCCTGCCCAAGGTCAGTTGACCCGCGCTACGACATAATCGGCCAGATCGGCCAGCATGTCGCGGATCGGGTGCGCGGGCAGCGTGGCCAATGCGGCGCGTGCCTTGGCGATCCAGTCGTTCGCTTCCGACCGTGTCGCCTCAAGCGTGCCGTGCTTGTTCAATAGAGCTATCGCGTGTTCAAGATCGCCGTCTTCCTGACGGCCTTTCTCGATGGTGCGCTTCCAGAATTCGCGCTCTTCGTCGTCGCCAAGGGCAACAGCTTTGATCACAGGCAGCGTCAGCTTGCGCTCGCGGAAATCATCGCCCACGTTCTTACCGGTCGCGTCTGATCCCCAGTAGTCCAGAAGGTCATCGACAATCTGGAATGCGATCCCCAAAGCGTCACCGTAGTCGAACAGCGCTTTGATCTGCGCCTCGTCCATGTCGGCGATTACGCCGCCCACTTCGGTCGCCGCTGAAAACAGCGCAGCCGTCTTGCCGCGTACCACTTGCAGGTAAATCTCTTCCGACGTGCGCAAATCCTGCGCTGCAGTCATCTGCAACACCTCGCCCTCGGCAATTGTCGCCGCCGCGTCGGACAGGATGCGCAACACGCGGATGTTGTCGGTTTCTGTCATCAACTGGAACGACCGTGCAAAAAGATAATCGCCAACCAGAACGCTCGACTTGTTGTCCCAGAGCAGGTTCGCGGTGGGCCGCCCGCGCCGCTTTTCGCTCTCGTCCACCACGTCGTCGTGCAGCAGCGTCGCGGTGTGAATGAATTCCACCGTCGCGGCCAGCTTGACGTGGTTGTCACCCTCGTAACCACACATCCGCGCCGCCGCCAGCGTCAGCATCGGACGCAACCGCTTGCCGCCCGCCTCGACCAGATGTGCGGTCACTTCGGGAATGCGTGGAGCGTGTTTCGACGCCATCCGCGTGCGGATCAGCGTGTTCACCTCGGCCATGTCTTCGGCCAAGGCGTCTGCCAGCCGATCATGCGGTTTTTGACTTTGTTTATCCAACATCATCACCATTCCTTCAGGAAGGCTCGACAAAGCGGGCCGGGTGTTCCTACATCATGGTCATGGAAGAGCTTTTGCGCACCAATGACATCACACTGATACCGCTCGCCCGAGCCGTGCTTGAGGACGAGGGTATAGACAGCTTTGAATTGGACGTAAACATGAGCATCCTCGAAGGGTCTATCGGTATTTTGCCACGCCGCCTCATGGTTCGAAGCGACGAGCTTGACGATGCAAGACGTGTCTTGCGCGAATACGGTGTCAAGTTTGAGGACTGACCCCTTTGCGGGGGGCGAACTGACACGCGACGATTTTCTGGGTGGTGCGGTGCGCATATGGCAGCCAAAGGACGGGTATCGCGCGGGTGTCGATCCCGTTTTGCTGGCTGCGTCCATCCCGGCGCAGGCGGGTGAAACCGTGCTTGAATTAGGCTGTGGCGGGGGCGCTGCATTGGCCTGTCTGGCCACGCGGGTTCCCGGCATCACCTGCACGGGTGTTGAAGTGCAGCCCGCCTATGCCGCACTTGCGCAGCGCAATCTGGATGACAATGGATTGGCAGGGGCTGTTCTCTGTGCGGATCTTTCCAACCTGCCAGCGGACGTGAAATCCCAGCGTTTTGATCACGTGATCGCCAACCCGCCCTATTTCGAGGATTTTCGCGCGGTCGCCGCGCGGTCGCAGGAACGGGCGGTGTCCCGGTCGGGCGCGCTGCCGCTTGAGAAATGGGTAAGCGTTGCGTCCAAGCGTCTCAAACCCGGAGGTGCGGCCACATTCATCCAGCGGGCCGACCGTTTGCCTGAACTGATGAGCGCATTCTTCGCCTGCTTGGGTGCGCTTGAGCTTTGGCCGATTCATCCGCGCAGCACACGGCCCGCCCGGCTTGTGTTGTTGCGTGGCCGAAAAGAGCGGAGGGCGGCGTTTGTGTCGCACCCGCCGCTTGTGCTGCACCGCGGCGAAAGCCACGAGAAAGATGCTGATTCGTATACCGAAAACGTATCGAAAGTATTGCGATCCGCCTGTGCTTTGCCGTTTCCGGTTCAAAACCGCCATTTGGCACGTCGCGGTAAGCCATAATTCACCAACCATGCGAGTGCAGCGTGACAGAATTGTAAAACTGTGATCGACTGAAGATCCAATCAGTCACAGGAGGACTTCATGAGCTTGACTTCACATCTTCAGGAACTGAAGCGGAAGCACCAAACCCTGTCTGAAGAGGTCGAACAGGCCCAACGCGCACCAGGAACGGATGACCTGATGATCGCGTCACTCAAGAAGCAGAAACTTCGATTAAAAGAAGAAATCGAGCGCCTCTCGTAAATGGTGATAGCCCGGGTCTCCCCCCGGGCTTTTTCATTTCTGGAAATCCTGAAGCGCCTGCACCTCGGATTGCACCAGTTCGTGCCCGCCGGGATGCCAATGCTCGGTTACGTCGGCACTTTGCACGCGCAGATAGTCGGTCAGGGACCGGGTCAACGGCGCGGGACAGATTGGATCGCGCTCACCGGCTGTGATCAGCCAACGGGTGTCGGCTAATCCGGGCTGCGGGTCTGGGGTCCAAGGGATCAGCGGGTGCATTGCAATCACGTCCGTAAACAGGTCCGGATCGTTGAACGCCACCGCTGCAGCAATGTTCGCACCGTTGGAATAGCCAAGTGCGATCACGCGTGAGGCATCTGTCTCCGTTTTCTTTGCCCGAATGAATGCGGCCATTGCCGCACGCCGCTTTGCCAGATCGTCCATATCATAGACGCCTTCACTGGTGCGCCGAAAATATCGGTTCATCCCGTGTTCCGACACATCACCGCGCGGCGACACGACGTGCGCCCCCGGCCAAAGCTGTTCTGCCAACTCGTGGAACTGGTTTTCGTCCCCTCCGGTGCCATGGAAGGTGAACACCAAAGGCGCGCCTTGCGTGCCTTTGGTTTCGCGGATCACGTAGTCAGTCAACGATCGGCTCCAGGTACTTTTCTTCAAGGACTTCGCGCAGGTGTTCGTGCTGCGACGGCAGCTTGAGCGCTTCACCCAGATGTGCCGTGTCTTCGTCGCGGTCAAAACCCGGCTCGTTGGTTGCCACTTCGAATAGAACCCCGCCCGGCGTGCGGAAATAGATCGCGTAGAAATAATCGCGGTCGATCACTGGCGTCACCTGATAGCCCGTGTCCATCAGCGCCTTGCGCACCTCAAGCTGCTTTTCCCGATTGTCGACGGAAAACGCGATATGGTGGACCGACCCGGCCCCCTGATCCGCGCCGGGCGCGTTGACCTGTGTGATGTCGATCACGTTCGCCTCATTGCCGCCGGGGACGTGAAAGCGGGTCACGCTGTCCTGTCGGTCCAATTCCTCGTATCCCATGTATTTCAACAATTCGGCACTGGCTGCCGCATCGCGCAGGCGCATATCGGCACTGTGGAACCCACGGATGGCCGCGTCTGCCGGCACACCATTGTTGGTCCACGGGTCATGGGCATCGTCATCTGTTTCCACCAGAACGAACCCATCGCCATCCGGCCCATCAAAGCGCAGGCGGGTTTCGCCGAAAGTTGTCTCTGTCTGCATGTTCTTTACATCAAATGTCGCCAGACGTTCTTGCCAATAGGGCAGGCTGCCTTTGGGGACGGCAAAGCCGGTGATCCCCACCTCACCCGTACCGGGCCGACCGCGCCGCGCGTTCGGGAACGGGAAATAGGTCATCACGGTGCCGGGTGTCCCGGCCTCGTCACCGTAGTACAGATGATAAACTTCGGGCGCGTCAAAGTTTACGGTCTTTTTGATACGCCGCAGTCCCAGCGTTTTTGTAAAGAAGTCATTGTTCGATTGCGCCCCGCTTGCGATCGAGGTCACGTGGTGCAGTCCATTGATCTGGTTGATCATGTCGGGTCTCCCAAAAATCCAGCTTGTCTGTTGGGTTACTACCTAGCTGTAATTTTACGCACATAAATACCGGTTTGCGCGCCAAATTTGTGCGTTTTCGCACTTACACGCGGCGTGACGCCAATGCGGCAATGCCCGCACCTACGGTAATCAGCACGGCTGCGGCCACGAGTTGCCACGATGCCTGCGCAAATCCCGCAACGATCAGAACCACGGTCGACAACAGTGGCGCGGCGTAACTTGCCACCCCCAAGAGCTGGATGTCCCCGCGCTTCACCCCGATGTCCCAAACGTAAAACGCAAGCCCCACGGGACCAAGCCCAAGTGCCACCACCGAAACCCAGCCGAACCCGCTGTTTGGCCAGACCGTCGTTTCGAAAGCCAAATGCGCAGGTACGGACAAGAGCGCTGTGAACACGCAAAACACCGCCACCGCTTCGGTCGGGGTTGTGCCAAGGCGACGTGACAGAACGGAATAGCTGCTCCATGTCAGAGCGCAGAACCCTGCAAGGATCAGACCGGGAGTCGCGGATGCCTCAAAGCTGAACCCATTGCGCAACACGATCAGCGCGGCCCCAGAAAATGACACGAGAGCCCCAAGGATATGCCCGGCCCTTAATCGTTCTCCCGGTAAAAGCCCGGAAAACAGAACGATGAACAAGGGCCAGAGATACGCGATCAGCCCGGCCTCGGCAGGTGGGGCGAGGCGCAGAGCGGAATAATACAGCGCATGGTAGCCGAACAAGCCCGCGGTTCCAAACGCGTAGACTGTCCAGGGGATCGACTGCAGCACCGTCACCCGGCCTCGCACCAGCAGCCAGACCATTCCCACCGCCCCCCCGATCGCAAAGGTCAGTGCATTCAGCAGAAACGGCGGCACAGGGGCTGATCCCGCAGTGAACAGTGCCAAAAGCGCCCAAAGAAGGACGGCAATAAATCCGATACTGGTGGCGGTGGCACGGGTCATGTCCTCCGCTAATCCGAGTGGTGGAAAAAGAAAAGGCCCGCACGATAGGCGGGCCTTTCGGGAAAACTGAAAGCGTGGCTCAGACGAAGAACTGCGCACCGTTGGCCGAGATGGTCGAGCCGTTGATGAAGCCCGAGTTTTCGGACGCAAGGAACACCACGCAGCGTGCAATTTCGTCAGGCTCGCCCAGGCGACCTGCTGGGATGCCGGCGACGATCTTCTGGCGCACCTCTTTGGGGATCGCCATGACCATTTCGGTGGCAATATAGCCGGGGCAGATCGCGTTGGCGGTGATGCCTGCGCGCGCGCCTTCCTGCGCCAGCGACTTGACGATGCCCAGATCGCCCGCTTTGGTCGCGGCATAGTTCACCTGGCCGAACTGGCCTTTCTGACCGTTGATCGAGGAAATGACGATCACGCGGCCGAACTTGCGCTCGCGCATACCGGGCCAGACGGGGTGAACGGTGTTGAACACGCCGGTCAGGTTGGTGTCGATGACCTCTTTCCAGGCTTCGGGGGTCATCTTGTGGAACGGCGCGTCGCGAGTGATGCCCGCGTTTGCGACAACCACGTCGATCGGGCCAAGATCGGCTTCGACCTGAGCGATACCCGCCTTGGACGCGTCGTAATCTGCCACGTTCCACTTGTAGGTCTTGATGCCGGTCGCTTCGGTGAAGGCAGCGGCCTTCTCATCGTTGCCAGCATAAGTTGCAGCCACTTCATAGCCTTCGGCTTTGAGCGCTTTGGAAATGGCTTCGCCGATGCCGCGGCTGCCGCCGGTGACGAGTGCTACACGTGCCATGGTTGTCTCCTCTTGGGTGTTCTGGCTTGGTAAGGTTGTTATACTTGCGGTAAGAAATGCGCAACATTATTGCGCAAAGAATTCTCAATGCGAAAAGAAGCTACGAAAAAGGGGCGCACACGGCGCCCCTGTTCGTCGCCTCGGATAAGATGGATCAGGGGCGTTCGACGCAGAGGGCCACGCCCATACCGCCACCGATGCACAGGGTCGCAAGACCCTTCTTGGCATCGCGGCGCTGCATTTCGAACAGCAACGTGTTGAGAACGCGTGCGCCCGACGCGCCGATCGGGTGACCGATAGCGATAGCGCCGCCATTCACGTTTACGATTGCCGGATCCCAGCCCATGTCCTTGTTCACGGCGCAGGCCTGTGCGGCGAAGGCTTCGTTTGCTTCAACAAGGTCCAGATCGCCAACCGACCAGCCCGCCTTGTCCAGCGCCTTGCGCGATGCGTAGATCGGGCCAACGCCCATGATCGACGGGTCAAGACCTGCGGTCGCGTAAGACGCAATGCGGGCCATCGGCGTGATGCCGCGCTTCTGAGCGTTTTCTTCGCTCATCAACAAAACGCCAGCCGCGCCGTCATTCAGGCCAGAGGCATTTGCGGCTGTGACCGAACCGTCCTTGGTGAAGGCCGGACGCAGTTTCTGCATCGCTTCCATTGTTGCGCCGTGACGGATGTATTCATCCTTGTCGACCACGATGTCGCCTTTGCGGGTCTTGATGGTGTAAGCGATCACCTCGTCGTCGAACTTGCCCGCTTTCTGGGCTGCTTCTGCTTTGTTTTGCGAAGCAACAGCGAATTCGTCCTGTTGTTCGCGGCTGATTTGCCACTTTTCAGCGACGTTTTCAGCGGTCTGGCCCATGTGGTAGCCATTGAATGCATCCCAAAGGCCGTCGCGGATCATGGTGTCGATATATTTCATATCGCCCATCTTGTGACCCTGACGCAGGTTTGCGGCATGGGGCGACATCGACATGTTTTCCTGACCACCGGCGCAGACAATATCAGCATCGCCCAGCATGATGTGCTGTGCACCCAATGCAACGGCGCGCAGGCCTGAACCACAGACCTGGTTGAGGCTCCAGGCAGAACTTTCCTGCGGCAGACCGGCATTGATATGCGCCTGACGCGCCGGGTTCTGGCCCTGCGCCGCGGTCAAGACCTGACCGAGGATCGTCTCTGAAACGGCCTCTTTCTCGATCCCGGCCCGCTCGATCAGCGCGTTTAGAACGGCAGCGCCCAGATCATGTGCGGGTGTGTTTGCGAAAGAACCGCCGAACGAGCCAACGGCTGTCCGAGCGGCGGATGCGATAACGACGTTGGTCATGTGTCCCTCCACCAAAGTCATGGTCCAAGAGTGATTCCGCAGGGATTATCGCGCAAGTGCGCCGGCGGCCCTAGACCCATTCTCGCGCCCTCCTAAAGCAATGGTAGACATTCGCATACCGGACAGGGTGTCTCAGGTGATTTGTGCATGGCGGAGTTGACCTAAGGTCATGGCGTGCGATCGCATTGGGCAAATTGGGTCAATGCACCACCTTACTTGTTCTGATGGGGTGCCATGGTGGTTCGACCGTGGGCGCACCAAAATAGTACCCTTGAAGGAAGTCGACGCCCAATTGGCCCAACATGTGCGCGTCAGGCGCGGATTCGACGAATTCGGCGACGGTGAACATGTCGAACTGCTGCGCAATGGCGATGATTGCACGAGTCAGAACTTGGTTGTCCGTGTCCGTCGCGATGCCCCGAATGAACTGCCCGTCGATTTTGAGTATGTCGAACTGAAATTCCTTCAAATATCGGAGCGCGGTATAGCCTGCACCGAAATCATCGAGCGCAAAGCTGATGCCCAGCTTTTGCAAATCGCGCATCGCTTGCACCACAAGTTCAGGCACCAGCATCGCTGACGCCTCGGTAATCTCTAGGATCAGGCGTTCCGCTACAGTTGCGTCGCGCGACAGACCTCGTTCCAAAACCTTGCGCCATTTTGGATAGCCGATTGATCGCGCCGAAAGATTGATTGCCAGCCGAAGCCCCGGATTCTGCGACAGGGTCCGGAGCCCGTGTTCCAGTGACAAACAATCAAGAAGACGCCCGCTTTCCCGTTCTTCGATGCTTTCAATGAATTGTCCGGCAGGGATTATGCGCCCGGTGGGATCGGTGACACGGATCAAACCTTCGTAAAAGGCGACATGCCCTTGCTCTTGCGCCTGCACCACTGGTTGAAAGGCAAGGCGCACTTCGCGGTGGCGCACCGCCTCTTCGACAATGTGCAGGATGTTCTGGTCGCGTTGTTGCGCTGCCGTATCAAGCGGCGATGGTCCAAGTGTTCTGCGTATGGCCCGATGCGGCATGGCATCCTCCTTATGTTCTCTCGCCAGAGTTTCCATGAAAGGCCTTAAACAAGGCTTAAAGCGTGTGAGGCATTCGTCTGTTGACTCTGTCATGGGCCGCCGTATAAGCGCGGCTTCATTGGTGTTGGTGGCCCCCGCAAGGGGTAGCCTGTCATGGGTTCAAAGCCCAAGAGGACAACGCCCTTCATAGTCGCCCTTGCGGGCGTCGTTCTTAGAAGGAGATCAGCCGTGACAAAACGCACGTCTGCCAAGTACAAAATTGACCGCCGGATGGGCGAAAACATCTGGGGTCGTCCGAAATCCCCCGTCAACCGTCGTGAATACGGCCCCGGTCAGCACGGTCAGCGCCGTAAGGGCAAGATGTCTGACTTCGGTCTGCAGCTTCGTGCCAAGCAGAAGCTCAAGGGCTATTACGGCGATCTGACGGAAAAGCAGTTCCGCCGCATCTTCGCCGAAGCAGAGCGTCTGCGCGGTGACACCGGCGAACAGCTGATTGGCCTGCTCGAGCGTCGTCTGGACGCGGTTGTTTACCGCGCCAAGTTTGTTGCGACGATCTTTGCTGCTCGCCAGTTCGTCAACCACGGTCACGTCACCGTCAACGGCCAGCGCGTGAACATTCCGTCCTACCGCGTGAAGGAAGGCGATGTGATCGAGGTCCGCGACAAGTCCAAGCAGATTGCAGTCGTTCTCGAAGCTACTCAGTTGCCTGAGCGTGATGTGCCCGACTACATCGAGGCGGACCACTCCAAGATGAAGGCGACCTTCGTCCGCACCCCGGGTCTCAGCGACGTGCCGTACCCGGTGATGATGGAACCGAACCTCGTCATCGAATACTACGCACAGAACTGATCCGGGCAGGCGTACGGTCTAACCGTACGCCTCGACCGTCGGTCCGTACGTTTCAAAGCCGTCCCTTGGGGCGGCTTTTTTCATTGCCCGGCTGACCGCTTCTTCCAGAAAAAGAAAAAGGCCGCACAATCTGTGCAGCCTTTTTTCCCATCAGGTCTTTTGGTCGATCTGATTACAGCCAGTAAAGATCCCGGAAGACGTGCCGCACGATGTCGTCGCGGCGGATGCCTTTGGCGGCAAGCGCCTCGTCGGACAGCGCCTGAAGGCGCTCGACTTCACGGATGCGGGAATTTGCTTCCACGACCTGGCTCATACCGCGAGTCAGGCCATCAAGAAGGCTGGAGAAGAACCCCGGCTTCTGGCCGTGGTAGGACTGTGTCAGTGCCATGATATGCCTCTGCATTGCTCAAAGATTACTCACTCTCATCTAAGTCGTTGAAATCGTGCTGAGTACCTCTGCTTTGGAATACCCGCCACGCTCTGAATGCATAACGCCGCAGTGCAGCATCTGGGAAAAAGCATGGCAGTGAAAATTTTACCAGTTGATAAAATTTTTGACCCGTGAGAGCGTTCTTCAACTGTTCAAGCTGACTTCGGAGAATGAAGATGGACGCCAGAGCATTGAAAGAAGGGATCGTTCCCGGACGTTTGGACGCAGACGCGTTGAACGCAGGTTTCGTCGATCTTCATGCCCCGCTGACAGATCACGAGGCGTTGGTTGCAGCGGATCGCTGCTACTTCTGCCATGACGCACCCTGCATCACCGCCTGCCCCACAGATATCGATATCCCGCTTTTTATCCGCCAAATCGCGACAGGCACACCAGAAGCAGCGGCGAAGACGATTCTGACGCAAAACATCATGGGCGGCATGTGCGCCCGCGTCTGCCCCACCGAAACTCTGTGCGAAGAAGCCTGCGTGCGCGAAGCCGCCGAAGGCGAGCCGGTGCAGATCGGTCGGTTGCAGCGCTACGCGACTGACACATTGATGGCACAAGGCGTGCATCCTTTCTCCCGGGCGGCCTCGACCGGCAAGCATATTGCCGTTGTTGGGGCCGGTCCGGCAGGGCTGGCCTGCTCGCACCGTCTGGCGATGCATGGGCACGATGTTGTGGTCTTTGATGCACGGTCCAAGGCCGGCGGCCTGAACGAATACGGCATCGCCGCCTACAAAAGCACCGAGGATTTTGCAGCGCGCGAAGTCGACTGGCTCTTGCAGATCGGAGGGATCGAAATTCGGAACAACATGGCGTTGGGCCGGGATGTGACCTTGTCCGCGCTGCAAGGTGAATACGACGCCGTGTTCCTCGGGATGGGGTTGGGCGGTGTCAATGCTTTGACAGCTCCGGGTGCCGAAAAGGAGGGCGTTCTGGATGCGGTCGGGTTCATCGCTGATCTGCGGCAGGCCACTGATCTAAGCGCCCTTCCAGTTGGACGCGATGTTGTTGTGATCGGCGGTGGGATGACAGCTGTCGATGCCGCAGTGCAATCCAAACTGCTGGGTGCGCTGAACGTGACCATCGTCTATCGGCGGGGCCGCGACCGGATGAACGCCTCGGTCTGGGAACAGGATTTGGCCGCTGCCAAAGGTGTGCGGATCATCACGAACGCCTCACCTGTCGCTGTTCACGGCAATGGCGCTGTGCGCGAGATCGAATTCGAGTTTACCGACGACGAGCTTGCGCCCACCGGTCAGACCTTCCGCCTTGCCGCCGATCAAGTGTTCAAGGCCATCGGTCAGACACTGAGCGGTGAGGACCTGCCCAATCTCGACGGTCGCAAGATTGCTGTCTCCGGGCCGGGCCGCACCTCGGTGCAAGGCGTCTGGGCGGGCGGGGATTGCGCCGCCGGTGGCGAAGACCTGACCGTAACAGCGGTCGCCGAAGGGCGAGATGCCGCCGAAGACATCCACGTCGCGCTGATGCGCGCCTGATCCGGGAGGATTGAGAATGGCTGACCTGACAACAAATTTCGTGGGCATCAAGAGCCCAAACCCGTTCTGGCTCGCCTCTGCACCACCAACGGACAAGGAATACAATGTCCGTCGTGCTTTTGAGGCGGGATGGGGCGGTGTCGTCTGGAAGACCTTGGGTGAGGCTGGTCCGCCCGTCGTTAACGTTAACGGTCCACGCTATGGCGCGATCTGGGGCGCAGATCGGCGTTTGCTTGGGCTGAACAACATCGAACTGATCACCGACAGGCCGTTGGAGGTGAACCTGCGCGAGATCAAGGCGGTCAAACGTGACTACCCCGACCGCGCTATGGTCGTGTCATTGATGGTGCCCTGTGAGGAGGACGCCTGGAAGGCAATCCTGCCATTGGTTGAAGAAACAGGGGCCGATGGGGTCGAGCTCAACTTTGGTTGCCCGCACGGTATGTCCGAGAGGGGTATGGGCAGTGCCGTGGGGCAGGTGCCCGAGTACATTGAAATGGTCACGCGCTGGGTAAAGCAGAACACCCGCATGCCCTGCATCGTCAAGCTGACGCCGAACATCACCGACATTCGCAAGCCCGCAATGGCAGCGCATGCAGGTGGCGCCGATGCGGTGAGCCTGATCAACACGATCAACTCCATCACCTCGGTCGATCTGGATCTTTTTGCGCCGGAGCCTACGATTGATGGCAAAGGTGCGCATGGCGGGTATTGTGGGCCTGCGGTGAAGCCGATCGCGCTGAACATGGTGGCCGAAATTGCGCGAACGCCCGAGATGCGCGGCCTGCCGATTTCCGGAATTGGTGGCGTGACCACGTGGAAGGATGCCGCCGAGTTCATGGCATTGGGTGCAGGTAACGTTCAGGTTTGCACCGCCGCGATGACCTATGGGTTCAAGATCGTGCAGGAGATGATCTCGGGCCTGTCACAGTACCTCGACGAAAAGGGATTGGGTTCGACCGCTGATCTTGTTGGGCGCGCTGTGCCGAACATCAGCGATTGGCAAAACCTGAACTTGAATTACGTGACCAAGGCTCGGATTGATCAGGATCTGTGCATCTCGTGTGGGCGCTGTTTTGCGGCCTGCGAGGATACCTCGCACCAGGCCATCGCCATGTCCGAGGACCGAGTGTTCACGGTCAAGGATGACGAGTGTGTGGCCTGCAATCTGTGTGTGAATGTATGCCCGGTTGAGGCGTGCATCACCATGGAGCGGTTGGACGTCGGGGTCATCGACGCGCGAACCGGTCAACCGGTTGCTGCAGAACACGGTGATTGGACCAGCCATCCGAACAACCCCGCGGTGGCACAGGCGGCTGAGTAAGATTATTCGTACGAATAATCTCAACGTGCAGAAAATTCGTACGAATTTTCTGCGTGCTCAGCAGAGCTGTCGAATAGGTCGGCGATGACAAACGATTACGTAGTCATCGCCGACCTCATAGAGGCGAAAGCCGCGGGCACGCACCTCGGCGACCAGCAAAGACACGCCGATTTCTCGGTTTATGCTGTGCTTGTTGCGTCGCAGGATACCACCTTGCTTGGCAGCGCGCGTGTTGAACAATTGATCGCGCCAAGGCGCATTCAATTTCGAGGAATTGGGGAACATGAGATGCTGTGTCATGTCGCTACAGTGCAACGGCTTTGGTTAATCCAAAATGAATACCGTTAAGGCGTGAGCACTTTTCGGAACATCACTTCGACGAACTGATCTGCACCGCGCGCACGTTTATCATCTCCCGGCAACAGAACCGCGATCTGGGCTTCGAAATCAGCATAGTGTTGGGTTACGGCCCAGATAGAAAAGATCAGATGTGCGGGATGCATATCTGCGATTTTGCCATCCTTAATCCATTTCGCAATGATCCCGCACTGGCTGTCAAAGAGCGGTTTCAGTGTGCTTTCGAGATGCGGCAACATCCGCGGCGCACCTTGGACGATCTCATTGGCAAAAAGCCGGGATTCGCGCGGATAAAGGCGGCTCATCTCCATCTTGCGGCGAATGTAGCCGAGGATCTCTTCAAGCGGGTCGCCGCCCGGATCCATCGCACCAAGGGGGCTGAGCCATTCCTCCATGAGTGTGTTCAGAAGGTCGATATGGATCGCTTCTTTGCTCTCGTAGTAGTAGATGAGATTGGGTTTGTGCATCCCGCAGGCGTCGGCGATCTGATCGAGTGTCGTGCCGCGAAACCCATGTGTCGCGAAAAGGCCTAGCGCCGCGTCACGGATCCGTTGGCGGTTTTCGGTCTGGATGCGGCTTGGCTTTCGTGCGGGAGTGCTCACGGGGGGTCTCTCTCATGCATCTTTTACAGGCACGACCCCTGTGTTCGGGGCTGTGCAAACCAACTCATTCGAGAACATACCTTGACAGCTTGGGGGCGCGTTGCAATCGTAACTTTACCAAATGGTAAAAAACTTGCGTGGGCTGTTGTGCCATCACGCAAGCAAGCCAGCGGCGAGGGGAACGAACATGGCAGCACCCGGAGAAAATCTGCGGATCAATGGTGATCGTCTATGGGACACACTCATGGAAATGGCAAAAATTGGTCCGGGAGTGGCGGGTGGTAACAACCGCCAAACCCTCACTGATGAGGACGCCAAAGGCCGGGCGCTGTTTCAAAAATGGTGCCAAGACGCCGGCTGTACGATGGGTCTCGACGAGATCGGCAACATGTTCGCCCGGCGCGAGGGCACGGACCCAGACGCGCTGCCGGTCTACGTTGGCTCGCATCTCGACACGCAGCCGACGGGTGGCAAGTACGATGGCGTGCTGGGTGTTCTGGGCGGGTTGGAAATTCTGCGGTCGCTCAATGACCTCGGCATCAAGACCAAGCACCCGATCGTTGTGACGAACTGGACCAACGAAGAGGGGACCCGTTTTGCGCCGGCGATGCTGGCCTCTGGGGTATTTGCTGGCAAGCATTCTTTGGATTGGGCAAATGACCGCACGGACGCCAAGGGCAAGCGTTTTGGTGACGAGCTGGAACGTATTGGCTGGAAAGGCACCGAAAAAGTCGGCGATCGCAAGATGCATGCGTTTTTCGAGTTGCATATCGAACAGGGTCCGATCCTCGAAGCCGAAGGCAAGGACATTGGTGTTGTCACGCATGGGCAGGGTCTGCGCTGGATCGAATGTACGGTGACCGGCAAGGAAAGCCACACCGGATCGACTCCTATGCATATGCGAAAGAATGCAGGACGTGGGCTCGCTCTGGTCACAGAATTGGTGCACGAGATTGCGATGAAGAACCAACCCAATGCGGTTGGCGCGATCGGCCATATCGACGTCTACCCCAACAGTCGAAACATCATTCCTGGAAAGGTCGTGTTCACTGTCGATTTGCGCACACACTTGTTGGACAAGCTGAACGCTATGGTCGACGAGTTCATGGCGCGTGCGCCGAAACTTTGCGAGGATATCGGCGTCAGTTTTGAATCGCACATCGTCGGTCAATTCGATCCGCCCGCGTTCGACGAGGCCTGTGTGGGCGCAATCCGAGATGCCGCAGACCGGCTGGGTTACAGCCACATGGATATCGTATCGGGTGCTGGACATGATGCCTGCTGGATCAACGATGTGGCCCCCACCGCGATGGTGATGTGTCCTTGCGTTGACGGGCTGTCGCACAATGAGGCGGAAGAGATCTCCAAGGAATGGGCTGCTGCGGGCACCGATGTGCTTTTCCATGCGGTTGTCGAGACGGCGGGGATCGTCAGCTAGATTGGGGGCGCTGCCTCCATCGCGCGATGCGCGGCTCCCCCGAGTTATTTTGAACCAGAGAAGATCAGGACCACGGAGTAAACCATGACCACAGTCATCAAGAACGGAACGGTTGTCACAGCGGACCTGACCTATGAGGCGGATGTCCTGATCGAAAATGGGGTGATCACTGCGATTGGGCCGAACCTGAAGGGCGACACCGAACTGGACGCCACCGGATGCTATGTCATGCCGGGTGGGATCGATCCGCATACGCATCTCGAGATGCCGTTCATGGGCACCTATTCCAGCGACAATTTCGAAAGTGGTACGCGCGCCGCTTTGTCGGGCGGAACCACGATGGTGGTGGATTTTGTGCTTCCCGGGCAGGGGCAAGGCCTCGTTGATGCGATGGAGGGCTGGCATAACAAGTCGACGATGGCGAACTGCGACTATTCTTTTCACATGGCCGTGACTTGGTGGGGCGAAAAGGTCTTCGATGAGATGCCCACAGTGATCAACGATCACGGCATCAACACGTTCAAGCATTTCATGGCGTATAAAGGCGCGCTCATGGTCAATGACGATGAGCTATTTGCGTCTTTCAACCGCCTCGCAGAACTGGGCGGTATCGCGATGGTCCATGCTGAAAACGGCGATGTGGTGGCGGAACTGACCGCGAAACTACTGGCCGAGGGCAATACCGGGCCGGAGGGGCATGCCTATTCCCGGCCTTCTCAGGTTGAAGGCGAAGCCACCAACCGTGCCATTATGATCGCTGACATGGCCGGTGTGCCACTCTATGTCGTGCACACCTCTTGCGAAGAGGCGCATGAAGCGATCCGGCGGGCCAAGATGCAGGGCAAGCGTGTCTGGGGTGAGCCTTTGATCCAGCACCTGACGCTGGATGAAAGCGAGTATTTCAATCAGGACTGGGATCACGCCGCGCGCCGTGTGATGTCGCCGCCGTTCCGCAACAAGAAGCATCAGGACAGTCTTTGGGCGGGTCTGCAATCCGGTACGCTTTCCGTGGTGGCGACGGACCATTGTGCCTTTACCACCGAGCAGAAGCGGTTTGGTGTCGGTGATTTCTCGAAGATCCCCAATGGCACGGGCGGGCTTGAGGATCGGATGCCGATGCTGTGGACAAATGGCGTGGCGACCGGGCGGCTGACGCCGAACGAATTTGTGGCCGTCACCTCGACCAATATTGCCAAGATCCTGAACTGCTATCCCAAAAAGGGCGCGGTTCTTGTTGGGGCGGACGCCGATCTGGTGGTATGGGACCCTGAGAAGGAAAAGACCATTGCCGCCAGCACGCAGCAGTCCGCCATCGACTACAACGTGTTCGAGGGCCAGCACGTCAAAGGTCTGCCGCGGTTCACGCTAACCCGCGGGCATGTGGCGATCCACGATGGCGAGGTGCGGACGCAGGAAGGCCATGGTCAGTTCGTCAAACGGCCGGGCAATGGCACGGTAAACCGGGCACTTTCGACGTGGAAGGAATTGACCGCACCGCGCCCCGTGCAGCGGACTGGGATTCCGGCGACGGGTGTTTGATGAAGATTTTTTTGAGCGTAGGAACTCCAAAAGATGCTGATCAAGAAGCCTTTATTGAGCTTTTTGAGAACAGACTTCGGAGGGACGGTCTTGATCCACGAACGGTTGGAAGGGATTATCGAACAACTGAAAGACCGATAATTCAGATTCGGAATCTAATGAATGAATGCGAAGCCGTAGCAGTTCTCGCGTTGGAAAGAACCTTTATACAACTAGGGGTTGAAAAGCGCGGGGGGACTGAAGAAAAGCCGTTGCGCGATATAGTGCTACCAACTGCATGGAACCAAGTTAAGGCTGCACTTGCCTACGCAAGCGATTTACCTCTGCTCATGGTAGTTCAGCGTGGTGCGAAGCAAGAGGCATTTTTGGAATATGGTAATGATTGGTATGTTCATACAATAGATTGCAATGAGGTATCATTGAACTCGTATGAGTTTGGGGCACTAATTAGCGATTGGAAAGAAAAGACGAAATCGCGAAAGGCACTTAATGCAACCCAGTTGAAATCCAAAAAAATTGACGATCTACCAATAGGCGAAATTTTCTCGCGCATGACTATCAGTGCATATGCATCCTTTTTCGCAATCCTTGCCTTGATTATTTCTGCGGCGTTTTGGCTTGGTTCATCGGAGTTATTTCGGTGACTGTGATTTCGGCACGATCGCTTGACCTCACATTCCAGACCAATGACGGGCCGGTGCACGCGCTCTCCAGTGTCGATCTCGATATCGGCAAAGGCGAGTTCGTCAGCTTCATCGGGCCGTCGGGCTGCGGCAAGACCACGTTTCTGCGCTGTATCGCGGCGCTTGAGACGCCGACGGGTGGGACGCTGACTGTTAATGGGATGCCCCCTGATGAGGCGCGACGGGCGCGGGCCTATGGCTATGTGTTCCAGGCGGCAGGGCTGTATCCATGGCGTACCATCGAGAAGAATATCGCGCTGCCTTTGGAGATCATGGGCTATTCCAAGGCTGAACAGGACGCGCGGATTGCGCGGGTGCTGGACCTCGTAGAGCTGTCGAATTTCGAGAAGAAATATCCGTGGCAATTGTCTGGTGGGATGCAGCAACGGGCGTCGATTGCGCGGGCCTTGGCGTTCGATGCGGACATCCTGTTGATGGACGAGCCGTTTGGAGCCCTGGACGAGATCGTGCGCGATCACCTGAATGAACAGTTGTTGGAGCTGTGGGCGCGGACGGAAAAGACGATCGGATTCGTGACGCACTCGATCCCGGAAGCGGTGTATCTGTCGACAAAGATCGTTGTCATGAGCCCGCGTCCGGGCCGGATCACTGACGTGATCGACAGCCCTTTGCCCAAAGAGCGCCCGCTTGATATTCGCGACACGCCGGAATTTCTGGCCATCGCGCATCGGGTGCGCGAGGGGCTGCGTGCGGGTCATGCCTATGACGATTGAGGCATCATGAGAAACCTCGTGCCCATCCTGACTGTACTCGCGGCGATCGTTGCGCTTTGGTACGCTGCGGTCGCGCCGATGAACATTCGTGGTGCTCTGGATGTGGCGGAACGCGCTGGATCTGACGTGGTTCCCGCTGAATCCCGCGCGCGGTTCGATCAGTCGATCTGGCGTTTGATGGCCGACAATTCGGAGCATATTGCGCTGGGCTACAGTCTTGACCGGCCACGCCTGCCGACCCCGGTTCAGGTGGGGGCTGAGCTTTGGAAGACCACGGGTGAAATGGCGCTTCGTGGTCGGGCGCTTTCTAAGCGGTCGCTTATTTATCATGGCTGGATCACGCTGCAGTCGACGCTTTGGGGATTTGCTCTTGGCACTGTACTGGGCATGGCGGGTGCAATTGCCATCGTCTACAGCCGGGTGGTGAATATGAGCCTGATGCCTTGGGCGATCATCAGTCAGACGGTGCCGATTGTGGCGCTGGCGCCGATGATTATCGTACTATCCAGTCAGGTGGGGGTAGAAGGGCGCACGGTGCCGAAGGCGATCATCTCAGCCTATCTGTGTTATTTCCCGGTACTTGTCGGGATGGTCAAAGGGTTGAGATCGCCGGAGGCGGCGCAGCTTGATCTGCTGCGGACCTATTCGGCGTCTGGTTTGCAGGCTTTCTTGAAGTTGCGGCTCCCTGCGTCCATGCCGTATCTGTTCACCTCGCTCAAGATCGGGATTGCGGCGGCACTTGTTGGGACCATCGTGGGCGAATTGCCCACTGGAGCGATTTCGGGTCTGGGTGCGCGCATCCTGATCGGGGACCAGTTCGGCACGCCACTTGCGATCTGGGCGGCGCTTTTCGCGGCGGCGATCCTTGCGGGCGTATTGGTAACTCTGCTTGACCTGATGCAGCGCGTAACGCTCAGGCGGATGGGGATGCAGGCATGAGCTGGCTTATCTTTGCGCTTGTTTTCTGGATCGGCGCTTGGGCGCTGAACGCGTTTCTTGCCAACTCGGCTTGGCGTACATCTTTGGCAGTGCGGGTGCTGATCCCTGTGCTTTTTGGTGTAACGCTGATCGTGCTTTGGGAAGGAATTGTTCGAGGGTTTGGCGTTTCGCCGGTGATCCTGCCCGCGCCCTCGACCGTGGCACAGACCTTTGTGGCCTCGACTGATATCCTTTGGGAGGATTTCCAGCAGACGGTTCTGAAAGGCGCATTGTCCGGCTTCGTGATCGGTGGACTGGCCGCGTTTGCCGCGGCGATCCTGATTGACCGTTCGGCTTTTCTGACACGCGGGTTGCTGCCCATCGGCAATTTCGTCGCCGCCCTGCCTATCGTCGGCATTGCGCCCATTCTGGTCAGTTGGTTCGGCTTCGACTGGCATTCCAAAGCGGCGGTCGTCGTGGTTATGGTGTTCTTCCCGATCCTCGTGAACACCGTACAAGGCTTGCGCGAGACAGATGCGATGCAGCGCGACCTCATGCGCACCTATGCTGCGAGTTATTTCGACACTTTGCTTAAATTGCGCCTGCCTGCAGCGCTGCCATTTGTGTTCAATGGGCTCAAGATTGCGACGACCCTTGCATTGATAGGGGCGATCGTTGCTGAGTATTTTGGATCACCCACGCGCGGGATGGGGTTTCGTATTTCAACCGGGGTCGGCAGCCTGTCGATTGATCTTGTCTGGGCCGAGATCGCAGTCTCTGCGATGGCCGGCACAGCGTTCTACGGGCTCGTGGCCTGGTTCGAAAAGCGAGTGACGTTTTGGCACCCGTCACATCGCGGACACTAAAATGAAAAACGACAATATGGAGGTAATAACATGAAAACGAAGTTACTTGGTGCGTTGGCCGCAATTGGCCTGGCTGCACCAGCGTGGGCGGCGGACGATGTCACGTTGCAGTTGAAGTGGGTCACACAGGCGCAGTTCGCTGGCTACTATGTGGCACTCGAAAACGGCTACTACGAAGAGGCCGACCTGAACGTGACGATCAAGCCGGGTGGCCCGGACATTGCGCCGACGCAGGTGATTGCCGGTGGCGGTGCGGATGTGACTGTCGAATGGATGCCCGCCGCCTTGGCCGCCCGTGAAAAGGGCCTGCCGCTGGTCAATATCGCGCAGCCGTTCAAAAGCTCCGGCATGATGCTGACATGCTGGAAAGATGCCGGGATCGCAACGCCGGAGGATCTCAAGAACCGCACTCTGGGTGTCTGGTTCTTCGGCAATGAATTCCCGTTCATGTCGTGGATGAGCTCGATGGGCATTTCCACTGACGGAAAGAGCGAGAATGGTGTCGAGGTTCTCAAGCAGGGCTTCAACGTTGATCCACTGCTGCAGCGTCAGGCCGATTGCATTTCGACCATGACATATAACGAATACTGGCAAGTGATCGACGCAGGCGTCAGCCCGGATGACCTCGTGACCTTCAAGTATGAAGATCAGGGTGTAGCGACGCTTGAAGATGGACTTTATGTGCTGGAAGATCGGCTGTCCGACCCGGCCTTTGTCGATAAGATGCAACGTTTTGTCGACGCGTCTATGAAGGGTTGGAAGTGGGCTGAAGAAAACCCGGATGAGGCGGCGATGATCGTGCTCGACTACGACGAGACGGGCGCGCAGACCGAAACGCATCAAAAGCGGATGATGGGTGAAGTGGCCAAGCTGACCGCAGGTTCGAACGGATCTCTGGACCCGGCGGATTTCCAGCGCACGGTTGCAACGCTGCTTGCCGGTGGTTCCGATCCGGTGATCACCGCCGATCCCGGTGATGCGGCATGGACACACACGATTTCGAGCGTGTTGAACTGATCTCAGCCTTCAAAGGTTTGCACAGTGAAAGGGCCGGAAACGGCCCTTTCTTTTATCTGCGCAACGTGTCGCCGTAGCTGATCTTTGGGGTCAATTCGACGACTTTCGGCGTATCAGCTTCGGGTGAATTCACCCGCTCCGAGATGATTTCAGCCGCTTTGCGACCGATTTCTGTGCGGCAGGCATCCATTGTCGCGAGTTGACGAGGCAAGCCTTCGAGCAACTCCACGCCATTGAACCCCGCCAGACCAATCTGGTTCGGAATATCGACACCCTTTTCTAACAGCGACAGCAAACCACCCGCTGCAATCATGTCGTTGGAGTAGTAGAGAAAGTCGAGATCGGGCTCTCGAGCCAGCATCGTTTCCGTCATCTCACGACCTTTCGCAAGGGCGGAGCCGCCGGAATAGAATTGTTGATCCGCCACTTCGACCCCACCTTTGGCCAACGCTCCGGTGAAGCCTTCGAACCGTTTGCGTGCGCGGTGATCCAGCGGCATCTTCGTACCAAGAAACCCGATCCGCTGATATCCTGCCTTCAGAATCGCCTCAGCCATCTTGCGGCCTGCGCGGCGGTGCGAGATCCCGACCATCGCGTCGATTGGTGTGCCATCGACATCCATGATCTCGACCACTGGAATGCCACTTGCCTTGAGCATGGCTCGCGAGGCGTCAGTGTGTTCCAGTCCCGCGATGATCACGCCGGATGGTCGCCAAGACAGCATTTCGTAGAGAACCCGCTCTTCCTTTTCAGGTAGGTAGTCTGTGACGCCGACCACGGGTTGCAATTCGGTTTCTTCCAAAACCGCACTGATGCCCGACATGACCTCTGGGAAGACCATGTTGCGTAGGCTGGGAATGATCACCGAGACGAGATTGACCCGTTGGCTCGCCAATGCTCCGGCAATCTTGTTCGGCACGTAGCCCAGCGATTTCGCCGCCGACAAAACGCGTTCGCGTGTTGCTGTCGAAACATCACCGCGATTGCGCAAGACGCGGCTGACAGTCATTTCGGAGACGCCGGATGCTTCTGAAACATCACGCAGCGTTAGAGGGCGGGTATCGTCACTGGCCAAGAGGGTCATCCTATTCTGTCATTAAGATGTTATCGCAATCTTTCACATTGCAGCAAGCAATTGCGACCTTTGTGAAAAAATGACTGAAGAGATGACAATCCTCGATTGGATCAGTATGGCTGTGTCGCGTGGTCCCGTGGCTCAACTGGATAGAGCAGCCCCCTCCTAAGGGGCAGGTTGCAGGTTCGAATCCTGCCGGGGTCACCAAAAACACCTGAAAATTATGTGAGCCAGTCCAAGCAGAAGCATGCGTAGAAAAAAGATAAAAGCATGCGCAAAACAAAGTTTCAGCGGCACTGCAGTACGGTCCGTGTGGCGGAAGCTGATTTAAGCATCTGTTTTTATGTAAAAATCATCCCTGTCCCGCTCGTGCTTGTTGTGTCAAGGACAACAAAAGGTCGGACAATGGCGAGCGGAGATAGATCGGACCGTAGTCCCTACCGTTGAAATTAAACCGCGCATCTTGGCGAGGTTTCAACGCGGCTCGCGCCGAATTACTATGCTGCCTGGTCTCGGACACCAACGTCGCTAGAGTTAGGAATCGCGCATGAAACGCCGCAATGTCCGCAGGTGCGAGGTAGTATCTGACTTGACCTGTCTTGGGGTGGCCGACCAACTGCGACGGCGTGTGGCCGTCCTTTACAAATGCGAGGAAGGTGCCTTTGCCCCTAAGGCCAATTGAACGACCGATGGAAACGGCGGTGCAAAATTAGGCCATGGTAGCGGCGGGATAGTCTCGCTGCGGGCGGAGTAAAATCCTGCCACTTTTCCCTTCTTGCATCGGCAGGGAGGGCGGGGAGATCTATACCGTGGAACTTTACAAGAAGGTTCGCTTGGCGTGTTCCGAGGGCATGAGCGCGCGGGCGGCGGCGAAGCATTTCAACATTTCGCGTGGGACGGTTGATAAGATGTTGGCCTTTTCGGTGCCGCCTGGCTACCGGCGGGACAAGCCGATCAGGCGGCCGAAGCTGGACGGGTTCACCGAGTTCATTGACGCCTGGCTTGAAGCCGACAAGGTCGTGCATCGCAAGCAGCGTCATACGGCCAAGCGGATATGGGAACGGCTTCAGGCCGAGCACGGCTTCACCGGAGGCTATACGATCGTCAAGGATTACGTGCGTGATCGCGAGCGGCGGACCCGGGAGATGTTTGTGCCGCTGGCTCATCCGCCGGGCCATGCTCAGGCCGATTTTGGCGAAGCGGTTGTCGTCATCGGCGGTGTCGAGCAGAAGGCGCACTTCTTCGTCATGGACCTGCCGCACAGCGATGCCTATTTCGTCCGGGCCTATCCAGCGGCGACGGCGGAGGCCTGGATAGACGGCCATGTCCGCGCGTTTGACTTCTTCGGCGGGGTGCCGCAGTCGGTGCTCTACGACAACGACCGCTGCCTGGTGTCGAAGATCCAACCGGACGGCACGCGCATCCGCGCCGCGCTGTTCAGCGGCTTGCAGTCGCATTACCTGTTTCGGGATCGCTATGGTCGGCCCGGGAAGGGGAACGACAAGGGCGCTGTCGAGGGGATGGTCGGCTACGCCCGCCGCAACCACATGGTGCCGATCCCCCACTTTGCCAGTTGGGACGATTTCAACGCAGACCTTGAAGGGCAGTGCCGCGCACGCCTGACGCGCATTCTTCGGGGTCACAAGGAGACGATCGGTGAGAGGTTGCAGCGCGATCTGGTCGCGATGCGCCCCCTGCCTGCCGCCCCGTTCGACGCCTGCGACCAAGCGGGCGGCAGGGTCAGCTCGCAGTCTCTCGTGCGCTATGACACCAACGATTACTCGGTCCCGGTCGCCTATGGCCACCAGGATGTCTGGATCCGCGGCTATGTCGATGAGGTCGTGATCGGCTGTCGCGGGGAGGTGATCGCCCGACACCCGCGCTGTTACGATCGCGAGGACATGATCTTTGATCCGGTTCACTACCTCCCGCTGATCGAGCGCAAGATCAATGCCTTGGACCAGGCCGCACCCTTGGCGGAATGGGACCTGCCCGAAGAGTTCCAGACTTTGCGCCGCCTGATGGAGGCGCGCATGCTCAAGATGGGGCGCCGCGAGTATGTGCAGGTGCTGCGTCTGCTCGAGACCTTCGAGATGGATGACCTGCATGCCGCCGTGAAGAAGGCCCTGAAGCTGGGCGCGGTCGGCTTCGACGCCGTGAAGCACCTCGTGCTTTGTCAGGTGGAGAAGCGCCCCCCGAGGCTTGATCTCGATGTCTACCCCTACTTGCCGCGGGCGAATGTCGAGACGACGCGGGCGGCCAGCTACATGGCCTTGATGTCGGAGGCGGCGGAATGACCGAGGCCCCGAAGATCCTGCTTGCCCACCATCTGAAGACGCTGAAGCTGCCCACATTCTTGCGGGAGCACGAGAAGGTTGCGCGTCAATGCGCCGCCGAAGGACTGGACCATGTCCAGTTCCTGTCGCGCCTCGTGGAACTGGAACTCATTGACCGCGAGCGGCGGATGGTCGAGCGCCGCATCAAGGCCGCGAAGTTCCCGGCCACCAAAAGCCTCGACAGCTTCGACTTCAAGGCGATCCCGAAGCTGAACAAGATGCAGGTGCTGGAACTGGGGCGTTGCGAATGGATCGACCGGCGTGAGAACGTGATCGCCCTCGGGCCCAGCGGAACCGGCAAAACCCACATTGCACTGGGCTTGGGACTGGCAGCCTGCCAGAAGGGCATGTCTGTCAGCTTCACCACCGCCGCCGCGCTGGTCAACGAGCTGATGGAGGCGCGAGACGAACGTCGGCTGCTGCGCGTCCAGAAGCAGATGGCTGCCGTGAAGCTGCTGATCATCGACGAGCTCGGATTCGTGCCCCTGTCCAAGACCGGCGCCGAGCTGCTTTTTGAGATGATCTCCCAGCGCTACGAGCGCGGCGCCACGCTGATCACCAGCAATCTGCCCTTCGATGAATGGACCGAGACCTTCGGCACCGAGCGGCTGACCGGCGCGCTCCTCGACCGGTTGACCCACCACGTCAACATCCTCGAGATGAACGGCGAAAGCTATCGCCTCGCGCAAAGCCGCGCACGCAAGCCCGGCGAAAACATCAACTGATCCAAAGCCCAGACTTGGACCTGACGGTCCAAGGCGGCCAGTCACCCGCCAGCTACATGGAGAGCGCGGCTGACTGGCCGCCGCTCATCACCCGCGTCCCGCGTAAACCCAAAGTGGCCCAGTTTTGCGCCGCCCCGTGGCCTAATTTTACTCCGCCGTTGACACCAGCGGCGTCGCTCAGGAACGCGGCGCCGACGGCTCGCCTTCGGCCAGTCACCCGGCCTTTGAGCCGCATCCGATCCAGGGCTGGACACCCGACTTCATCCCGCTGGTTCTCCAGGAGGCATTGGACAAGAACGGTTATGACGAACTTATACCGGTGACCGGAGCGGACGGAATCGCCTGGGCGAAGAAGCTCGCTGCGCAAGAAGGCATCCTGACCGGGATTTCAGGCGGGTCAAGTTTCGCCATTGCGATGCAGATGGCGGAACGGGCGGAAAAGGGCGCGGTAATCCTCGCCATGCTGCCGGACACGGGAGAGCGCTATCTATCGACCCCTCTATTCGCGGATATTCCCGAGGACATGGACGACGAAGAACGCGCCCTGTCCGACTCGACACCCGGCTACCGGATGGCGGCCGAGTAGGACCACCATCAACCCAAGGAGAATACCAATGGACCTCTTCATGATACGCCGACCCAGTGCCTGGGCGGATCAAGCAGAGCTTGAAAAGACCGCCGAAACCTCGGCTCGCACAGGCAACGAGGATATGCCGGACAAGGTGCGCTGGATCCGTTCCTACGTGATCAACGAAGACGACGGTCGACGGGGCACCGCGTGCATCTACGAAGCAGTTAACGAGGACGCCTTGCGAGAACACGCGCGCTGCGTCGGCATGCCGGGTGATGACATTTTGTGCATTGGCGCAACCGTGGTCGTGCGGCCCGACCCAGTCTGAAAGACCTCGAAACTGGACCAGCAAGGACAGGCAGGTCCGATTCCAATGGAACGGAGAGCAAACCATGGCTCACGACACGAGGAACGAAGTAGAAGACAGCCTTGATCCAGCCAACTGGGAGGAAATGCGCAGGTTGGCGCATGTCATGGTGGACGATGCCATCTCCCGCCTGCAAGGCTTGCGCGACGCGCCGGTCTGGCAACCGATGTCGGATGCAATGAAGGCAGGGTTTCACGGCCCGCCGCCTACCGACCTCACCCCTCTGGAAGCGGTATATGCAGACGTGAAAACCAAGCTCTACCCCCATGCGATGGGCAACATCCACCCCCGTTTCTGGGCGTGGTACATGGGCGCAGGCTGCCTGACGGGCGCGCTGGCGGACTTTCTTGCTGCAATCGACGGCTCGAATCTTGGCGGGGGCGATACCGGCGCCAATCAGGTGGATCATCAGGTCACGGACTGGCTTCGTCAGATGATGGGCTTTCCCGAGGGCGCGAGCGGGACGCTGGTCAACGGTGGATCGATGCCAAACATCGTGGGGTTGATGGCGGCGCGAAATGCGATGGCCGGCGTGGATTTGCACACTCAAAGTGTCGCCGATATTGGAACGCCGCTGCGGTTCTATGCCTCGGACCAGGTGCATTCCTGTCACATGAAGGCGATGAACCTGTTGGGAGTGGGCGGCACGGCGCTGGCGCGAATTGCTACAGACGGCGCGTTTCGTATGGACCTAGATGCGCTGCGCACCACAATTCAGGCCGACCGCAGCCAAGGTGTGCGCCCAGCCTGCGTGATCGCCACGGCCGGTACGACCAACACAGGCTCCATTGACCCACTGCCCGAGATAGCGGACCTGTGCCGCAAAGAGGGTCTCTGGCTGCATGTGGATGGCTGTATCGGGGCGATGTTCTCGATCGCACCGTCGAACCGGCATCTGGTTGCCGGGATCGAAAGAGCGGACTCGCTCGCCCTCGACCTGCACAAAGGGCTGAATGCGCCCTTCGACGTCGGATGTGCTTTATTGCGCGACCAAAAGGTGCATCGCGCAACCTTTGCCGAGAGCGCCGAGTACCTGCAAGTGGCGACCCGTGGTCTGGCAGCGGCAGAGTTCCTGCACGACTACGGACTTGAAACGACGCGTGGATTCCGGGCGCTCAAGGTCTGGATGATGCTGCGCCATCACGGGGTGGAGACCTTTGGGCGCATCCTCGATCGCAACATTGCGCAAGCCCTTCACCTGACGAAGCTGATTGATGCGGCAGGTGAATTGGAGTTGATGGCACCGACCGCAACCAGCGTTGTTTGTTTCCGACACACGCCGGTTGGCATGGATGAAGCGAGCCTGCGCGCCCACAACACCGAAATCATGCTGCGTATTCAGGAAAGCGGTATCGCGGTCATTACTGACACCACAATTCGTGGCCGACACTGCCTGCGCGTCGCAATATGTAACCACCGCACAAAGAACGAAGATATTGACGTCCTGGTGCAAGAGGTGCTGGGGGTCGGCGCTAAAGTGGCCCCGATCGGCGCTTTGGATGAAGCACGAAGCAACTGAACCAACGCACCGGTTCAAACGTGTTGCTGCGCCTTTGATCAAAGACCGGTTTGGGGAAGCCGCACTGCTGCATCAATGCATGGAATGAATGGCCGGACTGGGCCGGGAGTGGCGCCTTCTCCAGTGCAGCGCAGATACTATTTCTTCCGTTTCGGCACGCCACATTTTCCACCAACGCTAGATGGCCAGATCCATTTGGGACCATCGGAAGAGAACTGAACAGGTTGTGACCAATCAACCCCATGGCATTGATAGCATTGAGCGCAGCGCCGGTTCTTGACACACAGATATCCCGAAAGTGTCTGGTTCCACACACCGCCGTTTCGGACGGCTATTGAAGCATAAAACAGGCCGGGCAGCCAATCGGCAAGAACCTCATAAGCACGGTCGTTGTTGCGGGAACCGTGATGCGGCGCGGTGTAGACAACTGGGCAATTCGGTTGAACGAGGTGTTTTCCGAAATTTCTTTGTGGCTGGTCGATTCCGAACGCCAAACGAGAATCGCCGAGAAAGATCGCGCCCGGTTCGGAGTCTGTTTCCAGGCGTTGAAACACAACAGACGCAACATTCTGTTCGGTTAGCGTCAGCTTCAAGAACAGTATCAGCGCATTGGTTTCATGCTCCGTCTGCCTGAGTTCGACGGCATTCAGAGGCTGCAAGCATCCTTTAATACCTCCTGAGGGTTTGGAATAGCCCCCTGAAAGTGGTCCACCAACTGGGATAGATTTGTCCCTCAATTGGAGGATCAGCGATGGCTGGAAAACGAGATAAACCCGAAGAGATTGTATCGAAGCTTCGGCAGGTTGAAGTTCTGCAAGGACAAGGCGCGACGATAGCTGAGGCTGTGCGCCAGATCGGCGTGACGCAGCAGACGTACTATTGATGGCGGAAGCTCTATGGTGGGATGCAGCGACCTCAACTCGCTCGTCTGAAGGAGCTGGAGAAGGAGAACCAGCGATTGCGGCGAGCGGTCTCCGATCTCACGCTGGACAAGCTGATCCTGACCGAGGCAGCAAAGGGAAACTTCATTCGACCATTGTCCTCGGACCAATGGCGGACAATGGTCTCATCCTTCACGTCGCCGCACATGCATCGACCATGTGCGGCAGGAACTTGGCGTATCCGAGCGCCGCGCCTGCCGTACACTTGGTCAGCACCGGTCCACGCAGCGCAAGGCTCCGCAGGGTCGAGCCGATGAAGAACGGCTGACCGACGATATCATCGAGTTGGCTGACCAGTACGGCCGCTATGGATATCGCATGGTGACGGGTCTGCTGAACAACGCGGGCTGGCATGTGAACCACAAACGCGTGGAGCGGATATGGCGACGTGAAGGGCTAAAGGTTCCTCAAAAACAGAAGAAAAAGGGACGGCTCTGGCTGAATGACGGATCTTGCATGCGTCTACGACCCGAGCGCCCGAACCACGTTTGGTCCTATGACTTCGTCCAGGATCGCACGGCGGATGGCCGGGTCTATCGGACGCTGAACATCATCGACGAATACACTAGGGAGGCACTGATGATCCGCGTCGATCGCAAGCTTAACTCAACCGATGTGCTGGACGCGTTGACCGATCTGTTCATCCTGCGTGGCCCGCCAGAATACATAAGATCCGAAAATGGCCCGGAATTTATCGCTCAGAAGGTACGGGACTGGATCGCAGCGGTTGGTGCCAAGACCGCTTATATCGAACCGGGTTCACCCTGGGAAAACGGCTACTGCGAAAGCTTCAACGGCAGGTTCCGCGAAGAGTTGTTAAATGGTGAAATCTTCTACAGCTTGAAGGAAGCCCAAATCCTGATCGAGCAATGGCGCATCCACTACAACACGGTCAGGCCGCACAGCGCATTAGGATATCGGCCGCCAGCGCCGGAAAGCATCGTCCCGATAGACCTCAGGCCAACGATGCACTAACATTTAAACCGGACCGCCCGATGGGGGCACGCCAGGTTTGGCTCCTTTCTCAAATGCGGAAAAGTCAAACCAACGAACCGGTATGTTGAACATAACAGCGGCACTGGCGATGATCCTAATCGCCTCAGCTGTATCAATAATGTTTCGAAACAGGCTTCTCGCGAGTTGTGAAGCTGGATTTCTGCCATCGAACACTCGTCGTGAGATCAGTGATCACGCTTTCCGCTGCCAGCGACAAAGACCTCCTCGACGAAAACTTCGCCACTCAATTGCTGATATATGTACCGGCTCGGTCAGCAAGCGGTTCACCATGAATTGCGCTCGTGTCCAAGTCCGAGCGAATTGCTTCCCAGTCGTCTACGGTGAAGCCCCAACTGTTGGTAGCATGTTTTGTGCTGCTGGAGCCGACGCTGCGGTCATCCTCCATACTGCGATTAGCTCTGGCCTGTTCGTTAGAACTGCCCGGCCAGCTACCTTCGATGCACATGTAATGCATTTTAGCTTGTATGGAACGCAAAGTTCTCCCCGGGAATGATCTCGAGGTCATCGATTCTACTTCTGTTTCACGATCGCGCTCATGTTCATTCTCTCTGGCCAGGCCTAAATCCTCTTGTGAAACCACGTTCGTGTCTCGATGTGCCGTGATCCATTTGTTCAGCGTCAACATGGCGACGCCTGAATCATCAGCCACTTACTTGCGGGTCAGCCCACTGGTCAGCGCAATACGCACCGCATCTTGGCGGAATTCGTCCGTTCGCTTAAGTCCCATAGTCAGTCTCCTTTGTTGCAGTAAATGCTATCAAAGGAGCGGCATCAAACCGCGACAGGCCCATGGACGGATGACTTCAACGAAACACGACCGCATTCGGCGCTTGGCTATCAGACACCAAAAGCATTTGCCGAACATCTCACCATCGCAACCAAAATCCGCGCTGCGCCGTCTGAAAACTCCGGGCGGATGTCAGGTGCTCCACCTGCGCCAATCGGCGTATCAACCCGAAGGGCTCCGGTTCCGGCTGGATGAAAGTTCAGTGGCGGGTCAACGCGACCTTAGGGTCACTCAATCGGGATATCTGCGTTTCGTCCGGCAAGCTCCACGCTGATCTGATATGCTTTCTCAGGTGTCATGCCTGCCATAATTCGGGCTGCTCTGTCAGAGGCCATGCGCCCAAGGAAACCTGCAGCAAATGAAGATTCCATCTGTTCAAACAATGCTGCAGCCTGTTTCGGCTTCATGTTGGCATAGACTTCGGTAAGCTGTGAGAGGTCTTCCTCTGCGGCGGCGGCCGCAATCGAAATGGTGTCGCGCAGGCTTTGTTCTGCCTGTTCCAGCTTCGTCAATTCGGCGTCAATGGCAGCTTCCGCAGCGATGAGCGTCGCTTCACGTGCTTCGATTTCGACCTCGCGTTCGGTCAATCGTGCTTCGCGGCCCTTAATCGCCTCCAACGCAACTGTTAGCTCATCTGGCCGCGACAGGTCTAACACCTTGGTATCTATCCTGTCAGCGGATGCCTCTTCGCTGGCGATGACTTGCCCGGCCTCGGTTGCAAGGCGCACACCTGCTGACAAGAGCAGCAAGGTGCCGATGATGGCCAATGTTCCCTGCTTGCTGCGCTTGGTGGTCCGGTACTTGCGAGACAAGCGCCTTGTCATCCTGCACCACCGGAGTGCCGCGAAAAGATCGGCCCTGTCTGAGGCGGCGGTGCTTTGGGTGTGGCTGGTGGCAGATCATGCATCGACGCCACCATCAATTCCAGCCGCTTGGCGGCATCCTCGGCGCGGCTGGTCAGGTCTTTGAGACTGTCGTTGGAATGGATGGCCGTTCGTTGGGCAGAGTCCAGCGTGGATTGCAAATCCGTAACCTGCGCAGAGAGTACCGCAACAGCAGCGCCGACACCATTTTCAAGGTCTGTGAAACGCGTTAGTCGTCGCGACAGAATAAAGCAGTAGAGCCCCGCGCCAAGTGCCCCGGCGACCAATAGAATATCAGCTATAATTTCCATCAGATTCCTCTAATTCAGAATGAATTCTGTCACGAGCACACTGTTGGCCTTGCCCAAGCCGACAACCATGACGATCCGACGGAAGACTTGCAGGCGTATCTTGAACAACGCGCCTTGGCCTTCAATGTCTTCAATCGTCAAAGCACGAAGGTAGCCGTTGAGAGCATCTTGTATCCGCGGCATCAGAAATTCCACATCCCCACGGTATTGAGACGGCACCTCGATCTGTCCGGCAAAGCGAAGGTGTTCACTGCGTGCTCCCGTGGGCAATGTTACGATCAAGGGTGGGATTTCAACAAAAGCAACGTCTGGCAAAATATCCGGAAGATCTCCAGTCGCCGGTGATGCTGCCTCGTTTAATCGCGCGGGTACAAGTTCTTTGGAGATTGCAAAATACCCGATCGCCGCACCTGCAAGACAAAAGGCAACTGACATCAGCAGTCCCAGTTTTGACGCGGACTTCTTTGTGTCACCGGATTCCGTCGCGGGTGATTCAGCCATTGTCATGATCTCTCAGGTCTTCGTCCATGGCTGTGTTTTACCAATCAGGCACTAACCGATTGTTAACGCGAAAGCGCAATAACGGTCTGAGTGAATACAGGGAATGATCGCAGCTCGGAGGCGAAGGTGAAGCAAATATTACCAAATTGGCAAAATCTTTCCAACACGCGCAGGGTGATTGTGATCGGTTCGACGATCGCAATTTTCCTTGCGGTTCTGGGGATGTCGCGACTTGTCACTCAGCCGCGAATGACACTCCTTTATTCTGGACTCGATCCGGCAGCTGCGGGTGAAGTGATCCAGTCGTTGCAACAGAAATCGGTGCCATTCGAAGTACAGGGTACATCCATTCTGGTTGCCGCAGCAAACCGGGATCAGCTGCGCCTTACCCTTGCAACTGAAGGGCTTCCTGCCACGTCGGGGCAGGGTTACGAACTTTTGGATACGCTGTCCGGATTTGGAACAACTGCACAGATGTTCGATGCAACATACCTGCGCGCAAAAGAAGGAGAGCTTGCACGGACAATTGTCTCATCGTCTGACATCCTGTCCGCCCGCGTGCATATCGCAACTGGCAGCGATAACCCATTCCGACGTGATCTTGCCCCAAGTGCATCTGTTCATGTCACGGCACGTGCCGGCTCGGTCGATCGCCAACAAGCTCAAGCCATTCGCTATCTCGTGGCGTCTGCCGTGGCAGGTCTTTCCCCGGAGGCCGTATCCCTTATTGACGCGCAGTTGGGTCTGTTGACCGAGGATACGGGTGTTTTAGGAACATCGCGGGATGTGGAACGGGGAGATCTTCTCAGGGAGCGTGTCCTGCGGTTGGTTGAGGCGCGGGTCGGACGAGGAAATGCTGTCGTCGAAGTGAGCATCGATTCCATCACTGAGACAGAGTCGATCATGGAACGACGCTTTGATCCTGAAAGCCGATTTGTCATCAGTTCCGACAGTGAAGAGCGATCCGATCAGTCCGAGAACGGAGGCTCCGGCGCAGTTACTGTCGCGTCCAATTTGCCTGATGGCGATGGTGCCGCGTCTGAAGGCGAAATGCGGCAAACTGCCGAAACGCGTGAACGTCTGAATTATGAGGTGTCTCAAACGACCCGCGAAATTCTGAAGGCACCCGGAGCGATCAAACGGTTGACCGTCGCGGTCATGGTGAATGGGGCAATCCAAACCAATGCGCAGGGTGAGGACACATTCATTCCTGTGGCAGAGGAAGAGTTATCCGCTTTGCGTGATCTGGTTGCTTCGGCTGTGGGCTTCGACGAGGCACGAGGCGATGTGATCACCCTCAAGTCATTGTCTTTCGAACCGAATGAACCGTTGGGTTCCGTGCCTATTGAAACTGGTTTTTTTGCAGGCCAGATCGATACGATGAAACTTGTGCAGCTTGCGGTCTTTGCTGCTGTTGCTCTGATATTGGGTATTTTTGTTCTTCGCCCTCTCTTGTTGCCGGGGCGGCGTACACAAGTGCCCGCCTTGCCTGCGGCCACAAGTATGTCAGAACTGGATAGTGACATCCCGGTCCTCAATGGAACAATCGAGCCCGATACCGATGACCGAATTCCCATTTTGACCGACCAAGCGGTGAGCGCAGATCCCCATAATGCAGAAGATGCCGTTGCCCGTCTGAAAACGCTGATCGAAGAACGCAGAAGCGAAACGGTCGAAGTCTTGCGCAGTTGGCTTGATGATCCCCGACCGGAGGATGTGAGATGACGTCTCTGGCCCTCTATCTGGAAGACTTCGGGACGCCAATCTCAGGGCATACTGCAGCTGTGATTTCTGACGAAATGCTTGAAACCGAGCGATTGGAATCTTTCGACAAAGGCTATCGAGCGGGGTGGGACGATGCGATAAAAGCCAAGTCGGACGAAGGGGCGCAATTTGCAGATGGGGTTGCGCAGCGGAACGTGTCAACGACTTTGAGACAGTGGCCTTTGGAATTTAGGCTTGGGTTTCTTCGGTTGGTTTTGGTGGATTGATCCAGACAGCGGTCGGGATTTGAGGCGGTTTTGGTTGTTTGTGTACGAAGCGTTCGGGCGTGGTGAGGTATGCCGCGTCGAGTGTTGCTTGTCGTGCGGCGTAGATTTCTTGGGCCTGTCCAAAATGAATCTGGTCGGGTGTCATTAGGCCGATCCCAGCGTGATGATGGTCTTGATTATACCATGCAAAGAACCTGCGGCAGAACGCACGGGCCTGTTCGATCGTTTCAAAGTGTTTGGGGAACTCTGGCTGATATTTCAGTGTTTTGAAGTGGGCTTCGGAGAACGGGTTGTCGTTTGAGGTGTGGGGCCGACTGTGGGATTTGAGCACACCAAGATCAACCAGCATCAGGGCTGTCGTCTTTGCCTTCATGGGCCCACCGCGATCTGCATGCAATGTCAGTTGATCGCGTGGGACCTCGTGTTTTTCCATCGCGTCGATGAACAGCTCTTTGAACTGGCTGGCGCTCTCCGCGTGCTCGACGCGCCAGCCAACAACGCGGCGGCTGAAGATGTCGAGGATGACATAGAGATAGAAGTAGGACCATTTCACCGGGCCCATCAGCTTGGTGATGTCCCAAGACCAGACCTGATTGGGGGCTTCAGCTAGAAGTTCTGGCTTTTGATAGACGGGGTGTGTGCGCTGTCGGCGGCGCTCGACCACTTCTCCCTGAGCGGCCAATATCCGATACATCGTGCGGATCGAACACAGATAGGTGCCTTCATCCAGCAAGGTGGCAAAGACCTCAGTGGGCGTCTGATCCGCAAAGCGGGGTTCGCGCAGATGGTGCAGCACCTGGTCCCGTTCCCTTTCAGGCAAGGCCCGCGAAGAAGGTGGTCTTGCCTTGCGCAGAGGTGGCGGGGCCGTCAGTGCCGCGCGGTGTCGAAGAACGCTTGCACGGGACAAGGACAGCGCGGAGCAAACGGCGGAGGTAAGACCGCTGCCGGGGGGCAAAGCAATCGCGGTGGCCATCATGATTTGCCGCCGCACTCTTGCGTCTGCTCCATCTCGTCCAGAAGTGCCGCCACTTTTTTTTGGATTGCAATGATAGCTTCCGCCTGATCCAGGCGACGCCGCAACGCTGCAACTTCACGGTTGGCCTTGGACAGCTCAGCTTGCAGTGGATTGTTAGGCGACTTTTTCGGGCCACGATGACGCGGCTGCAATGCACCCAATGTGCCGGCCGCGCGCGCCCTACGCCAATCCGTCAGTGCCGAGGAATAAAGCCCCTCCCGCCGTAGAATGGCGGAAACACCGCCGGTGTCTGCAGCATGATCCGTCTCATCCAGAATGCGCAGTTTATATTTGGCTGTGAAGCTGCGCCGCTTCGGTGTGCTTGTCAGTTCGGCCGTGGGAACCACTGGCGCTGAGACAACGCGGGCGGGCAATGTCGTGGACAAAACACCGTCAGATCCAGCATCCGGCGAAAGTGGTGTCTGTGAAGGCATAACCATGGGTTCGTTCTCCTGCGCCCTCAAGTGTAAACTTTAGCCAGTCAGTTGTCTCACGCTTATTGGCACGGAGGGCAGAGCCTTCAGGACCTGTCGTTCACCTACCACGAGGTACATGCCCAGATCCTATCAAATCTTGGGCCGTTGTTCGAAGAAATATTGCAGAAAATGTTGCCTCTCTTGGCACGAGAAACTTTGGGCGCGCATGTCGCGGATCAATTAGCGAGCATGGCGCGTGACATGGGAACCGTTCAGATCGAGATTGCGGTTGCCCCGGGAACGGCAGGACAGGTATCCCAGCTGGTCAACGGATCGGGAGCTCGACTTCCGATTACGGTGGTCGAAGATTCAGATGTGCCCGAAGGCCGCGCCGATATGCGCCTCGGCGCAAAAGAAGTGTCTATCGACCTTTCGGATGTGATCGTACAAATTTCTGAAGCTGTGCGCGCTGCCCTTCAGGGCCAAACGGAGATGCGCGCCCATGGATAGTGCAAAGACACAATCGGACACGCGTAAGGTTGATGCGGCTTTCACCCATGTTCCAATTGAAATCATGGTGTCCGTCGGCCGCGCACGACCTTTGGTTCGAGACTTGCTGCAGCTTGAAGAAGGGTCTGTCCTACTGCTGGACAAACGTGTGGAAGACGCGGTCGAACTTTATGTCGGGGATCGCTTGATCGGTTTGGGTGTTCTCGAAATTGCAGAGACGGGTGAACAGCAAGGCCAACTGTGCGTGCGCTTGGTCGATGTCAACGATCTTGGGCCATCGGGCAGTTAAGGGGTGGGCCGCGTCGGATATATCGTTCTTCTGGCAGGCATCCTGACGGCGTCGCACGTTTCAGCGCAAAGCCTTTCGTTCGATTTTGGCGACGGCGGTTCCATTACCGCCACAACCCTGCAACTGATCGCGTTGATCACCGTGCTCAGCATCGCGCCGGGCCTTGTGATCATGATCACCTGTTTTCCATTTATCATCACGGTACTTGCCATTTTGCGGCAGGCAATCGGCTTACAGCAATCCCCTCCCAACATGCTGATCGTCAGCATTGCGCTGTTTCTCACGTTCTTCGTAATGGAGCCTGTCCTGCTTGAGTCATGGCAGCAGGGAATCAAGCCGCTTCTGGACGAGCAGATCGAGGTCGAAGAGGGTTTTGACCGTGGTTTTGAACCGTTTCGTGTGTTCATGGCGGCGCAGGTCGACCCGGATACCTTTGCCACAATGGCGCGCATCCGTAGTGATCTTGACTTGACGGAACTCAGTCCGGACACTCCGCTTTCGGTGTTGGTTTCCACCTTTCTGCTATCGGAGATGTCCCGTGCGTTTCAGGTCGGGTTCCTGATCTTTCTGCCTTTCCTGATCATTGATCTTGTTGTGGCAGCAGTGCTGATGTCGATGGGAATGATGATGGTCCCGCCGGCCAACGTTTCACTTCCGTTCAAACTTGCGTTTTTCATCGTAGCGAACGGCTGGGCACTGGTGGCGGAAAGCTTAGTCAGATCCTACCAGTAATCCGATGAAGCCTTTGGGTTCAACGACAGAACGATCCGCCGCGATGTCGGGCTGTATCGAAGTGGAAGTGATCCTTGTGAAACCGATCGGAATCCGGCCCAAGGACGGTGCCGAAAACACCGCAGGCCCGCGCATGCATTTTGCGCAGCATGGCACCGGTGTCACGACGGTTCCAGTCCTGCAAAAGCGTGATTTCAGACCCATCGCGGAGGCGAAACCCTGAGATGTCGATCGCACGTCCCTTGCCATGCTCACTGATCTTCGCGCCGGGCTGATTGTTGCGGGTTCGGCAGGCATAATGCGCGGCGACCCTGATTTGTGCCACACCGCCACCTGAGGTGCCGATTGCAGGTTTTACGCCATTGTTCACCCACGTTTTCAGCGCCTTGGCGGTTGTGCAGTCGATCACCGCTTCTTGGCTTAGGGGAATGCCGGACACTGATCGAACTTTGACTGCGTTCTCAATTCCGCAAGCTGACAGGCGCCCCGGGACGAAGCCAACCGTTTCGCCCTGAATGTCCGGATCATTGCAGACAGCACCTCGCGCGCGGGCTTGCCGTTGCGCCATTGCCTTTTGCACCATGCTGTTGGGGCGCAGGTTCGGGCGGATCGACAATCCAGTGGCTTGGGGGGACAGGGCGGCAAAGGCGCGTGTCGTCAAGCCAACCTGACTGGCAAGCGCAAGTTGGAAGCCGGGATCAGCCTCGCCTTCGATTTCCCGTGTCAACTGGCGCACCAAGCTGGCTTCAAACAAGTTGGGTCGCGCGTTGGGTCGTGTGTCTTTCAGTGACGCTTTGGTCAACTCAAGGGTAGGATCCGTTCGAGCGACTGGTCTCAGTGACGTGTCTGGCGCCGCCAGTGCTGCCCCAGTCATCCCGATCCACACACAAACAAAAACACTCGTTAACCGCATCCGATGCCCTATCCAGATCGCCCAAAGTTGGGGGCTGCTGTATCCTGACCCGCTTCGATGATCCCGCGACGGATCGCCCGCGTTCGCGTGAAGTAGTCATGAAGCAATGGGCCATCACCCTGCCGGATCGCCCGTTGCAGCGCAAACAACTCTTCCGTGAAGCGCCCAAGGATTTCCAGTGTCGCGTCCTTGTTGGTAAGGAACACATCGCGCCACATCGTCGGATCCGAGGCTGCGATACGGGTGAAATCCCGAAATCCGGCCGCCGAATACTTGATCACTTCGCTGTCGGTGACGCGCCGCAGGTCATCCGCCACACCTACCATCGTGTACGCAATCAGGTGCGGGCAATGCGACGTGACCGCCAGAACGAGGTCGTGGTGGTCCGGCTCCATCACATCGACGTTCGAACCAAGCCCGCGCCAGTAGCGCGAAAGGGTTTCGACTGCCTCGGGGTCGCTGCCTTCGGACGGAACGATTAGGCACCACCGATTGTCAAAGAGCGTTGCGAACCCGGACTCCGGTCCGGAGTGTTCTGTTCCCGCCAACGGGTGCGCGGGAACGAAGTGCACGCCTTCAGGAATGTGCGGAGCAACATCGCTGATCACATGGCCTTTGACCGATCCAACGTCGGTAACGGTCGCGCCGGGCTTGAGATAGGGCGCGAGATCTTGCGCAAGTTGCCCCATCACGCCAACGGGTACGGCCAGAACCACAAGATCTGCATCCGCAACGGCCTCTGCCAGCGTATCGCAGACCGTGTCGCACAAACCGATCCGGCGCGCAGTGTCACGGGTTTCCGCGCTGCGGGCATATCCTGTGACGTGGCCGGCCAAGCCGCCGCGTTTCATCGCCCAGAACATCGACGACGCGATCAGGCCAAGTCCGATCAAGGCGACGCGGTCATAGATTGGGGTCATCGTGCGCCTGCCTTGAACTGGCCTATCGCATGCGCCACCCGCCGGCAGCTTGCCTCGTCCCCAACCGTGATGCGCAGCGCGAAGGGCAAGTTGTAGGACCCGACCTGTCGGACAATCAGGCCTTGTTTCTGCAGGTATTCATTACATGCTTCGGCCTCTGCTTCATCGGTGAACCGGGCAAGAACGAAATTCGCCATTGACGTGTCAGACGGAACACCATGTTCGGCCAGTGCTTCGGCCAACCATGCGCGCAGGCGGGTGTTCTCAAGGCGGCATTTCTCGACATAGGCGGTGTCGCGTACGGCAACTTCTGCCGCAGCGAGCGCAGTGCCGGACAGATTGAAGGGGCCGCGAATGCGATTGAGAACGTCAATCACTTCCTGCGGTCCATAGCCCCAGCCGATCCGCAGCCCGCCCAGACCGTAAATCTTTGAGAAAGTGCGCGTCATCACAACGTTGTTGCGTGCACGAACCAGCCCAGCACCGCCATCGTAGCCGTCGACGAATTCGGCATAGGCTCCGTCCAACACCAGCAACGTCTGTGGGGGTAGGTTTTCGGCAAGACGTTCAACCTCGGCCAGACCGATCATTGTGCCGGTCGGATTGTTCGGGTTGGCGATGAACACCAATTTCGTCTTCTCCGTGCAGGCCGCAAGGATCGCGTCGACATCAGTGACGCGTTCATGTTCGGCGACCTCGACCGGAGTTGCACCCGCAGCGAGGGCGCAAATCTTGTACAGTGCAAAACCGTGTTCCGTATGGATCACCTCATCCCCTGGCCCAGCATAGGCTTGGCACAAAAAGGTGATGATCTCGTCAGAGCCGACACCACAGATGATCTGATCTGCGTTCAGGTTGTGAACGTCGGCGATGGCGGCGCGCAAAGCGGCATGATCGGTCGAGGGATAGCGATGCAACTCGAGCACCGAACGCCGCACCGCTTCCTGCGCGGCGGGGCTTGGCCCGAACGGGTTTTCGTTCGAGCTGAGTTTCACCACGTTGGACACGCCGTCGACATGCGATTTGCCGCCGACATAAAGCGCAATATCCATGATCCCGGGTTGTGGGGTGATCTTCGTCATCTGAGCCTCCGCTATGCCAAACGGTTTAGCGGTGCGAACGGGCAAGGGAAAGCGACAAACCACCCCAGTCCAAGGCGGTCTCAGATGTGTGTCCGTGCAACGATACCCGTAAGGAGAGAGTCGTAGAGTTTGGGCGGCCCCTCGTATTCCGGGCTACGCGGCAGGTCGATCACATGCACGTCTGGTGCGCCGATCAACTCTGGCGCGACGTCGTTTGCAACGGTGAGGAAACTAAAGCTGGTCTCAGACCCGAAAAGGTCTCGCCCAAGCGCTGTGACGTTGGCATGTCGTTGAGCCGTCAGTTGGAATGTATCCCAGGGCGTGACGTTGTTCACGGTGTCCGGCAGATTGGGCTGAATGTTCGACCAGACCAAATGTGTGCGCCCTCCATAGTCCGGTGCCAGGAACGGTGCTGATTGGTGCGCAAGTTTGCTGATCAGGGTGTCTTTCTGTGCCGGATCGTCAAATGTCTTTGCGATCTCTTGTTCGTGGAAGAAACAAACGCCGGGAAGCTGTTTGTGAAACAGCAGCACGTCCCATTCTACGAAAAACGCGGTCGCATCCCCAAGCATGTCTTGCAAACTGCCATCGACCGCGTGACGAAGGATGGACTCCGTGCCGACCAAGGAAACGATGTTCCAGTCGAACAAAGACCTCACGAAGTGCGGGGCCGTTTCGGGATGCCTGTCTTGGAAGAAATCGAATTGAAACCGATTGATGCAACTGCACCCGATGGTCAGAACACGGGTTGTGTCAGCGTCCATAAGGGCAGCATCACTCAGGCAGAATACGTCGGGTGGAACTGCCCGGATGGAGACGGTGTGAAAACCTCGCACCCATCATAGGTGATCCCGATGGAGTGTTCGAACTGCGCGGACAACGACTTGTCCCGCGTCACGGCTGTCCAATCGTCGGCCAATACTTTGGTTTCCGGGCGACCAAGATTTACCATCGGCTCGATCGTGAAGAACATGCCTTCCTCAAGCCGCGGTCCAGTGCCTGGGCGGCCATAGTGCAGCACGTTGGGCGGAGCGTGGAACACGCGGCCCAAGCCGTGGCCGCAGAAGTCGCGCACGACGGACATACGGTTCGCTTCGACAAATGTCTGGATAGCGTGGCCGATGTCGCCGAACGTGTTGCCGGGCTTTGCAGCTTCGATCCCCATGAACAGTGCGTCATGGGTGACCTGAATCAGACGCTCCGCCTTGCGGCTCAGCTTGCCGGCCACATACATGCGGCTGGTGTCTCCGAACCATCCATCGACAATCACCGTCACATCGATGTTGAGGATGTCTCCATCCTTAAGCGTCTTGTCACCGGGGATACCGTGGCAGACCACGTGGTTCACGCTGATACAGCTTGCGTGCTGATAGCCTTTGTAGCCGATGGTTGCCGAAACAGCGCCCGCTTTTTCGACCTCGGTTCGGATGAAATCGTCCAGCGCCGCAGTGGTCTGTCCGACGACAACATGTTGGGCCACATCATCCAGAATGCGGGCAGCCAGTTCTCCGGCTCTGCGCATGCCAGCAAAGTCCGCTGCCTCGTGGATGCGGATACCTTCCCGTGTCATGCGACCATCATGGTTATTGTTCACAATGGAACTCCAGTAACTTTCATGTTGGTTTTAGCCCCCCGCGCATGGTTTTGCCAGTAGCGCGACATTACAGCCCAGAGGGCTTTAGTATTTGGATAGGTTTGCCAAGTTCAACACCCCCGGGCGTTATGTGGCAATCCAAAGCCAATGTTTGAACCCCTGAGTCTGAGGCGGCAAGCCACGCCCGTGCATAGGTCGGGTCGATATCATGCGCGAGTGTCATGCGGTCACAATCCGTCCGTTGTACCAGATAGAGCATCACTGCACGGTGCCCCTGCGCAACCATGTTGGCAAGTTCGTGCAAGTGCTTGGTGCCGCGCGCAGTCACACTGTCGGGGAACTCGGCCAGTCCTTGTTGGCGCGAAAGGGTCACGGACTTCACCTCGATATAGGTGTCTTGCTCACCATCTCGGGACAACAGGAAATCAATCCGGCTTTTTTCGCCATAAGGCACTTCGGCACGCAGGGTGTCGAATGTATCCAGCCCCGGCACCTTGCGTGCCTCCAGCGCCGCCTTCAACATTCGGTTCGGCACAGCCGTATCCACTCCAGTGAAGTGCCCGTTCTCATGCTCGACCAGCCGCCAGCCGAACTTAAGCTTCTTCTTTGGGTCGTCATTTGGCTCAAGCCAAATGCGCATCCCCGGATCGGCCAGACCCATCATCGACCCCGGGTTGGCGCAATGGGCGGTCACCTCTTGCCCGTCCGCAAGAGTGACATCGGCCAGAAAGCGTTTGTACCGCCGGATCAAGGTGCCCGGAACAAGAGGGGTTTGAAAGCGCATAAGCCACGCCTATACCTGAGCAAAACCCGGATCAAGGAGGCAGCGCATGCCCAATCCAACCGCAGCCATGCTGGTGATCGGCGACGAGATCCTGTCAGGCCGAACTCGCGACGCCAACATGCACCATCTGGCGCAGGAACTTACTAAAGTGGGCATCAACTTGCGCGAAGTGAGGATCGTCAGCGATGACCATGATGCAATCGTTGCGGCGCTGAACGATTTGCGAGCGGCTCATGACACAGTCATCACCTCGGGTGGCATTGGGCCGACCCATGACGACATCACCGCCGATTGTGTGGCGGCAGCGTTTGGCGTGCACATAGACGTGCGTGACGATGCGGCGGCATTGCTTCAGGCGCATTACGACAGTCGCGGGATGGAGTTCAACGACGCCCGCAAGCGCATGGCGCGTATTCCCGATGGGGCCACGCTGATCGAAAACCCGGTTTCCATCGCGCCCGGTTTCACCATTGGCAACGTGCATGTGATGGCCGGGGTGCCGTCGGTGTTTCAGGCAATGGTTGCCAGCGTCATCCCAACGCTGACAGGCGGCGCACCGATCCTGTCACAGACCTTGCGGGTGGATCGCGGCGAAGGCGATATCGCCGGGCCATTGGGCCAGATCGCATCCGATTTCCCGGACCTCTCAATCGGTTCCTACCCGTTCCAGCAGAACGGGGCTTATGGCTCCAATATCGTCGTGCGCGGCAGTGATGGCGCACGTGTGGATCATGCGATGGCGCGATTGGCAGAACTGTTCCCGGCATGACGCCCAACGTCCAGACCCTCTATGCGGTGACCGAGGCCACATGGCCACCCGCTGACCGCACGCCGGCGGGGCCGTGGATGCTGCGTAACGGCGCCGGAGGCGGCAAACGCGTGAGCGCGGCCACGGCCGAAGGTGACTGGCGCGAGGAAGACCTCTCGGCCGCGGAAACCGCGATGCGGATGCTGGGTCAGGATGCGCTCTTCATGATCCGAGAAGGTGACGGCGCGTTGGACGCGGCGTTGGCCGATCGGGGATACGAAGTGATCGACCCGGTGAATCTCTGGGTGTGTCCGATAGATCAACTGACCGATGTACCCGTGCCCCGCGTCACCGCCTTTTCGATATGGGAACCTTTGGCGATCATGCGCGATCTTTGGCAAGCAGGCGGCATTGGGCCAGAGCGCATCGCGGTGATGGAGCGGGCTGAGGTGCCCAAAACGGGCATCCTTGGACGGATCACCGACAAACCCGCAGGCACCGCCTATTGCGCCATATCCGAGCGGATCGCGATGGTGCACGCGCTTGAGATTGCCAACGCACACAGGCGCAAAGGCATGGGCGTCTGGCTCATGCGGCAAGCCGCCCTTTGGGCCAATTCGAACGGCGCGGAATGGATGAGCGTCTTGTGCACGCAGGCGAATGTCGGCGCAAACGGCCTCTATGCTTCCCTCGGAATGCAGGTTGTGGGACAGTACCACTACCGCATCCTGCCAAACACAAGCGAACCCGAATGACCAAAGATACCCCTCCCACGGCGCTCAACCTGCCGATGGTCGACCCGCTTCCTCCCGAGACACAGAAATACTTTGATGTCTGTCAGGACAAGCTGGGCATGATCCCGAACGTGCTCAAGGCCTATGCCTTCGACATCGACAAGCTGAACGCCTTTACCGCGATGTATAACGATCTGATGCTGGCGGGCAGCGGTTTGAGCAAGCTGGAACGCGAGATGATCGCGGTGGTCGTGAGCTCGATCAACAAATGCTTCTATTGCCTCACCGCCCATGGTGCGGCGGTGCGCGCCTTGTCTGGCGATCCAAAACTGGGCGAGATGCTGGTTATGAACTGGCGTGTCGCCGATCTGCCGCACCGCCACCGCGCAATGCTGGCCTTTGCTGAAAAGATGACCAAATCCAGCGCTGAGATCGCGGAATTCGACCGCGAAGCGTTGCGGGATGCCGGTTTCAGTGACCGTGACATCTGGGACATCGCCAATGTCGCGGGCTTCTTCAACATGACCAACCGCGTGGCCAGTGCCACGGATATGCGGCCTAATGACGAGTATCACGCGCAAGCGCGCTAAATTCAGCGGGCTTTGTGTCGCGGCGAGCTTTGTTGCATCGCCCTCCATGGCCCTTGATCTGGCTTTGCCTTTAGGGGCGCGTGAAACCGTGTCGCGCGTCACACCGGCGGGCAGCTATGATCTTCCAATCGGGGCGTGGACCGAAGCCGCGGGCGTGCCCGTCGCCAGCCTCGAGGGCGAAGTCCGGCGAAAGGCGTGGCGCATTTCCGGCGCGGGGATCACCACCGGACAAGTGCTTGGGCCTTTGCGCGAACAACTCATGTCCGACGGGTTTGATATCATTTTCGAATGCAGCGCCCGAAGCTGCGGCGGTTTCGATTTTCGCTTTGGCACCGACGTTCTGCGCGCGCCGAACATGTATGTCGATCTGTCGGATTATCGTTTCCTGTCCGCCAAATCGGCGGATGCCACCCAAGCCTTAAGCCTATTGATCAGCCGTGATGGTGACACGGTTTTTGTGCAGTTGGTTGCGGTTGGTCCTCCGGGGCGCGCGGATGTTTCCGTGATCGCTGCTCCGGCGCTGTCCATCCCAGCGGACGCAGGCGACATTGTGGCACGGTTGGAAACCGCGGGTCACGTGGTTCTGGCCGATCTCGATTTTGCTAGCGGAGCTGCCTCTTTGGGTGATGGCCCGGTGCAATCACTTGATGCGATGGTGGCCTACTTGCTTGCCAACCCGACCCGTCAGATCACCTTTGTCGGCCATACCGACGCAACAGGATCGCTTGCCGCGAATGTCGCGTTGTCACGCCGCCGGGCCGAGGCTGCTCAGGCCTATATCGTATCGCGTGGTGTTCCCGCTGGGCAGGTCGCCGCCGACGGTGTAGGCTTCCTGGCGCCGCGCGCCACCAACCTGACTGCCGAAGGGCGAGAGGCCAACCGGCGCGTTGAGGCCGTTCTGATATCTGTGGAATGAAAAAGGCCGGGAGCACGTCCCGACCTTTTCCCAAAGTTCAGTCTGCAATGGCTTACGAAGGCAGCTTGGCCTTGCGCAGATAAGGCAGCACAGTTTCGATCTTGCCGTACTTTGCAATCGCATCCGCGTCGCTGACCGACATCGGTACAATGACGTCCTGACCGACGGTCCAGTTTGCAGGCATGGCAACGTTTTCCCGCGCAGAAGTCTGTAGCGCGTCCAGCGCACGCAACACTTCGGCAAAGTTCCGGCCCACGGTCATTGGGTAAGTCATGCTCAGCTTCAGCTTCTTGTCAGGCCCGACAATGAACACAACCCGGACTGTCGCGCTGTCCGCGGGGGTCCGGCCATCTGGCAGGACGTATTCTGCAGGCAGCATGTCGAACGCTTTGGCCACGGCCAAGTCTTCATCCGCGATGATCGGAAAGCCTGCCTTGGACCCGGAAGTCGATTCGATATCACCCTTCCACTTTTTGTGATCCTCGACACCGTCGACGGAAATGCCCATCACCTTGGTGCCACGTTTTTCCCATTCTTCAGACATCTGCGCGACCGCACCGAATTCCGTGGTGCAGACGGGCGTAAAGTCCTTTGGATGTGAGAAAAGGATTGCCCAACTGTCGCCAATCCAATCGTGAAGGGTGATCGTCCCCTGATCGGTTTCCACGGTCAGGTTGGGAATTTCATCGTTGATACGCAGGCCCATGATTGCCTCCTTCTGAGATGTGACGTTTGACGCAAACATAGGCAGCGCATCGGTCGGTTACACCCCCTTGCGAGGGGAACGCGGGGGTGACACAGTGTCGTCTGCAATGCTCTGAGGGGAGACAATCAGATGATCGAGAAACGCCAATTCTACATCAACGGAGAATGGATCGATCCCGTCGAGGGACGTGACCACCACGTCATTGATCCTTCCACCGAAGAGCCCTGTGCCGTGATTTCCCTTGGAGGTCAGGCTGACACCGACGCGGCAGTTACCGCGGCCAAGGACGCCTTTCCATCATGGATGGCAACGCCTCCTTCCGACCGTATCGCGCTGGTGGAAAAACTGCTCGAGATCTACCAATCGCGCGGTGAAGAGATGGCACAAGCCATGAGTGTCGAAATGGGCGCACCCATCGACATGTCGCGCGCGAGCCAGGTCGGCGCGGGCACATGGCATCTGCAAAACTTCATTGACGCGGCCAAGTCATTTGAATTTGACCGCCCCCTCAACGACCACAGCCCAAAGGACCGCATCATCTACGAAGCCGTCGGTGTCTGCGCCCTGATCACGCCTTGGAACTGGCCGATGAATCAGGTCACACTCAAAGTCGGGGCTGCAGCCATCGCGGGCTGCACCATGGTGCTCAAGCCGTCCGAGGAAAGCCCGCTCAACGCGATGCTCTTTGCCGAAATGATGCACGATGCGGGCTTCCCACCCGGCGTATTCAACCTCGTGAACGGAGATGGCGTTGGCGTCGGCAGCCAGCTTTCGGCACATCCCGACGTCGACATGGTCAGCTTTACGGGCTCCAGCCGCGCTGGCAAACTGATCTCCAAAGCGGCCGCCGACACGCTCAAGCGGGTGCACTTAGAGTTGGGTGGCAAAGGCGCCAACCTGATCTTTGCGGATGCCGATGAGAAAGCCGTCAAACGCAGCGTGCTGCACATGATGCAGAACACGGGTCAGTCCTGCAACGCGCCGTCTCGCATGATGGTCGAAGCGCCGATCTACGACCGTGTGGTCGAAGAGGCGGGCGAGATTGCCGCCAAGGTCAGCGTTGGCCCCGCCTCGTCCGAGGGCCGTCATATCGGCCCGGTGGTCAACGCGACCCAGTGGCAGAAAATTCAGGACCTGATCCAGAAAGGCATCGACGAAGGCGCGCGCCTTGTCACCGGCGGGGTCGGACGTCCCGAAGGCTTGAACAAGGGCTTCTATGTGCGGCCCACGGTGTTTGCTGATGTGACTAATGACATGACCATCGCACGCGAAGAAATCTTTGGACCGGTCTTGTCGATCATGAAGTTCGAGACAGAAGACGAGGCGGTGCAAGTCGCAAACGACACCGTCTACGGTCTGACCAACTACGTCCAAAGCCAGGACGGCGCCCGTCGGAACAGGCTGGCGCGTCAGTTGCGGTCGGGCATGGTGGAAATGAACGGGGAAGGCCGGTCTGCAGGATCGCCCTTTGGCGGCATGAAACAATCGGGCAACGGACGCGAAGGCGGTGTCTGGGGCATCGAGGCCTTTCTCGAAGTCAAAGCCGTCTCTGGCTGGGCGGCTGAATAAACCCAAAATGAAGCAGGGGGCACAGCTCTCCTGCTTCTTCTTTTTCCAAATATGCAATCGGCGCTGCTACAGGCTGCGTAAGTTGGACACATCAGCGTACGGTTCGCCTCAAAACGGAGCGGCCACCCTAAACTTCATGCCTTCGCCACCATCTGGGTGCCGTAAACGCAATTCCTCGGCATGTAGCATCATGCGCGGGTGCTGATCTGCAGTCTTGGGCGCATAGAGTGGATCACCCAAAATCGGATGCCCCAATGCCAGCATATGCACCCGAAGCTGATGGCTGCGCCCGGTCTGCGGAAACAGCTTTACCCGGCTTTCCGTGTCCGACGCTTTCATTACCCGCCAATCTGTCACTGCCGGTTTGCCAGCCTCATGATCGACCTTTTGCAAAGGGCGGTTCGGCCAATCGACGATTAGCGGCAGGTCCACTGTCCCGGTCTTCGGCTCCAGCCGTCCGGCGACGCGGGCGAGATAGGTTTTCTTCGTCTGCCGTTTCTCGAACTGCAATCCCAGATGGCGCTGAGCATGGGGCGTCAAGCCGAACACCATCACACCTGAGGTGTCCCGATCAAGCCGGTGTACCAGAAGCACCTGTGGATAAGCCGCTTCGAGCCGCGCGATCAGACAATCTGCCAGTTCTGGTCCCTTTCCGGGCACAGACAGCAATCCGGCGGGCTTGTTCACCGCGAGGATCTCGTGGTCCTCGTGCAGAATGTCCAGCGGCGTGTTGGGCGGGGTATAATCTGACATCTGCACCGTCTACGCAGCTTGAGAGCCCAGAACAAGGCTCAGGATTGTCGTACGAAAATCCTGCCACTGCAGAAACTGCGTACGAAGTTTCTGGCTACCCTCTCACCCGCGCCGACGTCGGATCATACATCGGTCTGAGCGAGGCTTCTGCTTTGACCCGCACACCCGCCACGTCGATCTCGTAAGTCGACGCCAACACCTGCTCCGCAGTTTCACCCACACAGGGCACGTATCCCATGCCAATGGCACGGCCAAGATGGTGTCCATATGCACCGGAACTCAGATAGCCCACGATTTCCCCGTCCCGCAGGATTGGTTCGTGGTGATACAGCAGCGTTTCGGGATCCGTCAGACGGAACTGCATGAGACGGTTTTGCAAACCGGCCTCGCGCTTTTGCAAAACCGCGTCACGTCCGATGAAATCGGGTTTCGTTGTCTTTACGGCAAAGCCAAGTCCGGCCTCCAGAACGTGATCTTCGCAAGTGATGTCATGGCCAAAGTGGCGGAATGCTTTTTCGATCCGACAGGTATCCATCGCATGCATCCCGCAAAGCGTCAGCCCAAAATCCTGACCAGCCTCCCACAGCGTTTCAAACACATGCCCCGCCTGATCGGCTGGGATGTAGATCTCCCAACCCAGTTCCCCGACATAAGACACGCGATGCACCCGCGCGGTGCCAAGGCCGATCTCGATCTCTTGCGCAGTGCCGAACGGATTGGCGTCGTTCGAGAAATCATCCGGCGATACCGTCTGCATCACCTGTCGTGCGTTCGGCCCCATAACCGCCAGCACACCTTCGCCCGCTGTCACATCGGTGACGACGACGCGTTTGTCGCCAACATGGCGTTGCAACCATGTCTGATCAGCGGCGCGTGTCGCGGCTGGTGTGACGACGAGATAGCAGGTCTCGGACAGGCGGGTGACGGTGACATCCGCCTCGATCCCACCGCGCGTGTTCAGGAACTGAGTGTAGACGATCTTGCCCATCGGCACCGACATGTCAGCGCCGCACACGTGGTTCAGAAACGCCTCAGAGTCCGGTCCCTCGACCCGCAGCTTCCCGAAAGAGGACATGTCGTACATGCCGACATTCTCGCGGATCGCTTTGTGTTCGCGAGCAACGTTGTCGAAGAAGTTTTGCCGCTTCCAGCTATAGGCGTACTCAGGTGTCTGACCCCCATTCGCGTACCAGTTCGCCCGTTCCCAACCTGCGATTTCGCCCATCACTGCGCCGCGCGCCAAAAGCTGCTGATGGAAAGGCGTGCGCCGTACACCGCGTGCTGTCGCCTTCTGGCGGTAGGGATAGTGGTCGGCGTAAAGAAGACCCAAAGTCTCGGTCACCCGCTCCTTTAGATAGCGGCGGTTGCGCTGGAAAGGCTGCGCGCGGGCAATGTCCACGTCACCCAGATCGAAGGGTTTCGCCCCGTCCTCCATCCATTGCGCCAGCGCCATACCAGCGCCGCCCGCCGACTGGATGCCGATGGAGTTAAATCCGGCGGCGACCCAGACATTCTCCATCTCGCGCGCTTGACCAAGGAAATAGGCATTGTCGGGCGTAAAGCTTTCTGGCCCATTGAAGAACGTGTGAATTCCGGCCTCGGCCAACATCGGCATCCGGTTCACCGCCGCCTCCAAGATGGGTTCGAAATGGTCGAAATCCTCGGGCAGTTGATCGAACTCAAAGGTCTCCGGGATACCGCTCATGCCCCAGGGTTTCGATTTCGGCTCGAAGGCACCCAGCATCATCTTGCCTGCGTCTTCTTTGTAATAAGCGCATTCATCCGGCACCCTCAGAACCGGCAACGCCTGCAATCCCGGGATCGGTTCGGACACGATGTAGAAATGTTCGCAGGCCTGCAGCGGCACGTTCACGCCAAGCATCTGACCCACCTCGCGACCCCACATGCCCGCGCAATTCACCACATGATCGCAGTTGATCGTGCCGCTGCTGCCGTCTTCGGACGCCCAGTCGACCGCGGTGATGCGCTGTCCGTCGCGTGTGACGCGTGTCGCCTTGGTCCGCTCAAAAATTTGCGCACCGCGCTGGCGAGCCCCCTTGGCCATGGCCAGCGCGATATTGGCGGGATCGCCTTGTCCATCACTGGGCAGGTACACGCCACCCACGACATCGCTGGTGTTCAGATGCGCGTATTTCCGTTTGATCTCAGCAGTGTCGATTTCTTCGACCGGAACGCCAAACGCGCGCGCCATTGCGGCTGTGCGGCGCAGTTCCTCGTGCCGTTCATGCGTCAATGCGACCGAGATTGACCCAACCTTGCGAAACCCGGTGGCGACACCCGTTTCCTCTTCGATGGTCGAGTAGAGATCAGCCGTGTATTTCGCCAGTTTCGTCATGTTCGACGAGGCGCGCAATTGCCCGATCAGACCCGCCGCATGCCATGTCGTGCCAGAGGTCAGCTGCTTGCGTTCCAGCAGCACCACATCGGTCCAGCCCAGCTTGGTCAGGTGATAGGCGACGGAACAGCCGATGACTCCACCACCGATGATGACGGCGCGGGCATGTTTTGGGAGGGTCATGGAAGGTCTCCTTGGGGTCCCATGGGTGGGAAGCTGACGAGGTGCGATCTTGTGGTGTTGCTCAAGCGCCAATCGCCTGTTCGGCTGAGTGGCGGCTTGGGAATTTGCATATTTGGAAAAAGAAGAAGCAGAGGGGCGCGCATCAGTCTTGAAGTTCTTGAGGTGGCGACTGCCTGTGATTGCGTCCCGCTGTGCATGGTGTCAGGCCTTTGAGAAGCGCCGGGCCAGTTCGGCAATATGGGACGGCGTGGTTTCGCAGCACCCACCAAGGATCGTGGCACCGTGCTCGACCCATGTGGCGGCCTGGTCTGCATATGCGTCTGGCCCCATGTCGCGGCGCGCGGTCAGCGCATCGACCGTGGGTTTGTCCGCGAGGAATGCCTTGGTGATCTGGGTGAACGCGTTGGCATAGGCCCCTGCTGGTTTGCCGCTGGTCCTGAGCACATCAATCGCGGCGGGCATCGCCTCTGGCGCGGAACAATTGGCAAGGAGTGCCGCGGCATCACCACAAAGAGCAACCGCATCCGCCAAGGCCTCGCCAGAGCGTAGGCGGCTGCCATCCTCGTCATCGACCGAGAAGGTGATCCAGACAGGTTTTCCCAGACCCTGCACCGCTTCGAGTGCGGCTCGCGTCTGGGTTGCAGAGATCACGGTTTCAAAGAGCAGCATGTCACAGGACGGCGCCAGTATCCCGGCCACCTCGGCCATAAGTTCGACTGCGATCTCGTGTGGTGGTTGCAAGTCAGCCCGATAGGATGCGCCAAGCGGCCCGATGCTGCCTGCGATCTTTCCGGTTCCATGCGCCTCGCGCGCTTCCTGCGCCATGTCGAGTGCGATCCGATGCAGGTCTTCGAACCGGTCTTCGTGGTCGGTTCCGGCAAGCCGGTCGCGGTGGATGGCATAGGTGTTCGTGGTGGCGATATCAGCTCCGGCGGCAAAATAATCCGCGTGAATCTCGCGCACGAGATGTGGCATGTCGATCATCACCTGAGTGGACCACAGCGGTGTAGGCGGAGTGCCTGAACGGTGGATGAGTTCCTGACCCATCCCGCCGTCCAGAATCGTGAGTGTCATGCGCGCAGCCTTTCGTTTTGCGGATCCCAAAGGGGTTCATCCTTCTGGACGACCGCTTTGCGCATTTCGCCGTAGATGTCGATCTCAAGTTCCGTGCCCGGCACCGCCAGTTCGGCGCGCAGCATGCCAAGCGCGATGGAGGCGTTCACCCTGTAGCCCCAATCCCCGCTGGTCGTTTCGCCGACGACCTGTCCGTCATGCCAAATCGTCGACATGTAGGGCGCGTCGGACCCGCCCGCATCGACGGTCAGTGTGACAAAGCGTTTCGTTACGCCTTGTTGTTTTTCGTTTTGCAGAGCCGCTTTGCCGGGGAAATCCTGCGGCTTGTCGAGCTTGACAAATCGGTCCAGCCCGCCTTGCAGCAAGGTGTAATCGGTGGACAGGTCACCCTTCCACGCGCGGTAGCCCTTTTCGATCCGCAGCGCGTTGAGCGCGTACATGCCAAAGGGCTTGGCCCCTGCGCCCAGAATAGCATCGTAGATTTCAGGTGCATCCTCGGTCAGGCAGTGCACCTCCCATCCGAGCTCCCCGGCGAAGGAAACACGTAGCAAGACACAAGCTTTGCCGCAGACCTGCGCTTCTTGGTAGGACAGCCAAGGCAAGGTCAGGTCAGCATCCGTCAACGGCGCGAGCATCTCGCGGGATTTCGGCCCGGTCACAAGGAAACACTCGTATTTCGTCGTGCGGTCCTGCACGGTCACTCCATCGGGAAGATTACGCAGCAGGACATCGCGGTCGTGCCATTGAGCGACGGCGGCGGTGATTAGCCAGATCGCATCGTCGCTTTGCGGGATCACCGACATCTCGGTCAGGATGCGGCCCCGGTCGTCGGGGAAATAAGCCAGACCCACGCGCCCCGGTTTCGTCAGGGATGAACAGGTGAGCGCATCGACATGCGCGCGGGCTCCGGGGCCTTCGACCGCCAGACGGGTGAAGCCTGAAATGGCGATCACACCCGCCGCATCGCGCACGGCTTCGCATTCTTCCTTGATCCGTTGCTGCCACGGGCCGGAACGGGCCCAAGTCTGGGTTGCTTCCTCGGAGGTGTCATCGCCCGGCTGCGCGAACCAATTGGCCCGTTCCCATCCGTTATAGGCTCCCATCACGCCGCCTGCCGCGATGATCTTGTCGTGCACCGGTGACAGTTTCTTGTCGCGCCCTGCAGGCCATGCGTGGCGTGGGAAATGCATGGCGTATTCGTGGCCGTAGACCTCGATCGCCTTTTGATCGGAATAGTCCTGATCGGCGTAGTCGGTGTACCGGCGCGGATCGACCGCCCACATATCCCATTCGGTCTGGCCTTCGGTGACCCATTCGGCCAGCACTTTACCCGCACCGCCGCCTTGCGTGATGCCGAAGGTGAACACGCAGGCTTCGAACGCGTTGGGAACGCCTGGCATCGGGCCGATCAGCGGCAGGCCATCCGGCGCGTAGGGGATCGGGCCGTTGATGACGCGACCGACACCCGACGCGCCAAGGATCGGCACGCGGGCCATCGCGTCTTCGATATACCATTCGAGTCGTTCCAGATCGTCCGGGTAAAGCTGGAAGCTGAAATCGTCGGGCATGGGATCGTCCGGCGTGACCCAATGCGCCTTACAATTCCGTTCGTACGGTCCAAGGTTCAGACCGTACTTTTCCTGTCGTAGATAGTAGGAGCTGTCCACATCGCGCAGCAGCGGCAGCTTGCCGTTCTCTTTGGACCATGCCTCAAGTTCCGCCACCGGTTCGGTCAGGAAATACTGATGGCTCATCACCGTCATCGGAACCGTGCGCCCACCATAAGGTTTGAACCATTCGCCAACGCGCTGGGCGTAATAGCCCGCCGCGTTCACCACCTTTTCGCAGGTGATGTCGCCCTTGTCGGTATGCACGATCCACTCGTCGCCTTTGCGGGTCACACCGGTCGCGGGGCAGAAGCGTTCGATCTTGGCCCCCATCATCCGCGCGCCTTTGGCCAGCGCCTGTGTGAGCTGTGCCGGGTCGATGTCGCCATCGTCGGGGTCATACAGACCACCGGCAAGATCATGCGTTTCCATGAACGGATAGCGGTCTTTCATGTCCGAGACCGCCATCATCTCAAGGTCGAGACCCTGATACCGCCCCATGGCGCGGGCGCGTTCGAATTCCTGCATTCGTTCTTTGGAATGGGCCAGCCGGATTGATCCGGTGACGTGGTAGTTCATTGGATAATCCACCTCGTCGGCAAGCCCACGATAAAGCTCCAGCGAATACCGTTGCATGTTCATGACCGCCCACGAGCTGCTGAAGGACGGACAGTTCCCGGCGGCATGCCATGTGGAGCCTGCGGTCAGTTCGTTCTTCTCCAGAAGCACGCAGTCCCAACCCGCCTTGGCAATGTGATAGGCGCAGGATGCGCCAACGACGCCGCCGCCGATGATGACGACACGGGTGGTGGTGGGGAAATCGGACATGATGGTCTCCTCAGTTCCAGGCAAGGCGCAGCGCGAGCCCGCCAAAGACGATTGCGGAAAGTTTGTTGATCCATCCCGAGGCGCGCTGGATGCGGGCGGCGGCCAGCCCGGCGAACCCGCCGAGCACGCAGTAGACGGCAAGTTCTCCAAACGCGAGAAGCGTGCCAAGGATCAGGATTTGTTGCCAGACAGGGCCAATCGCGGGGTCGGCGAATTGCGGCAGGAAGGCCAGTACGAACAGGCCCACCTTGGGATTTAGGATGTTGGTCAGAAAACCACGACGGAACGCGCGCCACGTGTCGCTGCGGCCTTCACGGCGTGCAGGGTCGGAGGTGTCGCGCCACGTGTGCCAGGCCAGCCAGAGCAGATACGCAGCCCCTGCATAGCGCAGCGCGTCATAGGCGATCGGGTAGGTGAGCAGTAGCACCGCAAGACCTGCCGCCGCGATCACCACATGACCCATCACACCCAATCCGATGCCCGCTGCAGCCGCCATCCCCGACCGCGAACCGCCGCGCATGCCGCTGGCCAGCGTGAACATCATGTCGGCACCCGGGGTGATATACAGCACCAGCGCGGCCCCCATGAAGGTGATGTAGGTCCAGACTGGAATAGAGAGGGCAAGGTCAAGCATGTGTCAGTCCAGCCGCTGCGGGTCGTTGGGGTTGATCTCGTAGTAATCGCCCTTGGTTTTGGTGTGGATGTGACCGCGCAGGGTCAATCCAGTCGGCCCATCGATTGAGCCTGTCGAGAAACAGATGAAGGGGTCATCCTCATGGTTCCAGAAAAGCGCCGAACCACAGGTCGGACAGAACCCGCGCCGGGCTTTTTCGGAGGACTGATACCAGCGCACTTCGCCTCGAATTTCAAGCGTGCCATCCGTCACATAGGACGAGGCCCAAACATGGCCCGATTGCTTGCGGCATTGGGTGCAATGGCAGGCCGCAGGCGCCCCCGCCGCGCCATGGGCGGTATAGGTGACGGCTCCGCAAAGGCAGCTTCCTGACAGGGCAACCGGGCCGGGATGCGCGTCGTCGCTCATCAATACACCGGAGGCGCGATGACCCAGATCACCACGGCGGGGACATCATAGGGGTTGATCCACTCGAACGGCTCGGCTTTGATCCGAAAGCTGTCGCCCGGTGTCAGCGTGAACCGCCTGTCGCTGATGATCAGATCCAGCTTGCCCGACAGGATGTAACCCACTTCTTGCGTGGGCCGGGTGACCACTTCGCCAATGCGGCTGTGGGGCTGGAAGGTCGAATGCACCACTTCGAAATCGTCAGACAAGTCGGGTGAAAGCAGTTCCTCAATCAACCCGCTGTCACCGCTGCCAATGGGCCGCCGCGCACCGGCGCGCACGACGTACCCGGCTTCGTCCACCACAGTCTGCGGTGTCCCAAAGAGAAGGGAGACAGGCACATCGAACAGCTTTGCAATGCGCCGCAAGTCGGTGATCGACGGCGCGGACAGATCGCGTTCAATCTGGCTGACCCAGCCCACCGAGCGCCCCAGACGATCTGCAATGTCCTGCAGCGTCAGCCCACGCGCCTTGCGCAGCGCCCGAAGGTCCGCGCCAAGTGTTTTGCTGTGAAGAACCGGATCGTGCTGCACGACTCGCCCATGAAATTTCCGCTTGGAATTTCATGGCATGAAATAATGAAAATTCAAAAGAAATTTTCATTATGGCGCCAGCGTCGCGCAGGACGTGTGTTTCGAAACGGGAACCAAATCCATAACTGGCTGGTTCGTGGAGTATCAAACTGAATTCGAGGACCACCCAATGAACCGTATCATCTACCTTGTTGGCCTGATCGTGATCGTACTTGCCATCCTAACTTTCATCGGCATCGCCTAAACTTACAGAACAGCCGCAAAGGTCGTCTTCAAGATACCAGCCAGCACGTCGGCATCCTCCTGCGTAAACGCAGACGGCTGGTCGCTGTCGATATCGAACACACCAAGCAGGCGGCCTTTTCCGTTCCATACCGGAAGCACCAGCTCCGATCGGGTCGAGGAAGCGCAGGCGATATGGCCGGGGAAGGCCTCGACATCCCGAACCAACTGAACTTCTCCGGTTCGCGCCGCTGCACCACATACGCCGCGAGAGAATGGGATGGTCAGGCAGCCATGACCGCCCTGATACGGCCCGATCTTGAGCATCTCAGGTCCGGTGACACGATAGAAGCCGGTCCAGTCGAACCGATCATCAGATTGGTGCACCTCGCATGCTACAGTGGCCATCAGACTTACGGTATCGGTTTCGCCCGTGGTCAGTGCTGCGATGGTCTTGGCAAGGTTAGAGTAATCAACTGTCATGTCTTTGCCTTTGGTAACGCGAGCAAGGGGGCATTGCTCCTCGGCCTGCGGCCTCACCCCCGAGATATTCGTGAAACAGAGAAGATCAGATCCGTTCAATCGCGATGGCTGTGCCTTCGCCGCCACCAATGCAGATCGCCGCTACACCACGTTTCAGCCCGCGCTTCTCCAGCGCATTCAGCAGCGTAACGATGATGCGCGCGCCGGACGCGCCGATGGGATGCCCCAAGGCGCAGGCGCCGCCGTTCACGTTCACGATGTCCCGGCTGAGACCCATTTCATGCATGAAGGCCATCGGAACCACGGCGAAAGCTTCGTTGACCTCCCAGAGGTCCACATCGTGCTTGCTCCAGCCGATCTGAGCGAGCAGCTTCTGCGCGGCAGGAACCGGGGCCGTGGTGAAAAGGCCGGGCGCTTGCGCATGGCTTGCATGACCGACGATGCGCGCGCGGGCGCTGTTCCCGGCAGCCTCTGCCGTGGTCAGAACCATCGCTGCGGCACCGTCTGAAATCGACGAACTGTTGGCGGGGGTCACCGTGCCGTCCTTGCGGAAAGCGGGCTTGAGCGTCGGGATCTTGTCGGGGCGTGCATTGCTGGGCTGTTCATCTTCGGACACGGTCACGTCACCCTTGCGGGTCGCGATCGTGACCGGAGTGATCTCGTGTTCGAAAGCACCAGACGATTGCGCCTCGAGCGCGTTGGACAGTGACCGCAGCGCGTATTCGTCCTGCGCCTCTCGGGTGAACTGGAAGGCTTCGGCGCAGTCTTCGGCAAAGGTGCCCATGAGTCGGCCCTTGTCATAGGCGTCTTCCAGACCGTCGAGGAACATGTGGTCGATCACCTGCCCGTGCCCGATCCGCGCCCCGCCGCGCATCTTGGGCAGCAGGTACGGCGCGTTGGTCATCGATTCCATGCCGCCGGCCACGATGGTGGTGGCTCGGCCCAGCGCAATGGCATCAAACGCCATCATCGCAGCTTTCATGCCGGATCCGCACATCTTGTTGAGCGTCGTCGCGGGAACCTCTTCGCCCAGACCGGCCGCGAAGCCTGCTTGTCTTGCGGGTGCTTGGCCTTGACCGGCAGGCAGAACGCACCCCATCAGAACTTCATCCACGGCGGGCGCCCCGGCCTGATCCAGTGCCGCGCGGATTGCTGTGCCACCAAGGCCTGTGGCCGACACGTCCGAAAACGCGCCCTGAAACCCGCCCATCGCGGTGCGTGCGGCACCTGTGATCACAACCTCTGCCATGGCATATCCTCCAATCCCCGAATGTTGGGCCTTGCATACCGGATGGTAAGGATTGGCGTCTAGGGTCTGCGGCACAGCAATGACCGAGGTCTTATGGAACTGACTGTTGAACAGCACCCTGCCGCCACGCTGATCCGGGTGCACGCCACCCGCATCGACGCGCCCACCGCGCTTCAATTCAAGGAAGACATGCGCAAGCTTACGGGCCGCGATCAAGGGCGCTTTATTCTCGACCTGCGCCAAGTGGACTTCATCGATTCCAGCGGTTTGGGTGCCGTAGTCGCGTCGATGAAACAATTGCGCCCCGGCCAGACACTGGAACTGGCCGCATTGCAACCGATCGTCGATAAGGTGTTTCGACTGACGCGGATGGACACGATCTTTACGATCCACGGGGATGCGGATCAGGCCGTTGCAGCGGATCCGGTCTGAACAAAGGACTGTCCTTGTCCAATGCCTTCCGGCGTTAGATGTGGTGACGCCTTGTCTTTTGCGACGGGTGGCAGAGGCCTTGTCGGCCACGCAGGCTGCCCAGCTGCAAGACGACGTGCAGATTGTCATTGCGGAAGCGGTCAACAATATCGTCGAACACGCATATGCAGGGCAATCTTTGGGTGCCTTGGTCTTGCACATGACCGTTTCCGGCACATCGCTCGAGATTGTTCTGCTGGATTGGGGCCGCCCATTTCCACACCCGTATGCGCCGCCGACGCTCCCTGATCCCTGCGGATTGAGCGAAGGAGGGTATGGATGGTTCTTGATTCGCAGTCTTGTGTCGCACGTATGTCACTCTCGTGATGCTGGAAAAAACCGACTCAGCCTTACGTTTTCACTGCCAGACCCGCTACCTGCATGACGTGGTTTCGTCAAAATTGGTGCGATTGTTCCCGCTTTGGAAATAATCAGTAAATTAAGGGGCTTTTGGCCAATTCTCACGCAGAGTCGCCTAGGAAAAGCCCCATTCTCTTCGAACTCCGGCCTTGGTTGAACGTCATACAGTAAGGGTAGCTGCACAAAGCTTCACCTCGGCGTCGCGCCATTAACAGCCCCCACCCAGTGTGCGGCGTCGAGGTACTTCCTCCCCCCAACCATCATCTGATTGACCTGCCCCCGCGTCTGCCTATTTTGTGCCGCAAAAGGGGAGGGACAGAACCTATGCGCGATTTTCAAATGCCGGGGCGCTCTGCGGTCATGGCGACAAATGGTATGTGTGCAACATCGCACCCGCTTGCCGCCCAAGCCGCAATCGACATCCTCAAACGAGGGGGCAACGCGGTCGATGCCGCCATCGCGGGCGCTGTGATCCTCGGTCAGGCAGAGCCGGCCATGACAGGGATCGGCGGTGACTGTTTCGCACTGATCTCTCCGGCAGGTGGAGATGACGTGATCGCGATCAATGGTTCGGGGCGCGCACCAGCAGCGGCCAAGGCCGATGACCTGCGCAGCCGGGGCGAGACCTCCGTTCCACTCTATGGGCCTGAAGCGGTCACGATACCGGGGGCCATCGACGCCTTCTGTACCATGTCCGAACGTTGGGGGCGCCTTGGCTTGGCCGACTCTCTTGCGCCAGCCATCGACTACATGGAAAACGGTCTTCCCGTGGCAGACCGGGTGTCTTGGGATTGGGAAAAGAACGCCCATCTGCTGCAAGGGCATGCCCGGACGCACTACCTTCTCGAAGGATCTACACCCAAGCGGGGACAGGTGTTCCGCTTGCCAGGCAACGCCGAAGTGCTGCGCCGCATCGCCAAAGAGGGCCGGGACGGTTTCTACAAAGGCGAAGTTGCCGAAGACATGCTCGCTACCCTCAACGCGTTGGGCGGTGTGCACTCAGAAGCCGATTTCGCGAATGCCGCCACCACCATAGGCGCGCCGATCAGTGGCACCTATCAAGGGCGCGAACTTTTGGAGCATGCGCCAAATGGGCAGGGCGCAACGGCGATTCTGCTGCTCAACATCCTGTCCCAGTTCGACATCGCCTCGCTCGACCCGTTCGGCGCAGAGCGCGCCCATATTGAGGCCGAGGCGACCAAGCTGGCGTACGATGCCCGCAATCGGTTCGTGGCCGATCCCGAGCATATGACCAAGCTCGACCATATGCTGTCGATGGAAACGGCGCAGAAACTTGCCACGCTGATCGACCCGAAGAAGGCGATGACCGGGCCCGCCGCGATCAGCGAGGCAGTCCACAAGGACACGATCTACATCACTGTGGTCGACAAGGACCGCATGGTCGTGTCGCTGATCTATTCGGTCTTCCACAGTTTTGGGTCAGGTCTGGCGTCCGAGAAATTCGGCATTCTGCTCCAGAACCGCGGTGCAGGCTTTACCCTGCAAGAAGGACACGCCAACGAATATGGCGGCGGCAAGCGTCCAATGCACACGATCATTCCGGGCATCATCCGCGATGCGGGTCGTGTCGCCATGCCGTTTGGCGTGATGGGCGGTCAGTACCAGTCGTGCGGTCACGCCCGCGCTGTTACCAACATGACCGATTTCGGCCTCGCGCCGCAGGACGCGCTGGATGCGCCGCGGTGTTTTGCCGAAAACGGTAAGCTCATGGTGGAGCGCGGCTATTCCGACGCTGTGCGCGCGCAACTGGTCGAGATCGGGCACGAGGTTGAAACACCCGAGGTGGCCATCGGTGGTGCTCAGGCGATCCTGATCCACGAACACGGCGTTCTGGAAGGCGCCTCCGATCCGCGCAAAGACGGTTGCGCGATCGGCTATTGATCAAGGGAGCCCGGCTTTTCGAAAAGCCGGGCGCACCTCTTCGAAGAGGTGCCGTGCCTCAGTAGCTGTAGTCGCGATAAATCCGGCTGATGTCGCCGTTCCAATCGCCATTGTAATGGTCGATGAACTCATCGGCCAATGTCTTGCCAGTCTCGACGCTTTCCTTCAGCGCATTCAGGAAATGGGTCTCGTCCGGAACCAGCCCACCGGCACCGGGACGCGCCCGTGCCACCAGACCGGCCTCTGAAATCTTCAACGCTTCGCGCGCAAGATCGTGCATCTTGATCCCGTTCACCTCGGCCTGAAGCCCGTCGATGGACGCAGCCACGCGCAGACCTTCGCGGGTCTCGGCATCCCAATCCTTGACCAGATCCCAAGCCGCATCCAGCGCTGATTGGTCATACGTCAAACCGACCCAGAACGCCGGCAAGGCACACAGACGCCGCCACGGGCCACCATCGGCGCCGCGCATCTCGATGTATTTCTTCACCCGCGCTTCGGGGAAGATCGTTGTCAGGTGATCGGCCCAATCCGAAAGTGTCGGAATTTCGCCCGGCATTGCAGGCAGTTCGCCCTTGAGAAAATCGCGGAACGATTGCCCCAACGCATTGTGATAAACGCCGTCGCGGTAGACGAAATACATCGGCACATCGAGCGCGTATTGCACCCACGCCTCGAACCCGAACCCGTCTTCGAACACGAACGGCAACATCCCGGTGCGTGCATTATCCAAATGCCGCCAGACCCGCCCGCGCCAGCTTTTGTGGCCGTTCAGCTTGCCCTCAAAAAACGGCGACGTGGCAAACAGCGCGTTAGCAACCGGCTGCAATGCCAGCGCCACGCGCATTTTCTGCACCATGTCCGCCTCGGACGAGAAATCGAGGTTCACCTGAACCGTGCAGGTCCGCCGCATCATGGTCGTGCCAGCGGTGCCGACCTTTTCCATGTAGCTGTCCATCAGCTTGTAACGCCCCTTGGGCATCAGCGGCATGTCGTCGTGCTGCCAGATCGGCGCCGCGCCGAGCCCGATAAAGCCCACACCGATCTTGTCGGCGATATCCTTCACGTCGCGCAGGTGGTCGTTCACCTCATCGCAGGTCTGGTGAATGGTCTCAAGCGGCGCGCCCGACAGCTCCAGCTGACCGCCCGGTTCGAGCGAAATGTTCGCACCATCCTTTACCAGCCCAATCAGGTTCTGGCCTTCCATCACGGGGTCCCAGCCGTGCGCGTCGCGCAGCCCCTGCAGCACCGCCAGAATTGACCGCTCGCCCTCAAAGGGCAGGGGTTTCAGACTGTCTTTGCAATAGCCGAACTTCTCGTGTTCGGTGCCAATGCGCCAGTCTTCCTTGGGCTTGCAACCAGAGGCGAGGTATTCGGCCAACTGGTCGTGATGTTCAATGGGCCCGCCGCCGGATTGGGGTATGGACATGGCGCGTCTCCGGTCTGTCTGATCTTCAATCGGGGTCAGCCTTGGGCTGATTTCCCGGGGCTGTCAATGCAGGCTCTGGATCCGTTTCGAGAGGTCGGGTCTGCGCCAAAGCACAATTGGGGCGGTGCCTTCATGTTTCAAGGTCGATGCGACACGGCCCGGACTAAGGCCGGGGAGGCTGGCGAAGGCGTCGAACAGCACATCCGCCCCTTCGGCGTTCACGGGAATGTGCAGCGCTGGCCCGCCCTCATGGGTGATGACCCAGTGGCGCGGGTGTTCGGTTGGGTCGAGGCTGAGCGAGGTCACCGCGTCCAGATCGACCAATCCGCCATTCAGCGGCCCGAAATACCCGATGCGCCGTTCTACCACCTGCACCACGCCCGGTCCTCCACCACCCATTCGGGCGCGCCCGCGTTGCAGACCGGCAAAGAACAAGGCGGCCCCCAGAAACAGCGCCAGATAGCCGATCCAGACAAGCAAGCCCGGCGTCACGCCAAGAACCCAGTAAAGCCCAAGCAAAAGGATCGCGGCCCCCACCAGCGCCTCGCGCCAGCGCAGGATCGCCGCGCGTACTTCCGGTCGGACAAAGCTCATCTTGCGGCTCCCGGTACGGCACATCCGTCGACGGATGTGCGATTTTCGGTCGACCGAAAATTCGTCACACCCAGTCCCCCAGGGTGCTTTGCCAGAGGGTCAGCGCCGCCACCGCCGCCGTATCGGCCCGCAGAATACGCGGCCCAAGGCTGATCGGCGTGGCATGGTCCATCCCTCGCAGGCGTTTGCGTTCATCTTCGGAAAACCCACCTTCCGGCCCGATCAAAATCGCCCAAGGCCCCGGCGCATCCGGCAACCGCCCGGTTTCTCCCGCCAGCGCTTCGTCGCAAAACGCGATTTGCCGGGCAATGTCCCAGGTGTTCAAAAGCCGGTCGAGTTTGGTCAGTTCCGCCACCTCGGGAACGAACACTCCGCCGCATTGCTCGGCGGCCTCGACCGCATGCGCCTGCAACCTGTCCTGCCGGATGCGTTGGGAATTGGTATGGGCTGTTTGTACTGGCACAATGCGCCGAACGCCCATCTCTACCGCTTTTTCGACGATGAAATCGGTGCCCGCCTTCTTGATCGGCGCAAAAAGCAACCAGACATCTGGCGGCATCACCTGCGACTGCGTCTGCTCGCGACAGACCAAGATGCCGCCGCGCTTGCCCGCCTCGGCGACGTCGGCCTGCCATTCTCCATCGCGCCCATTGAACAGCGCAACTGCATCGCCCACTGCCATCCGCATCACACCAAAAAGGTAATGGGCCTGTTCCCGCGTCAGAGGAACCGGTTGTACCGCCCCAAGCGGCTGCTCTACAAAAAGCCTGACTTTCGCACGCAGTTTTTCAGTCATGGAGCAACACATATGCCCGGTCCGCAGATTTCACCAGACCAGAGCGGTCAGGTTGCAGACGCCGTTACGGGCAATTGGGTCGACACACTGGCCCCTGCGTGGACCCGCCCTTATCTCCGGCTAAGCCGGGCAGATCGGCCCATCGGCACATGGCTGCTGTACTTGCCCTGCGTCTGGGGCACTCTCTTGGCGATGTTTCATACGGGCGAAGCCCGGCTCTTTGATGCGTGGATCATTCTTGGGTGTGGCATAGGTGCATTTCTCATGCGCGGTGCAGGCTGTACATGGAACGATATCACCGACCGCGATTTCGATGGCTCTGTTGCCCGCACCGCGTCGCGACCAATTCCTTCGGGTCAGGTGACTGTGAAACAGGCGCTGGCCTGGGCGGTGATCCAATCGCTGATCGCCTTTTGCATCCTCATCACCTTTCCTGTGCAAGCGATTCTGCTAGGGATCATCGCTCTGGTGCCGGTTGCGATTTACCCTTTCGCCAAACGCTTTACGTGGTGGCCCCAGGTGTTTTTGGGCATCGCGTTCAACTGGGGCGCGCTGCTGGCTTGGACAGCGCATACCGGGCAACTACAATGGCCAGCCGTGTTTCTTTATTTGGCTGGCATGGCGTGGACGCTGTTTTATGACACGATCTACGCCCACCAAGACACCGAGGACGATGCGCTGATCGGCGTGAAATCCACCGCGCGGCTTTTTGGTGAAAAGACACCAAAATACCTTGCATGGTTTCTCGTTCTGACAGTTGCCTTGATGGGGTTTGCCATCATCCTCGCGGCCCCCCGCGGCGAAATTCTCGCGCTTGTCATCGCCCTCGGCGGACCTTGGGCGATGGGCTGGCACATGATGTGGCAGATGCGGCGCTTGAAACTCGACGACATGGACCGCCTGCTGCAACTCTTCCGGTCGAACCGGGATGCGGGGCTGATCCCTGTGCTGTTTTTCGCCGCTGCTCTTTTCGCGTGATTGCCATCCGGGGCGGTGCAGCGTATCGCTTTGCCAACCTCAACTGACGCGGAACGTGGATGCGCCTGTCTTCTGTCTTCATTCTCTTCTGTGCCTTCGCATTTGCAGCGGTCTTCAGCATTGGTGCCGCTTGGGTGGCAGCAGGTGCTGTCGAGGAAAGCTCGGAACGGGCTGTGCGCACGGAACTCGACCGAGACGCACTGACTTGGGCGGACGTGGATACCGACGGGCTGTTGGTGTTTCTCATTGGAACCGCCCCCACCGAAGCCGCCCGCTTTCAGGCCCTCAGCGCGGCCGGTCGGGTGGTCGATTCCGCAAGGGTCATCGACCAGATCGACATTATAGATCGCGACGGCATTGCCCCGCCGCGCTTTTCGGTCGAACTGTTGCGCAACGACAGCGGAGTGTCGATGATCGGTCTGTTGCCCGCCAGCATAGACCGCGATCAATTGGTGGAAGATATCACCCGAGCCGTGCCCAACGCGCCGTTGTCTGACTTACTTGAAGTTGCGGACTATCCGGTGCCCGACGGTTTGGACGACGCGCTTGAATATGCCGTGTCGGTACTCCGCGTGCTCGACCGGTCCAAGATCTCGATCGAGGCAGGTCGCGTGACGATCAAGGGTGCGGTCGAGAACGAAGACACCCGCCGCCGGGTCGAAGCCGATCTGGCCCGCCGTGCCGGGGACGATCTGCGCCTTGCGCTGGACATCACCGCACCACGCCCGGTCATTTCGCCGTTTACGCTGCGTTTTATCAAGGATGCCGAGGGTGTGCGCTTCGATGCATGCGCCGCACCAACCGAAGATGACCGGTCCCAAATCCTGAAGGCGGCAGCCGATGCTGGGCTGGAGGGCAAGCTTGATTGTCGTCTCGGTCTTGGTACTCCGACCAAAGAATGGGGATTGGCGTCAGCTCTGGGCATTCGCGCCATTGATGCACTTGGCGGTGGCAGCATCACCTTCGCGGATGCCGATGTGACGCTTTTTGCGCTTGAAGGGGCCGACCAATCGTTGTTCGACCGGGTCGTGGGCGCACTCGAAGCCGACCTGCCGGATGTGTTTGTGGTCAACGCCACCCTACCCACACCGCCCGAGGCAGCGCCCGAAGGCATTCCCGAATTCACCGCAACCCGCAGCCCCGAGGGCGACGTGCAGTTGCGCGGGCGCATCAACAGCGAAATCGCCCGCACAACCGCTGACAGCTTTGCACGCGCCGCATTTGGATCCTCGACCGTGCGCACCACTGCGCGGGTTGACGAAACGCTGCCTGCCAATTGGTCCAGCCGTGTGCTCGCAGGGCTGGAGGCGTTGTCGCGTCTGTCGAATGGTGCGGTCATGGTAACCCCGGACGCGCTGTCGATCAGCGGCAACACGGGCAACCAGAACGCCAGTTCGGAAATCGCGGGTCTTTTGGCCGACAAGCTGGGTGAGAGCGAACATTTCGAGATCGAAATCACCTATCAGGAAAAGCTTGATCCCCTTCTCGGCATTCCGACCCCAGAAGAATGTGAAGCCCAGATCGTCGAGATTATCGGCGACCGTAAGATCACGTTCGAACCGGGTTCTGCGACGCTCGATCTTGCGACGCAGGACATTATGGATGAAATCGCCGAGCTGTTGCAAATCTGCGGTGACATCCCGCTGGTGATTGCGGGCCACACAGACAGCCAAGGGCGTGAAGCGATGAACCAGCAACTCAGCCAAGAGCGTGCACAAGCCGTGGTTGATGCGCTGCGCCAGCGTCGCGTGCTGACCGCCAGCTACGAAGTGCGTGGCTACGGCGAAGAACAGCCCATCGCCACAAACGACACCGAAGAAGGCCGCGAGGCCAATCGCCGGATCGAATTCAAACTACGTCGTCCCGAACCCGTGGAAGAAACAGAAACAACGCTCGAAAGTATTGCAGATTCCGCGCCAACAGACGAAACATTACAAACTGACGGCGCAGAGGACACCAGCGATGGACAGAACTGAGTTTGTGATCACAACTGCGATCATTCTCTTCGTGGCGTTCTGCCTCGGATGGTTCGCCAATTGGCTCGTGCATCGCTTCACCCGCGTCAGTCAGGCCGACATGGATCAGCTTGAACGGATGAGTCAGGAACTCCACGAAGCCGAAGAAACCCGCGATCAGGCGATCACTTATCTCCAGCAGCGCGAAGCAGAACTCACCAATCAGCTTGCCCAGACCGAGGCCGAGCTGACCGCCGCGATGGAAGGCCTGCGCGACGCCCGTCACGACGCCGAGGAAATGCGCGTCTACGTGGAGCGGATAAGCGCCAGCTGACCAGCCAGCCCGGCACAAGAGAGACGCTATGCCATTGAACCGCGTAATGTCTCTGGTGATGGGTGCGGCCCTCGTGGCCAGTCCGCTCTTGGCCGAGGGCGATGTTCCGCCCGGCACGGTTTTTGTCTGCGACGAAGGCAGCGCCACATCCCCATATATTCAGGTCGTCATTCCGACACGCTCGGATGGCAGTGCAACGCTCATGCTCGAAAGCGAAGCGCTCGAGATGGCGCCGGTCCCGGTTGGGTCGGGCTTTGGGTACGACATCGTGTTGCCCGCCGGGCATTTCCTCGTTCGCGGCAAAGGGACCGAGGTGATGCTCTTCGTCGATGATCAGGACCCGAAACTCTGCGTTCTGCAAGCGGGGTATCAGCCTCCGGAAACCTCCTCCCAAATCTTAGCCGCGTCTTTGGGCGGCAACGTCCGCACAGGACCGGGGATTGATTTCGCCCGCTCCGACAGCTTGTCTTACGGGAAAGCAATCTTGATCGTCGCCGCCACCGGGATCATCTTCGATGGGTACGAATGGTTCGAGATCGAATATTCCGAAGGCCTGCGTGGCTTTCACTGGGGCGGCATCATGTGCACCATGACCGATGGCGAGGTGGGGCTTTACAGCCTGTGCCCCGCCGACATCCAGTAAACCTCACCGATCCGGCAACGGGATGAACTCTGCATCATCCCCCTGCGGCAGCTGGAACCGGCCAGCCGCCCAATCTCCGGCGCGCCACGCCTCTTTGGCCTCTTCGATGCGCTCCTTGGACGATGCCACGAAGTTCCACCAGATGTGCCGAGGCCCTTCAAGCGTTTCACCGCCCAGCAGCATTACCCGCGCGCCCGTTGGCCCGGCCTGCATCGACAGCCGGTCACCCGGTCGGAACACCATCATGCGTCCCGCCTCATAGGTCTCTCCTGCAATAGTCACCGATCCTTCGACAACATAAACGCCCCGATCCTCGTGATTGTCGGGCAGCGGGATCGCCGCGCCCGCTTCAAGCATTGCATCGGCATAGAACATCTCGGACGCTGTCTTGACCGGAGCACGTTCGCCCCACGCATCGCCAAGGATCAGCCGCACGGATTTGCCTTCACCTTCAAGGAACGGCAGCGCCTCTACGGGTGCGTGTTCGAATTCGGGCGCGCGATCCTCGTGATCCTTGGGCAAGGCGACCCATGTCTGAATCCCGAAGAATGGCATCGGGTCGGTCTGCGTGGCGTCATCCGTGCGCTCGGAATGGGTGATCCCATGTCCAGCCACCATCCAGTTCACCGCACCCGGTTCGATCCACGCATCCGTGCCCAGACTGTCGCGATGGTGCATCCGACCCCGGTAGAGGTACGAAATCGTGGCCAACCCGATATGCGGGTGTGGCCGCACGTCGAGCCCCTTGGTCGGCAGGAATTCTGCTGGTCCCATCTGGTCGAAGAAGATGAAAGGACCAACCATCTGACGGCGCGGCGCCGGCAGCGCTCGACGCACTTCGAACCCACCCAGATCGCGGGCGCGGGGAATAATCAGGGTATCGATGGCGTCCACCTGATCTCCGGTGGGGCAATGCGGATCTAGGGCTGGGTTCCAACTCATCGGGATGCTCCAATCTGTTTGTTTGCATCAAGATAGCCGAAAAGCAAATTTGCACAATTATATCAAAATGCGTAAAATATGCGCGAATTTGCACATATACGTAAACTCGCTAACAAACCCTTAAAGGGTCCGATCCGGCCCCATTGTTTCGCGCGCGAAACAATGGGGCGTACAAGCTGACCTATCTCCTGTGCTTCCGCGACCGCTGCTTGCGCAGGCTGCTGCGCCCCCGAGCATGAAACTCGGGTGGCCGTTTCGACACCCACTGGAAGAACCCGGAAAGCTGCGGATGTGCCCTCAACGCTTCGGGCGTATTGAAATCCCGCGCCAACTCGGCCTCGGTCAGAGTCGCGTGGATCTCCTGATGGCAAATGTGATGCACCAAGATCGTTGGCCCACCCTTGCCGCCCTTCAACTTGGGGATCAGGTGGTGCTGGCTTTGCTTCACGCCCGGCGGAATGGGCCGCAAACACAGAGGGCAGATCGGGTCAGTCTCGGTCAAAGCGGCATGTCTCCGGCCCACGAGGCTTGTGCTAAAGCGTGGGTCAAGGCATCTAGCTGAAACATTTGGGCGAAATTTCAAGGGAATCGTCATGGATTGGGACCTGTCGGCGCAACCGCCCATCGTCCAGACTGCGGTCGGCTTTGCGATCCAGGGATATGAGATTGCCTTGGTCTGGCTCTTGTCCCCGGCAGCATGGTCTCAATTTGCGCTTCTGATCCTGTCCTATGTCGCAGCGGTTGTCCTGACCCGTCGCATCCGCCCGGTGCTGAGCCGCGTGCTGACGCCACCCGACGATAGCGTTTCGATGTTTGCCCGGATGCGACGCAGCGTGCTGCTGACGCTTCCGCTCTTGCTGCCGGTTCTGGCCTATATGTTCGCGGCGATTGGCGAACAGGTGACCCGCAGTGTATTCGGGACAGGCACAGTGATCGCATTTGGCAAGGGGCTCTTCCTGTTCCTTGCCGCCCGTGTCCTTGTTCGGGACATCATCACCGACTCGTTCCTGAAACTTCTGGGCCGCTATGTGCTGCTGCCCGTTGTCGCGCTCTATGCGGTGGGACTGCTCGATCTGTTGACCGATCAATTGAACACCACCACCGTTTCGCTGGGAAACATCTCGTTCTCGGTCATGGCCCTATTGCGTGGTGTGATCGCTGGGTCGCTCTTGTTCTGGTTGGGGCGCTGGTCGAATGATCAATCCGCCGCCTATATCAACAAACAGGAAGAGATGCGCCCGGCCACCCGCCAGCTTGCCGCTAAAGCGGCAGAGCTTCTGATCTTCGGCCTCGCCTTTATCCTGCTGATGAACATCATGGGTGTGCCGCTCACCTCGCTGGCCGTGCTGGGCGGTGCGATCGGTGTGGGTCTCGGCTTTGGTCTGCAGAAGATCGCGTCGAATTACATCTCGGGTGTCATCCTGCTGCTCGAAGGGCAGGCGACCGTCGGCGACTATGTTGAACTCGACAATGGGCAGGCGGGCACCATCGTCAAGACAACTGCCCGCGCGATGATCCTCGAAACCTTTGATGGGCGCTGGATCGTGGTGCCGAACGAGGATTTCATCACCACGCGGATCATCAACTATTCCGATCAGGGCAGCGCCAACCGGCTCGAGGTGGCTTTCTCGGTCAGTTATGACACCGACATCAATCTGGTGCCGGATATCATTGTGGAAGCCGTTTCAAGGCATCCCGGCGTGCTGCAATCCCCCGAACCGCCCGACGTTGAACTGCGCGGGTTCGATGACAGTGGCATCGACTTTGGCGTAGAGTTCTGGGTGAATGGCATCGACGATGGCAAGAATAAGTATGCGTCCGATGTGCTGTTCCTGATTTGGAACGCGCTCAAAGAGCACAACATCGAAATCCCCTATCCGCACCGTGTTGTCGAACTGCGCAACGCACCTTCGGCAGAGTGACGGACGCGCTGGTCATCGGAGGCGGGCCTGCGGGCCTGATGGCGGCAGAGGCGCTATTGACGGCGGGGCGGACGGTAACCTTGGTCGAGGCGAAACCGTCTATCGGACGCAAGTTCCTGATGGCGGGAAAGTCGGGGTTGAACCTGACCAAGATGCAGGCGTTCGGGCCGTTTCTTGCCTCCTACGGCGCGGGTTTGCATCCAACCATGCGGGCCTGTCTCAAGGCGTTTGGACCGGACGAGGTGAAAGCCTGGACCGAAGGCTTGGGCCAGACGACCTTCACCGGATCGACCGGACGGCTGTTTCCCCATGCGATGAAAGCGTCACCCTTGCTGCGGGCTTGGCTGGCGCGGCTAGAGGCATTGGGGCTTGAACGGCACACCCGCTGGTGCTGGGTCGATTGGGAACGGAACATCCACCATTTCGAAACGCCCGAGGGCAGCCGCGTTTTGACCCCGCGCGTGACAGTCTTTGCGCTGGGCGGCGCAAGCTGGGCGCGGCTGGGGTCGGACGGGCAATGGGCAGAGCGTTTCGCAGCGAACGGGATCGAGGTCGCCCCGTTTCAGCCGTCGAATGTCGGGCTGGTGGTGGAGTGGTCAGAACATATGACACGCCATTTCGGTGCGCCGTTGAAGGGAATCGCTCTGCACGCCGGCCATCAGGTGTCACGGGGGGAAGTGGTGATCTCGAAACGCGGACTGGAAGGCGGCGGCGTCTATCCCTTGGCGCCTTGGCTGCGCGAAGGGGCTGATTTGACCTTGGACCTACTGCCCGATCTTAGCTCTGAGGCGGTCGCGGATCGACTGTCGAAACCCAAAGGTAAGGCCAGCCTGTCGAACCACCTTCGCCGGGTGTTGAAGCTATCCCCTGCGGCGCAGGCCATTCTGCGGGAGTTTGTGCACCCGTTGCCTGAAGGCCCGACCTCTTTGGCGAAGGTGATAAAGGCTGTGCCGATCCACCACGCGGGCCTGCGCCCGATGGACGAAGCGATCTCGACTGCGGGCGGCGTGTCCTTCGATGCGCTGGACGAAACGCTCATGCTCAAGGACCGGCCCGGCACGTTCTGCGCGGGCGAGATGCTAGACTGGGATGCGCCGACGGGGGGCTATCTGCTGACCGCCTGTTTCGCGACAGGGCTTTGGGCAGGGCGTCACGCGGCGGAATACGACCGGCCGTGACGTGACGTTGGGGCGTGACACGTCAACTTGGGGCGTGTCAGGTGATGCCAACGGAGGAGTTCTGCCATGTCACATTATCCGCATATGTTGGCCCCGCTCGATCTTGGGTTCACGACGCTGAAGAACCGCGTGCTGATGGGGTCGATGCACACCAACCTGGAAGAGACCGGCGACTGGAACCGCGTGGCCGAGTTTTATGCCACACGCGCACGCGGCGGCGTGGCGCTGATGGTCACTGGCGGCATGGCGCCGAACCGCGAAGGTGGGGTGTTTCCGGGGGCGTCTGGGCTGTTCACCGATCAGGACATCGCGAACCACCGGATCGTCACCGACCGGGTGCATGAGGCCGACGGCAAGATCGCGATGCAGATCCTCCATGCGGGGAGGTACGCCTATGGTAAGGAATGTGTGGCACCCTCTGCGGTGAAATCCCCGATCTCTCCATTCCCGCCGATTGAATTGGATGAGGACGGGATCGAGAAGCAGATCAGCGACATCGTGACCGCTGCGAAACGGGCGCAGGAAGCTGGGTATGACGGGGTCGAGGTGATGGGGTCGGAGGGATATTTCCTCAACCAGTTTCTGGTGACCCACACCAACAAACGTACGGACAGGTGGGGTGGACCGTACGAAAACCGGATGCGCCTGCCGGTCGAAGTGGTCCGCCGGGTGCGCGAGGCGGTGGGGCCAGAGTTCATCGTGATCTACCGGTTGTCGATGATCGACCTTGTGCCGAACGGGTCGACGCATGAAGAGGTCGTCCAGCTTGCGCAGGCGATTGAGGCGGCTGGTGCCACGATCATCAACACCGGCATCGGCTGGCACGAGGCGCGGATTCCGACGATTGCGACGAGCGTGCCGCGTGCGGCCTTTGCCTGGGTAACGAAAAAGCTGATGGGCAAGGTGGGGATTCCGGTGATCACGTCGAACCGGATCAACACGCCCGAGGTTGCGGAGGAAGTCCTGGCAACCGGATGCGCCGACATGGTCAGCATGGCGCGTCCATTCCTGGCCGATCTGGATTTCGTTTCGAAAGCGGCGGCGGGCAAGGCGGCGCAGATCGCGCCTTGTATTGCGTGCAACCAAGCCTGTCTGGATCACACGTTCCAGATGAAGATCTCGTCTTGCCTTGTGAACCCCAAGGCGTGTTTTGAGACCGAGTTGAAAGTTGAACCAACCGTAAATGCCAAGAGCGTTGCGGTTGTGGGCGCCGGCCCGGCGGGCCTGTCGGCGGCAATCACAGCGGCAGAGCGCGGGCATCAGGTGACGCTGTTCGACAGGGCCGATGAGATTGGTGGACAGCTGAACATGGCGAAACAGGTGCCGGGCAAGGAAGAGTTCTGGGGGCTGGTCGATTGGTTCCGCACGATGGTGGCGGAAACGGGCGTCACGGTGTCCTTGGGCGCAGAGGTGAGCGCGGACGATCTGACCGGCTTTGACGAGGTGATCATCGCCACGGGCGTTCTGCCGCGCGATCCGCAAATCCCCGGTCAGGACGGGCCGAACGTGCTGGGCTATGTGGATGTGCTGCGCGGCAAGGCTGCGGTTGGGGATCGTGTGGCGGTCGTGGGTGCCGGAGGCATCGGATTTGATGTGTCCGAGTACCTTGTCCATGAGGGCGAAAGCCCGACCGAGAACCTGCCCGAGTGGATGAAGGAATGGGGGGTCACTGATCCTGCTGACCAGAGGTCTGGTCTTGTACCGGAGGGGCCGCAGCCCAGTGCGCCTGCACGTCAGGTGACGCTGCTTCAGCGCAAGGCGGAAAAGCCGGGCAAGCGGTTGGGCAAGACGACGGGTTGGATTCATCGCGCGAGCCTGATGATGAAAGATGTGCAGATGAAGGCGGGTGTGAACTACGAGCGCATCGACGCCGAAGGTCTGCACATCTCCTACGGCGAGGCGCGGGAACGGCCCGAGGTGATCGCTTGCGATACGGTTGTTCTGTGCGCCGGGCAGGTCTCGGAGCGGTCTCTGGCGGATGCGCTTGAGGCCAAAGGCGTGACCTGCCACGTGATCGGTGGTGCTGATGTGGCCGCAGAACTGGACGCCAAGCGGGCGATTGATCAGGGCACGCGTTTGGCGGCGTCACTGTAAGGAACAGGTTGGTTGCCTGATGCGTTGATGAGTCAGACGGCGGGGCAAGAGGCCCCGCTTGGACATTTAATTCATCAGGAGGCTAAAAATGCCTGCAATCAGTGACGCAAAGATCCTACTCATTTCGACCCACGGTTTTGAACAATCCGAACTGGAATTCCCGCGCGACCAGCTGCGCGCCAAAGGCGCCACGCTGCATGTGGCGACGCCGGATGGCAACGCCATCAAGGGTTGGGAAGGCAGCGACTGGGGCCGCGAGGCCGAGGCCGATGCCAAGATCGCGGACGTGTCCGCCGACGACTACGACGCGCTGGTCATTCCCGGCGGTCAGATCAACCCGGACCTTCTGCGTGTCGATGAGGACGTGCTGGAATTGGTCCGCGCGTTCCATGATCAGGGCAAAACGATTGCCGCTGTCTGTCACGCACCGTGGGTGCTGATCGAAGCGGGTGTCCTGAAGGGGCGCGACGCGACTTCGTACCATTCCATCAAAACCGACGTGATCAACGCCGGTGCGAACTGGAAAGATGAAGCGGTGGTCGTCGATCAAGCGATCATCACGAGCCGTCAGCCGGACGACCTCAAGGCGTTTGTGGCGAAGATCGTGGAAGAGATCGAAGAGGGCAAACACGCGCGCAAGGCTGCGTAAGGCGTGATACCTATACGGAACGGAAAGCCGGGCTTTGTGCCCGGCTTTTTGTCATTCGGTGACGGTGATCGTAATCACCTCGCTGACCACAGGAGGATTGTGGGGGACGTGGAAATGGTCGCCCAGCACCAACTGAATTGTGTGCGTACCGGCTGGTAGATCAAGACTGGCCTGTGTCTGGCCACCACCGAAATGCAGGTGGTTTTCGTCGGACGGAATGCCGTTCGCGATCAGTTCGGCGTCGTCTGTGCCTTCGCCGAACGGCGCGCGGTTGAGAAGAATGTGGTGATGACCGGTCGCCTCTTTTTCGACACCTGCAGGGGCCACGCCCATTCCGGCAAGTCCGAAGATCACAGTGACCGGGGATTGTACGGTCGTGCCGTTTTCGAGATTGACCACATAGACCGCCGCGTCGGCGGGCGCGGGCGTTTCGTTGGCTTGGGCAAAGGTGGCAGACGCAAGGGCAATCGCAGCCCCGAAAATAAATCTATGCATGAATACTCCTCCCTGATGAGGAAGTGTGCCTTCCCCTAGGTCAAAGATAGGCCGGGATATGCAATTCGCACAATCACGGTTACGCCATAAGAAGGTTAATTTGCCGTTTCCGTCTGCACGACATTGCCCAACAAAACCCAGATATTGTCTGCAGAGTGCCTAAGTCGCGCCTGATTTGACGATCATACCGTCCTCAACGAAACACGAGGAATACGTATGGACCGTCTTACCGAAATGGAGGCCTTTGCCACAGTTGTGGATCAGGGTGGCTTCACTGACGCGGCCAAGAAGATGGGGATTTCAAAATCCGCTGTCTCGAAGCATGTGTCCTCTTTGGAAGCGCGACTTGGTGCGCGGCTTTTGAACCGGACAACGCGGCGTGTGAGCCCGACCGAGATCGGCCTTGCCTACTACGATCGGGCCCGTCGGGTGCTGAACGATGCGGGCGAGGCAGATGCGCTGGTCACGTCGATGCAATCTGCGCCGTCCGGTTTGTTGCGGATCAGCGTGGCAACCGATTTCGGGGTGAACCACCTGTCGCCTGTGCTGGGCGAATTCCTGTCGGATTTCCCGGATATCACGGTGAACATGGTTCTGAACAACCGCTACGTCGAACTGATTTCTGAAGGGTTCGATATGGCAGTGCGCATCGGTGAGCTGGAAGACAGCACGCTGCGGGCGCGCAAGCTGACCGAGACCACCAAGCGCATGATCGCAGCGCCGGGGTATTTCGAGAAATACGGCCGTCCGCGTCGGATCGACGATCTGAACGAACACAAGCTTTTGCATTATTCGAACCAGTCGAGCGGCAACGTATGGAAAGTGACGGCACCTTCGGGTGAAAAACGCCAAATCCGCACGGCTGGTTGGCTTTCGGTGAACGATGGTCAGTCGTTGCTCAATGCCTGTGTGGCTGGTCTTGGCATCGCGTATTTGCCGTCCTTTCTTTATGCGGACGCAATGGAGCAGGGATTGGTCGAGGACGCGATCCCCGATCTGCCCGTGGACACACAAGGCATCTATGCCGTCTACCCACCGGGACGGTTTACCCAGCCCAAGGTCCGCGCCTTTATCGACTTTCTGGTACACCAGTTCGCGGACAAAGGTCCGAAGGACTGGTAAGACATCCTCCCTCGTCTGTTCGCAGACTACCTTCACGCCCCGGACGCCATAGCCGGGGCGTTTTTTTGTGTCGGTTTCCGGGTTGCGACCTGTGGCTGCTGGAGGCAGTGTCTGGCGACCTGATCCCCTGACGGAGCGACGCCATGCCCTTTACCCTTGCCACTTGGAACATCAATTCGGTTCGTCTGCGCGAAGGGCTGGTGGCCAAGCTGATGTCCGAGGAGGCGCCAGATGTGTTGTGCCTTCAGGAGTGCAAAAGCCCGGTCGAGAAAATCCCGATGGAGCAGCTTCAGGCGCTGGGCTATGGGCACATGGTTGCACGGGGGCAGAAGGGCTATAATGGCGTTGCCATCCTGTCGAAGCTGCCGATCGAAGATCTGGGCGACAAGGATTTCGCCAGTTTAGGGCATGCGCGACATGTTGCGGGACGGCTGGAGAATGGTGTGACCATTCACAATTTCTACGTGCCTGCGGGTGGAGATGTGCCGGACCGCGAGGTGAACGAGAAGTTTGGCCAAAAGCTCGATTATCTGACTGAGATGCGGGATTGGTTTCATGCGGAGCGGCCCGAGAAGGCCATTCTTGTCGGTGATCTGAACATCGCGCCGCGCGAGGACGATGTCTGGTCGCACAAGCAATTGCTCAAGGTAGTGAGTCACACGCCGATTGAAGTCGAGCATTTCGGCGAAACGCAGGATGCGGGTGGCTGGGTCGATGTGACCCGGCAGGATATCCCCGACGGGTTGCTCTATTCTTGGTGGAGTTATCGCGCCAAGGATTGGGATTCAGCAGATAAGGGGCGGCGGCTCGACCATGTGTGGGCGACGCCTGACATTTCGAACGCGGCGCATTCCAGTCGGGTTTTGCGGGCTGCGCGCGGGTGGGAGCAACCCAGCGATCATGCACCGGTGTTTGCGACGTTTGATCTGTGATTGTGTGGTTGAGTGGGATTTTTTCTCATCAATGAACCATGGGCTATGAAAAATTCCCAAAATCAATGCGACACGCCATGGTTTTTGGGAAAACCGCTCTTTGCTGATCTGCCATGATGTTGGCAAGCATCGAACCAAGGAGCATCCCATGGCAGTTCAAGACACCGACACAGCAGCGCGGCCCGGTTTTCTTCGCGGGTTTGTCGACCATCCGGCGAGTGTGAATGAAACTTACCTGCAACATGCGGGCTTTGCGTTTGGTTTTGCCGGGCGGCTGTTTCTGGCGTCTATGGCGGCGCTGATCCATGCGATCATTCCGCCGCTGTTCGAGACCACGGCAAGCCGAATGATCCGTAAGATGCACGCGCGTATTGAAGCGCGGCATACCCACGCCGGGCACTAAAAAATGTGTCGCCTTGCCGCCTATCTGGGACCGGCCGTTCCGATTGCGCATGTTGTTGTCGATCCGGCGCATTCTTTGTTGGAGCAGAGTCAGCACGCAAATGAGGCCAAGTTGGCTGTGCAGGGTGATGGATTTGGGTTTGCGTGGTACGCCGAAGGCGAAGGGCCGGGTTTGTATCGTGATGTTCTGCCTGCATGGTCTGATGGCAACCTTTTGAGCCTGTGCAAGATGATCCGGTCGCCGCTGTTTCTGGCGCATGTCAGGGCGTCCACCACAGGTGAAACCACGCGGTTGAACTGCCATCCCTTTGCGCATCGGCGCTGGTCGTTCATGCACAATGGGCAAGTGCCGGATATCGACCGTATTCGTCGCGCACTGGAAGCATTGTTGCCGGATGATCTGTATCTGGCGCGTAGGGGGACGACGGACTCTGAATTGATCTTTCTGTTGCTTTTGGCGCATGGGCTTGAGGACAATCCCGCAGATGCCGTGCAGTCCGTTGTGGCGCTGTTGCAGGAGCACAGTTGCTATGGGCAGGGTTGCGACGAGGCGGTGCGGCTGACCTGCGTGATGTCAGATGGTGAGGCGATCTATGCGTTCCGTCATTCCAGTGATGCGCGGGCGCCCAGCCTTTATGCGGCGGAAACACGCGAGGGTGGCTGGATTCTGGCGTCAGAGCCATTGGACTCCAAAACGCTGACGTGGGCTGCGATTGAACCGGACGGGTTGGTGACGCTGTCGCACGGTGGTGTATCGCGGATCCCTTTGGCTTTTAACGTGGCCCGCGCGGCTTAGGCGCGCATGTTCAGTAGGGCCTTGCGGCGGCGCGAGACCGTTTCGCGCCGGTCCTGCGCCCGTCCGACCCGGAAACTGCGCGCAACGAAATCAATGTGATCGGCGGCTGCATCGGCCGCTTCTTCTGGTTTGCCACGAATGATTGCATCAGCGATGCGCTTGTGCTGGTCCAGCAGCATTTCCCCTGTGCCGTCGATGGCGCGCAGAAAATCCCGATTGTAGAACACGTTGCGCGCCATGAGCTGATAGATTGCTGCCATGGTGTGGACCATGAGCGAATTGTGACTGGCGTCGACGATGGCGGCATGAAACCGGACGTCGGCATCGCGTGAGGTTTCGGCATCGCCTTTGGTATGGGCCTCTTCAAGCTCCTGGATGATGCCCTTGAGAAGCTCCCAATCCTCTTCGGTGGCGCGTTCGGCGGCCAGCATTGCGGCAAAGCTTTCCTGTTCGCGGCGAAATTCGAGGTAATCCTCGAACGCGGTAACGTGGCGTGCGTAGAGATCGACCAGCGCAGGCGACATCGCCGACCCGACAAGGGGGGCGACGAAATTGCCTTCGCCGTGGCGGACGATGATTAGCCCGTTTTCTTCGAGCCGTTTGAGCGCCTCGCGCACCTTGGGGCGGGAGACTTTCATCTCGTCCGCCAATGTGCGTTCGGACGGTAGGCGGGTGCCGTCCTTGAGCACGCCGGACACGATTAGCTCTTCGATGTGGTGAACGATGGTGTCCGCCACCGATTCGTGACCGACGGGTCCGAAGAGATTTGCGACTGAGTTCGGCATAGGGTGTCCTGCGTGTCAGATCGTATAGTGGTAAAATAAGTGATCCTTTAAAGTGATCAACGAAAATGTCGCAGCTATGCGTTGGGCGCGGGTCTGGGTTGCACATAAAGAATATTAAAATCAGAAGTTTGCCCAAAAATTACTTTCAGAAATATTTTTTGAAGAGAAACGGTGAGGAGCCGCATTTCGCATGGGTACTGTGGGCAGTGGTCACAAAATCGTTGATTTCAAGAGGTGGTAAATAATATGAACCACTACATCCCGGGTGAGCGGCCCGGTGATTTTTCCCGGCGCAGGCCGGAAGACCCTGAGGAGGAAATATGAAAAACGTACTCACCAGCCTGGCCGTGGCAGCGGCTGTTCTGACAGCCCCGGCCGCCCATGCCGCTGACAAGCTTTTGCTTAAAACGCCGATTGCGTTCTCGACCGCGTTGCCGGGTCTTGGCACGCCGATCCCGCGTGTGGCGGATCAGCTTGACCTGATGTCGGGCGGCACTCTCAAGATGAAGGTCTATGAGCCGGGCTAGCTTGTTGATCCGTTTGAAATTCTGGACGCGGTCAGCACTGGGAAGATCAATTCGGGCTATACGACCGCCGGTTATTGGGCGGGCAAGATTCCTGCGTCGCCGCTGTTTTCCGCCGTCCCGTTCGGGCCCGAGGCGGGCGAGTACATGGCGTGGCTCTATTACGGCAATGGCATGAGCCTGTACCAAGAGATGTACGATCAGGCCGGATACAATGTGCATGTCCTGCCTTGCGCGATCATTGCGCCAGAGACGTCGGGTTGGTTTGCGAAAGAGATCAACACGCCTGCCGACCTCGAAGGGCTAAAAATGCGGTTCTTCGGTCTGGGTGGCAAAGTCATGCAGAAGCTGGGCGTGACGACATCGCTCTTGCCCGGTGGTGAGATTTTCCCGGCGCTGGAAAAAGGCGCGATCGACGCGACCGAGTTCTCGATGCCTGCGATCGATGCGCGTCTTGGGTTCCACAAGTTGGTCAAGTACAACTACTTCCCCGGCTGGCACCAGCAGGCGACCGTGTTCGAGCTGATGATCAACAAGGACGTCTGGAACGAGGCCACAGAACAGCATCAGGCGATCATCACCAACGCGTGCAAGGCGTCGATGGCCGACAGTTTTGCCGAAGGTGAGGCGCTTCAGTTCAATGCCATGATCGACAACGTCGAGAACAACGGCGTCGAGATCAAGCAGTGGTCGGATGAGATGCTCGCGACCTTTGAGGCGACATGGGACGCGGTTGCCGAAGAGGAAGCGGCAAACAACGAGTTCTTCGCCAAGGTCCTGGCGGACCTGAATGACTTCCGCGATGGCTATTCGCTTTGGAAAGAGAACGCTTTCCTGCCGCGCAAATAATTCTGCGCACCGGCGGCGGCCCCGGTGAAGGGTCGCCGCGCTTTATTCGTTTTGCACTTTTCACTGGTTTGGACGCCGGGTCTTTTCTGCCCGGTGAGGGACAGGAGGCACCATCATGTCAGAGACTGTAAGAGCCATAGAAAACCCGATTGAAACATACGAAAACATCCTCGAACACGAGGACAAGGACACGCAGGCGCTTGCCGTCGGGATCGACAAGATGGTCAAGGGCGTGGGTCATGTGGTCATGTGGGCGAATGTCCTGCTGATCGGAGCCATCGTCGCGCAGGTGCTGTTTCGCTATCTGCTGAACCAGAACTTCCCTAAACTGGACGAGATCCAGTGGCATTTCTACGGACTGGTGACGATGGTCGACATTTCATATGCGCTGGTCACCGACAGCCATGTCCGGGTGGATATCCTACACCTGCAACTGAGCCGTCGTGCGCAGCGGATCATCGAAGTGCTGGGCATCCTGACGCTGGTGGCGCCGTTCCTCTATCTGATGATCGATCAGGGCTGGGATTATTTCTATGAAAGCTGGCGTGTGAGTGAGCGGTCTTCTTCGCCGACCGGTTTGCCCGGGCGCTGGGCGTTCAAGGCGATCATTCCGATCTCGTTTGTCCTGCTGTCCTTTGCGGCGCTGGCGCGGCTGATCCACGATGTGCACGCTTTGTTTGTGGCCGGTTCCGACGAGCGGCAGGGCAAGGATTTGCGCCTTATCCTTTGGGCGTTGGTGAGCTTTGCCGTGGTGGCGTTCGCGTTGACCTTTCTTGTGCACACGACCGAGGAAAAGCTGGTCATTGCGATGTTCCTGACCTTCATCGCGCTTTTGTTCACCGGGTTTCCGGTGGCTTGGGTTCTGGCGGGGACAGGCGTGCTTTATTGCGGGATCGCGTATCTGTTCGACAACGGGATGATGAACTGGACCGGGCTTGAAGAAACGCTGATCGGTCTGGATTACCTGAGCCTCGGCGCGGTGGTGAACCGGGTATACGCGACGATGTCGAACGCGGTTCTGGTTGCGCTTCCGATGTTCATTTTCATGGGGCTTATGCTGGATGAATCCGGTGTGGCAGAAAAACTCATGACGTCGATGCAGCGTCTGTTCGGGCGGACACGCGGTGGTCTGGCGATCACAGTGACGATGATCGGGATCATCCTTGCAGCCTCTACCGGGATTATTGGTGCCTCCGTGGTGTTGCTGTGTGTGCTAGCCCTGCCGTCGATGGTGGAACAGAAATATTCGCCGCTGCTTGGAACAGGTGTTGTCGCGGCGTCGGGGACATTGGGCATTCTGATCCCGCCGTCGATCATGCTTGTCATTATGGCCGATCAGATGGCGCTTTCCGTGGGCGACCTGTTCATGGCGGCAATGCTGCCGGGTGTGTTGATCGGGTTTCTGTACCTGACTTATATCTTTGTCATCTCATACCTGAAGCCGTCGGTTGCGCCGGCACCTGAGGGGGCTGTGCGTCCGGATTGGGCTGTGGTTAAGGATGTGTTGGTGGCGGTTCTTCCGACATTGGGACTCATCCTTGCGGTTTTGGGGTCGATCTTTGCCGGGATCACCACGCCCACTGAGGCGTCTGGCATCGGGGCCATCGGTGCTACGGTGTTGGCGCTGGGGTATCGCAAACTGACGCTGCAAAAGCTGATCAATGTGCTCAAGTCCACGTTCAATACGACTGCCTATATCTTCGCCATTTTCCTTGGCGCGACTGTATTCTCGTACGTGCTGCGCGAACTGGGTGGGGATCAGTTGATCGAAGACATGATCCTTGGCACCGGGTTCGGCCCGAATGGCACTGTGATCGTGATCCTTGCCATCGTTTTCCTGCTGGGTTTTGTGCTGGATTGGATCGAGATCACATTGATCGTGCTGCCGCTGATGCGTCCGATCATCAATGCGCTGGGTCTGGATATTCCGGGTTATGGCGTCGTCGACGAGGCCGCGCTGGTCTGGTTCGTGATCCTTGTGGCGGTGACCTTGCAGACCTCTTTCCTTACGCCGCCGGTTGGATTCGCCCTGTTTTATCTTAAGGGTGTGTGCCCGCCAGAGATCAAGTTGGGACATATCTACAAGGGGGTGGTGCCATTTGTCCTGTTGCAGCTGACCGGGTTGGCGTTGGTATTCTTCATGCCATGGCTCGCAACGTGGCTGCCTTCGGTGGCATACTGAGCTGGACAAGGGGGAGAAGACCGATGACGGACGACGACCTTCTGAAACATTTGCGCGCGGTGGTTGGGACACGTCATGTCCTTACCGGCGCCAAGCAAACTGAGCGGTTCCGCAAAGGGTTCCGCTCGGGTGAGGGTGACGCGCTGGCGGTGGTGCAACCCGCAACAGTTCTGGAACAGTGGCAGGTTTTGAAAGCCTGTGTGGCGGCGGATAAGATCGTCATCATGCAGGCGGCCAATACCGGGCTGACGGAAGGGTCGACGCCGAAAGGGTCGTATGACCGCGATGTGGTACTGATCAACACGCGGCGGATGGATGCGATCCACACCTTACGCGGCGGTGAGCAGGTGGTGAGCCTGCCGGGGGCGACGCTGTTCGCCTTGGAAAAGCTGCTGAAGCCCATGGGGCGGCAGCCGCATTCAGTGATCGGGTCGTCCTGTATCGGCGCGTCCATCGTTGGTGGCGTATGCAACAATTCTGGCGGGTCGTTGATCGAGCGGGGGCCGAGCTATACCGAGTTGTCGCTGTTTGCACGGATCACGGAAGCAGGTGATCTGGAGTTGGTGAACCATTTGGGGATTGCGCTGGGCGATACGCCGGAAGAGATTCTGACCCGCGTGCAGACAGGCACGTTTGGCGAAGCTGATCTGGAGGCGACCAACAAGCGGGCGTCGGATACGGAATATCATCGTCGGGTGCGCGATGTGGATGCCGACAGCCCGGCGAGGTTCAACGCGGACAAGCGGCGGCTTTATGAGGCGGCTGGATGTGCTGGGAAGCTGGCGGTGTTTGCTGTGCGGCTGGACACGTATCCGGTCAATGTGGTTGAGCAGACATTTTACATCGGGACCAATGATCCCGGGGCGTTGACCGATCTTCGACGGCATGTACTGTCAGACTTCGACAGTCTGCCTGTTTCGGGCGAATACATGCACCGGGAGTGCTTTGATATTTCAGAGGCCTACGGCAAAGACACAGTGTTGATGATCGACAAGCTCGGCACCGACAAACTGCCGATGTTCTTTGCGATGAAGGGCGCGGTTGATGCGCGGCTGAACAAGCTGGCGCTGACGCGCGGGTTTACCGACCGGTTCATGCAATTGGTGTCCCGCATGGTGCCTAAGCTGTTGCCAAAGCGGCTGACTGACTTCCGGGACCAGTATGAGCATCACCTGATCCTCAAGATGCGGGATGGAGGTGTCGAGGAAGCGCAGGTTTTCCTAAAGGCATTTTTTGCCGAGCGGGACGGGGGTTTCTTTGAGTGTACGCCGCGCGAAGGGAAGTTGGCCGGGTTGAACCGTTTCGCCGCTGCCGGCGCTGCGATCCGCTATCAGAATGTCCATCGGGACGAGGTCGAGGATATTCTTGCGCTGGATATCGCGTTGAAGCGGAATGAGCGGAACTGGTTGGAACAGTTGCCCGAGCATATCTCGGACAAGCTGGTGCATCGGCTCTACTACGGGCACTTCTTCTGTCACGTACTGCATCAGGATTACATCGTGAAGAAGGGGGTGGATGTGGCTGCGCTCAAGGCTGAGATGCTTGAACTGCTGGATCAGCGCGGGGCGGAATACCCGGCCGAGCACAATGTGGGCCATATCTACAAGGCCAAACCGGACCTGGCCGATTTCTACAAGTCCATCGACCCGACCAATTCGTTCAATCCCGGCATTGGCAAGATGTCGCGTTGCAAGCACTACGCGTGAAATATTTGTTTAACTCTGAACTACTTTGCCATGCGCCTGTTGCATGGAAGATATGACGTGGACTTACTGCCCCAAGGGAACCGGGCATGCTAGGAGCGCGTTGCATGGTTGAGTGAAGTTGTGCGCAAGCAATTTGTTCAACGATAAACTAATGGCCAACGGCCAGACTAAGGGAAGAGGGATTATGAAAGACAGCCCGCAAGATATTGACCCGGTCGAATCCCAGGAATGGCAAGACGCGATTGAAGACGTGATCCTTCGGGATGGCGCTGATCGTGCGCATTTCCTGCTCGACAAGGCAGTTCAACAGGCGCGTGCCGCCGGTGCCAAACTGCCATTCTCGGCGACCACGCCGTACCAGAACACAATTGCATCGGACGACGAAGTCGACATTCCCGGCGACACCGAAATGGAGTGGCGCATCCGAACCATCAACCGATGGAACGCGATGGCCACGGTGGTGAAGCGGAACAAGGAAAGCAGCGAATATGGCGGGCATATTGCGTCGTTCGCATCTTCTGCGGCGCTTTATGATATCGGGCTGAACCACTTCTGGCGGTCGAAATCGGCGATCCACGGCGGCGATCTTGTGTTTTTCCAAGGTCACGTGATCCCCGGCATTTATGCGCGCTCCTTCATGGAGGGTCGCATCAGCGCTGAACAGCTTGAGGCATTCCGGTCCGAGGTTGATGGCGGTGGTTTGAGTTCTTATCCGCACCCATGGCTGATGCCGGATTACTGGCAGTTCCCGACCGTTTCGATGGGTCTGGGGCCGCTGATGGCGATCTATCAGGCGCGGTTCATGAAATACATGCACAACCGCGGGCTTATCGACATGGGCGACCGCAAGGTGTGGTGTTTCCTTGGCGATGGCGAGATGGACGAACCGGAAAGCCGGGGGGCCATTGATCTGGCGCATCGCGAAGGCCTTGATAACCTGATCTTCGTTGTGAATTGCAACCTGCAGCGTCTGGATGGCCCGGTGCGCGGCAATGGCAAGATCGTACAGGAACTCGAGGGTGACTTCCGCGGTGCCGGTTGGGACGTGATCAAGCTGCTTTGGGGCCGTGGCTGGGACGAGTTGTTGGAGCGCGACGCGTCGGGCAAGCTGCGCCAGTTGATGGATGAAACCGTCGACGGTGACTACCAGACGTTCAAATCCAAAGACGGCGCGTATATCCGCGAACACTTCTTCGGCAAATATCCTGAAACTGCGGCTCTGGTCGAAGACTGGACCGACGATCAGATTTGGGCGCTGCGTCGTGGCGGGCATGACCCCAAGAAGGTGTATAACGCCTTCCTGCGGGCCAGCAAAGCCAAGGGCACGCCAACCTGTCTGCTGGTCAAGACCGTCAAGGGCTATGGCATGGGCACTGCTGGCGAAGGCCAGAACACCACGCACCAGCAGAAGAAGATGCAGTTTGACCAGCTTAAGGCGATGCGGGATCGGTTCCAGATTCCGGTCACGGATGAAGAGCTGGAAAAGGAACTGCCGTTTGTCAGCCTGAACAACGCGCAAAAGGCCTATCTGGCGGATCGGCGCAAGGAATTGGGCGGGTCGTTCCCCAAGCGGGATTGGCGCGATGCACCAAAGCTGGAGATTCCGGCGCTGGAGCAGTTCAAGGGCCAGCTTGAGTCCACTGGAGACCGTGAGATTTCCACGACGATGGCGTTTGTGCGTATCCTGACGACGCTGTTGCGGGACAAGAAAATCGGCAAGAATATCGTTCCGATCGTGCCGGATGAAAGCCGCACTTTCGGAATGGAAGGTTTGTTCCGTTCGGCGGGCATCTACAACCCGCTGGGGCAGAACTACACCCCGCAGGATAAAGACCAGATGATGTTCTACAAAGAGAGCCTGGATGGCCAGGTTCTTCAGGAAGGCATCAACGAAGCAGGCGCGATGGCGGACTGGATTGCGGCGGCGACGTCGTATTCGAACCACGGCGTGCCGATGATCCCGTTCTTCATCTACTACTCGATGTTCGGGTTCCAGCGGATCGGCGATCTGTGCTGGGCCGCAGGCGACAGCCGTGCGCGGGGCTTCATGCTAGGCGGGACTGCTGGGCGGACCACGCTGAACGGCGAAGGTTTGCAGCACGAGGATGGGCACTCGCACATTCTGGCGAGCACCATTCCGAACTGCATCAGCTACGATCCGACCTTCAGCTATGAAGTCGCGGTCATCGTGCAGAACGGGTTGCAGCGGATGTTCGTCGATCAGGAGGATGTGTATTTCTATCTGACCCTGATGAACGAGAACTATCAGCATCCCGAGATGCCGATGGGGGCCGAGGAAGGGATCATCAGAGGTCTCTACAGAATGCACAAGACCGCTAAGCCGGGCAAAAAGCATGTGAACCTTTTGGGCTCTGGGACGATCCTTGTTCAGGCAATCAAGGCGGCTGAGATGCTGAAGGAAGACTTCGGTGTCACATCGGACATCTGGTCGGCCACGTCGCTGAACGAACTGGCGCGGGATGGTCAGGATTGTGCACGTCACAACCGTCTGAACCCGCTGGCCGAACCTAAGGTGCCCTATGTCACCCAGCAGCTTGAAGGTGCGAAAGGCCCGGTGATTGCCGCGACGGACTACATGAAGAACTACGCTGAACAAATCCGCGCCTTTGTGCCGGGTCGGTTCACGGTTCTGGGCACCGACGGCTATGGCCGTTCGGACAGCCGAGTGAACCTGCGCCGGTTCTTTGAAGTGGACGCCAACCACATCGCCGCCGCTGCGATGGTCGATCTCTTCCGCGACGGTGCGGTGACCGAGAAAGACCTGCAACTGGCTTTGAAGAAATACGACATCGACGGCGGTAAGCCGAACCCGCGTCTGGTTTGAGCGGGAGGAGAACAAGACTATGACCGTAGAAGTTAAAGTACCCGACATCGGCGATTTCAACGATGTGCCTGTCGTCACCGTTCTGGTGAGCGTGGGCGATACGATTGCTGTGGAAGACCCGATTGTCGAACTCGAGTCCGACAAGGCCACGATGGAAGTGCCAAGCTCTGCCGCCGGTGTGGTGAAAGAGATCAAGGTGTCCGAAGGCGACAAGGTGTCGGAAGGATCGCTGATCCTGATCCTTGAGGCTAATGGCGCTGCTGATGCGCCGAAGGACGCGCCCAAGGCCGAGGCCCCGAAAGCCGAAGCACCTGCCGCTGCTGCTCCGGCAGCCGCACCTGCACCTGCACCCGCAAAGACGGATGCAGGCTTTGGTAAGGTCCATGCGTCGCCGTCTGTTCGGGCTTTTGCACGAACTGTCGAAGTTGATTTGGCGACTGTGAACGGCACTGGCCGAAAAGGCCGGATCCTGCGTGAAGACGTGATGAAGGCGCTGAAGGCGACGGCGGCCCCTGCTGCTTCGGGTGGTGCCGTGTCTGGTGGTATGGGCATCCCGCCGATTCCTGCGGTCGATTTTTCCAAGTTCGGGCCGATCGAAGAGATCGAAATGCCCCGGATCAAGAAGATCTCTGGTCCGGCGCTACACCGGTCCTGGCTCAACATTCCGCATGTCACGCATAATGACGAGGCGGACATCACGGACCTCGACAAGTACCGCAAAGAAATGGACACAATGGCCAAGGACAATGGCTATCGCGTGACCCTGCTGTCCTTTGTAATCAAGGCGTCTGTGTCGGCGCTCAAAGAGCATTGGGAGTTCAACAGCTCAATCCATCCCGATGGCGACAAGCTGATCAAAAAGGACTTCTACAACATTGGCTTTGCGGCAGACACACCTAACGGTCTGATGGTTCCGGTGATCAAGGACGCGGACCGCAAAGGTCTGGTCGACATCTCCAAGGAACTGATGGACCTGTCCAAAGCGGCGCGCGAAGGCAACCTGAAGTCCAAGGATATGCAGGGCGCAACCTTTACCATCTCGTCGCTGGGCGGCATCGGGGGCACCAGCTTTACCCCCATCGTGAATGCACCCGAAGTGGCGATCCTTGGCCTGACACGGTCCAAGATGGCGCCGGTCTGGAATGGTGAGGAATTCGTGCCGCGCCTGATGCAGCCGCTGTCGCTGTCTTACGATCACCGTGCCGTCGATGGGGCCTTGGCCGCGCGCTTCTGCGTGACGCTCAAGACCCTGCTTGGTGATATGCGCAAGTTGATGTGGTAAGGGGGACGATCTGATGGATGTTAAAGTACCCGATATCGGGGATTTCAAAGACGTACCCGTTGTGACCGTTCTGGTCAGCGTGGGCGATATGGTTTCCGCCGAAGATCCGCTGATCGAATTGGAATCTGACAAGGCGACAATGGAAGTACCATCGCCGGCGGCTGGCAAGATCGCCGAGATCAAGGTGGCCGAAGGTGACAAGGTCTCCGAAGGCACCGTGATCATGGTTCTAGAAAGCGCGGACGCCAAAGCGGACGAGGCGCCAAAGGTGGCAGAGGAAGCGCCTGAAGCGCCGAAATCTGTCGCGGCCACCGGCACAGCGTCCGGCAAGGGCGATGTGCATGCCGAAGTGGTGGTTCTGGGCTCTGGCCCCGGTGGCTACACGGCAGCATTCCGGGCCGCTGATCTAGGCAAGAAAGTTGTCCTGATCGAAAAGTATCCGTCGCTGGGTGGTGTGTGTCTGAACGTGGGCTGTATTCCGTCCAAGGCGCTGCTGCATGTTGCCAAGGTGATCACTGAGGCCGAGGAAATGTCCTCGCACGGGATCAGTTTTGGCAAGCCAAAGATCGACCTAGATGAATTGCGCGACTTCAAGAACAGCGTTGTTGGTCAGTTGACTGGCGGTCTGAGTGGTCTTGCCAAGGGTCGGAAAGTTCAGGTCGTCCAAGGCTATGGCACCTTTACCGGGCCGAACATGATCGAAGTGATCGGTGACAGCGGTAAGACCAATGTCAGCTTTGACCAGTGCATCATCGCCGCTGGCTCTGAGCCTGTGAACCTGCCGTTCATCCCGCATGACGACGAGCGGGTGATCGACTCGACCGGAGCTTTGGAGCTGAGGGACATACCGAAGCGGATGCTCATTCTGGGCGGTGGCATCATCGGTCTGGAAATGGCATGTGTCTATGACGCGTTGGGATCGAAGATTTCGGTCGTGGAGTTCATGGACCAGCTGATGCCGGGGGCTGACAAGGACATCGTCAAGCCACTGCACAAGCGGATCGAGGGCCGGTACGAAAACATCTGGCTCAAGACCAAGGTGACGAATGTCGAGGCGCAGAAGAAGGGTCTCAAGGTCACGTTCGAGAACGACAAGGGCGAGACCTTTGACGATACGTTCGACAAGGTGCTAGTGGCCGTGGGTCGCAAGCCGAATGGCAAGGTGATCGATGCCGAAAAGGCCGGTGTGGTTGTGGATGACCGTGGCTTTATCGCCGTGGACAAGCAGCAGCGCACTGGTGTGCCGCATATCTTCGCCATTGGTGATGTGGTCGGCCAGCCGATGCTGGCGCACAAGGCCGTGCATGAAGGCAAGGTCGCAGCCGAGGTTTGCGCCGGGCACAAGCGGTTCTTCGATGCGTCGCTGATCCCGTCGGTTGCCTATACCGATCCCGAAGTGGCGTGGTGCGGCGTGACCGAAACGCAGGCCAAGGCGCAGGGCATCAAGTACGAAAAGGGCGTGTTCCCGTGGGTGGCCTCTGGCCGGTCCCTGGCGAATGGACGGAACGAGGGCATCACCAAGCTTTTGTTCGATCCCGAAGATGACCGCGTGATTGGCGCTTGCATCGTGGGCACCAATGCGGGCGATCTGATTTCGGAAGTGGCGCTGGCCATCGAGATGGGCGCGGATGCGGTTGATCTGGGCCACACGATCCACCCACACCCGACATTGTCTGAGACGGTGAACTTTGCAGCCGAGATGTTCGAAGGCACAATCACCGATCTGATGCCGCCGAAGAAGAAAAAAGCCTAAGCACAAAAAAAAAGGGGGCCGATTGGCCCCCTTTTTTGTTGGTCTGTCGGTCGGCTTATATGCCGAGAAACGGCTGCGCGATGCGCGGTACCAGACCTTTGAATTTAAGCGGTGCATCAGTGACCGCGAGGCAGATACAATCTTCGGAAATGTCAGCGACAGGCGTATGATTCAGATCTTCGCTGGCCACTTCGATATCGCCACGCCCGAAATACCCGCCTTCATCCTGAAACGCGCCCTTGAGAACGAGAGTCAGTTCTAGCCCGTGGTGGCCGTGATCGGGGATTGCGGTACCTGCCGGGATATAGAGCAGACGGGCGGTTGCGTGCTTGGACGTTGGCAGGATCGCCTGCTTCACGCCCATGCCCGCTGAACGCCAGCGTACATTTTCCAGCCCGCCACCGACGTAATCCACCAGAGGTGCGGGCAGAACGTCGTCTTGCACCATGGCTGACGCGGGCTTGTCCTGAACCTGACTGTCTTGGGCGTGGATCATGTCCAAGACAGATTTCAAGCTGTTCTTCGCCATTTCAACGCTGGCGCAGGTGTCGAGAACGGCGCCGCCCACAGCGTCATAGCTGCCCAGTGCCGCCCTGCATTCATCGCAAAGCGAAATGTGGGTCGCGACGATCAGATTGACGGCTTCGGGCAGGTCGCCTGCCGAATAAGCCATCAAGAGATCGTCTGTAAGGTGGTGGTTTACGGTCATTTCAGTATCACTTCATCGAGTGGCGCAGTCGCTCAAGCGCCAACCTAATACGAGATTTGATCGTGCCCAGTGGCAAGCCTGTCTGATCGGCGATTTCGCTGTGAGACAGCTCGCCAAAATAGGCCTTTTCGATCAACTCTCTTTGTTTCTCGGGCAGGTCGCGCAAGGCACGACCCAGTTGCTCGCTCTCCTGTTGTAACCCGATGACCTCTGCCTGATCGGGTTCTGCTTCCGGTCCCCAAGGCAAGTCTTCGGGTTCGGGGCGCCGCTGTTTACGCAGCACGTCTATTTTCTTGTTCCGGGCGATGGTGAAAATCCACGTTGATGGACTGGCCCGGGTGGCATCGTAGAGATGCGCCTTGTTCCAAACCGTCACGAGCACTTCCTGCGCGCATTCTTCGGCAAGAGCCGCATCCATGCCAGTACGCATCAGGAAGGCCTTTACCCGCGGTCCGAAATGGCCGAACACCCGAATAAATGCTGCCTCGTCCCGCGCATCGCGGACCGCCACCATGTCATCCACCCAAGGGACGACCTCGTTTGTCATTCCTGCAATCAAACTACCCGTTCCGTTCGCGCCTACCCTGCTCGAATCGCGCATTTCCATTCCCTTGGCAACGGGAGAGGCATGGCAGTCCGAGGAAAGCACGGTTGTCGTGAACATGTAGAAGATACGGCACAAGTACAGGTTTGGATCACAGATTATTTTCTTTTTCTTTTCATCCGTTCTGTGGCTTGGAGCGTAAACAAAACTAGACACATCAGAAAGTGAGACGACTATGCCATTTGAAGCCCGCGCCAACGCTCCCAAGAAGATTGCCGTGATTGGCGCAGGGATTTCGGGGATGGGCGCAGCTCATATGCTGTCCGAGGATCATCACGTCACTCTTTACGAGGCCGAGCCTCGATTGGGGGGGCATGCGCGAACCATCGTTGCGGGCAAGAATGGAGATCAACCCGTCGATACCGGGTTCATCGTCTTCAACTATGCCAACTACCCGCATCTTGCGCGGCTGTTTAAATCACTGGATGTGCCGGTCACCAAAAGTAACATGAGCTTTGGTGCAAGCCTTGACGGAGGGCGCATCGAATACGCGCTGGCGACTTTGGGGTCGGTCTTTGCGCAGAAAAAGAACATGGTGAACCCCAAGTTCCTGCGGATGCTGGCGGACATCGCAAAGTTCAACAAGCGTGCGCTGGATGCCACCCGTGACCGGAACCTCAGCCTTGGTGCTTTCCTTGAGCAGATCGGCACAGGCGAGTGGTTCCGCGATTATTATCTGCTGCCGCTGACCGGTGCGATCTGGTCGACGCCGACGGACAAGATCATGGATTTCCCAGCACATGCTTTGGTGCAATTCATGGAGAACCACGCGCTATTGTCCGTGTCGGGCCAGCACCAATGGTATACGGTTCAAGGTGGGGCGGTCGAATATGTGCGGCGACTTGAGGCGTCGATGAAAGAGCGGAATGTCACTCTGCGCCTTGGAGCTCCGATTGACGCGGTTCGCCGTGATGCCACTGGGGCCGAGGTCAAGGCGCAGGGCGCAGAATGGGAACAGTTTGATGAGGTGGTTTTCGCCACTCATTCCGACGACACCCTGCGGCTTTTGTCCGATGCGACGCCACTGGAAAAGCGCGCTTTAGGCGCAATCAAATATCAGCCCAACCGGATTGTTCTGCACGCGGATGCGAGCATCATGCCGACGCGGCGTGTTTGCTGGTCGTCTTGGAACTATACCGAAAGCGCAGCCAAAGAGCTGAACACGATCGACCTTACCTATTGGATGAACAGCCTTCAGCCGATCCCGGAAAGCGACCCGCATTTCGTGACATTGAACACCACGCGTCCGATCCGGGAAGAGTTGATTTATGACGAATGCACCCTGCGTCATCCCGTATACGATCTTGAGGCGCTGGCTGCACAAGACACTGTGCGCGACATGAACGGAACGAACCGGACATGGTTCTGTGGCGCTTGGATGAAGAACGGTTTTCACGAAGACGGTCTTGGCAGCGCGGTGGATATTGTTGATGCGATCCGGGCGCGCAACGCGGTGGCGGTGGCTGCGGAATGACGGGTGTCGATCATATCGTCGGGCACACCTATCACGGTCGGAAAGGGAGCACGGACAACGCGTTTCGCTATTCCATCGACTATGTGATGGTGGATGCCGAGGCAAAGCCGAAGACACCGTGGCTCTTTTCCCGCAACAAGGGCAACGTGGCGAGCTTGCAGGACTGCGACCACGGCGGAGCGCCGGGTGAAGGGCGCGGAGCCGTCTGGGCACGTGAGGTGCTGGATGCCCATCAAATCAGGGCGCGCGGCCGGTTGCTGTTGCTGGCGCAGCCACGGTTTCTGGGCCATGTTTTCAACCCGGTGTCGTTCTGGCTGGCGCATGACGAAGAGGAAAATCTGGTTGCGGTGATCGCCGAGGTTTCCAACACGTTTGGCGACCGTCATTCTTACCTATGCCGAAAGTCCGACAATTCGCCCATCGGCGCGTCGGATCGGCTGCAAGCGACAAAGATCTTCTACGTCTCGCCCTTCCAGCCGGTTGAGGGCGGATACGAGTTCCGGTTTGACATCCGGCCCGACAAAATCGGCATTTGGATTGATTATACGCAGGCCGCGGGTGGCTTGATTGCAACCCTGACAGGCCCACGCAAGACGATCAGCAACGGGTCGATCCTGCGGTCGTTGCTGCGGCGTCCATTTGGGTCACGCCGGGTTTTGGCGCTGATCCATTGGCAGGCGCTGAAGCTGTGGCGGAAAGGATCGCGTTATCGCACTCGCACCGAACCACCGTTGGAAGAAGTCAGCCAGTAATGGTAGTTGGTCGGCAAAACCTTGGTGGCTACGCGGTTTTCGCGGCGGTCCTCGCGGCGGCGGGTTTGCCGATCTATATCCATGCGCCCAAGTTTTATGTTGATGGATATGGCGTGAGCCTTGCGGCTTTGGGCTCTGTGCTGTTCGGGCTGCGTTTGTTGGACGTTGTGCAAGATCCGCTGCTGGGCAAACTTGCCGTAGCGGTACGGCATATTCAGGGGGTTGCCGTCGCTGTGACGCTTGCGATCATGGGCGCGGCAATGCTGGGGCTTTTTGCGGTAACGCCGCCGACAAACCCGATCCTGTGGTTCGCGGTGATGCTGACCTTGGTTTTTTCTGCGTTCAGTTTCCTGACCATCAATTTTTATGCCCGTGGCGTGCAGAAGGCGAAATCGCTTGGCGGCGACGTTGGTTATCTGCAGGTCGCGCGGTGGCGCGAGACCGGGGCGTTGCTTGGGGTCTGCGTGGCGTCCGTTCTGCCGTCGCTCTTTCTTGCCATCGCGTGGCCCGAATTCGTGGCATATGCCGCCGTCTTCGCGCTGGCCTGTCTTGTGGCCGGGATCGCGATGCACAACGAATGGCGCGGGGCGACGACAGAGCCATCGGCTGGTTTTGGGATTGTCCTGAAGGACCAAATCTCGCGTCGGCTGTTGCTGATCGCGTTGGTCAATGCGGCGCCGGTTGCGGTGAGTTCGACCTTGTTCCTGTTCTTTGTGGAAAGCCGCCTGGACGCGCCGGGTTGGGAAGGACCGTTGTTGCTGTTGTTCTTCTTGGCAGCGGCTGCTGCCGCTCCGCTTTGGGGGGCTTTGGCCGAACGGGTTGGTGCGAAGTCCGCGTTGCTGGCAGCGATGGTTCTGGCAATTGTCGCGTTCAGCTTTGCCATGATGCTGGGCAGCGGGGATACGATTTGGTTTGCCATCATCTGTCTGGCGTCTGGTGCTGCGGTTGGGGCAGACCTTACGCTCCTCCCGGCGGTCTTTGCGCGGCGCATGGAAACTGTCGCCCCGAACGCGTCCGAAGGCTTTGCGCTTTGGGGGTTCGTGTCGAAATTCACCCTGGCTTTTGCGGCCATCGCGTTACTGCCCATCCTTGAAGCCAGCGGGTTCGTCTCGGGTGCCGAGAACAGTGATGCCGCTCTGACGACTTTGACTTTGCTCTACGCAGGAGTGCCCTGCGCTTTGAAACTGGTGGCGATCGGCCTTCTGATCGCGACACCACTCGGAAAGGAATGACGTCATGGAGACTGTCTTTCTCGTATTTCTCGGAGCAAGCCTGATGCTTATCCTTGGCTATCTGAAGAGCCGGTATTTTGGATTCTTCGGTCAAGCTCCATCTGATTATGCAAACGCGCCCGGTGATGCGTTTGACCTGCGCACGCACCTGAACGGCGAGATCATCTGCGAAGGTGTGATTTACGGCCCGACAGGGCGTGTGACCTCGCGCTTTGTGGGCGATTTCGACGCCGCTTGGACAGGCAACACCGGGGTGATGAAGGAACGGTTTGTCTATGACAGCGGTGACGAGGTCCTACGGGAATGGAATCTTACCCTTGGCAATGACGGGCGCATCCGCGCGACTGCCTCTGACGTGGTGGGCGAAGGGCAGGGCGTGCAAAGCGGGCCGACTGTTCAGCTCAAGTATAAATACAAGCTGCCCGAAGAGCAGGGCGGGCATGTTCTCGACACAACCGACTGGATGTATCTTGCGCCGAATGGAACCATCGTGAACCGCAGCCAGTTTCGGAAATATGGAATTAAGGTGGCCGAACTGGTGGCCACGATGCGCAGGAAGGAAGCGGCGTGATTGAATGGGCAGGCAAACGGTATTGGTTGGTTGGAGCAAGCGAGGGTCTTGGCGCGGCTTTGGCGCACAAGATGAGCGCGGCCGGTGTTCACCTGATCCTGTCTGCCCGCAGTGAAGACAAATTGAACGCGCTGGCTGCAAGCCTGCCGGGCAAGTCCGAGGTTGTTACCGTTGATGTGTCCGATACCGAGTCGGTAAAGGCGGCCGCAGCAGCAGTGGGCGATATCGACGGGATCGTTCAGATCGCGGGTGTCTATTGGCCGTTTGGAGCCAACAAGTGGGACGCTGATCAGGCCATCGCGATGGCGGATATCAATTTCACAGGTGCAATGCGCCTGATGGGTGCGGTTGTTCCGAAATTTGTCGAACGTGATGCAGGGCACATCGTCCTGACCGGGTCGTTGTCCGGTTTTCGCGGATTGCCCGGGGCCGCCGCCTATACCTCGTCAAAGGCGGGGGTGATGACATTGGCAGAGTCGCTGTATGCTGATCTGCACAAAACGAATGTACGTGTGCAGTTGGTCAATCCGGGCTTTGTGAAGACCCGTCTGACTGACAAAAACGATTTCAACATGCCGTTCATCATGGAACCAGAAGACGCCGCGCGCGAGTTCTTTGAGCACATGAACACCGACGCTTTCAAACGAAGCTTTCCGACTCTGTTTTCATGGGTGTTTCGTGGCAGTCAGTTCCTGCCGGATTGGCTCTATTATCGGCTGTTTGCGTAAGATCAAAGTCAAAGATTCTTTTGTCGCCCATGTTTGGTTCAACGGCATGGGAGAATCGTAATGGAACATATCAGTGCAAACACGGTGGCGGCGGTCATCGTGATGGCCCGCGAACTGGATCGCGCCGAAGGCGAACTGCGCGCTTTCATCGATCGGATGAACGAAGAGGCGCAGGCGGCATTGGTGGCGGTGATGTGGATCGGGCGGGGCGCGTTCGAAGTCGAAGAATGGGACGAAGCGTTCGAAACAGCCATGAACGAGGCGACGACACCAACGGCGGACTATCTGATTGGAACACCTCATCTGGCGGACAATCTGGAAGCCGGGCTTGATGCGATGGGCATCTCGGCTACCGACGAAGAAAATCAGTTGATGTGATCTCTAGCGCAACGCGCGTCCCTTGAGGATTGCGTCTGGCCCAAACTTGTCGCGGATTGCATCGGTCGCACGTTCGGCCTTCGCGCGCTTGACGCCCTGTGGATCAAGCAAGTCTGCCGACACATCTGCTCCGCCGGCTGCACTCAGGTCGCTGATCCCGGCCCCCAGAAGGCGGTAGGGGCCTTGATCCCCGACCTGATCGAACAGCACGCGTGCCGTGCGATAGATGCGGTCGGCGATCTGGGTCGGGTCACTCAGCGATGTGCGCTTGGTGATCAAAGTGAAATTCGACCTCTTCAGCTTGAGCGTGACCACGCGACCTGCAAGGCTTTTAGCCTTGGCGCGGTCCGATACCTTTTCGCACATACGCCATAAATGCCCGTCCAAAAGGTCTGGATCATTGGTGTCTTCGTTGAACGTGGTTTCGTTCGAAATTGATTTCATCGGGCTGTGCGCCGAGACGCGCCGCTGATCCTGACCGCGGGCGAGGTGCCAGAGGCGATGGCCCATAGTGCCAAACCGGTGTGTGAGATCATCCAGTTCCCACCGCAGCAAATCATCAAATGTGCGAATGCCCGCTCGGTCTAGAGACTCTTGCGTGGCGGTGCCGACCCCCCAAATCAGACGCACGGGTTTTGGTCGCAGGAAGGCCTCGGTTTCCGCTTTGCCGATCACCGAAAAGCCGCGCGGTTTGTCGAGGTCCGACGCGATCTTGGCAAGGAATTTGTTGTGGCTGAGGCCGATGGAGCCTGACAGACGCAATTCCTCCCGCATGCGTTTGATCAGACGCGCCAGCATCACGGCAGGAGGATGGCCATGCAGGCGTGCCGTCCCGGTCAGGTCGATGAAGGCTTCATCCAGTGAAAGAGGTTCGATTGATGGGGTCAGCTCCTCCATCAAATGCCGGATGGCGCGCGATGCTTCGACATAAGCATCCATTCGCGGCTTGACGATCACGGCATCGGGACACAGCTGCAGCGCCTTGAACATTGGCATCGCCGATCGCACGCCCCTGATCCGCGCGACATAACAGGCGGTCGACACTACCCCACGTCGGCCGCCACCGATGATCACGGGCTTGTCTGCGAGTTCGGGATTGTCACGTTTTTCGACAGACGCATAGAACGCGTCACAGTCCATGTGCGCGATGCTCAGATCATAGAGTTCAGGATGGGAGATCACACGCGGGCTTCGGCACGTCGGGCAGCGCGCACCGGCGTCAAATTCAGTCAGGCAATCACGACAAAGGGCGGGCATGGCTTGGGTATCCGAACGAGCCTGTGCAGGGTACACCCAGCTTGGGTCAGACAAAAGGTTGGTTCATGCAGGACTTTGGCGGAGCAAAGCTCATTCTGTTTATCGGAGATCGGATTGTCGTCCTGCGTCGTGACCAAAAGCCGGATATTCCGTGGCCGGGACGGTTGGATCTGCCGGGTGGGGGACGCGAACGGGATGAAACAGCCGAAGCCTGTGTTCTGCGCGAAACCCGCGAAGAGGTTGGCCTGTATCTAGAGCCGAGCGCGCTTGTCTGGCGGCAACAGCTTAACCGGGGCGTATTCTTTGACGCACATCTTCCAGCGCATTCGGAGGAACAGATCGTATTGGGTAGCGAAGGGCAGGGCTGGTTCTTGATGGAGCCTAACACATATGTTGCACACCCGGAGGCGATTCCGCATTTTGCTGAAATGGTAAAGGCTTACAGGGATCAGGCGTTTGGTTGAATTGCCTGTGTTGACTGCATCTCGGCCACGATGGCCTTGGCCGCTGCGCGCGGATCGGCAGCTTTCCAGACCGGGCGCCCGACAACGATGTGATCTACGCCGTTCTTGACTGCATTTGCCGGTGTCGCAACACGTTTTTGATCACCAAGATCTGCCCCTGCAGGCCGCAAGCCCGGTGTCACGATCAAACGATCCTTGGCTTCGGGCAACGCGCGGATTAGGGCGGCTTCGTTTGGCGAGGAGATCACACCATCCGCACCTGCATCGAAGGCCCGGCCCGCACGTTCGACTACAAGGTCAGACACGTCGCCGTCTTTTATCAACGCGCCGTCCAGATCGCTGCGTTCAAGCGAGGTGAGGATGGTTACAGCAAGGATCTTTAGGTCAGACCCGGCAGCGCCTTCTTTGGCAGCGCGGACGACATAGGGATCACCATGTACCGTAAGGAAATCCAGATCGAATTGAGCAAGACCACGAACTGCAGCTTCAACCGTCGCTCCGATATCGAACAGCTTCATGTCAAGAAAGATGCGTTTGCCGTGTTCTCGCTTGAGTTCGTCAGCTAACGCCAGCCCGCCTCCCGTCAGCATACCGAGGCCGATTTTGTAGAACGAAACAGAATCCCCAAGTTTTTCGGCAAGCTCAAGCCCGGCCAGTGCATTCGGTACATCCAGCGCTACGATCAGACGGTCATCGGACATGGGCATTTCCCCTCGCAAGTTCGCCCCGTCTTACAACCGTGCGAGCAAGCGTCAAGGAACAACGGTCTGGACTACGCGTTCTCTTCTCAACACAGGAGAGACAGATGCAGTCAAACGGCAGTCTAAAGACCAGATTTTCCATTGTCCGGCCTTTGGTGATCATTACCGCCGCAGTGGTTTTGGTAGGATGGGCTATTTCTCAGATCGGATCGGGCGATTACGCAAAATCCAACCCGTATCTTACGGACGTTTTGAGCGAGCCAAGCTCTCGCTCTTGAACAGGGGTGTATTTGTCCCCATTTCTTTTGCGAAGGCCCCACTATGGGACGTGCCGAATTCGGGCGTTTCCGATCACAGGGGTGCTTGGCGAAAGGAGAATGCCATGAACTTAGAGAAGTTCACGGAACGGTCGCGTGGGTTTATCCAGGCGGCACAGACCATTGCAATGCGGGAAAGCCATCAGCGGCTGGCACCCGAACACATCCTCAAAGCTTTGATGGACGATGATCAGGGACTTGCGTCGAACCTGATCCAGCGGGCTGGCGGTGCGCCACAGCGCGTTGTGCAGGCTTTGGACGGCAAGCTGGCCAAGATTCCAAAAGTATCTGGTGATGCCGGACAGGTGTATCTGGACAGCGCTACCGGCAAGGTGCTGGACGAGGCTGAGACGATCGCGAAAAAAGCTGGCGACAGTTTTGTTCCGGTTGAACGCATCCTCATGGCGCTTGCCATGGTCAAAAGCGCAGCGAAAGAAGCGCTGGATGCCGGCGCGGTGAACGCGCAGTCATTGAATTCCGCGATCAACGACATTCGCAAAGGTCGAACCGCTGACAGTGCCAGTGCCGAAGATCAGTACGAAGCATTGAAGAAGTTCACACTGGATCTGACCGAACGTGCCCGTGAAGGCAAAATCGACCCGATCATTGGCCGGGACGATGAAATTCGTCGTGCCATGCAGGTGCTCAGCCGTCGGACCAAGAACAACCCCGTTCTGATCGGGGAGCCGGGTGTGGGTAAGACCGCGATTGCCGAAGGCCTTGCGTTGCGCATCGTCAATGGTGACGTGCCGGAATCCTTGCGCAACAAACGTCTGTTGGCTCTCGACATGGGCGCGCTGATCGCTGGTGCGAAATATCGCGGTGAGTTCGAGGAACGTCTGAAAGGCATTCTGTCCGAAGTGACGAGCGCTGCGGGCGAAATAATCCTGTTCATTGACGAGATGCACACGCTGGTGGGCGCCGGTAAGGCGGATGGCGCGATGGATGCGGCCAACCTGATCAAGCCTGCTTTGGCACGGGGTGAACTGCATTGTATCGGTGCAACCACGCTGGATGAATATCGCAAGCATGTCGAGAAAGACGCGGCTTTGGCCCGTCGCTTCCAGCCTGTGATGGTGTCAGAGCCGACAGTCGAAGACACGATCTCGATCCTGCGGGGCATCAAGGAAAAGTACGAATTGCACCATGGTGTGCGGATTTCGGACAGCGCCTTGGTGGCAGCAGCAACGCTGTCGCATCGCTACATCACGGATCGGTTCCTGCCGGACAAAGCCATCGACCTGATGGACGAAGCGGCAGCGCGTCTGCGGATGGAAGTCGACAGCAAGCCTGAAGAACTCGACAACCTGGACCGCGATATTCTGCAAAAGCAGATCGAGGCGGAAGCCTTGCGTCTTGAGGACGATCAGGCATCCAAGGACCGTCTTGCCAAGCTGGAAAAAGACCTTGCCGATTTGCAGGACAAGTCGTCGGAAATGACGGCGAAGTGGCAGGCGGAACGGGACAAGTTGGCGTCGGCACGCGATGTGAAAGAGCAACTCGACAAGGCGCGGGCCGAGCTTGAGATCGCCAAACGCGAAGGCAACCTCGCCAAGGCGGGTGAGCTGTCTTATGGCGTGATCCCGCAGCTTGAGAAGAAGCTGGCCGAGACCGAAAGCACTGACGATGGTGTCATGGTCGAGGAGGCGGTGCGCCCCGAGCAGATCGCGGGTGTGGTGGAACGCTGGACCGGTATCCCGACCTCGAAGATGCTGGAAGGAGAACGGGACAAGCTCTTGCGGATGGAAGACGGTCTGCACAAGCGGGTCATCGGTCAGGATCAGGCGGTGCGCGCCATCGCCAACGCAGTGCGCCGCGCGCGGGCTGGTCTGAACGATGAGAACCGTCCGTTGGGCAGTTTCCTGTTCCTCGGGCCGACCGGCGTCGGCAAGACCGAATTGACCAAGGCGGTGGCCGAGTTCCTATTCGACGACGACAACGCCATGGTGCGGATCGATATGTCCGAGTTCATGGAGAAACACGCGGTATCCCGTCTGATCGGCGCGCCTCCGGGCTATGTCGGCTATGATGAGGGCGGTGTTCTGACCGAAGCTGTGCGGCGGCGACCCTATCAGGTTGTATTGTTCGACGAGGTCGAAAAGGCACATCCGGACGTGTTCAACGTGCTGTTGCAGGTTCTTGATGATGGCGTGCTGACCGATGGTCAGGGCCGGACCGTGGACTTCAAGCAGACGCTGATCGTGCTGACGTCGAACCTTGGATCGCAAGCGCTGAGCCAACTGCCGGATGGTGCGGACCCGAGCCAGGCCAAGCGCGATGTGATGGATGCGGTGCGGGCGCATTTCCGGCCCGAGTTCCTGAACCGTTTGGACGAAACCGTGATCTTCGACCGGCTCAAGCGCGAGGATATGCACGGGATCGTGGACATTCAGATGGCGCGTTTGCTCAAGCGGCTTGCTGCGCGCAAGATCGACCTGCAACTGGACGATGCCGCACGCAAATGGCTGGCCGAAGAAGGGTACGATCCGGTGTTTGGTGCTCGTCCCTTGAAGCGGGTGATCCAGCGTGCGCTGCAGGACCCACTGGCTGAAATGCTGCTGGCCGGAGACATCGCGGATGGTGATCTGGTACCGGTGACGGCGGGTGCTGACGGTCTTATCATCGGGGACCGTGTGGCCGCATCCAACAGGCCGCGTCCGGACGATGCCGTAGTGCATTAAGCTTTGACGGAAGTGACAAAGGAAAGGCGGGGGAGATCCCGCCTTTTTCGCGTTTGCCAATCGTTAAGGCTTGGCGCGCAAAATCGCTGTGGACAGCTTGTGATCTTTGTTTGCCCGATACCAAATATTGATTTAGACAGGTGTGAACCCACAATAAGAGGTGAGTCATGACAGCTGCGGACGATCTGCGCAATTTTCTGGGCGACGACCGTTTTGCCACCGTTATGGCAGACCCGCCGTGGCGGTTCCAAAACCGTACCGGCAAGGTTGCGCCCGAGCACAAACGTTTGGCGCGCTATCCCACGATGGAGCTTGATGAAATTTGTGCTTTGCCTGTGGCGGAACATCTTGAGGACCGCGCGCATTGCTATCTCTGGGTGCCGAACGCGCTATTGCCGGAAGGACTACAGGTCTTGAAGGCTTGGGGATTTGAGTACAAGTCCAACATCATCTGGGAAAAGGTGCGCAAGGATGGTGGTCCGGATGGCCGGGGTGTTGGATTCTACTTCCGCAACGTAACGGAAATCCTGTTGTTCGGCGTGCGCGGCAAGGATGTTCGGACATTGGGGCCGGGTCGGTCGCAGGTGAACTACATTGAAGCCGAAGAGCCGGACGGTGACGTGCTGAAGACCCGCAAGCGCGAACACAGCCGCAAGCCGGACGAGCAGTACAAGATCATCGAAGGATGCTCCTGGGGTCCGTATCTGGAACTTTTCGGACGCGGCAGGCGTGACGGATGGACGGTTTGGGGCAATCAGGCGGACGACGATTACAAACCGACCTGGAAGACCTATAAACACAATTCCGGCGTGGCGGCAGAGTAAAGGCGTTTCGATCATCGAAACACGCTGGCGTGCTGAGTCATCAGCGGTGTCAATCTTCGCTCAGGCCTTGATGATAGAGGCCGGCAATCCGATCAGCAGAAGCGGACACGGGTTGCCGACGCCTCTGTCGATCCGATCTTTCAGTTTTTGCCAATGCGTGGTGGCCGCACCGAACTTATCGCTGACAAAGTGCTTGGAGAAGGCTTCGGCAAATGGTGTGTATTGGTCGATCATCCGCTGGACCGCATCGCGTTGGCGTTTGGTGCGGTCTTTCATGCCAAAAGCCTCGACCATTTCAGCCTCATTGATGAAGCTGTGCTTTTCGATGCAGCGCTGGATGATGTCGCGCATATCGTCCTGAAGGCTGGTGCCACGTGTAATCAGAATACCGACCGAGATTGCGGATTGTGCATGCAGGCGCTGAAAGTTTTCCAAGTCCCGATCAAAGAACGGGTCTTTGTTGTTCCATTCGATCTCAAGCGCGACCTTTCCCAAAGGCGTGCTGCGAATGTGGTCGATTTCGTGGCTGTTGGACACAGTTTCGCGGCCGTCCACGATCAGACGGAAGTCGAACGTGTGTTTGGGCCAGTTTTCAGCGTAGAGCCGTTTGCGCAATCGTTGCGTCGAGGGTGCCTCACCGCCGCCGGAACCGATGAGTTCCTCGGCAGGGATGCTCAGGTCAAGCAGGGCAGATTCAAGCTCGCCCGCGATTTCGGGGAAATCGACAGAAAGAATGGCACCCGCATGGTTGCGGGTTTCAACATCATATCCCTGTTGGCGCAGCTGTTCGAACATGCGCGCAGCTTAAGGCATTGATGCACCGCCTCAAGCGGCGTTTCAAAGTGCAGGAGACGTCTTTCGGTCTAGGCCACGAAAAAGGGCGGCCCGAGGGCCGCCCTTGTTTGCGCCGATGCGCGAAGGTCTTAACCTTCCGGCAGGATCACAGTGTCGATGACATGGATCACGCCGTTCGACGTTTCGATGTCGGCTGTCGTTACGGTTGCGTTTTCAACCATTACGCCGTTGTCGAGGTCGATGGTCACCGACGAACCCTGAACGGTTTCGGCTTCCATGTCGTCCATCAGGTCGGTCGACATCACTTTGCCGGGCACGACGTGGTAGGTCAGGATCGCAACAAGCTGATCTTTGTTCTCGGGCATCAGCAGGCTTTCGACGGTGCCTTCCGGCAGAGCGGCAAAGGCTTCATCTGTCGGTGCAAACACAGTGAACGGGCCTTCACCCTTCAGCGTGTCGACCAGACCTGCAGCCTGTACAGCGGCAACAAGAGTTTCGAACGTGCCAGCATCGACAGCGGTGTCGACGATATCCTTGGAGTGACCTCCGGCGAAAGCGGTGCCTGCCAGCAGGGAAGCGGCAGTTGTGAGGGCGATTGTTGTCTTACGAAACATGTGTGTCGTCCTTTTTGTCATGCATTGCGATGTGTCTCGCACATCTGATGGTTAAACGCGGACAAACAGCGTTTGGATCTGTGGGGGAATCCGCCGATGTCGCTTGACAAAATGGGCTTGCCGCCTAAGCCGCAAGTCTTTGCTTCTTCAAGTGAAATTCTTGTGATCCGGCGTCAGGATTGCGTCATCAGTCACGCCCGATTGCGGTCTTCGAAATGCCATTCAACAGCGCTTCGACCGACTTCATGGCACCGTCGGGAAAGGTCCGAAACCCGATGGTCGTGACATCCGGCCTATCGGGGCGAACCATAACAAAAATCGTGTAGGGACAGAAAACGATGTTCATCGGATCGGCCTCCATCACCTCGCGCGAAACCTTGGCCGAGCAGAAGCTATAGACGTCGGCGTTGAGAAACAGCGTGACGTCGGATCCAACATCACCCTTGGTGCGTTCCAGCATATCGCCCGTGTGGCTGACGTGGTCGATCACCAAGCCTGCGTCGAGGATCGCGTTTTCAAGCCCGAAGGTGACATCGTCAAAAGATTGTTCCGTGTCATAGGTGATCAGATCGGCGGCAGAGACCGCGGATGCCGCGAATGTCAGGGCGAGTGTGGCGAGCAGGCGTTTCATGGGGTTTCCTTTTGTGGCAAGCGTTGCCGTAAGCTGGGATGGTTGAGGTCAGTCTAACGTGTTCCTTATTATAGATGCAATGAATTGAATGTGAGGTTGATATGGGCGTCGCCATGTATGCACTGAATTTTCTGGCGCTTTTATTTGTCGGCGTGATCGGGTTGGTCATCCTTGTGGCGATTGTGCTGGGGGTCATTGACCGCACACAGACCAGCGACGCGATCAGGCGCAATTATCCGGTACTTGGGCGGTTCAGGGAACTGTTTTCGACTTTGGGAGAGTTCTTTCGCCAATATTTCTTTGCGATGGATCGCGAGGAATTGCCGTTCAATCGGGCGCAGCGTGAATGGGTCAAACGGTCAGCCGAAGGTCATGGCAACACGGTTGCCTTCGGTTCGACCCGTAACACCGGGATCGTCGGTACTCCGATTTTCGTCAATGCGCCGTTTCCGCCAATCGACAATCAGTTTGCCAAATCCGAACCCAAGGTGATCGGCCCCGGTGCGCGTATGCCGTATACAGCGACATCATTCTTCAACCTGTCAGGCATGAGTTATGGCGCAATATCGAAACCCGCTGTGCGTGCGCTAAGCAAAGGCGCGAAACGTGCGGGCATCTGGATGAACACCGGCGAGGGCGGGCTGTCACCCTATCACCTCGAAGGTGGCTGCGACATCGTCTTTCAGATCGGCACTGCCAAGTACGGTGTGCGCAACGCCAATGGTCGTTTGGATGAAGACAAGCTGCGTGACATCGCTGCGCATGAAACCGTGCGCATGTTCGAGATCAAGCTGAGCCAAGGGGCCAAACCGGGCAAGGGAGGGATCCTACCAGGCGAAAAGGTGACAACCGAGATCGCGCAGGTGCGTGGAATTCCCGTTGGCAAGGATAGTATCTCACCCAATCGCCATGAAGAGGTGGACGATTGGGACGATCTTCTTACCATGATCGACCGCGTTCGGCAGATCACGGGCAAACCGACGGGCATCAAGATGTGTGTCGGCTCTGAAGAAGGGGTTGCGGGGCTTTTCGATGCCATCGCAGCGCGTGGTGTCGATGCTGCCCCCGATTTCATCACTTTGGACGGTGGCGAAGGTGGCACCGGTGCTGCACCGATGCCATTGATTGACCTCGTTGGCATGAGTATCCGCGAGGCGCTGCCCATGGTGGCCAATATTCGCAATGCACATGGGCTTCGCGACCGCATTCCCTTGGTGGCCAGTGGCAAGCTGGTCAATCCCGGTGATGTGGCTTGGGCGCTGGCAACGGGCGCGGATTTTGTGACGTCGGCGCGCGGCTTCATGTTCGCGTTGGGCTGTATTCAGGCGCTCAAGTGCAACCGAAACACCTGTCCCACAGGAATCACGACGCACAATCCGCGGTTCCAATCTGGTTTGGTGGTCGAAGACAAAGAACTGCGTGTCGCTGCTTATGCGAAAGAGATCATCAAGGAAGTCGAGACCATCGCACATTCCGTCGGTGTGGCAGAGCCGCGTCTGATGCGCCGTATTCATGTACGCGTGGTTCAGCCTGATGGGCGCAGTATCCTGATGTCTGAGCTATGGCCGCAATCGGTGTCTGTATGACACGAGGCTTCACACCGCGTGCCTTGGGCGAAGTTGCGATCCGGTGCCGGGATTACACTGCGATGGTGGATTTCTACGAGAATATGATCGGGTTGACCGTGCTTGAGGGTGGGAGCCGCGGAGTCGCGCCACAGAGAATCACGTTCTTTCACCTTGGCGAAAGCTTTGGCGGCCATGCTGCCGTACTTGCCCTGTTCGAAGACGTCGAAGGAACTGCGCACAATGGCACCGGTTCCTCATTGCATCATATCGCCCTGAGCCTGCCATGGGATGAACAGGACGGGGCAAAGACGTGGTTGGAAGCTCATGGTCTGCCTGTTCGGTTCCAAGATTTCGATTGGGTCGGCTGGCGGGGACTTTTTACATGCGATCCCGACGGGAACACGGTGGAACTGGTTGCCGCCGTGCCGGAAGGCCGTACCGGTTAAGCGTAGTAAGCCCAAGTCATCCGGGGCAATTGACGTGACCGAACGCTTCTGGTCCAAGGCCACCAATGACATTCTTGACCGGGATCGACTGCCATGACCAACACCAAACGCATTGTTATTTCCAGCGATCACGCGGCCATCGACTTGCGTCAGGCTGTCGCCCGGCACATTGAAGCCCAGGGATGGGACGTCGTTGATATTGGCCCCACGACCCCTGAAAGCACACATTACCCTTTGCACGGACAGGCCGCTGCCGAGCGTGTGGCGTCTGGCGATTGCCGTCTTGGCATCATCCTGTGCGGCACAGGTCAGGGCATCATGATGGCGGCCAACAAGGTAAAAGGTATCCGCTGCGGCGTCTGTTCCGACACCTTTTCGGCGCGGATGATTCGTCAGCACAATGATGCGAATATCTTGTCCCTCGGTGCGCGGGTTGTTGGTGAGGGGTTGGCGTTGGATATTGTCGACGCTTTTCTGTCGGCCGAATTCGAAGGCGGCCGCCATGCTACTCGTGTAAACATGATCGAGGGCTGATCGGTCACTGGACTGCTGCCAGATGTGACGTCACACTGGCCGAACATTTCAAAACGACCACGCACACGTGAGACAAGTTGGTTTGGTCGTTTTCTCTTCTGCCTCTATGTCTTTGTTGAACACGGACAAAGAGGATTTCATGGCGCATCGTTGGAAAAACACCCTGACGGCACAGGACGTCACCCCATACTCTGCCTTCTTGAACCGCAGGCAGTTGATGGCCGGCCTTGCCGCTGGTGGTATCGCAGGGGCCTTGCCCCGTAGTGCTGCTGCACAGAACTCGCTTGAGCCAAACACGTTTGAGGAGATCACCAACTACTGCAACTATTATGAGTTCGGCACCGGCAAGGAAGATCCGGCGCGCAACGCACATCGTCTGACTATCGATCCTTGGACTGTACGGATCGACGGTCTCGTGGACAAACCCGGAGACTACAGCTTTGCCGACCTCCTGTCCCAGATGACCATTGAGGAACGCATCTACCGTTTCCGCTGTGTCGAGGCGTGGTCGATGGTTATTCCTTGGAACGGGTTTGAACTGGCCGATCTGCTGAATTGGGTCGGCGTGCAATCCAATGCAAAATACGTCGCGTTTGAGACCGCCCTACGCCCCGATGAGATGCCGGGTGTATCAAGCCGCGTGCTAGACTGGCCGTATGTTGAAGGTCTGCGCATTGATGAAGCGATGCACCCGCTAACCATGATGGCGACCGGGATCTACGGTAAGGATATCCCGAAACAAAACGGTGCCCCGATGCGTTTGGTGGTTCCATGGAAATACGGCTTCAAGTCGATCAAGTCGGTGGTCCGAATCTCATTGGTAGAAGAAGAGCCGCCCGCAAGCTGGAATGTCGCAAATCCTGCGGAATATGGCTTCTACAGCAATGTGAACCCTGAAGTGGATCATCCGCGGTGGTCGCAAGCCACGGAGCGTCGCATAGGGAGCGGGC
>NZ_CM180980.1:4085000-4461037 GCF_059070475.1 Marivita sp. NO-S04
AGTGCACAAAAGAAGTCAGAATAGACAAAGTCTATTCTGTGAAGCCGGCGTGTGAGCGATCCGGTGGAGAGATCACTAGTGAGAATGATGACATGAGTAGCGACAAAGAGTGTGAGAGACACTCTCGCCGAAAGTCCAAGGGTTCCTGCTTAAAGCTAATCTGAGCAGGGTAAGCCGGCTCCTAAGCCGAGGCCGAAAGGCGTAGGCGATGGGAACCACGTTAATATTCGTGGGCCAGATGGAAGTGACGGATCTCGAAGATTGTTCCTCCTTATCGGATTGGAGGGGCCGTTCAGAGGTTCCTGGAAATAGCTCCATCATCAGACCGTACCCTAAACCGACACAGGTGGACTGGTAGAGAATACCAAGGCGCTTGAGAGAACGATGTTGAAGGAACTCGGCAAAATACCTCCGTAAGTTCGCGAGAAGGAGGCCCGGTTCCTAGGCAACTAGGGGCTGGGGGCACAAACCAGGGGGTGGCGACTGTTTATTAAAAACACAGGGCTCTGCGAAGTCGCAAGACGACGTATAGGGTCTGACGCCTGCCCGGTGCCTGAAGGTTAAAAGGAGGGGTGAGAGCTCTGAATTGAAGCCCAGGTAAACGGCGGCCGTAACTATAACGGTCCTAAGGTAGCGAAATTCCTTGTCGGGTAAGTTCCGACCTGCACGAATGGCGTAACGACTTCCCCGCTGTCTCCAACATCGACTCAGCGAAATTGAATTGCCTGTCAAGATGCAGGCTTCCCGCGGTTAGACGGAAAGACCCCGTGCACCTTTACTACAGCTTCGCACTGGCATCAGGATTGTGATGTGCAGGATAGGTGGTAGGCTTTGAAGCAGTGACGCCAGTCATCGTGGAGCCTCCCTTGAGATACCACCCTTCGCACTCTTGATGTCTAACCGCGGTCCGTTATCCGGATCCGGGACCCTGCGTGGCGGGTAGTTTGACTGGGGCGGTCGCCTCCTAAAGCGTAACGGAGGCGCGCGAAGGTTGGCTCAGAGCGGTCGGAAATCGCTCGTTGAGTGCAATGGCAGAAGCCAGCCTGACTGCAAGACTGACAAGTCGAGCAGAGTCGAAAGACGGCCATAGTGATCCGGTGGTCCCAAGTGGGAGGGCCATCGCTCAACGGATAAAAGGTACGCCGGGGATAACAGGCTGATACTGCCCAAGAGTCCATATCGACGGCAGTGTTTGGCACCTCGATGTCGGCTCATCTCATCCTGGGGCTGGAGCAGGTCCCAAGGGTACGGCTGTTCGCCGTTTAAAGAGGTACGTGAGCTGGGTTTAGAACGTCGTGAGACAGTTCGGTCCCTATCTGCCGTGGGTGTAGGATACTTGAGAGGAGTTGCCCCTAGTACGAGAGGACCGGGGTGAACGATCCACTGGTGGACCTGTTGTGGCGCCAGCCGCAGTGCAGGGTAGCTATGATCGGAAAGGATAACCGCTGAAGGCATCTAAGCGGGAAGCCCCCCTCAAAACAAGGTATCCCTGAGGGCCGTGGTAGACCACCACGTCGATAGGCCGGAGGTGTAAGCGCAGCAATGCGTTCAGCTGACCGGTACTAATGGCCCGATAGGCTTGATTTGATCCAGTAACAACAAAACCAACGCTCAATCCGAGCCGCGGAAACTGGACCAATGATCAAAAGCACAAACACCAAAGTGAAAATACTTGCCTCGGACAACAAAACCACATCAAAAATGTGGTTCGTTGATTACTTCGCACCCGGAATGACGCGGTGTGGCAACTCGCTGGCATCAAAGATGCTCAGCTCAGGCATGACTGCGTCATACCCTGCCTGCCACCCCTCGCATCCGAGATGCGAGGGGGATTTTATTCGGTTTGGTGGTCATAGCGTGAGCAATACACCCGGTCCCTTTCCGAACCCGGCCGTTAAGTGCCACCGCGCCAATGGTACTGCGACTCAAGTCGTGGGAGAGTAGGTCACCGCCAAACCTAATAAAATCCCCAATCTCTCAATCGAAAATACATACTGTCGCGGGGTGGAGCAGCCCGGTAGCTCGTCAGGCTCATAACCTGAAGGTCGTAGGTTCAAATCCTACCCCCGCAACCAAAATCCACAAATATATCAAATGCTTGCGCGATGGTAATCTGATACCCCACGCTATTTTGCGGTTTACGTCAACGCCACGTCAACACCGCTCCAGAAAAACAACATTCGTCCACAATCGCGTGCGTTCGCATACGGCCCACGCGCACTCGCCGACATTCAACCCTCCCAAAATCGACGTTGGCCGCTTCCATGACGGTTACCTTATTCAGTAAATGTGGGGTTTTGATCTGATCGAATCTCATCGTTTTTACCGTTTACGATAAATTTCAGTGAAAGCCCCATGGGGTCTCCATCCTTGTATAAAGCGGAAGGGTGAAGCTCTTGGTCAATGGTGAGAGATGATCTGGGCCGCCTTACCCGCGAGGTCCGGAGCGATCGGACTATTAGCCTTGAACAGTTAGCGCTGCTGACAGGTATCTGCGCACCTGCTTTGTCCGAAATCGAAAATGAACAGCGTGACCCACGGATAGCGACTCTCAACCGGATCGCTGAAGCGTTACCTGTGCCTCTTGCATTTTTGAATGCCGGCCGGGTGGGCGTTGCAGCGCGCGCCGGACAGTTGCGATTAGCAGGCTACGATGTCGAAGAATAGGAGTGACCTCATGGTGCGGTTGGGGAATCGCCCATCTTGTCACAGCGCCGTGTGATGTGTAGATTACTAAGTCATACTTGAGGCTTCGCTATGACAGTCAAAACCACGCTCAGTTTCACAGATCGCCATCATCGTTTCCTGACTGACAAAGTAGGTGAGGGCGTCTTCGCCTCGCAGAGCGCAGCTGTAGCGGCAGCGCTTGAACAGATGATCCGGGATGAAGAAGAGCGCGGGATTGCGCTTGATGCCATGGCAGATGAAATCCGCGCGCGCATGCGAACACCAAATGCGGAATATGTAGATCCCGAGGACGCCTTTGCGGCGGCGCGCGCCCGTATCGGCGTCGTGCGGCAGGGATGACATATCGAATCCGGTTTCACCCGGCTGTCGCGGATGACTTGGCATCGATCGTGGAGCTCATCGCCGATTACGCTGGGCCGGAGGCGGCCGAGCGGCGGCTTTCAGAGATTGAGGCCGTAATTTCCAGTCTGGCTGACACTCCTCTGAAAGGCAGCGTTCGCTCAGAAATCGCTCCGGGTCTTCGCGCGATACCGGCAGGACGCAAGGCGGTCATTGCCTTTACTGTCAACGAGGCCGAGCGCGAGGTCTTGGTGCATGTCATCGGTTATGCTGGTTCGGACTGGATCGCGCGCAGCACCGCGCGGGGGCGTTAGGGGATGGCGAAGGCAGCAGCACATAAATGGGCGTTCAAGCCGGGCATGCGGGCGGGCGCTTACAGCTGGCGGTCATCGTCCAAGGCCATTGAACGTCTGAAATCCGCAAGCTCAGAAATTCGGGCTGTTGCACGGGTCGATCCTGTGACAGCGGCAGAGGGTGTCATAGCGCTTGCGGAGCGCATCTGGCGAGCCTTGGAGCATATCGACTCGTCGTCGGGCGCGCTAGGCAATGCCGTGCGCCGGACGCTCGAGGAATTGCTGCCCGTCCTCATCGATGCGCCCGCTGATGAAAAAACTCGCGCGAAATGGCTTGAACAACTGCGCGAGGCGATCGAAGACGACGGAGTGGATTATCTCGCGCCGATCGCAGACCGATTTGGCCAAATCGCAGCTTATCCTGCGCTGATGAGTCTCCACGCCGACCGGGACCTCGAAATGATCGAGGCAGCTTGGTCCGACCACATGCACTTTATTCATGTGCCAACGGGGACGCTGACGCTGTCCTGCTTGTTAGAGGCTGGGCGGTATGACGAGTTGCTGGAGCTTCTTGAGCGGAAAAAGACACGCCTCTGGTTTGATGAGAAATTTGGTGCCGAGGCACTGCTGCGCCAAGGACGCGAGGATGACGCTCTTGCCCGTGCTGAGGCATTGCTCCTGGATCAGCGTCGACAATGGGGCCATGTCGAGATTGCTGCGTTCTGTGAACGCATTCTCGTAAGTCAGGGCCGCGAGGAAGAAGCCTATCGCCGCTTTGGCCTGCCGTCGGTCTCGGGCAACACCTATCTCGCGATGTGGCGCGATCTGGTGAAGCGTTACCCCGACCTCGACGCGCGCCGAATCCTCGAGGATTTGATCGACACGCATGGATCGAAGGGAAAGTGGTTCGCCGCCGCGAAGACAGCGCGGTTCCTCGATATCGCGCTTGACTGTGCCGCACATCACGATGCGGCACCTGCGACCCTGATCCGCGCATCACGGGACCTGAAACTCAAGGAACCGGGCTTCGCAATGGCGGTCGCTTTGCAGGCCATTCGGCATCTGCTCGAGGGCCGTGGGTATGAGCCGAGCCCGATCGACATCGATGACGCCGTTGAGCACCTGATGGTAGCGGCTGCGCGTCTTGACGAGGTGGATCAGGCGCGGCAAGCGCTTCAGCGAATTGCAGGGACCGCGCTTTCGGCGGGGCTGATGGCCGAAAGGCTGGCGTGGAATATTGCGGCCCTTTCGGAAGCAGATCGCGACGGCTGACTCAGCTAGGCCGCTAGTTTGCCGCCGAGCCACTCATCCAGCTTCGACCAGCGCCGCCGCACCGAGATATTTTTCGCCAAGATCGCCACAGCCTTCGTCTGGCAAACGCGAACGATAAGCTTCTTGCCCGGTATTATCCCGGTATAGATCTGGTTGCGCTGCAGCATTGGGTAGTGCGTAAGCGCTGTGTGGCGCCCACCTTCTCTTGATCCTTGTGATTTGAGACTCACGCCCTGTTGGATAACAGGAGGTGAGTTTCGCCATGGAGACTACGAACGAGTTTCTCACGCGTTTGGGCGTTGAGGTCTCACGGACCGGGAGCCGACGGTGGCCAGATCGTGTGAAAGCGCGGATCGTGGCAGAAACGCTGGTGCCTGGAGCAACGGTGAATGACGTTGCGCGCAAGTATAACCTTCGCCCGAACCACCTGTCGGGATGGCGGCGGCTGGCCAAGGATGGTGAACTTGTTTTGCCCGCGCCAGAGGCTGACACGGACTTCGCCCCGTTGGTGATGTTCGATGTCGAAAGTTCGCCATCGGCGGAAGATACGGGTTCGGCGAGTAGGGCAATCGAGATCGTAGCTGGATCGGTTTCTGTCCGGCTGGACGGTGCCACGCCTGCAGCCCGGATTGGGGACATCGTGCGTGCGCTTGGGGGTGGCGCATGATCTTCCCTTCGAACCGTGTGCGCATTTTGGTGGCAACGCAGCCGGTTGACTTCAGAAAAGGACACGACGGGCTGACAGCCATGGTGCAGACCGTGCTCCGCAAAGATCCGTTCACCGGGACAGTGTTCCTGTTTCGGGCCAAGCGCTTGGACCGGCTGAAGCTTCTCTATTGGGACGGCAGCGGTCTGGTCATGGCCTACAAACGGCTCGAGGACACGACCTTCACCTGGCCCACGATCAAGGACGGAATGATGGCGCTGAACCACGCACAGTTCGAGGCGCTTTTTTCCGGGCTGGACTGGCGCAAGGTCAAGGCGCTGGAGACCCGCCCACCAGCTGCGGCGGAGTGACTCGGGGCGACGAATGCAGGGATCATGGCTTTGATCCCAGTGTATAATACTGATCATGAGCGCCGCTGCCAAAGACCTCGATCTGTCCGTCCTGCCACCGGAATACCGCGTAGCTTTTGAGGCCTTGAAGGCAAAAGCTGCGCGGGCCGCGGAGCTGGAGGACATCGTCAAACGTCTTGAGCATCTGGTGGCCGAGCTGAACCAGGTGGTCCACGGCAAGAAGTCCGAGAAGCTCAGCGAAGATGATCGCCAGCTGACCTTCGAGGATCTTGAAGCTGCCGTCGCCGAGGCCCGTGAACAAAAGAAGGTGCAGACGCCCGGAGACGACAAGCCCAAGCGAAAGCGAGTGGCCAGGCGCAACCGCGGCAACCTGCCCGCCGGTTTGCCACGCATCGAGCAGGTAGTCGAACCCGACAGCCTGATGTGCCCCTGTGGTTGCGGGCAGATGCACAGGATCGGCGAGGACCGCAACGAGCGGCTCGACATCGTCCCGGCACAGTGCCGTGTGATCGTGACGGTCCGCCCAAAATATGCCTGCCGCACCTGCACCGATGGGGTCACACAAGCACCGACGCCCGCATGGCTGATCGAGGGCGGGCTCCCAACCGAAGGCGCCATCGCGCATGTTCTGGTCAGCAAATATGCGGACCATGCCCCGCTCTACCGACAATCACAGATCCTCGCCCGCTCTGGCATCGACATTCACCGCTCGACGCTGGCTGATTGGGTCGGTGTGGCAGCCTTCCACCTTGGACCCATCGTGGACCGGCTGGCCGAGCACCTGAAGACATCCACGAAGCTGTTCATGGACGAAACCACGGCGCCGGTCCTCGATCCGGGCCGCGGGCGGACAAAAACAGGCTACCTCTGGGCTCTGGCGCGCGATGATCGGTCATGGGGCGGCGATGATCCCCCCGGGGTCGTCTTTTTCTATGCTCCCGATCGCCGGGGGGAGAATGCCGAGAAATTCCTGACCGGCTTCAACGGCACGCTGCAACTCGATGGCTACCAGGGCTACAACCGGCTGACGCGCCCTGACCGCAAGGGCGGTGATCCGATCGTTGTCGCCCATTGCTGGGCGCATGCGCGTCGCAAGCTCAAGGAAATCTTCGATCGCGATGGTTCCGAGATCGCCGCCGAGGGCCTGCGCCAGATCGCAGGAATCTATGCCGTCGAGAAAGACATCCGCGACACGTCCCCGGGCCAGCGCCTGTCAGCGCGCCAGGCACGATCCGCGCCACTGGTCGAAGCCTTCGGCATCTGGCTACAAGCGCAGCGCCTGCGCATCTCGGCCAAATCGCGCCTCGGAGAGAAGCTTGCCTACATCCACCGACACTGGGATGGTTTGCAGACCTTCCTGACGGACGGACGCGTCGAGATCGACTCCAACAAGGTCGAAAATCTGGTCAGGCCGATTGCTTTGAACAGGAAAAACGCATTGTTCGCCGGTCATGACGAGGGGGGCAAGGCATGGGGCCGCATCGCATCCCTGATCGAGACCGCCAAGATCAACGCCATCGAGCCTTTCGCCTATCTCAAGGCTACGCTCGAAGCCATTGCGGCCGGACATCCGCAACACCGCATCGACGAGTTGCTTCCTTGGAACTTCCAGCCGTCAAGCTGAAACCCAAGTGCCCTTCAGACACCGCTTACGGTAGTGCTGTGTCACGATTGGAATGACCACGGCGGGATATTCCGCCCATCCCTCTTGTAGAGGGTCGTGGCATAGGCTGGGACCAGCGTGTCGTGAGTTATGGCTGAATCTGGTGTCTGGGCGGTTTGAATGACGGCGGTGCATCTGGTTGGTTTGTTGTTGCGACACAAGCCACCATCCAAAGGAGCACCACCATCATGGACGACGCTACCATCATCGATTTTGCGGGTCGAGACGCCATCACGGACCCGCTGACAGACCTTCTGCGAAAAGGAGCCCGGGAATTGCTTCAGGCCGCTGTTGAAGCTGAGAGAGACGCCTTTCTCGCCGCGTTTGCTGAACGCCGGACAGCAGAAGGCCGTGCTGCGGTTGTTCGCAGCGGATATCATCCAGAGCGCGCGGTGCAGACCGGGATCGGACCGGTCACGGTGAAAGTGCCGAAGGTACGGGCGAAGGACGGCAAGCCCGTGACATTCCGCTCGGCGCTTGTGCCGCCCTACGTCCGAAAGGCCAAAACTATCGAAGCCGCGCTGCCCTGGCTCTATCTCAAGGGTATCTCGACAGGCGAAATGGGCGCGGCTCTGAAGATGCTCTTGGGCCCGGAGGCAACCGGTTTCTCTGCCAAGACAATTTCACGTTTGAAAGGCCAGTGGGCGGCGGAATACAATGATTGGCGCAAGGCCGATCTGAGCCGTGACGAGTGGGTCTATATCTGGGCGGACGGCATCTACAGCGGGCTCCGTGACACTGATGATCGGCTCTGCGTGCTCGTTGTGATCGGGGTCAACGCCCGTGGCGAGAAGCACTTTCTGGCCATTGAAGATGGCGTCCGGGAAAGCACGCAAAGCTGGCGCGAGGTGCTTCTCGGCCTCAAAGCCCGTGGGCTCGCTGCTCCGAAGCTGGCCACCGGTGACGGGGCCATGGGGTTCTGGGCGGCATTGGAAGAGGTTCTTCCAACCACGCGCCAACAGCGCTGCTGGATGCATAAAACGGGCAATGTGCTCAATTACCTCCCCAAGCGCACCCAGCCCAAGGCTAAGAAGATGCTTCACGACATCTGGCAGGCCGAGACCCGCGAGGATGCCCATGCTGCGTTCGATCTGTTCATCGAAACCTTCGAGGCGAAATATCCGAAGGCGACCGAATGCCTGATCAAGGATCGGGATGAACTGCTGACATTCTACGACTTCCCAGCCCAGCATTGGCAGAGCATCCGGACGTCAAACCCGATCGAAAGCGCGTTCGCCACGATCCGGCACCGGACCAAGCGCACCAAAGGCTGTCTCAGCCGGGACGGCATGCTTCACATGATGTTCAAACTCGGACAATGCGCTGAGCAAAGCTGGCGCAAGCTGCGCGGCTTCGTTCATCTCGCCGACGTCATCCAGGGCGTCGATTTCGTCAACGGCATCAAGCCAATAAACCAGCAGCTAACCGCCGCATGATGATCGCTTGGGCACCAGATTTGACAATAACTCGCGTGTCGTAGGGTGGTATCCCGAAGCGAAGAGACACTGAATTGCAGGCATGCATGCTCAACCAAAAATGCTGCACCGCAGAAAATCCTTGCAATGCTGCACTGCAGCAAATACGCCTTTAGCATCACCAAAGGACAGCGGGGTGGACCCGCCGAGCAAAGAAGGATTTGCGACAATGAATAAATCGACAGACATGGCGGCGACCCTCAAGGAGATGATGGACGCGTTCCCGGTTGATACAAAATCGATGGAAAATGCGTACAAGAACTCGCTGGCCCTGACCGAAAAACTGTCTCACGTTGCCATCGAAGCAGCGGACAAGTCTGCTGAAATTTCCCAGAAATGGACCAAGGACACGCTGGCGAAACTGGCTGAGATGTCGAAAGCCAAAGCAGAACCGGCCGATTATGCGCAGGCGATGAGTGATTACGTATCGGCCCAGGCAGACGTCGCAACCGAGAGCATGACTGCCTTCGCAGAACTTGCAAAAAAACTCCAGATGGAGACCTTTGAGCTCATGATGGCTGCCAGCAAGGATTTCTCGGGCGAAGCGGCGACTTCTTTCAAGAAAGCATCCGCCGACGCGGGTAGCGCTGTAAAAAAAGCGGCAGCTGCTGTCTGAACTTCACGCTATCGGGTGTGGCACTGCACCCTGGTATTGAACCACTATTGTACGGTCGGATTCCCAGGGGTCCAGCCGTATTTCGTGACCATGGTGAGGAACGATCGGACTTGGAACGGATGTGCAAGCGTTCACCTCATATTCGAACATTATCGCGTATTGATATTGACGCCTACCAAGGGGTCTTCCGCCAACCATTCATTCAGTTTTGACCACCTCTGGCGCCCCGCCACATTTTTGACCGCGATGGCCACAGCCTTTTTTTGTCCGACCAGCACGACAAGCTTCTTGCCCCGCGTGACCCCGGTATAGATCAGGTTGCGCTGAAGCATCGCGTAGTGCTGTGTCATGACTGGGATGACCACGGCGGGGTATTCCGACCCCTGGCTTTTGTGAATCGTGGCTGCATAGGCGGGGACCAGCGTGTCGAGTTCGCCAAAGAGGAAGCTCACCGTGCGGCCATCGAAGTTCACGGCAACCTCGCCGTCGTCTAGGTCGACGTCTTCGATCATGCCGATATCCCCGTTGTAGACGTCCTTGTCGTAATCGTTCTCGATCTGCATCACCTTGTCGCCCGGCGCGAAGGTCCAACCGAAGCGCTCGACTTTCTTCTCCCCCGCAGGGTTCAGCGCGGCCTGAAGCTCGATGTTGAGGGATCGCGCGCCGACCCCGCCGCGGTTCATCGGGCAGAGGACTTGGATGTCCTTGATTGGGTCGAAGCCGAACCTCTGCGGGATACGCTTGGCCACCAATTCGACGATCCGCGGTACGGCCTGCTCCGGATCCGCGGCCGGCACAAAATAGAAATCCGCCTCGCCATCGGGTTTGCCGAGATCGGGCAAGCGGCCTGCATTGATGGCATGCGCCGTCGTGATGATCTTGCTCTGGGCTGCCTGCCGGAACACCTCGGTCAGACGCACCACGGGCACTGCGCCGGAGCCGATGATGTCTGCCAAGACCTGGCCAGGGCCCACGGAGGGCAACTGGTCGATGTCGCCCACGATGAGCAACGCTGCGGTGCTGGGCACGGCTTTCAGAAGCGATTGCATCAGCAGCACATCAACCATCGAGCTTTCGTCCACGACCAACAGATCGCAGTCGAGAGGGTTTTCCTCGTTGCGTTTGAAGCCGAAGGCCTTCGGGTCAAACTCCAGTAGCCTATGGATGGTCTTGGCCTCCATGTTGGTGGCTTCGGTCATCCGCTTGGCTGCGCGGCCGGTGGGCGCACAGAGCAGCAGCTTCACGCCCTTGGCAGCCAGAATGCGCAGGATCGAGTTTACGATGGTGGTCTTGCCCACCCCGGGACCGCCGGTGATCACCGTGAGCTTTGAGCGCAGTGCCAGGCGGATTGCCTCGGCTTGGCTGGCAGCAAGTGTGAGGCCCGTCTTTTGCTCAATCCATGGCAGGGCCTTGTCCGCATCGATCTCGGGCCAGGGCAGGGCGCCCGCATCGATGCGCTTCACATGCCCAGCGATCCCGCGCTCCGCATGATAAAGCCCGGTCAGGAAAATACAGTCTGCATCTCCCACGCGATCGGCAGTGACGGTTTCCTCGGCCAGTTCCTCTTGCAAAGCGCTGTCGATCAGCGGAGCCTCGACTTCGAGCAGCTTGCCCGCAAGACCGACCAGTTCCGCCCGCGGGAGGCCGCAGTGGCCATTTCCCATGGCTTCACTCAGCGCGAACGAAATCCCCGCCCGCACACGGATCATCGCCGTCTTCTCGATGCCCAGCTTTTCGGCAATCAGATCGGCTGTCCGAAACCCAATGCCCCGGATGTCTTTGGCCAGTCTGTAAGGGTTCTCACTCATCACCTGGACGGCATCTGTCCCGTATGTCTTGAAGATACGAACAGCGCGTGCTGTTCCCACTCCGTGTTGGTGCAGGAAGACCATGATCTCGCGGATTACCTTCTGATCCGCCCAGCCGGCCGTGATCTTGGCCGCGCGCATCGGTCCAATGCCAGTGACTTCGCGCAGGCGCTCGGGCGCTACCTCGATGATGTCGAACACATCCTTGCCGAATGCCTTGACCAGCCGCTTTGCATAGACCGGCCCGATGCCGCGGATCATCCCAGAGCCCAGGTACTTCTCGATGCCTTCGACCGTCGACGGCTCATGGGTCTTGAGAAAGTGAGCTTTGAATTGCAGACCGTGATTGCGGTCATTGATCCAGATACCCGAGGCTGTGATCCACTCGCCTGCAGAAATCATCGCCGCGTGCCCGACCGTGGTTACCAGGTCCCGGTGCCCGCGCGCCTTCACCCGAAGCACACAGAAGCCGCTCTCCTGACTGTGGAAGGTCACCCGTTCCACCAAGCCAGCGAGGACCTCCGTCGTGCTCTCGGCCGATGACGTCATGGAAGCCGCTGTCCGCGTCGCCAATCCCACGGCATCACGAATTGCCCGGACCAAATATTGCGCCCAGCGCTGCGGGCTGCGGTCTCTGCTTCTATGTAATCGCGAGAATATCGCCGATAAGCGGCAGCCCATCCTTCGCTGACCAGCCAGCGGTTCAAATCTTGGTTGCCCTGTCTGCAGACAGCGATTGCACGACCATAGCGGTCCACGTCGCGCACCGAGCAGTTGACCGTGCGCCGACCAATCCGGTCGGACAGGGCGAGGGCCGCTTGCTGCCCACAGCGCCACTCATCACCGGAACTGCGTCGGCAAAGCTGTCTGCTCTCGGGGGCATCAATGCCGTGCAAGCGGATGCGGACGCCGCGGATTTCAAGTGTGTCGCCGTCTATGACGCTGGCCACGCCAACCAGATCACTTGCCACAGCCGGCATGGGCGCCAACGAGGTCGCGACTGCCAACACAATCGCGGGTATGATTGCCCATGTCTGTCGACCGGCCGGGTGGTTCAACCCTCTGACGCACCTGTCGACACGCCGAGCCTTTGAACGAAACAGCCCGATCTGCATGTAAGGCCCTTGTTTTGATTTCTGCACGCCATCGCTCCTGTCAAAATCCTGTTTATGGTCATGACCGCCAGAAATCTACATGCGGGTCGGCACGGACATCATGGCTTTCGAGATTTGCCTGCTCTATTATCGCACTATGGATTTTGTTTTCTACGATCTTGAAACCACCGGCATCTCACCGGAATTCGACCAGCCGCTGCAGTTCGCCGCGATCCGGACGGATGAGCATTTTGTGGAGAAGGAGCGGGTCAATATCCGCTGCCGATTAGCGCCGCACATCTTGCCTTCCCCGCAAGCCTTGGTGGTGACAGGTGTCACCCCTGACCAGCTGACGGACCCATCCCTGCCATCCCTCTTCGAGTTTTCGCAGCAGGTGGCTGCGCTCATCGGGCGATGGGCGCCAGCGATCTGGGTCGGCTTCAACACCATACACTTCGACGAGGAAGTCCTGCGGCAGACCTTTTATCAAAACCTGCTGCCCAACGTCTATGCCACGCAGTTCAATGGAAACACGCGTTTTGACATCCTCCCAGCGGTTTATGCGGCCTATGTCCGGGACCGTGATCTGCTCGCCTGGTCTGCGGATCAAACGGGACGGCGCAGCTTCAAGCTGGATCGATTGGCGCCTGCAAATGGCTTCGACGCGCACAACGCGCATGATGCTTTGGGGGATGTCGAGGCGACCATTCATATTGCGCGCCTGATTGCGACACGCAGCCCAGCGCTCTGGGCGGAGCTGCTCGACAACGCGCACAAGACCCGCGTCCAGGAGAAGCTTGAAAGTTTCCGCCCCTATGAACTGGTCACCCGCTTTGGCGGTGGTGAGCCGCAATCTTTTGTTGGGTGTTTTTGCGGATATTCGAAGAACAACAGCGCGCAGGCAGCATTCTTTGATCTGGTCGCCGCGGACCCGGCCGAATTTCTACAAGCGTCCGATGAGGTGATCCTTGCGGCCGTTGATGGCACGCCGAAGATTATCCGGGGCGTTTCGACGAACAAGGCTCCTGCGCTTCTCCAGCCAATCAAGCCCAGCGCGGAACATATGCGCCGCGCCGCGATCATTGCGGATGCGCCGGAGTTTCGGCAGAGGGTTGGCGCGGCGATGGCGGCGCGCTTCGCGGATGTTGCTGACGCGCCGCCCAAGCCTGTGGAAAAGCAGATATATGGCGCGTTTTACTCCAACGCTGACAAGCAGCTCCTTCAGGAGTTTCAAGGCGCCGACTGGCCGCGGCGACAGGAAATCGTGGCAAGCCTTAGGGATCCGCGCCTTCGTCAGCTTGGTCGTCGATTGGTGGCGTTTTACAGTCCAGAACTGCTGAACACGCAGGAAAAGGCTCAATTCGACAAATATTTGCGGGAAAAATGGTCCGCGCCCGATGCGCCGGAAACCGAATGGATGACGCTTGCGAAAGCGCAGGTGGCACTGGAAAGTCTGCGTGATGCTCATGCTGCGGCGCCACAAGAGCTTGAGGCGATTTCGTTATTCCTGACGGCGTGGTCCGCAGGAGGTGCGTGAGAGGCTGAATGTACAAGAGTGGTGTGTTCTGATGGGCTTTGTTTGTTCGGAGTTCCTCGAAATAAGTGGAGGATCGAACGGTGTGACTGTAACCCGCCTCTAGCGGGAAGAGGAATAACAGGTGCTGGAAGGGATTTGTCTTTCACTATGCAGCCCGCCCAGCCCCACGAACGGCCCTTTGGAACATTAGCCCCATCAGCATGTCGCGGGCCTCTTTGTCCTGCATGAACGCGTTTCGCATGGCATTGTCCCGCTGGAATGCCTGAATGGTTCGGCGCATGAACTCGGCATCAAAGCGCGGACGCACATCTCGCGGGTCGTTGTTCCGCAGCATCTCAGCCCAGACATCGTCGTCCAGAATGTCGTTGTTGACCGCCTCGAACCGGATGTAGTCGTCTTTTGAGAATTCCATGCCGTGGCGTGCATTAAACGACTCAATGATCTCGGTGAGAGTCTTGGACTCCTCTTCCGTGTACGAGTTGGCCCCGAACCGATCGATCGGGCTCAAGGCCTGATTGTCTTCTGCCGTCAGGCTCGCATCCTGCGGGTCGCCCTGCTTATCGAGGCGGTAGGCCGCCATCTCTAGCATATCGTCTGTCACGTCCTCACCCTGAGGCGCCTGACGGGAGGGCAGAATGCGCTTCAGCCATGAGGCATAGATGTGCAGCTTCTCGAGGTCCGTGTCCCCGAGGTTCATGACCTGCGACATGAAGGAATAGAAGCGCAGGAACGACGCCAGCGTTTGGCGGAATTCTTCCTGCTCTGTCTCGTTCAGGTTCTCCGTGAAGCGGGTGACGGCCTGACGGACGATCCCCTCCAGAACCGGCCGTTCATCGGCACGCTTGCGCGCCTGAACAAAGCGGCTGACGAAGCGATCAATCTCGCCGGCATCAAGGATACCGAAAGCTTTCAGCCGTGCCTCGAGGTTGTAGATCTGGTTCGGGTCAGAGACGTCCTCGAGTTGGGTCACGTTGTAGTAAGGCTTGAAGGCTTCCTGGATCTCTTCGACCGTGTTCCGGAAGTCGAGGATATAGGTCCGCTCTTTGGAAGGATAGATCCGGTTCAGGCGCGCCAGGGTCTGGACGGCCTGCAGGCCGCTGAGGCGCCGATCGATATACATTGCCACGAGCTTCGGCTGGTCAAAGCCAGTCTGGTATTTCTCGGCCACAACAAGGACGTTGTAGGTGTCCCCATCGAACTGGCGCGGCAGCTCCGTTTCGGCAAAGCCGTTGATGCCCGGTTCGGTATAGGGCTGGCCATCTACGTTGATCTCGCCCGAGAAGGCGACAAGGGACCGGACATCCGTGTATCCGTTGTCCTGGGTGTATTTGGAGATCGCCTGGTGAGTGCGGATGGCGTGTTCCCGACTCGATGTCACCACCATTGCCTTTGCATTGCCGGACAGTTCGGGAAGTGCATGGCGGCGGAAATGTTCCACGATTACTTCGGCCTTCTGGATCATGGCCGTCTCGTGGAAATCGATGAAGCGTGCAATCTTGCGCGAAGACTTCCGTTCCAAGAGCTCAGGATCGTCCTCAATCGCCTTTTCGAGCTTCGCGTAAGACTTGTAGGTCTGATAGTTCCGCAGGACATCCAGGATGAAGCCTTCCTCGACAGCCTGGCGCATCGAATACAGGTGAAAGGGTTCTGGGCCGTTGTCGCCAAGGCGTCCGAAACGCTCCATGGTGACATTCTTCGGTGTCGCGGTGAAGGCGAGATATGTCAGGTTGGCCTGTGGCCCGCGGAGGCGCTGCAATTCGATCAGCGCCTGCTCGGTGGCGTCCAGTTCCTTCTCTTCCTCGGTCAGTTCACCGTCGGCCAAGACGCGGGCCATACTGTCTGCGTGCTTGCCTGACTGGGATGAGTGCGCCTCATCGATGATGATTGCAAAGCGCTTCTTTTCCTCGTTTTTCAGAACAGAAAGCTGATCAGTCGAGAATTTATGGATCGTCGAGATGATGATCTTGGCGCCATCTTCGATCGCTTTCTTGAGCTGCCGCGATGTGCCATCGATCGGTACCACATATCCGGCGGTCTGCGCGAAGGATTTGATGGTCTGCTGAAGCTGGCGGTCCAACACTACGCGGTCAGTCACCACGATGATCGTATCAAAAATCGCCTTGTCGCTGTCATCATGAAGCGTGGCCAGATGGTGCGCGGCCCATGCGATGGTGTTTGACTTACCGGAGCCAGCGGAGTGCTGGAACAGGTAATTCTGCCCTGCGCCATTGGCCTTGGCGTCCTGGATCAGCATGCGCACGGCATCGAGTTGTTGGAAACGCGGCCAGATGGTGGTGCGCTTGACCTTGCCACCGGGCTGTTCGACCTCATCGACCAGAACAAAGCGCTGCAGGATCCCCAGGAGGACTTCACGGGAAAACACCGCTTTGCGCGCACCGATATCGCGGTAGAGATAGGCGATCCGGAATTCTTCTTCGACATCCGGATTGCCGGCACCTCCATCGCGGCCGCGGTTGAATGGCAGGAAGCGTGTGCTGCCATTGTTGAGATGTGTGGTCATGGACACGTTGTCCTGATCCAGCGCGAAATGCACTAGGGCGCCGCGCTTGAAAGTCAGGAGGGGCTCGCCATTCGGCGCGCGGTCCTTGCGGTATTGTTTTTCGGCCGTCTGATAGGTCGAGCCCGTCAGGGTGTTCTTGAGTTCCATTGTGGCAAACGGGATGCCATTGATGAAGAGTGCCACATCAATGGCGTTCTCGGAGCGCAGGGAATAGCGTACCTGACGCATCACTCCGAGGATATTGCCCTCATAGGCGCGCAGCATCGCCGGGTTGAGGCTGGAGGCTGGCTTGAAGGTGCAAAGGGCGATCTTGATGCCCGGCACGATGGTGATGCCTTGGCGCAGGACCTCGAGAGTGCCAACGGCCTTGAGGCGGGACTCTAGCTGACCCATCAAAGTTGCGCGCTCCTTGCCCGGATACTGGTCGCAAAGCTTCTTCCAGGCCTCGGGCTGGGTCGTGCGCACGAATTCTTCGATCATATCGGGATCGAGGGCGGTCTTACGGTCAAAGGCCGCGTAGGGGCGTTCCCGCCAGCCCTGGCGCGCGACAAGTTGGTCGACGAGGTGGGTCTCGACAGCTTCTTCGGTGTGGAGCTTGTGTGCGGCAATCGCTGTGCTAGTCATTTATGCCCCGGGAACGACGTTTGGTTAGCACCATGCGTGGCAAATTGCTTGCTTTCCGACCGACAAACCGATTTGGAGTTCAACCGATCAATCAGGCCAATCAAATGCGTGTGCAAAGCCCGCATTGAGTCACGGAATTCTGTCATTTCGGCCCAACCCTCGGGTCCCGGAATGCCTGTACATCCAAAACGTAGGTGAGTTGATTTCGGGTCTATCGCATGAAGCTCTAGTATTCGGGATCGAGCTTCTGCTGAAAGGTGAGGAGCGGATTGAACGATCAAATCTAGCTCATGCCCCGTCTTTCCCTTTGGCCATCTGTACGGTTTGCCAGACTGCTTTTCGATTGCAGCTTTTAAAAACAGCTCAATGGCATGACGGTATAAGTACAAGATCGGGTACGACACGGTATAATCGGGCACCTCATTCTTCATGACAAGAGAAATGATCGCTTCTGCTGCTTCAAAATATTGATCGCCAAGTGAACGCGTATCCATGGAAAGTTCGACCATTCCATCTCGGGCAATCCCCTTGGGAAAAGACCACTCATCTGGGCGCTGTGCTCTTTCCCAATCCTCCGAGAACAGCGGTGTAGCCAAGATGTCTGGATCAGTCGTCATCTGAATCCTCGCCCAGTTGACGTTCAAGCGACTGACGCACAAGGCCTATAACATATGGCAGGTCCTCAGCCTCAGACAGTTTTATCTCGGAGTTTCCGTTGCCCCAACGTCCGAGGCCAGTCACATCCACAACCATCTGTCGCGGGTCCGAAAGCTCTTGCGGATCGATGTTTAACGACAGTCGCAAAGCCTTGGCCTGCGGTATCACATCAACAAAGTTTGTCTCGGCCTTGTACGCGACATAGAGCTTCAAAAATTGCTCGGCAACACAGGCGTCCAGTGCCTTCACCTCCCGGCGAAAATCACCAAAAAGCTGTTGCATCTTGCCGCTTGTCAGATGGGGGTGGTCGTCGATCGAATAGTCCGTCGTGGTTTCCTGGGTTTTCTGGTAGGTTTCCAGAATGTCTTTAGGTAGATCAGGTGATGCCCAAACAACCGCTGCATGACGTGCCATTTTGTCAGCTCGAGCTTTGATTGCCTCTTCATTCCAAGTTTCTTGCTGCCCAAGCCCCTGGTTGACACGCAAAGGGCTGTCTTTGAACCCGCCCTCCATGTCTCGTTTGATAGCGAAAGGCTTATCGCTGTATTCGGAGTTGTATCCAGTCAGAGTGAGGTTGCCGAGCGTATGCAGCCACTTTTCCTGAACGGTGACCCATTCGTTTCCAAGTGCTTCGCGCCATTCCGGTGATAGGTTGTCGTTTTGTGGAAGGATGTGCTCGATCGTGTAATCGTCAACACTGACGCGTTCTTTCCGGCCGTGATTTTCGAATTTCCGCAGCCAGTAAGAGCGGTTCCGGAAGTTGTATAGGTCACGCTCTTGCATTCTGGCGATGAATTCCTCATCTCGGGGGAATCGACGGTAAGACCGCATTCGCAGGAAGTGCGCCTTCACGCTTTCCAGATATCGATCCTTCTTCAACTCCCGTCCGAATGTGGCGAAGGTCTTGTTCAACGAATTCGTGGGAACAGCACAGATCGCACGGCGGAATACATAGGCTTCGACCAGCCGGACAATTTCCAGGAAATCGGCCGCAACGATGATGCCGTGATCATAGTCGCGGTAAATCTCCATCAAGAAGGGATAGGCGACATCAACCTTGAGTTCCCGAAGATCCTTGAAGGCCAGTCCAAGGGATCTGTTCTTTTCCTGCCCCAGAACCAATGCCCCATAGTACCGAGAGAATTCCCAGACCTCGCGGACCAGCTCTTCGACATCACGGCCCTCGGCGGTTTGCTCGTGCGAGTAGGCCTTGTAGGCGACATAAACATCCCCTTGCCGTGGGATCGCACCCGTCACGATGGTCAGGTAATGGCGCATGAAGCTGTCGAAATGAGCTACATATGCCCCTTGCCCAAACCCTTCTTCCATCTTGCGCCAATATTGCTCGTATAGTCGGGTCTGCAACTTTGGTTCGAGCCCCATGAGCACGAAATTCCGGATTAGGTCGGCTTGTGACAACTCCTTGCCCGTTGAGTTCATACTTTCAAAGATCAGCTGCGGGTTGTCGTGTTCGCGGTTCAGGGCGACATCGACGATCATCAGCTTGTTTAAGCCGGTGCAGATATCGACGACAGCTTCCGCGTCCTGCTCCAGCCATTTCAGCAAAAGGCCGAAATTCTCTTTGACCCGCAGCGACACGGCATCGGGCAGGTCATGCCCCGCAACAAGGGCGTTAAGCGTGGTGCGGTCGGTCTTTGACAGTAATAGCTTAAACGCCCGTTCCCCTTCTTCATCTGGGTCAAGCAGATAGCGGTTGCGGATCTTTTTGGCCGAGAATCCGTCAACAGGCTCTCCGTCCTCGATCACCCGGGACAGGGCTGTCAACAATAGCGTGACCGAGGTCAGGCGCTGTTGACCGTCGATCACCAGTTGCGGAGATCGGCTGGTATTTGTGGACAGGGTTTCTTCGACATAGACAACTGACCCAAGGAAATGCACAGGGATATGGTCACTGCGTCCAGCACGGCGCACATCGTCCCACAGCTGGCGACATTCCTTTTCGGTCCAGCTATAGGCGCGCTGGTAGATCGGGATGACGAATTGCGGGGCCTTGTTGATAAAGGTCAAAAGGTTTGCATCGGTGGCTTTCATCAGTGCATCTCCTCTTCAATCTCGTCGAGGGTGGCCGAGGTGGCGCCGGTTTTGCCGTAGGTGTCCACGTCGATTTGGCCGGTGACTGCGGCAGTGATCAGGGCTGCGCGATATTCTTTGAGGCGGTCGATCGATGCCAGAGTCACTCGCCTAATCGGCTGGATAGACCGAGTGATCTTCTCCAGATCGTCCATACGCTTAACCTGTTCATCGACACTGATGAACGGGAACCGAAAATTTGCGATCTGATCGCCGCTAATATGTGGGACGCTCACGCCAGTGAGGATCGGCTCAAAATATGCCACGAACCGTTTACTTTCGATCATCGCTTTTAAGTACCGAACCTCGAGCGTCTTGCGAGGAGAAATCTTACATACCCGCTGGAGCAACAGGCATGGGAGGTCTTCTTCCTTAATTTCCGCGACTCGAATTCCTCCGGAGATCCAGGGTCTGTCCATGCCCATCACGAGGTCTCCTGCCTCAAGGCGGAACCGCTCTGAGCTCTTTGCATCCGCTGCGGGCCAATAGACTGTATCGTCCCAGTGGATTTCATTTACCCCCACATTCGCCCCACGAAGCAATCGGATGTCTTCCGGGTTGTCACTGAAGCTTGCGCTTGCAAACGCATAGCCCGGCAAAATCGAAATATGGTGCCCAAGCTTCGACATAGGGCCTTGCCCCCAAAGCAACTCTTCACGGGCTGCAGTCCCTCGCTCACGAAGCAGCTCCACCAACCGCTCCTTCTTCGCGATCAGCTCATCAATCCGGGCTGTCTCTCGGTCGAGGAAGGCGGCGATCCGTTTTTGGGTGAGGAGGTCAGTAATTTTTGGTCGGTAGTCAAGAATTGCGCTCTCAGCAACGCGGCGCAATCCACCAGCGCCCGTCATGCTTTTCATGCCATCGGCACGGAAATCTTCGCTCGAAAGCACGTATATCAGAAATGGGCCCCAGAGTTTCGAAGGATCAGGTCGCAAGACGTGAACCTCGGAAGTTGCGTAACCAATTCCGCCGGTCAAATCTACGGCAAGGGCCTTCTTGCCGTTTTCAAAGCAAGGCGTCACCTTCGCCAGAAGCACATCGCCATTCGCGAAATAGTTGTAGCTGCCTGAACGAACTTCGGAGAGCGGTTTCATAACGCTCAAGTCCAACCCACCAGCGCCGTCGCGAATTGAATCCATCGGAGCGAATGTCACTTCAACGTCCACCCCTGCACCCTTGATCTCTTGAGCCGAAGGGGAAATCGCCAGCATGTGCCGAAGTCGCATCACGCCACCACCTCTTTCAACAGCCCAGCAATCTCCGCTTCCAGCATCTTCAACTCAGCATCGATCTCCGCCAGCGGCCGCGGCGGCACATACTGGTAGAAATACCGGTTAAAGTTGATCTCGTACCCGACGCGGCCGACTTCGCCGTCAGCCGCATCCCGATGGGTTGTATCCACCCAGGCATCCGACACGAAAGGCTCGACCTCGCGAGCGAAATAGTCCTGCCAATCGTCTTTCAGAGGCACCAGCTCATGATCGCGCAGGCTGGTATCGGCCACCGGGTTGCCGTCCTTGTCCAATTCCGGGTCAGCCTCTTCATCACGGACTGACATTGCTGTGATAATCGCTTTTTTGAGCGGGGCTCCGATCTTGGCGCTCACGCTGGCCGAAACCTTCTTCAGGCCGATTTCAACGGTTTTTGAAGACAGCGCAGGCTCATCTCCAAAAACATCCTGCAGCTGATGGATCAGTTCTGCCTGTTCTTCTGGCTCGAGCTTCTCAAACGGTTTCGCAGCTTTCAGCGCTTCAACGCCTTCCTCGGTCACCTGAAAACGCTGGCGCAGGGGACGCTCAACGCGGATTTGACGATAGCCAAAGTCTTCATTGTCGAAAATCTTGGATACATCGCCGTAACCCGCATCCCCGTTCAGGTATTCGCCATAGATGCGCACGATCTCGGCGCGTGCGTCATCCCCAATAGCCCGACGTTTGGAGCCAAGGGATTTCCGCATGGACTGCCAGAACCGCTCACCGGAGGCATCGATCAGCTGGACCTTGCCGCGGCGTTCTTCCGGTTTCCGGTTCGAGAGGATCCAGATGTAGGTCTGAATGCCCGTGTTGTAGAAAATGTCCGTCGGCAGGGCGATGATGGCCTCAACCCAGTCGTTCTCCAGCATCCAACGGCGGATCTCGCTTTCACCAGAGCCTGCGCCACCGGTGAAGAGGGGCGAGCCGTTCATGACGATGCCTACACGAGACCCTTTCTCGTCATCGCGCATCTTGGAAATCATGTGCTGGACGAAGAGGAGTTGGCCGTCCGAGATGCGCGGCAGGCCAGCACCAAAGCGGCCATCATGGCCCAGAACAGCTGCCTCATCCTTGATCGGATCGGCGTATTTCTTCCAGTCCACCCCATAAGGCGGATTGCTCAGCATGTAGTGGAAGGTCTCGTTCTTATGCGCGTCCTGGGTCAGTGTGTTGCCGAAAGCGATGCGCGAGGCATCATGGCCTTTGACCATCATGTCAGACTTGCAGATGGCAAAAGACTCGCCGTTCAGCTCTTGCCCGAAGAGGTCGACATTCAGTCCAGGGTTCATGTCCTTCATGGCTTCTTCTGCCACCGACAGCATGCCGCCCGTGCCGCAGGCCGGGTCATAGACGCGGCGGATGATCCCCTTGCCGGACAGAGCTTCTTCGTCATTGGCCAGAAGAAGGTCGACCAGAAGGCGCACGACTTCGCGCGGGGTGAAGTGTTCACCGGCTGTCTCGTTGGAGATTTCCGAGAAGCGGCGGATTAATTCCTCGAAGAGGTAACCCATCTCAAGGTTGGATACCTGATCTGGGTGGATCTGCAGCTGGCAGAACTTCTCGAAGACCATCCAGAGCGAGCCTTTGTCATCGAGATCCTTCAGGACTTCGGTGAACTTGAACTTCTCGACGAAGATGTCGCGCACGTTTGGGCTGAAATGGGTCAGGTAATCGACCAGGTTTGGCCGCAACTGGGAGGCGTCCTGCTGACGGAGGGTGGCAAAGGTGAAGCGACTGGTGTTGTAGATCTGGCCACCGGCATTGGCCACCTCGGAGAGAATGGTCATGCGCATTTCATCATCCATGTCCTCCGGCAGGCTGTCCGCCATATCGAGAACCGCATGCTTGCTGGCATCCAGCAGGCAATCAAGGCGGCGCAGGATCGTGAAGGGCAGAACAATCTTGCCGTATTCGGACTGCTTGAAATCACCGCGGAGCAATTCCGCAATGGACCAGATGAAAGACGCGTTGTTATTGATTGTATCCTGGCTCAAAGCCGGTCTCCTGAATTCCCGAGATGCAAGTCCGTGTTCACGCAAGGGTAGGAGGTGCTACGTGGAATTGAAATCTTTGTTTGCAGTGCAAGTGTGGATTATGAACCGTTTATTCAGTTCGGTGTCGATCGCACGGACGGTTTCCTCATCCGGCATTGGGATCGCAAAAACCTTGATGTCCTTCATCGCAATGGTCTGGATGGCCGCACCACTCGCGATGGACCTGTCGTACCTCTGCACAGTGTCATTCAAGAGATGCTCGTAGAGGGCCAGACTGCTCATTTTCACGCACTCCATCGGCCGCAAGATCATCATCGACCGACCAGATGTCCAGAGCCGGCTGTCGCCTTTTCCCGGTACATCGTCTGCACGAGGTTGTTTTCCAAAATGCGGATACGCCTTGAACGTTTCAGAGAGTTATCGCCATCGCGTAAGTTCTTAACCAACCGAGACTGGCAACGGTCATTTTATCAAGCGGTTGGTATGGTGGGTTATGACGCCGGCCACCCACACAGCACTTCCCCCGTCTCATTATGCGCGACGATCTGCGCCAGCGTTCCTTCCGTCAACACATCCGCGCGCGATGGTCGAATGGGCTGCGCCCAGTCACAGGTGTCGGACTGGTTGGTTGGGTCAGTCGCGCATCCAGCGGTCAGCGCGGCGCTGAAGATCATCGCGATCCGCGTCTTGCAGGTCATGGTGGATATCCCGTGCGGTTTTCAGGGCGGTGATGCGGGCGTTGGCGCGACGGAGGGCCTCTTCGGCCTGAGCGTCGCGACGGCCGCGGCGCAGAGCCATCCAGACGAGAACCGCAATGCCCGCGGCGAGGGTGGCCACGCGCGCCAACGTGCGACCGACCCTCACCGCCGCTGCGGTGAGGACCGCACCAATCATGGCGTTTTCCCCGACCGGTGGTCTTCGATCCGGGCGGCTCGCGCGCGCCAGGCGGCGTAGACCACCGCAAGAAAGACAGCTGCCCCGATCCAGGGCAAGAGCGCGGGGAGCCATCCGTCCAGCCCCAGAAGGGCAATCAAACGATGCGCCAGACCCTGCGCGCCTTCAGCTTGCGTCAAGGCAGGCGCGATCTGACTGCTCAGCGTTCCGAGCGCACCGAGAGTGCCCAATCCGATCTGGGTATTGGCGGCGGTGACAATCCGGCTGTTACGCGGCATGCCGGAGGCCCGCTCGGCCGCAATGTCGCGCGGCGGCGCGGTGTCCAGAGCGTCGATCAAAGCAGTGTCGACGATCGGGGCCAGAATGAGCGCGTTGTCCTGCCGGAAGGCGAGGATGGCGGCGCGTGTGCGCGGCCCCATGATGCCATCGGCGGTCCCGACCTCATGATAGCCAAGGGCGCGCAACCGCTGCTGGACGTCACGCACCGACAGGGTCACAGCGGGTGCGACGCTGCCGGCCCGGCGGATACCGAGGAGCCGGGTCTTTGAATAGCGCTTGATGTTGACCGCATCGGCCTGATTGCCGCCGAGCACCTCGATCGAGGCGGCGGTCTTGCGCACGAAGAAGCCGACATGGCCCTGCCAGCCGCTCGGGTCGCCACGGGTAAAGATCGCGATGTCGCCTTCCTGCGCGTCGGCCAGATCGATCGGCACGCCCCAACCCAGATAGGACCGGGCGTTGAGCTTGCGGGTGGAGCGCAGGCCGGCGCGTTCGACGCAATGGCCGACAAAGGCGGCGCACCAGGCCACGCTGTCATGCTCGACCCAATCCTGGCCTACGGTGGCGTACATCTGCACGATCACCGGATTGTTCTGCGGTCCGGAGCCTTCGGTGGTCCCGATATAGGTTTTGGCAATCTCATAGGGGGTCATTTCGGTCTCCGATAAAAAAAGCCGCCCCGAGGGACGGCTGTGTGATGTGATGCGTTGGTCTTTGAGTGTGAGCCTCCCCGTCACCGCCTGCGGTCGGGTGCTCCGTCCGAGAAACGGTCGAGGAGGAACTCGTAGAGCCGGTCGATCTTGCCCTCGAGGCCGTCGAAGCGCTTTGCGATGGAGGGCTGGTCAATCTTGGCGATCTCGATCTCCAAGGCGGCGACACGGGCGCGAATGTCGTGCACGTCGTTGCGGATCGTCTCTATGTCGCGCTCGGTGGTGTCCGGCTGGGGCCGGATGGTGTGCCAGAGCTTGATGATGGCGAGCATGGCGCCTGCGACACCGCCCATGCCGATGATGAAGTAAACCACGGTGGGGATCCCTGCGACCCAATCCTGCGCCATGTGCTGTCCTGTTCTGTTACTGCGGCCCTGAGACATCCGGGTCGACTATGGGTGGGGCGCTTGGCTCGGCCTCGGCCTCCACCACCGTCGGGGTCGTGGCCTCGCGCGGGTCAGCCCCTGCGCCGCCCCGGGGCTGCCTGAGGTCAAGTGCGGTGACAAAGCCACCTGCGCGGCTGAGCGTATGGGTCACGGCCTCGATCCGGTACGCCCCGTCAATCCCCGGCCGGGTGCCCGAGACGATGCACAGCCCATCGGGGATGGCGGCGGTATTGCCCTCGATCACGACAGAGCCTTCGCCCGCGTCACGCTCGGCCGTGGCCGCATCGCTGTCGGTCTGCTGGATGGCCTCGGACGGCCCCGCCAGCGACAGGCGCCCGGAATGGACCGCGCGCACGTCCAGCCCTGTGGCGCGCTCCACCACCTGCCAGCCGGTCTTCTCGACATCATACCAGCGCGCCCGAACGCCGCTGAACTGCGGCCGCCCAAGCTGCGGGGCAATGTCCCAGCTGTGCAGGTTGTCACCCCAGGCCGCGCGGACGGCCGCGGTGTAATCAGCGTTGCGCCGGGAGAGAATAACGGTGTCGTCGACGATGCGGAAGTTGGCCCCGATCTCGCGTGCCAAGCGCTCACCCATGGCGGCAAAGCTCTCGTCGCGCATCTCGAAGTAGCTTCGGGACAGGGTCCGCAGCGCGGGATCAATCTGCACATTCGCCACCTCGGCAAAACGGGCGGCATCGCGCAGGATCGTCTCGACCGTGGCCTCGTCCCAGTGGCGCTGCTGGCCCTCCTTTGCGGGACCGGTGGTGTCCATGCCTTTGGCACTGATCCGCAGGCGGCGACCCGCCCCGCGGCTCCCCGAGGACTTCACCTCGTCCACCGTGCCGCGAAACACCTCGCGCAGGCCCTGGCCCTGCCAGCCGAGGCTGATGGCGACCTTCGCCCCGTTGCGGGGCAGGACGATCTGGCCCGATGTGTCGTCGATGTCGAGATCGGCGCTGTCGGTATGCGTGCCGACCTTGTCCGAGACCCTCAGGCTCAGCAGCACCGGCGCCAGCGCTGTCGTGATGTTTGTCCCGGCAACCGTGACGGTGAACGCTGCGCGCATGCCCCCCTCCGCTGTTACCAGAGCCGGATCGGCGCCAGGACCTGCGCCGGATCGGGCGCCGGGTCGGGGGCCGGGACCGGCAGCAGGATCGACGTGCCGAGGGGCAGGATTGCGCCATGCGCCGCAAGCCCGGGGTTCATCGCGTAAACCTGCTCGACAAGCCCCGGCATGGCGCGGTGGAAGCGCCGCCAGACAAGAAGCGATATAGTGAGGCCATCACCTTCGACGGTGACGCGTTCGGTGATGTCTGTCATGTCAGCTCCGGCAAGAAGACCCGCGCCAGGCGCGCGAAGAAGGTGGTGGCAGCGGGCGGCGCGCTGCGCGCCACCTCGATATCGACGTCGATGACGCGGCCGACCCCGCCTGCGCCCAGATGGCTCGACCGCTCCGTCACGGTGCGGATCACCACCCAGCCCATGACGGCACCGTCGCCGCGCATCATGTAGTGCGGCGCGCCGGAGGCCCGGAGGGTGTAGAGCATGTCCAGCTCCGACAGCCCGCCGAATGTCTCGGGAAAGAGCCTGGCCTTGATCGTCCAGGTCTCCGGACCCGCGCCCACGAACTCGAGCGGGGGGCGGGCGCCCAGCACCGGCTTTTCGGCAAAGCCGGCGGCGTGGCCGTGGTCATAGCTGCCCGCATTGAACGGCACGACCTCGAAGCGCAGCGGTCCCAGCATCATCAGCATCACGCAAACCTCATGCCTGTGTCGGCAAACACACCGCGGAAGGCCTCGCGCACCTCGTCGCGCATCTGCCGCCCGATCTCCCGCGAGAGCTGGGCGGGATCGATCCGCTCGGTGGTGCTGATGGTGGGCGAGATCACGATGTCACCAACCGTCACCGTGATCGTCGGAGGGCTGGAGGCGGCCGAGGCAGATGATGCAGGGGAAGCCATCGGCCCCTCGCCAGTCGGGTGCACATAGCCGTTTCGACTGGCCGTGATCAGCTCGGGGCCATCTTCGCCCACGAGATAGGTGCCGCCCCGGCTGATCGGGTCCCCCTTGGCGCGCTGGCCGTCGAGTTCTGGCACCGCGGCAGCCGAGGCTGCAGGCAGGGCTGCACCCGGTGTCGTGCCGGGGCGATTGAGCCCATCAAGCTCCATGGCAATGGCACGCGCACGGGCCAGCGCCGCATCGATCGAGGCGCTGTTGACCTCAGGGGTCGCACTGGTATCGCCCAAGACGCGCAGAGCATTGGTGACCTCGTCCGCACGCGAGCGGCCTTCGGCCAGCTCTGCTTCAATGGCCACAAGCTCGTCTTGGAGCAGCGACAGGTCCCGCTGCAGCGGTGCCGCCAGCGTTGGCCCCATCGGGCCATTTTGATTGATCTGTGCGATCTGCGCCTGAACTCCAGCCATCTCGTCTTGGAGCTGACCTGCGTAGGTGGAGAGATCATCAAGATATTGTTGCGTCGGCACGTCACCCGCCGACCGCGCGGCCATCAGGGCTTCGGCAGCGGCACGACGGTTATCATCCAGCGCGCCGAGGTCCCCTTGAGAGGGAGGTGCCGGGACGGCCTGGGTCTGCGCAGCGCTCTCGTCCTCTCCGATCAGCCACTTGAGCCAGCCCGGGGGCTCGCCAAAGTCGATCAGCCTGGACAGGTCTATCCTGCCGATGGCCGAGAGGATGTGCCCCGGGATCCCCGCAACCCAGGCCAGAAAGTCATCAAACGCCTGCACCGCCCCGTCCTTGAGCCGCTGGATCAGGGTGGTGCCTGCCTCGAACACCTCTGGGGGGATTTCCCCGAAGAGACCGCGCAGCAGCCCCATCACGAAGTCGGAATAGGCATGCCAGGCAGCGCCGATACTGTCAAAAACGGCGTCGACGATGCCGCTGGCCACACCGCCCCAATCCACACCCGGACCATCGCTGGCAAGCCAGGCCGCAACACCTGTCCAGATCTCGGTGAAGGTCTCGTAAAGAAACCCGCCCACCACACCGATCAAGCGACCGATACCGGCGCCGATCGTCTCGCCCACCGCGCCCCAATCCACCGTCACGGTCGAGGCCCAGTCATGGACAGCCCCATACGCACCGGCCATCGCCTGCACCAAGGCCGCGCCAAGGCCATAAGCAACCTGCGGCACCCCAAGCACGATGTTCGCCGCGACCTGCGACCAGTCCACATCCAGCCCGCCCACGAAGGTGGTCAATAACGACCAGGAATAAGATATCGATGCAATCGCCAGCTCCCCAAGGCCGCTCCAAACCGCAAGCATGCCGCTGGCCACAGCAGCACCAACGCGGCCCCAATCCAGATCGCCCACATAAGACGTGATCGATGCCCAACCGGAGCGGAGCGCGGCGATTGCGGAATTGGTAAGGCTCGCAGCAACCGATCCAATCGAGACACCTGCGCTGGACGCAAGATCGCTCAGATCAAGCTCGAGCCCGTCAAACCATCCTTTGACGCGTGACCAGCCCGCCAACACTCCATCCATGAGACTTTCGGCGATTTTGGAGCCAGCACGCCCGGCCTGCGCCAGCGCCGCCTGCGGATCAACAACCAGATTGGACAGGAAGTCGCGCAGGCCAGATGCAGCTCTCGCAAGACCCGCCACCGCACCTGCCGTCGCAGTCCCTGCAGCCGACCCCCAGCGCAGCCACAAATCGGGATCGATCGGCCCCGTCAGCCGATTGAACCACGATAGAGCGTCCCCCACGAGGTCGTTGAACCTCTCGATCGCAGCGGTTGCGGCCCCCATGGCGCTTGAGAAGGACGTCTTGAACGCATCGATGCCCGCTTTGACGCCCTGCCAATTGTTGCTCAGGAAGGACAGCGCTGCGCCAACCGCAAGAAGGGGTCCGGCACGTGCGACCAGGAACAGGCTGCGGAAGCCTGCAGCCAGCAGGCTCAGAGCGCCGCCGCGGCCCAGCAGCCCGACAAAGGTCAGGCCAGCGAGGGCGCCTTTGAGCGCGATGAACCCCGCAATCGATCCGACAATCGCCGTGGTCACTTCCGGATAGCTGGCAGCAAACTCGGAGGCCGCAACGATAATTGGCGCAATCGCCTGTCCGAGGCGGACGAGGGCCGGGATAAGCGCGTTGCCGATGCGGATTTTGAACTCGTCCAGCAAGCTCAAGAACCGCTGAAGGTGGGAATTGAACGTGTCGTTCTGTGCGGCGAACTCCGCAAAGGCCGAGCCCGCATACTGGGATTGGTCCCCCACCATCGCCAAGGTGCCCTCGATCAGATCGAGGTTTGTCAGCAGAGGGCCAAGCGCCCGGGCCTCGCTGCCAAAAAGGTCCGTGGAGATGGCCGCCTGCTGTTCCGCAGGCAGCTGCGCAATCCGGCGCAGAACATCCGTTGTTGTTGCAACGGCGTTCTCCTGCATCGACCGGGCGACCTGCTCGGCATCAAGGCCGAGCGCCTGCAGCGCGTCCCGTTGCGACCCCGTGGCGGATGCTCCGCGCGTCAGGGCCGCCCCCATGTTCCGGAAGGAGGTGGCGGCCACATCGGACTGCGCGCCTGCCGCCAGCATCGCCGAGGCAAAGGCGGCGGTCTGCTCGGCGGTAAAGCCGAACATGGTGGCCTGCGCGCCCACGCTCTGCACCACGCTGAGAATGTCCGCAGCACTGGATGCCTGGCTGTTGGACAGGTGGTTCATCGCGTCCGCGAGCAGGATGGCCTCGTCGACGGAAAGACCGAGTGCTGTCATCATGTTGGCCATCGCAGTGCCGGATTGCTCGGAGCTGATATCGAAGGCGACGCCGATCTTGGCGGCCGCAGCCGTAAACCGCGTCAGGTCCTCTCCTGCGATGCCGGCTTGGCCCGCAGCAGCTGCGATTTCCGCCAGACCATTGACGGCAAAGGGGATCTCCCGTGAGAGCCGGAACAGCTCGTTTTGAAACGCCTCAAAGGCTTCGGGTGTCGGAAAGTCGACAACCTTTGCCACGCTGGCCATGGCCGCCTCGAACTCTGCCGCGGTCTGGATCGGACCTGCGATGGCCGCGTGCAGCGTGGCGTAGCTGCCCGCGACGTCGATCACCCCCAGGCGGGCCCTGTCCAGTGCATCTGCATTGCGCGAGAGCGCCAGATCAAGCCGGTCCGACAGACCGAGGCGCTGGCCATTTGCCTCTCGTATCCGGTGCGTGATCCCGGCCAGGGAGCCTGCGGCCTGCCGGGCGGGTTCGGTGACCCGGTCGATCAGGGAAATGATCAGCTGCGACGTCAGAACGGACATGGCTCACCTGCGCTGTGCGCCGGCCAGACGCCGGGCTTCGTTGTGCCAGAGCACGACCTCGGACCAGTCCATGTGCTCGAAAGCGGTGATGGGGGTGTTCAGCCAATGGGCGGTTTCGGCAATGACGGAGCGCCAGTCCCTTGCGCCTTGGCCTGGGGGAAAAAACCGGCGACCTCCTCCGAGAGCTTGGTGAAGTCCTCGGCATCGAGCTCCTCGATCACCTCTGGCGGCAATCCCGTCAGGGTGGCGGCCATGACAATGCCCTGATCAAGCTTGTCTTTGATGCCGTCCAGTGCGGCGTCCATCGCCTTGAGGTCCTTGACCTTGGGGCGGGTGATCGTGACCTCGGAGACCTCGCGGTCCTCGACGGTCACGGGGTAGTGCAGGCGAAGCGTTTTGGTCTTGGGGGATGTCATGGGTCACCTTGCGGTCTGGATGTGCAGGTGTGGCGCAGTGCTGACACCACGCATCACATGTTGGTTACGGTCGTTGGGGTCCATCAGCGTGACCTCTGGGGTCATCGGGGCCATCACAATCCGCCGGGGATGCGCAGGATCGCGCGCTCATCCGCGTTTTGGGAGACGCCGTTGACGCGCCAATCCGATGTGAAGAAGTCCCAGTAATAGGTCTCCGTGCCTTCGAAGTGCAGCTCGTAATGCAGGATCTCCGAGATCGTGTAGTCGAAGCCCTGCATCTCGCCACGTGTGAACGCTTCGGGGCTCGCGGCACCGAGGCGGCCTTCAAGCACCGCCTTGGCCTCGATGGCGGCACCACTGCGCTTGTTGCGGATCACACCGTAGGCTGTGAACTTCTTGCGCGCGCTGGCGCCAAGGCCGAACTGGGCCAGCAGGTCTGGATCCCAGCCCGCCAGCTTGAAGCTGGCCTCGAGCTTCTGGATGCCGACCGCCACCTCGATCTGGACGCGCGAGCCGCCCGGCTGGTGGTCCTGATAGGCTTCCTGCAGGTTGGGCAGCTGCAATTCGGTCAGGGTGAGGTGCTTGGAGGCGGTGGGGTCGTCATCGCCGCAAAAGAGGTTTGCGGCCTCCATGAGGTATATCGTGCTCATCTGAGCCTGTCCTTTGTGTTGGGGGAGTGTGCCGGGTCAGCCGGTGATGGTGCCGACCTGTGCGAGCAGCTCGTCGAGCATGGCATCGAGCGCCGGGCGATAGCGGGCGGACTGGATGCCGAGGTAGCGCAGGACCGGGGCTTCCTCAGCCGCGAAGGTGACGGTGAAGCGGCCCTGGCGCAGCTCTTCGGGGCTGTTCTGTGCGGGCAGGAACTTGACCTCGAAGCCCAGAATGTCGCCATCGGCCTTGAGGTTGCGCAGCGCCGTTTCCATGGTGTTCAGAACGGCCTGGATGGTCTGGCCGGTGATGTTGAAGCGCCCGAGATAGAACCGCACCGTGCGCAGCAGCATCAGGTGGATGTAATCGCGCCCGCGGGTGACGTTGTAGAACCGCCACAGGTCGTCTTCGCCGGCGTTGTCGGTGCCGACAAAGATGAAGCCGCCCTGACCGATGGCGCTCTCGACACCCATTTCGCCGCGCAGCAGGATGCCGATATTGGCCGTGAGCAGGCTCTGGCCCTCGGTGGCGCCATCGGTGAGCGAGAAGGCAATCGGGCGCGAGGGTCCGACGATGCCCTGCACCGGCTGGTTGGCCCAGCTGTGGAACGGGCGGCCCTGGAAGGCATGATCCCGCCGCACGCCCAAACCAATGACCGCCGGGGAGAGCGGTTGGACCACGGTCACGCCACCGTCGAGCACGCGCACCGCCGGGTCCACCGGGATCAGGCGGTAATGGGAAATCGTCTCGCGCCAGTCGAGCGCGTCTTGCAGAGTGGTGGCGGGGCCATCGACTACCGCATGCGCCAGCAGCTTTTCGCAGATCGGGGGCAGCGCCGCGCAGACGGGGTTTGCATCACCCCCCATGCGCTGGCTGGTAAAGCCCGGGGCACAGATCAGGCGGGGCGTGACGCCCAGCTCAGCAGGTGCGTTCAGGAACGCGCTGAGGCCCGTGGTGACACCGTCACCGACGATATTGGCGAGGGTTTCGTCGATGGCGCTCGCTCCCTCGCCGTCGGCGACACGCACCACGACGATCTTTGCGGCCGCCTGGAAGACCCCAAGCTGCGCGTTCACAAGCGCAATCGCATCGCGCAGGGTGCCGGCCGCACCAAGCGCCGTCAGCTTGGTGGCGTCGTCGGAGTAGAGAAACACGGGCGTGTTCAGCGGGAATGCTGAGGCGTCCGCGTCAGCCGCGGTGCCGATGAGGCCCACGACGGACATGTCGCTGGCCACAGGCGGACGTGGCTCGGTGTCGATCCGCTGGATCGACAGGCCAAAGGTAGGATCAGACATGGGGGATGTCCTTTGCATTTATGGCACCCGACGGGCGCTATGGAGGGTTGGAATTGGGCTTGCACACAGGTGCGGACGCATCTGCGTGTCGAAGAACCGACACATTATCGAAAAACCGACACTCAGAGATTTGGAGCTGGATCAGCCGTTGCGAATGGCGGCACCGCGCTCTGCAGTGACGAAGCCATTGGCCTCGAGATAGGCGAGCCCGTCGGAGGATGTCCTTTGCATGGATGGCACCCGACAGGCGCCATGGAAGGTTGGAATGGGGTTTGCAGATAGGCTTGGCTGCTTCTGCGTGTCGAAGAACCGACACTCAGTCGAAAAACTGACACTCAGACGTTTGGAGCTGGATCAGACGCTGCGAATGGCGGCACCGCGCTCTGCGGTGACAAAGCCATTGGCTTCGAGATAGGCGAGCCCTTCGGTGACATCCGCGCTGGTCAGGTCCACGTCTTCCGCGAGGGTCAGCATCAGCAGGAAGTCGGCGACCACCGGGTCTGTAGCCTCGGCTGCACGCAGTGCGATGCGCTCGGCTCGGGTGAAGCGGCGCAGGAAGTCGAGGCGCGAGACCACCGTCACGGGCTCGGGCTGCGGGAGTGCCACCGCGGCAACAGGAGCTGCGGGCTCGAACTTGCGACCCGTTTTGACAAAGCCGGGTTCAACCGCGTCTGGCACCTGAACATACTCTCCGTGCAGCGCGGGGTGAATGCGGCCCTCAAGGGTGTCCAGCACCTCGATGACGGTGTCGTTCAGGACTTTTGCAAACTTGCTCATGAAACTCCCCTTTACAGGATCAGCGCGTATTGAAGGATGATCAGCCCGTCGCCGCCAAAGCCGTGGCCAGTCAGGGTGCCGAACTGATAGCCGGACCCGCCGCCGCCACCTGCGTTGCCGCCATTGCCTCCGGCGCAATACTGACCCGCGCCACCGCCACCGCCGAGGACACCGCCATTGCCGGCCAGCATGTAGGCGTAGGTCGCGCCTGACGAATAGGGTGAGGCCGATCCACCGCCGGCTCCCGGACCGCCATTGCCTGCATTGGTGCCGGCACGATCGGAGGATTGGCTCGACATGGCATTTCCACCACCGCCGCCGCCGCCGAGCAGCACCACGTTCGGCTCAAAGACGGCGTTGCCACCGCCATCGCCGGCGGGCGTCATCGCGCAGGCTGCGTTGGAGTAGTTGGTGGAGCTTGCGCCCCGCCCCCCGGCGCCGAGCAGACCGGAGCCACCGCTGCCGCCAAAGCTCTGGTTGGCGCTGGAGTTCATCGCACTGGTGCCGCGGCTGGCTGTGCCAGCCCCACCGACAGAGGCGTTAGCGATCTCGGGCACGGTGCCCGGAAAGCAGATTGAGGCACCACCGCCGCCCGAGCGCGTGAATCCATCTCCGCCTTTGAAGCCATCAATATGCCCATCGGGATGCGGTGCTGAGGCGCCACCGCCACCGCTGCCGCTGTTCGATGCGACCTCGCCGATGCCCCCAGTCCCACCGCGCCGGTTGATATCGCCACCGACACCGATGCCGCCAACACCGAGGACAGCGGCCCCCTGATTGTCGGCCGCGTTGAAGCCGCTATTGCCGCCGGTTGCAGAGAGGAAAGCACCGAAGGAGGATGTGCCGCCCGCGCCGGCGTGGGACTGCGCGCCGAGCCCGACGATCAGGGACACCGCTGCGCCGATTGTGAGGGCGCTGACAGGGATTTCAGACATTGCGAGACCGCCGCCGCCGCCGCCGTGACCATTGCCCGTCGAGGCCGACCTGAGACCGCAGGCACCACCTGCGCCCCAGACCCGCGCACGCACAGGCACATTGGGATCGATGGTCTCGGGTACAATCCAATCAAAAACACCGGCCGTGTTGAAGATCCTGATCTGGTTGCGTGGGCCCACGCCATTGCCGCCGATCCGCGCGAGGACCGGGTTGTATATTGTCCGCATGTCGCGTCCTTTCGTGTTCAGTTAGATCAGCGCCGAGACGCCCCAGGCGGTCAGGGCTACGGTGTCGGTGTCGGCCTGTGCGTAGAGCCGGTCGCCCGGGCCGAGGATCAGCGCGGTGCGGTAGAGGATGCCGCCCGGGTTCAGCGCGACGGCGTGTTCGAAGATGTGCCTGGGCTCGAGCACGATATCGATCGTGGCTGTCGCTGCAGCAGTACCACCGCTGAACGACACCGTTGGGGGTTCCGAAAAGCCTGTGCCCGGGTTGGTCAGCGTCAGGCTCAGCACGGCAAAGGTCAGCACGAAGGTCGCGCCGGCCCCTGATCCGCCGGTCACCGGTGCAGGGCTGTCGGGGAGAACTGCGTAATCGCCCCCGGAGGTCAGCTCAGCCGCCTGGATGGCGCCCGCGCCGTCCACATCGGTGACGGTGATCACCGCTGCCGTCTGATCCGTCAGGGTGACCAAAAGCGCGTCGCCAACGGCGTAGCCGGTGCCCGCGTCCACAAGCGTCATGCTGTCTGCCGTCATGCGGGCTGTGGCCGCGGCCCCGGTGCCGCCACCGCCCTCGAGCGTCACGTCCGGGATGGCGACATAGCTGGCACCGCCGTGTGTCACCGCAAGCCCGATCACACGCACCGCCTCGCGCGAGGCCGCATAAAGGGTGACGGTGGCGATGTCGGAGCCGGTGTTCACCGCATTGATGTTGAAGGTGGTCCGCCGTCCGGTGGGGATGGTCAGGACCTCCACCGCCGTGTCGGCCGCACTCATCTGGTTTGCAAGGATGCTCATGGGCCTGGTCCTCAGAGTTGATTGAAGAAGAAGGAGGTGGGGGTCAGGCCGGAGGCGGTCGCTACCGCTGCCAGCGCCGTCTCGGTGACCTCGGCCACAGCGCCCTCGGTGGTTTCGGCGACCGCTGCCAGAACCGCGTCCCGCTCGGTTACGATAGCCACAAGCGCAGCACCTTGCGCCTCCGCGATCGGTGGTAAGGCTGCCGTCCCCGCCGCGTTGATGCTGCTGAAGTGGTTGGCCATCGCCGCATCCGCCGCTGCCAGCGCATCCGCGATGGCCTGCAAGGCGTTGTCCCGAGACGTCGCGACCTCAACAGAGACCGCAGCGCGCTGTTCCTCGCCGAGCATCTCCACCTCGATGGCGGTGGTCTTGCCCGCGATGCGCTCAAGGGCCGTGCCCAGCATTGCAAGGTCTTCGGCTGTGGCCGTCTCCGAGGTCGCCAGCGCCTCGATCTTGGTCTTGAGGGCGCTCAGCGCGCCCCGCAGCAGGATATCCGTCATGGGGTCCTCTTGAGTGTCGTATCAAATGTCCGAAGTTGCGCTTGGGCGGTACTGCGTGTCGTTCAAGGGGGTGGCGGGGTACGCAGGTATCCACGTCCACGCCGTCACAGTTTCAGTCCGATGAAGTCGTGCACCCAGCGCCGCCGGGTCTCGGCGATCTGAGCCGTGACGTCCGCGTCAGCGGCGACCAGCGTGGTGCGCAGCCGCTCGATATCCGCCTGCATCGTGTTGTCAGGATGGGGAAGCGGGTAGCCCCGCCCGGGGGTGCGCTCGTCCCGGGTCACGCCTTGTGTGGTTGCCGTGTTGCTCATGCGCCCCCTCACTTGAGGATGGCGCGCAGGGCGCTGGCGAACGGCCGGGCCGCCGGGGTGCCCGACAGCGCGATCTTGATGCGGGTCACGTTGGCGGCCCCCACACCGGCAAAACCGGACCCGACATAGTGCCGCTCCTCGGCCCCATTCTCGATCGGCTGCCCGCTCTCCAGCGACAGCTGCGACCACCCCGCATCCGTCTCCGCAAATACCGCCACGCCAGCCCCGGGCGGGATCAGCGTGTCGAGATAGACCGAGACATCAAACGTCGCCGCCGCCGGGATCGCCCGGCTGACATACTCCGCCTCCGAGGCCAGCGCGCCGTTCAGCACCTGCACACCGGGGAAGAGGACCGGTGTGAACCGCTCCGAGCCCGAGAGCACCGCCTCCACGCTCAGCCTGTCCGACACGCGCGCCGCCAGATTGAGCGCAGCCCCTTCCGTCATGCGGAACACCTGGCCAGAGCTGTCGCGCAGCACGAAGGTCACATCGGTCTCGGACGACATGCGCTCCACGCCCGCCAGCGCGATGAAGTCGGTGCTCTCCGAGACCGTGATCTCCCCAAGCGCCACCGTCCTCGTCGTCTCGGTGAACCGTGCCGCCAGCAGCCGGAACTTGAGGTCCCGCTCCTGATGCGGGGTCCAGGTCGAGGCGTTGGAGGAGGACAGCAGCACGCCGATCCGGTAGGGCTGCGCCGTCACCCAGGTTTCCGTCTCGGCGTCATACTTGCCCAGCTCCGCCACCCGCAGGGCGTGGTCCGGATCGTCGGTCAGAAACACCAGCGCGTATTCGCGCCCCGCCCGGAGCAAGGTCGGGTCAAACGCCACCCGGGTCGCCCCCCCCAGAGTGACCGTCGCCATGTCGACCTCGCTCGAGGTCACGACAGTTTCGTTCGGAAACCCGACCGTGGTCTCGCGGATTTGCACGATCGTGGGCGCATCTGCGCGGCCGATCGCGTCGAACCAGACGTCGAGCCCCGCCACCACCGTGTCCACATCCAGCACAAGCGTCTGCGCCAGCGGGTCCCACCGGCGGGGAGGCCGCGGCGGCGGAGGCGGAGGCGGCGGGCTCCAGCGCACCGTCCGCCGCGTCGTGACACTGCGGAAGGTGTTGGTGATGATCGTCCCGTTGGCGGTATACGTGCTTTCGCCGAACGATCCGGCTTCGCCAAGAAAGGTCACGCTCTTTGACCCGGTGGGCACGCCGGGCGGGATCGTGAAGGCGGAGCTGAGCACACCGGCCGCGTCTGCCACCGGTGCAGGGTCTGGCGTCACGTCGAGCCCGTCGAACTCCACCCGCAGCAGCGCCTCGTTCGGGTCCATGCCGCGCAGCGTGAAGCCGACGGAGCGCTGGCGGATGTCCAGCGCGGCGCGCGAGGTCGAAGACACAAGCTCGGTGCTGGTGGAGACCGACGTGCTGGACAACCGCCCCGAGCCCGAGGTGAAGGCCCGGGTGATGGCGGAGGTCCATTGCGTCTCGACACGGGTCCAGTTGTCCACCGACGGCACCAGGGTGACCGCCGCCGGCACCGGCTCGAAGTTCATGTAGGGGTTGATCTTCATCGCCCGCGTGCTGGCCAGCTGCTCAAGCACCGGTGTCAGCTCATAGGCGAGCGTCCACGTCGCCGCGGCTCCCTCTGGCGGTTCCTGAACCGCCGCCGTGATCGGCAGGGTCAGCTCGCCCCACAACACCGCCGCGCTTTGCGGGATGCCCTGATCGCGCAGGTCGTCGTCGAGGAACGGGTCGACAAACACCCCGAGCTTGGAGGTGGGGTCGGTGATGTTGGCGTCATTGCGCAGCCGTTCGATGGCCACCAGCTGGAACAGGCCGCTGATCTGGCGTTGCATCGCGGCAAGGTCCGCAAAGGGCACGGCCCGGGTCGCGGTGTTGCGCACCAGTGGCACCCGGTCGGCAAACCAATCCAGCGCCACCTCCGCCAGAGGCAGCACGCTGCCCGGCAGCTGTGGGGCCTGCGGGTTGAGGGTCTGCGAGACGCCGCGCACCCGCGAGAGCAGGCCACCCGCGCTCATCACCAGCGCATCGATGCGCGGCAGCTTGTAGGCATAGTCGATGAACACCGTGGTCCCGGTCACGGCACCCGAGACGGTCACGGTCTCATCCGTCACAGCATCCGGAGCGATGCTGTCGATGTAGCGATAGGTGACCGAATAGGTCGACCCCGGCGCAGGCTCCGCGCCGCCCGGCGACCAGTCGATCCGCCCAGCCGAGACCACGTAATCCACCCCTTGCGTATAGGCGGTGCCACCTTGTGACACGCTGAGGACCGCAACCACCGTGCTGTTCGCAAGCGGGTCCGATGCTCCGGTGAAGGCGCCATGGGTGACGGTCTCGGGGGTCTCGCGGGTGATGGTGACGTCCGTGACCTCGGCGATGGGGGCGAGATTGACCGGGATCACCGCGGTGCCGGTGCCGCCATCGGCAAAGCCATGCGGCTCGGCATTTACCGCGCGCAGGTCCGGATCGACGGCCCAGCGGAGACGTGTGGATTGCGGGCGCTCGACCTTGAGACCCCCGACATTGCCGACACCTTCGGCGAGCGAGAAGACGTACTCCGCCGCCGCATCGTCGCGGGTCAGATAGGTGAGCTCCAGGCCAGTGGCGACATAGGAGCCATTTGCCTCGCGGTCATAGCGCGCCACGGTTTGCAGCACCGCGTCGAGCTCGGGCGGCTGGATCCTGTTGTCGAGTGTGCCATTGGTGACGGTATAGATTGCATGGAAGGCCCCGGTGCCGCCGTCGTTCTGATTGCCGCTGTCCCAGCCCCAGAGGATCTGCTCCTTGCGACGTGCGGCCCCGGGTTCCTGATAGTTGCGGGTGCCCAGGGCCGGATCGCGCAGGGCCGGGTCCTCGAGCTCGGTGACGATGGTCTCGACAAAGCGCACGCCGAGGGCCACCGTCCGGTCCACCGGGATCACGAAGCGGGTGGCACCAACAGGGCGCGCTGCGCCGCGCAGGTAGACGATGCCGGAGGCCAGGTTGACCTCACCTGTGGCGGGATCGACGGAGACGTCGCCATCGCGGATCAGGTCGCCTTCCTTGAAGATGGCGTCGCCGATCCTGGCGAGGCGGTCCGCGAGCCAGGTCTGGACTTCGTTCAGCTCGCGGCTTTGCAGGCCGTCGCCGGCGCGGAACATCAGCTCGGCATAGCCGGAGGCCGAATTGTAGAGATTGTAATAGCGGTCAAGCGCCACGGGTGGGCCTCCTGATTAGAACGTGACCACGAACTCGAAGGTCTCGCGGGTCGAGGGTTGGCGGATGATCGGGACGGTGTTCTGCACGATCAGCAGGATGCCGGGGTCGGTGATGGCGGCCGGCTCGAAATACCGCAGCCCCGCCGGCAGGGCGGGATCGGTGGTGGTGCCGACAAAGAGGCCTTGTTCGCGGATCACCGCATCGGGGGCGTCCTCGAACTCGAAGCGCACCCGCACGAAGAGGTGATTGGTGGGTGTGGCGGAGAGCGTGAAGCGGCCGGTGGGGGCGACAATCGCGCCTGCATCATCCGCGACCACGAACGCCACTTCGTCCACCGCACGGCGGCCGAGCTCGCCCAGCAGGGCTGTCTGCGTCACATCGGGCGGGGGTGTGTCGATGGTGTAGTCCACGCGGACCGTTGCCTCCGTGGGGATACCGCCAGTGACACTCCGCGTGACACGGCCGGTCGAGCTGTCCACCGTGTAATCTGTCCCGGCCGAGTAGGTCGTGATCCCATCCGGAGAGGCAAGCGCCACGCCTGAGACGTAAGCGTGCGGCAGCTGCAGCACATCGTTTGCGCCGAACGTCAGGGTCCTCTGCGGGGCGGTGCTGTCCCAGGCGGTGTCGCCTGTCCCCCAGGCAAGATGGAGCGGGCGCTGGCGGATTGCGTCCGCCAGAGCTGCGCGCCCCGAGCGCGTCATGATAGCCATTCAGGCCTCCTCGTCAGTCTGTGTTGGGTGTGTCCGTGCGGTGCATGGCCCCGACGAGGACCTGCACCTCGGACCAGGGCTGGTCGACGTAAGTGAGCGGCAGCCAGAACTGCCCGGCGTAAATTGTGTCTCCGGTCACTTCACTGAACCGGATGGGAGACGCCGCCGGATCATAGACCTCAGGCAGCAGTGCCCGAGACGGATTGGTGGGCGTCAGAGCGAGACCGTCGCCCACCGCTCGCGCATCGGCCCGGCGCACCTGTCCGGGAATGAAGCGGTCCTGGTCCGAGACCCGCGCGTCGGCACGCACAGCGTCCCCCACGCGCACCGCCACCTCGTAGGTCTCGGCAGCAAGCGCCCGCGAGGGCTGAGCGTACCAAACCGGCGGTAAAGTCCGCCGCGTTTCCGAAAGGCGATAAACCTGTGACCGGCCGCCGAAGGCGTGGGTGCGCAGCACATGGCTCCACCGCGCCACCACCACCGGCGCAGGCGCCAGTGCTGCCCCTGCAGAGCGTCGCTCGAACATCTCCGTGCGCCGGATGCGCCGCACCTCTGCCGGAGCGCCGGAGACCGCAGCCTCCTCGGAGAGTCGCCTGCGGTCCTCGTAGAACACCCAATCCACCGGGGGTGTTCGGCTGTTGATGTCCCCGAGGCGCATCCCTTCCGTTAGCACCATCTGCGCGCGCTGGAACCTGCGCACCGGCTCGAAGTCGGCTGGCTCGTCCGGGACGCCGTCGGTGTTGGCCAGCGTGAACAGGTGCGCGTGATAGATGAACGGGTTGGGCGTCGCCCGGTCATCGTCGAGCACGCTATCCGACAGAACAAACCGACCCGGCAGAAACCCGCGCGCGACATGGTCGACGAATATCCCTGCATGTGTCCGCACCTCCGGCGCGGGTACAGTCGCGGGAAACACGCGTCCAAAGGACAGGCGTGTTTGCCCGTCTGTGTGACGCACGCCGCTGTAATCGCTGAGCAGCCCGTCCCCGAGCCGCGTGTCGTCCAGCTTGATCCGCCGCAGGTCATAGCCGTGAAAGATGCGCGCCAGCCGCGATCGCGCCGGTGCCGACAGGCGCGCGAGCGCAATCAGATCGTCGATGTCCTCAAGCGGTGGCACCGCATTCGTGTCGATCTGAAACGCCGCGAAGTGCTGCCCGGGCTCCTCCTGGAAGACCTGAACCCCGTCCAGATCGCGCCAGGAAAAGGCAAGGCGCAAGGCCTCCGGCGTCCCGCGCAAGCGCTGCCAGCGAATACCCTCCCGCAGCGCCCGTTGGGGGTCACTCAGATAGGGAAGGATGTCTCCCAGGCCGTATTCCCAGATCAGCCAGGGCACAAATGGATCAAAGCCGTCGAGCTTGGCCCGGGCGTTGGGCCGGATGGCCGGGGCGCGGGCATCCAGCGCCGTCGCGGCCTCCATCGCCCGCTCAAAGGTGGTGGCACCCGGCGGGAGTAAAGATGGACCCACAGATGGCTCTGTCATCGGTCACGCCCGCCGAACGTGATCTCGACGGCACCGAGGGCAACGCACTGCTCGGCACTGATCACCGTGTCGGTCGCAGGCGCTGTCAAATGCACCCGCTGCACCCCTGAGGGGTGGAGCTGCGCGTTGATCCAGGACCTGGTCAAATCCCAGCCAAGCCCGCGCGCCGCCGCAAAGCGCGCGGGGAAGTCGACGCGCAGCTGCGCGATCACCTGAGCGGGGGTGTCGGGATAGAGAAAGACCGTGGCGGCCACATCCACGGGCACGATGCTGGCCGAGACCACCTCGACCGTGTCGGTCAACACGCGCACGTCATCGCGCAGCACAATTGCCCGCACAGCCGTGAGCAGGTCCTCGGACGACGCCCCGTCACCCTCGGCCGAGAGCACGGCAATCCGCACGATGCCCGCGCTTGGGGAGGAGACAGCTGCGTCGGAGACCCGCTCGTCCGCCGTCAGGGCCCAGTACCGGTAATGCGCGGCACCTCCCGCATTGGACCAGCCCTGGATGCGCTGTTGCACCCGCAGGCGCAGCGCGGTGTCGGTCTCGTCCGTCAGGCGGGTGACGCCGTAGAAGCTGGCGAGATGATCAAGGTCGGTGGTCCCCGCAAAGGCCAGCAGGTTGGCACGCGCCGCGTCATTGACCCGTTGCCGCAGCAAGAGCTCGCGATAGGCGCAGACCTCGAGCAGCTTGCGCGCGGGCTCGCTTTGCAGGTCGATCACCGGCGCGATCGGCGGGAAGCGCGCCACCAGATCGTCGCGCATCGCCCGCAGGATGACCTCGAAGTCCAGTTCCTCGATGACGCCCGGAGCCGGGAGAGAGGACAGGTCGATCGTGCTGGTGGTGCTCATGGCGTTCCCTTGTCTGCAATCGCGAGACCGACCTCGTCGGCGTCAATGACCAGGCTGCGCAAACCGGCGGAGGTGGGATCGCCCAGCAGGGCCCGGGGGCGGTATTCGCCAGAGATCGACAGGCGCACAACCCCGTCCCGGGTGACATCCTTCAGTCCAATCTCCGTCACCTTGAACCGGGGCTCCCATTGCTCGATCGCCGAGGTGAAGGCCGCAAGAAACAGCGGCACCTCCGATCTGTTGATCTGCCGCCCGAGCAGCGTGGGCACAAACGACCCGTACCATTCGCGCATGACGCGCGCGCCAAACCGCGTCGTGAAGATGTCCTGCAGGGACTGCACCACATGCGACCAGCCCATGAGCGTGCCCCCCGTGGCCGCGTTCAGGCCAACCGAGGGGCTGTTGTGATTTGGCACCATGTCGAATGCGTCCCATTGACCAAGGACCGGTCGTTCACCAGAAGCCGATCCAACCAGTATAACGCGACTCGAGTGAACCGATCACCATGAAAAAATGCATGTATTGCGGCGGCACTGTCCGGGAGACCGATGAGACCTGCCCGAACTGCGAAGAGCCCACAGCACCGATCCTGCGGAAGAAACCGGCTCCAAAGGGACCCGTGTTCCAGACCACGCGGACGAAGCAAGACGGAGAGGCAGACACAGCAAGCAAAGATGACGGCTGAGGGCCGCGGGTTACTGCTTCGGAGACGCACCGCGTTCTTTGCTGGTTTTGACGGTGCTGTCAGCGGTCTTGGGTTCTACCGTCGCTTGGCGTTGCGCTGCCGCAGGCGGCGCAGTCCTGTCATCGGGTTTGTCCCCGGTCGACGCCTCTGCGGTGTGTTCAGGCGCATCGGTGTTGACGTCCAGCAGCCGTAGCGTGCCAAGCCGAACCTCATGTTCGGCCTGTTTCTCGGTCAGCGTCAGCACCGTTCCGACACCGGTATTGTTGGTCCCGGCGACGAAACGCCCGGCTGTCTCGGTGATTGCGTAACGTGGCATGTGATGTCCTTTCTTGTCTTTCATTGCGGGGAATTTTTGGAGCTGAAGCTTCCAACTCAGAGCTCAGTGATCAGTCATCTGCCGGCAAAAACATCCGGCGATCCGCCGGTGATGGCGCCTGCGTCGATGGCGTCACCGACGCGGGCAATTGAAACTCCGTTGACGAACACGGTGGCACTGCCGCCTGTGATCGGGACCGTGTGCTGGAGGCACAGTTGTCAACGGCAGAGTAAAAGTGAGCCAAAGGGCAGCGCAAAATGTTGCCACTTTGGGTTTGGGATAATCAGCGTGAAGACGAGCGCCAGCATCCGGGCAGCCGCGCTTGTTATATAGCGGGCGGTTGTCCGGATGCTTTGGACCGTCAGGGCCAATCTGTGCTGATTGAGGTTTAGGTTTTGGGCGCTGCTTGACGCGCCTTGCTCTGGCCAAGGCGGTAGCTTTCGCCATTCATCTCCAGGATGTTGACGTGGTGGGTCAGGCGATCGAGCAGTGCGCCTGTCAGGCGTTCTGACCCAAATGTTTCTGTCCATTCGTCGAATGGCAGGTTGCTTGTGATCAGCGTGGAGCCGCGCTCGTAGCGTTGGGAGATCAATTCAAACAGCAGCTCAGCCCCGGTTTTGCTCAGTGGCACAAAGCCCAGCTCGTCGATGATCAGCAGCTTGTAACCAACCATCTGTTTTTGAAGCCGCAGGAGCCTGCGTTCGTCTCTGGCCTCCATCAGTTCATGAACAAGCGCTGCGGCGGTGACAAAACCGACAGACAGGCCTTTCTGGCATGCCGACAACCCGAGGCCGAGGGCAATGTGGGTTTTGCCGGTGCCGGAAGGCCCAAGCGCGATGACATTCTCGCGCCGTTCGATCCATTCGCAACGCGCCAACTCCAGCACCTGCATCTTGTTCAGGGCGGGGATCGCCTTGAAGTCGAAGCTATCCAGGCTTTTGACGGCTGGGAACTTTGCGGCTTTGATCCTGCGCTCGATCATCCTGCGTTCCCGGTCAATCATCTCCAGTTCGATCAGACGTGCAAGAAATTGTACATGGTCCAGTCCCTCGGCTGCGGCCTGCTTGGCCAGTTTGCTGTATTCCCGCAGAACGGTCGGCAGCCGCAGCGATTTGAGGCGGTAGTTCAGCAGGATTTGGGGAGCGTCGCTCATGCTGCCTGCCCCCGCTTCATCAGGGACATATAACTGGCCGCCGACGTCGTGCCGACATTGGCCTTTGGCAGATACGGATAGACATCCAGATCCAGCTTGGGCGGCCGCTTCTCGACCTGGCACAGCACGAGGTGTTTCACGGCGTCAAACCCAATGGCACCCATGCGAAGTGCGTTTTTGACGGCAACCTGCAGGTCTGCCATCTCGAATGTCTCCAAGAGCCGCAAGACCTGCACATACTCACGCCGCCCCGCCTTGATCATGCGGGCTTCCATCAAGCGGCGCAGGGTCACAAATTCCTCTGGCAGCTCCCATTCCACCAATGGGGCCGCCTGATCCAGCGCGCCGGTCTTTTGCTCCAGCAGCGGCAGATAGTGAACGGGATCAAAGACCATATCCTCCCGGTCCCAGCACCGGCTGTGGCGGGCAATCACCTCTCCACCACAGCCAATGACCACCTGATCGACATAGCCACGAAGCCAGACATCGCGGTGCCCGTAGGCGACAGGAACCGAATAATCGTTGGTTTTGTAGCGCACCAGGGATTGTGAGTTCACCTGACCATTGGCCTGGTCACAGGCATCAAACGGTGACGCCGGCAAATCCATCATCGCATCAAGATCGCGGACCAGTCGTTGCCCGATGCTGTCGCTGTGACCGCGCAAGACATCGCTCTGGCGCTTGCGGCATTGTTCTTCCAGCCAGGTATTGAACGCCTCCCATGTCGCAAAATGTGGGATAGGCACCATGAAGTTGCGCCGGGCATATCCGACCAGACCCTCAACAGCGCCTTTATCGTTGCCCTTACCCGGTCGGCCATAACGATCTTGGATGAAGTAATGCGACAGGAACCCACTGAACAGCTTGGTCCGCTTGCGCGAGCCGTCCGGCAGGATCTTCGCGACCAGGCATCGATCGTTGTCATAAAGAACCGACTGCGGAACCCGGCCGAAGAATGCAAAAGCATGAACATGGCCATCAACCCAAGCCTCGGAGACCGCCGCAGGATAAGCACGCACAAAGCAGGCATCGCTGTAGGGCAGATCCAGTGCAAAGAAATATGCCTTCTGCTCGACCCCGCCAATCACGACCATCGCCTCGCCAAAATCCGCTTGGGCATGGCCGGGGGCATGTGCCAGAGGGACAAACATCTCTCGGCTGCGCCGCCCTTGTTCCCGGACATAGTTCTTGACCGTCGTATAGCCGCCTTGAAACTGGTGCTCGTCGCAAAGCCGTTCAAAAATGCGCTTGGCGGTGTGGCGCTGTTTACGGGGACGGTTCAGATCGTCTTGCATCCATTCGTCGATGAAGCCGGTGAACCCGTCCAGCTTGGGCCGCTTGATCTGCGCCGTTCGCTGATAACCCGGCGGGACCGAAAACATCATCATCTTCTTCACGCTCGCACGCGAGATCCCGAAATGGCCGGCGGCCTCCCGTTCGCTCATACCGCCCCGACGCGCGAGGCGGACCTTCAAATATAAATCCACGACTAAAATCTCCCGCCCTCCCTGCAAACAGAAAGGGCCAAAGTGGCAACATTTTACGCTGCCCGCAGCGAGATTATCACGCCACTTCCGTGGCCAACTTTTGCACTGCCGTTCTCAGATCGCACAGATGCCAGAGGACAATCTTTGTTGTGGGCTTCAGCCCGCGCTGCTGGATCGCCCAATTGGTGGCGGCATGGCTCATGACGACGCGCTCCCGGAACAAGCTCGAGGCCCGGAGACGCCCAGCGCCGGGCTGCCGACAGCGCCGACCACCCGTGTGGTGAGCCCGTGATCCGCCAGAGCGCCCAGCGCGTCATCCAAGGAGCGCACCAGTGCCCAGCCAAACCCTTGCGCGTGCACCGCGTCGCGAAACGCCTGCTGCGCCGGGCTCAGCTGCCCCTTGCGGGATTTGAGCTCCAGAAACAGCACACGGCCATCACACAGCACCACCAGATCAGCAAAGCCGGGGTGCACCCCCATGCCGGTCAGGATGGCCTGGCGCTTGGCGCCCCGAGGCCCGGCCTGCGCGACCTCGTTGGAGCTGTGATGCACAATCGCCCCTTTGGGCAGGACGACCCGCAAGGCGCTGACCACAGCGCGCTGCAGGTCCGCCTCCGGTGTTCCGCGCGTCTTCATCGCCGGTCCTCCGGATCGGCCCAGGCGGGGCGCCCGCGGCCATGGGCTTTGCCCCCCAGAACGACGAGCAGGATACGGGCATCCTCGCGCTCCTCGGGCGTCTGGCCGTGCTGGACCAGGACATTGCAGGCCAGCCGGACCATGTGGTCGGAATGGTGCACCACATCGGCCACCACGATGCGGGCCTCGCGCAGGCGCTCGTCGATCCAGTCCTGGCGGCTGTCATCGCGCGCGCCGCGCCGGCGGCGGCTTTGTGCACGAAAGGGCAGGGGAAGGCTCATCGGCGTGCCCCCCGGCGTCCGCGACGCTGGCCGATCGTCTCTTGCTCCTCCAGCCAGTCGAGAACGGCACTGCGTCGGTAGAGGATCTTGCGTCCGGCTCGGATGTATGGCGGCCCTCGCCGTGCATCCGCCCAGCGCCGGAGGGTTTCCTCACATACGCCGAGTTCCAGGGCGAGGGCAGATCGGCTGATCCAGCCGCTCAGAAGCGTGAGGCCCTCTGAATTCGAAGATCGACCGGCGTCGGTGCACATCTGTGTCATGTCATGTTCTCCCGATGATCGCCGGGTGTCGGCGAATGTGGTCTCTCATCCAAAGCACATCAGGAGGGGTGGCAGGGTGGCACTGACCGGCAGTGACCGGCAGTGACTTTGCAAAGTTTGCCGGTCTGCGTGCCACCCCTTGTTTTATTGACGATTGCGGAATTCACGCTGCGCTGCGGCAAAATTTACAGCGGTTGTAAATAATTTTGGCATCGGCTGCCGGTATTCAAAACGCGCTGCGCGACCGCTGTAGCGGCGGATTCAGCCACATTCGCGGGATTGGAGCCACTTTCAGCGACATTCAGGGGTGGCAAGGGTGGCACTGACCGGCAGTGAAAATCAAAACCCGTGCCGGTCATTGATTTTATTGAGAAATCCCCCGTTTCCACGGTTTCGGCCCAGTTTTGGAGGTACGGGATGTCTTCCCGGTTTGCAGGTGGCAAACGGCATTTTAGCCAAAACCCCAATAAAACATGGGGTGGCACGCAGAGCGGCACGGTATGAAAAGTCACTGCCGGTCACTGCCGGTCAGTGCCACCCTGCCGGTCTGTTGCTCATGATTAACTTGATGGCGCCGCGTTTCTACGCGTGATGTCGGGAAAGGAGGGTACCGATGGCCAACAGAGTGCATTTGACAGAGAAAGTGCTGCGGGAGGCGTTGCCGGTCGCGGGACGGGACTATCAGATCTTTGACGATGACATCCGAGGGTTTGCGGTCTGCGTCTATCGGGGAGGGGGCAGGGCATTCACCTTCGACTACCGGGTTTCGGGGCGTCAGCGCCGTATGACCTTCGCACGGTGGCCAGCATGGTCTGTGACCGCAGCACGGGATCGAGCGCGAGAACTACGGCGTGCGGTTGACCTCGGGCAGGACCCCTTGGCTGAACGGGACATGCAGCGGTCTGTTCCACGCGTGCAGGATCTGATTGATCGATACCTCAAAGAGCATGCTGTTCGGCTTGCCCCGACAAGTGCCGCAGATCATAAATCGATGCTGGAAAAATTGGTGGCGCCACATTGGGGAAAGAAGCTGGTGACGGAGATCACCAAATCCGACGTCGATCGGCTTTTGACCAAGATCGCTGAAGGGAGAGCGCGGCCGCACAAGGCCAAACCGAACAATCGGGCCCGCAAGCTGCAAGGCGTGAAGCGAACGCCGATCCGAGCGAACCGCGTTGGTGAAGTGCTGCGCAAGATGTTCAATCTGGCAATTGATTGGGGCATGCGGGAGGACAATCCTGCAAATGGCTTCTACCGTCGTGTTGAGACGCCGCGGGAGCGGTTTTTGACGAAAGAAGAAATCGACCGTGTGGCCGCCGCATTGGATGCGGACGAAGACCAACGCGCGGCGGGTATCATTCGGCTCTGCATGCTGACAGGCGCGCGTGTCGGGGAAGTTCGTCAGGCGCGGTTTGAACAGTTCAATCTGGACCTGGGGATCTGGACAAAACCTGCCGCGACCACAAAGCAGCGCAAGGTTCACAGGGTGCCAATATCTGCGGATGTGGCTGCGATTGTGCGCGAACGGCTGTTGCTTGTCCCAAAGGGCAATCCTTGGCTGTTTCCGGGGGATGTGCCGGGGCAGCCAGTGAAGGAAATCCGGCGCTTCTGGAGACGCATTCAAAAAGTGGCACAGATTGAGGACGCGCGGATTCATGACCTGCGCCATACATTTGCCTCGCTGCTTGTGAGCGGTGGCGCCTCCTTGGAAATGATCGGCAAGTTGCTGGGGCATACGCAGCTGCAAACCACGCAACGCTACGCGCATTTGCTGGACGCGCCCCTGCGGGCAGGGGTGGATGCCGTGGCCGACGCTGTTCGGCCGCGGCTCAAGGTCGTGCATGACGCAGACGCAGGACTATGCGCGAAGAGTGCGTAAGTCCGTCTCCCTGTTTATTTGCGCGCGTTTTTCAACGCACGCCAAACAGGCGAGACCCTGCGCCGAACGGAGCGCTCGTCAGGGACATCATCGGCATCGCCGTTCTCTACGAACCAATCCAGCATGGCAGATACCAAAGCCCCTTGGGAGTCAGGGACACCTTCTTCGTGAATGTAGAGGGTCAAAGCTTGCAGCATGCCTTCCCAATCATACGGAGACACGGAGCCGGTGGCACCGCTGATGCGGCCGAGCAAATTGTGCTTTTCCTCGAAACGATGCACTTGTGGGGCGGCGACGAGCAGGTCTGCTATGCACACCTTGACACCCTTTCGCGGCGTCGTGATCAAGGACCAGACCGGTATGTCCTTCTTGCGGACCCTGCGCACCCGCGCGACCTGTGGCCCGGTTCCACAGCGGCGGAACATGGAGATCATGTCAAAAGGACGGAGCACCACTTCGCCCGCGATCACGTCCTCAGTGCAGGTCACTGGCGGGATGCCAGTCAAAATGTCGAAATTCCCCGACGCTGCCCAGCCGGCAATATCAGCATTGGTGCACCCCCATCGCGCAGACAAGTCGTTGACGGAGTAGTAAGCAGGCTTGGGCAGTTTCACATTCATACAGGGCTCCTGTTCAAGATGGGGTCGTTCCGGCCGCGCCGCTGGACCCGATAGCGATGGGCAATGGGTCGCGCTGAGGGGATGTCATCTGCGACTCGCTTGCTCGTCCATTCTGTCCTACCGTGGGTGTCACAACCTTACGTGGAGGGCCCGATGTCGTTTCAAAAAGCGCAGGATCTCATGCGGATTGCCGAAATTGCGAACTCTCGGCATCGCGGTATTTGTCTGAATGACGTGGAAGAAGAGTTCGGGGTGAACCACAGAACAGCCCAGCGCATGATGCGCGCGTTCGAGCTGGCCTTTCCGTCCTACACCTGCACGACAGACGCAGACCGGCGAAGGCGGTGGAAGATCCCCGACACGTCGATCCTTTCGATGCGCGGTTTACAGGACACGGAACTTGTGGCGCTTGATATGGCGATTGTGCGCGCGCGGCGCGATGGGGCCGAACAGGACGCCCGGGTCCTCACATCCATTCGGGACAGGTTGCTGGCGACAATTCCCAGCCTTGACGCGCGCCGGGCGCAAACCGACGCCGCAGCCCTCCTGGAAGCACAAGGGTTTGCTTGCCGTCCCGGGCCGCAGGTGAAGATTGACCCGAGAATACTTGGCGTCATCACAATCGCGCTCAAAACCCCGTTTTCGTTGGAGATGCTCTATCAAGGTGCCGCAGACGCTGAACCCAAGTTGCGGCATGTGGAGCCCTACGGCATGTTGCTCGGAACACGGCAATATCTGATCGCAGTTGATGTCAAGAAGCGGGGAGAGTTCCGACGTTTCCGGACAGACAGGATCAAAGAGGCAAACATCACCGGGCAATCGTTCCGTCGAGACCCGGAGTTTGATCTGGCCGCCTATGCGAAAAAATCGTTTGGGTCCTATCACAGTGACGCGGAGTATCGGTTGGTCAGGTGGCGCTTCACCCCTGACGCGGCTAAAGAAGCACGCGAGTTTGAATTCCACCCAACACAGAAAATGACCGAAGACCCCGATGGCAGCCTGCTCGTCGAGTTTACAGCATCCGGCTGGCTTGAGATGGCGTGGCATCTTTACAAATGGGGTGACCGGGTCGACGTCCTGGCCCCGGCAGCGTTGCGCGACATGGTCGCCGACCACAGAAGAGGGGATTGGCCGTCGCCGCCGTGAGGGGTCCATCGGCGAAGGCACGATTCGCCGCAAAGGTTGGGACAGTTGCAGCCAGCGGTGATGGGCGGTCAGGTTTGGCTACTCCCTGGTCGTTGCGAAGGCGGTGCTCGTAGCGAAGAATAGAGCTCTACGGCTGCAGGTGCGGCATTCGACATTGTGGGCGGGAACTGGACATTCGCTGCGATTTGGAACAGTGGCAGCTATGCGCAGATAGCGCGCTTTGCAAAGTTTGGGGTGACCGACTGCGTTGGGGGCGTGACCGGCCCAATGCGGACTTTGGCGAGAGACGCTAGCGCTGTGGTGCAGCACGCAAATCTTGACCTTGCAGGCTTCGGCGCGACCAACCGGATGACCGATCCCAGCTCAATTTGGGCATTCAAACGCGGTACAGAATCAGGCGCAGCTTTTACCTCAAATTTCCCAGAAAGGTCACAAGGTATGGAGTACCTCGGGCGGTCCAAACAGGTTGAAGGAAGGGCTGATACCTTCGGCGGCGGCGTTCCTGTTCACATGCCGGGGGGGAGTTGCCTGAACTGCCTTCGGCACGAGAGATTAAAGAGCATCTAAAATGTTACGTGGAAGCATACTGCCGCGACTGCGCCCGTTGTTTTTTCATCACATGAAGGGGCAACTCACGGCGCAGTTTTGATGCATCCATGTGCCAAGCCGCACCCCAAGAAGCTTGCACGGGATCGACTACCCCACGAAACGATTCGTTCGGCGATGAGGTGACTGCCGCAACGTCACGACAACGTTTAGCAAGCGCCTGTAGACGCTTATCTCTGTCACATACTGCCCCCTTCGCAAGAGAGGCCAGGTACCCGAATTGGCGAGCTTCTTCAGGGGTTTGGCACATATCTAGGTTGCGCCACCCAAGCACAACTTCGGCCAAGGCATCCATTGCCTTGTTCTCGCGGGACCGCGCAAGGCCGAAGCCTTTATGATTGCTCATATCCACGTTCAATCACCTTGATCATTTCGAGCGCATCACGGAGGTTATACCCTATGTATGTTGTGTCTCCAACGTAATAATCAACAGCCTCAGTAGCGCGTCGTTCGAACTCTTCAGATTTGATCAACCGGAATCGGGCCAAACCTTCGATGTCTTCTCTGTCGCGGTCCTGAAAGCGTCCAATCTTCGACACGGCCAAGTCCAGAGGGGAAATCACATGTAGAACGATGTCTCCTATCTGACAGATTTCAAGAGAGTCTTCTTTCCAATCTGGATGGAATGATCCCAGATAATCGCCGAACTCGCCGTCCATGGTGATGAGCATTACGTCTTGCGGGTCATCGGGATTTGCAGCCTCAAAAACTCTCATGTCAGGCGGAATCGCGACCCGGCGTGACCAAGCGATATCGACGTCATCTGACATGCGAATACCGGTATAGTGATTAACTGCGACGCCACCAGCTATGTAGGCATGGACTGGCATTTTCAATTCACCTAATCGCTCCGCAAGTTTTTCTAGGTGAGCCTCAAGCTCCGGGTAAAGTTTGCGCTCTTTGGTCATCGGAATTCCTCTGTTCTTAAGGTGTTATATTACGCCGATCTCTACTCATTCAATGCTCTGCGTGGTCCAGCCGCCCGCCGTGATCTTCTTCAACACCATCGAAACCGATCAGCAGGTGCAGGCAGCAACTTAAATTACCCGGAAAGCTGTCCAAGAGTTGGGGAGTAGCTTAGTGTCATGCATATCCATGTATCCGACATTCCCCAAGTGGCGTGCTTTCCGACGTAAAGATCGCCTGAAGCAACCGCTGGACAAGCATTTTTGCCCTGAGCGGCCTCTGCGGTCGGGCGTGCCGCTGGACAGACGGCGAAGCTACCTTGTTATGTCCCGGCGGCGGATAACGTGGTGCCTTACTGGACGCTAAGCCGCATTGGTACGAAGCGCGATCCGATGAACTCCGGGCTTGGGTCGGACGGAATACGAACCTCGGCTCCGGACCTTGCAAAGCTCACTATCTGCGCATTGCTGACCTTGGTGCCGGTGCAGCATGATGGGGCGTTGAACCTGAGCCTTGAATGGCCGCTTTTATGTGTTTGACAGTATGCCTTTGCAGGTGCAACGAATTCACACTTTCCGCCCTCCCTGTCGGTGCCACACTTCATGCTGCATCATGCACGAACGTCCTAGAAGGGCTGAGACCTGCCGTTAGACGCGTTTGGCACGAAGGTCCGCAGTTGCCGGAAGCGGCCATCACCTTCGATCGGTTCCATGTCATCCAGCTGGCCAATGCTGCGCTCGAAGAAGTGCGGCGCGCCGAGGTCCGCGAAAACCCTGCGCTCAAAAACAGCCGATGGATGTGGCTGAAGGACAAACACAGCTGGACCAAGCGGCAGATCCATCAACACCATGAGCTGTCACGCATGCATCTCAAAACCGGTCGCGCGTTCCGGCTCAAGGAAACCCTGCGGGATATCTTCATGACCGCGACCACACGCGAGGAGGCTGAGGCGCAGCTCTCCGCCTGGTTCCGATGGGCGCGGCGCAGCAAGCTGTCTCCCTTCAAGAAGCTGGCAATGACCCTCAAAGCCCACTGGGATGGCATTCTGAACGGCTTCGACAGCGCGCTGAGCAACGGCTCGGTTGAGGCCATAAACGGACTGGTCCAGGCGGCTAAGGCCCGCGCCAGAGGCTATCGCAAACCCCGGAACCTCATCCTCATCGCCTACCTGATCGCAGGTAATCTCAGCCACCTGCCAGCCTCACCCTACACCACAACATCTGGTGGGTGCCGCGCATGACCGGAAACCAGTCCACCCACACAAATCGCGAAATAGCCTTCTTTCTTCACACAAAAATATGACAAAAATCGTAAATATACCGTTACTTATCAATCACCAGGGCGGTTTGCGATTTCTTCCATGATTTCCCCAATCTCTTGTTCGAAGCCGCGCAAAGAGCGTCCTTCAACAATCCGAACATTTCCCCAGTCATGCTCCCTGACATACGTCCGAAGCTCTTCTTCGAAAGCGTCTCGAAGGAAGTAAAATCTCTCTTTGATGCGCTTCCGACTCGATGTCGTTCCTACTGGTGAGTGCTCCTCAAGCTCGATGATTTTCTTAAGGTTCGTCAGAGTGGTCGGCATGTCTATGAAAATCGGTATGGGAGATTTGTCGTTCTTCTGGATGGTGAAGACGTTGCGCCCAAAATCTGCGTCAGTTGTTTCTTGCACGAATCTGAACCCATGTTTTTCCGCAAAAGACTGAAAGCTATTCCAGTAGATCGATTTGTTTTCAACAAGAGCAAACCCTGGGAGGATGATGATCACACTGTTCTTCGTGCTGCCAGTTTGTGAATAAACCTTCTGAATGACCCGATGAAGGAAGTTTTCGTAGTATCCAGCAGCCAGAATCTGAATCGCTATTCTTCGAATAGAGGGAATCTTGTAGATGTAGATCAGAGACAACGTGATTGCCGCAGACATTAAGCCAAACAGTACGCCAGAAACCACGCCGTTGCTTACTAGACCACCTATCTCTTGCACTACAAGCGATAGGCCTGATCCTGAAACCATACTCCGCAAAAATTCAGCTATCGATGAGGTATTTGTTTGATCGACAACCAGCCCAGACACAGCCATAAGGACTAGCGCCAACACGCTAAGAGTCAGAACCAACCACCAAAAAATGGTATAGAATCTTACATCGATTTTACGGCGCGGCTTCTTGGTTCTGTTTTCTTCTGTCATTTCATCGACACCACTGTTTCAAATTTCCCTGCCTTTAGATCAAGGAAAGTGTTATCAACCGTTAACCCTGCTTGCGCAGCATAGGCTTTCACCGCTGACACTATCTGATCGTGCCTCCTGACCAGCTCGGCACGGTCGTTCTCATCGCTATACGACGGGTAAATATCCTGAAACACTAGCTTCATGGCAGGTACGAGGGGAAAGCCCTGCTGCTTAAGCAGGTGCAGCGCTTCGACCGCGCGGCCATCATCGTCAGGATTCAAAATGAAATCTGAAAAGATCATGGATGTTTTGTTGGTCTTAGAGGATGTTATGCGCACGAAGAACCGCGCGGAACCTCCGGCCATGATCTGAAATGAAAAATCATCGACGCGGGTGGTAAGATCACTCACGGTTGGCTCCTCGCACTCAACCAGGCCTGGAGAGTAGACGTCAAAGCTGCGTCTAGTCAAGCGACGCCTTTGCTTCGATCTAGGCATCGAGCCGCGAATTTCTGCAATGGCGGGCCGTGCTGCAGAATTTAAAATAGCTGTGAATGTCCGGTAAGAGCCGATCAAGTCGCTTTTGAGCGAGGCGAAGGGATGGTCGATTGCAATGAAAGGGCAGGGCTACATCAACGCCACATCAACAGTCGAACGAGGTTTTTTGGAGGTGGGTGCCTGCCAACTTGCTCGAATGTTGCCGGATGTGGGTGTGAGAATTCCCACAGTTCAAAGGTTTACGCCTTAAGTGTCTGATTTCAAATTATTTTCGGTTTAGCGGCCATTTGGGCTCATAACCTGAAGGTCGTAGGTTCAAATCCTACCCCCGCAACCAAATTGCATAAATAAATCAAACCCTTGTCCGATGGTAATCTGATACCACAGGCACTTTGGCGGTTTACGTCAACGCCACGTCAACACCGCAACAGAAAAACAACATTCATCCACAATCGCGTGCATTCGCATATGTCCCACGCGTACTCGCCGACATTCAACCCTCCCAAAATCAACGTTCGGTCGCTCCGATGTGCTTACCTTATTCGATAAGGGAAGCCTTACGTGCTGACCAGACGTAGCGATTTTACCGTAAAAGATAAAATTCCTTGAGCACAGCTCGTGATGCTGCTATCTTTACTGATAAGGGTAAGGTGGCGCGAATGGTCGATGATGCCGAGAAGAAGCTGCTTGCGGATGTTGGTCGCCGTATCCGCGAGACCCGGGCGGTGCAGGGCTTGAGCCTCGAGCAGTTGGCTCGCCTCACTGGGATCAGTGCACCTGCGCTGTCCTTGATCGAAACCGGCAAACGCGATCCACGGCTGACGACACTCAGGCGGATCGCTGATGCGATGCGAGTGTCCCTCGCAACGATCATCGCGGATGGTTCTCACGCGGCCAAGGCCAGCGATCGGGCGCCATCAGGGGGCTATGATCTCGGAGAGTATCAGTGACCGCCTCCGTCCCTATCTGGTTTGATGACCTGGCTGTAGGGCATGTCGACGTTGCGGCTGATGGATCTCTCTCTTTGCGATATGCAGATCGCTGGCTGCAGACGGCCGGAGCGTTCCCCTTGTCTGTTACCATGCCTTTCCGTGCCGACCCCTATCCGTCTGATGTCATCTCCCCTTGGCTGGCGAACCTCTTGCCGGAGGAAGAACAACTCCAGGTCCTGACGCGGTCTCTCGGCCTCGATCGAACCGACGTGCTGGCTGTGCTCGCCGAAATCGGGGGGGATACGGCTGGAGCTCTGTCCTTTGGCGCAGCAACAGATCGGGCGCTGTGGACCTATGCGACGCTCACCACCTTTTACGACACGGACGATCCGCGCCTGGCACTCGAGCGCCACTTTGAGGATCTCGGTCAACGACCTTTTCTGGTGGGTGAGGAGGGCGTGCGCCAGTCTTTGGCCGGTGGTCAGAAGAAGTCGGCGCTCGCTGTCCTCGGCCCGGACGGTGCGCCTGTGTTGCGCCTCCCGCAGGAGGGCGACATGCTTGCCATCCCCCTGAACGGGGCGCCGTCGACCTTGATCGTGAAGCCTGACAATCCCAACCTTCCCGGCATCACCGAAAACGAAGTCTGGTGTCTGCGCATGGCGCAGGCGATCGGTATCGAGGCTGCGCAGTCTACGATCCTCCAGTCGTCTAAGCGAACTGCAATCGCTGTTCTGCGTTATGATCGCAGGCTAGGGCGGAACGGTAAGCTCGTGCGCCTGCATCAAGAGGATTTTGCCCAGGCCAATGGCTTACCTCCCGGGCGCAAGTATGAGCGCGGCACGCTTCCTGGGCTCGATCTGAAAACCCTGCTGGCAACCGGTCGCCATGTCAGCGCGACAGATGCGCTGGCGCTACTCGATCAGGTGATCTTAAACATCCTCGTCGCCAACACCGACGCGCATGCGAAGAACTATTCCTTGATCCTGCCGGTGGGGGCCGCGCCGCGCCTTGCGCCCATTTATGACGTCTCGACCGTGCTGTCCTGGCCCCATGTCGTGAAGACCTATGCCCAGTTTATCGATGGCAAGATGCGACGCCCGGACACAGTCTCTGGCCGTCACTGGGAGGCCATTGCACGTGAAATTGGATATCGTCCCACCGATGTCAAAAACCGCGTGCAGCAGATCGTTGACGCGATGGTGGCCAACAGAGCGAAGGTCACGGCGGCAGGGACCGCGCTGCCTGGCGCCACAGAGGGATATGTCGTGCAGACCGCCGAAGCCGTCGAGGAAAACGCGCTGCGCATGGCGGGGAGGCTGTAGTGGGTTGGTGACCGATAGCGGCCCAAAGCGGTCGGTCGACGAACAAAAACTCGTACAAGTCGCATGCCGCCAAGTAACTTTTCGGTCAAGGAAAAAGGCTCTTGCGCCGACGCTCCTCTGTCGCACCAGTCGCGGCTCTTGGACCTGACCGTGGTAGAAGGCCACTCTTGACGCAACTATCGCAACCGTTCCATAATTTGATTTGGATGCTTTCGGCGGGAACGCCGGAAGGACGTTGCTTAAAGTCTGTCACTGTAATTGTTACTTTTGCGGCCGCTATCCTTTTCACTTTCGGGACATTCGGCATTGGGCCGTTTGCACTAATAGGAGGGATTGCCATGGAAACAGAAGTACGCGCACTTGTCGGAAGTTTTGCAATTGGCTTTGCAGCCAGTCATATTTCTACCATGACGTCCTCGCCGTAAGCACCCATTAATACTCGGTAGGGAACCTTAACTGAGGAGGGCAAAGCAAAATCGGCCCGAAGCAGACTTTGCGCATCCATTAAGACGCCGCAGTCTAACACTTTGAAGCGGACCTTCGCCCTTTCTGTGACATCAGAAACTTGATCCGCATTGTTGCCCCAACGCCTGAAAAGAGAAATAGTACTGATTAAACGAGGTAAGATGGCGGTCACAAATTGAAGAGTGCAGCAAATCCCCGATGGAACCCGCAAGAACCGGTCGAAGTGACCCCGGAGGCTTATGAAAAGCAAGTAGTTTCCTGGCTTTCATCTGCGGGAGCCCGTCTTCCCAAATTTTCTGTTGGACACTTAAAAAAAGTGCAGGGTAATGGAGGCGAATACAGCATCGACGGTTGGGTTGAGTTCGAAATTTTTGATGGTGCTAAAATGTCGGTGCTCGTAGAGTGCAAGCGGCATGGGCGGCCCGTAGAAAGAGATGTCGTACTAGGCGTTCATGCCAAGGCTTCGGCAGTGGGCGCGCAGAAATCAATGATCTTTTCCACCTCTGGATTTCAAAGCGGGGCGGTTGAATTTGCATCCAGTGTCGGTATGGCACTTGTCGTCTTTGTGAGTGGCAAGATGACGTATGAAACTCGAAGCAGAGAGCCGCTATCTGAACTAAACTACCCTTATGATTTACTGAGGTTTGCGGGGCAAATCATCCAGATTTCTGAAGGAAAAACAACGATCTCCTATGTGGACAAAGACCGTATTGCCCCCCTTTCCGACTGGTTCTTATCTTGAACCTTTTGATTCTGAATCAACCAAGATCGGCCCATTGCGGCCATACGAATGCCATCCCATATTTTACTCTCGCAACACGACTAACTGACGAAACCTCTATAATTCACTACTCAATACCAATCTAACTTAAAGTGCGCTTCCCATAACCGTGGCTGCTAGTTTGCTAGGTTGAAATTTCCGCCAACACTTGCCTAACCATCTTTCGCATCAGCATCTCTCGTTGTTCTTTATGCTCAATCCAAACAAGATACCTTACGCGTTGAAGTCTGAATTGCTCAAACATAAGCACGACAATTGATAGGTAATGCCTAAGGAGTAACGGCTCCTGTTCCTCGAAGTCGTTTACTTCTCTAGCTATTTTTTTAAGGTCTTTTGGTATCGAGCTTGCAATCTGCTGAATATCTTGATCACTCAATTCAAATTCTAGGTCATGGGCGACTTTGTTGCGCTTCTTTGAAATGGCCTTGATTGCTAAAATTATGTGTTTAGGAACCAAGCCCAACGCAGATATTAAATCTAGGCGTGAGCTAAAGCTCATTCTGTCCAATTCAATTTCAGTTGGGTGTTTCAGTTCCCTCTCTAGCAGCTTGAGGGCAATAAACTCCATGTAAACACTCGCTTGGACCAGTTTGTGCCAATCTTCACCTTGCCCCATGCGTTTAATGAAACTGGCTTTGTTAAAGCATGGAATGGCTTCTTCGTCTTGTTTTAAAGCTAAATTTTCATGGTTTTTTTCTAGTTCTATTTTCCAGTTTTTTTCGTCATGCTTTATCATTGGATTGCTCGTTCTAACAAATTTACTAATGGCTCAATATCCGTCAGACGGCATATGGCTCGACGGCAAGATTGCCTGTGCCGCCTGGCTGTGCATGAGTTTCTCATTTTGCGTTATGTCCGTCGTCACCATGTTGTAAACACAGCCGCAGCGAATGACCAGCTTACGCCTTTCACGAAGGTGACGGCAGAATCGACGTTTTCGGCCCGTAGCGGTCACTCGTCATCACCTCACCACGCTGCGTTGCAGCCCGCCGAACCAGTCGTTCGCCGCATGCACTAAATCGAACCGATGGTTCACCAACGGACTGCTGGGCAAAGGGTGAATTCGCTGCACTATGCATGAAGCGCCGTTACGTTTAACAACAACCTCATGCGACGTTCCTCATACCAACAGATCATCGATTGGAAACAGCGCCGTGGTGAGCATCCCCGGCTCGGGATGGAACTCGTTGCGCAGATCGACGCGCTCCATGCAGACGTCAATCCCATCACAGCATTCGCCTCCCCGTTTATCGAGTTCGTACCGATCAGGCTCGTCACGACGCTGGAAGTCTTCGTGCGAGGCGTGATAGCTGAGCTAGTCAATGACGCGCAGCAGTACTTCGAGCGTGGGGAGCGCTTGGCAAAGGGCTCCAAGATCGATCTTACCTTTGCCGCTCACGTTGATCGGCGCGAGTTAACGATTGGGGATTTCGTCGCGCACGCAGTCTCACTCAACAGCATTGAGGCTGCCGTCAGTTCTTTGGACACGCTGCTAGATGACTTCGCGATGAAGATGAGAATGGCACACCCCAGATGGTTAGAGGAACGAGCCGATTGGCCACTGCCTCCTATCGTCGAGGACTACGATGTGATGATGGCGTCGCTTTCACGCCTTTTCGAGGTTCGTCATGTGCTGGCGCATGAACTTCCGTCGTCGCCCGTTTTCGATCCAGCCGAGGCGTCTCAACTGATGGCGGCAGCAAGGGCCTTTATCGAAGCGACCGATTGGGTCGTGGTTGAAGCACTACATGATGCAATCCCGCGAACACAGCTCTCTATGAACATCAGCGCCGGCGATCGCTTGCGTGGGGATGAAGCCAGGTTGACGGAGGTGCTAAACGAAGTCGCCTCCCTTGAGGGTATCGACAGGGACGCCCTCCGCGCGCTTCAAACGGCTTGGGAAAAATGGTCGGATGAACAGGCCAATCTCGTCGCTGCGCAGGTCGAGGGCGGTTCTATGTATCCGATGGTTTGGGCATCGAAAAAGGACGCGCTAACACGCGAGCGCATAGATCAACTGTTTCGGCTTAAGACCGACTGGATGGTTGTATAGGATTTCGACAAATGTGTGCTGACCAAGTGTTCAGAAACCAGTTCCTGCAGGGGGAAGGCCGCCGGTTTGCACCTCTTTCTGATCTGTCAGACAAGCGCAATTACAGTAGGCATGTCTTCATTGAACGTGATGGTAGCGTCTCCGAAGTTGTACGGCTATCCTCGGCGATAAGGATGGCCTCAACCTTCTTCAAAGTGATATTGCGCTAGCGACCCGGAACCTGGCAGAGGCAGAGCGGACGCTCGAGGCACGGCTGCGAGAGGCGTGGTGCTATCTGATTACTGCAGTCCAGGACACACCGCAGGAAGAAGTGACTTGGGAAGCGACCAAGGTCGTCTCGCAGGACGGAATCCTGGCCCAATTGGGGAAGAAGCTCGTCTCAACCGAGGGGGTTTTTGTGGAGATTGGGGCAAGGCGGCTGCATTCTGCGCTGTCCCGGTTTATCTGGGGAGACAAGCCGCACCTCTCCTTGTCCGACGTCTGGGAGTACTGCAACCGATTCGCTTATCTGCCTCGCCTGCGTGACAGGGAGGTGCTGCGCGGTGCGGTCGTCAAGGCTGTCTCCGAGATGATCCCGGGGCCCTTCGCCTTTGCCGAGGAGGTGGGGGACGATGGTCGTTATGGTGGACTCCTGCTCGAAAAGGGTCGGCCCGAGATGGTCCTGATCGACACGCGGTCCGTGATCGTCAAGGCGGAGGTTGCCGCGAAACAGCGCGAGGAAGACGACACTGCACGTGCTCGTCCCCAGCCGGCGCTGCCAGAGGGAGGCCAGTCGGATCCGGCGATCACCGGTCCAATCACGGATCCACACGACCCGGGTGCAAGCACAGTTCCCAGCGGGACAGTCGCACCGCCCGCGCCCCGTCCGGATCCGCTGCCGCGCACTTTCTACGGTTTGGTGGAGCTCTCCGCCGACCGGCCGGCCAGGGACATGACAAAGATACTCGAGGGCATCATCGAGCAGATTACCAGTGTTCCTGGCGGGACCGTCACCCTTCGGTTGGAGATCGACGGGGAGGCACCAGAAGGGTTTGACCGGAACAAGCAGCGGACCCTTCTCGAGAATGCTCAAGTGCTTGGGTTCAAGGAGAAAAGACTTAACTGAGCGTCGACAAGCACCATGCAATCAGAACAAACACCGCGCCCCGCAGATTTGACCGCACTCCTTGGAGATGCGCGCCGTCGCCTGGTGGAAACGGGAACGCGGAACCGACTTATCCATGTGAACCGTTCATCCAAGCGGTCCAATGCGCTGGACATTGATGGCGAGCGCACGGCCGACATCTTCGATCTGCTCCGGGTTCAGGGAAAGCGGATGCGTTTCCTGGCGCGAGATGAAGAAGAAGCCGACGATGAGGGTGACAGCGAAGGCCTCCTATTATCGGTTGAGGACTTGGGCGACGTCGATCGTACCGCGCGATATCAGGATCAATTCCTTGAAACGCGGCTCGGTCAAGAAGCACTGCAGCGACGTCTGCTGCGCTTGTTCACGGACGCTCGCACTTCCGAGGAAGAGCAGGGTTTCAACATCCTTTACTTGGCGATGGGTTTTCTGCGCTGGTACGAAAGCGATAGCTCCCAGACCCTTCGCGAGTCCCCGCTTATCCTGCTGCCCGTCGAGCTTGTCAGAGATGACCGGCGAGCGACGTTCGATCTGCGCGCGCGGGATACTGAAATCGTAACGAACCTGCCGCTTCAAGAGCGGCTGCGAGCGGATTTCGGGTTCGAGCTGCCAGAGATTGCCGAAGACGACACATTCTCGCCGGAAGCGTATTTCGATGAACTAGACGAGCGTATCGAAAACCGGACCCGCTGGTCGATTGATCGCGATGGCATGCAGCTCGGCTTCTTTTCATTCTCGAAACTCTTGATGATGCGAGACTTGGAGCCTGTGCAATGGCCAGAAGGCGCGTTTGAGGGTCATCCGGTTCTCGGTAGACTTCTCGGAGGTGGGTTCGAACGATCAGAGCCGCTTTTCGGCCCGCAGGAACCGCTTGATCCTCGGCTTGCCCCTTCGGATCTGTTGCATGTGGTCCCAGCGGACGCGTCGCAAACCCGCGTGATCGAGGAGGTTCGTGCGGGGCGCAATCTCGTTGTCCAAGGGCCGCCGGGAACAGGCAAATCGCAGACGATTGCGAACATCATCGCGCGCGCCGCCCATGACGGAAAGACCGTGCTTTTCGTGGCCGAGAAAATGGCAGCGCTCTCAGTCGTGCATGATCGACTACAGAAAGTGGGACTGGGTGACCTTTGCCTAGAAATCCATTCGCGCGCTGCCAACAAGAAGGCCTTTCTCGAGGAACTCGCACGTACGTTGAATGCTGGTCGGGCGGCGCCAGAGATGCCCGAACCGCCCGATGCGCTGCGCGAGGCGCGAGACAGACTGAACAGCGTGAGCGCCCTGCTGCATGAACCCATTCCCGGGTATGCTTTCACGCCGTATCGGGCGATGGCGGAAATTGCCCGTTTCGTGGGCAAGGATCTGCCGCCCCCTAGGCTGGTGCGTGACGGGTTGGCCGCTCTTGACGACGCAACCCGGCGAAATCTTGCGGATCGCGTGGCAGCCTATGCAGATCTGCTCAAAACCTCCGGCCCCCGGCCAAGCCATCCATTCGCCGGTGTTGGCTCAACGAGCTTGCAGCCAACCGATCTGCAGCGGCTTGAACCCGAACTGCGCCAAGTCTCGGAAGCCATCAAGCGGCTACAAACGACTGCCTCGCAGCTGGCCGCATTGGTGCAAAGAGCCGAGCCCTCGTCGCTGCCTGACAGCTTTCGGCTGCGTGACCTTCTGCGCGCAGCAGCTGGTAGGCCGGTGGAAGCTCAAGAGGCGACTGCCGTTCTATTGTCGCGAGCGAACGACCCCCGCCTTCAGGAAGCCCTTGGGGCAGGGCGTGCTTGGGCAGAGGCGCGAGGGGCGGCTGGCTCGCGTTTCGCCGAGGCGGCTTTTGAGATATCTGCTGACGCGCTGCGATCCCGATTGGCACCGGGCGTTGGTTCGTTCTGGGCGCGGCTCTTCGGTCCCTATCGTGGGGCCAGCAAGGAACTTGCGACTGTTTTGAGCGGCCCTTTGCCCAGCGCGCCTGCGGATCGCCTTCAGCTTGTCGATGAACTGGTCGGTGTTCAGCGTCGACGGAAAGAGCTTGCGGATGAGGAAGGCTGGCTCAAGGAGGTCCTGGGGTCTGCTTGGCGCGGCGAACGTACGCCTTTTGCTGCACTTCTTGCCCATGCTGAATGGCTCGGACGGATCACAGCGATCGTTCCGTCCGCTAACCCTGAGAGTGTCAATCAGATCAGTGCGGCGTCGGCAGGTGAGGCCGAACTGACGGCCGCCTTGGATGGCCTAGCAGCCGTTTTGGATCCGCTGGCGGCACGGCTTGCGATCACTTGGCCTGAAGGTGACGGTATCACCCTCGACAGACTGGCCCAGCGCATAGAGGCCATGCGGGCCGCTCTTGATCGTTTCGGCGAGTGGGCGCGCCTCACGTATCTTGCCGCCGAACTGCAAGATAACGGCCTCGGGTCTCTGATCACGATGTTGGACGCGGGTGAGCTTTCACCCAGCATGGCCGTGGATGAGTTTCTCTATGCGACCGCGGAGGCGCGCTGGGAAGCAGCCCGCACCGCACTGCCTGGCCTGAACGAGCTAGCTTATCTTGATCGGCACGCGCTCGTTGAGGCCTTTCGCGGGCTCGAAGCTGCGCGTCTTGCCGAGACCAGGCGACTTGTTCGCGCGAAACATCTGGCGCAGCTGCCGACAGGCGCGGCCGGTCAGATGGGTTTCTTGCGCGGCGAGATGGCCAAGAAACGCCGCCATCGGCCGATCCGCCAAATGATGAAAGCAGCTGGACAGATGGTGCAGCGGATCAAGCCTGTCCTGCTGATGAGCCCCATCTCCATCGCGCAGTATCTGCCGCCGGGAGCGGCGGAATTCGACTTGCTGGTTATCGACGAGGCCAGCCAAGTGCGGCCCGAAGAAGCGCTGGGCGCGATTGCGCGTTGTCGCCAGATCGTTGTGGTCGGAGATCAGAAGCAGCTTCCGCCGACCAGTTTTTTTGATCGGATCGCTGGATCTGATGATGTGGAGCTGGACGAGGAAACCGAGGAAGAAGTCCGCACAGCGACTGCGACGGAGATGGAGAGCGTCTTGACGCTCTGCGAAGCCCGCGGCCTGAACCCGGCCATGCTCGAATGGCATTACCGCTCGCGGGATCCATCGCTCATCATGGTCAACAACGCCGAATTCTATGACCACCGTTTGATCCTTCCGCCGTCACCGGTTCAAAACGACCCTGATTATGGGCTCGCATTTCAGCGCGTGCCGGGTGTGTACACGAGCCGGTCTCGAGGAACTGGGAGGCCTGGCACCAACCGGATAGAGGCCGAGGCCATTGCCAAGGCGGTTGCCGAGCATGCGCGCACCCGTCCCGACCTTTCCCTCGGGGTGGTCGCCTTCTCGAAGGCGCAATCCGATATGCTGACCGAGGTGCTCGAAGTCGCGCGGCGCCAAGACGAAATCCTCAATGACTTCTTGCGCGAGGGGCGGTCGGAGGATGTCTTCGTCAAGAACATCGAAAACGTGCAGGGCGACGAACGCGATGTGATCCTGATTTCGGTCGGGTATGGGCCGGCAGAACCAAATGGGCGACTGACGTCCATGTCGTTCGGTCCTGTGAACGGCGAGGGCGGTGAACGGCGCCTGAACGTTCTCTTCTCGCGCGCCAGGACCCGTTGCCTCGTCTTTTGCTCGTTTGACCCCAATGACATCGACACCAGTCGAACCAGTCGTGATGGTCCGCGGGTTCTCAAGCGGTTCCTCGAGTTTGCGCGCAGCGGGCAGATGGCCCAGCCGCAGGCTACAGGCGAACTGCCTGACAGCCCGCTCGAGTCCGATGTGGCTGACGTGATCAAGCGTCTTGGCCATCCTTGTGATCACCAGGTTGGGGCCGCTGGCTTCCGGATCGATCTGGGCGTGCGGCATCCTAAGCAACCGGGGCGTTATATCCTCGCCGTTGAATGTGATGGCGCAACCTATCACTCTGCACTCTGGGCGCGCGAACGGGATCGCCTTCGCCAGGATGTCTTGGAAGGGCTTGGCTGGCGTTTCCACCGGATCTGGAGCACCGATTGGTTCCATCGCCGTGCTGCCGAAATCGATCGTCTTAGGGTGGCTCTTGAGGCTGCCGCTCTTGCGGAGGGGCCAACGTTTTCGGGTGCAAATACGGGTGGGCGGCGCGCAACTGGTGCGGAACCGGTGCCGGAGGCATTGGCAGAGTCAGTCTTGCCGCCACCGCCCCGACTCAGTGCGCCAGCCTATGTGACATCGAATTTCACGGTGAACATGAGCGTCGAGCCCCACGAGGCACCCATAAATGTACTCGTCGATCTGGTGACCAAAATAGTAACAGTGGAAGGGCCAATTCATCGCGATCTCATTGCTCGTCGAGTCTCAACAGCTTTCGGGAAGGCGAGGACCGGGGGACGCATTCAAATCGCTTCCGATCAGGCTGTCGATCGTGCTGCCAAATCTGGTAGTATTTTGATTGATGGCGATTTTATCATGACTGCCGATCAGCTCGATAAATGCCCGGTACGAGACCGTTCAGGCGAAAGTGCGCCGACTAAGGCTGATCAAATCCCACCGCTTGAAATTCGAGCTGCAGCAAGTCTCGTGATTGCAGAAAGCGGGGAAATGCCGAGAGAAGACCTTATCGTCGCTATCTCGCGGATCTTGGGGTTTGTTAAAACGGGTAAAGACCTCAAAGAAAAAATTGACCAGTCGCTGCCTCGGGAGTTTTTGTGACAGTCGACAACGGCAGGCTTCGGGTTAAGGCGACGGCTAAGATCGTTCTGTTTGTCATCACTCCGTATCTGGCAAGGGGGAGTCGGGCGCTGTCAAGAACATCTGCTTCACGCTGTCCCAGGCTTCGGCGCGCGTCAGTTGTGGCTGGTCGCATTGTGCTGCTTTTATAGCTTCATCAGCTTTACTTTCTATACGGTTCACAAGCTGTATTTCCTCAATGCTCCCCGGCTCCAAGTCCGTGTGTTTGAGGCGCAGATTCGCCCGGACTGCTTTCCTGATTTCCAAAATGTTCACGAGTTTTCTCCATGTATTGCCTAGTTATAGCAGCACGGGAGGGTTTGGAAACTGGATTGAGGTGTCGCGCTTATCTCCATCCGCATTGGTTCATATCGCACACCCCTTTGCGCGTGCGCGATAAACATTTTCTTTGATCGACTCAAAATAGTGTCATTGAGTTGACCGTTCGCCGGCTTGATGAACTGATGGTTGACAAATCCACTGGGATTCAAGCCAATCATGCGAGGGCTATCGTTTCATTTAGCGTATCCAGACATGCTTTTTGTTCGTTCAACGTGATGGACAAACAGCGCAAGGCCATTTCGAGTTTTTTGAATGGTCGCTAAAGCCCAGTGGGGTACTTTTCTGGCTTTAAGCAAGTGGAAAACCGCAAGAACCGATATGCACCCGATCAAGAGGATAAGAGAATGATGTCCATCAAAAGACGCGAGCTGTTGCTTGGCCTTGCCACCGGCACGTTTGTTGCCGGCTGTACCGACAGTGCAGGCAGGAATGGCGCTGCAATGATCGATGCACGTGTGAATGCCACCGTGGCGGAAATGTACAGCCAGTTTCCAGAGACATATCAACTTGCTCAAAAGGCAAGAGGTGTCCTCGTCATGCCGGTGATAACAGAGGCCGGCCTGGGTATTGGAGGTGCCTACGGACGCGGTGCACTCCGTGTTGGTGACGTTTCTCTGGATTATTATTCAGCTGCAAAAGCAAGTGCGGGTCTGCAGATCGGTGGGCAGCAATATGCACATGTTCTGTTTTTCATGACTGAAGATGCACTCATGGATTTTCGACGTTCCTCCGGTTGGGCCGCGGGCGCAGACGTTGAGTACGCACTGCCAATGGGCGGCAGGACCATTGCAGCTGAAACGACGACGTCTCTTGCTCCAGTCATAGCCATGATTTTTAGTCATGTGGGTTTACGGCTCGGCGCGTCGCTTGAAGGCGTCAAGTACACTCGGATTATTCCCTAAAAACGCTGACGAGCTCACAGCTTGCTGGACTTGCGTTTTTTTATCCTGCCCGTGGTGATCGAGCCGTAGCTTCAGGAAATGCAGTGATTGCAACTGACGGCCCCGGTGATTTCACGACCGCCACCCACACAGCACCTCCCCCGTTTCATTATGCGCGACGATCTGCACGAGCGTTCCCTCGGTCAACACATCTGCGCGCGATGGTCGGATGGGCTGCGCCCAGTCACAGGCGTCGGACTGGCTGGTTGGCTCAGTCGCGCATCCAGCGGTCAGCGCGGCGCTGAATATCATCGCGATCCGCGTCTTGCAGGTCATGGTGGATATCCCGTGCGGTTTTCAGGGCGGTGATGCGGGCGTTGGCGCGACGGAGGGTTTCTTCGGCCTGAGCGTCGCGACGACTGCGGCGCAAGGCCACCCAGACGAGAACCGCGATGCCCGCGGCGAGGCTGGCCACGCGCGCCAGCGTGCGACCGACCCTCACCATCGCTGCGGTTAGGACCGCGCCGATCATGGCGTTTTCCCCGAGCGGTGGTCTTCGATCCGGGCGGCTCTTGCGCGCCATGCAGCGCAAACGACAGCAAGGAAAACGGCGGCACCGATCCAGGGCAAGAGCGCGGGGAGCAATCCGTCCAGACCCAGAAGCGCAATCAAACGATGCGCCAGCCCTTGCGCGCCTTCGGCCTCCGCCAAGGCAGGCGCGATCTGACTGCTCAGCGTTCCGAGCGCGCCCAGAGTGCCCAATCCGATCTGGGTATTGGCGGCAGTGACAATCCGGCTGTTGCGCGGCATGCCGGAGGCCCGCTCGGCCGCAATGTCGCGCGGCGGCGCGGTGTCCAGAGCGTCGATCAGAGCAGTGTCGACGATCGGGGCCAGTGTGAGCGCGTTGTCCTGCCGGAAGGCGAGGATGGCTGCGCGTGTGCGCGGCCCCATGATGCCATCTGCGGTCCCGACCTCATGATAGCCGAGGGCGCGCAACCTCTGCTGGACGTCGCGCACCGACAGGGTCACCGCGGGTGCGACGCTGCCGGCCCGGCGGATGCCGAGGAGCCGGGTCTTTGAATAGCGCTTGATGTTGACCGCATCGGCCTGATTGCCGCCGAGCACCTCGATCGAGGCGGCGGTCTTGCGCACGAAGAAGCCGACATGGCCCTGCCAGCCGCTCGGGTCGCCACGGGTAAAGATCGCGATGTCGCCTTCCTGCGCGTCGGCCAGATCGACCGGCACGCCCCAACCCAGATAGGACCGGGCGTTGAGCTTGCGGGTCGAGCGCAGGCCGGCGCGTTCGACGCAATGGCCGACAAAGGCGGCGCACCAGGCCACGCTGTCATGCTCGACCCAATCATGACCCACGGTGGCGTACATCTGCACGATCACCGGATTGTTCTGCGGTCCGGAGCCTTCGGTGGTCCCGATATAGGTTTTGGCAATCTCATAGGGGGTCATTTCGGTCTCCGATAAAAAAAGCCGCCCCGAAGGACGGCTGTGTGATGTGATGCGTTGGTCTTTGAGCGTGAGCCTCACCGTCACCGCCTGCGGTCGGGTGCTCCGTCTGAGAAACGGTCGAGGAGGAACTCGTAGAGCCGGTCGATCTTGCCCTCGAGGCCGTCGAAGCGCTTTGCGATGGAGGGCTGGTCAATCTTGGCGATCTCGATCTCCAAGGCGGCGACACGGGCGCGAATGTCGTGCACGTCGTCGCGGATCGTCTCGATGTCGCGCTCGGTGGTGTCCGGCCGGGGCCGGATGGTTTGCCAGAGCTTGATGATTGCGAGCATGGCGCCTGCGACACCGCCCATGCCGATGATGAAGTAAACCACGGTGGGGATCCCTGCGACCCAATCCTGCGCCATGTGCTGTCCTGTTCTGTTACTGCGGCCCGGAGACATCCGGGTCGACTATGGGTGGGGTGCTTGGCGCGGCCTCGGCCCTCGCAACCGTCGGGGTCGTGGCTTCGCGCGGGTCAGCCCCTGCGCCGCCCCGGGGCTGCCTGAGCTCAAGTGCGGTGACAAAGCCACCTGCGCGGCTGAGCGTATGGGTCACGGCCTCGATCCGGTACGCCCCGTCAACACCCGGCCGGGTGCCCGAGACGATGCACAGCCCATCGGGGATGGCGGCGGTATTGCCCTCGATCACGACAGAGCCTTCGCCCGCGTCGCGCTCGGCCGTGGCCGCATCGCTGTCGGTCTGCTGGATGGCCTCGGTTGGCCCCGCCAGCGACAGGCGCCCGGAATGGACTGCCCGCACGTCCAGCCCTGTGGCGCGCTCCACCACCTGCCAGCCGGTCTTCTCGACATCATACCAGCGCGCCCGGACGCCGCTGAACTGCGGCCGCCCGAGCTGCGGGGCAATGTCCCAGCTGTGCAGGTTGTCACCCCATGCTGCGCGGACGGCCGCGGTGTAATCAGCGTTGCGCCGGGAGAGAATGACCGTGTCGTCGACGATGCGGAAGTTGGCCCCGATCTCGCGTGCCAACCGCTCACCCATGGCGGCGAAGCTCTCGTCGCGCATCTCGAAGTAGCTGCGGGACAGGGTCCGCAGCGCGGGATCAATCTGCACATTCGCCACCTCGGCAAAACGGGCGGCATCGCGCAGGATCGTCTCGACCGTGGCCTCGTCCCAGTGGCGCTGCTGGCCCTCCTTTGCGGGACCGGTGGTGTCCATGCCTTTCGCACTGATCCGCAGGCGGCGACCCGCCCCGCGGCTTCCCGAGGACTTCACCTCGTCCACCGTGCCGCGAAACACCTCGCGCAGGCCTTGGCCCTGCCAGCCGAGGCTGATGGCGACCTTCGCCCCGTTGCGGGGCAGGACGATCTGGCCAGAGGTGTCGTCGATCTCGAGATCGGCGCTGTCGGTGTGGGTGCCGACCTTGTCCGCGACCCGCAGGCTCAGCAGCACCGGGAGCAGCGCTGTCGTGATGTTTGTCCCGGCGACCGTGACGGTGAACGCTGCGCGCATGTCCCCCTCCGCTGTTACCAGAGCCGGATCGGCGCCAGCACCTGCGCCGGATCGGGCGCCGGGTCGGGGGCCGGGACCGGCAGCAGAAAGGACGTGCCCAGGGGCAGGGTTGGGCCATGCGCGGCAAGCCCGGGGTTCATCGCGTAAATCCGCTCGACGAGGCCTGGCATGGCGCGGTGGAAGCGCCGCCAGACGATCAGGGAGATTGTGAGGCCATCACCCTCGACGGTGACGCGTTCGGTGATGTCGGTCATGTCAGCTCCGGCAGAAAGACCCGCGCCAGGCGCGCGAAGAAGGTGGTGGCAGCGGGCGGCGCGCTGCGCGCCACCTCGATATCGACGTCGATCACGCGGCCGACCCCACCTGCGCCCAGATGGCTGGAGCGCTCCGTCACGGTGCGGATCACCACCCAGCCCATGACGGCGCCGTCACCGCGCATCATGTAGTGCGGCGCGCCGGAGGCCCGGAGGGTGTAGAGCATGTCCAGCTCCGACAGCCCGCCGAATGTCTCGGGGAAGAGCCTGGCCTTCAGGGTCCAGGTCTCCGGACCCTCACCCACGAACTCGAGCGGGGGGCGGGCGCCCAGCACCGGCTTTTCGGCAAAGCCGGCGGCGTGGCCGTGGTCATAGCTGCCTGCATTGAACGGCACGACTTCGAAGCGGAGCGGTCCCAGCATCATCAGCATCACGCAAACCTCATGCCTGTGTCGGCAAACACACCGCGGAAGGCCTCGCGCACCTCGTCGCGCATCTGCCGCCCGATCTCCCGCGAGAGCTGGGCAGGATCGATCCGCTCGGTTGTGCTGATGGTGGGGGAGATCACGATATCGCCGACCGTCACCGTGATCGTCGGAGGGCTGGAGGCTGCCAAAGCAGATGATGCAGGGGAAGCCATCGGCTCCTCGCCGGTCGGGTGCACATAGCCGTTTCGACTGGCCGTGATCAGCTCGGGGCCGTCTTCGCCCACGAGATAGGTGCCACCCCGGCTGATCGGTCCCCCCTTGGCGCGCTGGCCGTCGAGTTCTGATGAAGACGCCGCAGGTGCTGTGCCCTGACCGTTGAGCCCATCAAGCTCCATGGCAAGGGCACGCGCACGGGCCAGCGCCGCATCGATCGAGGCGCTGTTGACCTCAGGGGTCGCACTGGTATCGCCCAAGACGCGCAGAGCATTGGTGACCTCGTCCGCACGCGAGCGGCCTTCGGCCAGCTCTGCTTCAATGGCCACAAGCTCGTCTTGGAGCAGCGACAGGTCCCGCTGCGGCGGTGCCGCCAGCGTCTGCCCCATAGGGCCGTTTTGATCGATCTGTGCGATCTGCGCCTGCACTCCAGCCATCTCGTCTCGGAGCTGAGCTGCGTAGGTGGAGAGATCATCAAGATATTGCTGCGTCGGCACGTCACCCGCCGACCGCGCGGCCATCAGGGCTTCGGCAGCGGCACGACGATCCTCATCCAGCGCGCCGAGCTCGCCTTGAGAGGGGGGCGCCGGGAAGTCCGGGGTTTGCACATTTCCCTCGTCCTCTCCGATCAACCACTTGAGCCAGCCCGGGGGCTCGCCAAAGTCGATCAGGCTGGACAGGTCGATCCTGCCGATGGCCGAGAGGATGCGCCCCGGGATCCCCGTGACCCAGGCCAGAAAGTCATCAAATGCCTGCACCGCCCCGTCCTTGAGCCGCTGGATCAGGTTGGCACCTGCCTCGAACACCTCTGGCGGGATTTCCCCGAAGAGACCGCGCAGCAGCCCCATGACAAAGTCGGAATACGCATGCCACGCCGCACCAATGCCGTCAAAAACTGCGTCGACGATAGAGCTGGCCACACGGCCCCAATCCACACCCGGACCATCGCTGGCAAGCCATGCCGCAACACCTGTCCAGATCTCGGTGAAGGTCTCGTAGAGAAACCCGCCCACCACACCGATCAAGCGACCGACACCGGCGCCGATCGTCTCGCCCACCGCGCCCCAATCCACCGTCACGGTCGAGGCCCAGTCACGGACAGCCCCATACGCACCGGCCATCGCCTGCACCAAGGCCGCGCCAAGGCCATAAGCAACCTGCGGCACCCCAAGCATGATGTTCGCCGCGGCCTGCGACCAGTCAATGTCGAGGCCGCTTGCGAACGTCGAGACCGCCGCCCACGCGCCACCAATCGAACTGATCGCCAGTTCCCCAAGGCCGCTCCAAACCGCAAGCATGCCGCTGGCCACAGCAGCACCAACGCGGCCCCAATCCAGATCACCCGCATAAGACGTGATCGATGCCCAACCGGAGCGGAGCGCCGCGATTGCGGAATTGGCAAGGCTCGCGGCAACCGATCCAATCGAGACACCTGCGCTCGACGCAAGAGCGCTCAGATCAAGCTCGAGCCCATCAACCCATTCTGTGACGCGTGACCAGGCCTGCGACAGCCCACCCACCAAACTGTCGACGATTTGCTTGCCCGCGCTGCGCGCCTGCGCCAGCGCCGCCTGTGGATCAACAACCAGATTGGACAGGAAGTCGCGCAGGCCAGATGCCGCTCTCGCAAGACCCGCCACCGCACCGGCCGTCGCAGTCCCTGCAGCCGACCCCCAGCGCAGCCAAAGATCGGGATCGATCGGCCCCGTCAGCCGATTGAACCACGATAGAGCTTCCCCCACGAGGTCGTTGAACCTCTCGATCGCAGGGCTGGCGGCCCCCATGGCGCTTGAGAAGGACGTCTTGAACGCATCGATGCCCGCTTTGACGCCCTGCCAATTGTTGCTCAGGAAGGACAGCGCTGCGCCAACCGCAAGAAGGGGTCCGGCACGTGCGACCAGGAACAGGCTGCGGAAGCCTGCAGCCAGCAGGCTCAGAGCGCCGCCGCGGCCCAGCAGCCCGACAAAGGTCAGGCCAGCGAGGGCGCCCTTGAGCGCGATGAACCCCGCAATCGATCCGACAATCGCAGTGGTCACTTCCGGATAGCTGGCAGCAAACTCGGAGGCCGCAACGATGATCGGCGCAATCGCCTGTCCGAGGCGGACGAGGGCCGGAATAAGCGCGTTGCCGATGCGGATCTTGAACTCGTCAAGCAAGCTCAAGAACCGCTGAAGGTGGGAATTGAACGTGTCGTTCTGTGCGGCGAACTCCGCAAAGGCCGAGCCCGCATACTGGGATTGGTCCCCCACCATCGCCAAGGTGCCCTCGATCAGATCGAGGTTTGTCAGCAGAGGGCCAAGCGCCCGGGCCTCGCTGCCAAAGAGGTCCGTGGAGATGGCCGCCTGCTGTTCCGCGGGCAGCTGCGCAATCCGGCGCAGGACATCCGTTGTCGTCTCGACGGCGTTCTCCTGCATCGACCGGGCGACCTGCTCGGCATCAAGGCCGAGCGCCTGCAGCGCGTCCCGTTGCGACCCGGTGGCCGATGCGCCGCGCGTCAGGGCCGCCCCCATGTTCCGGAAGGAGGTGGCGGCCACATCGGATTGCGCGCCTGCCGCCAGCATCGCCGAGGCAAAGGCGGCGGTCTGCTCGGCGGTAAAGCCGAACATGGTGGCCTGCGCGCCCACGCTCTGCATCACGCTGAGAATGTCCGCAGCACTGGAGGCCTGGCTGTTGGACAGGTGGTTCATCGCGTCCGCGAGCAGGATGGCCTCGTCGACGGAAAGACCGAGTGCTGTCATCATGTTGGCCATCGCGGTGCCGGATTGCTCGGAGCTGATATCGAAGGCGACGCCGATCTTGGCGGCCGCAGCGGTAAACCGCGTCAGGTCCGCTCCTGCGATGCCGGCTTGACCCGCGGCAGCTGCGATCTCCGCCAGACCATTGACGGCAAAGGGGATCTCCCGTGAGAGCCGGAACAGCTCGTTTTGAAACGCGTCAAAGGCCTCGGGTGTCGGAAAGTCGACAACCTTTGCCACGCTGGCCATGGCCGCCTCAAACTCTGCCGCAGTCTGGATCGGACCTGCGATGGCCGCGTGCAGCGTGGCGTAGCTGCCCGCGACGTCGATCACCCCCAGGCGGGCCCTGTCCAGCGCATCCGCATTGCGCGAGAGCGCCAGATCAAGCCGGTCCGACAGACCGAGGCGCTGGCCATTTGCCTCTCGTATCCGGTGCGTGATCCCGGCCAGGGAGCCTGCGGCCTGCCGGGCGGGTTCGGTCACCCGGTCGATCAGGGAAATGATCAGCTGCGACGTCAGAACGGACATGGCTCACCTGCGCTGTGCGCCGGCCAGACGCCGGGCTTCGTTGTGCCAGAGCACGACCTCGGACCAGTCCATGTGCTCGAAGGCGGTGATGGGGGTGTTCAGCCAATGGGCGGTTTCGGCAATGACGGAGCGCCAGTCCCGTGCGCCTTGGCCTGGGGGAAAAAACCGGCGACCTCCTCCGAGAGCTTGGTGAAGTCCTCGGCATCGAGCTCCTCGATCACCTCGGGCGGCAATCCCGTCAGGGTGGCGGCCATGACAATGCCCTGATCGAGCTTGTCTTTGATGCCGTCCAGTGCAGCGTCCATCGCCTTGAGGTCCTTGACCTTGGGCCGGGTGATCGTCACCTCGGAGACCTCGCGGTCCTCGACGGTGACGGGGTAGTGCAGGCGAAGCGTTTTGGTCTTGGGGGATGTCATGGGTCACCTTGTGGTCTGGGTGTGCAGGGATGGTGCAGTGCTGACACCGCGCATCACATGTTGGTTACGGTCTTTGAGTTTGTTTGGCTTATTGCCCTGGGCCCAAGGTCGTGACCTCTGGGGTCATCGGGGTCATCGGGGCCATCATAATCCGCCGGGGATGCGCAGGATCGCGCGCTCATCCGCGTTTTGGGAGACGCCGTTCACGCGCCAATCCGATGTGAAGAAGTCCCAGTAATAGGTCTCCGTGCCTTCGAAGTGCAGCTCGTAGTGCAGGATTTCCGAGATCGTGTAGTCGAAGCCCTGCATCTCGCCGCGCTGGAACGCTTCGGGGCTCGCGGCACCGAGGCGGCCTTCAAGCACCGCCTTGGCCTCGATGGCGGCACCACTGCGCTTGTTGCGGATCACACCGTAGGCTGTGAACTTCTTGCGCGCGCTGGCGCCAAGGCCGAACTGGGCCAGCAGGTCCGGGTCCCAGCCCGCCAGCTTGAAGCTGGCCTCGAGCTTCTGGATGCCGACCGCCACCTCGATCTGGACGCGCGAGCCGCCCGGCTGGTGGTCCTGATAGGCTTCCTGCAGGTTGGGCAGCTGCAACTCGGTCAGGGTGAGGTGCTTGGAGGCGGTGGGGTCGTCATCGCCGCAAAAGAGGTTTGCGGCCTCCATGAGGTATATAGTGCTCATCTGAGCCTGTCCTTTGTGTTGGGGGTGCGATCATCCGGGCGGGGCAGTCTCGTCAGCAGAGCTATGCCGGGTCCGCCTGTCAGGGTGGGATGCTTGAAGGCGGTGGTATCACCACCACGGCAGTAGGGGTTTGCTGCTTGCATGAGGCATATATTCTACATTTGGACGTCTGCTTGCTGACTGGCGGTCAGCCGGTGATGGTGCCGACCTGTGCCAGCAGCTCGTCGAGCATGGCGTCGAGCGCCGGGCGATAGCGGGCGGACTGGATGCCGAGGTAGCGCAGGACCGGGGCTTCCTCGGCCGCGAAGGTGACTGTGAAGCGGCCCTGACGCAGCTCTTCGGGGCTGTTCTGCGCGGGCAGGAACTTGACCTCGAAGCCCAGAATGTCGCCATCGGCCTTGAGGTTGCGCAGCGCCGTTTCCATCGTGTTCAGAACGGCCTGGATGGTCTGGCCGGTGATGTTGAAGCGGCCGAGGTAGAACCGCAGCGTGCGCAGCAGCATCAGGTGGATGTAATCGCGCCCGCGGGTGACGTTGTAGAACCGCCAGAGGTCGTCTTCGCCGGCGTTGTCGGTGCCGACAAAGATGAACCCGCCCTGACCGATGGCACTCTCGACACCCATTTCGCCGCGCAGCAGGATGCCGATATTGGCCGCGAGCAGGCTCTGGCCCTCGGTGGCGCCATCGGTGAGCGAGAAGGCAATCGGGCGGGAGGGGCCGACGATGCCCTGCACCGGCTGGTTGGCCCAGCTGTGGAAGGGCCGGCCCTGGAAGGCGTGATCCCGCCGCACGCCCACACCAATGACCGCCGGGGAGAGGGGCTGGACCACGGTCACGCCGCCGTCCAGCACGCGCACGGCCGGGTCCACCGGGATCAGGCGATCATGCGAGATCGTCTCGCGCCAGTCGAGCGCGTCTTGCAGAGTGGTGGCGGGGCCATCGACCACCGCATGGGCCAGCAGCTTTTCGCAGATCGGGGGAAGCGCCGCGCAGACGGGGTTTGCATCACCCCCCATGCGCTGGCTGGTAAAGCCCGGGGCACAGATCAGGCGGGGCGTGACGCCCAGCTCAGCAGGTGCGTTCAGGAACGCGCTGAGGCCCGTGGTGACACCGTCACCAACGATGTTGGCGAGGGTCTCTTCGACCGCACTCACTCCCTCGCCGTCGGCGACACGCACCACGACGATCTTTGCGGCCGCCTGAAAGGCCCCAAGCTGCGCGTTCACGAGCATAATCGCATCGCGCAGGGTGCCGGCCGCGCCGAGGGCGGTGAGCTTGGTGGCGTCGTCGGAGTAGAGAAACACCGGAGTGTTCAGCGGAAACGCTGAGGCCTCCGCGTCCGCCGCGGTGCCGATGATGCCGACGACGGACATGTCGCTGGCCACAGGCGGCCGCGGCTCGGTGTCGATCCGCTGGATCGACAGGCCAAAGGTAGGATCAGACATGGGGGATGTCCTTTGCATGGATGGCACCCGACAGGCGCTATGGAGGGTTGAAATTGGGCTTGCACACAGGTGCGGATGCATCTGCGTGTCGAAAAGCCGACACTTCGTCGAAAAACCGACACACAAAAATCGACACTCAGATGTCAGGTGACGGATCAGCCCGTCCGAATGGCGACACCGCGCTCTGCGGTGACAAAGCCATTGGCTTCGAGATAGGCGAGCCCGTCGGTGACATCCGCGCTGGTCAGGTCCACGTCTTCCGCGAGGGTCAGCATCAGCAGGAAGTCGGCGACCACCGGGTCTGTGGTCTCGGCGGCACGAAGTGCTATGCGCTCGGCTCGGGTAAAGCGGCGCAGGAAGTCGAGGCGCGAGACCACCGTGACGGGCTCGGGCGGTGGGGGTGCCACCGCGGCAACAGGGGCTGGCGCCTCGAACTTGCGACCGGTTTTGACAAAGCCCGGTTCAACCGCGTCCGGCACATGAATATACTCTCCGTGCAGTGCGGGGTGGATGCGGCCCTCAAGGGTGTCCAGCACCTCGATGACGGTGTCGTTCACGACTTTTGCAAACTTGCTCATGAAGGTCCCCTTTACAGGATCAGCGCGTATTGAAGGATGATCAGCCCGTCGCCACCAAAACCGTGGCCGGTCAGGGTGCCAAACTGATAGCCGGACCCGCCACCGCCGCCTGCGTTGCCGCCGTGGCCGGGCGCATGGTAGCTGGACGATCCGCCACCACCGCCAAGCATGCCGCCATTTCCGGCCAGCATGTATGCATCGCTGCTCGTGCTCCGAGAACCGGTGGAGCCACCACCGGCTCCGGGGCCGCCATTGCCTGCGTTTGTTCCAGCTCTGTCAGAGGATTGAAAGCTGGTCGCATTGCCACCACCGCCACCGCCGCCAAGGAGGATCATGTTTGGCTCGAGAACAGCATGGCCCTGGCCATCTCCCGGCGGTGTCATTGCGGATGCAACGTTGCTGTAACTGTTCGAACTCGCCCCGTGACCGCCTGACCCAAGCAGGCCCGCGCCGCCCTGTCCGCCATAGGCGTAGTTGGCGGCAAAAGCGGATGGGCCAGAACTGCCGCGTCCGGCTGTGCCTGCACCACCGGAGCTGACGGAGGCAACGCCCGGCGAAACACCGGGATGGGCGATCGAGGCCCCGCTGCCGCCGGAATAGCTGGTGCCTGCGCCACCATCGCAACCATCCATGTGGCCATCGGGATGGGGCGCGGATGCGCCGCCGCCGCCACCGCCGCTTGTGCTTTCGGTCCCCGTACCACCGGTACCGCCGCGCCGGTTGATGTCACCACCGATGCCGATGCCGCCGGTGCCGAGAACGGCAACGCCCTGGTTGTCGGCTGCGTTGAAGCCGCTATTGCCGCCGGTTGCGGAGAGGAAAGGCCCGAACGAAGATGTGCCCCCGGCGCCGGCATGGCTCTCAGAGCCCGCGCCGATGACGAGCGAGACAGCAGCGCCGATGGTCAGCTCGAAGACGGGGATTTCCGACAGGGCAAGGCCGCCACCACCGCCGCCATGCCCGTTGCCCGTTGAGGCCGACCTGAGACCGCAGGCACCGCCTGCACCCCAGACCCGCGCACGCACAGGCACATTTGGATCGATGGTCTCGGGTACAATCCAATCAAAAACACCGGCCGTGTTGAAGATCCTGATCTGGTTGCGTGGGCCCACGCCATTGCCGCCGATCCGCGCGAGGACCGGGTTGTAAATTGTCCGCATGTTGCGTCCTTTCGTGTTCAGTTAGATCAGCGCCGAGACGCCCCAGGCGGTCAGGGCCACGGTGTCGGTGTCGGCCTGTGCGTAGAGCCTGTCGCCGGGGCCGAGGATCAGTGCGGTGCGGTAAATGATGCCTCCGGGATTCAGCGCGACGGCGTGCTCGAAAGTGTGTTTGGACTCGAGCACGATATCGATGGTGGCTGTCGCTGCAGCAGTACCACCGCTGAACGACACCGTTGGGGGTTCCGAAAAGCCTGTGCCCGGGTTGGTCAGCGTCAGGCTCAGCACGGCAAAGGTCAGCACGAAGGTCGCGCCGGCCCCTGATCCGCCGGTCACCGGTGCAGGGCTGTCGGGGAGAACTGCGTAATCGCCCCCGGAGGTCAGCTCGGCCGCTTGGATCGCGCCCGCGCCGTCGACGTCGGTGACGGTGATCACCGCCGCTGTCTGATCCGTGACGGCCACCGAAAGTGCGTCACCGACACTGTAGCCGGTGCCCGCGTCCGTGAGGGTGATGCTGTCTGCCGTCATGCGGGCTGTGGCCGCGGCCCCGGTGCCGCCGCCCCCCTCGAGTGTCACGTCCGGGATGGCGACATAGCTGGCACCGCCGTGTGTCACCGCAAGCCCGGTCACACGCACCGCCTCGCGCGAGGCCGCATAAAGCGTCACGGTGGCGATGTCGGAGCCAGTGTTCACTGCATTGATGTTGAAGGTGGTCCGCCGTCCGGTGGGGATGGTCAGGACCTCCACCGCCGTGTCGGCCGCACTCATCTGGTTTGCAAGGATGCTCATGGGCCTGGTCCTCAGAGTTGATTGAAGAAGAAGGAGGTGGCGGTCAGGCCGGAGGCGGTCGCCACCGCCGCCAGCGCAGTTTCGGTGACCTCAGCCACAGCGCCCTCGGTGGTTTCGGCGACCGCTGCCAGAACCGCGTCACGCTCGGTTACGATCGCCACAAGTGCCGCGCCTTGCGCCTCCGCGATCGGTGGCAAGGCTGCCGTGCCCGCCGCATTGATGCTGCCAAGGTGGTTGGCCAGCGCCGCATCGGCCGCCGCCAGCGCAGCCGCAATGGCCTGCAAGGCGTTGTCCCGAGACGTCGCGACCTCAACAGAGACCGCAGCGCGCTGTTCCTCGCCGAGCATCTCCACCTCGATGGCGGTGGTCTTGCCCGCGATGCGCTCAAGGGCCGTGCCCAGCATTGCAAGGTCTTCGGCTGTGGCCGTCTCCGAGGACGCCAGCGCCTCGATCTTGGTCTTGAGGGCGCTCAGCGCGCCCCGCAGCAGGATATCCGTCATGGGGTCCTCATGAGTGTCGTATCAAATGTCCGATGTTGCGCTTGGGCGGTACTGCGTGTCGTTCAAGGGGGTGGCGGGGTACGCAGGTATCCACGTCCGCGCCGTCACAGTTTCAGTCCGATGAAGTCGTGCACCCAGCGCCGCCGGGTCTCGGTGATCTGAGCCGTGACGTCCGCGTCAGCGGCGACCAGCGTGGTGCGCAGCCGCTCGATGTCCGCCTGCATCGTGTTGTCGGGATGGGGGAGCGGGTAGCCCCGACCTTGGGTGCGCTCGTCCCGGGTCACGCCTTGTGTGGCTGCCGTGTTGTTCATGCATCACCTCACTTGAGGATGGCGCGCAGGGCGCTGGCAAACGGCCGCGCCGCCGGGGTGCCCGACAGCGCGATCTTGATGCGGGTCACGTTGGCGGCCCCCACACCGGCAAAACCGGACCCGACATAGTGCCGCTCCTCACCGCCGTTCTCGATCGGCTGGCCGCTTTCAAGCGTCAGCGCAGACCACCCCGCATCCGTCTCGGCGAACACCGCCACGCCAGCCCCGGGCGGGATCAGCGTGTCGAGATAGACCGAGACATCAAACGTCGCCGCTGCCGGGATCGCCCGGCTGACATACTCCGCCTCCGAGGCCAGCGCGCCGTTCAGCACCTGCACGCCGGGGAAGAGAACCGGTGTGAACCGCTCAGAGCCCGAGAGCACCGCCTCCACGCTCAGCCTGTCCGACACGCGCGCCGCCAGATTGAGCGCCGCCCCTTCCGTCATGCGGAACACCTGGCCTCCGCTGTCGCGCAGCACGAAGGTCACATCGGTCTCGGACGACATGCGCTCCACCCCCGCCAGCGCGATGAAGTCGGTGCTTTCCGAGACCGTGATCTCCCCAAGCGCCACCGTCCGCGTCGTCTCGGTGAACCGTGCCGCCAGCAGCCGGAACTTCAGGTCCCGCTCCTGATGCGGGGTCCAGGTCGAGGCGTTGGAGGAGGACAGCAGCACGCCGATCCGGTAGGGCTGCGCCGTCACCCAGGTTTCCGTCTCGGCGTCATACTTGCCCAGCTCCGCCACCCGCAGGGCGTGGTCCGGATCGTCGGTCAGAAACACCAGCGCGTATTCGCGCCCCGCCCGCAGCAAGGTCGGGTCAAACGTCACCCGGGTCGGCCCACCCAGCGTCACCGTCGCCATGTCGACCTCGCTCGAGGTCACGACAGTGTCATTCGGAAAGCCGACCGTGGTCTCGCGGATTTGCACGATCGTGGGCGCATCTGCGCGGCCGATCGCGTCGAACCAGACGTCGAGCCCCGCCACCACCGTGTCCACATCCAGCACAAGCGTCTGCGCCAGCGGGTCCCACCGGCGGGGACGCCGCGGCGGCGGAGGTGGCGGCGGCGGGCTCCAGCGCACCGTCCGCCGCGTCGTGACACTGCGGAAGGTGTTGGTGATGATCGTCCCGTTGGCGGTATACGTGCTTTCGCCGAACGATCCGGCATCGCCAAGAAAGGTCACGCTCTTTGACCCGGTGGGCACGCCGGGCGGGATCGTGAAGGCGGAGCTGAGCACACCGGCCGCGTCTGCCACCGGTGCAGGGTCTGGCGTCACGTCGAGCCCGTCGAACTCCACCCGCAGCAGCGCCTCGTTCGGGTCCATGCCGCGCAGCGTGAAGCCGACGGAGCGCTGGCGGATGTCCAGCGCGGCGCGCGAGGTGGAGGACACAAGCTCGGTGCTGGTGGAGACCGAGGTGCGGGACAAGCGCCCCGAGCCCGAGGTGAAGGCCCGGGTGATGGCGGAGGTCCATTGCGTCTCGACACGGGTCCAGTTGTCCACCGACGGCACCAGAGTGACCGCCGCCGGCACCGGCTCGAAGTTCATGTAGGGGTTGATCTTCATCGCCCGCGTGCTGGCCAGCTGCTCAAGCACCGGCGTCAGCTCATAGGCGAGCGTCCACGTCGCCGAAGCTCCCTCTGGCGGTTCCTGAACCGCTGCCGTGATCGGCAGGGTCAGCTCGCCCCACAGCACCGCCGCGCTCTGCGGGATGCCCTGGTCGCGCAGGTCGTCGTCGAGGAACGGGTCGACAAACACCCCGAGCTTGGAGGTTGGATCGGTGATGTTGGCGTCATTGCGCAGCCGTTCGATGGCGACGAGCTGGAACAGACCGCTGATCTGGCGTTGCATCGCGGCAAGGTCCGCAAAGGGCACAGCCCGGGTCGCGGTGTTGCGCACCAGTGGCACCCGGTCGGCAAACCAATCCAGCGCCACCTCCGCCAGAGGCAGCACGCTGCCCGGCAGCTGCGGGGGCTGCGGGTTGAGGGTCTGCGAGACGCCGCGCACCCGCGAGAGCTGACCGCCCGCGCTCATCACCAGCGCATCGATGCGCGGCAGCTTGTAGGCATAGTCGATGAACACCGTGGTCCCGGTCACGGCACCCGAGACGGTCACCGTCTCATCCGTCACAGCCTCCGGGGCGATGCTGTCGATGTAGCGATAGGTGACCGAATAGGTCGACCCGGGGGCAGGCTCCGCGCCGCCCGGCGACCAGTCGATGCGCCCAGCCGAGACCACGTAATCCACCCCTTGCGTATAGGCGGTGCCGCCTTGCGACACGCTCAGCACCGCAACCACCGTGCTGTTCGCAAGCGGGTCCGATGCTCCGGTGAAGGCGCCATGGGTGACGGTCTCGGGGGTCTCGCGGGTGATGGTGACGTCCGTGACCTCGGCGATGGGGGCGAGATTGACCGGGATCACCGCGGTGCCGGTGCCGCCATCGGCAAAGCCATGCGGCTCGGCATTGACCCGGCGCAGGTCCGGATCGACGGCCCAGCGGAGACGAGTGGATTGCGGGCGCTCGACCTTGAGACCTCCGACATTGCCGACACCTTCGGCGAGCGAGAAGACGTACTCGGCAGGGACATCGTCGCGGGTCAGATAGGTGAGCTCCAGGCCCGTGGCGACATAGGAGCCATTTGCCTCGCGGTCATAGCGGGCCACGGTTTGCAGCACCGCGTCGAGCTCGGGGGGCTGGATCCTGCTGTCGAGTGTGCCGTTGGTGACGGTATAGATTGCATGGAAGGCCCCGGTGCCGCCGTCGTTCTGCGTGCCGCTGTCCCAGCCCCAGAGGATCTGCTCCTTGCGACGTGCGGCGCCGGGTTCCTGATAGTTGCGGGTGCCCAGGGCCGGATCGCGCAGGGCCGGGTCCTCGAGTTCGGTGACAATGGTCTCGACAAAGCGCACGCCGAGAGCGACCGTCCGGTCCACCGGGATGACGAAGCGGGCGGCACCAACAGGGCGCGCCGCGCCGCGCAGGTAGACGATGCCGGAGGCCAGGTTGACCTCACCTGTGGCGGGATCGACGGAGACGTCGCCATCGCGGATCAGGTCGCCTTCCTTGAAGATGGCGTCGCCGATCCTGGCGAGGCGGTCCGCGAGCCAGGTCTGGACTTCGTTCAGCTCGCGGCTTTGCAGGCCGTCGCCGGCGCGGAACATCAGCTCTGCATAGCCGGAGGCCGAATTGTAGAGATTGTAATAGCGGTCAAGCGCCACGGGTGGGCCTCCTGATTAGAACGTGACCACGAACTCGAAGGTCTCGCGGGTCGAGGGTTGGCGGATGATCGGGACGGTGTTCTGCACGATCAGCAGGATGCCGGGGTCGGTGATGGCAGCCGGCTCGAAATACCGCAGCCCCGCCGGGAGGGCGGGATCGGTGGTGGTGCCCACAAAGAGGCCTTGTTCGCGGATCACCGCATCGGGGGCGTCCTCGAACTCGAAGCGCACCCGCACGAAGAGGTGGTTGGTGGGTGTGGCGGAGAGCGTGAAGCGGCCGGTGGGGGCGACAATCGAGCCTGCGTCATCCGCGACCACGAAGGCCACTTCGTCCACCGCGCGGCGGCCAAGCTCACCCAGCAGGGCTGTCTGAGTGACGTCCGGCGGGGGTGTGTCGATGGTATAGTCCACGTGGACCGTTGCCTCGGCCGGGATACCGCCAGTGACACTCCGCGTGACACGGCCGGTCGAGCTGTCCACCGTGTAATCTGTCCCGGCCGAATAGGTTGTGATCCCATCCGCAGAGGCAAGCGCCACGCCTGAGACGTAAGCGTGCGGCAGCTGCAGCACATCGTTTGCGCCGAACGTCAGGGTCCCCTGCGGGGCGGTGCTGTCCCAGGCGGTGTTGCCTGTGCCCCAGGCAAGATGGAGCGGGCGCTGGCGGATTGCGTCCGCCAGGGCTGCGCGCCCCGAGCGCGTCATGATAGCCATTCAGGCCTCCTCGTCAGTCTGTGTTGAGTGTGTCCGTGCGGTGCATGGCCCCGACGAGGACCTGCACCTCGGACCAGGGCTGGTCGACGTAAGTGAGCGGCAGCCAGAACTGCCCGGCGTAAGTTGTGTCTCCGGTCACTTCACTGAACCGGATGGGAGAAGCCGCCGGATCATAGACCTCAGGCAGCAGTGCTCGAGACGGATTGGTGGGCGTCAGGGCGAGACCGTCGCCCACCGCTCGCGCATCGGCCCGGCGCATCTGCCCGGGAATGAAGCGGTCCTCGTCCGAGACCCGCGCGTCAGCACGCACCGCATCGCGCACGCGCACTGCCACCTCGTAGGTCTCGGCAGCAAGCGCCCACGAGGGCTGAGCGTACCAAACCGGCGGTAAAATCCGCCGCGTTTCCGAAAGGCGATAAACCTGTGATCGGCCGCCGATGACTTGGCACCGAACCGTGTTGCGCCATCTGAATGTGGCGTGCGGCAATGGCACGAGCGCAGACGCGACGGCCCTGCGTTCGAACATCTCCGTGCGCTGGATGCGCCGCACCTCTGCCGGAGCGCCTGAGACCGCAGCCTCCTCGGAGAGCCGCCTGCGCCCCTCGTAGAATACCCAATCCACCGGGGGTGTTCGGCTGTTGGTATCCCCGAGGCGCATTCCCTCCGAGAGCACCATCTGCGCCCACTGGAATTTGCGGACAGGCTCGAAGTCGGCAGGTTCGTCCGGAACCCCGTCCGTGTTGGCCAGCGTGAACAGGTGCGCGTGATAGATGAACGGGTTGGGCGTTGCCCGGTCATCGTCGAGCACGCTGTCCGACAGAACAAACCGACCCGGCAGGAACGCGCGCCCGACATGGTCGACGAAGATCCCTGCATGTGTCCGCACCTCCGGCGCGGGCACAGTCGCGGGAAACACGCGCCCAAACGACAGGCGCGTCTGCCCGTCTGTGTGACGCACGCCGCTGTAATCGCTGAGCAGCCCGTCACCGAGCCGCGTGTCGTCCAGCTTGATCCGCCGCAGGTCGTAGCCGTGAAAGATGCGCGCCAGTCGTGACCGCGCAGGCGCCGACAGGCGCGCGAGCGCAATCAGATCGTCGATATCCTCAAGCGGTGGCACCGCATTCGTGTCGATCTGAAACGCGGCGAAGTGCTGCCCGGGCTCCTCCTGGAAGACCTGAACCCCGTCGAGATCGCGCCACGAGAAGGCAAGGCGCAAGGCCTCGGGCGTGCCGCGCAAGCGCTGCCAGCGAATACCCTCCCGCAGCGCCCGTTGCGGGTCACTCAGATAGGGAAGGATGTCTCCCAGGCCGTATTCCCAGATCAGCCAGGGCACAAACGGATCAAAGCCGTCGAGCTTGGCCCGGGCGTTGGGCCGGATCGCCGGGGCTCTGGCATCCAGCGCCGTCGCCGCCTCCATCGCCCGCTCAAATGTGGTGGCACCCGGCGGGAGTAAAGATGGACCCACAGGTGGCTTTGTCATCGGTCACGCCCGCCAAACGTGATCTCGACGGCACCGAGGGCAACGCACTGCTTGGCACTGATCACCGTGTCGGTCGCAGGCGCTGTCAAATGCACGCGCTGCACCCCCGAAGGGTGGAGCTGTGCGTTGATCCAGGACCGGGTCAAATCCCAGCCAAGCCCGCGCGCCGCCGCAAAGCGCGCGGGGAAGTCGACGCGCAGCTGCTCGATCACCTGAGCGGGGGTGTCGGGATAGAGAAAGACCGTGGCCGCCACATCCACGGGCACGATGCTGGCCGAGACCACCTCAACCGTGTCGGTCAATACGCGCACGTCGTCGCGCAGCACAATTGCCCGCACAGCCGTGAGCAGGTCCTCGGACGACACCCCGTCACCCTCAGCCGAGAGCACGGCAATCCGCACGATGCCCGCGCTTGGGGAGGAGACAGCTGCGTCGGAGACCCGCTCGTCCGCCGTCAGGGCCCAGTACCGGTAATGCGCGGCACCTCCCGCGTTGGACCAGCCCTGGATGCGCTGTTGCACCCGCAGGCGCAGCGCCGTGTCGGTCTCGTCCGTCAGGCGGGTGACGCCGTAGAAGCTGGCGAGATGGTCAAGGTCGGTGGTCCCTGCAAAGGCCAGCAGGTTGGCGCGTGCCGCGTCATTGACCCGTTGCCGCAGCAAGAGCTCGCGATAGGCGCAGACCTCGAGCAGCTTGCGCGCGGGCTCGCTTTGCAGGTCGATCACCGGCACAATCGGCGGAAAGCGCGCCACCAGATCATCGCGCATCGCCCGCAGGATGACCTCAAAATCCAGCTCCTCGATGACGCCCGGAGCCGGGAGAGAGGACAGGTCGATCGTGCTGATGGTGCTCATGCCGTTCCCTTGTCTGCAATCGCGAGACCGACCTCGTCGGCATCAATGACCAGGCTACGCAAACCGGCGGAGGTGGGATCGCCCAGCAGGGCCCGGGGGCGGTATTCGCCAGAGATCGACAGGCGCACAACTCCGTCCCGGGTGACATCCTTCAGCCCAATCTCCGTCACCTTGAACCGGGGCTCCCATTGCTCGATCGCCGAGGTGAAGGCCGCAAGAAACAGCGGCACCTCCGATCTGTTGATCTGCCGCCCAAGCAGCGTGGGCACAAACGAGCCGTACCATTCGCGCATGACGCGCGCGCCAAACCGCGTCGTGAAGATGTCCTGCAGTGACTGCACCACATGCGACCAGCCCATGAGCGTGCCCCCCGTGGCCGCGTTCAGGCCGACCGAGGGGCTGTTGTAGGTCAGGTCCATTGGTCGGCGTCCGGTTACTTCTTCGCGTCCTTAGGGACGGTTTGCTGCTGGTTCTTGTCGGGCGCGCCTTCGGTCGGTGGCGCGGACGATTGCTCGGTCACCTCCTTGGGCTCGCGCTTCGCGCCGTCCAGCAGCCTTAGCGTGCCGAGCCGAACCTCGTGCTCGGCCTGTTTCTCGGTGAGTGTCAGCACCGTTCCGACACCGGTATTGTTGGTCCCGGCGATGAAACGCCCGGCTGTCTCGGTGATTGCGTAGCGTGGCATGTGAGTATTGTTCCTTTCTGGTTTGATGTCTCGGTGTCGTTGTACGCTGGTGCCTACCAACCCAGTCCCCGTGAGCTGTCATCCACCTGCAAACACGTCCGGCGATCCGCCGGTGATGGCGCCTGCGTCGATGGTGTCACCGACGCGGGCAATTGAAATTCCGTTGACGAACACGGTGGCACTGCCGCCGGTGATCGGGACCGTGTGCGGGAGGCACAGCTTCCCGACGAGGCGCGTGTGTGACGCCGATGGATCACCGCGGCGCGAGACGCGGATGCCGTTGGCAAAGACGTTTCCGCTCCCGCCCGCAATCGTGCTCGCCCCGTCACAAGGGTGACCCGTTGCAAACGGGTCCCCGATCCGCGCCACTGCTGGCATCTGCGCCTCCGTCAGTTGAGATCGATGCGCGCGCCTGTGATCTTCACGCCCGCATCTGTCATCTCGATGCTGCTGCCGCCCGTGGAGAGCGTGACCTTCGCCGAGCTCAGCTCGAACCGCGTGCTGCCCACATCGACCCGCACCAGATCATCCGCCAGCGTCATGCGGACATTGCCATAGGTCACGACATTCTGGTCGCCCGCCGTGGACGGGCTCGGATTGCCGCTGTGATGGGTCAGCGGCAGCGCCACCGCCTGCTGGAAATCCCCGCTGGGGGACATTGCCGTGAGCTGTTGGCCCACCGTGGGGGGCGTGTGCACGCGCAGCGCCCCCGAGAATTGCGCATAGGGCACCCAAGGCGACAGGAACCGCCCCTCAGCCCCATGGGCCGGGCCGAGGTCCAGCCGGACGCGCTGGCGCTCGGGATCCACCTCCGCCACCGTGCCGTGGCGCAGGACACCGGCAAACCGCCGCTCCAGCTCGGCCACGCGGGAGACCAGCTCGACCAATTCGCGCACCGCCATCAGGGCGCGTCCTCGGTCACGGTGACCACGCCGGCGCTGCTGCCGATCGCGCCAATGATAAACGCGACCGGGTCCACCAAAGGCGCGTCCCCCGCGCCAAGCCCGAGCCCGTCCGAGACCTCGAGCGGGACACCCAGTGCATGCGCCGCGCGACGCCACTCGGGGACAAGCGTGCCCTCGATCTCCGCGCGGATCAGGCGCGCCAGCCCGGTCATTGCCGGATCAGCCTCCATCATTGAGAGCACCTCTGCCCACACCCCGGAGTGAGGCAGGGGCGCGCCGCCAACCGGCGCGTCGATCAGATCGCATGTCAGCACAAGCTGACGCGCTGCAAAGCGCACACCGTTCTCAGCGGAGGCGCCCCGGCGGGAGAGACGCTGATGGACCCGCGGCACCAGCGTCATCCATACGCGCGCCCACGGCGTGTCGTCCCGCGTCAGCGCCGAGACCACCTGATGCTCCATGATATCCAGCGTCAGCTCCATCCCCTCGTCGGTATGCGGGATGGCAATCGTGATCTGGCCCCCCTGACCATCCTCTGCCGGCACCTCGACCCGGGCGGCAATGGCAAGCTCGATCACCAGATCACAGCGATGCGTGCCGCTGCCGAGATCGCGCCCGGTCACGTCGAGCTCGTGTTCGTCCGTCGTGAGGACCAGTAGGGGCAAACGCTGCTCGCGGATCGTCTGGTCAATCGGGTCCACCGCACTGTCGAACACCCGCGCGCCTGCCAGTGTCCTGTCTCGCAGCGCGCGCGCCGCCGCAAGGCGCATGGCCAGTCGCGTCAAGCTCATGGCGTCTCGTCCTCCAGAACCAGGATCAGGGTCAGGTCCCCCATGTCCGACGGGTGGACCTGAGAGAGTGCATAGACCGGTGGGCCCTCGCGCCCGGTCAGCGTCAGGGCGTCACCCTTTTGGGGGCGCGCCACGAGTGACTGAACCGTCTCCGCTGAAAGCCAGAACTCGGCGCTCTGCGACACGATGCGCGTGCCGCCGGAAAACGCAGCCCCCGCAGAACCGCCCTTGAGAGGGGCCTCTGCAGGCCCCGCCGAGAACACACCCGTCACGGTGGCCACCTGGCGGGACGGATCCTCTGCGCGTTCGGCATATTGCGATGAAACGCGCGGTCGCAGGACAGCGACCTCCCCGAAGGCCGCGTCAATCGTCCCGGAGACCTGCGCGTCCAGATCGTCGAAGAGGGTCATTCTCGGTCCTTTCCGTCTTCTCATTCCAAACTGCATCCCGAGTCGCCGCCCGCCACCGCATCGCGGTGTAAGGCAAGCGTTATTGCGCTCACAGAATCTGTGGATAAATCTGTGGAGCTGGCGGTATAGGACAGGCTAAGGCCCCGTTATCTGGGGCCTTTCATCAGAATGCCTAAAAAACGGGCAATTCCTAACGCATTGATTTTGCGCTGCATTTTATCAGCGCAGCAGGCCTGCAATCAAAAGCGTCCGTTTGTAACATTTGGGTGTCAAGGGTGAATAACCTTGACGTGGCATCATGCGCAGGGATGTCTTGAAAACTTGTAACACACGCCATTCGTGAGGGCCTCGCGTTTGCCATCACGGATTGCAGGTCAGCGCTTTCAGCGATATTTAGGCGAACACAAGACGGCGTCGTGCAACGGCGAACTGCAAGTCATTGTGGCGACCGGGTCTTGCCCGTGTGGGTGGCTTCCAAGCTATGATGCATTTTGACCACCGTGCAGATGGAGGTGAAGTGGCGGTTGGGGCTTCCTTAAACAGCACATCTGTAGACCAAAGGCGCTTTTTCGCGGATTAACATTTTGATGATTGCGCAAGAACACTGCAAGTTCATGCCGGTTTGGCTAGTGCAAGGATACATTGCGTGATTTCTGCTCTTGAAGCGAAACGTGGTGAAAACGACTAAGCTACAAACTGCTTGTTTTGTCAGTGAGATCAGATCATCGTCTCTTTAAGTGGCACGCCATTTTGGGTGTCGACTCACAGGAAGCCTTTTTCTTATGTCGCGTTTCAGAAGTGCGATAGCACTGCTAACCTCTGTTTTGATTTCGTCGCCTGCAACCGCAGAAGACCTTGAGTTCGTGCTGATCAACTCATCGGAGTATACTCTTGTTGAGTTTTACACGTCACCTGCGGATGTTGGTTCATGGGAAGAAGACGTTCTTGGCAACGATGTTCTTGGTAGCGGATATTCATTGAATATCACTGTGGCCGATGGCCGAACTCAATGCATCTATGACATGCTCATGATTTTTGAGGATGGTGACAGGCTCGAAGATCAGGTCGATCTCTGTGAAATGGGAAGCTACACGATCGAGTGATATAGCAAAACCTGTGTCGAAAAGAGGTAATCCCTCCGCCTCGGCGGAAGCATTGCCAATGCTGAAATTTCCGAACCGGTAATTTCCAAACCAGCCAGATTTTTCGGGGACCATGCTCGGCACCTCCGCTGATCAAGTGTGCTATAATACATCACGTCCGCTTGCCCGGGATCAGCACCCGCGGGCGGGTGCAGTATTGCAGCGCGTTCATCTGGAACTCGAGGTTCACACCCTTGCCGTTCTGCATCTCCCATTGCTTGCCGTAGAGGCGCTGACCCGGGGTGTTCACGGTCTCGATGTAATCGGCCGGGGCATAGACCGTGCGGAAGAGGCCGGGGACGCCCATGGGCACGAGGTGGCACTTGTCGGTCTCGATGCCGACATTCTGACCGCCGCGATAGTTCATCCAGGTGATGCCGCCGAACTCGAAGGCGCCGTAGATGCCGGACGACCCCGAATTGATATCCGCGTTGCGCAAGCTCGCCGCGTCGGCGTAGCCCTTGTAGGTCTCGCGCACTTCCGGGTGGGCGATCAGGTCATCGAAGAAGGCATCCCCGCACAGGGCCATGATGCCCGTATAGGGCAGACCGTCCAGAATGGCGGCCATCTGGCGGATGACCCCGGCGCATCTCTTGCGCAGCGCGCCGTCGGTGGCACTGGCATTGTCGAGGTCGAAGTCCACCACCGCCTGCTGGCTTTCGCCGAATTCGGTGAAGTAGTCAAAAAGGACGGAGCCGTCCGCGTCCAGCAGCTGGCCGGTCTTGAGGATATTGAGCCGGTGGTATTCCTCGGTCAGCGCGAAGAACTGGCTGGCCTCTGCGGCGCGATCCGCGATCTTCTGCTGCAGCCGCTCGACGGCGACTTCCTGACCGAAGGCGCGCACCTGCTGGACCTCGTCGGCATAGATGGCATCGTCCACCTGGAAGTGGGGCACCTTGAGCATGCGCATGGCGCGCTTTGATTTGTCGAAGGTCTGGCCGGGACCGCCCCTTGGGCTGGCGGAGACCAGCATGCGGTTCTGTTCCTTGTCCTTCTCGATGGCGATATCCAGCGTGTCGATGCTGGTGGTCTGAAACAGCCCCATCTGTCCGATGCGGGACGGGGTGTACTTGATCTCACGAAGCGCGTCCGTGAGGCGCATGACGCTGAAGGCGTCCTGACTGAAGATGTTGAGGATCGACATGGGGGGTCCTTTACTGCGTCGGCGCGCCGGGGGATTTGGCACGCGGGAACGGCCCGCTGCTGTCAGAGCGCGGGGATTGTGCACGAAAGATCGGCCCGCAGCCTGCGGCGGCAGCGGATCGGATGGCAACTGTGAGTAATTCGGGGCTGGCGTTAGCCTATGGCGACAGTCATCCGGGCTCAGCGCACGATGATGCCGACCGAGGCGAGGTCCGCCTGCGCCGCTGCGCGTTCAGCACTCTGATCACGGTCGGGGTGCCAGGTCAGGATTTTGCCGTTCACCTCGGCATCCCGAGTGATGGCGGCAATCTCAACATCACTTGTAGTGGCATCACAGCCATAGAGCGCGATGGCCACAGCCGTCTGGCTGCCATCGGTGGCTCCAGCAGCGCTGGCGAGGTATTTGCCGCTTGCCGTGATTTTACCAAGCACCGTGCCGGGAGCGATGATGCCAGCGCCGCTGGCGATGGTGATGCTGTCCCGCGAGCGCTGGCCATTGGCCTCCGTCATCAGGAATTCGCCGGGATGCCGGCCTTCGGTGAGAACTGTCATGGTCTTGATCTCCTATTCAGCCGAACCGGGCATTGGCATTGGTGACGGCTTTGGCCCAGCCTGCGATGCTGCGCTCGGCGCGATTGTGGAACTCTGCCGGGGTTTCCGCCCCGAGCTCAGCTTCCTGTGCAGCGCGATCCGCAATCGACGCTGACGGACTGGCCTTCGGCGACGCCGCGAGAACCTTCGCCGCATCCGCGACGCTCATCTCGGTCTCGAGCGCAAGAACGCGGGCTTGCGCCTCCCGGCCTTTGGCCTCGGGTGATGTCAGGATCGCGGTAATGCGCGCCGTGGCCTCGGCTTTGCCGGCGGCAACTCCAGCGGCATGGGCTTCGGTCCGCGCCGCCTCGACGGCCGCCGTCAGGTCGGCCTGTCTGATACCGGGACCAGATGACCCTGAAGCGATCGCAGTATCGGTCTCCATGGATGTTTGGCTTTTCGTCGAATTGGTCATGGGTCCTCCCTTTCTTTGGGGGCTTGCCCCGGAGGGCGGTTGTGCAAAGGTGGCGATCACCTCGTCGAGGCTCGCCACACGGTCGGCGAGGCCTTGGGCAATGGCATCGGTGCAGAGATAGGTGCGGGCTTCCGTCGCCCGGATCGCGTCGGCGCTGATCCGGCCTGCACGCCCTTCGGCCACGAGACCGACGAACTGGTCGTAGATCTTCATCACCTCCGCCTGCAGGTCCGCGCGCACGGCGTCCGAGAGCGGTCCAAACGGATGGCCGTCCACCTTATGCGCGCCCGCGTGAATGAGCGTTGGCTTGACACCCCGGTCCTCAAGTTCACCCGAGCGATCAAAATGGGTCAGCACCACGCCAATCGATCCGACCATCGAGGTCGGCGAGACGACGATCTCACTGGCCGCGCTGGCAATGCCATAGGCGGCTGAGGCGGCGACATCATTGACGAAGGCCAAGACCGGTTTGGTCTGGTTGATCGCACTCACCAGTCTGGCCGTCGCGAACATGCCGGTGGCTTCACCGCCGGGGCTGTCGATGTCCAGCAGGATCGCCCGAACTTCCGGATCAGCTCGTGCTTCCCTCAGCTGCGCCGCAATGCCCTCGTAAGACACGAGCCCCGAACTGGCCCCGATCCACGCACCGCGGTTCACCAGGCTGCCCACGATCGGCAGGATCGCGACGCCGTTTTCCACGCGCAGCGACCCCACGCTGCCATTGTCACGGCGATATGTGCCAACGAAGCGGTTCGACTGCGGGTCTGGTGCCGCCAAAGGCGCGATGCCAATCCGCCCCTGCAGCACATGCAGGATCAGATCGACCTTGTCCGGATGCAGCAGCAGCGGCCGGTTCAGAACCCGGCTCGCGATCTGCGCAAGCGACGGGCCTGCTTGGCTTTGAATGATATCCGGTGGTTCGGTCATCTCATCCCTCCTGCAGAAAGTGCAAATCGGCGCGGGCCGTGGCCCTGCAGCTTGGCACACTCCTGTTCAAAACCCCGAATGACCGCCAGGAGCCGGTCGGGATGCGCGCTGTGATATCGCACCGAGCGTTCCACCCCGTTCGATCCGGCCCGGAACCGCACCTCCATGGCGCCTTGGCCCGCTACAAGCCGGACATAGACCTGCCGCAAGCTGGCCGCCGCCGCGCAGGGGTCAGCCTCATCAATGTGGATCGTCATGTCTCAGCCTCATCGCCGTCGTCTGCCGCACCCGGACCACCACCCTGCGCCCCCATCATCTGCGGCTCGGGCAGGCCGTATTCGGCCCGCAAGGCCCGTTCCTGCGCCAGCTGCTGGTAGACATCGTCCACATCGGCCCCGAGATCGGTGCAGATCATCGCATCCGACATCACGCCGAGCCGCTTCCAGACCTCATGCGCCTTGGCTTTCTTCAGATCATCCGCCTGCGGCCGTGGATCGCCGCGCCACTCCGCCCGGCACGCCGCCGTGCGATTGGCCATGAACCCTGCCACACCCCCCGGAAACGGCACACCGCCCGCTTCGATCTCTTCCTCGAGCCAGGCCTCGTAGATCGGCTGGCAGAACGGCGCCATGATGTTCCGGCGTCGCGCTTTCGTGATCGCGAAGATCTCCGTCGTCGCCGCCTGCAGCGAGGAATAGGTCGCCCCCACATTGTCGCCTGTCGCGCTTTCATAGGTCAGCCCAAGGCACCGCGCGAGTTCCCGCAGCAGATGCATCGAGAAGGCGGCATATTCTGAAGATGGCTGGTTGGCGGTATGGAACTTCAGTTCCTGACCCGGGAACAGATGCGCCAGCCGGCCATTGATCCCGACATCCAGCGTGCTGTCGTCATAATACCCCGCCACCATCTCGATATAGGCCTCCATGGGCGACACACCCTGCGCCAGCATCTGCGCCTGCTCCTGCGGGGTCAGCAGACCCGCCAGCACCTGCTCAGTCGGCTCGTCCGAGGTGATCGTCACCGCAAAGAGCGTCTGCACGATCGCCGCCATCAGCGTGGCATCCGCCAACTGGTCGAACTGCCGCGCCACCTGCAGCGCCGGAACCAGCGGCGAGATGCCTCGATGCGTGCCCGGCGCACCCTCGAAGACATGGATCACCCGCGGGCGTCCCGCCCGGTCCCGCGCCCGCACGTCATATTCCACATCATGACGAAACAGGTCCTTGCGGATCGCCCGGTAGCCCACCGGCATGCCGTCGGCATCCGTATAGACCCCGTTGATCAGTCGTCGCAGGCTTTCGGTCTTGCGCGACAGCCGCTGTGGCGGCAGCAGGCGCACTTTCGTGCCGTAGCGGTTCCACGGGCGTTTGCGCCAGGGCAGCTCCGCGAGGATTTCCCCGGTCACCAGCCAGGACCGAAACGCCGCCGCCTGCATCTGCCCAAACGTGCGCAGGCCCTGAATGTCGCATTCCTGTGCGCTGCGGGCCCAGAGCTCGAACCGCCTCTCCACCGTCTTGGCCCAATTGGACGCCTCCGCAGGCGTCATGCCGAAGGTCTCGTTCTCCGGCAGGGCCTTCAGCTGCAGCCCCGTGCCCACGGTATTGGCCACACATTGCTCCATGGCGCCGGCCAGCCAGCCGCTGTTGTGCAGCAGATCCTTGACCCGTGCCGCCGCATCGTCCCAGGCCTCGCCGATATCGTCCTGCGCCTCTCGCAGCGCAGGCTTCCAACCCGCAAAGGTCACACCCCGACCGCCGCGCATGTATTTGCCCGAGGGTCGGAGAAGTGGCGCGTCTGGGGGCGACAGGGCAGGTGGCAAGGCCTTTGAGAACAGACCACGAAGTTTTGACTTCACGAACATGTGAATTACCTCTCTCACGCTGCTGGAGCGCGCGAACACGAAGCGTCACTGCAGGGCGTCGCTGCCGCCGCAGGTTTGGGAGGACTGTGCCGCAGGCGGCGACGCATCCAGCGCGTTTGCATTTGATCATTTGGTACGGTCTCGTCAGCGCTATCTACCCACAGCGGCTGACCTGCACCTGGTCTGCGCCAGTTCCGCGCCGCTGCCTCCGCGTTTCCGATGCGTTGATGGCGGCGGCTTCAATACAGTTTCTTCTTGTATTTTTTGGAGTTCGTTTTTTAACTGTTTTGGCAGCTTCGGGTTTTGGCGATGAGAGGCTGCATTTGCTTTTTGTGGTGCGTTCCCCGGACATAGGCGCACCGCGGAAGGCGTCGGCAGCGCCCTCAAACGCTCCGTGTTGGTCTCGTTGATCCAGACAGAGGGCGCTGCCAAAACCTTGACCCTGTTTCTCGAAGCGGAATACCGGTCGGCATGTGCGCGCCGATTGGACATGCCATGATTTTGCGCTCTAAATTGCTCCGCAGTGGGGATTCGTGACGATACCGGACTGCATTTGCCCCAGTTGCTGCGTTGTTCGAAGGCACGCGCATCAACAGGGGTATTGGCAGCGCCCTCCTTTCAGTCGTTCGCGCACCTCGTTGGAGGGCGCTGCCACCCTGCGCGGTGGCCTGCCGCGCTGCGCTCTGTGCATTCCGGCTTCCCTCGTGCCGGCGCTGGCGCTATTTGTTCAGCCTGCTGCCGTGGCGCGCAAATCGCGCCCGCAGCGCGCCGCCGCCTCCGCGGACTGGGGAACAGCGCGATGTTGGCGGCGGCGTTTCAGCATCCCCGCCACCCACCTGCGCCTGATCATGTGCGCCAGGCATCGCCGCCTCGCGCTTAGGTGCCCGCTCCACCCCCTCGGGAATGCGCTGCACATTCATCGTGTAGCCGATGGCTGCGCAGAGCGCCTCGCAGTCGAGATAGTGGTTGTGCCGCGAGCGTTTCACCCAGACCGGCTTGCCCTCGATCACCACCCGGGCCTCCGAGGTCAGCTGCTTGCAATACTCCTCCGTGATCGCCTCATGCACATGAAACGCCCCCGGCTGATCCGCCGGTGTGCGGATGCGCGACATCACCAGCGACTTGAAGAAGTCGGTCGACAGCGTCACCAGATCGATCGAATAGAGCGCCTTTTTTCCGTCCGGCTTCACCTCGATCTTCGAGACCCGGTAGGGCGGGCTCTGCTGATCCCGCCCCTTGGTGGGTGAACAGAGCCAACTGTAGCGGCGGCAGAACTCGTAGACCTTGTGCTCATTGCCCAGCTCCGGCTTGTCCGGCCGGAAGCCTGAGTCGATGAACACCTTCTCGATCTGCAGCCCACCCGCCTGTGTCAGCATCAGATCGGCCAGGGCCGACCAGACGTCATCGTCCTCCGTCGGACCGTAGAGCTGGCCATTGTCGATCAACCACGATGTCCCCCGCGCGCCAAAGGCCCGGATCACATAGACGAGGCTGAACTTCTGCACATCCACACCCATCACCAGCCGCAGCCCACCCGCGGGCACCTCCCCGGGCCGGTAGGGCTGGCGCCGCTCCAGGATCTCCTGCCAGTCCGGCACATCCCCCGAGGCGGTCATGGCATGGCATTCGCCAAAGCCTGCATTCATCGCCGTCTGGATGCGGCCATGATCCCCGGAGTGCAGCGCCGTGAGATAGGTCTCCGCCCGCTGGCCCCAGGTCACGAAGGGCGAGCAGAGCCCAGAGGTCCACATCGACAGCGTGGCGCTGTCGGCCGGCGCGCCGGTGACATGCGCGGCGTCGTCGCGCAACTCCACTGACTGACCCGGTGCGACCATTGCGCCCCGGACATTCATCCAGACCTTGTCGGTCTCCAGGTGCTGCGCGCCGCAGCGCGGACATTCCAGCGTTGCGGCCTGCTTGGCCTGCGCGGGGCTGGCCGTCTTCGGCCAGCGCAGCTGCTTGAAGCGCGGGATGAAGTAGTCCGCGCAAGACCGGCAGGGCCAGGCCCAATGGTGCCGCGTGCCCTCCTGCCAGAGCTTCCAGATCGGGCTTTCCAGATCCTCCGGGCTGGACCGCGCCCAGAACTCCAGACCGCTGGCGTCATCCGGTTCGATCTCCACAAGGCCTCGCGCCGGTGTGCTGGTGATCGCGGTGACAAAATCGGCGTAGGTCTCGCCCCGGGCCTCCACCAGACCCAGCACATCCCCTTGGCCTTTCACATTGGCCATCATCTCGTCGTATTCATCGATCAGCGCCAGCGCCGCCGGGTCGGACTTCAGCGCCGTGGACGAGCCCGCATGCGCAAGGCGCAGCCGCACACCGGCCACATGCTTCAGCGTCTTCTTCATCCGCCGGCCGCGCACCACCTTACCCGCCAGAGTTTCCGCCTCATCCAGCAGGCTCATCAGCCGTGGCTCGAACTGGTCGGTCAGAAACTCTTTCGTCGGCCCGACATACAAGATCGGTGCCGGCTTCTGATCGAGCCGCGCCCCGATGATGTCCAGCATGCTGTCGGTCTTGCCCGACTGCGCCGAGGTCACCGCCACCACCCGGCGGTAGCCACCGCGATGCACCGCCGAGGACCACGGGATCATGTAGGGCGTCAGTCCCGGGTCCCGTGGTCCGGGAATGCCCGCCGTCTCGGGATACACCCGGTGGACCGCCGCCCAGGCCGCAGGGTCACGCTTCTCGCTCGGTCTCCAGATCGCCGCGACCAGCGCCCAGAGCTGCGCCCGCTTTGTCCGCGCCGCCGGCAATGCGCTGGAGGGAACCATCAATCACCTCTTCAAGCACCCGTCGCGCCTCCATGTCGCGCGTGTAGCGCGCTGCCAATCCCGCAAGTTCTGCGCGGACAAGGGCGGCCATTTCGCCAATGACCGCCCGGGCATCCTCCATGGCGATCAACTCGCGACTGCGTTCCTGAATGCGCAACTCGATCTCGCGGGTGCGCGCCTCCGAGGCGCGTGTGGCGGCCGCGGCCTTGTTGTTCTTGGTGATCTGGTCTTCGTAATAGGCCAAGGCACCGCGGATGACGGCCACCAGCGTGTATTCGCCGCGATTGGCGCGCTCGATATATCCGGCCTTGACCAAGCCCTGCACCCAGCGGTCGGAGCGCCCCAGCAAGGCCGCCGCTTGGGAAACGGTGATGGTCTGGCCGCGGGGGCGGGACGTGGACATGGGTCAAATCCTTCGGCAGACACGCATGTTAAATCGCATGACATGAGGGCGGCCGCGCCACAGCTCGTGACGCGGCCTGTGGCGCAGGGCGCCATCGTGCGTGTCAGATGTCTGTTTCTGTCAGAATGGCGTAATGGGTGACCCAGCCATCGAGATGGGGCAGGCCTTCGGGGATGCCGTGGCTGGCCTCGGTCTGGGCGGAGATGCCCCGGCGCTGCCATTTGTCGATCGTGGCCTCGAGGGCGGCCTTGGTATCGGTTTGGGCGGTGCGCAGGGCGTCGATGACCTCGTCGGCGAAGTGGCGTCCCATCTTGCTGTCGAGGAAGTCGCGGATGCCGATCATCTCGGCCTCGCCTTGGGCATTGACCGCCTCGGCGATCAGGGTGCTGGCAAGTGTCCAGAAGACGTCACTGGTGCAATCGCGCAGCGTGCAGGTCGTGACGGTGCCGTAAAACCCATAGGCGGTGTTCTGGCTGGGCAGAATGGTGCGGTTGGTCATTTGGGTGTCTCCCCGTGTTCATGGCGCGCAGGATGGCGTGCCTTCTACGGACCCAAGCCCGGACCAGCCGGGCAGGGGGGTAGGCTGCGCGATCAGGACCATGAGAACTCGATGCTCCTGAAGTCCTCGTGTTTGAAACGGCAGGCCTCGAAGCGGCCGAAAATCTCTTGCGGCGTTCGGTTGGTGTCAAAGTAGAACCCGCCGATCAGGGGCCGTGCGGTTGTGAGTTCGGTTTCGAGAAGGATGCAGCCAAGAGCGCGGTCGACGCTGTCCGTGGCGGTGCGCGGGTCTGCAAAGCGGATGGTGACTTCCATGACGGTGTCTCCTGTTTCTGACAGCCGCGTGCATCGCGGGCCTTCTACCGCCGCGAGCCCGGAGGGTCCGGGCTGTTGGCGCACGCCGCGGGTCAGGCGGCCGTGTGGGTCTGGATGCAGATCTCTGCGAGGTAGTCCCGCAGGGGGGTGTTCACCGTGAGTTCGGCGAGCATCTCCGTGATCGGCATGTCCGCCTTCTTGGCAAAAACCTCGACGGCGGTGGGCAGAACGATCAGCGCCTCTTGTGGCATGCGCATCTGCGCCGCGATGGGGGCGAGGGCTTCAGGTGTCAGCGTCATGTCAGGTCCTCCAGGTTTGGGAGCCGTTTCCGGCGAAGGACCAACAAGTTCGCTCTGTTGGGCCCGATAGTGTAGAGAATTCGGCCTCATATGATTGCTGATATACGCGGGCGATTGTTCGATCAGAGCACATCGAACCAGCGCATGGCGGTTTGCAGCAGGTGGTCGTAATCGCCTGCGGTGGCCTCGGTGACGAAGGCGTTGATCTCGCTGTCCCGCAACCCGGCCTCGCGGGCCGCTTTGCGGCAGCGCCCGAGGACGGCAAAGGCGTTGCCATCCTCGCCGGTGAGCGGAACGGTGATGTGCGGATGCTTGGGGGTCATGGTCATGTCAGCCTTTCCAAGGGTGTGATTGATCTGTGCGCCTGTCATGGGCGCGCGGTCTGGGGCACCAAACGCAGCCATGTTGCCCGGCCATTGCCTTGCACAAGCCAGTATCCTTCCCCGGTCTCGTCCCAGGTCAGCCAGCTTTTGGGGATGGCGCCGAGCGCGTCGCCAATCGGGTATCCGCGCAGCCAGACAACATTGCCGGCAGCGTTGTTGTTGACCCTGTCCGGCCCCTCGTTGCGCGTGCGCAGCTCGAGCAGGGCGCCCTCGGCGCGGATCACGTCGCCAATCTGCAGCGCGTGTGTGGTCACGGTCTCGTAGGTGTCGCCGTTGATGATCGTGTAAGTCATGTCGCGTGTCTCCTCGCTGTTGCGTCGCGCCGCGCAGATCGCGCCGCTGCTACTGCCGCAAGCCCGGAGGTGCCGGGCGGACGCGGAGGAGGGGATGCCGTCAAAGGCTGTTTCGGCACACAGAATTGATCGTTTCGCTGCTGTTATCCACGATAATCGGGGTCAGAAGATGGCTTTCTCGCCGGCATCCTTGTCATGATCTTACCCGGGGTTGCCATCGGCTTCGCTGTCGGTTTCTTCATTGGTGCTGGCCTGCGCGCCAGACCTTGCCCCAAATGCCTGTCCGGTGCTTTCCAACACGGCGACCTCTCCGGTGAAGTCCTGCCAGCGTGTGACAGCAACATCGACATAGGCCGGGTTCAATTCGAGACCCAAACAGACCCGCCCAGTCATCTCCGCGGCAATCAGCGTGGTGCCTGATCCCATGAAGGGCTCGTAGACGGCCTGACCCGGGCTCGAGTTGTTCTCGATCGGCCGGCGCATGCAGGCCACCGGCTTCTGCGTGCCATGGATGGTGCTGGCATCCTGATCCTTGCTGGAGATGTGCCACAGGGTGGTCTGCTTGCGATCCCCCGCCCAATGACCCTTGCCGGAGGTGCGGACCGCGTACCAGCACGGCTCGTGCTGCCAGTGATAATCGCCGCGGCTCAGAACAAGCCGCTCCTTGGCCCAGATGATCTGGGAGCGGATCGCAAACCCGCAGGCCTCAAGGCTCTCGGCCACGGTTGCGGCGTGCAAGGCGCCGTGCCAGACATAGGCCACATCCCCGGGAAAGAGCGCCCAGGCCTCGCGCCAATCGGCCCGGTCGTCATTCAGCACCTTGCCCGTCCGCTTGGTCTTGGCAGCACCTGCGGTATTCCGCCAACCGGGATCATACGCCACCCCGTAGGGCGGATCGGTGCACATGAGCAGAGGTTTGACGCCTCGCAGCAGCTTTTCGACATCCGTCGGTACAGTGCTGTCACCGCAGAGCAGGCGATGTGCGCCGAGGATCCACACATCGCCCGGTCGCGTCACGGGGGTTTCAGGCACGTCCGGCACATCGTCCGGATCGGTCAAGCCGCCTGTGGTCTCCACCAAGGCGTCTGGCAGCATCTCCGCGAGGTCGTCCGCGCTGAACCCGATCATCCCGAAATCCTCGATCCCGAACTCCGACCGCAGGTCCTCGATCTCCAGGCGCAGCATCTCCGGGTCCCACTCGGCGATCTCGGCCAACCGGTTGTCCGCCAGTGTGTAGAGCCGTCGGTCTTCCTCCGTCCAGCCACGGGCCACCATCACCGGCACTTCGGCCAGGCCCAGCTGTGCCGCCGCCATCAGCCGCCCGTGACCCGCGATGATCGTGCCATCCTCCGCCACCAGCATCGGGATGGTGAACCCGAACCGCTGCATGGACGCTGCGATCTGGTCGATCTGGTCCGCCGGGTGCTGCCGCGCGTTACGGGCATAGGGCACAAGATCGGCGACCTGCCACATCTCGACCTGCGCCGCGGGCCAGGCCCGGGCGGTGTGTTCTGCATCAGCTGTCATCTGAGACCTGCTCTTTGGGTGCCAAAACTGGGCCGGCGAACCGAAACGGGGCCGGAGTTGGGTTAATCAATCTGGGGTGGTGCTACGCCAAACCTGCGACTGATCAGGCGGGTATTCCGTGTCAAAAACGGGCTATTTTGCAGCGCCGGCTGTTCGCTAAACCGACGCCTAAGTCATTGAAATCATTCGGTCAGACCCGCTCTGAGCCGAACAAGATCGCGGTTTCAATTTGCGAACCCAGCGGGGGGCATTTCGGCAATTCGAGACCTAAGCCATTGAAAACCTTGCATCGGATCCCCTTTGAAACGAAGCGAAATGGATTTTTCAAAAAATAAAAAACACGAAAATCCCGCGAGGCGGCGGCCCCGCATGTGATCAAACCCCCGGAAGGGACCCAAGGGGTGGGGGGCTGGAGGCCGCGGTCGCCCTCAGACCCTCGGGCGTCTGCCCGTGATCGAGGCGGGCAGAGAAGGTGTTGCGCATTGATTGGCTCCAACGGTGTTATATTGCCCCAAAATTAGGCGGTTCAGCAGACGCTGCGCTTGACTTGAGCATTGCGCCCTTAGTCTGGCGGCAATGTCGTCACAGGCTTGATCATCATAGATGAGGGATGTCCCATGGCAGAGTTTGTAGAAAGCGCGCTTGAGTTCGCCAATTTCACGTTCGAGCGGAAAAAGGTGGTTTGTTACGGGTTGCAGAACGCAGCTGGTGGCACCACCACCATCCTCAACTTTCCTTCTGAAGGCCTTGCGGATGCGTTTCACGAGCGTTTCTGCAGGGCCGCAATTTCGACATCGTTCACAACGGTGCCCAGATCATCTGCCTGACCGATTATGACACGGTCATGCGCAGGTCGGATGATGATCCGCGCGTACGGACGCTCCGCTATAGCCGGGATTACTTGATGGACACCATCGCGCATATGACGTGTTGATTGGTCGACAGAGCGTTCCGCAGGGCTAGCATCCTCTCAGCCACGCTGATGGAGGTTCTGATGACACAATTGCTTCTTTGGACCAAATCCCTGATTTTGGTCGTTTTGGTCTTTGCGGCGACCACGGCACATGCCAACGGGCTCTGCCCATATGACGAGCAGGGCCCATTAGGCTGCCCGGAGGGGACCGTGTGGCATACGGAATATGAGGTGTGCGTGACCCCTGACATGCTGGTGGGCTGATCCCCGCATAGGCCGCGGCAGCGATTATCGACCAAGCGCGTCAGTTCGGTGCCCTCAGCAGCATTTGCAATTGTCGCGTGGCCTCTGCCAGCACGTTTGGCTGCGCGGCTTCGAAGGCGGCGCGCGTGGCGTCCTGAACCATCTCCTTCGGGATGGATGGGCCGAACATCTTCTTGATCGGGAACCTGGCCTTGCCCTCACGGACAAAGGCGTTGTTGCCGAGGGAGCCGACGAGGAACGCGCTCTCAAAGCGCTGCCACCGGCCCCAGGGCTTGGCGCGGACCCCGTAGCCGAACTGCCGTGGGCTGAAATGCGACAGACCGAGGTAATCACCACGTGCCTCGATCGTGTAGGTCAGGTGTGCAAAGGTTGACCGGATCGTGCGTGTCTCGCGGTTGATCAGCGCGGCTTTTGCGCCGGTCTGTTTGCGCAGGGCACGATGCACCTGCGTGCGGACCTTGTTGCCCTCGGAGTTGAGCGCGCGGTTAAAGGCGCGCGTGGCTGCCTGTTCGCCAACCCGGTGGATCGCCGCTTCGAAATGTACACGGGTCTGGTCGAGATCGCGCAAGATCACGTTCATGGGCCACCTTTATCGAGTTGATTGTCATCGGTGTCAGAGCGACGCCAGTCATGCTGCATCGTGCTAGGCCCGCCCAACTGCGGGCTCCATCTGGTAGAAGGCAGCGCGCGACGCGTTGTCCCTGACCACCGGAGGACACGATGCTGAAACTCACTGATACCCAAAGCCTGATCCTCAGCCGCGCGGCGACACGCCCGGGCAATCTGGCCATGCCGCTGCCAGACGGGCTGCACGGCGCCGCCGCCAAGAAGGTCGTCACAATGATGACCGATCGCGGTTGGCTTGAGGAGGTCGATGTAGACCTTCGCAAGGGCGAGCCGCTCTGGCGCGAGACCGGCGATGGCCATGGCACCACGCTGGTGGCCACCGCGTCCGGACTTGAAGCCATCGGCATTGAGCCCGTTGTGGCGCAGGTCACTGCAGCCGTTCGAAAAGCCCGCACGCAGAAGGCCGCGCCCAGCGCGTGTGACACTCCCGCCCAGCGCGCCAGCACGAAGCAGGCTCAGGTGATCGAGATGCTGCAACGCCCCGACGGCGCGTCCCTCAAGGAGATCGTTGCGGCCACGGCGTGGTTGCCGCACACGGCGCGTGCGGTGATTTCGTCCGCTCTGAAGAAACGTCTTGGTCTCCCGATCACCTCGCAGAAAGAACAGGGCAGGGGAACCGTCTACAGGTTGCCGTCTGCCTGACGGCACAGATTATCGCCAGCGTTCAAAAACTCGGCGCAGCGCGGAGCTGCGCCAACAACGACATTGGTCACCGCTTCAAGAAGCGACAAGCGGCGAGACTGGGGCATGGGTCGGACTGGGAGGAGCTTAGTGAAAAAGAATGCTGCGTGTCCGCGGACCGGTTGATGTGTTGCCCAGCGCGCGACCATATATTCATATTCAAAAAAAGCACCTGGGTGAACTTTCATCCCGGCGCAACTCTTCGATGATCAAGGGGTACGTCAAGGGGGGCAGCTTGTAAACCCTCAATGTGAATCGGAGTCACTTTTTTGGTGCACGGTGACTTGCGTTATGTCACTGGAAAATTGTGCGGACGAGAAAGGCGGTCAAGTCACCAGCGCCTTTCGCAGGTTGTCAGCGGTCCAGAGTTTGCCGGTGGGGCTGGGCAGGCCCTCAGCGTTCAGGGTTGCGGCGGTTGTGCTAAAGCTGGCGCCAGTCGCCCGCAGTAATTTTGCGCGTGCTAGTGCATTGGCAAGCCGGGCTGGTTTTCCTGCGCTCCAGTCTGCTTGCCGTTGCCGCCAGTCTTCGAAATGTGAGGCTGGATCGAAGGGCTTTCCATCGATTATCACTTCTTCGGGGTAAACCATCTCGAGCGTTAGTCCGAAGTGGCGGGCGTGATTTTGTAGCGACTGATGGCTGCGCCAGTTCTGTGCAGCAGAGAAATCAACCAAAAGCACGATGGCCTGATTTACCCCGGCAAGGGCGGAGATAGTTTTCAGCGCCTCGCTGACTGTCTCGCTGCCACGGTCAGGGAAAATTTCCAGAAACACTGCCTCATGCACGAGTTCTAGGCTGTTGGTCTTGGCGTGGCGGCGGATGAGGTCGCGCTGATAACGGATGGTGCGGCTTTGAGCGGCGGCATCATCGACTTGCGTGGACAGCTTGTTGAAACCCGCCCATGGCACCGGAAGCGTCCAGTAAAATCCGATTGCCTTTTCCATCCTGCTCCCACCGGTCAGGAAAAATCCGAGCTTTCCGCATGGCCGATCAACCCATGCCATTATGAATGCATCGGAACAGAAGAGGATGCCATGATCCAGACCCAAATTGCGCCAGCCAACCTGTTGCCTGCTGTTCTTGCCGCTGTCACCACCGTTGGTGCGCTGATCCGGCGCGAGTTCCACCGCCCTGGCGGTCCGCGCACTGCGGCTAGCAAAGCCCTGGTTGATGCCGAGGTGGAACATCTTTTGAAAGTGCGGCTTCTGACGCTTTTGCCCTGCGGTTGGCAGAGCAGGGAAACCGCGACGCTTGCCAGTCGCGACGGTTGGGAATGGGTTGTCGATCCGCATAATGGCGCTTCAGATTTTCTGGCAGGTCATCGCGGTTCGGCGGTGTCAGTGGCGTTGCTGCGGCAGAGCGATCCGGTACTCGGTGTGGTGCATGCGCCGCTTTGGCCGCATGATGGTGGCGAGATGATCGCCTGGGCCGAAGGCGCCAACCTCTCCCGCAACGGTCGTCCGGTTGTGCCGGTGGCGGGCTTTGCGGAGCCGGTGGTGGCGGTGGGTCTTTCAGGCTTGATCGAAGGCTCCGGCTTGCGCGCACTGGCGCTGCCTAGCCCAGCCTTCCGATTGGCATTGGCCTCGGTTGGGGAGGTGGCTGCCGCAACCAGCGATATCGATGGTCTCGATGTATGGGAGATTGCCGGGGGGCTTGCGCTGCAAAAAGGGGCAGGCATGCGGGTGGTCGATCTTCGTGGCCAGTCCATCGATCTGCGGCATGGGGCATTTTCCGGCATCATCGGCGGGGATCCTGCAGTGATAGAGAAGTTTTTGTCAGACCCGCCGCACCAAATTGTGGCATCCGCCCGTCTCGGCTTGCCTGCCGTACGAGTGGCGGATGCCGACAGGCTGTCTAAGGCGCAGGGCTGTCTACTGGGGCTTTTGGCAGGCGATGCGCTAGGGTCGCAGGTTGAATTCCAGACAGTGACCGAGATCACCGCCCGTCATCCTAGTGGGCCGCCCGATTTGGTCGATGGCGGTACTTGGAACCTGATCGCCGGTCAGCCGACTGATGATGGTGAAATGGCGCTGGAGCTTGCGAGCGCATTGCTCGCGGCGGGTGGATTCGATGCGCAGGTAGTGGCTGCGGCCTATGTCGGCTGGCGACGTTCCCGGCCGTTCGACATCGGCTCAACCACCTCGGCCGGGATCGCGGCGCTAGCGCGGGGTGGGCGCCCGGTATCGGACAGTCAGGCCAATGGAGCGCTGATGCGGGTGGCACCGATCGGCATGGCCTGCGCTGGCGATCCCGTCCGCGCAGCGGCATGGGCGACGGCGGATGCCGGGCTGACCCATCCAAGTGCGGTGTGCCGTTCGGCCTCTGCCGCCTTTGCTGCGGCGGTGGCGGCGGGGATTGCCGGGGCTGATGGCGCGACCATGGCCGATGTCGCTGCGACTCATGCCGAAGAAGCAGCGGTCCGCGCATGTGTCATCGCCGCCCGTAATGTGCCTCCGGCGGACTATCAGCGTAACATGGGCTGGGTGCTGATCGCGCTGCAAAACGCTTTTTATCACCTATTGGCCGGTCACGCGCTGGAGCCTGCGCTGATCACCACGGTGGCGTCGGGGGGAGATACAGATACCAATTCTGCGATATGCGGCGCACTTTTGGGGGCGACGCAGGGGTGGACGGCGGTGCCTCTGCGCTGGCGAAATGCGGTGCTTACCTGCCGCCCCGGCGGTCCACACCCGCGTCCTGCCCAACTTTGGCCTGACCGCGCACTGCCGGTGGCCGAGGCCCTGCTAACCCTCGCACAGGAGAAATGAGGTGATCGTAGAAACCTTGGTCGGGCAGCTATTCCACTGGAAGCACGAAATACTGATGTGCGCAGTACCGCAAGCCATTAGTTGATTTCGTCTGGGTCTTTGCCAAGATTCACCCCGCGCTGGACGCGGGACCTAAGGCGACCTACCGCCGTTGCGTGCGCGAACGTCTGGGCTGGAACAGCATGACGTTGGGTGCGCTTGGAAGGGAGTTTCTCACTTCTCCTAGACCAGCTTTTTCGTGCTGGGGCAGTGGGTTGCCGCAAAACTTGGCGACCTATGACGCGGGATCGCGACTTTTTCATGGTTCCAAGGCAACGGTGTGTCGTAGATTTTCATCCATGACTGAACTCTGATCCGAAAATCATGTGCTGTTTGCGCTACAAATCAACCGCGATCGCCGTAAAGCCGTAAATTCAAAACGCCCTCACAGGAAGCCCATCGGGCAAAGAAAAGGAACGACCAGTGACAACGACTTTTGAACGGCGGCTAAATACCAAGCTGCTGACTGAAGATGTTGTTAAGGACACGCCGCTGCTACAGCATCTGCTTGCGCTTTGGGCTCCCGCCGGCACCGATAGCCGGGAAGGACAGAGGCTGCGACTTGCGATCCGCAACAACTATGTGAATTTCTACGCGCACGGCCAGTCACTGGCCGAAGTGAAGTTTCATCTACTTCAGAACAAGTTTACGTTCCGCGTTCACAAGAAATATTGCGGAAAGGGCGACAACGTTCGGGACTATGTTTCTGTTGGTCTCCAAACCTCTGCCAAAGAGCTGGAAGCGTGGCGTGAAACCGCCTTGGCACTCAACAGCAAAAAGGCGGAAAAGATGTTTGTCGACGCCCTGATTGCAGCCAATGAGTCTGCCATTGACATGGAAATGGCCTTTCCGGGGGCGGTGAACGCAGAGGGCAACAAGGCGGCACCACGCGCTGATCTGGTTTTGCTGGAGCCCTGCGTAGGCGGTCATCGCATCGTGTTCTGGGAGGCAAAGCTTTCAACCAACCCCGAGGTCCGGGCAAAGGGTCACACTGAACCCAAAGTTCTTCGGCAATTGCAGAAGTATCGGGATTGGTTTTCGGATGAACGGCAAGCTGAGGTGATTGATGCATATCGGAACGCCTGCAAACTTTTTGTGCAATTTCAGAATTTGTCAAAAAGGGATACGCCCTTAGGCAAGGTGATCACGGCGGTCGCGGCTGGCGAAGGCGGCCTTTGGGTTGATCCGAACGTACGTCTGGTGGTCGATGATCGCGGGCTTAACAAGCAAGGGAAACCCGTCTCTTTGTCGCCTTCCTTTCTTGCCAATGGTCACGAAGCCAAGCTGCGGGATGCGATCACCCCGCTGCATGTGATCCGCCCGGGTGACAGCCTGCTACTAGCGGTGCGCGCATGAGCTTGACCGTGACTGTCCACCGCGGCACCCGCCAGATCGGCGGCAGCGTGATCGAGATTGCTCATCCCAACGGCGAGCGGTTGCTGCTGGATGCCGGGCAGGCGCTGGATCTTGGTGATGGGGAGCAGGATCAGCTTCCTTCCACACTGGATCTGGCCAAGCCGGCTGCGGTGTTGCTTACCCATGCCCACCTTGACCATTGGGGGCTTGTTCACAAACTGCCCACCGACTGGCGGGTGCATTGCGGCAAAGCCACCGCTAGGCTGATCAAGGCAGCGCCTTTTGCGGATGCCGCGTTGCCCCATGAATTTCAGACCTGGTGTGTATCGGGCAGCGCAGTTCAGATCGGAGCTTTTCGCGTCACAGTCTATCTGACTGACCATTCCGCCTTTGACGCATATATGCTACAGATCGACGGGGCGGAACGGCGCGTCTTTTACACTGGTGATTTCCGCCGCCATGGCCGCAAATCCACGATTGTCGACAGATTGATGGCCAACCCGCCCAAAGATGTCGATTTGCTGATCACCGAGGGCACCAACCTTGGGACTGAAAAGCCTACAGTCACTGAAACTGAACTGGAAGCCGATCTGGTCGCACGAGCGTCCAAGGTTCAGGGGCGCATCTTCGTTGCATGGTCGGGGCAGAACATCGACCGCACTGTCACGCTTTACCGTGCAGCGAAGCAGACGGGCCGGGATCTGATCATCGACCTTTATACAGCTGACATACTGGAGCAGATCGCCGAGGGTACCGGCTTACCGAGGCCTGGTTTCCCGAATTTGAAAGTCGTGATCACCCGCGCTTTACGGCACCATTATAGCCTGTTGCGCGGCGAGGCGTTCATTGAACGCATGCTGCCCCATGCCGTTGCCGCCGATAAACTGCAGGGCAGCCAAGGCATCATCATGCTGCGGCAAGGGCTGGTAAAGGATTACCGCGCTAAAGGCGTGGTTCCAACAGCGCAAGACTTGTTCCTGTGGTCGATGTGGGAAGGCTATCTTGCCAAGGGCGACAAGGCTTTCGACTGGTGCAAATCCGCAGGCACCCCAATGGGCAAGTTGCACACCAGTGGCCATGCCTCCACGGCAGACCTGATGGCCTTTGCCGCTGCGATAGCCCCCAAGGCGATTGTCCCAGTGCACGGGCAGAACTGGTACGCCCCGCCAGATGGTTTTGGCCCGATATTGAACGTCACCGATGGCGCTCCGATAATTTTACCATGACGCCAACCATCCTGCTTGGAGCTTTTCATGCAGCTTTCGCGCCGACAAAGCGGTGGACCGCTCGACAGGGGACGCGCGCCGGGTCGCGATTGCCCTCGGTGCAGGTAGTCGATTACGGTCTGGGTCACCCTGTCAGGATTTCCAGGCGGCAACTTTGATATCTGTATTTTGTCATGCGGCCAAGCATCTTGCAGGGTGATTAACGAACGACCGAAATGCGAAAGCCGCATTGTTTCTTCCACTCACAGAAAATAACATGGACCTGCACCATTGCTCGACCTGATCTAGTTTTCGCCTTTCTGGCGCTCACCTCCCCCATGGCCGACATTTCGGCATCACGCCTGTAACCTCAACCTCTCGCAGCAACCCCACCGTCTGCAGCCCGTCGCGTAAGTACTCCAGCGCCTGCCACCAGTCGTGATACGCGCGTCGCGCGGCGTTGATCTGCTCTGGATAGGGCCGCCACATGACGGGGCAGGCCAGGACCTCAACGGTTCGCCATTTTCCGCGGGACCAGACACGCTCGGTGCCAACGACGATTGTGACAGCTTTTGGTCCATGCTGGTTTTCAAGGACATCCACGGGCACACAGCGCGGCACGGCGCCCGGCATCCAGTCTGGCGACATCCCCGCGCGGGCGAGCTCTGCCACGCGGATGGCCATGCGCTTGCCGCCGAGACTGTCCGGCAGCCCGGCGACAATCGCAGCGATGACCTCGGCGTCGGGATGGGTGTAGCTGCCCAATTTGTAGCGCCCGCCGTCCACAGCGGTGCCAAGGACGGCGCGCTGCGCCAGCACGTGTTCCAATCCGAAGCTGCGGGGTTCCCCATCATCGGTCCCAGGCTCGGGCAGGTCGAGCTGGGCTTGCTCAACCCGGAAGGCCCATTCGAGTGCCTGCTGGATGTTCAAGCTGCGCTTGGCGCTGGCGCCTGCGCGGGAGCGGGCGTGCAGGCTTTGATCGTGTTTCACTGGATGTTCCTTTCGCGCAGGCGCTGGGCGGTGACGAGGCCGCGGTTCAACATCTGATCGCGCATGGCGTTGGTGATGGCGTTGGAGGGCAGGTAGCGGTCCGAGTTGACCCAATCGGCGTAGAAGGCGGGTGGGTCGGCGCTGGGCGGGCTCGCCGTACACGCGGTGACGGCCTTTGCCGAAGCCTTGGAGAGCGGAATCGCCAATCATGCCAGCCACTCATCCAGCTTCGACCAGCGCCTCCGCCCCGAGATATTCTTCACCGCGATCGCCACGGCCTTCTTCTGACCAACGAGCACGACCAGCTTCTTTCCCCGGGTGACGCCGGTGAGCAGGCCAAGCGCAACCTTGTTTATGACAAGAGCCTGCGCACGTATCTGCGTGGTAAGCACTTCAAGCCCAAATATCTCAAGCCGGACGCAGAGGAGTATTTTGCCCAGCTGCGTGCGGTTGATCAGGGGCTGGTCAGTGCCGAGCAAAGCTGGATCAGCTTTTTCCCGGGCTTTGGCGCAACGCCGACGCCCGCGCGGGGTGTTTCCCCGGAAACCCTGCGTGACGTGCTCGCAGCGATCCGCGAGCCATCCGCCTTGCAGGTGACCTATCAGTCCATGTCGCGGCCCGAACCCAGCGCGCGCTGGATTGAGCCACATGCACTGGCCTTTGACGGGTTCCGATGGCACGCCCGGGCGTTCTGTCAGAACGACCAAGTGTTCAAGGACTTCTTGTTGTCTCGGATCGTCGAGGTGGGTGATCAGGGGGCCGTGACCGCTGAGCCCAGCGCTGATGAGGCTTGGCAAAGGGAGATCGTGCTTGAGATCGGCCCGCATCCGGACCTCTCGGATAACCAGCGCCGTGCCATCGAGATGGACTACGGCATGGAGGAAGGCAGGGCTCGGATCGCTGTCCGCCGCGCGCTGTTGTTCTATGCGCTGAAGCGTCTTGGCCTGGACACCGACCCAGCAGCACGCCGTCCCCAGGACCAGCAGATTGTCCTTCTGAACCGTGACGAGGTCATTAGATGACCATGGCGGCACGGAAAGCAGAGATTGGGGCGAAGCAGCCCTACAAGATGTCCTTCACCTCCGGGGGGCTTTTCTTGAACGAATGCATCGATCTCGCCGAGAGCTACCTGGAAACCCGCGACTGGGATGTCACGATCTCCCAGTTGCAGGCTGATGGCCTCACATCATCGCCCAAGCAAAAGTCAAAGCGTCGAATACTCCGGGAACTGGTCAATCGCATCGAAACGCTGACCGAGGACGAGTTGCGTTTCCTGGTTGAGCGTGCCGATCGACAAGATCAAGCGCTGCTCATTTGGCTTTCCTTTTGCCGTGCCTACCGGCTGGTCCGCGAGTTCACACTCGAAATCGTGCAAGACCGGTATCTCGCCTATCAGCTGGATTTGTCGACCGACAGTTTCGATTTGTTCTTCGAGCATAAAGCCGAGTGGGATGACACTTTGGCCTCCACCTCTGCCTCCACACGCGTTCGCCTCCGGCAGGTCGTGTTCAAGACCATGCGAGAGGTTGGGATTATCTCGGAAGAAAACCGGATCCAGTCGAGTTACCTCTCGCCTCAGCTGCGCGCGCTGATTGAGGCGACCAATCCGGCTGATCTGGCCGTGTTCCCTGGAGTTGTGATTGAGGGAGGTCTGTCGTGAGCCTGCAATTGACGCGCAAAGAACGCGCCGAGCATCTGTATCGGGTCATCACCAGTGAGCGCTTCCTGACGAAGCAGGGACTGGGCAATGAAGTGCCGTTCTTCATTTGCCCGTTTCCGGCCGAAGAAGGCCTCACGATGATCGAGGACCGGCTCGACCTGATTGAGCGCATTGGGCATGGGGCCGGCACGCCCTTCGGAAACGAGACCGACGAATTGGTCGTAGATCTTCATAACCTCCGCCTGCAGGTCTGCGCGCACGGCGTCCGAGAGCGGTCCGAACGGATGTCCGTCCACCTTGTGGGCGCCCGCGTGAATCAGCGTTGGCTTGACACCGCGGTCCTCAAGTTCCCCCGAGCGATCAAAATGGGTCAGCACCACGCCGATCGATCCGACCATTGAGGTCGGCGAGACGATGATTTCCGATGCCGCACTGGCGATGCCATAGGCGGCAGAAGCAGCGACGTCATTGACGAAGGCCAAGACCGGTTTGGTCTGGTTGATCGCGCTCACCAGTCTGGCCGTCGCGAACATCCCCGTGGCCTCACCGCCGGGGCTGTCGATGTCGAGCAGGATCACCCGAACTTCCGGATCAGCTCGCGCATCCCTCAGCTGCGCCGCAATGCCCTCGTAAGACACGAGCCCCGAACTGGCCCCGATCCAGGCGCCGCGGTTCACCAGACTGCCGACGATCGGCAGGATCGCAACGCCGTTTTCCACGCGCATGGACCCCACGCTGCCATTGTCGCGGCGGTATGTGCCAACGAAGCGGTTCGATTGCGGGTCTGGCGCCGCCAATGGCGCGATGCCGATCCGCCCCTGCAACACATGCAGGATCAGATCGACCTTGTCCGGATGCAGCAGCAGCGGCCGGTTCAGAACTCGGCTCGCGATCTGCGCAAGCGATGGTCCTGCGCTCCGTTGAAGATCGGGCTCCAACATGGTCCCTGGGAGACCGGTCATCGCAGCCCTCCTGTTCCCAGAGCAAACCGCATCGGCCGACGGCTCTGGTGTCGGGCACAATCCTGTTCGAAACCCCGAATGACTGCCAGGAGCCGGTCGGGATGCGCACTGTGATACCGCACCGAGCGTTCCACCCCGTTCGATCCCGCCCGGAACCGCACCTCCATGGCGCCTTCACCCGCAACAAGCTGGACATAGACCTGCCGCAAGCCGGCCGCCGCCGCGCAGGGGTCAGCCTCATCGATCTGAACTGTCATGGGTCATCCTCTGCATCCGCGTTGGCGGGGTCAGCGTCTTGGTCATCGTCGTCACCAGCCTCATCGCCGTCACCGCCTGTGGGACCACCGCCCTGCGCCCCCATCATCTGCGGCTCCGGTAGACCGTATTCGGCCCGCAAGGCCCGCTCTTGCGCCAGCTGCTGGTAGACATCGTCCACATCGGCACCGAGATCGGTGCAGATCATCGCATCCGACATCACGCCGAGCCGCTTCCAGACCTCATGCGCCTTGGCTTTCTTCAGATCATCCGCCTGCGGTCGCGGATCGCCGCGCCACTCCGCCCGGCACGCCGCCGTGCGGTTGGCCATGAACCCTGCCACACCGCCCGGAAAAGGCACACCGCCCGCTTCGATCTCTTCCTCGAGCCAGGCCTCGTAAATCGGCTGACAGAACGGCGCCATGATATTCCGCCGTCGCGCTTTCGTGATCGCGAATATCTCCGTCGTCGCCGCCTGCAGCGAGGAATAGGTCGCCCCCACATTGTCGCCCGTCGCGCTTTCATAGGTCAGCCCAAGGCACCGCGCGAGCTCTCGCAGCAGATGCATCGAGAAGGCTGCGTATTCCGAAGATGGCTGGTTGGCCGTGTGGAAGGTCAGCTCCTGACCCGGAAACAGATGCGCCAGCCGGCCATTGATCCCGACATCCAGCGTGCTGTCGTCATAATACCCCGCCACCATCTCGATATACGCCTCCATCGGCGACACACCCTGCGCCAGCATCTGCGCCTGCTCCTGCGGCGTCAGCAGACCCGCCAGCACCTGCTCGGTCGGCTCGTCCGAAGTGATCGTCACCGCAAAGAGCGTCTGCACGATCGCCGCCATCAGCGTGGCATCCGCCAACTGGTCGAATTGCCGCGCCACCTGCAGCGCCGGAACCAGCGGCGAGATGCCCCGATGCGTGCCCGGCGCACCCTCGAAGACATGGATCACCCGCGGGCGTCCCGCCCGGTCCCGCGCCCGCACGTCATATTCCACATCATGACGAAACAGGTCCTTGCGGATCGCGCGGTAGCCCACCGGCATGCCGTCAGCATCCGTGTAGACCCCGTTGATCAGCCGTCGCAGGCTTTCGGTCTTGCGCGACAGCCGCTGTGGCGGCAGCAGGCGCACCTTGGTGCCGTAGCGGTTCCATGGGCGTTTGCGCCAGGGCAGTTCCGCGAGGATTTCCCCGGTCACCAACCAGGACCGAAAAGCCGCCGCCTGCATCTGGCCAAACGTGCGCAAGCCCTGAATGTCGCATTCCTGTGCGCTGCGGGCCCAGAGCTCGAACCGCCGCTCCACCGTCTTCGCCCAATCGGACGCCTCCGAGGGCGTCATGCCGAAGGTCTCGTTTTCCGGCAGGGCTTTCAACTGCAGCCCCGTACCCACGGTATTGGCCACACATTGCTCCATGGCACCGGCCAGCCAGCCGCTGTTGTGCAGCAGGTCCTTGACCCGTGCCGCCGCATCATCCCAGGCCTCGCCGATATCGTCCTGCGCCTCCCGAAGCGCAGGCTTCCACCCCGCAAAGGTCACGCCCCGACCGCCGCGCATGTATTTGCCCGAGGGGCGCGGCAGAGGGGTGGGGCCTTGTGGCACGGCTAGCGGTATCGCCTCTGCAAGGAGAGATTTGAGCCTTTGAATCATGAGCAATTGACCTTATCGGAATACTGCGGCTGGCCTGCACCTGTTCTGCTCCAGCCGCCTGCCGCTGCCTCCGCGTTTGCTCGGAAATTGCGTTGACGGCAGCGGCGCAGCGCAATGCATTTTTTCTTGAGTTCCCGGGTTCTCGTTTTTTAACTGACTGGGCAGCCTCAGGTTTTGGCGGTGGGAGGCTGCATATGCTGCATGTCGGGTGTTCCCAGCACACGACAGAAAGCATGGGCAGCGCCCTCAAATGCTCTCCAAGTTGGTTTCGTTGAAACAGACCGAGGGCGCTGCCAAATCATCTTTCTTCGTCCTCACCGCGGAATATAGGTATTCATGCGCGCGCATTGGACATGCTGAGATTTTTGCGGTTTACCTTGCCTCGCAGTGGGGATTCGTGACGATACCGAACTGCATCTGCCCGGGTTGCTGTGTTGTTCGAAGGCACGCGCATCAACAAGGGTAACGGCAGCGCCCTCCTTTCCGTCGTTCGCTCACCTCGTTGGAGGGCGCTGCCATCTTGCGCGGTGGCCTGCCGCGCTGCGCTCTGTGCACCGGCTTCTCTTGAGCCGGCGCGGGCGCTATCTGTTCAGCCTGCTGCCGTGGCGCGCAAATCGCGCCCGCAGCGCGCCGCCGCCTCCGCGGACTGGGGAACAGCGCGATGTTGGCGGCGGCGTTTCAGCATCCTCGCCACCCACCTGCGCCTGATCATGTGCGCCGGGCACCGCCGCCTCGCGATTCGGGGCCCGCTCAACGCCCTCCGGAATGCGCTGCACATTCATCGTGTAGCCGATGGCGGCACAGAGCGCCTCGCAGTCGAGATAGTGGTTGTGACGCGAGCGTTTCACCCAGACCGGCTTGCCCTCAATCACCACCCGGGCCTCCGAGGTCAGCTGCTTGCAATACTCCTCCGTGATCGCCTCATGCACATGAAACGCCCCCGGCTGATCCGCCGGTGTGCGGATGCGCGACATCACCAGCGACTTGAAGAAGTCGGTCGACAGCGTCACCAGATCGATCGAATAGAGCGCCTTTTTCCCGTCCGGCTTCACCTCGATCTTCGACACCCGGTAGGGCGGGCTCTGCTGATCCCGCCCCTTGGTGGGCGAACAGAGCCAGCTGTAGCGACGGCAGAACTCGTAGACCTTGTGCTCGTTGCCCAGCTCCGGCTTGTCCGGCCGGAAGCCTGAATCGATGAACACCTTCTCGATCTGCAGCCCACCCACCTGTGTCAGCATCAGATCGGCCAACGCCGACCAGACGTCATCGTCTTCCGTCGGACCGTAGAGCTCGCCATGGTCGATCAGCCAGGATGTTCCCCGCGCGCCAAAGGCCCGGATCACATAGACAAGGCTGAACTTCTGCACATCCACACCCATCACCAGCCGCAGCCCACCCGCGGGCACATCCCCGGGCCGGTAGGGCTGGCGCCGCTCCAGGATCTCCTGCCAGTCCGGCACATCCCCCGAGGCGGTCATGGCATGGCATTCGCCAAACCCTGCATTCATCGCCGTCTGGATGCGACCATGATCGCCGGACTGCAGCGCCGTGAGATAGGTCTCCGCCCGCTGGCCCCAGGTCACGAAGGGCGAGCAAAGCCCGGAGGTCCACATCGACAGCGTGGCGCTGTCAGCCGACGCGCCGGTGACATGCGCCGCGTCATCCTTGAGCGCCACCTGCTGCCCCGGTGCGACCATCGCGCCCCGGGCATTCATCCAGACCTTGTCGGTCTCCACATGCTGCGCGCCGCAGCGCGGACATTCCAGCGTTGCGGCCTGCTTGGCCTGCGCGGGACTGCCCGTCTTCGGCCAGCGCAGCTGCTTGAAGCGCGGGATGAAGTAGTCCGCGCAGGACCGGCAGGGCCAGGCCCAATGGTGCCGCGTGCCCTCCTGCCAGAGCCTCCAGATTGGGCTTTCCAGATCCTCCGGGCTGGACCGTGCCCAGAACTCCAGACCGCTGGCATCATCCGGTTCGATCTCCACAAGGCCTCGCGCCGGTGTGCTGGTGATCGCGGTGACAAAATCGGCGTAGGTCTCGCCCCGCGCCTCCACCAGACCCAGCACATCCCCTTGGCCTTTCACATTGGCCATCATCTCGTCGTATTCATCGATCAGCGCCAGTGCCGCCGGGTCGGACTTCAGCGCCGTGGACGAGCCCGCATGCGCAAGGCGCAGCCGCACACCGGCCACATGCTTCAGCGTCTTCTTCATCCGCCGGCCGCGTACCACCTTGCCCGCCAGCGTCTCCGCCTCATCCAGCAGCGCCATCAGCCGTGGCTCGAACTGGTCGGTCAGGAACTCTTTTGTCGGCCCGACATACAAGATCGGTGCTGGCTTTTGATCGAGCCGCGCCCCGATGATGTCCAGCATGCTGTCGGTCTTGCCCGACTGCGCCGAGGTCACTGCCACCACCCGGCGGTAGCCGCCGCGATGCACCGCCGAGGACCACGGGATCATGTAGGGTGTCAGCCCCGGGTCCCGCGGTCCGGGAATACCCGCGGTCTCGGGATACACCCGGTGGACAGCCGCCCAGGCCGCAGGGTCACGCTTCTCGCTCGGCCTCCAGATCGCCGCGACCAGCGCCCAGAGCTGCGCCCGCTTTGTCCGCGCCGCCGGCAATGCGCTGGAGGGAGTCATCAATCACCTCTTCAAGCACCCGTCGCGCCTCCATGTCGCGCGTGTAGCGCGCTGCCAATCCCGCAAGTTCGGCGCGGACAAGGGCGGCCATTTCGCCAATGACCGCCCGGGCATCCTCCATGGCGATCAACTCGCGACTGCGTTCCTGAATGCGCAGTTCGATCTCGCGGGTGCGCGCCTCCGAGGCGCGTGTGGCGGCTGCGGCCTTGTTGTTCTTGGTGATCTGGTCTTCGTAATAGGCCACGGCACCGCGGATGACGGCCACCAGCGTGTATTCGCCGCGATTGGCGCGCTCGATATATCCCGCCTTGACCAAACCCTGCACCCAGCGGTCGGAGCGCCCCAGCAAGGCCGCCGCTTGGGAGACGGTGATGGTCTGGCCGCGTGGGCGGGACGTGGACATGGGTCATTCCCTCTAGAAGGCAGAGTGTACGCAACAAAGCGGCAGCCCCGGTTGGGGGGCTGCCATTCGTGATAAGTGAAACGTGCGTGTCAGACGTCTGTTTCTGCCAAAATGGCGTAATGGGTGACCCAACCATCGAGATGAGGCAGGCCTTCGGGGATGCCGTGACTGGCCTCGGTCTGGGCGGAGATGCCGCGGCGTTGCCATTTGTCGATCGTGGCCTCGAGGGCTGCCTTGGTGTTTGTCTCGCCAGAGCGCAGGGCGTCGATGACCTCATCGGCGAAGTGACGCCCCATCTTGCTGTCCAGGAAGTCGCGGATGCCGATCATCTCGGCCTCGCCTTGGGCATTGACCGCCTCGGCGATCAGGGTGCTGGCCGATGTCCAGAAGACGGCGCTGGTGCAATCGCGCAGCGGGCAGGTGGTGACAGTGCCGTAAAACCCATAGGCGGTGTTCTGGCTGGGCAGAATGGTGCGGTTGGTCATTTTGGGTGTCTCCCCGTGTTCATGGCGCGCAGGATGGCGTGCTTTCTACGGACCCAAGCCCGGACCAGCCGGGCAGGGGGGGGGGGCAGGCTGCGCGATCAGGACCATGTAAACTCGATGCTGGCGAAGTCCTCTTTCTCGAACCCGTCAGCTGTGAAGTCGTCAAAGATGTCCTGCGGTTCGCGTTCGGTGTCGAAGTAAAAGCCTCCGATCAAGCGGTTTGCAGTCTTGGCTTCGGTCTCCAGAAGGATGCTGCCAAGGGCACGCTCGATGCTGTCGTGTGCGGTGCGCGGGTTTGCAAAGCGGATGGTGACTTGCATGTCGGTGTCTCCTGTTCGTGCGCCGCGTGCATCGCGGGCCTTCTACCGCCGCGAGCCCGGAGGTTCCGGGCTGTTGTCGCGCCGCGGGTCAGGCGGCTGTGTGGGTCTTGATGCAGATCTCTGCGAGGTAATCCCGCAGGGGGGTGTTCACCGCGAGTTCGGCGAGCATCTCCGTGATCGGCATGTCCGCCTTCTTGGCAAAAACCTCGACGGCGGTGGGGAGCACGATGAGCGCTTCGGGTGGCATGCGCATCTGCGCGGCAATCGGGGCGAGGGCTTCAGGTGTCAGGGCCATGTCAGGTCCTCCGGGATTGGGAGCCGTTTCCGGCGAAGGATCATCATGTTCGCTCTGTAAAACCCGATAGTGTAGAGAATTCAGCCTCATAAGATTGCTGATATACGCGGGCGATTGTTCGATCAGAGCACATCGAACCAGCGCATGGCGGTTTGCAGCAGGTGGTCGTAATCGCCGGATGTGGCCTCGGTGACGAAGGCGGTGATCTCGCTGTCCCGCAACCCGGCCTCGCGGGCGGCTTTGCGGCAGCGGCCAAGGATGGCGAAGGCATTGCCATCCTCGCCGGTGAGCGGAACGGTGATGTGCGGATGCTTGGGGGTCATGCTACGGGTCTCCTGTGATTTGCCGCAAATGCAGCCCCGGCGCATTGAGCCGGACAAAGTGGGTTATCTGTTTTGCGGGCAGGGGATCCTGCGCAGCCATGTTGCCCGGCCATTGCCCTGCACGAGCCAGTATCCTTCGCCGTCCTCGTCCCGTGTCAGCCAGCTTTTGGGGATGGCGCCGAGCGCGTTGCCGATCGGGTAGCCGCGCAGCCAGACAACATTGCCAGCCGCGTTGTTGTTGACCCTGTCAGGCCCCTCGTTGCGCGTGCGCAGTTCCAGAAAGGCGCCCTCGGCGCGGATCACGTCGCCGATCTGCAGCGCGTGTGTGGTCACCGTCTCGTAGGTGTCGCCGTTGATGATCGTGATGGTCATGTTGCGTATCTCCCCGGTGTTGCGTCGCGTCGCGCAGATCGCGCCGCTGCTACTGCCGCAAGCCCGGAGGGGCCGGGCAGACGCGGAGGAGGGGATGCCGTCAAAGGCTGTTTCGGCACACAGAATTGATCGTTTCTACCCGGTTATCCACGATAATCGGGGTCAGAAGATGGCTTTCTCGCCGGCATCCTTGTCATGATCTTATCCGGGGTCGTCGTCGGTTTCGGCGTCCGTGTCCTCACCGGTGGTGGCTTTCGCGCCAGACCGTGTGCCAAACGCCTGTCCGGTGCTTTCCAACACGGCGACCTCTCCGGTGAAGTCCTGCCAGCGTGTGACGGCAACATCGACATAGGCCGGGTTCAATTCGAGACCCAAACAGACCCGTCCGGTCATTTCCGCGGCAATCAGCGTGGTGCCTGATCCCATGAACGGTTCGTAGACGGCCTGGCCCGGGCTCGAGTTGTTCTCGATGGGCCGACGCATGCAGGCCACCGGCTTCTGCGTGCCGTGGATGGTGCTGGCATCCTGATCCTTGCTGGAGATGTGCCACAGGGTGGTCTGCTTGCGATCCCCCGACCAATGACCCTTGCCGGAGGTGCGGACCGCGTACCAGCATGGCTCGTGCTGCCAGTGATAATCGCCGCGGCTCAGAACAAGCCGCTCCTTGGCCCAGATGATCTGGGAGCGGATCGCAAACCCGCAGGCCTCAAGGCTTTCGGCCACGGTCGCGGCGTGCAAGGCGCCGTGCCAGACATAGGCCACATCCCCGGGAAAGAGCGCCCAGGCCTCGCGCCAATCGGCCCGGTCGTCATTCAGCACCTTGCCGGTGCGTTTGGTCTTGGCCGCGCCTGCGGTATTCCGCCAGGCCGGATCATACGCCACCCCGTAAGGTGGATCGGTGCACATGAGCAGAGGTTTGACGCCTCCCAGCACTTTTTCGACATCGGTCGCCACGGTGCTGTCGCCGCAGAGCAGCCGGTGCGCGCCGAGGATCCACACGTCACCCGGCCGTGTCCCCGGGGTTTCAGGCAGCTCCGGCACATCGTCCGGATCGGTCAAGCCGCCTGTGGTCTCCACCAAGGCGTCTGGCAGCATCTCCGCCAGGTCGTCCGCGCTGAACCCGATCATTCCGAAATCCTCGATCCCGAACTCCGACCGCAGGTCCTCGATTTCCAGGCGAAGCATCTCCGGGTCCCACTCGGCGATCTCGGCTAACCGGTTGTCCGCCAGCGTGTAGAGCCGTCGGTCTTCCTCCGTCCAGCCACGGGCCACCATAACCGGCACTTCGGCCAGGCCCAGTTGTGCTGCCGCCATCAGCCGCCCGTGACCCGCGATGATCGTGCCATCCTCCGCCACCAGCATCGGGATGGTGAACCCGAACCGCTGCATGGACGCCGCGATCTGGTCGATCTGGTCCGCCGGGTGCTGCCGCGCATTGCGGGTATACGGCACGAGATCGGCGACCTGCCACATCTCGACCTGCGCCGCGGGCCAGGCCCGGGCGGTGTGTTCTGCATCAGCTGTCATCTTGGACCTGTTCTTTGGGTGCGAAAACCGGGCCGGCGAACCGAAACGGGGCCGGGGTTGGGTTAATCAATCTTGGGTGGTGCCGCGCCGATTCAGAGACGCATCAGGCGGGTATTTCATGCAAAAAACACGCTGTTTTGCAGCGCCGACTGTTCGTCAAATCGACGCCTAAGTCATTGAAAACATTCGGTCAGACCACCTCTGAAGCGCACAAGATCGCGGTTTCAATTTGCGAAACCAGCGGGGGGCATTTCGGCAATTCGAGACCCAAGCCATTGAAATCCTTGCATCGGACCCTCTCTGAAACGAAGCGAAATGGATTTTTCAAAAAATAAAAAACACGAAAATCCCGCGAGGCGGCGGCCCCGCATGAGATCAAACCTCTGGAAGGGACCCAAGGGGTGGGGGGGCTGAAGGCCGCGGCTGGCCGACACCAAGCCAATTCGGGCGCCGGTGCGGCCGCACGCTTCCGCACCGGTGTCGGAAAGGGCATCTTTGTGCGTCATTGGGCGGGCTTTCGATTCTATCGGGCTTGATCTTCGAGCAGGCGTTGGAGCTGCCGTGTGGCTTCTGCCAGCACGTTTGGCTGCGCGGCCTCGAATGCCGCGCGTGTGGCGTCCTGTATCATCTCCTTCGGGATGGATGGGCCGAACATCTTCTTGATCGGGAACCTGGCCTTGCCCTTACGGACAAAGGCGTTGTTGCCGAGGGAGCCGACGAGGAACGCGCTCTCGAACCGTTGCCAGCGGCCCCAGGGCTTGGCGCGGACGCCGTAGCCGAACTGCCGTGGGCTGAAATGCGACAGCCCGAGGTAATCCCCACGCGCCTCGATCGTGTAGGTCAGGTTTGCAAAGGTTGACCGGATCGTGCGTGTCTCGCGGTTGATCAGCGCGGCTTTTGCGCCGGTCTGTTTGCGCAGGGCACGGTGCACCTGAGTGCGGACCTTGTTGTCCGAATTGATCCGCGCGGCTCTTTCCGGACAACGCCTGCGCACCCGGCGTGCGGCCCCGCGCGTTGACCCCGATCTGGTGCGCGAGCTGGCCCGGATCGGGAACAACCTCAACCAGCTGGCCCGCGCCGCGAACCGCCGCTCTCCGGTGGAAACCGTCTCCCTCCTGGTGAAGCTGATCGAGATCGACCGGGAGCTGGCCGTTCTGCGTGCTGCACATGAGAGGCCGCGTGATGCTGATTAAGTTCACCAGCGGCGGGCGGGGCGGGGGTGGGACCATCGCGCAGTATCTGACCGCCCCGGACCGCGAGGGCCGCGACCATGCTCCGCCCGAGGTTCTGCGCGGTGACATGGACCGGACGCGGGACCTGATCGACAGCATTGACCGGAAGTGGAGCTACACCCATGGCGTGGTCAGTTTCGCCCTGGAGGACGCGCCGACCGAGGATCAGCAGCGCCTGGTCATGGATGAGCTGGAGGCGCTGGCCTTCGCGGGTCTCGACCCCGAGCAATATGACATCACCTGGGTGCGTCATCAGCACACCGAAGGCGGGCGGGTAGAGCTTCACTTCGTGACCCCTCGCCTGGAGCTGACCACCGGAAAAGCCCTGAACATTGCCCCGCCGGGCTGGGAAAGCACCTTCAGGCCGCTACGGGACTGTCTGAACCATTCCCATGGCTGGGCGCGGCCAGACGATCCGGAGCGCGCCAGAGAGCTGCACAGCGCCCCTGTGCGCGATCTGGAGGGGTTTTCCCTGCGTGAGGGCAGGGAAGCCCTCCACGGCCTCCTGACAGACCTTGTGGGTGCCGGTCTCATCCAGGACCGCGCCGGGATGGTGGCGGCGCTGGAAGACGCCGGCATGACCGTTCCCCGGCAGGGCAAGGATTACATCACCGTGCAAGACCCCGAGACGGAAGAGCGCTTCCGCCTCAAGGGCCGGATTTACGAGAAGGACTGGACTTATGACGCAGAGCTTGACCGAGCGGCTGCAAGCGCGACACGCCACGCAGATGGCCGAGATCGAGGCCCTGACCTCGGCCGAGCTGAAGAAGCTCGCCGAGAACTTGATGCGCGTATCGGAAGCCGAGCTGATTTCCACGCACGACGCTATCCGCGAGATGAACGCGAGATGGACCTCTCAGCTGGAGACCGTGAACGCGATCGCGCGCTGGTGGTGGGTGGCGCTGATCGCGACCTGGGTGATGGTGGGGGGCTTATGGGCCTGGCACTCGCTGACCAACCCGACCCCGCCCCAGGGGATCGCGCAATATCAGAGGTTCTGGTTCGAGGGCCGGACCTATCTGATACTGCCCGAGGGGACGGAAGTGATGACATGCCGCAGCGAGGGACAGGTCATGCCCTGCGCGGCCCTACCAATGCCGGAGTAGATCATGGACCAGTTGACCCCCTTCGAGCGCGCCTTGCTCGCACAGTTCGAGAGTTTGGCGCGCGGGTCCGAGAACTCGCTGAAAGCCTCAAAGGTCATGGAGAGCGCCTTGCAAGACTGGTCCGCGAAGATTGGGGCCCGGATTCAACAGATCGAGGCGCGACAGACCGCTTTGACCGAGCACTTGCAGGACTTGGACACAGCCTTGACCGAGCAGACGCAGCAAACGAAAGCCTTGGTCGATGCCGTGAACAAGTTGCTGGCCACACAGAAGAGCTAGAGCGCGAGATCGAACGAACGGCTCAGCGAGATCGTGGATGGTCTCTATAAACGGGCCTATACAAGATGTTATCGGTAATTTTGTATGATACCTATCGTACGGGTTGAAGTAACTCGTTTACAGTGTGGGCACACTTCAGTTGTTATATTTCGATCAATAGAAGATCTTAATATGAATTTACAGTTATTACAAAAAGCACCATCACATACTGAGCAACACTCAACCCGATTAGCATTGGCAGTAGAACCACAGTTCTGACATGAATTTATAAATTCTGCCATTTTTCATCACCTTGCAAAAACAAAATACATTACTGCTAATAATACTAACACCCAAAACCAAGGGAATTTTGATCTATCTGAACCAGTCTTGCCATCAGACGTTGATTTATTTTTCCTTCCAGAGCCTCCGAACGTGATTGCCCGTGGGTTTCTGCGCTGATCTGCAAATTCAGATTCACTTGGCGCTCTTTCGCTGTACGTAAAATTGAGCACCATATTTCCTTTACCAGGAGCTCTGATACTACCCTTTTTTCTTAAATCGTTGATGTTTAGCCCGCTTTGGCTGTCATAAGATGGGAGCTCATTGTCATCACGCCAATCCACACCACTCCCTGAGCACTTCGGGCAGTTTCGATCAACGCCCCGAAAAGAATTATCGGGATTGCACCTCCAGCAGTTTGAAAAGTATGGCATCACGAACCTTAGAATGTTAATTATTTTACTGTCACACGCTCAGGACTTATGCCCAGCTCGCGGAATTTTTGCCATGCAAGGCTTTCAGCCTCAGCTCTAGAATTAGCCACAACGCTGGTGAATTTCCACGGCTTTCCATCCTTGTAAGCACAACATTCATACGACATACTCATTGCCTACCACCTCCCCACAATGCGACGTGTGTCATTGTTTACAGACCAAAGCCCGCCAGGGTATCCTTTATTACGTACGTTCATTTCCTCAAAGCATTTTGGACAATGGGTGAATCCCGTGTTCTGGAAACTTGTTTTCAATGCTTGAACTTCGCTTGAACTTCGTAAATTGTTCGGCAGTCTTCATCATCACACTTGATGGTCAGCCACTCATATCCACTCATAGTACTCTCCACCTGTCGTGCGTTCATTCATGGGAAGTCCGTGCCACAGTTTCGGCACTTACTGGAATAGTACTTGCTCGAAGATAAAAGGATATCAGGATTTGCGCAACATCCCCTGGAAGATCTCATCTTTCCTCGCCCTAATAGGGATAATATACCGACTACTATTACGGCGAGGATTATATACTCCATTGAATCATTTCTTACCGTTAAGCACGTTTGCGACCTTTGTTGCAGTGCTGTCTCGTGCGGCTGTCACCGGAGAACTACCAGAAGATGACCCTGAACCAGATTTCTGGGTGTTGGGCGACGAAGGCGTGTTGCTGAGCTTCTCGGACATGTCGTTCTCCTGTTTTGTGCATTAGCAGCTATGCGCTTATTTTTTCAGTATTTTGTCCACTGAATCGTTTGTTTTGTTGACGGCGCTCGTGACTGGGTGAGGCTTGTTCTCACTGGATCTGGATGTGTTGCGCTCCACAGAGCCTTCGCCGCTTCCTTTGCCTTGCTTGTCCACTGACATTTCACTCTCTTACTAGATGAAATCGTAGCCTATAGGAGATTCCCCATCGATCAATAGCTTTGTTCGAAGAACTTCATCGTATCTTCAGAAGGCGTCGCCAAAAGCTGGGACGCCATTGACCTTCCTGATGAAGGCCCTGCTGTCGCTCTGCCAGCCTACGCCAGTGATCCCGATCTTCCTTGATCTGCTCCAGCTGTTCCCGCAGCGCGTCCCGCTCTGCCTCGGCGCGTGCAAGTGAAATCGCCAGATCAGGAGTGGGCAAGGTGGGCACTTCAGGGTGGGCATGCACACTGGGCGTCCACTGGGCGTATGCCCACTTATCAAGTGCTTGCGGATCGATCTTCCAGTGATTTCGATTGTCACGAAATGCCTGTAAATCTCGGGATTCTATCGCTCGCATGATGGTTCTGCGGCTGACGCCTTTCATCTGGGCAGCCTGGGCGGGAGACATGGGCGCAGAGGTGGGCGCTTTGGTGGGCATGTGATCAGACCTTGCCCACCTTGGCACAGAAGTTCCGGAATGCCTTCTCGATGCTGGGCGCATCCAGGGCAATGCCCTTGTCCTTGCACCAGGCCCGGAACTTGTCCGCGATCAGCCCATTGTCCATGTTGCACCCAGCCGCCTGTTTCAGTCCCATCCAGTGGGCATCATACCCTCGGAGTTGAGCGCGCGGTTAAAGGCGCGCGCGGCTGCCTGTTCGCCAACCCGGTGGATCGCCACTTCGAAATGTACACGGGTCTGGTCGAGATCGCGCAAGATCACGTTCATGGGCCACCTTTATCGAGTTGATTGTCATCGGTGTCAGAGCGACACCAGTCATGCTGCATCGCGCCCGGCCCGCCAAACTGCGGGCTCCATCTGGTAGAAGGCAGCGCGCGACGCGTTGTCCCTGACCACCAGAGGACACGATGCTGAAACTCACTGATACCCAAAACCTGATCCTCAGCCGCGCGGCGACACGCCCGGGCAATCTGGCCATGCCGCTGCCCGAGGGTCTGCACGGCGCTGCCGCCAGGAAGGTCGTCACGATGATGACCGATCGCGGTTGGCTTGAGGAGGTCGATGCAGACCTGCGCAAGGGCGAGCCGCTCTGGCGCGAAACCGGCGATGGTCACGGCACCACGCTGGTGGCCACCGCGTCCGGACTTGAAGCCATCGGCATTGAGCCCCTTGTGGCGCAAGTTACCGCAGCCGTTCGAAAAGCCCGCACGCAGAAGGTCGCGCCCAGCGCGTCTGACACTCCCGCCCAGCGCGCCGGCACGAAGCAGGCTCAGGTGATCGAGATGCTGCAACGCCCCGACGGCGCGTCCATAAAAGAGATCGTGGCGGCCACGGCGTGGTTGCCGCACACGGCGCGCGCGGTGATTTCGTCCGCTCTGAAGAAACGTCTTGGTCTGCCGATTACGTCGCAAAAAGAACCGGGCAGGGGGACCGTGTACAGGTTGCCGCCTGCGTGACGGCACAGATTATCGCCAGCGTTCAAACACACGGCGCAGCGCGTAGCTGCGGATCAATGAGACGCCGACAAAAGCTGCGCCGATGGCAAGGTTGTCCTGCAGGCTCGCGGTTAACCCAAACCACGGGAACACGATCAGCTGTGTGAGCACGGCCAGCGCGTAGCCGACGACGACATTGGTCATCGCCTCAAGGAGCGACAAGCGGCGAGACTGGGGCATGGGTTGGTCTCAGGACGAAGTTGGTGAAGAAAGTCGTGACGCGTTTACGGGCGAGCTGACGTGGTGCCCAGCGCGGGACCGTATGTTCAAAGAAAAAGCGCCCGGGTGAACTTTCATCCGGGCGCAGCTCTTCGATGATCAAGGTGTATGTCAAGGGGGGCAGCTTGTAAACCCTCAATGTGAATCGGAGTCACTTTTTTAAAAGATCGCAATTTTTTCGGGTTTTTCACGTGTCGGTACCGATTACCGTTCTGACACGAGAGATCGCAGGTTGGCTTCGAAGGTTCTCGGGTCACCCATCAAATCGACCGTCTTGAACCGCATCACATGTCCTTGGACGGTTATTTCTTCGTCGACTGATCCCCCGGTCTGTGGGTGTAGGAGCATGCCTTCCGCCATCAGGCTTGCGGGGTCATCGTCTCGCTCCTGACTGCGCAAATATGTATAAAGCTGATGCATGTAGCCGCTTTTTAGGATCTGGTCGCGATAGGTGGATGCGGTAAAAATCGCAGTACATTTGGTGTCGATCTTGGCCACAATCTCAGTATAGGTCATGTCACGATGGTCCTGGGCTTGATTGTCCTTCATGTGTTGTGGCGCATGTCCCAGAAGGTTAGCCGCGAGTCACGTCGCGGAGTAATTACCTTACTAGAGAACAATATCATTAAGACTGTCGATCGGGCGCAGCGGCACGGCCGCAGATTCGGACCGCTCGACCCGGCGTGCCAGCGGGTCCAAGCCCGGCAGGGTGCCGAAGTCGTAGCCCAAGGTTGCCGCCAGATCAGCCAGACGCACCTGGAAGGTACGGAACGCACCGAAGGCGAAGCCTTCGATGACTTCGCTGCGGCCCTGCCGCGCCAGCATGGCCTGGATCAGCTGCCCCTGGCTGAGGACATATGCCGTGACATGCAGGCGCAGCACCTCGTCCTCGTCCTGCGCCAGCATGGTGACAACCTTCCAGAACGCCAGGGGGATCGTGGCGCCGGTATCTCCCAGCGGCGGGTCGTCGGGGGTGAAGACCGGCCCGGCCATCACATTGGCGCGAAAACCGTGGGTGGCAGTGGAGGACAGGATGTAGTTCTCCAGTCCCAGCCACATCTCGGTATTGCGGTTCAGGTCGGCATGTTGCGGCGCGCAGACGGTGTAGTGAAAGCTGTCGGCATCGGATTGCCGTGCGGTGTCGTCATCGGGGCCCCAGTTCGTCGCCGCGCGCCGCACCAGGTGGCCGCGGTCGATCTCCGGGTCGCCGTAGTCGGCGCCGCCCAGCTGGATCGCCTCGGGCAGGCGCATGTCCTTGCCCCAGGCGATGTTGCGCCGCTTGAGCGGGCGCATCCGACTTCCGTCGATGTTCAGCGCGCAGAGCGCTGGCATCTTCTGGGACACCGAATGCAGCACCGAGAAGTGGCGATAGCGCAGCTCGAACGGGCACTCGGCGCTAGCGTCGGAGGGGCGGGCGAGGTCCAGCCAGCCTGGCACCACCGGCAGCGGCACCTCGGCCACGCGCAGGAACTGTGGGTCATAGCCGGGACGCCCGGCGAAATGGTCGGCCGGGCGCAGCGGATCGCGGCGCTCGTCCAGGTCGGGCATGGCGGTGCCGGGGACCAACCCGCGCTCGCCGACCATCAGGGCGCGCAGGGTGCTGGCGCGGACCGCGCTGTTGGCGACGCCGTATTCGCCCGCAAAATGCAAGCCCACAGCGACGCGGCGTTCCAGGCTGATGACGGGCGAGCCGGAGTTGCCCCCCAGCGTCGTGCAGTCATGCGACAGCACCTCGTCTGGGCCCGCGGCGGTGATTCGCCCGGGCGAGAAGCGCTTGATGTCGTAGAGACCACGGAAATACCGTTCCATCGCGCCGGGATCATTGCGATAGGGATCGGCGGCGGGGTAGCCCACCACCGCCACCAGCTCGCCGCTGTCAGTGTCGCTGTCGGCCAGCGGCATCGCCACCGGCGCCGCACCGGCGGGCAGGTGCAGACGGGCGAGCGCGACATCGGCCTGAAAGGCGTCGGCGATGTAGGTGAACCCTTCGACCCGGTGCAAGCGCGCGGCGTCGGCGGGCATACCGGGCTCTTCGGCGGTGTTAAAGCGCGCGCCGTAGCGGGCGCTGCTGGTCGGCGCGAAGAGAAACACGCCGTCGCCGCGATGGGTGCGGCGCGCGATCTCGGTGGCGACATGACGGTTGGTGACAATCAACGGCCCGGCGGGATCGTCCTGTACCACCCAGGCGGTACCGCCCCAGGACTTGGCGTGGTTCACGAACTCCACCCGCCCGACCGAGGGCAGGAAACGCTCGACCGCGGTAATGCGGTCAGCGATGTCATGGGGAAAGGCGGTGCCGTCATTGGCGTCTTCCAGCAGCGACGTCTTGCCCTCGACCCGGTCGTTGCGCACCATCAGCGGCGGGCGGCCCGCCATCCGCACGATCGCCTCCAAGAACATCGGCGGATGCGCGGATTCCAGCGTCGAGCCGGGGGCAAGAAAAGCGGTGGCGACATCATCTGGATCAAGGCCCAGTTCGCGCAGGACCGGGTTGCCGCGTTCGGCGGCGCGGCGGATCAGGTCGCGGCTGCGGTCGGAGATCGGGGTGCTGTTCATCGTCAAGACCTCTGCTAAAAAGTGTCAGTCGAATTCTTCAGGTTGGGACAGAGCCGCGGGCACGACCAGCCCGGGCGGCAGGTCGCGGCGCAGCGCCGCCAAGGCGCGCGCAGCAGTATCGCCGTCCGGCATCCGGCCCTTGAGGCGGCCGGACAACCTTGTCCGCGCCTCGGGCTCGGGCAGCCAGAGCTGCGCCAGGCGGTCGGCATCGCGGGGCGGCATGGCCAGCAGGTGCTGCGTCACGGCGTCCAGGCCGACCGGTCCCTGCCAGCCCTTCGGCGGGCGCTTGGACAACGTCCACAGACCGTGCGACAGCCGCCGCCAGCGCTCGGCCGAGACGGCCAGTCGCGCGGTCTCGGCGTCGCGCAGCGCCAAGGCCATGGCGGTTGCCGCCTCGGTAAGCAAACCGCAGGCGGCCAGCAGGTCAAGCATGTCAAAAGGTGTGTCCAACGCGCGTGCCAGATTGTCCGGCGCCATGGTGATCCACGGTGCCTGAAGGCGCAGGATGCCGTGCAGGCGCGGCGCTAGTGCGGCCAGCCAAGCCGCCCGCGCCGCGCCCGTGCGGTCTGTGGCCAGCGCGGTCAGGGGCACCAGATGCGGGATCATTGGGGCGATGGTCACACCGGGCCGTAGCGCGTCCGGCAGGTCGGGGGTCAGCGACACGCCGGAGCGTTCGCGCCGCACCTCGGCCTCGGCCCGAAGACGTGTTGCGGCGCTTTCATTCATGCCTGGCATCCATGGTGCCAGCAGGGCCTCGGCCCCCAGTCGTCCATCCGAGGGCGAGGGCTCCGGATCGCCGGTCGTTGCCAGCGCCACGTCATAGGCCGAGCCCAGCAGCGCGCTGCGCCCGGAGGCGGGGGGCGCGGGCAGATCGGGCAGGCGACGGCGCGCCGTGACGAAACGCGCCTCGGCGTCGATCTCGCGCAGCAGGCGGGCGAGCGCTGGGTCGTGGTCGTCGCAGGGTGCGCCCATGGCCCGCCAGAGCCGCAGGGCCGAGGCCCAGGTGCCCGAGAGCCACAGATAGCCCAGCAACACCACCGCGCCGGGGTCGTCGGCCCGGAAGGGGTTGGACAGCGCCTTTTCCACCAGATAGGCCGCCTCGCGCAGGTCGCCGCCGGTCAGCATCAGGCGCAGATCGTCGGTCAGGCGCGGGTTCAGCGGACGGGGAGCCCGGGTGAACCCCGTCGTCAGGCGTCCGGTGGCGTGGTCATGGGCAAAGGCGGGAACGGGGCGTTGCACGGGGTAGAGCGATGGCCGCAGCGCGATGGAGTCGTTATCGGTCGTGTCCATCCAGTAAACCGGTGCGGTGTCAGGCGGCGCATCGCCCGAGCCTGCGCGGAAATTGTCCGACCGTTCTCCCCGGGCACGGCGCAGCGCGTCGCGGGCCTTCTGCGGAAGTTCGTCGATCATCGTGGCGCCAAGCCGGGTGGCGGCCAGGGGGTCGATATCCGGAATATCCGCCCCCGTGCGCGTCAGTTGCAGCCGGTGATAGAGCGCGGCGCTCGGGTCCGTGTCGGCGAGCACCTCGGCGGCGCGGGCGTTGACGCGGGCGGCCAGCTGCGGCTGGTCTGCATAGAGCAGCGGCAGGAACGCCGCTCGGATGTCGGCGCGATGGCGCAGCCAGCCGCCGCCGCTGTCGGCCTCGACTAGCCAGTGCTGGGTCCCCAGGTCATCAAACAGGGCCTCAGCCTGTCTCTCGGTCAGGGAAAGGTCCAGCGCGGGGGCCAGGATGGTGCCTATATACTCAGGGTGGATGCAGTGCAGCACCAGCCCGGCCTGTGCCAGAACGTTCAGCGGAGGATCGAGCCGCGACAGGATCGCGCGGTAGAGATACGCACCCGCCGTGTTTGGCCCCGCGCCTGGTGCCTCGGACAGCGACAGCCCGTCGGCATGGGCGCGCGCGCTCATTTTCAGCAGCAGCGGATTGCCCTGCGCCATGCTCAGGATCGCGGCGCGGGCCGTGTCTGGCACCTTCTGCGCCGCAAGGTAGCTGTCGGCCACCCTGTCCGGCAGGCCCCTTAGGATCACCCTGTCGCCGCACCGGTCGGGCACCGGGTCCAGCGCGTCGCCCCGCCCAGCCGAGATCACGCCAAGCGGCGCGACACCTTCGGCCAGCAGGATGTCGAGATTCTCGAACAACCGCATCACGGCGGTTTCGCCGCGGGCGCGCAGCACCTCCAGAGTGTCCAGCACGATCAGAACCGGCCGGGGCTGGACTGACACGATCCGGCCCATGGCGGACAGCAACTGCCGCGGCAGGGCATAGGCGGCTTCACGCGCGGACAGCGCGCTGCGTTCGCGTGCGGCTTGCAGACGGATGTCGCGCAGCGCTGCCGCCGAGGAGGGCAGCGCGTCTCCGATCTGGCGCGAGACCTCTTCGAAGAACGCGGTGGCGTCGGTGACGGCGAGACCCGAGCGGTCGAAATCTAGCCACACCGTCAGAACCCCGGTATCGCCGGCCGAGGCCGCCCGCACGGCGGCTTGCAGAAGGTAGGATTTGCCGATGCCCGGCAGTCCCGAGACGTGCAGGCTGCGAACCGGCGTCTGGCGATGCGGTTTGGCGATCCACTCGGCGATGCGCGCCTGTTCGGCCTCGCGTCCGAAGACACCGCCCGACAGAAGGTCGGTGGCGCGGGCGCGCTGTTCCGCGGCGTTCAGGGCGCTGCGCAGGGCCACGACCTGATCGTGGGCCGGGGCCTTCGGGCCTGCCCTTTCCAGCGTGTGCAACCGCCGCGCCAGCACGGAGGCGGGTGCCGGGCGGGCGCCTTCGGCATAACGCACAAGGCGGCGGATGGCGTCTGGTTGGTAGCCCGCACTACCGGTCAGGGCCTGTGCGACCGCGCTGTCATGCGCCGCCAGAGCGCTGTCCGGGGTCGTTTGCAGAACCTTGCGGCGCACGGCCGGGCGCAGGGTCCAGATCTGCCCCTCCTCATCCCGGGTGACTGTGCTGTCCGCGCGCAGTGCCGACAGGGCGGCGGCGATCACCAGGTCGTCCTCGGGCAGGCCGCCGACTAAAGCGGCCAACGTCTGTGCCGGGCGAAAGCCGCCGCGCAGGGCGGCATCGGTGCGCAGACGAGCGTGCAGGTCGCGCACGGCCCCCGGATCTGGCTGGCGCGCGGTCATGCCGCCAGCCTCTGGCGGAGGGTTTCGGCGAGACGCAGCGCGACGGTGCCCAGATGCTCGGCCGCCAGACGTTCGCTAGGGTGCGGCAAGCCGGCAAGCGCCTGTTCAACCTCGTGCCGGATGATGTCCGGGGACCATTCCAGACCTGTGTCGCGGCAGGCCTCGGTCAGAGTTGCGCGGATGTCGGCGACGGGTGTGTCGCCCAGAATCTCGACCAGCAGGCCCGGGCGGGTCGAGGTGTGGACGTCATCAATGCTTTCGAAACGGGTGTCGACCAGGCCGTAGGTCTCGAATCCGGCCAGCACAACATGCACGCCCGCGATGCGCAGTGCAAGGCGCACGATATGCTCCATCTGGAACTGGGCGCGCTGGCCCAAACCTTCGGGCGGGTTCTCGAAGAACAGCCATTGTTGGCGCCCGGCTGCGGCAAGGGCGCCGAGGCGATCCATCAGCGCGGCGGCGCGGTCGGCATCGCTGGCGGTTAGCGTGGTCTCGTCGCCGCGCACCCCGGCGCGGGGCGTTGCGGGATCGGCACCGGTCAGACTGTCGATAGTGGCGATCAGGTCGCCGCTGGCCTGTTCCGTCGGGATCAGCGTGACATCGGCAGCAACGTCCAGCCCCTGCAGAAGGGCCGTCAGGATGCGGTGGCTGAAGGACAGGCCTGTTGACATCGCGGTATCCGCGCGGCGGACCCACAGACCGGCCAGCATTGGCACCTCGCCCAGAGCAAGCGCGCGGGCCGCATCGACGAAAAGGCTGCGCCCCAGCACCAGATGTCCGTCGGGCGAGCCGTCCAGCGACCAGAGCGCGCGCAACCGGCTGTCGGCGGCGATCTCGTCACGAAAGGCGGAATTGGCAGCAAAACGGTCGAACGGTACCAGACGGCGGTTGTTGCCCCCCCGCAGTCGCCCCTGGTGCAGACCGACGAAGCGAAGCCCGCGGTCGAAGCCCGGCCCGCCAGACGAACCCGGCTCGGTCGCGATGTCATGGACGAGGCGCAGTTCGCCCGGGTTGCGCAGCACGCGCCCGGGGCTCCCGCCTGTGTCCTCGCCTTGCGGGAAATGCACCAGGAACAGGTGGCGTGGGCCGGTCCAGTTCGGGTCCAGCCCCTCGGGCAGACTGATGGCGGCAAGGCGGCGCCCGACCGGATGCAGCAGCTTCAGCAGCGCCGCGTCGGCATTGCTGACGGCGGCGGCTGTCGGGGGCAACCCGCCCAGGTGCTCGTCCGGGTGGCAGGGCGAGTCCCAGACCTTGCGGGCGACATGGCGCGTCCCGTCCTCGGCCATCACCTCCAGCCGCTGTCCGTGCGTCAGCGATTCGATGACATGGGCCGCGGTCAGCACAAGGCGGGGTGAGACGAAGGCGCCCGATCCCCACGGCGCGCCATCGATCAGGATGCGGCAGCGAAAGGCCTTGGCGCTGAAGGCGAAGCGGCCCAGTTCGTCCAGGTCGAAGCCGCCCTCGGTGACCTGCCCGATGGCCATGTCATGTGCCGCGGGCAGGGGGGCGAAGGGTGCAGGTGCGCCCTGCGGCAGCGCGATCTGCCGGGCGCGCAGCATGACAAGGAAGGCATCCGTCTGTTGCATCTGGTCCAGCAGCGACAGCAGCATATCGGCGGTATCGCGCCCGCGCAGCATGGCCTGCACCTCGATCGCATCGAGATTGTACTCCGCCGCCCCGGCGCCGAGAAAGCGCAGAGTCTCATCCACCACGGGACGGTGGGCTGCGATCACGGCGGCCAAGGCTGCGGCGGTCAGCATGGCCTAGACCGGGCCAAGCGCCCTTGCCAGCGCAGGGCGAGTGGCCAGTTCCGCGGCAAGCGCACCGGAGGGCGCATCGGGCACGGCGGCCAGCGCCTCGGCATGGCCGGTGGCAACGGCGCGTTCGCGCGCCGCGTTGCGATAGGCCAGCCAGAGGATTTCCGCGGCGTGATCGGCAAGGTCAGCGTCCAGCTCAGCCGCCGCCTTGGGCATCTGCGCAGCCAGCGCGGTGACCGCGACATTGAGCGTGCTTTGCGCCCCCTGCGGCGGCAATTGCGCATCGGCCACCGCCTCGGCCCCAGTGGGACCGGTGGGCAGCGGGGCGTCCAGCGTGCGTTGGGCATCCAGGAGCCCTGCGCCCAGATCGGCTGCACCGTTCCACACCGGCGGCGGCACGAGCCCTGCGGTGGCGCAGCGGTTGAACATGGCCTGCACTGTTGTCCTCGCCGCATCGGCGCGCGCCTTAAGCGCGGCGCGCCCGCCGTGCTGCGCGACCCAGAGCGCGGCCACCCCGGCGGTCAGCGAAGTGGCCAGGGTCGTGCCCTGCGCCGGACGAACACCAGCATCGGGGTCGGTCGCCTTGTTCTTGGCGGCGGCCCAGACCTGCTCGCCTGGCGCGGCGATCGTCACCTGCGGGCCGCGCCCCGACTTGGCCCAGGGCGTCAGACCCGGCGTCAACGCGGCTACGGCACAGCACAGCCCGTCCGGCGCATAGGCGGCGGGAAAGACGACCCAGGGCCAGCAGTTTCCGGCGGCCGAGGTGATGATTACCCCCGCGGCGACGGCATCGCGTAGCGCGCGTTCAGTCGCCGCCACCCGCGACGGACCGCCCATCGCGAAAGTGATGACATCCGCGCCCTCGCGGACTGCGTGGGCGATGGCAGCGGGAACATTGGACTGGTTGAAATTGATGACCGACCTGATGGCCCGGATCGGCAGGATCGTCGCCTCAGGCGCCGAGCCGGTGATCGCGCCGGGGCCGGTGGTGTTGCCCTGCTCGTCCGCCCTCCCGCGCGACGCCACAACCGAGCAGACCACGGTACCGTGGCCAGGGTGCTTCAGGAACCCGTCCGAGAAACGATCCTGCGCATCGCTGCCTCCCTCGACGAAATTGCGCTGCCCTTGCACGCGGATCGCGCCGTGCAGTTCCTGATGAGTGGAATGGCCGGTGTCGATCACCGCTACGGTGACGCCCGCGCCGCGCGTCGTCTGCCAGGCCTGCGTCGTGCGGATCACCGGATGCACCCAGCCGAACGGTAGGTCGTCGCGGCGCGGCGTCTCGCACAGGGCGGGAAAGCTCTCGGGGCTGGTGGCCCCCACCGCGACGGCGCCGATGATGGAATCGGGCAGCACCGGGTGCGCCTCGACCGCCTCCATCTCGGGCCGCAGTGCCCGCGCCAGGGAGAACAGCGCCCGTTCGTTACCCCGGGGCGAGACAGTTTCGAAATCGAGAAAAACATAGCGGTCGCTATCCATCTCGAAGGCGCTGCGCGCTGTCACGGTAAGGTCGGGCATCAGCGCCCCGGCCCGGACGGCGATCTCCGTCACAGAGCGGGGCGCGTCGAACACCAGTTCGAGAACCGCCCGGTCTTCGGGGGCGAGGATAACCTCGGACGCCTTCAAACGGGAAATGGCTTCAATAATCATGACTGCCTCTCGATATGGTGACGCAGATTGGCTCAACTTGATGAATTTTACACAATATTTCCATTGCAGCAAATCCCATGGACATGCCTCTCGGTGATAAAGTCCGAACCCATCGATCTGCTTCAAGGGTTTGCGATCGAGTGCCCGCAGTGGCGGCCTTCGAGTGTCGCTGTGGAGAACAATGAGTGGCCGCTTTCCGCCCTCAACGTCGGTCTCGCGCTTCATGCAGCGCTCTGCCCGACCGTGCGCAGAGTGTCGGGCTTACCCCGTCGCTGCCCCGAGCCTGAACGGCTGCTTAAGCAAAATGCGCGTAGAGGCGCGACAGGCTGCTACGGATCAACCACGCGGTTGCCCATGATGATCGTTCCCACGCTATGGCTGGTTTCGCTCCCACGGCCGACATTTCGGCATCACGCCTGTAACCTCAACCTCTCGCAGCAACCCCACGGCCTGCAATCCGTCACGCAAGTACTCTAGCGCCTGCCACCAGTCGTGATACGCGCGTCGCGCGGCGTTGATCTGCTCTGGATAGGGCCGCCATATGACGGGGCAGGCCAGGACCTCAACGGTTCGCCATTTTCCGCGGGACCAGACACGCTCGGTGCCAACGACGATTGTGACAGCTTTTGGTCCATGCTGGTTTTCAAGGACATCCACGGGCACACAGCGCGGCACGGCCCCCGGCATCCAGTCTGGCGTCATCCCCGCCCGCGCGAGCTCTGCCACACGAATGGCCATGCGCTTGCCGCCGTGACTGTCGGGGAGCCCGGCGACAATCGCAGCGATGACCTCGGCGTCGGGATGGGTGTAGCTGCCCAATTTGTAGCGCCCGCCGTCGACAGCGGTGCCAAGGACGGCGCGCTGCGCCAGCACGTGTTCCAATCCGAAGCTGCGGGGTTCCCCATCATCGGTCCCAGGCTCGGGCAGGTCGAGCTGGGCTTGCTCAACCCGGAAGGCCCATTCAAGGGCCTGCTGAATACTCAAGCTACGCTTGGCGCGGGCGCCTGTGCCGGAGCGGCCGTGCAGGCTTTGATCGTGTTTCACTGGATGTTCCTTTCGCGCAGGCGCTGGGCGGTGACGAGGCCGCGGTTCAACATCTGATCGCGCATGGCGTTGGTGATGGCGTTGGAGGGCAGGTAGCGGTCCGAGTTGACCCAATCGGCGTAGAAGGCGGGTGGATCGGCGCTGGGCGGGCTCGCCATGCACGCGGTGGCGGCCTTCTCCGAGGCGCGACGCGGTGCGCCTGCTGCTTCCGCCTTGCGCCGGGCTGCACGCTGCATGACGCGGTCAAGCGCCTTGGGCCCATCCGGCGGGGCAGGGTGGGTGTCCCGAGAGGCCGACGCTGCCGCAACGATCTCCGCCTCGGTCAGACCGAGATCGATCTTCCAGCGCCGGACGTGTTCCCGGGGTGGCCAGCCTTGCCACCAGCCGGGCAGGGCGCCGCTGGGATCGACGCCCAGCGCCGTGAGCAGCGCGCCAAAAAAATCCTCATCGCGGCTCGCGCGCGCCTGCGCGCCCTCCTCCTCATTTACTGGTTTACTTAAAGGTTCCCTTACAGGGTTAGTGTCCCATTTTGAGACACGGGAATCGCCATTTTTGAGACACGGGTTTGCGCCAAAATGAGACACGGGCCCGTGTCCCGGTTCGAGACACGGCGGAGCTGGGGTGGGGGGCTGCGCACCCGTGCCCTGCATGGCAGATTCGGCTACATCCCCGTGTCCCAAATCGAGACACGGGGTTTCTAGCGGCGCTGCAGGTGGATGTGACGGGGTTTCGGACCCGCCATCAGGATCCGGCGTGCCCTTGGTCAGGCCAGTGAGCTCGAAGCCGAGCAGATACCGGGTTGGGCGCTGCTGGCCGGTTTTGGTGTCGATGATCGGCACCCGGCGGATCAGACCACGGGCCTCCAGATCGTCGAGATGCCGGTTCAGCGTGGCGCGGCCGATCTCGCAATCCAGAGCCAGGCGCTCCTGCGTCGGGAAACACCCGAAGTCGGGATTGTAACGATCGCACAGATGCCAGAGGACAATCTTCGTTGTGGGCTTCAGCCCGCGTTGCTGGATCGCCCAATTGGTGGCGGCGTGGCTCATGACGACGCCCTCCCGGAACAAGGTCGAGACCCGGAGACGCCCAGCGCCGGGCTGCCGACAGCGCCGACCACCCGTGTGGTGAACCCGTGATCCGCCAGTGCGCCTAGCGCGTCATCCAAGGAGCGCACCAGTGCCCAGCCAAACCCTTGCGCCTGCACCGCGTCGCGAAACGCCCGCTGCGCCGGGCTGAGCTGCCCCTTGCGGGATTTGAGCTCGAGAAACAGCACACGGCTATCACACAGCACCACCAGATCGGCAAAGCCGGGATGCACCCCCATGCCGGTCAGGATGGCCTGGCGCTTGGCGCCCCGAGGCCCGGCCTGCGCAACCTCGTTGGCGCTGTGATGCACGATCGCCCCTTTGGGCAGGACGACCCGCAAAGCGCTGACCACAGCGCGCTGCAGGTCCGCCTCCGGTGTTCCGCGCGTCTTCATCGCCGGTCCTCCGGATCGGCCGAGGCGGGGCGGCCGCGGCCATGGGCTTTACCACCCAGAACGACCAGCAGGATGCGGGCATCCTCGCGCTCCTCGGGCGTCTGGCCATGCTGGACCAGCACATTGCAGGCCAGCCGCACCATGTGGTCGGAATGGTGCACCACATCGGCCACCACGATGCGGGCCTCGCGCAGGCGCTCGTCGATCCAGTCCTGGCGGCTATCATCGCGCGCGCCGCGCCGGCGGCGGCTTTGCGCACGGAAGGGCAGGGGAATATTCATCGACGTGCCCCCCGGCGTCCACGACGCTGGCCGATCGTCTCTTGCTCCTCCAGCCAGTCGAGAACGGCACTGCGTCGGTAGAGGATCTTGCGTCCGGCTCGGATGTATGGCGGCCCTCGGCGCGCATCCGCCCAGCGCCGGAGCGTTTCCTCACATACGCCAAGTTCCAGGGCAAGGGCAGGCCGGCTGATCCAGCCGCTCAGAAGCGTGGGGCCCTCTGAATTCGATGACCGACCGGCGTCGGTGCACATCTGTGTCATGTCATGTTCTCCCGATGATCGCCGGGTGTCGGCGAATGTGGTCTCTCATCCAAAACACACCAGGAGGGGTGGCAGGGTGGCACTGACCGGCAGTGACCGGCAGTGACTTTGCAAAGTTTGCCGGTATGCGTGCCACCCCCTGTTTTATTGACGATTGCGGAGTTCACGCTGCGCTGCGGCAAAATTTACAGCGGTTGTAAATAATCTTGGCATCGACTGCTGGTGATTCAAAACGCGCTGCGCGATCGCTGTAGCGGCGGATTCAGCCACATTCGCGGGATTTGAGCCAATTTGAGCAACATTCAGGGGTGGCAAGGGTGGCACTGACCGGCAGTGAAAATCAAAACCTGTGCCGGTCATTGATTTTATTGAGAAATCCCCTGTTTCCGCGGTTTCGGCCCAGTTTTGGAGGTGCAGGACGTCCTCCCCGTTTGCAGGCGGCAACCGGCATTTTGCCAAAACCGCAATAAAATATGGGGTGGCACGCAGACCGGCACGGTATGAAAAGTCACTGCCGGTCACTGCCGGTCAGTGCCACCCTGCCGGTTCGTTGCGCATGATTAACTTGATGGCGCCGCGTTTCTACGCGTGATGACGGGAAAGGAGGGTGCCGATGGCCAACAGAGTGCATTTGACAGAGAAAGTGCTGCGGGAGGCGTTGCCGGTCGCGGGACGGGACTATCAGATCTTCGATGATGACATCCGAGGGTTTGCGGTCTGTGTCTATCGGGGTGGGGGCAGGGCATTCACCTTCGACTACCGGGTTTCCGGGCGTCAGCGCCGCATGACCTTCGCGCGTTGGCCAGCATGGTCTGTCACGGCAGCACGGGATCGGGCGCGAGAGCTACGGCGTGCGGTTGATCTCGGGCAGGACCCATTGGCCGAACGTGACCTGCAGCGGTCTGTCCCACGCGTGCAGGATCTGATTGATCGATACCTCAAAGAGCATGCTGTTCGGCTTGCCCCGACAAGTGCGGCAGATCATAAATCGATGCTGGAAAAACTGGTGGCCCCGCATTGGGGAAAGAAGCTGGTGACGGAGATCACCAAATCCGACGTCGATCGGCTTTTGACCAAGATCGCCGAAGGGAGAGCGCGGCCGCACAAGGCCAAACCGAACAATCGGGCCCGCAAGCTGCAAGGCCCGAAGCGAACGCCGATCCGAGCGAACCGTGTTGGTGAAGTGCTGCGCAAGATGTTCAATCTGGCGATTGATTGGGGCATGCGGGAGGACAACCCTGCAAATGGCTTCTACCGTCGTGTTGAGACGCCGCGGGAGCGGTTTTTGACGAAAGAGGAAATCGACCGTGTGGCCGCCGCATTGGATGCGGACGAAGATCAACGTGCGGCCGGGATCATCCGCCTGTGCATGCTGACAGGCGCGCGTGTCGGTGAAGTTCGTCAGGCGCGGTTTGAACAGTTCAATTTGGACCTCGGGATCTGGACGAAGCCTGCCGCGACCACGAAGCAGCGCAAGGTGCACAGGGTGCCGATATCCTCGGATGTGGCCGCGATTGTGCGCGAACGGCTGTTGCTTGTGCCCAAGGGCAATCCTTGGCTGTTCCCAGGAGATGTGCCGGGGCAGCCCGTGAAGGAAATCCGACGCTTCTGGAGCCGCATCCAAAAAGTCGCCCAGATCGAGGACGCGCGCATTCATGACCTGCGCCATACATTTGCCTCGCTGCTGGTGAGCGGTGGCGCCTCATTGGAAATGATCGGCAAATTGCTGGGGCATACGCAGCTGCAAACCACGCAACGCTACGCACATCTGCTGGACGCGCCCCTGCGGGCAGGGGTGGATGCCGTGGCCGACGCTGTCCGGCCGCGGCTCAAGGTCGTCCATGACGCAGACGCAGGACCACGCGCAAGGAGCGCGTAAGTCCGTCACTCTGTTTATTTGCGCGCCTTTTTCAACGCACGCCAAACAGGCGAGACCCTGCGCCGTACGGAGCGCTCGTCTGGGAGATCATCGGCATCGCCGTTCTCGGCGAACCAATCCAGCATCGCAGATACCAAAGCCCCTTGGGAGTCAGGAACACCTTCTTCGTGAATGTAGAGGGTCAAGGCTTGCAGCATGCCTTCCCAGTCATACGGTGACACGGAGCCGGTGGCACCGCTGATGCGACCGAGCAAATTGTGCTTTTCCTCGAAACGATGCACTTGTGGCGCGGCGACGAGCAGGTCTGCTATGCACACCTTGACACCTTTTCGCGGCGTCGTGATCAAGGACCAGACCGGTATGTCCTTCTTGCGGACTCTGCGCACCCGCGCGACCTGTGGCCCGGTTCCACAGCGGCGGAACATGGAGATCATGTCAAAAGGACGGATCACCACCTCGCCTGCGATCACGTCCTCGGTGCAGGTCACTGGCGGGATGCCAGTCAACATGTCGAAATTCCCCGATGCTGCCCAGCCGGCAATATCTGCATTTGTGCACCCCCATCGCGCAGACAAGTCGTTGACGGAGTAGTAAGCAGGCTTGGGCAGTTTCATGTTCATAAAGGACTCCTGTTCCAGGTGAGGTCGCTGCGGCCGCGCCGCTGAACCGAATGATGATGAGCAATGGGTCGCGCTGAGGGGATGTCATCTGCGACTCGCTTGCTGGTCCATTCTGTCCTACCGTGGGTGTCACAACCTTACGTGGAGGGCATGATGTCGTTTCAAAAAGCGCAGGATCTCATGCGGATTGCCGAAATTGCGAACTCTCGGCATCGCGGTATTTGTCTGAATGACGTGGAAGAAGAGTTCGGGGTGAACCACAGAACCGCCCAGCGCATGATGCGCGCGTTCGAGCTGGCCTTTCCGTCCTACACCTGCACGACAGACGCAGACCGGCGGAGGCGGTGGAAGATCCCCGACACGTCGATCCTCTCGATGCGCGGTTTACAGGACACGGAACTTGTGGCGCTTGATATGGCGATTGTGCGCGCGCGACGCGATGGGGCCGAGCAGGACGCCCGGGTCCTCACATCCATTCGGGACAGGTTGCTAGCGACAATTCCCAGCCTTGACGCGCGCCGGGCGCAAACCGACGCCGCAGCCCTCCTGGAAGCACAAGGTTTTGCTTGCCGCCCCGGGCCGCAGGTGAAGATTGACCCGAGAATACTGGGCGTCATCACAATCGCGCTCAAAACGCCGTTTTCTTTGGAGATCCTTTATCAGGGTGCAGCAGACGCTGAACCCAAGTTGCGACATGTGGAGCCCTACGGCATGTTGCTGGGAACACGGCAATACCTGATCGCGGTTGATGTCAAGAAGCGGCGAGAGTTCCGACGTTTCCGGACAGACAGGATCAAAGAGGCGAACATCACCGGGCAATCGTTCCGTCGAGACCCGGAGTTTGATCTGGCCGCCTATGCGAAAAAATCGTTTGGGTCCTATCACAGTGACGCGGAGTATCGGTTGGTCAGGTGGCGCTTCACCCCTGACGCGGCTAAAGAAGCACGCGAGTTTGAATTCCATCCAACACAGATAATGACCGAAGACCCCGATGGCAGCCTGCTGGTCGAGTTCACGGCATCCGGCTGGCTTGAGATGGCGTGGCATCTTTACCAATGGGGCGATCGGGTCGAGGTCCTGGCCCCGGCAGCTTTGCACGACATGGTCGCCGACTACAGAAGAGGGGATTGGCCGTCGCCGCCCTGAGGAGTGCATCGGCGACTGCACGATTCCCCGCAAAGGTTAGGACAGGTGCAGCCAGCGTTGATGGGCAGTCAGGTTTGGCTGCTCCCTGGTCGTTGCGAAGCCGGTGCTCGTAGCGGATAATAAAGCTCTATGGCTGCAGGTGCGGCAGACGACTTTGTGGGCGGGAAGCTGCCATTCGCTGCGGGTGCGTACCCATCCTGGGCTCGACGTGGAACCGGACATTCCGCCACCTCCCGGCCGCCCATGTCGCGCCGCTGCCCGCATCGACAACCTTCAGGCATGCGGAAGTTCGCTGTTGTGGCGCAATCACGTTGCCTTGGGTACGGAAGAGGGCATAGCAGCAGACGCTTTAGAGCTGTGCTTTCCTCACAAGGCATGTGCAGAGTGCAACAATCTCTAAAAACTGGATCGATGGCGTCACGTCGTATTCGCAATTTTCACAGGACTGTCTAAGATGGCCCGCAACAGGGAGACGAAACTGGTGGCCAACGCAAAGCAACTCATTGGACTCTTGAAGAGTCACGTTGAGGGGAACGAAGAACGATTCTTCGATCTCGCGCTTCAGCTTGCGTCCGCAGAGGAACAAAAGGGTCATACTCGTTTAGCCGAACAGCTTCGTCAGTGGGTTGAAGCGGGGCAGACACCTAAGTCGCAGACGCCAACCCCAACATTGATCGCCAAGCCACGGGGCGAGTTGGCATCGATCATTGGGACTGCCTATCCAGAGACCAGGCTGAATGATCTCATCCTACCAGAAGCTGTGTCGTCGGAGCTCGAGCAACTCGTCGTCGAGTTCCGCAAACGCGACATCCTGGAGAAACATGGTCTGACACCACGGCAACGTGTGTTGTTGGCGGGTCCCCCGGGCACCGGAAAGACCATGAGCGCATCGGCATTGGCGGGTGAATTGAAGCTTCCGCTCTATTCCGTGCTGTTGCACGGGCTGATTTCAAAGTTCATGGGGGAGACGGCCTCCAAACTGAATGCGATATTCGAGGCCGTCAGGACCCAACGCGGTGTCTACCTGTTCGATGAGATCGATGCCCTTGCCGCCACCAGAGATAGCGACAATGATGTTGGCGAAGCGCGGCGAACCCTAAACTCATTTCTCCAATTCATGGAGGAAGACACAGGGCCATCATTGATTATCGCGACAACGAACCTGCCGCGAATCCTGGATAAGGCAATCCTTCGCCGCTTCGATCTTGTATTGATGTACGATCTACCCACCGCCGAAGCGATGCAGAAAGCCATGTCGCGCCGCCTGATCGGATTTGATTTGTCCGAAGTTATCTGGGACGATGTGGTTGAGCAGGCCCACGGCCTTTCATCCTCTGATGTAATTCAGGCCGCGATGGACGCCGCACGTCGGGCAGTATTGGATTCGAAAAAGACAATAACGTCGGCTGATTTGTTACGTTCAATTGGTCGCCGACGAGACTTGCAGGCGTTGGGTATAAGCAGTGGCAGAACGGAATCTCCCTCACATCGTAGTTAACGGTGTCGCGACAAGAAAAGGGTTCAAAGGTCGCGGCGGGGGTGGCAGTCCAAGGCCATCCCAAATCCAAGATAGACAGGCCCATGCACAAAGGTTGGTCGCAGAACTTGATGCCATTCCGGTCACAGAGACTGCCAAAGCAACTTACATCGCTGTTGAGGGACGCCCTGGCGAACCTTTGATCGCAGACAAATTCAACGTCAGCGGGCTATCACTTCTTTCCACGCAGGATGCCGACATCGAACAGCAGATTGCTGGACGCGCAATCATCAAAGCAAACCGTTCGAAAGATGGGTTGACCAACCTGAAAGGCAAGTTGAACGAGTTCGCTGGTGACCTTCGACCGCCAAACAAAAGTGGTGTTAGGAACCCCTACAATGCTGACCTTGCGAACAGTGTTGGCATGTTTGCCGAGATTGAACTGCGGGATTTGTGGCGACACCCTACTAAGCCCTTTCCGCAATCTGCCGAACCAATCGCATGGGAGGTTTGGCTTGAACCCGATGAGGTCAATGACTTTGTGGCCAAGGCTGTCGAAGAAGGGATGACGGTCTATCCCGACCGCCTAGAATTTCCTGAAGACACGGTTGTTCTAGTCGAAGGAACGACGGATCAAATGGCCACAACGACCGTTGGAACAGGCTCTGTACGAGCCGTTTCCCCACCTGGTGTGCCAATCGATTTTGTCGATGGCCTAGAAGCGGAAGAACAGGCCGAGTGGGTTCAGGATGTTCTTGGCCGGACGCAGTATGTGCGTCAAGCTCAACAGAATGCGTCTTACGTTACGCTCCTAGATACGGGCATCACGTTGGCGCACCCATTGATCCAGCCCGCGTTGGACGCGGCAGATCGCCATGTGGCTGTGCTCGGTTGGGACCTAGAGGACCTGGATGGTCATGGTTCCAGAATGGCAGGCTTGGCTCTCTTCGGGGATTTGCGTTCCCATCTGCAAAGCACATCTGCAATCCAAGTCCCTCATCGGTTGGAGTCGGCGAAAGTCATCCCAGATGCGGGTCAGAACCCTTATCACCTGCTTGGAGATCGGACCCAGAAAGCGATCAACGCGGTGGAAGTCGAGCCGAATAGATTAAGAACCTTCGCGCTGGCAACCACGACTGATGATGACACCCCGCACAGCGGAGCCCCCACGTCCTGGTCCACCGAACTGGACCAACTTGCCGTAGGTCGTTCTGGCACTGTGAAACAGCAAAGGTTGATTGTCGCATCGGCAGGAAACCTATCTCCTCAGCATGACGGCACGGCGAACTATCTTGCCAAATGTGACGACAATGATGAAGCCGAGATCGAGTCTCCGGCACAAGCATGGAACACAATTGCGGTGGGTGCGATGACCGAAATGAGCGGTTTTGGAGGTCCAACCCATGGGGCAACCCTCGCCCAGATCGGAGACCTGGCACCGATGTCTCGCACAGCGAGTTGGACCAAAACCTGGCCGATCAAACCTGATATCGTGTTGGAAGGCGGAAACTGGTACGATGACGGGCTTTCAACGACACCCAATCAGCATTCTGATTTGATGCTGGTTTCGACCAGTCGGAATTACCCTGCTCGGTCTTTCACACACATTTCTGACACTAGTGCCGCAACGGCTCTGGCCGCTCGTGAAATCGCAATCCTTCGCGCCTCCTATCCCGACCTTTGGCCAGAGACGATCCGCGCTCTTTACGTGGGCTCGGCGAGATGGACTGATCAGATGTGGTCTCATGTTGCGCCAGCGGATCGAAAGAAAAAGGGTGCCTACGATGTTATGTTTACCCGATATGGTTACGGTCAGCCGAACTTGGAACGTGCGCTGAGCAGCGCCAGCAGCGCGATTACACTGATCGTTGAGGACACCATCCGCCCCTATGAGAACAAGGGATCGGGACGTAAATTGAACGAGATGCGGTTGTTGGAACTGCCATGGCCGACGAACGTTCTCCGTAGCCTTGTCGGACAGAACGTTTCTTTGCGCGTCGCCCTCAGCACTTTCATTGAACCGAACCCATCGGAGGTCGCACGTGGCCGAAAGAACAGATACGCATCTCATGGTCTGCGCTTTGCCCTGAAGGGTGCGGATGAAGGCGTCGATGCCTTCACCCAACGTGTCGGTCGCACGGCGGCTGAAGACCAACAGGATGACAACGGTCCAGACAGTGGCGAATGGGACTTCGGCTACAATCGCCGCAGCGTCGGGTCCCTGCACATTGACACGCTTACCGTCGCTGCCAGCGATCTTGCGCAACGCGGGGTTCTTGCCGTCTATCCGGTCGGGGGCTGGTGGAAAGAAAATCGCAATGTGGACCCTGAGCGGTGCGAGGCGCGTTTCTCATTGGTCGTCGAAATTGATGCTACCGAGGCAGACGTGGACCTTTACGCGGAAGTCCAACAGAAAGTGGCACCTCAAGTGAAAATTCAGGTCTGAGCACATCCTTAGTCGTTACCACTTCGTCTATCCTCGCGGCTACAATCCCACTTTCCGTTTTGACGCACTGCGCAGCGAATGACCGCAAAGCGCAGTGCTCCGCAGCATTACATCTCAAGCGCGAATGGCTGGTATGGGCCGACCAGCGCATGGCTCGCCAGTCGGCGATATCACTACAGATCGATCCCTTCAGACAAGGACAGCGCATCGTCCAGGTCGACACCAAGATACCGAACAGTGCTGTCCATTTTGGTGTGCCCGAGCAAAAGTTGAACAGCGCGCAGGTTGCCCGTCTTCTTGTAAATCTGTGCCACCTTCGTGCGTCGCATCGAATGGGTGCCGTAGGAGCTCGGTTCAAGCCCGATCGACAGAACCCAGTCGCGCATGATCCGCGCATACTGGCGCGTAGACAGATGCGGGCTGGCATGGACACGGCTGGGCCAAAGATATTCGCAACCGATCATCTCTGGATCTTTGATCCAACGCTCAACCGATAGTCGCGTGGTTTCGGTGATCTCGAAGCGGACAGGCTTGCGGGTCTTGCTTTGCGTGACCGAGGCGCGCTCCTTGACACGGCCTGCGGCGTAAACATCGTTCACCTTCAGGCAGACTAGGTCGCAACCCCGGAGCTTGCAATCAATGGCCATGTTGAACAGCGCAAGATCGCGTTTATTGTCGGCCATTTCCAGCCGGACACGGATGGACCAGACATGTTTGGGCAACAGCGGGCGTTTCTGGCCGACGATGCGGCCCTTGTTCCAAGGCGCGCGTGTGGGACGAAGGGCGGGAAGTGTTTCGATGGACATAGCTTCTCTCCTGTCCACCATGCCCGCCACGTCTTCGGCTTTGCCGACAGGACACTGTAACATCGATCACCATTCCCGTGCTGATGTATCGTATCGGGCGGGAAGCGGTCATTCGGGGTTACACCGCTTGACCGCATCATGAACGAGCGACCCGATGAACGGAGCGGCCTGCGCCAATTATCCTCTTCCTCGCGTAGTGATGGCCCGCGTCGCTCCATGAGCGGCAGCCCGGATTTCGGCGGTCTCGAAGCCAGAGTAGCCGATCACAAGCCCTTGTTGTGCAGGGGCCTTGAGGAACATCTGCGAAAGGCGGCGGCTGGTAAGTCCGCCCGCCTGCGCTAGGCGCTGCAGTTCGGCATCCACCTCGTCGCCGCGGGCATAAGCAATCAGATGCAGCCCCTGATCGGGGATCTTTACATCCAGCGGTGCTGCGGACAGCCCCTCGACCAGCGCATCCCGCGCCATCCGACAGCGTTTGCGGGCGCGGCGCAGGTGGGCGGCGTAATGCCCATCGGCGATGAATCGGGCCAGCACCGTTTCGATCAGCGGGTTGGGATAGCGGTCGGTCAGGTCGCGCAGTCTGCGGACGGTTTCGACAATCTCGGGCGGTAGCACCGCGTAGCCCAGCCGCAACCCAGGTGCCAGCGCCTTGGAGAAGGTGCCGAGATAGATGACGCGGCCCGCCCGGTCGATACCGTGCAGCGCGGCCAGAGGCGGGCCGGTGAAGCGGAATTCGCTGTCATAATCATCCTCGATGATCCACGCGCCAGCCCTTTGCGCCCAGTCCAGCAGCGCCAGACGGCGCGGCATGGAAAGCGTCGCGCCCAGTGGGAACTGGTGGGACGGCGTCAGATAGGCCGCCTCGGCCTCGGGCGCGGCAAGAACGCCTGCGGCGGGGTCAAGGCCATCCTGGTCCACCGGCACCGGGATGATTGCCAGCCCAAGGCTTCGGAACAGGTTCAGCGCCTGCGGATAACAAGGGTCCTCGACCCAGATCCGGCTGTCAGACGGCAGAAGCGCCCGAGCAATCAGCGACAGGGCCGATTGCGTGCCCGACGTGATCATCACCTGCTCGATCCCCGCACGGATGCCGCGCGTGGCGCGCAGGTAATCCACGATTTCACGGCGCAAGGACAGGTCACCGAAAGGATCGCCGTAATGCAGGAACTCCGGCGGCGGGCGCATCAGCACCTCGCGGAACAGGCCGCGCAGATCGCGCAGTGTCTTGTCGTCGGCCGTGCCCCCGCCCAGCTTGCCCGGTGCCGGGGGCGTGGGACCGGTTGGCACGGGCGCCTGCGGTGCGGTGCCGTGGGCGGCATGCTCGGGAACCTGCGCCGCAACATAGGTGCCGGCGCCAAGCCGCGCATCGACAAAGCCATCCGCCGCCAGCTGTTCATAGGCCGCGACCACGGCACCGCGCGCCAGTTTAAGCCGCTGCGCCAGCTCTCGGCTCGGCGGAAGCTTTTGCCCGGGCAGCAGGACCCGCGTCTCGATCAGCCGCCGCAACTCGGCCTGCAGCGCATCGCGGCGCGGCCCTGCGGCAGGCAGCACCGGGATCAGCGCGGACCAGTCGGGCAAATTGGTTCGATGTTTCTGCAAATGATTGGTCCTTTTGGGGTCCAATATTGCCTGCTACTCCGCCCGCAACAAGAGGAGACCCTCCATGACCGACGCCGCAACCCCGACCTATCCCGTCACCACCCGCAACCGCCTCAAGCGTCGGCATGACCGGGGCCGCTACGACCATGCCAGCGTCCATGCCATCCTGGATTCGGGGATGCTGTGCCATGTGTCCGATGTCATCGACGCCCAGCCCTATTGCACGCCGACCCTTTATTGGCGCGAGGGCACACGGCTTTACTGGCACGGGTCCTCTGCCAGCCGGATGTTGCGTGCGCAGGAAGGCGGCGTGCCGGTCTGTTTGACGATGGCGCATCTCGACGGGCTGGTAATGGCGCGGACGGGGTTCAACCACTCGGCCAACTACCGGTCGGTCATGTGCTTTGGCCAGGCCCATCTGATCGAGGGCGAGGCAAAGGTCGCCGCGCTTCACGCGATGATCGAGCGTTTCTATCCGGGCCGGGATGCCGGGCTGCGGCCCGTCTCGACGCAGGACATCAAGGCCACGACTGTCATCGGGATGGAGATCGAGGAAGCCTCGGCCAAGATCCGCGCGGCAGGGAACCTCGATGAGCCTGGGGACATGGACAATCCCAGTTGGGCCGGCGTGATCCCGGTTGCAATCGTGATCGGCGCGGCGCAGCCTTGCCCGAAGAACCCCGCCAAGCCCATCATGGCGGGGCTGGAAAGCTATGTCGCGGGGGCCCATCTCGATGCGGTTATCGCCGCGCTCGTGCCCCGTTGATCCCTTCCCAGGGCGGGTTGCCTGCGATCAGCGCGCGATGAAGCCCCCTGGTCCGTTACAGTCGCCTAGGGTTACAAGAGGTACAGATGCATCCCAATCCCGCCTTCCGGCGCGTTGACGCCGCGCAAAGCCTTGCACTGGTGCGGGCGCGTTCTTTTGGCATTCTGGTGGCCCAAGGCGCCGAGGGGCCGCTTGCAAGCCATATTCCGTTCATGCTGTCCGACGATGGGTCGGTTGTGGAGTTCCACCTTGTCCGCAACTCCGCCATGGCGCGCGCGATTGCCGATGGCGCGCCCGTGCGGCTGATCGTGGACGGCCCCGAGGGATACATCTCGCCCGACTGGTATGGGGTCGCCGATCAGGTTCCCACATGGAACTATGTCGCCGTGCATCTGGTGGGTGAGGCGCGGCTGAGTGATGAGGACGGCTTTCGCGATCTTCTGGATCGGCTTTCGGCGCATTTCGAAGCGCGGCTTCTGCCGAAGAAGCCCTGGACCTCTGACAAGATGGCCGAGGGCGTGATGGAGCGGATGATGCGCGGCATCGTGCCCTGCGTCATGCGTGTCAGCGACCTGCAGTCCACCTGGAAGCTTGGCCAGAACAAGACCGAAGACGCGCGCGCTGGGGCAGCCAAAGGGCTGGAGGGTCAGGGCAACGCCGCATTAGCTAATCTGATGCGCAACCCGCCTGCGTAGCGAGGTGTCACCAAGCTTATGCCGGTCGTTCGAGTCGGATCGTGCTCCTGTCCTTTTGGCAGTGGCGACCCGTAACCGCTCGTCAGAGCTGGCTTGGAATGAGTGTTCACTCCATGCAATTCACATCGCGCTCTTGAACGTCCGGTCCCGGCGGGAAGCCGACTTTCGCTGCATCTGCGAGCGCAACAAATCCAAACGGTCAAAGCAGACACTGAATTTCTGACTGCGCCGGGTGCCAGTTGATTATGATTGCGGGGCGCGAGGGGAACATTCTCCTCGGCGAGGAAGGCACTGGTTTTCAAGTAGACATCCCCGGGTGTTGCCTCTTGCCGGCTCGAGATAAGCACACAATATCAGATGCTTGCCTAGTAATCGAGCGCCCTTCCAATTTGCGATCGATGCAGCTAACCTGCAGAGCAATAGGCGCATTGGAAATGCCTGAGCCATTCAGGGCCAACCATCAAGCACGAGATAATCGGTGACAGTACAGTTAAATGAATAAGGAAATCAGAAAAGACTTACGCGTCACGAAACCGCGCGCAACTCTGCAGTGCTTTCAGCCTACGTGCCACTTTCCTGAAGACACAGGGGCGCAACTATCCGAATTCCTTTCAGAATATGTAAGATCAGGCGGGCTGACAATAGAGGTATCTTTTCGAGAGCTTGTGCCTTGGGTACATGGCGGAAGTCGGGCTAGTCATTACTTGCATAGTTATCCAGCCAAGCTTCTTCCCCAAATCGCTCATTTCTTTCTGGCGAACGCGATTCTCTGCCCCCCTGGTGGCGCTGTGCTAGATCCTTTTTCAGGGTCTGGAACTGTTGCACTTGAGACGATTCTTTCTGGGCGGGATGCCTACTATTGCGATGTAAATCCGTTTGCGCGATTTCTGACCAAAGGCAAGACAACGGCCTTGTCAAAATCTGAAGTAGAATGCGCTATGAAACAGGTGCAGGACGCTTACGCAAAAAACCATCTTCTCAAGACGCCCACGCCTGACGTTGTCAACCTAGCCTACTGGTACAATCAGACAACGTCGAAAAACCTGTCGAGGTTAAAAGCGGCAGTATCCAAGGTGTCAAGTGAAGACGCACAACACTTTCTGAGCATTTGTTTTTCGTCCGTTGCGAAGAAATTGAGTCGTGCAAACCCCAGATTCTCAGTTCCAGTTCGCCTGAAGAAGGATGGGGAGCCTGTCGATATCGTCGCGAATTCAGAACAAGTATGGGACAGCTTTGAGAAAACAGTATCAAAGGCGAAGCAAAAAGTAAGCGATCTCTTGAAATCGCCATCCTTAGGGAAAGCAACCCTAGTTTCAGACAATGTTCTCAATTTAGGTACCAACTGGCCTACCGAAGGTCGCCGTTGCGGCGAGATGGATCTAATTATCACTTCGCCTCCCTACGCCGGAGCACAGAAATATGTACGGGCCACAAGTCTCTCTATGGGTTGGCTAGATCAGGTCAGAGCGAGTGAGCTTACAACAATAGAAAAGCAAACTCTTGGAAGAGAACACCTTCCAAAGAAAGCGATACATAACCTCGAACCCACCACAATCAGTGCCGCAGACGAATTGATTCTTTCGATAGCGTCTGAGAATCCAACACGAGCCGCAATCGCTTCGGTCTTTCTGAACGAGATGAGGTGTGCAGCGGTACAGGCCATGAGCGCACTCAAGGTGGGTGGGTACGCTGTGGTTGTAATGGCTGATAACACAATATGTGGACGGAGTTTTCCAACAACGAGCTATACGGCTGAAATGTTCAGACGAGCCGGAGGTGTTCAAGTCTTACAATTAAACGACAAGATTGTTTCTCGTAGCTTGCAAACCAAGAGAGCTTCCACTTCCTCGAGCATAAGTCATGAAAAAATCATGGTTTTCAAGAAGGCATAACAAATTGAATAGTATAGACGAAATTCTTGGAATAGATGACGATCATCCTGCTGCGCTCTCCTCGGATACTTTCGAATTTTTACGTTCAAGGATTACAGTCTTGAACATTAGGTCTTGGGAAAACAAACTTCAGTGGAACACTGTCGAAAAGTGGCTTGATAACTTCGATGGTCGATCAGGTCAAAGCAAGGAGGTCGAGCAACTTCACGCCCTATTTATCTTGTCAAAGTTCATGTATTTTGGCGGTCGCGAAGTGCGGGTGCTACTTAGAGCACTCTACCGAGAAAAGATCGTAGTACCGTTTGTTCAACGAGCTCGAAGTTCTCAACAAAATACACGTGATCTCGACATGATTGAAGCTCAGCTCAGTATCATGTTGGACAACACCAAAATACTGGGTATCGGCAATCCCTCCGAAAGTGGGCCGCACCTTTTGTACTTCTTTCGTCAGGAGAATTCACTGTCAAAGACGCGTTTCATGGGCGCCTCGGAGATCATGGAAGCGACACGCACTCAGGATGGCTTCTTCAGTCGAACAATCCGCCACCCAAATGTGACAGATTACTTTTTCATCGATGATGTTTGCGGATCAGGTGAGACTGCCCGCAAATTTTCCGAAAGCGTCTTGGAAGAGATCGCTTCGATGGTCGACGCGTCTAAGGTGAGCTTTCACTACTACTCGATTTTTGGAACTGAAGCGGGCATCAAGGAAATCCGGGACAAGACAGTGTTTGGTCAAAATAGCGGCGCAATTTACGAGCTCGACGAGACGTTTGCATCTCTTTCGGCGAACTCGCGTTTTCTGAAGGACCACCCAGATGACATTGACCCGGAAATTGTGCGTAGCGTGTGTCTTTACTACGGAGAGCTGCTCTGGCCAGGCCTGCCAGGTGGATTTGACAACAATCAACTCGTTCTAGGGTTTGGCCACAACACTCCCGACAACACTCTGCCGATTTTCTGGGGACACCGCGATCATACTGCACAGATCCCGTGGGAGCCCGCATTCCAGAGACACTGGAAATATGGATACTAGTCATATGACACAGAACCCATTCGATACTCCGAAGGCATCGCATTTCACCGCTGACGAAATCCTTGACCTCTACGTCGATGCGACCGGCGACAATGAAGAAGTTGTAGCTCGGCTTCTTGAGCCTACTTCTACCACGCCATTGAGACTGTTGGGTGGCAAGGGAAGTGGCAAGACTCACTTGTTGCGTTACTGTTCTCACTCAGTCAGGAAGCGCAAGTTTGGTGACAATTTAGTCCAGGCGATTAGAAACGACGGCTACATCGGCCTATACATCGACTCGGGTGCCTTGAACGCCCAAAAGTTCTTTGGAAAAGGTATGGAGCGTGAGCAGTGGCAAAGTGTTTTCGGCTACTACTTTGAGATGTGGTTGGTTCACCATTTCTTGACTGTATTGCAACAGTTGCCCACGGTGTCAGAAGGCGATGTTTTCCTAAACTTAGATCAGTTCCTGTCAGAGGTCAGAAACTGTTTTGACGTCGATGTCGGTCACGAATTTGATAGTTTGGAGGGCTTACTCGCATTCTTAACTCGCCTTCGAAAGGACGTCGACTATCGGTCGAACAATGCGGCTTTACAAAAGGATATCTTTAACGATCTTAAAATTCTCTTCTCCCCGGGTCGACTCATTTTTGGCACTGCCAAAGCGCTTCATGCTGCATGCACCGAAATCGGTGGCGCAACGGTCTGCTACATGATTGACGAAGCTGAGAATTTCAGTGAGCTCCAGCAAACATTCATTAATTTCCTGATCCGCTATCGAGAAGGGCGCGTAACATTTCGAGTTGGCGCACGTCTTTACGGTATTCACACAAACGATACTATGAATGACGGTGAGCCGATCAAGCGAGGATCGGAGTATGATGAAGTTAGGCTTGATGATTTCTTAAGGGGCCTCGGGGACGCAGAGTATCGCGACTTCTCAGCTAAATTGATTGCGAAAAGGTTGAATCAAGCTGGGATCACTTGCTCCCAAGAGAGGAAGAACAAACTTTCACAAGAGTTTGAAAGTGTTGATCCAGCCAACGACTATTCTGACGAATGCTTGGAAATCCTGCGAAGGACCGATCAGGGCAACCGTGAACGCCCGTATTTTAAGAAGTTTCGCTCAACTTTACTTACAAGAACTACAATAGACGAAAAGTCAGTTGATGAAATTATCGACCAGCTACAATGCAAAGAACGTCCACTCATAGAGAAGACAAGTTTGCTCTTATTCTATCGGAGAGCTCCTCGAGAGGTCGGTACTGCCAAGATGGCGGCAAAAGAAATAGCGGATAGCGCCAAAGCTTATTCCGAAGGAGATAAGGCGAAGGGTAGACTACACCTAAACGTGCTAGCGTACTATAAATCTGACCTTCTGGCACAACTGTACAGGGAAGCGAGACAGCCAGTTGCCTATTGTGGCTTCGACACTATCGTGACTCTTTCCCAAGGAATTCCGAGAAACCTTTTGATGCTTCTAAAGCACATTTACCGTCGGTCTCTTTTTGCTGGTGAGCAACCGTTCGAAGGGGGTGTCATTAGCAAGCATGCGCAAACAGACGGTATCAAAGATGCATCGCAATGGTTCTGGGAAGACGCACAGCCCGAAACAAATGCAGCATCTGTTCGGCTTAGCATAGAGGCTGTCGCAAGGTTGTTTCGAACGGTTCGATATAGCGCAAAACCGTCGGAGCCGGGACTTTCTTCATTTAGTGTTCGAGAAAGTGAGCTGACTGAAGAAGCTAGGAAGACCTTACGTACCGCTCAAAACTGGTCTCACCTGATACACGTTCCTCATGCAGGCAGTGACAAGAATACGGAAGAACGGAGATACAAGTACCAACTCGTACCCATGTTGGCGCCAAAATGGGATGTTTCATACACCATCCGAGGAACGATCGAACTCGATGATGATTTTGCCAACGCTCTGTTCGACGAAGGCCACCGAGACAATTTAGGTATGCTGTTCAAGAAGCGAACTGAGCCGATGCTTGAAGTGGGCATTTTCCGCGTTGACCCAGATCAGGACGTACTATTGTGATCTCTAGAACTGAAGTTTCCTACCTAATTGATTCAAAGCAAAGAATTGAAAACTTTGATGCTCTTGGCAAGTTCGATGTATTCATTTCTGCATTCAATCATAGTGAACGCGTCAGGCATGTATTCGCGAATATCCAAGCAAGTAAGAAGCATTGGTGGATACTCCCAGAATATCACTATTCCGACCAAGACTTAAACGAGATTTCGATTGATCTTTCGCGGATAGAAGGACTACCTGAAAACGAAGCCGAACTTGTTCTCAAAGGTGTACATGATTCAGGACTAGCTGAACCAGCAGCTCTTTCTGTTTGCATCGATATAACAGGCTTTATGCGGCATCACATTTTTATGCTTTTAAAGTACTTTGAAGCGTCCAGAGCGAAATCGTTGTCAGTAATCTATTCGGAGCCGGAGCGGTACTCCAGAGGAGCAGACACGAGCTTCTCTCTTGAGGATATCCAGGACGTTCGGCAAGTTTCAGGCTTCGAGGGTGTTCACGTTCCGGATACTGGCCGGGATGTCTTACTTCTCGGTGTCGGATACGATCACTATCTAATGGGGCACGCAATTCGTTATAAAGAGAGTGCTCGGTTACTTCAACTATTGAGCCTCCCGTCATTGACTGCCGACATGTATCAAGAGAGCCTTATCCGAGTTGATAAAGTTGACACAGACGAGCTTAATCCACCCGGAAGAACAGAGCAGTTCTGCAGTGCCAACGATCCTTTTTTGGTCGCTGCAAGTGCTTCGCGATTGTATCACAGAGAGCTGAGAAACAGTGGTATATCAAATTTCTACTTGTGTCCGTTAGCTACAAAGCCTCAGGCCCTTGGATTTGGGTTGTTTTACCTGCGCGAGCTTACGGGTACACCCTCCAGCGTATTCTTTCCATTCCCACGCAACTACAGTAAAGCTACGTCAAAGGGGATCGGTAGGACATGGCTCTATCCTATCGTTTTTTGACTTTCATAGTGACCCAATGGAACTCTCCGATGACGCGAGTATCGTCATGCTGCCTCTATCAGCAATCAAGGCCAGCTTTGACAAGCCACGTTTCATAATCGGTAACATCTTTGAATGTCAGCTTTAGTGAATGCCGCAAGCTAAAATTGAGCCAATGTCGAATGTCCGCTTAGGGCCGTCAGGCACCAAGTCGTTTTAGGTAGGTTTCCTGGTCTTCGTACTCTATCTGTGTCCACTCATCGGCGTCTTGGAATGATGGATAAGCGGTATTTCGCTTCGGCCCGATTGATCGAATGAGTAAGGCCTCTAGATCGCCGATTGTGGTGTTGGTATCGCCCGTCAAGTCTTCTGAAGGCGTATCTAGTTCCAAGATACCGGTGTCCGGAATCGGCCCGCCTATGGGACGAAATCCGAACCACGAGAAACGATCCCATCGATTAGCCAAATGATCGTCCAAGTGATCCTTGAGACGCTTCCCAAGTCCTTGAGCTCTTGTTAGACCGACGTAAGAGGGGCCGTACTCGTCATAAAGGATATAAATTCCCTGCTGAAATCGGAGAGTTATTGTCAAATCTGGTGTCCAAGCGATCATCATGCGGCGGTTAGCTGCTGGTTTATTGACTTGATGCCGTTGACGAAATCGACGCCCTGGATGACGTCGGCGAGATGAACGAAGCCGCGCAGCTTGCGCCAGCTTTGCTCAGCGCATTGTCCGAGTTTGAACATCATGTGAAGCATGCCGTCCCGGCTGAGACAGCCTTTGGTGCGCTTGGTCCGGTGCCGGATCGTGGCGAACGCGCTTTCGATCGGGTTTGACGTCCGGATGCTCTGCCAATGCTGGGCTGGGAAGTCGTAGAATGTCAGCAGTTCATCCCGATCCTTGATCAGGCATTCGGTCGCCTTCGGATATTTCGCCTCGAAGTTTTCGATGAACAGATCGAACGCAGCATGGGCATCCTCGCGGGTCTCGGCCTGCCAGATGTCGTGAAGCATCTTCTTAGCCTTGGGCTGGGTGCGCTTGGGGAGGTAATTGAGCACATTGCCCGTTTTATGCATCCAGCAGCGCTGTTGGCGCGTGGTTGGAAGAACCTCTTCCAATGCCGCCCAGAACCCCATGGCCCCGTCACCGGTGGCCAGCTTCGGAGCAGCGAGCCCACGGGCTTTGAGGCCGAGAAGCACCTCGCGCCAGCTTTGCGTGCTTTCCCGGACGCCATCTTCAATGGCCAGGAAGTGCTTCTCGCCACGGGCGTTGACCCCGATCACAACGAGCACGCAGAGCCGATCATCAGTGTCACGGAGCCCGCTGTAGATGCCGTCCGCCCAGATATAGACCCACTCGTCACGGCTCAGATCGGCCTTGCGCCAATCATTGTATTCCGCCGCCCACTGGCCTTTCAAACGTGAAATTGTCTTGGCAGAGAAACCGGTGGCCTCCGGGCCCAAGAGCATCTTCAGAGCCGCGCCCATTTCGCCTGTCGAGATACCCTTGAGATAGAGCCAGGGCAGCGCGGCTTCGATAGTTTTGGCCTTTCGGACGTAGGGCGGCACAAGCGCCGAGCGGAATGTCACGGGCTTGCCGTCCTTCGCCCGTACCTTCGGCACTTTCACCGTGACCGGTCCGATCCCGGTCTGCATCGCGCGCTCTGGATGATATCCGCTGCGAACAACCGCAGCACGGCCTTCTGCTGTCCGGCGTTCAGCAAACGCGGCGAGAAAGGCGTCTCTCTCAGCTTCAACAGCGGCCTGAAGCAATTCCCGGGCTCCTTTTCGCAGAAGGTCTGTCAGCGGGTCCGTGATGGCGTCTCGACCCGCAAAATCGATGATGGTAGCGTCGTCCATGATGGTGGTGCTCCTTTGGATGGTGGCTTGTGTCGCAACAACAAACCAACCAGATGCACCGCCGTCATTCAAATCGCCCAGACACCAGATTCAGCCATAACTCGAAATCGGAAGTCAGCAATCTGAATGGTGCCTCGATTGGCGCCTTTCCTGCCTAGGAGGCGAAAACTGTTTTTATATCCCTGCCCAGGATTCCAGTCGATCTCGCTTTGCCTCCAAAACAGCCCGAAGCTCGTGACTTTCATGAAACCAACTTTCCCTTGAAGCACAAACCACTAAGGTGAGGGGTACCAGCTACTCGGAACATGTGTCAAACCCCCTTGGTGGTGAAGCTGCATGGCAGCAACGATGATAATCGCAGACGGCAGATATGGGCCGATCAAACCGTTTTTTGAGCAAGGCGACGTGATGGTCGATTGCAATGAATGGGCCGGGCTACATCAACGCCACATCAACAGTCGAACGAGGTTTTTTGAAGGTGGTTGACTGCCAATTTGCTCGAATGTTGTTGGATGTGGGTTTGAAAATGGCCGCAGTTCAAAGGCTTGCATCTTAAGTGATTGATTTAACGTTATTTTCCACTTATCGGCCATTTGGGCTCATAACCTGAAGGTCGTAGGTTCAAATCCTACCCCCGCAACCAAAATAAATAAATAAATCAAATGCTTGCGTGATGGTAATCTGATACCCCATGCTATTTTGCGGTTTACGTCAACGCCACGTCAACACCGCTCCAGAAAAACAACATTCGTCCACAATCGCGTGCGTTCGCATACGGCCCACGCGCACTCACCGACATTCAACCGCCCCAAAATCGACGTTGGCCGCTTCCATGACGGTTACCTTATTCAGCAAATGTGGGGTTTTGATCTGATCGAATCTCATCGTTTTTACCGTTTACGATAAATTTCAGTGAAAGCCCCATGGGGTCTCCATCCTTGTATAAAGCGGAAGGGTGAAGCTCTTGGTTAATGGTGAGAGATGATCTGGGCCGCCTTACCCGCGAGGTCCGGAGCGATCGGACTATTAGCCTTGAACAGTTAGCGCTGCTGACAGGTATCTGCGCACCTGCTTTGTCCGAAATCGCAAATGAACAGCGAGACCCACGGATAGCAACTCTAAACCGGATCGCTGAAGCGTTACCTTTGTCTCTTGCATTTTTGAATGCCGGCCGGGTGGGCGTTGCAGAGCGCGCCGGACAGTCGCGATTAGCAGGCTACGATGTCGAAGAATAGCAGTGACCTCATGGTGCGGTTGGGTGTGGTTGGGGAATCGTCCATCTTGTCACAGCGCCGTGTGATGTGTAGATTACTAGGTCATACTTGAGGCTTCGCTATGACAGTCAAAACCACGCTCAGTTTCACAGATCGCCATCATCGTTTCCTAACTGACAAAGTAGGTGAGGGCGTCTTCGCCTCGCAGAGCGCGGCTGTAGCGGCAGCGCTTGAACAGATGATCCGGGATGAAGAAGAGCGCGGGATTGCGCTTGATGCCATGGTAGATGAAATCCGCGCGCGCATGCGAACACCAAATGCGGAATATGTAGATCCCGAAGACGCCTTTGCGGCGGCCCGCGCCCGTATCGGCGTCGTGCGGCAGGGATGACATATCGAATCCGGTTTCACCCGGCTGTCGCGGATGACTTGGCATCGATCGTGGAGCTGATCGCCGATTACGCTGGGCCGGAGGCGGCCGAGCGGCGGCTTTCAGAGATTGAGGCCGTAATTTACAGTCTGGCTGACACTCCTCTAAAAGGCAGCGTTCGCTCAGAAATCGCTCCGGGTCTTCGCGCGATACCGGCAGGACGCAAGGCGGTCATTGCCTTTACTGTCAACGAGGCCGAGCGCGAGGTCTTGGTGCATGTCATCGGTTATGCTGGTTCGGACTGGATCGCGCGCAGCACCGCGCGGCGGCGTTAGGGGATGGCGAAGGCAGCAGCACATAAATGGGCGTTCAAGCCGGGCATGCGGGCGGGCGCTTACAGCTGGCGGTCATCGTCCAAGGCCATTGAACGTCTGAAATCCGCAAGCTCAGAAATTCGGGCTGTAGCACGGGTCGATCCTGCGACAGCGGCAGAAGGTGTCATAGCGCTTGCGCAGCGCATCTGGCCAGCCTTTGAGCATATCGACACGTCTTCGGGCGCGCTAGGCAATGCCGTGCGCCGGACGCTCGAGGAATTGCTGCCGGTCCTCATCGATGCGCCCGCTGATGAAAAAACTCGCGCGAAATGGCTTGAACAACTGCGCGAGGCGATCGAAGACGACGGTGTGGATTATCTCGCGCCGATCGCAGACCGATTTGGCCAAATCGCAGCTTATCCTGCGCTGATGAGTCTCCACGCCGACCGGGACCTCGAAATGATCGAGGCAGCTTGGTCCGACCACATGCACTTTATTCATGTGCCAACGGGGACGCTGACGCTGTCTTGCTTGTTAGAGGCTGGGCGGTATGACGAGTTGCTGGAGCTTCTTGAGCGGAAAAAGACACGCCTCTGGTTTGATGAGAAATTTGGCGCCGAGGCACTGCTGCGCCAAGGACGCGAGGATGACGCTCTTGCCCGTGCTGAGGCATTGCTCCTGGATCAGCGTCGACAATGGGGCCATGTCGAGATTGCTGCGTTCTGTGAACGCATTCTCGTAAGTCAGGGCCGCGAGGAAGAAGCCTATCGCCGCTTTGGCCTGCCCTCGGTCTCGGGCAACACCTATCTCGCGATGTGGCGCGATCTGGTGAAGCGTTACCCCGACCTCGACGCGCGACGAATCCTCGAAGATTTGATCGACACGCATGGCACGAAAGGAAAGTGGTTTGCCGCCGCGAAGACAGCGCGGTTCCTCGATATCGCGCTTGACTGTGCCGCACATCACGATGCGGCACCTGCGACCCTGATCCGCGCAGCACGGGACCTGAAACTCAAGGAACCGGGCTTCGCGATGGCGGTCGCTTTGCAGGCCATTCGACATCTGCTCGAGGGCCGTGGGTATGAGCCGAGCCCGATCGACATCGATGAAGCTGTTGAGCACCTGATGGTAGCGGCTGCGCGTCTTGATGAGGTGGATCAGGCGCGGCAAGCGCTTCAGCGAATTGCAGGGTCCGCGCTTTCGGCGGGGCTGATGGCCGAACGGCTGGCGTGGAATATTGCGGCCCTTTCGGAAGCAGATCGCGACGGCTGACTCAGCTAGGCCGCTAGTTTGCCGCTGAGCCACTCATCCAGCTTCGACCAGCGCCGCCGCGCCGAGATTTTTTTTCGCCAAGATCGCCACAGCCTTCGTCTGGCAAACGCGAACGATAAGCTTCTTGCCCGGTGTGATCCCGGTATAGATCTGGTTGCGCTTCAGCATTGGGTAGTGCTGTTTCTCGATTGGGATAACCACGGCGGGATATTCCGCCCATCCCTCTTGTAGAGGGTCGTGACATAGGCTGGGACCAGCGTGTCGTAGGGTGGTTTCGCGATGCGAAGAGACACTGAATTGCACGCATGCATCCCCAACCAAAAATGCTGCACCGCAGAAAATCCTTGCAATGCTGCAACGCAGCAAATACGTTTAAAGCATCACCAAAGGACAGCGGGGTGGACCCGCCGAGCAAAGAAGGATTTGCGACAATGAATAAAGCGACAGACATGGCGGCGACCCTCAAGGAGATGATGGACGCGTTCCCGGTTGATACCAAATCGATGGAAGAGGCGTACAAGAACTCGCTGGCCCTGACCGAAAAACTGTCTCACGTTGCCATCGAAGCAGCAGACAAGTCGGCTGAAATTTCCCAGAAATGGACCAAGGACACGCTGGCGAAACTGGCTGAGATGTCGAAAGCCAAAGCAGAGCCGGCCGATTATGCGCAGGCGATGAGCGATTTTGCATCTGCCCAGGCAGACGTCGCAACCGAGAGCATGGCGGCCTTCGCAGAACTTGCAAAAAAACTCCAGATGGAGACCTTTGAGCTCATGATGGCTGCCAGCAAGGATTTCTCGGGCGAAGCGGCGACTTCTTTCAAGAAGGCATCCGCCGACGCGGGTAGCGCTGTAAAAAAAGCGGCAGCTGCTGTCTGAACTTCACGCTATCGGGTGTGGCACTGCACCCAGGTTTTGAGCCACTATTGTACGGTCGGATTCCCAGGGGTCCGGCCGTATTTCGTGACCATGGTGAGGAACGATCGGACTTGGAACGGATGTGCAAGCGTTCACCTCATATTCGAACATTATCGCGTATTGATATTGACGCCTACCAAGGGGTCTTCCGCCAACCATTCATTCAGTTTTGACCACCTCTGGCGCCCCGCCACATTTTTCACCGCGATGGCCACAGCCTTTTTTTGTCCGACCAGCACGACAAGCTTCTTGCCCCGCGTGACCCCGGTATAGATCAGGTTGCGCTGAAGCATCGCGTAGTGCTGTGTCATGACTGGGATGACCACGGCGGGGTATTCCGACCCCTGGCTTTTGTGAATCGTGGCTGCATAGGCTGGGACCAGCGTGTCGAGTTCGCCAAAGAGGAAGCTCACCGTGCGGCCATCGAAGTTCACGGCAACCTCGCCGTCGTCGAGGTCGACGTCTTCGATCATGCCGATATCCCCGTTGTAGACGTCCTTGTCGTAATCGTTCTCGATCTGCATCACCTTGTCGCCCGGCGCGAAGGTCCAACCGAAGCGCTCGACCTTCTTCTCCCCGGCAGGGTTCAGCGCGGCCTGAAGCTCGATGTTGAGGGATCGCGCGCCGACCCCGCCGCGGTTCATCGGGCAGAGGACTTGAATGTCCTTGATCGGGTCGAAACCGAACCGCTGCGGGATACGCTTGGCCACCAATTCGACGATCCGCGGTACGCCCTGCTCCGGATCCGCGGCCGGAACAAAATAGAAATCCGCCTCGCCATCGGGTTTGCCGAGATCGGGCAAGCGGCCTGCATTGATGGCATGCGCCGTCGTGATGATCTTGCTCTGGGCTGCCTGCCGGAACACCTCGGTCAGACGCACCACGGGCACTGCGCCGGAGCCGATGATGTCTGCCAAGACCTGGCCAGGGCCAACCGAGGGCAACTGGTCGATGTCGCCCACGATGAGCAACGCTGCGGTGCTGGGCACGGCTTTCAGAAGCGATTGCATCAGAAGAACATCGACCATCGAGCTCTCGTCCACGACCAACAGATCGCAGTCGAGAGGGTTTTCCTCGTTGCGTTTGAAGCCGAAGGCCTTCGGGTCAAACTCCAGCAGCCTATGGATGGTCTTGGCCTCCATGCTGGTGGCTTCGGTCATCCGCTTGGCTGCGCGGCCGGTGGGCGCACAGAGCAGCAGCTTCACGCCCTTGGCAGCCAGAATCCGCAGGATCGAGTTTACGATGGTGGTCTTGCCCACCCCGGGACCGCCGGTGATCACCGTGAGCTTTGAGCGCAGTGCCAGGCGGATTGCCTCGGCTTGGCTGGCAGCAAGTGTGAGGCTCGTCTTTTGCTCGATCCATGGCAGGGCCTTGTCCGCATCGATCTTGGGCCAGGGCAGGGCGCCCGCATCGATGCGCTTCACATGCGCGGCGATCCCGCGCTCCGCATGATAAAGCCCGGTCAGGAAAATACAGTCTGCATCTCCCACGCGATCCGCCGTGACGGTGTCCTCGGCCAGTTCCTCTTGCAACGCGCTGTCGATCAGGCGACGCTCTACTTCGAGCAGCTTGCCCGCAAGACCGATCAGCTCCGCCCGCGGGAGGCCGCAGTGGCCATCCCCCATGGCTTCACTCAACGCGAACGAAATCCCCGCTCGCACACGGATCATCGCCGTCTTCTCGATGCCCAGCTTTTCGGCAATCCGATCGGCTGTCCTGAACCCAATGCCCCGGATGTCTTTGGCCAGTCTGTAAGGGTTCTCACTCATCACCTGGACGGCATCTGTCCCGTATGTCTTGAAGATACGAACAGCGCGTGCTGTTCCCACTCCGTGTTGGTGCAGGAAGACCATGATCTCGCGGATTACCTTCTGATCCGCCCAGCCGGCCGTGATCTTGGCCGCGCGCATCGGCCCAATGCCAGTGACTTCGCGCAGGCGCTCGGGCGCTGCCTCGATGATGTCGAACACATCCTTGCCGAATGCCTTGACCAGCCGCTTGGCATATACCGGCCCGATGCCGCGGATCATCCCAGAGCCCAGGTACTTCTCGATGCCTTCGACCGTCGACGGCTCATGGGTCTTGAGAAAGTGAGCTTTGAATTGCAGACCGTGATTGCGGTCATTGATCCAGACGCCCGAGGCTGTGATCCACTCGCCTGCAGAAATCATCGCCGCGTGCCCGACCGTGGTTACCAGGTCCCGGTGCCCGCGCGCCTTCACCCGAAGCACGCAGAAGCCGCTCTCCTGGCTGTGGAAGGTCACCCGTTCTACCAAGCCAGCGAGGACCTCCGTCGTGCTCTCGGCCGATGACGTCATGGAAGGCGCTGTCCGCGTCGCCAATCCCACGGCAGCACGAATTGCCCGGACCAAATATTACGCCCAGCGCTGCGGGCTGCAGTTTCTGCATCACTGTAATCGCGAGAATATCGACGATAAGCGACAGCCCATCCTTCGCTGACCAGCCAGCGGTTCAGATCTTGGTTGCCGTGTCTGCAAACAGCGATTGCACGACCATAGCGGTCCACGTCGCGCACCGAGCAGTTGACCGTGCGCCGACCAATCCGGTCCGAGAGGGCGAAAGCGGCCTGTTGCCCGCAGCGCCACCGAGCGCCAGATGCGCGCATGCACGATTGCCGGCTCTCAGGGGCATCAATCCCGTGCAGGCGGATGCGGACCCCGCGGATTTCAAGCGTATCGCCGTCTATGACGCTGGCCACGCCAACCAGATCACTTGCAACAGCATGCGTCGGCGCCAACGAGGTCGCGACTGCCAACACAATCGCCCGTATGATTGCCCATGTCTTTCGACCGGCCGAACGGCTCGACCCGCTTAAGCACCTGTCGGCACGACAAGCCATTGAGCGAACCAGTCCGACATGCAAAGGGAAGACTTGTTCTGAGTTCTGCATGCTATCGCTCCTGTCCAAAGTCTGTTTACGGTCACGACCGCCGGAAATCTACATGCGGAGCGGCATGGATATCATGGCGTTCGAGCTTTGCCTGCTCTATCGTCGTTATATGGATTTTGTTTTCTACGATCTTGAAACCACAGGCATCTCGCCGGAATTCGACCAGCCGCTGCAGTTCGCCGCGATCCGGGCGGATGAGCATTTTGTGGAGAAGGAGCGGGTCAATATCCGCTGCCAATTAGCGCCGCACATCTTGCCCTCGCCGCAGGCCTTGGTGGTGACAGGCGTCACCCCTGACCAGCTGACGGACCCATCCCTGCCATCCCTCTTCGAGTTTTCGCAGCAGGTGGCTGCGCTCATCGGGCGATGGGCGCCAGCGATCTGGGTCGGATTCAACACCATACACTTCGACGAGGAAGTCCTGCGGCAGACCTTTTATCAAAACCTGCTGCCAAACGTCTATGCCACGCAGTTCAATGGAAACACGCGTTTTGACATCCTCCCTGCGGTCTATGCCGCCTATGTCCGGGACCCTGATCTGCTCGCCTGGTCTGCGGATCAAACGGGACGGCGCAGCTTCAAGCTGGATCGATTGGCGCCTGCAAATGGCTTCGACGCGCACAACGCGCATGATGCTTTGGGGGATGTCGAGGCGACCATTCATATTGCGCGCCTGATTGCGACACGCAGCCCAGCGCTATGGGCGGAGCTGCTCGACAACGCGCACAAGACCCGCGTCCAGGAGAAGCTTGAAAGTTTCCGCCCTTATGAACTGGTGACCCGAGTTGGCGGTGGTGAGCCGCAATCTTGTGTTGGATGTTTTTGCGGATATTCGGAGAACAACAGCACGCAGGCAGCATTCTTCGATCTGGACGCAGAGGACCCGGCCGAATTTCTACAAGCGTCCGATGAGGTGATCCTTGCGGCCGTTGATGGCACGCCAAAGATTATCCGGATCGTTTCGACAAACAAGGCTCCGGCGCTCCTCCAGCCAATCCGGCCCAGCGCGGAACATCTGCGCCGCGCCGCGATCATCGCGGATGCGCCAGAGTTTCGGCAGAGGGTTAGCGCGGCGATGGCGGCGCGCTTCGCTGATGTTGCTGACGCGCCGCCCCAGCCAGTGGAAAGGCAGATATATGGCGCGTTTTACACCAACGCTGACAAGCATCTCCTTCAGGAGTTTCAAGGCGCCGACTGGCCGCGGCGACAGGAAATCGTGGCAAGCCTTTCGGATCCACGTCTTCGACAACTTGGTCGTAGATTGGTGGCGTTTTACAGTCCAGAACTGCTGAACCCCCAGGAAAAGGCTCAATTCGACAGCTACTTGCGCGAAAAATGGTCTGCGCCGGATGCGCCAGAAACCGGATGGACGACTCTTGCGAAAGCGCAAGCGGCACTCGAAAGCCTGCGTGATGCTCATGCTGCGGCGCCACAAGAGCTTGATGAAATCTCGTCATTCCTGACGGAGTGGTCTGCAGGGTATGCGTGATAGCTTGAATGCACCTATGCGTCATTCTTTTCAAAGCTTTGTTCTTTGAAAGTGGCTACCGAGCGGGTCAAACATAAACCTTGTTGCTGCTGCGGGCATATAGATGAGCGGGGGAGTAAAACAGTCAGAGGTGAACAAAACGCTTTCTAACTTTGCACTGCCGGGAGCCGGAGCATTTGGCGGTAAGTGGAAGTTAGCTGCGATTGCGATGCGTTGTAGAGGGTTTGGGCAAAGCAGACGTTCGACATGGGCAGGATAGACGTGGGGTATGGGGCCGAGGGAAATATGCCTGCAACGTGCATGGGACTTCGGTTGACGGGCACGAGGAAAAGCGGCCCTGATCGGCAAGGAGTTACCAACCCTGAAAATGAAACAGCCGTCCTTTGTCGCCGTCGTCGTGCAGGCGCAGGATGATATCCTGCTCTGAAAATCCGACATAGCCACCGTCGTCATCGGTCGGCAAATCGAAGTCCATTACAGTGATGATCGATTGAATGCCCAACTCAGTATAGGCGTGCACGGAGGCCAACAGGTTGGCTTTTGGTCGTGGGTCGAGCAATTCGAAGATCCCGTCATGAAAAACGAACCTTGGGAACGCACCATCGAGATGGGCACGAACAACCGCAAGATCGAAAGCAACGCAAAGCAACTTCTTGAAGGAAGTGCCGTCAGCTTCGCTTGTGGACAGCTCGTTGCGATCGACGAAGTCGGTACGGAACTCCAGATTGCCTTCCCCGTTGAGGCTTACCGAAAGAATGGCGTCGCGCCGCAGGACATCTTTCAACTGGCCGCTGAAGTATTCTCTGACCTTAGATAACAGACTGGTCCGAGTCCGGCTGGCTTGATCGAGCGCTTCTTCGGCAATGCCCTGCAACTCGGCATATTTTGCTTTGGCTTCGCGCAGTTCACGGCGTTTGTCCTGGATGTCAGAGAGCGTATTGTGCTGACGCTTTAGGAGTTCAACTTCAGCCGCCGTCTTGGCGATTTCGGCAGATAGCGTCCGGTATTTGTCGAACACGTCCTCACTGCGCAGGAACTCGAGGCTTCGGCGTCGTCTATCGTTGAGCACGGTGAGCTCTGAGTTGATGCGCGCGATCTCTGCTTTTGCTGATGCAAGCTCCTCTCGCAGGTATTCGCTTCGTTCCTCAGTGATGGCTTTGTTGAAGGCGATCAGTTGTTCGAAGTCCGTCTTCACCTGGTCTGGAAAATTGACACCAGCTTCTTCAAAGAGGGTTTTGGCCTTTTGTGGATCGAAAGCGATCTTATCGGCAACCAGACCGCGTTCCAGTTCGGAGACCGAGTGCGACAAGCGATAGCGGTCCTGGTTTAGATCGGCGATTTGAGCGTCGATGTCGTCAACGATAGCGGTGGTCTTGCTGGCATCGAAACCTTCAAAGTCAAACTCGTCCAGTTCGGCTTGCATCCGAAAGACTTCCGCCTCTCTCAACTGGATCAAAGCATCGACTTTTGCCGGGTCTGACTCGCTGCCATCTGCACCCTGCTGAGCTCTTGCCAGAAGGGCCGCCTTAACTTCAATCTCTGCCTTCAACTCATATCGCTCGGTGAAAATTGAAGCGTCAAGCCCCAGGATCCGCGCGAGAATGGGTTTCCAGTCTTTATCGACGCCGGCATGACGTTGCAGTTTGAAGACATCGTCGTAGTCGGCCTGTGTCCGCAAAAAGTAGCCGATGGCGTTCCGGAACTTCCAGGGATCGATGTCCCTGAGGTCGAGATAGCCATCCAGAAGCGATTTTGCCTTGGCAAATGGCAGCTCAAAATGGGACCAGTCATCGTTGGCCAAACTGGTAAGGTCTGGTTGTGTCGTTGGGGACAGCGAAAAACTGACTTTTGACGGGTTCAGGGCTGCCCGCCGGATTGTCAGGAAGGAACCATCGAGCAGCTCAATTTCGAGAAAGAAAACAAACTCGCCAAACAGATCTTCCCGTTTCTTGAAGAAATGATCCTTGCCTACGCTTCCCAAAAGACAAAAGTCGATCACGCGCGCGAGTGTCGATTTGCCAAGGTTATGAGAGCTTTTGGACCTATTTTCAGGCAGTCGTATTTCGGCCAGGACCACGTTCAAACCGTCGTTGAAGAGGATCGGAGTGAAGTAGTGGTCAAGGTTGCTGTAGAGTCGGCGCAGTCTCATGTTTGTGCCGTATACTCGAAGCGGTCAGCCTTTGGCAGGTAGCGGATCAATCCGAGCATAAAGAGTAGGTTAACGGCGGGCAGGAAGAGAGCCTTGGCACTCTTGGTGTGCTTCTCCACAAGTGCGAGAAGGTCTGCGTAGGTCTCGGTTCGCTTTTTCTTCAGCCGGTCAAGGATCACTGTGGCAACGCTTACAACCGTGAGATCGGGGTGGGCGTGCTTAGACGGTCTGATCATCTTTGTCCTTCCCGATGTCGCAGTTCCAATACATGTAGTAGAGCATAGCGCGAGTCAGCCGCTTGTTCGACCTCAGAATGCCAGATCGGCCGATCAAAAGATCGATCAGGTAGTTAAACACGTCATCGAAGGTTTCATAGTCTGACCGCTTGGCAATGATCTTGAGGTTAAACTCATCGACGGCCTCCTGATAGGACGCTTTGAAGCTCTCATTGATTGGGTCAGATAAGAACTTTCTGATGTCGAACATGAGCTCAAAGTACCGCTTGCGCAGCGCGGCTTCGAAGTCAGGCGTCATGTTGTTGAAACGGTTTTTCTCCTGAAGCGGTGTGCGCGGGGTAGGTGTGCTCCGGTCTTCGTCGGATGCTGCAACCAAGACGGTTTCCCGAAACCCCTCAATCGTGTCAGCAAGGTCGTCGGGGCTGACAATCAATGGTGCTTGGAGGGGGTTGATCGATATCGACGACTTCGCATCGGGAAATAACTCCAGCCAGTCGTCCAACTGCTGAGTTCCTGAGAGCGCGACATTGCCGATAGGCATTCCGGTCATGTCGGAGATCAATTTGGTGAGCTTTTGCTCGGCAATGCCAGAGAGTTTTCGGTTGGAAATCAGAAGGTAGTTTTGTGCTTCTCCACTCTCATAGAGCGCCTTGATCTTTGGAATTTCGTCGCAGATCAACCCGGTAAGCTTGTCAGGATTGCACACCGATGGATCACTGAATGAGGCGTTGATACCGTTTGTTTGTTTGACCTGAATGATCGTGCAGCCAGTCCAGGGCGCCGCCGCCGATGGGTAGCATTGAGCTGTTCCTTTGAACTTTGCGTCGCGCCCACCGTCCTTGCCGGGTGCGAAACCCATCAGCCCCGGTCCAAACAGTCTCTGACCGATGGCGACCACAACCTTCTCGAACTGGTCGTCGCTCAGATCAAAGTACTGCATCATATCGTTTTGGCCTCAAGTGTTTTGCCATATTTATGAACAAGCTCGTGTTTGCAACAACGTCATTTTACAGAATGTTGGGGTGACGTCCCGCGACCCTTGAGTTGCAGTGGCAATTCTCGCTGAGTCGTGACCGAATGGCGGCTATCGCCGTCGCTGTGCAAAGTAATGAAGCAAGCACATGCAGTGATTTTCGTGCTACGTGCGCGCGCAGCATAACTTGGAGACTTCGGGTATGGGCTCTCTGCGGTCTTTTGCGGTGCCTTGCCCCGATGTCCGCTTTGGAAGGCTGTACTGCTGGGGTCGAGAGTTGGGGCGAACGGCAGCTTTGGTGAAGGATTTTCGATGCGGGCCGTGGTGCAACGGTGCCGCTTGACGAGTAGTCGGCCCGTGTTGGAAATCCTCCCAAGGTGGAAGCCGCGGTGGCCAGGTACTGTCTATGGGGAAAGTGCGTTGAGGTTTCCAGCGCCGGTGCAACGTGGCTGACGGATCGAATGATATCGCCCGTCGCAAAGAGCGCCCTGATCGGCCGATTTGATGATGTGCGGTCGCGGGCGGCGCCTTTCGTCGGCGGTTCGCGGGCGTGGCACTGCGTGAGGCATGGCTGAGCCGGTCCGGAACGGGTGTGAGATCCGAAGGTTTGATCGTGGCAGAGACTGGCGGTTTGTCATGCGGCCTGCTCCCGTGGTGGGGCGCGCGACATCGGTTTTTGGCCGCGACGGAAGATTTCGGTGATGCGCATCGGGCCACCGCAGCTTGGGCACGGCTCGCGCAGGGTGAGCGGGGCAGGCTCCGCTGGTTCCTGCGCTTCCAGTTCGGGCGCCCGCTGCCCGAGCAGGCCGCGGATGCGGACGATGGTGGCCTTGCGGGTTGCAGCGGCCAGAAGTCCGTAGTGCCGGATCCGGTGGAACCCATCGGGGAGGACGTGCATCAGGAACCGGCGGATGAACTCGGATGTGGCGAGGCGCATGACCCTCGCGCGGTCGCCGGACTTGATGCGGTAGTCCTTCCATCGAAACGCCACCGTCTCGGCGTCTGCGCTGATCAGGCGATGGTTCGAGATCGCGACGCGGTGGGTGTAGCGGCTCAGGTAGGCGAGCACTGCCTTGGGACCGCCGAAGGGCGGTTTGGCGTAGACGACCCATTCGGATTTGCGGAACGGCGCGAGCCAGGTGGCGAAGGCATCTGCCTGTGCCAGTCGTTCGAGATCGCCGTAGAAGGCCAATTCGCCAACGGCATGAAGCGCCAGCAGCCCGTCGAGGAACAAGCGCCGGAAGAGGCGAGACAGCACGCGGACGTGCAAGAAGAACCCGGGCTTGCAGGCGACCCATCGGGTGCCGTCCGGCGAGAGCCCTCCGCCCGGCACGATCATGTGGATGTGGGGGTGATGCGTCAGGGCAGAGCCCCAGGTGTGCAGCACGCTTGTCATGCCGATCCGGGCGCCGAGCCGCTTGGGGTCGGCTGCGATGGTCGTGACCGTTTCGGCGGACGCCCGGAACAGCAGGCCATAGATGGCCTTCTTGTTCCGCAGGGCGATCTGCGCGATCTCGGCTGGCAGGGTGAAGACGACGTGGAAATACTCGACGGGCAGAAGGTCCTCGGCGCGCGCCACCATCCAGTCGCGCGCCGCCGGCCCCTGGCACTTCGGACAGTGCCGGTTCTTGCAGGAATTGTAGGCGATGTGATGGTGGCCGCACTTGGCGCAGCCCGCTACATGCCCGCCGAGCGCCTCGGTCCGGCAGGCTTCTATCGCCGACATCACCTTGAGCTGCGAGAGGCTGACGTGCCCGACATTGGCCTGCCGCCACGCAGGACCATGGGCACGAAAGATGTCAGCGATCTCCAGCGTCGGCCGGGGCACCCCGGCGCCCGGTCACTCCAGACTTCGCTTCACAGCGTGATCCTGCAGCTTGGCCAGCATCTCGTAGGGGCTGACCGTGTCGCGGATCGTCTTGGTGGCGACATGCGTGTATTGCGCCGTCGTCGTCAGCTTGGCATGGCCGAGCAGAACTTGGATCACCCGGACATCCGTGTTGGCCTCCAGCAGATGGGTCGCAAAGCTGTGCCTCAGGGTGTGCAGGGTCGCCGCCTTTTTGACCCCGGCCATGGTCTTGGCCGACGTGAACGCGCGGTTCAGTTGGCGCGGTGAGATCGGGTTGATCTTGGGCTTGCCAGGGAAAAGCCAGCCCTCGGGGCGCGCTTCGCGCCAGTAGTCGCGCAGAAGTTCGAGCAAGCCGGGGGACAGCATCACCTTGCGGTCCTTCCGCCCCTTGCCCTGCTCGACATGGATCAGCATGCGGTCGCTGTCGATGTCCCCGATCTTGAGATTGCAGACCTCGGCGGCCCTGAGCCCGGCACCGTAGGAGATGCTGAGCGCCGCGCGATACTTCAGGCCGGGCCCGGGCGCCGCCATCAGTATGTCGGACACCTCCTCGACGCTGAACACCACCGGCAGCTTCCGCGGCTGCGTGCGGAACTGCATGTAGCGCTTCATGTCCTCACGCCCGCAGGTCATGCCAAAGAAGAACCGGAGCGCCACAATCCGCACGTTGAACGTGCTGGCCGTGACCCCGGTGTCGGTCATGTGCAACTGGTAGGCGCGCAACTCCTCCGGGGTAGCGGTGTCCGGCGAATGCCCAACAAACCGCGCGAAATCCTTGATCGCCCGGATGTGGGACTTCTGTGCCTTCTCGCCCATCCCCCGGATGCGCATGTCTTCGATCATCCGCGCCCGCAGCGGCGAAATCCTCTCCTCGGTCATGGGAACCTCCTGTCTGTCGATTGAGAGGCCTCAATCGTCAGGCAGATGCCCACATTCCCAAATGCACAGGGTGGCGATTAGTCCCGAACACCCGCCACGGACCCCAATGCCGCGCGAACGGCTTCGTCCTTGGGCCGATAGCGTAAAACTGTCACCTGGTTTTGCGGTAAGTTTAAAAAGTGAACGATTGCCTAAGGCTCTCCGTAAGCACGTATCTCAGCAAAGAGCGTCGCATCTGCAAGAAATGCACGCTGCACAAGTCTGAAATTTCATGAAAGCACAAAAATTACGCAAACGCTCTCGCCAGAACTTCTGCCTGCTGCAAAACCTTCTTCACCGATTCAGCCTGTAGATCGGGGGGAAACCCATGTTTTTTCAAGATCCTCCTGATTGTAACCCGCATTTTCGTTCTGACATTCTGCTTTCGCCACCAATCCACGGTTGATGTCGCTTGCACGGCATTCATCAATTCCTGAGCAATTACCCGGAGCTCCTCGTTGCCCATGAGATCGCGGGCGCTCTCGTTCTGTGCCAGCGCATCATAGAAGGCGATCTCTTCAGGGGTGAACCCATCCTCCGGCTGCTGCTGCAGCTCTTTCGCCATGTCGATCATCTCTTTGATCACTTGCACGGCATCGATGCTGCGGTTGTGGTAGCGCGCCATTGCGTCGAGCAGCCGTTTCGAGAAGGCCTCGTTCTGCGTCTTGTTCGTGCGTGTCCTGGACCGGATTTCGCCATTCAGGAGCTTCTTCAGAGCTTCAACAGCCAGGTTTTTGTGCGGCGTGTTCTGTAAGCCCAACAGGAAATCTTCCGAGAGCACACTGATGTCCGGCTTTTCGATACCTGCGGCCTCCAGGATATCGATGACCTCAGTGGAGGCCACAGCACGGTTCAGAAGTTGCGATATGGCCAGCTCTGCGTCTTCCGCGGTCCGGGCAGTCCGGGTCGAGGCGTCCATCTTGCGGATGGCTGACTGGACAGCCACGAAAAACCCGACCTCATCTTTGAAGATAGCCGCTTCGCCGGTGCCGGCCGCGATCCGGAACGCTTTCACCAAGCCCGCCACTGCTTTCATGAAGCGTTTCTTGGAGTCCTCGCGATTTTCGGCCTCTTTGCCGTTCACTTTCAAAGTCAGGGCATGCTCGATCGCGACTGGCAGTATCCTGATCCTGTCCGCGGCGCTCCCGTGGACCGCATCCATGTAAGGAATTCCGAAGAACATCCCCCGCATGATGTCGATTTGCGTGCGGAGCGCGTGAACTGCTTCATCCTGGCTGACGCCTGTCTGCTTCTGATCCGCATTCGAATAATGCTTGAGCGCAGATTTTAGATCAGCAGCCAAGCCGATGTAGTCGACCACAAGACCAGCGGGCTTGGACCCGAAGACTCGATTGATCCGGGTGATGGCCTGCATGAGGCCATGACCCTTCATCGGTTTGTCGACATAGAGCGTGTGCATGCAGGGTGCATCGAAGCCCGTCAGCCACATGTCCCGCACGATGACCAGTTTCAGTTCATCAGATGGGTCCCGGTACCGGGTCCGCAGGGTTTCCTGGCGGGCCTTTGATCGGATATGCGGCTGGAATTCGGCTGGGTCCTGCGCGGCACCGGTCATGACAACCTTCACCGCGCCCTTGGCATCTTCATCAGCATGCCAATCAGGACGCGCAGCCACGATGCGCTCATAGACCTCGACACAGATACGGCGCGACATGCAGACGATCATCGCCTTGCCGCCATCCATCGCCTCGATCCGCGCATCAAAATGGGTCAGGATGTCATCAACGACAGCATCAAGCCGCGGCTCGGCCCCAACCAGTTTTTCAAGCTGAGTCCATTTCGAAGACATGGCGCCGCGGCTGTCCTCATCGAACTCGACGCCATCGGCCTCCGCTTCTTCGATGATTTCATTGAACTCGGCATCGACCATTTCCCCGATGTCTTCGGCAAGCTCGATTTTCGCAACGCGGCCTTCGTAATAGATCGGGACAGTTGCGCCATCGGAGACCGCCTGCGCAATATCATAGACGTCGATGTAATCGCCAAAAACTGCCTGGGTGTCCGCGCCAACAAGATCGATTGGTGTGCCGGTGAAGCCAACATAGACAGCATTGGGAAGGGCTGTGCGCAGGTGATGGGCAAAGCCGTACTTGGTCTCGCCGGTGTCCCTGTTCACCTTCGCATCAAACCCATACTGGGAGCGGTGCGCTTCGTCGGCAAAGACAACCACGTTCGAACGATCGGTCAGCTCGCCGAAATCGACCTCACCTTTCGGTGGACGGAATTTCTGGATGGTGGCGAAAATCACGCCACCGACTTTTCGATCAGCAAGCTTCTTACGCAGGTTTGGCACATCCTCCGCCTGAACTGGCACCTCACCGAAAAGTGCCGCGCAGCGCGAGAAGGTCGCGAATAGCTGGTTGTCGAGATCATTGCGGTCCGTGATGACCACGAGGGTCGGGTTTTCCATCCGCGGATCGCGCATCAGGCGACCGGCCAGGAACGACATCAGAAGCGACTTTCCCGAGCCTTGGGTGTGCCACATGACACCACCGCGCCCATCCTCGCCACGGGCCTCCAGAACGGCTCTGACGCCCTTTCTGACCGCGTGGAACTGATGATAGCCGGCGATCTTCTTGATCGGGCCTTTGCCTTCATCTTCAAAGACTGTGCAGAACCGCATCATCTCGAGAATGACATCCTGATTCAGCAAGCCTTCCATGAGTGTCTGCAGGGCCAGAGCTGTCCCGTCTTCGACCAGCGTTTCACCGTCAACAGTGCGCCAGCGCATGAAGCGGTCGAAATTGGCGGAGAGCGAAGCATAGCGGGCCGTCACCCCTTCCGAGATCACGTTGAACGCGTTGGTGCGGAAGAGATCCGGCACCTGGGATTTGTAGGTCTCGATCTGATTGAACGCGCCTTTCAGACTTCCTGTCTCGGTGCCCTTCAACTCGATCACGATGATCGGCAGGCCATTCAGGAAAATGATCACATCCGGTCGGCGGGCGGATTTGCCGACGACTTCAAACTGGTTCACGACCAGCCAGTCATTGTCCGTGTTGTCCCAATCCACCAGCCGCGCGATGTCATGTTTCTCTTCGCCGCTTTCGACCCAGGATACCGGCACGCCACCAATCATCACGTCGTGGATGCGACGGTTTTCTGACACGAGATCACCCGAAAACTTCGCGTCCCGGATTTCGTTCATCACGGTGCGCACGGCGTCATCCGGTAGATGCGGATTCAGTCGCCGGATCGCGGCTTCAAGGCGGTCAAGCAACAGGACATCGCGGAAGCTTTCCCGCACGGGGTTGTCGGCTTCCGGGGACAAGGCCGAGCCATGAATATAGGTGAAGCCCAGGCCCTGGAGTTCGCCCAAGGCCCATTGTTCGAGGTCATCTTCGGATGCAAAGGCCATACTGGTAAACTCCCGTGTTCTTGTCTTTTTTGCTCGTCACAGACTACTCGAACGCAAGAAAATTGATTGCTGTCGTTAAAGTGCCGCCCAGGCGGGATTGCTGAGCAATCCAGTCTTTCACGGCTGCATGTGGAAAATCACCATCCGGTGTCAGTTCTGCGACCCGTTCGGAATGATGGTCGCCCCCGAGATATGTCATTTTGGAAAGGATGATCCCCTCATCTGAAATCGACAGGTCACAGGATCCGCCTTCGCCAAACCCATCTTCATCTGCGACACGGTTCTCCCAGCCAATCGAAACCGAGGAGCACGGCACCTCACGTTCAAGGATGCAATCAAGGGAATGCACCGCTCCGGAAATGGCAAGCATCTCGAGGGGACATTCTGCCTGATGACGGGATGACCAGATCATGTCGCGCAGCGCCTCAAGAGTGTCGTAGTCCCGTCGGCTCAACATCCAGGGTTCGGGTTCAAAATCACTCATAATCAGGCGACCTCTTCGACCTGCTCGCGGGCTTCTCCGACACGGAGTTCGCCTGACATGAGTTTGGGGAGGAGGCTGTCGCGGAGGGCGGCGAGGGTTTGGCTTTGTGCCTTTGAGGCTTCGATCTTCGCTATCAGCGGAGATACCAATTCCTGAAATGCATTGCGCAGATCGAGACTGGACAATACCACTGGCTGGGAAGCAACAACATCTGGTCTAACTGCAGGGTACGCTCCTCCATCCGCGAGATTGGCTAAGGCGTCGATGGTGTCAGTGTCCGTTGCAGATAGATAGACCAATGCAATATCGGCAGCGTCCGTAGGTCGGAGAACTGCGAAACCAGTGCTACCCGTCAATCCATCTTTTCCAATATATGAATACGATCCATTCCCAGGTCTTACCGTTCCTACAATTGTATCTTGTTCCCGAAGTAGCATTAGCGCCCGAGATGGTGCTTCCTCCCAAGAATACCGCGTTGTCGTTTCGATAATGCCCCATTTCGTGTTTGAGAGGTCGACATATTCAACAGCATTCGGATGACTCTTTTTCGTGTGTTTTTCAGGATTAAGATGGGCAATGTCGCCTATGCAGCCCCATTCCCATCCCTCCGGCAACCCATCCTCCCCAAACCGATCAGGAAACAGCGCAGCCGTCGCCTCATCCATAAACGCAGGCTGACGCCCTTCCATTTTGGCATGCACAGGATCGAAATCGACAAACCAAGACCGATACAGGCTGCGCGCCATGTCTTCGAGAGTGGCCGACATGCGGCGGTTCAGCTCGATCTTGTCGTCGAGGGCGCCGAGGATGGAGGCGATTTCGCGTTGTTCGGCGAGCGGCGGAAATGGCAACTCTACGGCGGTCAGGGACTTTGCGCTCGCGTTGGGCTGGGCGCCCTTGTCGAAGGCCACAGTGTAAATGTGCTGAGCGTATTCAGGTGTCTTGGTCTGGTAGTAAAGGAAGCGAGGGTCGAAATCTTCCTTTGCCCTGAGGCGCACGAGGTAGGATGCGAAGACAGCATCAGGCGGAGACTGAACAAACGCGCTCGCGCCAGTGCTGGCGCCAGTGCGAGCCACGACGATGTCATCTGCCTGCAGCAAGTATCTTGATGCTCGATCTGGCGCAGTGGTAAATGGCACCGAGGACCAATTGATCGCACCTGTAACTATATCGGTAATTCGCAGAAATTTTGGGCCTACGGCCTCCTGAGACGCCGAAGCTGTAAGGCCGTAGTCGATTTGTGCGCATGCCTCCGCCAACGGGATGGAAGTCCAAAGGCTCATACCAGCGCCCCCAGCTTCACTTCGATATCAGCCTCCAGCCGCCGCCCCTCAGCAAACTGCTCCCGCAACTCCACCATCAGGCGCTCGAACTTCTCCTCAAACGGCTCCCCGTCATCCTCGACCGCCCCAGCCCCGACATACCGACCAGGCGTCATGACGAAGTTGTGCTTCTCGATCTCGTCCAGTTCAGCGGACGCACAGAAGCCAGGCTCATCCACGTAAATGCCACCCGATGTCTCGCCCCGCCAAGCATGGTAGGTATCGGCGATCTTCTGGATTTCGTCTTTCGACAGCTCTTTCTGCTTGCGACTGCCCGGCACCAGGGCACCCATCTTGCGCGCATCAATGAACAGCACCTCACCACGACGGTCACGGAGCTTTTCCCCGTTTGCGGTGCCGTTCGATTTGTCCTTGGCCAAGATCCAGATACAGGCCGGGATCTGAGTGCCGAAGAAAAGCTGCCCCGGCAGGGCCACAACAGCATCCACGGCATCGCCCTGCACCATGGCTTTTCGAATGTCGCCTTCGCCGGATTGCATCGAGGACATGGACCCGTTGGCCATGACCACTCCGCCAATGCCGTTGGCCGAGAGGTGATGGTGGATATGCGCCATCCAGGCGAAGTTCGCATTGCCTACGGGAGGCGCACCGAATGCCCAGCGATGATCCTCGCGCAGCAATTCTCCATTCCAGTCCGAGATGTTGAACGGCGGATTGGCCAGGATAAACTCAAAGCGATCATCCGGGAAGGCGTTCTTGAGAAGCGTGCCTTCCGGGTTCCAGCGGATGTCGCCAAAGATGCCGCGAATTGCGAGGTTCATGCGCGCGAGGCGGAAGGTGGCAGGGTTCCGTTCCTGCCCATAGACAGCAATGTCATCCACACGCCCCTGGTGAGCCGTGATGAACTTCTCGGACTGCACGAAGAAGCCACCGGACCCACAGCAGGGGTCATAAACGCGCCCATGGGTGGGCTCCATCATCTCGACCATCACGGACACGATGGATTGGGGTGTGTAGAACTCCCCGCCCCGCTTGCCCTCTGAGGTCGCGAACTCGCCGATGAAGTATTCGTAGATGCGCCCAATCAGGTCGAAATCTGCACGCGTGCCGTGTAGCTGCAGGTTGGTGAACATCTCGATCAGACCGGTGACGATCGAGCGATCGAGGTCTGCCTTGCCATAGACCTTCGGCAGCGCGTCTTTCAGGGTCGGGTTTGATTTCTCGATTTCGCGCATGGCGTCATCGACCTGGACGCCGATGTCGTTGGACTTGGCATTAGCTGCCAGACGCGACCAGCGCGCCTTTTCCGGAACCCAGAAGATGTTTTCGGCTGCGTATTCTTCCGGGTCTTCCAGATCGATGTATTCGTCCTTCGCGAATTCTTCGCGCTTGGCCTCAAACGCGGCAGAAACATAGCGCAGAAAGATCAGGCCCAGGGCAACGTGCTTGTATTCACCAGGGTCCATCGCTCCGCGCATCTTGTCCGCTGCTGCGAAGAGGGTTTTTTCGATGGAGTCTGCCATGGCCTGTATTCCTAAAATGCAATTTTTGTTCGGTTTTGTCGTGAAAGTGCTGCTTCATCAACTCAAACGCAAGACGAATCCAACCGCTTGTTTCATCCTGAAGTGGGCGCAGAACTCCTTGAAAACCTCTCTCTTATCCTCAAAGTCTTTCAGACTGAGGTTCGCAAGTTTTGCCTTTTTCCGTGCGAGCGATTTCAAGAAACCTGTGTGTGAATGATCATTGATCGTCATGCCTTCAAACAGGCGACTGACATTTATCCTGTCCTTCCGGTCAGCAGGGTATTTTTGTGCTTCTTTTGGTCCATGCTGCAGTTTTTATCACAGGACATGCGATCTGGCAGATTTTCACGGCACCCACCCACAAATCCCTTCGCCCGTCTCATTATGCGCGACGATCTGCACGAGCGTGCCCTCGGTCAACACATCCGCCCGCGATGGCCGAATGGGCTGCACCCAGTCACAGGCGTCGGACCCGCTGTTTGGCTCAGTCGCGCATCCAGCGGTCAGCGCGGCGCTGAATATCATCGCGATCCGCGTTCTGCAGGTCATGGTGGATATCCCGTGCTGTTTTCAGGGCGGTGATGCGGGCGTTAGCGCGACGGATGGCCTCTTCGGCCTGAGCGTCGCGCCGCCCGTGGCGCAGGGCCAGCCAGACGAGACCTGCGATGCCCGCAGGGAGGATGGCCGCGCGCGCCAGACTGCGACCGACCCTCACCATCGCTGCGGTGATGATGGCGCCAATCATGGCGTTTTCCCCGACCGGTGGTCGTCGATACGCGCGGCTCTTGCGCGCCAGGCGGCGTAGACCACCGCAAGGAAGACAGCTGCCCCAATCCAGGGCAGAAGCGCGGGGAGCCATCCGTCCAGACCCAGAAGGGCAATGAGACGATGCGCCAGGCCCTGCGCGCCTTCGGCTTCTGCCAAGGCAGGGGCGATCTGACTGCTCAGCGTTCCGAGCGCGCCCAAAGTGCCCAATCCGATCTGGGTATTGGCGGCGGTGACAATCCGGCTGTTGCGCGGCATGCCGGAGGCGCGCTCGGCCGCAATCTCGCGTGGCGGGGCGGTTTCGAGAGCGTCGATCAGAGCGGTGTCGATGATCGGGGCCAGTGTGAGCGCGTTGTCCTGCCGGAAGGCGAGGATGGCTGCGCGTGTGCGCGGCCCCATGATACCATCTGCGACCCCGACCTCATGATAGCCAAGGGCGCGCAACCGCTGCTGGACGTCGCGCACTGAGAGGGTCACAGCGGGTGCGACGCTGCCCGCCCGGCGGATGCCGAGGAGCCGGGTCTTTGCATAGCGCTTGATGTTGACCGCATCGGCCTGATTGCCGCCGAGCACCTCGATCGAGGCGGCGGTCTTGCGCACGAAGAAGCCGACATGGCCTTGCCAGCCACTCGGGTCGCCACGGGTAAAGATCACAATGTCGCCTTCCTGTGCGTCCGCCAGTTCGATCGGCACACCCCAATTCAGATAGGACCGGGCGTTGAGCTTGCGGGTGGAGCGCAGGCCGGCGCTTTCGACGCAATGGCCGACAAAGGCGGCGCACCAGGCCACGCTGTCATGCTCGACCCAATCCTGGCCCACGGTGGCGTACATCTGCACGATCACCGGATTGTTCTGCGGCCCGGGCCCTTCGGTGGTCCCGATATAGGTTTTGGCAATCTCGTAGGGGGTCATTCTGGTCTCCGATAAAAAAGCCGCCCCAAAGGACGGCTGTGTGATGTGATGCGTTGGTCGTTGAGCGTGAGCCTCCCCGTCACCGCCTGCGGTCGGGTGCTCCGTCCGAGAAGCGGTCGAGGAGGAACTCGTAGAGCCGGTCGATCTTGCCCTCGAGGCCGTCGAAGCGCTTTGCGATGGAGGGCTGGTCGATCTTGGCGATCTCGATCTCCAAGGCCGCGACACGGGCGCGAATGTCGTGCACATCGTCGCGGATCATTTCGATGTCGCGCTCGGTGGTGTCCGGCCGAGGCCGGATGGTGTGCCAGAGCTTGATGATGGCGAGCATGGCGCCCGCGACACCGCCCATGCCGATGATGAAGTAAACCGCGGTGGGGATCCCCGCGACCCAATCCTGCGCCATGTGCTGTCCTGTTCTGTTACTGCGGCCCGGAGACATCCGGGTCGACTATGGGTGGGGCGCTTGGCGCGACCTCGGCCCTCGCCACCGGCGCGGTCGTGGCCGCGCGCGGGTCAGCCCCTGCGCCGCCCCGGGGCTGCCTGAGCTCAAGTGCGGTGACAAAGCCACCTGCGCGGCTGAGCGTATGGGTCACGGCCTCGATCCGGTACGCCCCGTCAACACCCGGCCGGGTCCCTGAGACGATGCAGAGCCCATCGGGGATGGCGGCGGTATTGCCCTCGATCACGACAGAGCCTTCGCCCGCGTCGCGCTCGGCCGTCGCCGCATCGCTGTCCGTCTGCTGCGTTGCCTCGGTTGGCCCCGCCAGCGACAGGCGCCCGGAATGGACCGCGCGGACATCCAGCCCTGTGGCGCGCTCCACCACCTGCCAGCCGGTCTTCTCGACATCATACCAGCGCGCCCGGACCCCGCTGAACTGCGGCCGCCCAAGCTGCGGGGCAATGTCCCAGCTGTGCAGGTTGTCACCCCAGGCCGCGCGGACGGCAGCGGTGTAGTCGGCGTTGCGCCGGGAGAGAATGACCGTGTCGTCGACGATACGGAAGTTGGCCCCGATCTCGCGTGCCAAGCGCTCACCCATGGCGGCGAAGCTCTCGTCGCGCATCTCGAAGTAGCTGCGGGACAGGCTACGCAGCGCGGGATCGATCTGCACATTCGCCACCTCGGCAAAACGGGCGGCATCGCGCAGGATGGTCTCGACCGTGGCCTCGTCCCAGTGGCGCTGCTGTCCCTCCTTTGCGGGACCGGTGGTGTCCATGCCTTTGGCACTGATCCGCAGGCGGCGACCCGACCCGCGACTTGCCGAGGATTTGACCTCGTCCACCGTACCGCGGAACACCTCGCGCATCCCTTCGCCCTGCCAGCCGAGGCTGATGGCGACCTTTGCCCCCTTGCGGGGCAGGACGATCTGGCCAGAGGTGTCGTCGATCTCGAGATCGGCGCTGTCGGTGTGGGTGCCGACCTTGTCAGAGACCCGCAGGCTCAGCAGCACCGGTGCCAGCGCTGTGGTGATGTTGGTCCCGGCGACCGTGACGGTGAACGCTGCGCGCATGCCCCCCTCCGCTGTTACCAGAGCCGGATCGGCGCCAGGACCTGCGCCGGATCGGGCGACGGGTCAGGGGCTGGGACCGGCAGCAGGACCGACGTGCCCAAGGGCAGGATTGCGCCATACGCCGCAAGCCCCGGGTTCATCGCGTAAACCTGCTCGACAAGGCCTGGCATGGCGCGGTGGAAGCGCCGCCAGACAAGAAGCGAGACCGTCAGGCCATCGCCCTCAACGGTGATGCGTTCGGTGATGTCGGTCATGTCAGCTCCGGCAGAAAGACCCGCGCCAGGCGCGCGAAGAAGGTGGTGGCAGAAGGCGGCGCGCTGCGCACCACCTCGATATCGACGTCGATGACGCGGCCGACCCCGCCTGCGCCCAGATGGCTCGACCGCTCCGTCACGCTGCGGATCACCACCCAGCCCATGACGGCACCGTCGCCGCGCATCATGTAGTGCGGCGCGCCGGAGGACCGGAGGGTGTAGAGCATGTCCAGCTCCGAGAGCCCGCCGAATGTCTCGGGAAAGAGCCTGGCCTTGATCGTCCAGGTTTCCGGGCCCGCGCCCACGAACTCGAGCGGGGGGCGGGTGCCCAGCACCGGCTTTTCGGCAAAGCCGGCGGCGTGGCCATGGTCATAGCTGCCCGTATTGAACGGCACGACCTCGAAGCGCAGCGGTCCCAGCATCATCAGCATCACGCAAACCTCATGCCTGTGTCAGCAAACACACCGCGGAAGGCCTCGCGCACCTCGTCACGCATCTGCCGGCCGATCTCGCGCGAGAGCTGGGCGGGATCGACCCGCTCGGTGGTGCTGATGGTGGGGGAGATCACGATGTCTCCGACCGTCACCGTGATCGACGCAGGGCTCGAGGTGGCCGCCGCAGTCGGAGCCACAGGCCCCTCACCGTTGGGGTGCACATAGCCGTTGCGGCTGGCCGTGATCAGCTCGGGGCCGTCTTCGCCCACGAGATAGGTGCCGCCTCGGCTGATCGGGCCCCCTTTGGCGCGCTGGCCGTCGATCTCTGGCACCGAGGCAGCCGGGGTGGCACCCGGGGTCGCCCCGGCGCTTTTGAGCCCATCAAGCTCCATGGCAAGGGCACGCGCGCGGGCCAGCGCCGCATCGATGGAGGCGCTGCTGACCTCAGGGGTCGCACGGGTGTCGCCCAACATGCGCAGAGCATGGGTGACCTCGTCCGCACGGGATCGGCCTTCGGCCAGGTCTGCTTCTACAGCCGCAAGATCCTCCTGCAGCAGCGACAGGTCCCGTTGCAGCGGTGCCGCCAGTGTTTGCCCCATCGGGCCGTTTTGATCGATCTGTGCGATCTGCGCCTGGACACCCGCAATGTCATTGTGCAGTTGCTCGGCGTATCCCGACAGCCCTGCAAGATACTCTGGTGTCGGCAGTTCACCCGCCTGTTGCGCCGCGAGAAGCGTGTCCGCCGCGTTGCGCTGGTCTGCCGGCAGATTGGCGGACGCAGGTTCGAAGTTGACCGAAGGCGACGGAACCTCGTCCTCTCCGATCAGCCACTTGAGCCAGCCCGGGGGCTCGCCAAAGTCGATCAGGCTGGACAGGTCTATCCTGCCGATGGCCGAGAGGATGTGCCCCGGGATCCCCGCGACCCAACCCAGAAAGTCGTCGAACGCCTGCACCGCCCCGTCCTTGAGCAGCTGGATCAGGTTGGCGCCTGCCTCGAACACCTCTGGCGGGATTTCCGCGAAGAGACCGCGCAGCAGCCCCATCACGAAGTCGGAATAGGCACGCCATGCTGCACCAATACTGTCAAAGACGGCGTCGACGATTGAGCCGGCCACACCGCCCCAATCAACACCCGGACCATCGCTGGCAAGCCAGGCGGCAACACCAGTCCAGATCTCGGTGAAGGTCTCGTAGAGAAACCCGCCCACCACACCAATCAAGCGACCGACCCCGGCGCCAATCGTCTCGCCCATCGCACCCCAATCCACCGTCACGGTGGAGGCCCAATCATGGACGGCGCTGTACGCTCCGGCCATCGCCTGTGCCAAGGCCGCGCCAAGGCCGTAAGCAACCTGCGGCACCCCAAGCAGGATGTTCGCCGCAGCCTGCGACCAGTCAATGTCGAGGCCGGTTGCGAACGTCGAGACCGCCGCCCATGCGCTGCCGATCGAACTGATCGCCAGTTCCCCAAGACCGCTCCAAACCGCAAGCAGTCCGCTGGCCACAGCCGCGCCAACGGCGCCCCAATCCAGATCGCCCGCATAAGACGTGATCGCTGCCCAACCGGAGCGGAGCGCCGCGATTGCGGAATTGGCAAGGCTCGCGGTAACCGATCCAACCGAGACACCTGCGCTCGACGCAAGAGCGCTCAGATCAAGATCGAGCCCGTCAAACCATCCTGTGACACGCGACCAACCCTCCAACAGACCATCCATCAAACCCTCGACGATTTGCGTGCCCGCGCTGCGCGCCTGCGCCAGCGCCGCCTGTGGATCGACGGCCAGATTGGACAGAAAGTCCCGCAGGCCGGATGCCGCTCTCGCAAGACCCGCCACCACACCGGCCGTCGCAGTCCCGGCGGCCGAGCCCCAGCGCAGCCACAGATCGGGATCGATCGGACCTGTCAGCCGGTTGAACCACGACAGAGCGTCCCCCACGAGGGCGGTGAACCTTTCGAGTGCAGGGCTGGCGGCGCTCATGGCCTCCGAGAAAGACGTCTTGAACGCATCGATGCCCGCTTTAACGCCCTGCCAATTGTTGCTCAGGAAGGACAGCGCCGCGCCAACCGCAAGAAGGGGTCCGGCGCGCGCAACAAGAAACAGGCTGCGGAAGCCTGCAGCCAGCAGGTTCAGAGCGCCGCCGCGGCCCAGCAGCCCGACAAAGGTCAGGCCTGCCAGCGCACCTTTGAGCGCGATGAACCCCGCAACCGATCCGACAATCGCCGTTGTCACCTCCGGATAGGTCGCGGCAAAATCGGAGGCGGCGACGATGATCGGCGCAATCGCCTGTCCAAGGCGGACAAGGGCCGGGATAAGCGCGTTGCCGATGCGGATCTTGAACTCGTCAAGCAGGCTCAAGAACCGCTGAAGGTGGGAATTGAACGTGTCGTTCTGTGCAGCGAACTCCGCAAAGGCCGAGCCCGCATAGCGCGATTGGTCCCCCACCATCGCCAGGGTGCCCTCGATCAGATCGAGATTGGTCAGCAGAGGGCCAAGCGCCCGGGCCTCGCTGCCAAAGAGGTCCGTGGAGATGGCCGCCTGCTGTTCCGCAGGCAGCTGCGCAATCCGGCGCAGAACATCCGTTGTCGTCTCGACGGCGTTCTCCTGCATCGACCGTGCGACCTGCTCGGCATCAAGTCCAAGCGCCTGCAGCGCATCCCGTTGCGAGCCGGTGGCGGATGCGCCGCGGGTCAGGGCCGCCCCCATGTTCCGGAAGGAGGTGGCCGCCACATCGGATTGCGCGCCCGCCGCCAGCATCGCCGAGGCAAAGGCAGCGGTCTGCTCTGCGGTAAAGCCGAACATGGTGGCCTGCGCGCCGACGCTCTGCACCACGCTGAGAATGTCCGCCGCACTGGAGGCCTGGCTGTTGGACAGGTGGTTCATCGCGTCCGCGAGCAGGATGGCCTCGTCGACGGAGAGACCGAGTGCTGTCATCATGTTGGCCATCGCGGTGCCGGATTGCTCGGAGCTGATATCGAAGGCGACGCCGATCTTTGCGGCCGCCGCCGTAAACCGCGTCAGGTCCGCTCCTGCGATGCCGGCTTGACCCGCGGCGGCGGCGATCTCCGCCAGACCATTGACGGCAAACGGGATCTCCCGCGAGAGCCGGAACAGCTCGTTTTGAAACGCCTCGAAGGCCTCGGGTGTCGGAAAGTCGACAACCTTTGCCACGCTGGCCATGGCCGCCTCGAACTCTGCCGCGGTCTGGATCGGACCTGCGATGGCCGCATGCAGCGTGGCATAGCTGCCCGCAACGTCGATCACCCCCAGGCGGGCCCTGTCCAGCGCATCTGCATTGCGCGAGAGCGCCAGATCAAGCCTGTCCGACAGACCGAGGCGCTGGCCATTTGCCTCGCGTATCCGGTGGGTGATCCCGGCCAGGGAGCCTGCGGCCTGCCGGGCGGGCTCGGTGACCCGGTCGATCAGGGAAATGATCAGCTGCGACGTCAGAACGGACATGGCTCACCTGCGCTGTGCGCCGGCCAGACGCCGGGCTTCGTTGTGCCAGAGCACGACCTCGGACCAGTCCATGTGCTCGAAGGCGGTGATGGGGGTGTTCAGCCAGTGGGCGGTTTCGGCAAGGACGGAGCGCCAGTCCCGTGCGCCTTGGCCTGGGGGAAAAAACCGGCGACCTCCTCCGAGAGCCTGGTGAAGTCGTCGGCATCGAGCTCCTCGACCGCCACGGGCGGCAGCCCGGTCAGGACAGACACCATGACGATCCCCTGATCGAGCTTGTCGGTGATGCCGACAAGGGCGGCGTCCATCGCCTTGAGGTCCTTGACCTTGGGGCGGGTGATCGTCACCTCGGAGACCTCGCGGTCCTCGACGGTCACGGGGTAGTGCAGGCGAAGCGTTTTGGTCTTGGGGGATGTCATGATGTACCTCACAGACCGCCGGGGATGCGCAGGATTGTGCGCTCATCTGCGTTTTGCGACACGCCGTTGACGCGCCAATCCGATGTGAAGAAGTCCCAGTAATAGGTCTCCGTGCCCTCGAAGTGCAGCTCGTAATGCAGGATCTCGGAGATTGAATAATCGAAGCCCTGCATCTCGCCACGTGTGAACGCTTCGGGGCTGGCGGCACCGAGGCGGCCTTCAAGCACCGCCTTGGCCTCGATGGCGGCCCCACTGCGCTTGTTGCGGATCACGCCGTAGGCCGTGAACTTCTTGCGCGCGCTGGCGCCAAGGCCGAACTGGGCCAGCAGGTCCGGGTCCCAGCCCGCCAGCTTGAAGCTGGCCTCGAGCTTCTGAATGCCGACTGCGACCTCGATCTGGACGCGGGAGCCGCCCGGCTGGTGGTCCTGATAGGCTTCCTGCAGGTTGGGCAGCTGCAACTCGGTCAGGGTGAGGTGCTTGGAGGCGGTGGGGTCGTCATCGCCGCAAAAGAGGTTTGCGGCCTCCATGAGGTATATATTGCTCATCTGAGCCTGTCCTTTGTGTTGGGGGTGCGATCATCCGGGTGGGGCAGTCTCGTGGGCAGTCCCGGCGGCAGAGCTGCGCCGAGTCCGCCTGTCAGGGTTGGATGCTTGAAGGCGGTGGTATCGTCATCGCTGCAGAAGAGGTTAGCCGCCTTCATGAGGCATATATTTTACATTTTTACGTCTGCTTTTTGACGGGCGATCAGCCGGTGATGGTGCCGACCTGTGCCAGCAGCTCGTCGAGCAGGGCGTCGAGCGCCGGGCGATAGCGCGCGGACTGGATGCCGAGGTAGCGCAGGACCGGGGCTTCCTCGGCTGCGAAGGTGACGGTGAAGCGGCCCTGGCGCAGTTCTTCGGGGCTGTTCTGCGCGGGCAGGAACTTGACCTCGAAGCCGAGGATGTCGCCATCGGCCTTGAGGTTGCGCAGCGCCGTTTCCATCGTGTTCAGCACGGCCTGGATGGTCTGGCCGGTGATGTTGAAGCGGCCGAGGTAGAACCGCAGGGTGCGCAGCAGCATCAGGTGGATGTAATCGCGCCCGCGGGTGACGTTGTAGAACCGCCAGAGGTCATCCTCGCCGGCGGTGTCGGTGCCGACGAAGATAAAGCCGCCCTGACCAATGGCGCTCTCGACGCCCATCTCGCCGCGCAGCAGGATGCCGATATTGGCCGCGAGCAGGCTCTGGCCCTCGGTGGCGCCATCGGTAAGCGAGAAGGCAATCGGGCGCGAGGGGCCGACGATGCCCTGCACCGGCTGGTTGGCCCAGCTGTGGAAGGGGCGGCCCTGGAAGGCGTGATCCCGCCGGACGCCGATGCCAATGACCGCCGGGGAGAGCGGCTGGACCACGGTCACGCCGCCGTCAAGTACGCGCACCGCAGGGTCCACCGGGATCAGGCGATAATGCGAGATTGTCTCGCGCCAGTCGAGCGCGTCCTGCAGGGTGGTGGCGGGGCCATCGATCACCGCATGGGCCAGCAGCTTTTCGCAGATCGGGGGCAGCGCTGCGCAGACGGGGTTCGCGTCAGGTGCCGTGCGCTGGCTGGTAAAGCCCGGGGCACAGATCAGGCGCGGCGTGACGCCCAGCTCAGCAGGTGCGTTGAGGAACGCGCCGAGGCCAGTGGTGACACCGTCTCCGACGATGTTGGCCAGGGTTTCGTCGACCGCGCTGGCTTCCTCGCCGTCGGCGACGCGCACAACGACGATCTTTGCGGCCGCCTGAAAGGCCCCAAGCTGCGCGTTCACAAGCGTGATCGCATCGCGCAGGGTGCCGGCCGCGCCGAGGGCGGTGAGCTTGGTGGCGTCGTCCGAATAGAGAAACACCGGCGTGTTCAGCGGGAACGCGGAGGCGTCCGCGTCAGCCGCGGTGCCGATGATGCCGACGACGGACATGTCGCTGGCGACAGGCGGCCGCGGCTCATTGTCGATCCGCTGGATCGACAGGCCAAAGGTAGGATCAGACATGAGGGATGTCCTTTGCATGTATGGCACCCGGCGGGCGCTACGGAGGGTTGGAATTGGTGCGTTGGATTTGGGTTTGCAGACAGGCGCAGATGCCCGCAGAAAGATCAGCCGCTGCGAATGGTGGCACCGCGCTCTGCGGTGACAAAGCCATTGGCTTCGAGATAGGCGAGCCCTTCGGTGACATCCGGGCTGGTCAGGTCCACTTCTTCCGCGAGGGTCAGCATCAGCAGGAAGTCGGCGACCACCGGGTCTGTAGCCTCGGCTGCCCGCAGCGCGATGCGCTCAGTGCGTGTGAAGCGGCGCAGGAAGTCGAGGCGCGAGACCACCGTGACGGGCGCGGGCGGCGGGGGTGCTGCGGCTGCAACGGGTACTGGGGCCTCAAACTTGCGGCCGGTTTTGACAAAGCCCGGTTCAACCGCGTCCGGCACCTGCAGATACACTGCGTGCAGCGCGGGGTGAATGCGGCCCTCAAGGGTGTCCAGCACTTCGATGACGGTGCCGTTCACGACTTTTGCAAACTTGCTCATGGAATTCCCCTTTACAGGATCAGCGCGTATTGAAGGATGATCAGCCCGTCGCCACCGAGGCCATGACCTGTAGCCGTGCCGAACTGATAGCCGGACCCGCCACCACCACCTGCGTTGCCGCCATTGCCACCGGCGCAATACTGACCTGCGCCACCGCCGCCGCCGAGGACACCGCCATTGCCGGCCAGCATGTAGGCGTAGGTCGCCCCTGACGAATAGGGTGAGGCCGATCCACCGCCGGCACCCGGACCGCCATTACCGGCATTGGTGCCGGCACGATCGGAGGACTGGCTCGACATGGCATTTCCGCCACCACCACCTCCGCCGAGCAGGATTGTGTTTGGCTCGAAGAGGGCGCTGCCACCACCATCTCCGGCGGGCGTCATCGCGCAGGCTGCGTTGGAATAATTGGTGGAGCTTGCCCCCCGGCCTCCGGCACCGAGCAGACCGGAGCCACCGCTGCCGCCAAAGCTCTGATTGGCGCTGGAGTTCATCGCACTAGTGCCACGACTGGCAGTGCCAGCCCCGCCGACCGAGGCGTTGGCAATCTCGGGCATGGTGCCCGGAAAGCAGATCGAGGCCCCGCCACCGCCAGAGCGGGTGAACCCGTCCCCGCCGTTGAAGCCATCAATATGCCCATCGGGATGCGGTGCTGAGGCGCCACCGCCACCGCTGCCGCTGTTCGATACGATCTCGCCGATACCACCAGTACCACCACGGCGATTGATATCCCCGCCGACACCGATCCCGCCAAGGCCCAGACCTGACGCGCCTTGATTGTCGGCGCTGTTGAAGCCGCTATTCCCGCCGGTTGCGGATAGAAAGGCCCCAAAGGAGGATGTGCCTCCGGTGCCATCGTGAAAGCTGGACCCAGCACCGACGATGATTGGCACCGTACTGACGGTGGTGAGCTCAAAGATTGGAATCTCGGACATGGCGAGGCCACCACCGCCTCCGCCATGACCGTTTCCGGTGGCTGCCGTGGACAAGCCACAGGCACCTCCGCCGCCCCAGACACGCACCAGAAGCGGCACATTGGGATCGATTGTCTCGGGAACGACCCAATTGAACGTGCCTGCCACGTTGAACATCTTGATCTGGTTGCGTGGACCCACGCCATTGCCCCCGACCCGCGCAAGCGCCGGGTTGTAAATTGTCCGCATGTCGCGTCCTTTCGTGTTCAGTTAGATCAGCGCAGAGATGCCCCAGGCGGTCAGGGCCACGGTGTCGGTGTCTGCCAGCGCGTAGAGCCGGTCGCCGGGGCCAAGGATCAGTGCCGTGCGGTAAATGATCCCGCCGGGGTTCAGCGCGACGGCGTGTTCAAAGATGTGCCTGGGCTCGAGCACGATATCGATGGTGGCTGTCGCAGCAGCAGTACCACCGCTGAACGACACCGTTGGGGCCTCGGAGAAGCCTGTGCCCGGGTTGGTCAGCGTCAGGCTCAGCACGGCAAAGGTCAGCACGAAGGTCGCGCCAGAGCCTGACCCGCTGCTCACCGGCGCAGGGCTCTCTGGGAGAACTCCGTAGTCGCCCCCGGAGGTCAGCTCAGCCGCCTGAATGGCACCCGCGCCGTCCACGTCGGTGACTGTGATCACCGCCGCTGTCTGATCCGTCAGGGCGACCGAAAGCGCGTCGCCAACGGCGTAGCCGGTGCCCGCGTCCGTGAGGGTGATGCTATCGACTGTCATGCTGGCGGTTGCAGCTGCGCCAGTGCCGCCACCGCCCTCCAGCGTCACGTCCGGGATGGCGACATAGCTGGCACCGCCGTGTGTCACCGCAAGCCCTGTCACGCGCACCGCCTCGCGCGAGGCCGCATAAAGCGTCACGGTGGCGATGTCGGAGCCGGTGTTCACCGCATTGATGTTGAAGGTGGTCCGCCGTCCGGTGGGGATGGTCAGGACCTCCACCGCCGTGTCGGCCGCACTTATCTGGTTTGCAAGGATGCTCATGGGCCTGGTCCTCAGAGTTGATTGAAGAAAAAGGAGGTCGCAGTCAGGCCGGAGGCCGTCGCCACCGCCGCCAGCGCCGTCTCGGTGACCTCGGCCACAGCGCCCTCGGTGGTCGCCGCGACCGCCGCCAGCACCGCGTCCCGCTCTGTCCCGATGGCGGTGAGAGCCGCAGCCTGCGCCTCCGCAATCGGTGGCAAGGCTGCCGTTCCCGCCGCATTGATGCTGCCGACGTGATTTGCCAGCGCCGCATCGGCCGCCGCCAGCGCATCCGCAATGGCCTGCAAGGCATGGTCCCGAGACGCGGCCGCTGCGGCAGAGATTGCAGTGCGCTGTTCCTCGCCGAGCATCTCCACCTCGATGGCGGTGGTCTTGCCCGCGATGCGCTCAAGGGCCGTGCCCAGCATCGCGAGGTCTTCGGCCGTGGCCGTCTCCGAGGACGCCAGGGCCTCGATCTTGGTCTTGAGGGCGCTCAGCGCGCCCCGGAGCATGATGTCTGTCATGGGGTCCTCACAGTTTCAGTCCGATGAAGTCGTGCACCCAGCGCCGCCGGGTCTCGGCGATCTGAGCCGTGACGTCCGCGTCAGCCGCAACCAGCGTGACGCGCAGCCGCTCGATATCCGCCTGCATCGTGTTGTCAGCATGGGGGAGCGGGTAGCCCCTCCCGGAGGTGCGCTCGTCCCGGTTCACGCCGTCGGCCATGCCTCACCTCACTTGAGAATGGCGCGCAGGGCGCTCACAAAAGGCCGCGCTGCGGGGGTGCCCGACAGCGCGATCTTGATGCGGGTCACGTTGGCCGCCCCCACACCGGCAAAACCGGACCCGACATAGTGCCGCTCCTCACCGCCGTTCTCGATGGGCTGGCCGCTTTCGAGCGACAGCGCAGACCAGCCCGCATCCGTCTCGGCAAATACCGCCACGCCAGCCCCGGGCGGGATCAGTGTGTCGAGATAGACCGAGACATCAAACGTCGCTGCCGCCGGGATCGCCCGGCTGACATACTCCGCCTCGGAGGCCAGCGCGCCGTTCAGCACCTGCACACCGGGGAAGAGAACCGGTGTGAACCGCTCCGAGCCCGAGAGCACCGCCTCCACGCTCAGCCTGTCCGAGACGCGCGCCGCCAGATTGAGCGCAGCGCCTTCCGTCATGCGGAACACCTGGCCCCCACTGTCGCGCAGCACGAAGGTCACATCGGTCTCGGACGACATGCGCTCGACACCCGCCAGCGCGATGAAGTCGGTGCTTTGCGAGACCGTGATCTCCCCAAGCGCCACCGTCCGTGTGGTTTGCGTAAAGCGCGCCGCCAGCAGCCGGAACTTCAGGTCCCGCTCCTGATGCGGGGTCCAGGTCGAGGCGTTGGAGGAGGACAGCAGCACGCCGATCCGGTAGGGCTGCGCCGTCACCCAGGTTTCCGTCTCGGCGTCATACTTGCCCAGCTCCGCCACCCGCAGGGCGTGGTCCGGATCGTCGGTCAGAAACACCAGCGCGTATTCGCGCCCCGCCCGCAGCAAGGTCGGATCAAACGCCAACCGGGTCGACCCACCCAGAGTGACCGTCGCCATGTCGACTTCGCTCGAGGTCACGACAGTGTCGTTCGGGAAGCCGACCGTGGTCTCTCGGATTTGCACGATCGTGGGCGCATCTGCGCGGCCGATCGCGTCAAACCAGACGTCGAGCCCCGCCACCACCGTGTCCACATCCAGCACAAGCGTCTGCGCCAGCGGGTCCCACCGCCGGGGAGGCCGCGGCGGCGGAGGTGGCGGCGGCGGGCTCCAGCGCACCGTCCGCCGCGTCGTGACACTGCGGAAGGTGTTGGTGATGATCGTGCCGTTGGCGGTATACGTGCTTTCGCCGAACGATCCGGCCTCGCCCAGAAAGGTCACGCTCTTGGATCCGGTGGGCACGCCGGGCGGGATCGTGAAGGAGGAGGTCAGCACCCCCGCCGCGTCTGCCATCGGTGCAGGGTCTGGCGTCACGTCGAGCCCGTCAAATTCTACCCGCAGCAGTGCCTCGCTCGGGTCCATGCCCCGCAGCGTGAACCCAACCGACCGCTGCCGAATGTCCAGCGCGGCGCGCGAGGTGGAGGACACAAGCTCGGTGCTGGTGGAGACCGACGTGCTGGACAAGCGCCCGGACCCCGAAGTGAAGGCCCGGGTGATGGCGGAGGTCCATTGCGTCTCGACTGTGGTCCAGTTGTCCACCGACGGCACCAGGGTGACCGCCGCCGGCACCGGCTCGAAGTTCATGTAGGGGTTGATCTTCATCGCCCGCGTGCTGGCCAGCTGCTCGAGCACCGGTGTCAGCTCATAAGCCAGCGTCCACGTCGCCGAAGCGCCCTCTGGCGGTTCCTGAACCGCTGCCGTGATCGGCAGGGTCAGCTCGCCCCACAGCACCGCCGCGCTCTGTGGGATGCCCTGGTCGCGCAGGTCGTCGTCGAGGAACGGGTCGACAAACACCCCGAGCTTGGAGGTGGGATCGGTGATGTTGGCGTCATTGCGCAGCCGTTCGATGGCGACGAGCTGGAACAGGCTGCTGATCTGGCGTTGCATCGCGGCAAGGTCTGCAAAGGGCACAGCCCGGGTCGCGGTGTTGCGCACCAGCGGCACCCGGTCGGCAAACCAATCCAGTGCCACCTCCGCCAGAGGCAGCACGCTGCCCGGCAGCTGCGGGGGCTGCGGGTTGAGGGTCTGCGAGACGCCGCGCACCCGCGAGAGCTGACCACCCGCGCTCATCACCAGCGCATCGATGCGTGGCAGCTTGTAGGCATAGTCGATGAACACCGTGGTCCCGGTCACGGCACCCGAGACGGTCACGGTCTCATCCGTCACAGCATCCGGGGCGATGCTGTCGATATAGCGATAGGTGACCGAATAGCTGGAGCCCGGCGCAGGCTCCGCACCGCCCGGGGACCAGTCGATGCGCCCGGCCGAGACCACGTAATCCACCCCTTGCGTATAGGCGGTGCCGCCTTGCGACACGCTGAGGACCGCAACCACCGTGCTGTTCGCAAGCGGGTCCGATGCTCCGGTGAAGGCGCCATGGGTGACGGTCTCGGGGGTCTCGCGGGTGATCGTGACGTCCGTGACCTCGGCGATGGGGGCGAGATTGACCGGGATCACCGCGGTGCCGGTGCCGCCATCGGCAAAGCCATGCGGCTCGGCATTTACCGCCCGCAGGTCCGGATCGACGGTCCAGCGGAGACGGGTGGATTGCGGGCGCTCGACCTTGAGCCCACCGACATTGCCGACACCTTCGGCGAGCGAGAAGACATATTCCTCCGCCGCATCGTCGCGGGTCAGATAGGTGAGCTCCAGGCCAGTGGCGACATAGGAGCCATTGGCCTCGCGGTCATAGCGCGCCACGGTTTGCAGCACCGCGTCGAGCTCGGGGGGCTGGATCCTGCTGTCGAGTGTGCCATTGGTAACAGTGTAGATCGCATGGAACTGACCCTCACCACCGTCGTTCTGATTGCCGCTGTCCCAGCCCCAGAGGATCTGCTCCTTGCGACGTGCGGCCCCGGGCTCCTGATAGTTGCGGGTGCCCACGGCCGGGTCGCGCAGGGCGGGGTCCTCGAGCTCGGTGACGATGGTCTCGACAAAGCGCACGCCGAGGGCCACCGTCCGGTCCATTGGAACGACAAAGGTTGCAGCACCGACGGGGCGGGCTGCGCCGCGCAGATAGACGATGCCGGAGGCCAGGTTGACCTCGCCGGTGGCGGGATCGACGGAGACGTCGCCATCGCGGATCAGGTCGCCTTCCTTGAAGATGGCGTCGCCGATCCTGGCGAGGCGGTCCGCGAGCCAGGTCTGGACCTCGTTCAGCTCGCGGCTTTGCAGGCCGTCGCCGGCGCGGAACATCAGCTCTGCATAGCCGGAGGCCGAGTTGTAGAGATTGTAATAGCGGTCGAGCGCCACGGGTGGGCCTCCTGATCAGAACGTGACCACGAACTCGAAAGTCTCGCGGGTCGAGGGTTGGCGGATGATCGGGACGGTGTTCTGCACGATCAGCAGGATCCCGGGATCGGTGATGGCGGCGGGCTCAAAATACCGCAGCCCCGCCGGGAGGGCGGGATCGGTGGTGGTGCCGACAAACAGGCCTTGCTCGCGGATCACCGCATCGGGGGCGTCCTCGAACTCGAAGCGCACCCGCACGAAGAGGTGGTTGGTGGGTGTGGCCGACAGCGTGAAGCGGCCGGTGGGGGCGACAATCGCGCCTGCATCATCCGCGACGACAAACGCCACTTCGTCCACCGCGCGGCGGCCGAGCTCACCCAGCAGCGCAGTCTGAGTGACGTCCGGCGGGGGCGTGTCGATGGTGTAATCCACGCGGACGGTCGCCTCGGGTGGGATACCGCCTGTGACGATCCGTGTGATCCGGCCGGTGGTGGCGTCCACGGTATACTCTGTCCCGGCCGAATAGGTCGTGATCCCATCCGCAGAGGCAAGCGCCACGCCTGAGACGTAAGCGTGAGGCAGCTGCAGCACATCGTTTGCGCCAAACGTCAGGGCCCCCTGCGGGGCGGTGCTGCCCCATTCGATGTTGCCTGTACCCCAGGCAAGATGGAGCGGGCGCTGGCGGATTGCGTCCGCCAGGGCTGCGCGCCCCGAGCGCGTCATGATAGCCATTCAGGCCTCCTCGTCAGTCTGTGTTGGGTGTGTCCGTGCGGTGCATGGCCTCGACGAGGACCTGCACTTCGGACCAGGGCTGGTCGACGTAAGTGAGCGGCAGCCAGAACTGCCCGGCGTAAGTTGTGTCTCCGGTGAATTCGCTGAACCGGGTGGGAGACGCCGCCGGATCATAGAGCTCAGGCAGCAGTGCCCGAGACGGATTGGTGGGCGTCAGGGCGAGACCGTCGCCCACCGCTCGCGCATCGGCCCGGCGCACCTGTCCGGGAATGAAGCGGTCCTCGTCCGAGACCCGCGCGTCCGCGCGCACCGCGTCGCGTACATGAATGAGCAATTCGTACGTGTTGGCCGCAATCACGCGCGCGGGCGGGGTGCTCCAAACCGGCGGTAAAATCCGCCGCGTTTCCGAAAGGCGATAAAACTGTGATCGGCCGCCGATGACTTGGCACCGAACCGTGTCGCGCCATCTGAATGTGGCGTGCGGCAATGGCACGAGCGCAGATGCGACGGCCCTGCGTTCGAACATCTCCGTGCGCTGGATGCGCCGCACCTCTGCCGGAGCGCCGGAGACCGCAGCCTCCTCGGAGAGCCGCCTGCGCCCCGCGTAGAACACCCACTCCACCGGGGGTGTTCGGCTGTTGGTATCCCCGAGGCGCATTCCCTCCGAGAGCACCATCTGCGCGCGCTGGAATTTGCGGACAGGCTCGAAGTCGGCTGGCTCGTCCGGGACGCCGTCGGTGTTGGCGAGCGTGAACAGGTGCGCGTGATAGATAAACGGGTTGGGCGTTGCCCGGTCGTCGTCGAGCACGCTGTCCGACAGAACAAACCGACCCGGCAGGAAGGCGCGCCCGACATGGTCGACGAATATCCCTGCATGTGTCCGCACCTCCGGCGCGGGCACAGTTGCGGGAAACACGCGCCCAAACGACAGGCGCGTCTGCCCATCTGTGTGACGCACGCCGCTGTAATCGCTGAGCAAACCGTCACCGAGCCGCGTGTCGTCCAGCTTGATCCGCCGCAGGTCGTAGCCGTGAAAGATGCGCGCCAGCCGCGATCGCGCTGGCGCCGACAGGCGCGCCAAGGCGATGAGATCGTCGATGTCCTCAAGCGGTGTCACCGCATTCGTGTCGATCTGGAACGCGGCAAAATGTTGCCCGGGCTCCTCCTGGAAGACCTGAACCCCGTCGAGATCGCGCCACGAGAAGGCAAGTCGCAAGGCCTCGGGCGTGCCGCGCAAGCGCTGCCAGCGAATACCCTCCCGCAGCGCGCGTTGCGGATCGCTCAGATAGGGGAGGATATCTCCCAGGCCGTACTCCCAGATCAGCCAGGGCACAAACGGATCAAAGCCGTCGAGCTTGGCCCGGGCGTTGGGTCGGATGGCCGGGGCTCTGGCATCCAGCGCCGTCGCGGCCTCCATCGCGCGCTCAAAGGTGGTGGCACCCGGTGGCAGGAACGACTGCGTGGTCATCGGTCCCGCCCGCCGAAGGTGATCTCGACCGATCCCAGCGCCGCGCACTGCTCCTCGGTAATGATCGTATCACCAGACGGAAAGGCCAGTTCGACCCGCTGCACCCCTGAAGGGTGGAGTTGCGCGTTGATCCAGGACCGGGTCAAATCCCAGCCAAGCCCGCGCGCCGCCGCAAAGCGCGCGGGGAAGTCGATGCGCAGCTGCTCGATCACCTGAGCGGGGGTGTCGGGATAAAGAAAGACCCTGGCCGCCACATCCACGGGCACGATGCTGGCCGAGACCACCTCGACCGTGTCGGTCAAGACGCGCACATCATCGCGCAGCACAATTGCCCGCACAGCCGTGAGCAGGTCCTCGGACGAGGCCCCGTCGCCCTCGGCGGAGAGCACGGCAATCCGCACGATGCCCGCGCTTGGGGAGGAGACCGCCGCATCGGAGACCCGCTCGTCCGCCGTCAGGGCCCAGTACCGGTAATGCGCGGCACCTCCTGCGTTGGACCAGCCCTGGATACGCTGTTGCACCCGCAGGCGCAAAGCGGTGTCGGTCTCATCCGTCAGGCGGGTGACACCGTAGAAGCTGGCGAGATGGTCAAGGTCGGTGGTCCTCGCAAAGGCCAGCAGGTTAGCACGCGCCGCGTCATTGACCCGTTGCCGCAGCAAGAGCTCGCGATAGGCGCAGACCTCGAGCAGCTTGCGCGCGGGCTCGCTTTGCAGGTCGATCACCGGCGCAATCGGCGCGAAGCGCGCCACCAGATCGTCGCGCATCGCCCGCAGGATGACCTCGAAGTCCAGCTCCTCGATGACGCCCGGAGCCGGGAGCGAGGACAGGTCGATGGGTGTCGTCATGGAACATGTCCCGGCAAATGTTGATCAGACTGGACACCTGAGCCCCGACTGACTGGGATAGGGGACTTTGTCTCGATTCCTTGTGCAATCGAGACACCCTCGTCCTTGGCGTCAATGACCAGGCTGCGCAAACCGGCGGAGGTGGGATCCCCCAGCAGGGCCCGGGGGCGGTATTCGCCAGAGATCGACAGGCGCACCACACCGTCCCGGGTGACATCCTTCAGTCCAATCTCCGTCACCTTGAACCGTGGCTCCCATTGCTCGATCGCCGAGGTGAAGGCCGCAAGAAACAGCGGCATCTCCGATCGGTTGATCTGCCGTCCGAGCAGCGTGGGCACAAACGAGCCGTACCATTCGCGCATGACGCGCGCGCCAAACGCGTCGTGAAGATGTCCTGCAAGGACTGCACCACATGCGGCCAGCCCATGAGCGTGCCCCCTGTGACCGCGTTCAGGCCAACCGAGGGGGTGTTGTGATTTGGCGCCATGCCGACGCGTCCCATTGACCGAAGACCGGACGTTCATCAAAAGCCGCTCCTGCCGGTGCAACGCGACTCGAACGAAACGATCAAAATGAAAAAATGCATGTATTGCGGTGGCACCTTCCGCGAGACCGATCAGACCTTCCCGAACTGCGAAGAACCCACAGCACCGATCCTGCGAAAGAAACCGGCCCCAAGGGAACTCGTGTTCCAGACCACGCGGACGAAGCAAGACGGTAAGGCAGACACAGCAAGCAAAGATGACGGCTGAGGGCCGCGGGTTACTGCTTCGGAGACGCACCGCGTTCTTTGCTGATTTTAGCCTGGCCATCACCGGTCTTGGGTCTTGTTGCCGTTTGGCTTTGCGCTGCATCGCCAATGTGCTCAGGCGCATCGGTGTTGACGTCCAGCAGCCTTAGCGTGCCGAGCCGAACCTCGTGCTCGGCCTGCTTTTCCGTCAGCGTCAGCACCGTCCCGACGCCGGTATTGTTTGTCCCGGCGACGAAACGCCCGGCTGTCTCGGTGATTGCGTAACGTGGCATGTTATGCCCTCCTATCTTGCAAAAACGTCCGGCGAGCCGTCGGTAATTGCGCCTGCGTCGATGGCGTCACCGACCCGGGCAATTGACATTGAATTGGCGAACACCGTGGCGCTGCCGCCAGCGATGGACACCGTGTGCGGGAGGCACAGTTTCCCGACGAGGCGCGTGTGCGACGCAGAAGGGTCGCCCTGGCGGGACACACCAATACCATTGGCAAAGACGTTTCCGCTGCCCCCGGCAATTGTGCTCGTGCTGTCGCAAGGGTGGCCCGTTGCAAACGGGTCCCCGATCCGCGCAACTGCTGGCATGGGCGCCTCCCTCAGTTGAGATCGATGCGCGCGCCGGTGATCTTCACGCCCGCATCTGTCATCTCGATGCTGCTGCCGCCCGTGTAGAGCGTGACCTTCGCCGAGCTCAGCTCGAACAGCGTGCCGCCCACATCGACCCGCACCAGATCATCCGCCAGCGTCATGCGGACATTGCCATAGGTCACGACATTCTCGTCGCCGGCTTTGGATGGGCTCGGATTGCCGCTGTGATGGGTCAGAGGCAGCGCCACCGCCTGCTGAAAATCCCCGCTGGGGGACATTGCCGTGAGCTGTTGCCCCACCGTGGGTGGGGTGTGCACGCGCAGCGCCCCCGAGAATTGCGCATAGGGCACCCAGGGCGACAGGAAGCGTCCCCCAGCCCCGTGAGCGGGTCCAAGGTCCAGCCGCACGCGCTGGCGCTCGGGATCCACCTCCGCCACCGTGCCGTGGCGCAAGACACCCGCAAACCGCCGCTCCAGCTCGGCCACCCGAGAGACCAGCTCGACCAATTCGCGCACCGCCATCAGGGCACGTCCTCGGTCACGGTGACCACGCCGGCACCGGTGCTGATCGCGCCCATGATAAATTCCACCGGGTCCACCAAAGGCGCGTCCCCTGCGCCAAACCCGAGGCCGTCCGAGACCTCGAGCGGAACACCCAGTGCATGCGCCGCGCGACGCCACTCGGGGACAAGCGTGCCCTCGATCTCTGCCCGGATCAGCGATGCAATGCCGGCCATCGTCGCGTCTGCTTCCATGAGCGTCAGCACCTTCGACCATGCCCCGGCCGCAGGGAGTGCAGCGCCGGGGACGGGGGCGTCGATCAGATCGCAGCTCAGCGTCAGCTGACGCGCCGCGAAGCGCACACCGTTCTCAGCGGAGGCGCCGCGTCGCGACACCTGCCGCGTGATCCGCGGCACCAGCATCATCCACGCTCTGGACCACGCCCCGTCATCCCGCGTCAGCGCCGAGACCACCTGATGCTCCATCAGGTCAAGCGTCAGCTCCATCCCCTCATCGGTATGCGGGATGGCGATGGTAAGAGCGCCGCCGTCTCCGTCCTCGGCTGGAACCTCGACGCGCGAGGCAATGGCAAGCTCGATCACCAGATCACAGCGATGCGTGCCGCTGCCGAGATCGCGCCCGGTCACCTCCAGCGCATGCTCATCCGTGGTCAGCACCAGCAGCGGCTGGCGCTGCGCGGCGATCGTCTGGTCAATCGGGTCCACCGCGCTGTCGAACACCCGCGCGCCCGCCAGTGTCTTGTCTCTCAGCGCCCGGGCGGCCGCAAGGCGCATGGCCAGTCGCGTCAGGCTCATGGCGTCTCGTCCTCCAGAACCAGGATCAGGGTCAGGTCCCCCATGTCCGACGGGTGGACCTGAGAGAGTGCATAGACCGGCGCTTCTGGACGCCCGGTCAGGGTCAGCGCGTCGCCCTTTACGGGTCGCGCGGCCAGCGCCCGAACCTGCTCCGCAGGAAGCCAGAACTCAGCGCTCTGCGACACGACGCGCGTGCCGCCAGAAAATGCAGCCCCCGCAGTGCTGCCCTTGAGAGGGGCATCCGCGGGCCCCGCCGAGAACACGCCCTTCACGGTGGCAACCCGGCGGGACGGATCCTCTGCGCGCGCGACATATTGGGACGAAACACGCGGTCGCAGGATAGCGACCTCCCCGAAGGCCGCGTCAATCGTCCCGGAGACCTGCGCGTCCAGATCATCAAAGAGGGTGGACATCCTTTCATCCTTTCAATGCACGCTGGATTACGTCCGCTTGCCCGGGATCAGCACCCGCGGGCGGGTGCAGTATTGCAGCGCGTTCATCTGGAACTCGAGGTTCACACCCTTGCCGTTCTGCATCTCCCATTGCTTTCCGTAGAGGCGCTGGCCCGGGGTGTTCACCGTCTCGATGTAATCGGCCGGGGCATAGACCGTGCGGAAGAGGCCGGGGACACCCATGGGGACGAGGTGGCACTTGTCGGTCTCGATGCCGACATTCTGACCGCCGCGATAGTTCATCCAGGTGATGCCGCCGAACTCGAAGGCGCCGTAGATGCCGGACGACCCCGAATTGATATACGCGTTGCGCAAGCTCGCCGCGTCGGCATAGCCCTTGTAGGTCTCGCGCACTTCCGGGTGGGCGATCAGGTCATCGAAGAAGGCATCCCCGCACAGGGCCATGATGCCGGTATAGGGCAGACCGTCCAGAATGGCGGCCATCTGGCGGATGACCCCGGCGCATTTCTTGCGCAGCGCGCCATCGGCGGCACTGGCATTGTCGAGATCGAAGTCCACCACCGCCTGCTGGCTTTCGCCGAACTCGGTGAAGTAGTCAAAAAGGACGGAGCCGTCCGCGTCGAGCAGCTGACCGGTCTTGAGGATGTTGAGCCGGTGGTATTCCTCGGTCAGCGCGAAGAACTGGCTGGCCTCTGCGGCGCGGTCGGCGATCTTCTGCTGCAGCCGCTCGACGGCGACTTCCTGGCCAAAGGCGCGCACCTGCTGGACCTCGTCGGCATAGATGGCATCGTCCACCTGGAAGTGGGGCACCTTGAGCATGCGCATGGCGCGCTTTGATTTGTCGAAGGTCTGGCCGGGACCGCCCCTTGGGCTGGCGGAGACCAGCATGCGGTTCTGTTCCTTGTCCTTTTCGATGGCGATATCCAGCGTGTCGATGCTGGTGGTCTGGAACAGCCCCATCTGTCCGATGCGGGACGGGGTGTACTTGATCTCACGAAGCGCGTCCGTGAGCCGCATGACGCTGAAGGCGTCCTGACTGAAGATGTTGAGGATCGACATGGGGGGTCCTTTATTGCGTCGGCGCGCGGGTGGATTGGGCACGCGGGATCGGCCCGCTGCTGTCAGAGCGCGGGGATTGGGCGCGACAGATCAGCCTGCAGCCTCTGGCGGCAGCGGATCGGATGGAAACTGTGAGGAATTCGGGGCTGGCGTTAGCCCATGGCGACAGTCGTCCGCGCTCAGCGCAGGATGATGCCGACCGAGGCGAGGTCAGCTTGGGCTGCGGCCTTTTCCGCCGCCTGATCACGGTCGGGGTGCCAGGTCAGGATTTTGCCGTTCACCTCGGCATCCCGAGTGATGGCGGCAATCGCAACATCACGTGTGGTGGCATCACAGCCATAGAGTGCAATGGCGACTGCGGTCTGGCTGCCATCGGTGGCGCTGACAGCGCTCGCGAGATATTTGCCGCTTGCCGTGATTTTGCCAAGCACCGTGCCCGGGGCGATGATGCCCGCGCCACTTGCGATGGTGATGTTGTCCCGCGAGCGCTGGCCATTGGCCTCGGTCATCAGGAATTCGCCGGGATGCCGGCCTTCAGTCAGAACTGTCATGAGGGGATGTCCTTGGATTGCATGGAGTGCATGTCAGCCGAATCGCGCATTGGCATTTGTGACGGCTTTGGCCCAGCCGGCGATACTGCGCTCGGCGCGATTGTGGAACTCGGCCGGAGTTTCGGCCCCGAGTTCGGTTTCTTGCGCCGCCCTTTCAGCAATCGTTGTGGGAACCGATGACTTGGGTGACGCCGTCAGAACTTTCGCTGCATCTTCCGCCGTCATCTCGGTCTCGAGTGCAAGCACCAGCGCCTGGGCCTCTCGACCTTCGGTTTCTGGGGCCGTCAGGATGAATTTGATCCGCGCCGTGGCCTCGGCCTTGCCGGCGGTGACACCAGCGGCATGGGCTTCCGTCCGGGCCACATCGACAGCAGCCTGCAGATCAGCGGGGCTGAAGGCCGAGGCTTCGCCCTGTGGCGCCTCGGTTTGGATGATTTTGGTCATGGGTCCTCCCTTTCTCTGGGGGCTTGCCCCGGAGGGCGGTTGCGCAAAGGTGGCGATCACCTCGTCGAGGCTCGCCACACGGTCGGCGAGGCCTTGGGCAATGGCATCGGTGCCGAGATAGGTGCGGGCTTCCGTCGCCCGGATCGCGTCGGCGCTGATCTGGCCTGCACGCCCTTCGGCCACGAGACCCACGAACTGGTCGTAGATCTTCATCACCTCCGCCTGCAGGTCGGCGCGCACGGCGTCCGACAGCGGTCCAAACGGATGGCCATCCACCTTATGGGCGCCCGCGTGAATGAGCGTCGGCTTTACGCCGCGGTCTTCCAGTTCCCCCGAGCGATCGAAATGGGTCAGCACCACGCCGATCGATCCGACCATCGAGGTCGGCGAGACAATGACCTCACTGGCCGCGCTGGCAATGCCATAGGCGGCAGAAGCAGCGACGTCATTGACGAAGGCCAAGACCGGTTTGGTCTGGTTGATCGCGCTCACCAGTCTGGCCGTCGCGAACATGCCCGTCGCCTCACCGCCGGGGCTGTCGATATCCAAGAGCACCGCCCGAACTTCCGGATCAGCTCGCGCCTCCCTCAGCTGCGCCGCAATGCCCTCGTAAGACACGAGCCCCGAACTGGCCCCGATCCAGGCGCCGCGGTTCACCAGACTGCCCACGATCGGCAGGATCGCCACGCCGTTTTCCACGCGCAGCGACCCCACGCTGCCATTGTCGCGGCGGTATGTGCCAACGAAGCGGTTCGACTGCGGGTCTGGCGCCGCCAAAGGCGCGATGCCGATCCGCCCCTGCAGCACATGCAGGATCAGATCGACCTTGTCCGGATGCAGCAGCAGCGGCCGGTTCAGCACCCGGCTCGCGATCTGGGCAAGCGACGGTGCTGCCTGGCTTTGAAGGATGTCCGGTGGTTCGGTCATCTCATCCCTCCTGCAGAAAGTGCAAATCGGCGCGGGCCGTGGCCCTGCAGCTTGGCACACTGCTCTTCAAAGCCCCGAATGACCGCCAGGAGCCGGTCGGGATGCGCGCTGTGATACCGCACCGAGCGTTCCACCCCGTTCGATCCCGCCCGGAACCGCACCTCCATGGCGCCTTCGCCGGCAACAAGCCGGACATAGACCTGCCGCAAGCTGGCCGCCGCCGTGCAGGGATCAGCCTCATCGATCTGAACTGTCATGGGTCATCCTCTGCATCCGCGTTGGCGGGGTCAGCGTCTTCGTCATCTTCATCACCAGCATCATCACCATCGCCGCCTGTGGGACCACCGCCCTGCGCGCCCATCATCTGCGGCTCGGGCAAACCGTATTCGGCCCGCAAGGCCCGCTCTTGCGCCAGCTGCTGGTAGACATCGTCCACATCGGCACCGAGATCGGTGCAGATCATCGCATCCGACATCACGCCGAGCCGCTTCCAGACCTCATGCGCCTTGGCTTTCTTCAGATCATCCGCCTGCGGTCGCGGATCGCCGCGCCACTCCGCCCGGCACGCCGCCGTGCGGTTGGCCATGAACCCTGCCACACCGCCCGGAAAAGGCACACCGCCCGCTTCGATCTCTTCCTCGAGCCAGGCCTCGTAAATCGGCTGACAGAACGGCGCCATGATATTCCGCCGTCGCGCTTTCGTGATCGCGAATATCTCCGTCGTCGCCGCCTGCAGCGAGGAATAGGTCGCCCCCACATTGTCGCCCGTCGCGCTTTCATAGGTCAGCCCAAGGCACCGCGCGAGCTCTCGCAGCAGATGCATCGAGAAGGCTGCGTATTCCGAAGATGGCTGGTTGGCCGTGTGGAAGGTCAGCTCCTGACCCGGAAACAGATGCGCCAGCCGGCCATTGATCCCGACATCCAGCGTGCTGTCGTCATAATACCCCGCCACCATCTCGATATACGCCTCCATCGGCGACACACCCTGCGCCAGCATCTGCGCCTGCTCCTGCGGCGTCAGCAGACCCGCCAGCACCTGCTCGGTCGGCTCGTCCGAAGTGATCGTCACCGCAAAGAGCGTCTGCACGATCGCCGCCATCAGCGTGGCATCCGCCAACTGGTCGAATTGCCGCGCCACCTGCAGCGCCGGAACCAGCGGCGAGATGCCCCGATGCGTGCCCGGCGCACCCTCGAAGACATGGATCACCCGCGGGCGTCCCGCCCGGTCCCGTGCCCGCACGTCATATTCCACATCATGACCAAACAGGTCCTTGCGGATGGCCCTGTAGCCCACCGGCATGCCGTCAGCATTGGTATAGACCCCGTTGATCAGCCGTCGCAGGCTTTCAGTCTTGCGCGACAGCCGCTGCGGCGGCAGCAGGCGCACTTTGGTGCCGTAGCGGTTCCATGGGCGTTTGCGCCAGGGCAGCTCTGCGAGGATTTCCCCGGTCACCAGCCAGGACCGAAACGCCGCCGCCTGCATCTGGCCAAACGTGCGCAGGCCCTGAATGTCGCATTCCTGAGCGCTCCGGGCCCAGAGCTCGAACCGCCGCTCCACCGTCTTGGCCCAATCGGACGCCTCCGCAGGCGCCATGCCGAAGGTCTCGTTCTCCGGCAGGGCCTTCAGCTGCAGCCCCGTACCCACGGTATTGGCCACACATTGCTCCATGGCACCAGCCAGCCAGCCGCTGTTGTGCAGCAGATCCTTGACCCGGGCTGCCGCATCGTCCCAAGCCTCGCCGATATCGTCCTGCGCCTCCCGCAGCGCAGGCTTCCAGCCCGCAAAGGTCACGCCCCGACCGCCGCGCATGTATTTGCCCGAGGGGCGGGGGAGTGGGGCAGGCCCTTGTGGCAGGCCAAGCGGTATCGCCTCTGCAAGGAGAGATTTGAGCCTTTGAATCATGAGCAATTGACCTTATCGGAATACTGCGGCTGGCCTGCACCTGTTCTGCTCCAGCCGCCCGCCGCTGCCTCCGCTTTCCAGATGCGTTGATGGCAGCGGCTTCAACACAGTTTTTCTTGTATTTCTTGAAGTTCGATTTTTAATGTTCTGGCAGCCTCGGGTTTTGGCGATGAGAGGCTGCATGTGCTGTATGTCGTGCTTTCCTCTGAATACCATCCACGACAGAAAGCACGGGCAGCGCCCTCACACACTCCATGTTGGTCTCGTTGATCCCGACAGAGGGCGCTGCCAAAACCTTGATCCTGTTTCTCCAAGCGGAATACCGGCAGGCATGTGCGCCGATTGGACATGCTGAGATTTTTGCGGTTTACCTTGCCCCGCAGTGGGGATTCGTGACGATACCGAACTGCATCTGCTCCGGTTGCTGTGTTGTTCGAAGGCACGCGCATCAACAAGGGTAACGGCAGCGCCCTCCTTTCAGTCGTTCGCTCACCTCGTTGGAGGGCGCTGCCATCTTGCGCGGTGGCCTGCCGCGCTGCGCTCTGTGCACCGGCTTTTCTTGAGCCGGCGCTGGCGCTATCTGTTCAGCCTGCTGCCGTGGCGCGCAAATCGCGCCCGCAGCGCGCCGCCGCCTCCGCGGACTGCGGTACCACGCGATGTTGGCGGCGGCGCTTCGGGATCCTCGCCATCACCCTGCGTTCCATCATGTCCCCCGGGCACCGCCACCTCGCGCTTCGGGGCCCGTTCAACGCCTTCCGGAATGCGCTGCACATTCATCGTGTAGCCGATCGCGGCACAGAGCGTCTCGCAGTCGAGATAGTGGTTATGCCGCGAGCGTTTCACCCAGACCGGCTTGCCCTCGATCACCACCCGGGCCTCCGAGGTCAGCTGCTTGCAATACTCCTCCGTGATCGCCTCATGCACATGAAACGCCCCCGGCTGATCCGCCGGCGTGCGGATGCGCGACATCACCAGCGACTTGAAGAAGTCGGTCGACAGCGTCACCAGATCGATCGAATAGAGCGCCTTTTTTCCGTCCGGCTTCACCTCGATCTTCGAGACCCGGTAGGGCGGGCTCTGCTGATCCCGCCCCTTGGTGGGCGAACAGAGCCAGCTATAGCGGCGGCAGAACTCGTAGACCTTGTGCTCGTTGCCCAGCTCCGGCTTGTCCGGCCGGAACCCTGAGTCGATGAACACCTTCTCGATCTGCAGCCCACCCACCTGTGTCAGCATCAGATCGGCCAACGCCGACCAGACGTCATCGTCCTCCGTCGGACCGTAGAGCTGGCCATTGTCGATCAGCCAGGATGTTCCCCGCGCGCCAAAGGCCCGGATCACATAGACGAGGCTGAACTTCTGCACATCCACACCCATCACCAGCCGCAGCCCACCCGCGGGCACATCCCCGGGCCGGTAGGGCTGGCGCCGCTCCAGGATCTCCTGCCAGTCCGGCACATCCCCCGAGGCGGTCATGGCATGGCATTCGCCAAAGCCTGCGTTCATCGCCGTCTGGATGCGGCCATGATCGCCGGACTGCAGCGCTGTGAGATAGGTCTCCGCCCGCTGGCCCCAGGTCACGAAGGGCGAGCAGAGCCCAGAGGTCCACATCGACAGCGTGGCGCTGTCTGCCGGCGCGCCCGTGACATGCGCCGCGTCGTCGCGCAATTCCACTGACTGACCCGGCGCGACCATCGCGCCGCGGGCATTCATCCAGACCTTGTCGGTCTCCACATGCTGCGCGCCGCAGCGCGGGCATTCCAGCGTTGCGGCCTGCTTGGCCTGCGCGGGGCTGGCCGTCTTTGGCCAGCGCAGCTGCTTGAAGCGCGGGATGAAGTAGTCCGCGCAGGACCGGCAGGGCCAGGCCCAATGGTGCCGCGTGCCCTCCTGCCAGAGCCTCCAGATCGGGCTTTCCAGATCCTCCGGGCTGGACCGCGCCCAGAACTCCAGACCGCTGGCATCATCCGGTTCGATCTCCACAAGGCCGCGCGCCGGGGTGCTGGTGATCGCGGTGACAAAATCCGCGTAGGTCTCGCCGCGGGCCTCCACCAGACCCAGCACATCCCCTTGGCCTTTCACATTGGCCATCATCTCGTCGTATTCATCGATCAGCGCCAGTGCAGCCGGGTCGGACTTCAACGCCGTGGACGAGCCCGCATGGGCCAAGCGCAGCCGCACACCGGCCACATGCTTCAGCGTCTTCTTCATCCGCCGGCCGCGCACCACCTTGCCCGCCAGCGTCTCCGCCTCGTCCAGCAGCGCCATCAGCCGTGGCTCGAACTGGTCGGTCAGGAACTCTTTCGTCGGCCCGACATACAAGATCGGTGCTGGCTTCTGATCGAGCCGCGCCCCGATGATGTCCAGCATGCTGTCGGTCTTGCCCGACTGCGCCGAGGTCACCGCCACCACCCGGCGGTAGCCGCCGCGATGCACCGCCGAGGACCACGGGATCATGTAGGGCGTCAGTCCCGGGTCCCGCGGTCCGGGAATACCCGCCGTCTCGGGATACACCCGGTGGGCTGCCGCCCAGGCTGCAGGGTCACGCTTCTCGCTCGGCCTCCAGATCGCCGCGACCAGCGCCCAGAGCTGCGCCCGCTTTGTCCGCGCCGCCGGCAATGCGCTGGAGGGAACCATCAATCACCTCTTCAAGCACCCGTCGCGCCTCCATGTCGCGCGTGTAGCGCGCTGCCAATCCCGCAAGTTCGGCGCGGACAAGGGCAGCCATTTCGCCAATGACCGCCCGGGCATCCTCCATGGCGATCAACTCGCGACTGCGTTCCTGAATGCGCAACTCGATCTCGCGGGTGCGCGCCTCCGAGGCGCGTGTGGCGGCTGCGGCCTTGTTGTTCTTGGTGATCTGGTCTTCGTAATAGGCCAAGGCCCCGCGGATGACGGCCACCAGCGTGTATTCGCCGCGATTGGCGCGCTCGATATATCCGGCCTTCACCAAGCCCTGCACCCAGCGGTCGGAGCGCCCCAGCAAGGCCGCCGCTTGGGAGACGGTGATGGTCTGGCCGCGGGGGCGGGGAGTGGACATGGGTCAAATCCTTCAGCAGCCACGCATGTTAAATCGCATGACATGAGGACGGCCGCGCCACAGCTCGTGACGCGGCCTGTGGCGCAGGGCGCCATCGCGAGTGTCAGACGTCGGTTTCTGCCAGAATGGCGTAATGGGTGACCCAACCATCGAGATGGGGCAGGCCTTCGGGAATGCCGTGGCTGGCCTCGGTCTGGGCGGAGATACCCCGGCGCTGCCATTTGTCGATCGTGGCCTCGAGGGCGGCTTTGGTGCTGGTCTCGCCACAACGCAGGGCGTCGATGGCCTCGTCGGCGAAGTGACGTCCCATCTTGCTGTCGAGGAAGTCGCGGATGCCGATCATCTCGGCCTCGCCTTGGGCATTGATCGCCTCGGCGATGAGGGTGCTTGCCAAGGTCCAGAAGACGGCGCTGGTGCAATCGCGCAGCGTGCAGGTCGTGACGGTGCCGTAAAACCCATAGGCGGTGTTCTGGCTGGGCAGAATGGTGCGGTTGGTCATTTGGGCGTCTCCCCGTGTTCATGGCGCGCAGGATCGCGTGCCTTCTACGGACCCAAGCCCGGACCAGCCGGGCAGGGGGGTAGGCTGCGCGATCAGGACCATGCAAACTCGATGCTGGCGAAGTCCTCTTTCTCGAACCCGTCTGTCGCGAAGTCGTCAAAGATGTCCTGCGGGTCGCGTTCGGTGTCGAAGTAAAAGCCCCCGATCAAGCGGTTAGCGGTCTTGGCTTCGGTCTCCAGAAGGATGCAGCCAAGGGCGCGGTCGACGCTGTCCGTGGCGGTGCGCGGGTTTGCAAAGCGGATGGTGACTTCCATGACGGTGTCTCCTGTTTCTGACAGCCGCGTGCATCGCGGGCCTTCTACCGCCGCGAGCCCGGAGGCTCCGGGCTGTTGGCGCACGCCGCGGGTCAGGCGGCCGTGTGGGTCTGGATGCAGATCTCAGCGAGGTAGTCCCGCAGGGGGGTGTTCACCGTGAGTTCGGCGAGCATCTTCGTGATCGGCATGTCCGCCTTCTTGGCAAAAACCTCGACGGCGGTGGGCAGAACGATGAGCGCCTCGGGCGGCATGCGCATCTGCGCTGCAATCGGGGCGAGGGCTTCAGGTGTCAGGGTCATGTCAGGTCCTCCGGGATTGGGAGCCGTTTCCGGCGAAGGACCATCATGTTCGCTCTGTAAAACCCGATAGTGTAGAGAATTCAGCCTCATAAGATTGCTGATATACGCGGGCGATTGTTCGATCAGAGCACATCGAACCAGCGCATGGCGGTTTGCAGCAGGTGGTCGTAATCTCCTGCGGTGGCCTCGGTGACGAAGGCGGTGATCTCGCTGTCCCGCAACCCGGCCTCGCGGGCGGCTTTGCGGCAGCGGCCAAGGATGGCGAAGGCATTGCCATCCTCGCCGGTGAGCGGAACGGTGATGTGCGGATGCTTGGGGGTCATGCTACGGGTCTCCTGTGATTGGCCGCAAATGCAGCCCCGGCGCGTTGAGCCGGACAAAGTGGGTTATCTGTTTTGCGGGCAGGGGATCCTGCGCAGCCATGTTGCCCGGCCATTGCCCTGCACGAGCCAGTATCCTTCGCCGTCCTCGTCCCGTGTCAGCCAGCTTTTGGGGATGGCGCCGAGCGCGTTGCCGATCGGGTAGCCGCGCAGCCAGACAACATTGCCAGCCGCGTTGTTGTTGACCCTGTCAGGCCCCTCGTTGCGCGTGCGCAGTTCCAGCAAGGCGCCCTCGGCGCGGATCACGTCGCCGATCTGCAGCGCGTGTGTGGTCACGGACTCGTAGGTGTCGCCTTCAATTATTACGGTGTTCGGTGTGTCGGTGGTCACGTCGGTGCCCTCCATGGTGCTGGCCCCGCGACAGCGCGGCCTTCTACCGCCGCAAGCCCGGACAAGCCGGGCTCTCGGTGGACCCGGAGGCCCGGTTACAGCGCGTCTTACTGCGCTTCGTTTTTCCACATCGGGCTGTGGCCGTGGTCTTTCGCATGGGCGATGGCCGCCTCCACTGTCTCGAAGCTGGGGGCTTTCCACATCATGGGGTCGTTGGTTTCAGGGTCGCTGAATGCCCTCTGCCCCAGGATGGCAGCGCGGTCGGCGGGCACCTGTTCGCAGATGTCTGTGGGGATCGACCCGACAAAGCCAAAGCGACCGGACGGGAATTGAATGATGTGCAGGCTGACCTGGGTGCCAGTGATGCCAAGCATGGGTATCTCCTCGCTGTTGCGTCGCGCCGCGCAGATCGCGCCGCTGCTACTGCCGCAAGCCCGGAGGGGCCGGGCCGACGCGGAGGAGGGGATGCCGTCAAAGGCTGTTTCGGCACACAGAATTGATCGTTTCGCTGCTGTTATCCACGATAATCGGGGTCAGAAGATGGCTTTCTCGCCGGCATCCTTGTCATGATCTTACCCGGGGTCGTCGTCGGCTTCGCTGTCGGTCTTTTCATCATTGGTGCTGGCGTGCGCGCCAGACCGTGTGCCAAACGCCTGCCCAGTGCTTTCCAACACGGCGACCTCTCCGGTGAAGTCCTGCCAGCGTGTGACAGCAACATCGACATAGGCCGGGTTCAATTCCAGACCCAAACAGACTCGCCCGGTCATTTCCGCGGCAATCAGCGTCGTGCCCGATCCCATGAACGGCTCGTAGACGGCCTGACCCGGGCTCGAGTTGTTCTCGATCGGCCGACGCATGCAGGCCACCGGCTTCTGCGTGCCGTGGATGGTGCTGGCATCCTGATCCTTGCTGGAGATGTGCCACAGGGTGGTCTGCTTGCGATCCCCCGCCCAATGACCCTTGCCGGAGGAGCGGACCGCGTACCAGCACGGCTCGTGCTGCCAGTGATAATCGCCGCGGCTCAGAACAAGCCGCTCCTTGGCCCAGATGATCTGGGAGCGGATTGCAAACCCGCAGGCCTCAAGGCTCTCGGCCACTGTCGCGGCGTGCAAGGCGCCGTGCCAGACATAGGCCACATCGCCGGGAAAGAGCGCCCAGGCCTCGCGCCAATCGGCCCGGTCGTCATTCAGCACCTTGCCCGTCCGCTTGGTCTTGGCAGCACCTGCGGTATTCCGCCAACCGGGATCATACGCCACCCCGTAGGGCGGATCGGTGCACATGAGCAGAGGTTTGACGCCTCCCAGCAGCTTTTCGACATCCGTCGCCACGGTGCTGTCGCCGCAGAGCAGGCGATGTGCGCCGAGGATCCACACATCACCCGGCCGCGTCACAGGGGTTTCAGGCACGTCCGGCACATCGTCCGGATCGGTCAAGCCGCCTGTGGTCTCCACCAAGGCGTCTGGCAGCATCTCCGCGAGGTCGTCCGCGCTGAAGCCGATCATCCCGAAATCCTCGATCCCGAACTCCGACCGCAGGTCCTCGATCTCCAGGCGCAGCATCTCCGGGTCCCACTCGGCGATCTCGGCCAACCGGTTGTCCGCCAGCGTGTAGAGCCGTCGGTCTTCCTCCGTCCAGCCACGGGCCACCATCACCGGAACTTCGTCCAGTCCCAGCTGTGCTGCCGCCATCAGTCGACCGTGACCCGCGATGATCGTGCCATCCTCCGCTACCAGCATCGGGATGGTGAATCCGAACCGCTGCATGGACGCAGCAATCTGGTCGATCTGGTCCGCCGGGTGCTGCCGGGCATTGCGGGCATAGGGCACGAGATCGGCGACCTGCCACATCTCGACCTGCGCCGCGGGCCAGGCCCGGGCAGTGTGTTCTGCATCAGCTGTCATCTGAGACCTGCTCTTTGGGTGCGAAAACTGGGCCGGCGAACCGAAACGGGGCCGGCACTGGGTTAATCAATCTTGGGTGGTGTCGCGCCGATTCAGAGACGCATCAGGCGGGTATTTCATGCAAAAAACACGCTGTTTTGCAGCGCCGACTGTTCGCTAATTCGACGCCTAAGCCATTGAAATCATTTGGTCAGACGCCCTCTGAAGCGCACAAGATCGCGGTTTCAATTGGCGAAACCAGCGGGGGGTATTTCGGCAATTTGAGACCTAAGCCATTGAAATCCTTGCATCGGACCCCCTCTGAAACGAAGCGAAATGGATTTTTCAAAAAATAAAAAACACGAAAATCCCGCGAGGCGGCGGCCCCGCATGAGATCAAACCCCCGGAAGGGACCCAAGGGGTGGGGGGCTGGAGGCCGCGGCTGGCCGACACCAAGCCCGTTCGGGCGCCGGTGCGGCCGCACGCGTCCGGAGCGGCGTCTGTAATGGCGTCTTTGCGTATCATTTGGGGTGCTTTCGTCCCTGTCAGACTTGATCTTCGAGCAGGTGTTGGAGTTGTCGCGTGGCCTCGGCCAGCACGTTTGGCTGCGCGGCCTCGAATGCCGCGCGTGTGGCGTCCTGTACCAACTCCTTCGGGATGGATGGGCCGAACATCTTCTTGATCGGGAACCTGGCCTTGCGCTCACGGACAAAGGCGTTGTTGCCGAGGGAGCCGAGGAGGAATGCGCTCTCAAAACGCTGCCACCGGCCCCAGGGTTTGGCGCGGACCCCGTAGCCGAACTGCCGTGGGCTGAAATGCGACAGCCCGAGGTAATCCCCACGCGCCTCGATCGTGTAGGTCAGGTTTGCAAAGGTTGACCGGATCGTGCGTGTCTCGCGGTTGATCAGCGCGGCTTTTGCGCCGGTCTGTTTGCGCAGGGCACGGTGCACCTGCGTGCGGACCTTGTTGCCCTCGGAGTTGAGCGCCCGGTTAAAGGCGCGCGTAGCAGCCTGTTCGCCAACCCGATGGATCGCCGCTTCGAAATGTACACGGGTCTGGTCGAGATCGCGCAGGATCACGTTCATGGGCCACCTTTATCGAGTTGATTGTCATCGGTGTCAGAGCGACACCAGTCATGCTGCATCGCGCCAGGCCCGCACAACTGCGGGCTCCATCTGGTAGAAGGCAGCGCGCGACGCGTTGTCCCTGAACACCGGAGGACACGATGCTGAAACTCACTGATACCCAAAACCTGATCCTCAGCCGCGCGGCGACACGCCCGGGCAATCTGGCCATGCCGCTGCCAGACGGGCTGCATGGCGCTGCCGCCAGGAAGGTCGTCACAATGATGACCGATCGCGGTTGGCTTGAGGAGGTCGATGCAGACCTGCGCAAGGGTGAGCCGCTCTGGCGCGAGACAGGCGATGGTCATGGCACCACCTTGGTAGCCACTGCGTCCGGACTTGAAGCCATCGGCATTGAGCCCCTTGTGGCGCAAGTTACCGCAGCCGTTCGAAAAGCCCGCACGCAGAAGGTCGCGCCCAGCGCGTCTGACACTCCCGCCCAGCGCGCCGGCACGAAGCAGGCTCAGGTGATCGAGATGCTGCAACGCCCCGACGGCGCGTCCATAAAAGAGATCGTGGCGGCCACGGCGTGGTTGCCGCACACGGCGCGCGCGGTGATTTCGTCCGCTCTGAAGAAACGTCTTGGTCTGCCGATTACGTCGCAAAAAGAACCGGGCAGGGGGACCGTGTACAGGTTGCCGCCTGCGTGACGGCACAGATTATCGCCAGCGTTCAAACACACGGCGCAGCGCGTAGCTGCGGATCAATGAGACGCCGACAAAAGCTGCGCCGATGGCAAAGTTGTCCTGCAGGCTCGCGGTTAAGCCAAACCATGGAAACACAATGAGCTGTGTCAGCACGGCCAGCGCGTAGCCAACGACGACGTTGGTCAACGCCTCAAGAAGCGACAAGTGGCGAGATTGGGGCATTGCTTGGTCTCAGGACGAAGTTGGTGAAGAAGATCGCGATGCATTTGCAGGCAGGATAACGTGGCGCCCAGCACGCGACCATGGCCCCAGAAAAAAAGCGCCCGGGTGAACTTTCATCCGGGCGCAGCTCTTCGATGATCAAGGGGTACGTCAAGGGGGGCAGCTTGTAAACCCTCAATGTGAATCAGAGTCACTTTTTAAATGATCGCAGTTTTTCGCACTTTTCATGTGTCGGTACTGATTATCGTTCCGACACTAGAGAATGTAGGTTTGCCTCGAAGGTTCTCGGATCATCCATCAAGTCAACCGGCTTGAACCACATCACATGTCCTTGGACGGTTATGTCCTCGCCGATTGATCACTCGATCTGTGGGTGACCGCCCATACAAGACGCATCCGCAATTCCGTCCAGTCCTCCCGTGGCAACTGTGTGGGTCTCATCGACACGAGCTCTGGGTCCCATGCAAAACCGAGCAGATTGCGGTCAAGCCAGTCGGACAGCTCCGCAGCCAAACGGCTTCTATGAGAAAAGCTTTCGGCTAGGCGCAAAGCGCAGGTCAGGAGCGTCAGCGTTCCGTAACGTGTCATGGGCGTCATCTGATTGGTTGAGGACCGTATGACAGGCCGATACGTCAGATTGGGATGTGTCCTTATTGCCGCCCGTACATCGACCACACTCAACGAACTATGCGACGCATGACCGTGTTTGCAGACCTACCATCGCGATCGACGTCTCACTTGGTCTTGCTTTGCGATTGCGGCGACAGAATGCCGAGGCTGAGAAAAACTGGGCGCCTCTTGATCACTGAATGCTAACTGAGCTACGGCCCAGTCGGCAGCCTGATGCTCACTTCGAAACCATCCTCCTCGCCGACGCGGGGGGACTTCAGGATGAGCTCACTGCCGATCCGCTCCGCGATAGCCGCGACAATGGCTAGGCCAAGACCGCTTCCGGTGGTGTTCGATCCTGCACGTTCAAAACGGGTGGTCAAGTTCTGCAGTTTCTCTTTCGGCACCACAGGGCCACCGTTTGCAACGCGCAATATGCCATCTTGTGAGAGCAAGACCGCTATTGGCGCTATTCCCGCGCCATGACGGATCGCATTTTCGATCAGGTTGCGACAGAGGATGCCAAAGGCGTCCGGGTCGAGGTCTGATATGACGGGTCCGTCCGGAAGCGTAAGCTTGATGCGCCCCGATGATGTCTCGCGCTCTATCTCTTCGACAATAATTGTTGCGATGCCGCGCAGGTCTGAGGTTTTGTCGAGCCGCAGGCGGCCTCCTTCGGCGCGGGCCAGTTGCATCAAGCGTTCAGACAGGCGTGTCAGCCGTTTCAGCGTGGCCTCGATGTCTGCCGCTCGGGCAGCAGCAGCCGGGTCACCTGTTTCAGACTGAAGCCGTTGCGCCTGCGCGATAGCCCCAGCGAGGGGTGTTCGCAATTCATGTGCGGCATTGGCGGCAAAGCTGCGTTCCGCATCGAACGCGTCTTTCAAGCGTCCAAGAAGTCCGTTCAGGGTTGTCGCCATCGGAACAATTTCCAACGGAATGCCTGTCGTCGGAACAGGTGAAAGGTCACGCGCATCCCTAGCTTCCAAGCGTTTGCGAAAACGGCTAATGGGTCCAAGGCCTGCCCGGACCGCCAGCACGATGGCGAGCAGCGCAAGCGGTATAACTACCAGAAGTGGCAGGCCCAGCCCCATCTGGATTTCCCGTGCGACCGTAGCGCGGTGGTCCAGCGGTTCGGCCACCGAAATGCGAACGCTGCCCTGCAAGGCATCCTCGTTGTAAAGCCTGTGGGTTGCGGTCTGACGAAACCCGGTCCCGTCATAGGCAGGGAATATTTCCGGATCGGCGGCATGCGATTGCAGCAGGATGCGCCCCCGTGAGTCCCGCACGATGTAAGTGAAAAACTCTGTATGTGCGCTGATCGTGCCAAGGCGTTGGGTCACGCCATGATCTTCGCGGCCGACAATCTCTTGTACGGCCAGCGGAAGAAGGCGCTGCGCCGTTTCCTGCAGGGCAGAATCGAAGACCTCGTCCATTTCGTGGCGCAGGTTTACCGCCGTCACCGTTGCAGTCGCGATCCACAAAAGCGTCAGCCCGCTACCCAAGGACAGCCCCAAACGGGCCTGGAGGCTCCGTGGCAGTCTCATGAAGCGCCCAGACGATAGCCCATGCCGCGTTCGGTCTGTATCACGTCAGCCCCAAGTTTCTTGCGCAGGCGGCTAACATGGACTTCAATGGTGTTGCTTTCGATTTCGGCCCCGTGGGCATAGAGCTTGTCTTCAAGCTGTGTTTTCGACAGCAGCTGACCGGGACGCGCCAGAAACGCATCGAACAGCGCCCATTCGCGCGCGGTCAGCTGGACTGGTTTTCCGTTCCGGTGGATGCTGCGCGAGGCAAGGTCGATGTCCAGCGCGCCGTGGGTGATGATCGGATTTGGATTGCCGCTATACCGGCGCGCGACCGAGCCGATCCGGGCGGAGAGTTCCGACAGGTCGAACGGTTTGACCAGATAATCGTCAGCCCCCGCATTCAACCCTTCGATCCGGTCTGAAATCTGGTCAAGGGCAGTCAGGATAATCACCGGGGTCACGTCCCCCCGATTTCGGATCGTTTTCAGAAAGCCAATGCCACGACCATCGGGCAGCATGAGGTCAAGCAGCAGCAGATCATAGGCGGCAACCGCCATGGCATCTCCGGCCGCATCAAGCCGTGTCACCCAATCCACAGAGTGGCCGTCGGCGGCGATCTGGTCGCGCACGGCTTCTCCCAGAACAGTGTCATCCTCGATCAGCAGGATACGCATGGGTGTCGGGCTCCTTTGGGTCTCATGCCGTTTTGAACACTCCAGCTTACGCGAGGCTGACGCACATCAGCCCGCGAGCTTCAGGAACCTGTCAGGTTACCGGCGCATGGTTTGGTGAAGTTGGCCGCAATCCGGAGTTTGCCGCATGAAGAAGACACTGACAATGCTTGCATTTCTCGCGACTCTTTCAGCGGGCGCTGCGATCGCCGACGATGATGACTGTTTTGTCCCCATGGCCGACTGGCAGCCGCGGGAAGCGGTGGCGCAGATGGCGCTGGACAACGGTTGGACCGTGCGTCGGATCAAGATCGATGATGGCTGTTACGAAATTGATGGCCGCGATGCACAGGGGCGCAGGATCGAAGTGACCGTTCATCCGCAGACCCTTCAAATGATCGAATTTGAATACGAGGATGACGACGATGACTGAGACCTCTGCACATGATGCGCCTTCAGCCGCGCAAAGCTCTATAGCCAAGGTTCGTGTCTGGGATCCTCTGGTCCGGGTCTCTCACTTGAGTTTGGTTGTTACGTTTGTCGTGGCTTACCTCAGCGCCGAGGAGCTTAGCACGGTACACGAGATCGCGGGCTACATTGTTGCTGGACTGATTGCGTTCCGTTTGATCTGGGGCCTTGTTGGCAGCAAATATGCCCGTTTTGCACAATTCCTGCGAGGGCCGTCAGAAACAGTCAGCTATATCGGGGATGTCGTGCGCGGCAAGGAGCATCGGTATCTTGGCCACAACCCTGCGGGTGCCGCAATGACCGTTGTCTTGCTCCTGACACTCGCAGGCACCGCCTTTACGGGATGGCTGCTCGAAGATGAGGGCCGTGTTGCAATGCTGCCTGCCCTGCCGCAGATCGTCTCTCCGGCCTATGCCGATGGCGACGACGAAGGGTATGGAGGAGGCGGCTCTGAAGCCGTCGAAGAGGCACATGAGGTGCTGGCCAACCTCATGCTCTTGCTGATTGCAGTCCATGTCGGCGGGGTTGTTCTGACCTCTTTCCGCCACAAAGAAAATCTCGCACGGTCCATGGTCACCGGTGACAAGCGCGCACCAAGTCCCGGCGATATTTCCTGAACGTTCCCCCGCGTCGAATGTCCCTTCGACGTTTTCCTGGCCCTGCCATCTTCGGTGGGGCCTTTTTTCTTTCCGGCGCCGTTCTGACGTCTTTCTGACGGCAAGCTGAAGCAAAAAACCGCGTCGCGTCAGGAAGACCTCAGGCGGTGTCTCCAGATTGATCTCAGCACACAAACGGAGACACGACCATGAAAAAGACACTTGCCCTTCTTGCAGCAACAACCGCGCTGTCCGCAGCCATCACTGCACCGGCCTGGAGCGCGATGCGCACAAGCAATAGCGAATTTCTGCCTTTCGCGGCAGTTTTCGAGGCCGGTCAGGACGCCATGCCGCTGATCCTTGCCAGCAGCGACGATGATGACGACCGCGAATATCGCAATGGCGCGAGGTATGAGGAAGACGATGACGACGACGACGGCAAATACCGCAGCGGGTCTCGCCACGACGACGACGATGAAGATGACGATGACTGCGGGAACAGCGCCCGCAATGCAGCACCTGCTGGCACCGTCGCTCCGCCGCAAAACGGTCTGTTCGGCAACGGGGCTGCGCCAAAAGCGCAGATGAACTGACGTACATCCACTTATTCCAATTCCCTTAAGAAGGCACATTCCGCATGAAATCGCTTCTCGCAACACTGGCGCTGACCACGGCGCTCACGCTTCCCGGGCTCGCAATGGCGCGCCCGGTCACATTGACCACAACGATGAACAGTTACGGCGGCGATGGGGCCTATCTTGCGCTCTATGTCACCGACACGTCGGGGGCCTATGTTGGCAGCCTCTGGATGGCAGGCGGCAAGTCGAAATATTATGAACACCTGAGCGACTGGTACCGAGCCACTGCCGGTGACACGGCACAGATCAACGGGATCACCGGGGCCAGCGTTGGCGCAGGTCGCACGCTCGAGATCACGCTTGATCTGGCGGATGCGCTGTTTGATGCAGGTTATACGCTTCACATCGACGCCGCAGTCGAGGATATGCGCGACAGCCCGAACGAGGTTGCGGTGCCCCTGACGACAGACGGGTCCGGCACGCCGGTCAAAGGCCGCCGTTACATCGCTGATTTCACCTACGACATGTAAGGAGGCCCGGCGATGATCCGCGCTCTACACCGTTGGCCGGGTCTTCTGGCCGCAGCCCTTCTCATTGTCCTGACCCTCAGCGGGGCCGCCCTTTCGGTCTTTCCGGCGGCAGAGCGCCTGACCGCGCCGCAAGCGCAATCCGAGATGAGCGTGGCGACGCTCGCGACCCGTATCCAGACTGCCTATCCCGGGGTCGAACAGATCCGGCGGTCTCCGTCAGGTCAGATCACAGCCTACTGGTTTGTCGATGGCAGACCGGGGGCGGCTGTGATTGACCCTGCGACGGGCGAAGGCGTGGGGTCTGCTGACCCCAACCAGGTCGAACGATGGCTGACCAACCTGCACCGGTCGCTTTTTCTGGGTGATGGCGGACGGATCGCCATGGCCCTTGGTGCGGCGGCGATGCTGATCCTTGCGGTGTCCGGGTCTGTCCTTGTTGCGCGCCGTGCCGGAGGCTGGCCGCGCTGGTTCGCGCCCTTGCGCGGCCCTTTGTCAGGGCGACTGCATGTCGAGATTGCGCGCGTCGCGGTTCTGGGCCTTGCCTTGTCGTCGATGACGGCGCTGTGGATGTCGGCGTCTACCTTCGACCTGCTTCCCATCGCGGCATCCGCACCAGTCTTTCCAACCGAGGTCAGTGGTGAGACTGGCGTTGCGATCGCGTCGATCGACCTGCTGGGACAGACCCCCGTGGCTGAACTGCGCGAACTGAGCTTTCCCTATCCGGGCGATGCCAGCGACGTCTTTACCCTGAAGACGGATCAGGGGACAGGATATCTGGACCAGGGGACAGGTGCGGCCTTGGGCTGGACCGATCTGACTGGTTGGGAAAATGTGTCGGAAACGATCTACATGCTGCATACCGGTCAGGGGGCGGCCTTTCTTGGGATCTTCCTAGGACTGATGGCATTGGGCGTGCCGGTGTTGGGGGTCACGGGTGTCCTTGTCTGGCTGGCAGGACGACGCAGCAGACCGCGCATTCCCGGCAACCTGCCGGCCGCCAAGGCCGAAACGATCCTGCTGGTTGGCAGCGAAGGGGGCAGCACCTGGGGCTTTGCGGCGACGCTTCATCAGGCGCTGAGTGCGGCAGGACAAACAGTCCATGTCGGACCAATGTCCGGCTTTGACCCCGCGCACTACGCCAAAGTACAGCGGTTCGTGATCCTTGCGGCAACCTATGGCGACGGCGATGCGCCGGAAACCGCCAAAGGGTTCCTTGATCGCATGAAAGCTTTGACACCCTTGCCGACAGCACCGCTTGCAGTGCTTGGGTTTGGTGATCGCAGCTATCCGGATTACTGTGGCTTTGCCCAAAGGGTTGCGGAAATGGCTGAAACGCAGGGCTGGGATATGCTCTTGCCTTTCGACACCATCGACCGCCAGTCGCCACAGGATTTCGCGCGATGGGGGCGTCTGTTGGGTCAAGCGCTTGGCATTGACCTCGAACTGGCGCACCAACCCGTTGTGCCTGCCACTGAGACGCTTACTCTAATGTCACGTCGCGACTATGGGGCGGAAATGCAGGCACCCACCGCAATCCTTCGCTTTGCATTGCCGTGTGTTTCACTTTGGCAAAAACTCACAGGACAAGGCTTTGCACGGTTTGAGGCGGGTGACCTATTGGGTATCGTGCCAGAAGGTTCCGCAATCCCGCGTCTATATTCTCTGGCTTCTGACCGGCGCGACGGGTTCGTCGAGATTGTCGTAAAGCGTCAGCCTAGCGGGCTGTGTTCTGCGCAACTGACACAACTTGCGCCGGGGGATACGGCCAAGGGATATATCCGTCGCAATCCCGGCTTCAAACCGGGCAAGGGCCGCGCGCCACTGATCCTGATCGGGGCAGGGACGGGTATCGGCCCACTGGCGGGGTTCATTCGGGACAACAAACGGCATCGTTCCATTCACTTGTTCTTTGGCATGCGCCATCCCCAGAATGACTTTCTGTACGGGCAAGACCTTTCAGATTGGCAGACCGAGGGTCGTCTGACCCGTCTGCACACTGCGGTCTCTCGCGCGGCAAATCCAAGCTACGTGCAGGACACGCTGCATGCCGAAAGCACTGAAGTGGCCCGCCTGATCAAGGACGGGGCACGCATCATGGTTTGCGGTGGGCGCGGCATGGCGGCCGGTGTCACGGATGCGCTGGCTGATATTCTGAAGCCAATGGGACTGACGCCGCAGGCGTTGAGGGCAGAGGGGCGTTATGTCGAAGATGTCTACTGATCCAACACGCCACGCGCTGCATGGGCCCACAATGGGCACCCGCTGGACCGCACTGTTTCATGCATCCCCAAGCTTTGATGTAGACCCAGTGCGTGCCGCTTTACAGGCCGCAGTCGACGAGGTGGACGCACAGATGTCCACATGGAAACCCGACAGCGAACTAATGCGTCTGAATGCGGCACCCGTCGGGATTTGGCAGGCGGTCCCGGCGCGGTTGCTGGAGGTTTTCGATCTGGCTCGTGATATCGGGCGGGCCGCTGGCGGGGCGTTTGACATGGGGCTTGGTGATGCGGTGGTGGCTTGGGGCTTCGGCGCACATGAAGCCGACCCTACACACATCCGGGCTGCGATGGCGCGTCACCGGACCAAGACCGCGCTCGAGATTGATGTTGCTGGCGTCCGGGTCCGCAAGACCGCTGACATCACGCTAGATTTGAACGGGATCGCAAAAGGATATGGCGTCGATCGTCTGGTCGACACTTTGGTTGCGCTTGGTATTCCAGCGTCTCTGGTCGGAATCGACGGTGAAATGCGCGCGGTGGGGTCGCGGCCTGATGGTGCGCCATGGACCATTGCCGTCGAAGCGCCTGACCCAGACATCCGAGGCCCGCATTCGGTTCTTGCGTTGCAGGACGCTGCCGTGGCCACATCAGGCGATTACCGCCATTGGGTCGAGGTGCAGGGCCGCCGCCTGTCCCATACGATGGACCCTTCACTGGGTGCGCCGCTACTTGCGCCGCCCGCCTCGGTGACCGTGATCGCGCAGACATGTGCCGAAGCCGATGCGTGGGCCACTGCGCTGATGGTTCTCGGGGTTGATGCAGGGGCGACGCTAGCCCGGCAACGTGGACTGGATGCGCTGTTTCTGGTGCGCGATGACCAGAACGGCTTTCAAAGGAAAGCCGTTGGTCGCCTGTTTTCGGAAGAGTCGGCAGAGGGTGGATCGAGGACTACAATGAAAGCCATCCGCACTCAGGGCTGAAAATGCGCGCTCCCCGCGAGTTCATCGCAGCCTAAACCACAACCGCCTGAGTGTCCGGTGAAACGGGGGCAAGACCAGGTTTCCGTTGAGGTAGCTAATGAACTCTGCGACTGTTGCATCGTGCCGAGCCTTTATCCAACGACGTCTTTTCGACTGCATCAACGTATGTCCAAGAGTAGTCCTGATCTCGAAGCTCTAGTTTCAACAGCCCCGTCTTTTCGAAGACGGCGGCTTCTGTATATGGCTTCTGTTGTGATGCATCCGTGATGCGCCCACCTGTCCCCACGGTAAAAGCCACTGTACCGCCTTCTGGGACCGGCTCACCATTTTCGTTCAGTGGTTTGGTGCGTTCATAAAAATGGTTATGACCGTTAAGAACAAGCGTCGTGCCGGCTTGTTGGAGCTGTTTGAATAGCGCCAACGCGTGCTCTCGACCGCCTCTGTCTTTGAGCGAATAAACTGGACGGTGAAAGAACGCTAATACACATTTATCGGGGTTCTCGCGTAACTGTTGGCTAAGCCATTTACTTTGGTCCGAGCCAGGTTGTGCTTCGACCTCGCTGTTAAGCGACAGGATCAGCCAGTTTTGCAGTGTGAGCGCATACCATCCGTTTCGGTCCGATCCGGCTTGGGTGCCGAAATAGTCAAAGTATCCAAATGCAGCTGTTGAACCGTACTCGTGATTTCCGGGTGCGGGCAAAAGTCGAGGTTTCAATTGTCCCCATGTGGGTTCAAAGCAGTGTTCATACTCTATTGGCGTACCCCTACCGTACACAGTATCTCCCAGTGCGAGGACAGGAGCATTTGGCCACAGTTGCGCCAGCGCCAGCGTCTCATTTGCGAGTGCCTTCTCATACTCGAAGGTAGTCGGTTGACCAAAGAGGTTCATCGTTGTTGGTATGGCGCTTGAAAGGCTCGGTCGTGCTTCGCAATGCGCGATGTCGCCCGCTGCGAGCAGGACCACGGTTTCCTCCGACGCCGCAAGGGTAGATGCGATCTCTTGCGGTGTTGGGCCTACCGGAGGAATGAAAAATGCTCTGGATTGGGAGAATGCATAAACCAACAACTGACTTTCAATCAATGCGATGCCGGCGGTCAACGCGACGACAGTGCCGAACACGTTTAAGATTTTCCTAATCATGAAATTTCAGTGCTCCTCAAAGGCGTTTCGAAGACCCCTTACAGATCGTTCCTGACGGGAAGCTTACGGATGCCGGGTGAATTAGATGTCCAAAGGAAAAAAGATGTGGTCGGTTGAGCAGAAGCTATTCACCCCATCGGTCTGGTGAAGCTGCGCCGCATCGATCTGCCGGCGATTGAACGGCGGCTGTGGGCCGAACATGCCTTCAAGGCTGATATTTCCACGCTAGATCAACAAAACTGCCGACCATTTTGCGACTCATTCGACAGTCTCTATCTGCTCAACCAAAGGGGGATGGTCGTCCTCCGCGTCGAATTCCACACCGATCGACTTCGTCGTTTTTGCTCCAAGTGTTTTAAGCATCTCGGTCTGGCGCAGGAGGTTTCTGCTGCCCTGCGAGAGTTGTCCGATCGCTATGTCATAGGAATCTTGAGCTTGCCGAAACCGACTCCCAGCTCCCTCCAAGCTGAAAACACAACCCGCGACCCTGCCGTAGATCAGGCCTGCGCGCTTAGCGATTTCCTCAGCATTTCCGGTTCTGCCGTTCAACTGCCCAAACATTGGAAACCATGCGACGTACCTCTGTAGCGCCGTTATAGGTGTGGTCAAGCCTCGAAAGTTCTGTCACGCGTGGGCTGCCCTTTTCGATCAGTGCTTGGGTTTTCAAAAGACATTGAGGAAATTCTCCGGAAAAGTCACCCTTAGGAATCGCAAAAATGAGGACAGCCTGAATGGCGCTTGGTCGGCAGCAATGGGGGGTATCTGATGATCGTTTCCACGCTATGGCTGGTTTCGCTCCCAGGGCCTGCATTTCGGCATTACGCCTGTAACCTCAACCTCTCGCAGCAACCCCACGGCCAGCAGCCCGTCGCGCAAGTACTCCAGCGCCTGCCACCAGTCGTGATACGCGCGTCGCGCGGCGTTGATCTGCTCTGGATAGGGCCGCCACATGACGGGGCAGGCCAGGACCTCAACGGTTCGCCATTTTCCGCGGGACCAGACACGCTCGGTGCCAACCACGATTGTGACAGCTTTTGGTCCATGCTGGTTTTCAAGGACATCCACGGGCAGACAGCGTGGCACAACGCCCGGCATCCAGTCTGGCGTCATCCCAGCGCGGGCGAGCTCTGCCACACGAATGGCCATGCGCTTGCCGCCGTGACTGTCGGGGAGCCCGGCGACAATCGCAGCGATGACCTCGGCGTCGGGATGGGTGTAGCTGCCCAACTTGTGGCGCCCGCCGTCGACAGCGGTGCCAAGGACGGCGCGCTGCGCCAGCACGTGTTCCAATCCGAAGCTGCGGGGTTCCCCATCATCGGTCCCAGGCTCGGGCAGTTCGAGCTGGGCTTGCTCAACCCGGAAGGCCCATTCAAGGGCCTGCTGAATACTCAAGCTGCGCTTGGCGCGGGCGCCTGTGCCGAAGCGGCCGTGCAGGCTTTGATCGTGTTTCACTGGATGTTCCTTTCGCGCAGGCGCTGGGTGGTGACGAGGCCGCGGTTCAGCATCTGATCGCGCATGGCGTTGGTGATGGCGTTGGAGGGCAGGTAGCGGTCCGAGTTGACCCAATCGGCGTAGAAGGCGGGTGGATCGGCGCTGGGCGGCTTGGCCGTGCACGCGGTGACGGCCTTTGCCGAGACCCGTCGGGGTGTACCTGCAGCCTCCGCCTTGCGCCGGGCTGCACGCTGCATGACGCGGTCCAGCGCCTTGGGCCCATCCGGCGGGGCAGGGTGGGTGTCCCGAGAGGCCGACGCTGCCGCAACGATCTCCGCCTCGGTCAGACCGAGATCGATCTGCCAGCGCCGGACGTGTTCCCGGGGTGGCCAGCCTTGCCACCAGCCGGGCAGGGCGCCGCTGGGATCGAAGCCCAGCGCCGTGAGCAGCGCGCCAAAAAAATCGTCATCGAGGTTCGCGCGCGCCTGCGCGCCCTCCTCCTCCTTTACTGGTTTACTTAAAGGTTCCCTTACAGGGTTAGTGTCCCATTTTGAGACACGGGAATCGCCATTTTTGAGACACGGGTTTGCGCCAAAATGAGACACGGGCCCGTGTCCCGGTTCGAGACACGGCGGAGCCGGGGTGGGGGGCTGCGCACCCATACCCTGCATGGCAGATTCGGCTACATCCCCGTGTCCCACATCGAGACACGGGGTTTCTAGCGGCGCTGCAGGTGGATGTGACGGGGTTTCGGACCCGCCATCCGGATCCGGCGTGCCCTTGCTCAGACCAGTGAACTCGAAGCCGAGCAGATACCGGGTCGGGCGCTGCTGGCCGGTTTTGGTGTCGATGATCGGCACCCGGCGGATCAGACCACGGGCCTCCAGATCGTCGAGATGCCGGTTCAGCGTGGCGCGGCCGATCTCGCAATCCAGAGCCAGGCGCTCCTGCGTCGGGAAACACCCGAAGTCGGGATTGTAACGATCGCACAGATGCCAGAGGACAATCTTCGTTGTGGGCTTCAGTCCGCGTTGCTGGATCGCCCAATTGGTGGCGGCGTGGCTCATGACGACGCCCTCCCGTCACAAGCTCGAGACCCCGAGACGCCCAGCGCCGGGCTGCCGACAGCGCCGACCACCCGTGTGGTGAGCCCATGATCCGCCAGTGCGCCCAGCGCGTCATCCAAGGAGCGCACCAGTGCCCAGCCAAACCCTTGCGCCTGCACCGCGTCGCTAAACGCCTGCTGCGCCGGGCTCAGCTGCCCCTTGCGGGATTTGAGCTCGAGAAACAGCACACGGCCATCACACAGCACCACCAGATCGGCAAAGCCGGGATGCACCCCCATGCCGGTCAGGATGGCCTGGCGCTTGGCGCCCCGAGGCCCGGCCTGCGCAACCTCGTTGGCGCTATGATGCACAATCGCCCCCTTGGGCAGGACGACCCGCAAGGCGCTGACCACAGCGCGCTGCAGGTCCGCCTCCGGTGTTCCGCGCGTCTTCATCGCCGGTCCTCCGGATCGGCCCAGGCAGGGCGGCCCCGGCCATGGGCTTTGCCACCCAGAACGACCAGCAGGATGCGGGCATCCTTGCGCTCCTCGGGCGTCTGGCCATGCTGGACCAGCACATTGCAGGCCAGCCGCACCATGTGGTCGGAATGGTGCACCACATCGGCCACCACGATGCGGGCCTCGCGCAGGCGCTCGTCGATCCAGTCCTCGCGGCTATCATCGCGCGCGCCGCGCCGGCGGCGGCTTTGCGCACGGAAGGGCAGGGGAATATTCATCGACGTGCCCCCCGGCGTCCGCGACGCTGGCCGAGACCTTCCTGCTCCTCCAGCCAGTCGAGTACAGCGCTCCGGCGATAGTAGATTTTCCGTCCGGCCCGCACGCATGGTGGGCCGCGACGTTCAGCTTCCCACCGGCGCAAGGTGCTTTCGGTGACATCGAGTTGTTGTGCGAGGTCGGTGCGACTGATCCAGCCGCTCAACAAGGTCCCGGCAATCGGTGCGGTCTCGAGTTGGTCTGCATGAGTGTGCATGTGTGTTCTCCCGTTTGGCAGTCCGAACGGCGATCGGACCTGCGGATCAGTCACGCACATCGACAGGGGTGGCAGGGAGGCACGGGGTGGCACGAAAACGGTGCCACCCGTGCCACCCCCTATTTTATTGGCTCTGAGGGGTGTGCCCCGACAGCAAGTGGCAGTTGCGCTGCATTGCAGCAATTCGACCATCATGGCTGTTCGCGCGTATTCAGCAGCAAACACGTTGATTTACAGGGGATTCGCCAACATTCGCGCGCAAACAGGGGGTGGCACCGCGCATTTAAGCGTGCCACCCCCTGATTTTATTGGAAATTTACAAGGCAGACAGTGTTTACACGCCGATTTCAGGGGTGATTCCACCCAAAAACCGAGATTTGGGCTGGTCCGGCGTCTTTCTGTTTCGGCGCCATCGGCACGGCCAATGCCGAATTCTTCAATAAAATAGGGGGTGGCACGCATATTGGCTTTTTCGTGCCACCCCGTGCCACCCCTGCCACCCCTGCCTCATGCTCTGCTTGATAAGAGGCGCGATCTACGCGTCATGACAGTGGCATGAGCGAGGGCGACACATGGTGATGAGACAGAAGCTTACCGAAGCCGTGGTTCGCGAGGCCGCAGCGGCGGACGGCCGGGACTACCAGATTTTTGACAGCGAGGTCCGTGGATTTGCTGTCTGCATCTATCGCAGCGGGAGCCGGGCGTTCACCTTGGATTACCGTCATGCAGGACGCCAACGACGGATGACCTTTGGCCGTTGGCCGGAATGGAGTGTTGCGGCTGCGCGCACCCGTGCAAAAGAGCTGAGACGCGAGATTGACGCCGGCGGCGATCCCCTGACCAACCGGACTGCCATGCGTGAGGCACCGCGTGTGACCGATTTGATCGATCGATATGTCGAGGTCCACCTGCCGCATCTGGCGCAGCTGAACGCGGCGGATCAGGCGTCGATGATGAAGAAGTTCATTGCGCCTGCCTGGGGCAAGATGCTGGTCACGGAGGTGAGTGCTTACGACGTCGAACTCCTGCTGACCAAAGTGGCCGAGGGACGGGCACGTCCTGCCAAGGCCAAGCCGAATAATCGAGCGCGCAAGCTGAAGGCCGCGCGGCCGACCCCAGTGCGCGCCAATCGGGTCGGAGAAGTGATCCGGAAAATGTTTGCCTATGCGGTCAAATGGGGCTGGCGCGATGACAATCCGGCTATGGGATTCCGGCGCCGCATGGAAACACCCCGTGAACGCTATCTGACCCAAGAGGAAATCGCACGTCTCGCTGCCGCGCTCGACGCATCAGAAGACCACAGGGCCGCCAATATCATCCGGCTGTGCATGTTGACCGGCGCACGGGTCGGGGAGGTGCGCCAAGCCCGGTTTGAGGATTTCAATCTCGAGCACCTGTCATGGACCAAGCCTGCGACGACAACCAAGCAGCGCCGTGTGCACAGGGTTCCGATATCTGACGAGGCTGCGGCGATCGTGCGCCAGCAAAAGCAAGCTGTGTTTTCCGGCTGTGCCTGGCTCTTTCCCGGGGACACGCCGGGTCAGCCTGTGCAGGAGGTGCGACGTTTCTGGCGGCGCATCCAGAAGGAGGCGGGGATCGAAGATGTGCGCATCCATGATTTACGCCATACCTTTGCTTCGCTGTTGGTCAGCGGGGGCGCCTCGCTCGAGATGATCGGAAAGCTGCTGGGTCATAGCCAGATGCAGACGACCCAGCGCTATGCGCATCTCATGGACTCGCCGTTGCGCGCTGGGGTGGATGCGGTGGCCAGCGTGTTTCAGCCCAAGCCCCGCTTGGTGCACAACGCTGAGCAGAGGGCCGTGCCGTCGGCACCGCGCCGGGGTGTGAAGCGCGTCAAGACGTCTTCGCCTTGAACTTCAGGGACGATCCGCGCCGATTTGGCATGGATGATTGATGATCGCCCACCAATGTATGCACTTTCTGGTCCCATAATCATGGTGCCTGCAGGAAGCTGGTTTTTCCTTTATGCGACTTCACCAAAAGGCGGAAATGGCCGAGACGCGAAGGCGCAGGATTCGGTGGCGACCGTTAAGCAGCGTTCTTTTTGGATCATCGCGAGCCCTTCTTGGCATACAAATGCGATCGCATGGCGGTCGCATCATCAAAGATGGGAGCAGGGAAAGATGGGCGTTTTTACCCAGTTGGAACGCCTGTCATGCGCTATGTGGGGCCCTTGCCGGGCCCCGCATTTCATGATCAGGCAATAATACCATAGGAGTCTGCGAGCAGGCCGACGTATTCAATCCGGGCGAAATCGATTCCCCCGGTTTCATCGAGAAACTCACCCATGGCGCTGCCCTCAGCTATTTCTGTCCAGCGTCCATCCGCATCATCATCACGGTACAGACTGAACTCGGTTTCGCCGATACGCTCAACTTCCGTTTTCACTACATAAAGCGCGCCATCGAGCTCGATAGCCTTCAGTGTTTCATTCTGATCAAGCCGTTCGACGCTCCAGCCTCCCCGGAATGTTGCCTCCAGTGCGCTGTCGATCATGTCGCCCGGCATCAGGTTGGCGCCGGTGGCATCGGTGCCGTTGGACAGTACGAAACGCATGTCTTCGTGGTCCCCGCGGCTGGTCTGTGTGACCACTTCGAGCTCAAGAGACTGGGTGAAGGCGCCGTCAAAATCATCATCTGTGTAGAGCGTGGTTTCAACATCGTTGCGGCCAAGCTCAACCTTTGCGACGCCATCGCTGCGCAGCTCCCAGCTTTCGTTCCAGTCAAGCCGGATGTCGCGGGCTATATCGTTGAACACCCGTGATGCGGCAACCACCTCGCCATCGACAAACTCGAATGTGTGATAGACGCTGGGCAGAGCCGGTGCAGGAGCAAATGCGTCGTCGTCCTCAAAACCAAAGTCATCATCTGACGGATGGTCATCGTCATCGTGGCTGAATCGGTCGTCTTCGGTTGTGGAGGGCAGAGTACCGGGGGTGGCGTTTTCATAAACCTTACTGGCGAGCGTGTAGAGCCCGTCTCCATCCGGGTCAGAATAGGTGCTGATTTCAAGCTGGCCATGCTCAGCTTCGGTTTTCACGATATCGGTGCCATCAATGAACCAGCTTTCATTCGCTTCGATCCGCTCGTATTCGCTCTGGCCATTCTCGATTTCGTAGACCGCTGTTACCGTGCCATTGGTAACCGTGAACTGGTAGGCTTCCTGCACGTCATCGTTATCGTCGTCATGACGATCATCGCCATTGTGATCGTCATCATCGTAGCGATCGGTGCTTTCGTAACGGTCGTCATCGTCGTCATCGTAGCGATCACGGCTTTCATGTTGGTCGTCACTATCGCGTGAACGGGATTCAAAGCGGTCATCGTCATCATCGCGGCGAAAAAAATTCCAGAAGCTCATTGGTTCCTCCTTAAGAAACTCAGGTTGTATGGTGCCCTTCGCCAAGTGCTGGCTCGACGGGCTCACGGCCTCAACTAGGCCTCCAACTCTGGCCTGGGCTATCTGTCAGAAGAGGGATATGGGGGCTTAGGCGATCATTTATAACTTCAGATATATGGCTCAGTCGGCTTTTTTGACGTATGCCTAAAGTCATAAAAGAGGAGAAAAATGATGCGAGGATTGGGCCTTGGTCTTGTAATCATGCTGTTAGGCATGACCTTTTTCACGTTCGATGCTGTGGCCGATCTGGTCACGCATATGAATGAGCGAAAATCCTACTCCTTCGAGCAGACATTGCACCTCATCTTTGAAATTCTTGCGGCCATAGGGCTCGGTTATGGTGCAGTAGTGGTCTGGCGTTACAATCGGCTGCTGCGAGAGACCGCGTCCAGCCAGCAACAAAAGATCATTCTGCTGCGGGGCAGTCTAGAGGAGCTAATCGAGCGCCGCTTTGCCGAATGGGGTCTCACAGCGGCGGAACGCGAGGTTACGCTATTTATCATCAAGGGGCTTGCGACTGCGGATATCGCCGGAATGCGCAAAACTGCGGAGGGCACGGTCAAAACGCAAATCTCCTCGATTTTCCGCAAGATTGGTGTGCGCTCGCGGACCGAGCTCATGTCGATTTTCATGGATGAGTTTCTTGATGTGTCCGGCCGTGAAGGCACTGAAAAGGCCCAAGCGCCGTCAGGGTCTTGCCTCGCGCCGCATCCGGTAAATTGAAGATTTCAACAAAGCTGCTGGGTCATAGCCAGATGCAGACGACCCAGCGCTATGCGCATCTCATGGACTCGCCGTTGCGCGCTGGGGTGGATGCGGTGGCCAGCGTGTTTCAGCCCAAGCCCCGCCTAGTGCACAACGCTGAGCCAAGAGCCGTGCCGCCGGCCTCGCGCCTTGGTGTAAAGAGCGTCAAGACGTCTTCGCCTTGAACTTCAGGGCTATGAGAACCGGTCTCAGCCGTCGTCGTATGGATCGCTCATCCGGGAAGCTTCCATCGACGGAGCGGTCAGAAAACCAGTCTTGAAGTTCTCGTACCCATGCGGCTTGTGAGGCGGGCAGTCCCTGTTCATAGACCCTGCGCGTGATCTCGATCCGCATGGCCGCCCAGTCGTAGTCACCGTCATCTCCAAGCCCAGCGCCTTCTTCGATCCTGCCAAAAAGGTCATGGGTTTCTTCAAACCGTCGCACGTCCTCCCCGAGGATCATCACGTCTCCAACGGAAACGGTGACACCGCTTTCTGGCTCGTCAATGTGAAGCCACTCATCACTGTCGAGCGGTCGCACGCGGAGTAACTGCGCTGTTTGGGGGCCGGTCCCACAATTGCGAAAGATCGGCACGATATCCATGGCTTGGATTTCCACGAGACCGCCGGCGCGTTGGTCCCCGCATGCGACCGGCGGGATGCCGGTGACAATTTTCAACGTACCAATCCCCGCCCAGCCAGCAATGTCGTAGACAGTGCAGCCCCATCGAGCAGCGGTTTCGTGAATGGTGTACAATGCACGTTGTGGTAATCCCATTGACAGGCGTCCTTTTCGTCTGCAGCGCTGGCGGGTCGAGCAGACCCCGCAGTGTTGTTCCTCGTCTGGTTCGAGACCGGTCCGCCGCAGATCAACAAGATGTCCGCGCCGATTCGGTTTCGATGATTGACGATAGACCAGCGAGGGGGGCAGTCTCTGACCCCATGAGCATGGTGGTCGCAGGAAAAATGGTGTGTCGTATGTAAAAGCTCAGCGGCTTTACCGAATGGCGGAAATGGCTGCGGCCCGACGGCGTGGGATTTCGCTACAGAATGTCATGGAAGAGTTCGAGGTCGACGAGCGCACCGCTCGGCGGATGTTGCGTCAGTTCGAGGAACTGTTTCCCGGTATTGAAACATGGGACGACGCAGATCGTCGACGCCGATGGTCACTGACGCAAGTGCCCTATATCGAGCACCGCGCATTGAACGAAACGGAACTGGCTGCGGTTGAATTGGCCATCCGGCGCATGGCAAGCGATGGCGCGATCTACGAGGTGAAAGCCCTCGAACGCGTTCGAGATCGCCTGATCGCATCGCGACCGCCGCCCTTCGCGCAGGGGGGCCGAAAATTCGCTGAGCTTCTGCTGATGGTCAATGGCTATGCTTCGCGACCAGGTCCCGCACATGATGTGCCCGAAACGTATTTCAGCACGCTTTACAACGCGTTTCGAACGCCGACACGCGTCGAAATACTGTATCAGAGTGCGCGGGATCCCGAACCTCGCTGGCGGCGGATCGAGCCCTATGCCGTGTTGATGGGGCGCAGATATTACCTCGTTGGGAAAGACGCAGATGGCGACACCGGGTATCGTCAGTACCGGTTCGACCGTATCAAGGGCATGAATGCCACCGTTGATGTCTTCAAACGCGATCCGGAGTTCGATCTTGAGCGCTACAGCGCACAGGCGTTCGGGTCGTTCTTTTCCGAGAAAGAATATGGCCCAGTACGCTGGCGCTTTGCGCCCAGCGCGGCGGCCAACGCGCGAGACTTTGTGTTTCACCCGGATCAAGTGATGACCGAGATGCATGACGGCAGCCTACTGGTCTCCTTCACGGCCAGCGGATGGCTGGAGATGGCCTGGTATCTGATCCAATGGGGTGATGCGGTCGAGGTGCTCGAACCGCTTGAACTCAAGGAGATGCTCGACAAAGTGCGGCGCGGTGGGATTGGGATTTGGCCGTGATCTCACTGTTGGTCGGTCATCCTGAAGAAATTGGCGTCTACAGCCCATCTCACTACCTGGTCAAACGCCTGATTTGTTGACAAGCTTCGGTGGTAGCGGTTGGACCGGACGTCGAATTAACAGATTATTACGAGCAAAACGCGAACGCCTTTATTGCAACCACGCGCGACGTCGAAATGTCGGGCGCGCGGGGGCAGTTTCTGGCAGTTATGCCGTTGCGCCAGGGTAGCCCTGCACGCATTCTCGATGCTGGATCGGGGTCCGGGCGGATTCCGGTCATTCGCCGCTCGTGCATGAGATTGGGTTCAGTCTTGCGAAAGCGTCCATTCAATCCTCGCTCAAACGCAGAATTGCTGCATTGTCAGCCTGTTTCCGTGGTCTGTTAAAACATAGGATCTCGGGTAGCCCAGATGCTGGCTCAACCCAAGCAATCTTTCCTAGCAGGCTGGAATGGGCAGCTGTGACCGCTATCAGGTGGTAGCCAGCAACGCTTCTAAGACTGCAATACCGATTTCGTTACTGCTCTGTGTTGACAACACAATGTCCATCGGAAGGCGACCATAATCCTGTGCGAGTGCCACGATCTCGCCGCTGCGCAGATCATTCTGGATGAGTGATTGGGGTACCCAAGCGATACCTGCACCGAGTTTAACGAGCGACACAGCGCTTGCGGAAAAGGCCGTTTGGAGGACCGGAGAGTTTGACTCCGCCAGCGTATTTCCGTTGGGCTGGGCGTTGATGACCCTGCCGAATTCGCTGTCATCGGGATAGCTCAGAAGGGGCGTTCCAGGCGGGGGGTGTTTCGTCTGTGACAATGTGAACCGTAGCGGCCCTCCGACGACCGGGACAAGTGTGTCCCGCCTCCAGATGCCTTGCGTGACGGTTTCGTCAAACGGTGGTCTGGGTGTGTGTACTGACTGATATCGCATCACAAAATCGACCTCCGACTGCAAGAACATGGCAATGACCTCGTCTTGGTTGCGCGTCCGCAAGCGGATACGGCCGATCATTTTCAGTCCTTTTAGCTTGCGGTAAATCTCAGGAAAAACAGAGATTGCCAGCGAATGCTGCGTTGCTATGACAAAGGCGCGCTCCCGCGCCGGATAAGTATCTCGCAGTCGCAGGAAGGCATCGCGCAGCAGGCGAAACTCGGCTTCGCGATCCAATAGGTTTCGCGTGAGGACTACCCGGTTCGGTCGTCGTTCAACAAGGGAGACATTCAACCACGTCTCAAGGGCCCGGATGCGGCGCGAGAAGGCGGGTTGCGTGACGTTTCTGCGGTCTGCCGCGGCACTCATCGAGCCTTCCTCGATCAATGTCAGCGCGTCTTCGATGAGTTTGAGTTCCATGCACTAGGCATACTCTTTGTATGGCTAGGCTGCAAACTTGGCATTATTCGGAACCAAAGTTCGGCGATAGGCTGCATTAAAATATGTCTAGAGGAAGCCCGATTGTCTGTTGCACCCCAAGTTGCCGAAGATTCCACTGTCGAGAAGGTTGGCATGCTGGAGCGCACGCTCGACATCTTTCCGCGTATTCGGCTGGGCCATCTGCTCACCCCCCTCGAACCCATGGACCGCTTGTCCGAGCATCTCGGCGGTCCGCGCCTCTGGGTGAAACGCGACGATTGTACCGGTCTCTCCGGCGGTGGGAATAAGACGCGCAAGCTTGAATTCCTGATGGCCGACGCCGTTTCACGAGAGGCCACTTGCATCATCACCCAAGGGGCCACGCAATCCAACCACGCGCGCCAGACCGCAGCAGCAAGCGCGCGGCTCGGGTTGGCCTGCCACATCCTCTTGGAGGATCGCACGGGCTCGAACGATGCCAATTACAACCTCAACGGCAACGTCCTGCTCGATCAACTGCACGGTGCGACCATCGCTAAGCGCCCCGGCGGGGCGGACATGGCGGCGGAGATGGATGCACTGGCCGATGAGCTGCGCGCGTCCGGCGAACGCCCCTATGTCATCCCCGGCGGTGGATCGAACCCGATCGGAGCTCTCGGTTACGTTAATTGCGCCGCCGAACTGACCCGGCAGGCGCATGAACAGGATCTCAAGATCGATGCTTTGGTCCATGCGACGGGCAGCTCGGGTACGCAGGCCGGGCTCGTGGCTGGGCTGGCCTCGCTCGACAGTGCGATCCACCTGCTGGGCATTGGCGTGCGCGCGTCAAAGGAAAAACAGGAGGGCATGGTGCATGCGCTCGCCACGTCAACCGCCGACTTCCTCGGCAACGGCGTCACCATCCTGCGCGAGAGCGTGCGTGCGAACTGCGACTATGTCGGCGGAGGCTATGGGGTTCCGACCGACGGAATGAAGGCCGCGATCAAGACGCTTGCTGAGCTTGAGGGCCTTCTGTTCGACCCTGTCTATTCCGGCAAGGGCCTCGACGGGCTGATGGATCAGGTGCGCAAGGGCTACTTCGACGGGATGGACAACGTCGTCTTCCTCCATACCGGCGGGAGCGCTGCCCTCTTCGGATATCCAGATATTTTTGACCTGCCCGGCTACCGGGCGTAACCCTGAAAAGGAGATCATGCATGAAGTTTCGTCACTTCTTGATTGCAGGCGCGATGAGTATCGCGACCGTTTTGCCAGCGGCAGCGGAGGACTTCACCGGAACGCTTGCCAAGGTCGCCGAAAGTGGTGTGATCACCATCGGCCACCGCGAAAGCTCAGTGCCTTTCGCGTATCTCGATGAGAACCAGCAGCCTATCGGCTATTCCATCGATCTGTGCATGAAGATCGTGGAGAAAGTGTCCGAAACCGTCGGCAAGGACCTCGAAGTGCGCTACGTGCCGGTCAACCCCAAGACGCGTCTTGCGTTGATGGCGAACGGCACGATCGATCTGGAATGCGGATCGACCACCAACAAGCTGTCTCGGCAGGAGCAGGTCGAATACCTCGCAACCACCTTCGTGACCGGCACCAAGCTGATGGTGCGCAAGGATAGCGGGATTTCTTCGGTCGCCGACCTCGCCGGCAAGGCTGTGGCACTTGCGCAGGGCACCACCAATGAACTGGCCGTCAAGGCCGCGATTGAGGAGCTAGGCCTTGAGGACGTCAAGGTTCTGCCCGTGCGCGACCATGCCGAAGGCATGCTGTCGCTTGAGACCGACCGGGTCGATGTCTACGCCACCGACCACATCCTGCTTTACGGTCTGATGTCCAAGTCCAAGACCCCCGATGACTTCGAGGTGGTTGGCGATTTCCTGTCCTATGACCCCTATGGCCTGATGGTGCGCCGCAATGACAGCGCGTTTGAGCTGGTGGGCAAGGCTGCACTGGCAGAGGTGTTCCGCACGGGCGAGATCATGGACATTTATGCCAAATGGTTTGACCCGCTCGGCGTACCGGCAACGCCATTGCTGCAGGCGTCCTTCGCGCTGAACGCATTGCCTGAGTAAAAGCCTGTTTCGGGGCGCGTCCAAGATGCGCCCCGGTCCTATTCCCACCCCGGGGGCCCCTCATGGAATACAATTGGAATTGGTCGGTCCTCTGGGCCGATCCGTATCTCGGCTGGCTGATCTCCGGAGTGCAATGGACCTTCGCGGTCGCCCTTGCGGCCTGGGTCATCGCCTTCGTCCTTGGAATCCTTGTCGGGGTCGGGCGCACCCTGCCAAGCAAGCCCATTGCCTTCATCTGCACCTGCTACGTAGAGCTTTTCCGCAATGTGCCGCTGCTGGTGCAGATGTTCATCTGGTACTTCGCAGTGCCCGAGATGATGCCCGACGATATCGGCCGCTGGATGAAGCGCGACATGCCGAACCCGGAATACGTCACTGCTGTTGTCGCACTTGGGCTCTACACCGCCAGCCGCGTGGCCGAACAGGTGCGCGCTGGCATTCAGGCGGTGGGCACGGGGCTGACCTCGGCGGCCTATGCCAACGGGTTTTCCACGGCGCAGACCTATCGCTATGTGCTGCTGCCGATCTCCTTCCGGCTGATCGTGCCACCCATGACCTCTGAGTTCCTGACCATCTTCAAGAACTCATCGCTGGCCCTGACCATCGGCCTTTTGGAGTTAACCGCGCAGTCGCAACAGATCGCGGAGTTCACCTTTCAAGGGTTCGAGGCGTTTACGGCGGCCACGGTGATCTATGTCTGCATCGCCCTGATGGCGACGGTGATCGCGCAATCGCTGGAACGGTTCACGCAGATCCCCGGCTTTGTAGGGAAGGGCTGATCCATGGGTGATTTCGACTATGGCGTCATCTGGACCAACCTGCCGTTCCTCTGGCAGGGTCTGCAATTGTCTTTGTGGCTGACCTTTCTGGCGATCATCGGGGGCATTGTACTGGGCACCGGGCTGGCACTGATGCGGCTCTCGGGGTTTCTGCCCCTGTCACTGTTCGCGGCGACCTACGTCAACCTGATCCGGTCGGTGCCGCTGATCCTCGTGATCTTCTGGTTCTATTTCCTCGTGCCGCTCGCCATCGGGCGGCCCATCGGCGGCTTCTACTCCGCGCTCATCGCCTTCGTGATGTTCGAGGCGGCGTATTATTCCGAGATCATCCGCGCGGGCATCCAGTCCGTGAAAACCGGACAGGTCCATGCCGCACAGGCGACGGGACTGAATTACTGGCAGACCCAGCGCTATGTCGTGCTGCCACAGGCGTTTCGGAACATGATCCCGATCCTCGTGACCCAAGGCATCATCCTCTTTCAGGACACGAGCCTCGTTTTCGTCGTCTCACTGCGAGATTTCATGACCGTGTCGTCTATCGTGGCCCGAACCGAGGGCCGCTTGGTCGAGATGTATATCTTCGCGGCCATTGTCTATTTCATCATCTGTTTCGCCGGGTCCATGTTCGTCCGGCGGCTTCAAAAGGCCAAAACCGCATGATCACCATCGACAATATTTCCAAGTGGTACGGCGATTTTCAGGTGCTGAGCGACTGCACGACAAAAGTGGATACAGGCGAGGTGGTGGTCGTCTGTGGGCCCTCGGGCTCCGGCAAGTCGACCCTGATCAAATGCGTGAACGGGTTGGAACCGGTCCAGCAGGGCACGATCCGCGTCGAAGAGACCGAGGTGACAGCAAAGGGTACGAACCTGACCAAGCTGCGGTCGCGGATCGGCATGGTGTTTCAGCACTTCGAGCTTTATCCGCACATGTCGGTACGCGCAAACCTGTGCCTCGGCCAGGAGAAAGTGTTGGGACGGTCTGCGGATGAGGCCAACGCCAAAGCGGAGGCCCTAATCGACCGTGTGGGCCTGAAAGAGCACATTGAGAAGTTCCCCGGCCAGCTTTCAGGCGGGCAGCAGCAGCGCGTGGCGATCAGTCGGGCGCTGGCTATGGATCCGATCGCGATGCTGTTTGACGAGCCGACCTCAGCCTTGGATCCGGAGATGATCAACGAGGTGCTCGACGTGATGGTCGAACTGGCCCAAGATGGCATGACCATGATGGTCGTTACCCACGAGATGGGGTTTGCCCGCAAGGTCGCGGACCGGGTCGTTTTCATGGATGAAGGCGCAATCGTCGAGGACCGCGCAACCGAAGCTTTCTTCGGCAATCCGGAAAGTGACCGTGCCAAGGATTTCCTCTCGAAAATCCTCAATCACTAATCACGGGCCGGTGCGAGGTATGCGCTTCGTTTGCGCGAGTGAGCTTGCTCCAAGGGCGTGGTCCGCCTCCATGATTAGAACAGCGGAGGACCCGAGATGGCCCTTGAGCGACCCAAGCCGGACGAGATCGTCTTGAATTCGCAGCAGGTTAAAAAGCTGATGGGGCAAGGCATGCCCGGATTGATGCTATCGGACAGATCGGCGTGACTGACCAAAACTGTTCCCGCTGGAAGTAGAAGTACGGTGGAATGACCGAAGAGCACCTCAAGGAACCGAGCCGGCTCCAGAAGGAGACCGGGCCCCTCCGCCGTGCCGTTTCGAGCCTGAACACGGGCAGCCACTGCAGATGTCTGCCTGAAATATGAGTGTTTGCGTCATTCTCGACGGGAGGGTCGCCGTCCTATCTCACTGAAGCAGAATGATTTTAATCCCATTGAAACCGAACGGCGGGTTTGTCCATGATTTGTGAATTCACCTACCCACAGATTTTGCATCTGCGGCAAATGTCTCCTTTGACGCGCCGCGGCGACGGCATGGCCCGGTCAATGTCCGGAAATAGCCGAGAGTGATGATTTTGATTGGGTAGATCTTTTCGTTTACCTCAACGCCACATCAACGCGGCAAAGTGCATTTGGGGCTGTTTTTGTTTGCGAAAACGTGCGAATGTTTCTCAAGGTGCATTGGGTTTACTGGTGAGATCAAAGGCTTGTCGCCTAATCTTTTGATTTTATTGACTTTTGATTTTTTCTTCGATCTTGGCTCATAACCTGAAGGTCGTAGGTTCAAATCCTACCCCCGCAACCAAATATTCCCAATAATTCAAACCCTTGCGCGATGGTAATTTGATACCCCACGCTATTTTACAGTTTACGTCAACGCCACGTCAACACCGCTCCAGAAAAACAACATTCGTCCACAATCGCCTGCGTTCGCATACGTCCCACGCGTACTCGCCGACATTCAACCCTCCCAAAATCGACGTTGGCCGCTTCCATGACGGTTACCTTATTCAGTAAATGTGGAGTTTTGATCTGATCGAATCTCATCGTTTTTACCGTTTACGATAAATTTCAGTGAAAGCCCCATGGGGTCTCCATCCTTGTATAAAGCGGAAGGGTGAAACTCTTGGTCAATGGTGAGAGATGATCTGGGCCGCCTCACCCGCGAGGTCCGGAGCGATCGGACTATTAGCCTTGAACAGTTAGCGCTGCTGACCGGTATCTGTGCACCAGAGGTGGTTCTGGTTTTTCGACCAGTTTTATGCCGCGCAGCGCTCTGGCATGGTTTTCATATCACGCGGCAAGTTTCGTGTTTGCTTTTCGATTAGCATAAACCTCGTCCGGGGTCATCAAACCGTGGGATAAGTGTGGGCGCGCTTCATTGTAATAGGCGATCCAGGCGTCGATCCCTTGGCGTGCGTGCAAGCCAGTTTCGAAGGCGTTCAAGAAGACACATTCGTATTTCAGCGATCGCCACAGCCGTTCGATCATGCGGTTGTCGATCCATCGGCCACGCCCGTCCATCGAAATCTTCACCTTGGCATCTTTCAAAACATCGGTGAAATCGGTGCTGGTGAACTGGCTGCCTTGGTCCGAATTGAAGATCTCGGGCGGGCCATAGGTGGCAAGGGCCTCTTTCAAAACCTCAATACAGAACCCTGCGTCCAAGGTATTGGACAGACGCCAGTTCAGCACCTTGCGGCTGTGCCAGTCCATGATGGCGACCAGATACAAAAACCCGCGCTGCATCTTGATATAGGTGATGTCGGTGCACCAGACTTGGTTGGGGCGGGTGATGGCCAAGCCCTTGAGCAAGTACGGATAAATCTTGTGTTCGTGGTTTTTCTGGCTGGTCTTGGGTTCTTGGTAGATCGGCACCAAACGCATGAGTCGCATCAGCCGCCTCACACGATGGCGGCCGCATTTGTGACCCTCTCTTTGCATATGACGCGCCATCTGCCGCGAACCGTACCATGGGGTTTTTAGGAATTGCGCGTCGATGAGCGCCATGAACTTGAGGTTTTCGGCGCTTTCCCCGCGGGGCTCATAATACAGCGTAGATCGGGCGAGCGACAGCAGCGTGCATTGCCGCCGAACACTCAGTTTGGGATGATCTTGCTTCACGGCTTTTTGCCTCCAGTCCCGAGGATGATCCTGGAGGCATCGGCCAAAAAATCCCGTTCCACCACCAGCTGGCCAATCTTGGCGTGTAGCTTTTCTACGTCTTTGCCGGAAATCGCTGGTTCAGAGACCGACTTGGCGTCAAACGACTGCGCCATGTTGGCAATCGCAGTCCGTTTCCAAGCGTTGATCATCGTCGGATGCACTTCATACTTGTTCGACAGTTCTGCCGTCGTCAATTCTTCACGTATCGCTTCCAAGGCAACCTTGGCCTTGAAGTCAGCCGTGTAACGCTTCTGTTTTGCCATCTTAGAGCGTGTTTGCTTTGATCGGATTCAGGATTCCCGCATGAGGCTTTCTGTGATTCCTTACTCCTGAGGCAATCAGGGAGGTCGACATGGGCAAGCCGCATCCAATTGAGCTACGGACGCGTGTTGTGGATTTTGTTGAAGAGGGGAACACGCATCGGACAACTGCCGCGCACTTCCGGGTTTCGATCAAATTCGTGAACGACATGGTCAAGCTGAAGCGCGAGACCGGCATGCTTGCTCCTAAGCCGCAGGGTCGTCGCGGCCACGGCAAACTGGCTGGCGTTCACGATTGGGCGCGCCGCCGGATCGAAGGGAAGCCTGACATCACGCTGGACGAGCTGGTCTCACAATTGAGCCAAGATCAGGGGATCGACGTTCAGCGCTCTGCCATGTGGGGGTTGTTACGCCGGCTCGGCCTGACACACAAAAAAGGTCCCTTCGCGATCTGTGTGGGTTGATGGTGAGGGACGCGTCCTCAGGTATACCATATGTTGTAGTCGGGACGTGAGGCGCGTCTGGCGCGGAGACCGTATATATCGCAGCGCCAGACGCGCCTGATCTGTTGCGCTATGGCCCGCGTGAAGGGACGGTGGGAGCGTGGAGGCCTGACACGGAGGAGCGATGGGACCCGAGACGAGCTTGTTCACAATGGCGCTTGGCCTTCGGGCCCCGTGGAGTGTCACGGACGTGCGTTTCGACGCCAATCTCAAGGAGATCCACTTCGATGTGCGCTTCAAAGCGGGGAGCAGGTTTGCCTGCCCGTCTTGCGGGGCGGCGGATCAGCCGGTGCACGACACGAGGCCGAGGACCTGGGAACACCTGCGCTTTTTTGAGCACAAGGCTTTCATCCATGCCGCCGTACCTCGCGTCGCCTGCGGTCAATGCGGGAAGACCGGACAGGTGCCGGTCCCCTGGGCGCGCAGCGGCAGCGGGTTCAGCCAATTGTTCGACGCCTTCGTGATCGCGCTCGCCCGGGAGATGCCGGTAAAAACCATCGCTGATCTGCTCAATATCGGAGACGACCGGATATGGCGCGTGCTCGAGCACTACGTTCCCGCGGCTCGCGCTCAGGAGGACTTCAGCGATGTAACGGCTGTCGGGATCGACGAGACGGCATCGCGGCGGGGCCACAATTACATCACCCTGTTCCATGACCTGAACGTTGGCAGGTTGCTCTTTGCCTGTGAGGGCCGCGACGCGGACACGGTCCGGGCATTCGCCAAAGACCTCCGGGAGCATGGCGGTGACCCTGATCTCGTCACAGCGGCCTGCATCGACATGAGCAAGTCCTATATCGCAGGCGTGGGTCGGCATCTGCCGGAAGCGGCCATCACCTTCGATCGGTTCCATGTCATCCAGCTGGCCAATGCTGCGCTCGAAGAAGTGCGGCGCGCCGAGGTCCGCGAAAACCCTGCGCTCAAAAACAGCCGATGGATGTGGCTGAAGGACAAACACAGCTGGACCAAGCGGCAGATCCATCAACACCATGAGCTGTCACGCATGCATCTCAAAACCGGTCGCGCGTTCCGGCTCAAGGAAACCCTGCGGGATATCTTCATGACCGCGACCACACGCGAGGAGGCTGAGGCGCAGCTCTCCGCCTGGTTCCGATGGGCGCGGCGCAGCAAGCTGTCTCCCTTCAAGAAGCTGGCAATGACCCTCAAAGCCCACTGGGATGGCATTCTGAACGGCTTCGACAGCGCGCTGAGCAACGGCTCGGTTGAGGCCATAAACGGACTGGTCCAGGCGGCTAAGGCCCGCGCCAGAGGCTATCGCAAACCCCGGAACCTCATCCTCATCGCCTACCTGATCGCAGGTAATCTCAGCCACCTGCCAGCCTCACCCTACACCACAACATCTGGTGGGTGCCGCGCATGACCGGAAACCAGTCCACCCACACAAATCGCGAAATAGCCACAAAAAAAAGACCTTCGGGCCAGCGAGCAAAAGCGGCCTGATGTTGCGCAGGAGCGCAAGATTTGGATCACCCGTCGCCAACCGTTCATGCGCAACCACCTTGAACGCCTTGTGTTCCTAGATGAGACTTCACTGAAGACCAACATGACCAAGGCTGCAGGATGGGCTCCTTCAGGGGCGCGGCTGATCGATCATGCCCCGGGTGGCCATTGGAACACGCAAACGTTCATCGCCGGCTTGCGGCACGACCGGATCGATGCGACCGGCATCATCAACGGTGCCATGGATAAGGAAGCATTCGAACTCTATGTCGAAGGCATTCTTGCCCCAACGCTCCGGCCTGGTGATGTGGTCGTCCTCGACAATCTCCCCGCACACCGAAGCGCCGAGGCCGCCGCGACCCTGAAAGAAATCGGTGCCTGGTTCTTGTTCCTGCCAAAGTACAGCCCCGACCTGAACCCCATTGAGATGGCATTCTCGAAGCTCAAAGCACTCATACGAAAGGTCGCTGCTCGAACATATGAAGATCTCTGGCGCGCCGTAGGGAACGTTTGCTCGCTCTTCACACCAGACGAATGTTACAACTTCTTCGTAGCGGCCGGCTATGACTCCGATTGAGGTGAACAAGCTCTAAGTGTTCGTCCTTCATCAGTTGCCAGAGCTTAGCAACTGGTCCGAATTTCAGAGACCACCTCTGGCGGCACCTCGTCGAGAACTTCTTCCAGAAGATCAAAGATTACAGAGGTATAGCAACACGCTACTGCAAAACCGATACCAGCTTCTCCGCTTTCATCTCAATCGCCGCAACAATGCTCTGGCTCAAGTGAACGTCAACAGACCCTAGCATTCAACCCGAAAGAACTGTGGGACAGCCAAAAACGATCACTCCGCCATGCGCGCATTGATCGCCCATCCGCGCGAGAGGCCTTTTGCCGACCAAAACAGTGGCGCTGCCCTTGACCACGGTGTCCGGTGGTCCGATGCAGACAGCCATGCTGCCCATAGCTGCTGCGGGCAGCTTTCCGATCAGTACCGTGAGAGCGGCCGGCGAAACAATTGGGCCACCGACATGGGGCACCATTCCGGTAAACATCGGACAGATATGCATGTCCGTAATTCGCGCAGCCGGTGGTCCAGGCATCAGTTCCGCTCACCTTGTCCGAGCACGCCGGGCCAGCCACCGCGCGCAACTTCCATACCCCGGGCAAAAGTAGCCTGGCAGGCTGCAGCCAAACTGTCCTCTGTGTCTCCAGCCAACAAGGCAATTGCTCCCAAAAGGCCACTTGCATGAAGTCTCGACGGTGGCAGTACCACTGGACCCCCTACGGGACCGATGCTGCCCGAACCGTTCCAGGCCACCGCATTGCATAGCCAACCCAGCGGGTCTTCGTGTCCCCGGTCTTCTGCAGCCTGCATCAGCGTCACACGCGTGCCTTCCTGAGGGTCACGCACCCATTGGCCCACCAAGTCACGCAAGGCCTGGTCCGGTGCGGACGGTGCACGCAACAAATCAACCTGCACGGCAAGCGCCCAGCACACCCCTTCCCGAGGCGGCATGCCGTAGGCAAAATAATTTACTAGGTCCACAAAAAAGGCCTTCTCGTGCAATGTTTGAAGTGCCAGTTCCGGCGACATATCTGCAAGGATCGTCTCCCCCGCGTCTTCACTAAGCACGAAGCGCTCAAGCACGGGCGCGCTGGTGTCGAATGGGATTTTTCGAAGCATCATAGGCTCATCAATTGATCAAGCATATACCACCTTTAATCTTTAGAAGCCCAGAGCCCTTCACATCACAGATCGCGCCCTTTAAAGAAAGCATGGCACTGGCTTTTAGATCAGCCTTGAGACCCTGCATCGCCAAAGCTGTACTGGCCTTCACATCCACTTTCATACCCTTGACACTCAACGCCCCACCGGATTCAAATTTCGCTTTCGACTTTCCCTCGGCGGTCAGGGCGGGGCTTGATATATTGATGGCAGACGAGGTCAGTTCAATCGACGAACTGCCCACCTTCAAGACAAGCTTAGTGTCGGCTTCCAAGGTTATGGTCTTGGCGTTCACTTTATCACTAGTCTCAATGTCAACCGTACGGGTCTTGGCACTCACGTTGATTGCATTGGTTACCGTGGTGACAAAATCTTTATTTATCTCGAGCTTGCATGTTTCGCCGATCTTGGTGGTCTCGAACTTTTTGATATCGCGCAGGACATCGTTGTTGACAATCAGGTTGTAATCCCGAGCAGCGCGGACCGCGATCAATTCATTGTCCTTCTTGTCGTCGAACTCCCACTCATTGGGCTCTCCCGCCAGCTGGCTCCGGAAGCCTGACCGCGTTGTGTTCTTTGCAATGAAGGGAGGCTTGTTTTTGGTATTGTAGATTTGCCCAGTAATGATCGGCGCATCCGGATCCCCCTGCAGAAAGGACACCAAGACCTCATGTCCAACCCGCGGGATGAATTGGGCGCCATACCCTTTGCCTGCATAGGGTTCTGCAACACGTAGCCAGACGGTGTTCTCGCCTTGCTTGTCCCAGAAAAAGCGGACTAGAACCCGTCCTTCCGCGTCACAAAAAGGTGTGCCCACCTTGGCCCCGCTGCCGCCAACCACTATGGCATTATGCACGCCGGCGATCATTGGTTTGGGCAGTCGCTCAGGCACCGCCTTATGGGTCTTTGGAATGGCATCGAATGTACAGAGCAACGCGTTGCCACGCACCGGTCGATAGTGGAGCCCGACAATCACATAATCACCGTCAAACTCCCCATGACCACGACACACGATATTGAGGGCTTGACCAAGATGCATTCCGGGATGCTCGCACGTTCCCGTAAGAACAAACTCATCCCGGCGATAGGCGCCGGAAGCCACGCTAAGTTCCGTGCCGGTCACCTTACCAGGCGTAACGGTGACCGGACGATATTCAACAATTCCCGGCTTTTCGAATAGTTTTGCACCCAGTTTGAGACACTCGCACGCCGAAGCCTTGTCCGCCTGTTCTGGGTCATAGGTCAACAGTTCCACCTTGCCGGACCGCACACGCTGCTGAAGCGTAAGACTCTGCGCCTCCATGCGCTCGACATCGGACAGTTCGGCATCTGTAAGCTTGATGCCCTTTACGCTGTTTGGGAACGGTTTCTGTGTGTCATGCAAGACAAGAGTTTCTGCAGAATTTCCATCGTTGAAATAGAATGCAAGGCCTTCTTCAGCCAGAATCCGGCGCACGAAATCAAGGTCATTCTCGTTATACTGGATCACAATATCCCGTTTGACGGTGGACTTACTTCCAGTCACTTTGAGCTTCTTGAGATTGTTGCGCTCGAGAACCACCTTGAGGATATCAAGCACCGTCTTCTTCTCGTAAACCGCATTGCCAAGGCTCAAGCCCAGCACGGCAAGAGGCGGTCGAATGACAAGTTCAAGCGCCGGCGAGCCAGAGCTGACAACCGTCCGCTCCACCGACATCACAATCCCTGCAAAAGCGCGGGGTTTGGCGTCGGCATAAACCCCCTTCACGAGATCGATGTTGCAGGGCTTACCAAGAAACATCGTCATCGAGGAAGCTTGATCGAGGATCGTAACCTTATAGCTGGGAACCTCGGACAAGGTTTCCTCGATAAAAAAGTCCTCAACGTCATAAGCTGTCTTGCCGTCAACCGTCAGCTTTACGAGTATCGTATCCCGCTCAACCATCTACGTTCCTTTTAAATTCTGAAGCATATGCAATTAGATGGCTCTCGAGCTTCGAAAAGACTTGGTTCGATCCGAAATCTTCTTCGTTAAGCACTTACGGAGCCAATCCACGAAACTGATCGCAACAACAACTCTGTTCCACACGAAGTGGAGACACATTGAGAACCGATAACGAGTGAAGTCTCGTCTGGTTAGCCATGCAGCGCCCCGAGGAAACCATACCGATATGCCTGACTTTTCGGACAGTATGTTTATCACCTTGGACAAGGTCAACGAGATTTTACAACCCGCCCAGTGCCCTGGAGAATCGCTTTTGGAACTGACTGTGCGGTGATCCGTGCTTGCGCCTTAGCTGACTTAGGGTCAGGATTCATAACCAGTAGATCACGACAGCAGCGAGTGCGATGGCTGAGAGGAAGACCTTGGGACAGCGGTCATAGCGTGTCGCCACGCGTCGCCAATCCTTGAGCCTGCCAAACATAATCTCGATGTGGTTGCGCCGTTTGTATCGGCGCTTGTCGTATTTGATCGTCGTCTTTCTCTGCTTTCTACCCGGGATACAGGCGCGTATCCCTTTGTCTTTCAACGCGTTTCGGAACCAGTCAGCGTCATAGCCACGATCTCCGAGCAGCCATTTGACGTTTGGCAGGCCGCTGAGCAGTGCCCGTGCGCCGATATAATCGCTGACCTGCCCGGCGGTGACGAACAGATCGATCGGTCTTCCCTGGCTGTCACAGATTGCGTGCAGCTTAGTGTTCATACCGCCCTTGGTGCGACCGATCAGGCGACCACGCCCCCCTTTTTAACGGCCATGCTGGTCGCTGTTCGATGTGCCTTGAGGTATGTCGCGTCGATCATCACAGTCTTCTGTTCGCCGTGCGCCGCTGCAAGCCCAGTCATCATCCGCGCGAAGATGCCTTTCTCGCTCCAACGTTTCCAGCGGCTGTAAAGCGTCTTATGTGGACCATAGACGGCAGGAGCGTCGCGCCAACGCAAGCCATTGCGATTGATGAAGATAATCCCGCTCAACACACGCCGATCATCGACGCGAGGCTTGCCGTGCGACTTCGGGAAGAAAGGGGAAAGCTTGGCCATCTGCTCATCGGTCAGCCAGTAGAGGTCGCTCATGTCACCGCTCCGTTTTCCGAGCCGTGAATCACGCAGCGGTGCGAAAATCAATGCATCCAGACCCTAGCACTACTTTGGCAAAATTAAGCTATTTCGCGATTTGTGTGGGTGGACTGGTTTCCGGTCATGCGCGGCACCCACCAGATGTTGTGGTGTAGGGTGAGGCTGGCAGGTGGCTGAGATTACCTGCGATCAGGTAGGCGATGAGGATGAGGTTCCGGGGTTTGCGATAGCCTCTGGCGCGGGCCTTAGCCGCCTGGACCAGTCCGTTTATGGCCTCAACCGAGCCGTTGCTCAGCGCGCTGTCGAAGCCGTTCAGAATGCCATCCCAGTGGGCTTTGAGGGTCATTGCCAGCTTCTTGAAGGGAGACAGCTTGCTGCGCCGCGCCCATCGGAACCAGGCGGAGAGCTGCGCCTCAGCCTCCTCGCGTGTGGTCGCGGTCATGAAGATATCCCGCAGGGTTTCCTTGAGCCGGAACGCGCGACCGGTTTTGAGATGCATGCGTGACAGCTCATGGTGTTGATGGATCTGCCGCTTGGTCCAGCTGTGTTTGTCCTTCAGCCACATCCATCGGCTGTTTTTGAGCGCAGGGTTTTCGCGGACCTCGGCGCGCCGCACTTCTTCGAGCGCAGCATTGGCCAGCTGGATGACATGGAACCGATCGAAGGTGATGGCCGCTTCCGGCAGATGCCGACCCACGCCTGCGATATAGGACTTGCTCATGTCGATGCAGGCCGCTGTGACGAGATCAGGGTCACCGCCATGCTCCCGGAGGTCTTTGGCGAATGCCCGGACCGTGTCCGCGTCGCGGCCCTCACAGGCAAAGAGCAACCTGCCAACGTTCAGGTCATGGAACAGGGTGATGTAATTGTGGCCCCGCCGCGATGCCGTCTCGTCGATCCCGACAGCCGTTACATCGCTGAAGTCCTCCTGAGCGCGAGCCGCGGGAACGTAGTGCTCGAGCACGCGCCATATCCGGTCGTCTCCGATATTGAGCAGATCAGCGATGGTTTTTACCGGCATCTCCCGGGCGAGCGCGATCACGAAGGCGTCGAACAATTGGCTGAACCCGCTGCCGCTGCGCGCCCAGGGGACCGGCACCTGTCCGGTCTTCCCGCATTGACCGCAGGCGACGCGAGGTACGGCGGCATGGATGAAAGCCTTGTGCTCAAAAAAGCGCAGGTGTTCCCAGGTCCTCGGCCTCGTGTCGTGCACCGGCTGATCCGCCGCCCCGCAAGACGGGCAGGCAAACCTGCTCCCCGCTTTGAAGCGCACATCGAAGTGGATCTCCTTGAGATTGGCGTCGAAACGCACGTCCGTGACACTCCACGGGGCCCGAAGGCCAAGCGCCATTGTGAACAAGCTCGTCTCGGGTCCCATCGCTCCTCCGTGTCAGGCCTCCACGCTCCCACCGTCCCTTCACGCGGGCCATAGCGCAACAGATCAGGCGCGTCTGGCGCTGCGATATATACGGTCTCCGCGCCACACGCGCCTCACGTCCCGACTACAACATCTGGCATACCTGCGGACGCGTCGCTCACCATCAACCCACACAGATCGCGAAGGGACCCAAAATTAAGCTGATCTGATATTTACCGGATTCACTGGGGACGTTTTGGGTGATTCATAGGGAGCCAGCATTGAGGGAGGCTGGCGGTTTATGGGAACCTGGCGGGACGATCTGGAAGGTTGGCTGGCACCGTTTGTTGCGGCGCTCGGGCACAAGACGCGAGGGCGGATGTGTCCGGCCTATGTTGCGGGTCTGAACGGCCCGGGCGACCGCAAGAACGTGCAGCCGATGGCGGCGCGAGACGGGGTGGTCAGCTATGACCAGCTGCATCATTTCATCGCCGACGGGGTCTGGGACAGTGCGCCGCTGGAGGCAGCACTTCTGGCCGAGGCCGACAGGCTGGTTGGCGGGGATGAGGCCTTTCTGGTCATCGATGATACCTGCCTGCCGAAGAAGGGGGATCGCTCCGTCGGGGTTGCGCCGCAATATGCGTCCTCGCTGGGCAAGACTGCGAACTGCCAGTCCCTGGTCTCGTTGACGCTGGCCTCAGGGGAGGTTCCGGTGATGGTGGGGTTGCGGCTGTTTCTGCCCGAGACTTGGACGGGCGATCCCGACCGCATGGCTCGCGCCCGTGTGCCAGAGGATCGGCAGATCGCCTTGAGCAAGCCGGAGATCGCCATCGCGGAGATTGACCGGGTGCGGGCCGCAGGCGTCCGCTTCGGCTGTGTGCTGGCCGATGCGGGTTACGGATCGAGCGGGCCTTTCCGCCACGCGCTGAGCACACGAGGCCTCGCCTGGGCAGTCGATCTGTCGCGGCGCCAGAAAGTCTATGAACCAGACCGGGTTTACCGGAGAGCCAAAAGCTCGGAAGGTAAGCTATGGAAAAGGGAAACCCTGGGAACCGTTTTTCGACAGAGGTGCGCGCACGTGCGGTGCGCATGGTCTTGGAGAATGAAGCGGATTACAAATCACGATCGCAGGCGATTGCTTCGATCTCAGAGTCTTCTGTGGTTGCCGCCCATGAAGCAAGAAATTTCCGATCCGGTGGGTAAGTGATCGAGTGCGGTCTTCTGTCAGGCCTTTGGATGCGGCATTTTCAGAAGCCGCTGGCCGGTATGGTGATCTGCGGATCAGGGCCAAATCTGATTCTCGAGCTGCAATGCTCACGACTCTTAACTGGTTTTCCTTATCCAGATCAGTTCGATCATTTTGCCCATTCGGGTCGTCGCCTTCTCACTCCCCCTATCCGGCGGCAAGCAGGTTTGCTGGCATGTCGATTATGCCACCGTTGCTTGCGCCGGAACTTGGTAATCTTCGTTTTTCGTCAGCAAGGCCCAGATTGTCCGCGCCATCTTGTTGGCCAACGCGATTGCCACGAGCATCCGCGGCTTTCGAGCGACCATACGTGCCAGCCAAGAGGTTTCCGGGATCGATTTGCGACCCAGCCAGTTCAGCCGCGACATCGCGCCGATAATCAGCAGCCTACGGATGTCAGCCTGCCCGGCTTTGGATATTCGCCCGAGCCGCGCCTTCCCGCCAGAAGAGAACTGGCGCGGGACGAGGCCGAGCCATGCGGCAAAATCACGCCCGCATTTGAACGTCTCCATCGATGGTGCAAATGCCTCGACCGCCAGCGCGGTTAGTGGACCAACGCCGGGGATTGTCTGCAACCGCCGTGCCGTATCAGCCTCGGCAGCCAGCTTCTTGATCTTTGCGGTTCGAGCATTGATGCGTGTGGTCTGCTCGACAATCTGATCCAGCAAATCCGTGCATTCCTCGCGCATCAGATCGGGCAAATCGCTGTTCGGTGCATCCAATATCTCGGCGATCCGCTTTATTTGGTGTGCTCCTTGCGGGACAGCATGGACATATTCATAAAGGCAGGCTCGAAGCGCGTTGATCAGTTCGGTGCGCTGGTGGACGAGCCGTTCGCGGGCGCGAAACAGGATGACACGGCTTTGTTGTTCGGCGGACTTAGGCTCGACAAAGCGCATCTCGGGCCGCTGCGCCGCGATCACGATCGCCTCAGCGTCCGCAGCATCATTCTTCTGACGCTTGACGAACGGCTTTACATATTGGGCTGCAATAAGTTTCACGTCATGGCCAAGCCGGATCAACTCGCGCGCCCAATAATGCGCACTGCCACACGCCTCCATCACCACCACGGAAGGCGGCTGATCGGCCATGAAGCTGCGGAACCTTCCCCGCGACAGCTTCTTGCAGAACAGTCGCTCCCCGCGCATTGAAGCTGCGTGAAGCTGAAAAACATTGTTTGCCAGGTCCACCCCAATCATCCTATCTTTCTTCATGGTTGCCATCCTTTCCGCTCAGTGGCTGTAAACATCACTATCTTGGCACATTGCGATGCCGTCTGGGGAGGGCGGCAACCACCCCATCTGATTCAAAACTCTTCGAGCGAATTCATTGCCTTGCGAGCAGCCGTGTGACGCGCCGGATGTGTGCGATTGTGACCCACGCTGCCGCGCTGGCGATGGTTTTTTCCCAATCCTTCGACAGGCGTCGGCATCGCCCCAGCCAAGCGAGTGTACGTTCGACCACCCATCGGCGGGGCAAAACCTCGAAGCCTTCTGCCGTGTCTGAGCGTTTGACGATCTGGACCGTCCAGCGCCCGATAGACTTCAGAGCCTCGCGTAGTTTGGGCCCGGCATAACCGCCATCAGCGAAGACGTGGCGCAGCGTTGGATACCGCGCGGCGACACGTTTCAAAACATCCGGTGCGCCATCTCGGTCCTGGATGGCGGCACTGTGAACGACAAGACCGACCAGCAGGCCAAGCGTGTCGGTGGCAATGTGGCGTTTGCGCCCTTTGATCCGTTTGCCAGCATCATAGCCTCTAATCCCGCCACTTTCTGTGGTTTTTACGCTTTGGCTGTCGATGATACCGGCCGTTGGTAGGGCCGCTCTGCCCTCAGCCAAACGTGCGGCCTCGACAAGTGCGCGGTTCATCTCCTCCAGCAGCCCGTCATTGCGCCACGCATAGAAGTACCCTCGTACTGTCGAAACTGGTGGAAAGTCGTTCGGCAGCATTCGCCACTGGCACCCAGTGGTCGCAATATAAAGGATCGCGTCGAATACTTCGCGCAAACACGTTGTGCGCGGCCGCCCCGTTGGCTTGGGCGGTGGCATCAAAGGGGCGAGCAGCGCCCATTCAGCATCAGTCAAATCGCTTGCGTATCTGTCGCCCTCACGGGCATGCTGGTGTCGGGTGAGTTCGGTCCAGGCCATCGTGTTCTCCGTTCAGTGTCCTAGCCGAACAGAATCACAACCTACTGAACTCACTCAATTAGTTTCAAATCAGGCTCTGAGGAGTAAGGAATCACAGAAAGCCTCATGCGGGAATCCTGAATCCGATCAAAGCAAACACGCTCTAAGTGCGATTCCCCTAATTTATGGGTTGCTTCTGCAATCGCTCTCAGCCAACTTATGCGGGGCAGTCTGTTGTGATGCTGGACGTGTGTAGAAGCAGCAGATTTGGAAGTTAGGAGGCGTGGTTTAGTGTCTTGGTGGAGTGTTTTTCGCGATATCTACGCGAAGGTGCTTGTTTCTATTGTGCTGGTCATTGCTGGCATGCTTGTTCTGCAGAGCCTTCTAAATAACTTGAAGCTTAGATCGTTGATGGCAGAAGCCACATCTTCTCGGTTGCAGATTTCTGCGGCAGCGATCGAGACGGCCATTGTCCGGGCCGACTCCTTGGGATTTGCCATCGACGAGATGTCCGGACTTCAGGACCTCATCGATCGCACGCAGAGGCGGGACCCCTCCATCGCGCAGATTCTGATCGTGTCCCCGATCGGGGCACCAATTCTGTCGAGCGGTTCGCAGGAGATACCCCACTCGGACCGTGATCAACTCATGCGGCGGGTCTTCGGCAGTGGAGACTCCGTGACGCGACTGGACGTGGGTCCACGGCTTTACACAGGGCGTCTGCTCTATGACAGCAGCAACGCGGTCATGGGAGCGGTCATCCTGACAACGCCGACGGAATCCTTCATCTACCAGTCTCGTTTGACCTTTCACCGCATGACAAATGCCTATCTGATCATTTTTGGAATGATCTCCGTGATGATCATTCCGTTCATCATTTTGCAGTTTTCGTCTGTCCGTCATGCCTATCAGGCGCTGGCGCTGAGTGGTGAGGCGGCTTCGGCCCAGGTCGGACCAGAGGCCGACATGTTGCGTGAGGCCATTGCCGAGGGCGATGCCGCCTTCGCCGCTGCGGAGGCGGAGTTCGAAGCGCTTCTGACCGAAGGCGGATCGGCTGCGAGGGGGACACCGGCATGAGGGCTGTGCAACCTGTGTCCCTGATGCGGGGTTTCTCGCGCCGTTTGTTTCTCAGCACCACGGTGGCGATGATCCTTGCTGCGGCGCTCAGCCTGATCGTGACGGTGTCGGAATTCAACGCGGGCCTGCGTCCGTTCCTGGAAGACAAGGCGCGCGCCGTTGCGGTCGCTGTGCAGCGCGACATCGAATATGCGATGCGCATTGGTATTCCTTTTGATGAAATTCGCGGGCTCGACACCTATATCGACGACCTCATCGCAGCTCATCCAGAGGTCAAGGCAATGCGCGTGGTTGCTGCCACGGGCAGCGACGAACGGTCCTTGGGACAGGCAAGTTCCCCCCGTCAGGACATGGATTTCCAGGACATGGACTTCGATGGTCAATGGGCGACAAACATCATCGAGGAAATCGGTGATGTCACGGCCATCTTGCTGGGTCGTTCCGTTGGTTTGGAGACTGTTTCGGTAGATGTAATGCGCGACGGCGTGGTGCTTGCCCGTGTCGAGGCCACGATCGACGAGTCCTATCTCAACGGCAAGATGACATCGGTCTTCTTTGACACTCTGGTGATCCTGATCGCGGTGTCGCTGGTGGCGCTGGAAGTGGTGGTTGTGGTGTCCGCGTCGCAGCTGACAGAGCCTTTTCGACAGGCAGAATCCGCGATCAACCGCCGGGCTTCGGGCGATTTGCGGCAATATCAGGTGGGGCGCGGCTCCAGGCGGATTGCGGAGTTCATCCAGGCACTCAATGCGCAGAATGCGCGCCTGCGGGATGCGCTGACGGCGGCTCTGCGCAGTCTGGGGGACGGGGCGCGGCGTATGGCGCTGTCGGCGTTTGGCGAACGACGTGGGCTCTACATCACGGATGCGCGCAGCGGGGCCTCCATCATGGACGCGCGCATTCCGCTGTTCGTGTTCTCCTTTGCGGAGGAATTGCAGAAATCCTTCCTGCCGCTCTTTGTGGCGGAGTTCCACACCGAGAGCGATCTCTTCGCCCGGGACATCATGATGGGGCTGCCGATCTCCGCCTTCATGTTCGTGATCGCCGTTTTCACGCCCTTTGCCGGCCGTCTGGTGGACAGGTTCGGCAACAAGACACTCTTCATGGCGGGTCTCGTGCCGGCCATTGCGGGGTACATACTCTGTTTTTTTGCCGCGAGCGCCAATGACATCCTCGTAGGCCGCTCTATGACGGCTGTTGGCTATGCCGTTATCACGATCAGTTGTCAGAGCTATATCGCGGCCGTTGTGGTGGCCGAGAACCGGGCGCGCGGGATGGCGATCTTTGTCGGTGTATTGATGACGGCCACCATGTGCGGCACGGCGATCGGGGCGATCCTGGCGGATTGGCTGGGCTACAAGCCCGTCTTTCTCATTGCCACCGGGTTTTCCTTGCTGGCGGGCGTTCTGGGTTGGTCCATGCTCCGCACCGATCTGCCTGCACCCGAGGTCAAGAAAGTGCCTCAGGAGGCCAGTCGCAGCCCGCTTGCGATCCTGATGCGCAATACGCAATTCGTATTGATCGTGCTGTTCTGTGCGATCCCGGCCAAGGTGATCCTGACGGGCATTCTCTATCTGTTCGTCCCGATTTATCTGGCCAGCCTGGAGGCGACCCAATCCGAGATCGGGCGGATCATGATGCTCTATTCGCTTATCATCATTCCGATCAGCCCGCTGGCGTCCGGTGTTGCCGACCGGCTTGGCAAGAACCTGTGGATGGTGATCGGGGCGACGGTGCTGTCAGGCATTGTTCTTCTGGGTCTTTATCAGAATGCCAGTGTGGCAGCTGTTCTTGCAGTTGTCGCCGCCTTGGGGGTTGTGCACGCTTTCCTCAAAGCGCCCTTGATCGTTGCGGCGATGGAAGCGGCCGAGCAGAGCCCGGACATCACCCGGACGGGGGCGCTCAGCCTGTTGCGCACCAGTGAGCGGATCGGGTCCGTGATAGGTCCCGTCGTCGTGGCGGCGCTGCTTGTCCAGCTCGACTATGGTCAGGTGGCAGCCATCATCGGCGTGACCGTGACCCTCATGGGACTGGTGATGGCAGGGATCTCCCTCAAGCATGGAAAGGGTCTGGCCCATGCTTGAGCGTCTCCTTGCCGGCCTGGTCCTGATTGCGGGGTGTAGCCTTCTCGGCCTGATGCCGGCCCTGGCGCAGTCCCAAGGGGGGGCACACCTACCTGAACGCCATGTGCAAATGGTTGTCTGGCGGGGCTGCGAAGAGGCCTGCAAAGGCTTCATCCGCTATTTCGAGGATCGCGATCTTCTGGTGCGCATCGAGGTGATCGATGTGGCGCGCGACAAGGACCTGTTGCCCGAGGTGCAGACGCGTTTGATTGCCGAGCGGCCCGATCTGGTCGTGACCTGGGGCACCACCGTGTCCAGCGATCTTCTGGGGACACGGACAGAGCATGGCACGGGCTCTGCCCTAGGGGACATTCCCGCGCTCTTCATGATCGTGGCCGATCCTGTAGCGTCCGATCTGGTGGAGAGCTACGAGGCCAGCGGCAGGGATTACATATCTGGGGTGCGAAACCGGGTGCCCGAAGAGGTCCAGCTGCGCCTGATATTCGAATATTTCCGTCCTGACCGGCTGGGCGTCCTGAACCATCCCGATGAGCTCAATTCGACGCTCAATACTGAAAAGCTCAGGGATATTGCCCAAGAATTCGGTTTTTCCCTCGTCGAACACCTTTATACACCCGACGCTCGTGGAGACGTGCCTGTTGCGCAGATCCCTGAGGCTCTTGCCGCGCTGAAGGCGAAAGGAGCGGAGGCGATTTATGTCGGGTCCAGCTCCTATAATCTCGAGCATCGGAGAGAGTTTGTCGCCGCTGCGGCGGCGCTAGATCTGCCGGTGTTTTCTTCCTACACGCAAATGGTGCAAGAAGCCGGGGCCCTGATGGCCATCGGCACGAGCTATGCCAATGTAGGGCGCCTAGCTGCTCAGCAGGCGGCTGCAATTTTGCTTGACGGTGAAACCCCCGGAGCGATGCCAGTCAAGGCGTTGAACCGCTACTCTATCATTTTGAACATTACCTCCGCGCGGCAGCTTGAGCTCTATCCTCCCCTGTCGCTCGTTGGCGTCGCGGAGATTGTAGAATGAAGTGCTCAATCTTCCTCAAGAGTTACTTTTTGCCGGAAATTTTGACATGGAACGGTTGAAGGCCCCCATCGCTGGCGATCTGGCATTCGGTGTTTACCTCAAGGGTGAAAAGCCTATTTACCGGGGTTTGCGCAATGCATTCAATGCCGCGCAGGCGGCGTGGCGAAGCTTGTCAGAAACACAGGAGTCGCTTGAGAATCGGGAATTGGCCGCCGCCAATACTGCTGCTTGGACGGCGCTGGCAGATAAATGTGAAACTTGTCTAAGGGAAACCTCGAAAGATTTAGAGATTCTGACTTGGTTCACAGCGGCTCAGCTGCACAGCAGTCGTCCTTTGCCGAATTGTGCGGGCGCCCTGACCGTCCTTGCCGATCTTGTTCAGAACAATCTTGAGCAGCTTCAGCCTATTCCTCCCTCTGATAAGCTCAAGGGGGACACAGAAGCAGCGCAGGCGGCTGAAATCGCGGAGTTGCGATTGCGTCCTTTCGTACAGTTGGTAGGCGAGGTCGAAGGCAGTGGGCTGCTTGCGGCTCCGATGGCGGCGCATCGACTGATCGGTGATGTTACCTATGGTAAGTATCTTTTGGCTGAAAAAAATGGGACGATTGATGTGCTTCGGGCTGAGGCTGGCTTGGCACTCGAGTCGCAAACCGAGGCATTACTCGAGAAAATCGAAGCCCTCCAGGAGATGGAGCGGCAGTTCGAGAAGTTAGATGTCCGGCTCAAGAAATATGCTTCAGAAAATGGTCAACAGCCACCCATGATCGGTTATGGGCGTCGTATAGTAAACGATATCCTAGTTATGGCGCAACGACTTGTGGAGGGGACAGGCTTTCCTTGGCCTGGTGCAGGTGAAACGGCCTCGCAGGACGAGGCAATCGATCAAGGTAGCCAGCAAGAAAATGGGACGGTTGAGGCTTCTTCCAGTGCTGCGGCTAAAACTGGGTTTGACCCTTTCGCCAATGTGGTCAACCGGCAGGAGGCGCTTATGGCCATTGCACGCCTCGCTATTCATTTCAGAACCACTGAGCCGCATTCTCCGATTAGCCTTTTACTCGACCGCGCGGTACGCTGGGGAAATTTGAGCGCAGGCGACTTATACCGAGAAATTCTTACCGAAGGTAGTGTGGGCATGGCGCAAATGGCGTTGATGACGGGACTGGAGAGCCACGGTTTCTCGGACAGTGTTGCAAAGGGAGGAAGCGGGAATAATGCGACGACTCAGCACCCAACTCTCCCAGATTATGCCTCGGTTTTGCCTGCGCCAATAAATCGGCTTCAAAATCAGGGCAACGGGGGAGCTGAATTGCAGTCTAACGGTTCTATGGTACAAAATGTGTTAAAGCCTTCTGAACTTCTTACGGAAAAAAAGGAAGAGAAGTCGGCGGAGACGGGAACGACACCACAAAGCACAGATTTACCGGTCGAAAGCTTCGAATGGTAAGTCAACTACGCTGAAATTGAAATTTTAATCAAAACAGGAAGAGGGAAATATCCATGTCAGGGATGTTTATGAGGATTGATGGCATTGATGACTTTCCGGGGGTATCAACTGTCAAGGAAATAGCCGGGAAGAAGGGATTCTTTCCTGTGCAAAGCTATTCGCTTGGCTTCTCGCGGGCGGTCTCGATAACCGTTGGCTCAGCCGGAGATGCAGAGGTCGGGGTGCCATCGATAACAGACCTTATTGTGTCACGGGGTGCAGATAACGCTTCTGCGGTGCTTTCAACAATGTTTTTTGCGCCGGGTGACACCGGGAAAATTTTTGAAATTCTCGAAACCAAGCAAAAGAATGATGGTCAAGGACTGATTCCGGTAAAGATCATCACAGTGGAGCAAGCTAGGATGACCGGGTTCGAAGCTAGCCCCGGGTTGAATAACATTCGAATAGCATTTACTTCTGTCGCAATTACTTACTATGTTGAAGATGAAGCCGGAGCTGTAACAAAAGGTGATACCGTCAAATTTGATCTGAAGGCCGGCTTGCTTGTCTCAGGCAATGCAGAAGCTATGAAGTAAGTAGAAAGGGTCGGATAATGGCACTGAACGCACAACAGAAACGCGTGAGTAAAAACCGTGTAAGCATTACGTTTGATGTGGAAGACGGTGGATCGATGCAGAAGAAGGAGCTTCCTTTCATAATCGGGATGATTGGTGGTTATTCCGGTGATCGTGAAGATAAGGAGGCGTTGGAGGACCGCACTTTCTACGGTGTCGACAAGGATAACTTCAACGACGTGATGGCGCGGGTTGGACCCAAGTTGAGCTACACGGTCGAAAACAAAATCCAGGATGATGGCTCAGAGTTTCAGGTGGAACTCGACTTTAAGTCGATGAAAGATTTCGAACCGGATGCGATCGTTGGAAAGGTTGAACCGCTGCGTAAATTGGCGGAAACGCGAGAAAAACTAATGACTTTGGTGGCTAAGGCTGATCGCTCGCGCGACCTGGAAAAAGTGCTCAAGGAAATTCTGCAGGATGCAGATATGGTAAAGGCACTAGGCGATGAACTGGGTGTTAGCACTCAGAAGGATGGAGAGTAAACGTGTCGGAATCAGAAGCAAGTGGCGGCGTAGTTCAAGCCACAGATGCAGTGGCTAACGTTAGTCTGTTGGAGCGGGCAATAGAGGCGACGTCCCAAACTCCCATTGATCAGACTAAAGAACTTCTCACCGTTCTAACTGCGCAAGCGATGGAAGGCTCTATTGTATGGGATCAGAATGTTGGTGTGACGATCCGTAATGCGGTGGCTGCGATTGACAAGATAATGTCCAAGCAAATGTCCGCGATCATGCAAAACGACAAGTTCAAGCGACTCGAAGGATCCTGGCGCGGGGTTCAGAAGGTCGTACGAAATTCCGAGCTCGGCCCGCAGCAAAAAATTAAGCTTGTTGACTACAATAAGGAAGAGTTGCTCGAACAGTTCGAGGATGCTCCAGCCGTGGATCGCAGTCCTCTATTCGAAGCTTTGTACCAAGATGAGTTCGGTACGGCCGGCGGTGAACCGTATGGTCTTTTGGTAGGTGACTATTTCTTCGGGTATGGTGATGAGGATGTGGCACTTCTGACTTATATGGCCGAAACGGCTGCTGCGTGTCATGCGCCCTTCATTGCAGCGGCTGGGGCGGAAATGTTCGAGTACAAGAGTTTCGAGAGCTTTGCCGAAGGGCGCCCGGTAGCTGCCGGTTTTGACTCGCCTACTTACGCCGCTTGGAACGGCTTTCGCGACAGCGATGATTCTCGCTATGTTAGCTTAACCTTGCCTGCAACACTTGCACGGCTCCCGTACGGGGCAAATGGCGGGTCAGCCAAAAGTTTCGATTATCACGAGTTGGACAAGGACCCTGAAGGCAACCAGCGCCCAAAGGACAATGGCGATTTGGTCTGGTCAAATGCAGCATACGACTTAGCGCTCAAGATGAATGAGGCTTTTACTGCGTTCGGGTGGTGTACTGCGATCCGTGGCCTCGACAACGGTGGTAAGGTTGATCAATTGCCCAATCTTACCTTCAAGTCGGATGCAGGAGATGTTAAACAGTCTTGCCCCACTGAAGTGAACCTCACCGATGAGCGAGAAAAGGAACTCTCGGATCTTGGATTTTTGCCATTGGTGCATTACAAAAATACAAGTCATGCCGTCTTCATTGGAAGTCAGACTGCTCAGCGTCCTAAAGTTTACGTTGATCCCGATGCGACGGAAAATGCAGCTATTTGTGCACGTCTTTCATACATCATGGCGGCTAGTCGAATTGCCCATTACTTGAAGGTAATGGGTCGAGATATGTTGGGCTCCAATCTAGAGGCTAATGACATCAAGTCTAAGCTGCAATCGTGGATCGATCTATACACAAACGCTGGAGCGATGGGTAATGCGGAGCGGTCCAAAACGCCGCTGGCTGCAAGTCGAATTGATGTAATTGAGCAGCCAGGAAAGCCAGGAGCTTATTCAGCTGTAGCGTATCTACGTCCTTGGTTACAGCTCGAGGAACTTACAACTTCGGTCCGTATGGTTACGAAAATTCCAGGCGGGTAACGAGTTTTCCGTGACTAATATCACTGACTGTAAATCGCTCACACCTTCGCGGTCCTTACGGGCCACGGAGGTGTTAGATGTGACGGAGCCTCAACTTGACCGTCTGCGGATGCGGTTTGCAGATATCGAGGCACTCACGTCTTTTCTTCGTAGAACTGTTTTGGAGTTGGAAGCTCTTCTTTCTTCGCAATTGACTAAAATTATTGAGGCGAACGCTTTTAGGCAAATGGAAGCTCGTTGGTCTGGGTTAGCCAGTGTTGTTTGGGCCAAACGGGGGGCATCTTCGGTGAAGATCAAGATTCTCGATCTTAGCTGGGAAGAACTTACGCGAGACCTTCACTACACTAGTGAGATGCGCCTATCGGTACTCTACAAACTTATGGGCCAACGCGAGCTTGATACGATGGGTGGGGAGCCTTTCGGACTGGCGATGGTTGATCATTGTTTGTCGATGAGTTTAGAGACGGAATTTGATGATCTCTACACTGCTCAACTTGTCTGCGAACTGGCAGAGTCAGTTATGTGTCCCATCATCATGGGATTGGCGGAAGACTTCTTTGGTGAGACTGATGCCGCGTGGTTGACTGATGCTCGTCGTATAACCAGTATTCTTGGTGGCGAAGACTATCGAAGCTGGCAGACCCTGCGTCGGTTGCCCAATGCGCGTTTCTTAGGTCTTGTTATGCTCCAGACACAGTTGCGGGGACGGTATGAGGATCTTGATATCGGCTTTCGTTTTCATCAATATCCTTCAGACAGCAACGGCCTGTGGGGTTCCGCTGGGTATGATTTCTTGCGGACTGTGATTGGGGAATTCAAGCGCCGTGCGTGGTTCGGTTTTCTGAAACTTGTCGGCGCGAATCCGGGCGAAGGCGCCGTTCTGGCGCCCACCGAACATCCGATTCCGATGGGGTCTAGCCGCGGTGTGCGGGCTCAGGTGCGCATGACGCGAAACCTAGCACATTTGTATTCGGAGTTGGGCTTCATCCCGATTGCGGAAAGCCCTAAGTCCAATTATTTATATTTTGTGGGTAATCGCACTGTAATTGAGACGGGGGGCTCGGTCGTTTCCGAGATATTGACTCAGTTGCAGTCGGTGATGATTGCCTGCAGAATTGTGCACTACCTTAAGGTGCAAGTTCGCGCTTTGATTGGTCAGGTTAAGACCTCTACAGAATGTGAGCAAATCCTCAACGACTGGTTTGAACCCTATGTTTCGGGCTCTAGTAGTTCGAATGAACTTCAAGCCCGTTTCCCGCTGAAGAATGCGCGTGTACGGGTCACGGAATCCAGTACAGAACGGGCCAGGTTTCAGTGCGAGGTTATCGTGCGCCCACAGTATCAGATTGACACTGTATTGGGCGATATCACGTTGCGCACGGATTTCGGCGCGGGCAAATCCGTAAAGGTGGTGTAAATGAGTTTTGGCTCTGCCTTTCTTGAGAGAGCGGGTGACCAGCGAATAGAAGAATGCGTGGGTTTTCATGTCGAAACTATGCTCCAATCTATTGCGCCCGAACCGATTGTCGGGCCAGCGCTGCCTCACGTGCGCTTGTCGAACCTCTGTTTTGGTGTGCCCATGGATTGGGCTTTGGATGAGGGGCAGCGCAATTTGCACGTGCGCAGGATGTTGCGCGATCGTCTTGAGAAATTTGAGCCTCGACTTGCGTTGATGACAGACATTTTCCTGCAGGAAGACACGGCGAAGAATGCCGTTACCTTTTATATCGCTGGAGCGGTACGCAGCCAGAGCGGTACTGACAGGGTTGAAATCTACACGACACTGTCCCGGATGGATCAATATGGCGATGGGGCTAGCTGATCGGATGGACCAGATCCTTCAATATTATGAAACCGAACTAGACTACATGCGTCGCGCCTTTGATGCTTTCGCGGCGACCCACCCGCAGAAAGCCAAGGCGCTTGGGATCAGCGCGGGTCGGTCATCGGATCCAAATGTTCAGCGGTTGGCGGATTCGGTGGCTCTGCATGCGGCCCGTCTCGCCAAGCGTTTGGATGATACCCTGCCGGAAATTGCGCTTGATCTGATCCGCATGCTAGCGCCCACATTCCTGCTTGGGGCGCCTAGCTATGGAGTGGTCAAGCTCGATGTACAGGCTGATGAACTGACCGATCCGGTGATCTTGAGGGCAGGGACTCGCATGCCGGTGATGGTACCCGGTGGCAGCACGGATTGCCTTTTCACAGTGGCGCGCGACATCGCGCTTAAACCCTGTGAGATCCGGGCTGTGACACTGGAGCGTGCCCCGCTTCGGTTCGACGTGCCCGAGGACCTTCGGGGCTGTGAGGCGGCCATTTGCATCACCTTGGCGCCTTTTGATGCCAGTCAGAGCTTGCAGAATGTTGGGCTCGACTGGTTGGAACTTTATGTATCTGCCTCAGGGGGCCGCAAGCACCGCCTGATCGATGTGCTCAGTGGTGACGTTCTGGGGGTGGGGTATTCAACGGCCCAGAAGGACCCGCAACGTGCGCGAAAGAGCCATATGTTGCCGGTCGACGGGTTCGGACTCACGATGAGTTTGGACAACAGCACCTTCCTGCCGCAAGAGGGGGCACCGCCCGCTGCACTTTCGCGGCTGCGAGATTTCCTAGCCTACCCGGATAAGGCGTCCTTCTTCACGCTTTCTAATACCGATCGGGGGTTCCAGGCCTGTCCTTCAGGTCCAGTTGAGGTTCGATTTTTTCTGTCAAGCGAAGGCGCACAGAAATTGTCTTCGGTGGAGCTGGAGGATTTCGCGACGAATGTCGTCCCGGTAGTGAACCTCTATCCCGACCAATCTCTACCGGTGCGGTATGATTACGCGCGGACACAAGTGCCGGTCAAGCCGAGCTCGGCCTCAGATATGAATGTGGCCTGTCTTCAGATCCGCGATATCCGCAAGCTGACCTCGGAGGGGGAGGCTTTGCTGCCGCGGATCACCTCGCCGGGACGGCGTGATACGCGGAGATTGCCGGTCTGGCAGGAGCGCTTAGTTGTCGGCGAATTCGATCTTGCGCGCCGAGAGGTGAGTTTTTCCGTCGAGGCTGGTCTTGGTCCTGACCCGGAGCCGCTTGATTTTGTGGCTGATTTGTATTGCTCGAACGGAAAGGCAGCCTTTGCAATGCGTCCGGGCACGCGGGTGTTCTTCAGTGACGATAACCTAGCGGAGACACCGTTTCGCTTGCTCGACGAACCCAGTGTGCCCATCCTGCCGGACATGCGAGCGGAACGTTTGTGGGATGTGCTCTCGCTGATCAACGGCAATTTCACCACCGTATTCGATGCACAAAGCCCGGTAGAAGCACTCAAGGAAGCACTGCATTTGTGTGCTCCGTCAGGCTATGCGGATGTGGCCAATGCTATTTGGGATGTTACCGTCACCCAGTCTATTGCGCCAGTGCAGATTGGACGCAAGGTATTGCTTTCGTCGGGCAGTCGTATTGAGGTGGTGTTGGATGTCGAAGCTCTGCCTTTTGCACGGCATGTCTTTGCCACAGCCTTGAATCTCTATTTTGCATCTTTGATCAGTTATGATCGATTTTTTCAGCTCAGCCTGCGTGAACGTGGGCGTTCGCAGCCCTTTAAGGTCTTCAAGCGTCAGCATGGCGGTCAGCTATGCGGATAAAGGATAAGACGGCAATGGTGTTGATAGACCTGTCACTGCTGCAGGCAGATAGGCTAGACATCCCGCAGTACCGGCAAGCGATGCAGGAGGGTGAGTTCGATCCCTTTCCCGATGGTACGCAATCCGGGGGCGTGTTGGCTCAGAACAGCGGTATTACTGCGACGGCGCTGGTCGGTGCGCCTTTGACTAGCTTTGACAGCGCTCTTCCAGATTATATCCAATTTGCGATGCTCTCTGCTTTGCACGATGATGATACTGGGTTACGCGATTTTCTGTCGCTCTTTGATCGTCGGTTGCTGGCGCTTGAGGTGCACGCGCGGCGGGCGTCGATTATGGTCGCCACGCAGGATGATCGGGAACAAGGCTCGGTTTCGATTTTGTCTCGACTTTTGCGGAAGATCAAGCGTAGTGATACTCGCTACATCAAGTTGCTCATACCGCTTTTGTCGCGCACCCGCAGTCTGGACGGCTTGCGCGACGTTTTGGAATGGTGGACTGGCTCTGCAGTATCAGTTTCTGCCAGTTTTGACACATTGCGCCCGATCGACTGCGACAGTCTCAGCAATCTGAGCAGTTGCCGCCACACGGCGGTGGCATTGGGGCGGGGGGCGCTACTTGGCCGGTTTGGCCGTACGCCGATGGGACATATCTCTGTTCGGATCACCTGCGTAGACCGCGCGGAACTTGATGCACTCATCGGCGATGCGACGGCATTGTCCGAACTTTGCTCGGTTACGCTGCAATATCTGCGGGATCCGGTGCCGGTGAGTTTTTACGCCACGATCATGCGGCGGTTTCTTACCGCGCCGCGCTTATCAGCGCATCCTGAACAGGCGGACCGTCTTGGCGCGTATAATATTTTGAGGCCTGAGCATCGTCCTGATGCTTGGGCCAGCATTAAACTAACTCAAATATCTGCATAAGGTATGCCTATGGCCAGCCTGACGAAACTTGTTGCCCGTTTGTCATCGTCCCTCAAAGCCGACCTCGAAAATGCGGTGGGCGAAGCCATCAAGCGCAAAGCCGCCACTGTCGAGCCGGCGCATTGGCTTTATCACATCATCTATGGCGGCAATGCCGCCATGCGGACGTTTCTTGAGGATCAAGGGGTCAATCTGTCGGAGCTCCAATCCGAGCTGGAACGGGAGATGCCGTACGGATCGGGCAATGGACACCAGCAGCCGACCCTGTCCGGCTCCCTGAGCAAGCTCATCGAGCAGGCCTGGCTGCATGCATCGGTCGAGATGTCCTTGGGTCAGATCACGCCAGAGGTGTTTCTCCTTGTCTCCCAGTTGCCCAACACGCTGGGCGCCAAGGCTCTTGTGCTGCAGGGTCTCAGGCCGATGTCGACGGATGCGCTGCGGGCGTTTGCGGCTGAACAAAGCCGCAATATTGCTGCCTTGTCCCGAGAGGGGGGAGAAACCCATGCGGCCGGTGGCGGTGATGGGACCGCGTTGCAGAAATATACCGTCAACCTGACCCAGCTTGCCCGAGATGGTGCGCTTGACACGGTTCTGGGCCGCACGACCGAGGTTGCCAAGGCCATTGATGTGCTCTTGCGCAAACGTCAGAACAACCCGATCCTTCTGGGCGCGCCCGGGGTGGGCAAGACCGCCGTGGTCGAGGGCCTGGCGCAGAAGATTGCCTCGGGTGAAGTTCCCGAACAATTGCGAGGCGCTGATCTTGTCAGTCTCGACATGGGCCTCTTGCAGGCGGGCGCCAGTGTGAAGGGCGAATTCGAAGAGCGCCTGAAAAACGTCATCAAGGAGGTCCAGGCCTCCGAGACACCCATCATCGTCTTCATCGACGAGGCCCATACGATGATCGGAGCGGGAGGCACCGAAGGGCAGAACGATGCCGCAAACCTTTTGAAACCGGCCCTGGCCCGGGGTGAGTTCCGCACGGTGGCGGCCACGACCTTTGCCGAGTACAAGAGATATTTCGAGAAGGATCCGGCCCTGTCGCGCCGTTTCCAGCCCATCAACATCGACGAGCCCTCCCGTGATGCCTCCGTTAATATCCTGCGTGCCGTGGCCGAGGGATTGAGCAAGCACCATGATGTGCTGGTGCGCGAAGAGGCCATCAAGGCGGCCGTGGATCTGTCGATCCGGTTCATGCCGTCGCGGCGTTTGCCGGACAAGGCCATCAGCCTTCTGGATACGGCTTGCGCCCGGGTGGCCCTGTCGCAGCATGCGCGCCCCGTTCAGATCGAGACATTGGAGGAAGAGCTGCGCTTCGTGGAGGCCGAACTGGCCAAGTCGGAGACGGATGCTCGCATGTTTGGCGATGCGGGCTTTGATCCGACCGCGCTGAACTCCAGCATCGAGGACCTGCAGGCCATGGTCGCGGACCGGATGTCCATGTGGGAGGATCAGAAGGAAAAAGTGCAGCAGAGGCTGGCAGCCGCGCGTGTGGCGGCGGGTGATGATGGTGTCCTAGCCCAGGCGGTCGAAACAGGCGATGCGGGAGAGATCATCCTTGTGCATCCTTGGGTGACGCAGGCCACGATTGCCGAGGTTGTCTCGGATTGGACCGGTGTTCCGATTGCCAATCTCGGGGCCAGTGAGGCCGAGCGGCTTCTGGGCCTCGAGGACACACTCAAGGCGCGGGTGATCGGGCAGGATGATGCCATTGCGGCCATTGCCCGTTCGCTCAAGATTTCCCGTGCCGGCTTGACCGATACACGCAAACCCATCGGTGTCTTCCTGATGTGTGGCCCTTCGGGCGTCGGCAAGACCGAGACCGCCTTGGCCATCGCCGACCAGTTCTTTGGAGGAGAAGACGCGGTCACGACAATCAACATGACCGAATTCAAGGAAGCCCATAAAGTCTCGATGCTTCTGGGGGCGGCGGCCGGCTATGTCGGCTATGGCAAGGGGGGTGTCTTGACGGAAGCAGTGCGTCGTCGGCCTTATTGTGTGCTTTTGCTGGACGAGATGGAGAAAGCCCACCGCGAGATCCAGGACATCTTCTTCCAGATTTTCGACAAGGGACACATCTCCGACAGTGAAGGCAATGAGGTCGATTTCCGCAACACGATCATCATCATGACATCCAATGCCGGTGGTGAGGAAATTCGCGACTACATCAGCGGAGCCGACCATGATCCGACCTCGCAGGAGTTGGCCGATCACTTGCGCCCGTTGCTGCTCGACTGGTTCAGCCCCGCCTTTATCGGCCGCACCGAACTGATCGCCTATCGCCCTCTGACACCCGAGGTTGGCAGCAAGCTCACGGAGATTCACCTCAACCGGATCAAAAAGCGGATTGCGGTTCAATATGGCGCGACGTTTCGCTGGGAACAGAGCTTTGTCGACTACGTCGTGCGGGCCAATTCGGATCCCTTGTCCGGCGGCCGGGCGCTCGAGGCGATCATCAACAAGAAATTTCTGCCGCGCCTTGCCGAGGAATGCATTGCCCGCGTGATCGAGGACAAGCCGATGCGCGCGATCACGGTCGCGCATGACGGCTGCGATGTCGTCTTAAGCATGGAGTGATCTTGATGAGACCACGCATCTTTCGCAGAATTCGGGCTGCGGGGGCGGTTCTTTGCACCTTTGCCCTCGGTCTGCTCGATCCGGTCTGGGCACAAAGCTCTCCGGTTCTCCGGCTTGCCACCCAAGATTTGCCACCCTACCAGATGATCGAAGGTGATATGATGACCGGTATCGCGGTCGAGCGGGTGCGCTGTGCTCTTGATGCGATCAATGTTCCTTATGAGCTGCACATGACGGTGTGGGCGGATGCGCAGCTTGGTACGCAGACCGGGCGTTTTGACGGGTTCTTCGTCGGGTCCGCGACCAATGCCCGGGCCAATTACGCGGTGCCCTCGGAGACGGTCGTTTCCGAGGACCTGGCCTGGTACCTGCCATTGGGATCCGACATTGACCCGAATGATCCGAAAGATGCGCTCTCGGCACGGTACAGTGCGAAATTCGCCACATCGAAATGGCAGCTTTTGCATCGGAATGGCTACAACGTCGTGATGCGGCCACGCGATGCGGAGTCGCTTTTGAACATGTTGATCGTGGGTGATATCGATGTGGCGCTGGAATACGAGCTGATCTTCGAACATTACATGGAAAAACGCGGATTGTTCGAGGATCAGTTTCGGAAAATCCCGTTTCGCCATCAGGATATGAGTGTTCACTTCTCCAAAAAATACACAGAGGCCAATCCCCTCTTCCTGACCCGTTTCAACGCCCAGATGCGACGTTGCCTTGAGGAGGTCCAATGACCCTAAGTGTTCAGCTTTTGCAAATCCCTTCCACCGAGACAGTAACGACTCGAGAGTTTTATCTCACTGGTGCATCCTTCACAGTTGGACGTGATTTCGGGTCAGATATATGCTTGCCAGACCTCGCAGAGACCATTGCTCCGACGCATCTCGTCGTCAGCAGGACGCCGTCAGGTGAGTATGCAATCAATGACACGAGCATCTCTGGGGCAATTTTGAACGGCAAACCTTTGCCGCCAAAGCAACCACAGCCGCTGCAGGATGGGGATGTGGTCAGTTTAGCGGGCTATAAGCTACTATTCGGCATCGTAGAATCCGCACGTAAAAAGGAGCCCGTAAACGACTTTCCTGAAAGGAGGTTCGTTGTTGAAACCGATATGTCTGATGATGCGCCGCTGCTACCCGATCAGGAAATCGAAGAGGCCTTTCCGGAGCTCGACATGGGGTTTTCGGGCAGTGGGATGGAGCTGGATGCCGATCTCATGTTCGACCCTTTTGCCGAGGGTCCCGCGTTGCGAGAGCCGCCGATCTCCGAGCCCCGTCCTCAGCCAGCAGCTGTCGAAACGGCTTTTTCAGAAGCGGGCGAGGTCATGGAGATGACACGCTATCAGACGACTGTGCCGGCGCTCCAGAATGCCCATCTGCGTACGAGTTTTTATCGTGAGCAGGTGTCCACGGCAATGGAGCGGGCGTTAGAGCGCTTTCTTGACGAGATAGATCCAGCTGTTTTGCAAGAGGATTACGATGAGTATATCCCGCGTCTTGTGAGCCGTCAGAAGCGATACTGGAAGATTCATTCCCGACAGTTTTCCAGGAAAAAGGCCAGCGGGGAGTTTCGACGTACCTTCCTGGCTCTGTTTGCAGAGGAGATGCGCAAGCTATGAAAGTTTTGCGATACACATGGTTGTTCGCCGGTGCGTTCCTGCTTGTTGCCTGTGCTCAGGAGCCAGAACCTCCGATGCCTGTCAACAAGACGCTGAGCGTGCAGGCCGGGCCCAATGTCAATCAATACAACAACGCGGCCAATCCGATCGTCGTGCGCCTGTACCAACTGAGTTCCCGCAGTGAATTCGAGGCGGCGAGTTTCTGGGACATCTTCAATGACACTGGACCAGACCTTGCAGGTGTCGTCCTCGACAAGCGCAGCCTTTCGCCGCTCTATCCGGGCGAAACCCGTCTCGTCGCCTTCGATCTGGAACCGGATGTGTTCTTTTTGGGCGCTTTCGCCGAGTTTGCAGATTTCAACACGCAGCAGTTTCGCGCGGCAGTACCGATCGATGCAGAACGTCTGGACAACGGTGTGACGATTTCGGTAACGGCTTCTGGTATTTCAATCCAGTTCCGCAATCCTGTGGATGATACGGAAGACGAGACAGAGAAGAGGGGATTTGGCTTGATTGCCTGGCTTTTTGGAGGGGGCAAGTGATGCATGGAAGCATAGTCTGGTCAGAGGGTATGTTCATTGCGCCTCAACATTTTCAGCATTTTGACGTTACTTTGCAGCGTTATGTCAATGAAGTGGCACAGCTTGATCTACTTTCCGGTGACTATGGTGTCAGCGAACTGGAGTTGAACACGGACGCACTGGCCATAGGCAAGTTCTCGGTCCGGGGCGCTGCGGGTATTCTTCCTGATCGCCTGTTCTTTCGACTTACCAAGGAATTGATTATCGACATTGCGGATGGGGTGGTGGATGAGCTGGTTTATATTGCGGTTCCGTTGGCAATCAACGGAGTAGCCCAGTTTGGTGAGCAGGGTGAGACAGCCCGAATGATCAAGACACGCCGGGAACTGCGGGATTTGAACGATCCGGACAATGAGCCCGTGGAAACCGAAATGGCTGATGTGGGAGTAAGCCTTCAGCTTGGCAGTGAGGATTTGTCTGGTTTTGCGACCATTGCGGTGGCACGTGTCCTGGAAAAAACGGCAGAGGGAAGGGTGATCCTGGATCGCGCGTTCATGCCTCAAGCCATTGACCTGCGTGCCTCACGCATTCTGGCGGAGCGTTTGGAGGAGACCATTTCGCTGGCAAGGGTGCGGGCTGCAAATGCTGCAGGGCGCGTGACCACGCAGACCGGCATGCGTAGCGAGGCGAGCCTGATGACCGAACGGCTCGAGCTTCAGGTGCTCAACCGATGGCTTCTGGTGTTGCAGAATGCACGGCATCTAGGGCGTGTGTCGCCCCGCGCCTTGTTCTGCCATCTCGCCAGCCTTTCGGTGGAGCTTGATGCCATTCTGGGCCAGGCCACACCCGAGACGTTGCTTTATGATCCGGCAAAGATGGCCGAAAGCTTCGAGGAGGTTCTGGGGTCCCTGCGCCGCAAGCTCACACTCGAAAAGCCGGCCAGCGTCATGGCGTTGTCGTGGAATACGGAACTGTTTGAGAAGCGCCGTCTCTTGCGCCTGATCATTCCGGCCAAGGTTCTGGCCGAGGAGCGGCGTCCAATTCTTGCGCTATCTGGACCCGATGGAGCAACTGCGCTAGCCCAACTTGGACCATTGGCGTGCAAGCTCGCGGGTTTGTCGGCAATGCCGGAGCTTGTCTCGCGAGGTTTGCCCGGGGTTGACCTCACGTTGCTTTCGGCAGCTCCAGCCGAATTGCGATCCCGTAGTGATGCGGCATTTTTCGCCATAAACACCAGCAGCGTGCATTGGCAGCGCTTCCTTAGCAAGCGCGAGGCGCTTGCTTTGCATGTCGATGACCGAATCTCTGCAGTAGATGCAACCCTGTACATGCTGGGCTGAATATGAACGGGCATTCCACAGACAGACCCAAACACAGCGACATGCCGGAAAGTGGGATCGGACAGCCTGCATCAGCGGGCATGAGCAGGCTTTCCCCCATCTCCACCACGGATCTGCAGAATCTGGACAGGGCGTTGCGGCATTATACAGGGTCTGACAACATGCTGATCAATGCCTCTGCCGACCTGCTCGCGGTCTGTGGAGTGATGCGCCGCATGACACCAGGCGCAGAGCTCAACACGACCCGAATGGAATTGTCGCGCGCGATCATTGATCTGAAATACCGGGTCGTGAATCTTGACTACCCACCTTCGGTTGCCGAGAATCTGTGTCTGCTCTTTGCCATCACGCTGGATGAATTTGTCATGCTGAGCGCATGGAGCCGCGAAAGAGGCTGGGAAAACCGCACTCTGGTTGCTGATCTGTTCGGGTTTCGCGATGGGGGAGACCGTTTCTACAACATTGCCGAACGGGCTTTGATGCAGCCCAAGGCATTGCGCGAATTCCTGGAAATCCTCTATCTGTTCCTGAAGCTCGGCTATCGCGGGAAATACACGCGGGGGACCGAGAACGAGCGAGACCGGTTGATCCATCGTATCGAAACCGCTCTGAGCCTTGTGCCGCATTCTGAGGATGTCAAACCTGCCGGGCGTAGAATTCAGGACACAAAAGCACCCAAGAGCCGGATCTCGACCTTGAACAAACTGTTTGCCGCAGTCACCTCAATTGCCGTGATGTCTCTGGGGATCTGGGCAGCACGCAGCCAGATGGAACATCACATCTATATGACCTTTCAAGAGCGCCGCGCTCAGGCTGAGACCGAAAGCGCCGTCGATTTCATCTTCAGCAGCGAAAACGGGTCTCTTGTTGCCCGAGCCCGGCCATGAAACCCGGCACTTGGCTGAAACCCATGATCGCGATCATCGCCACCCTGATGCTGGCGCAGCTTGCCTACCTGGCGGTGCGCTTTTTCAGTGGTGGGATGTTCTCGCTGCCATATCTTGTTTGGCTTGGCGCGGTGCTTCTGCTGTCACTGATCGGAACCTTCCTTGTGGTCCTCTATCGCAAACGCATCTGGGTCCATGATCCGGTAACGGTAGAATTGCGCGCGTTGCGCTTGGCTGCGGCCAAACAGTTTCGACAGGCTCGAAGCCGAGCGCGCATCATCGATCGCAACCAGATGGGCGTACCGTGGTATTTCTTCCTCGCCATTGAGAAAGAGGCACGCTCGACCGTGATGGCCGAACTGGGGTATGTCGCGTTTGGTGACCAGCTGGTTCACAAGGGCTTGACCCTCACAACATGGACCTCCCCTACGGCGGTAGCGTATCGGATCGAAGTGGCTCCTGGGACGGACCTGTCTTTTGATCTGCTGAACATGGTGCTGCGGCATCTGATGCGGAACCGCCCGAGCCTCGCCGTCAACGGGGCATTTGTGGAATACGAGCTTGCGGGCTTGATGCGGACGGCGGCAACCGAGACCGGCAATGCGTCCAATATCAACCGAATATTGAATGTGGCGACTGAGCATTTTGGCATTGATGTGCCTGTGCATGTGGCTCTTGTCGGGCTCGAGCATCTTCCTGATCTGGCTCGCGCAGCCATCCTGACCGATCATCTGGGTGCAGGGGTGATCTTTGGCGGGTTCCTGTCTTCGGAGGAGCCAAATCTGATGGCGCAGGTGGATCGGCTGTTCCAGGAGTTGACCGAGAGTCTGACGGCAACCCAATTCGCTGCATTGCAAAAGCAGCTTTCACCTGATTTCTGTGCATCCTTGCTCAATGCGCCATTGCAGCTCGCCTTGCTGAAAGCGCAGTTGAAAGACAGTGTGACAGGCTTGGCCCAACCCTTGCCGCCACGACGGGTGCCCCTGAACCTGCAAAGCATCGTCTTTGTCGGTGCGCGGGCGGGAATGCCGGCGGTTGATCCGCTTAGTCAGGTCTCGGGACAACGGTTTTTCAACGGCACTCCGGCCCTGGCCCTCCAAGAGGCTGCTCCAGACAGTGTGACAACTGAAAATGCAGGTCTTCTGGCCACGGCCTATCACCGGGAGAGCTTTATTGCCGAGCCAAACCGACGCTATGCGCTGCAGGCAAGGCTGAGCGCCACGTTCTGGTCCGTGCTGTTGTCAGGGCTCGTCGGGATATTTGGCCTGGCTGTGTGGGAAAACCATCGCAGCTATGAGCGTGCCAATGCAGCTGTCAACGCGGCCTTTGACGCATTCTATTCGAATGCGGGGAGTATCACAACGGATGGTGATTTTCTCGTGGAGCGCGTTCTCATGCTCCAACCCATCCGCACAAGCCTCGATGCTTATGACGTGCTGAATATCCAACATTATCGTCCGTTCTTGCCCAGATGGTCGATGCAGGAGATGTATCAACGTCTATATGAAGAAGAGCTCACGCAAGGATTGCAGGCCACACTGGTTGATTTCATCGAAAAGGAAACCTTTGCGTTCAATGATTTGGCCGACGGTGTTCAGCTGATCCGCCTGGCGTCAGTGGAAGCACAGTTCCATACGGATCAACAGCGCTACCAAGAAGAGCTCATCGAGTATTTCTCCAGTGGACTGGCTGAGCAGGGAGAGGTGTCGGGGGAGTTCCAAAAGCAGTTGCGCGCGACGCTTGAGGACCTTTTCACGCTCAATCGGCCACCAGAGCAACGCAATGACAGCCTGCGTGCCGTCGTGGCCAAGACCCTTTCAGGCTTGGATACGGCTGAGCTGCTCTATGCGTCCCTCATGCGCCGTAGCCCCTATGCGGAGAGGGTGGATTTGCGGCAATTGATTGGTCCGCGATTCTTCGAGGTCTTTGTGCCTCTCGAGGACCCTCAGACCTATCTCGTGCCGCGTGGTTACACCCGGGCCGGGTTCGACGCGCTGTTTGAAAACGGGAATATCCCAGAACTGTCAGACCTGTTGAACCGTTATGAAGACGTGATCGGCGCACTCGATAATGCCACAGAAAACGCCATCCTGCGCCGCGTGGCACAAAGCTATACTGCTGATTACATTTCCAGCTGGAGTGCTTTCATATCAGCCTTGCAGTTGCGAGACGCGGAAAGTTGGGGCGATGCGCAAATCCTGATGCAGTCGCTGACAAGCCCATCAGAGAATCCGGTCGACCGTCTTGTCCGCGCCCTTTCGGACAATACAGACATAAGTGTCTATCTTGATGCTCCGGCGCCCGCTGCCACAACCGCTCCCGAACCAGTGGACGCCGGCCCGGTTCTTGCCCCTGCATCCGCCAGCGTTGAAGCTGCGGCTGGCTTCAATATTCGAACGGCGTTCCGCCCTTATCTCGATGCGCTGCGGAGCGACGGTGAGCAAAAAAGCCAGTTCGATCTTTTTCTCACCTATGCTCGTGACGTGACGCTATGGTTGGAAGAGGCCGGCAGTGCCACCAATGGGGCAGGGCAGTTTCTCTTCGAGAATTTCCGGAATGCCGAGAGCGCCAACCCGCTAGCCGTTCTCAACGCGTTTGTCACTCGATCGGAACTGGAAATCATTCGGAATTTCGGGCGCAGCATCGCAGACACACTTGACGACAGCGCCATGCAATTCGTCTACGAATTCATCGACGGTCAATGGCAGCGTCAGATCATTGCACCCCATGGGACCTCCCTGTCGATGGCCTTTCCCTTTGATCCCTATAGCGATGTGGATTTTCCACTGACGGAATTTTCCGATCTTTTTGCCCCTGGAGGCAAGCTGGCGATATTCGAGACAACCTATCTGTCACGGTTCAAGACAGAGGACGGCGTTTTCCTGCCCCAATCGACGTTCCTCCTGAGCGGGAACGCGGAACTCACGCAGGATGCAAAGGCTGCGTTTTCGCGCTTCAATCAGATCACCACCTCCATGTTCAATGGAGACAAACCGTATCTCGAATTCTCGGTACGTACAGGTTTCATGTCGAACGCTCTCAGCCAACTGACCGTATCATCAGGAGTCACTTTGCATCAGTTTCGGCATGGTCCTGTATTCTGGGAAAAGCAGGTTTGGCCGGTGGCGGGGCTCCAGAATAGTGATCTGAACTTACGATTTTTCGCCCGCTCTCGCGCCGTGTTCGACGAGACATATAGAGGGCCTTGGTCCTGGTTCAGACTGGTTCAGGACGGGTCTTCCTCTTTGAATCCGTCGCTCGGTGTGGCAGAAGCGTCTTTTGCCGGGGATGTCGGAAATGTGACATTACAATTCGATGCGCAGGTTCGTTTCACGCCATTTGCACCTGGCTTCTTTTCAGATTTTTCGATACCTGAGCGTCTGTTCGCTCGAGATAAAAGCGCGGGCACAGAGTGAAACTCTATACGGCAGCTCGATTTTTCCATTTTTCCTTGGAAACGGAGGTGCACCGTGGGTGATCTCGGGCGCGATGGATCGAGACGCCTTTGATACCTACCTCGAAAAGGTCCTCGTTCCCGAGCTCGAGCCCGGCAGCGTCGTCATCCTCAAGAACCTGGCCACCCACAAGCGCGACAAGACCGCGGCGTTGCTCAAGGCCAATGGGTGTTGGTTTCTGTTTCTGCCACCCTACAGCCCCGATCTCAACCAGATAGAAATGGCCATCTCCAAGCTCAAGGCCCATCTCCGATGGATCGGCGCAAGAACCTTCGATCACCTCATCAGCGCAATCGGCGAGATCTGCGATCTCATCAACCGTAAGCGCTGTGTGGCGCCCACCTTCTCTTGATCCTTGTGATTTGAGACTCACGCCCTGTTGGATAACAGGAGGTGAGTTTCGCCATGGAGACTACGAACGAGTTTCTCACGCGTTTGGGCGTTGAGGTCTCACGGACCGGGAGCCGACGGTGGCCAGATCGTGTGAAAGCGCGGATCGTGGCAGAAACGCTGGTGCCTGGAGCAACGGTGAATGACGTTGCGCGCAAGTATGACCTTCGCCCGAACCACCTGTCGGGATGGCGGCGGCTGGCCAAGGATGGTGAACTTGTTGTGCCCGCGCCAGAGGCTGACACGGACTTCGCCCCGTTGGTGATTTTTGATGTCGAAAGTTCGCCATCGGCGGAAGATACGGGTTCGGCGAGTACGGCAATCGAGATCGTAGCTGGATTGGTTTCTGTCCGGCTGGACGGTGCCACGCCTGCAGCCCGGATTGGGGACATCGTGCGCGCGCTTGGGGGTGGCGCATGATCTTCCCTTCGAACCGTGTGCGCATTTTGGTGGCAACGCAGTAACCACGCCATTGATACCGCAGCTTACGCGGCTTGACTGTTCTTCACGGATGCGATCGGCGCCCAGTTCCAAGGCAGCAATTCATCAAGCCGGTTGATCTTGTGATCGTGGATGCGGTCGAGGATGTCAGCAAGATAGGCCAGCGGGTCAAGACCGTTCAGCTTGGCCGTTTCAATGTGTCAACGGCAGAGTAAAAGTGAGCCAAAGGGCAGCGCAAAATGTTGCCACTTTGGGTTTGGGATAATCAGCGTGAAGACGAGCGCCAGCATCCGGGCAGCCGCGCTTGTTATATAGCGGGCGGTTGTCCGGATGCTTTGGACCGTCAGGGCCAATCTGTGCTGATTGAGGTTTAGGTTTTGGGCGCTGCTTGACGCGCCTTGCTCTGGCCAAGGCGGTAGCTTTCGCCATTCATCTCCAGGATGTTGACGTGGTGGGTCAGGCGATCGAGCAGTGCGCCTGTCAGGCGTTCTGACCCAAATGTTTCTGTCCATTCGTCGAATGGCAGGTTGCTTGTGATCAGCGTGGAGCCGCGCTCGTAGCGTTGGGAGATCAATTCAAACAGCAGCTCAGCCCCGGTTTTGCTCAGTGGCACAAAGCCCAGCTCGTCGATGATCAGCAGCTTGTAACCAACCATCTGTTTTTGAAGCCGCAGGAGCCTGCGTTCGTCTCTGGCCTCCATCAGTTCATGAACAAGCGCTGCGGCGGTGACAAAACCGACAGACAGGCCTTTCTGGCATGCCGACAACCCGAGGCCGAGGGCAATGTGGGTTTTGCCGGTGCCGGAAGGCCCAAGCGCGATGACATTCTCGCGCCGTTCGATCCATTCGCAACGCGCCAACTCCAGCACCTGCATCTTGTTCAGGGCGGGGATCGCCTTGAAGTCGAAGCTATCCAGGCTTTTGACGGCTGGGAACTTTGCGGCTTTGATCCTGCGCTCGATCATCCTGCGTTCCCGGTCAATCATCTCCAGTTCGATCAGACGTGCAAGAAATTGTACATGGTCCAGTCCCTCGGCTGCGGCCTGCTTGGCCAGTTTGCTGTATTCCCGCAGAACGGTCGGCAGCCGCAGCGATTTGAGGCGGTAGTTCAGCAGGATTTGGGGAGCGTCGCTCATGCTGCCTGCCCCCGCTTCATCAGGGACATATAACTGGCCGCCGACGTCGTGCCGACATTGGCCTTTGGCAGATACGGATAGACATCCAGATCCAGCTTGGGCGGCCGCTTCTCGACCTGGCACAGCACGAGGTGTTTCACGGCGTCAAACCCAATGGCACCCATGCGAAGTGCGTTTTTGACGGCAACCTGCAGGTCTGCCATCTCGAATGTCTCCAAGAGCCGCAAGACCTGCACATACTCACGCCGCCCCGCCTTGATCATGCGGGCTTCCATCAAGCGGCGCAGGGTCACAAATTCCTCTGGCAGCTCCCATTCCACCAATGGGGCCGCCTGATCCAGCGCGCCGGTCTTTTGCTCCAGCAGCGGCAGATAGTGAACGGGATCAAAGACCATATCCTCCCGGTCCCAGCACCGGCTGTGGCGGGCAATCACCTCTCCACCACAGCCAATGACCACCTGATCGACATAGCCACGAAGCCAGACATCGCGGTGCCCGTAGGCGACAGGAACCGAATAATCGTTGGTTTTGTAGCGCACCAGGGATTGTGAGTTCACCTGACCATTGGCCTGGTCACAGGCATCAAACGGTGACGCCGGCAAATCCATCATCGCATCAAGATCGCGGACCAGTCGTTGCCCGATGCTGTCGCTGTGACCGCGCAAGACATCGCTCTGGCGCTTGCGGCATTGTTCTTCCAGCCAGGTATTGAACGCCTCCCATGTCGCAAAATGTGGGATAGGCACCATGAAGTTGCGCCGGGCATATCCGACCAGACCCTCAACAGCGCCTTTATCGTTGCCCTTACCCGGTCGGCCATAACGATCTTGGATGAAGTAATGCGACAGGAACCCACTGAACAGCTTGGTCCGCTTGCGCGAGCCGTCCGGCAGGATCTTCGCGACCAGGCATCGATCGTTGTCATAAAGAACCGACTGCGGAACCCGGCCGAAGAATGCAAAAGCATGAACATGGCCATCAACCCAAGCCTCGGAGACCGCCGCAGGATAAGCACGCACAAAGCAGGCATCGCTGTAGGGCAGATCCAGTGCAAAGAAATATGCCTTCTGCTCGACCCCGCCAATCACGACCATCGCCTCGCCAAAATCCGCTTGGGCATGGCCGGGGGCATGTGCCAGAGGGACAAACATCTCTCGGCTGCGCCGCCCTTGTTCCCGGACATAGTTCTTGACCGTCGTATAGCCGCCTTGAAACTGGTGCTCGTCGCAAAGCCGTTCAAAAATGCGCTTGGCGGTGTGGCGCTGTTTACGGGGACGGTTCAGATCGTCTTGCATCCATTCGTCGATGAAGCCGGTGAACCCGTCCAGCTTGGGCCGCTTGATCTGCGCCGTTCGCTGATAACCCGGCGGGACCGAAAACATCATCATCTTCTTCACGCTCGCACGCGAGATCCCGAAATGGCCGGCGGCCTCCCGTTCGCTCATACCGCCCCGACGCGCGAGGCGGACCTTCAAATATAAATCCACGACTAAAATCTCCCGCCCTCCCTGCAAACAGAAAGGGCCAAAGTGGCAACATTTTACGCTGCCCGCAGCGAGATTATCACGCCACTTCCGTGGCCAACTTTTGCACTGCCGTTCTCATTTCCTTGAGCTTGCGACGCGCATGCGCCCAGCAATGGGCGACAACGATCGGATCACCGCCCTTGCGGTCAGGGCGCGTCAGCCGGTTGTAGCCCTGGTAGCCATCGAGTTGCAGCGTGCCGTTGAAGCCGGTCAGGAATTTCTCGGCATTCTCCCCGCGGCGATCGGGAGCATAGAAAAAGACGACCCCGGGGGGATCATCGCCGCCCCATGACCGATCATCGCGCGCCAGAGCCCAGAGGTAGCCTGTTTTTGTCCGCCCGCGGCCCGGATCGAGGACCGGCGCCGTGGTTTCGTCCATGAACAGCTTCGTGGATGTCTTCAGGTGCTCGGCCAGCCGGTCCACGATGGGTCCAAGGTGGAAAGCTGCCACACCGACCCAATCAGCCAGCGTCGAGCGGTGAATGTCGATGCCAGAGCGGGCGAGGATCTGTGATTGTCGGTAGAGCGGGGCATGGTCCGCATATTTGCTGACCAGAACATGCGCGATGGCGCCTTCGGTTGGGAGCCCGCCCTCGATCAGCCATGCGGGCGTCGGTGCTTGTGTGACCCCATCGGTGCAGGTGCGGCAGGCATATTTTGGGCGGACCGTCACGATCACACGGCACTGTGCCGGGACGATGTCGAGCCGCTCGTTGCGGTCCTCGCCGATCCTGTGCATCTGCCCGCAACCACAGGGGCACATCAGGCTGTCGGGTTCGACTACCTGCTCGATGCGTGGCAAACCGGCGGGCAGGTTGCCGCGGTTGCGCCTGGCCACTCGCTTTCGCTTGGGCTTGTCGTCTCCGGGCGTCTGCACCTTCTTTTGTTCACGGGCCTCGGCGACGGCAGCTTCAAGATCCTCGAAGGTCAGCTGGCGATCATCTTCGCTGAGCTTCTCGGACTTCTTGCCGTGGACCACCTGGTTCAGCTCGGCCACCAGATGCTCAAGACGTTTGACGATGTCCTCCAGCTCCGCGGCCCGCGCAGCTTTTGCCTTCAAGGCCTCAAAAGCTACGCGGTATTCCGGTGGCAGGACGGACAGATCGAGGTCTTTGGCAGCGGCGCTCATGATCAGTATTATACACTGGGATCAAAGCCATGATCCCTGCATTCGTCGCCCCGAGTCACTCCGCCGCAGCTGGTGGGCGGGTCTCCAGCGCCTTGACCTTGCGCCAGTCCAGCCCGGAAAAAAGCGCCTCGAACTGTGCGTGGTTCAGCGCCATCATTCCGTCCTTGATCGTGGGCCAGGTGAAGGTCGTGTCCTCGAGCCGTTTGTAGGCCATGACCAGACCGCTGCCGTCCCAATAGAGAAGCTTCAGCCGGTCCAAGCGCTTGGCCCGAAACAGGAACACTGTCCCGGTGAACGGATCTTTGCGGAGCACGGTCTGCACCATGGCTGTCAGCCCGTCGTGTCCTTTTCTGAAGTCAACCGGCTGCGTTGCCACCAAAATGCGCACACGGTTCGAAGGGAAGATCATGCGCCACCCCCAAGCGCACGCACGATGTCCCCAATCCGGGCTGCAGGCGTGGCACCGTCCAGCCGGACAGAAACCGATCCAGCTACGATCTCGATTGCCCTACTCGCCGAACCCGTATCTTCCGCCGATGGCGAACTTTCGACATCGAACATCACCAACGGGGCGAAGTCCGTGTCAGCCTCTGGCGCGGGCAAAACAAGTTCACCATCCTTGGCCAGCCGCCGCCATCCCGACAGGTGGTTCGGGCGAAGGTTATACTTGCGCGCAACGTCATTCACCGTTGCTCCAGGCACCAGCGTTTCTGCCACGATCCGCGCTTTCACACGATCTGGCCACCGTCGGCTCCCGGTCCGTGAGACCTCAACGCCCAAACGCGTGAGAAACTCGTTCGTAGTCTCCATGGCGAAACTCACCTCCTGTTATCCAACAGGGCGTGAGTCTCAAATCACAAGGATCAAGAGAAGGTGGGCGCCACACAGCGCTTACGCGCTGATCACCAACGCCCCCGACCTCAGCCCTGCTGACGCAGTCGCACGCTACAAGGGTCTCGCGGACATCGAGCGTGGCTTTCGCGTTCTGAAATCGGATATCGAGATCGCGCCGGTGCATCACCGGCTGCCCGATCGCATCCGCGCTCACGCCATGATCTGTTTCCTCGCGCTTGTCCTCTACCGCGTCATGCGCATGCGCCTGAAGGCCAAGGGTCACAGCGCGAGCCCGCGCACCGCACTCGATCTACTCGAACGCATCCAGCGCCATACGTCCAAAATTGGCGAGCGCACCCTGAACGGACTTTCGACAATCACCCCAGAACAATTGGAGCTATTCGACACCCTCGATATACCAAAACCCGCTTGATCCCTTCTCGGTAGTCACACAATGGCAGATCCCGCCATAACAATATCAATCACTTACCCGTTTAACTGTCGAACTTAGGTGCCCCGGCCCAGGGTCGCTGATCACGCACATAGGCCCAGATCCGGCCTTGCTTGACACCCTTGCCAAGCCCTCTGTTGCGCATGCTGCGATCAAGCACCCGGATGGGGGTGTCGTCCGCATGCAGCAGGTCGCTGGCCATGATGTCCGCCTCGATCCGTACAATGAGCGGCTGTAAGGTCTTCATGGCTCGCCCGCACCAGCCAACAAGCGTGCTTTCGGGAATGTCTGCTCCCATGCGGGCGAAGATCTCGTGCTGGCGATATAACGGAAGGTGGTCGTCGAACTTCGAGACCAGCACATGGGCCAGCAAGTTCGGCCCTGCAATACTGCCGGGGATCGGACGGCTGGGTGCTGGTTCCTGCACCATCCGCTCACACCGGCGGCAGGATTTCTTGATCCGGGCAATATGGATCACCTTCATCTGAGCGGCGATCATGTCCAGCAGTTCGCTGACATCCTCACCCACCACACGCAGATCGCCGCCACAGTCGGGGCAGCAGGCACCGGGGTCCAGTTCACGGCGTTCGCGCGGGGTCGCATCCGAGACACGTGGCTTGCGGCGCAAAGTGGGCGCATCGGCAGCTTCCGCTGATGGCTCATCCGGCCCTTCGTCGATTGGCGCTTCATCGTCTTCGGCCACGGCAACCAGCAGGTCTTCAAGCGCCAGTTCCAGCTGTTCGATCTCGCGCTCAATCTTTTCCGAGGATTTGCTGAAGGCCAGTTTCTGAAGCTTGGCGATCCGTAGGCGCAGGGCTTGCACCAGCTGGTCGTGAACCCGTAGCGTGGCCGATATCTTGGCGTTCTCTGCCGCGATCCGCAGGTTTTCAGCCTGTAGAGCAGCGATCATAGCGCGCAATTCAGCGGGATCATCAGGCAGGTTTTCAGCAGGTTCAGACATGCGCTTGACTACCAAAAAACAGGCTCAAGCGCCATATAAATAACGATAATTCGTGCGTAGAATTACCCCACGCGCGCTGGCGGAGCGCCCCAATCCGGACGTCTCCAGTCGATCCCCTCCCACAGCATCGCGAGCTGTGCCGATGTTAGCCGCATCGACCCATCCGCAGCATTTGGCCAGGGGAAGCGGCCACGCTCCAAGACTTTGTAGTAGAGACAAAACCCCTGGCCATCCCAGAACAGAAGCTTGATACGATCCCCGCGTCGCCCACGAAACGCAAATACCGCACCATTGGCTGGTTTCTGACGCAACACATCCTGCGCCAAAGCGGCCAGCCCCGCGATTCCCTTTCGCATATCCGTGACACCACACGCCAGATACACACGCACACCAGTGCCGGGACCGATCATGCGGCGTCCACCGCGCGGATCAGCACCGACAGTGCAGTCGGATCAATCGTGCTTTCAAAATGTAAACTACGGCCGCCACGCAAACGCAATTCAACCGCAACCGGTGGCGACGTTTCAGCGGCCGTATCCTGCGCTGTCGGCACTCCAGCCGCCACTGGCATATCCAAAGGGTAGAAAAGCGCCCCGGCCTCCGGCGACCACAGACCCTTCTTCTTCAGGTCGTGCCGCCAAGCGTAAATCTGCTGCCGCGTCACTTCATGGCGCTGCGCCACCTGCGTCACCGTTGTGCCACCAACCCCGACCGACATGATGACCTCGAGCTTGTCCTCATCACGCCAGAAGCGCCGCCGCTCCATCCCAAGAATTTCACCACGCATCAGGGACCCCGCATAAGACACGTCGCTAACGACGTAGTTAAACACGTGTCTTAGATCACCGCACCAACCTCAGGCAGGCGGTGCCAATGGCGCGGTTACGCAACGCAGCCGGTTGACTTCAGAAAAGGACACGACGGGCTGAGAGCCATGGTGCAGACCGTGCTCCGCAAAGATCCGTTCACCGGGACAGTGTTCCTGTTTCGGCCCAAGCGCTTGGACCGGCTGAAGCTTCTCTATTGGGACGGCAGCGGTCTGGTCATGGCCTACAAACGGCTCGAGGACACGACCTTCACCTGGCCCACGATCAAGGACGGAATGATGGCGCTGAACCACGCACAGTTCGAGGCGCTTTTTTCCGGGCTGGACTGGCGCAAGGTCAAGGCGCTGGAGACCCGCCCACCAGCTGCGGCGGAGTGACTCGGGGCGACGAATGCAGGGATCATGGCTTTGATCCCAGTGTATAATACTGATCATGAGCGCCGCTGCCAAAGACCTCGATCTGTCCGTCCTGCCACCGGAATACCGCGTAGCTTTTGAGGCCTTGAAGGCAAAAGCTGCGCGGGCCGCGGAGCTGGAGGACATCGTCAAACGTCTTGAGCATCTGGTGGCCGAGCTGAACCAGGTGGTCCACGGCAAGAAGTCCGAGAAGCTCAGCGAAGATGATCGCCAGCTGACCTTCGAGGATCTTGAAGCTGCCGTCGCCGAGGCCCGTGAACAAAAGAAGGTGCAGACGCCCGGAGACGACAAGCCCAAGCGAAAGCGAGTGGCCAGGCGCAACCGCGGCAACCTGCCCGCCGGTTTGCCACGCATCGAGCAGGTAGTCGAACCCGACAGCCTGATGTGCCCCTGTGGTTGCGGGCAGATGCACAGGATCGGCGAGGACCGCAACGAGCGGCTCGACATCGTCCCGGCACAGTGCCGTGTGATCGTGACGGTCCGCCCAAAATATGCCTGCCGCACCTGCACCGATGGGGTCACACAAGCACCGACGCCCGCATGGCTGATCGAGGGCGGGCTCCCAACCGAAGGCGCCATCGCGCATGTTCTGGTCAGCAAATATGCGGACCATGCCCCGCTCTACCGACAATCACAGATCCTCGCCCGCTCTGGCATCGACATTCACCGCTCGACGCTGGCTGATTGGGTCGGTGTGGCAGCCTTCCACCTTGGACCCATCGTGGACCGGCTGGCCGAGCACCTGAAGACATCCACGAAGCTGTTCATGGACGAAACCACGGCGCCGGTCCTCGATCCGGGCCGCGGGCGGACAAAAACAGGCTACCTCTGGGCTCTGGCGCGCGATGATCGGTCATGGGGCGGCGATGATCCCCCCGGGGTCGTCTTTTTCTATGCTCCCGATCGCCGGGGGGAGAATGCCGAGAAATTCCTGACCGGCTTCAACGGCACGCTGCAACTCGATGGCTACCAGGGCTACAACCGGCTGACGCGCCCTGACCGCAAGGGCGGTGATCCGATCGTTGTCGCCCATTGCTGGGCGCATGCGCGTCGCAAGCTCAAGGAAATCTTCGATCGCGATGGTTCCGAGATCGCCGCCGAGGGCCTGCGCCAGATCGCAGGAATCTATGCCGTCGAGAAAGACATCCGCGACACGTCCCCGGGCCAGCGCCTGTCAGCGCGCCAGGCACGATCCGCGCCACTGGTCGAAGCCTTCGGCATCTGGCTACAAGCGCAGCGCCTGCGCATCTCGGCCAAATCGCGCCTCGGAGAGAAGCTTGCCTACATCCACCGACACTGGGATGGTTTGCAGACCTTCCTGACGGACGGACGCGTCGAGATCGACTCCAACAAGGTCGAAAATCTGGTCAGGCCGATTGCTTTGAACAGGAAAAACGCATTGTTCGCCGGTCATGACGAGGGGGGCAAGGCATGGGGCCGCATCGCATCCCTGATCGAGACCGCCAAGATCAACGCCATCGAGCCTTTCGCCTATCTCAAGGCTACGCTCGAAGCCATTGCGGCCGGACATCCGCAACACCGCATCGACGAGTTGCTTCCTTGGAACTTCCAGCCGTCAAGCTGAAACCCAAGTGCCCTTCAGACACCGCTTACCATCAACTCGGAAGACTGCCGCAACTTTTTCAAAGCCGCCGGATCCACCGTAACCGCCTCGTTGATACCGCGGCCTACGCGGCTTGACTGCTCATTGCGGATGTCACTGGCGCCCAGTTCCACGGCAGCAATTCATCGAGCCTTTTGATCTTGTGATTGTGGATGCGGTCGTAAGCCTTCGGGGGCAGCCGTCTGATCTTGGGATCGCTCCGATGGTAAGTCCGCCCTTATGTCCGACTTTATCAACCGCCCTCAAATCGAAGTTCTGTCCGCTGCCGATGGTGAACGCCGCCGGTACTGGTCAGATGATGACAAACTGCGCATTGCTAAGGAGAGCTTTATCGGCCACCGCCAGGTGGCAGCCACGGCGCGGCGACATGGCATTTGCCGATCACTGCTGACCACGTGGCGGCGGCAGTATCGGAACGGTGAGCTTGGATCTTCTCGCCCGGTATCGTTCGCGCCGGTGAGCGTGACGAAAGCGCCCGCGCTGCAGACCAATTCCGTTGATCCCTGTCTGCCGCCGGACTGTCAGGTTGAAATAGTCCTGCCAAATAAGCGCCGTCTGATCGTGCCGGTGGGCGTGGAGCCTGAAGCGCTTGCCCGGATTCTGGCAGTGGTGGACGGGCAATGATCGCGTTTCCGGCGGGCGTGAAGGTTTGGATTGCGGGCGGCACCACCGATATGCGGCGGGGCATGAACACTCTGGCGCTACAGGTGCAGGAAGGGCTCGGCCGCGATCCCCATGCGGGCGAGATCTTCTGCTTCCGAGGCCGTAAGGGCGATCTGGTCAAGATCCTGTGGCATGATGGCGTGGGCATGTCGCTTTATCTCAAGCGCCTGGAAGCGGGCAAGTTCATCTGGCCAGTGAACCGGTCCGGCGACGCGGTGCAGATCTCGGCGGCGCAGTTGGGCTATCTTCTGGAGGGCATTGACTGGCGCAATCCACGCTGGCCGCAACGCCTTGCCAAGGCTGGATAAATCGTTCTGAACACCCTGTTTTTATTGGTGTTTCGTGGCTCCGGCTGATAAATATCGGCTATGTCTGATGCCGCCTCCGAACTCGCCAAATTACGCGCTGCCCTGGCTGCTGCCGAGGCCCGTGCAGATGTTGCGGAAAGCGAGCTGGCACAGACCCGCGCGGGGATGTCCCGCTCTCTGTTGAAACTCGCCTGAGCGGCGCTGCTTGGTTCGAGGTTATGCGGCGTCCTTCATCTGTTCAAGCTGGCCTTTTTGACGGTAGTCAAGAAGAGCTTGCTTGAGAATGGGCAGCTGCTTGTAAGCCTTGAGGCGCCGGAAGCCCTTCTTGGCTTCGAACATGCCTGCGGCGGTCCAGCGCAAAGCCATCTTTGCATTCCGCCACCGCTTCACGTTCCGGCAGACCTGTCGGATGACGCTGTTCATCGACTCGATGATATTGGTGCTCGCCAATGAGCGCCGGAGTTCAAGCGGCAGCCCCAGCCTGACCACGGTGAGGATTTCGTCGAGCCCTTCGAGGATCGAACGCGAGACATCAGGGGCCTCCTGCTCGAAGCGCCGTGCGAGATTGCGGATCAGGCGCTCTGCCTTTTCAGCATCGTGCATCTCCCAGGCCTGCTTCAGGGCGCGGCGTACAGCGGCATGATGCTTGGGAGCGAGGCGGTCGGTGATGTTGCGCGCCTTGTGGACCTGACAGCGCTGGATCGGAATGTCCGCCCCGAAGGTTCGGCGCAGCGCCGTGCTCAGAGCCTTAGCCCCATCCACAATGAACAAGTAGCAGCCCGCGGGGTTCACTCCACGCTCGATCAGGTTGTTGAGCAAGGCTTGCACCGTTGCTGCGTTCTCGGTCGCCCCCTCGACGACACCCAAAGGGTGCTTTTGCCCGGAAGCCTCAATCCCGACAGCGCCAAGCATCAGAAGATGATCGTCCAGATGCACCCCGTCGATCTGGATGGCGACCAGATCCAGCTCCGACAGGTCGGAGGCCATCCATGCGTCGAGTTTGGCCTGCGTCAGCGCCTTGAACCGCCGGGAGACCGCAGACTTGGATAGGCCGCTGCCCGCCTCCGCAGAGATGCCCGCTTCCGGTAGTCGCACAGCGCGGCCGAACTTGCGCGTCGCCATGTTCATCACCATCAGATTCACGGCCCATTGGTCGAGATACCCGTCAGCAGATATCTCTTCCCAACTTGGGCGGGCCATTTCCTTGCCCGTCGCCTTGCTGCGCACGCGCGGGCGATCGACCTCGACCTTGCCGCCGTGAAAGCCCGCTTGGGATTTCGTGTGACCCCAACGGTAACCGGGTTTATCAGGACAATGCTCGTAGCGATCCCCCGCCAATCGGGCCACGTCTTCGTTCATCATCTGCGTCAGGCTTTCGATGCCCGCCATCAGGCAGAACTGCTCAAAACTCTCCGCCAGGGCGCCATAAGCGTCCTCGACAAGCGACGGCCCGACAGGTGCGATGGCCAGGGCGCTGGCAGATGTGGTAGTCGTCTTCACGGTGTTGCTTCCTTTCTTGGTTTGAACACCCCGAGCCTATGGCTCAGGGGAAGCAACGCCACCCTTTTTCAAAGTTTCAACACCGGCCGGGACATCCCCCTGCAGGACCTTGAGCTGTGCTGCGACTAGGTCGAGCATCTCGCTGACATCCTCGCCCACAAAACGCAGGTCGCCACCGCAATCCGGGCAGCAGGTGCCAGGGTCAAGCTCGCGACGCTCGCGCGGCGTGGCATCTGACACGCGGGGACGACGGCGGGGCTTGTGCTCAGCGGTATCTTTGCTGGCATCTGCAGACGCGTTATCTGCGGCATTCTTGTCCGCGGTGGCGCTTTCGGCGGCTGCGATCAGCAGATCTTCCAGCGCCAGTTCGAGCTGTTCGATCTCAGTCGGTTTCTGCGAGAATGGCGTAATGGGTGACCCATCCATCGAGATGGGGCAGGCCTTCGGGGATGCCGTGACTGGCCTCGGTCTGGGCGGAGATGCCGCGGCGTTGCCATTTGTCGATCGTGGCCTCGAGGGCGGATTTGGTGTTGGTCTCGCCAGAGCGCAGGGAGTCGATGACATCATCGGCGAAGTGACGTCCCATCTTGCTGTCGAGGAAGTCGCGGATGCCGATCATCTCGGCCTCGCCTTGGGCGTTGATCGCCTCGGCGATCAGGGTGCTGGCCAATGTCCAGAAGACGGCGCTGGCGCAGTCGCGCAGCGGGCAGGTCGTGACAGTGCCGTAAAAGCCGTAGGCGGTGTTCTGGCTGGGCAGAATGGTGCGGTTGGTCATTTGGGTGTCTCCCCGTGTTCATGGCGCGCGCGATGCGGGCTTGCTTGCGGCCGCGTCCATCGCGGCGCTTCTACCGCCGCAAGCCCGGACCAGCCGGGCAGGGGGGCACGCTGCGTGATCAGGACCATGAGAACTCGATGCTGGCGAAGTCCTCTTTCTCGAACCCGTCTGTCGCGAAGTCGTCAAAGATGTCCTGCGGGGTGCGTTCGGTGTCGAAGTAAAAGCCCCCGATCAAGCGGTTAGCGGTCTTGGCTTCGGTCTCCAGAAGGATGCTGCCAAGGGCACGCTCGATGCTGTCGTGTGCGGTGCGCGGGTTTGCAAAGCGGATGGTGACTTGCATGTCGGTGTCTCCCAAGACGGGGCCGCGTGCATCGCGGGCCTTCTACCGCCGCGAGCCCGAAGGTCCGGGCTGTTGACGCACGCCGAGGGTCAGGCGGCTGTGTGGGTCTGGATGCAGATCTCTGCGAGGTAATCCCGCAGGGGGGTGTTCACCGCGAGTTCGGCGAGCATCTCCGTGATCGGCATGTCCACCTTCTTGGCGAAGACCTCGACGGCGGTGGGCAGGGCGATCAAAGCCTCAGGCGGCATGCGCATCTGCGCGGCAATCGGGGCGAGGGCTTCAGGTGTCAGGGCCATGTCAGGTCCTCCGGGTTTGGGAGCCGTTTCCGGCGAGGGACCAACATGTTCGCTCTGCTGAGCCCGATAGTGTAGCCAATTCAGCATCATAAGATTGCTGATATAGGCGGGCGATTGTCCAATCAGAGCACATCGAACCAGCGCATGGCGGTTTGCAGCAGGTGGTCATAATCGCCGGATGTGGCCTCGGTGACGAAGGCGTTGATCTCGCTGTCCCGCAACCCGGCCTCGCGGGCGGCTTTGCGGCAGCGCCCAAGGACGGCGAAGGCGTTTCCATCCTCGCCGGTGAGCGGAACGGTGATGTGCGGATGCTTGGGATTCATGGTAATGTCCGTTTTTCCAACTGTTTGAATGCGATTTGCATGCGTCATGGGCGTGTCTTACTGCGCTTCGTCTTTCCAAATCGGGCTGTGGCCGCGGCCTTTCGCATGGGTGATGGCCGCCTCCACTGTCTCGAAGCTGGGGGCTTTCCACATCATGGGGTCGTTGGTTTGAGGGTCGCGGAATGCCCTCTGCCCCAGGATGGCAGCGCGATCTGCGGGGACCTGTTCGCAGATGTCTGTGGGCACGGACCCGACATAGCCAAAGCGACCAGACGGGAATTGAATGATGTGCAGGCTGACCTGTGTGCCAGTGATGCCAAGCATGGGTGTCTCCTCGCTGTTGCGTCGCGCCGCGCAGATCGCGCAGCTGCTACTGCCGCAAGCCCGGAGGGGCCGGGCAGACGCGGAGGAGGGGATGCCGTCAAAGGCTGTTTCGGCACACAGAATTGATCGTTTCGCTGCTGTTATCCACAATAATCGGGGTCAGAAGATGGCTTTCTCGCCGGCATCCTTGTCATGATCTTACCCGGGGTTGCCATCGGCTTCGCTGTCGGTTTTTTCATTGGTGCTGGCCTGCGCGTCAGAGCGCGCCCCAAAGGCCTGTCCAGTGCTTTCCAGCACGGCAACCTCTCCCGTGAAGTCCTGCCAGCGTGTAACTGCGACATCGACATAGGCCGGGTTCAATTCGATGCCCAAACAGACCCGTCCGGTCATCTCCGCGGCAATCAGCGTGGTGCCTGATCCCATGAAGGGCTCGTAGACGGCCTGACCCGGGCTCGAGTTGTTCTCGATCGGCCGACGCATGCAGGCCACTGGCTTCTGGGTGCCATGGATGGTGCTGGCATCCTGATCCTTGCTGGAGATGTGCCACAGGGTGGTCTGCTTGCGATCCCCCGCCCAATGGCCCTTGCCGGAGGTGCGGACAGCGTACCAGCATGGCTCGTGCTGCCAGTGGTAATCGCCGCGGCTCAGAACAAGCCGCTCCTTGGCCCAGATGATCTGGGAGCGGATCGCAAACCCGCAGGCCTCAAGGCTCTCGGCCACGGTCGCAGAGTGCAAGGCGCCGTGCCAGACATAGGCCACATCGCCGGGAAAGAGCGCCCAGGCCTCGCGCCAATCGGCCCGGTCGTCATTCAGCACCTTGCCCGTCCGCTTGGTCTTGGCAGCACCCGCCTGGTTCCGCCAACCGGGATCATACGCCACCCCGTAGGGCGGATCGGTGCACATGAGCAGAGGTTTGACGCCTCCCAGCACCTTTTCGACATCGGTCGCCACGGTGCTGTCGCCGCAGAGCAGCCGGTGCACGCCGAGGATCCACACGTCACCCGGCCGTGTCACCGGGGTTTCAGGCAGGTCCGGCACATCGTCCGGATCGGTCAAGCCGCCTGTGGTCTCCAACAGGGCGTCAGGCAGCATCTCCGCCAGGTCGTCCGCGCTGAAGCCGATCATTCCGAAATCTTCGATCCCGAACTCCGACCGCAGGTCCTCGATCTCCAGACGGAGCATCTCCGGGTCCCACTCGGCGATCTCGGCCAACCGGTTGTCCGCCAGCGTGTAGAGCCGCCGGTCTTCCTCCGTCCAGCCACGGGCCACCATCACCGGCACTTCAGCCAGGCCCAGCTGTGCCGCCGCCATCAGCCGTCCGTGGCCCGCGATGATCGTGCCATCCTCCGCCACAAGCATCGGGATGGTGAACCCGAACCGCTGCATGGACGCCGCAATCTGGTCGATCTGGTCCGCCGGGTGCTGCCGGGCATTCCGGGCATAGGGCACAAGATCGGCGACCTGCCACATCTCGACCTGCGCCGCGGGCCAGGCCCGGGCGGTGTGTTCTACATCAGCTGTCATCTTGGACCTGCTCTTTGGGTGCGAAAACTGGGCCGGCGAACCGAAACGGGGCCGGAGTTAGATTAATCAATCTGGGGTGGTGCTGCGCCAGCCCTGCGACTGATCAAGCGGGTATTCGATGCAAAAAACACGCTGTTTTGCAGCGCCGACTGTTCGCTAATTCGACGCCTAAGTCATTGAAAACATTCGGTCAGACGCCCTCTGAACCGAACAAGATCGCGGTTTCAATTGGCGAAACCAGCGGGGGGCATTTCGGCAATTTGAGACCTAAGCCATTGAAATCCTTGCATCGGACCCCCTCTGAAACGAAGCGAAATGGATTTTTCAAAAAATAAAAAACACGAAAATCCCGCGAGGCGGCGGCCCCGCATGAGATCAAACCCCCGGAAGGGACCCAAGGGGTGGGGGGCTGGAGGCCGCGGCTGGCCGACATCGCGCCGAGTCGGGCTGCGGTGCGGCCGCTCGCGTTCAGAGCGGCAACGATACGGGCGTGTTTGTGCGTCATTGGGCTGGCGTTCGATCCTATCGTGCCTGATCTTCGAGCAGGTGTTGGAGCTGTCGTGTGGCCTCTGCCAGCACGTCTGGCTGCGCGGCCTCGAAGGCGGCGCGCGTGGCGTCCTGTACCAACTCCTTCGGGATGGATGGGCCGAACATCTTCTTGATCGGGAACCTGGCCTTGCCCTCACGGACAAAGGCGTTGTTGCCGAGGGAGCCGAGGAGGAACGCGCTCTCGAACCGTTGCCAGCGGCCCCAGGGCTTGGCACGGACGCCGTAGCCGAACTGCCGTGGGCTGAAATGCGACAGACCGAGGTAATCACCACGTGCCTCGATCGTGTAGGTCAGGTGTGCAAAGGTTGACCGGATCGTGCGTGTCTCGCGGTTGATCAGCGCGGCTTTTGCGCCGGTCTGTTTGCGCAGGGCACGGTGCACCTGCGTGCGGACCTTGTTGCCTTCGGAGTTGAGCGCGCGGTTAAAGGCGCGCGTGGCTGCCTGTTCGCCAACCCGGTGGATCGCCGCTTCGAAATGTACACGGGTCTGGTCGAGATCGCGCAAGATCACGTTCATGGGCCACCTTTATCGAGTTGATTGTCATCGGTGTCAGAGCGACACCAGTCATGCTGCATCGCGCCCGGCCCGCCAAACTGCGGGCTCCATCTGGTAGAAGGCAGCGCGCGACGCGTTGTCCCTGACCACCAGAGGACACGATGCTGAAACTCACCGATACCCAAAACCTGATCCTCAGCCGCGCGGCGACACGCCCGGGCAATCTGGCCATGCCGCTGCCCGAGGGTCTGCACGGCGCTGCCGCCAGGAAGGTCGTCACGATGATGACCGATCGCGGTTGGCTTGAGGAGGTCGATGCAGACCTGCGCAAGGGCGAGCCGCTCTGGCGCGAAACCGGCGATGGTCACGGCACCACGCTGGTGGCCACCGCGTCCGGACTTGAAGCCATCGGCATTGAGCCCCTTGTGGCGCAAGTTACCGCAGCCGTTCGAAAAGCCCGCACGCAGAAGGTCGCGCCCAGCGCGTCTGACACTCCCGCCCAGCGCGCCGGCACGAAGCAGGCTCAGGTGATCGAGATGCTGCAACGCCCCGACGGCGCGTCCATAAAAGAGATCGTGGCGGCCACGGCGTGGTTGCCGCACACGGGAGTTATGGCTGAATCTGGTGTCTGGGCGGTTTGAATGACGGCGGTGCATCTGGTTGGTTTGTTGTTGCGACACAAGCCACCATCCAAAGGAGCACCACCATCATGGACGACGCTACCATCATCGATTTTGCGGGTCGAGACGCCATCACGGACCCGCTGACAGACCTTCTGCGAAAAGGAGCCCGGGAATTGCTTCAGGCCGCTGTTGAAGCTGAGAGAGACGCCTTTCTCGCCGCGTTTGCTGAACGCCGGACAGCAGAAGGCCGTGCTGCGGTTGTTCGCAGCGGATATCATCCAGAGCGCGCGGTGCAGACCGGGATCGGACCGGTCACGGTGAAAGTGCCGAAGGTACGGGCGAAGGACGGCAAGCCCGTGACATTCCGCTCGGCGCTTGTGCCGCCCTACGTCCGAAAGGCCAAAACTATCGAAGCCGCGCTGCCCTGGCTCTATCTCAAGGGTATCTCGACAGGCGAAATGGGCGCGGCTCTGAAGATGCTCTTGGGCCCGGAGGCAACCGGTTTCTCTGCCAAGACAATTTCACGTTTGAAAGGCCAGTGGGCGGCGGAATACAATGATTGGCGCAAGGCCGATCTGAGCCGTGACGAGTGGGTCTATATCTGGGCGGACGGCATCTACAGCGGGCTCCGTGACACTGATGATCGGCTCTGCGTGCTCGTTGTGATCGGGGTCAACGCCCGTGGCGAGAAGCACTTTCTGGCCATTGAAGATGGCGTCCGGGAAAGCACGCAAAGCTGGCGCGAGGTGCTTCTCGGCCTCAAAGCCCGTGGGCTCGCTGCTCCGAAGCTGGCCACCGGTGACGGGGCCATGGGGTTCTGGGCGGCATTGGAAGAGGTTCTTCCAACCACGCGCCAACAGCGCTGCTGGATGCATAAAACGGGCAATGTGCTCAATTACCTCCCCAAGCGCACCCAGCCCAAGGCTAAGAAGATGCTTCACGACATCTGGCAGGCCGAGACCCGCGAGGATGCCCATGCTGCGTTCGATCTGTTCATCGAAACCTTCGAGGCGAAATATCCGAAGGCGACCGAATGCCTGATCAAGGATCGGGATGAACTGCTGACATTCTACGACTTCCCAGCCCAGCATTGGCAGAGCATCCGGACGTCAAACCCGATCGAAAGCGCGTTCGCCACGATCCGGCACCGGACCAAGCGCACCAAAGGCTGTCTCAGCCGGGACGGCATGCTTCACATGATGTTCAAACTCGGACAATGCGCTGAGCAAAGCTGGCGCAAGCTGCGCGGCTTCGTTCATCTCGCCGACGTCATCCAGGGCGTCGATTTCGTCAACGGCATCAAGCCAATAAACCAGCAGCTAACCGCCGCATGATGATCGCTTGGGCACCAGATTTGACAATAACTCCGCACACGGCGCGCGCGGTGATTTCGTCCGCGCTGAAGAAACGCCTTGGTCTCCCCATCACCTCGCAGAAAGAACCGGGTAGGGGGACCGTGTACAGGTTGCCGTCTGCCTGACGGTACAGATTATCGCCAGCGTTCAAACACACGGCGCAGCGCATAGCTGCGGATCAATGAGACGCCGACAAAGGCTGCGCCGATGGCAAGGTTGTCCTGCAGGCTCACGGTTAACCCGAACCACGGGAACAAGATCCTCTGTGTCAGCACGGCCAGCGCGTAGCCAACGACGACGTTGGTCACTGCCTCAAGCAGCGACAACCGACGAGATTGCGGCATGGGTTCGCCTCACGAGGAAGTTGGTGAAGAACATCGCGGCGCGTTTACGGGCGAGCTGACGTAGGGCCCAGCGCGTCCATATGTTCAAAGAAAAAGCGCCCGGGCGAACTTTCATCCGGGCGCAACTCTTCGATGATTAAGGGGTACGTCAAGGGGGCTAGAAATGTCAATCGTAAATGTGAATCGGAGTCACTTTTCTTGAAGATGTTGATTTGCGTGAAGTCACTGGAAAACTGTGCGGACGACAAAGGCAGAAAGACAGCAACCGAATATGCAGCTTCCTTGCCGCGTTATCCGGCCTGAGCGGCCATTCGATCATGTGGCCGGGGATGCGAACTGCCGGAGTGTAAAAACGGCAACGACATTTACTTTAGTTATTTCAAGGAGACTTGAAGATGCAGCTGCATTCTTTGCTGAAGTCTCCACGAAACAAAGTCAGGTCATCACAATTTTTCCCGTTCCAGAAACTGTCGCCAGTCGCCAAAGCCGCTGATGTCTTCAGCCTGACGCTTACCGAATGCTTCGCAAAGGAAGCCTTTCACTTGTGAGCCATCCTCAATCTCGACGGTGCCGATAACGAGCGGCGCGGGAATCCGATTGATAAAGTCGCCAAACGCCTCTTTCGGTATGGCCCAGACCTCCAGTGCGATGGATGTGCCCTGTTCATCGTCGCAACGGAACAGGCCAGGTCGAGCGGGGGGCCCACCTGGCAGGGCATAAAGGGAGTAGCAAGGAGCTGTCCTGGTAGCCCTAAGGAAGCGCGCGCCACGCGACGTTAATTCTATGTTGAGAGGCAAACCCGACATATGGGCGCCGCAGACGGCAAGGCTCATCTCGCTCTCGGACAAATCCGCAAGCTCCCTGTTCGGTATATCGGGCGTGCGACTCCCCGTCGCCCCAAGCAAGGGCCGGCGGGCCTCCATCAGGCGCTTTCCTTCCGCTGCAATCACTCCATCCCCACCTGCTGCTGCGATAAGTGTTATCCCTCCGGGGCGACCGTCGCTGCGGGGTCCGGTCGGCACGGCCAATGCGCAGAGGTCCAGCAGGTTCACGAAGTTTGTATATGTTCCGAGGTTGGAATTGGGCGTAACCGGGTCGGCCTCAAGCTCGGCGCAGGTGGCGAAACGCGGGATCGTCGGCACGCACAGCATGTCGGCCGCGTCGAGGATCGGGGCGCAGGCGCGGCGCAGGTCCGCCAGCCGGTAGAACCCGTTGAACGCGTCGACCGCACTCTGGCCCTCGGCCTTGGCGATGATTGCCCGGGTGACGGGATGGACGGCATCTGGCCGATCGCGCATCATGCCTTCGATCGCGGCATAGCGCTCGGCGATCCATGCGCCGTCATAAAGCATTTGCGCGACGTCATAGAACGGCTTGAAATCGACCCGGTGGATCCGTGCGCCGCCTTCGGCCAGCGTCGTCAGCGTCGCTTCGAAATCCGCGGCCTGCACGTCATCGCCGAAGAAGATCAGGCTGGCGGCATCCGGCGCCGTGATGCGCGGTGCGGGGGACGGGGCGGGCATCGGCGCCGCTGGCAAAGGACGGGAATAGGCGTCTGCCGGATCGAACGCGGCGGCGGCACGGAACACGTCATGCGCATCCGTGACGGTCAGCGCGAAGATCGAGATCGTGTCGAGCGTCCGGCAGGCGGGCACGACACCACTGGTCGAGAGCGTGCCAAGGCTGGGCTTCAGCCCGACGATCCCGTTCAGCGCGGCGGGCACGCGGCCCGATCCTGCGGTGTCGGTCCCCAGAGCAAAAGGCACGATCCCATGCGCCACCACGACGGCCGAACCAGAAGACGACCCACCCGGCACGATGTCCGCATCCAGCGCGTTGCGCGGCACTCCGTAGGGCGAGCGCACGCCGACAAGGCCGGTGGCGAACTGGTCAAGGTTGGTCTTGCCGACGGGAATGGCGCCCGCCGCGCGCAGGCGGGCCACGACAAAGGCGTCGCTGTCAGCGGCATAGGCATAATCCGGACAGGCGGCTGTCGTGGGCATTCCTGCCACGTCGATATTGTCCTTGACGGCAAAGGGTATGCCCCACAGCGGACGGTCGGGGTCGAAGGCTCCCAAGGCGGCGGCCTCGGCTGCGAGGTCTTCGGCACTGGCAAGGTGAATGAAGATCGCTGGATCGCGGACAGCCTCCAGTCGGGCAAGAACCTCTGTCATGACCTCTGCGGGTGTCACGCCCGAGGCATAGGCATCGCGCAGGGCGGCAAGGGTGAAGGGCAGGTCTGAAAGAGGCGTGGTCATGGGCATGTTCTCTTATTCGGCTGCTGATTTCGCAGCTTGGGTGGTCGTATTCGTGGTCGGGGGTTTCGGTGCTGCGGCCAGCAGGGTGCGGGTATAGGGATGGCTGGGCGTGTCCATGACCTGCGCTGCAGGCCCCTGTTCGACAATTTCGCCGCCCTGCATGACGATGACGTGGTCACAGAGCAGGCGCACCACGTTCAGGTCGTGGCTGACGAAGAGGTAGGTCATGCCAAGACGGGCGCGCAGGTCCGCCAGCAGGTTCAGCACCACCGCCTGGATCGACACGTCGAGCGCCGCAGTCGGCTCGTCCAGGATCAGGAACTTGGGATCAAGCGCGATGGCCCGCGCGATGCCGACCCGCGCCTTTTGCCCGCCCGAGAGCTGATGCGGAAAACGGTCCAGCAAGGGCAGGGGCAGGCCGCAGAGCGTCGCCAGTTCCTCGATCCGCGTCTGCAGGGCTGTCCCGCGCAGATCGCTCATCCGCAGGATCGGGTCGGCGATGGTCTGGCGGGCGGAATGGCGGGGATTCAGGCTGTCGGTGGCATCCTGGAACACCATCTGGATCTGACTGCGCCGCTTGTCACGCACGAAGCGGTCGGCGGAAATGTCGGCAATGTCCAATCCCTCGAATAGGATATCGCCCGACGTGCGGTCGAGCAGCCGCACCAGCATCGACGATGTCGTGGACTTGCCACAGCCCGACTCGCCCACGAGACCAACGCTTTGACCCTCGCGGATGATGAAGGAAATTCCCTTGACCGCGTGGACCGGCCCGGATTTGGCCGGATAGGTCTTGACCAGGTCGCGCACCTGAACCAGCGCGCGGTCGCCCGGCACATGATCGGCCAGCGGTGTGCGCGCCTCAAGCGGCAGCAGGTCGCGCAACCCTGCGCCCGCGCGCGGTGTGGCATCGACCAGTTTGTGCGTATAGGGGTGTTGTGGGTCTGCGAACAGCGCGGCGGCGGGGCCGGTTTCGACGATCTGCCCGTCCTTCATCACGGCCAGCCTATCGCAATACTCAGCGGCCAGGCCAAGATCGTGGGTGATCAGGATCGACGACATGCCGCGTGCGCGGGTCAGGTCGCGCACCAAATCCATCACGGCCTTCTGGGTGGTGATGTCGAGGCCGGTCGTGGGCTCGTCCGCGATCAGCAGGCGCGGCCCGCAGGCCAGCGCAATGGCAAAGACGACCCGCTGGCACATGCCGCCGGACAATTCGAACGGATAGGCGTCGTAGCGGGCCTCGGCGTCGCGGATGCGCACCGCCTCCAGCGCCTCGATGGCCTTGGTACGGGCATCGGTGCGGGTGGCGCGCCCGTGGCGGCGCAGCACGTCTTCAAGCTGATGCCCGACCTTGCGGATCGGGTTGAGGGCTGCGCGCGGGTTCTGAAAGATCATGCTGATCTCGCGACCGCGAATGGCCTGCATGTCGCGCTCGGCCGCCTGCGCCAGGTCACGCCCGTCGAAGATGGCGCTGCCCGCCTTGATCCGACCACCTGCGTCAAGAATGCGCATCAGCGCGTAGGAGGTGACGGATTTGCCGGACCCGCTTTCGCCGACGATGCCGAGCGTCTCGCCCTCTGAGAGGTCCAGAGAGATGCCACGCACCGCCTGCACCTCGCCACGCCTTGTGCGGAAGGAGACCGCGAAATCCCGGATGTTCAGCATGGCTCAGGTCCTCCGGCGCGGATCGACGATGTCGCGCAGACCGTCGCCCATCAGGTTGAAGGTGAAGACCGCCAGCATCAGCCAGAGCCCCGGGAACAACGCGACCCACCAATGACCCGAGATGATGTAATTGGCCCCCTCGGCGACCATGATGCCCCATTCCGGTGTCGGCGGACGCACGCCGAGCCCGATGAAGGACAGACCGGCGGCGTTCAGGATCGCCCATCCCATGTTGAGCGAGACCTGCACCATCATCGGCGGCAAGGCGTTGGGGAAGATGTGAAAGGCCAGCGTGCGGAAGTGGCTGTTGCCCGACAGACGCGCGGCCAGCGCAAAGCCCGCCTCGCGCCGGATGTTCACCTCGGCCCGGACAAGGCGGGCGTAGAAGGGGATGTTGATCAGTGCGGTGGCGTAGATGATGTTCTCGACCGTGTTGCCCAGGGCCGCGACGATCCCCATGGCCAGCACGAAGAGCGGGAATGCCATGATCGTATCAAGCACCCTGTTCAACACCGCGTCGATCCAGCCGCCCCAATAGCCTGCGATGGCTCCGAGCACGGACCCGATGACAAAGGAAATCGCCACCGCCAGCACCGAAATGGTGAGGTCCAGCCGCGTCGCCACCACCACGCGGCTGAACACGTCCCGCCCGAGGCTGTCGGTACCGAACCAATGGCTCCAGTTGGGCGGTTGCAGCGCGTTCGCGGCATTGGTGGCCAGCGGATCATGTGGCACGATCAGCGCACCGAAAAAGGCCTGCAGCAGGAAGAACGCGAACATGCCGAAGGACAGCATTGTCACCGGGTTTTCGCGCAGCACATGCAGCAGATGTGCCCACGCGCCATCGGGCTTTCGGCCCGGTATATCGGTAGCCTGCGTCATTTGGTGTCGAACCCGATGCGAGGATCGATCAGCGCGTAGCTGAGGTCGATGATGAGGTTGAGCGTGACGAAGAGAAACGCCATGGCCAGCACGAAGCCCTGCACGGCGGCATAATCCGAGGCGACCAGCGCCTCGACCGCGTAGGATCCGATGCCGGGCCAGGCAAAGACCTTTTCCACCAGTACGTTGGCGCCCAGAACGAAGGAAAACACCATGCCCAGCGTGGTGACGACAGGCAGCAGCGCGTTGCGCAACCCGTAGCCGAACAGGATCTTGCCCCGCGACAGGCCGGCCGCACGGGCGGTGCGGATGTAGTCCGACGACAGCGCTTGAAGCATCGCCGCTCGGGTCATCCGCGCGATGGGAGCCAGCGTGAAAAGGGCAAGCGTTATCGTCGGCAGGGTGAGTTGGCGCAATGTGGCGGCGAAGGTCTGAAGATCACCCGCGATCAGGCTGTCGACGAGGTAGAAGCCGGTCACGCGCGGAGGCTCGAAATAGATGAAATCCAGCCGACCCAGCGGCGAGGGCGCCCAGCCCAGCAAGTAGTAGAAGACATAGACCAGAAGGATGCCGGTGAAGAACGTGGGCAGGGACACGCCCGCCGTGACCAGCACGCGGCACAGGTGATCGACCCAAGACCCCTGCCGCACAGCCGCCAGAACGCCCAGCGGAATGGCGATAAGACACGAAAGCACCAACGCCGACAGCGTCAGCTCCAGCGAGGCAGGCAGGCGCGCGGCCAGATCGGTCAGCACCGGTTGCCCCGTGCTGATGGATCGGCCCAGATCGCCCTGCGCCAGATCTCCGACATAGAGGAAGAACTGCGTCACCAGCGGCTTGTCGAGGCCAAGTGCCTCGCGCACCTGCTGGATGGACTCGGCATCCGCCATGGCACCCGCGAAATAGACCGCCGGATCGCCGGGCAGGGCGCGGGTCAGGATAAAGCTGATCACGATCACACCGATGATCACCGGCACGGTCTGTGCCAGCCGCATCCCGATCGCGCGCGTCCGCCCGGCCATGGCTCAGACCCCCGTCATGCGGCGCGGGTCGAGCTGGCGGTGAAACCAGAACTCGTAGCCTGACGCGCCATTGACCGCGACGTTCAGCGCCGGCTGATAGAGAGGGATGCGCGGCAGGTCGTCGATCACGATCTGGAACATCTTCTTGACCAGCGGCGCCCATTCCGGGTCATCCATCGACATGTGCAGCGTCTGTTCGGTAAGGGCGTGAACCTCGGGATTGTCGTAGTTCGACGAATTGAACAGCCGGTCCTTCTGATAGGCCCAGAAGAAGTAGTAATCGGGCGTGTTCAGCCATCCACCGAAGTTCTCCAAGTGGAAATCGAGCGACTTGTCGACCAGCGCCACGGTGCGCCAGTTAGCACCGGGGATGCGTTCGACGGTGGTGGTAATGCCAAGCTGACCAAGGCTTTCCTGAATCAACAGGGCTGTCGGTTCCATCCAGCTTGCCAGGTCGAGGCTGATCGACATCTGCACCGGGAAGCCGCTCGCAAAGCTGGACGCCTCGAGATGTTCGCGCGCCTTGTCCATGTCGGTGGCGTAGGGGAACGGGCGGGGCCAGGCGGTATCGGTGATCTCGGTCGGGCCGCCCCACATCGGCGCGCCGCGCCCGTAGGCGGCGGATTGAAAGATCGCCTCGTAGGGGATCGCATGTGCGATGGCCTTGCGCACCTCGGGGTCCTGGAACGGCTCGAATTTCGTGTTCAGGCAGGCGCAGTGGATGCAGTTCTCGATCGGGGTCGAGAAAACATCGACGGTGCCCACCAGTTCCGAAGCGTCGCGGTCGGGGATGTCGAAGGACACCTGCACGTCGCCGCGTTCGATCAGCGCGCGGCGGGTCGAGTTGTTCGGCACCTCGCGCATGATGACACGCCGGATCTCGGGCACCGGTCCACCGACCCAGCCGTCGTTGCGGTCATAGACGATCTGCTGGCCCTGATCCCACCGCGTCACCGTATAGGCACCCGATCCGGCAGTGGTGGTGTGCAGGTATTCCATGGCCCAGGGATCGGCCTCCGTCGCATTGGCGATGGCCACCTTTGAGTTGATGATGAAGGGCACAGGCACGGCCAAATTCGGCAGCGACAGCTTGGACGGGTAGTCCAGCCGCAGCACGAAGGTCTGGTCGTCCACAGCCTCGAACTGGTCGGGTCGGAAGAACCCACCGGCGCGCATCTGCGTGGACGGGAACCCGCCGACCGAAACGGCGCGGTCGAAGGACCATTTCACATCCGCCGCCGTCACCGGGCTGCCATCGGTGAAGGTGGCGTCGGGCTTGAGCGTGAAGGTAAAGACAAGGCCATCGTCGGAGATGGTCCAGCTTTCGGCCAGTTCCGGCACGATGGTGTCATAGTCATACGACATCTCGCCGGTCGGCAACTGGCGCGACCCGAAGCCGACCAGCCGGTCATAGCAGTTGATCGCGACCTGATAGCTGGCGCGGTTGGTACCGGTGCGGTGCAAGTCCAGACTGTTGATCGTCTGGCCCGAGGCCACGACCATCGTCTCGAGCCCTTGCGCATCCGCGCGTGTGGCCCATGCAAAGGGCGTCATGGCGGCACCGCCCGCGGCGGCGGTCAGTTTCAGAAAATTTCGTCGATTGGTTTGCATCGCTTGCAGCCCCCTTGGCATCGGTCAGATTTCTGCTGTGCAGCATGGCATGTTGTAGCCAGTTCGAAAAATGCTATGATTTCACCAATCCGGTGCATTCAATGCACCACTTGGAAAGCGTCATGATGCAGCACCTGGACACATTCCGCCTGATCGAGGCGATTGCGCGTGCCGGTTCGATCCGCAAGGCGGCAGAGGATTCCAACATCACCGCCTCGGCCCTGAACCGACGCCTGGCCCGGTTCGAACGCGAATTCGGCTCGCAAATTTTTGAACGGCTGCCGCGCGGCGTGCGCCTGAACCCGGCCGGAGAGTTGGTGCTGCAGCACTACCGCGCGCAACGCTCGGACCTGGCGCGGGTGAAAAGCCAGGTCGCCGACCTTTCGGGGGTGCGCCGCGGTCATGTCACCATCGCCTGTTCGCAGGCGCTCCTGCCGTTTTTCCTGCCGCAGCAGATCGCGGCCTATCGCAATGCGCATCAGGGCGTGACCTTTGCCGTCAACGTGCGCGACCGCGAACAGGCCGAGGCGGAGCTGGTCAGTTTCCGCAGCGATCTGGCGCTGGTGTTCGAGCCCCGCGTTCTGGTGGATTTCGAGGTGCTGCACGCCATCCCGCAGCCGGTTTGCGCACTGTTCACGCGGGATCATCCGCTTGCGGATCGGGCCGAGCTGCGGCTGCGCGACTGTCTTGACCATCCGCATATCGCACCTGCGCACAAATACGGCGTGCGCGGGCTGCTCGACATGGCGGGCAAACGGGTTGGCCGGACTGTGACGCCGGTGGTGGAGACGGAATCCTTCGAGTTGATCCGCTACTACGTGATGCATGAACGCGCGGTCGGATTCCAAATCCCCATCGGTCTGTCGGCGGAACAGGATACCGGCATGGTGTTCCGACCGATCTCGGATCGGGACATGCCACCGGGTAACCTTCTCTTGGGTCAGATGCGAGGGCGGGTCTTGTCCGTCGCCACGTCTCGCTTTGCAGATCAGGTGTCACTTGCGCTTGCGCAGATGTCGGATGCTTAAGGCCGCAGGGATGCGGGTGGAAAAGAGGTACGATTAGGCCTATGCTGAACGCACAAAATGTCGTTGCACTTCCGCATAGAACCAAGCTGTATCGCAAAGACCCGACCGAGCGTCTGAACAAGGCGGTGAAGCGGCGTGTCGACGTCGTTTTTATCTTCCTGAACGATATACCTACTCAAACGAATTACCTAACAAGCCAAGCAATGGCAGCAAAAAATCACCGGTCACTGGGTCTAAAGCGTTTGCGTGGAAGTTGTCGATAGTTTGCTTTGCTGTTTGGAGGCTTAGGTCACTTCCATCGTATAATGCCATCGCTATCGCTGCTTCTGATGTATCAGAAAGGCCTTTGTGCACGGCAAAATAAGCCCCAACATTGACCTTGTTGTCCAAATAGTTTCTATCAGATGAATCGCCTGCGACTCCGCCAAGAACTTCCAAAATGAATCGGTCTCGGCTAACGGACCCGGAGTTAAGGCTATTGACCCAAAAATCAAATCCGGCCTGATCTGGAGTTCTCCCGAGTACATTCTTGTACACAGTTGTTGCAAATTCTGTGCTTGATGTGCCCTCTGGATAGGTTCTGAGCGTTTCAGATTGTCCGGCGAACAGCGTGGCCATTTCTTCCTTACTGGTCCCGTTGGCGTAAGCTGTACCCCAAAAGTTGAGGCCAATCGCATCCGGTGCACGATTGTAATAGGCGATATAGAGCTCAATGAACTCTCTTAATTCGACCTCACTGAGAGATGAAGCTCTACCGAACTGAGCGAGGTTGAATTCCTTATAGGGACCGTCGTCGAACAGCAGAAATTCCGTATTCGTCAATGTGTCGGTGCCATTGCCATCGGTCCGACGGTCGTGGACTTGAACGCCTGAATATGTCAGTATCACCGTGTAGTTGTTTTGGTTTCCATCATAGGAAACTCTATCTATGCCGCTTCCGCCATCAATGGTGTCATTGCCTTCGCTTGCCGTGATAAAATCATTTCCGCCTTTGGTCGAAATCACCTCGGATGATTCTGTTCCTATGAAGCTATCGGCAGCATCCGTCGGATTGCTGGTTTCGGGGTGCATTTCGCTGTTGCCCGTGCCGCCGAGGTCGGTGTCCAGAAAATCGCCCTGGTGCTTTGCGTCACCCGGATCGAGATCAAGCCCGATCAACAGCGGGTCATGGTCAGAATTGCGGAATGGAGAGCTGCCATCGAATAATGCTGGCAATCTCTCGAAATCGAGATTGTAGTCTAGAATATCCGGCTCATCGGCGTTGACAGGCCATTTTGTGGCGCCGGTGAGCTGTTCCGCCAGACTGCCATTCACAAGCCCATAATCGAGCGTGCCGATCGTTCCATCGAACAGGAACGAATATTGCGTTCCATCGCTGAACAGATCGAACACGTCGATATAACCAGCTTCTTTCAAAACAGTGATCGGGTCTTCCATGGCGTACGAATTCAGATCTCCGATGATCATGAAATCCTCGTCACCGGAACCTGTCGGATCAGTCTCGAGCCACTCCGCGAGTGCCCTAGCAGCACCGGTCCGAATGCCGTTGAACGCGCCTTGGCCGTCGCCGATATCGGCATCGTCCGCTTCGCCGGTGCCACCCTTCGATTTGAAGTGATTGACGGCCACGGTGAACGTGCCGCCCGTGCTCAGTTCGGTAAAGGTAGCGGCGAGAGACGCACGGTTGGTGTTGATGCCGTCGAAAAGTGGCCCAAGATCATCCAAGCCAAGCTCGGGCAAGATACTATCGTCGAGGATTGCGATCGAGGTGCCATAGGTCACCTCGACGGTTTGCGTGTCGTAAATGAAGCCATTCGAGATTGCATCGCCGGTGTCGACAAAGCCGCGGCCGGGATCGACTGGTGCATAAACACGACCGGTGGCGCTGTTAAGACTGTCGACCAGAACTTGGATTGCGAAGCGACCGTCACCGTTCTGATCGAACGAGAACTCGTTCTCCAACTCGATAAGCCCGAGGATATCGGCGTCGAGCGCTGCTATGGCTGTTGTCAGCTTTTCGAGTTGGCGTTCGAATTCCTCGACACTGTCGGCACCGCGCGGCTCCAACCTGTTCGGGCCGGACCTTGCATCGGGATCGCTATCTATGGTCGTGAAGAAGTTAAGCACGTTGAAGGAGGCAACCGACAACGACCCACCCACATCTTCTGGCGCGGCCCGACGGGGGTTGGTGCTGATCACAACTGTGTCGAACAAATCTTCAACCGGCTGAATGCGGTATTCCCCGAAGGTGTAGCTGAGAACGCCACCCAGCCCAGTTACCTGATCGCCGCCGCGAAAGCTGTTATCGGATGAGAATGCGCTGCCGTCAGGCAAGTGCAATTCGGTCGGATTCTGGTTAATTCGACCGTCGTCCAGAAGGATCGCTCGGGTCTCAAGTTCGGCCTGAAACGCCGCATATCCTTCGATGCTTGGCGCGTTCAACTGAGTATATTGGTAGGGTCGACCGTTGAAGCCGACTTCGAAATCTAGGCCTGCTGTCACAGTGTCACCGGCAAAGAGCCGGATCTCGCCAAAGCGGTCGTAGTTGAAATACTCGGTGATCGTTAGGGTATTCTCGATCTCGACAAGCGTCCCTTCGAGCGCTTCGAGGTTCGCGCTGTCACCTGGCAGACTGATGCTGCTTGCCGTAGGAAGTGCATTGCCGGAACTATCCACCGTGACGGCCACCTCGGTGAGTTGAGTAAGGCCGTGGAATTCGATAACGCGCCCCGTTATTGTGACAAGGTCTCCCTTGGCCACGTTGACGGTAGGCGAGTCGCCATCAAAGATGAACAGACCCTCCGAAGTAAGGACATCTGTATCCTTGTCGGCATCTTCCTCTTGCACGAAGAAGCCGTTGAGATCGCCGTCAGTACCTGCGCCGCCGTCCTGATAATCGCCGACAACTATAGCCTGGATCGTGACCGTTTTCCCTTCGAGCGGGCTGGAGGCGCCCCGTCCCTGAACCTCATGGATCCTGACAGCCGAGGGCTCGGGCAACTCTGTCAAAGTTGACGATGTGGGCGTGTTTGCGGAACCCAAGTTGAAGTCGGAGATTTCCCAGTCGCTTGCGGCGTCGGTATCGACGAAGTCCGTGGCCCGACGTACTCCGGCGGGGAAGAAGGAACCGTCCGGCCCGATCACAGGCGCATTGAAGAAGAAACTGTCGCCAGCTCCGCCATCGGTGATCGCAACGGTATCGATCACGACTTCCGCACCGGTCACTCCGCTTCCCGCGAGGCTTGCCGTCTCGACCAAGGCGATAGTCAGGCTGCTGTTTTCAAGGAAATTGTCCCCGATTATGAAATCAGGAAGGACGCCGTAGTTTTGGGCGAGACCATTAGGATTTCCGATCAGGAAAATGCCGTTTTCTCTGATCACATCTGACGACGTGAAGTCTATCCGTCGATCGATCTCGCCGTTCGATATGCCGGCGTCACTTTCGACGACTATCAGGCTCAAACCCTCCAGCGAGGCTCCTGCCGTTCCGCTGATCTCGATAAACTCGGTATCGTCGGCGCCTATATGCGATGCCAGCACTTCGTTGATCAGGATGGGGTTCGACGGCTCCGTGCCTTCTTCTGTCACGGTGAAGGCCTCGGTCGGCATGATTTGGCGATCCGTGTTGCTGCCGCTCCAATTTGCCGGATTGTTTATCGCGGCAAGCAGCGCTGCCCGGGTGCCCGACGTCGTGCCAGAGTAAATGGCGTTGTCTATTTCGCTTAGCGCAATGGCCGTCATGCCATCGACTAGGCCCGTTGGAAGAGCTGATGCGTTGGAATTTAGCGCGTCCGTCTGCCAGATGCCTAGACCGTCTGAACCCTCGGAGTTGATGGCCGCGACGAAGATTGGCGCGTTGCGGTCACCCTGATACGCAATGATCTGGTCACCACTGGTCGCGAGTGCCACACTCGACACAGCCGGATTGATCACGGTCCCAGCCGCAATGAACGCTGGCGCCGTCCATGTGAAAGAGCCCTCGGTTTCGCGGAACCCGCCAGTCGCGAACCAGCCGTTGTCGGTAAATATGACTTCCGTGCCGGCATCGATATCAACTAGGGTAACAAACGCAAATTCATCTGGATTGCCGAAATTGAATCCGACAAAAGCGATATCCCCCGCGCTGAGAACCGTCGGCACTGTGACCTCCAAGGGCGAGCTTTTGCCCAAGCGATTTTGCTACAAGATAAGATTTTTTATATTGGCTTTCTAAGCATTTATGGTTGCATGCCTCGGACACGCATACAAGTCCCTTGAGCCGAGTCTCGGGAGTCCGCCGAGAACAGCTCGCTCATCAATTGCTTCGATGTTCCGTGTGCTTGTGGTCATGTCGGCAAACGCACCCTGTCCACCACCTTTAGCTTCCGAGCGTCACTGATCCCGGCGGAATAAATCATGGGTTCGGACAATTCGGACAGGCGCATCCGAGGTCAGTGACAGCGCTACAGCGGTGAGCACCGCTTTCGTCATCCGCGGCAAGAGCTCATCGATGTAACCCCGGTCCTCTGCGGGTCCACGGCTGCAACGATGGCATTGTTTCCGACAGTTTCACGTCCCGCAGTAATCCAACCGTACTTAACCCATCGCGAACCCAATCCAGCGCCTGCCACCAATCTTCGTAGGATTGCCGTGCGCTATCGATTTGGCGCCGGTCTGGTGAAAATCGAACGGGGCATGCGCGCACTTCGACGCTACGCCATTTGCCATCGACCAACGCGCGCTCGGTACCGACCACCTCGCTGACTGCGCGATCCCCATGTCGGTTTCGTTTCATAGCCACGGGCACACAGCGTGGCACGGCTCCCGGCATCCAGTCTGGCGTCATCCCCGCCCGCGCGAGCTCTGCCACGCGGATGGCCATGCGCTTGCCGCCGAGGCTGTCGGGGAGCCCGGCAACAATCGCGGCAATGACCTCGGCGTCGGGATGGGTGTAGCTGCCCAACTTGTAGCGGCCACCATCGACAGCTGTGCCAAGGACGGCGCGCTGCGCCAGGACGTATTGCAATCCAAAGCTCTGGGGTTCCCCACCGTCGGTTTCAGGCTCGGGCAGCTCGAGCTGGGCTTTCTCGACCCCGAAGGCCCATTCAAGGGCCTGCTGGACGGATAATCTGCGCTTGGCGCGGGCGCCTGCGCCGGAGCATCCGTGCAGGCTTTGATCGTGTTTCACTGGATGTTCCTTTCGCGCAGGCGCTGGGCGGTGACGAGGCCGCGGTTCAGCATCTGATCGCGCATGGCGTTGGTGATGGCGTTGGAGGGCAGGTAGCGGTTTGAGTTGACCCAATCGGCGTAGAAGGCGGGTGGATCGGCGCTGGGCGGGCTCGCCGTGCACGCGGCGGTGGCCTTCGCCGAGACGCGACACGGCGCGCCTGCAGCTTCCGCCTTGCGCCGGGCTGCACGCTGCATGACGCGATCCAGCGCCTTGGGCCCATCCGGCGGGGCAGGGTGGGTGTCCCGAGAGGCCGAGGCCGCCGCAACGATCTCCGCCTCGGTCAGACCAAGATCGATTTGCCACCGCCGGACGTGTTCCCGGGGCGGCCAGCCTTGCCACCAGCCGGGCAGGGCGCCGCTGGGATCGAAGCCCAGCGCCGTGAGCAGCGCTCCAAAAAAATCTTCGTCGAGGCTCGCGCGCGCCTGCGCGCCCTCCTCCTCCTTTACTGGTTTACTTAAAGGTTCCCTTACAGGGTTAGTGTCCCATTTTGAGACACGGGAATCGCCATTTTTGAGACACGGGTTTGCGCCAAAATGAGACACGGGCCCGTGTCCCGGTTCGAGACACGGCGGAGCTGGGCTGGGGGGCTGCGCGCCCATGCCCTGCATGGCGGTGTCGCCTGTACCCCCGTGTCCCAAATCGAGACACGGGGCGTCTAGCGGCGCTGCAGGTGGATGTGATGGGGTTTCCGCCCCGCCATCAGGATCCGGCGCGCCCTTGGTCAGGCCAGTGAGCTCGAAGCCGAGCAGATACCGGGTCGGGCGCTGCTGGCCGGTTTTGGTGTCGATGATCGGCACCCGGCGGATGAGACCACGGGCCTCCAGATCGTCGAGATGCCGGTTCAGCGTGGCGCGGCCGATCTCGCAATCCAGAGCCAGGCGCTCCTGCGTCGGGAAACACCCGAAGTCGGGATTGTAGCGATCGCAAAGATGCCAGAGGACAATCTTTGTTGTGGGCTTCAGCCCGCGTTGCTGGATCGCCCAATTGGTGGCGGCGTGGCTCATGACGACGCCCTCCCGGAACAAGCTCGAGACCCGGAGACGCCCAGCGCCGGGCTGCCGACAGCGCCAACCACCCGTGTGGTGAGCCCGTGATCCGCCAGAGCGCCCAGCGCGTCATCCAAGGAGCGCACCAGCGCCCAGCCAAACCCCTGCGCCTGCACCGCGTCGCGAAACGCCTGCTGCGCCGGGCTGAGCTGCCCCTTGCGGGATTTGAGCTCCAGAAACAGCACACGGCCATCACAAAGCACCACCAGATCGGCAAAGCCGGGGTGCACCCCCATGCCGGTCAGGATGGCCTGGCGCTTGGCGCCCCGAGGCCCGGCCTGCGCGACCTCGTTTGCGCTGTGATGCACGATCGCCCCTTTGGGCAGGACGACCCGCAAGGCGCTGACCATAGCGCGCTGCAGGTCCGCCTCCGGTGTTCCGCGTGTCTTCATCGCCGGTCCTCCGGATCAGCCCAGGCGGGGCGCCCGCGGCCATGGGCTTTGCCCCCCAGAACGACGAGCAGGATGCGGGCATCCTCGCGCTCCTCGGGCGTCTGGCCATGCTGGACCAGCACATTGCAGGCCAGCCTGACCATGTGGTCGGAATGGTGCACCACATCGGCCACCACGATGCGGGCCTCGCGCAGGCGCTCGTCGACCCAGTCCTGGCGGCTGTCATCGCGCGCACCGCGCCGGCGTTGCGCACGGAAGGGAAGGGGAAGGCTCATCGGCGTGCCCTCCGCGCATGAGAGGGCGATGCTTCCTGCTGTAAGAGCCACTCCTGCACAGCGTCGCGGCGATAATAGATTTTCCGGCCGGCCCGGACACAAGGCGGTCCAAACCGCAGCTTTTCCCAGCGATGCAGGGTCTCCACGGTTACATCAAGTTCCAGCGCGAGGTCGAGACGGCTTATCCAGCCGCTCAGCACGCGCAGTTTACTGGGTCCGGGGGACGTCATGGTTTCTGTCATCTGATTTCTCCTGTTCGGCGCCCAACACGGGCGCAGGTCAGGACGTCAGAAACGCAGACAGAAAGGGGTGGCAGGAAGGCAACGACCGGCAGCGAAACGCCAAACCCTTGCCGGTCATCGATATCATTGAGTTTTTCGGATTTCGGTTCAGGCGCATATCCTTGTTCAACACGACTTTGTGTCTCGGAAAATCGCTCTGCCCCGATCGTGAAACTCTGATCCACCGCTGATTTACAAGAATTCAGCGTGTTTTCAGGTGATTGACTGACATTGAAACGGATTGGCCAAACCGGCAAGGGGTCAGACCCCTTGCCGGTCATTGATTTTAAACGGAATTTACAGATTTCGAGCTTCCAAATGGGTGAACTGGCTGTTTGAGCGGTTCAATTATCGTTCTTTGGCGCCGATCGTCGGCCTCGATTTTGGCCGCTTGGCCGCAGTCCTGGCAGCAGAGAACGCATATTGTTCAACAATTTCAATGACCGGCAAGCTTTTTCTGTTTCGCTGCCGGTCGCTGCCTAGACGCCGGTCGGTCGCACATGATCCGCTTGATACCTCTGAATATCTACGCCTGTGTCCCAGGCGGAAGGAGCTGTGACCATGGTGAACCGACCGCGCTTGACCGAAAAATTGGTACGTGACCTGATGCCCGACGTGGATCGCGCGTATCAAATCTTTGATACGGATGTACGCGGGCTCTCCATTCGGGTGATGCCCTCTGGCGAGCGATCTTTCGTGTTGGACTACCGTTTTGCGGGGCGGCAACGCAGGATGACGATTGGGCGTTGGCCGGAATGGAGCGTGACCACGGTTCGAGACCGTGCCCGCGAATTGCGCCGACTGATCGACGCAGGGACTGACCCGCTTGACGAACGAGGTGCACTGCGCGAGGCACCAAGGTTCAAGGATTTGATCGATCGGTATCTCGCCGAGCATGCGTCGACCCTGACGCCACTGAGCGCATCGGATCACAAATCTTTCCTGTCCAAACTGGTGGCGCCACATTGGGGCAACAAGCTTGTGGCAGAGATCTCCCCACAGGATGTGGCCTCGCTGCTCAATTTGATCGCCGAGGGCAGGGCCCGGCCTTCCAAGGCAAAGCCCAATAACCGGGCGCGCAAATTGCAGGGGAGAAAGCCCACCCCGGTTCGGGCCAATCGGATCGGGGAAGTCCTGCGAAAAATGTTCAATCTCGCCATCCAATGGGGCTGGCGTACAGACAATCCCGCACAAGGGTTCAAGAAACGCGTTGAAACCGCGCGCGAACGCTTCTTGTCCCACGAGGAGATTGCGAGGCTTGCGGATGTCTTGGACGCGGCCGAAGATCAGCGGGCTGCCAGCATTATCCGGTTGTGCATGCTGACGGGTGCGCGCGTTGGTGAGGTGCGGCAAGCCCGGTTTGAGCAATTCAATCTTGAACTCGGTATCTGGTCAAAACCTGCAGCCACCACCAAACAGCGCAAAGTCCACAGGGTGCCGATTTCGGCGGATGTGGCAGCCATCGTGCGACAGCGGTCAGGCAGTGTGCCCAGAGGCAACCCGTGGCTGTTTCCCGGCGATGTGCCGGGCCAACCCGTCAAAGAAATCCGCCGCTTCTGGATCATGGTCCAGCGAGAGGCAGACCTACCGGGAGTTCGGATTCATGATTTGCGTCATACATTCGCATCGCTTCTGGTCAGCGGTGGAGCCTCGCTGGAAATGATCGGCAAGCTGCTCGGGCACAGTCAGATGCAAACCACGCTGCGCTATGCGCATCTGATGGACTCGCCGTTGCGTGCCGGCGTTGATGCTGTGGCGGGCATGGTCAGACCACGCCCCAAGCTCGTCCACAACGCGGATGCAGAGCCGAAAACCAAACGCGCCTGAGACACGCTCAGGTCTTGCCACGCATAGCGCGCCAGAACGGACGCAAGCGACGACGGATGGTGCTCTCATCGGGGATATCCCCATTCTCCGCGACTTCAATGAACCAGTCCTGCAACTCCGCGATGAGTTCCGCCTGGGTCTCAGGCAGGCCGTTTTCATGCACGCGTTTGAGCAAAGTGACATACATCCCCTCCCAGTCATAAGGGGAAAAACCACCGGTGCCGCCACTGATCCGCCGAAACAGATCGTAATCGTCTTCAAACTGCCGGACGTCTTTGCCGCTGATCATCAGGTCGGCAATCGACACTTCGACGCCGTCACTGGGAACCGTGACATAGCACCATTCGCCCAAATCCTCCGGCTTGATCCGCTGGAGCTTGATCACAGTAGGGCCGGTACCGTTGCGGCGAAAGAAGGGCAGCATGTCCATGGGGGAAATGGTGATCTTGCCGGACACCATTTCGGTGCCGCAGATGGCCAGGGGAATGCCGGTGACGATCTCCAGCTTGCCTTCGTTGGCCCAACCGCCAATATCGGCAATGGTGCAGCCCCATCGCGACGCGGTTTCGTGCAGGGTGAAGAACGCTCGTGGTGGTAGTGCCATATACGCCCAGTCTCCTTTTGCGTTTACGTGGTCAGGCACGAGACGCTTGTTGCGCGCCGTGCGGGCAGCTTTGAGGGACCAAACGACCAGACCTGATCGGGTGCCCGGTAAAGGCTCACTTGAGTCACGGCATTGATCAAACTCTGTGTTCGGCGAATCGCCCTCATATCGACTATACCGGAGCCACTACGTCAAAAACTGTCGGGGTTGTGCGCTTATGTCGTTTCAGAAAGCAAAGGACTTGCTGAAGCTCGCCAACATGTCCGCCAGCCGACACCGAGGTATCAGCGTGCAGGAGATCGCAGAGGAATTTGCCGTCAACGAACGGACCGCCCAGCGCATGATCCAAGCATTAAAAGATGTGTTTCCCACCGTCTCGCATGTGACAGACAGCGACCGGCGGCGAAGATGGAAGGTACGCGAGACCAGCAAGCTTGGGATGCCGGGTCTTTACGATCACGAGCTTGTTGCGCTGGAGATGAGTATCCGGCGGGCAGAGCGGGAAGGCGCGCAGTCGGAAAAGGACGCTTTATCTGGGCTGCGCGATCGCCTGATGGCGACATTGCCGCCATTGCATGCGCGCCGCGCAGAGGTCGATGCCGAGACACTTCTGGAAGCGCGCGGTTATGCGTGCAGGCCAGGTCCCCGCGTGAAGACCTCCGAGGGGATGTTGAAAAGCATTGCCGGAGCCATGAGAGGACCCTATCGGCTGACATTGATGTATCAAGGTGAACACGATCCTGAACCGAAACATCGTGTCATCGAGCCCTATGGTCTGTTGTTTGGTACGCGCCATTATTTAATTGGGCGCGATATCGCGAAAGATGACCGGTTTCGTCGCTTCCGCCTGGATCGCATGTCAGATGTGGAAATCACCATTCAATGGTTTGAAAAGGACAAGGACTTCGACTTGCAGGCTTATGCGGAGCAGTCTTTCGGCTCCTTCCATTCCGATTCAGAGTTCACGCGGATCGTGTGGCGATTTTCAGCGGCTGCAGCGGCGGCTGCGCGGGAGTTTGAGTTTCATCCCAAGCAAGAATTTATCGACCAAGATGACGGGTCACTTCTTGTCATTTTTGACGCCAGCGGTCTCGTGGAAATGGCATGGCATCTGGCCAAGTGGGGGGATGCGGTAGAGGTCATCGAGCCTGCTGCTTTGCGTGATATGGTGTCTGTCTATCGCAACTCGCCAATCAAAGTGCGGCCATGACCAGCACCACGCCGAACAATTTCAGCTCCGATGACAGTGGCGCCACATGCGATGGCAGTGCGGGCGAGATGTCGACACAGAACGCATCCAAGAACGAAGGGACGCCGAATGTTGAACGGCTCTATCTTGATTTCGACAGTTTCTTTGCGTCGGCCGAGCAGCACTTCAACGCAGAGCTGCGCGGCCGGCCCCTTGGCGTCGTGCCACTGGACTCGCCTCATACCAGTTGCATCGCAGTCAGCCGCGAGGCCAAGGCACGCGGTGTGAAGTCCGGAGCAACAATCCGTGCTGCCCGCCAAGTGATCCCCGACATGGTGTTTGTGATCGCACGGCATGACGCCTATGTCCGGTTGCACAAACGCATCCTTGCCGTCATCGGCACCATCTTACCAGTGGAGCGCGTTCGGTCTATCGACGAGGTTGTCTGCCATTTGACGCCGAGCGAGGCGGCGGAAGGAAGAGCACTTGCAGATCGCATCAAGACCGCACTGGCAGGTGCGTTCAGCCCAGCGCTGACATGTTCCATCGGCATGGCCCCAACCGAGTTGCTCGCCAAGATTGGTGCTGAAATGAACAAGCCAGACGGGTTTGTGCTGATCAAGGTAGAAGACCTCCCTGGATGCCTGTCACATCTCGACCTCCGGGACCTGCCGGGCATCTCGAAAGGCATTGGTGCGCGCCTCGCGGCAGCTGGAGTCGAAGACATTGACGCTCTTTGGCGGCTGGCACCGAAACAGGCGCGGAAAATCTGGGGCAATGTCGAAGGCGAACGATTCTGGAATGAACTCCACGGCATTCACGCCGAGCGACCCGACACCAAGAAAAGCATGTACGGCCATAGCCGTGTTCTGCCCCGAGACTCCCGCACACCTGACAAGGTGGAAGCCTGTGCCCGGCAACTTCTGCTGAGTGCCACCCGCCGAATGAGACGAGACAACCTGCGAGCGACAGAGCTGACCCTGGCGTTTCGGGGCGGACGGGGTGCCGAGGATGGTCGATGGAATTGGCGTGATACATTCCCGGCAGCTCGGGACGACCGTACCTTCATGCGCGCTCTGTCGGAGGGGCTTCGTGAGGCCCGCCGGACGCTGCGCTTTTCGCCGCAAGCAGTCAGCGTGACGATACACGGCGTGGTCTCCGATGCGGAGATCACCGGTGACCTTTTTGGCGGCACACTGGAGATGGGGTCGGACACCGCTTCGCGGGAAAAATGGGAGACGGTCAGTGACCTCATGGACACTCTTCGCAAATCACACGGTGCGAAGGCCTTGTCCCTGGGCGTACAAGACGAGGTCTTTGGTGGCTATGTCGGGGCGAAGATTGCCTTTGGTCGTATCCCGGACGAAGCTGATTTCAGCGAGGCGGCAACGGCGGACGAGGAGACGCACTTCCTGTCCTTTTGAAGTGGATTTGGGTGGACAGCCAGATCGCTGTTCATGAAAAGGAGGCGCGGCACATAGGTGCGCTGGGTTGTACAAGGTGGTGATGGAAATGATCGAGACTTGTCTGATGGACCGTCCAAAGACCGATAACGAGAGAAGCACGTTGCTCTGGGTGAATCGTTGGGCTGTGCAACTGTCGAATAATGCGGATGCGGTCCTAGACCTCGTCGATGCACTGTCCGAAGACGAGTCTGACTGCGCTGATGATTGCCTCGTCCTGCTATCGCGGATTTTGGACGAAGCGCGTATGAACATCGAAAATGACGAGCGCGGGGCTGCTGATTTTTTCGAGGGTTTGGCCGCGGGCCTGGCAGAGCGTGCTGATGCAGATGAACTCGATGCTGGAACCTGCTTTGGAATTTCTCAGGCATACCTCCGTGCAGGGCTGACGCCTCCCGATCAGCTGCGCAGCGCACCAGAGGCCTTTATGGAGGTATTTGCGGCAGGGGAACCTGTTGAACTACCGGACGTTGGGGATTTGGTAAACGGGCTGGTTCCAGAGGGTTCGACACCTTTTGAAATATATACCGGGCTACGAGAGATGCTCGGTGCCATGCAAACCGAGGTAACGACGACAATTCTGACGCATATGATCGGGCAGGGTAACCCACGCATGGTTGCGATAGGGCGGTATTTTCTGCTCGATCCCGTGGCCGAGATGCGCGATGCGGCTATTAGCGGCTTCGAACTTCTGGCGGATCATGCCAAGATCGACGCGGCCGTGTTGTCCGATCTCATCCGGGTCCGTAACTGGATCCCGAATGGCCCAGCGCTGGATAAACTGATCAAGACTGTGCTCCGACGGGAGCCCTCTGGGGGCACTGTTCCGCAACCCTGGCAGCTTCACCGGGTCATGACGTCTCTTCCGGATGGGACCGGTTCACAAAGCATCATGGGCGTCTGCAGCCGCGGCAACACACGCGCCGTGGCCGCGGTCATGATCAAGGCCGGACACGGGATCAAGGATGCGTATGTCATCGCCTGTGCCAGCCGAAATGATCAAAAAATGATGGTTGAACAGATCGAACGCGCCATGGCGATGTATGATGTGTCACCTTCCTATCTCGCCCGCGCCTTTGGCGTTGCGCTTGGAGATGGGCTAGAGCGGGGTAGGGTGACGGCACCGGGGTTTCTGGATGTCGCCCTAATGTTCGGCGTGAGCGATGTGACGCCACAACATGGTGCGCATGACGCTGTGCTGGCAGCGATCGATCCCCTGGGAGAGCTTGCTGCGCTGTCGGACAATCGCCGTAGCCGGTTGATTGGCAAGAGTCGGGACTGGTTCTCCGAGTATGACATCACGAGCAGCTGGTTTATGTCCGATGCCAGTTTGATGACCGCGCTGGAACAAGCTCGGACGGAAACATCTGCCAAGAAAATTGTAGCAGGGCACCTTGAGACAAAGCGTGAATTCTGGGCAAAACTCTTCGCCCGTTCCGCGCTGATCCTGAGCCATGACAGCAGCGCGGCGTCTGATGCCTGGTTGAGCTTTGCTGCTGTCGCACAGGCGCTGGCATCCGGACGGGAAACCAAAAAAATACCCGTGTTTGAGGATATTCTCCAGCATACGCTATACGTCGCCGCGGAGCGCGCGATGGAAGAGCTCGAAGCTGAAGGTGCCTGGGACGACGACGAAACTGGACCGCCAGCGATCGCGCCCGAGCAAAAAGGTGAACTGGCCAAGTTGCTCAAAGGCAGTCGGCTCAAGCCAGATCAGATTGACGGGTATTTGACCGCCGTTCTGGTCGCCCCGGAGTTCATGCCACCGCACGCATGGCTCATGCCGCTGATGCAGGGGGTCGAAGTGAAAGGGCAGGGCTCCATCCAGCGCATACTGGACATCATCATGGTGCGGTTCGGCCTGCTGAACGAGGCCGTGCTCCTTGGTGAAATCGGTAGCAATCTGCGCGACCTGCCCACGAAGCAGTTTCAGGCATGGGCTGAGGGATTTGCGCATGCGGTCGATGCCGTAAAGGGCGCATGGCCGAAACGGGCCCAAAGTCGTGATGACAAGCAAGTCATCGACATGATCCGCAGAGCCGCTACCGAAGATTTAACGGCAACCCTCAGACCCCTCCTGCCCAGCTGGTTGCAAGCGACTGCGAGTAAATGGCGCGAGGAAGTGTGATGCGTACCATGATGAGCGCCGCTATCGGCCCAAAGGCGACCTTGAGCAGCGTGTGCAGATGCTGCAGGCGCTCCCGCATTGCTGCCGTTCCTGGAGGGTGCAGCATACTGGGCTCGAGTCACGGCTGGGTCACAGGACAACAATGTCTTTGCTAGGATCGCTTCGTGCAGGCTTTGTTGCGGTGGGCTGATGCACAAAGGCATCGGCAGAAGCTGACCGCTTACGGGTTTACGTGCTCCTAGCTGCCGACCGACCCATTGACGCGCCCTCGCCAATGAAAAGCATTGCGCCAGCTGTCGAAGGTCTTGCCATCGAGATTATCCCAAGCCCTGGCCTGTGCCGTCGCCCAGGCCAGGGCGAGGTTGCACGACACTGCCGGCTTCAATCCTTCGTCCAACCCGGTCAGGATCGGACCGAGCGTGGCCATGCCTGTGCCCAACATGAGCACCGCATCCGCGTCACTGTCGCACAGCTCGCGATATGACGTGAGCACACCGGAGCCCGCCATCGCGTAAATCGGATGGAAGGCCGCGCTTTCCAGTGCTGGGCCCGCCTTGGCGACAACCTCGAACCCGAAGCTTTCCCAATAGGGCAAACACGGCCTGTTCAGCGTCTCAGGGTAGGGTGTCAGTAACGCGATCCGCTTTGCCCCAATGGCGCGCAAAGCGGCAACTGAGGATAGCGCTGCGGTCAGAAAAGGAACGCCAAACCGCGTTTGCATGTCATCGACAATCTCAGCCTCGCGTGCGGCCCCGATCAGATACGACGCACCCGTGCAGGCCGCGGCGATGCAGGTCACTGGTGCATTTGCAAAGCGCGCTGCCGTTTCTCCAAATCGGGTCGTGTAGTCGACCAACCGGTCTTCAATGGTCCCACAGTCAGACACAAGTCGCGCATTGATCAGCGACTGTCCCGGCGGCAGCAACGCCCACATCTCAGGCTCAACGGTCGTGTTGGCTTGCGGTGTCAGCACGCCCCAAAGGCCGTTTGGACCATACTCAACCGTCATCACAGCCACCCCAAAACGCCGGGCAGCCATAAGCTAAGCGCCGGGAACAGGATCAGCACGATCAACCGCACCAGATCGGCCAAAAGGAACGGCGTCACGCCGCGGAATATCGTCCGCAAAGGCAGGTCCCGCGCCATGCCGTGCAACACAAAGACGTTGATCCCGATGGGCGGCGTGATCATCCCCAACTCGATCACAACGATGTTGACGACCCCCCACCAGATCGGATCGTAGCCAAGCCCGATCACCAGCGGATAGACAAACGGCAACGTCAGAACCATCGCTGCAATCGTGTCAAAGATCGACCCGAGGATCAGGAAGAACACCATCAACAGTGCAATCACCGCCAGCGGCGGCAGACCCATCGCTTCGATCCACGCGACGATGGCCGCGGGCAGGCCCGAGAGGGTTGCGAAGTAGGAAAACACCGACGCGCCGATGATGATCACAAAGATCAGACCGGTGTTCGAGGCCGTGTCGCCAAGGCTGGCCAGAAAGCTTTTGCCAGTCAGGCGACGGCGCACCAATGAGATGATGAGCGCCATCGACGCGCCGACCGCCGCCGCTTCGGTAACCGTGAAAATGCCGGAATAAATGCCACCCGACACTGACACGGCCAGCAATACAACGGCCCAGCTGTTGCGCGTCTCGCGGCGGCGCTTCGCCCAGCTTAGCTTCTCACCTCGCGGCGCGGTTTCGGGGTAAAGGCGCACAACGATGCCAATCGCCACGAAGTAAAACACTACCGCCAGCAGCCCCGGCACGACAGCGGCAAGGAACAACGTGATGATCGAGTTCTCGGTCAGGATCGCGTAGAGGATCATCACCACCGACGGCGGCACGATCATCCCCAGCGTGCCACCCGAGGCTATCGCACCCGCAGCCAAGGACCGTGCGTATCCACGTTCGATCATTTGCGGCAGCGCGATCCGCGCCATCGTGGCTGCCGTCGCCACGGACGATCCGCAGATCGCGCCGAACCCGGCGCAGGCCCCGATGGTGGCAAAGATCAACCCGCCGCGGCGGTGGCCAAGAAACGCATAAGCAAGCCGATAGAGTTCGTCCGACAACCCGCCTGCATGCGCAAGGTTGCCCATCAGCAGGAAGAGCGCGATCACGGCCAAGCCTTCGGCTGACATGGCCGAGGATGGCTCGGTCGCCAATAATGTGAGCGCGGGTTCAAAGCCTATAATCAAGCCGGTGCCAACAACGCCGACGACGCCCATTGCAATGCCCACAGGCACTTGCAGAAGGATCAGCACAAACATCGCCGCCAGACCAAGAAGCCCGGTCGTCAAAGGATCGGCGACCATCAGCTGCTCCCGCTTAGTGTATCAAGTTCGGCTTGGGACAGACCTTCGTGGTCGGCGTGTCTCTGTGAAACCGCGGCCCGAAGCCAACTGAGAAAGACATAGAATTGCACCGGCACGCAGGTCGCCATAATGGCCGTTGTGACCCACCACCACGGTGCCAGCGGAATGCCAATCGTGCGCGTCGTGCGCCCGGCATCGGCGTACTTGCCTGTCAGTTTGACGAACTGCCAGGCAAGGATGGCAAAGAAGACCAGCACGACAAAGGCGGCAAATGCCTCAAGCCAGGCGTTCAACCTGCCGCCACCCACTTTGCCGAATACCCGGACGGTGACGTTGGTTTGCCGCAGCAACCCCGCCGGAAAACAGCTGGCGATCACCAGTGGATAGACCACCTCTCCATAATCCTTCAGCCCGTGAATGCGCGGCGCGTTCAGATAGCGCGCCCCGCCGTCGTAAAAGATGAGAAATGCCACGCCCACCAGCCCGGCGAACCCGATCAGGGCCACCGCTTGCGTGATGCGGTCAAGTCGCCGGGCGGTGGCCGTGGGGCCCATCACATCGACCCACGCATTTCGGTCAAGGCCGCAACCGCCGCGTCATACACAGCCTGCCCATTCGGCGTCGCGTCGATCCAAGCCTGATGGACGCCCTGCGCCGCTTCAGCCCATTGCGCAAGCTGCTCATCGGAATACTCGACAATCTCGATCCGGCCTTCTTCGACGATGCCAGCACGGATTTCTTCACCAACGGCGGTGTAGGCTCCGCCACCCATCTCGGCCATGGCCATGCCACCGTGCATCATGATTTTTTCCTGCGCCTCTGCTGGAAGCGCGTCCCACTTGGACTGGTTCATCAGCAGCAAGAACGGGATCGCGCCAGCGGGAACAGCGTGCGCCTGATCCACCAGTGGCAGCGATTTGAAGGTGCGCATCCCGGTCCAACCTTGAACCGCGCCGTCTAGCGTACCCCGGTTCAGCGCCTCGTTCATTTCGGCAGAGCTCAGCGTTTCGGACGCCGCGCCAAGGCTTTCCAGCCACGAGGCGTGGATACCGCCAACCGCCCGGATCTTCATGTTTTCCAAACCGGAAAGATCGTCAGCCTTGGTCTTCATGAAGAGCGCATTCGGTTCGGCAGCAAAAAAGCCGATCACGTGCACACCATCAAAGCCGGTCAGAAGACCTTGTTCGTGCAGCTTCCACCCCACAACACTCGCCTCTTCGGCTGTGCGAAACAGGAAAGGCAGCTCGAACACGCCCATTTCAGGGAACTGCCCGGCAGTATAGGACGGCAGCACCCAGCTGACATCCATCACGCCGTTCTGCACCAGTTCGAACTGCTTGAACGGCGACTTACCAAGCGTCCCACCCCAGAAACCTTGCAGTTTGACGCTGTCCGTGTCGGCGCTGACCGCCTCCATCCACGGCTTGATCACGCGGGCCACACCCACGGACTGTTCAGGCACAAAGGTGCCGATTTTCACAAGGTCCTGCGCGGAAGCTGGCAGCCCTGCCAATGCCACCGCTGCAGCGGCCATCAGTGTCTTGAAGTGTTTCATCACATACTCCTTGTCGGGTTATCCGCCCGTCTCTCCAAGCCGCCGCAAGGGCGGTGGGGTCTTGGGCAGGGTGACGGTTTTTTCCTCGGTGTAGAATGCTTCGCAGGCCGCGCCGCCTTCGCGCCCCACTCCCGAGTTTTTGTAGCCGCCGAATGGCGCGCGCAGTTCGCGCATCATTGGCGTGTTCACCCACACAACGCCCGAACGCAGCCGTTCAGTCATCGACATGACCGTGGGTAGGTGATCGGACCACACATAGGAGACGAGGCCGAACTGCGTGTCATTCGCAATGGACACTGCTTCCTCTGCCGTGTCGAAGGGCAGGAAGGTGGCAAAAGGTCCGAAAATCTCGTCCTGCGCAGTGCGCGCGGCATTGTTGGGCACGCTGACAGCTGTCGGCGAGACAAAGTACCCATTGCCCAGATCGTCGCGCCGCGACCCGCCGGTCAAAAGCGATCCACCATCAGATCGAGCGGTTTCGACAAAGCTCAGGACCCGCATCATGTGCGGATGCGACGCCAGCGGACCAAGCTCTGTCTCGGCAAGCGTCGGATCCCCGACACGGATCTGTTGTGCACGTTCGATGAAGCGACCGACGAAATCGTCAAAGATCGGGCGTTCCACGAGGATTCGCGATCCGGCCAAACACTGCTGCCCATTGTTCGAGAAGATACCCAAAAGCGCGCCATCAAGCGCGCGCTCATAATCGGCACTGGCAAAAATCACATTTGCCGATTTGCCGCCCAATTCCATCGTGGCGGGCACCAAACGCTGCCCCGCTGCCGACATGATCGCGCGCCCTGTCTCTGTTCCGCCGGTAAAGCTGACCAGATCGACACCCGGGTGATCAACTAGCGCGGCACCCGTAACCGGCCCGCGTCCGTTGACAAGCGTCAGCACGCCCTCGGGCAGCACCTCTTGCAACAAGGCAACCAACCTCGCCAGCGCCAGCGGCGTTTGCTCGGACGGCTTAAGAACACAGGTGTTTCCAAACGACAGCGCCGCGGCGATCTTCATCGTGGCCAGCGCCACCGGTGCGTTCCAGGGCGCGATCAACGCCGCCACGCCGACCGGTTCGCGGACTACTGTCGTCATGTAGCCGGGCGTCTGGTCATACCGCTCGCCCGCACGCTGACTGATGTAGTCTGCAAAAAAGCGGAAATTGTAGGCCGCGCGGGCCATGTGCCGCTCTTTCAACTCGCGCAAAAGCAACCCGGTCGCCGCACATTCCAGCCGCGCCAATTCATCGGCATTGTCGCGGATCACCTGTCCGCAGCGTTCGAGAACAGCGATCCGCTCACCAGTGGACAGCCCCGGCCAAGGACCAGTGTCAAAGGCCCGCCGCGCCGCCGTGACGGCGACATCCACCGATGCCGCATCATCCTCAACCAGCACCGAGATTTGCTGCCCCGTCGCTGGGTAAAAGACCGGCAGGTCAGGACCACCACCCGGCGTTGCGCGGTCTCCGGCCCAGCCGGTAACACGTGAGGGCGGCGTGATCGGCAGTTCAAAACGAGGATGTTCAGTCATGGCATATACGTGCCTCCGTTCACGTGAAGCACTTGTCCGGTCATGTAGCGGGACGCATCCGACAAAAGAAAAAGGATCGGCCCGGTGATATCCAACGGCTCTGCGATGCGCCCTAGGGGAATCGCACGAGCATAGGCGTCGAGATCAAGGCGAACCTGCTGATCCTCATCCGACCGCCCGGTCCCACCGCGCAGGAACGCCGTGTCGACCGCGGACGGCGCGACGGCATTCACCCGGATGTCGGGGGCCAGTTCCAGCGCAAGCTGCCGGGTCAAAGCCGCAATCCCGGCCTTGGCGACGGCGTAGGGCCCATAGCCCGGGCGGGCGAAGTGCCCCAAGCCGGACCCTGTCATCACGAACGAACCGCCTTTGCCCAGCTTTCGGTGCAATACCCGCGCGGCTTTGAAGCTCGCGGTCAGATTTCCGCTCAGAACTTCCTCCCACCTGTCGGTCTCCGTCTCGGCCACCGGTTGGTTGTCCGACATGAAACCCGACAGGTTGACCAATCCCACGAGATCCGAGGGCAACGCGTCCGTCGCGCGCGCGAGGTCTGCTTCGGATGTCGCGTCGGCTGGAATGGCAGAGACCGGAGGCGGATGTGCCTCGATCGATTGCGGCAAGTCCACGACATGAACATCGTAGCCCGCGTTCACCGCCTCGCTGACCAAAACGCGCCCGATGCCGCCGCACCCTCCAAGAACTGCCAGTGACCCGGTCATGCCAGCGCCTCCGACCGTCGAAGCCCGTCGATCATCGAAGAGCGCAACAGAAATTCGCGGGCTTTCACCGGATCAGCGGCGGTCTCCTGCAAGCTTTGCAGATAGGCACGGCGCTCTGTTTCGTCGGTGGTGTTCATCCGTGCGCGGTTCTTGTCGGCTTGTGCCACGATATCATCGCGCGCGATGGGGCGACGCCGGGCCTCGTAGGCGTCCAGCCGCGCGGGATCACCGCCGTTGGCAACCTCGATCAACAGGTCAGCCAGACACCACGCGTCATGGATGCCTCCGTTCATGCCCATACCGCCCTTGGGACTGTTCAGGTGCGCTGCATCGCCCGCAATGAACATCCGGTCCTTCCGGTACTGCGTGGCCACGCGCCGGTGCACCCGGTAGATACGCTTTTCCACGATGTCGATGTCGCCTGCTTGCGGCAGAACTTCACGCGTTTGCGCGCGGATTGATGCGTCTTCCAACGCGTCTTCCGGGCTTTGCCCATCGGTAGGATGGAGCGAAATCCGCCAGAGGTCGGGCAACCGCAGCAAGGAATACGTCCCGCCCGGTTTCCAGATGTAATTGACGCCAGACAGGCCGCTCAGGTGGTCTTCGAACGGAAAATGAGTTGTCACAAGGATCGTGTTTTCAGGGTACGTCGCCCCCTCGAACTCCGCGCCAATCGCCTCGCGCACCAAACTCCGGGCACCGTCACATCCGATCAGCACACTGCCGCGCACAACCGCATCGTTCACCGTGATCGATACGCCGGATTCGTTCTGCGCGACGGCGGTCACGGGTGATCCGAAATGAACCGTACCGTCTGGAAGTCGCGCCGCCAGCGCCCGGCTCAACAAGGCTTGTCGACACTGCAATCTGTACGGGTGTCCGGTGTCTTCGCTTAGAACGGCAAGGTCGAATTCGGCGCGGTCGCCTGTTGTGTGCATCCGAATCTGCCATGTCGGTGTGATACGCCCCGCCGCGATCAGCTCGGCGGTGATTCCACTTTCATCGAAATAGTCGAGCGTTGGCGGATGGAACGTTGAGGCGCGCAATTGATCCGCGATTTCGTCTTCGGCTTCAAACACTTGTACCGGCAGACCCGACTGCGACAGCCGCCACGCAAGGGTCAACCCAACTGGCCCTGCGCCCACGATCAGTATCGGTTGCCGTGTCAAATCCACCCCGGTGTCCCCTTTCAGCGTGCAAAGATGTTATTATAGTGTATCATTATAGCAATAGTCTTCTTGTGAACCGGATAACCTTTCCAATGCCGATGCCCCAGTCCACGCCAATGCCGCTCGACACTGCCAGTGGTGTCCCGCTGTATCGGCAGATCGTTGTGATCCTGACCAGCCGGATGAACGCCGGCACGCTCCGCCCCGGCGATTCGGTTCCGGGCGAAGCAGCGGTCTGTGAAGAATTCGGCGTCTCGCGTATCACGGCGCGACGTGCTCTGAATGAACTTGCCGCCATGGGCCGCGTGATCCGGGAACGCGGCAAGGGCACCCGCGTGCTGCCTTTCGAAAGGGCTCCGGCCCCGATGACGGCATCCATTGACGGCTTGCTTGAAAACGTCGGCCATATGGGACGCACGACAACGGTCCAGGTTCTGGACTCCCGGTATCTGCCAGCCACGGCAGACGTTGCCGAAGTTCTGGAGCTGCAGGAGGGCGCGACAGTGCAACGGGCGGTGCGGGTGCGCGCCTTGGGTGGCGCGCCGATGTCTTACCTCGTTACAATCGTACCGGAAGACATCGGCCGACGCATCGAAGGCAAAGACCTGTCGCAGACACCGCTGCTTTTGTTGCTCGAAGATGCCGGCGTTCCGGTGGCTTCGGCGACGCAAACCATCAGCGCAACGGTCGCGGACGCCGAAGTTGCGCGCGCCTTATCGGTTGCGGCGGGCTTCCCCTTGATCGAGGTGAACCGGCTGGTCCGCGACGAAACCGACCGCCCAGTCGAAATGATCCGCGTGCTCTACCGGCCCGAACTCTACCGTTTCGAAATTTCCATGCGCCGCGTCACAGCCGAGGCCGGTCGCACATGGCAATCCGACGCGCCAGACCGCCTGCGCAGCCTCTGAAGCGCGACCCATTCGCAGTGGTTGAGGTTCACTCAAAGCCAGCTTAACTACTCCTAACAAGTCTGACTTGCAGGCGCAGCGAACTTCCGCTTCCCGCCCCTCGAGACGGTGCCCGTCTGGCCGCCGAACGGCCCATTGCTGCCATTGCCGATTTAGTCAATCGCTGCGGCGCAGCTTCACCAGACAGGACTCTCGCGGCAACCGCAAAATCGAGTGTACTGCGAACTGGTGGTCTGCGGACGAAGGCGACTTTCGTCCTCATCGAAGCTTGACCTGTCTATAGCTTCACACCTTAGGAATGGTCTCGACGGTCGAGAATCGGTGTGAGCGGACAGGGCGGCGGATGTATCAGATTTCGGAACTTGCGGAGAGCGTGGGCCTGTCGCGCGCGACGCTGCTCTATTACGAGAAGCTCGGGCTGCTGACGGGAAAGCGACAGGCAAACGGGTATCGAGTCTACACGGATGCCGACCGACAGCGCCTGCGCCTCATGCAGCAGCTTCAGGCCGGTGGCCTCAGCTTGCAGGAGTGCCAGGCCTGCCTCGATGGCAAACTCGATCATGACATGATGGGCCAGCGGCTCGAAACGCTGGAGCGCGAGATCGCCGAGAAGACGCGGGCGCGCGACCTGCTCGCAGCGCTTCTGGGGCGCGGCAGCCTGAAGGACTGGCACGAGGAGGTCGAGCGGGTGGCGCCCGATCTGCATCGCGCCTGGCTCATGGCACAGGGGTTTTCCAGCGAGGAGGCCGCGCGTCTCGCGTGGCTATCGAAGGACATGAATGCACATGACGATTACATGGCGGTCTTCATGGAGGTGTTCTCCGGGCTCGACTGCTGGGGACCGGCGACCGAGGCCGCAACGTTAAAGGCCCTGGCCATGGTCCCCTTCGCGCCGAAGAGCATCCTCGAGATTGGCTGCGGCCCTGGCATGGCAACGATGAGTCTAGCCGAGGCCACCGATGCCCGGATCCTGACGACGGACACGGACGAGGGCGCGCTGGACAGGCTGCGCGACAGGGTGGTGGCAAAGGGCCTCGGCGAGAGGGTCGAGGTGCGCAACGTGGACATGGCGCAGCTGCCCGCGCCGGAGCAGCAGTGGGACGTGATCTGGGCCGAGGGCAGCGCCTATATCATCGGCGTCGAGCGCGCGATGCGTGACTGGAAGCGGCTGTTGCGCCCCGGCGGCGTGCTGGTGTTCTCCGAGATGGTCTGGCGGACCGATGCGCCCTCGGAAGACCTGCGCGCGTACTGGGCCTCGGAATACCCTGCGATGACGCGGGTTCCCGTCCGGCTCGAACAGGCGAAACAGGCCCGCTACCGCGTGCTGGGGCATTTCGACATGGGGCGGGAGGCGATGGACAGCTACTACCAGCCCTTGGAGGCGCGCGTCGCGGAGATGGAGACGCAGCTGGCGGGCAGTCGCGTTCTCGATGACCTGCGCGCGGAACTGGCCACTTACCGCGCCTGCGACGGGATCGTGAGCTTCGAGATGTTCGTGCTGCAGAAGCCCTGACGGGCAGCTTGAGACCAATTTCCAACAACCGGCAGGTTCAGCCTGCCGATGGAGACATGATGATGGACTTTTCAACGGACTACGAGACCAAGGCGGACGCGATCGCGGACCTGTTCGCGTCGAGCTTCACTGCCTCCGAGGGTGTGGAGGAGGGTGCGCTGATCGGCGCCCTCGCGCGTCGCCTGATCGCCGAAACCCCCAGTGAGGACCTGCGCGTGTTCACCGCCTGGGAGGAAGGCATGCTCGTCGGCGGCATCTTCTTCACGCGCCTTACCTACGAGGGCGATCCGCGCACGGTCTTCATGATGGCCCCCGTGGCGGTGGCGACCGAACGGCAAGGCCAGGGAATCGGGCAGCGTCTGATCGCCCACGGCCTCGATGCGCTCCGGCAGGAGAGCGTGGACATCGCCGTGACCTACGGCGATCCGGCCTTCTACGGCCGCGTGGGCTTCGAGCCTGTCTCGGCGGCCGACCTGCCGGCGCCCCAGCCGCTCAACCAGCCGCAGGGCTGGATCGCCCAGTCCCTGACCGAGGCGCCGCTGACGCCGCTACGCGGCCCTGCCCGTTGCGTTGCCGCCTTCGACGACCCCGCGCTCTGGTAGGTCCATGGTCCGCGACTACTCCGCCTTCCTGCCAGGTGGCACTCCGGCGCGCCGCGAGCCCGCGGCGCTGGAACGCCTCGTTTGGGGCCCTGCCTTCGCAAGCCAGATCGACGCAGACGCCCTGACCGCGACGCCCCCGGTGCGTGTCGTTGCCGTGCACCGCAGCGGCTTGCAGGTGGCGGGCGACGGGATCGACGAGACCATCCCGCCGGGACTGGACGCCACGGTGGGCGACTGGCTGCTCTACGATTGCGAGCGGCCCCGGTCGAGCCGGGTGCTGGAGCGCAACAGCCTGATCAAGCGCCGCGCGCCGGGCACGGGGCGCGAGGTGCAGCTGATCGCGGCGAACATCGACACCGTCTTCGTCGTCACCTCCTGCAACGCGGATTTCAATGTGGCGCGGCTGGAGCGCTACGTCGCGCTCGCCTTCGAGGCCGGGAGCGAGCCCGTAATCGTCCTGACCAAGGCCGATCTCACCGAAGACACCGCGCCCTATGTAGAAGGGGCACGGAAGGTATCGGACCGGGTGCCGGTGGTGGCGCTTGACGCCCGTGGCGAAGAACCGGCGGAGGCGCTGGCTGATTGGTGCAAACCGGGACGAACGGTCGCGTTTCTGGGCTCCTCTGGGGTCGGCAAGTCGACCCTCGCCAACGCGCTTCTCGGCACTCAGGCCATCGCCACCCAAGGCATCCGCGAGGACGACGCAAGGGGCCGGCACACCACGACGCGGCGCGAGTTGCACGCCATGCCCGGCGGCTGCCTCGTCCTCGACACGCCGGGCATGCGCGAATTGCAGCTGACCGACGCCGCCACCGGCATCGCCGATGTTTTCGAGGACATTGAAGCGCTTACCAGCCGCTGCCGCTTCACCGACTGTCGTCACGAGACCGAGCCTGGCTGCGCCGTCCAGGCCGCGATCGAAGACGGCAGTCTCGATCCTGCCCGCTTCAACCGCTGGCGCAAGCTGCAGGCGGAGGATGCGTTCAATTCGGCCAGCCTAGCGGAACGCCGCGAAAAGGACCGCGCCTTTCGCAAGCTCGTGCGCAGCGCGGTGAAGGCGAAATCGGATCGAGAAAGATAGGTCCGAGTCCCACTAAGCCGGTCCGCTCCGGGCTCGAAGCGGTCACACGGCGACGCAGAGCAGAGTCCGAGTTCAGGGTGGTCTGAATGTCGGCTTCCAACTTCCCACCTTGGATGGCTCGCTGCGGCGGCGAAGGTCGGCTCTCCGCCCTGAATGACACATGCTGCACCTGCGAATGTCATGACTTTCGTCTCGTTGTGTACAGCGGTCGCTGTCGCTCCGCCTCTACGGGGTTACTGCCCACCTTGCGCGCACACAGGCCCATGGATTACTCATTAGGCCATCAACCGTGTCAACGCCATGTCAACGGACGTACGTCATTTTGAGTCGATCTGTTGGGGTGAATACTTGCGAACGTCTGCCAGTGTAATGAGTGGATTTTTGTGAATTCAAACACTTGTCGGCTATGCTGTTGAAATTACTAACCAATTGGATTCATTGAATTATGGGCTCATAACCTGAAGGTCGTAGGTTCAAATCCTACCCCCGCAACCAAAATCTACAAATATTTCAAACGCTTGCGTGATGGTAATCTGATACCCCACGCTATTTTGCGGTTTACGTCAACGCCACGTCAACACCGCTCCAGAAAAACAACATTCGTCCACAATCGCGTGCGTTCGCATACGGCCCACGCGCACTCGCCGACATTCAACCCTCCCAAAATCGACGTTGGCCGCTTCCATGACGGTTACCTTATTCAGTAAATGTGGGGTTTTGATCTGATCGAATCTCATCGTTTTTACCGTTTGCGATAAATTTCTGTGAAAGCCCCATGGGGTCTCCATCCTTGTATAAAGCGGAAGGGTGAAGCTCTTGGTCAATGGTGAGAGATGATCTGGGCCGCGTTACCCGCGAGGTCCGGAGCGACCGGACTATTAGCCTTGAACAGTTAGCGCTGCTGACAGGTATCTGCGCACCTGCTTTGTCCGAAATCGAAAATGAACAGCGTGACCCACGGATAGCAACTCTCAACCGGATCGCTGAAGCGTTACCTGTGCCTCTTGCATTTTTGAATGCCGGCCGGGTGGGCGTCGCAGCGCGCGCCGGAAAGTTGAGATAAGCAGGCTACGATGTCGAAGAATAGGAGTGACCTCATGGTGCGGTTGGGGAATCGCCCATCTTGTCACAGCGCCGTGTGATGTGTAGATGACTAAGTCATACTTGAGGCTTCGCCATGACAGTCAAAACCACGCTCAGTTTCACAGATCGCCATCATCGTTTCCTGACTGACAAAGTAGGTGAGGGCGTCTTCGCCTCGCAGAGCGCAGCTGTAGCGGCAGCGCTTGAACAGATGATCCGGGATGAAGAAGAGCGCGGGATTGCGCTTAATGCCATGGCAGATGAAATCCGCGCGCGCATGCGAACACCAAATGCGGAATATGTAGATCCCGAGGACGCCTTTGCGGCGGCGCGCGCCCGTATCGGCGTCGTGCGGCAGGGATGACATATCGAATCCGGTTTCACCCGGCTGTCGCGGATGACTTGGCATCGATCGTGGAGCTGATCGCCGATTACGCTGGGCCGGAAGCGGCCGAGCGGCGGCTTTCAGAGATTGAGGCCGTAATTTCCAGTCTGGCTGACACTCCTCTGAAAGGCAGCGTTCGCTCAGAAATCGCTCTGGGTCTTCGCGCGATACCGGCAGGACGCAAGGCGGTCATTGCCTTTACTGTCAACGAGGCCGAGCGCGAGGTCTTGGTGCATGCCATCGGTTATGCTGGTTCGGACTGGATCGCGCGCAGCACCGCGCGGGGGCGTTAGGGGATGGCGAAGGCAGCAGCACATAAATGGGCGTTCAAGCCGGGCATGCGGGCGGGCACTTACAGCTGGCGGTCATCGTCCAAGGCCATTGAACGTCTGAAATCCGCAAGCTCAGAAATTCGGGCTGTTGCACGGGTCGATCCTGTGACAGCGGCAGAGGGTGTCATAGCGCTTGCGGAGCGCATCTGGCGAGCCTTCGAGCATATCGACTCGTCGTCGGGCGCGCTAGGCAATGCCGTGCGCCGGACGCTCGAGGGATTGCTGCCGGTCCTCATCGATGCGCCCGCTGATGAAAAAACTCGCGCGAAATGGCTTGAACAACTGCGCGAGGCGATCGAAGACGACGATGTGGATTATCTCGCGCCGATCGCAGACCGATTTGGCCAAATCGCAGCTTATCCTGCGCTGATGAGCCTTCACGCCGACCGGGACCTCGAAATGATCGAGGCAGCTTGGTCCGACCACATGCATTTTATTCATGTGCCAACGGGGACGTTGACGCTGTCCTGCTTGTTAGAGGCTGGGCGGTATGACGAGTTGCTGGAGCTTCTTGAGCGGAAAAAGACACGCCTCTGGTTTGATGAGAAATTTGGCGCCGAGGCACTGCTGCGCCAAGGACGCGAGGATGACGCTCTTGCCCGTGCTGAGGCATTGCTCCTGGATCAGCGTCGACAATGGGGCCATGTCGAGATTGCTGCGTTCTGTGAACGCATTCTCGTAAGTCAGGGCCGCGAGGAAGAAGCCTATCGCCGCTTTGGCCTGCCCTCGGTCTCGGGCAACACCTATCTCGCGATGTGGCGCGATCTGGTGAAGCGTTACCCCGACCTCGACGCGCGCCGAATCCTCGAGGATTTGATCGACACGCATGGATCGAAGGGAAAGTGGTTCGCCGCCGCGAAGACAGCGCGGTTCCTCGATATCGCGCTTGACTGTGCCGCACATCACGATGCGGCACCTGCGACCCTGATCCGCGCAGCACGGGACCTGAAACTCAAGGAACCGGGCTTCGCAATGGCGGTCGCTTTGCAGGCCATTCGGCATCTGCTCGAGGGCCGTGGGTATGAGCCGAGCCCGATCGACATCGATGACGCCGTTGAGCACCTGATGGTAGCGGCTGCGCGTCTTGACGAGGTGGATCAGGCGCGGCAAGCGCTTCAGCGAATTGCAGGGACCGCGCTTTCGGCGGGGCTGATGGCCGAAAGGCTGGCGTGGAATATTGCGGCCCTTTCGGAAGCAGATCGCGACGGCTGACTCAGCTAGGCCGCTAGTTTGCCGCCGAGCCACTCATCCAGCTTCGACCAGCGCCGCCGCACCGAGATATTTTTCGCCAAGATCGCCCCGGCCTTCGTCTGGCAAACGCGAACGATAAGCTTCTTGCCCGGTATTATCCCGGTATAGATCTGGTTGCGCTGCAGCATTGGGTAGTGCTGTGTCACGATTGGAATGACCACGGCGGGATATTCCGCCCATCCCTCTTGTAGAGGGTCGTGGCATAGGCTGGGACCAGCGTATCGTAGGGTGGTATCCCGAAGCGAAGAGACACTGAATTGCACGCATGCATGCTCAACCAAAAATGCTGCACCGCAGAAAATCCTTGCAATGCTGCACTGCAGCACATACGTTTAGAGCATCACCAACGCACAGCGGGGTGGACCCGCCGAGCAAAGAAGGATTTGCGACAATGAATAAATCGACAGACATGGCGGCGACCCTCAAGGAGATGATGGACGCGTTCCCGGTTGATACAAAATCGATGGAAAATGCGTACAAGAACTCGCTGGCCCTGACCGAAAAACTGTCTCACGTTGCCATCGAAGCGGCAGACAAGTCCGCTGAAATTTCCACAAAATGGACCAAGGACACGCTGGCGAAACTGGCTGAGATGTCGAAGGCCAAAGCAGAACCAGCCGATTATGCGCAGTCGATGAGCGATTTCCTATCCGCTCAAGCAGAAGTTGCTACCGAGAACATGGCTACCTTCGCAGAGATTGCCAAAAAACTCCAGATGGAGACCTTCGACCTCATCATTGGTGCCAGCAAGGACCTCTCGGGAGAAGCGGCGACTGCCCTCAAAAAAACAGCCGCAGACTTTGAAATCGCTGCAAAAAAGACATCAGCTGCTGTCTGAACTTCTCGCTATCGGGTGTGCCGCCACACCAGGGAAGTGAGCCACCATTAATCGGTCGGATTCCCCAGGGGTCCGACCGTACCTCGTGGAGTTGATCTGTAAGCGCTGTGTGGCGCCCACCTTCTCTTGATCCTTGTGATTTGAGACTCACGCCCTGTTGGATAACAGGAGGTGAGTTTCGCCATGGAGACTACGAACGAGTTTCTCACGCGTTTGGGCGTTGAGGTCTCACGGACCGGGAGCCGACGGTGGCCAGATCGTGTGAAAGCGCGGATCGTGGCAGAAACGCTGGTGCCTGGAGCAACGGTGAATGACGTTGCGCGCAAGTATAACCTTCGCCCGAACCACCTGTCGGGATGGCGGCGGCTGGCCAAGGATGGTGAACTTGTTTTGCCCGCGCCAGAGGCTGACACGGACTTCGCCCCGTTGGTGATGTTCGATGTCGAAAGTTCGCCATCGGCGGAAGATACGGGTTCGGCGAGTAGGGCAATCGAGATCGTAGCTGGATCGGTTTCTGTCCGGCTGGACGGTGCCACGCCTGCAGCCCGGATTGGGGACATCGTGCGTGCGCTTGGGGGTGGCGCATGATCTTCCCTTCGAACCGTGTGCGCATTTTGGTGGCAACGCAGCCGGTTGACTTCAGAAAAGGACACGACGGGCTGACAGCCATGGTGCAGACCGTGCTCCGCAAAGATCCGTTCACCGGGACAGTGTTCCTGTTTCGGGCCAAGCGCTTGGACCGGCTGAAGCTTCTCTATTGGGACGGCAGCGGTCTGGTCATGGCCTACAAACGGCTCGAGGACACGACCTTCACCTGGCCCACGATCAAGGACGGAATGATGGCGCTGAACCACGCACAGTTCGAGGCGCTTTTTTCCGGGCTGGACTGGCGCAAGGTCAAGGCGCTGGAGACCCGCCCACCAGCTGCGGCGGAGTGACTCGGGGCGACGAATGCAGGGATCATGGCTTTGATCCCAGTGTATAATACTGATCATGAGCGCCGCTGCCAAAGACCTCGATCTGTCCGTCCTGCCACCGGAATACCGCGTAGCTTTTGAGGCCTTGAAGGCAAAAGCTGCGCGGGCCGCGGAGCTGGAGGACATCGTCAAACGTCTTGAGCATCTGGTGGCCGAGCTGAACCAGGTGGTCCACGGCAAGAAGTCCGAGAAGCTCAGCGAAGATGATCGCCAGCTGACCTTCGAGGATCTTGAAGCTGCCGTCGCCGAGGCCCGTGAACAAAAGAAGGTGCAGACGCCCGGAGACGACAAGCCCAAGCGAAAGCGAGTGGCCAGGCGCAACCGCGGCAACCTGCCCGCCGGTTTGCCACGCATCGAGCAGGTAGTCGAACCCGACAGCCTGATGTGCCCCTGTGGTTGCGGGCAGATGCACAGGATCGGCGAGGACCGCAACGAGCGGCTCGACATCGTCCCGGCACAGTGCCGTGTGATCGTGACGGTCCGCCCAAAATATGCCTGCCGCACCTGCACCGATGGGGTCACACAAGCACCGACGCCCGCATGGCTGATCGAGGGCGGGCTCCCAACCGAAGGCGCCATCGCGCATGTTCTGGTCAGCAAATATGCGGACCATGCCCCGCTCTACCGACAATCACAGATCCTCGCCCGCTCTGGCATCGACATTCACCGCTCGACGCTGGCTGATTGGGTCGGTGTGGCAGCTTTCCACCTTGGACCCATCGTGGACCGGCTGGCCGAGCACCTGAAGACATCCACGAAGCTGTTCATGGACGAAACCACGGCGCCGGTCCTCGATCCGGGCCGCGGGCGGACAAAAACAGGCTACCTCTGGGCTCTGGCGCGCGATGATCGGTCATGGGGCGGCGATGATCCCCCCGGGGTCGTCTTTTTCTATGCTCCCGATCGCCGCGGGGAGAATGCCGAGAAATTCCTGACCGGCTTCAATGGCACGCTGCAACTCGATGGCTACCAGGGCTACAACCGGCTGACGCGCCCTGACCGCAAGGGCGGTGATCCGATCGTTGTCGCCCATTGCTGGGCGCATGCGCGTCGCAAGCTCAAGGAAATCTTCGATCGCGATGGTTCCGAGATCGCCGCCGAGGGCCTGCGCCAGATCGCAGGAATCTATGCCGTCGAGAAAGACATCCGCGACACGTCCCCGGGCCAGCGCCTGTCAGCGCGCCAGGCACGATCCGCGCCACTGGTCGAAGCCTTCGGCATCTGGCTACAAGCGCAGCGCCTGCGCATCTCGGCCAAATCGCGCCTCGGAGAGAAGCTTGCCTACATCCACCGACACTGGGATGGTTTGCAGACCTTCCTGACGGACGGACGCGTCGAGATCGACTCCAACAAGGTCGAAAATCTGGTCAGGCCGATTGCTTTGAACAGGAAAAACGCATTGTTCGCCGGTCATGACGAGGGGGGCAAGGCATGGGGCCGCATCGCATCCCTGATCGAGACCGCCAAGATCAACGCCATCGAGCCTTTCGCCTATCTCAAGGCTACGCTCGAAGCCATTGCGGCCGGACATCCGCAACACCGCATCGACGAGTTGCTTCCTTGGAACTTCCAGCCGTCAAGCTGAAACCCAAGTGCCCTTCAGACACCGCTTACGTTGATCTGAAACGTTGAAGGCTGGGACGGGTGTGAGAGCAAGCGTCAACCCCATATTCGGACATTACACTGTTTTGACGCCTATCGGCGGCTTGTCAGCCAACCATTCATTCAGTTTTGACCATCTTTGGCGCCCCGCCACATTTTTTACCGCAATGGCCACAGCCTTCTTCTGCCCGACCAACACCACCAGCTTCTTGCCCCGTGTAACCCCGGTGTAGATCAGGTTGCGTTGCAGCATCGCGTAGTGCTGGGTCATGACTGGAATGACCACGGCGGGGTATTCCGACCCCTGGCTTTTGTGAATCGTGGCTGCATAGGCGGGGACCAGCGTGTCGAGTTCGCCAAAGAGGAAGCTCACCGTGCGGCCATCGAAGTTCACGACAACCTCACCATCGTCGAGGTCGACGTCTTCGATCATGCCGATGTCACCGTTGTAGACGTCCTTGTCGTAATCGTTCTCGATCTGCATCACCTTGTCGCCTGGCGCGAAGCTCCAACCGAAGCGCTCAACCTTCTTCTCCCCGGCCGGGTTCAGCGCGGCCTGAAGCTCGACGTTGAGAGATCGCGCGCCGACCCCGCCGCGGTTCATCGGGCAGAGGACTTGGATGTCCTTGATTGGATCGAACCCGAACCGCTGCGGGATACGCTTGGCCACCAATTCTACGATCCGTGGCACGGCCTGCTCCGGATCCGCAGCGGGAACGAAATAGAAATCCGCCTCGCCATCGGGCTTGCCGAGATCGGGCATGTGCCCAGCATTGATGGCATGGGCTGTTGTGATGATTTTGCTTTGGGCCGCCTGGCGGAACACCTCTGTGAGCCGAACCACGGGAACTGCGCCAGAGCCGATGATGTCGGCCAGGACTTGGCCAGGCCCCACGGAGGGCAACTGGTCAATGTCGCCGACGATCAGAAGCGCGGCATGGCTGGGCACGGCTTTCAGAAGCGATTGCATCAGCAGCACATCGACCATCGAGCTTTCGTCCACGACCAACAGATCGCACTCGAGGGGGTTTTCGTCGGTGCGCTTGAAGCCGAAGGCCTTGGGGTCGAACTCCAGCAGCCGATGGATGGTCTTGGCCTCCATGCTGGTGGCTTCGGTCATCCGCTTGGCTGCGCGGCCGGTGGGCGCACAGAGCAGCAGCTTCACGCCCTTGGCTGCCAGAATGCGCAGGATCGAGTTCACGATGGTGGTCTTGCCCACCCCGGGACCGCCGGTGATCACCGTAAGCTTTGAACGCAGTGCCAGGCGGATTGCCTCGGCCTGGCTGGCTGCAAGCGTGAGGCTCGTCTTCTGTTCGATCCATGGCAGGGCCTTGTCCGCATCGATCGCGGGCCAGGGCAGGGCGCCCGCATCGATGCGCCTCACATGCGTGGCGATCCCGCGCTCCGCGAGATAAAGTCCCGTCAAAAAAATGCAATCTGCATCTCCCACGCGATCGGCAGTGACGGTGTCCTCGGCCAGTTCCTCTTGCAAAGCGCTGTCGATCAGCGGAGCCTCGACTTCGAGCAGCTTGCCCGCAAGACCGACCAGTTCCGCCCGCGGGAGGCCGCAGTGGCCATCCCCCATGGCTTCACTCAGCGCGAACGAAATCCCCGCCCGCACACGGATCATCGCCGTCTTCTCGATGCCCAGCTTTTCGGCAATCAGATCGGCTGTCCGAAACCCAATGCCCCGGATGTCTTTGGCCAGTCTGTAGGGATTCTCACTCATTACCTGGACGGCATCTGTACCGTATGTCTTGAAAATACGAACAGCGCGCGCTGTTCCCACGCCGTGTTGGTGCAGGAAGACCATGATCTCGCGGATTACCTTCTGATCCGCCCAGCCGGCCGTGATCTTGGCCGCGCGCATCGGGCCAATGCCAGTGACTTCGCGCAGTCGCTCGGGCGCTGCCTCGATGATGTCGAACACATCCTTGCCGAACGCCTTGACCAGCCGCTTGGCATAGACTGGCCCGATGCCACGGATCATCCCAGAGCCCAGGTATTTCTCGATGCCTTCGACTGTCGAGGGCTCATGGGTCTTGAGAAAGTGAGCTTTGAATTGCAGACCGTGATTGCGGTCATTGATCCAGACACCCGAGGCAGTGATCCACTCGCCTGCAGAAATCATCGCCGCGTGCCCGACCGTAGTCACCAGATCCCGGTGCCCGCGCGCCTTCACCCGAAGCACACAGAAGCCGCTCTCCTGACTGTGGAAGGTCACCCGTTCCACCAAGCCAGCGAGGACCTCCGTCGTGCTCTCGGCCGATGACGTCATGGAAGCCGCTGTCCGCGTCGCCAATCCCACGGCATCACAAATTGCTCGGACCAAATATTGCGCCCAGCGCTTCGGGCTGCAGTCTCTGCTTCTATGTAATCGCGAGAATATCGACGATAAGCGACAGCCCATCCTTCGCTGACCAACCAGCGATTCAGGTCTTGATTGCCTTGGGTGCAGACAGCGATTGCACGATCGTAACGGTCTACGTCGCACACCGCGCAGTTGATCGTGCGGCGACCAATCCGGTCGGACAGGGCGAGAGCGGCCTGTTGCCCGCAGCGCCACCGAGCGCCAGATGCGCGCATGCACGATTGCCGGCTCTCAGGGGTATCTATGCCCTGCAGGCGGACGCGCACCCCGCGGATTTCAAGTGTGTCGCCGTCTATGACGCTGGCCACGCCAACCAGATCACTTGCCACAGCCAGCATGAGCGCCAATGTCTGTCGACCGGCCGGGTGGTTCAACCCTCTGACGCACCTGTCAGCACGCCGAGCCTTTGAACGAAACAGCCCGATCTGCATGTGACGCCCTTGTGTTGATTTCTGCACGCCATCGCTCCTCTCAAAATCCTCTTTAGGGTCACGACTGCCGGAAATCTACATGCGGATCGGCACGGATACCTGGCGGAAACTGTCTGTTGTACTTCGAGCTGCGCGCCATTCAAAACGTGCGCCCAGGCGCCTCTTGAAATTTAGTCTGGGACGGAACGCCTGAGTATTCCATTAGGGCAGTTGGCTGACGCTGTTCGTCGACAAAAACATTTAACATTGGGGGGGTGGACATCGAACCGCGCCCAAATGTCGGATGAGGGACATTTACGCTAGAGGAATTGACATTGTGCTTCGGTTAGAGTTGCCTTTAACTTCGCCCTTGCTGTTTCGAGGAATCAGTCCAAGGGGCCTGGGCTACCATGCAGATTTATCTTCATGTGCTCGATGATGTTCCCGATGCACATGTGAGAATTGGGCATCTCAAAGCTAGCAGTGGCCGTAGGTAAATCAGTGCGAATTGTGGACAATGCTACAAACCTTCTTGGCAACGACCTAAAGCAGGAACTGACCGAAGCAGAAAAGTGTCGGATAGCTGCGGCTTGCTTCTCGATCTACGCTTACGATGCGCTCAAATCAGAACTTAACCAGTTAAATGAGTTGCAGTTTATATTCACCTCGCCGACATTTGTCGCTGATGGAGTGATTGATCGGATCAAGAAGGAGCAGCGCAAATTTTTCATTCCCAGCGCTCAAAAAGTAAGCTCGGTGACCGGTGGTGAATTTGAAATCCAGCTACGCAACAAGATGACCCAAAGAGCTGTCGCGCGCGAATGTGCAGCCTGGATCAAGAAAAAGGCACATTTTAAGTCTAATACGACAGCCTCGCCAATGCAGCAATTCGCTCACGTTCAGAGGCCGGATTCTGCAGTTGCTTATATGCCGCTCGCCGGGTTTACCGCTGTTGACCTCGGGTATCAGCGTGGGGATGCGGTCTCAAGCTATACCCAGGTCATGGATGAGCCGCAGTTCGCGCAGACCTACCTGAACCTCTTTGACCAGATCTGGCATGACGAGGAAAAGCTGCGGGATGTCACGGCCGAAGTCCTCGAGCACATCGAGTCCGTGTATCAGGAGAACCCCGCCGAGCGAGTCTACTTCATGATCCTGTTCAACCTATTCAGCGACTTCCTGAGCGAGATCAATGAGGATGTGCTGCCCAAGGATCGAACCGGTTATCTTGAAAGTCTTGTTTGGCAGAAGCTGTTCAACTTCCAGCGCGATGCCGCCGTTGGCGTGATCAACAAGCTGGAAACTTATAACGGGTGCATTCTGGCCGACAGTGTGGGACTGGGCAAAACCTTCACCGCTCTGGCGGTGGTGAAGTATTACGAACTGCGCAACAAGGACGTCCTGGTCCTGTGCCCGAAAAAGTTGGCCGACAACTGGCGCAATTATAACGCAAACCTGACCACCAACATATTCGCCAAGGACCGGTTCCGATACGACGTATTGTGCCATACGGACCTTTCACGAACGTCTGGCGAGTCATTCGGGATGCGGCTCGATCGTGTGAACTGGGGCAATTACGATCTGGTGGTCATCGACGAGTCCCACAACTTCCGGAACAACGATGTCTACAAGGACCGCGAGACCCGTTACCAACGTCTGATGAACCAGGTAATCAAGGCCGGGGTCAAGACCAAGGTCCTGATGTTGTCGGCAACGCCGGTCAATAACCGTTTCACAGATCTAAGGAACCAGTTGGCCCTCGCCTACGAAGGGCACTCAGACGCGCTGAGCAAGAATCTCAAGACCAAGACCAGCGTGGAAGAGATATTCCGCCGCGCGCAGACCGCGTTCAACGTGTGGTCCAACTTACCACCGGATCAAAGGACACCGGCCTCCATCCTACGGGCATTGGACTTTGATTTCTTTGAGCTGCTTGACGCAGTGACGATCGCGCGCTCCCGCAAGCATATCGAAACCTTCTACGACACCGCGGACATCGGCAAGTTCCCTACGCGACTGCGGCCATTGTCACACCATCTGCCGATCACGCATCGTGAGGATGTCATCGGGTTCAACGAAATCTTCGCCCAGCTGAGCGACCTGAAAATGGCCGTCTATGCACCGGTCAACTACATCCAGCCCAGTCGTTTGAAGAAATACGAAGACCTCTATGACACCAAGACGGAGGGCGGCAAAGGCACGCTGAAACAGGCCGATCGCGAGAAGAGTCTGCAAGCCCTGATGACAACCAACCTGCTCAAGCGGTTGGAAAGCTCAGTCCATGCATTCCGCAAGACCCTTGGCGCGCTGTCTGGCAATATCGGCCGGACGCTTGATGGCATTGCCCAGTTCGAGGCCGCGGGAGGAGCAGCGACTGTCGGGGATCTGGATATCGACCTGGAGGCCGTTGCGGACGAGGACGACGACTTCGCGGATTTCTCGGTCGGCAAGAAGATCAAGATCGACCTGGCCGATATGGACATCACGGCCTGGAAGCAGGAGTTGTCGGTCGACAAGATCATCATCGACGGCCTGATTGCCGAGATGGAGAAGGTCACGCCCGCCGACGATGCGAAGCTTCAGCATCTGATCGCCGAGATCGCAGGCAAGATGGCCAACCCGCTGAACGCCGGCAATCGCAAGGTGGTCGTCTTCACCGCCTATGCCGATACCGCGAATTACCTGTTCGACCAGCTCGCACCGCATTTCGCCGACGCACAGAACATTCACAGTGGCATTGTTACCGGGTCGGGCAACCCGCGAACCACGCTCAAGAAATACTATGACTTCCAGTCCGTCCTGACGCTCTTCGCCCCTCGCGCCAAGGAGAAGGACAAGATCATGCCCGATGATCCGGCTGAGCTGGACATCCTGATCGGCACCGACTGCATATCCGAAGGACAGAACCTTCAGGACTGTGATTACCTTATAAATTATGACATCCATTGGAACCCCGTCCGCATCGTCCAGCGCTTTGGCCGGATCGACCGGATCGGCTCGCCCAACACCCAGATTCAGCTGTCCAACTACTGGCCTGACATCAGCTTGGATGAATACATCAACCTCAAGGAACGCGTCGAGAACCGGATGCACATCGTCGACATGGCGGGCACCGGTGAGGATAACGTGCTGACCTCCAAAAGCTCGGACGTGGCCTACCGCAAGGACCAGCTTCAGCGCCTCCAGAACGAGGTGATCGAACTGGAGGACGTGAAGACCGGCATTTCCATCACCGACCTCGGCCTCAACGACTTCCGGATGGACCTGCTCAACTACCTCAAGACCCACGATGACCTGCCGCGCATGCCGCATGGGCTGCACACGGTCATCCCGTCCGACCCCAAGCGCGGCCTGTACCCTGGCGTGATCTTCACGCTGCGCAACATCCATGACAGCGTGAACGTCAACCAGCAGAACCGCCTGCATCCCTATTACCTCATCTACATCGGTCAGGACGGGCAGATCATCGCGGATCAGACGCAGGTCAAACGCCTGCTCGACCTGATCCGGTCGGGCTGCAAGGGAAACACCATTCCATTTCGCGACCTTTGCACCGCCTTCAACGCGGAAACGCAGGACGGGCGCAGGATGGGGACCTACTCAAACCTGCTGAACGACGCGATCCGCTCGATGATCGAGGTCAAGGAAGAGCGCGACATCGACAGCCTGTTCTCGGGCGGGCATACCACGGCACTGACCCAGACAATCGCGGGGCTGGAGGATTTCGAACTGATCGCCTTCATCGTGGTGCGCGACCCATGACGCTGTATCAATACCCACCCCAGACCGCGCTGAAACGCGTGATCCCCAAGACCCGCATCTATGACGGGGCCGCCGCCAGCACGGCACTGCGGGACCGGTTTGTGCGCGAGGTGGATCAGATCACATGGGCGCACAAGCTCGCCTCTGAGACGCTGAACCTGCCCGCCACAACCGCCGTGCCGGAAATTCAGGTGTTCCGCGTCACGCTCAAGGGCGACGCGCTGCACGACGACATCCTCCGCGCCATGGACCGCGCCATTCCCTTCCCGCTGATGTTCGAGCTGGTGGCCGGGGACCGCATCCAACCCGCTGCCGCCTACAAACGGCCGTCCGAAGCCGAGCGCGGCAAATGGGTGCTGTCCGATCCCTTACGGGGGGAGTGGACCGCGCGTGACGCCCTTCGCGCGCCCTTGCCGGTGGCGGTCAACATGGGCGTGCTGTATGAGCGGATGCTGTCCGCGCTGATGCCGGTCGCACCGGTGCCGGGCGAGGATGTGGAGAGCCGCCTTGCACGACTGGCGGCAATCAGGGCAAAAGAGCGTGAGATTGCGCAGCTTCAATCCAAGCTGAAACGCGAAAGCCAGTTTAATATCAAGGTGACCCTGCACGGCCAACTGGCCGAGGCACAGGCGGCCTTTGACCATATGAAAGACCCGGATAAAGCGGGCGGGGGAAAACCATGAATGACGAGATTGAAAAGCTGAAAATGCACAGCCCCGACCTGACCGCGCAGAATGTGGAGCGGATCGCGGCGCTTTTTCCGGGTTGTGTGACGGAAAGCAGGGGGCCGGACGGCACGCTGCGCCGCGCGGTGGATTTTGACCTGCTGCGGCAGGAGCTGTCCGACAGCATCGTGGAGGGGCCGCAAGAGCGGTATCATCTGGACTGGCCGGGCAAGCGGCAGGCGCTGATCACGGCCAATGCGCCGATTGCGAAAACCCTGCGGCCCGTGCGGGCGGAATCGGTGGATTTCGACACCACCCGCAACCTGTTCATCGAGGGCGATAACCTTGAGGCGCTCAAGCTGCTGCAAGAGACGTATTTGGGCCGCGTCAAGATGATCTATATCGACCCGCCCTATAATACGGGGAATGATTTCGTCTATGACGATGACTTTGCCGAAGGCACGGCAGAGTTTCTGGCCAAGTCAAATCAGGTGGATGAGGCGGGCAATCGGCTGGTTGCGAATACGCAATCAAATGGGCGGTTTCATTCGGATTGGCTATCGATGATGTATCCGAGACTGAAGCTTGCAAGAAATTTGCTTGCCGAAGACGGAGTTATTTTTATCAGTATCGATGATGGAGAAATTTCCTCCTTACGCTCGATTTGTGATGAAGTTTTCGGTTCTGATAAATTTGTTTCATGTTTTGTTTGGAAAAGCAGGCAAAACAAGGACAATCGAAACGTTACAAACGTGTCAATCGATCACGAATATATCTTGTGTTACGGTAATGGGATAAAGGGCGAAACCCGGAAGATTACTCAATATCAGAATCCCGATAGTGACCCCCGTGGCCCGTGGACTAGTGCGAATATGGTAGGCATAGCGACAGCGGACCGCCGCCCAAATCTGCATTACGATTTAATCCACCCAGACACAAGAGCGAACTACGGCTGTCCCGATATGGGATGGCGATATGATCGAAACACGATGGCAAGACTGATCAATGAGGACAGAATTTTGTGGCCATCTTCTTTGGATGGCAGACCGAGAAGGAAAGCTTTTCTGGACGAATTGCAGTCTAACGTTACTGGATTTTCTTCAATCGTAGCACCTGAAATTTATACTCGGAACGGGACTGCCAACATTCTAGAGCTTTTTGGGGTAAGGATTTTTGATTTTCCGAAGCCAGTTGAGTTGTTGAAAATTCTTGTTGAACAAGGCTCACCAAACGGTGGACTTGTCGTCGATTTCTTTGCTGGGTCTGCGGCAACAGCGCACGCAGTGTTTAGTAAAAATGCTGAGGATGGTATGCTGCGGCAAGTCATGTGCGCACAGATTGCTGAGAAACTTGATCTAAATGATCCAAACCAACGGACGGCAGCAACCTTTTGTAAAGAGAACGGATTTCCGCAAGTTATAAGTGAACTTTCCAAAGAACGCATCCGCCGCGCTGGGGCGAAAATCCTTGAAGGGGAGTGTCACCCCGACTGGAACCGCGATGTGGGCTTTCGCGTGCTGAAAATCGACAGCAGCAACATGGCCGATGTCTACTACACCCCCGACGACACAACACAGGCCGACCTGCTGACCCGCGTGGACAATATCAAACCCGACCGCACCCCCGAAGACCTGCTGTTCCAGGTGCTGCTGGACTGGGGCGTTGATCTGACCCTGCCCATCAATCGCGAAACCCTGAACGGCAAGTCCGTCTTCACCGTCGCCGGCACCGCCCTGATCGCCTGTTTCGACAATGGCGTGGATGAAACCCTCGTCAAAACCCTCGCCACCCGCAAACCGCTGCGCGTGGTGTTCAAGGACACAGGCTTCTCGGACGATGCGACCAAGATCAACGTGAAACAAATCTTCAAATCCCTGTCGCCCGACACCGACGTGAAGGCGATCTGAGATGAAGATCAAGTTCAAGTCGCAACCCTATCAGACCCATGCCGTCGATGCGGTTGTCGACTGCTTTGAGGGACAGCCCCGGCAGGATGTTCTGAAATACACCATCGACCCCGGCGCAGACCGACAGGCCAAGATGGAGGTGGACGGTTTCGGCAACGCCCCCATCAAGCTGCCCGAAGAGGTCATTCTCGGGAATATCCAAAAGGTGCAGCGCGCCGCCTTGTTGCCCCTGTCAGACAGCCTGACGCATTACACCGATGACAAGGGCAGGAAGAAGCCCGCCAGCTACAAGCCCGGCGCGCAGATCAACTTGGACGTCGAGATGGAGACGGGCACGGGCAAGACCTATGTCTACATCAAGACCATGTTCGAGATGCACAAGCGCTATGGCTGGTCGAAGTTCATCATCATGGTGCCAAGCGTGGCGATCCGCGAAGGGGTGGCCAAGTCGATCAAGATGACGGCCGAGCATTTCCAACAGGAATACGGCAAGAAGGTGCGGGCCTTCGTCTATAACTCAAAGCGGCTCCACGAGCTTGAAAGCTTTTCGTCAGACGCAGGGATCAACGTGATGGTGATCAACGTTCAGGCGTTCGCCGCCACTGGTGCCGACAACCGGAGGATTTACGACGAACTGGATGATTTCCAGTCGCGCCGCCCGATTGACGTTATCGCCAAGAACCGCCCCATCCTGATCCTCGACGAGCCGCAGAAAATGGAAGGACCGGCCACACAAAAGAGTTTGCCGCTGTTCAACCCGCTATTCATCCTGCGCTATTCGGCCACGCACCGGACCGTCCACAACAAGGTGCATCGCTTGGACGCCGTGGATGCCTTCAATAGGAAGCTGGTCAAGATGATCAAGGTGCGCGGTGTGGAAACCAAGGGCCTGAGCGGGACGAACCCGTATCTGTTCCTGCACCGGATCGAGACTTCCAAGGCCGCGCCAATCGCGTGGGTCGATATCGAGGTCAAGATGCAGAGCGGGATCAAACGTGTTGCCCGCAAGCTGGAACAGGGACGCAACCTGTTCGAGCTGTCCAAGGGGTTGGAGGTCTACAAGGATTTCGTCGTCAGCAATATCGACGCCCGCGATGACACGGTGCATTTCACCAATGGTGATGTGCTGCACGCAGGTGAAGCGTCGGGCGATGTGACGGAACGCGACATCCGGCGGATACAGATCCGCGAGACGATCTCCGCCCATCTGGAACGTGAGCAGGTGTTGTTCGCACGCGGGATCAAAGTGCTGTCGCTGTTCTTCATCGACGAGGTGGTGAAGTATCGCGACTACGACCAGGCTGACGAGCAGGGCGAATATGCCCGAGTGTTCGAAGAGGAATACGCTCAGGCCGTCGAAGCACTTCTGGCTGAGTTGCCGCTGGAGAATGTGGAGTATCGCGACTATCTGGCCGGAATCGAGGTAGGCAAGACCCATCGCGGTTATTTCTCAATCGACAAGAAGGGGCGGATGACGGACCCCAAGGCCGCGGCGCGTGGAGAGCTGGCAGGACAATCGACCGAACCCAGTGATTACGATCTGATCCTGAAGGACAAGGAGCGGTTGCTGTCCTTCGAGGAACCCACGAGATTCATCTTTTCCCACTCAGCCCTGCGTGAAGGTTGGGACAACCCCAATGTTTTCGTGATGTGCATGCTGAAGCACAATGAGAGCCAGAACACGATCTCACGACGCCAGGAGGTTGGGCGTGGTCTGCGGATCGCGGTCAATCGCAATGGTGAGCGGATGGATCATCCGGTGACCGTGCATGTTATCAACGTGCTAACCGTGGTCGCATCGGAAAGCTACAAGGGGTTCGTGACCGCCCTGCAGAAGGAGATCGTCGAGAACCTGTCGGCCCGGCCGAAGCAGGCGGATGCCGATTACTTCGATGGCAAGACGTTGAAAACCGGCGATCTGGAGCTGGTCTTGGACAAATCGCTTGCCAAGAAGTTGGAGCGCTTCCTGATCAAGAGCGATTATGTGGATGAAGATGGACACATCACCGCCGCCTATCACGAGGCCCGTAAGTCGGAGGAACTGGCAGAGCTTCCCGAAGAACTGGAAGCCCATCGCGATGCCGTCTTCGCGCTGATCGACACCGTCTTCAATGGCAGGGCCATCGCCGACATGTTCAGCGACGGGCGCACTCCGAAAAGAAACCGGCTGAATGAAAATTTCCAACGCAAGGAATTTCAAGAGCTTTGGCGCCGGATAAACCGCAAGGCCGTCTATCAGGTTGAGTTCGACAGCACCGCACTGATCAAAAGCTGTATTGATCGATTGGAAAGCGATCTGCAGGTTGCGCCGCTGCAATACCTCGTCACAGAGGGTGCTTTGTCCGATGACGTGACCGATGAGAGCCTTCGGGCTGGCAGTGCCTTCGTGCAGGGGAAAATTCGATCCGAGAGTGGCAAGAGCGCGCATTCTCGCGTGTCATACGACGTCATTGGCTCTATCGCCCAGAATACTGATCTGACCCGCAAGACCGTGGGTGAAATCCTGGCCGGGATCCAGCCAGTAAAATTCGGTGAGTTTGCCAAGAACCCCGAACAGTTCATCGCTGATGCCTCACACTTGATCCAAGAGCAAAAAGCGACGGCGATCATTGAAAGGCTTACTTACGATGAGGTTGAAGAACGTTATAATTCCGAGCTGTTCACTGCGGGCGAAACGGGCAACGATTTCAAGAAAGCGACCGAAAAACTGAAGAACCACGTCTATGATTATGCGATCGTTGATTCACAGGTAGAGCGCGACTTTGTCAGGGATCTCGACACGAGCGCAGAGGTTGTCGTTTACTCCAAACTGCCACGTGGATTCCTGATCCCGACACCCGTTGGGGACTACAACCCCGATTGGGCGATTGCCTTCAAAGAAGGCGGTATCAAGCACCTCTACTTCGTTGCGGAAACCAAGTCTGATCTGCCCTCGATGAAGATGCGTGAACTGGAGCAGACCAAGATCAAATGTGCACGAAAGTTCTTTGACGAAATCGGCCGACGGATTAATGACAACAGCGTCAAATACGATGTGGTGACCAGCTATTCGGAGCTGATGGCAATTGTTAAGGAGGTGCGCTAGCGATTTTAGCAACAGTCCCAAAAATAGACGGCTGGGTTTGATCGAATTCTTTTTTGGATCGCCACCCACATAGCACTTCCCCCGTCTTATTATGCGCGACGATCTGCGCCAGCGTTCCCTTGGTCAACACATCCGCCCGCGATGGTCGAATGGGCTGCGCCCAGTCACACGCGTCGGACTGGCTGCTTGGCTCAGCCGCGCATTCAGCGGTCAGCGCGGCGCTGAAGATCATCGCGATCCGCGTCTTGCAGATCATGGTGGATATCCCGTGCGATTTTCAGGGCGGTAATGCGGGTGTTGGCGCGACGGAGGGTCTCTTTGGCCTGAGCGTCGCGACGGCCGCGGCGCAGGACCAACCAGACGAGAACCGCGATGCCAGCTGCGAGTGCGGCCGTGCGCTAGCATGCGACCGACCCTCACCGCTCCGGTGAGACCACACCAGACTGCGCGGCATCAGAGCCATCGTGTTGGGATTCATGACCTTGTTTTGCCAGGTCGCTGGGCAGGGCTTGGCACAGTTTAGAATGGAGGCATTAGTGGTGAACAAAACTCGACAAATTTAAGCGGTGCAGGACGCAAAAAACACTAACCAAAATAGTTGTCGTAGATTTCTGACACACCTGTGTTCGTGACTTCGGAGCTATCCATTACAAGGATGTAGCTGCCGCTGTCTGTGTCCAGATCGTAAGCTTCCGCCGAGATATAGGCACGTTCCGAGGTGTTCGCGGTGTACTGGATCAGCGATTCACGATCCCCGGCTGAATCGTCGTCGAAGGCCAGCACCTGCCCATTGACATCATAAAGCGCGAGGAACGGGTCATCGATCGGGTTGGTTTCGCCGCGTACGAGGGCGAACTGATAGAATACCCCTGCGGTAAGATCGACAGCATACCAATCAAGGTCACCGGGCTGATCAATGACGCCTTGGATGATCTGGCCTTCTGACAATGTCGCTGTGGTCGATGGATCACCCGCCACGTCCAATGGAGAGCTGAAGGGGGTTGTAAGGCTGAGTGCATACGTCCCTGTATCAGCCGACAAATCAAAGACCTCTGCAGCGATAAAGACCCGCCCTGTCTGGAATGCGGTAAATTCGATGAAGGAGTTCAGCCCGTCAAAATCGTCGTTCAACGTGATGAACGTGCCCTGCCCATCCCACAACGTCAGGTAAGGGTCTGCAATCGGATTGCCGCCGCTGGGTGTCAGGCTGAATTGGTAGGTTTGACCCGCAACGACGTTGACCCCGTACCAGTCGGTGTCTCCGGGTGCATCGATTGCGCCGATGATGGTCTGCCCCGGAGAGATATTGACCGTACTCATTGGATTGCCCGGGACATCCCCGCCCGTGTTGCCACTGCCACTGGTGCGGACAGCACTCAGTGCGTAGTCTCCCGAACTCGCATCGCCAAAGGCGGCCGCCTCGAGATAGTAGGTTTGCGTGCTGTTTGCAGAATAGCTGAGAAGCGAATTCAGACCGCCGCCACCGTCATCATTCGAGGCCAAAAGACTGCCTTGGCTGTCATATAGATAGAGATAGGGATCGCGCAAAGACGTGACCGAACCACTGCCCTCGAGCCCGAAATCATAGTCGCTGCCTGCCTCGAGATCGACCCTAAACCAGTCCCGGTCGCCCGCGATTTCAAGCGATCCGACGACTTGCCCTGCAACTGCATCGATAACGCCGGATGTACCTGGGTTTGCCGAGAAGTCATCGCGGTTTGCGTTCTGCTCGGAGGCCGACAGGGTATATGTGCCGGTTTGGCTCGAGAGGAACGCTTCCGCCGACAGGTAGAAGGTACCGGTCCGGGCTGCGGTGAATATCAGGCTGGCGTCGCGCCCTTCACCCCCGTCATCATCGGCCGCCACAACAAGGCCATTGTTGTTGTAAAGGTAGAGATATGGATCGGACAGAGTGTCGCCGGTCATGTCGAAGGTATAGGTTTGACCTGCGATCAACTCGATCGCGAACCAGTCGCGATCAGCGCCAAATTCAAGCGCGCTTGTCACACTGGAGCCGACAGCGAGGCGCCCTGCGGTGCTGAACGTGTCACCGATCTCGCCGGTATTGCCTTGTCCTGTCTGGACGACCTCTAGCGTGTAAGTGCCCGTTGCCGAGCCGAACGCGCTTGCGTTGATAAAGTAAGTGCCACCGGTGCTGACTGTAAATTCGATCAGAGAGTCCAATCCAGTGCCGCCATCATCGTTTTGTGCGACGAACGCACCCGATCCGTTCATAAGCGTGAGGTACGGATCGCTTAAGGTCCCGCCATCCGATGCGGCCCCTTTGAGCGAAATTTCATAATCGCCGGCGGTCAATGCGACTGCGAAGTAATCTTCATCACTGGCGAAATCGATGCGGCTGCTCACGGGCGTGCCGACCACCACGGTTGCGTCCGTGGCAATCGTTCCGGGAATGTCATTGCCAGCGGGTGGTGGTGTGGACCCGCCTCCGCCGTCGCCACCTGCGCCACCGCCGAGTGCTGCACCGGACAGTGCCAGGATCGCCTCGCCCAAATCGAACATGTCGGCGCGCACGAAGGTACTGTTGGTGTTGATCACTCGGTCGTCGGGGGTTTCATCATCAACAAACCGATCACCTGTTTGGATCAGCAGGCTCGCGATCTCGCTTGGGCTCAAGGACCTGCCAAGTTCTTGCTGGGCAAGCTGTTGAGCTAGTGCCACCATTCCGGCCACATGCGGCGCGGCCTGGCTGGTGCCGGAAGATACTGAAGACCCACCGCCAGGTGCTGCACCATTGATTTCCGCACCGGGTGCAAAAATCGTCGGTATCACGGACGAGCGCTGAGAGAAGAACGTGATGTCATCGATGGTCGCAGCCGTCCCGCCGATCGCGCCTATTGCGATCGTGTTGGGATCGCGAGACAGGGAGCTGGCCCCTTCAACCTGAAACTCCGCATATGAGTTGCCGGCAGCGACAATGGTTGTCACGCCAAGGCGGTTGGCCAATGTACTCAACTCGTCGCCATAGATCGGGTCAGTTTGGATGAAGTTGCCGTTGGATGAGTCTCCCAGCGACATGTTCACTGCGACGATGTTTAAGGCCTCGGCATGTTGCACCACCCATTGCAACGCTTCCTCGATCCAGAAGCTTGTGCCAGAACCGGTCCAGTCGAGCGCTTGCAGGGCAACGATATTGGCGCCGGGTGCAACCCCGGGAAATGCGCCCGCAGAGGACGCAACAATGGATGCGACGTTACTTCCATGCCCTTCTTCGTCGTTTGCGGTGCCGTCCCGCTCGTCCGTGAAATCCCGGCTGAAGATGATGCGATCAGAAATCCCGTTGCCATCCGTGTCGGGCCCGAATGCAGGGTGATTGAGGTCGATCCCGGTATCGATCACGACAACCGTCTGCCCGGAACCATCGATGCCTGCAAAGCGCGCATCTCTGCTGAAGGCTGAAAGGTTCAGCACAACGCCAGCCTCAAGAGTGGAGATGGACAAATTTCCCGAAGAACTCGCATCCGGCCCAGCAATGCCGACCTTGTCGTCCGTGGAGCCGTCAGTCGTCAGACCCGCACCAGGATCGCCCTTGTCTTCGCTCAAGGTCGCAAAATACAAGTTGGACTGCGTTTGCGACGTCAGGATGGATGCGGTATCGGATGTCACCAAGGACAGCGCGGAATTGGCTGATTGTGCGGCGCCGGCGTCGTAGGAAAAATCAAGCAAATTGTTTGCCTGATCCTCCCAATAAAGCGCGGTTGCCACCTTGTTCTGGACCACGGCCAAATCGGGATTGGTTCTCGCCCCTTCGATGATCGCTTCAATCATCTGTCCGGTATCCACACCACCGCTGGTCAGTGCGGTGACCCAGAACTCCAGACCCTCTGCGTCCGGTTCGCGATTGAACAGGTTTTGAAAGACGGATGTGATGAACTGTGCCGGTGTCCCGCTGTCCGGGTCAGCGAAATAGGGATAAAGTTCGCGGGTCTCGTCCTGGTCGGCAAAGAAATTGGCGATCTGGAGTGTCGAGACGCCAGCCTCGAAATTCGAGACCCAGAATGCGAAGCCTTCGGGATCGGGGGCTCTGTTGTAATAGCCAACATAATAGCGCGCGATAATCTCTTCGGAGGTCAACATGGGTTTTTCCTGGCATTCATTGAGGCAAATGGTGCTGGCATTTGGTTTTACATTTAGACAGGTCTTTAATCATTTGATTGCGCTGACCATCCCCTTAAGGGTGAATTGAGAATATTGTTTTTTAGGCATGTATTTAGATTGCCACGGCGAGCCACAGATTAAATACAGCTTTGCTTGGTTCAATGAGCTGAGCAAGTATTTCTTAACCAGTCGAAGCTTCTGATGGTTTGACATATCGCAATCAAAAAGCCTATCCGAGACATTGAAATTAGGTGTATCCACGATTGTTAGCAATTGGTAAAATTGCAAACATTATGTTGGATTTGACTGAGAAAGAATGAAAAATGATTTCCATCAAAAGACGCGAACTGTTATTTGGCCTTGCCAGCGCCACGTTTGTCGCCGGCTGCACCAACAGCGCTGGGAGAAATGGCGCTGCAAAGATCGATGCACGCGTGGGCGCCACCCTGGCGGAGATGTACAGCCAATTTCCAGGGACAAACCAGCTTGCGCAAAAAGCAAGAGGTGTCCTCGTCATGCCGTTGATGACAGAGGCTGGGCTCGGTATTGGAGGTGCCTACGGGCGCGGGGCACTCCGCGTTGGTGACGTTTCTGTGGATTATTATTCTGCCGCAAAAGCAAGTGCAGGCCTACAGATCGGAGCGCAGCAGTATGCCCATGTTCTGTTTTTCATGACCGAAGATGCACTCATGGATTTTCGGCACTCCCCCGGTTGGGCTGCCGGCGCGGATATCGAGTACGCGCTGCCAGCTGGCGGTAAGACAATTGCAGCCGAAACAACAACTTCTCTTGCTCCAGTCATAGCCATGATTTTTGGTCATGCGGGTTTACGGCTCGGCGCGTCGCTGGAAGGTGTCAAGTACACGCGGATCACTCCCTAAAAACGATGAAGAGCACACAGCTTGTCTGACTTGTGCTTTTTTTGGAATCCTGTCCGTGTTGATCGGGCCGCAACTGCAGGCAATTCGACGGTCGCAACTGACGGCACATATGATTTCACAATCACCACCCACACAGCACTTCCCCCGTTTCATTATGCGCGACGATCTGCGCCAGCGTTCCCTCGGTCAACACATCCGCCCGCGACGGTCGAATGGGCTGCGCCCAGTCACAGGTGTCGGACTGGTTGGTTGGCTCAGTCGCGCATCCAGCGGTCAGCGCGGCGCTGAAGATCATCGCGATCCGCGTCTTGCAGGTCATGGTGGATATCCCGTGCGGTTTTCAGGGCGGTGATGCGGGTGTTGGCGCGACGGAGGGTTTCTTCGGCCTGAGCGTCGCGGCGCCCGCGGCGGAGGGCCAGCCAGACCAGAACCGCGATGCCCGCGGCGAGGGTGGCCACGCGCGCCAGCGTACGACCGACCCTCACCACCGCTGCGGTGAGGACCGCACCAATCATGGCGTTTTCCCCGAGCGGTGGTCTTCGATCCGGGCAGCTCGCGCGCGCCAGGCGGCGTAGACCACCGCAAGGAAGACCGCGGCACCGATCCAGGGCAGGAGCGCGGGGAGCCATCCCTCCAGACCCAGAAGGGCAATCAAACGATGCGCCAGCCCTTGCGCGCCTTCGGCCTCCGCCAAGGCAGGTGCGATCTGACCGCTCAGCGTTCCGAGCGCGCCGAGAGTGCCCAATCCGATCTGGGTATTGGCGGCAGTGACAATCCGGCTGTTGCGCGGCATGCCGGAGGCCCGCTCGGCCGCAATGTCGCGCGGCGGCGCGGTGTCCAGAGCGTCGATCAGAGCAGTGTCAATGATCGGGGCCAGTGTGAGCGCGTTGTCCTGCCGGAAGGCGAGAATGGCTGCGCGTGTGCGCGGGCCCATGATGCCATCGGCGGTCCCGACCTCATGATAGCCAAGGGCGCGCAACCGCTGCTGGACGTCGCGCACCGAGAGGGTCACGGCGGGTGCGACGCTGCCGGCCCGGCGGATGCCGAGCAGCCGGGTCTTTGAATAGCGCTTGATGTTGACTGCATCGGCCTGATTGCCGCCGAGCACCTCGATCGAGGCGGCGGTCTTGCGCACGAAGAAGCCGACATGGCCCTGCCAGCCGCTGGGGTCGCCACGGGTAAAGATCACGATGTCGCCTTCGTGCGCGTCGGCCAGATCGACCGGCACGCCCCAATTCAGATAGGACCGGGCGTTGAGCTTGCGGGTGGAGCGCAGGCCGGCGCGTTCGACGCAATGGCCGACAAAGGCGGCGCACCAGGCCACGCTGTCATGCTCGACCCAATCATGACCCACGGTGGCGTACATCTGCATGATCACCGGATTGTTCTGCGGTCCGGAGCCTTCGGTGGTCCCGATATAGGTTTTGGCAATCTCGTAGGGGGTCATTTCGGTCTCCGATAAAAAAAGCCGCCCCGAGGGACGGCTGTGTGATATGATGCGTTGGTCTTTGAGCGTGAGCCTCCCCGTCATCGCCTGCGGTCGGGTGCTCCGTCCGAGAAACGGTCGAGGAGGAATTCGTAGAGCCGGTCGATCTTGCCCTCGAGGCCGTCGAAGCGCTTTGCGATGGAGGGCTGGTCGATCTTGGCGATCTCGATCTCCAAGGCGGCGACACGGGCGCGAATGTCGTGCACGTCGTCGCGGATCGTCTCGATGTCGCGCTCGGTGGTGTCCGGCCGGGGCCGGATGGTCTGCCAGAGCTTGATGATGGCGAGCATGGCGCCTGCGACACCGCCCATGCCGATGATGAAGTAAACCACGGTGGGGATCCCTGCGACCCATTCCTGCGCCATGTGCTGTCCTGTTCTGTTACTGCGGCCCGGAGACATCCGGGTCGACTATGGGTGGGGTGCTTGGCGCGACCTCGGCCCTCGCCACCGGCGGGGTCGTGGCCTCGCGCGGGTCAGCCCCTGCGCCGCCCCGGGGCTGCTTGAGGTCAAGTGCGGTGACAAAGCCACCTGCGCGGCTGAGCGTATGGGTCACGGCCTCGATCCGGTACGCCCCGTCAACACCCGGCCGGGTCCCCGAGACGATGCACAGCCCATCGGGGATGGCGGCGGTATTGCCCTCGATCACGACAGAGCCTTCGCCCGCGTCGCGCTCGGCCGTGGCCGCATCGCTGTCGGTCTGCTGGATGGCCTCGGTTGGCCCCGCCAGGGGCAGGCGCCCGGAATGGACCGCCCGCACGTCCAGCCCTGTGGCGCGCTCGACCACCTGCCAGCCGGTCTTCTCGACATCATACCAGCGTGCCCGGACGCCGCTGAACTGCGGCCGCCCGAGCTGCGGGGCAATGTCCCAGCTGTGCAGGTTGTCACCCCAGGCCGCGCGGACGGCCGCGGTGTAATCGGCGTTGCGCCGGGAGAGAATGACCGTGTCGTCGACGATGCGGAAGTTGGCCCCGATCTCGCGTGCCAAGCGCTCACCCATGGCGGCGAAGCTCTCGTCGCGCATCTCGAAGTAGCTGCGGGACAGGGTCCGCAGCGCGGGATCAATCTGTATATTCGCCACCTCGGCAAAACGGGCGGCATCGCTCAGGATCGTCTCGACCGTGGCCTCGTCCCAGTGGCGCTGCTGGCCCTCCTTTGCGGGACCGGTGGTGTCCATGCCTTTGGCACTGATCCGCAGGCGGCGACCCGCCCCGCGGCTTCCCGAAGACTTCACCTCGTCCACCGTGCCGCGAAACACCTCGCGCAGGCCCTGACCCTGCCAGCCGAGGCTGATGGCAACCTTCGCCCCGTTGCGGGGCAGGACGATCTGGCCAGAGGTGTCGTCGATCTCGAGATCGGCGCTGTCGGTGTGGGTGCCGACCTTGTCCGCGACCCGCAGGCTCAGCAGCACCGGGAGCAGCGCTGTCGTGATGTTTGTCCCGGCGACCGTGACGGTGAACGCTGCGCGCATGTCCCCCTCCGCTGTTACCAGAGCCGGATCGGCGCGAGGACCTGCGCCGGATCGGGCGCCGGGTCGGGGGCCGGTACGGGCAGCAGAAAGGACGTGCCTAGGGGCAGGATTGCGCCATGCGCGGCCAGCCCAGGGTTCAGCGCGTAAATCCGCTCGACGAGGCCTGGCATGGCGCGGTGGAAGCGCCGCCAGACGATCAGGGAGATTGTGAGGCCATCACCCTCGACGGTGACGCGTTCGGTGATGTCGGTCATGTCAGCTCCGGCAGAAAGACCCGCGCCAGGCGCGCGAAGAAGGTGGTGGCAGCGGGGGGCGCGCTGCGCGCCACCTCGATATCAACGTCGATCACGCGGCCGACCCCACCTGCGCCCAGATGGCTCGAGCGCTCCGTCACGGTGCGGATCACCACCCAGCCCATGACGGCGCCGTCACCGCGCATCATGTAGTGTGAACCGCCCCGGGTTTACCGGAGAGTTTCTGGTTCAATAGTTAGGCTGCTTTTTCGTCAGCGTTCAAGCTTGCGTAGAATGCCTCCTCTGCTTCTTGTGGCGTGATGTAACCGACGGCGCTGTGAAGGCGGGTGTTGTTATACCAGTCGACCCATTTCAGAGTTTCCCATTCGACCTGACCGACCGACTTCCAGGGGCCGAGGAACTTGATGACCTCGGTCTTGAACAGGCCGATGATGCTTTCGGCGAGGGCATTATCATAGGAATCGCCGACGCTTCCGACCGAGGTATCGATGCCGGCCTCTGCGAGCCGCTCGGTGTATCGGATCGACAGGTATTGGCTGCCACGATCACTGTGATGGATCAATTTGTCAGCCTCAGACGGCGCCCTCTGGCAGATGGCCTGGTTCAGGGCATCCAAGACGAAACCAGTCGTCATCGAGGTCGAGACCCGCCAGCCAACGATCTTGCGGGCGAAGACGTCGATGATGAAAGCCACGTAGACCATTCCTTGCCAGCTGGAAACATAGGTGAAGTCGCTGACCCAAAGCTGGTTTGGCATGTCCGCCACGAAGGCTCGGTTTACCTTATCGTCCGGGCAAGGTTGTGCCGTATCGGGGTTGGTGGTGATCACCTTCTTGCCCCGCACAACGCCTTGTAATCCCATGACCTGCATCAACCTCTCCACCGTGCAGCGGGCGATATCATGGCCACTGCGGCGTAGCTGGTGCCAGACCTTGCGCGCGCCATATCGGCCCCGGCTGCCCTCGAAGGCCTGCTTGATCGCAGCCATGTCCAGCTGATCCTGCCTGGCCCGGTCCGATGCCAGATCCGGATCACGCTCCACGGCCTTGAAGGCGTAATAAGTCGATGGTGCGATCCCCAGAACCCGGCAGATCGGCCCGACACCATGGACACAACGGTGATCATCAATGAACGCGATCATTTGCGGAATGGGCGGTCGAGCTCCGCCGCTGCGAAATATGCGCTGGCCTTCTTCAGGATCTCGTTGGCCTGGCGCAGTTCACGGACCTCACGCTCAAGTTCCTTGATCCGATCCTTCTCGGCACTTGTCAGACCGGCCCGCTGCCCGGCATCGCGTTCGGCCTGCTGACACCAGACCCGCAGACTGTCCGGCGAACAGCCAAGCTTCGGCGCGATGGCCTTATAGGCGGCCGTATCGCTGGAATAATCGGTACGGTTCTCTCGAAACATCCGAACACCGCGTTCGCGAAGCTCGGCCGGATAGGCGGGGGTGAATCTCTGCTTTGTCATAGGGCTCATCCTTTGAGTGTTTTACTCTCCGGTAAACCCGGGGCGGTTCAGTGCGGCGCGCCGGAGGCCCGGAGGGTGTAGAGCATGTCCAGCTCCGACAGCCCGCCGAATGTCTCGGGGAAGAGCTTGGCTTTGAGGGTCCAGGTCTCCGGACCCTCGCCCACGAACTCGAGCGGGGGGCGGGCGCCCAGCACCGGCTTTTCGGCAAAGCCGGCGGCGTGGCCGTGGTCATAGCTGCCCGCATTGAACGGCACGACTTCGAAGCGCAGCGGTCCCAGCATCATCAGCATCACGCAAACCTCATGCCTGTGTCGGCAAACACACCGCGGAAGGCCTCGCGCACCTCGTCGCGCATCTGCCGCCCGATCTCGCGCGAGAGCTGGGCGGGATCGATCCGCTCGGTGGTGCTGATGGTGGGGGAGATCACGATATCGCCGACCGTTACGGTGATCGGTGGAGGGCTGGATGCTGCCGAAGCAGATGATGCAGCGGGAGCCATCGGCTCCTCGCCTGTCGGGTGCACATAGCCGTTTCGACTGGCCGTGATCAGCTCGGGGCCATCTTCGCCCACGAGATAGGTGCCGCCTTGGCTGATCGGACCACCCTTGGCGCGCTGGCCGTCCAGTTCCGGTGAAGACGCCGCAGGTGCTGTGCCCTGACCGTTGAGCCCATCAAGCGCCATGGCAAGGGCACGCGCACGAGCCAGCGCCGCATCGATCGATGCCGTGCTGACCTCAGGGGTCGCACGGGTGTCGCCCAACACGCGCAGAGCATTGGTGACCTCGTCCGCACGGGATCGGCCTTCGGCCAGGTCTGCTTCTACGGCCGCAAGATCCTCCTGCAGCAGCGACAGGTCCCGTTGCAGCGGTGCCGCCAGCGTTTGCCCCATCGGGCCATTTTGATCGATCTGTGCGATCTGCGCCTGGACACCCGCAATGTCATTGCGCAGTTGCTCGGCGTATCCCGACAGCCCTGCAAGATACTCTGGTGTCGGCAGCTCACCCGCCTGTTGCGCCGCGAGAAGCGTGTCCGCCGCGTTGCGCTGGTCCGTCGGCAGATTGGCGGGGGGACCCTGAATATCTACCGAAGGCGACGGAGCCTCGTCCTCTCCGATCAACCACTTGAGCCAGCCCGGGGGCTCGCCAAAGTCGATCAGGCTGGACAGGTCGATCCTGCCGATCGCCGAGAGGATGCGCCCCGGGATCCTCGTGACCCAGGCCAGAAAGTCATCAAATGCCTGCACCGCCCCGTCCTTGAGCCGCTGGATCAGGTTGGCACCTGCCTCGAACACCTCTGGCGGGATTTCCCCGAAGAGACCGCGCAGCAGCCCCATGACGACGTCGGAATACGCATGCCACGCCGCGCCGATGCCGTCAAAAACTGCGTCGACGATTGAGCCGGCCACACCGCCCCAATCCACACCCGGACCATCGCTGGCAAGCCAGGCCGCAACACCTGTCCAGATCTCGGTGAAGGTCTCGTAAAGAAACCCGCCCACCACACCGATCAAGCGACCGACACCGGCGCCGATCGTTTCGCCCACCGCGCCCCAATCCACCGTCACGGTCGAGGCCCAGTCATGGACAGCACCATACGCACCGGCCATGGCCTGCACCAAGGCCGCGCCAAGGCCGTAAGCAACCTGCGGCACCCCAAGCACGATGTTCGCCGCGACCTGCGACCAGTCAATGTCGAGGCTGCTTGCGAACGTCGAGACCGCTGCCCACGCGCCACCAATCGAACTGATCACCAGTTCCCCAAGGCTGCTCCAAACCGCAAGCATGCCGCTGGCCACAGCAGCGCCAACGCGGCCCCAATCCAGATCACCCGCATAAGACGTGATCGATGCCCAACCGGAGCGGAGCGCCGCGATTGTGGAATTGGCAAGGCTCGCGGCAACCGCTCCAGTCGAGACACCTGCGCTGGACGCAAGACCGCTCAGATCAAGCTCGAGCCCGTCAACCCATCCTTTGACACGTGACCAGGCCTGCGACACTCCATCCATGAGACCTTCGGCAATTTTGGAGCCAGCACGCCCGGCCTGAACCAGCGCCGCCTGTGGATCGACGACCAGATTGGACAGGAAGTCGCGCAGGCCAGATGCAGCTCTCGCAAGACCCGCCACCGCACCTGCCGCCGCAGTGCCTGCGGCCGCTCCCCAGCGCAGCCACAGATTGGGATCAATCGGACCTGTCAGCCGATTGAACCACGATAGCGCTTCCCCCACGAGGTCGTTGAACCTCTCGATCGCAGGGGTTGCGGCCCCCATGGCGCTTGAGAAGGACGTCTTGAAGGCATCGATGCCCGCTTTGACGCCCTGCCAATTGTTGCTCAGGAACGACAGGGCTGCGCCAACTGCGAGAAGTGGTCCGGCACGTGCGACCAGGAACAGACTGCGGAAGCCTGCAGCCAGCAGGCTCAGAGCGCCGCCGCGGCCCAGCAGCCCGACAAAGGTCAGGCCAGCGAGGGCGCCTTTGAGCGCGATGAACCCCGCAACCGATCCGACAATCGCCGTGGTCACTTCCGGATAGCTGGCAGCAAACTCGGAGGCCGCAACGATGATCGGCGCAATCGCCTGCCCGAGGCGGACGAGGGCCGGGATCAGCGCGTTGCCGATGCGGATCTTAAACTCGTCAAGCAAGCTCAAGAACCGCTGAAGATGGGAATTGAACGTGTCGTTCTGTGCGGCGAACTCCGCAAAGGCCGAGCCCGCATACTGGGATTGGTCCCCCACCATCGCCAAGGTGCCCTCGATCAGATCAAGGTTTGTCAGCAGAGGGCCAAGCGCCCGGGCCTCGCTGCCAAAGAGGTCCGTGGAGATGGCCGCCTGCTGTTCGGCAGGCAGCTGCGCAATCCGGCGCAGAACATCCGTTGTCGTCTCGACGGCGTTCTCCTGCATGGACCGGGCGACCTGCTCGGCATCAAGGCCAAGCGCCTGCAGCGCGTCCCGTTGCGACCCGGTGGCGGACGCGCCGCGCGTCAGGGCCGCCCCCATGTTCCGGAAGGAGGTGGCGGCCACATCGGACTGCGCGCCCGCCGCCAGCATCGCGGAGGCAAAGGCGGCGGTCTGCTCCGCGGTAAAGCCGAACATGGTAGCCTGCGCGCCCACGCTCTGCACCACGCTGAGAATGTCCGCAGCACTGGAGGCCTGGCTGTTGGACAGGTGGTTCATCGCGTCCGCGAGCAGGATGGCCTCGTCGACGGAGAGACCCAGCGCGGTCATCATGTTGGCCATTGCAGCGCCGGATTGCTCGGAGCTGATATCGAAGGCGACACCGATCTTGGCGGCCGCAGCCGTAAACCGCGTCAGGTCTGCTCCTGCGATGCCGGCTTGGCCCGCGGCGGCTGCGATCTCCGCCAGCCCATTGACGGCAAACGGGATCTCCCGCGAGAGCCGGAACAGTTCGTTTTGAAACGCGTCAAAGGCCTCGGGTGTCGGAAAGTCGACAACCTTTGCCACGCTGGCCATGGCCGCCTCAAACTCTGCCGCGGTCTGGATCGGACCTGCGATGGCTGCATGCAGCGTGGCGTAGCTGCCTGCGACGTCGATCACCCCCAAGCGGGCCCTGTCCAGCGCATCCGCATTGCGCGAGAGCGCCAGATCAAGCCGGTCCGACAGACCGAGGCGCTGGCCATTTGCCTCGCGTATCCGGTGCGTGATCCCGGCCAGGGAGCCTGCGGCCCGCCGGGCGGGTTCGGTCACCCGGTCGATCAGGGAAATGATCAGCTGCGACGTCAGAACGGACATGGCTCACCTGCGCTGTGCGCCGGCCAGACGCCGGGCTTCGTTGTGCCAGAGCACGACCTCGGACCAGTCCATGTGCTCGAAGGCGGTGATGGGGGTGTTCAGCCAATGGGCGGTTTCGGCAATGACGGAGCGCCAGTCCCGTGCGCCTTGGCCTGGGGGAAAAAACCGGCGACCTCCTCCGAGAGCTTGGTGAAGTCCTCGGCATCGAGCTCCTCGATCACCTCGGGCGGCAATCCCGTCAGGGTGGCGGCCATGACAATGCCCTGATCGAGCTTGTCTTTGATGCCGTCCAGTGCGGCGTCCATCGCCTTGAGGTCCTTGACCTTGGGGCGGGTGATCGTCACTTCGGAGACCTCGCGGTCCTCGACGGTCACGGGGTAGTGCAGGCGAAGCGTTTTGGTCTTGGGGGATGTCATGATGTACCTCACAGGCCGCCGGGGATGCGCAGGATCGCGCGCTCATCCGCGTTTTGGGAGACGCCGTTGACGCGCCAATCCGATGTGAAGAAGTCCCAGTAATAGGTCTCCGTGCCTTCGAAGTGCAGCTCGTAATGCAGGATCTCCGAGATCGTGTAGTCAAAGCCCTGCATCTCGCCGCGCTGGAACGCTTCGGGGCTCGCGGCACCGAGGCGGCCTTCAAGCACCGCCTTGGCCTCGATGGCGGCACCGCTGCGCTTGTTGCGGATCACACCGTAGGCTGTGAACTTCTTGCGCGCGCTGGCGCCAAGGCCGAACTGGGCCAGCAGGTCCGGATCCCAGCCCGCCAGCTTGAAGCTGGCCTCGAGCTTCTGGATGCCGACCGCCACCTCGATCTGGACGCGCGAGCCGCCCGGCTGGTGGTCCTGATAGGCTTCCTGCAGGTTGGGCAGCTGCAACTCGGTCAGGGTGAGGTGCTTGGAGGCGGTGGGGTCGTCATCGCCGCAAAAGAGGTTTGCGGCCTCCATGAGGTATATATTGCTCATCTGAGCCTGTCCTTTGTGTTGGGGAGCGATCATCCGGGCGGGGCGGTCTCGTCGGCAGAGCTGCGCCGGGTCCGCCTGTCAGGGTGGGATGCTTGAAGGCGGTGGTATCATCACCACGGCAGTAGGGGTTTGCTGCCTGCATGAGGCATTTATTCTACATTTGGACGTCTGCTTGCTGACAGGCGATCAGCCGGTGATGGTGCCGACCTGTGCCAGCAGCTCGTCGAGCATGGCGTCGAGCGCCGGGCGATAGCGGGCGGACTGGATGCCGAGGTAGCGCAGGACCGGGGCTTCCTCTGCCGCGAAAGTGACGGTGAAGCGGCCCTGGCGCAGCTCTTCGGGGCTGTTCTGCGCGGGCAGGAACTTGACCTCGAAGCCCAGAATGTCGCCATCGGCCTTGAGGTTGCGCAGCGCCGTTTCCATCGTGTTCAGAACGGCCTGGATGGTCTGGCCGGTGATGTTGAAGCGGCCGAGGTAGAACCGCAGCGTGCGCAGCAGTATCAGGTGGATGTAATCGCGCCCGCGGGTGACGTTGTAGAACCGCCAGAGGTCATCCTCGCCGGCGTTGTCGGTGCCGACAAAGATAAACCCGCCCTGACCGATGGCGCTCTCGACGCCCATCTCGCCGCGCAGCAGGATGCCGATATTGGCGGCGAGCAGGCTCTGGCCCTCGGTGGCGCCATCGGTGAGCGAGAAGGCAATCGGGCGCGAGGGGCCGACGATGTGCTGCACCGGCTGGTTGGCCCAGCTGTGGAAGGGGCGGCCCTGGAAGGCGTGATCCCGCCGCACGCCCACACCAATGACCGCCGGGGAGAGCGGCTGGATCACGGTGAGTCCATCCGAGAGCACGCGCACCGCAGGGTCCACCGGGATCAGGCGATAATGCGAGATCGTTTCACGCCAGTCGAGCGCGTCCTGCATAGTGGTGGCGGGGCCATCGACCACCGCATGAGCCAGCAGCTTTTCGCAGATCGGGGGCAGCGCTGCGCAGACGGGGTTTGCATCACCCCCCATGCGCTGGCTGGTAAAGCCCGGGGCACAGATCAGGCGGGGCGTGACGCCCAGTTCAGCAGGTGCGTTCAGGAACGCGCTGAGGCCCGTGGTGACACCGTCACCAACGATATTGGCGAGGGTTTCGTCGACCGCACTTGCTCCCTCGCCGTCGGCGACACGCACAACCACAACCTTGGCTGCGGCCTGGAAGGACCCCAGCTGCGCGTTCACAAGCGTGATCGCGTCGCGCAGGGTGCCGGCCGCGCCAAGGGCTGTGAGCTTGGTGGCGTCGTCAGAATAGAGAAACACCGGAGTGTTCAGCGGAAACGCTGAGGCGTCCGCGTCAGCCGCGGTGCCGATGATGCCGACGACGGACAGGTCGCTGGCCACAGGCGGCCGAGGCTCGGTGTCGATCCGCTGGATCGACAGGCCAAAGGTAGGATCAGACATGGGGGATGTCCTTTGCATGGATGGCACCCGACGGGCGCCATGGAGGGTTGGAATGGGGCTTACCCAAGTGCGTGGCTGCGTCAGCGTGTCGAAAAGCCGACACGCCGTCGAAAAACCGACACTCAGAGGTTTGGAGCTGGATCAGCCGCTGCGAATGGCGACACCGCGCTCTGCGGTGACAAAGCCATTGGCTTCGAGATAGGCGAGCCCTTCGGTGACATCCGCGCTGGTCAGGTCCACGTCTTCCGCGAGGGTCAGCATCAGCAGGAAGTCGGCGACCACTGGGTCTGTAGCCTCGGCTGCCCGCAGCGCGATGCGCTCGGCGCGGGTGAAGCGGCGCAGGAAGTCGAGGCGCGAGACCACCGTCACGGGCTCGGGCGGCGGGGGTGCTGCGGCTGCAACAGGGGCTGCGGCCTCGAACTTGCGACCGGTTTTGACAAAGCCCGGTTCGACCGCGTCCGACACCTGCACATAGTCTCCGTGCAGCGCGGGGTGGATGCGGCCCTCCAGGGTGTCCAGCACCTCGATGACGGTGTCGTTCACGACTTTTGCAAACTTGCTCATGAAGGTCCCCTTTACAGGATCAGCGCGTATTGAAGGATGATCAGCCCGTCGCCGCCAAAGCCGTGGCCGGTCCCGGTGCCAAACTGATAGCCGGACCCGCCACCGCCGCCTGCGTTGCCGCCGTGGCCGCCTGCGGAATACTGGCCAGCGCCGCCGCCACCGCCGAGGATGCCGCCGTTTCCAGCGACCATGTAGGCATGGCTTGCAGAAGAGCTGTAGGACATCGCGCTGCCGCCCCCGGCACCGGGTCCGCCATTCCCGGCGTTGGTGCCCGCCATTTCAGAGGATTGCTTCGTTGCGGCATTGCCGCCGCCACCTCCGCCGCCGAGCAGGATCAGGTTGGGATCAAAGATGGCAAAGCCGCCGCCGCTTTCGGCTGCAGACACATCGATGGAATTGTTGGAATAACTGTTGGCGCCAGCGCCGCGTCCGCCACTGCCGAGCAAGCCTGCGCCGCCTTGGCCGCCATAGGAGTAATAGGTGCTGCTCTGAGCGGCGCTCATGCCCAGCCCTGCCGTTCCAGCCCCACCGGCGCTGATGTTCGATGTGTAAGGACGTGTGCCGGGGAATGAAATGGACGCACCGCTGCCGCCGGTATAGGTTGTGCCAGCCCCGCCCGGGTGGCCGTTCCTGTCACCATCAGGATGTGGGGCCGCGCCACCACCGCCTCCGGCACCGCTCGACGAGCTGTAAGACCCCGTTCCTCCATTGCCGCCACGCCGGTTGATGTCACCACCAACACCGTTGCCCCCGGAGCCACTGCTCCGAGAACCGCTATTGCCGCCCGTTGCGGAGAGCAACGCTCCGAAGGACGAGGTGCCGCCGACGCCGTTATATCCTTGGGACCCAGCCCCAACAGTCACGGTGATGGTCCCTCCGATGGTCAGCTCGGTTACGGGAACTTCCGACAGTGCAAGGCCACCGCCGCCACCGCCATATCCATTGCCGGTCCCGCCGCTATTGACACCGCATGCACCCCCGGCCCCCCAGACGCGCACAATCAGCGGCACCTCGGGGTCGATGGTCTCGGGGATTTTCCAACCGTAGCTTCCGGCTGCGTTAAAGATCTTGATCTGGTTGCGGGGGCCACCGCCACCGCCCGCCGTCATGTTCGCCGGGTTAAAGACCGTGCGCATTTTTGCGTCCTTTCATGTTCAGGTTAGATCAGCGCCGAGACGCCCCAGGCGGTCAGGGCGACCGTGTCGGTGTCGGCCTGCGCGTAGAGCCGGTCACCCGGTCCGAGGATCAGCGCGGTGCGGTAAATGATCCCTCCGGGATTCAGCGCGACGGCGTGCTCGAAGATGTGCTTGGGCTCGAGCACGATATCGATCCCAGTCTCGCCGGTGGCTGTGCCCGCGCTGAACGACACCGTTGGGGGTTCCGAAAAGCCTGTGCCCTGCTGGGTCAGCGTCAGGCTCAGCACGGCAAAGGTCAGCACGAAGGTTGCGCCCGAGCCCGATCCGCCGGTCACCACCGCAGGGCTCTCTGGGAGAACCGCGTAATCTCCCCCGGAGGTCAGCTCGGCCGCCTGGATGGCACCCCCGCCGTCCACGTCGGTCACGGTGATCACCGCTGCCGTCTGATCTTCCACCGCGACCGAAAGCGCGTCACCGACACTGTACCCGGTGCCCGCGTCCACCAGCGTCACGCTGTCCGCAATCATGCGGGCTGTGGCCATGGCCCCAGTGCCGCCGCCGCCCTCGAGTGTCACGTCCGGGATGGCGACATAATTTGTACCACCGTCGGTCAGAGTGATCGAAGTTACACGCACCGCATCACGCGAGGCCGCATAAAGGGTGACGGTGGACACTTCCGAGCCGGTGTTCACGGCGTTGATGTTGAAGGTGGTCCGCCGTCCGGTGGGGATGGTCAGGACCTCCACCGCCGTGTCGGCCGCACTCATCTGGTTTGCAAGGATGCTCATGGGCCTGGTCCTCAGAGTTGATTGAAGAAGAAGGAGGTCGCGGTCAGGCCGGAGGCCGTCGCCACCGCCGCCAGCGCAGTCTCGGTGACCTCGGCCACAGCGCCCTCGGTGGTCGCGGCGACCGCCGCCAGCACCGAGTCGCGCTCTGTCCCGATGGCGGTGATGGCCGCCGCCTGTGCCTCCGCGATCGGTGGCAAGGCTGCCGTGCCCGCCGCGTTGATGCTGCCAAGGTGGTTGGCCAGCGCCGCATCGGCCGCCGCCAGTGCGGACGCGATGGCCTGCAGGGCATGGTCCCGAGACGCGGCCGCCTCGGCGGAAACTGCAGCGCGCTGTTCCTCGCCGAGCATCTCCACCTCGATGGCGGTGGTCTTGCCCGCGATGCGCTCAAGGGCCGTGCCCAGCATCGCGAGGTCTTCGGCCGTGGCCGTCTCCGAGGACGCCAGCGCCTCGATCTTGGTCTTGAGGGCGCTCAGCGCGCCCCGCAGCATCATGTCTGTCATGGGGTCCTCTTGAGTGTCGTATCAAATGTCCGATGTTGCGCTTGGGCGGTGCTGCATGTCGTTCAAGGGGATGGCGGGGGACGTAGGTATCCACGTCCACGCCGTCACAGTTTCAGTCCGATGAAGTCGTGCACCCAGCGCCGCCGGGTCTCGGTGATCTGAGCCGCGACGTCCGCGTCAGCGGCAACCAGCGTGGTGCGCAGCCGCTCGATATCCGCCTGCATCGTGTTGTCAGGATGGGGGAGCGGGTAGCCCCGCCCGGAGGTGCGCTCGTCCCGGGTCACACCTTGTGTGGCTGCCGTGTTGCTCATGCGCCCCCTCACTTGAGGATGGCGCGCAGGGCGCTGGCGAACGGCCGCGCCGCCGGGGTGCCCGACAGCGCGATCTTGATGCGGGTCACGTTGGCGGCCCCCACACCGGCAAAACCGGACCCGACATAGTGCCGCTCCTCACCGCCGTTCTCGATCGGTTGCCCGCTCTCCAGCGTCAGTTCACTCCAGCCGGTGTCGGTCTCGGCAAATACCGCCACGCCAGCCCCGGGCGGGATCAGCATGTCGAGATAGACGGAGACATCAAACGTCGCCGCCGCCGGGATCGCCCGGCTGACATACTCCGCCTCGGAGGCCAGCGCGCCGTTCAGCACCTGCACGCCGGGGAAGAGAACCGGTGTGAACCGCTCCGAGCCCGAGAGCACCGCCTCCACGCTCAGCCTGTCCGACACGCGCGCCGCCAGATTGAGTGCCGCCCCTTCCGTCATGCGGAACACCTGGCCACCGCTGTCGCGCAGCACGAAGGTCACATCGGTCTCGGACGACATGCGCTCCACCCCCGCCAGCGCGATGAAGTCGGTGCTTTCCGAGACCGTGATCTCCCCAAGCGCCACCGTCCGCGTCGTCTCGGTGAACCGTGCCGCCAGCAGCCGGAACTTCAGGTCCCGCTCCTGATGCGGGGTCCAGGTCGAGGCGTTGGAGGAGGACAGCAGCACGCCGATCCGGTAGGGCTGCGCCGTCACCCAGGTTTCCGTCTCGGCGTCATACTTGCCCAGCTCCGCCACCCGCAGGGCGTGGTCCGGATCGTCGGTCAGAAACACCAGCGCGTATTCGCGCCCCGCCCGGAGCAAGGTCGGGTCAAACGCCACCCGGGTCGGCCCACCCAGCGTCACCGTCGCCATGTCGACCTCGCTCGAGGTCACGACAGTTTCGTTCGGAAACCCGACCGTGGTCTCGCGGATTTGCACGATCGTGGGCGCATCTGTGCGGCCGATCGCGTCGAACCAGACGTCGAGCCCCGCCACCACCGTGTCCACATCCAGCACAAGCGTCTGCGCCAGCGGGTCCCACCGGCGGGGAGGCCGCGGTGGCGGAGGCGGAGGCGGCGGGCTCCAGCGCACCGTCCGCCGCGTCGTGACACTGCGGAAGGTATTGGTGATGATCGTCCCGTTGGCGGTATACGTGCTTTCGCCGAACGATCCGGCCTCGCCAAGAAAGGTCACGCTCTTGGACCCGGTGGGCACGCCGGGCGGGATCGTGAAGGCGGAGGTGAGCACACCGGCCGCGTCTGCCACCGGTGCAGGGTCTGGCGTCACGTCGAGCCCGTCGAATGCCACCCGCAGCAGCGCCTCGTTCGGGTCCATGCCGCGCAGCGTGACGCCAACGGAGCGCTGGCGGATGTCCAGCGCGGCGCGCGAGGTGGAGGACACAAGCTCGGAGCTGGTGGAGACCGACGTGCTGGACAACCGCCCCGAGCCCGAGGTGAAGGCCCGGGTGATGGCGGAGGTCCATTGCGTCTCGACACGGGTCCAGTTGTCCACCGACGGCACCAGCGTGACCGCCGCCGGCACCGGCTCGAAGTTCATGTAGGGGTTGATCTTCATCGCCCGCGTGCTGGCCAGCTGCTCAAGCACCGGCGTCAGCTCATAGGCGAGCGTCCACGTCGCCGCGGCTCCCTCTGGCGGTTCCTGAACCGCCGCCGTGATGGGCAGGGTCAGCTCGCCCCACAGCACCGCCGCGCTCTGCGGGATGCCCTGATCGCGCAGGTCGTCGTCGAGGAACGGGTCGACAAACACCCCGAGCTTGGAGGTGGGGTCGGTGATGTTGGCGTCATTGCGCAGCCGTTCGATGGCCACGAGCTGGAACAGGCCGCTGATCTGGCGTTGCATTGCGGCAAGGTCCGCAAAGGGCACGGCCCGTGTCGCGGTGTTGCGCACCAGTGGCACCCGTTCGGCAAACCAATCCAGCGCCACCTCCGCCAGAGGCAGCACGCTGCCCGGCAGTTGCGGGGGCTGCGGGTTGAGGGTCTGCGACACGCCGCGCACCCGCGAGAGCTGACCGCCCGCGCTCATCACCAGCGCATCGATGCGCGGCAGCTTGTAGGCATAGTCGATGAACACCGTGGTCCCGGTCACGGCACCCGAGACGGTCACGGTCTCATCCGTCACAGCATCCGGGGCGATGCTGTCGATGTAGCGATAGGTGACCGAATAGGTGGAGCCCGGCGCAGGCTCCGCGCCGCCCGGCGACCAGTCGATGCGCCCAGCCGAGACCACGTAATCCACCCCTTGCGTATAGGCGGTGCCGCCTTGTGACACGCTGAGGACCGCAACCACCGTGCTGTTCGCAAGCGGGTCCGATGCTCCGGTGAAGGCGCCATGGGTGACGGTCTCGGGGGTCTCGCGGGTGATGGTGACGTCCGTGACCTCGGCGATGGGGGCGAGATTGACCGGGATCACCGCGGTGCCGGTGCCGCCATCGGCAAAGCCATGCGGCTCGGCATTGACCGCGCGCAGGTCCGGATCGATCGACCACCGGAGACGTGTGGATTGCGGGCGCTCGACCTTGAGACCTCCGACATTGCCGACACCTTCGGCGAGCGAGAAGACGTACTCCGCCGCCGCATCGTCGCGGGTCAGATAGGTGAGCTCCAGTCCAGTGGCGACATAGGAGCCATTTGCCTCGCGGTCATAGCGGGCCACGGTTTGCAGCACCGCGTCGAGCTCGGGGGGCTGGATCCTGCTGTCGAGTGTGCCATTGGTGACGGTATAGATTGCATGAAAGGCTCCGGTGCCGCCGTCGGTCTGCGTGCCGCTGTCCCAGCCCCAGAGGATCTGCTCCTTGCGACGCGCGGCGCCGGGTTCCTGATAGTTGCGGGTGCCCAGGGCCGGATCGCGCAAGGCCGGGTCCTCAAGCTCGGTGAGGATGGTCTCGACAAAGCGCACGCCGAGCGCGACCGTCCGGTCCACCGGGATGACGAAGCGGGCGGCACCAACAGGGCGCGCCGCGCCGCGCAGGTAGACGATGCCGGAGGCCAGGTTGACCTCGCCGGTGATGGGATCGACGGAGATGTCGCCATCGCGGATCAGGTCGCCTTCCTTGAAGATGGCGTCGCCGATCCTGGCGAGGCGGTCCGCGAGCCAGGTCTGGACTTCGTTCAGCTCGCGGCTTTGCAGGCCGTCGCCGGCACGGAACATCAGCTCGGCATAGCCGGAGGCCGAATTGTAGAGATTGTAATAGCGGTCAAGCGCCACGGGTGGGCCTCCTGATTAGAACGTGACCACGAACTCGAAAGTCTCGCGGGTCGAGGGTTGGCGGATGATCGGGACCGTGTTCTGCACGATCAGCAGGATGCCGGGGGTGGTGATGGCGGCCGGCTCGAAATACCGCAGCCCCGATGGGAGGTCGGGATCGGTGATGGTGCCCACAAAGAGGCCTTGTTCGCGGATCACCGCATCGGGGGCGTCCTCGAACTCGAAGCGCACCCGCACGAAGAAGTGGTTGGTGGGTGTGGCGGAGAGCGTGAAGCGGCCGGTGGGGGCGACAATCGCGCCTGCGTCATCCGCGACCACAAACGCCACTTCGTCCACCGCGCGGCGGCCGAGCTCACCCAGCAGGGCTGTCTGCGTCACATCGGGCGGGGGCGTGTCGATGGTGTAGTCCACGCGGACCGTTGCCTCCGTGGGGATACCGCCAGTGACAATCCGCGTGACACGGCCGGTCGAGCTGTCCACCGTGTAATCTGTCCCGGCCGAGTAGGTCGTGGTTCCTTCCGCAGAGGCAAGCGCCACGCCTGAGACGTAAGCGTGCGGCAGCTGCAGCACATCGTTTGCGCCGAACGTCAGGGTCCCCTGCGGGGCGGTGCTGTCCCAGGCGGTGTTGCCTGTGCCCCAGGCAAGATGGAGCGGGCGCTGGCGGATTGCGTCCGCCAGGGCTGCGCGCCCCGAGCGCGTCATGATAGCCATTCAGGCCTCCTCGTCAGTCTGTGTTGGGTGTGTCCGTGCGGTGCATGGCCCCGACGAGGACCTGCACCTCAGACCAGGGCTGGTCGACGTAAGTGAGCGGCAGCCAGAACTGCCCGGCGTAAGTTGTGTCTCCGGTCACTTCACTGAACCGGATGGGAGACGCCGCCGGATCATAGACCTCAGGCAGCAGTGCCCGAGACGGATTGGTGGGCGTCAGAGCGAGACCGTCGCCCACCGCTCGCGCATCGGCCCGGCGCATCTGCCCGGGAATGAAGCGGTCCTCGTCCGAGACCCGCGCGTCAGCACGCACCGCATCGCGCACGCGCACCGCCACCTCGTAGGTCTCGACAGCAAGCGCCCGCGCGGGCTGAGCGTACCAGACGGGAGGCAGTTGGCGAACAGTGTCTGACAGGCGGTAAACCTGTGATTTGTCTCCGAACGCGTGGGTGCGCAGCACATGGCTCCAGCTCGTAGCGACCATGGGCGCAGGCGCGAGGGCGGACCCAGCGGAGCGTCGCTCGAACATCTCCGTGCGCCGGATGCGCCGCACCTCTGCCGGGGTGCCAGAGATCGCAGCCTCCTCGGAGAGCCGCCTGCGCCCCTCGTAGAATACCCAATCCACCGGGGGTGTTCGGCTGTTGGTATCCCCGAGGCGCATTCCCTCCGAGAGCACCATCTGCGCCCGCTGGAATCTGCGCACAGGCTCGAAGTCGGCAGGCTCGTCCGGAACCCCGTCCGTGTTGGCCAGCGTGAACAGGTGCGCGTGATAGATGAACGGGTTGGGCGTCGCCCGGTCATCGTCGAGCACGCTGTCCGACAGAACAAACCGACCCGGCAGGAAGGCGCGCCCGACATGGTCGACGAATATCCCTGCATGTGTCCGCACCTCCGGCGCGGGCACAGTCGCGGGAAACACGCGCCCAAACGACAGGCGCGTCTGCCCGTCTGTGTGACGCACGCCGCTGTAATCGCTGAGCAGCCCGTCACCGAGCCGCGTGTCGTCCAGCTTGATCCGCCGCAGGTCATAGCCGTGAAAGATGCGCGCCAGCCGCGATCGCGCTGGTGCCGACAGGCGCGCGAGCGCAATCAGATCGTCGATGTCCTCAAGCGGTGGCACCGCATTCGTGTCGATCTGAAACGCGGCGAAGTGCTGCCCGGGCTCCTCCTGGAAGACCTGGACCCCGTCCAGATCGCGCCACGAGAAGGCAAGGCGCAAGGCCTCGGGCGTCCCGCGCAAGCGCTGCCAGCGAATACCCTCCCGCAGCGCCCGTTGCGGGTCACTCAGATAGGGAAGGATGTCTCCCAGGCCGTATTCCCAGATCAGCCAGGGCACAAACGGATCAAAGCCGTCGAGCTTGGCCCGGGCGTTGGGCCGGATCGCCGGGGCTCTGGCATCCAGCGCCGTCGCCGCCTCCATCGCCCGCTCAAAGGTGGTGGCACCCGGTGGGAGTAACGACTCAAGCACAGTCAGACCCACAGATGGCTCTTTCATCGGTCACGCCCGCCGAACGTGATCTCGACGGCGCCGAGGGCAACGCACTGCTCGGCACTGATCACCGTGTCGGTCGCAGGCGCTGTCAAATGCACCCGCTGCACCCCTGAAGGGTGGAGCTGTGCGTTGATCCAGGACCGGGTCAAATCCCAGCCAAGCCCGCGCGCCGCCGCAAAGCGCGCGGGGAAGTCGACGCGCAGCTGCGCGATCACCTGAGCGGGGGTGTCGGGATAGAGAAAGACCGTGGCGGCCACATCCACGGGCACGATGCTGGCCGAGACCACCTCGACCGTGTCGGTCAACACGCGCACGTCGTCGCGCAGCACAATTGCCCGCACAGCCGTGAGCAGGTCCTCGGACGACGCCCCGTCACCCTCGGCTGAGAGCACGGCAATCCGCACGATGCCCGCGCTTGGGGAGGAGACAGCTGCGTCGGAGACCCGCTCGTCCGCCGTCAGGGCCCAGTACCGGTAATGCGCGGCACCTCCCGCATTGGACCAGCCCTGGATGCGCTGTTGCACCCGCAGGCGCAGCGCCGTGTCGGTCTCGTCCGTCAGGCGGGTGACGCCATAGAAGCCGGCGAGATGATCAAGGTCGGTGGTCCCCGCAAAGGCCAGCAGGTTGGCACGCGCCGCGTCGTTGACCCGTTGCCGCAGCAAGAGCTCGCGATAGGCGCAGACCTCGAGCAGCTTGCGCGCGGGCTCGCTTTGCAGGTCGATCACCGGCACAATCGGCGGAAAGCGCGCCACCAGATCATCGCGCATCGCCCGCAGGATGACCTCAAAATCCAGCTCCTCGATGACGCCCGGAGCCGGGAGAGAGGACAGGTCGATCGTGCTGATGGTGCTCATGCCGTTCCCTTGTCTGCAATCGCGAGACCGACCTCGTCGGCGTCAATGACCAGGCTGCGCAAACCGGCGGAGGTGGGATCGCCCAGAAGGGCCCGGGGGCGATACTCGCCAGAGATCGACAGGCGCACAACCCCGTCCCGGGTAACATCCTTCAGTCCAATCTCCGTCACCTTGAACCGGGGCTCCCATTGCTCGATCGCCGAGGTGAAGGCCGCAAGAAACAGCGGCACCTCCGATCTGTTGATCTGCCGCCCGAGCAGCGTGGGCACAAACGACCCGTACCATTCGCGCATGACGCGCGCGCCAAACCGCGTCGTGAAGATGTCCTGCAGGGACTGCACCACATGCGACCAGCCCATGAGGGTGCCCCCCGTGGCCGCGTTCAGGCCAACC
>NZ_JBKAEE010000002.1:0-142893 GCF_059070475.1 Marivita sp. NO-S04
AGACCTCTTTCAGGACCTCGAAGGACATGGCACACCAACCCTCTACTTCCTAGCCGCAACCATCCACTACACAACCCTCTACGGAACACCCCCAAACACAGACATCCAACTCCCCGACACACTCCACCCCGCCGTCGTCAACAACTTCGCCCAGATCGTCGAATGGGTGACCGACAACGTGACGGTAAGTTCCGAAGCTGAGCGAAACTTCAACGTGAGCGTCGCCAATCTAATTGCCGACGCTCCGGGTATTGACGACATGCCCGATGTGGATGACGACGCGCCGGACGACAGCGACGGCCCCGAGAGCAGCATCATTGTCCTGAGCGGCGAGCAGAGCAATTACACGCTGACCATGTCCCCCGGCGACACCATCTCGCTCGAGGACCGGCGTCCAGGCGGGGATGGTCTCCGGACCTATTCCGACTCTGTCACGCTTGAATTCGCGGACGGATCCCCTGCAACCCAGCAGGGCAGCTTTGCGGTCGAGGATTTCAGCGGCATGGCCTCGCTCGGCGACGACTCCATGGGCTCTCTAACCGAGCTTTACATCGCCTATTTCAACCGGGCACCTGATGCGACCGGGCTGAGTTTCTGGGGCGACAAGCTGGCCCAAGGCATGACCATGCGTGAAATCGCAGGCTATTTCTTCGACCAACCAGAACCCAGAGCGCTTTACGGTGAAGACATCAATCTCGCCAAGTTCGTGTCCTCGGTCTACAACAACGTCTTTGGCCGTGCGCCGGATGCCGATGGGTTCCGGTTCTGGCTCGATGCGTTGGAGAACGACGACTCGATCACGCCGGCCACCTTCATCATGGAGATCCTCGACGGCGCGAAAGCCGAAACCGGAAGCATCGAGGACGCCCAGTACCTTGCGAACAAGGTGGTGCTTGGCACCCATTACGGCGTCACCCGCGGCATGTCCAACGTCGACACCGCCCGCGATGTCATGAGCCAGTTCGACGGATCGAGCGAAAGCTTCGACACCGCCATCGCCGAGATCGAAACCGCCTATGCGGATGCGGTAGATGCCGGCGATGGTGACGGGGAGTTCCTGATCAAGCTTGTCGGAGGTGCGGACGATGACGATGATGATTACGCCGACGAGGTCGAAAGCGATGCCCAGTTCATGCGGCTGTCCTGACGCGTCTCATCGTCAGGGCACAACCCAAGCGGCATAAGGGTCTTCGACCACGCCAAGAAGCGTGATCAGGAACTCTCCGGAACCATCGGGGGACAGGGCCGCGCTGGACGCGTCACCGGCCACGGCCAGCGCATCTGCAACGCTGTTTTCGGATCCGTCATAAAGCGCCATCATCTCAGAGGCGACGGCAATATTGCTCAGGCCAAGACCAGCCGCATAATGCAGTCCGAGATCGATCTTGGTGTCGAGATAGGCGCGGTCTGCCTGCTGCTGGATGACAAATGCGCCAGAGGTCCCTTCTGGTGGATCCGCACGGGCGCCGCGCAGCACTTCGAGGATGAACATATCTCGGGTCACCAGACCACTGTCGAGGGCGGTAGTCCAGAATTCGAAGCCGCTCTCGTCTGGCGCGCGGCCCAGCGTATTGGCGTAGACATCTATCACCACATCGGCCGCGTTCCGGTCATCCGTGAAGACAGAGGCCGCTTCTTCCGAGATGTCGAACAACCGCACGATTTCGGGCAGGGTGAGCCCCGTGGCCCAAGCATCAGCCCAGAAGATCAATCCAAGCGCATCCGGCGCACGGCCAAAATAGCTCAGGTAGACCTCGGTCAGGGTGCGGAACTCCTCCGCTGACAAGCGGACCGCGTCGTCAACCCGGGTGAGGTCAAAAAGCTCTCCACCGAAATCAAGAAACTCGATCCCCGACAGCGTGTCCATCCCTTCGGCACCGCGCCGGTCTTCGAGGAGAAAGCTCGAGCCAATGGCTAGGGTGAACTGCGATTGTGCTCCAATAAAATAGGCAGTGTCGGTCCCCTCATGTCCCTCAAGCAGATCGTCTCCAGCCCCACCGGTGAGACTGTCGTGCCCCATCGTACCCATCAGCCTGTCGTCACGATCCGATCCAGGCAGCACATTGCCCGCTTCTGCGGTCAGGTCGAACCCGACGACCGCAGCCATGTCGCGGATATAGGTGGCAATGACCGCATGGCCTGCGCTGGTTGGGTGGATCCCATCGATGCTGAAGTAGCTCTGGTCATTGATCGCGGCACCATCACTGAAGATGTCGCTGCTGACATTGCTGAACCCGAAAGCCTCGGGGTCGTCTTCTACTGCGTCGATCAATGACGCAATATCCACAAAGAGCGCATTCAGATCGAGGCTTTCGACATAATCGTCAAGCCGCCTGTTGTAATCCTCCACCAGTTCGTTCCAGACAAAAGCGAGGATCGGATTGTCCGCAGCTTCCACACCAAGAAAGGCGCCCCCAGCCTTCGGCAATCCCAGTACGAGGAAATTCTGCGCGCCCACGGCAGCAAGTGTGTCCACCATCTGCGCGATATGGCCGACGATCGACGCGCCGATGGTCAGGATATCGAAGATATCCCACAAATCAGCCTCCGCGAGCTGCAGGAAATCATTGCCACCGATCCAGATCACGAAAACATCCTGATCGTCCGGGGCCGGGATTTCCCCAGCCTCAACAAGTGCTTTGAACCCTTCGGCCTGCTGCACCCCGCCGGGACGACTTGGCGTATCGTCCAAGGACGCCACCGCCCCGCCATGGGCAAAGTTCACGCCATTGAGCGCCGAGCCGCCCAGAAACCCCTCCAAATCGGGAGCACTGCTGATCATGGCGGCTGCGGGGGCCACTGCAAGATCGTTGCGGATGTATTCATGCCAGACCAGACCGTTGCTCGCACGGCCACCGAAAGGAAAGGAGACCGGCTCTTGTCCGGTCTGTGTGGCCGTCGCACCATCGTCCGAAAGACTGTCGCCGAAGATATACAAGTTACCACCAAGCGGCATCTGTCCGTCCATGTATCAAGGGTCAGTCCTTGTCTCAGTAGCGGCAATCGCCCACAAACGCGAGAACCACGGGGCGCGTCGGAACAGGATGCGGCGCGTGCAGGCCTCTTTGGGCCTTGCGATGCACAAAAGGGAACCGGAATGGCCCAAAAAGACGACCTGATGACCAATGCCGCGCTGATCGTCGCCGCGGGCCGGGGCAGCCGGATGCGGCAGGACATGCCCAAGCAGTACCTGTCGCTCGGCGGACACGCGGTGCTCTGGCACACGGTGCAGGCGTTTCTGGCCTCGGATCGGATCGACACGGTGCGGGTGGTGATCCATCCCGACGACCGGGCGCTTTACGACCATGCGGTTGCGGGAATCACGGATGCACGGCTGGAGGCGCCGGTGCCGGGGGGCGCCTCGCGGGCAGCCTCGGTGCGGCTGGGGCTGGAGGCATTGCAGGCGGAGGTGCCGGCGCATGTTCTGATCCATGACGCGGCGCGGCCCTTTTGCCCGACCCATCTGATCGCGGCCGTTCTTGAACCGCTGACAGAAGTCGAGGGCGCCTTTGCCGCCCTGCCGGTGGTGGACGCCCTGTGGAAGGCCGACGGGGCCGAGGCGCTCAGCCCGGTGTCCCGCGACGGGCTCTGGCGGGCGCAGACGCCGCAGGCCTTTCGCTACGAGGCCATTCTCGCCGCCCATCTCACCGGCGACGCGGCGGCAGCCGATGATGTCGAGATCGCCCGCGCTGCCGGGCTGCGCGTGCGCGTGGTCGAAGGAGCCGAGGAAAACTTCAAGATCACCCTGCCCCGCGACCTTGTCCGCGCCGCGCAGTTGCTTGGCTAGATGCGCAAGGGCGACCTGGCGTCAGAGGTCGCGGACCACAACGCCTTTCCAGCCCAGGCCCTTGTATGTCTCGAAGCCTTGGGTGACGTGAAACCCGACAAGTCGGTCATGCTCGGTATAATAGCCTGACATCTCGCCCTGGTGCCGTTGCAGCGGGAAGTGGTCGGTCAGGACACCCTTGCCGTCCGAGGACGCAATGATCCGGTCGGTGTGGTCTAGGATCATGACACGCACGCCCGATGTCTTCATCCGGTCATCAAGGCGCACGCCCTGGACCACGCTGCGGGACTGCTCCTGCCAGTCAAAGGAGGTCGCCATCACACCGATCGGCGCGCCACGGGTCGCACCGCCGTCGCGGATGAGGGTTGCATAGGACAGGGTCTGGCGGTTGTGCAGCAGCCGCGAGCACACGACATCCCCCGCCGCATACTCATTGGCGGTTTCCAGCGCCAGACTGGCCTTGAACCAGGGCAGGTCCGAGACGTTCTGGTCCGTGACGGCGAATTGCCCCGGACGCGCATTGGTCAGGATCCGCCCCTCAAGGTCACAGACCCAGATGTCGAGATAGATGTTGTAGGCCTCCAGAATGACCCCCAGCCGTTTGCCGGCATGGGCCACACGCTCGGGATTGGGGTCTTTCAGACACTCGACGAAACTGCTGTCGGTGGCCCACCAGGGCACGTCGCAGGTGCGTTCATAGAGATTGCGATCCAGCACGTCGATGGCGTTGTAGGCCAGATCGACCAGCCGTTCCCCGGCGGCGGCGCGCTCCATCCGGGCCACCAGCCCCTGCAAGCTGCGAAGCTGGACGCCGATATCCTCTTCAAGCCCTCTGGCGATGGTGTTGATCTCGTCGCCGACATTGCGCACCTCATCGGCCACCACCGCAAAACCCCGGCCATAAGGACCTGCCTTGGCGCTCTCGATCTTGGCATTCAGCGCCAGCATCGTCATCTGGCTGGTGATCCGCTGGATGGTGGCGGCGTTGCGTTCGGCATAGCGGTTCAGATCTTCGGTCCGGTCCGAAATGAGATCGAGCGTAACCTTTTCTTCGGACGCAACCGGATGGGAATCTTGGCGCAAGATCGGTGTTGTCACGGATGACAGCACAGACAAGCATACCACAAACGATTTTGCTCCCGGTCAGGCCAATTGAAAAAATATCCGAGCTCCCCAATGCGGCGCACAGGGCATGGCGCAGCAAAAAACATGTCGAGGTGTTCGACCGAAAAGATGCCCAAAGAGATCGGATGATGAGCCCCTACCCTCCTGCCAATAGGGCTCCCGGTTCAGATACCCACCCAAAACGATGTTCCGAAAGGCTACGCTAACCATCAGGACTTCGGCTGTGCCATCCGGAGAAAGATGTTCGGTATGCAAGACTCCGGAAAGTTTCGAGAAATCATACTGGACCTTGCCAGTGGTCACCGATGCGCTCGGTTGTCGGGTGAGCCACCACACAGGCACTGGACCGCATGATGCGAGAAAGGCGTTGTTGCATTACCCCGGCCTGAGGCGTGACGTCCCCTTACCCCGCTGACGTTATGCCACGCGGACGATCTCGGCGGTGCCGAGGGCGTTGAAGCGGTTCATGAGGGCGATGCGGATGTGGATTTCGGCGGTCTGTCGGTCGGGGTCTCTTGCCATGATACGCTCGCCGAAGGATTTCAGGCAGCGCATCTTCGCCTCGATCCGGTTGCGGGCGTGGTATCCGGTCCAGCGTTTCCAGAACGCCCGCCCGTAGTATCGCGTCGCGCGCAGGGTGTCGTTGCGGGCGCGTGCAGCCGGGCAGTCTTCTTTCCAGAGACGTCCGTTCTTTCGGATCGGGATGATCGGAACGGCGTCGCGTTCGATGATGGCCTTGTGGCAGCGGCGTGTGTCGTAGGCGCCGTCGGCGGTGACCGTGCCTATCTGCTCACCTGCCGGGATCTGGCCGAGCAGGTCGGGCAGCACGGGGCTGTCGCCGTCGCGGCTGGGGGTGAACTCGACTGCCCGGATGTCCGAGGTGGTGGTGTCCATGGCCAGATGGACTTTGCGCCATTGGCGTCGGCCTTGCACCCCGTGCTTGCGGGCCTGCCATTCGCCATCGCCGAGGAACTTGATCCCGGTGCTGTCGACCAGCAGGTTCAGCGGGCCGTCCGCACGGCGATACGGGACCTGGACGGCCAAGGTCTTTTGCCTGCGGCACAGCGTGGAAAAGTCCGGCACGGGCCAGTCCAGGCCGGCCAGTCGCAGCAGGCTGGCCACCATTCCGGCGGTCTGGCGCAACGGCAACTTGAACAGGACTTTGATCGATAAGCAGAACTGTATGGCCGCATCGGAAAACACCGCCGGACGTCCGGGTCGACTGTCACGCGGCGCGCGCCAGGTCATGTCCTTGTCGACCCAGATGAGCAGAGACCCCCGCTTCCTGAGTGACGCGTTGTAGCTGGACCAGTTCGTCGTGCGATAGCGGGCGGGAGATGGCTTGCTCATGCACCGCGTCTAACGCCATGGATTCGCGAAGTGAATCCTTCGTCGTCAGACTTTTGCAACAATGCCTGCGAGAAACCATCTTGAGCTCACCGAATAGATTTCTGGGAGGCTGCACAGCGACCACAATCCCAAGATGCTTGAGAAGGAAGGCTCTAGATCCAGAATAAATACGCTCAGAAATTTACATTCATGGCATCCATCGGGCGGCACTATCAAATCGCAGTCTGTCGGCAATTGCCCCTACCTCAACCGGATCTAGAAAAGGACCTTTGCGGAAGAAAGCCAATGAAAACTTCAGTAAAGATGTAATAAAGCAAGGATGTTGAAAACCGTTTGCCAAAACAGTAATACCTTCGACAGAGATCAAACTTGATCTCTGTTGAACGTCCATTCAATGGCTTATTTTGCCAAATTCGGAGTCTGTTATGTTGATCGACCTCACCAACTTCTCACTTGACGAGCTTAAAAAGCTCCAAAAAGACGTCACAAAAGAAATTTCTTCATTTGAATCGCGCAAACGAAAAGAAGCTCTGGCGGCTGCAGAAGCTGCCGCTCGAGAGGCGGGATTTTCATTGAGTGACCTTTTGGGTTCAGGAAAAAATTCACCCAAGCCCCCTGCTATTCCAAAGTATCAGCATCCTGAGAACTCCGCTGTCGTATGGTCTGGCAAAGGTCGGCAGCCAACTTGGTTCAAGGAAGCGGTCGCGGCCGGAAGATCACCCGATGATCTATTGATCAGAAAATAGGACTCAAACACTGCATCACAGGACAGGTGGTGTGCGACCTGCAGCGTCTGATCCCCTGATGCTGGGCCTGCGCTTCCGCACCCGACCTCAAGGGACAACAGTGGAGCTTCATAAGCTGTAGACGCCGAGGTTAAGTGCATCCTCAAAGACCAGGGCAAGGTCTGCGAGAAGGTTCACGTCAAGGACAACAGTGCCACGACAATCGACAAAGGACTTGTCATCGGCATGCGGGCCTTCCCGACAACCCTGTGATGGTCAACGTCTGACAGCAGCGTGAGGCAGATGGAACTCCTTACGGACCAACGTCTCGACCTTGCTGCTGGCCATCATGGTCATTGTGTGAAAATCACCATGGCGCCGATCCTGGGACACAAACGGGCTCTGATTTTGTGACCGCCTTCCTGTGCGGATCATCACAGACCCACGATGGCACATCGATGCCGCCGGGGGAAGATCACATCATCAGAGCTCCGATTTTGGCACCCTGAAAGAACATCCGTGTCCCGATCTGAAACTGCCACTATTGAAAATGGGGATAATGGGAAACTGACAATCAGGAGCGCAGCTCATGAAGACCATTCCAGCAACAACGGCGAGCAAAAAAGTCAGACTCTTCTTGACCCGCCCTCAACGAGACCCTGTCGTCGTGACAAAGAAGAGCCGCTCCGTCAGTCACCATGACGCTGTCATACCCAGATGAACGAAGTGGTGAGCAGCCGCATCGAGCGCGGTCTGCACACAGGTCTCATCCAGATCGACAAGGCAGCTCTCAGAAAAGTCACCGCGACTTCGACGGAAAGCGGATTGCACACCTTCGGAAACGGACAGCTGACAGCGCTTCCTGAAAGTCACCAAAACGGACGCTGCTGAGGAAAACCCGTGGCCCATATATGAGTATCACATCAGCTGCACTCGATACGACGCTGTGGTTTTCCAGCAAGACCGGACCATCGAGGACCCCCTGCCTTTACATGCAAAGGGTCCATGATGATCCATAAAAGACGATGGTGCGGTCAGAGCGTGGTGCCGTCTGGCTCGACCTGCCGAGGAACCTGTTTTTGGACGCGGCATAGACCTCAAGGCGCATAGCTCCGCGTAAGAAGCTGAGATGCAATCAAATGCCGGACTTTTCAGTCAAGCCCAGCTCTGCATCGTGGTCATGACAGCCTGCGGCGGGCAGCGACAACATCCGAGCGCTTTCGCCAAATACTACATCCATGAAGGGCAAAAGGGAGAAAAAATATCAATGGATATAAATTCATGAGTTTATGAGAAGCGAGATACAATTATCCTACATAAATATTACAATTAAAACAAATTCTGATCATAGTTTCCAAAATAATGCTGGAAAAATAAGCTTGCGAAGCGTATTCCATGCCGTCAAATGTTAAGAAGATTAGGCATGTTTGTGCGTTGATTCATCACAAAACAATGCAAATCTGTTCATGTCACTTTTGAAAGGCTGCATTCGTGTTTTACAAAGATGAGCGTCTGGCTTTGTTTATTGATGGTTCAAATCTGTACTCTGCAGCAAAATCCCTCGGATTCGACATAGACTATAAATTGCTACGCCAGGAATTTGTTCGCAGAGGTAAGCTTTTGCGGGCATTTTACTATACCGCAATTTTGGAAAGCGACGAATATTCACCCATTCGTCCACTTGCAGATTGGTTACATTACAACGGCTTCAACATGCGGACAAAGCCAGCCAAGGAATACATTGACAGTCAAGGTCGTCGAAGAGTCAAAAACAATATGGACGTTGAACTGGCCACGGATGCGATGGAATTGGCTGATCATGTTGATCACATCGTACTTTTCTCTGGAGATGGCAATTTCCAGCCTTTGGTTGAAAGCATTCAGCGCAAAGGCGTTCGGGTTTCAGTAGTATCTACAATTCGCAGTCACCCACCTATGATTGCAGACGAATTGAGACGTCAAGCAGATAATTTTATTGAACTTGACGAGCTGCGCGACGTTATTGGGCGCGCGCCACGTGAACCGATGCCTGAGCGTGAATCCATCACCAATAATGAGGAATAGTGGCGAAGTGATTTCTGCATTGTGAAAGAACGCATGAGTCAATTCTATCAGATTTTTTCTTGACCAGATTTGATCCAGCATCAACTCTCGCATCCCGAGCGTAAAGGCTGTGTCACGGTACGCGATGCGTTTCGCGACTTGATCACGCTCATGGCTTATTCCAACGGAATGGTTGCCAACGCCGCAAGCAGCTTCACGCAGTTTCTGCGCAATGTGTTGCTGGACATGTCCAATCAGACGCTCTTGCGAAGGGATGGCCGCGGACAGGGCTTTTGCGGTTCCAAGGTCAAATCAGTCCTTTGTCCGATATTGCGTTACAAGCTGCCGGAAGCGCACAAACGACTTCATGTCTCGGCAAGCACCCTGTTTTACCCTGACACGCTTCTCAGACCGCAGGGCAGCCACTCAACGCGCTTGGATCATCGCGGTGAGCCTGAAGTGCTCTTCAGTGCAATGGCCAGTGACTTCTTCTGAGACACCAGAATGATGCACTTTTTCCGCAGGAACTGCCAATGAAGCTCAGGTTTCGTTGCATCATGCCGCAGTTCTGGATCGTGACAGGGAAAGCCCTTACGCCACTGCCTGAGCTCTCAGCCACGAAGCCGGACAGCCCCCACAAACGCTCACATTTGCGTGCACTTGTCCTGTACAGCCCAGCATACGCGGGCGGATCAGCTGTCGTAGTCAATCGCGTGGCGCAATTCTTTTTCGTATTCCAGCGCCTTCCCGGAGCCCAATGCGACAGAGTTCAGACATTCGTCTGCGATGGAAACCGGCAAGCCGGTTCGTTCTCGGAGTGCAAGGTCCAGATCTCCCAGCAATGCTCCGCCCCCGGTGAGCATTACACCACGATCCACGATATCTGAAGCAAGATCGGGCGGTGTGACTTCAAGCGCAGCCATCACCGCTTCGCAAATCGCCTCCACGGGTTCCGACAAGGCCTCGACGACCTGCGCTTGGTTGACTGTGGCTTCCTTGGGAATGCCGTTCACGAGATCGCGACCCCGTATCATCATGGTTGTCCCATGACCGTCTCTCGGCATGCGAGCCGTGCCGATCGACGTTTTGATCCGTTCAGCAGTGGCCACACCCACCAAAAGGTTTTGATGACGGCGAAGGTAATTGATGATCGCTTCATCCATGCGGTCTCCACCAATGCGAACAGATCTTGCATAGACAATGTCGCCAAGGGATAGGACGGCAACCTCAGTGGTCCCACCGCCAATATCGACGACCATATTTCCGGTAGGCTCGATAATCGGCATTCCCGCTCCAATCGCCGCTGCTATTGGTTCAGCGATCAGTCCTGCTTGGCTTGCACCTGCAGACAACACTGAATGGCGAATTGCACGCTTTTCTACTGGAGTTGCACCATGTGGAACGCAGACAATTATCTTTGGCTTCCGCAATGTTGATCTTGTGTGCACCTTTTGAATAAAATGCTTGATCATTTCTTCTGCGACGTCAAAATCAGCGATAACGCCATCGCGCATCGGCCTTATGGCCTCTATGCCGACGGGCGTGCGGCCCAGCATTAGCTTAGCATCTTCGCCCACGGCCAATACCTTTTTCCGACCGTCTTTAATATGGTAGGCAACTACAGATGGTTCTGACAACACTATACCACGCCCCTTGGCATAAATTAGCGTGTTTGCCGTTCCGAGGTCGATAGCCATGTCCGAAGAAAACATGCCCCACAGTTTGTTAAATCCAAGCACCAGATTACTGCCCCTCGCCTTAAAATAATGGGCAACCCGCCCATTGGGTTGTGAACAAATGCTTCTATAAGCGCAGCTCTGCTGATGCGAAAGAGATAGAACGCAGACGCCCGGCATGAACTTGCCACATCTACCTGGCAAAATGCAGACATACATTGGATGATGTAAAGATCATTATTTTTGGAAAAAATAAAATTATTTCACATGATTTCGAAAAGGTTTGTGGTCTCTTATAGCAATATATAAATTTATCACTATAGTAGGAAAAGACGCTCAAGCTTTAAAACTTCACTGCATGAGCATGTCAATTTCAGCAGGTTGCCGTTGATTTGCGATGCGCCCCACAGCAAGTGCCGTCCAATGCGACCGGGTCGACGTCATTCTTCCTGCAGATTTCCAAGAGCGTCGGGATGGCCATCCTGTATGGTCGAGATGGAGCTTGGCGCAGCCACGACCCACACGGAGACCTCAATGACCAAGACCACCACGGAGCTAACCGAGCTTCTGCAAAAGCATGATTGGCGGGATTTGCTGCCCTCAATCGCAGAGAGGCCGTCCTGCACCTGATGACGGAGAGCGATGGATGGCCTGATTGGCGCCGCGCGCCATGAACGGGCCCAGCAGCGCACAACCTGACGCAACGACTATCGCAACCGCGCTCTGCACACCCGGCTGGGGAGATTGAACCTGAAAGTGCGGAAGCTGCGGCAGGGCAGCTGTTTCCCGGCTTTTTCGAAGCCCGCAAACCCTCTGAACAGGCGCTGGTCGCCGTGATCCAGGAGGCATGGCTCGGTGGCGTCTGAACGAAACACGGATGTGAGTGCTGGACGTAATCTCCCCAAAACGGCTGGATGAAAATTCCCCAGTTGGGCGCTGAGGCCGGTGGTCAGGGGGCATGCCCCCTGACCACCGGCGGCGCAGAATAACCCCTGTAATGCCAATGGAAGGGCGTGCAGGTGGTTGGATTGAGGGAGATAGTGATGATCTTGGAATTGAAGCGGCAGGGCCTGGGCGTCAGCGCGATCGACGCCCTGCTGGCCGAGGAACTGACACTGCGCGAGGGACGCAGGATCGGTGTCGGGCTGCGCACGGCGCGGCTCACCCCGATCAAGACCCTTGAAAGCTTCGACTTCTCGTTCCAGCCATCGCTTGACCGGCATCGCATCATGGCGCTGGCCCAACTGGAATTCATCAACCGCGCTGAGGTTCTGCACTTCCTCGGCCCGCCCGGCACAGGTAAGAGCCATCTCGCAACCGCCTTCGGCGTCGCTGCCGTGAAGGCAGGCCGAAGCGTCTATCGTTGCACTCTGGCCGAGCTCATCGATGGTCTGGCGCAGGCTGAACGAGAGGGACGTCTGGCGGAGAAGATCCGCTTCCACGCACGGGCTTCGCTGCTGATCGTCGACGAAATCGGGTATCTGCCGATCACCAGTGGCGGAGCCAACCTGTTCTTCCAACTCGTCAACGCGCGCTCCGAAAAGGGCGCGATGATCCTGACATCGAACCGCGGCTTCGCAGAATGGGGTGAGGTCTTCGGAGATCCCGTCGTGGCGACCGCGCTTCTGGACCGGCTGCTCCATCACGCCGTCGTCGTGCAGATCGAAGGCGCCAGCTATCGACTACGCGGACACGCTGACCTGATGCCGGAACACACCCGGTCGCACGCCAGCATCAGCCCTCCACCGCCCCAAAAGCGGCGAGGCCGACCGCCCAAGAATGGAGGCGCCAATCAAATGCACGGCTGATCGCCCAACCCGAAAGGTGGGGAATTTTGCGCCAGCACTTTTGGGGATTTTTGATCCAGCATTTTCACACGGACAAAAAAAGGCCGGCACAAGGCCGGCCGAGTTAGAGGCGGTTACATCAGCACAGGTGCGTACTGACAGATGAAGACTTCACCTCAGCGGTACCAAGTTGAAATCGCGGCAAACCTCAAAGAAAATCGAGCCGTTTTCAATCTGCTATCCTCAACATGTTGTGGCAATTTGACGTTCTCGCACTGGATGCTGCATTTATGCCGCACATTCAGAGTCATAAAACCCTATAGATATATAGGTCTCATTTAAGAGATCTATTTTTCAATCTCATGAGCATCAATTGACTCAATATTTATTTTCAATTTGTATCCTTTTGCGGTGGATAATCGCTGCAAAAGGGTCAATTCGGCGTGCCGAAACAGCCTTGGATGACATCCCCCTCCGCGTCGGTTCGGCACCTCCGAGCATCAGGCATTAACAGCGGTGATTTGCGCAGCGGGCAACCGCGAGCAAAGGATCATGCTTGGCATCACAGGCGCAAACGTCAGCCTGCAGATCGGACACTTCCCGTCGTCAAGATGGGCGACAGCGCCTCGACCTGCTCGAATTCTTCGGGGAGCGCGCCCTGGCGCACTCCACGATCATACCCGCGCCCCTGCCCGTCTCACAGGGGCGCGTGATGATTGGCAAACCCACAATCACCGATTGCAATCAGAAGGACACCGGCAGGCAGACGATCAGCCGTGTCCAGACCGTCGGGGATTTAGCGTCATTACAATACGGTCTTCGTGACAGCCGGATCAGCACTGGGACGTGCCCGGCCGGATCGTCGAAAAGGGTCATGCTCGCTTCTGTTCCTGCTCATATCGCAAACGGCTCCTCGAGTCGGCTTGCGCCACCACAACGCCAGGCAGTGCAAGTACTATTGCACTCACAGAATCTGTGGAAAACTCTGTGGATCCAGCTGTATGGGACAGGCTAAAGCCCCGTTATACGGTAGGTTTTATTGAAATGCCCAAAAAATAGGCAATTAGTAACACATTGATTTTAAATTTTATTTTACCCGCGCCGCAAATAAAAACCCTAAAGTTTTCGATTTTAACCTTTTATTGTCAAGGATGAATAACCTTCAAGTGGCCTCGTGTTGCTGCGGCGCAGCAAGTGTCAGACATGCATGACGTAATATCCATTTGCCCTCGATCAGCACCCGCGAGCAAGCACACTCGTGCAACGAATTCCCCTGGGCCTCGAAGTCAACCGCCTTGCCATTCTGCATCTGCCGTGATGGGCACCAGAAGCGCTGACCCCGAGTCCTCGGCGTCTCCATCTCATGGGCCGGGCAGAGATCCTGCGGGAGAGGCCATGGAGGCTCATCGGTACAAGGCGCAACTGGGCAGTCTCGATTCCGATTTGCAGACCGCCACGCTCCTTCAGCCAAAAGAACCCACCGACCTCGAAGACGCCATAGATGCGAGACTTTTCCGAATTGACAGCTGACAGCAGCTCAACGCCTCGTTCAGCGAACAGCTCTCGCGAGAGATCTGTGGAACAGCCACCACGGCTTTTTCAAGTTGATGTGCAACTGGGATTTGTGCGGTCATATGTACCGCCTCTTGAAACGGCGCGTAGCCGCAGGCCTCGACGAAGACCGCGACACGAGGACTAATCAATCTGTTGCGCCATAAAAAACTCCGCCAGCGAACGGAAATCTTCTATACTTCGAACTGTCCTTGCCCATCATTGCATCTTACGCTTCGCCAAGCGCAGTCGCGTTTTAAGCTGGTTTTGCAAATCTTTTATGGGTTGGTCTGTGGTCAGGTCCTTGGCGAGATTGATTTCAGCAAGCTTGAATGGAACGAGTGTCCCCGTCTGATTGGATCGATAGCGGTAATGAAAGCCCGAATAATATTTTGATCCGATGACATCCTGAAGAACCGCTTTGAGATCTTCAATATATGAACCAACCTGCTCTTGGGATAGAATATCTTTCGAGCGTGACCTTGATTTCTTGGCATCATCCGGTCGCCCCAAAAGGACGAGTCGAGGGCTGTCCTTACCAACAGGAGGGGCAGCTTCGAAGTATATGACACCGGGAAAGGATTTCCCTTTAAACCCGTGTTCTCGCCAAATGTATTCTGCTGCGACACTCACCAGCCGTCTGACAAAGGCGATATCTTTCAGGGATACCCGAAGATATGGCAGATGCGCATCATACATATGCAGAGTTCGTCCATACCACCCAAGAAGCTCAGGAGTCAAAACTCGCGTGACGGCGGGATAGACTGACATCGGCATCTTGCCGTCCTGAGCTAAAGACTCCGGGATCGCAGTTGCTTGCACCTGATAAATAGGCCCATCGGCATCGGTGTGCTCGAAAACTGCCTGAATCTCCAAGGCCAGATCAACCATAAAGTCAGCATGCTCAGGTATCGTCTTATCCAACGGTAAAGGAACACTGTCCGTACTGCGCTGAAGCATAAAGGATTTCTCACCCTTTGTCAGCTTCATCGGCGTGATCCGCCGACCATCTTTTTTCTTGACCTCCGCGTTGCTCAATTGAAACGGAAGCGTCGTCGCTCTGATCGTGCCAGAATCGGAATTGGGAAGAGCAAGAATGCACGACATATCTGCGTACAGGAAAAACATTGCGACAGTATTGTTTTTCAACTTAATCGCCATACCCAATGGCTTGTGAAGTTGCCCCAAAGACTGCTGCGGCACACAAACACCTACTCTGCCGTGATTTTGAACCGGATTTGTTTCAATTGCGAATGCAAGTGCTTGGCTGGCTATTGTAAGTTGAGGCGTCTCCGGCCGCTCGAGGAGATAAGTTTCGAATAAATCGGAATAGTCAAACTCCATAAGATCATCAGCGATCAATTGCGATTGTGCAGTTCGGTCACGCATTTCAAATCCATATTCTGATTGCGGATCTCTTACGAAAAGCTTTTCTAGAGACCTGGCTCAACAGCAAGTCACGTGACAACATCATCATTGAAAAACAAATGTTGCAATAGGACATCAGTGATATATGGATATGAAAATCCTATTTCGTCGCAAAAGCACAAAGATTGCCTTATTTCATGGCGCAATCAAATATCTTTATTTTATCTCGTTTGATCTATTTGATGACTTTTACTTGTAAGTGCATTATTAAGAATTTTTACGGTATCTTAAATATGTTTATAAAACTTTTTCAGATTAAATATATATTATTATTTTTCTCAACGCTCACATGAAATTTCATAATTATTGACAAAATTCCTATTCGCACTTCTGGTTCCAAAATACGCAACGGCCATTCTTTTCTCCTGCATGTATACAATCAACTATACAGACCTTGAGGAATGAATTGTGGTGTTTGGGGAAATGCACCATGAAGAGACAAACCGATATCGATTTTGACCGTGAATTTGTCAAGGTTCATCGCGTCAAGGCTGGGCTGAATGCTGCAAGTAAGAAGAACACGATTGCGGTTGGTGAGATGATGAATCCACTCAGACAAGCTGCTTCCAGAAGAAATCCACGAAGTCCAGCCTTTGCTGAACCAGCAATAATAGATCTCGCCAAAATAATGAGTGAGATGACTCTCAAGAATCCAATACTTGTACCGACACTGTTCAGCACCATTGGGGATATGCTCCAGAAACTGGAAAAATTCCCTGATCTAGGTGGGTATTGCAAGTATTTGGGTACGCGCGAGATCGAGCTCTCCGAGCAGCCTGTAACCCTAGTCTACACTTTGGGCGATCATACTGCGATAACAGTTGTTGCATGTTTCTACATGGATGATGTTTTGGATTAAAGAGAATCCCATCGCATTAAACAGATGGAATTCGACTCTTTTGATCAGAGAAATCACGTTTCAGCCACGAAGTGGTCAAGCCATCGGGACTGGCCAGGTATGCGATTGTCCTTTGAGCAAAGTGTTCAGGCTGCTCTGTTACGAAATATGTGGCGAGTTTCGGTTTTGACAAACACGGGTCTCGATACGGCGCAGGCGATCATGACGAGCAGAAAGGCAAAAAAGCTTCCTGCTATTGGCTCAGGATCTTCCCGAAATTCTGCCGACAATTGAACGGAACAGCAAAGAGGCATCACCGCAGAGCCCTGTCAGGGCACATCTGGCCAGACGGTAGTTTCGGATGTCCGGCCTGCGGCTTGACAGGGCTTTGCCATGGCGTCAGCTTTTCCAGTGCGCGTGTGAAGTTGCGTCTGGCTCCTGTGATCAGCGGCTGGGTGGTTTGCGCGCCTTGGTCAGAATAACCGCGGTCCACAATCCTCGTGTCGGTGGTTCGATTCCGCCCCCGAGGCATCAAAGAACCTCCAAGTGTTCATGATATCAATGAGTTACGGGGCGAAATCGCTCCACCGTTCGCGCCTGGGCAAAAGTGGGGCTTTTTTTGTTCGTGGTTTCATCGCTGCTTCGACATGTGAGACTTATCAGATAGCAGCTCACAGAGTGGACTTGTCTTCAGGGCCACGTGCTAAATCGAACTCAAACTTGAGAGAGGCCCGGCCGTAGCCAAAAGAAAGGGCTTTGAAGCCATCCTCGCCCAGGAGTTCAGGTGGCCGACAAAAGGGGATACGTCAATTCAGGGCTCCTTCACGGAGAGGTGCTTTGTCCTTGATGTGGCCGGCACCTTCCAGAGGACCACCTGGGTATTGCGTGAAGCTTCCTTCATCGTGCTCCAGTTAATCATAGCCATCAATTGCAAGGCAGACGTCCGGTTCTCGCTCACTTGAACCGCGCCGGGTTTGCCGGAGGCTGATTTGTTTTAGTTACGCGGCCATGTCTGATGTTTCCAGAGCAGCGTAGAAGTTTGCCTCGGCCTCTGCGGGCGGAATGTTTCCGATGGGTTCGAGAAGGCGGCGGTTGTTGAACCAGTCGACCCATTCGAGGGCAGCGTATTCCACGGCATCAAAGCTGCGCCACGGTCCACGCCGGTGAATAACCTCTGCTTTGAACAAGCCGTTGATCGTTTCCGCTAGGGCGTTGTCATAGGAGTCCCCAACGCTGCCGACAGACGGTGCAATCTTCGCCTCGGCCAGTCGTTCGGTGTACTTAATGGACAAATATTGCGATCCGCGATCCGAGTGGTGGACCAGCTGATCTTGTGCAGGTCTGCGTTGATGAATGGCTTGCTCCAAAGCATCCAGAACAAACCCGGCAGTCGCCGTGCGGCTGACGCGCCATCCAACGATACGACGGGCAAAGACGTCAATGACGAAGGCCACATACACAAACCCCTGCCACGTCGCGACATAGGTGAAGTCGCTCACCCACAGCACGTTTGGCGCCGGTGCATGGAATTGGCGGTTTACCTTGTCCAACGGACACGGCAGCGCCTTGTCAGGGATCGTTGTCTTGGGCTTTTTGCCGCGCACAACACCTTCGATCCCAATGTCCTTCATCAGCCGTGCGACGGTACAGCGGGCGATATCAAAGCCTTCCCGGCGCATCTGATGCCACACTTTGCGAACACCATAGACGCTGAGGTTTTCCTCAAAGACACGCTCGATCTCGGGCTTCAGTTCTTCGTCACGCTTTGCGCGATCCGACAACAGGTCAGGATCCGCGCGCTTGGCCATGTGGTCATAAAACGTGGCAGGGGCAATCGGCAGCACACGGCAGATTGGCTCGACCCCATGATTCGCGCGGTGATCTTCTATGAACCGGATCATCGTTTCAGTGGGCGGTCGAGCTCCGCCTGGGCAAAATATGCGGACGCTTTCCGAAGAATCTCGTTGGCTTGCTTGAGCTCGCGCACTTCGCGCTCCAAGGCTTTCATCTTCTCTGCCTGCTCGGTCGTGATGCCGCCGCGCTGGCCAGTATCGACCTCGACCTTCTTGACCCATTCATTCAGCGTCTGAGGCGCGCAGCCAATCTTCGATGAAATCGACACAATCGCCGACCAACGGCTCTCATGCTGCCCTGCGCCATCCAAAACCATCCGCACAGCACGCTCGCGCACTTCTGGTGAATACTTGTTCGTTGTCTTTGTCATAATGCTCCATCCTACTCATGAGTTGGAGCCTCCGGAAAACCCGGCGCGGTTCAACTAGCTTCGGGCCTCTGCCCGACTTTGGGATTGCGCGTTCGCCCGCCTCACACGCTGCGGCTCCTCGGTCTCTCCTAGCCCCTCAAGCGCAAGCGGCGCCGTCCCGGGGAACGCGACCATGAGCTTTGAACCGCCCCGGGTTTACCGGAGAGTAAAACACTCAAAGGATGAGCCCTATGACAAAGCAGAGATTCACCCCCGCCTATCCGGCCGAGCTTCGCGAACGCGGTGTTCGGATGTTTCGAGAGAACCGTACCGATTATTCCAGCGATACGGCCGCCTATAAGGCCATCGCGCCGAAGCTTGGCTGTTCGCCGGACAGTCTGCGGGTCTGGTGTCAGCAGGCCGAACGCGATGCCGGGCAGCGGGCCGGTCTGACAAGTGCCGAGAAGGATCGGATCAAGGAACTTGAGCGTGAGGTCCGTGAACTGCGCCAGGCCAACGAGATCCTGAAGAAGGCCAGCGCATATTTCGCAGCGGCGGAGCTCGACCGCCCATTCCGCAAATGATCGCGTTCATTGATGATCACCGTTGTGTCCATGGTGTCGGGCCGATCTGCCGGGTTCTGGGGATCGCACCATCGACTTATTACGCCTTCAAGGCCGTGGAGCGTGATCCGGATCTGGCATCGGACCGGGCCAGGCAGGATCAGCTGGACATGGCTGCGATCAAGCAGGCCTTCGAGGGCAGCCGGGGCCGATATGGCGCGCGCAAGGTCTGGCACCAGCTACGCCGCAGTGGCCATGATATCGCCCGCTGCACGGTGGAGAGGTTGATGCAGGTCATGGGATTACAAGGCGTTGTGCGGGGCAAGAAGGTGATCACCACCAACCCCGATACGGCACAACCTTGCCCGCACGATAAGGTAAACCGAGCCTTCGTGGCGGACATGCCAAACCAGCTTTGGGTCAGCGACTTCACCTATGTTTCCAGCTGGCAAGGAATGGTCTACGTGGCTTTCATCATCGACGTCTTCGCCCGCAAGATCGTTGGCTGGCGGGTCTCGACCTCGATGACGACTGGTTTCGTCTTGGATGCCCTGAACCAGGCCATCTGCCAGAGGGCGCCGTCTGAGGCTGACAAATTGATCCATCACAGTGATCGTGGCAGCCAATACCTGTCGATCCGATACACCGAGCGGCTCGCAGAGGCCGGCATCGATACCTCGGTCGGAAGCGTCGGCGATTCCTATGATAATGCCCTCGCCGAAAGCATCATCGGCCTGTTCAAGACCGAGGTCATCAAGTTCCTCGGCCCCTGGAAGTCGGTCGGTCAGGTCGAATGGGAAACTCTGAAATGGGTCGACTGGTATAACAACACCCGCCTTCACAGCGCCGTCGGTTACATCACGCCACAAGAAGCAGAGGAGGCATTCTACGCAAGCTTGAACGCTGACGAAAAAGCAGCCTAACTATTGAACCAGAAACTCTCCGGTAAACCCGGGGCGGTTCACTTCAGCTCCTCACCCATCGCGCGGACGTAACTCATCAGCGTCGAGAGCAAGAGGTCACTTTGGCGCTCGTATTTCGCGACGGTGGCCTGCTGGACGCCGAGAGCGTCAGCAAGTTGAACCTGGGTCAGCTTCTTGGCCTTCCGCAGCTCTCGGCGCGTCGTTTCAAGCTGATCGCAACATCCGAAAACTAACGATACACCATGAAGAGGAAGAGCATTTGACGTCCGATGATGAACGGGCAACGGTAAAACTTATCAGTATGCCGTTTTCTGGATGTCGTGGCGGAGGCAAAACCAAGTGAAGCTCGAGATGATCTTGGCTGCCGCGGCCTGCACTGCCGGTCCTGTTGCTGGGTCCTTTAGCAAAACGCAGCTTGAGATTGCCGTATTCGACGGTGTCATCGCAGAGCAGCCTTCCTCACTCGCGCAAGAAGCACTGGGCGCAGGCCGCAGCTCCAGATCATCCCGCGACATCGATCTTGCTGGCGCTGAACATTCCAGAATCTTCCCAATGGAGAGACGCCTCCAGAAGATGAAGCCTTGCAACCTCCATTTCCACGAACAAGCCGAACACAAGAAGGATGACTTCACCACGCATGCCGGCAAGGGTGATGACCATGGCATTGGACCTGGGGTCCGCTTCGATGAAGATTTGGCCAAAACCAAACGGCAACCCAATGCGCGCGAGGCGAATGCAAGCACATATTGGGAGCCGGTTTCCGGTGACGCAATCGAAATCCACTCCGTTCACAATACCGCACAGCCCCTACCAGGCTCGAGGCTTGGTGCCTGTCGCCCCGAAACCATTCTCAACCCCGAGCTCAGAGTGGAACCCATCGTCGCAGTCTGCCCCAATGACGCAGAGGAAGCGTTTTTCGCAAAGGGGCGCGGGTTTGACGGATATGCTCTTGGCACCGGGTTAGAGCCCGAGAAGTTGGGTCGGTTTATGGAATCCGCACCTCGATGCAGGTCGTCTGTCTACCTTCATGGATATGCCCGATCCGCGCGCCATCGACGCGCGCCACGACCTGAGCGCGTTGCCCGTGAGTGATTTCATCTTGGGTCTCTGTCGGTCAGCCTCCTTTGGGCAGGTGGCCATGTTCGGACGGGCAAAAGGGTTTGTTTTCGGGGCCATTCCCAGACTGAAACATGCGCTTCCGTCGCATGACACATTTCCGGATGTGTGCCGCATGATCAACCCAAGGGCACTGGACGCGAGTTTTGGCAAAGCGCTCGCGGACGTCGCACTGCGTCTCGCGATCGACGGCAAGGCTCTGCGCGAAGCACGCGGCAAAGCCGAAGGCGCGCGACCACGCATGTCCATCACGCCCAAACGCGTCGCCTCGGACAAAGCTCTATACAGTGTTTTGAAACGTGAAGCTGAGACTTGGTGCCAAAGGCGATCGCCCTGCCCAAACTGCTATCTTTGCGCAAAATCCGGAGACATCCTATGAACATTTTGGAAATCAAAAAGGCAATCCGGGACAATCTGCGCCTCAAGAAACTGGATCTGGAGCGGGGGAGCGAGCAAGAAATGTTGCTGGTCAACCGAATAACGAGGCAGGCGGAGGACGCGATCAAAACCGCACGGGAAAACCAGCCAGGAACGACACGGGCTGAAGCCTGGGCACGTGTAAGGGCCCAGTTTTTGACAGCACCTGAGGAGCCCGTCCCAAATGCCAATGACCGAGTTCCATAATCACACACAACTTTTCACAGCGAAAAGGCAATTGAAGCTTCTCGACACAATGCCAAGAGGTAACGAGACAAACACCAGCTTGATCCGGAAAGACCTCGTTGTCGGTTGATAGATGCAAGACTGTCATCACATCTGACAAAAAAGGCGGCGCACCAGGGAGGAGATGTGCGCCGCCTTATAAGTTCGCTGTCGACCCTAGGGAGGAGGATAAGGGCCAACAGTGAAATCAAATTGCGCGATTTTACCCTTCTGCACAACAGAGATTGCTGCATTGCGGCATTGCATTTTCTGCATGGCAGCATTCTTGCCACACAGGCTTTTTTGACCAACTGCGACAAATCGCTTTTCCTGAAAGAAATACCGTGACAATTTGTCTATCAGCGACGTGGATGTTGCTCACAAGGCTCCGCTGTCTCCGTATCTGAGGAGGAGTACGTCGCAGATGGCGGAGCCAACAGACTCATTCATTCATCACACAGTGAGGGAATGGTTTTCGACCCGCCGACAAACCGCGGGCGTATCGGTGTTTTCCATATCCGGCATCACATCGAACACTCTGCCGCAATCTGGATATTGCGATCACCTCATGTCTGATCCTGAAGGATCATCAGCATCCATGTCAAAAGTTGCGCGGTAGCATCGAAATGGTCTTCTCCACAAATTACCTTTTTTGATCAATTGGCACCATTCCCACAGAAAAGAATGTGGCAGACCGAAAATACTCGATCTTATTGAGCTCCAGCCAGCGGAATCAGGCGATCCAGCTTTCCTGATCGCTCCGAGAGGTGGTCCAGAGCAAGGCATCCAATCCGATACCATGTCCTGAAAAGCGCTTTGAACGGATTACCTTTTGATCCTTTTTGCATGCACAAGCCCGAGAGCGGCACAGTGAAAGAGACTGGATGTTTTGCTGGAATCGGCGACAGGTTTGTCGTCCTGTAAAATCATAAAAAAGCTCAGGCATTGGGTGCACAACATTCTGGAGTAGGAGAAAACCGTGCCTGTGAGACAGGTTTGGATGTCCAGCACGACGGCAATCCATGTCCGGTCTGCCCCGCGTGGTCCCGCCCCTCAACGCAAGCGTCGTCTCAAGATATCCTCGACTTCCCCTTGGGTCCGCAAGCGCGTGAACACCAGGAGCATGCCCAAGGCAAGACCTCCGGCGATCAAGGATGATCCGCCATAGCTGATGAATGGGAGGGTCAGGCCCTTAGCCGGCACAAGACGAACAGCCACCGCAATATTGATCACTGCCTGTGCTCCGAACATGCAGGCAAGTCCACAGCCGGCAAAACGGATGAAAGGATCACGTTCTCGTATCAACCGCAGCAAGGAGCGAATGACAATACTTGCATAAAGCGCAATAACAACCAGGACGAGTATCAGCCCGTACTCTTCGGCGGCAACCGCAATTATGAAATCAGTATGCGCATCAGGCAGTGACCATTTCACCTGTCCCTCACCCACTCCAAGACCAAAGAGCCCGCCGCCACGGATTGCATTGATCGCGTAACCCAGTTGTGTCGTTGCATCGACTTCGGGACTGAGAAATCCATCAATGCGAAACGCGAAATGTTCGGAATTCCGATATGCTATCGTACCCAAAAAGATCACAAGTCCAGCAATCACTATCAAAATCAATACAGGGGCCCCCGATACAAAATACATCACACCCCAGCTGAAAAAAATCAAAGCAGCCTGTCCAAAATCCGGCTGGAAGGCTAAAATCAGCACAATACAGACAGTCAGAACAAAAGAAAAAATGATCCCAGGAGGCCCTGACGGCTCCAGATTGGCAGCAAGAAACCAGGCAATCACAATCACGAATGTAGGCTTCAGAAATTCCGATGGCTGAACAGATGCAAAACCAAGAGAATACCAACGCACCGCCCCTTTACCAAAGTCAGTACCAAAAAAAGGAAGTAATAAAAGGGCAAGCAAAGACAAGAAAAAAGCCAGAACTGCAAACCGTCGAATAGTAATTGGATCAAGCGTGGAAATGACGACCATCATAATCAATGCCAGACCACCAAATATGATTTGACGTTGAACATAATGAAAGCTTGCAAAACCGTTTCTCTCGGCCAAGGGGGGTGATGCTGCAAAATTCAGCAAGACACCAATACCGAACAGAAGCACAACGCTGATCAAAGTCCATCTGTCGACTGTATGCCACCATTTGGGGAAAACAGGCTCCCCAGTATATTTACCAAGCTCACGATGAACCATTTCCGTCATGATTGTCTCACGCTGTAATTGGTCGTTCCATTGACATTTCTATTTTCCAAGATAAAAAATCCGTGTTTTCAAAACATAATTTCACGGCATGATTATCTGGAATTTTAAACACCCAATGGACTATATATTCAGCAAGCGCCGCATTATCCTGATCGCTTCAGGACTAAAATCACAACCGCTGAAGATCTTATCACAATCAAAGGCCATGTGGCGATATGCGAATAATATTATTCTTTGCCATTTTGCGCAGTTGTAAACCAACAAAGATCAATGTCTTGCTAAACTGCCAAAACTTCAGGAGTTAAATATGTCTCCCTATGCCATTGCCCAAAGCTATATTGGGATCACGGAAGGCTTAGGCCCGGAAGACAACCCGATCGTCATGGAAATGTATGCCTCTGTTGGTCATGACTGGGTCGAACATGACACTGTTGCCTGGAGTGCTGCCTTTGTCGGGCATTGTCTTGAACGCGCAGGTCTTCGATCGTCCCGGAAGTTGAACGCCCATTCTTATCTCTCCTGGGGTGTGCCAGTCGAGCTGGAGGACGCGCATCCAGGTGACATCGTCATCTTCGCACGGGGAAACACCCATTATTGGCAAGGTCACGTTGGCTTCTTTGTCCGCACAGTGGGTGCTTCGATCGAGGTACTCGGAGGCAATCATGGCGAAGAAGTCAGCGTGCGGCGTTACTCCAAACCACGTCTTTTGGGCATTCGACGCTCTGGTGACGTCGCTGCCGCCATCACACTGAACGTGCAAGACGTCCAGTCCAGCCTCAGACGTCTTGGCTACCACGAAGTCGGAAAGAGTGATGGTGTGATCGGATCGCGGACCCGCAACGCACTCCTCGCGTTTCGCGCCGATAACAATCTGCCGTTGATCCCAATTATTGATGTGACACTGACAGACGCCCTGGAGATCGCGCAACCTCGCTCGATCGCGAGTGAACGGGCCTCAGGCAAACCTGCCAACAGCCGAATTCTTGCTGCCGCCAACGCCCAGATCGGATTGGGCACCCTCGGCGTCATCGGAACCCTCGCAGGGCTGTTTGGTGCGTCGGCACGGGACAGGATTGATACTGCCCTGCTCCAAAAAGATGCCCTCGAAGGGCTTGAACCGCTCGCAGACTGGCTAACAATTCTGTTACCCTGGCTGGGATTGGCGATCTTTGTCGCAATCATCTATCATGCCGTGAAAGCGCGCAAGGCCCGCATCGAGGACCACCGGACAGGGAAAACACCCTGAAGCCCTTTCGGAAAAGCGGCGCTCAGGCCTGAAACCGCAAAATATATTTTGATTTCAGGCAGGCTGCGCATTGTGAGATCCGGTCACCACCATCGCGCTCCCATCCGGTGGCCAGTCTGATCGCTGGTCCCACTCACTCCACAGCTGAGTTGACTCACACGGTTCGAACAAGCACGCCGGTACCCAAAGTGACGCATGGCTTGGGGGATGGTGATATCGGCCACTCAAAAGGCGGGCGAGCCATCCAAAGTCACAAATGTCACCAATCCGGATCAGGTGACCGGCTCGCCAAATTGCCAGGTTTGTTCGACGCATTGGCCGCTTGAGGCAAACTCCGATCAGGCCGGGATCGCCGCGCGATATGTAGGATGCATGACGGGATGAGGTCACATGCAGCACTGTCTATCGCATCAATTTCTACGCGCGTCAGCGCGCTTTTGCCGGTATAGATGTCGTGCAGCGTCTGTAAAAACGACATCATGCTCTGCACAGCCTCATCGGCTTGCTCGAAAAATTCCTGCCATGCCACGGGTCGAAGCAGAGCGGCACGCATGAAACCATCGATCCAGGGCTCCCATATAAATGGCGTGCTTGCGCCGATACCTCCAAAAATGGGTTGTATCTGGCTCAACGTGGCCATATCGGCGGCAACAACTTCAAAATGCGCAAGCAAGGCATCGATGGTGCCCTCGGCCGTCCGCTGGTCCGGAAAATGACCATCTCGAGTCGTGCCCCAGACATGAGGCAACCACTCAGAAGGCTCGATATCTACAGGGCAGACAAGAATGCCGGTCGCAAACCCATCATATTCGCTCAGGTTCATCGGCAAATTGCCTTGCGGCAAGGCCTGAAACAAATCGTTGAGGTAGTCGATATGATATTTGGAATGGGGCATGATGATCGTGTCGCTCCGGTTTTCAAGGCAGGTCAAATGCGCGCAGGATCGGATCGCATGAATTCGAGAGCACTGATCGCCTCTTCGAGAATCTTGATGCAGCCCTGTTTTGCATCATCCGAGATGTCCTTGCCACGGCGGGTGGCCTGAAGCGCCGCCGCCAGCATATGGTAGAGTGCAAACCCATCATCTGGATCGGCAATCACCCTTTCCCCCAACAAGACATGGATCAGGATTTTCTGAGCCATCACCTGGCCGTGCAGATATTCGGTACTGATAGATTTGGTCAATGAATTGTCTCCGACACGTTGATGGATGTCCCTCTGCTGGTTGGGGGCAAATAAGCCATGTGTGCAAAACTGCAGCCGATAGTCTGAGGACTGGATCTGTCCGGATATGTCGACGTTCATGTCATCTTGTCCCTCCAGGCCGCCCCCTTGCGCAACAGGCTGCCCAAAACCACGACACGGACAGTGGGACCTCTGCAAATCCGGAGATGAGGCTCCGCAAAAAGAGGACCGGCAAGCCCAAAAGCCAGGCGACCGCAACATCAGGGCGGACCATGACTTCCAGAACAAACACCCCTCCAGCCAGCTGCCTGCAGACCATCGACGGGATGGCGGCTTGCGGGCCGCGAAATTGTCGAGCCGACATCTCGCGGCATGAATGGGGCAGTGTCAGACTGGCGAACCGTCCACCCCGAGTTTTGACTGATCCACCGACAGCGGTCTGGACAGGCTGAGACAGAGTGCCAACATGCAACCTGCCAGTCCTTGGTACGCCCTGCACCAACACATGCACGCGCTTGCGGTTCTGTTCCGGGCAGACCAGCCTGCCCTTCTCAGATCGCCTTGCAAGGCTGATCATTGGTATGCACGGATGTCCTCTGGCACCGGTCCATGTGGAAAATCGGCCGGAAAATGTCATTTGCGCCCAGGATCCAACCGCATGCACTCAAGGGCTTCGATGGCCGCTTCAAGCGTTTCGATGCATCCCAACTGCTCATCACCAGACGCATCGCTGCTCCGACGTACGTTTCGCAGCGCCGCAGTCAGCGCGTCACGCAACGCAAACGCTTCGTCCGGATTGTCAATCACGCACTCGCCAAACAGGACGTGGATCAAGGTATTTTGGGCCAGAATCTGGCCCGACAGGTATTCCATCGTGATGGTTTCGGTCACGAACGTGTCTCCATCAAATTGAACCGGGACTTGTGCGATTTGTGGCTCCAAACAGCATTGATCGCGCACCGGACCAGGACCCAGGCTGTCCGGATCATCACCCGATGCCAGCGCAGAGGACATGACGAGATGCTCCGCTTGCTCTGCATCTGCACGAAAGCGGGGTCCCTTCGAGCAACATCCCCACTGACACATGCGGGCTGCACAGGACATACGGTCTGTGACTGGTGTTGGGTGTGAAGACCTCGTGGGTCGATACCGCTTTTTTCTTCGGAACGAAGGTTTCGAAGGCCTTGACCGCACGGAACAGAGTTCAAGGTTGCAACAGGCTTAGACTGATTTTGCATGTTCAGGTCATCAAAACAATCATATCGATCCCTGCCTTTGGGATCCGGGTGGGCTCGGCATGGGCTCATTTATGCGACTTTTTGAGAATATCCGGGCCATGGGATGTTTTCTCGGAATGAGATCAGACGGGTTGCCCCAAACAGAGATGTAAACCGTGTTCAACCTGTTTCGGTTGAGATGAGGAAACTCGATCTCAACCACGCGCACCCGAAGATTGGCATGCCGTTCCAGCGCAGGCATCAACATGCGAGAGGATTGCGGGTCAAGCAATCCAAGACGCTTTGTGCGCCGCTTGCCCCAGCCAAATGGCAGACGCGACGGGAGGGTGACATAGGCAGCAACCCTCTCGTCGGCTTCGCACACAAGAAAGACATGGTCTCCCGGTGAGACACCTGCAGAATGCGGGTCCAAATCCAATCGGGTAAGGGCAACCTTGTGAATTAATGCTTCCACGCACATCTCCAGTTTTTGGGAGAGACCGACACCCCCTCCTGAACCAAGTCCTCCCCACCAACCTTGCGGCGCGCCAGCGTGACAGATGACACCGCACAGCGGTTTGTGGACTTCCCGAGCGCGGCAAGGAGGCCCTTTTCCAAGGCAGATTGATGGCGGAGCCTCAAGGCAGGATGTTTTCTCATCTGCGCCACATCCGTTGCATCTCCACATTCATCGGACATGGGCTGCAGGTGAGCCAATTTGCACCCGCACGCTGCCCGATATGCCAGAATGGATCTCATCATTTCCAACCCGATTTAACAAAATTCAATTTTACTTTAATAGATTTAATTTCTCTTTCCAGCCCCCACACCATTGGGCTGTGAATTTCTTCATTTATTTTAAATATCCTATCCTATTTCATTTATCTTTCACTATTAGTGTGTATTTTTCTGTAATAAAGAAATTATAATGTATCTTTAAATTTATTTAGCTACTTTTTATTTCTGATACTCTTTGGGCGAAGCTCCAGACCATTTGGAAACAACACCCTTAGAGACAGCCCATCATGCCCACGGAAGGAGCCCGTGAAGCCTTCCACACCTCTCTTCGGCCCAGCAGCAGGCCGCCTGCAGGTCAAATTGACGTGCTGACCCGCCCTGCGTTTGCCTGTAGATGACGCCACAAGATCAACCCAGGTGCTTGCATGACCGTGTCCAATCCGTTCTCAAGACGCAGCCCCGATGGGCAGCGACGCGAAAAACGGCCCATGTTCAGCCCGCTGGACCGGGCCAACATCGCATGGTTCTGGCACAATTACCTGAAATCCAAGACGCCTTGGCTCTTTGTCGTGCTGGGGATGATCACGGTTCAGGGTGTGGTCTACCAGCAGTTCCTGGCCTTGACCGAAGACGGGCTCCGGGTGATTTTCGAAAGCGGCGCATTGTCCGATCTGGTGCGGGTCTGCGGCATCGTCTTTGCGCTTTTCTCGACGCGGGCCCTGATGTCCTATCTCATTCCGCGCCTGTCGGTCTGGCTTGCCTCGGGTGCCGTGATGCAGATGCGCCGGGATCTTATCGATCACCTGATGACCCTTGATCTGGCGTTTTTCGAACGGACCCAGTCGGGCGAGCTGATCCTGCGGCTGGTCAATCAGGCCGAAGGCCTGAGCCAGTTCGTGGGGCAGGCCACGGTGAACGCGGTGCGGGATGCGGCGACGATCCTGATCGTGTCGGGTTACCTGATCTACAAGTCGCCGCTGCTCTTCACTGCGGCGCTGATCATCCTGCCGACGATTCTGCTGCTGCTGCAGCACGTCTCCTCGACCATCAAGCATATCCAGTCCACGGCGGAAAACGCGCTTGGGGCCTACATGACCGGCATCGACGAGATGTCGAGCGGCATGCGCACGGTCAAGATCGCGGGGCAGGAACCGGTCGAGCGCGCGCGGCTCGTCCGCGCCACGGACCAGATCCGCGACATCTCGATCCGGCTGCAATCGGCGCAGGCGCTGGTGATGCCGGCAATCGACATGATGGCGGCCTTTGTCTACGTGCTGGTGATCGGGGGCGGCGGCTACATGGTGCTGTCAGGCGATTTTGGCCTCGATGGGGCCGGGATCATCGCCTATCTGCTGGGTCTTGCACTGATATTCGATCCGGCGCGTACGCTGGCAGGGTTCTTTGCGAAACTGCAGGCGAACCTGATCCTTCTGGATGGCATCCGCAGCCTGTACCGGGAAACCCCGTCCATCACCGACACACCTGACGCGCATGAGGATTTCGACCGTGCGGGCGACATCGCGCTGGAGAACGTCACCTTCTGCTATGATCGCGATCACGCGCTCTTCGAGGATCTCTCGATGCGCTTTGAGGGTGGCAAGGTGTCGGCCATCGTGGGCGCAACCGGATCGGGCAAGACCACGGTACTGAGCCTGCTGACCCGGCTTTATGACGCGCAAGAGGGGCGCGTGACCATTGGCAGCACCCCGATCCGCGACCTCAGGATCAAGGCGCTGCGCTCGTCCTTTTCGGTCGTGGCGCAGGACATCGTGATCTTCAACAGCTCGCTCAGGGACAACATCCGCTACGTGCGCCCCGACGCCACCGACGACGAGGTGCGCGCTGCCGCCGAGGCCGCCGAGATCGCGGACCTGATGGATGCGCGCGGCGACAAGCCGCTGGGCCCCAAGGGCAGCCAGCTGTCGGGTGGGCAGAAACAGCGCATCGCCATCGCCCGTGCCTTCCTGCGGCAATCCCCGATCCTGCTTCTGGACGAGGCCACCTCGGCGCTGGACCAGAAGACCGAAGACAAGGTCAAACGTGCCTTGGGCCGCCTGGCGCAAGGCAAGACCACCCTGATCGTGGCGCATCGGCTGTCGGCCATCACCCATGCCGACTGGATCTACGTGATGGATGCCGGCCGCGTGGTCGAACAAGGCACCCATGCGGATCTGCTTGCGCAGGAAGGGCTTTATGCCGGCATGTACGGCGCGCAGAAGCAGAGCTATGGGTGAGGCAAAGTGCCTTTATGGACGTTCTGCCCGATATTCCTGGTAATTACACCGTCCCATCGATGATGGGCAATTGATCGACCATTTTTGCGATCCGGACCCTGACCTCGCGGTCCAGAGGCGCAGTGCCCGACGCAGACAGCAACCCGTCATCCGCTGCCACTTTGCTGGAAACACCATCAAAGGGGAAGCCTGTCATTAGGACGTAACCGCGCCATTGGCACCGCCTGCCTGAGGTTGGTGCGGTGATCTAAGACACGTGTTTAACTACGTCGTTAGCGACGTGTCTTATGCGGGGTCCCTGATGCGTGGTGAAATTCTTGGGATGGAGCGGCGGCGCTTCTGGCGTGATGAGGACAAGCTCGAGATCATCATGTCGGTCGGGGTTGGTGGCACAACGGTGACGCAGGTGGCGCAGCGCCATGAAGTGACGCGGCAGCAGATTTACGCTTGGCGGCACGACCTGAAGAAGAAGGGTCTGTGGTCGCCGGAGGCCGGGGCGCTTTTCTACCCTTTGGATATGCCAGTGGCGGCTGGAGTGCCGACAGCGCAGGATACGGCCGCTGAAACGTCGCCACCGGTTGCGGTTGAATTGCGTTTGCGTGGCGGCCGTAGTTTACATTTTGAAAGCACGATTGATCCGACTGCACTGTCGGTGCTGATCCGCGCGGTGGACGCCGCATGATCGGTCCCGGCACTGGTGTGCGTGTGTATCTGGCGTGTGGTGTCACGGATATGCGAAAGGGAATCGCGGGGCTGGCCGCTTTGGCGCAGGATGTGTTGCGTCAGAAACCAGCCAATGGTGCGGTATTTGCGTTTCGTGGGCGACGCGGGGATCGTATCAAGCTTCTGTTCTGGGATGGCCAGGGGTTTTGTCTCTACTACAAAGTCTTGGAGCGTGGCCGCTTCCCCTGGCCGAATGCTGCGGATGGGTCGATGCGGCTAACATCAGCACAGCTCGCGATGCTGTGGGAGGGGATCGACTGGAGACGTCCGGATTGGGGCGCTCCGCCAGCGCGCGTGGGGTAATTCTGCGCACGAATTATCGTTATTTATATGGCGCTTGAGCCTGTTTTTTGGTAGTCAAGCGCATGTCTGAACCTGCTGAAAACCTGCCTGATGATCCCGCTGAATTGCGCGCTATGATCGCTGCTCTACAGGCTGAAAACCTGCGGATCGCGGCAGAGAACGCCAAGATATCGGCCACGCTACGGGTTCACGACCAGCTGGTGCAAGCCCTGCGCCTACGGATCGCCAAGCTTCAGAAACTGGCCTTCAGCAAATCCTCGGAAAAGATTGAGCGCGAGATCGAACAGCTGGAACTGGCGCTTGAAGACCTGCTGGTTGCCGTGGCCGAAGACGATGAAGCGCCAATCGACGAAGGGCCGGATGAGCCATCAGCGGAAGCTGCCGATGCGCCCACTTTGCGCCGCAAGCCACGTGTCTCGGATGCGACCCCGCGCGAACGCCGTGAACTGGACCCCGGTGCCTGCTGCCCCGACTGTGGCGGCGATCTGCGTGTGGTGGGTGAGGATGTCAGCGAACTGCTGGACATGATCGCCGCTCAGATGAAGGTGATCCAGATTGCCCGGATCAAGAAATCCTGCCGCCGGTGTGAGCGGATGGTGCAGGAACCAGCACCCAGCCGTCCGATCCCCGGCAGTATTGCAGGGCCGAACTTGCTGGCCCATGTGCTGGTCTCGAAGTTCGACGACCACCTTCCGTTATATCGCCAGCACGAGATCTTCGCCCGCATGGGAGCAGACATTCCCGAAAGCACGCTTGTTGGCTGGTGCGGGCGAGCCATGAAGACCTTACAGCCGCTCATTGTACGGATCGAGGCGGACATCATGGCCAGCGACCTGCTGCATGCGGACGACACCCCCATCCGGGTGCTTGATCGCAGCATGCGCAACAGAGGGCTTGGCAAGGGTGTCAAGCAGGGCCGGATCTGGGCCTATGTGCGTGATCAGCGACCCTGGGCCGGGGCATCACCACCGGGTGCTGTCTATCGCTTTGCGCCAGACTGGAAGGAAGAGCACGTCCTCAGTCATCTGTCCGCAGCGCAGGGCATTCTTCAGGCCGACGGCTACAAAGGGTATGCCAAGCTTTACGCGCCAGAGCCTGACGGCACAGCCCGTTTGCGGGAGGCCGCCTGTTGGGCGCATCTGCGGCGCGACTTCCATGACTTTTGGACCTCAACCAAATCCGAGATCGCTCGCGAGGCGCTCGACCGGATCGGAAAATTCTACGACATCGAGCGCGATATCAACGGTCAGCCCGCCAACGTCCGCTATGCGGCACGTCAAAAACTTACCAAGCCCAAGGTCGAGGCTTTCTTTGCTTGGTCTGAACAGCAGCTTCTGCGCATCCCCGGCAAAAGCGATCTAGCCAAGGCGTTCCGCTATGGCCTCGCGCGGAAGGAGGCCTTCAGCCTGTTCCTGAACGACGGGCGTGTGGCCATCGACAACAATCCGGCCGAACGCGCCCTGCGCCCGATTGGAATAGGACGTAAAAACTGGCTCTTCGCGGGCGCAGATACCGGCGCGGAAACCCTCGCGCGCGCGATGACGGTCATTGAAACGGCCAAGCTGAACGGTCTTGACCCGCTGGCCTATCTTGCTGACATCCTCGACCGCATCCACGATCACAAGATCAACCGGCTTGATGAATTGCTGCCTTGGAACTGGGCGCCGATCGCATCCGTGAAGAACAGTCAAGCCGCGTAAGCTGCGGTATCAATGGCGTGGTTACATTAGGACGGACTCATCCTGAAGGACAAGGATGATGCCCTCCACGCTTTTGTCGAGAAGCAAGGCATGGGCACGAAGAAAGAGGCTGTCCCCCAAGTCATCGATCCGGGGGCTGCCATCCGGTTTCAGTGTCATGCTCCGATTGCATAGAAAATGCGGCTCTCCTGCCTGCCACAGATCCGCCTGGCGGCGTCGCGCCTCGTTGAGAGCGGTCTCTCCGCCAGTGAACACATAAATTGGGATACGTCCCTGGTGGGAAAAGTTTTCTTTCATGTAATCATTAAGCCCTATCTGCATCCAATCTCGATAGGGAGCAACCATGGGCGAGAAGTTGATTTCGTTGATTTTTGCACCATTCTCGTGCCATGCTCGAGAGATATCCTCTGAAATGATATCGAGACCAATGGCATCGAGACCAGAAAAATCAGCGATTTCTTCTGCCAGTTTGATGTTGTCTTTATGCGTAGTACTTTTCGTATCTTCTATAACACCACCCAGTTCGACACTTTGGACCCTTTGAAAAGGAACCTTTACCCTGTCTGGTGGGATACTATCAGGGTTAAAGCCGAGTTCCGAAAATATCCCGAGGCTCGTTTCGTTGATTTCCAGTTTGGGGCGTCGCCGATGTCTGCTTAGCTTTTTCTGCGTCTCATTTTCGATCTGCGCCAACTCTCTGATCGTATGGACCCCATCGCCGAGAACGTGCATTGGGTGTCGTGCAAATACATGGCGTACTTTTTTTCCTGCAACAAAAATGCGATGACATACGCCTTTGATCTGCTCTTCTACCAGAAGATTTTCGAACTTATCCTGCTTTTCCAGATAAGCCGCTCGAAGTGCGTCCTCCGAGAAAATATCGATGGTGACACCTTCACCTCGCTCAAGCCGAGCAGGTTTCAGGACGACGGGATAGCCGATTTCGCCGCCTGATTTTAGTGCATCTTCCAGGGATGAAACAGGTGACTGTCTTGGAACTGGATATCCTGCTTGGCGCAGGATCTGATTGGTCAATATCTTGTCTGAGGCGACTTTTTGGCCCAAAGAAGAATCTCGGTCATTTGTGCTTCGGTCAAACCAGCGTGCCCGTGCGCCCCAACCAAGCTGGTATATGCCCGACCCCAGATGCGTGAAGGGTATCTTGTTTTTGAATGCAGTCCGCGCGATCGATACTGTTGAGACCCCCCCTGGGATCAGTGGCTTGAATTTCTTTACAAAACTCTCGTCTATCGCTTCGAAGGCCGCTTCGAAATCATATTCTGGATGAAGCTCGGTCAGGATTTTCAACGCAAACCCATGCGCGCGGAGAACGACCTCTTGGGGGATGTTGGCAAGGGTCGGTGCGAGCAGGCGTACGCGATGTGACCGTTGATCCTGATTGTACTGGAGTTCGGCGATTTTCGCTTGTTCGAACACCGGAACCTTGATGGCCTGCAGCAGGGAGTTCGCCAGGAATGATACCCTGTCGATGATCGCGGTAATCCGCTCGGCCTCTTTTCCAAAGGGAAGATCGCTCACGAGGAACCCGTTGGAGAGAAAATCATCAACCTGTCGATAATCGAAGGTGAGGTCATCATGTACTGTCATTCCGATCACGCAGACGGGATGTCTTGATCCATGGCTGTGTCCCGGAATTTCAGGCATCAAAGCCTCCTTTGCGCCGCGTATGGGCCGTTCTCGCCAAGCAGTGACTGGTCTGCTTATCCGGCGATCATTGCGGGTGCGCAAGCACCTCTCGAGCAGTCCTGTCTTTCGGCGGCGCAGTTTCAGACACTTCCCCAAAAATCCTGCAAAGAACACCGGGGTTTGACCTGCGGGTGATTGACACTTCCGGCGCGAGGCTTCGTGATGGCGCCACGACGGGACCCGGGGAATTTTGGACCACATATGCGCAGCGCGACCTATGCAACGGCACTGACACTGATGCTGGGCTGGCTGCTCTGGATCGGCAAGCCCATCCTGCTGCCGGTCTTTGCCGCCGTCATCTCGGTCTACATCCTGTCGACGGCTGCGGCGAGCATGGAGGCAGTGCCGGTGCTGGGGCGGTTGCCCGCCTGGGCGCGGCGGGGGCTGATCCTCATTCTCTTTACCATCGTGGTGGTGCTGCTCTTCATCCTGGTGATCAACAACGTCGCGCAGGTGGTGGCGATCCTGCCGCAATACGAGAGCAATCTCGAACAGCTGGTTAGCGACAATGCGAGCCTTCTGGGGATCGAGAACGAACCGACATGGGAAAACCTGCGCAGCGCCACGCTTGACCAGATCGACATGCGATCCTGGGTGGCGCCTGCGCTGTTGTCCCTGCGCGGCTTTGGCGTGACTCTGTTTCTCGTGGTGCTCTATTCCAGCTTTTTCATCGCCGAACGCGGGGTGATGGCGCGCAAGGTGATGATCGCCATGGGCGACGAGCAGACCGGGCAGCGCGCCATCGCGCTTTTGTCGCGCATCAATGAACGGATCGGGCAGTACCTGTTCGTCAAGACCGTGATCAACATCATCCTCGGGGCCTTGTCCTTTGTCGTCATGCTGGTGCTGGGGATCGAATTCGCGCTGTTCTGGGCGGTGCTGATCGCGTTCCTCAACTACATTCCTTACATCGGCTCGATGATCGGGGTGATCTTCCCGGTGCTGCTGAGCCTGGCGCAATTCGGCACCCTGTCGATGGCGGGGGCGGTGATGGTGTCGCTCACCGTCGTGCAGGTCTTTGTCGCCTTCGTGCTGGAACCGCGGATGATGGGCCGGGCATTCAACCTCAGCCCCTTCGTCGTCCTCTTGGCGCTGGCCTTCTGGAGCACGCTCTGGGGTCTGCCCGGTGCGCTTCTGGCGGTGCCGCTGACAGTAAGCCTTGTTCTGGTCTTTGCCGAACTCAAGACCACCCGTCCGATCGCGGTGCTCTTGTCGGCCAATGGCAAGCTGTGACAGGCGCGGGCCGGATCCCGGAAGCGTGATCCTCTGCTGACGGCCAGCGCTCCGGGGAAATCTTTTGCTTGATCGCGCCGCCTGTCCCCCGCAAGCTCTTTGACAGGGCAATGGGACAAGACGACCTTTTGGAGCCATTCTGGAGCCCGACTGTACCTTGCCGCTTTTGGCAGGTTTTTCGGGACATGTCGTGCCCCCGATCCACCGCGTTCTCAGTACACTCACAGGCTTTCAAGGAGAGACCACCATGCCCATGGGAAAACGTCGTGTGCTGAGCCGAGCCATCTCTGTCGAGACCGTGCATGGCCAGCAATACAAGCGGAACGGGGATTATGTCGCGCAGCGGATCACCGATCCGGGCGAGGAGGACGATTTTCTGCAGGCGGTGGAGACCGCGTTCGAAAAGCTGTGCAAATCGCCGACCGGGCAGCGTCTGGTCGACGAAATCGATGCATCCGGCAAGACCTGCGTGATCTTCCGGGGTGACGCCTTCAATGGTGGTGCGGCGATACTCCAGGATGTCGGCAACAAGCGCGCCACGGTCGACCGCTATGCCTTGCCGCTGTCGGATTATGCCACGATGTGCATCGGCGACGATTACGACATCACGGGGCAGGAACTGGCCGACCAGATCGCCCGCGCCAAACAGAATGTCCGCGCCTATAACGACCCTGTGCTGACCGATGCCGAAAAGGATTACAGGAACCACAATTACTGCTTCCTGGTGCTGTACAATGTCCTTGACCGGAAATTCGGCGATGCCACCCGCTACATGGCCACAAAGACCGGTGTGTCGGAAGACACGATCAATGCCTTCCGCTTCAACGAACGCCGGATGACGCCCTCCGAACATTTCCGGCTCAGTCTTGGCCTCTACGACCACATCTTCTGCGGCAGGGGGGCCAACACCGCCGTGCGCCTCATTCCGGCCATCGGTCTTGATGGCAACAAGACCCTGTCCTGGCTGCAAAAGCGCACCGGCAAGACCAAGTACCAGATCGACGCCGACGCCGTGCGCGCCGATGTCATGCTGGGCCACGAGCTGATCCATGCCTGGCGCATGATGACCGGTCGGCGGATCGTGGCAAACGGCTGGGAAGAAGAGATGATGACCGTCGGTCTTGGCCCGGGCGCAAACCTGCCCTTTACCGAGAACAAGCTGCGCGTGGAGGCAGGCCATCCGCAGCGCACGAGCTACAATCTCAACCCGTCCACTGCGGCGGGCCGGCAGTTCAAGATGTCGACCGAAGGCTGAGACAGGAGGTGCGCTGCTACTCGCCACGGGTTTTCCGTGAACCACGTGCGACGCGGTTCACACATCTCTCAAACTGAACCCTCTCCGCCAACAATACGGATGTCTGGCCTGAACCGAAAATTCGCGCAGATTGATCATGGTGTCTTTCTTTCGAAGCCGGCTCTGTCGGCCGGTCAGCAACAAGACGCGCTCGTACCGGCCACCAACCGGGGCAGTTGATGCACTCGGCAACCGTCTTGTTCATGAAAACACGCCATCAAGCTCTGACTGGCCGATCAAATGGCTTGGCAGTTGCCGGTTTTGCCTGGCCAGCGCTTGGGTTTGGAGTACATGTCTGCGTAAGGAGTGGCTAGGCTCTCGAGCGTTGGACGGTCACAACCGGCATGGCACGCAGCGGCCATGACGAAACGGAGACACTGCAGGTGCTTGCCCTTGTCGCAATCGGTCACGCCTTTCATCAAGGCCCGAGCATCGACCTTTGTGGCATATAATTTGGTTGACCACTCCGGACAGCATTTACAGAGTAAGCATCCACTGAAGACTACAGGCTTCGCGCCCCAAAACACACGCGCCGCATGGCACTGACCCGGCAGTGCCAATCAAAGAAATGGAAAACATCAACGCACGGAACCGCAGCTGCGGTTTTGCGTTGGCATTACCGACCGGAGTAACCGCGCCATTGGCACCGCCTGCCTGAGGTTGGTGCGGTGATCTAAGACACGTGTTTAACTACGTCGTTAGCGACGTGTCTTATGCGGGGTCCCTGATGCGTGGTGAAATTCTTGGGATGGAGCGGCGGCGCTTCTGGCGTGATGAGGACAAGCTCGAGATCATCATGTCGGTCGGGGTTGGTGGCACAACGGTGACGCAGGTGGCGCAGCGCCATGAAGTGACGCGGCAGCAGATTTACGCTTGGCGGCACGACCTGAAGAAGAAGGGTCTGTGGTCGCCGGAGGCCGGGGCGCTTTTCTACCCTTTGGATATGCCAGTGGCGGCTGGAGTGCCGACAGCGCAGGATACGGCCGCTGAAACGTCGCCACCGGTTGCGGTTGAATTGCGTTTGCGTGGCGGCCGTAGTTTACATTTTGAAAGCACGATTGATCCGACTGCACTGTCGGTGCTGATCCGCGCGGTGGACGCCGCATGATCGGTCCCGGCACTGGTGTGCGTGTGTATCTGGCGTGTGGTGTCACGGATATGCGAAAGGGAATCGCGGGGCTGGCCGCTTTGGCGCAGGATGTGTTGCGTCAGAAACCAGCCAATGGTGCGGTATTTGCGTTTCGTGGGCGACGCGGGGATCGTATCAAGCTTCTGTTCTGGGATGGCCAGGGGTTTTGTCTCTACTACAAAGTCTTGGAGCGTGGCCGCTTCCCCTGGCCGAATGCTGCGGATGGGTCGATGCGGCTAACATCAGCACAGCTCGCGATGCTGTGGGAGGGGATCGACTGGAGACGTCCGGATTGGGGCGCTCCGCCAGCGCGCGTGGGGTAATTCTGCGCACGAATTATCGTTATTTATATGGCGCTTGAGCCTGTTTTTTGGTAGTCAAGCGCATGTCTGAACCTGCTGAAAACCTGCCTGATGATCCCGCTGAATTGCGCGCTATGATCGCTGCTCTACAGGCTGAAAACCTGCGGATCGCGGCAGAGAACGCCAAGATATCGGCCACGCTACGGGTTCACGACCAGCTGGTGCAAGCCCTGCGCCTACGGATCGCCAAGCTTCAGAAACTGGCCTTCAGCAAATCCTCGGAAAAGATTGAGCGCGAGATCGAACAGCTGGAACTGGCGCTTGAAGACCTGCTGGTTGCCGTGGCCGAAGACGATGAAGCGCCAATCGACGAAGGGCCGGATGAGCCATCAGCGGAAGCTGCCGATGCGCCCACTTTGCGCCGCAAGCCACGTGTCTCGGATGCGACCCCGCGCGAACGCCGTGAACTGGACCCCGGTGCCTGCTGCCCCGACTGTGGCGGCGATCTGCGTGTGGTGGGTGAGGATGTCAGCGAACTGCTGGACATGATCGCCGCTCAGATGAAGGTGATCCAGATTGCCCGGATCAAGAAATCCTGCCGCCGGTGTGAGCGGATGGTGCAGGAACCAGCACCCAGCCGTCCGATCCCCGGCAGTATTGCAGGGCCGAACTTGCTGGCCCATGTGCTGGTCTCGAAGTTCGACGACCACCTTCCGTTATATCGCCAGCACGAGATCTTCGCCCGCATGGGAGCAGACATTCCCGAAAGCACGCTTGTTGGCTGGTGCGGGCGAGCCATGAAGACCTTACAGCCGCTCATTGTACGGATCGAGGCGGACATCATGGCCAGCGACCTGCTGCATGCGGACGACACCCCCATCCGGGTGCTTGATCGCAGCATGCGCAACAGAGGGCTTGGCAAGGGTGTCAAGCAGGGCCGGATCTGGGCCTATGTGCGTGATCAGCGACCCTGGGCCGGGGCATCACCACCGGGTGCTGTCTATCGCTTTGCGCCAGACTGGAAGGAAGAGCACGTCCTCAGTCATCTGTCCGCAGCGCAGGGCATTCTTCAGGCCGACGGCTACAAAGGGTATGCCAAGCTTTACGCGCCAGAGCCTGACGGCACAGCCCGTTTGCGGGAGGCCGCCTGTTGGGCGCATCTGCGGCGCGACTTCCATGACTTTTGGACCTCAACCAAATCCGAGATCGCTCGCGAGGCGCTCGACCGGATCGGAAAATTCTACGACATCGAGCGCGATATCAACGGTCAGCCCGCCAACGTCCGCTATGCGGCACGTCAAAAACTTACCAAGCCCAAGGTCGAGGCTTTCTTTGCTTGGTCTGAACAGCAGCTTCTGCGCATCCCCGGCAAAAGCGATCTAGCCAAGGCGTTCCGCTATGGCCTCGCGCGGAAGGAGGCCTTCAGCCTGTTCCTGAACGACGGGCGTGTGGCCATCGACAACAATCCGGCCGAACGCGCCCTGCGCCCGATTGGAATAGGACGTAAAAACTGGCTCTTCGCGGGCGCAGATACCGGCGCGGAAACCCTCGCGCGCGCGATGACGGTCATTGAAACGGCCAAGCTGAACGGTCTTGACCCGCTGGCCTATCTTGCTGACATCCTCGACCGCATCCACGATCACAAGATCAACCGGCTTGATGAATTGCTGCCTTGGAACTGGGCGCCGATCGCATCCGTGAAGAACAGTCAAGCCGCGTAAGCTGCGGTATCAATGGCGTGGTTACCGACCGGATATCGATTGACAAAAAAGGACGGCTTTGGAGCAGACATCTTTTCCACCAGAGCATGCTGCTCTTGCCAAGTGCACTCACGTGCAGGTCCTCGGCCGTCTTCAACACATCAAAAGGAAAATTGGCGTCATGCCCCCACACAGACCCCTGATAAACCTCAAAACCTTCGCCTCCGTCGCTGCATCGACAGGCTCGAGCCTCGAGACGAAGTATCTGCCTGAATTTGAAGCGCAGCTCTCAAAAGATTTTGACCTCCTCCGGACACACTTGCTCGCCAACAGCATGAAGACTTCGGAACGGTTGGCACATACCTGCGTCGGCTTATGTGAAATCATGGGGGCAGACGCGCTCTCGAAGGAACTGAGACGCATCGAACAAGGCTGCCGGACAGACGCCCCCATGTCACTATACGCCTTGACTGACAATCTACATCTCACTTTGCGTGATACCTGCAGTCAAATGCAAATGATTTTGAAGCATATGGACTCCTGATGTCCAGACAGCTATCCCACAAACAGCTGGTCCATTTTGCAAAGACCAAAAAACCGCATGATTTTTTCTTTTGACGCTTGTCTTGTCCACATTTGGAGGACGGCGAAATTCACTCTACTTGAGGAGTTAACCCATTGACTCTTAAACAGGGTATCAGATAGGTTACATTCATTATTCAATTTAAGTGATACAGCTCCTTTATTTAAAACACATAAGGATATTTATTCAAGACGATGAAAATTATTACAATCCCTTTCAGATAATTCTCAAGGGTAGTGATGTACTGCGTTCAAAATATTTTCAGACAAGACTATCATCTTTTGCCTGACAGCATATGCAGTTTATTGATCATGGACCTCAGCGTGATCCATCCGGGAATTTATCTTCCAACAGTTCCTCAAAGAATACAATAATGCTTGGACTGCAAAAAGACTTCTGCGTCCATACAGGAACAGGGCATTCCTGCCGGTGAGGCACAGGCCCTTCAAGGCTCCCATCTACCCCACATGCACTCAAACGATACAATCGGCATGACGTGGTCATAGACGATATTCAAAGTGCGCAGGAGTAACCAGCTTGAATGGATATTGTTGGCCTGAAACCACGCGCCCACTGCAAATTATGCAGCCGATCTCAGTTGCGAGTATCAACGTGGACTCAAGCACTTACCAAGTGACTGCAAAAAGGGTTGTCCGATTTCATAAGACGTCTGCACCAAAAGGCGCCCTTCACCTGACGCTCAAACCAATCCGCTCTTCTGAGCGATCAAGACAGCTTGTGTCCGGTTTTCTGCGCCCAGTTTGTGACAGATCGATCGCACCCGCATTTTGACAGTGGTTTCGGGTAGGCTGAGAATATTGGTGATGTCCTTGTTCGACAGACCTTCCGCCAACTTCTTGAGCACCTCGAATTCCCCTTCGCCGATACCATAGCTGTCCTTGCCGATCCGACCACCTCCAAAGGTGAAGAAGTTTGCCGGAACAAACTTTTGACCTGTTGCTATGAACTTCAAGGCGCTGGACAGCGCATCAACAGAAAATGTCTTCGGTATGAATCCCGAAACACCTACATCCAGGCAATTCTGCACAAAAGTCTCTGACACAGTGCCCGAAAAGATTACGACATAACCATTTGCGTTTAGATCAACAATTTTCTTGACCTCTTGCAGTCCTACGGCTTCCGATAGAGTGATATCGAGCATAACAATGTCAAAATTTGTTTTTTCAGCTATTTTCTGACAAGCTTGATCCAAAGAGACGGCACAGGTGACAGAAAATGCGTTTGTCTCCTCGAGACTCTCTGAAATCAATTCCAAAATCAACTGGTGATCGTCGACGAGCAGAATACTTGTATTTTTCATTGCTCGATATCCCTTTCCAACACAGATCTAGATATCCCTATCAGATATCATATTGCCGTTAGGCGTAAAAGATATGCGTCCGAGTAGATAAATTGTAAACACCATATTTTTATATATATTTCCTCAAATAAAAATCTTTGGATATATGTTCGACATTTATGTCATGTTGCTGCCGTCCAAAATATGCAGACTTCGAAACTGGGTCGAATACCCCTGTCTTGCGAGACACCCTGCTCGTCAAGAATGTAACAGGCCAAGCGCGCGGGATCAGGCAGACGCGCATCCCCATCGTCCCGGATAATCGCGATCAAGACCTCCATCGACGATGATCCCCAGTTCCGCAAGGTGAGCGCGCAGGGCATTGATCGCTTGTTTGTTCGCTGTCGCACCAAGAGAGCAAGAGCCTTCAGCACCATGGTCGCAGCGTGCTGGTCGGCCGTCTAGATGGCGTTGTTGCATTACCCCGGCCTGAGGCGTGACGTCCCCTTACCCCGCTGACGTTATGCCACGCGGACGATCTCGGCGGTGCCGAGGGCGTTGAAGCGGTTCATGAGGGCGATGCGGATGTGGATTTCGGCGGTCTGTCGGTCGGGGTCTCTTGCCATGATACGCTCGCCGAAGGATTTCAGGCAGCGCATCTTCGCCTCGATCCGGTTGCGGGCGTGGTATCCGGTCCAGCGTTTCCAGAACGCCCGCCCGTAGTATCGCGTCGCGCGCAGGGTGTCGTTGCGGGCGCGTGCAGCCGGGCAGTCTTCTTTCCAGAGACGTCCGTTCTTTCGGATCGGGATGATCGGAACGGCGTCGCGTTCGATGATGGCCTTGTGGCAGCGGCGTGTGTCGTAGGCGCCGTCGGCGGTGACCGTGCCTATCTGCTCACCTGCCGGGATCTGGCCGAGCAGGTCGGGCAGCACGGGGCTGTCGCCGTCGCGGCTGGGGGTGAACTCGACTGCCCGGATGTCCGAGGTGGTGGTGTCCATGGCCAGATGGACTTTGCGCCATTGGCGTCGGCCTTGCACCCCGTGCTTGCGGGCCTGCCATTCGCCATCGCCGAGGAACTTGATCCCGGTGCTGTCGACCAGCAGGTTCAGCGGGCCGTCCGCACGGCGATACGGGACCTGGACGGCCAAGGTCTTTTGCCTGCGGCACAGCGTGGAAAAGTCCGGCACGGGCCAGTCCAGGCCGGCCAGTCGCAGCAGGCTGGCCACCATTCCGGCGGTCTGGCGCAACGGCAACTTGAACAGGACTTTGATCGATAAGCAGAACTGTATGGCCGCATCGGAAAACACCGCCGGACGTCCGGGTCGACTGTCACGCGGCGCGCGCCAGGTCATGTCCTTGTCGACCCAGATGAGCAGAGACCCCCGCTTCCTGAGTGACGCGTTGTAGCTGGACCAGTTCGTCGTGCGATAGCGGGCGGGAGATGGCTTGCTCATGCACCGCGTCTAACGCCATGGATTCGCGAAGTGAATCCTTCGTCGTCAGACTTTTGCAACAATGCCATTTCGATGCTTCCTTGACTCTTGATTTGTCCGGTTACTTCGAGACCTTCAGACATTACAGAGGCTGTTTGCCGGGAGCCCGCAGCAGAGAGAGCTGGGCTGTTTACAGCAGTTTCAACAACTATGGCTTGAGACACAGACGGTTGTGCACCGACTGCAATCAGGACCTCTTCTTTTGGATTTGCATTTCGGCCTTTGGTAAACATTTTTCGAGTCCTGCGGTTTTTCCAGAGTATTTCACCCTATTACTTCCTGATGTATCTATTTATTTTTGATTGAATATTTAGACAGGTGAAATTGACATCCTGTTCACTCGATCCCGCAAGTCGCCAAACCTAAACGAACAGGGACCACGGTGGCCGTAAGCCCTTTCTTGAGGGGCAGCCCGGGCTGGGTCCGGTCGCGCGGCTCGATCTGGGATTTTTCATCCACGCAGAGCACGACCGCGCAATCCGACGGGTCGAAGTCGAGGCCAACGATCACGGTGCCCTTGTCCTTGAACACCGGGACGTTCGAGACCTTCAACCCCTCCAAGACATATGGCTCGAGGCCGATATCCCTACCGCCTCGGCCAACGTCGCGCGGCTCCAGGGCGGGGCGTTTGGCGGCACCTCCTGCGCGGTCTTCGCGATCACTGCCGACCGGACCTGCCTCGGAAGCGGCGGCAAACGCAAGGGCCGAGTCTTGGTCGCGCTTGAGCCCCGGTACGCCATCATCGACAAACCGCTCCAGCCTGCCGCCGCATGATCTCAACGGTTCCCACGGCATCAGTTGTCGCAAGCAAGATCCCGCCACGCCATGCGAGCTTGCGTGGTGTGTTGCGGTTTATCAGCAGGGCTTCAAGCTCAGTACGGTTGGCGAGGCCAAGGCAAAGGCAGAGGTCGGAGCGTCATGCCCGCGAATCATGCCACGATCGAGAAGGTTTGGGAATCCTATGTCAGGCGGGGAGCCCAAGACGAACAAGCAAAGCGCCTAATTCTCCAGTCCATCTTAAGGTATCTGAAGACATCCGCATACCAGTTACCCTTTCACCACCTGGAAACGCGACAATCCCGAGCAAGGTTATTGCCCTCTATAGACATTTCTCTTTTTGGAAGCATGATTTTCACTTGTACCAACTCGACCTCCAGCATGTCCCGTATCATCATACCCTGACGGATCGCACATCACCCCTTGCCACACCCTCAAGAAAGGGAAGGGGCAAATGAATTTTATACATGCCCGATATCCGCTTGCGATCGTGCGCCTTATCGCTCGCTTTGTCAGGCATGATACATGATAGATAAAATTGGCGTGATCGCGCGCCCGATACAGAAAAATCCAAATGAATCAGAAGTTGGAAAATTTTCGACATCCTTTCGGGCATCATGCACCAACATCTGGCCGCGTCTGCAGAAAAGAAAAACCCCTGATCTGACGCCAGGGTTGAAGTTGAGAGCAGAACCCAAAAGAATTCCGCGTGTAGTACTGAATTATAACCTGTGCTGATCTCCAGTCAACAAATTATAATTACTCTTTCCCCTCAAATCATGAAAAAACAATATTTTAAAATATCAATTTCACAAAAAACACCATTAAGATACTAAACATGAATTCTAAAGCGATTACGAAATAGAAAAAGTACTAGCCTATACTATTGCGCCGTTGTCACACGTCCTCAATTGAACTTACCGTTCCTTCTGTAGGTGGGTTACCGGCAGTTATCCACCGGCAACTGCCGGCGCACCCTGTTCCCCAAACAGTTAACCCACCTACGACCCGAAAAGATCGCGGTTGCAGCGAGGTGATGATGCTACGGACTTATATCTGCCGTGACGATGGATGCCTGATCTGAATGTGCCCTCCTGCTTCTCGAGCATACCACTCCTCAGACGAGATGTTCTCGGGGGACGTCAAGATGATCGACCTAAAGGCACTTTCTGAAACCTTCGACAGGAGCTAGCCGAGATCGTCGCCCACTCAACATCGTCAGACGAGACAGCGCGCAAGCGTTTGCCTGAAACTGATCAAGACGACGAAGAGTTTACCCTTCGGACTGACAACGCAAGTGGGCCATGGCGCCCAGGGATTTGAGCAGCCGCATGAACAGACGCAACTTCCTTTCGACATTGACTGCTCTTGCGGTCTGTGCGCCCTTTTCGGCGTTGGCGCAGTCGAATGGGGTGGACACGGTGAATGATCGGGATTGGACGGCGTGGAAAGCCACGTTTCTGATGCCGGACGGTCGTGTCGTCGATCACTTGCAGGATCAGTCGACCCATTCCGAGGGTCAGGGCTACGGGCTGGTCTTGTCTGTCATCCATGGTGACCGTGCCGCGTTTGACGCGATCTGGTCTTGGACCTCTGCAAATCTGAACCGTCGCAACGATGCGCTTCTGAACTGGAAACTGGTACCGGGCCAGACAGCGCCGGACGCCATGAACGCAACCGATGGCGATCTCTTTTTCGCTTGGGGTTTGGCGATGGGGGCCGACCGGTTCGACATTCCCAAGGCTCGGTTCCATGCCACAGAGATCGCAAAGGCGATATCCGCCCATTGTGTTCACCCCGATCCCCGCAATCGCGACCGGTTGATCCTTTTGCCCGCAGCCGAAGGGTTCCTGCGTGGCACCAAGGCGATCATCAACCCCTCTTATATCATGCCCCGCGCGCTCTATGACCTGTCGGCATTGATCCGTGATCCGCGATTGGCTCAGGTGGCCAATGACGGCTTGGTGATCCTGGACGAGCTTGCCAGGTCTACCGGCATTCCGAATTGGGCCGAGGTCGACATTGCCGGTCTCAGACCGTCGTCCGAGCACATGGCACATTACGGGTACGATGCGGTCCGGGTGCCGTTGTACCTTATCTGGTCCGGACACCGCGATCATGCGGCGGTTGCCCATGCCAAGGAGATTTACGCAAGCGCCTCTGGTCAGATTACGCCTGTTGTCGTTGACCTCAAGGACCGAAGTGTTCTCGACACAAGCTCCTACGAGGGCTTTGCCGCAGTTCACCGGCTGGTCGATGGGCGAAGCTTCGACACGCCTGAACTTGACGTGGGACAGGGGTATTACCCGGCCATGCTCGACATGTTGAGCCGGGTTGCGGACAGGGAAACCGCCCCTGCCCTGACCTTCGGGCTGAAAGATTAAAGCGTTCTTCGCAAAACCTCGATTGTTGGGCTTCCAGCAAGACAGGCCGCCTCTCCGTCCTGCGCCGGTTCCCCGGCCAAAGGCTGGCACGCTCAAGATCGGGCAAAGCTTTCAGGTCTCCAAGAGCGGCGAGGAGGATGCGGAATGGAGGGTGGGTGTGAATCTGGGGTAAGAGCGTCCCATGCCGCCACAAACGCTCAGTGAAACTGCTTTGAACAGCTCTGGATTACGCAATCTGCACATATTGTATGCAGCTTTCTTCCAGATGGACCTGTGCAATCACCAAATTACTTGCCAAATCATTCGGCACTGTCTTAGGTTTGAGTCGTGTGGTTACGGGCTCAATGAGGAGACCGCCACAAATCATAGAATGAACTGCCGCGCAAAGCGGCTTGGCAATGTAGCCTCTGCAGCAGAAATGCTGTCAGGGGCTTTTTCGCGTTCGAGGACTGATGACCCAGAGACTGGAACTCCCGATAGGATTGCTGATGTCGCAGGGCGGCTCCTATGAGGCTGTCAGCCGCGTCATGCATGCCGGAGCAAAGCTGGCTATCGAGGAAATCAACGCAAGCCCAAACCAGTCGGTGAGTATCACGCCGGTATCCATCGATCCCGCCGGTGTACTCTCGAACTATGTGGAGGGCGCACGCTCTCTACTGCAGGATCATGGTTTGAAGCATGTGGTGGGCTGCTATACCTCGTCCAGTCGAAAGGAGGTGTTGCCGCTTTTCGAAAAGGCGGATGCCCTTCTCTGGTATCCTTCTCACTACGAAGGCTTCGAGAATGTTGTCTATAGTGGTGCTGGTCCCAATCAGCACATCGTGCCACTGACACGCCATCTTTTGAGGCAGTTTGGCACACATGGCTGGATGGTTGACTCCAACTATATCTGGGCGTGGGAAAACAACCGCATTCTTCGTGAGGCGATTGCTGCCTCTGGAGGCGTGGTTCTGGGAGAACGGTACTTTCCTGTTGGCGAAATCGACTTGAGTGATGTGGTCAATCAAATCATCGAGGACAGACCGGATTTTGTATTTACAACCCTGATAGGTCTCCCGGTGAACACCGATGGCGGTTACCTCTATCTGGGCGACTGCCACGCAATCCAAGGCGACGGAGAGTTGTGTGGTGTCGCTTTGGAAATTCCTGCGACAGTCGAAATTCACATTGATCTGATCAAGGATTACGGCAACAGCTGGCCACAACTTGAAACAGAAGACAAGATCATGTTCATCGGATCGGCACGCCCGATGGAGGATGCGGCTCGTATCGCGTATCGTGAGTTGGTCCGCTGGGTGGCAGCGGAGACCGGCCAATCCGAAGCCGATGCATACATGTTGTTGACGATGTGCGGGAAAGTCCGCCTGGGCAATATGGTTGATCCGAAATACAGCCTCGCAGCTGGGATCGAAAAGAAATATCTGACTTGATATCAAGGGGTTGACCATGGAACTTGGTCTTAAGGACTGCGTGCTCTCATCACCGGGGGTAGTAAGGGCATCGGCTTTCACTGTGCTGAGATTCTGGCGGCTGAAGGGGCTGCCCTGTCCATCTGTGCCCGCACTTCGGCAGATGTTGAAACGGCGATCTCACGTCTGACAGCCCTCGGCGCGACTGCATATGGCACAGCGCTCGACGTCTCAGACAAGACCGCTCTGGAAGCTTGGGTCACAAAGTCAGCCGAGGCACTTGGGGGCATAGACATCGTGATCGGCAATGTCTCTGCCTTGGCCGTGAGCGATGACGAAGATGCCTGGCAGGCGAGCTTTGAAACAGACATGATGCATTCTGTCCGCCTTGTGAATGTCGCCATGCCTTGGCTTGAAAAGAGTTCAGCAGCGTCCATAATGCTGGTTTCCTCCGTATCAGGCCGTGAGATCGATTTCACCGGGCCCGCCTACGGCGCTTTCAAGGCAGCCATCGTACATTATGCGCAGGGACTGGCTTACAAACTGGCGGCGAAGGGCATCCGTGCCAATACGGTATCACCGGGAAATACTTATTTCGATGGTGGCATTTGGCAAAACATCGAAACCAACATGCCTGGCCTCTACGCAGAGGCGCTGGCTTTGAACCCCACTGGGCGTATGGCGAAACCTGAAGAAATCGCCCGCGGCGTCGTATTTCTTGCGAGCCCGGCATCCAGCTTCACTACGGGGACAAATCTTGTGATCGACGGTGCCCTGACGAAGGGTGTCCAGCTTTAATGTGAATGCGGGGTCTGCCTCATCATGGGCAGACCCCGCATCTCCGACCAGCGCTGGACCATCAGTCAAAGTGAGAGAGAGCCAACACGTCGTTCAAAGTTTGGCAGGACCATCCTTGAGCCGACCTTCATGGATGCGATCTGAACACGCATCGTCCACAACGCTTACCGCCGCGCGATCACGGACCTGTTCCTGCGAAAAACAGCCGTCAAGACAGATGACGAACATCCCCTGCCCCTATCGCGATCAGAAACTGCCTTCGGTCATGCGGCGCATTTCGAGCAGGCGGATGATGCTCTCAAGACTGCGGATATTGGCCAAATATAAAGCCCGCTTTTTCTCGTCGCTTTCTTTGACGACCTTGGTGTGCAAGTCGGACATTTCACGATCCAGAACATTGATCTCATTGCTGAGACGATGCCATGCCATGCCCTTGCCATGGGCCAGTTGCAGCGCGGGCAATTGCGCCGCAGGACAGACTGGCGACAGACCACGCCCCGAGCGCCCTTCGTCATAGGCTTTTGGAGGGGTACAATAAGCGGACAACCCGGCCTGCCGCCCCTGTTCCCAGAGCGATTGGTCCAGCAGAATGCCGATCTTTTCGCAGGCCTTGGCATGCTCCGTGAGGAAACTCGCGGTCCGGCCGGCCTGTCCATCCCGTTGACCGATCTCGCGCCAATTGCCCTCGATGCATTCCTCTTCACTCAAGGTAGCGCAGGCAGCCACAAGCGCCACTGCAACCAAGCCGGCCAGAAGTCTTAATGTCATTTTATGGATCCGTTACGTGTCTGACGATACCGTTTTGACGAGCGCGACAGGTAATCGCAATCCGTCATCCAGGATCATCGTGCCGTCCCACCCACTCCATATTATCCGGTTAAATATTTTACCCGGTAAATTGGAGTCTCGATCTCGCCTCCAGAGGCCATCCTCACCTGCCCCCGCTCCTCTCTCGCTGTAATGAAGAGCGGTGCAACCCAGGACCGACACCTCTGATCCCGAGGCTTCTCTTCATGCCCGAGGAAGGGCCGGAGGCAGGTGCTTGGACTTGCCTCAACGTGACGTATATGACCGAAGACGCCGTCCGAAACGGACCTCGTCATATCTGGAAATCAGCTGGACTGGTGAAAATACCCTATAGTTTTTTAAAATAATCAATTTATAGATACCTTTCATATGACGGGAAAGGACATGTGAAGATGCATCCGCAGGACACAGGACGACATGAGCTCCGGTTTCCAATACGCTCTGCTCCGGTCAGGGCTGGGCTTCGGTCAAAGGTAGCCTCTGAGCGGTCTTCCTGTTCCGATCTCACGATGCCAATCCCACAGGCAATAGCTCACTGGTCAATTCGGGGAACAACGGTCAGGTTTGGTTCGTTTTTCCAGAAATTGTTTTCTGATCCCACCCTGTTGCCATCTCGACACATTTTTCATGTCTTTGGTTGGGGATACCTGAAATCCTTAGGAGAAACAGCTGTCGAGGGATTGTCTAGATACGCTCTCCGCTTAGGTTGAATGCGTATCATGGCATATGTACTTCTCGTAGAAGATGAGGCGCTCATCGCTGCCCTTCTCGCACATAAAATTGAAGGTTTAAGCGACCGCAAGCTTGTCGTGTGCAACAGCGCACAAAAAGCTTTCGAGCTTGTATCAAAAGATTTACCGGATATTGCTTTTCTGGACGTCAATCTTGGCGATGATACGTGTTTCGAGCTTGCGTGTCTGCTGCAAGATGGCAATGTTCCGATCTATTTCCTGACGTCCTACTCAAAAGAGTCCTTGAAAAATCTTGGCCTTCCCGCTGCCTTGGACAGTGTTGAAATCTTGTCCAAGTTCAGTAATGCAAGCAAATATTCAGAATTGATCAATGCATTATAGAGACCTGAAAGCCTTTGAAATGTAACACTCATTGTGGCACGCTTTCTCCGTAATCAAGGATGGTGCTTCATTCTGTAATTCTTCCAATCATGGAATTGAGCAGAAAAGCGCATAAGGAAGCGGGCAAACGCGAAGAGGAGCAAACGTGGGGAGCACCATCGTGGCCATCGGCGCATCGGCAGGTGGGATCGAGGCGCTGGCGGAGCTTCTTGATGCAACGCCTGCAGATACTGGCCTTGCCTTTGTCATCGTGCAACACATGGCCCGCGGGCGAACATCGATGCTGGCGGACATCCTGGCAAGCCACACCACGATGCAGGTCGAGCAGATCAGGACAGGCGACATCCCGAAGCCGAACACGGTCCAGGTGGTTCCACCTGGCGTTCATCTGTCGATCAAGGATGGAATCCTGATCTTGAAAGACAGCGATGTGGATGACCGACTTCATTTGCCAATCGATCTGTTTTTCCAATCCTTGGCAGAAGATCAGGGCAGCAACGCTTACGCCGTTGTCTTGTCCGGTACGGGCAGTGATGGGACCATCGGGATCGAGGCCATCAAAACGGCGGGAGGTGTGACGTTCGCGCAGCTCGCCACCAGCGCCAAGTTCGCCGGGATGCCGAACAGCGCCGCCGAAACGGGTCTGATCGACTTCAAACTGGAACCAAAAGCTATACCTGCCAAACTTCTGCAATTGGAGAAATGGCGCAAGCAGGTTCCCATCGTCCGAAACGAGACCCTCAACCAAGATATCGAGGCACGCTTACCCGCCCTTCTGAACAGATTGGAGATCACTGACGAGACCGGATTTCATAATTACAAACCGGCGACCTTGCGCAGGCGTGTCCTGCGCAGAATGCTGATGCGTCGCGTGTCAGGCGTCGATGAGTATATCGACCTGTTGCGCAGCTCAGAAGATGAGCCCCGAGAGCTCGCGCGAGATTTCCTGATCGGGGTAACCCAGTTCTTTCGCAACGCAGATATGTTCGGAACCATTGCGGAAACCGTTCTCCCTGACCTTCTGCAAAGCGACCAAGACGAGTTTCGAATATGGTGCCCGGGATGTTCCTCCGGCGAGGAGGTGTATTCCCTTGCACTCCTTATATCCGAACTCCAGGACAAGACCGGAGACCAACGGTCCTGGAAATTGTTCGGCACAGATATTAACCCCGATGCCCTCGCGACTGCACGCCGAGGTGTATATGACCGAAATGCCCTCACACCCGTCAGCAAAGCTCGGCAAGAGCGTTTTTTCGACGACGATCATGGTCTTCTGACCGTCTCGGCGCGCTTGCGCAACATGTGCGTTTTTGCACGGCACAACGTTTTGACAGACCCCCCCTTTTCGAAGGTCGACCTGATTTCTTGCCGCAATCTGATGATCTATGTTGATCACGTCGCTCAAGAAGACATTGTCTCGCGCTTCCACTATGCGCTCAACCCACATGGGTTTCTCTGGCTGGGCCCTTCGGAACATCTCTTTGGCAACACGCGTCTTTTTGAAATTGTAGATCGTCATGCGCGCATTTTCAAACGTGATGATTCTGCAGCAAACCTTGCACAAACAGTCCTCACCAACGCCTTTTCCATGCGATTGCCTAAATCGCCGACGCAACTACATGACATGGCGTTTGCACGTAGAACCCGTGGCAGCATCAATCTTGAAACGGATACGGAACAGGCCTTCCTGACAAGCTTTGCTCCGCCATTTGTCCGAATTAGCCAGTATGATGAAGTTCTGTATGCATCGGAAGCTGCACGCCGTTTTCTCCGACCAGCCAAAGGTGTTCCGAGCCCGGTTTTTGAAGATTACTTTATCGAAAGCATGCGCATGCCGCTGCGATTGATCCTGAAGGATGTTCGTCAACGAAAGAGCGAAACAACGCTTTCTGATATCATGGTTGAGATCGATGGGATCGCGCACATGTTCGACCTGCAGGCGCGTCCAATGGATGAAGAAGCAAAGTCCATCCTGGTCGCCTTTTCGCCTGTGCGCATCCGGAAAGAAACACGCGCCGCAATTTTTTCAGCCAATATGGCTGAATCTGTTTATGAGGCAGAGTTGACCATGGCGAGAAAACGCCTTCTGGATCGTGAACGCGATTTCAAGATGGCAGAACAGGAACTTTGGGCAAGTAACGAAGAACTTTTGACAATCAACGAAGAGCTCCAGAGCTCAAACGAAGAGCTGGAAAGCTCCAGAGAAGAATTACACTCCGTGAATACTGATCTTGAAATTATAAATTCCGAACTGACGGCGAAGAACAAAGCCCTTGGTGTGGCAAACAACAATCTCCGAAACCTGATCGAAAACATCGATATCGCAATCATGTTTGTTGATCGTCAAGGTTTGCTTAAACTCTTCACACCACGCAGCAAAGACCTCTTTTCCATTCAGGATCGGGATGTTGGGCGCTCCATCTTTGATCTCGTGACGATACTTGATTATCCACAACTCAAGGACGATCTGACGCAGCCAGAGAAAACCTTGGCGACATTTTCCCGTGAAGTATCCACGCTGGACAGGAGGCACAATTACATTGTCAAAATAAGACCATACCTGGATCCTGACAACAGGAGAGACGGGGTTGTCGTCTCGTTTTTTGAAATAACCGAACAACTGGAGCAGCAATGGGCTCTCAAGCTGGCCAGCCAGCAACTGGCACATCGGCTTGCTGAACTTGAAGCATTCTATGACCGCACCCCGATAGGCGCTGCCATGCATGGACCCGACATGCGATATCTGCGCGTCAACGAAGCATTGGCCAAAATGATCGGGAAGCCAGCATCACAGATTGTTGGGCGCCATCCCGAGGAAGTTGTTCCTGATGTTTGGAATAAGGTCAAACCTCTGTTTCACAAAATAACCCAGACGAAGGAGCCAATTTTCGATGTGGAAATAAACGCTTGGATCCAGTCGAAAAACGAAGAAATTCAAACCTGGATCTCCAATTATTTTCCGATCGTGGTCGACGGCAGTGACACGATTGAAATCGCGTTCACAGCTTTGGAAATCACACAACAAAAAAGATTAGAAAAAAGTCTTGAAGCAAAAAAAACCGAGCTTCTGGAGGCTGGCTCACGAATTCTGAGAAATTTCGAACATGTTCCTTTTTCTATTGCCATTCACCAAGGTCCGGACCATGTGATCGTCCATGCGAACCGGAAGGCACGCGAAATGCTTGGGACAGAAGATCCGATTGGAAAGACAGTCGAGGAGTTTATTCCCCAAGACTACAAATCACTGAAAGGTACATATGATTCTGTATATAAAGATGCAAAAACTCATATTGATCGAGAAGTTATAGTCAATTCCATAAATGCACGTGGAGAGAAAATTGAAGGTGTCTTTCGGCGTATCATCCAGCCTTATCGCGATTTGGCGGGCAATATTACGGGTGTCGTGACTGTCAGCCTGGAGATTTCCGAACTTGTCGCCATGCGCGATGCAAACGTGCAGCAGACACTGCGTCAGACCAGCATCATTGAGGCGCTTGAAGCACAGGTTATATTGGTGGACCGCGATGGCGTGTTGCTCGACGTTAACAATAGCGTAACGGCAGCAATTGGAAAATCAAAGGCTGACTTGATCGGGATCAATTTTCAATATCTGGCCAGTGTCGAGATGGAGAACGACGCGGTCGATCGCCTGCAGACCGCCTTGAAAACTGCGTTAGGGGGACAGACCTCACGTTATGACGAACGTATCATCACACCCGTAGACAATTCATTGCGGCGGGTCTTGATCTCGGTCTCCCCCGTGCATCGCAGCACAGAAGACATTCAGGAGGTGCTGATTACCATCACCGACCAGACCGCGCTTTTGGAAGCAACGGACCGCAAGGATATCCTGGTGGCAGAGCTTGAGCATCGGGTCAAAAATGTTATCGCCACCATCCAAGCTGTGACACGGTTCACCGCTTCTACCGCAACCGACCCGCAGAGCATGGTCGAAGAGCTTGACGAACGTCTGGCAGCCATGGCCCGAACCCATGACAAGCTGACCTCCAGCGGATGGCAAAAACAGACATTCAAGGACATTCTCGCTCTTGAACTCAGCGCCTATGCCAGCGCCCAAAGCGCACGTGTGATCTGCGAAGGAGACAATGTCAGCCTTTCGCCGAACACCGCCATGCTGACGGGCCTCGCCATACACGAGCTGCTCACCAATGCCGTCAAATACGGCGCTCTTTCAAATGATGCCGGAGAGGTCCGGATCTGCGTTCAGGCAAAGGGCGAAGCATTCCAGCGCCTGACCTGGACAGAACGCGGAGGGCCAACCGTTGTACCGGGAAACAAGGAGGGGTTTGGCACTTTGCTGCTCCGTTCTATTCTCCCAAGCGAGTTGAACGTCAGCGCCCAATTGCGCTTGGAAGCAGATGGCTTGATTTATGAATTGTCATAAGCGTCCGAGTGGTCTTGCAAGTCCATAGGCCTCTGCAGGCCACATGGTGCTTCCGTTGGTGACTGGGGGCACTTGTTTGAGGTGACGCTCCGAGGGTGAGCGGCCTATCTTGCCGCCTTGCAACAACCTCTTGATCACATCCTCATGCCGCTTGCCTACACAATGCTGGCATTCTCGACGACAAGGATCTGCCCCAGTGTCACCGGAACGCCCCCTGCCGCAATGACCGCCACGGTCTGAAGATTGGCCTGAACAAGGGTGTCCCCCGTGATCGGATCGGTTCCGAGGGTGATCGACGTACCTGCCGAGGTGCCTTGGGGCACCGAGACAATCAGGAATTCGGTAACCACGCCATTGATACCGCAGCTTACGCGGCTTGACTGTTCTTCACGGATGCGATCGGCGCCCAGTTCCAAGGCAGCAATTCATCAAGCCGGTTGATCTTGTGATCGTGGATGCGGTCGAGGATGTCAGCAAGATAGGCCAGCGGGTCAAGACCGTTCAGCTTGGCCGTTTCAATGACCGTCATCGCGCGCGCGAGGGTTTCCGCGCCGGTATCTGCGCCCGCGAAGAGCCAGTTTTTACGTCCTATTCCAATCGGGCGCAGGGCGCGTTCGGCCGGATTGTTGTCGATGGCCACACGCCCGTCGTTCAGGAACAGGCTGAAGGCCTCCTTCCGCGCGAGGCCATAGCGGAACGCCTTGGCTAGATCGCTTTTGCCGGGGATGCGCAGAAGCTGCTGTTCAGACCAAGCAAAGAAAGCCTCGACCTTGGGCTTGGTAAGTTTTTGACGTGCCGCATAGCGGACGTTGGCGGGCTGACCGTTGATATCGCGCTCGATGTCGTAGAATTTTCCGATCCGGTCGAGCGCCTCGCGAGCGATCTCGGATTTGGTTGAGGTCCAAAAGTCATGGAAGTCGCGCCGCAGATGCGCCCAACAGGCGGCCTCCCGCAAACGGGCTGTGCCGTCAGGCTCTGGCGCGTAAAGCTTGGCATACCCTTTGTAGCCGTCGGCCTGAAGAATGCCCTGCGCTGCGGACAGATGACTGAGGACGTGCTCTTCCTTCCAGTCTGGCGCAAAGCGATAGACAGCACCCGGTGGTGATGCCCCGGCCCAGGGTCGCTGATCACGCACATAGGCCCAGATCCGGCCCTGCTTGACACCCTTGCCAAGCCCTCTGTTGCGCATGCTGCGATCAAGCACCCGGATGGGGGTGTCGTCCGCATGCAGCAGGTCGCTGGCCATGATGTCCGCCTCGATCCGTACAATGAGCGGCTGTAAGGTCTTCATGGCTCGCCCGCACCAGCCAACAAGCGTGCTTTCGGGAATGTCTGCTCCCATGCGGGCGAAGATCTCGTGCTGGCGATATAACGGAAGGTGGTCGTCGAACTTCGAGACCAGCACATGGGCCAGCAAGTTCGGCCCTGCAATACTGCCGGGGATCGGACGGCTGGGTGCTGGTTCCTGCACCATCCGCTCACACCGGCGGCAGGATTTCTTGATCCGGGCAATCTGGATCACCTTCATCTGAGCGGCGATCATGTCCAGCAGTTCGCTGACATCCTCACCCACCACACGCAGATCGCCGCCACAGTCGGGGCAGCAGGCACCGGGGTCCAGTTCACGGCGTTCGCGCGGGGTCGCATCCGAGACACGTGGCTTGCGGCGCAAAGTGGGCGCATCGGCAGCTTCCGCTGATGGCTCATCCGGCCCTTCGTCGATTGGCGCTTCATCGTCTTCGGCCACGGCAACCAGCAGGTCTTCAAGCGCCAGTTCCAGCTGTTCGATCTCGCGCTCAATCTTTTCCGAGGATTTGCTGAAGGCCAGTTTCTGAAGCTTGGCGATCCGTAGGCGCAGGGCTTGCACCAGCTGGTCGTGAACCCGTAGCGTGGCCGATATCTTGGCGTTCTCTGCCGCGATCCGCAGGTTTTCAGCCTGTAGAGCAGCGATCATAGCGCGCAATTCAGCGGGATCATCAGGCAGGTTTTCAGCAGGTTCAGACATGCGCTTGACTACCAAAAAACAGGCTCAAGCGCCATATAAATAACGATAATTCGTGCGCAGAATTACCCCACGCGCGCTGGCGGAGCGCCCCAATCCGGACGTCTCCAGTCGATCCCCTCCCACAGCATCGCGAGCTGTGCTGATGTTAGCCGCATCGACCCATCCGCAGCATTCGGCCAGGGGAAGCGGCCACGCTCCAAGACTTTGTAGTAGAGACAAAACCCCTGGCCATCCCAGAACAGAAGCTTGATACGATCCCCGCGTCGCCCACGAAACGCAAATACCGCACCATTGGCTGGTTTCTGACGCAACACATCCTGCGCCAAAGCGGCCAGCCCCGCGATTCCCTTTCGCATATCCGTGACACCACACGCCAGATACACACGCACACCAGTGCCGGGACCGATCATGCGGCGTCCACCGCGCGGATCAGCACCGACAGTGCAGTCGGATCAATCGTGCTTTCAAAATGTAAACTACGGCCGCCACGCAAACGCAATTCAACCGCAACCGGTGGCGACGTTTCAGCGGCCGTATCCTGCGCTGTCGGCACTCCAGCCGCCACTGGCATATCCAAAGGGTAGAAAAGCGCCCCGGCCTCCGGCGACCACAGACCCTTCTTCTTCAGGTCGTGCCGCCAAGCGTAAATCTGCTGCCGCGTCACTTCATGGCGCTGCGCCACCTGCGTCACCGTTGTGCCACCAACCCCGACCGACATGATGATCTCGAGCTTGTCCTCATCACGCCAGAAGCGCCGCCGCTCCATCCCAAGAATTTCACCACGCATCAGGGACCCCGCATAAGACACGTCGCTAACGACGTAGTTAAACACGTGTCTTAGATCACCGCACCAACCTCAGGCAGGCGGTGCCAATGGCGCGGTTACGGAATTCGTCGGGCGCCAGATCAAGGACAAGAGGCGCATTGTCCGGATCGACCCATGTGCCAGTGTAGAACGTGTCGGTCCGTCACCTCCCGTTGCCGCGTCGCCGCTGCCCAGGAAGATCTCGTCATTGCCGTCGCCCCCCAGCAGGACATCCGGGTCAGCCAGATCCCGCGCTGCAATCCGGGTGTCGTCGCTGCCGTCCCAGATGCCATTGATCTCGTCATCTCCGGCACCGCCAGTCAGCGTATCGGAACCCGCCTGGCCGAAAATGGTATCCGCCCCCGCGCCACCCGTGATCTCGTCATCACCGTCGCTGCCCGAGACCAGCTCACCGTCCGGCCCGCTGTCGAGCGCCATCCGCGCCGCAGGGGCCACGGGGGGTGCCAGCACATCCACCGCCACGCTGGCGCTGGCCGTTCCACCCGCCCCGTCGCTGATCTCGTAGCTGATCACATCCGCACCCGTGAACGCCGCATTGGGCGTGTAGGTCAGGCTGCCGTCCGCCTCGACCACAACCGTGCCGTTTGGTGCCGTCGCAGAGGTCACTGTCAGCAGATCCTCATCCACATCCGTGTCATTGCCCAGCACATCAATCGTGACGGCGGTGTCTACAAGTGTCGAGGCCGTGTCATCCTCGGCCACAGGCGCATCATTGATCGCCCCAACACTCACCGCAACGCTGCCCGTGGCGGTGCCACCCGCGCCGTCGCTGATCTCGTAGGTGATCGTGTCAGTGCCAGAGAAATCCGCGTTCGGCGTGTAGCTCAGGCTCCCATCCGTCTCGACCACGACCGTGCCGTTCGTCGCCGAAGCGGATGTCACCGAGAGAGGGTCGCCGTCCACATCCGTGTCATTGCCCAGAACGGTGATCGTGACCGCCGTGTCCTCGGCCGTGGTCGCCGTGTCCGCCACCGCAACAGGCGCATCATTCGCCGCGCCCACGCTCACCGCAACGCTGCCGGTGGCCGTGCCACCCGCGCCGTCGCCGATCGTGTAGCTGATCGTATCGGTGCCAAAGAAATCCGCGTTTGGCGTATAGGTCAGGCTGCCTCCGGCCCCAATCGCAACAGAACCGTTGGTCGCAGACGCAGAGGTCACCGAGAGTGGATCGCCGTCAACGTCAGTGTCATTGCCCAGCACACCGATGGTCACCGACGTGTCCTCAACCGTCGTGGCGGTGTCACCCACCGCAACAGGTGCGTCGTTCACGGCGGCAACGATCACCGAAACACTCGCACTGGCGGTGCCGCCAGCCCCGTCGCTGATCGTGTAACTGATCGTATCGGTGCCCGCGAAATTCGCGTTCGGCGTGTAAGTCAGGCTGCCACCCGCAGCAATCGCCACCGTGCCATTCGTCGCCGAGGCCGACGTTACCGAGAGCGCATCGCCGTCCACATCGCTGTCATTGCCCAGCACATTGATCGTGACCGCCGTGTCCTCCACGGTCGAGGCGGCATCCCCGTTGGCCACAGGCAGGTCGTTTGCGGCAATGACATTCACCGTGACGAAGGCATCGTCGCTGTCCCCATCGCCATCCTCGATGCCGTATCTGATCCAGTCAGTGCCCGCGAAATCCGGGTTCGGTGTATAGGTCAGGCTGCCACTGGCACCGACCGCAACAGAGCCATTCAGAGCCGATGCAGACGTCACAGAAAGCGCATCGCCATCCGGATCTTCGTCATTGGCCAGAACGTCAATCGTGACTGCCGTGTCCTCGGTCGTCGAGGCGGTGTCGTCTTCAGCCTCAGGTGGCTCGGGCTCGGAAAAGTCGAAGAGACCCACCGAGACGCCCAGCAAGGCTGCAAGGCCCAAGAAGATGGCAGCTTCCATGATGCGAATCCCGATAATGGCCACGAGTGTTGATTATCGTTCACAAACAAGGCCAAATTTGGATCGACCCGACACGGGACCGGATCAAACCGCTGAACTCATTGGAGGATAAATTCCGTCGGGGAGCCGTTGCAGCCGCCTCGGAAAGAGCAAAGGATGCGGCATGACAACGATCCAACAGAGGAGAGATCAATGTTGCACCATCTCAAGACCGCCCTGCTCGCGGCGGCTCTGACCTGTGGCTCGATGGCCACGGCGCAGGACATGAGCTTCTTCCGCATCGGCACTGGCGGCACGGCGGGCACCTATTATCCGATCGGCGGCCTGCTCGCCAACGCCATCTCGAACCCGCCGGGTTCGCGCTCCTGCGAGGAAGGCGGCAGCTGTGGCGTGCCGGGCCTGATCGCCTCGGCGGTGTCGTCGAACGGGTCCGTTGCCAACGTGAACGCCATCGCGGGCGGCACGCTGGAATCGGGCTTCGTGCAGTCCGACGTGGCCAACTGGGCCCATTCCGGCACCGGCATCTGGGACGGCAAGCCCGCCGTCGACAGCCTGCGCGCGATTGCGAACCTCTATCCTGAATCGATCCACATCGTCGCCCGTGCCGATGCCGGCATCGCGTCGGTGGCCGACCTGCGCGGCAAGCGCGTGTCGCTGGATGAACCCGGCTCGGGCACGCTGGTGGATGCCCGCATCATCCTCGAAGGTTTCGGCATTGCCGAGGCCGACATCCAGGCCGAATTCCTGAAACCCAACCAGGCGGCCGACCGGATGCGCGACGGGCAGATGGATGCGTTCTTCTTCGTCGGCGGGTTCCCGGCGGGTGCGATCGCGGAACTGGCCAGCCAGATGGCGATCACCCTCGTGCCGATCACCGGCGACGGTGCGGCGGCGATCCGCGAAGCCTATCCGTTCTTTGCCGAGGACCTGGTTCCGGCAGGCACCTATGAAGGTGTGGCGGCGGACACCACGACCCTCGCCGTGGGCGCGCAATGGGTGACCTCGGCGGACCAGCCGGAAGAGCTGATCTACGGCATCACCCAGGCGCTCTGGAACGACAACACCCGCAAGCTCCTGGACAGCGGCCATGCCAAGGGCAAGGCGATCCGGACCGAAACGGCCCTCTCCGGTGTCGGCATCCCGCTGCATCCGGGCGCCGAGCGCTTCTACCGCGAAGCCGGTCTGATCGACTGATCCGACCCCCGGGAAACCAAACGGCGGGGCGGCACGACTGCCCCGCCTTTTCCATGACCGACATCAGCAGGAGTCCGGGCGATGACCAGAACGGATGACACCCCCGACAAGCCCGCGCTTTCCGCCGCAGAGCTTGAGGCGCTTGAACAGCGCTTCGATCCCGAGACCAGGTTCCGCCCCCTGCCCCCCGGCCTGACGCTGGCGGCGGGCACGATCCTGTTCCTGCTGTCCTGCTATCATTTCTACACTGCCGGGTTCGGCATTCCCCGCGCCACGACCCATGCGGGCGGGCACATGGGGGTGACGCTGTTCCTGGTGTTCCTGTCCTTCTCGGCGCTGTCGGGACGGGTGACGCGCCCCGGCCTGATGGCCCCATTTGGCCTGCCGCTGGCCGATTGGGTGCTGGCGCTGGGTGCTGCCGCTGCGGCCTTTTACGTGCCCTGGGTCTATGACCAGCTGGCCTTCCGCGTCGGCAACCCGCTGCCCATCGACGTGATCATGGGCACGGTGCTGATCGTGACCCTGCTCGAGGCGGTGCGCCGGTCGATGGGCTGGCCCTTGCCGGTGATCGCGATCCTGTTCATGGCCTATGCCTATTTCGGCCGCTCCATGCCGGGGGTGCTGGTGCATCCCGGTGCCAGCTGGACCAATATCGTCAACCATCTCTACCTGACCTCGCAGGGCATCTACGGCACGGCCCTGGGGGTGATCGCCACCTATGTGTTCCATTTCGTGCTGTTCGGGGTGATGGCCACACGGATCGGGCTGGGGCAATTGTTCATCGACCTCGCCTCGGCGGCGGCAGGGCGCTATTCGGGCGGGCCTGCCAAGGTGTCGGTGCTGTCCTCGGCGCTTCTGGGGTCGATCTCGGGATCGTCCATCGCCAACACCGTCACCACCGGGGCGCTGACCATTCCCGCGATGGTGCGCATCGGCTATCCGCGCCATTTCTCGGCTGCGGTCGAGGCCGCCGCCTCCACCGGCGGGCAGATCACGCCGCCGGTGATGGGGGCGGTGGCCTTTCTGATGATCGAATACCTGGGTGTGCCGCTGACCACGATCCTGACCGCCGCCCTGGTGCCCGCCTTCATGCATTTCTACGGCGTGCTGATGCAGGTCCATCTCGAGGCGCGCCGTCTGGGCCTGCGCGGGCTGAGCGCCGACGAACTGCCCAACGTGATGAAGGTGCTGCGCGAAGGCTGGCTGAGCCTCTTGCCGCTGGTGCTGCTGATCGCGATCCTGCTGTCGGGGCGCACACCCTTTGCCGCCGCCTTCTGGGCCATCGCCGCCTGCATCGCGGTGCTGATCCTGCAATGCCTCATGCGGCACGGGTTTGGCGACGGGCTGCGCATGGCGGCCCTCGGGATCTGGGAAGGCTTCATCATGGGGGCCAAGCAATCGCTGGCCGTCACCGCCGCTGCCGCCCTTGTGGGTGTGGTGATCGGCGTGGTGACCCTGACCGGGGTGGGCTTCAAGCTCGCCTACATGGTGACGGGGCTTGCCGCGGGATGGGCCAGCGACCTGCACGCCACGCTGTCGGTCCTGCCCTTCGAAGTGATGACCGTGCCCACGATGACGCTGCTCTTCACGCTGATCCTGACCGGAATTGTCTGCATCCTAATGGGGGCGGGCATTCCCACCACGGCCAATTACATCATCATGGTGGCGGTGGCCGCACCCATCCTGGGCCTGCTTGGCGTCGAGCCCATCGTGGCGCATTTCTTCGTGTTCTATTACGGGGTGCTGGCCGACATCACGCCCCCCGTGGCACTGGCCGCCTATGCCGCCTCGGGGATTGCGGGGGCCAATGCGTTCCGCGCCGGCAACACCGCCTTCCGGCTGTCCATGGGCAAAGTCATGGTGCCCTTCGTCTTCGTCTTCTCGCCCTCGGTGCTGATCGTCACGCAGGATTTCACCCTGCAAGCCTTTGCGCTGGCGGTGTTCGGCTTGCTGGTGGGCATCTGGATGCTGTCGGCCGCCATTTCGGGCTGGCTCTTTGCACCACTCTGGCGAATGGAACGGCTGGCGCTGACAGTGTCTGCCCTGCTCATGGTGGTGCCTGCACTGACCGCAACGGTGATCGGGCTGGCGCTTGCCCTGCCGGTCCTGCTGCGCCAGATGGCGGCGGCGCGCACCCTGCCCGGACCGGAACAGGGCTGACAGGAACAGCCGGGACAGGTCCCCCCTGCCCCGGCACTGTCAAACTCAGGCCGTGTACTCCGTCCAGGCCATGTCCTCGCCGCCCAAGCCCCCCTTGAGCACGCGGGTCGGAAGACCGATGCGGTCGAGCAGGGTGAAGAAGGGCCTGGGGTCCAGTTCCTCGACATTCGTCATCGTCTTTGCGTCCCATTCTCCGGTCGCCACCAGCATGGCGGCGGCCACGGGCGGCACACCGGCGGTGTAGGAGATGCCTTGGCTGCCCACCTCGTCATAGGCCTCCTTGTGGTCGGCCACGTTGTAGACGAAGAGCTCGATGTCGTGCCCGTCCTTCACACCCTTCACCAGATCCCCGATGCAGGTCTTGCCGGTGTAGTTCGGCGCAAGGCTCGCGGGGTCAGGCAGACAGGCCTTGACCACTTTGAGCGGGATCACTTCCTGACCTTCGGCGGTGGTGACGGGCTGTTCCGACAGAAGTCCGATATTCTTCAGCACGGTGAAGACGTTGATGTAATGGTCCCCAAAACCCATCCAGAACCGCACATCCGCCTGCGGGTAGTTCACCGCCAGGGAATGCACCTCGTCATGGCCGGACTGGTAGGCCTTGGAGGGGCCGACCACGGGCAGGTCCCAGGTGCGCCCGCTCTCGAACATCGCGAGTTCCTTCCAGGTCTGGTCTTCCCAGTAATAGACGGTGCCGGTGAATTCGCGGAAATTGATCTCGGGGTCGAAATTCGTCGCGAAATACTTGCCGTGGCTACCTGCGTTGATGTCGACGATGTCGATGCTTTTCACTTCGTCCATCTGGTCGATGGCAAAGCGCGCATAGGCGTTCACCACGCCGGGATCAAAGCCCGCACCCAGGATCGCGGTCACACCCTGCTCAGTGCAGGCATCGCGGCGCTTCCATTCGTAATTGGCGTACCAGGGTGGGGTTTCGCAGATCCTGTCCGGCTCTTCATGGATCGCCGTGTCGATATAGGCGGCCCCCGTGGCGATGCAGGCATCCAGCACATGCATGTTCACAAAGGCCGTGCCCACGTTGATGACGATCTGCGCACCCGTCTCGCGGATCAGCGCGGCCACGGCGTCGGTATCGGTGGCGTCAACGCCATGGGCGTCAAACCGGCCCGCAACCTTCATCGCACCCTTGTCGTGGACGCTGGCGATGATCGCCTCGCATTTCGATTTGGTGCGGCTGGCGATATGCAGATCGCCCAGCACGTCATTGTTCTGTGCGCATTTATGGGCAACAACCTGAGCGACGCCGCCGGCGCCGATGATAAGAACGGTCTTTTTCAAGCCAGAACTCCCTTGAGATGATGAGGCGCCCGAAGGGGCGCGGTCAGATCACGACAGGGCCGCCGCGAAATCGTCATAGGTGAAGCCGCGCACGAGGCGCTCGGTTCCATCGAGCTCGCGCACCGCGATGGCGGGCATCTGCACACCGTTGAACCAGTTCTTCTTCACCATGGTATACCCGGCCGCGTCCTGCATCGACAGGCGGTCACCGGGGGCGAGGTCCTTGGGAAAGCGGAATTCACCGAAAATGTCCCCCGCAAGGCAGGACTTGCCGCAGATCATCCATTCGCGATCGCCGCTCTCGTCCATCTTGGCGCTTTCGCGGTAGATCAAGAGATCGAGCATATGCGCCTCGATCGAGCTGTCGACGATGGCGAGGTTCTTGCCATTGTAGAGCGTGTCCAGAACCGTCACTTCGAGCGTGGTCGACTTGGTGATCACCGCCTCCCCGGGTTCAAGATAGACCTGCACCTCGTTCTGCCCGGCAAAGCGTTTGAGCCGTTCCGCCAACCGGTCGAGCGGATAGCCTTCGCCGGTGAAATGGATGCCGCCGCCAAGGCTGATCCAGTCCATGCGCCGGATCAGGTGACCGAAGCGCTGTTCGATCATGCCCAGCATCGCGTCGAACCGCTCGAAATCGGCATTCTCGCAATTGTTGTGGAACATGAAGCCGGACACCAGATCCGCCACAGGCTCGATCGTCTCGGGGCTATGTTCGCCCAGCCGCGAAAAGGGCCGCGCCGGATCGGCGAGATCAAAGCTCGAGGTCGAGACTCCGGGATTGACCCGCAGACCCCGCACATGGTCCCGGCTCACCGCCTCGAACCGCTCAAGCTGCTGCGCGGTGTTGAAGATCACCTTGTCCGACGAGGCCAGCACCTCGTCGATCTCATTCGGCGCCCAGGCCACGGAATAGGCATGGGTCTCACCGGGGAACTTCTCGCGCCCCAGCTTGACCTCGAACAGTGAAGAGGACGTGGTGCCGTCCATGTATTCGGACATCATGTCGAAGACCGACCATGTGGCAAAACACTTGAGCGCCAGCAGCGATTTCGCACCCGAGTTTTCGCGCAGCCACGCGATCTTTTCCATGTTCGGAAGCAGGCGGGATTTGTCGATGAGGTAATAGGGCGTCTGCATGCGCGTCGAGCCTTTCACGGGTCGGGACGGGAATGCATCGCACTGACGATGCCGGGGCCGTTTATAAGGATCGGTCCAGCCGTGCAATGGAATCTGTGGCAGTGTTTTCAGTAATTGACCTGCTCATATCCGTAAGAGCCTTGATAGTCATGCCAGTCCACAAACACGGATCGATGGTCCAGTTCAGGGCAACTTTCTCCCCATCGCTCGAGACCCAGATGGGCACCGGGCAGGGCATTTATGGAAGAGGTGAACCGCCCCGGGTTTACCGGAGAGTTTCTGGTTCAATAGTTAGGCTGCTTTTTCGTCAGCGTTCAAGCTTGCGTAGAATGCCTCCTCTGCTTCTTGTGGCGTGATGTAACCGACGGCGCTGTGAAGGCGGGTGTTGTTATACCAGTCGACCCATTTCAGAGTTTCCCATTCGACCTGACCGACCGACTTCCAGGGGCCGAGGAACTTGATGACCTCGGTCTTGAACAGGCCGATGATGCTTTCGGCGAGGGCATTATCATAGGAATCGCCGACGCTTCCGACCGAGGTATCGATGCCGGCCTCTGCGAGCCGCTCGGTGTATCGGATCGACAGGTATTGGCTGCCACGATCACTGTGATGGATCAATTTGTCAGCCTCAGACGGCGCCCTCTGGCAGATGGCCTGGTTCAGGGCATCCAAGACGAAACCAGTCGTCATCGAGGTCGAGACCCGCCAGCCAACGATCTTGCGGGCGAAGACGTCGATGATGAAAGCCACGTAGACCATTCCTTGCCAGCTGGAAACATAGGTGAAGTCGCTGACCCAAAGCTGGTTTGGCATGTCCGCCACGAAGGCTCGGTTTACCTTATCGTGCGGGCAAGGTTGTGCCGTATCGGGGTTGGTGGTGATCACCTTCTTGCCCCGCACAACGCCTTGTAATCCCATGACCTGCATCAACCTCTCCACCGTGCAGCGGGCGATATCATGGCCACTGCGGCGTAGCTGGTGCCAGACCTTGCGCGCGCCATATCGGCCCCGGCTGCCCTCGAAGGCCTGCTTGATCGCAGCCATGTCCAGCTGATCCTGCCTGGCCCGGTCCGATGCCAGATCCGGATCACGCTCCACGGCCTTGAAGGCGTAATAAGTCGATGGTGCGATCCCCAGAACCCGGCAGATCGGCCCGACACCATGGACACAACGGTGATCATCAATGAACGCGATCATTTGCGGAATGGGCGGTCGAGCTCCGCCGCTGCGAAATATGCGCTGGCCTTCTTCAGGATCTCGTTGGCCTGGCGCAGTTCACGGACCTCACGCTCAAGTTCCTTGATCCGATCCTTCTCGGCACTTGTCAGACCGGCCCGCTGCCCGGCATCGCGTTCGGCCTGCTGACACCAGACCCGCAGACTGTCCGGCGAACAGCCAAGCTTCGGCGCGATGGCCTTATAGGCGGCCGTATCGCTGGAATAATCGGTACGGTTCTCTCGAAACATCCGAACACCGCGTTCGCGAAGCTCGGCCGGATAGGCGGGGGTGAATCTCTGCTTTGTCATAGGGCTCATCCTTTGAGTGTTTTACTCTCCGGTAAACCCGGGGCGGTTCACCGGAGTCGCAGATCAAGGCTTGCGGCACATACGCTTCTTCTTCCCACTGGGCCCGACAACAGTCAGAATTATCCTCAAAACCCTCTCTTAAATGACTGTGACCATGCGGAAACCTGAAGTTTGACAAAACAAAAGCCAGCCAGGGTAGCCCCCGGGCTGGCTCTCACGAATGCGTCCATTCCCAGAGGAATGGGTTTTCGGCTCAGAGCACGCCGAAGGTGTCGTCCAATACGCCGACAAGCGGCATCAGGAAATCGCCGTTCTCTGCACTCATGGACGCCATGTAGAGCGCTTCGACAGCATCCACGGCATCGGTCAGGCTCTCGGCACTGCCCGTGAACAGAGCCATGACCTGGGCTGCGTCGTCGGTGTTCGACATGCCGCGATGCACCGCGAACAGTGCGCCCAGATCGGTTTTCTGATCGAGATAGGCACGGTCTGCGCTGCCGTCCTGAACACCGTTCAACATGGCCAGGATGAACTCGCCGCGACTGACATTGCCGTCATCCAGCTGACCCGCCCAGAAGCGCAAACCGTCAATGTCCGGCGACCGGCCCAACACGTTGTCATAAACGTCGGAGACAAATTTCAGGTTGTTCGTTCCAGCGGGATAGATCGCCAGCGTTTCCGGTTGCGTCGCGAATTCAGCCGCGATCTCTTCAAGAGACATGCCATTGGCAAAGGCCGTGCCCCAGAATGCCAGACCCACCGCATCGGGAGCGCGGTTGAAATAGGCGATGTACATCTCGACGAAGCTTTCGAAGGTCTCCTGATCGAGTGCCGTGTGACCGCCGAACTGGCGCAGGTCCATCGCGCCGCCGAACACCGGCAGCTCGGTTCCGAAATCGATCAGTTCCACATTGTCCAGCGCAATGGTGCCCAGACCGCCATCCGTACGGTCGGTGACAGTGATCCCGTCAGGGCTGAACACCAGCGTGTAATTGGTCTGGTCCCCGGCAAAGACCGCCGTGTCGACACCGTCCAGACCGTCGATACGGCCGATCTCGGATGTGGCGATCAGCGCATCATCATCTTCCGGAGTGCCCTCAAGGACACCGGTGGCACGCGGCTGCTCTGAACCCTCTGTGGGAGGCTCCGGGGTTTCCTCGGCATCGGGATCCGGCACCGGCGGTTCAGGTTCGCTGACCACGGTTTCCAGAGTTCCTGCCCCGTCGACAAAGCTCATCTGGACACTGAGCGACGCACCGCGATCATCTTCTGTGATCCGGTAGGTGTTGGCGGTGGCACCTGGAATGGGCTCGCCGTCCCGCAGCCACTGGAATCGGGCATTCGCCGGGTTGAACCCGTCGCGGTCAAACACCGCATCGGTCCGGGCCCAGAGATCGGCCCCTTCGACCGGGAAGCCAAGGATGACCAGCTTGCCGATCGGCACGGAGTTCATGAAGCCTGTCGGCGGGGTCGGGGTTTCAATCGGAGTTTCCTCGACGGGCTCTTCTTCTACCGGTGGCTGGACAACCGGGGGCGTCGTCGTGCCCCCAGGCACAGCTGGCTCGGGCTTGCTCGCAACGACTTCAAAGCTGCCACCATTGTCGAAATAGGTGTACAGAACACTGATCTGGGAGCCCCTATCCGCATTTGTCACAACGTAGGATTGGCCGGTTGCCCCCGGGATCACATCTCCGTCACGCAGTCACTGGAATTTTTTGGTGCTGTCATTGATGCCATCTGCATCGATGATGGCGTTAGGCCGGGCGATCAGCGTTTCCCCAACAAGCGCATCGCCAAGAATACTCAAAGGGCCTTGTGGCGCAGAGTTGTTCGGAGTTGGGATAGGCTCAATCCCAACGATTGTCGGCGGTGTATAAGTCCCACCGTCATCTGAGGCCGCAAGGACGGTTTTTGACTTGCTGCCGACTGTTTCCCGCGTGCCACCAAAATCCAGGTAGCTGTAGGAAACGCTGATCCCTGCCCCCTGATCTGCGGCGGTCAGGGTATATCTTTGATCGGTCGCACCCGAAATAGGCTGGCCATTGCGGAGCCACTGAAATGTTTCTGTGGCAAAGTTGATGCCATCAGCGTCTGCTATGCCATTGGGACGGGCAATAAGAGTATTCCCGACATTAGGATCTCCAAGAAAGACCAATGGTCCGACTGGTGTGGAATTGCTCACGTTACTGCCTCCTACCGAGAGATGTCCTGTTGCCTGAGAGGGTCATGCGACCGTTCCGGGCGGTGTCTGTTCATTCAACGCACAAACGTCCTTGCGAGCTGGCAAATACCGTGCCGAGGCCGTCGGATTGTATGAGATGGCCTCAAAATCGCCGACCGAGTGCGTAAAACACACAAGATTAAAACTGAATTTACACACGCCCTGCTCACTGCCATGTTCGCAACGGTCTGCGCCGCCGTTCTGATTGAGGCATCTGGTAGCATCAAATTTTCCGGCATCAAAGGGAGCAGTGGCGCGTTTGGGCGGAAAACCACGCAGATAGTGCCAGGCTTCGGGGCATGGTGTGCCCTGGTGCGGGGAATGCGCATCGCCTGTCGCGGCCAAAAGAACTGCACTCCCCTCAAGGGGTTCAGAACGTGCCGTTCGGTCGATAGATGCTGCCTCAAACGACACGCCAGACTCCTTTCCAAGCCGAGACAAAAAGCACAGGCTTTCAGCCGGTCCACTTGCGCGTTGCGAGTGCGACTTTCATTGGAAGCAAAAGCTACCGCCACATCTGGGCACAATGATGGTGGCAATAAGGATTATGCTGGGTAGACCGGGACGAATTATGGAAAATCCGTCGAACCGGGCCCTTCTGGCATGAGACGACACGCCAGAAGGGCTTGGCCTCAGGCCATGAACGGATCGTCCACCACGCCGACCAGCGGCATGAGGAATTCGCCGGTCACAGGATCCAGCGCCTCGGCGAAATCGGCGTCCATCTCAGCGCGGGCGGCCTGGACGCTGGCGGGGGTGCCGGTGAAGAGCGCCATGCTGTCACGCGCGTCCTCCACGTCGCTCATGCCGAGGATCACCGCGTAATAGACGCCGAGATCGGTCTTGGTCTCGAGGTACTGCGCATCCAGCGCCCGCTGCGCGATGGTCTCGGCGCTGTCGCCCGGTTGGGCGGGGGCGTCCACCCCTTCAAGCAGGGCCAAGATGAACTGGCTCTTGGTCACAAACCCGCCATCCAGCGCGCCCACCCAGAAGTTCAGACCCGCGGCGTCGAAGTCCCGGCCAAGCACGTTCTGGTAGACCTGCTGCGCGAAAAGGGTGTTGTTGCTCAGGTCGGGATAGGCCGCCTGGGTCTCGGGCTGATTGAAGAAATCATCCGCGATCTGCTCCAGTGTCAGCTGCCCCTTGGCCAGCACCGTGCCCCAGAAATAGAGCCCCACCGCATCCGGCGCGCGGTCGAAATAGGCGATGTAGATCTCGACGAAGGTGCGGAAATCCTCGGGCGTGAGTGTTGCGAAATCGGCGAACTGGCGCAGGTCGAAGAGGGTCAGACCCCCTGCCCCGCCGTCAAAGTAACTGCCCCCTTCGAAGTCGAGAAACTCAAACCCCGTGAGCGTGTCGGTGCCGTCGCCCGCGTCGCGGCGGTCATCCAGCACAAATCCGTCCGGCGTGATCTGCAGCGTGTAGCTGTCCTGATCGCCCGAATACCGCGCCGTATCCGTACCCTCGCCACCAGAGAGCGTGTCATTGCCCGGACTGCCCGTCACCGTGTCGTCGCCGCCCGCGCCCGACAACTCGTCACCCCCGGTGGTGCCGTCCAGCGCATCCGGCCCGTTGCCGCCCGCCTGGCTGAAATCCTCAAGCACCTGGCCCACGCCCAGCAGCGCGAAATCGTCCAGTCCCGCAGTATCGGATCCGGTGCGGTATTCGCCCCGGATCTCGATGGAATCGAGCGCCGCGAGCACCGACGTGATCTCGGCATTGGTGGCGGCCAGCCCGGTGTCCGGGTCGACCCAGCCGCCCTTGCTGTCCAGCGCGATGCTGTAATCGGTCCAGTCGAGACCCGGTCGGGCATCTGCGGGCAGGTCGATCACCAGTTCGCGCCCATCCGTGGCAATGAGCTTGGCATCGATGTCGTCGAACTGGCTGCTCAGGCTGGTCTGGAACAGCGAATAGTTCAGCGAGCCACCGGCGTCTTGAAGAACCACACATCCCCGGAGGGGCGGTCGCTGGCCTGAAGGTAGCCGTTGGTCTTGCCGCCCGTGGCGATCCATCTTGCGTCCTGCCCGTCCGCGGTGATGCGCCAGCCATCGTCGCCGGTGGCAAAGCCGTCGCGATAAGGCGCGGGCGTGCCCGTTCCGCCACCCCCGCCGCCAGCCCCCGGGAGCGAGGTCAGCGTGACCTCGTCCAGCTGGGCGGAGTCGGGGCCAGTCACGTATTCGCCCCGGATCTGGAGCGCCTGAAGGTCGTCCAGAACGGCGGCAATTTCGGCATCAGTCGTAAGCACAACATCGGTCGCCAGATCAAACCAGCCCGCCAATGCGGTCAGGCTGATGCTGTAATCGGTCCAGTCCGTGCCGGGGTTTTCGTCGATCGGAAAGTCGAACCCGATAGACCGGTCGGCCCCCACGAGGATGACATCGACCGCGTCGAACTGGCTGGAGGTGCTGGACTGGCGGATGGAATACTCCAGCGTGCCTCCTGTAAAGAGCGACAGATCCCCGGTAAAGGGGGCACCCCCTACGAAATACCAGACATCGCCCGAAACCCGGTCAAAGGCCTCGACATAGCCGCCCGTACCGCCACTGAGCGGCACATGGGTGAAATTGCGGGCATCGGCATTGGTGGTCCAGCCGCCGTCACTGGTGTTGAAATCTTCGGAGAGAATTGTCGGCATGGACCTGCGCACCTTTGAAATAAAATTATACCCGAAACAATCATTTGAGCACGATTGCTGATCTGTAAAGCTGTCTTTGCGGCCTCCCCATTCAAATCTTTATGGGCACAGAGCACTTCCGGGCACAGGGGAGACCGCAATAGACCTTGACCGCCGCTTGCCGTAACACCTTCCAGCAAGGATCAGGGTTGAGGACAGCAGAAACGAGATGGCGCAGGTTTTCTTCGATGTCAGCGACATCGTCACCTATATCCGCGAACATCGCTCGGTCAGCGGCATCCAGCGCGCCGCGGTGCGCATCATCGCCCAGGCCGTCCGGCTGCGCGGGCGCGACGTGTTCCTGAGTTTTTACCATCCGGTCAAAAAAGCCTATCTCACCTGCCCCGCCGCAGATCTGATCGACGCGCTTGAGGCCTTCGACATCGAGGCGCTGGCCCCGGCGCTGGGGGTCCGTGCGCTCAAGGCGCAGATCCCGGCGCAGTTTCTCGACCGCTACCGGGGCCAACCGGTCAAGCAGGCGGTGCATGTCGTCCGGATGCGGCTGGCGGGCAAGCTGGGCAAGCCCCGCTATTTCGAAAAGCGCGGGCTGGATTTCGCCCTCTGGCAGCGCCTCTATGGCCCGCGCAAGGCGGTGCGCCCCGTCGCCCTGCGCGCCTTTGCCAAGGTCGCCCAACCGGGCGACACGGTCTGCGGGCTGGGGGCGATCTGGGGCCGTGGCAAGGTGGAAAGTGCCTTTCGCAGCGCCCATGCGCGCGGGGTGAAGGTGGTGCTTCTGGTGCATGACCTCATCCCGATGAAGCTGCCCGAACAGGCCGATCCCAAGGCGGCGAAGAGTTATCACCAGTGGCTGGTCGGCTCGGCAGACTATGTCAGCGGCTATCTCGCCAATTCCGAGGCCACCGCGCGGGACCTGCGGGAGTTCCTGTCGGAACAAGGGCTTGGCGGCACGGTTCATGTCACCCCGCTGGCGCAGGCCGGTGTCGGCGCCGCACTTGACGGCCCCCATGCCCTCAGCCCGCTGGTGCATGAGGCCACCACGGTGCCTTACGCGCTCTGCGTGGGCACGATCGAGCCACGCAAGAACCTCTGGCGGCTGGTGCAGGTCTGGGCGCGTCTTGCGCAGCGAAACGATCTCGAGCTGCCGCGCCTCGTGCTGGCGGGCAAGCGCGGCTGGCTGACGGGCGGGTTCCTTGCGATGCTCGAGCAGACGGGCGGCCTGGGCGGCTGGGTGATCTGGCTCGATGCGCCCAGCGATGCCGAACTGGACCACCTCTACCGTCACTGCCTCTTTACCGCGACGGTCAGCCTTTACGAAGGCTGGGGCCTGCCCATCGGCGAGGGGCTGAGCTATGGCAAGACCGGGGTGGTGTCACAGACCGCGTCCATGCCCGAGGTGGGCGGCGACATGGTGGCCTATTGCGATCCTGCGTCGATGCAGAGCCTTGAGGCCGCCGTGCTGCGCTGTCTCGATCCGTCGGAGCGCGCGGCCCTGGAGGCGCGGATCGCAGACACCCCCCTGCGCAGTTGGAACGATGTGGGGCGGGACGTGATGGCGGCGCTGGAGGGTTAACTGCCTGTCAGGGAAATGTTTCGCACGCGAAACATTGGGTCCGGTTCGGTCCTATTCAGGGTTTGTTAAAGAAACGCGTCTCCAGTGCGCGTGTCACGCCTGACGGCGTTCCACGCGAAAAGGGGCGTCAGTGCTGATGCGTGCAACCTGTATTGAAACGGCTCCTGGTATCCGTTACATGTAACGACAAGGAGACACAGATGCCGACACCCGTTTCAGACCGTGTGCAGAAACATCGCGACGCGCTGCGTGCCGCAGGGCTGCGTCCGGTTCAGATCTGGGTGCCCGACACCCGCCGCTCGGGCTTTGCCGAGGAATGCCGCAGACAAGCGGCGCTGATCGCGGCGGCTGAGCGGCAGGATGCGGCTCTGCATGATTTCATGGATGCAGCGGCGGCGGATCTGGACGGGTGGAGCTGAGGCGCGGCGACCTTGTCACTGTGGCGCTTCAGGGGGCTTATGGCAAACCCCGACCTGCCCTTGTCATCCAATCCGACCAGTTCGCCGGACTGGGGTCGGTGGCGATCCTGCCGATCACATCCACTCTGCTTGATGCCCCGCTGCTGCGCCCGACGGTGGAGCCGACACCGGAGAACGGGCTGCGCGCGCAGTCCCAGATCATGCTGGACAAGCCGATGACCGTGCAGGCCGACAAGATCGGTCCGGTGTTTGGTCGTCTTGACGAAGCGACCATGGTCAGCGTGAACCAAGCGCTGGCGGTGTTTCTCGGGCTGGCGGGGTGAGCATCCTGCGGACAGATTTCGTGCCGTGATGGCATACCGATAGCGATGCGAAGAAAGCCCCCCTATTTCCTGCCATCTTCCTCAGCCTTGATGTGCACCCCGAATGCCAGGGTGTTAAGGCTCTCCGCGCTGCTGGGCCCATTTCTTGCAGAAGCCCAGAAAGGCCATTTCGGGGTTGCGCGGCGTGCTGCTGGCCCAGGCGCGCCATTCGGCCTCGATGACGTGGACGTCCCAGCCGGGGGCGGCGGCGCGGGCCATGTCGTAGACCTCCGGGTCGAGGGGCGGGATCTCCACCGCTTCGGAGCGGTCGTCCCCCACGGTGCCGCGGGACCGCGCGATGAGCTGATCCTTGTCGTCATCGATGCGGATCTCGTAATCCGGCATGTGGTTGTATTCGGAATCTTCCTTGGCGATGGCCAGAACGAGGCGGCGGAATTCGCGCAAGGTCGAGCCCGAGCCGCATTTCTTTTGCAGCACCGCCATCGACACGCGCCATTCCTTCTGCCGGCCGCAATGCTTGCGCGCCAGTTCGTAGATGCGCCGCTCCAACGGTTTGCGCAGGCGGAAATATTCGCGGCTGAGCGTGAGGACTTCCTGCGCGCGGATCGCGTTGAAGACCCAGTCGCTGAGCTTGACCTCGACCTCCTGCATGCGCCCGTCGCGGGTTTCGCGCACGATCCTGGCGCGTTCGATGAGGCCGAAGGTCTCGAAAATCTCCTGCCCGCCGGTGGTGATGTTGGTGGAGATGCGCGTGCCGGCAAGCCGCTCCATCGCGGCCTTCAGAAGGTTGTAGCCGCGCCCGGTGGTCATGCGGTTGGTGGCCTTGAGCAGGTCGGCGGCCTGAAAGCGGATCACCTGCTGGGGTTCGCGGCCTTCGTTCATGCCTTTGATGAGGCTTGAGATGCAGTAGATCAGGATGTCCCGGTCATGCACGGTGGCCAGCCCGTCCACCGAAGGCTTGATGTCGATGGTGACGCCGTTGTGTTCATAGCGGCGCGGCCGGGTGTCGGGTTTGGTGGACAGCGAGAAGATCGGATGCTCCATCGAGCCCATGTCCCCCTTGGGGGCGGCGTCGAGGATGTCGCAGACAAAGAAATCCCCCTGCGGATGGCGGTCCGGCAGCAGCGGATAGGCGGCGGGCGCTGTGGACATGGGGCAGGCTCCTGAACGACACTTCACACACAGGGCAAGGTACAACGACATTTCACACACGCCAAGGTCAAAACGACACTTCACACACAAGCGCTTCGACACTTCACACACGGGCAAGGCGGAAAACGCGAGTCGTCCCAAGGGGTTGTCGGGCGGTTTTCATGGGGGATGATTCGGGAAAAGGGAATCACCACTCTACACACGGTGAATCACCACTCTACACACGCAGAATCACCACTTTGCACACGGGGGGTGCGGGGAAGTGATTGTAAATGCTTAGAAAAATGGCCCTCAAAAGAGGCGTAACACGAGTCTAACACATATTAACACCCACAGAAGTGAGTCACGCCCGGCACACAGGCCCTCTGAAAGGAAGATCAGGGAAAGGTCTGCTTTGAAAAGATGGATGGCCGGGGGGCTTTTCCCTCCAGAGGTCCCGAGAATGGAAAGGGTTGTCGGAAAGTGCTACGAAGTAGCAGAAGGTAATACCTCATGCGGGAGATCGACATGGCAGCTGCGACATCCGTCAAACTGGACGACGACATGAAGGCGCGGGTTCAGGCCCTTGCCGAGAGCCGCAGGCGGACGTCCCACTGGATCATGCGCGAAGCGATTGCCCAGTATGTCGAGCGGGAGGAAAAACGCGAAGCCTTGCGGCAGGATACGTTGAAGGCATGGGACGAGTTTCAGACAACCGGACAGCATGCGACGGCTGAAGCGGTGGATGACTGGCTGGCAAGCTGGGGAAGTGATGCCGAGCTGACACCGCCAGAATGCCGAGAGTGATCTATGCGCCCGCCGCGATCCGGGATCTGGAGCGGCTACGCACGTTTCTTCGGGACAGGAACCCGGCTGCCGCGCAACGGGCCGGTGAGGCGATCCGGAGAGGTGTGACGCTTCTGGGGACGCAACCGGGGATCGGACGGCTTGTGGAGGATCTGCCAGACGCATTTCGCGACTGGATCGTCGATTTCGGCGACAGCGGATATGTGGTCAGATACCATGTCGGCGAGACTGGCGTGACCATCCTTGCGATCCGGCACCAGAAGGAAGCAGGCTACTCATGAGTGCTCTTACATCCGCGTCTTGAGCGCCCTGTCGTAAAGCGGCGTCTTGTGGGGTGCCTTGGCCAGGGTCTCGCGCACCCGCCGGGCATGGAGCGACAGGGCGGCATCCTCGGCAAAGCGGTCTGCGATCTCGGCGATGCCCCTCGCATAGAGTGCGGGCGTGTGGCGGGTCTCGAGCCGGGTGCGGCCGGTCTGGCCAAGGGTGGCCCCGAGGCCGCGGTCGGCATTCACGCGGCGCACGAGGTCCTGAAGGGCGGCGGTCTCGCCTTGAAGCGGGATCTTGAACACGGTGTCGTCGGGGAGTGATCCGTACCAGCCCAGATCGGTGACCACGGCGGCGGCGGCGGCGTTCCAGATGCGCAGCTGGCTGCCCGAGGCCTCACCCATGGTCGGGTATCGCAGGTTGAAGACCAGATGCGCCTTGGCCAGCGCCGCATCGAGATCCGGTTCGGGCACGAAGCCATGCACGGTAACGCGGTCCTCGAGCCCGAAGCGTTCGAGCTTTTCGCTGAGCACCGAGCGGTCCCAGACATTGCCCATGATGTCGAGGCGGAAGTCGATCTCGGTCTTGAGGGGGCCAAGCGCCTCGAGCACTTCCCAGAGGCGGCGGTTGGGGCCGATATGGCCGAACTGCACCAGCCGCAGGGGGCCGTCCTTGGCGCGCTGCGGCGACGGCGCCTTTGCTGAGGGGCGGAACGGCAGATCAAGCTGATAGGAGGGCACGATGCCCGCTGCGCGGGCAGCATCAAACGCGGCAGGCGTGTGCGACAGGACCGCGACGGCGCGGTCGAGCGCAAGGTGAAAGCCCGGATAGGTTTCCGACAGCACATTGGCGCCCGAGCGGCGCTCCAGCACGTCCTGTCCCGCCTGTCGCCCGGCCTCGCCGTACCAGCGCAGCATCTCGGCCTCGTAGAGGTCGCGGGGGAAGCCCGCAAAGCGCATGGCGTCGTGCAGCATTTCCTGAATGGCCAGATCATGCAGCACGATCACCGACGGCACCCGGCGGGCCAGTTGCAGCAGCCCGGAATGAAAGACCCAGGAATTGCCGATATGGATGAAGATCGCGTCCGGCCCGTCGCCATGGCCGGACCGCGCGAAATCGCGCGGCAGGGTGCGGTGCGGGTCGATCTTGCGCACCGGGCAGATCGCATCCACCGCCCGGTCCCAGTGGCGGGCATCAGTCCAGACGGTCAGATCGGTGGCCGCCGCCAGTTCCGGCAGGATGCGGTAGGTGTAATGGGCGATGTCGGTATTGGCCTCGGGGATAGGCGAGACCCAATGCACTTTCGGTTTCATTCCGCCCCTCCCGGCAGCGGGGTGGAGCGCACCACGCGCAGGAAGGCGTCGCGCGAACAGGGCAGCGTCAGGGTGGGGGCGCGGCCCGATCCAGTCATGGCGCCTACCCCGGACTGGTAGAGATGCAGGCGCAGGCGGCCCTGCCCGTCCGTGCCCTCCGGATCAAGCCGCAGGGCGATCTCTCCGGCGGTGTGCGGTGCGATGGGGGCGGTGATGGGTTGCATCAGGTGCTGGTGGCGCAGCGTGCCGTCGGCGTCGATCCATTCGGCCAGCACACAGGTGGCGTGATCGCCTGCGACCGCCCACCATTGGGACGAGCGGTTCTCGACGATGATCCGGGTGAGGCCGGTGGCCCCTTCCACGGACGCCACGGAGAGCGCGCCCGACATGCGGGTCGGATCGCCGTGGTAGAAGCGTTTGGGCAGGCCGGTGGCTTTGCCCGTCTTCTGCGCGAGGTAGAAGATGGTTTCGCCGCGCAAAGTCAGGTCGTCCTCGCGCGCGACCAGAAGTTCGGCTGTGCTTGGGTCCACCTTGCGGTCATAGACATCGACCGTCCGCAGCGACACGGTCTGAAGCCCTGCCGCCTGTCCCAGTTCGGGAAGCTCCTGGGGCGCGTATTCGCGGTTGTGACGCCCGTAAACGCCGCCCGAGGGCACGAAGATGCCAAACGAATAGGGGGCGATGCCGTTCAGCATTTTGTTCACGCCGCGATGGCTGACGACGTTCGGCGTGGTGAGCAGGAGATGTCCGCCGGGTTTCAGGACCCGCGCGGCCTCGGAGAAGAAGAAATACGGATCGAGCGCCAGATGTTCGAGGATCTCCATCCCCGTGACCAGATCGAAGCTGTTGTCCGCGTAGGGCCATGGGTCGCGTTCGGAATTGGCGGCCTGAAGCGTGATGTCGAAGCTGGGCAGGTCGCTCTCCCGGACGGTTCGGATGGTTTGAACGTACGGATCGGGGCCTTCCCAGAGACCCGACATCTGCACCCCCGGAAAGCGGTTGGCGAGCAGTGCCTGAAACACCAGCGGCGGGAAGACACCCACATCGAGCGCCGTGCCAATCTCGAGCCCGTCCAATGCGCGCAGCGTGGTCATGTAGCGCGTCCAGTGCGTGCCGAGATAGCTGGCAAGCCCTGCATCGATGGGGGGCGCGTCGTCGCCCAGAAGGCCCGGCAATTCGTCGAAGGCATAGGCGGCGAGCACCTCTTCGATATTGGCAAAGGGCAGGTCCTCTGGCGGCTCCGGGGGCGCGATGGCGGCCTTGAGGGTCTGGACCGCAAGGTCCTGCGGCGACAGCTCTGGTGCGGCCCCTGCGGCGCTCTGCGGGGGCATCGTGGCCTCCTGCCCCGCGCTACCCGTCACCGGGGTCGGGTGGATGGCCTGATCAGAGCGCCCGGCCAATGTCTCGACCACATGTTCCCAGGTGATCTGCATGTCGGTAAAGCGCGCAAGCCCCGCCTGCCCCATGCGTTCAGCGAGGGCCGCATCACCCATGAGTTCCTCGAAGGCCTGACCCAGATCGGCAGGCTTTGGCGCGGTGATGCGGCCCTCTTTCCCGTCGGTGATGAATTCGAGAGGTCCACCGGCGTCCGAAACGGTGATCACCGGGCGCGCGGCCAGCATCGCCTCGAGGGTGATGTAGCCGTAATCCTCGTCCTGAGGGACGAAGACGACCGCGCGCGCCTCGGCATAATGGCGCAGGAGCGTGGCGTCATCGACGCGGCCCAGCCATGTCACCCGCTTGGCCACCCCCAGTTCGAGGGCCAGCGCGTGCAGATCCTGCTGGTAGCGGGGGTTTTCGGCCACGCCCGCGATCACGAGGCGGATTTTCGATCGGGTGGCGGCCAGCCCGCGCAGGATGAGTTCGAGCCGTTTCGACGGGTTGATCCGGCCCGGTGCGAACAGGTAATCGCCGTACTCGCCCTGCCAGAGCCGCTCGGCATTGGGGGGCGGATGGTAGAGCGGTGTGGCTTCCAGATCGAGATACTGGTGCAGGCGTTTCGCCACATTGCCGGAATTGGCATAAAGCGGATGTGGGCTGGCGGTGAAGGCGGCGCGGTCCTCGGCATGGATGAGGGCGCGCAGCGCATCGCCATCGGGGTCGTGCATCAGATCGGCATCGCCCGCCGACCAGAGGTCATAGGCGGCGCGGTGCTGGTGGATGATCCAGAAGAGCTTGTTGGGGTGGTTGGCCAGCCATGCCGGGAACTTGAGGCCAATCGCCAGATCAATCGGCACACCTTCGAATTCCGAGATGTCATGCATCCGCGCGGCGAGGATGTGATCGGCCAGCACTTCACCGGGATACCATTTGAAGGGCAGCGTGATCTCGGTCGCCTCGTGGCCATAGGCGTTGAGGGCGCTGACCAGATTGGCGGCGTGGCGTTCGGCCCCGCCCTGCACGAAGGGGACCTGGGTGCGAAGGACACCGATGCGCATGGGCTTACTCCTCATCCTTTGGGGCAGGCTTGGTGCCCAGCACCGCAAGGTCCTGCGGACCAAACAGTAGGAAGGCCAGTTCGTCGTTGAAATCGGGCGTGTCGAGGAATTCCTTGAACCGCGCATGGGGGTTGAGGGCGCGCACCTCTACGGGATCAAAGCCTGCGGTGTCGAACAGCACCGTCAGCACCTGTTCCGGCATCGGTTTCAGATGCGTGGGGTCGGTGTGAAAGGTGGTGGCCCCCACCAGCACGTTGCGGGTGTGCGGTGTCTCGAAGAGCAGCACGCCCCCCGGTGCCAGCACGCGCAGCGCCTCGCGGGTGATCCACGCCACCGCGTCAAAAGGCAGGTGTTCGACAAGGTGATGGGCGCTGATCATGGCCAGGCTGCCATCGGGCTGGTCGGCCAGCGCCCGGAGTGCATCGCCCAGACGCACGTCCAGCCCCTGCTCTTTTGCCGCTTCGATCTGCACCGCGTTGGTGTCGACGCCGAAGCCCTCGATCCCGGCGCGCTTGAGCAAGCCCAGCCATTCGCCGCGCCCACAGCCGATATCCATGACCGGCTTGCCCCCCGTACGCATCACGGCGGCTTCCACATCGGGCAGGTAGATGCGCAGCCGGTCCGCGATCTCGTCGACCGACCCGCGATAGCGGTTTTCCAGCCGGTGGTAGAAGCTGTCCTTGAAGGCTTCAAAACCCTCGGATGCAGGCAGGTTGATTGGGGATGCCGGGGTGGCCAGATCCTCGGGAGCCATGCCGCTCCGCTGCCCGATCATGTCGACCCGGCGTGAGAGATCGGAGAATACACGCGCCATCAATGAGGTTTCAGACCGAAAGGTATCCTGGAGATGTGCGCGCTTATTGCGGAATTCGTGCACAAGGCTGTCGGTCAGCACGCGATGCTGGTCGAGCCGCTGTTGCAGGAGGGCGATGTCATCGAGCAGTTTGGAACCTGTTCCTCCGGTGCCCTGGAGCATGTGCCGGAGTTCGGTCACGCTGCGCTCCGTCTCCTCGGAGCTGCGCCAGGTTTCGCGGATGTCGCGGCCGAAGCGTCCCAGCTCGCCCTCGATGTCGTCCATGCGCAGCTCGGCGCGTTCAATGCGCCTGCGGGCATCCTTGGCCATGTACTCGGTCCGGCCCAGTTTGAAGATGGCCGACACATAGCGTTCCAGACGTTTGAGGGGCGTGAGTTTGCGGCGGGTGCTCATGGGTCTTGGTCCTGCTTCTGCGGAGGATGCGGGGTGCTGGTCCGTCTTGGGGGCTCCGGTCAAGCGTGCGGTGACGTTGGCGAGGGCTCCAGTTTTTGCCGGTCTTTGTGTGGCCGGGGGGGCTGTCTCTCGGGCTGGCGCGGCAAGGCGGTCGTCCACGGATGGTTGGTGCTGGGTCAACCCAGGGTCTGGCTGGGACAAATACTCTTGTGTCATGTGCGGTCCCCTCCCCTTCGACGTGTATGCGACATGTCATGCCGATCCAGGACATGATCTTTTGTGTGTTCACCGGCTGTGGCATCGCGCATCCTGCTGGGCCTTTCAAGCCGAAGCTGACCGTGAATTGTCCGAAGAGCGCAGCCACGTGCGGCGACGTCACGGGTTGTTTTGCAATTTGTACAAGGCCCAGGCCTCTTCGATGATGACACCTTGTTGCACGCCACGGAACCGTGCTTCGGCGGCGATTTCCTTTGCCACATCCGGCATCACCTTGGCGTGGACCTGACCGGTGCGGGGACTGGGTTTGCGCCCTCGGCGCTTTTGGGGGCTGCGATCGACGAAGCCGTGTTTTTCGGCAGCTTCATCTGTTCGGGCGACGGTGCCGGGACTTGTGTCTTTTGGCTTCGTGCGCAGTTTGCCGGGGTTCAAGGAGATGCTGAACGGGTTGCTCTCGGACATGGGTTAGTCCTCCTGTGCCAGACGTTTGTAGACCTGCATGGCGAAGGCGCGGGCATTGTCGCGTGCTCCGTCCATATTGCCTTGTTCTGGCATGGAGTAGAGATCGCCGCCAAAGGCGAAGAGACCGGAAAAGGCTGCGCGTTCCATCAAGGGTGGGTCGATCACGTCGACACCCTGGTCGCGGAGCGATGCTTCGATGCCTTTGTGCTGTTTTGAGACGATTGCCTTGGTCATGGTGAAGACGACGGCGTGGGGAATTTTCCGGTCGAGCGCTTCTTCTTCCTCGGCGATGAGTTGCAGGGCTCGAGCTCCGATGGTGGCGTCAAGCGTGGTGGCGCGCATGGGAGTGAGCACAATGTCGGCTTGACTGATGGCGCGGCTGACTAGACGCGAGGCCACACCCTCCAGGTCGACCACGACGATGTGGCCATCCTGATCGTTTGATTTGATCGTCCGGACGATGTCGGCCTCGGTGATGTTTGACAAGACATTGATGTTTCTTGGCAGGTCTGATTGCCCCGCCCAGAGGGAGAGCGACCTGTTCGGGTCGCAATCGAGCATGGTCACGGGGATGCCCTCATGTGCGAGCTCGGTTGCGAGGAGTACTGCGGTGGTTGATTTCCCTGCGCCCCCCTTGGGAGAGGCCACGACGATGGTTGGCACGGTAGAGTCCTCTTGGCTTATCCGATTTTATTGATGACCGGATTTACGGTTTTATCGGATTTATAGAGTAATCGGATATAATTGTAAATCCGGTAAATAATAAAATCCGATGACAAAAAATATCTGGTAAATATAATTATCCGGTATGTAAACAAATCGGATTATATGAATAATCCAATAAAACAAAATATCCAATACATGTTAAAATCCGGTAAACGGTAAAACCGGATATTCAAGGGCGGCGGCTCCTCAGTGATCAAAGTCTCCCCAGCAGCCGCGCCCTCCATCATTGGGCGCAGCCGTGCGCGACGTGGCGTTCGCCCTCTCTCACGAGCGCTGCAAGTATCAAAAGGGTGCTGATTTTTCCTCACGTTTGTTGCTATTCCGCAACCAGTGCACGCAGCTAAATAAAAAAATATATTAAAAACATTAACTTCATCAAAAGCCGTCTGGGGGTGTGTAATTTGCTATACATTTTCCCTTGTTCAGAAAGCATCTAAATATTCGAACGATGCTCAGTTGTTCTAAATGACACCCTAACGACATAAACAAGATGCTGGGGTTTTTCGGCGAGCAACAATGATCGTTGATGGGGCCGATTGAATCGGGCACCGAATTTTAAGAGGAAGACAAGCTATGGCTCTCGACCTAAGCACGCTGACCACCGAGCAACAGCTCGCAGCGATTTACATCGGTTACTACGACCGCGCGGCAGATCCCGTGGGTGAGGATTTCTGGGAAGGCGCCGTTGCCAACCCCAATCTGAGCCTTGCGGACATCGCCACGGATTTCGCAACGCAGCCCGAAACGCTGATCGCGTACCCGTTTCTGAGCGACCCGACAGCGGAGCAGGCGAACGCGTTCATCTCCGAGGTTTATCTGAACCTTTTCAACCGGGCGCCCGATGAGGCTGGTCTCGAGTTCTGGAGTGAAGCACTGCTTGCTGCCATCGATGGCACAGGCGCATTGACCGTCGGCGAGATCATTCTCTCCATCATCGAGGGTGCCCAGGATTCTGCCGAAGGCAACGACCGCACAACGATCCTGAACAAGATCGAAGTTGCGACAAGCTGGACCAATGCAGCTGACGCAGCCGCCATCGACTACACCACCGATACCGCTGCTCAGAACAGCGCCAAGTCGATCATCGAAGGTGTGACCGACGTACAGGCGACTGTCGTTGCCGCCAAGCAGACCATCGACAACTTCTTCGAGCCGGCGCCGGTTCCGGGTGAAGAATTCCTGCTGACATCGGCAACAGACGTGATCACCGGCACTGCCGATGATGACGAATTCAATGCCTACATCCAGCAGAACCCGTTTGCGGGCGGCATCTCCAACTCGCTGGCATCCGCGGATCGTCTGGGCAGTGGCGCAGGAAATGACCGCCTCTATGCCGAACTGACCTTCGAATTCCTGGGCACCAACAGTGTCGGGATGACCGACAATTCGCCCCGCATCAAAGCGATCGAAGAGATCGACATCGAAGCACGTGATTTCGGATTTGGTGGTTACGAAAGCCCGGTCTTTTTCGACGGCCCCAGCATTCTTGGCAAAGGAGAAGATGGCCCCGATATCATCGTCGATGCGAAGAACATCACCGGTCACAAGGAAATCGGTTCCTATTTCTCCGATGGCGACCTGACGATCGAAAACCTGACCACTCTTACCGCTCCGGAAGCTGAAGGCGGCGTTGCACGGAATACGTCCGAGATCACCATCACGATGGATCACACGGACAACTTCAACAGCGACTACGACGCGTCCGACCTGACTGTTCTGTTCGACAACGACTACCTGCTGTCGGGCCAGTCCAATGAAAGCGAAATCCTGTACTTCCTCCTCGACGAAGATGCAGAACTCGCTGGCCTGACCGACCGTTTGAACAACATCGACGTCGACGGTATCCGTTTCAGCATTGCGAACGCTGACGGCACCACAACCGAAATTGTTCTCGAATCCGACGAGGCAAACATCGCGGGCACGCACCAGGGCTTTGTGAACGCGCTTCAGGCACCGCTTCAGGCCTTGATCGCCGATGGCACCCTGCCTGCCGGCACGCGGATCTTCCTGGACGCAACACGCACAACCACAACCTTCATCGACGATGGTTCCGAATCCGATCCGATCCCGGCAATCGTGGTGGAGTCCGGTGACGGGTCCGAGCTGACAGCTCTGGGCTTCTCGCGGATCGAAGAAGAAATCGGTGAATACGACGTCTTCGGCCGCTTCCAGAGCTCCGGTCAGAGCACAATCGATGAACCGATCTCTGTCAACATCGACCTGCACAAGGTCGGCCGCGGTGGCGACGGTGGTGATCTGATCGTCGGTGGCAAGGCGAAGTCCGTTCAGGACGGCATTGCTGGCGGCATCGAAGTGTTCAACATCAACGTTCTGGGCGCTGGCAACGACGATCCGAACGGTGGCATGACCAAGCCGTCCAGCCTCGGTACGATCCAGTCGACACTTGGCGCGCTGGATGTTGTCAATATCGCAACCGATCCGGTCTTCGCAGCGGGCGACACCTATGCCAGCCTCGAAGTACGTGAAGGCTTCGGCGGCACCCTGAGCCTGATCAACGCGGATGCGTTCCTTGGCGACCTGACCCTGAATGGCCTGGTCAACGTGGACACGATCACGGCACAGGGCGGTGGCGATGTCACACTTGGCATCGACTATGACGGCAACGAGACCGATACAGCCTTCAGCGTGACCACTGGTGCTGGTGATGACGACATCAATATTGATCTTGATGGTGACGCGCTGGACTACGCAGGTTCTTCGCTGAACGTCGCAACAGGTGACGGTGACGATGCTGTTGTTGTTCAATTTACGTTTGATCCAGAAGACAACAACAACAACCAACTCAACCAGGCGATCCTGGACAACGTCAATATCGAAACCGGGTCTGGTGACGACTTTGTCGACGTAGATGGTGTTGGCAATGCCAATATCGAAACAGGTTCGGGCAACGACACTGTCTTCACGGATGGTGGTACTGCTACGGCTCTGTGGGCCTTCAACTTCGACAACGTGCGTGTCGATGCTCAGGGTGGCCTGGGTGGCATCACCACGGATGACCTGCCCGGCGTTCAGCCGTCGCTGGCCTATATCGGTGGTGCAACCATCACGGTAACCCTGTCCGGTGCTGGCCTTGCCAACCTGGCAGCAGGTGGTGGTGTCATGGCCGAAGCGGCAGCAGGTGCCATTGCAGGTGATGACGGCTACGAAGCGACTGCAACGATCAGCAGCTTGCTGAACGGCAACCAGTATTTCGGTACGCAGCGTGACGTGAATCTCGCCATCATCGACGCGATCGAAAGCGATGCGATCCTCAGCCAGCTTCTGACGGTTTCCATTGCTTCGAACAATACGCTGACAATCAGCTCCAACACGTCGGGCGCATTTGCACCGACCGACCTGCGGATTGATATCAGCACCGTTGATGCGGCATCGAGCACCTATGCAAACTCCGTACTGGACGAAGCACAATCCGTGTTCGGAGATTCTGATTTGTCGCTGACCGATCTGTGGGGCACAACAAGCTTCAGCACCACATCGCCGGCGGCTTATCAGGATGATACAACCGCTCCCGGTGCCGATCTGACCGACAGTGCGGATGCAAATCTCTGGTATGATGGTCTGAGCGTTGCAGGTGATGCAAACTCTGCTGACGACAACCAGAAGACAGCAGGCACGGCTGACACTACCGAAAATGACAACGTCATTAACGGCGGCGCTGGTGACGACCTCATCGTTCTGTCGACAGACTCGGTTGCGACAATGCCGACTGAGTTCACCGATGGTGGCAACAATGCACTGATCAACGGCGCAAGCAACGAGACCATCGTTTTGACGGGTTCGAACTTCGGCAACGACACCGTGATGAACTTCGAAGCGGGTGACGTGTCGACTGTGCCTGTTACTCCGCAGGAGTTTGCAGTGAACTTCTCAGGTACGGTTGCACCAAGCGCTTCTGGTGCTGTGGCCACAGAAGTAACTGTCGGGCTTACTTTGGATGGTACTCTTGTAACTGCAGTGTACTCATTCTCCACGGCCCAAACAGCAGCACAGGTTGCGGCAGGAGTTGTTGGCGCAATCAACGATGCTGTTGGCTATACAGTTGCGTCGGTTGTTGGTGGTACAACAATTCAGGTGCTTTCGGCCGATCTGGCGGGTGCGCCAACGATTTCGGTTGACGACGTTAATGCACTTGGAATCTCGGTTCAGAACTTCCCGACTTCCAGCTTCGGTGTTGGCCCTGTGGATGGTACGCCGGTTGATGTCGTTGTTGGCTCGGGCATCGACTTCCTCGACTTCACGGCTTATCTGACCAGCCAGTTTAACGACTCGGCTGCACCGGGAGCAGACTCGAATGAACTGATCGACGTGACGTTGGACAACCCTGCAGGTGACGACACTGCACCAACAGATGTTGTCCGTGCAAACGAAGTGGTTCTGGTCGATCTGAACAGCACCACAACGGCAGGCGAGACATTTGCTACAATCACGGCAGCAGATGTTGCAGCTCTGTTCAACACGACAACCGATAACTTCGGTGATCTGACTGCTGCAGGTTTCAATGCTGATGACACCTACACCAAGACTGGCAACACGCCGTCCCTGGTTGGGAATGCAACAGCGATCCTCGGCGTCGAGAACGAGGCGAATGACGGTGAGTACAAGTTCTTCCTCCTGACGTGGGATGGAGAGACTGACGACGCACCGGTATCGGCTTCGCTGCTGGGGTCCATGGACTTTGGCGACTCGCTCGATAGCCTTGCAGAAGTCAACCTTGTTGCATCGGGAGACTATAACGATCTGATCGATCAAGGCTTCTACAACTTCTTGGTATAAGACGCATTTCCAAAGCCTTTTGGGGCTTTGGACCTGAGAGTCGAAAGCCCCCGGCGTCCCCGGGGGCTTTCTTTTTGGGGGTGGTTTGCATCCGCCCGGCGGGTTGGATAAGCATCCCGCGACGCATATTCCGACTTCAGAGAAAAGGACCACGCACATGGCCAAAGTGACCATTGACGGCAAGCAATACGACACCGAGGTGCTCTCGGATGAGGCAAAGACCCACATCCAAAACGTGCAGTATTGCGAACAGAAAATGGCGGACCTCAAGCGCGAGCTTGCAGTGGCCCAGACGGCCCGTAACGCCTATGCCCAGGCGCTCAAGAACGCGCTGCCCAAGGACGCGTAAGCGCATTCTTGCGGGCCGGACCTTATGTCCCGGCCCGACATACTGTATTTTCATCACTCTGTGCGAGGGTAGGCGATGCAGGTCAATTGCATCATTTGCACGTCTGGTGTATGGAATTCGACAATCAGACGGTTTTCGAGCAGATAGTATCGAAACCGATCAGCTTTAAGCCGAAAGGACGTTTGCGCATGAAAGCCACGTCACCCCTCAAACAAGCTTACGGACGGTTCAAGGCGATCATCCTTGCCACGGTGATCTTCAGTTTCTTTTCGAACCTCCTGATGTTTGTCGGGCCGCTTTACATGCTGCAGGTCTACGACCGCGTGCTGGCCAGCCGGAACGAATTCACCCTGCTGATGATCACCGGCATCGCGGTGGCTTTGCTGGTCACCTACGGGATTCTCGAATTCATCCGCTCCAAGATGCTCGTGCGGGCGGGGCTGGAGTTCGACGACATGTTGGCCAATCCGGCCTTCAACCGCGTGGTGCGCAAACAATTGCTTGCACCGAACTCGGGCGCGCATGCGACATTGCAGGATGTGGACCGGGTGCGCGAATTCATGACGGGGCAGGGGATCCTCGCGTTCTTTGACGCGCCTTGGGTTCCCTTGTTCCTGGCGCTGGTCTTTGCCTTCCATCCGTGGCTTGGTCTGGTGGCAACTGTCGGTGCCGTTGTCATCTTTGCTCTGGCGCTGGCAAACGAGTTCGCCACACGCGGTCTTCTGCAGGAGGCGGGCACAGCCAATGCCGGAGCAGCGCATTTCGTCAACACAACAGTGCAGAACGCCGAAGTGATCCGTGCGCTCGGCATGGAAAAGCCGCTGACCAACCGTTGGCTCAAGCAGCATGACACTGTGCTCAATGCGCAAGCCAAGGCTTCGGGCAGGGCAGGGGCCATCATGGCCTCGACCAAGTTTGTTCGCATGTCCCTGCAGATCGCCATTCTTGGCGTCGGTGCCTATCTGGCGATCCAGCAGCAGATCTCGCCCGGGATCATGATCGCCGCCTCCATCATCATGGGCCGTGCGCTGGCGCCTGTGGAACAGGCGGTGGGTCAGTGGAAACAATTTGTGGCTGCACGCCAATCGCACAGGCGACTGACCGAAATCTTCGAGGGGCTTGGCGACGAGGAACAGCGGATGCAGCTGCCCGCTCCCAAAGGCAATCTCGTGGTCCAGAACCTGATTGCCTCGGCTCCTGGTTCAAAAAAGCCGATCCTCAAGGGTATTTCCTTTGCGATCCCGCAGGGTGAAGTCCTCGCGGTCATTGGACCAAGCGGCTCGGGCAAGTCGACATTGGTGCGCCACCTTGTCGGGGCAATGCAGCCGCAATCGGGCGCCGTGCGCCTTGAAGGGGTCGAACTGCACCATTGGGATGCCGAGCAATTGGGCCGCTACATGGGCTACATGCCGCAGGACGTTAAGCTGTTCCGCGGTACAGTGTCAGAAAACATCTCGCGGTTCATCGAGGGGGTTGAAGACAAGGAAATTGTGGCAGCCGCCACTTTGTCTGGCGCACACGAGATGATCGCAACGTTGAGCGATGGTTATGACACTGATGTGGGGGATGGTGGCAATGGCCTGTCGGGTGGTCAGCGGCAGCGTGTTGGTCTGGCGCGTGCGGTGTTCCGGGAACCCAGCCTGATCGTGCTGGACGAGCCGAACTCCAATCTCGACGCCCATGGCGAACAGGCACTGGCGAACTGCATCCAGGAGATGAAGAAGCGCGGCAAGACCGTTATTCTGGTCACACACAAGGCGAACCTTCTGGCTCTATCGGACAAGGCGCTGATGCTGGTCAATGGTCAGGTTGAGAAGTTCGGCCCGACACGCGAGATCTTTGCGCAAGCTCAACAGCAGGCACAAGCCCAACAGGAGCAGCAAAAGAAAGAGGCAGTTTCTGCCGTGACGGCATCTCCGGCTGTCGTGAGCATGGTGGACAAGCCGCGCGCCTGATCCGCCTCTATCTGTAAGACGATTGCTCTTAAGGAGCTGATACGCCAATGGCCAATAAACCAAGTCCCAAACCAGTTGCTCTGGCGGGCTATGTTCTGATTTTTCTGACCTTCGGGGTTCTCGGAAGCTGGGCTGCTGTCGCCAAGCTCGACAGTGCTGTTGTTGCACCCGCGACGATATCGCTCGAAGGGAACCGTCGTGTCGTGCAGCATTTCGAGGGAGGGATCGTCGAGGAGATCCTCGTTTCCGAAGCAACGCGTGTTGATCAGGGGGATGTGCTGCTGCGTCTGAGTTCCGTCGAGGCGCAATCCAACCTTGACGTCCTGTCCACCCGTCTGGACGTGGCCCGCATGATAGAAGCGCGCCTTCTGGCCGAACGCAAGCTGGCCGAAGAGATTTCGTTTCCGGCAGATCTGGTTTCCCGCGAAAACCAGATTGTCGGCGCTGTTCAGGAAGACCAGCTTGATCTCTTTCGGGAGGGTCGTTCGATCCTGAAATCGCAGGAAGATATTCTGCGTGCGCGGATGGGTCAGATCGAGGTACAGATCGAAGGGTTGGAGTTACAGAAATCTGCCTTCCAGCGCCGCATCGAAAATTACACAGAAATGCTGGACCGGATGCGCGATGGGGAAAGTCGTGGTCTGATTCAAGGCAACGTGCTCAGCCAGCGCGAAGACGAGATGATCGAGATCGAGGCCAATCTGGGCCAGGTGATTTCGGATATTGCACAGGCTCGGGCCAGTATTGGGGAAACTGAGCTGCAGATCCTGCAGCTGACCCAGGAATACAGACAGCGCGCCAATACCGAGCTCGAGCAGATCCGTGCGGAGATCAGTGAATTGCAGGAGCGCCGCAAAGTGGCAGCTGACGTGCTCAATCGTACAGAAATTCGCGCTCCTGGGTCTGGCTCGATCCAGAATCTCAAGGTGCATACGGTCGGATCGGTTGTGCGCCCCGGTGATGTCTTGATGGAACTGGTTCCAGAGGATGAAGAGTTGGTCATCAATGCGCGTGTGTCGCCGATCGACAAGGACAATGTGGCGCCAGGTCTTTTGACCGAGGTTCGCTTCACTGCCTTCAAGACCAAGCTGACGCCGATCATGTTGGGTGAGGTCGAAAGCGTTTCTGGCGATGTGATCACGCCCGAAAACCCCAATGAACCGCCTTACTTTCTGGCGCGCGTAACTGTGGATGAGAATGACATCCCGGAAGAGATTCGGGACCGCATCACGGCAGGCATGCCTGCGGATGTGATCATCACCACTGGAGAACGTACCGTTGCGAATTTTATCGTCTCTCCCTTGATGGATGCGGTCCGCAAGAGCATGATCGAAGAGTGATCTATAAAGGGCAGAGTCCTCCTTTGCTTTTGATCCAATAAAAAAGACCGGCGCTCTTGTCAGAGCGTCGGTCTTTTTTATTCGGGTTTTTCCCGATGATCAGGCAATCATGTTGAACTGCTCGAAATCCGCCGCCAATCCGATAAAGGATATCGTGCGACCATCAGCTGCTTCCCACTGGATGTATTCTGTCTGACCGCCTGTTACGGCTGTCCGATCAATCATGATGACTTCATTCGCAAGTTCGATGAAGCCTATATCGCCGTCCTTCGCTTCGAGAAACTCAATCAGGCGCAGAGCCAAGGTGTCAAATTCTCTGACACTTGTGGTCCGTTCTATGGCGGGCGTTTCAATGAGTTCGAAAATGGCAAAGCCGTCGAATTCATTGATGTCAAAGCTGGCTTTGATGGTGGTTTGCCCAAGCTTGAACTCTTCCATGAGCGGCTGCCATGTTGGAGAGATTTTTGTAAGGAACTCTGGCAGGCTGTCCGGCTCACTTTTCAGGATGTGACCAGTGGACTCTGTTACAAACGAAAAGGCAACATCATTCTTACTCTCAGCTTTAATGATTGACGTCTCTTTGTCAGATGCTACGGATTTGTCTCGGACCATCACCGATGTAGGCGTCTTGGCTTTGAAAATTGTCGCTTCATCAATGACGTCAGCTGTGAGGTGAGCAAGATTCTCTTCAATGGGCATTGTCTGAGTGTCAGACTGGCCCGCGGATATCTTTGCCTGGTCTTGCAGACCATCCTGACCAATAAAGTCGGCTAGCATTGCCAACATGGTGTTGTCTTCTGGGCTGTTGTTCAGTGACCCGGTGTCAGCACTTCCCTTTTCGTTTTCTCCAAACTTGGAAAGGCCCAGCTCTTTGAGACCTTCAAGAACTTTGCGCTGATTGTCGAGCAAGACAGTTTCGGACATGAAGCCCATTGCGATTGCAATGGTGCTGAGACCGAGAGCAAAGGCATTGCTATGAGCTGCCAGGCCTTGTTGTTGCGAGCTGTCGCGAAATGCGGACTGGCCGCCTGTATCCACGGGGCCAAATGAGGCTTCTGAGCTTGTCTCCTTGCCCGAGTGATCAAATCCTGTTGAGAAGCTGTTAACATCCAAATCCATAAAGATGGCGTCTGTGCTGTCAAGCGACACCAGTCCGCCCAAATCCAGTAGGCTGTCCAGATCGGCCCCGGTTTCTTCGGGCGCCAAAAGCACCAGGTCTTCGGACGCAAGAAACAGGGTCCACACCAAGGCGGCCAGCATTGCTGATGGATGCAAACTCACCTTGCCACCGCGGTCCAAGCTGATCACGCGACGTTCCGTGTCTTCTCCGGACGCGCGAGCTGGAATGGCCTGATTGGTAAAATCCGCAATCAGATCATTGAAATTCATCCCACGCAGGGGCCGCAGCACATTGGGGCTGTCAAGCACATAGAGTCCATCGATCCGGCAGAGATGAATGAAGACTTCTCCACTGGGTTGGCAAAAGACAAACCACGGATCACCTTCGTCAGTGACGCCACGATCCGTTTCAACTGGTACATTGGCTGCATTGAGAAGCTGGCGCACACGGAAAAGGTTCGCCAATTCCTGATTGCTCCAATCCTTCTTGGGATCGGGGAAGAGGCTTGGCAGGGATGTGGTGACAAGACCACCCAAGCTGACGGCGCCATCCTCATTTACGTGGAAGGACAATGTCTGCGCTTCAGGGTTCAGGAAATGCTGCTCTGGAAGAGAATTTTCCTTTTGCGTGAATGATAGAATTTTCGCCATCTCAGAGCTGTCCCGATCCAACCTAATCGTGCATCTTTTTATACGTCAAATTACCAAACCTATCCAGACAACATGCAGTCCGTACAAAGCGCTAAGACGCGTCCACAAGGCAGCTGACGAAGTCAACCAGCATCTTCAAAAAGGATTTGGTAGGTCAGGGGCTCATAATAACGTAGAAGTTCTCGCACAAAGTTGCGTGGCTCCTGATCGAGAGCTTCAGCCCATTCGGCATAGCGATGCGACGGAATCTTGCCCCGGCCGTTCTCGAGCTGGGAGATGAACGTGTAGTAGTCGAGCGACAGACGGTCAGCGAGATCGCGCTGCGACAGCCCCTTGGCTTCGCGCAGTGATTTCAGCCAAAGACCCAAAGTCGCTCGCTGTTCCTTTGCCTCTTCAGGCGTTGATTTATGCAGCTCTGCAAGCATGGTTATACCCTTAATTGGCAGCTTCGGGTGTAAAACGTCCGCCCCTTCGAAACGAACACATCCAGTGATTCACTATACAGCAGGATTTTGCCGATGGCAAACGTCCTCGTGGCGGTGTGAAAGAATGTGATCCGGGGTGTCTGATCTTGGCAATTTCAAACTGTAATCTGCCAGATTTTGTTGAGCGAACGGATGTGGCGCCGATCTTCCTGTTGCGGTCGTTTCCGTGGAGCCGATTGCTGTCCTTGAGCTCGCGACAAGTCCGCATCTCTAGGTGCACCGGCATGACCTCTTTGGTGCATTTAGCCTCTTGAGTTTGGCAAACGTCAGGTAGGAGTTGTTGCGTGGCATGTCCAATGAGGGCATCAATCTGAGAGCCTCGCGGCTTGGACAGTCTTCAAAAGAGCTTCTTCACTCAAGGACGGACAAAGTCTGAGGAGGCGTGGCGTCCTAGCCGTTCTTTGCCAAAGAGGCGTAGTTTCAACCTGTCTCCGCGCTTGGAGCGAAAGACAACTGTCAGACCGGAATGTGGATCGAGCCCCAGCTCGTTTTGCCCTTTTGCCGCCAGACCGTCATGGCCACGGCGGAAATCTATCGGCTTCGTGGCGATCACGATTGGCAGCCGCTGTCCCGCGACAAAAATTGTCAAGAGACACCCAGTCTTACGAGCTAAGGCGACACCCAGTTTTACGAGGTGTCGCGCAACGGAACGGGCCCGGGAACGCGCGCTGACCCCCAAGAGTCAGAGCGCGCGCTCCCGGGCCCGTGGGCCGTTGGGCTGTGGGTTCACCCCTTCAGGGCGTCCTTGAGGTCGCGCAACCTATAGCTGCGTCCCTTAATGTTGAGAACGTGCGACCAGTGTAGCAGGCGGTCGAGGATGGCAGTTGCCAAGACCTCATCCCCGGCCAAGAGTTCGGTCCAGTCGCGGATGCTCTTGTTTGTCGTGATTACCATGGCGCCGCGGCCGTAGCGGTAGCTGACCAACCGGAAGAACAAGCTGGCGTCCTCGCGGTTCATCGGGTCGTAGCCCATCTCATCCACCAGCAGCAGCGCGCTGGACATATATTTCCGGCTTTTCAGTCGGGCTGGCGGAAGATGGGCATCCGCTCGCAGAACAGTCAGCAGTTCGTCAAAACGGAAATACTGCACCGAGAACCCGAGTTGGATCGCTCGGATGCCGAGGCCGCACAACAGATGCGACTTCCCCACGCCGGGCGGCCCCTGCATCAGGATCACCTCGGCGTTGCGAATCCACGCCCCAGTGGCCAAGGTGTCGATGCGCGACCGCTCGATCGCTGGCTGGAAAGCGAAGTCGAAGTTCTCCAGCGTTTGTCCGGTCGGGATCTTCGCCGACTTCAGCATCGTTCTGACGCGGCGCTCTTCCCTACCAGAGCGTTCGGCCTCGAGCAGGCGGTTCAGAAACATATGCGCCGGCATCCCCGCCTGGACCGCCTCGGCCAGCAACGCATCCAGTGCCTCTGCGGCGTAGCTCAGCCCCAGGGCGCCGAGAGTGTCGCGGGTGCCGTCGATGTCGAGCTTCACGCGCGGCCCGGTCATCGCGCGACCTCTGCAAGGCGCGCGTAGAGGTCGAGGGAGCGATGCTGAACGCCGCTGGCGGCGATCTCCTGCAGGCGCCGGCCATGCGACCCAACGGCATCGGGGCCTCGACGCGGTCAGTGCTCTCGCCCTCGTAGTGGGCCTCGTCCCGCACCAGCAGTTCGGCCGTGCCGCGGGCATGATCTGCGATCACGACCGTGTCCTTCAGCACCTGTACCCGTCCGGCGAGGCCGCGCACCTCCACCAACTGGCCGACAAACCGAAACGGCACGCTGTAGCGGCGACCTTCGAAGTTTACCATGCAGTCGATACCGACCGGTCGGTACACAACGACATCGAACGGATCCGGCATGGCAGCCGGCAATGGGGTCAGCAAGCAGCGCTCCTGCTCTCAAGCCTCCGCGATCGGCGTTCCGGTCATCGGGCAGCTCAGCTCGTGTGCTCGGTCCTCGAGACGGCTATCTGTTGCCGCCTGTAGCGCAGCAAGCTCGTCGAAATGCTCCTTTCGGGGATCGACAACCAAACGTAGATCCTGAGCGTGCCGTTCGACCTTGCCCTTGCCTTGCGGATGACGGGGCTGGCACGCATCGACGTGAAATCGCAGCTGGGTCGCGAAACGGCGATAGGTCTCGTTGATCTTGCCCCAGCTGCCGCCCCCGGTCGCGATCGCAGTCTTGACGTTGTCGATGCGCAGGACCGCCGGCACGCCGCCCAGACGCCGCAGGCATCCGATCTGGCAGGACTGCCACGACAGCATGTCCTTGCTTCTTGCCCAGACCACCGCCCGCTTACGGCTCCACGACAGCGTCACGATCAGCGCGACCAGGTCGACCTCTTCACGCCCGAGGGTCACGCCGGGGAATTCCACCCAGTCCACCTGGGCCTGCGCGCCCGGCGGTGTCTCGACCCGACGCCGCGCCCGGATCTTCGGTGCCGGATACGTGCGTTTCCAATACCGCTGTATAGACTTCAGGCTGCCGGTGTAGCCATGCTCCCGGCGGAGCCAGTCGTGCAGGACGGCAAGATTGATCCGGCCTCCAACCTGTTGCAACCGCCAGGCCTCAATCACATCCGCGAAGGCTGCTGCCTTCGGCATCTGCTTGCTCCGGTCGTCGACCACGGCGCGCTTCATGCGCTTGCGATGATACCGGACCGTCCCTTCACTCACCCCCAGCAGCCGCGCCACCGCGCTCTGGGAATGGCCTTGCTCTAGCAAAACCGACATTGCCGTTCGTTCCTCATCTCGAAGATGACCCATCGTCCTCCCCCGGCGACCAATGCCGGGAAATCGATCAAGCCAAGGCGAAACATCGTAAACCTAGATGTCGCCATACGAACGTTCTGACGTGTCGCGCTACAGGGGCACAATGTCATGATGCCGCGCGAGATCATTAACGCGCGCTCGAGACGAGAAACATCTATGCCTTCAAGCCATCGGGCCACCGTCGGTTTCCACGACCAGGCTCCACAACCTCGCATCGCCCAACAAATTCGCTGTCATCCGATATCTGCGCCTCAATCTCAGGTGACAAACAACTTCCAAAAATCATCCGGAACAGGACCCTCAACTCAATGGGACACAGGCGACGCGTGCAGTGCGTGTCGGCGAAATTCAGCCGGTATTCTGCGATTTATTGATTGAGTTCTTGTATCTGTGAGTGAACAGGGAAAACTTTTTCCACATAAAATATATAAAGATAATATTATATCATATTTTTATTTCTAATCAACCACTTTGCCATAACACGAAAATAAATGCACACCCCATCTCTTCAGGCATCAAAATATTTTTTCTCATTATATCAATGATTTAAAATTAAATTTGAGGAGGTATATAAAGCACTGTATATTTCTTCTTGTGGCGTTTCTATTCACCAATTAAACCCAAGCCCGGAGCTCTGCGACCGCAGAATTTGAATCGCATCCAGTGGAATTCATCTGGGGGGTTGGTTGTGGAGCTACACGCAATCGTTTTAGGGCGCGCCGCTGCGTCCCTGAACCTAAAAGGAAGCTACACTTATGGCGTTCAATCTAAGCGCATTGACTGCACAACAGCAGGCTGCGGCAATCTACATCGGTTACTATGATCGCGCACCGGATCCGTATGGTATGGACTTTTGGGAGGGCGCAGTCGCAAACCCGGTTGTTCCGCTTGTGGATATCGCAACCTATTTTGCGGCCCAGGAAGAAACATATGCAGTGCACCCGTTCTTCGTCGAGCCGTCGGCTGATGCTGCAAACGCGTTCATTTCCGAGCTGTACCTGAACCTGTTCAACCGTACGCCCGATGCGGCTGGTCTGAATTTCTGGAGCTCGGTTCTTCAGGGGTCGATCGCTGGCACAAACGCGTTCTCGGTTGGTGAAATCATCCTCGAGATCATTCAGGGTGCCCAGAACACTCTCGAAGGTCAGGACATCACGACGCTTCTGAACAAGATCGAAGTTGCAAACGCCTGGACGGCTCAAGCCATCGAGGTTGGCCTGACCGAGCCGAACTCCTATGGCGACAGCGAGATCGCACAGAACAGCGCTAAGTCGATCATCGACAACGTGACCTCCGCATCGTCCACCGTAGATGACGCCAAGACCGTGATCGTCTCCGCATTTGACGGGCTCTTCCCGGGCGTGACCGTCGATCTGACACCGAACGCCGACATCGTCGAACTGACCCGTGGCAGCGACACCGTGACCGGTGTGGTTCTCGAGCTCAGCATCGGCGATACCATCATCGACCCGTCGACAACCGACGCTGACGTGCTGAATGTCGAACTGATCGAGAACATCGCGTCCAACGTGACCGTCCAGAACATCGAGACCGTCGTGCTGAACGCATTGTCGGGCGAGCGTGAGATCCGTGTCACCAACTGGGACGGTGTGCAGACCTACCAGGTCATCGGCGAAGGTGACGTCATCCTCACCGACGTTCAGACAACCGAGCCGTCCTACGAGTTCAACGGCACCGTCGGCACCAACATCACTGTCGGCATCAACGATCTCGCGACAACCGGTCTCGCAGATGAAGTCGGCGTCGAGCTGTCCAATGGCGTTGCAGGCGGCACATTCACGCTGACACCGGCAACAACCGTTGAAACCATCCGCCTGATCTCGAACGGTACTGCCGAAAACGTCATCACCGATGTCGTCGGCGCTAACGTCCGTACCCTGATCATCGAAGGCGATGCGGCGATTGAAAACACGAACGCATTTGCAAGCACAATCACCACAATCGATGCGCGTTACGTGTCGACTGCAGACATCCACTCGGCTGGTGCAACGACAATCCTGACTGGTGCAGGCAACGACCTTGTCACACTGGACAGCGCTCTGACCAACAGCTCCGCCATCGTGATGGGCGCGGGGACTGACACCCTTCACCTCGGGAACTCCACCGGTGGTGCCCAGGCCGAGCTTCTTGGCATGGAATTCATCAAGACGCTCGATGGTGGCGCGACGAACATCGACATGGCAAAAGCAACAGCCACGCCAGAGTTCAACGTCGCTGGTGGCTCGACCGGCATTACGTTGTCGAACCTTATCAACGGCACATCGCTGCGCACATCCGACCTGTCCACAAGCGGCGACATCAACATCGGGTACCGCAACTCGGCGACAGACGCTGTCCTCGTGGTGGATCTGGCAACACAGCACAATGCGGCTGACGATGCGATCAGCTTCACAAACGTCTCCGACGTCACGCTGAACGTGCAGAACGGTCTCGGCGCTGCAAATGCAAACGGTGTCATCGTTGCTGGTAGCTCTGCTCCGACAGTGACGCTGGACGACACGTCGCTGAACGACGGCGTTGTGTCTGACGTTGTCAAATCGTTGACCATCAACAACGCTGGTGTTGCGACAAACGCAACGGATAACGTTGTCCTTGGTAACGTGGCGTCTTCCTCGCGTCTGGAAACGCTGAACCTCAACGCAACCGGTGCAGCCGTGACCGTTGGAACGATTGAAGAAGCAGAATCGCTCACAAGCCTGAACATCGACTCGACAGGTGGTGAAGTCACAGTTGGCGCCATCGGTGGCAACGCTGCGTCGACCGGTCTGTCCTCGATCAATGTGGCTGCAACCGAGGACGTGTTCCTGGGTGCCGTTGCTGCAAACAACGTTGGTGGTGTGACCAATGTCACGCTGGCCGCTGCAGATGGTGACATCTCTGGTCTCGTTCTGACCAACGATGCCGGCGACATCGACACGGTCACCCTGTCGGGTGGTGGTGCGATCGCAGCGACCTTCAACACTGTTCTGCTGGGCTCTGGCACTGCAGGCTACACGAAGGCCATCAACTCGACCAACACCGGCTCGACCAATCTGACCGTCAGCAACGCGAAAACAAGCGGTGCTGGTACTGTTGTTACCTTGGGTGACGGCTCCAACACGGTTACTCTGCTGTCCAGCATGAACGATGTTGTGACCGGTGGTGCAGGTGCGGATACCGTCTTTGTCGGTACCGGTGCGAATGGCAATTCCGGCACAAACACCATCAACCTGGGTGCAGGTTCGGGCGACGTTCTGAGCTTTGATCTGGCCGGCACGACAGAAGCGGCTGGTATCATCATCAACGTGGGTTCCGGCGATGCGTTCCTGAACGGCAAAGACGGAAGCAACGCAAACTCTGACGAGATTGTTGTTGCCAACACGGCCTACACACGCTCCAACGACGACGGCAATGTCGGCTCGGGCATGGTGACGAACTTCTCGAACGTGGAACGTTTCGTGGGTACGGACCAGGCAGACATCATGATCTCCGGTGCAACCGGTGCGAACATGAACGCTGCAGCGGGCGATGACGTCATCAATGGCGGCACAGGTAGCGATACCATCACCGGTGGTGAAGGTGTTGATACCATCACTGCAGGTGCAGGCGACGATACGATCAACTACACCTCGACGGCTGCTGATGCGAACGACCGCATCGACGGTGGAACAGGCGTTGACACGATTGCCGTCTCTGCGGGTTCTGCGATCGTGTTCAACACGGATGACTCGATCATCACGAACGTTGAAGTGATCACAGTCGGCAGCGGTGCCTCTGTCACGACCACAGGTCAGACCGACGGGTTCGTGTTTACAGCTGGTAGCGGCAACGAAACCATCACATCTGGCGCAGGCAACGACTCGGTTACTGCAGGTCTCGGCAATGACGTCATCCTGACGGGTGCCGGTGCTGACACAGTGGATGGTGGTGCAGGTACAGACACCATTTCGTTTGCTGACATCACCGCTGCGACATCGCATGGTCTGACACTGGCTGCTGGTGGTGCTGCCAATATCACAGGTGTTGGAGTCAACCTTTCTGGCGCAGCAATTGCTAATATTGTTATTGGTGGTGCTGCAGGTATCGGTCTTGGTGCTAGTGTAGCAGGTGCTGCAACTTCAACGGGGATCGGCGCTGGTACCGCTGGGTATCTTGCTGCTGCTGCAGACACCGGTTTCAACGCAATCGATACACTCAGCAACATTGAGACGGTAATCGGTTCGTCACTGAATGACTTCATTGCCTTGGGTGCTGGTGGTATGACAGCTACTGGTGGTGCTGGCACTGACGCTTTGATCGGTGGCAGTGGCAATGATACGCTGAATGCGGACTTCACTGACTTGGCAATTGCTGGTGGTGCCGGTACGGACACAGCGGTATTCGCAGCAGGCGGTACTATGGCTGTTAACGTCATGACCGGTGTCGAGAACGTGTCGCTTACTGCCGCTGGAACGTATAGCTTTGCTGCACATACACAGGCAGCGAGCTACACAACAGCGGACGTTGCAATCAACTTCACTGGTTCGGCAACAGCAGCAAACACGATCACGACCGGTAGTGCAGCGGACATCATTGCTGGTGGCGGCGTTGTAGATACGATCAATTCCGGCGACGGAAACGATAACATCACTGGTGCTTTGGGCAACGACGTCATCAATGGTGGTGCGGGCAACGACATCATTGACGGTGGTGCAGGTAGTGACACAATGACAGGTGGTACGGGCTCTGATCGGTTTGTGCTGACGGACTTTGCACTTGTTGCAGCTGCAGCTGCAGTTCCGACAGCTGGCGAAATCACTGCCGCTCTTGGTGCTGATCTTGATGTCATCACTGACTTCGAAGTGGGTGTTGACTCGCTTGATATCATCTCTGGTGCACCGGGCGCCATCGACCTCGCAGATGCGGCTGTGCAAACGAACTTTGGAGCGGCTATTACACGTTCGGACCTTGTAACGATTGAGTCTTTCTCGATCTCGGCAACTGGTGTCGTTACATTGTTTGACGAGGCAGCGGCGGTTGGAACAACAGAGGTGTTTGCAGAAACAGCTGAAGACATGCTGTTGATCGCTCGGGCTCTGCGGGATGACGGCCTCAACGTCGATGAAGTGTTCATCTTCAAGGTAGACGCTGATGGCAACGGTGTGGCTGAAAGCTCGTTTGTTGTGTCGGAAAACGCTACCAACGCCAACGTCCAGTACGTACAGCTGGTTGGTGTTGCAGCCGCTGATCTGTCGCTCACGCAGGTCGCTGGTGATATCCACCTGATCTAATGGCACATTCACCTCGTATTACCGTTCTGTACGGTGATCGGGAGAAGGCTCTCGAAACCCCCGCTCGCAAGGCGGGGGTTTTTTCGTGCCGGAACCGCTGGATCAGGGGGAAGGGTGTTCGACCAGCAGGGCCAAGAGGTGGGGGTGGATACGCCGGGTCCAGTCTGTTCTCCCGATCAGCCCGGTTCCGGTTTTCAACCGGCTATCGGGGTGTTGCAGCTGCAGAAAGAACCCTATAAACAGTGATAAAACAACAGCTTGCACAAAATCAGGCCCTGTCCCGCAGGTGCCCCGACCCTGTCGGATTATAGACCAAATTCACCCACCCGAAGAAGGAGACACCCATGCCCATGATCAAGATCGATGGCACTGACTACGATACCGAAACCCTGTCGGACGCCGCAAAGGCGCAGCTGCTGAACCTGCAGGTTGTTGATCAAAAGATTGCTGCCACCCAGCAGGAACTTGCGATCCAGCAGACCGCCCGGAATGCCTATGCCCAGGCGCTTCAGTCCGAACTGACCCAGCAGAACTGACCGAGAGGGCAGGGGCAACACCCCTGCCACACTCCCCCCCGGCCAGGTGACCCGCTCCCGGTGTCCCGGCCCGATTTCAAGACATCCCCATGCCCGACACCCCAGGCGATCCCGATCAGCCCGATCTCTCAGACGTGCCTTACGAGATCAGGAAATGGCTTCTTGAGTATCAGATCGTCAGTGATGACATAAATCGGCTATCTAATGAAATAGATTTTATATTTTCAACCATGAGAAGAAGTCAGGTTGACCACGAGTAGAGGTCATCAGATCGAGGTAGGTGGATGTTGTGCTCATAAAGGTGACGCTCTCCCGGTCGGAAAGTGCTCCAAAAGTATTCTGTGGAGTAGTATGTGATTGGGGAGTCACAAACGATATCTTGTTATAACGATGCCTGCCATTTCACGATAATCTGTGATACACACAGATTTGGTTGAAATTACAGCTTGAGGTGTGCATGGGCATAAAACACGATGAGTCAGTATATTATGAAGATATCCAGTACCTTTGTGGTGCGTTCACCAAACATATTTTAGATATTTTTCCGTCCAACAGCGACGTTATTTTGACTACTCCTGCACATCGGCGTCAATTTTGGTACGCTGTAATCGCTAAAAATCTGCATGCTAACCTTCCCCTTCCAAGTGCATCACAATTGCAGTTCATGAAGTCTGAGTGTTTGCTGAAATCGGCATTTGGTTCAGCGCCAAAATTTATGGCGACAATTCTAAAGCGAATTGGTGTGACACCTCAAGCTAATCAATGGTATCTCGATTTGTATCAGGTGCTCACAGAAAATCCCGCCACTGGTCATGAACTGGTGAATATTCGCCACTTGAGCGATGTCATTCCAGCTCTTGCTAAATTTCCTAGTCATCTTCGTAATGTAGGTTTTGTTTCAAAATTTCATGCTCGGCAACGGGTGGAAGATTTTCTTCAGAAATTCAATGTACTTGCTGGTCTAATCAGTCTGAATGATCCAAACCAATATCTCGTATCTAAGATGAATAGTGGATGTAACCCAGATCGTGTCCTTCGTTTAATGTATGAGGATATAAAGTTTTCTCCAGCTGTTTTGCAAAAAGTGGATGGACTTAAATATTTAGGTAGCGTCAAGGATATGCTTGATGCGGCACAGAGCTTTAATAATTGCTTGGAAAATCGTATCGAACTTGCTCATTGTAATGCCCATCAGCACTATCATCTGAAATTTGATGGTCACGAAATTATATTCTCAATTCAGAAATTAGCCGATAACTCATGGCAATTTTATGAAGCAGAAGATAAAGACAATTTGTTTGTGGATGGTGCAATTCAAGAAAAGATGAATGAAATATTGCAGCAGAATAATGTTTCGATCTCTGAGCGTATATCGATGATTATATAGACTGAGAAAGCAGTATAATTTATTATACTGCTTTCGATATTTTGAAATCAACTTGGTTATTTATTGTTCAGTTTATTGAGTTTTGAATCTGATCAATGGATATTTGATATTATGGCCTATTGATTGTTATGTGCAAAACATTGTCCACTGAATAGGTATATGAAATAATGTCAAGGGGCGTAACATTGATTCCCTAATCAAAAATTATTTCCATAATGTTGTATTGAGAGAATTCATGGGTAAAATTCGGGATCACAATCTCTATTGTCATTTTTTTCCTTTCGACTGATGTTGATGAAGTGGTTATGGTATTGGATTTCTTGGTGTTTGAAGCTGGTCGGGATTGTAAAAGTACTGGGTTTATCAAGCATGTTCCGAGCAAGCATGTTTCGTGCGTTGATAATTGCGTCAATATTGACTTGAAATGAAGTATGTAAATTTGTTGGCAGCCGGTTTATGCAATGGATCGTGTAGTCGAGATGCATGATAATATTATTCAAAACATTGGTGCTTGGATGCCGATTTCTATATATGCCGGTGTCGGACAAATAGTTACATGATCTTTTGCACCATTTTCTCGAAAATTCTGAGTAACTCGATGTCAAGTATAATTTTTTAAGATGCTCATAGATGTCCCGTAGTTTCATTTGTATTTCCTTTCGATAAAGTTTGTCTTCTTGAGCAGCTCTACATATTTTTCAATATTGTCCTTCATGTATTTTCGTTTTTTGCTCCGAGGCAAATAATCTAATGGAAAAGCATATGCTGAAATAACGCCATCTCGGTTGGTTTCGTAACCATCTATTTTTGTTGCATATTGTACTGTTCTTGCGATGCTGGTTTTTGGCTCATATTCTTTAAAGTAGGCGGGAAGTAATTCCTGTGCTTTGCCAGTTAGTAAGTATAGCTTTGGATGATCAACAAAAAAGAATAGAAGGTGAGCATGTCGTCCATCATTCATGATTGGTTTGTTTGATCGTGAATCTGCAAAATCTTCGCATACCAATATTCCGGGTACTTCTTGATTTGTCTTCTTGGCAATGGTTCGTAGTTGTTGAAAAAGATAATCTATATTTGTGTTGTAGTGCTTGGTTGCAAAATACACATGGAATAACTTATTTTGAGCATTATTTATATGAGAAATAGCACAGGAGATATTGAATAGTGACTATTGGTATTGGATTTGGTTCATTTCATCTTTCCTTTCATTTTCCATGATTAAAAAAGCGGTGGGTTTCCGCTTTTACATTTTTTAATTTGTTGGTTCGTTCCTCAGAATCCACCGAGGTCTACTACAATAAAGCCTTATGTTTGTATTTAATCAGTTTATATCATAAACGCTTCAAGTTTGCTTGCTGTACTTTTGTGGCTTGCTTTCGTATAAATCTGTGTGGTTGCCACGCTTGAGTGTCCAAGATGATCCCTTAACTCAATAAGGGTGAAATTGGCCTGTTCGAGTGTATAGGTTGCAAAGCTATGTCGGAGATCATGAAATCTCATGTCTGGAAAACCATTTGTTTCCAAGAATTTTTTCCATTGATCATGTGGCTTTGCAATCGGTTTCTTGGCTTTTTTTGATTCAAAAACATATGTGGTGTATGGACGTTGAGCCTGCAGGTTCTTTAGGTCGGTCGCCAAGTCCGGGGGGATAGAGATTGTTCGAGATGTATTTGATTTGGTGATTGGAAAAAACCATGTCATTGTAGTAAAATCGATTTCATCCCATTTTGCATTTTTGATTTCAGAAAGTCGTGCTCCTGTTCTGATAGCTGCTGTGATCAAGCTTCCAATAATTCGATCTTCGTAGGAACGTGACGCCGCTAACATTTTTTTAAATGTGTCGAAATCAGGAACCTTTCCAACACTTGTTTTTGTGGTCGGCTTTTTAACTTGCATGATAGGGTTTGTTGATATGATATCGCATGAAACTGCATGTGTTAGGACGGCACTTAGGCAGTAGATAAGTCGTCGTTGTGTCATCGGTTTCTGCCCTTTAGCCGCAAGCACTTTTATAAGATTTTGAATATCAGATTTAGATATTTTTGAGATTTCGGTCGTTCCAAGAACTGGAAGGATATGCAGCTTCATGAATGACTTATCTTGGTCGATTGATCTTTTGTATGAGTTGACGGCCGGTACGTATTCCTTGTAGAAATAATCTCCAAGTGATAAACGTGTGTCGTTGAGGTTATTTGAAATACCATTTGCAAGACAATCATGAAATATCTTCATGATTTCATCATACGTTTTTCCATTGGCTCGGCCAATGCATCTTTTTTGGTATTTTTTATTTATACGCTCCCGAAAGACGATACTTGCCTTAGTGGTGCTGCACTCAAGTAGCAGTTGATTATTTTTGCTGTATGTATAGATTGTCTTTGCTACATGTGATTTATTCATTATTTTATCAAAGTCACTTTTGGTCGAGAATTTTGGCATAGATATCCTTTCAGTCGATAAATTTTTCCTTTTATTGTGAGATAGTTTTCGGAAACGACATGTAGTGATTTTTCGAAAACTGAAAGTAATTATAATTGTTTTATGGTGTATAGTCAACGAATAAAGCTTATACTGGAATAATTTCTATTTAAGCAAGATTGAGGTCAATTTCACCCATGTTTTGTGTGGTTTTTTGCTCTTCTTAAAGTGGTGCGGGCGGAGATTTCGCTGTGAAAGTGTTCTAATTTTATTCTGCTTAGTGGGCATGTGAAATAATTTCGAGTCAACTCAATCAGTTAGTCGTTTAGTGACTACATCCGGTGGTGAAGGTGTTGACACCATCACTGCAGGCGCAGGCGACGATACGATCAACTACACCTCGACGGCTGCTGATGCGAACGACCGCATCGACGGTGGAACAGGCGTTGACACGATTGCCGTCTCTGCAGGCTCGACAATCGTTCTCAACACGGATGACTCGATCATCACGAACGTTGAAGCGATCACAGTCGGCAGCGGCGCATCTGTCACGACCACAGGTCAGAGAGATGGGTTTGTGTTCACCGCAGGTACCGGCAATGAAACCATCACATCTGGTTTTGGCAACGACTCTGTGACTGCAGGTCTCGGCAATGACGTCATCCAGACGGGTGCCGGTGCTGACACAGTGGATGGTGGTGCAGGTACAGACACCATTTCGTTTGCTGACATCACTGCGGTTACATCGCATGAACAGGCGGCATCTGCTGTCTCGGAACTGAGTGGTATTGGTGTGAACCTGACAGGTGCTGAAGTCACTGATGCTCAGATAAGTGCTGCATTTGGTGCTGGTGCAATTGCTGGTGCTACAGGTTCGACCGGTATCGCCGCCGGCACTGCGGGTTACATTGTTGAAGGTACGGGTCCTGCAAAGGCCGCAGCTTTCGACAACGTAGACTCTCTTCGCAATGTTGAAACAGTTATCGGCACCTCGCTGTCTGACTATATCGCTCTCGGCGCTGGTGGCATGACTGCCACAGGTGGTGCTGGTATTGACTTTATCGTCGGTGGGACCGGTAACGATACACTGAATGTAGACAACACTGACATCATTGATGGTGGTGACGGCACGGATACGGCAATTTTCACAGCTGCCGTAACAGCTGCAGCTTTGCTCGATACTGATCTTGTCAACGTTGAAAACATCTCGATCAGTGGTGCGTTTGCGTTCGACTTCTCGGTTCAGACGGAAGCTTTGACGATCACAAGTGGAAACGACATTACCAACGTTACTGGTGCTATCGGAGCCAACACGATCACGACGGGTACTGCAGCGGATATCATCCTTGGTGGCGCAGCAGCTGACACGATCAATTCCGGCGACGGTAACGACAACATCAACGGTGCTGCTGGTAACGACGTGATCAATGCTGGTGCGGGTAACGACATCATCACTGGTGGCGATGGCTCGAATACCATGACTGGTGGTGCAGGGATTGATACCTTTGTTCTTGATATCCAAAGTCTCGCACCGGTTCTTGCTACATCTGACTTCGAAATCATCACTGATTTTGAGGTCGGTGTTGACAGACTTGACATCGTCTCAGGTGCACCGGGCGCCATCGACCTCGCAGATGCACTTGTGCAGACAAACTTCACAGCAGCGATCACTCGTACTGACGGTGTTACTATCGAGTCCTTCTTGATTTCAAACACTGGTGTTGTCACTCTGTTCGACGAGGCGGCCACTGTTGGAACAACAGAGGTGTTTGCAGAAACTGCTGCAGATATGTTGTTGATTGCTGAAGCATTGCGGAGTGATGCGGCTGCAGGAAACGCCGATGAGGTGTTTATTTTCAAAGTAGACGCTAATGGCGACGGTGTGGCTGAAAGCTCATTTGTTGCGTCGGAAAGCAATACTGACGCAGACATTCAGCTTGTTCAGTTGGTTGGCGTTCCTGCAGCTGATCTGTCGCTCACGCAGGTCGCTGGTGATATTCACCTGATCTAAAGGCACAATTTCCCTGTTCACCGTTCGATACGGTGATCGGGAGAAGGCTCTCGAAACCCCCGCTCACAAGGCGGGGGTTTTTTCGTGCCGGAACCTCCGGATCAGGGGGAAGGGTGTTCGACCAGCAAGGCCAAGAAGTGGGGTTAGATACGCCCGGTCCAGTCTGTTCTCCCGATCTGCCCGGTTCCGGTTTTCAACCCGGTATCGGGGTGTTGCAGCTGCAGAAAAATCCCTATAAACATCGATGAAACAACAGCTTGCACGAAATTATGCTCTGTCCCGCAGGTGACCTGAATCTGTTGGACCGCAAACAAAATTCACCAACCCGAAGAAGGAGACACCTATGCCGATGATCAAGATCGATGGCACTGACTACGATACCGAAACCCTGTCCGAGGCCGCAAAGGCGCAGCTGATGAATCTGCAGGTTGTTGATCAAAAGATTGCTTCCACCCAGCAGGAACTTGCGATCCAGCAGACCGCCCGGAATGCCTATGCTCAAGCGCTTCAGGCTGAGCTGGCCAAGGAAAACTGATCAAAAGGGCAGGGGTCACTATTGATTGACCTCTGTCTTTCCCTTGGCTCAACTGACTCACGCTCCATAAGGGTTGATTGTCAATCCTATGATTAAACTAATCCATGAATGAAGATATACATCACGACTACTTCGACTTGACCGATATACCTTACGAGCTGGTCCAATGGCTGTTTGAATACCAGCTCATAGATCGTCAGGTCATAAAGCTTAAAGATGAATTGGTCACAAGATTTTCGCATTTGAGATAGAGTGGCTGTAACCTATCTGGGTGTATTTAGGTCAACCATCTTGACCTTATTTCTGGTCGATGTGCGATTTTCTGACAGAAAAGTATTCTAAAAGTATTCTCGTCCATCTGGTGTGATTTGAGCAGCACACACTATGATCATACATCCATGAAGCACTGCCAATCTTTCGAATTTTGTGATAGCAGCACCTCCAATTGAAATAGCATTGTGAGGTGCTCATGGGCGCAAATAAGAAACAATCACCAAAAACAGCAAATTATGATGACATTTGTTATCTGTGCGGACATTTTTCTAATCGACTTTTACGAATTTTCCTCTCAACCCGGACATCATTTTGACGACACCTGCCTCCCGACGCCAAGTTTGGTACGCCGTGATCGCAAAGCTAAATCTAGAAATCGATGTCGACGTTCTGGCGTCACAGCTTCAATTTGTAAAATCTGAACGTCTGCTGGAAGTGTCATATGGAACACTGCCAAAATCCATGATCACCATTTTAAAGCGCCTTGGAGTAAAACCTCATGCCAATCATTGGTACCTTGATCTCTACAAGGTGCTTTTTGAAAATCCCGATATCGGCCCTCAACTTCTGAATGCCCGCAATTTGGATGACCTCGTACCAGCTCTTGCGAAATTTCCACGTCATCTGCGAAATGTCAGTTTTGCAAGCCAGTTCTCAAATAAGTATCGTGTTGAAGAATTTCTGAACCGATTTCACACCATAGCCCATATATGCAATCTTAAAGACCCTGATCATTACCTGAATTCAAAAATCAAAATTGGATGTACTCCAGACCGAGTTTTGAAACTTCTGGTTCAAGAGATTGAGTTCTCTCCGCCAGTGCTCGGGTCAGAAGACGGCCTCATGTATTTGGGCAGTGTTAGGCTCAGGACCCATTGATTTCGGAACAGCGGCGTGATTCACGGTTCGAAAAACGAGCTGTGAACATGTCTGATCTTTTCTGGCTGAGCGATGCGCAGATGGCGCGTCTTGAGCCTTTCTTCCCCAAGTCCCACGGCAAGCCCCGCGTTGATGATCGACGTGTTTTGAGCGGGATTATCTTCATCAATCGCAATGGTTTACGGTGGCGCGATGCCCCTGCTGCCTATGGGCCGCATAAGACGCTGTACAACCGTTGGAAACGGTGGAGCGACAAGGGCATCTTCGCGCGGATGATGGCCGGTCTGGCCGCCGAGCACGTCGAGGCGAAGACTGTTATGATCGACGCCACTTACCTGAAGGCCCACCGAACAGCGACCAGCATGGGCGTGAAAAAGGGGGGCGTGGACGCCTGATTGGTCGGACCAAGGGAGGCATGAACACCAAATTGCATGCCATCTGCGACAGCCAGGGCCGGCCCCTTAACCTGTTCGTCACGGCGGGCCAGGTCAGCGACTACATCGGCGCACGGGCATTGTTGAGCAGTCTGCCGGATGTCGACTGGCTGCTCGGGGACCGCGGATACGACGCCGACTGGTTCAGAGAAGCGTTGAAAGACAAAGGGATACGCGCCTGCATCCCAAGCCGAAAGCAGCGCAAGAAATCCGTCAAGTACGACAAGCGCCGATACAAACGGCGCAACCGGATCGAGATCATGTTCGGCAGGCTGAAGGATTGGCGGCGTGTGGCGACACGATACGACAGGTGTCCGAAAGTGTTCCTATCAGCCATCGCGCTTGCTGCACTCGTCATTTACTGGCTATGAGTCCTGACCCTACTCACCTGTCTCAAATTGGAAAATGAAAACCCCCAGCATTGGCCGGGGGTTTGATGTCTTGTCAACCGATTTGGTTGGGACCCCTTTCAGGGCGCGGGATCAAATGATGAAGGCGGCCTCATCGATGGTGGTTACGCCCGTCAGCTCGATCACGCTGTCGACCGTGCCATCCTCATCGAAGTCCAGATAGAGGCGTCCGCTGCTTGCATCGAGCGCCGCACCCACGAAGAGGTTGCCCGCATCCGCTACGCTGGCGACAGCCAAGTTCTGCAGGAATGTCTGGGCATCCGAGGCATTGCTCTGAACACTCACATCGATCTTGGTGAATGCTCCGATGCCAGAGATATCGATGACATCCCCGTTGCGGTCTGCAGCAGTTGTGGTGGCGCCGCTGTCATCTGCCGCCCCGGCTGTTCCATTGCCGACCGTGTTTGCGAAGAAGTCAGCAATCACATCGAGATTGATGAGCGTCGAGTTCGAGGATGCATTGTAATCGAAGATGTCGTTGCCCGCTCCACCTGTCAGGACATCGGCACCAGCGGCACCTGTCAGAAGGTCATCGCCTGTGCCACCGGTGAGAACATCGTCACCTGCCGCCCCGGTGATGACGTCATCCCCGTCGCCACCGATGATGTTATCGGTCGTGCCAGTCGTTGAATTGCCAATGAGCACGTCATCGCCGACGCCGCCAGTGATGCTGACCCCGGTTGTGGCAAACATGGCTGCAAACGTGGTGACAGCCGTGCTGGCACCCTCCGTTCCCGCGGCACCCGTATAATCGACATCCCCCAAGGTGACGCCTGAGGCATCAAGGGTTGTTATGGCGCCAAATGTAGAGGCGGTGAAATCAACACCCATATCGCCATTCACGTTTACCGTGGTCGCAGCAGCAGCAGTGACCTCTGGCCTGTTTGGTGTGTTCCCACCGGTGTCGTCCGCATCATCGGATGTGATGGTTAGCGTTTCGACATCGGCAATGACAAGGTCACCCGTATTCGTGATGTCGGTATTGTCGTTCATCACCAGGTTGAACGTATCTGCTAAGCCAATGGCGGCATCCTTGACGTTCACGTTGAGCCTGTCGGTTACAAGGATGGCCCCGGTCAGTGTCAGGGTACCCCCGGCTGCAAAGTTGTTCATATTCACAACGTTTGCCAATGTGCCGCCGTCATCAATACCAGCGAAGATTACCGTGCTGATATCATCCAGGTTAGCGAGGTCGATGTTGGCCGTCGCAGCAGCATCTGCCACCTGGCCGATGGAGAGCGTTTCGAAATTGGAGATGCCCGCTTCAAAAGTGGCATTGGCGGAAAACGCGACTGCGTCGGCCGCACTCAACGACAATGTGTCAGTCCCGTCGCCTGCATTGACAGATCCACCAGTACCAACCGCTGCCGTCATTGTTACCAGATCGTCACCTGCACCCATGGTGATGGCCTTGGTGGTTGCACCAAGCTGAATGGCATCTGCACCATCGCCGCCTGTAAATGCCACACCAGTCCCAAGAACGAAGCCGTCGACATCCGCACCGCCAGTTGATCCACTTGCATCGATGCTGGTCAGGGCGGTCACAGTCGACGCCGCAGTGATTGTTGTCAGGGCCTCGCCAGTGATGGCGATGTTGGCGGCTGCAGCAACGTTGATATCTGCAAGGGTCAGCGCTTCATCAGCGTTTAGGGTGACGCTGGTTGCCTTGGCAGCGGTCAGAGTGACACCCGTTGTGGCCGCACCGGTTGCATTGACCGTGACGCTTGTTGCTTCAGCGTCTGTGATCGTGCCGGCAGTGGTCGCGTTCAGGTTCACGGTCAGATTGCGGGTTGCGGCGCCAGCCAGAATTGTTGCGCCACCCGATGCGCCCGTCATGGAAAGGGATGTCATTACATCCGACGTGATGGTTGCAAGACCGGTTGTGTTCACGAGAGAAACCGATGCCAGCTTGTCCAGGCCGGCAGCAGCGGAGTCAGTGATTGCCGCAGTCGTTGCGCCGGTTACGCTCGCTGAGGTCACGTTGGCCTTTGTTGTCAGGCCAGCAACGGGGGCATCTGTTCCTGCGACCACGATGTTTACGGTCGTGAAGTCGCCCCAATCTGAAACGTCTGCTGTCACAGTGTCACCGATATCGTCGGTTGAAACAGTGTAATTCAGGATTTCAACGTTGGAGATTGTCGCGGCAGTGTTGAGGACGTAGGCGCTTACACCCGCGGCGCCGATTTCTGCGACATTCAATGTGTCAATTCCTGCGCCACCATCGATGTTGTCAAGTGCTGTCAGCGTGTTGGCATTCGCCGCACCGGGCAGGGCGTTGAATGTGTCATTGCTGCCCGTGGCGGTGAAACTGTCAACGCCAGTGGTGAGCGTATATGTTTGACCCGTATAATTGACGATCTGAGCCGCAGCGTTTGCAACCTCGGCATCTGCCACCGATTTTGCGGTATCTGCGGCAGCTTTCGCCGCAAGGGCTGTTGCACTGACCCCAGCAACGTCCGCATCATCAGCGATAGACAGTGTCGCTGCTGCGGCTGCTTGGACAGCGGCGGCAGTCGTAACTACGGCAGCGGCATCAGCCTGAGCAGCTACAGCGGCTGTTTGTGCAGCCTGCGCGGCTGTGCTGTAGGCGTTGGCTGTTGCCAAGCTGTTGACGGCTGCTTCCGCCAGATCAGCAGCGGTTTGAGCGTCCGTTGCGGCGGCGCTTGAGGTCGCAGCTGCAGCGACGGCTGCATCATAGGTGGCCTTTGCGGCGGTGTATGCAGCGCCGAGAGCAACTTGCGGATCAATGTCATCGTTGGTGATGGTGCCGGTGGCGGTAACGTCGGCTGTGAGCCGCGCGCCAGAGAATTTCACCTGAATTGTCTCATCAGCTTCGAACGTCGCATCCCCAAGAACTGTCACAGATACAGTCGCGACGGTTTGACCCGGGGCAAAAGTGACCACGCCTGCGGCAGCGATAAAGTCATCACCCGAAGCAGCGGTGCCGCTGGACAGGGTTTCGTAGTTCACCGAAATCGCCTGGTTTGGCGCTTCGTCCAAAGTCGCCTTGAACACGAGTACTTTTGTGCCGCTGTCACCTTCGAGGATCGAAGGAGCATCTGTAGTGAGTGTGAATTTCGAGCCATCCACAAAGTTTTCAAAAGTCGATGTGATTTCTGCTTTGGCTGTGTCCACGGAGGATGATGCGAATGTCACATCGTTAATGATCGATTTTGCGCTGGCCTGTGCGACTTCGCTGTCACCATACGAGTTTGGCGCCGTCAGGCCAGCAGCTTCCGCTCCATCTGTCCAGGCATTTGCGACTTCGATCTTGTTCAGAAGCGTCGTGATGTCCTGACCTTCAGCGGAGTTTTGTGCGCCCTCGATGATCGCGAGGATGATCTCACCCACTGAAAGTGGACCCGTGCCATCGATGGATTGCTGAAGAACACCGCTCCAGAATGTCAAGCCTGGTACATCAGGTGCGCGGTTGAACAGGTTCAGGTACAGTTCGGAAATGAATGCGTTTGCAGCACTTGCTGATGGTGTGACAAAAAACGGGTGTACTGCATAGGTCTCTTCTTGGGCTGAGAAATATGTGGCTATTTCCACAAGTGATACAAGGGGATTTCTGACTGCTGCTTCCCAGAAATCCATACCATACGGATCTGGTGCACGGTCATAATACCCGATGTAGATCGCAGCGGCTTGTTGTTGTGCGGTCAGTGCACTTAGGTTGAACGCCATGGTTCTTTTTCCTTTTGATTCAGGGTCATGAAGTTACCCTGTAATAACGATTTCGTGTATCTCCCCATTCATGCTCAAAGAGCATGCCATGCGAAAATTCCATTCGCGGCTTTTAGGAAGAGGGGTCAACTGTATTGAGGATCTAATTGATCAAAAGCTGTGCGACAAGTGAAATGTACAGTGTTTTATATACCATGTGCAACAATACATTAAGCACTTGTTAATAAATGAAAAAAGTGAATACTTGGCAATGCGAAATATACTCTAAAGCCTTTATATCTAATTTTAGATAGTAAATTAAATACTAAAATTATAGATTATATCTTTATAGAATAACATGTATAATTTTAATACAGAGCTCTCTGGGCCTGAGGAAGAACTCAATGAGTCGTCTTGTACATCAAGAATCTTCCCGTCTGATCCGAACCGCAGTTCGACATACAGAAAAAGGAGAGTCTAATTCCCATGGCTGTGCAATCGTACTCGCGTTTTACGTGAGTGCTTTTCTGCCGAACACATGTCTATCGGGGTTTGCGTCGCCTTCTGGGAAAAGCAATTTTGATGTGCTGGGTCCGTACCCGTATTGCTGTCTGCATCGTTGTCGGTTTAGGCCGTGTTGACAAAAAGGATTGAACGAGCCCTGCTAATATGGGATGAGCCTCGCCCTTGGCAGGAATGGCCTCCTGGTGAGAAGGTTTGGTTGCTGAGGCCAACCTTTGAACAGGAGACCATCCCATGGCCAATGCCACCTCATCGGTAAGCCCGCTGCGCTGCCGTATGATCGACGACATGACGCTCCACAACCTGCCGCCGGCGACATAGCGATCATATCTCGATGCTGTGATCAAATTTGCCCGGCACTGCAAGCGATCACCGGATCGATTGGGTCTGGAGGATGTCCGGTCTTTTCAAGTTTACCTGGTATCACAGGGCATTTTCTGGCAAGCGCTCAATCAGACTGGCTGCGCCTTGTGCTTTTTCTACGGTGTCACCCTGAACCGTGCGGAGATCCCCGAGCGGATCGCCCATATAGAGCGACAATCGGGAAGAGACACAATCCTCAGGAGCAATTCGGGCGAGGCAATGCGGCGTCTCTCCCAGATTGATTGTGAAACGCGGCAAGACGGATGCCGCTGACGCCGAAGCTGTCATCCGCAAGACCATGCGCCTCGTTCCGATCTAGACGGGCATTGTTGCAAAAGTCTGACGACGAAGGATTCACTTCGCGAATCCATGGCGTTAGACGCGGTGCATGAGCAAGCCATCTCCCGCCCGCTATCGCACGACGAACTGGTCCAGCTACAACGCGTCACTCAGGAAGCGGGGGTCTCTGCTCATCTGGGTCGACAAGGACATGACCTGGCGCGCGCCGCGTGACAGTCGACCCGGACGTCCGGCGGTGTTTTCCGATGCGGCCATACAGTTCTGCTTATCGATCAAAGTCCTGTTCAAGTTGCCGTTGCGCCAGACCGCCGGAATGGTGGCCAGCCTGCTGCGACTGGCCGGCCTGGACTGGCCCGTGCCGGACTTTTCCACGCTGTGCCGCAGGCAAAAGACCTTGGCCGTCCAGGTCCCGTATCGCCGTGCGGACGGCCCGCTGAACCTGCTGGTCGACAGCACCGGGATCAAGTTCCTCGGCGATGGCGAATGGCAGGCCCGCAAGCACGGGGTGCAAGGCCGACGCCAATGGCGCAAAGTCCATCTGGCCATGGACACCACCACCTCGGACATCCGGGCAGTCGAGTTCACCCCCAGCCGCGACGGCGACAGCCCCGTGCTGCCCGACCTGCTCGGCCAGATCCCGGCAGGTGAGCAGATAGGCACGGTCACCGCCGACGGCGCCTACGACACACGCCGCTGCCACAAGGCCATCATCGAACGCGACGCCGTTCCGATCATCCCGATCCGAAAGAACGGACGTCTCTGGAAAGAAGACTGCCCGGCTGCACGCGCCCGCAACGACACCCTGCGCGCGACGCGATACTACGGGCGGGCGTTCTGGAAACGCTGGACCGGATACCACGCCCGCAACCGGATCGAGGCGAAGATGCGCTGCCTGAAATCCTTCGGCGAGCGTATCATGGCAAGAGACCCCGACCGACAGACCGCCGAAATCCACATCCGCATCGCCCTCATGAACCGCTTCAACGCCCTCGGCACCGCCGAGATCGTCCGCGTGGCATAACGTCAGCGGGGTAAGGGGACGTCACGCCTCAGGCCGGGGTAATGCAACAACGCCGCCTTCCTCACGTAGTTCTCGGAACGAAATCCAAAAGTCATTCAGAGCGTCGATTTTACCATTTGCTCTTGAGTAGTTGCCAACCATTTTCAGCAAGTATGCAAGTTATTGGGTCAATGTATTGACTTGGATCAACAGCTTTATTTTGTGGCCATTTTCCACAAAGCAGCATAATGGTTGCCAATGCATTCAGACATCCCTCTTGTGCAGAGCTCACAAATTGTTGAGAATATCGTTCTTTTGGACGACCTTTCTGAGAACGCTTGCGAACAGAATTTACCTTTGTGGCAGCAAAAGGTATCCCAGCCAGAAATATTGAAGTCGCCGCGATGGCGATCTTGTACTCTTTTTTATTGATTACATATTGCAGACCTTCGGCACATTTTCCACACGAGCAAGGATAATATGATCCTTTTTCTCCATTTGCGTATTTTTTGAGATCATGAAGCGAGAAAATCCCATCTGCTTTCCCCGCGATTCTTGCTGCGCCAATCCATGGCCCAAGAGCTGCACCTATTGGAAAGAGTGCAACGGACACTCCTGCAGCACCCGCTGAAAATGCTGCCGCTCCACTCACGTGTGTCACTGTTGCTTTAACCGTGGCGCCTGCCCCGTATATCATAGCTTCTTTTAATTGATTTCTCAGTGCGTTTTGAACTTTGTCGACTGTTCCATACTTTTTTGCGCACCCGATCCTGACAGATTAAGTCGTCTCTGTAGCTCGATGAGTTGATCTGGAGTAGGTAACGGCATTTCGCCCCTCAAATTAAGTTACGCAGGAAGGTTTCAGGAAGATTTAACCTTTGGTTTGACATTGTTCTGATGAGAGTAAAAGATCACGAGTTTCGTCAAGAATTCTGAATGACTTCGCGGTACTTGAGCCTTGACATATCAACCTGTCACAATGCTGAACTTCAACATGAAGTTACCTTTTTGACTGCCGAAGGAAGAGGTGGAATGCAATAAAATATATATTTTATTGTCGATATAAGAGATATTCATTTTTACAAATTTTATTTTTTTGAAATCTTTTTACATTTTCAAAAACTTACGAACACACTGGGTGTCTCATGCGGGGGGTTGTTACCCAATGACAATTGAAATGCACTTCTTTACAGCCATCTCATGGTTTAGCTTTCATAGATCTGCAGGTACAGTTTTCTGCGATAGATAGTACAATCTGGAATTTGGGCGACGCTCAATGATTTTGTCAAATTTCAAGCGATTGACTTCAAATGTAACATCTTGTGAACGGAAGAGCATATTTGGTCTCACCAGCACCGTTCTTTATGCAATGTATGCAAGACGCTCTTGCGCATTCATATTGGCACCCGACAATGGCACAAGAGCAAAGACATTGCGCCCTTTGGATCACAAAAAGCTACCACTTTTGATGAAAAGGCGCACGAAGATACGGCAGCCTAATTCACGCCGCATCTCGATTTTCCCTGTCAAAGGATCTCTTGTTCTCGCGCGGGGCCGCCCTCTATGGCATTTTGAAGAAATGGCTTTGGCGTTACACCATTGGGGGAAAATCGCTGCGCTTGTACAATTCGATTTGATCTCCGCGTTCTGTGATGGTGAGAAGCATGTCGGTGCGGGCACGCGACCCTCGCACCCGTCCTCAAGGAACGACCAGTTCTCGGCTTTGGACATCAGGGGTGCCATTTGACATGGCCCCGATTTTTCTAACCCATGTTTTGCGGGATGGCCTTTATTCACGCCTACACAGGACGCGGAGCAGCGCTAGTACTGCCTGTCTCGGGATAATCGGGCGGTTTAGCAAGAAGCTTGGCTTCAATCCAGACGTGTCTTTGTTGGCAGGGAATTGGGCACAGGACCAGGTTTCCGATTTTGGGAAGCGATCACAGGCGCACCCGCGTGTAGAGCGAACGCTGCACCGCACGCTCGCAAGGCCACATCCATCGGGTTTCGATCGCTTGGGGGACGATAAGATGGACTCCTCCGTTTCTGCAGGGCGGGCAGGTACCTTCGATGCCCATCTCTGGTCATTGCTGGACCACTGTCAGCGCCACAAGAAAACACCAGGCATCAAGGCACTTCTGATCTGCTCGATGAGTGTGATGAGATCCAAACAGGCGCGCCGGATTGCGGTAGCACTTTCCAAGCGTGCAGCACTGCATGAACTGCGCACAGGAATTTACGCGGATATCGATCAGAGGGAAGTCGCGTGCACAGTCGCGAGCGACAGCTTCATCACGGATCATGAGGTCTTGAGACACCCCCCCCCTGATATCCTGCTGACCGACTACGAGAGGCTCGAGGACTTGCTGTCGCATGCTCGTAAGGGAGCACTCTGGCAGCGGAGCGAACCGCACATGCTGCGCTTTTTGATAGTGGAAGATTTGCATCGGTTTGGCGATCGACAGCGCGAAGACGTCAGCCGTCTTGTCGGGAGCCTGAAAGACCGACTGGGAACATCTTGGGGAGATTTGATCTATGTTGGACCTTCCAATGCCCTTGTGCCTGACGATGCTCTCAAAACCATATGTCGCCGTTCCACAAAAACCCTGTTTGGTGCGCGGTTCGCAGCCGATGTGATGATCTCGGAGCGGCAGGCATCTCCAGATCATGTTCTGGATCACGCAGGTTATGGCGAGTTGCCAGATAAGCGGGACATCCTTTCTTCTTTCCGTGCCGCAGAAGGCACGTACCAGTACAAAGCGGCAGCGAACATGCCGCTTTGTACCGGTACTGAAAGGCTGTCACAAATACAGATCCTGCTGGATCGACTAACGCCGGATCGCAAGTTCTTTAGTGAGAGACCCAGAGTTTTTGCCACTGCGGCAAAAACAAGCCCGGCTTATCTGGTGCATTCCTTTTCCAAGGTACGACTGCGGATCCAGGCCTTTAAGCTGGTGACTCTTCTTGGAAACAAACTCCACAAATTACGCCTGCTTATTGGGCCTTCCCGCGCTCCAAAAACTGATCACAATGCGCTGTGCGCATCTGCCATAGAGCAGGAAGCAAAGAGCAACCGGCGTTTTTATTGCGCAAAAGCCCAAGTCACTCAACAGGATCGCGCTTTGACCGCTGGTGATCGGTTCCGCAAAATCGTGGCCCCACTTTGCACGAGATTGGGTCGTCCGATGCGGAAGAAATCCAGCCTCGAAGGCACAATAGAAGACGTTCTGGTTGCAAGCCACCTCGACAAACGTTTCCTCGGGGCTCTCAGCAAGCTTTATGGAGGGTATGAAGCGCTCAAGCCGCAGGTCCTCCCCGATGGCCGGAGGGGGTTTGTGTTGCGAGCCGGGACATGCGAAGTCCCACGGCTTTGGGCAATCGAGCCGCAGGTGAACATAGACATCCGCTACCCCGGGTTGCCGCAGAAACGGGTGGACTTCCTGTTGACTCCGATGGGGCGCGCTGATGCACGCCCCATCGCGGTCACGATCGATCAGTCAGAGTATCATGCCATGTCGACGGACAAGGATATACTGGATTGCATCGAGATGATCCGGTCAGGCGCATTATACGTTTTTAATCTGCCGTGCAGGGAGTTGGAGTTTGAAGATCGGGTTTCCTCACCCTCTCTCTCAAAGATCGCTCGAGGACCTGTGTTGGTCGAACGCCTGGAACGGATCCTGGCACAGCCGCAGTTTGCACCACATGCAAATGGAAGCACAGAATTGCTCACGGGATCCTCTCTGCAGGGCCTTAAGTGCCTGCTGGATGGAGTGGCACCGGACGCTGGAAAACTCCAAACTGCGTTGATCAGGGTGCTTGTTGCAACAGGCCAACCACTTGAATATCTTCCCGTATTCTCGGAGCTTAGCGAAGCTGGCCAGAGATTTCTGGCGGGACCAGGTTTGGCGGAACGGATTGGCGAGGGTAGTGTTGTGCTCTACCTCGCCTGTGCGCAAATCTCATCATCAGATCTGCGGCATACAGAGGCGGAGTTGCGTGTGCTTCTGCGCGCAGATCTTCCCGAGCCAGGCAAATCCTTGTTGGTGAGGGGAGATTTTTCAAACATTTATCAAGACCTCTGGCGTCTTGTGCATCTGTTTCAGGGCCTGCGCGGGTTCCATCTGGAAATTTGTGGTCGCGACCTCCTGCCTCCACCTGTTATGTCGGACACTAGCGCACGAACAGACGCACCTGTTGCGGCATGGCGGCAGGCACAGGCCCTGAGTGATGTGCAGTATCATCCTCTGATCGCAGCATTGATTGCAGCAGACGTCCCGGCGCCAGATCGGTTTGGAGACGATCTGGTATCGGCCGGACGTGTTGTGGGACGGATGGAATTTGGCTGGTCCGACGCCTCTGTTGCTGTCTCAAACCAGTTTTATAACGATACCACTTGGCGGCTGATCCGTCATGATCCCGAAAGAGCATCGGTGGAGGAGACCGTAACCGGGATCCTTGCTGCATTGCAGGACTCTCAATGATGTTGGGGAAAGTCAGCAAGCGGCTGTCATACCACATTGGCTGCATGCAGAGCCTGCGCAAACTACCAGACCATGTGGCGCACCGCTTCATGACCCTCACAGGCCGTTACATGTTCGATTGCTTCCGACATGACCTGAGGCTCGAAGGGGTCGGCAATGCACAGGATAGCGCAATCAAATTCTTGCAAATTGATAAACGACATCGCGCGATCGCATATGGAACCGGTCGAGACGTCATGTTTTTGCACGTGAACGAACATGAAAAGGCCTCGCGATGGGCATCCGGCCGGCGGGTGAAGCTGGACCGCATGACCAACCGTGTGCGTGTCATCAACATTGGCAATGCGACAGGTGTTCCAATTGCCCCCTCCGCAGCATCAACCCCACATCTCTTTATGCACATGACTGACAAGCAGCTATGTGCGCTTGGCGTACTGGAAGAGGAACTTCCAGTCATCCGGAGCATAAGGTCTCTAGAGGCGTTGGAAGAGGGAGAGGAGGATTTCGATCCTCTGACCTATCAGGTGCTCTACGCGGTCGCGATCGGATATACAGATGACGAAATCCGTGTATTGACAGGGGGATCCGATCTGCAGCAATCCGCGCAGCACAAAATCCAGCTGGCCTTTGACACGCTGATCGTGACGGAAGAAAGCCGTCAGACCATCTTTATCCCCGACACCCAGGATGACCTGCGCCGCGCCCTTGATGCGGATCACAAGGAGTGGGAAATATTCCTGCACCCTGCCCAACGCAAGCTTGCCTACCGAGATTATACTGGTCCCGTTCTGGTGCTCGGTGGAGCAGGGACAGGAAAGACGGTAGTGGCCATGCATCGGGCAAAGCATCTGGCTGATCAGATCAAGGCCAACCCGTCCATAAGTGGGGAGCGTGTGCTGCTGACCACGTTCACGGCCACCGCAGCAAAGCTTCTGGAAGCCAATTTACGCCTGCTTTGTCCTGAACATCTAGATGTGTGGCCCCCTCGGATCGAAGTGACCAATCTAGACCTTTGGGCGGCTGATTTCCTCAAGCGCAAGAACTATGCACGCAAAATCGTCTTCTTCGGAGAGCCTAGAGAACAGCTGGATCAGCTCTGGCGGGAAGTGCTCTCCGATCATGCTCTGCCAGAAGGCGTCTCGGAAACCCTTGTGAAGGCCGAATGGGCGCAGATCGTTCAAGCCAAGGGGGTGATCGATCAGCATGCCTATTTGACAATTCCACGAATTGGTTGCGGCACAGCTCTGGACCGACACAAACGTGCGGTTCTGTGGCAGATATTCGAAGATTATCGCGCGCGTCTCACACTGTTGCAGCTTGCCGAGCCTGACGATGCTTTTCGCGATTCAATTACTCTCTTGTCCGCAGAGCACACAGAACTGCCCTATGCGGCAGTAATTGTGGATGAAGCACAAGACATGGGTGAGCAAGCGCTACGGTTGATCCGTGCGATCATTCCGCAAACTGCAGAACGCAACGGCAAATCGATCTTCCTTGTCGGGGATGCGCAACAGAGGATTTCCAGGCGACGGGCAAGCCTGTCCGCCTGTGGCATCAACATCCATGGCCACACCAGAAGGTTACATCTCAATTACAGGACGACGCAGGAAATCGGTACTTGGCTCCACTCGTGCATGGAAGGGCAAAGCGTCGATGATCTCGATGACGGTACATACACCCTGATAGACCCCATCAGCCTGTCACATGGGAGAGAGCCCCAGCTTGTAAGATATCAATCTGAAATAGACGAGTTGCACGGTCTTGCGGCATGGGTCCGTGATCTGTCCATGAACAAGATAGACCTGTCGGACATTGCCATCCTGTGTGCCCGTCAGATTGATCTGGCTCGTGTGGAAAACACACTCAGAATGTCAGGAATACCTAGCACGATTCCCAACGCCATCGGTCGCGCTCACCCCGAACCATCCGGTGTCCGCTTGATCCCAATGCACGGCGCGAAAGGCCTGGAATTTTTTGCAGTCGCAATTCCGTTTCTATCCGCAACATCCTTTCCTCCGGACGACGCCTTCACGTCTGCCGCAGATACAGCCGATTGGGAAGGCATCATAACACAGTACCGTGCGCTACTGCATGTGGCTGGCGCACGCGCAAAAAGGATCCTGCGGCTGTCTTGGTCAGGTGCACAGACAAGATTGATGAGACCCTGACCAAAACCATGATCCTGATCAATCTGGAAGAGATAAATCCGTGAACCGACCATCCACACTCGAGTACCTCTCGGGCCAAGTCATGGCTCAAAAAATCCTGATCCACGTTTTGTTGGGGCAGCGTGTGATCTCCAATCAACAGCACGCTTACGAGCTGCGCAGTGCATTGATGGGTAGCTTCATGGCAATTCGCCATGATGAAACAATGACCAGAGAGGAAAAAGACGGCTATATCACGATTTTGGAAGAAGCTCTCTCTGCACTTGAATTCATCCGATCAAGAGCTGCAGGCGAGTGGTCTACTCACGGGAAACAAGAATGAGCATTACAGCTCTCAAAACTCCCTATCATCAAATCCATGCCTTCCCTATCATGAAATGAGTCCCCTCGACCTATTGACTTGATCTGAAAGTCCAAAAACAAAATGCACATGATCCAATATTCCTCTTTGACAAGAATTTGCCGATCTCTGTTTCTGCATGAATCAGAACCTTGCATGGACATGCAATTGTAAATGATATTGGTGAAAATGATCTTGCGCAAAACGCGATCCAGACGAGGATAGGAATACAGGATGATCCTGAACCTTCCTTGCAATATCTTTCCATAATAAGAGAGATACATAAATGATCGAAATTCATCCCAGATGTGATGTGTCGCTTTTGTCAGTACCAAAACGTAACCGGATATGTCTCTGGAAACCGCCTTCTGCTTAGATAGCATGCGCCTTTCAATCGATAGACACTCATATCCTTACTCACAAACTCAATCGCACAATTTCCGAAAATGCAGTGCCGAAACAAGAAGGGACAATCAATGAAAAAATGCATCTATTGTGGCGCCACTTTTACTGAAAGTGATGAGACATGCCCAAATTGCGAGGAACCTACAGAACCCATCCTAAAAAAGAAGCCAATGCCGAGTGAGCTCATCTTCAAATCAACGCGACGTATCAATAGATCAGAAGCTAAAACCGATGAGTGATCAGCTCAGCTCCATACACCACTCTTCCTGCATAAATATATGCCAGGGCCAATCAAGGATTTACATGCAAAACAGCTTGCGCAGAAATAAGATAAGATCATCTCCAGAATAGGACATCATCACATGATAAATGGATCATTCAACAATCCAACAAAGTGAAACAGAAACTGTCCAGTGTTGGGATCAAGAGCACTTTGGAATGCAGAATCAATTGCGTTGACTGCTGTATCAACACTTTGATCCGTTCCATCATAGAGCTGCATCACAAACGCTCCCATGCCACTATCTGATATTCCTTTGATAACTGAAAAGTAAGCACCGATATCCACTTTATGCTCAAGGTAGCGTTTATCAGTCGAATCTTCAGAAACACCATTTAGAATGCCTAAAATCATTAGCTCTTTTGCAACCTTGCCCTCATTCAAAACATCAACCCAGAACTCGAGGCCTTCCATATCTGGTAAGCGACCAAGAACATTATCATAAATCCGTTCAACAAATTCTTGATTTGTCATCAATAGAGAATATGTTACTTGCGCTTCGTCAGAAATTCCAAAGATATTTGCAATGCTGTCAATATCCCAACCTGATGAATATAGCCCTCCCCAGAAACTCAAACCCAAGGCATCTGGAGCCCGGTTAAAATACGCAATATAGAGCTCGATGAGTTCCAATATCTTTTCTGGCGCAAGATCCATCACACGAATGAAGTTCTCAAGATCAACATAATAGTCAGAAAATGACAATCTCTCAATACCAACCAATTGATCGATGCCATCACGCAAAGATACTCTGTCCAAAATTTCACAATAATCTGAATTTAACCGCAAGGTATAGGAAGATATATTTCCGGAGAAAAATGCTGCATCAAATCCATCACCTCCAACCAAAATATCATTGCCTCCTGCACCTGAAATTTCATCATTCCCTTGGAACCCAAGAATAAAATTCGACTCATTGTCACCAATTAATGAGTCAGACGCAGCGCTCCCCTGAATAATACCAAGGCCCTTGAGATATTCATTATTCCCTGTAATCGCATCTGGAAGCCAGGATAAGTGAGCTCCAATTTCCGTTGCACCGATGGACGTTGAAATCACACCAACGGCAAGAGGACCATCGAGTGTATCGTAATAAATCGGGCCACCACTATTTCCAGGGTTCACATCGATTGTTTGCCGATCCAAATAAAAAACACCATCGAGATCACTGCGTGTGACGATGCCCGTATCGAAAACTTGGCGATGACCATAGATACCCGGATAGCCGTTTAAATTAACCACACCACCTGCAAAAGAAAAATCCAATCCATACCAACCGAATACTTCTCCCAAAGGCAAATCAAGGGTGAGCAACGCTATATCCAGTTCAGATCCGGCATAAGACCACCAAGTCAAATCACCAGTTGGAATTCTCCCATCCGCATCTTCATCGAAATTTGGAAAATAGTGATAAAAGACGGGTTGCACTGAAAAGTTATCAGAAGATGCTGGGTCATATTGAGGAAATACCTTTACCTCATCTGCAAAACCACCTAGTTGATCATTATAGATCACATGTGCGGAGGTGATAACATCATTTATTCCAGAGAAAAACCCGGATCCAAAGAATCTTTGATCTCCCCAACGCGCTTCAATATAGACCACTGCCGAGTTCGGGTAGATGTTTTCATCAATGTATTGGGACATGTGTCTCTTTCTTGACCTTAATATTTGAAAATTTTCCCGCCATTTAGATGCTGAGTGTGACGGGTGGGTGTTTCATCCAAGAGAAGGACATTTTCTACGGTGGTCCGCGATCTACATGGCAAGATTGATGTTGAGGGATATTGGAAGCGCAAGGCAGACTTGTTGATCCTCCTCATGACGAGTGGACGACACCCTTGGTGATGTCCAAACCTGATGGACAGGAATTAACTTGTGGCAGCACGCCTGATTGCTGCGATGTGCCCCAAGACGATCTGTGAAGACTGAAAATGAATATCTCAAGAATGGACGCGACACGAAAGACAGTCTTCAGTCGAGAAAGCTCCCGAACAAGGAAACCGTTGCGGCCGCTCACGCGTGTCTCGAAATCCCGGTTGACACTGATCCTTGTCGGAATGGCTTGGTAATTTTTGTACATAGAGGTGGGAAGAGCTCGAGATCGCACAACAAGTCTGTATATCTAGGTCTGAGACCATCCAGTCACCATCAGAAACTCCCTACGTCAAATGGTCTCCGAGGGCAAGATGACTAAGTCTTTTTAGCAATAAGTCAGACAATTGCATAGATTTCCATGCATTTCCACCATGCGCAAAACATCACCTGGAGGCAATATGATCTTTATTTGCGCGGAGCAAAATGGTCATTGACCCAATTTACAAACACAAAAGAAAAATCTTATAATATCACATGGCGGAGGGTAGCACAGCAAACGATCAAGATCGTCTCAGTATTAATTAGCGATTAAAGTATATAAAGTATTTTATTACGCTCAAATGATTTGTAAAAAATAATTTTTGCAATTTGAGAGTATCGACGAGATTTACTGAAAATCCGTGCCGTGATCACAGTCGGAGACACTCCCGTGATACCCATATATTCAAGCTGAGAGTCCATGTTCTAAATCAATGATAGGCATGTTAAGTTGACAGAAACTGTGGAAAACTCTGTGTGCAGATTCATGCTCAACAAGCTCAACCAAAGGCATTTAACAAAATTCATAAGAACTACAGGCAGAATGTGCATTTAAGCTATTGATTTAAAATGACAAATGTACGGCCTCTTAAAGCACTCCGTCGGGAAAGCCTCATCACATTGAAACTCCGAGGATGAATAACTCTGTTGTCGTTCGATGGGTTTTCAAAAGAAGAGTGTCAGACAAAATTGACAGATTCATCATGGAAAGGATCTACGGCAGAACTACATGGCCACTTCAGATGTGCGTGCGTTTATAGCGTTTCCAGAAAAGAGCCTTTTTCACTCTAGATTTCAAATCTTCTTCAAACGATATTTTTTAAACCTTTTGATTGGAGAGAAATATTTTAACGCCTAATTGGCAATTTTGCTTATACATTCCAGGCAGATCAGAATTATTCTTCTTGCATTCATGCTGGACGTTGTTTGTATGATGGCCTGCGCCTTTTGATTCGCAAAGGGGCCAAAGGCGCCGATCGCTTTTGTTGTTGTGTTTCTCGTAGGCACGCGCAGCGACATTGGCATAGGCAGCGTCCTCGAACCAATGTGTCATGACACTCTCAGTGCGGGTGAGGGCGCTGCCCTAATCTTGGAGGTGTGTTTGCCTGTCTTCGACATATGCGCTGACGCGGTTTTTTCACCTTATTTTTAGTCATATCAGATTCTGCCCTCAAGCATCCGAATTTTGAAATCAACTTAGAATGACGACCTTTCTCTCAGCGACTTTGGCTTAAACGGGTGCGTCACTCCGACATGAGATCCAACACCATGATGCGACCATCCTTGAAATATCTCAATGCGCTGGCTTCGATCGCATCCACTTGTCCACCGTCAAGCTGTTCGCCAATATTGACCTTCTGGAAACGTCCATTGGGCAGACGTACAAGAGCGCGGCGGTTCGGCGCTTCGCCATACACTCCGATCAGATTGGGGGTGTTTTGCACAGCAGGTGGCATGCTGCGCGCGCGCTCTACGATCTGGGAAAAGTTGGCAGGCCTTGCGACAGGCGTGATGGATTGCGCGCCAAAGACCGGCGGAAGACCATCGTCCTTATCGACGGTGCGAGTTTCCGGCCGTGTTGCGGGGGGACGCCGTGCCAGTTGTGTCGCGCTACTATCTTCGATCTGTTCAAGCGGGCGAGCGCGCGGACGGACCAGGGCAATCTGCTGCATAGAACGGTTTGGAGACACGATTGGGGGCCTGCCCGCAAAAATGCTGGCATCATGGAGGCGCGTGATGCCATCTGGGATGGTAGCTTCTGATCCAAACGACTCCGGAATGATCCTGGGACTCAAGAGACGAGTCTGATCATTATAAGACCTGTCCGCACTCGATAAACCCATTTGCTCGAACTGTTTCACCTGATCGTCAAAGAAAGAAAAATCGAAATCACTCAGGGTGCTCGGCCAGTGCAGCAGCGGCGCTGCGGAAGAAACTCGCCAGCTCGTGTTTTGTGTGTAAAGGGCTTCAGCTTCTGTTGGTAGGCACACATCCGAAGCTGAAAAGACACTGGGCAATTCCTCTTCCTCCTCGAAAAGCTCGCCAGCCATTCCCCGTGTCTGCAACAGCTCACCGGAAACTTGCACAGGCCGTTGCTCGTTATCGGGGAGGAGTTGGATTGAGGGAGTGCTAAGCTCATGATTGAATAATCGCCCAAGTCCTCCACCCATAAAGACGCCCGCCCAGACTGCAACTGCCAGCAAGAAAATCAGAAGCACAAAGGTCAACATCAAACCAAGGGGACGTCGTTGAACGCCGATCTGGCCGTCCACTGAGTTTTTGTTACCGGCTGCAAGTGTGAAGGCTGGACCGATCTGTGGTGCCGAAGCCGCCAGCTTGATGTTCCGCGATGACCTCAGCATTCCACGAACTGGGAGCCCCTTGGCGGGTGAAGCGTGGGTTTGCAGGCGGTCAATCTTGAGATCTGCTGGCGGATGACCCTTCAACAACATGGGTGCGCCTGATATGTCAGCTGCGACAACCTGGGGGATCGCCGAAGCAGTCACATTATAATTTTGATATTTGGGCTGCACAGCAGGCAGGACATGGGGGCTTGCGTGCCCTAGTGTTGAGGAAGCCACAGACAGGTGTTTAGACGAGATCTCCTCATTCCGTGGCGTCACACCTCGCCAACCTGGAGCTGGACCAAAGAATACCTCGCCGACGAAGGCCCCTTGAGGTGCTTTCGCGACAAAACAGACAGGATCGAAATAATAGGTTCTGGCAAAGGTTTCCGCCTCAGACAAAGCGACATTTGCCACAGCTGCGATTTGGATATGTCCTGCACCGTGAGACCAATCAAAACTCAAGTCCTGAACCGCGTAAGGAGTTGCGCCCTGTAACGCGATTAAAATGTCGTGTTGCAGAGCGCGACCGGTCTGACCCTCATCAGGAATTGTGAAGTACTTGATCTGCTCGTTCGGAATGACGAGCTTGACCTGTCCACCTTGCAGCGACAAGGCGTCAGCGCTGCTTCTAAGCTCTGCTAAAGCTGCTTGTATGTCGACAACATCCAGAGCCACTTCACCAACCTTGACCCAGTCATTGCACGAGAAATGCAACAAGGAAATGCTTTTCGTCGAAAAGGTCAGGGCAAAGTCTGGCTTCATGATGATAACCCGGAATTCTTCTGTAGAGCCTGGAGCTCCCTTTTAATTGCGCTGGAGATGTATTCTCCTGAGTATACGCACATAAAAGTAGAACCGCCTTTTATAGTAATTCATCATGTATTGATCCGCAAACACCGTCTATGATCCATTTAAAATTTTTGTTTAATTTAGGAACTTGCAAAAATATCACTTTCGCGGAATGCATAAGTGAAAAATTTAGTTTCAAATTATCAATATATTTAAAATATACCCACACAATATTATTGTATTATATATATTTCGGAAATCATGAAGTTATTGTAGGTTCTGCGCAGCGGCATCTGAGTTATTGTCAAATCTGGTGCCCAAGCGATCATCATGCGGCGGTTAGCTGCTGGTTTATTGGCTTGATGCCGTTGACGAAATCGACGCCCTGGATGACGTCGGCGAGATGAACGAAGCCGCGCAGCTTGCGCCAGCTTTGCTCAGCGCATTGTCCGAGTTTGAACATCATGTGAAGCATGCCGTCCCGGCTGAGACAGCCTTTGGTGCGCTTGGTCCGGTGCCGGATCGTGGCGAACGCGCTTTCGATCGGGTTTGACGTCCGGATGCTCTGCCAATGCTGGGCTGGGAAGTCGTAGAATGTCAGCAGTTCATCCCGATCCTTGATCAGGCATTCGGTCGCCTTCGGATATTTCGCCTCGAAGGTTTCGATGAACAGATCGAACGCAGCATGGGCATCCTCGCGGGTCTCGGCCTGCCAGATGTCGTGAAGCATCTTCTTAGCCTTGGGCTGGGTGCGCTTGGGGAGGTAATTGAGCACATTGCCCGTTTTATGCATCCAGCAGCGCTGTTGGCGCGTGGTTGGAAGAACCTCTTCCAATGCCGCCCAGAACCCCATGGCCCCGTCACCGGTGGCCAGCTTCGGAGCAGCGAGCCCACGGGCTTTGAGGCCGAGAAGCACCTCGCGCCAGCTTTGCGTGCTTTCCCGGACGCCATCTTCAATGGCCAGAAAGTGCTTCTCGCCACGGGCGTTGACCCCGATCACAACGAGCACGCAGAGCCGATCATCAGTGTCACGGAGCCCGCTGTAGATGCCGTCCGCCCAGATATAGACCCACTCGTCACGGCTCAGATCGGCCTTGCGCCAATCATTGTATTCCGCCGCCCACTGGCCTTTCAAACGTGAAATTGTCTTGGCAGAGAAACCGGTTGCCTCCGGGCCCAAGAGCATCTTCAGAGCCGCGCCCATTTCGCCTGTCGAGATACCCTTGAGATAGAGCCAGGGCAGCGCGGCTTCGATAGTTTTGGCCTTTCGGACGTAGGGCGGCACAAGCGCCGAGCGGAATGTCACGGGCTTGCCGTCCTTCGCCCGTACCTTCGGCACTTTCACCGTGACCGGTCCGATCCCGGTCTGCACCGCGCGCTCTGGATGATATCCGCTGCGAACAACCGCAGCACGGCCTTCTGCTGTCCGGCGTTCAGCAAACGCGGCGAGAAAGGCGTCTCTCTCAGCTTCAACAGCGGCCTGAAGCAATTCCCGGGCTCCTTTTCGCAGAAGGTCTGTCAGCGGGTCCGTGATGGCGTCTCGACCCGCAAAATCGATGATGGTAGCGTCGTCCATGATGGTGGTGCTCCTTTGGATGGTGGCTTGTGTCGCAACAACAAACCAACCAGATGCACCGCCGTCATTCAAACCGCCCAGACACCAGATTCAGCCATAACTCGCGGCATCTTGGAACGATCCTTTAATGCAGTCAACGCCTTGGTCGAATTCACTCAATTTCCACTGAAGAACACAATTGGGCTTGTTTGATGCCCTCATGTTCTAGACCAGTGCGCGGCATCGATTGACCCTGGACAGGATGCGCCCATGTCTTTGAGAAGTTCGTTTCTCTGTGATCTTGACTCTGTTAAGTCAAACGCAAGTGGCGGCATAAGCAGTGAGGATCCGATGATGAAGGCGATCCCATATCTGCTATTATTTCCAACAACTGACCAATACAGTCATAGCAGTGGTCTTTTGTGTCAGGTCCACTGGATGCATCTGATGCAGACCGTCTGCGGTCTCGGGCATCACGTCAATATTCGAGAGGACCTTCTGAATCGCCTCTTTGTTTAGCGCGAAGCCTACATTGTCAGGTAAAAGACGGTCTCCGGTATCGAGCGGCACAAGCATACCAATCACCCCTCCGCTTTCATCTACAACAGGACCACCGATGTCGCCCTCAAACGTGCTGATCGCAAGTCGGAACAAAGTATCTTCGTCATTCAGGCCACGCAAGCTGGACAGATGACCAAAGGTCATAGCAGCTGAGGGCAGAATGCCACCAAAGGAATAGCCGGCTACTGCGATTTCCGAGTTCAAGCGCGGCATACCATCACGGAAATGCGCTACAGCATTTGGCTGGATCATTGACCCTGTTCTCAGAACAGCGATTCCAAGGGAAGGATCAAACCGTACGAGCTCCGCTTCATCAAGATTGTTCAGAGTGATGCGATTACAGTCAGTGACGGCAGTATCTGTAGTAACGACTACACCCTCGCGACTAACGTAAAAACCCGAGGCAGTGATCTTAGGCTTGTCGAGGCTTATCCCTGCAACCAAGTCGGTCCTCACGTCATCCTCGATCAGAGCTGGCGGCTCGAGCACACCGTCGATTGGAGCGAAGCTGGACCGCATCGACCCAAGGATGCGGGTACGGCGTTCCTCGTCATGTGCTGGCCAGATCAGGGTAAAGCCCTTGATGGCGCCGCCGTACAGCCACACTTCGGTATGGGATACCAGACTGCTGTTTTGCCCTGTCAGGATAAAACTGTCGCGATTTCTTTCGCGAGGGCCATCCGGTGGGACGATATCGAGCGTCTGCATAAGCTCGTACAGTCCGGCAAGACGATTGGGGTCACCCGGTTGACTGATCAGTATGACCTGTGCACCCTCAACAGCCCCCGTAGATGCATAATACACGAATGGACTATCGTAACGGTCAAACTTTACGGCTCCGAGAGGCAAATCGATGGAGATGCCAGCTCGGGCATCTCGTTGGTGAGAGATTTCAATACCACCAAGTAAAGTATCATATTGACTGAACAATGCACCACGCTGCGCCGAGGTCAGAATGCCTGTCGTATCGAACCCCCTGGATTTCTGCCAGGCCGCCATAGCAAGCCGCGTGCTTGCACCGAAAGTCCCGTCAATGGGTGCGTCGTAAAAACCCGCCCATCGCAAAGCCGATTGTAGATCTACTCGCTCTTCATGAAGCAGTTGACTCTCGGATATTTGCGCCTCTCGCAATGTTTCGTCTGCAACTTGCACATCGGATCCCGGCGTGAAACCAGCCTCAGGCTCAGAAAGCTTCAAAATTGATCTCGAATGTTGTTGGGCACGCCATATAAGACGACCATAGCGATCCGATGCCTTGATATAGCTATCGCTTGGTATGAGGCCTCGCACCAAGAATTTTCGCAGGACAAAGGCTGCCTCGTCGCGGCGGGAATATGGACCCAAAGCTATACCATACCAGCCATTACCAAGTTCAAAGCCATTCACATCGGGAAGTGCTGCCGCATAAGATTGCAAGCGATCCTGCGCAATAGACAGGTTTGGTTGTGCTTCGATCTGCACGTAGAAGCCGTCCACCATCTCCAACACAGAATCATTTTCAAGGGCTTCTAAGCCATCCCCTGTTGGTATCGCTTCCAAGTGAATTGCTTCGAGATAAGTCTGCGATGTGATCACGTAATCGTTGGAAAAACTCGGAGCCCCGGGTTGCGTTGGCGTGGCCCACCAGAAACGTTGACCGTAGCGTGCGGCATCTTTGACATAACTATCGCTCGGAATGATGCGTTCTGAGAGCAAACGTGACAATACGCGATCCGCTTCAGAGCGCGGATATGGCCCCAAGGCGATACCATACCAACCACGACCAAGCTCAAAGCCGGTAACATCGGGAAGCGCCGCCGCATAATCAAGCAAACGATCCCGAGCGACAGAAAGGCTCGGCAGGGCTTCGATCTGCACATAAAAGTCATCTTGTGCGGCAGCCATTGGCACATGTGCAAAATGCATGACTACTACAAGAGAAAAAAAGAAACGGAACATTGACCTAAGTTTCACCGATTTCGTTGTCGATACAACAATACCACGACCGCAAATTTCGTTTTTGCTAACAACAATTTCGCTGCATCATCCTTGATGATCAAGTACACTTGAGCGCAATCAGAACGTTATTTGAACATCAATAATTAAAAATACTCTTAATCATAACTTTTTATACTCTTTAGTATCTCATGAGGATCTAAAAATAACTAATATATAAATGAACATAAAATTAGACTGTTTACCGTAACTTAGCAAATGATGTTATATAATTTCATGTTGATCCCAAAAATACGCGCATCTTTACACTCCATCATTGTCATGTCAGATATTTACAGAAATCTCATATATGTAAGATTGAAATGAAAAATACTAAGTGAGCCCACAATGGCATGTAGCAATCATTTACATTGAATAAATTCATTTACAGTATTGGACGATTAAACATGGAGGGGTTAAAATATGATAGCCTTCAAACTGAAGAGACGAAAGAAACAAGCATAGAAATTACGTGATTAGGGTGAAAAAATAAACATCAATCCTGAGCTCGACAAACATCTAGAAGACGCACTTTCATTAAATGCCACTGCAGATGTAATCAGCCATGAAATAAGCTATCTTCATTTAAGAGAGGACAATGCAGATCACAGATCTTGGCATTTCTCATCATGGATCACAACGCTGTGCGGAAAACTTCTAAAAGATGCCAGAGAAAAGTTTAATGAAGTACAATCTCAACACATCTAAAAAGCAAGAAATTTATATGGTGCGCCTCTAACGTTTCATAGGAGTAAATCTATGAATTTCGGCTTCAAACTCTGATCAAGATCAAAGGTACGATTAAATGAACCGGCAGCAAACAAGAGTTCTCACTATTGGATCAAGCTGTATCAATCGGTTTCAGTTTGATTTTTTTAAAGACAGACATTCTGAAACTGCACAGTATTTTTCAAAATCACTTTTTGAATCCAACATTGTTTCCTTGAATGGTACGGAAACCATACTGCGCCTGGCCTTGAACCAAAAACTTCTACCAGCGCTTCAGGACATTTCGGCATATCATGTTTCCGAGGAGACACTTATTTTCAACCACCATCTGCAAGATGTTTGTTTTTATCATGAAACGGAAATTGCGCAAAATTTTGAAACTTTCTCAGAAAAAGAGCGCCTGGTTGCAAAACTTTGCCATCAAGCCAGACCGCTTCTTCAACCGCAGAAAGATAAGCCGATGCACTTGATATGGTCAAATATTCAGCCCAATCTACCTCACGCAGTCGAGAATTTGATGCCGTGGCAACATTTTCAACTTACGGAGCAACGCTATCAGACAATAAAGTCGCTGGCGTGTGAACTCTTTGGTTCTAACACAAGATTTACCTTCTTGTCGGTTGCTCAAGATCTTGAACCCAACCTGAGCCATAAACCGGATGTCCAGATTTTTGATCTCCCTCGTGGAAATACCTACGAAGGTCCGCCAAGATTATTCGAGTCCCTGCTTTCTAAAATAACCTCAATGGAAATTTTGTAGCGCCACATCGCTGATGTTTGTCAATGAGATGAACGGAGGTGTCAACGTTACCGCTGGGAAACCTCGCAGACCCCTGGCAGATGGCCGCGAAAAGCTTTTATCATCTGAATTGATTGTCGCACGGGACGTCTACGGACACAAAACACCAAGGCATGCGCCCAAGAGGTTTTCCACTCGTCACAGACACAAAGTGAGTCTGAACTCAGCATAACTTACTAATCGGCTTAGCGGAAGCTGGCGATTCAGTCGCACATCTTGACGCATCGGTGCCGTTCGGGGTGGCATCCATATCGTTAACGCACCAGCAAGCCCCCAAATCGCGGCTAACCCTCCATGCGGTGGACCAGAGCGCATCGATTTTTGCGAGAGATGTGGCATCCAGTAGAGGGTCTTCCCAATAGCAACCGCTGGGACAGTAGGCCCCCAGTTGCTTTTCTGCCGCTCGTGCCGTTTCAACGGCTACGCGATCTATTTTGGGTACTGTAATACGCTCGCAATCAGCCCGATCGCTGCGCACAAATGACAGACGAGTTTCTTCCTGCGACAGGTTAACCACTGCGCAGCCAGAATACGCTGCAATCAGTTTCAGCCGTGACGATTTTGCATGCAGGTCTTGCAAAGTTGGATCGGCACGCAAAGGGTCTGCTGTACCCGCACCATAAAAACGCGTATTCTTCCCACGATAGACCATGTCGCAACCGAAATACGCCACTACCCGAGGCCGCAAAGTTTCTAGCACCCAATATCCAGTGCTAAACGCCATAGTCCCTCCGGCGTAGATAATCCCTCCATGTACGTTATTGGCAGGTACGTAATCATTGGCTCCAATTACACGTTGACCAGGGGTGATTGTTGTCGGACGTCGCTCCGATGGAAAATCCTCTGGGTGAACGAGAATATCCCGGTCAGGGCGTAACTGCCAAGCGTTATTGATTGTCACGATAAGATCGAACGGATCACGTGGCCAGTTGCGCGCGTTAACAACTGCCGGACCACTTCCCAAGATCAATACCTTCATCCATATTTCCTTTCAGAAGTCAAGACACATCAACGCTTGTCGGATTTGATGTTGAAATTCGCTTCGGAAATGCGCGTATTGGGAAACTTTCACTCCAAACCAAGCGTAGATCAGCTCCAGACAGCCGTTTCAGATAGCGAACGTAAGTCAGGTTTCTCATTCCCAATCCTCTCTGTGTGCGTCCTTCATATCAAGAAGCAAAAGACGATTGCTGATGTTCTCCTAGGCGAATAGATTATTTTGGATTTAGATGATAGCGATTTTGCGCGAATCGATGAAGACTTAGCTATTGGCTACTCGTTGCGGAAAGACAGATTCCGAAGAGCGGCATGTCGATATAGAGGCTTTCGAAGCAACTTTAGAGACAAGTGAGTCACCAAAAAGAAGGCATGGAAACAAATGAAGTTTCTTGGAAGGTACTGGTGGATGTGTAACATGCCGAGATCGAAAAAACGCCTTTGGCAATTGCATAAGATTCTAGGGGACCTACCACAGAAGGCCTTTCCAATGACGGTGAGTGAATTCGATGGATTTACCACGGGGATTCTGGTCACCCCTGCTGATATCGCTCCGTTCGAGTGGCTACCACATGTTTGGGGTGATGCTCGAGAGGCGCGGTTTCCAAAACAGCCAATTTGCAAAGCGACAATCGATGTCTTGCTTGGGCATTTTGATGTTGTGGCATCAGAGCTATTGACTTTGACAGAGGTCCAACCGATTTATGGTGAAAACGACACAAGAGAGCTATTTTTTTGGGAACCATGGGTGGATGGATTCATGCGGGCGATCTCACTTCGCCCCATTGAATGGCAGGCATTCTTCGAAAGCGCTGACGAGGACGTAAAAACGACAATCGCGTTTCTGGAATCGCTTCATGATATTTACACCGGAAAAAGCCAGCTGCCGGCTTCACATATCAATGAAATTGACTTGGTGGCTTGCGACGTGATCCCCAGCTGCATTGCGCTTATTGCAAGGCAATCTCGACCAGACCGATGTTTCCCGCACGCGGCCAATTTGACGAAGCAACCAGAATGTGCGGTATCAGAGCCATCATGTGGCGATCCATGATCCTGACTTGTCAGATCGCGGCGGAACGATCGGAACAGTCAAGATTGGAGCGACATCAATGATTGCCACATAAGCCACACGATTGCGTGGTTTGCTCGCCGTGGCGTCTTGTTGACAAAAAGAGGGCTCCAGAAACGCGCGAAGCTCTTTCTTGAATGCGTTAGAGCAACTTTGTGACTCACCAACCGGCGCACCGTCGAAACGTTCCAACAGTGCTTCAATCAACTTTAATCTCCCAGTCACAGACATGGGTCTAGTGAACCGCCCCGGGTTTACCGGAGAGTTTCTGGTTCAATAGTTAGGCTGCTTTTTCGTCAGCGTTCAAGCTTGCGTAGAATGCCTCCTCTGCTTCTTGTGGCGTGATGTAACCGACGGCGCTGTGAAGGCGGGTGTTGTTATACCAGTCGACCCATTTCAGAGTTTCCCATTCGACCTGACCGACCGACTTCCAGGGGCCGAGGAACTTGATGACCTCGGTCTTGAACAGGCCGATGATGCTTTCGGCGAGGGCATTATCATAGGAATCGCCGACGCTTCCGACCGAGGTATCGATGCCGGCCTCTGCGAGCCGCTCGGTGTATCGGATCGACAGGTATTGGCTGCCACGATCACTGTGATGGATCAATTTGTCAGCCTCAGACGGCGCCCTCTGGCAGATGGCCTGGTTCAGGGCATCCAAGACGAAACCAGTCGTCATCGAGGTCGAGACCCGCCAGCCAACGATCTTGCGGGCGAAGACGTCGATGATGAAAGCCACGTAGACCATTCCTTGCCAGCTGGAAACATAGGTGAAGTCGCTGACCCAAAGCTGGTTTGGCATGTCCGCCACGAAGGCTCGGTTTACCTTATCGTGCGGGCAAGGTTGTGCCGTATCGGGGTTGGTGGTGATCACCTTCTTGCCCCGCACAACGCCTTGTAATCCCATGACCTGCATCAACCTCTCCACCGTGCAGCGGGCGATATCATGGCCACTGCGGCGTAGCTGGTGCCAGACCTTGCGCGCGCCATATCGGCCCCGGCTGCCCTCGAAGGCCTGCTTGATCGCAGCCATGTCCAGCTGATCCTGCCTGGCCCGGTCCGATGCCAGATCCGGATCACGCTCCACGGCCTTGAAGGCGTAATAAGTCGATGGTGCGATCCCCAGAACCCGGCAGATCGGCCCGACACCATGGACACAACGGTGATCATCAATGAACGCGATCATTTGCGGAATGGGCGGTCGAGCTCCGCCGCTGCGAAATATGCGCTGGCCTTCTTCAGGATCTCGTTGGCCTGGCGCAGTTCACGGACCTCACGCTCAAGTTCCTTGATCCGATCCTTCTCGGCACTTGTCAGACCGGCCCGCTGCCCGGCATCGCGTTCGGCCTGCTGACACCAGACCCGCAGACTGTCCGGCGAACAGCCAAGCTTCGGCGCGATGGCCTTATAGGCGGCCGTATCGCTGGAATAATCGGTACGGTTCTCTCGAAACATCCGAACACCGCGTTCGCGAAGCTCGGCCGGATAGGCGGGGGTGAATCTCTGCTTTGTCATAGGGCTCATCCTTTGAGTGTTTTACTCTCCGGTAAACCCGGGGCGGTTCAATCCTTGGCAAGACCGTCACTACGGAGTGTGCCTTCATGCACCCCGGAAAGACGCGCAATCCACATAACGGGCTCCACACTCCCGGCGGATCGTCACAGGGGTCTGCCGCAGCTGTCGCTGCCGGAATGGTTCCGCTTTCGATCGGCACTCAAACAGGCGGCTCGGTGATCAGGCCCGCCTCTTTCTGTGGGATTGTAGGTTTGAAGCCCAGTTTTGGATTGATCCCGCGGACAGGGATATTACCGCAATCGCCCTTTCTGGATACAGTTGGCGTCTTTGCCCGAAGTGTTGAGGATTGCGCCTTGCTGGCCGAGGTTCTTGTGGGCCATGATCCACTAGACCGCGCGACCACGCCTACGCCCATGCCCCGCTTGTTGCGCGTCGCACAGTCCAAGACCCCTGTCACCCCGATCTTTGCCTTAGTAAAGCCGCCGGGTTGGGACCAGGCCGACCCTCAAATGACCGCCGCAGTTGAGGAACTTGCAGCACTGTTGGGAGATCAATGTTTCGAAGCGCCTTTGCCAAATCTTGATGAAGTAGCCGCCATGCGCCAGCGGATCAATTTTGCCGAACTCGCCAAGTGCTACTATGGCTTGGAACGCCGAGGTCGAGACTTGATGTCGGACAAGCTGATAACCGCTCTTGACGAAGGCAAAGCGATTCTCGCGCGCGATTACATCGCCGCACTTGACTGGCGGGATGTAATGAACGCTGGGTTGGACCCGATCTTCAACCGATGTGATGCGATCCTGTGCCCTGCAGCACCCGGACCCGCGCCCGAAGGTTTGGACGATACCGGCAACGCCATCTTCAACGGACTTTGGACGCTCAGCGGAATGCCAGCCATTACCTTGCCTGTGTTCACGGCCGAGAACGGTCTGCCTATGGGTGTGCAACTGGTCGGACGACGCGGCGATGACGCACGACTGTTGCGCACGGCCCGTTGGCTCGCCGCTCACCTGGAAACATTCGATCAGGAGAACAGATAAGATGAACAAACTCATGGGACTGTTTGCATTTCTTGTGTTGGTGGCCTTTTTGTCAATCCTTTTGATCCATGTGCCTCGCTTGGACCTGTTCGTTGTGATCAGCTTCACCGTGCTTCTGGCGGGATGGGACCTTTACACGACCCACAGGGCGCGGAAGTACTAGTGTTCGTCACCTGACAGAGGATTCCCAACGACTGCAAGATGTGCAAAATTCGGCAGATGAGACGTTCGGGCATCTGCCTTTACCTTGGCCCCGCCGCCCGCTCGGAGAACCAGGCTTTGATCACCAACCGCAACACGCCACGCAAACGCGTATGGCGTGCCGGTATTGTGCTGGCGACGGCGGACGGCCATGGCACCCTCTCAATCATGTGACGGACTGGGATGTCGAAACCGACAGTCTGGCGCTGGCAGGAGCGGTATCTCGATGCAGGCGAGAAACGCGCGAAAGTTGGTGATGCCCATGGAAACGCAGCTGAAGGTCATCGAGCACATAGGGCCGCTGAATCGCGAGCATGCTTCAAAATGAAAAGATGCGAGATTCGGACTTTTCTCAAGCAACTACGCAGGATAACTTTTTTCTATGCAGCTCGATATCTTTCCACATCAGACACACCTTCATCGCGAAGACTCGTCTCAAAAAATGAGGTCATTCTATCGTATGGTAGTGCAGCGTGACCTCTTTGGAGGTGCGTCATTGATCCAAGAATGGGGCCGGATCGGACGTCCAGGCAGGGTCCGCATTGATCATCATCCAGATGAGGGCAGGGCGGTTACCGCGCTTATGATACTCGCCGCCGAAAAGCGACGCCGTGGTTATGTGATGTGACGCGGTGACCCACTGTTCACAGGTTGCCTCCCGAAAAGGCGCGTGCAAAAGCGTCATTTCATCAACGAAGAACTGACACGAATATGCTCCTTTCTGAAGCCGACCGCGAAACGCTGCTAAAAACCCTGAATGCTAAGTCGCCAGAGCTCATTCAGGCCCGAATGGCTAATGCGCTGCTGCTCCTCGCTGACGGGCTGAGTACGGAAGATGTCGCAGGGCTTCTTTATTTGGATGAGACAAGCGTCGCAGGCTGGAAGGATATGTTTTCCAAACGGAACCCGACATTGGCTTAAGGTAGTTACGATAAATCCGCTTATCGATGACTGATAGCAACTGACCCTTAATATTACATAACATGTCTTATGCGACGTGTTTGTGTACGCGCAAAGCGATAATGTCACCCATGAGCAATTCAGGAATGTCACTCTCCTCGCAAACTGATGAGAGGATGAGCGGACATGGGATGGGTATTGATGAGCGAGCGCGAGTTGAACCGGGTTGAGGTTTTGGCGCAGGTCGATGACGGTCGGCTGAGCGTCGACAATGCGGCGAACATGTTGGACCTGACGCGTCGGCAGATATTCCGACTGTTGAAGCGGTATTGAACCGCCCCGGGTTTACCGGAGAGTAAAACACTCAAAGGATGAGCCCTATGACAAAGCAGAGATTCACCCCCGCCTATCCGGCCGAGCTTCGCGAACGCGGTGTTCGGATGTTTCGAGAGAACCGTACCGATTATTCCAGCGATACGGCCGCCTATAAGGCCATCGCGCCGAAGCTTGGCTGTTCGCCGGACAGTCTGCGGGTCTGGTGTCAGCAGGCCGAACGCGATGCCGGGCAGCGGGCCGGTCTGACAAGTGCCGAGAAGGATCGGATCAAGGAACTTGAGCGTGAGGTCCGTGAACTGCGCCAGGCCAACGAGATCCTGAAGAAGGCCAGCGCATATTTCGCAGCGGCGGAGCTCGACCGCCCATTCCGCAAATGATCGCGTTCATTGATGATCACCGTTGTGTCCATGGTGTCGGGCCGATCTGCCGGGTTCTGGGGATCGCACCATCGACTTATTACGCCTTCAAGGCCGTGGAGCGTGATCCGGATCTGGCATCGGACCGGGCCAGGCAGGATCAGCTGGACATGGCTGCGATCAAGCAGGCCTTCGAGGGCAGCCGGGGCCGATATGGCGCGCGCAAGGTCTGGCACCAGCTACGCCGCAGTGGCCATGATATCGCCCGCTGCACGGTGGAGAGGTTGATGCAGGTCATGGGATTACAAGGCGTTGTGCGGGGCAAGAAGGTGATCACCACCAACCCCGATACGGCACAACCTTGCCCGCACGATAAGGTAAACCGAGCCTTCGTGGCGGACATGCCAAACCAGCTTTGGGTCAGCGACTTCACCTATGTTTCCAGCTGGCAAGGAATGGTCTACGTGGCTTTCATCATCGACGTCTTCGCCCGCAAGATCGTTGGCTGGCGGGTCTCGACCTCGATGACGACTGGTTTCGTCTTGGATGCCCTGAACCAGGCCATCTGCCAGAGGGCGCCGTCTGAGGCTGACAAATTGATCCATCACAGTGATCGTGGCAGCCAATACCTGTCGATCCGATACACCGAGCGGCTCGCAGAGGCCGGCATCGATACCTCGGTCGGAAGCGTCGGCGATTCCTATGATAATGCCCTCGCCGAAAGCATCATCGGCCTGTTCAAGACCGAGGTCATCAAGTTCCTCGGCCCCTGGAAGTCGGTCGGTCAGGTCGAATGGGAAACTCTGAAATGGGTCGACTGGTATAACAACACCCGCCTTCACAGCGCCGTCGGTTACATCACGCCACAAGAAGCAGAGGAGGCATTCTACGCAAGCTTGAACGCTGACGAAAAAGCAGCCTAACTATTGAACCAGAAACTCTCCGGTAAACCCGGGGCGGTT
>NZ_JBKAEE010000003.1:0-116974 GCF_059070475.1 Marivita sp. NO-S04
TGACCTTGCATGGGACATGATGACGGCGCGTTGTCGGGCGGGTAGCGCGAATCCGGTGCAGCGCTCGATATGGGCGAGGAGATCTTCAACCTCTGCCTCAACATCAAAGCTCTCGAACCATGGAACCGTCCCTGATCTAGCCGCCACGCGCCCGCCCTCGATATTGCGTTAATATATTATTGTATCGCATTTGCACCTGATCGCAAGCGGGTGGCGTCCTTCACGCCAACGGAAAGGGGAACCGTGGTCCCACGGCTCCCCTTTCGGTTCAGGTCGTCTCCCCCGCGTGCCGATTAGGCGACCAAGGAGAGCCCCGCGCCCGCGTGTCTGGCTGCTGACCGCTGTCGATGAACGGGATGATCGAGAAGGTCTGCCGCGCTGTTCTTCGTTCTGCACGGCGTTGACGCGCAGGTCGCCATCGGGCGTGTTGATCAGCAGTGACAGGTAGTCATTGCCCGTGCGGCTGCTTTTGGCCATCCACGCCGAGCCGACGCGGATCGGTGTGCCCCGGGGCGAGCTGACCTCGATCCGGTAATCCGGGTGGGTCTCCTCGGATTGTAGCTGTTCTCGATCAGCATGAACTCCAGATCGAACATCATGTTGGCGATGTAGCCGGTGAAGGCGTTGTCGGCGTCCATGGCGGTGAGCTCGCCCGAGATCGAGCCGGATTTCATCAGGCCGTTCGAGACCAGCGGGATGATCTCAAACTCCCCGCTTTGGGTCGCGCGCGCTTCTTTAGTCTGCACCGCGTTGACCCGGAACGGACCCAAGCCGACATCGATCTGCATCGAGATGTAGGGGTTGCCGCTGGTATTGCCGGTCTCGTTCCAGGCCGTGCCGATGCGCACCTTGCGGCCTGATTTGTTGACTGCCGTCACGTCAAAATCCGGGCTGCGTTCAGACATCTTGGCCCGCGCCTCCAACTGGATGGCGATGTCAAAGCGCGTCGAGTGGATCATGCCGGTGTACTGAGCGGCTGCGGTCTTGGCATCGCGGGTGAGAGTTCCTGCGAACATGGGATGGTTCCTTTTGCATTGGCCGGTGTCTGACGTCCTTGCCAGCGCATCCGGGATTGCTTTCTCGACCCCTTGAGGGTTGACAAATCAGAAAGCCTGCTTTCCTTTCAGCCCCGCCCACGGGTCAGATCTGCCGTCCGAGTGGGAACGCACCCACGCCTCCGGGTGCTACGCCCCTCCCCTGCCCGTCTGGTCTTGATTGGAGCCGCCGGATTTTCCGCGCCGTCCTCGGATCGCGCTATGAAGAACTCCACCTCTTTTCCGTTCAACCGGTGCCCGCTCCGGTCGGTCAGACCGATGCAGCTACCATTCGGCACATAGGTGATCAGGTACTGACCGAGCCCGTCCTTGTGGACAATGTAGCCGGTATTGGCCCAATGCACGGTCTGCCCGGCATCGACGGCCGCCTTGATGTCTTCGAGTGTCATGCGAACCTCCTTACGAAGAATGGTGGAGAAACGACGCAAAAAGCCCGGTCGTCCAACCGGGCTTCCATGCAGCATTCGTTTGGCAAACGACCGAGATGTGTCGAGCACCTTGCGTGGCTTGCGTCGCGCGCGCCGCCATCCAATCCTTCAGGCCAAGAAGCGTTCTTCCGGCGGCGATCTCGGAGGCCCAGGCAACCCTTGGGTCGCCGCAGGGCTCGGAGCCGGAATACCGGTCGATGTGGCCATTGGCCATCCATGGCTCGGGCTGGATCCGTCGCAGCCAGTCCGCCATGCTCGGGATCCGGCCCTGACAGTCTTCGCGGACATGCTGCTCGCCGATCCAGCGCACGGGAATGTCCCGACCTGCACTGTTGGTCAGGGTCAAGCCGAAGACACGTTCGGCCTCGAACAGGCCTTGGGCATGATGGCGCATAGCTCGGTGCGTGAAGAGCGCGAGGTGCTCTTTGAGGGCATCGAACCAATCGTGCACAGCCTGATAGTCAGACGGCACCCCACCGAATTTCCGGGCAGAGCTTTCGGCATGATGAAGCGGATGGGCCATCTCAAAGACCCTCTACATAGCTGTGCGAGCATTCGACATAGCGGTCCGCGTGATCGAGCGTGATGCTGTCGTTGCGCAAGTCCCAGGTCAGCGTGCCGTAGCCGCCCTCGTTGTTTTCGAACCCCGGGTGATGGTGATAGGCGAGCGACCAGGCGAAGTCGCCCACCTTGGTGGCAAGCGGCTCAGGCAGTTGGACCTCTGCAGGCTGCACCGTCACATCCTCGACATTGCCGGAGTCGCCATAGCCTTCGTATTCGGCAGTGACCCCGCTGATGCCAAGCGCACGTAGTTGCGCGAGCAGCTCCGTGCGGGATGCCTTCAAGGTGGTTTCACGCTCCGCGCGCCACTGAGCCGCCAGTGCGGCATAGTCGATCTGGGGATTGGTCATGGGTCTGTCCTCTTGTCTGTAATTGGGGGGCCGGGCGTGGCATTGGTCAGCGCGCGGCCGGAAAGCGCAGACCGGTGAAACCCAAATCCGCGACGCCCGACCGGAAGCCCGCTTTGACTTTTCAGGCGGCTTGTTCTGCCGCTTTGGTGGTTCCCTGCCCGACGATCCGAGCCAGAATGCGGCCCGTGTCGATCCCGTCTCCATGCGGCAGGAACACCCGCAGCTGGAAGGCGATGATCTCAGTGAAGCAGCCGGCGGCCTTGAGGCCGTCGATCATGCCCTTGTCCGCGCCGCCCAGCTCGAGACGCATCTCGCCTGCGACGCGGCGGCGGGTCAGGGTGAGACCCCGGCCCAGATCGACAGGTGCGGTGGTGCCGAGGGCGGCGGTCAGCATCTCCTGCGGTGTTTGCGGGTTGGAGACGAGGAAGCGGGCGCGCAGCGCGGCCGCTCCTTCCTCGCTCAGCGTGCGCCCGATCATGGCGGTCGCCCCATCGGGCGTGACCCGGTAGATGCGCTCATTGGTGGTCGGAATGTCCTTCCAGATCGGCAGCAGCAGCCCGGTCAGCAGGTAGAGCTTGGTCGTGGTGGTTTTTGGCAAGGACGCAGCCTCTGCATCCCAAAGACGTGCGAACTCGGGCCTGTCGATCTCTTCCCAAGCCGAGGACTCAAACCGTGCCTCTTCGAGATAGCTCGACCCGTTTGGCCGCACCGCCTTGCGCATCAGCGTGACAATGTCCTCGTCATACATCTGCATGGGCCGCGCCGAGATGAGCGCCGCGCGACCGGAGGCGCGATTGACCATCGGCAGCTTGTCCGGATTGCGAGATATGGCCTCTTCGGCGCCCAGGACATGGACCGGGTCCGTCACCTTGAGCCCGATGATCCGCGTCACGGCGCCGGATTTCGGGCAGGTCCAGAGATCCTCTGTGGAGACCTGTTCGATCCTTTCGCCACGCAGGGTTTCGACGCCGAGATCGAGCGTGCCCGCCGCGCGCGCCCGTTCGGTCTGATCAGCGATCCGGCGCGTGAACTCGGCAAAGAGTGCGTTCTGCATGTGGATGGGCAGGGCCAGAACCCGGTTCAGAAACCGCTGGATCGGGGGAAGCTCCTCAAGGAGCACCCCGTCCTTGTCGATCAGCCGCAGGGCCGTCCAGTCGGTGAAGCTCTCGTAGCTCATCGCCTCAGCGCGCCCGGCGGCAAGATCGGCGAAATACCCACGCAGTGCCGCCCGCGCGATCGGGCTTTCGAGATTGTCCTCCTCGCGGAACATGCCCTGCGAGCCGGTCTCGCGCTGACCCTTGGTCAGGGCCCCCAGCTGGTCGAGGCGTTTGGCGATCGTCGAGGTGAAACGTTTCTCGCCATGCACATCCGAGGTGCAGACCCGGAAGAAGGGCGCGCTGACCTGAGCCGAGCGATGCGTGCGGCCCAGCCCCTGGATGGCCGCATCGGCGCGCCAGCCCGGCTCCAGCAGGTAGTGCCGCCGCCGTTTCTGGTTCTTCGCCGTTTGCGCCGCGTGATAGGACCGGCCCGTCCCGCCCGCATCGGAGAAGATCAGGATATCCTTCTCACCATCCATGAAGGCTTGGGTTTCGGATGAATTGCTGCTGGCGGCGCGCTTCTCGATGAAGAGGTGGCCATCGTCCGCCTTCAGAGGTCGGATCGACCTTCCGGTCACTTCGGCCACGGCCTCGTCGCCAAAGGCCCAGAGGATCTGATCGAGCGCCGAGGGGATCGGGGCGAGCGTCATCAACTCCATCATGGCCGCGTCACGCAGAGCGAGCGCCTCGCGCGAGACGACCAGCGCGCCAGTTTCATCGCGGAGCGGCTCGGCCACCATATTGCCGTCGATCTCGACCAGCTTTTGCGCATGGATTGGGAAGGCCTGTTCGAGGTAGCCAAGCACATAATCACGCGGCGTCAAGGCACCCTCGACGAGCTCATCCTCGGGGTCCATCGTTTCAAGCCGGCGTTTCAGCAGGCTCTCGCCTGTCGAAACCACCTGGATGACGCAGGCGTTGCCCGCCGCCAGATCATCCTCGATCGCGCGGATGATGGTCGGGGCCTTCATGCCCATCAGGAGATGGTTGAAGAAACGCTGCTTCGTGCTCTCGAAGCGGGACTTGGCCGAGGCGCGAGCGGCCGAGGCATTGGTCTCGCCAGAGGCGTCGTTGACGCCGGTCGCCGTCAGCGCGGCTTCGAGATTGTGGTGGATCGTCCGAAACGAAGCCGCGTATGCGTCGTAGATCTCGATCTGGGCCGGAGTGAGCGCGTGTTCGAGCACGTCATACTCCACCCCGTCGAAGCTGAGGGCGCGCGCCGTGTAGAGCCCGAGCGTCTTGAGATCACGGGCGACCACTTCCATCGCCGCGACACCGCCCGCCTCCATCGCCGAGACGAAGCTCTCGCGGCTTGGGAAGGGGTATTCGGGGCCCTGCCCCCAGAGCCCCAGCCGCGCGGCATAGGCTAGGTTGTGCACGCTCGTGGCGCCGGTAGCCGAGATGTAGAAGACGCGAGCGCGGGGTGCTGCCAGTTGCAGCCGCAGGCCAGCAAGGCCCTGCTGGGAGGGTTTGACCCCCCTGCCCTGCTCGGACCCGGCCGCGTTCTGCATGGCATGGGCCTCATCAAAGGCCAGTACGCCTTCAAAGTCTTCGCCCATCCAGTCGAGGATCTGGCTCAGTCGTGTGGTGCCGCATTTGCCCGCGGACCGCAGCGTGGCGTAGGTGACGAAGAGAACACCGTCACCCATAGGGACAGGCTGGTCCGGTTTCCATTTTGAGAGCGGCTGGATGTCGGCTGGCGAGCCGCCGAGATCGGTCCAGTCGCGGATGGCGTCCTCGATGAGCGTGGCGGATTTGGAGACCCAGATCGCCTTTCTGCGACCGGCCAGCCAGTTCACGAGAATGAGCCCCGCGCATTCGCGGCCCTTGCCGCAACCGGTGCCGTCGCCGAGGAAATAGCCAAGGCGATAGGCTCGTGCATCCGGGTCATCATCGGCGCGCGTCAGCTTGGTCTGGTCGTCATCGATCGCGAACCGACCCGGCAGGTCGCGCCCATGGGCGTCATGCGCCATGATGATGGTTTCCAGCTGCGCCTCGGAGAGATGTCCCTCCTCGATCAACCGGGCGGGCAGGCGCAAGTCATCACTGCCCGTGTTTGAGGGCATGGGCGGGGCAACCGAGGCCATGGCGATGCTTTCAACGAGCGGCGTGGGATGTTCCTGCGCACCCGCAATCGCGATCCGCTGCGGCCGGTAACGCGCATAGATGTCCGAGACCGGCGTGTTGTCGCGAGGGGTCTCAAAGCTTGTGAAGCTGAGCGGACGGACGGCATTGGCCCGGGGTTTGGAGGCGGCAACAGGCGCAGCGGCGGTCTTGCGCGGGGCAGAGGGTGCAACGGTCGGTCGCGCAGTAGTAACCGCTGCCGCCTGTTGTACGTGGCGCATCTTGGTCCGGGTCGCGGCCACGGAGTCGACAAAAGGAAGGGCCTCATCCAGATCGCACACAATAGCGCGGATCATCTCCCCATCCTCCTGCACCTTGTCGAAGACCATCAGCTGGGTTTCGACAGAGGTGCCGAGCTTGCGGTAGACCTGCCCCGGCATCGTCAGCGCCAATCGTAGCGTCAGGAGACCGCAGGCGCGGGACCAATGCGCGGCATCGCGTTCGGGCGTGAACCCCGGCGGCATGATCGCCACCAGGCGCCCACCTGGTGCCAGGCGCTTTGCAGCCGCGATGAGATGTTTGGCAGCGATGTGCTTGTCGCGGGATCGGTCGACCGAGGAGGCGAAGGGCGGATTCATCACCACGACGTCGGGTAGAACCGGCGTCTGCAGCAGATCGTCGATATGCTCGCCGTCATGGCCCGTCACATCGCCACCAAAGACCGCGCGCAGGAGGCTCTGGCGAAAAGGATCGATGTCATTGAGCACAAGCGTGGCACCGGCCCGGGCAGCGAAAGCTGCCAGGGCACCGGTGCCAGCCGAGGGCTCCAGCACGGTCTCGCCCTTGCGGATCGCCGCAGCCCGCAAGACCAGCGCCGCAAATGGCAACGGCGTGGAGAACTGCTGCAACCGGATTTGCTGCTCCGACCGGCGCGTTTCCGTCAGGAGACGTGACGCAAGGAGTTTTGCGGCAGAGTAATCATCCTCACTGTTGTCGCCACGTAGCAGCGCCTGCACAGCCGCCGCCTGCATCAGGTCATAGGCCTTCCGCCAGTCCCAGGCGCCCCCGGTATCACTGCCATGAAACGTCTCGCGCATGATGCGTGCGAGCGCTGAGCTGCGCAGGGGTTGGTGGTCGATCTCCGTGCCGATAAGCGCTAGCGCGGAGGCGAGATCGGCTTCGGAGATTGCGAGAGCCGGGTTTGCCGGTTTGGGCTTGGTCATGGGGATTTTCCTTTGGATCAGGGTCTGAGTTCCAAAGGACAAAAAGCCCGCTTTCGCTTTTCAGGGTGACGGGGGTCAGACCGCGCTGACTTCCAAGGCTTGGTCAGGACTTGGGTTCGACCTCCCGTTTCGCATCAATCAATGCCTGTGCGGCCTGCATCACCTGAACTTGGGATGTTCCCGTGCATTCCTCCTCCAGCGCGGCCTGCACCTTCGCGCGAAACCACGCGTCATACGAATTGACATCAGCCGCCACGGAAATGCTCCTCGAGCCCGATATCCAGCAGCTTGCCGAGGTCATCGGGCATGTCTGCAACGTGCACAGCAATTGGGAAACGGTGCCCCGTCAGGTCAGGCGCACATTGCTCCTCTAGCCCGAGGTGCTGCCTATCCTTTTCCGTCTCATTCATTGTGCTTTCTCCGACCGTATTATCAGCCGATGCTACATCTTCAAGCGTGGCGTCGTAAACGATAATGCCAAAGGGTCACAGCAAGCTGGCCCACTTACCGATCGGGCACCGCTTCAAGGGATTTCTCGAACCGCTTGCTTGCCGCTGCAGCTTCTTTCAAGAGCGCATCGAAATTGTCAGGTGGGTTGCCATCTTCCAGCATCCCTTTGAACGTCGCATAGGCATCCGTCTTGCTGCCATATGCGCGCAGGGTCTTGTCGTCGTTCACCCAGGCCACCACGATGACCTTCGCATCGCTGTTGAACCGGTAGAACAACCGATACTGTTGGAAGAATTTCGCCCGGAACCAATGCTTGCGACGATCGCCGAGTGTGCCGCCTTGCCGGAAGGCCGCGGCACCCGGATCTGCCGGTATGGCCTCGGTCACCAGCTTGAAGATGGCGGCCAGCCGTTTCGTCGGGTTTTTCTTGCGCCAGGTCTTAGGATCGCGTGCCTTACGCGCCTCGACCTCTTCAATCAGCCCTTCGAGCTGATCCAGAAAGAGCGGATGCGCATAAATCGACCATCCGTTTACGACAAGGGGCGCTTGGGCGGGCACGCTATCGCCGCTCATTCATCCTCGAGCGATAGCGGCGCATCGAGATCGACGTCAACGTCTCCGACCAGTGCTGCAAGACGGTCATGCAAAGCCCCATCGAACGCCCGAATGCGGTCCGGATGCGCCTTGATATCGGCCTCGACAAAATCGAGAAAGGCTCCGAGCACGGGATCTTCCTCGTCGCTGCGCACGGGCTCGATATAGACCCTGCCACTCGGCTCGGTGCAGTAACGAATCTGGTCGCCCTTGCCCAGCTTGAGCTGATTGCGCACACCCGCCGGCACGGTCGTCTGATACCGATCCGTGAGTTTCGAGACATCTTGTGCGAGGGCTGTCATGGCAGTCTCCTGAAGAAAAGGTTCTTTGCTGCCCGCGATAGGTAATGCATTTGCATTGCCTTGTCAAGACAAGCCGCAGCATCTGCTGTCGCCGGGCAGGTCGATGAACCGTCCGGCGCAGGACCTAATTTCGCCCCGCCAGGAACTCCGCCAGCACCGGGCTAGCCGCACCTTTCGCGGAGCTGAGCAGCTCCGAGCCCGCAAGCGAGGCCTTCGACAGGCGTACGAGCCCACCAGTTTCCTCAATGCGGTAGCAGCGGCGCTTTTGCCGCCCGCGCCTGTAGTGGGTCGCGGTGACAATCTGGCAGGTACTGCCATCGGTGAGCGTCACAGGTGCTGCGAGCTTGATCTTGTCGCCTTCCTCGTAGTCCGGGATCGCAGCCCAGTCCTGGCAGCGCTGGCGCCAGGCATGAGCATAGCTGTCTGGGTCTTTCAGCTCGGACAGCAGGGCCAATAGGCTCAGTGGCGCGCGGGATTCGACCGGTCCCGCGCTTTCCTCCATGTCCTTGTAGCCCCAGCAGCCGTCATCATATCGGGTAAGGAATACGGCGGCGAAAGTGATGGAGCCATCCGCATCGGTGACATAGGTCGTGTCTTCGACAGGGGTGCCGTCGATATTTGTGACCTTTGCCGCCGCGTACCAAGTCGAACCCACCTTGCAGGCTTTGACCAGTTCCGTCTTGCGCCTTTCGCCCTCGAAGGTGCACAGCCGAGCAATCTCCGCTTTCTCATCCGCGTAGGTCTGGACGCGGCCGTCGGTGTAGAAGAGCCAACCCATCACGCCGCCCTCCGGTCATCGATTTCCATCAGCGCATCGAGCGGCACGCGGTAGGGCTGCATGGCGTCGAAATCCTCGCAATTGCCGCAGTTCTGCACGATCGCGAAGGTGTCGCAGGCATCCTTGAGGATGACCCGGAAGGTGCCGCCGAGGCCCGAGGGCACCTCGTAGGTCCCGCCGATGAGATAGTCCGAGGCCCGGCGCACGAAGACGCGGATGCTGTGGCCATCGGTGGCCAGCCGGATGGCCCCCCGCCCCCGGTCGATGAGAACCTGCACGTCATCCAGGATGTCGGTGTAGAACTGGCCGGTCAGATCGCGAAACGCCATGCGGCGCTGCGCCATCCAGTCGGTGTCCCGAAACGGGTTCATGCCGTCGGCGAAGGCGAAAGAGGGATCGGCCTGTTCGGTGGTGACGATTCGGGTGGTCGTGCCATCGATGCCGTTTGAGCGCAGATGCACACCATTGCCGACGATCAGGATCAGGGCGGGCCTGTCCACGGGCCCGTTCCAGTTGGGCAGGAAGGTTTTGCAGGCGCGCGCATGGGCGATCTGTGCCGCAACAGCGGACGCAGAGAACTTGAGAATAGCCATGAGGATGTCTTTCTGTTCGGTTTGGAAGGGTCGACCCGCGCGGGGAATGCCTCGCGCGGGTCGCGTGATGGCTCAGGCCGCTTGCGCGACCTCGCTCTCAGGCTCGGGATTTTCCGCAGTGGGCTCCGCCTCATCACAGGCGACACCGGCGGTCTGCATCATGGGCGGGCACCAGGCGGCCACGGCAGCGCGCTGCGCGTCGGTGAGCGTGGCGAAAGGCTCGGCGAAGAGCTTGTCGCAGAAGGCGACGATCTCCTTCTTGCTCGACGAAGCCAGCGTCACCGCCTCCTGGGCGAGACCCAAATCTTCGCCGAGGATCTTCAGGAGCCAGGCCTTCTTGAAGCGGTTGAAGAGGGCCGCATTCGGTGTCCAGTGGGCGCGGATATCGGGCATGATCTCGATCTCGAACGCATGCATCAGGCTGTCGCGCCGAGGATCCCGTGCGAAGCAGGACTGCGTGGTGCTGGCGGTGGCATAGGCGACGAGCTTGGCCTTCTCGCCGGCCTTCAGCGCGCGAAACGCAGCAAACTGATCGGCGGGCGCGCGGGTGTCATCGAGCCAGGACAGATCAAGCACATCATGCGCCGCCGCCACCAGCTCGAGCGAGGTCTCGTCGATCTCGTCCATCTTGGCATGGCTGCGGTATTCCTTGCGGGCATCGATCTTGATCGCCTGCGTGACACTCATGCCGCTGACCAGAACGTCACTGACCAGCTTGAAGAGCGTCAGATCGAGCGTGGCCTCCGGATGCAGCGCCATCGCAGCGCCAAGGGCCATGGCACGCTCTGTCTGGAGATCCTCGGCCAGTGAGGCTGGATAGGTGATTTTGCCGGCGTCCGGGGCTTCTTCCCCGGTCGGGCCAGCCGAGGAGCCGCGCGCGCCCTCCTCTTTGACGGTGTCTTCCGGGCGGACGAGGCCAACATGGAGGGTCACCTGCCCGCCCGACCAGGACGCGATCACCCCAGACCGCGCGAGGTCCTCGGCGCTGTAGGCTTCCTGCAGATCGCGCGCTTCCTCTTCCAAAGCGTCCACACGTTCGTAGAGGGCATTGTAGGCGTCCTCCTCGAGCCCTTCATCCTCCATCTCGAGCTGCAGTTTCTCGAGTTCTGCGGTGATCTCATCGATGCGCTTCCGGGCAGCCTCATCCGGATCGATCGGGCCGGGATAGACGCGGCCATAGTCGGCCATGGTCGCGTAGTCATAGCGCACCATCGCATCGGCCCAGGCAAAACCCAGCCTCAAACGGGTCTCTTCGGCAGCGGCACCGAGCTTCTCGAGCAAGATGGTCTCGACCAGAGCCGCATCCTCAAGCACGGAATGCTCATCCAGCAGATCGGCTGCGACGGTGCCGCCGCGCGCCTCGTAGTCTTCGCGCACGAAAGCCCCGATATCGTCGCTGACCTGCACGCCGCGGGACTTGAGGGCCTGTCGGACCGTGTAGGCCTGCAGATAGCCGCCGTCTTTCGTGAGCGCCTCGAAAACCTCGCGCTGCGCCTCCTGGCTTGGGTGCTCGGCGAAGGCCTTCATTGTGTCGAGCGTGATCACCTTGCCCCGAGCCGCGGCGCGGATATCGGGGTGGATAAGGCCATAGCGCAACCGGCCTTTCACGGCCGCCACCGTGGCGCCGAAGGTCTTTGCGATCGTCTCGGGCGTCTGGCCGTCGACCTCCATCATCCGGGCGAAGGCTTCGAACTCGTCGATGGCATTCATCGGTGCCTGGGTGATGTTCTCGGCGAGCGACAGTGCCGTGGTGACGTCGCAGTCCTCGGGCACGAGGCGGCAGTCCACGTTGGTCTTCGCTGTGAACCCCTTGGTGGCCTTGTCTGCGACCAGCTCCTTCAGCGCGGCATGGCGTCGGCCACCAGCCAGCACGGCGTATTTGCCGTCGAGCTTCTGGACCATGAGCGGCTGCAGGAGACCCAGAACGGCGATGCTTGCCTTCAGATGGGCGATGTTCTCAGGATCATAGGTTTCCGAGGAGTTGCTGCGCACATTGGCGGGGTGGGCGACAAGATCGCCGATGGCAACGGTGAGAGGGGCAAAGCTTGTGGTCATGGGATATCCTTCCAGGTGGGTGAGGTGTGGCCCGCGCCTTCACGCGCGTGACCAATCCCCGGCTTCAGGGATCACCACGACAAAAGGCCCACTTTCCCTTTGAGGGGTCAGTGGGCCTTCATCGTCTCGGATGTCAGGGGGAGGAGTCCCCTGCCCTTCTACCAGTCGCGCGCCAGCATGATGGTCAGCACGCGCACGGTGGTGGCGGGATTGTCCGGGGTCTCAGCCCCGTAGCGGAAGTCCGAACCCGCCTCATAGAGATCAATTTTCCAGAACACAGTTTCGCCCCGGATCTCGACCGCCCCGAAATCGTGCCAACCTTCCGGATCATTCTCGGGCTCGAATGTGGCAAACTCACCTGTCGCCTTCACCGCCTCGGCCATGAAGCCGTCACCGGCCTCCATGAGCGAGCGGGTGACATGCATCCGGCCCTGGATGGGCTGCGCGGGCGGCACCCCAAGGCACGCGAGCTTGCGAAACGCGTCGTTCTGCACCGCGATCACGGTCGGATCCGGACGGTCTGGCTGGGGTTGAACGGTCATGGACATGGGGATCTCCTTTGAGAGGTTTGAAACACCCTTCTCAAAGCCCGCTTTTTCTTTTCCGCTTGGCGGATGAATCGAGGCCGAAGGCGCCCTACCCGAACAGCCCTTTGGGTCTGTAATTCGGGTTGGGGATGGTCTCGACCCAGCCACCGTTTTCCTTGATGGTCTCGAGCGCGGCCGAGAGTGGATAGGCACCCTCGGACGGGCTCCACCAATAGGCACCGCGCTTGAAGACGATGATCTTGCGGCGGCCGTCGTTGAAGCAGGTCACCCGCAGCGTCTTGGGTTCCTTACGTGACATGCGAGTCTCCGTTCTCTGTGTGGTCAGGCGGCCTCGGCGCTGCGCCCTGCCCTGCCCGTCTCCGATCTGGCGATCAGATAGTCGCAGGCGCGCTGCGCATCTGCGGCGTGCTTGAAGATCGCACCCTTGTCCGACCGAAGAACGCGCAACCAGTTGTGGAGATAGGCGGCATTCATCTCGAGCGTATGCGCCGTGAAGCCGAGCGTCTGACCCAGGAACACCGAGGTCAATTCCGCGACGATCTCCTCGCGCGCATAGGACGTGTTGCCAAATTTCGAGAATCCGAAATCGCGGTTCAGTCGATGGGGAGCTTTCGTGGCATGGGCCAGCTCATGGGCCCAGACCCCGTAGAAATTGCGCGGGTCCTGGAACCGCGTGATGGATGGCATGTAAACCTTGTCCACGGGTAGCAAATAGTACGCCTCCGTGCCCGTGAAGACGGTTGTGATGTCGATGGCATCGAAAAACGCCTGCATGTGCGGAATGGGCTCGGAAGAAGGATGCTGGGGCGCTGGCTTTGGGTCGGGGAAGAAGCTGTCGGGCAAGCCCTCGATCTGGCAGGCATTGAACACGCGGTAGGATTTCTGGAAGCGGAAGATGTGGGCTTCCTCGGAGTGATCATCCCCGTCGCTGCGGTCATCCTCATCGCCGGCGTCCCTCCGGCTTTGGCCGTAATAAACGACGACAGAGGACTTCTCGCCCTTGCGGACCTTTGCGTCCAACGCATTGGCTTGCGGCAGCGTCATCCAGAAGGGCGAGCTGTGGCCCGCCATCACGGTCCGCATCGTCAGCAGGAAGTTGTTCACCCCCTGGTAGGGTTCACCGCCCACGCGCAGGGGGCGAGAGCTGCCACCTGCGGTCCAGGGCTTGCGCCACGGCAGGACGCCGCGCTCGATGATGCGGATGATTTCGTTTGTGATGACCTCGGAGGCATCGAATTTGGGCGTGCGGGATCGGGCCATGTCTGGCCTCCTTTCGAGTTTTGGTGAGAGTAAGTGGTGATCAGGCTGACTGATGGGACCGCGGATCGTTGAGGATCCTCGTGCCGAGTCCTTCGACCATGTCGATGTAGTCGGTCAGCGAGACGGACTTGCCAGGGCCCGAGGGTTCAGGGTCGTCCGATCCGTCCCGCATCACCCGCGGCAAGTTCGCGAAGGCGATGACATCGGTGACGGGTCGGATATCGATGAACGGGGTCCCTCGTGCGACCGCAAGAGTGGCCAAGGGAAAACGCTCGATCGGCGCGAGGGTGGACACGATGGTCCAACCAAGATGGATGAACGTGCCGCCCTCTCCGCAGATCACATGTGCGTTTGGCAATAACGCCGCCTGCTTCAGATAGCCGAGGTCACGCAGGACAGTCTCGCGCTCGAGCCGTTGTGCCTGCCCCGTCTGTCCGGTTCGGCGTAGTTCCTTGTGTCGCCACCACAAGGCAGCGGTCGCGCGCAACACGCGCAAGACACCTGTTTGCATGGGAATGTCCTTCGTCAGGAACGGCAGACCGGAACCCGGCCCGGACCCATCTGAGGGACCCCAAAGGCCCTCATCCGTCAGTCACAAAACCCGAAGGACACTTTCACTTTCACCGGGTCCGGAACCGGTCCTTGGCAAAACCATTGAGTCCTCACCACAGGACTCAATGCCGACACGTCTACCGAAGCCCTTGATCTGGAGCAGCAGAGCCAGTTTGTGTCGCGCTCTGTCAGATTGGGAGTGCCATGGTCAGTTCCAATAGTGAGTCTGTGTGTCAACCGAGGCGGTCGACAATCCGCGATACCACAGCGAAGGCATCAGCGGTCCCATTTGCCTCGCCCTTTTCGAAGTCTCCCTCGATCGTTCCCATCTGGTTCGTCACATGGGCGAGGCAGATGACGGCCCGATCTCGCGCTTGTGCGAAGGCGTAAAGCCCTGCCGCCTCCATTTCGACAGCCAGAATGCCACGGGCCCGTGCCGCCGCGATAGCAGCTTCGGTCTCCCGGAATGGGGCATCGGTGGTCCAGGTTGAACCCGTCAGCACGCGGGGCTCGCCCTCGAACGCGCCATTCAGCCGGGAGAGAAGCCGCTCGGGCGCGTCGCTCCAGTCCGAGGGCGGGACGTAGTGATAGCTCGTGCCCTCATCCCGCAGCGCCCGGTCGATCAGAATGAAATAAGGCGGCGCGCCCTGTGGCGTGATCTGTCCCGAGGAGGTGACGCTGATGAGAAGTTCGCAGCCGGAGGCGAACATCTCTTCGGCGACGAGCACGGCAAAGGAAGCGCCGACAGCGCAGCCGACCACGCCAATCTCGTGGCCATCGAGGTCCAAGATCCACATGTCAGTGTGGTAGCAGACCCATCCTTGGTGCCGCTCCGCCCGGCCCTCTGCACGCAGTTGACGCACGATGTCGCCATCGGGATCGAGCAGGCAGACTTTCGGAACCGCAACAGCCTCTGCACCCTTCTGGCGGCGCGCCTCGCGGAGCAGGCTTTCGGGCGTGAAGGCCGATGGGGCGTCGTGATGTTTGTCGGCAAGGATGGGCGGCTTCTCAGGCAACGTCACTTCCTCGCCCCCGACCAATGCGCCAATCGACGAACGTTCCTGCGCAAAGGAAGGCAAATCCCGCGAGTTCGACAATACGCTCGTAAGAGATCACCATGGTAAAGGCGATCAGTAAAAAGCCGATGCCGGCCAAAACGATTGGGGAATTCTGGCGATGCCGTCGCCAGCGAAACACCAACGCCACAAGCGCTAGGGCGGCAAAAAGGACGATGGCTCCCGCCCAGATAACTTCATTCAAAGCAATCGTCACACCAAGCGCGCCCAGGACGGCAATTGCCGCAAGCGTTCCATAACAGGCGATGAGCGAGAATGCTGTTGCCATTGCGGCAAGCCAGTCGTTTGTGGTTTTCCGGGTCACGTCTTTCCCTCGTTCACGTCTAACGCTTTGCTGCTTCGGCTTTGTTCACTTGCGCGATCAAAGCTACTTTGAAGGTCTACTTGTTGTTCTACTGGACTTGTAGCTGTGAGAACGAGAAACGCACCGCCGGTTGTTGTGACGGTGCCGATCATGTGATCGACCCGCGCCATGAGGTGGGCAGCAATCCCGTGTGGCGGGTAGAAGACGGCACCGGTTACGGCAGCATCACAAAGCCCCGCTTGATCTGCCAGTTCAATCAGATCGCGCCTGCTCCGAAAATGCGCTGCATTCCAGAGCTTCGAGCCGAGCCAGCCCTTCACGCGTCGCTCCGCCGCCCAAAGGTTCCAGCGCCCGAGTTCACCGAGTATCAGCCGGCCGCCAGGTTTCAGGACGCGGACCATCTCCCGGATCGTCGGGCGCGGATCGTCGACAAAGCAGAGCGTGGCGACCGACACAACGCAATCGAAGTGTCCTGCCGGGAATGGAAGGCCGACAGCGTCCCCTTCGAACAGATCGACCTCGACGCCGGCGGCTTTCGCCCGGCGGCGCGCGGCGGCGATCATCTCTGCCGAGGCTTCGAGGCCTGTGACCCGTGCGCCGCCCTGTGCGAGCCGGGTGGCCAGCATACCGTCGCCGCAGCCGACATCGAGGATGCGCAGGCCGCGGGTCGGGCCGATCCGGTCAAGCAGCAGACGCTCCTCGAGCGCGTCCGTGATCCGGCCGAGCGTGCTGCGGCGCCATTCGGCATAAGCGTCGGGGAGACCCTCGAGCACGGGGTCAGCCGCGCACCCGTCCGGGAAGGGCCGCCTCGTTTCCGTCAACTCAGCACCCGGCGAAGGCGCGTCACCACATGGTCGATCTCGTCCGCGGTCGTGGTGCGGCCGAGGCTGAACCGGATCGCACCCATGCCGACCTGCGGCGCAACACCCATCGCATCCAGCACTGGAGACAGCTGGACCCGTCCCGAGTGGCAGGCGGAGCCGGTCGAGGCCGCAACCTCCGGTATGGCCGCAAGTATCTCCGCACCGACGCGGTCGACGAAGGCAACGTTGAGCGTGTTGGGCAGGCGGCGCTCGGGATGGCCGTTGAGAACGACGTGATCGCCGAACGCATCCTTGAGCGTGGCCCAGAAGCGATCCCGCAGGACCTGGACCCGCTCCATTGGCCCCAGGCCCGAAGCAAGACTGGCGGCCACGCCGAGCGCGGCTGTGAGCATCGCGCTCTCGGTGCCCGCGCGCCGACCGCTCTCATGCCCGGCGCCGTGGATGAACGGCTCCAGTTGCAGGCCGTCGCGGATGAAGAGCGCGCCGACGCCCTTCGGTGCGTGGAACTTGTGCCCGGCCATCGTCAACAGATCGACGCCAAGGTCGTCCACCCTGGTCGGGATCTTGCCAACCGACTGCGCGGCATCGGTGTGGAAGCGAACGCCGTGCTCGCGCGCGATCGCAGCGCATTCCGCGATGGGCTGGATCGTCCCCGTCTCGTTGTTGGCATGCATGATGGTGACGAGCACAGTGTCGTCGGTCATCGCGCGCCGCAGATCGTCGGGGTCGACGAGCCCCGTGCCATCAACTGGCAACCAGGTCACCTGCGCCCCGAAGTGCTCGAGGAATCGAAGCGGCGCTACGATGGCCGGATGCTCGGCGCTCGACGTGATGAAATGCGGTTGGTCCTTGCCGCTGGCAAAGAACACACCCTTCAGCGCGTGGTTGTTCGCCTCGCTGCCACCGCTTGTGAACACGATCTCTTGCGGCGCGCAGCCCACAAGCGCCGCGACCTGCGATCTGGCCTCCTCCACCATCAGGCGGGCAGGAACCCCGGCCCAGTGGCCGCTGGAAGGATTGCCATGCCCCGTTTCCAGGGCATAGCGCATGATATCGGCGACCTCGGGGGCAACCGGGGTGCTGGCGTTGAAATCCAGATAGATGTCTCGCAAGACCCACTCTCCCGTTAATACTTGGCCCGTGCTCAGGGCTTGTAGGCCGCGTCCTGTTGCCAGCCTGTAAATCCGCTCTGCATGACGACGACGTTGGTCCGCCCGGCCACGCGCAGCGCGAAGGCCGCTTGGGCCGACAGGCTGCCGGTGTTGCAGAAGAGGATGGTCATACGGTCCTCGGGGATCTCGTCGATCCGGTCGAGAACCTCACGCCACTCTATATTGACGGAACCGGGGATCGTGCCCTCCTCGAACTGGCCCGCATCTCGGGTGTCTACAAAAAGCGCGGTCTCGAAGACAGTCTGGTCGAGTTGCTGAGGCAGGATGATGCCGGACTCATATTCCGAGAACATCAGGTATTCCTGCATGGCCTCAACTGCGGCGTCCTGCGCCAGAGTAGGCGCTGTTTGGACGCCAAGTGCAACTGTCGTCGCCAACAGTAGGTGTTTCAGGTTCATCCGGTATTCCTCCGTTCCGGTTTCTTGGTGTTCAGGTGTTCTGCGCAAGCCAGCCGTTCGTGCCGCCTTCGAGCCATAGGGTGTATGGGTGGCCGAGCCTGTTCAGGATGTCCGCGCCTTCGGCGGACCGCCCGCCGCCTTTGCCGCAAATGGTCACGGGTGTTTTGCCGGTAGGGATTTCACCCACCCGAGCCTCGAGTTCGGCCAGCGGGATATGCACCGCGCCCGTCACATGGGCCGTGGCGTAGTCTTCGGCGTCGCGCACATCGATCAGGTGGAAGCGATCCGGATCGTCCGCGAGGGCGGCGAGTGTCAGCATCTGAGCCATCAGAACACCAGGACCTTGTCGGCGGCGAGAGTCGCCTGGGCGAGTTCATCCATGGTCGATCGGCTTGCCCCCTCCATCATGTCGCCCTCGGCGAGGCCGCGCGCATCCATGCAGGTGCCGCACATCAGGACACGCCCCTTCGCGGACAGGACCCGGCGAAGCATGCGCTCGAGGTTGTAGTAGCCATCGGGCGTCTTCTGCCCCGCCTTGGCGCAGAGCACCGCGTCGGCCATCAGGAATACGGTGATGTCTGCTTCAGGGTCGTTCTTGACCAGCGCGTGAGCCATGCGCAGCCCGTTGAAGCTGCGCTCGGTGCCATAGGGTGGGTCGTTCAGCAGGATCAGGTGTTTCATGGTCGGTCCTCAGGTCCGGGCGCGCGTTTCGAGATCGGACAGGAAGGCTTCGATGCGCCTGGCATTGGCGCCACGGTCGATCTGGCCGAGGCGCGAGCGCGAACGCATGTCGATGCGGGCGCCGGCATCGGTTTCGGTGACGCGGATCGCTACCTCGTCCTCGAAGCCGAACAGGCGGCTTGTCGCGATGGCCTCAATCTGACCCTCCGCGGGATCGGCCGACAGCACCTCCCAGCCGCGCTCCTCCACGAGGGCGAGCGCGGCCGCGAAAGCCTTGTCGAAAGCGAGCGACAGCTCCAGCGGGCGCACATCGGGATATGCGGCGCGCTGCGGCCCGGCGTTCTGCGCGGGGTAGTCGCTCGGCGTGGCCGTGAACCAGAACACGGGCGGGTCTTCGGTGTCGGTCGAGATGTCGTTGATCGGCGGCGTGATACGGGCGGCGATCTCGAAGGCGGCGCCAAGGCCCGCGACGGGCAGCGACAGGATCAGCCCCAGCAAGACCGCGCCAGATCCACCCCTCCTGCGGCGGAGCCAGACCACCAGCCCGGCCAGCGCGGCTATGACGCCGGCACCCGCCGTCCAGGCGCCCCAGCCGGCAAGGTCATAGGCCTGCGGCCAGGGCCAGCCGCCCGCCCGGAAGCCCCAGACAGAAACTGCAAGAAGCGCGATCGAGGCGACGCCCAACAAGATCGAAAGGAAGCCCAGAGGGCGGGCAAGCGTGTCAGGCATCTGCAAGCTTCCTTGGGCTGGCGGGGTTCAATCGCGGATGAGTTTCATCGCCGAGCCAGAAGAGCACGGCACCGGAGACGAACATGGAAATTGCGACGAACCAGAAGGCGGCTTCCGCAGCGCCGGTCAGGCTGGCCGCCAGCCCGAGGCCGAGCGCGCCGATGGCATAGCCGAGGTCACGCCAGAAGCGGTAGATGCCGATGGCAGAGCCGCGCCAGGCGGGCGGCGTGATATCGGCCACCGCCGCGGAGAGGTTCGGGTAAAGGAGCGCCATGCCGAAGCCCGCCACCCCGGCCGACACCGACCACCAGAGCGCGCCTGTGCCCATGACCACCATCGCCACGCCCGCGCCGCAGATCCACATGCCCAGAACGTCGGGCCAGAACCGGCCGACATGGTCCGACAGCCGCCCGGTGACAAGCTGCGAGCCGCCCCAGACGAAGCCGTAAGTGCCGACGATCCAGCCGACCTCGGTCAGGGTCGCGCCCTGCCCCACAAGGAAGACCGGGAACAGTGCCCAGACCAGCGCATCGACGAATTTCTCGACCAGCCCCGCCTGTGAGATCGCGAAGAGCCGTCGGTCACGCCAGCTCATCAGGGCGAAAACCTCGCCCGTGCTGGGGTGCTCGGACACGCCCTGCGGATAACGCGGCGGGTTTTTCGGGGGTGCGGCCTTGTGCGCGGCCGTCTCAGCCTTGGCCCACGGGAGCGTGTCCTTGACCCAGACCACGGTCAGCAACAGAGCCAAGAGGACCACGGCCATGCCGAAGACCAGAAGCCCCGTCCGCGCGCCCAGCCATTCGGCGGCATAGGCGGTCAAGATGCCCGCGATCGCCACGCCGACATAGCCCGAGAACTCGTTGAGCCCCATCGTGAGCCCGCGTTCCTCAGCCTTGGTGATGTCGAGCTTGGCCGTCTGCGTCATCGACCAGCAGAGGCCCTGATTGACGCCGAGAAGCACGGTCGCGGCGACGATCCAGTTCCAGTCCGGCGCGTACCAGATCATCACCGGGATCGGCAGAGCCACGACCCAACCCCAGAACAGCACCCGCTTGCGCCCGATGCGTTCGGACCAGCGCCCGGCGACGAAGTTCATCACCGCCTTCACCGCACCGAAGGCCACGACGAAGGACGCCAGCAGCAGGAACGAGCCGCGCTCGAGCCCGAACTCGCTCTCGGCCAGCGCGGGGACCACCGTGCGCGTCATGCCGATGGCGAAACCCACCAGCATCACCTGGATCAGTTGGTGGGCGACCTGCACCCGGTTCTCGCGGATGCCGCGCGTGAAGTCGCTGGAGGTCATTCGGCGGGCTCCTTTTTCGTGTTCTGTGGATCGAGCGCATGACCACTTGCCGGACCACGGACCGGCTGAACCAGCATCCGGTCAAGCCAGAGATCGCGGCGTGTGCGGAACTGCTCGATGCCGATCTCCATCCCCTCGTGGCCCTTCGCGGGCTGGGCGATGTAGGTGCCAAGCAGCCGGTCCCACCACGGCAGGTTGAAACCGTAGTTCGAATTGGTCTCGCGTGGATCGATGGAATGGTGGACGCGGTGCATGTCCGGCGTGACGACGAACAGGCGCAGCACCCGGTCCACCGGGCGCGGCAGATCGATGTTGGCGTGGTTGAAGAGCGCGGTGGCGTTCAGGATCACCTCGAACAGCAGCACCGCGATGGCGGGGGGGCCGAGGGCGGCAACCGCCGCAAGTTTGATCCCCATGGAGATGAGGATCTCCACGGGATGGAAGCGCAGGCCTGTCGTGGCGTCAAAATCAAGATCAGCGTGGTGCATCCGGTGCAACCGCCACAAGCCGGGAGTCGCGTGGAACATCACGTGCTGGAGATAGATCGCCAGATCGAGTAGCAGCATCGAGACGAGGATGGCCACCCACACGGGCGCGTCAATATTGTTGAACAGCCCCCAGCCGCGATCCTCGGCCATGACGGCCAGCCCGACAGCGACAATCGGAAAGGTCAGCCGCAGGATTACAGTGTCGAGCACCACGAGGCCCAAGTTGTTCGTCCAGCGGATGACGCGCGGGATCTCTCGCCTGCGGCGCGGCGCCGCCACTTCCCAAAGCGCCATCGCCGCCAGCACGCCTAGAAAGATGCTGAGGCGGATGGCAGGTTCTGCGGACAGGATGGATTCAGACATGGTCTCGACCCCTGGGGTTGCGGAAAGCGCCGAAATCGCTATCATTCAATTTATCACTTGAACGTTTAGGACTTGGAGTTCCCAATGTCAACCAGCCCGAAGACAGCCCTACTCGAGGAATATGCGCTTGTCGCCCGCGCGCTCTCTGCACCGGCGCGTCTGATGTTGCTGGAACAATTGGCGCAAGGAGAACGAGGAGTGGAGGCGCTGGCGGAAAAGACAGGCCTCACCGTCGCCAACTGCTCGCAACACCTGCAACAGTTGCGCCGGGCCGCACTCGTCACCAGCCGCCGTGACGGCAAGGCAGTGATCTACCGGCTGACCGACGTGAAGACCCTCGCGCTGATGGACCTTCTGCGCATCGTTGCCGAGCGTAACCTCGCGCAGGTCGAGCGTATCCTGCGAGGGCTTTCAAGCGGCGAGGATGCACCCGAACCGGTCAGCCGGGAAGACCTCGCAGCACGGATCGCCGAGGGTTCTGTGACCGTGCTCGATGTCCGCCCCGCAGATGAATACGCTGCGGGTCACATTCCGGGCGCGCTCAATGCGACGCTGACGGAGATCGAGCGGATTGTCCCAACGCTCGATCCAGCCGCCGAAATCGTGGCTTATTGCAGGGGCCCCTATTGCATCTATGCCCATCAGGCTGTGGCCGCCCTGCGCAAACACGGTTTCAATGCGCGCCGCCTTGACGGCGGTTTGCCGGAATGGCGAGAGGATGGCCTGCCAGTGCTGGTAGGCACGCAATAGTCCGATGACCGTCTAGTTCATCGACACCAAGCCACAAAGGCGTCAATAGGCGCGGCTGCGCCATGCCAGGGCCTCGAGAAGTGAGGCTTCGGCCTCATCCGCCCTGCCCTTCGACACGGCTCTCACCGTCCTGTGCCACGAGATCGTTATGGCGCAGGACCTCGGCAGTCCCCTTCGGTCGACCACCCGACATGAGGATAGTTCAGACATGAGCGGCACTGGCATGGCCATCGGCGAGACTACGATCAGCCCCCTGCCCCGCAAGAGCAGAATCAGTACCATCCTGCCCCACGTATTCCTCCTCAAGCGCCCGGTATTCGGCGAGCAGCTTGGCATGAGCTGCACCTTCGTCATCCGTCATCGGTGCCGGATCACCCGACAGAGACCGCAGCCCGTGGCTGTAGCCGTAGGGCAGGTCGAGTGCGACCTCGATCCACTTCCAGCCCTCAACCGCAACCGTCTCAGCCTCGGCCTGGAGTTTGTCCGCCACCAGCCGATCGAGCAGGGCAGGGTCTTCGAGTCAACCGCCGTCATCGCCTTGGAACAGGTCATGCAGCATCGTGCCGCCCGCCGCTTCGTAGGCCTGAACACTCACAAAGACTGCACGCCGGTCGGACGCCCTGACCGAGGTCTCGGTCAGCATGCGCCGGATCTGGAATGGCTCCTTGTTCCAGGATGAATGAATCACATCCCAGACCAGAACCTGACGCGCGTGATCGGGGTTCACGGTGAAAACCATGAGCTGCTCCAGCGTCATGCCATCCTCGGCATAGATCTCAAGCAGGGCAGGGGCGACGGCTGCGAGTTTGAGGCGCTGCTTCACGACCTGCGGCGTCAAGAAGAAGGCGGCAGCAATCTCTGCGTCGGTCTGTCCCTTGTCTCGCAGGGACACAAACGCGCGGAACCGATCGAGCGGGTGCAGGGCGACGCGCTGCATGTTTTCTGCAAGGGAATCGTCCTCGGCTAGGATGTCGGATGCAGCATCGCGGACGATGCAGGGAATGGGCGTGGTCTTTGCCAAACGCTTTTGCTTCACCAGCCGGGATAATGCTTGAAACCGGCGGCCACCAGCCGGGATTTCGAACTTGCCGGTCTCGGTGCCATCGTCAGCCAACACGGGCCGCACGCTCAGGCTCTGCAAAAGACCGCGGCGAGCGATGTCTTCGGCCAGTTCCTCGAGGGACACGCCAGCTTTGATGCGCCGCACGTTGGACTGGCTCAGCACCAGCTTGTCGAAAGGGATATCCCGCGAAGGGGACAGGGTGATTTTCTGGACAGCTGTGGTCCTCAGATATTCCCCACGACGGGCGTCGGAAGCCACTCTCCCGATCTCACTTCCCGTCACCCTCAAACCAACACTTCTTTTCCTCTCGATGACCTTATGGTTGGAACTATCCGGGAAAATTCGCCGGAGCATCAAAGACTACCCTCAATCACAAGCTGGTTGAGTGACCGTGATAAGACCATCACATCCCTTGCCTCATCATTGCGTCTAGGTACGCGTTGGTGTTCCTCACCTGTCCTGTGCTGGCTCTCAAAATTAATTCGTCGAGTGCAATAAGGAGCTGCCCTGGACCTCTTTCTCTAAGGTGTCTCATGATCCTGCCTTGTTCTATTCTCAGCAAATTCCCGACATCAGCCAACATGTTCATAACGGATTGATGATCTCTTGGTTCATTTGGGAAGAAGTCCGATACGTTTTTCAGGTCCGTCCAAGCCATAGTTGTTGGATCTCGGCCGTCTTTAAATCCAGAGCTGCTGAGAGCACCTGTAGTATCCTTTTTTATATTCAATCTTGTGGGTTCTACGTGCCGGACATTTTGTCCGTCGTTGCCGGACAATTGGTCGGGCATCGTTTCCTGAGCTTCACGGTTTCCGGCCGGAAACTCTCTGATGGTCGCTCCGGCCAACTCTGCCAACTTCTTGATAAGTTCTATGATTTCGTCGGCTTTGAGTGTTGCACGGCGTAGGATGTTGCGCACGTTTTGGAGAAATGTGAATGTCTCATCATCGTTTGCTTGGCGCAAAGCTTCGACACGAAGAGACAGCGCCTCCGCCCTGAGTGACCGTAGCTCTTCCTGATCGCCGACAAGCTGTTTTGCGTGTTCTGTGAGCTCACTTTCCCGATCGAACATTGGCTGTAGATCGAAGCCAAAGGCATCTCTGATCAATCCACCGTAGCGAAGAGGGAACCGTTTGCGGGTTGCGCTATCCCTGCGTTGGATCAAATTGGCGTCCACGAGGCGTCCGATACACCGTCGGATCGTTCTCTCGTTCAGACCGTTCGTTCTCTCAGACAACGATGCGTTTGAGGGGAAGACGGTAGTCATTGAAGCTGTTTCTCCGGCCTTCTTCGGCATGAAGCTGATTAAGGCCTGCAGTGTCACAAGGTCATTTGGTGTCAAACCGAGTTCTTTGCGAAGCGTTCGGATCGGCTCGATGACTCTGTACGGGTTCGTACAGGGTACAGGAGATCGTTCCGCCAAGGCGGGTGTGTGAGAAAATACCTGTCTCATGATGATGTCGGCTGAAAAAGCTTCCCCGTTCACCGCGAACGGTGTTGAAAACGATTCGGCTTCGGGGTATCAATCAGGTGTCTAAGCTAATCGAGGCCCTTCGGAAGCACTGCTTTCGGGGGGTCTTTCCTTTTCTGGCCTGTCCTCCTTTCTGCTCAGTTTTCGTTATCTTCTATGTCAGGACCATCAAGATCCTGATCCCTGCCGGAGACTGGGTTACCTATGGGTTCCATTTTCTCTGGGGTAATGATCTGCCCCGGACTAGCGGCCTTCGCGTTCGCCAACGCGAGAAGAGCGGCCTCTGGATTCTCAGAGATCCACGTATGAAGCCCGTCATCTCCGTTCTTGACGGTGATGATCACGTTTCTCTTGGTGACCTTCACCATCCCGAGTCTTGTCTGGATTGCCGATGGGGCAGTGGGCTTGTGCTGTTTCAGGAGACCTTCAAAGACCGCAAAGCGTTCGTCGGAGGTCTTGCCTGAACCTCTGGATTTCATGAGAGTATCATGGAATTCTCGGTTTCCGGCCGGAAACCCTTCATCTCCAGAGAAGCCAAGGCTCTCATAAGACTTTGCGGCAGCATACCAACGATCCCGTCCAACCCCGGGTGCCGCCCCGATCTTTTGGATGAGTTCAGTCGGAATACAGGAAGTGACTTGTTTCATGCGAGCAAGTCCCGTGAGCTTGTCACCGGCTTTCCTGGCTTTCTGATCGATGTTGAGGGCGTCACAGACCAGCCCCTCGTCCTTGCCGGACTCTATGAGAGAACGTGCAAACAGGGCTTTCTCGATCCAGCTGAGGTCTTTTCGGAAGCTGTTCTCTTGGCCTTGTGCAAGAATCGCTTGATCCTCATCCAAGCCTCTGATGAGAGCCTTTGCGGGCTTGCCGATAAGTCGAAGGGCCGCTAATCGCCTGCGCCCATAGATGATCCTGTATCGCCCCCCTTCGGGGCTCAGAAGTATTGGGATAAGCTGTCCCTGCTTGTCGATGCTTTCAGCCAGTTCCCTGATGTCATCTTCGTCATCCACGGCCAGACGATCCTGGAACTCGGAATCATCAATAAGGTCGGTACTGATTTCTTGAATTGAAGATTGTGCCGCATCCTGAAGAGAACGGGCCATTCCCGAAAGGGCAGGGGCTCGTGACTGGGTTCGAGTCGGAGAAATCGACGAGTTCTCCTGCTTTTCTTCATCCTCGGGAATGTCGAATGTGACTTTGCGTGCCATTACTTACGCCCCCATGCCGTTTTGATGAGCCCTTCGACCTCCGCCACAACCCCGTTGATGGACTCGATAGCCCGATCGTACGTCTGGCGATGGAAATCCGTTCTGGCGATCTCGAACAGTGTCTGTTGCGTGAGCCCAGCGTCAGAGACTGCGGAGGATTTCAGGAAAGGCTGTGTAAGAACGTCATCCGTGAACATGGTCCGCAGGAATGCCGCCATCTGGGTTTGGGGGCCGTCATTGGGCTCGAAACGAGTGATTAGAAACCTCATGAAGTCCCAGTCGGGCGATGCGCCTACATCAGCAATCGTTGCCATGAGGCTGGATGTGAGCTGCAGGAATTGGGCCATCGAGGCGACGTCAAGCATGCTTGGAATGACAGTGACGACTAGGGATGTCGACGCTACCAAAGCTGATAATGTGGTAAACCCGAGTTGGGGTGGGCAGTCGATGACGACAATGTCGTAGTCTGTCTCGACTTCATTAATGCAAAGGGCAAGCCGCTGATAGAACGGCGGCCTGATATTGTTTCGAAGGGCGTGTGCGGTTTCGGTCTCGAACTCAGAGAGCAGCAATCCGGCCGCAGCTAGATCGAGGTTGTGGAAATACGTTTTGCGCACAACGTCTCTAAAGGGGATAGGGTCCTCGTACCGTAGGGCATCGTACACCGTTCCGGCTTCAGGGAAGTCGATTTCCGGCCGGAAACCGAACATTGTGGTCATTGAGGCTTGCGGGTCGAGATCGATTGCCAGAACTCGATAACCGTCAAGGGCGAGCTTTTGGGCCAAATGGATCGCCGTTGTCGTCTTTCCCGCGCCCCCTTTGAAGTTGGCGATCGAAATGATCTGTATATGCTCCCCTTCCCGACGACGAGGAACAATATGCTGGAACTTCGTGCTTGACCGGGCAATTTCGTGGCGCGCTATGTCGATCTGCTCTGCAGTGTAGAACCTGCGGCCGCGGGCATCCGTCTCGATGTCACCGAGATCGAGCTTGTCCTCGAAGAACATCTTCCGCAGAAAATCCTGGCTTACCCCGAGGATCTGAGCAACCTCCGTGGATGAGAACCGTCTGAGAGCCTTTCGTTCATCAGGTAGAAACGATTTGCGCATATTCACATCAAGCGATTTGCTTAGACGTGTCGCCATCGTTTGGATCTTTTGATCCATTCTGATCCGCTGCTCGTTCATGCCCGTCCCGCCGCCCGTCTTCCGGGTCTATCTTGAGAAGGAACGCAAAACCGCCGGAAACTGATGGTTAGCGTTCTTCCGCAAAAATGTCAGGAAAGCGTTTGACAGGCAAGGATTTTTTCAAATGGTGGGCCGGTACCCGATGAAATCATTTATTTACAATGGCTTATCTTATTTCGCGGATCCAACGCGTCAAGAGCTTGTGTCGCTGCCATCTATTAAACGCAAGATGTACCCGATTCACATAGGCGGTTTTGCTTCCAAAGAACGAATCTGAGTCTCTTCAATCATTCCCAGATTCTCGGCTCGCTCCAACAGCATCTTGACCGATGAGGGCTGCCATCTCGTTCGGCCACGAGGCGTGCGTTCGCGCATAGATTCCAGCCGTTCACAGATCGCTTGAAGCGTGATGTCGGGGTCCGCGCCCTTGATGCCGGCGACGATGGCGGGCAGACGATCGTCGGTTTCGCGGCGCCCGGCGCGGGCCAGCACCTCGGCAGGCAGGAAGCCGTCGCGGACATAAGCCTTCACAGCGCGCAAGAGACGGCTTTGGGTCCAGCGACGCGCCTCGGGCAAGGGGCCGTTGATGATGCGCACCACGTCTTCCCATGCCAAGTCGGGGCGCAACCGGCGCACATGGGGCACCCAGTCTTGTGCCGTCTCGTTCAGGCGCTCCATGTAGCCGTCCTGTCTTGCCAGCCGTACCTTACGAAGAGCGGCAGGGTCTTTGGCACGCAGCCCAGGGTTCCCGCCCACGCGGCCCTTTGTGCGCGCGCTGGCGAGGCCGGCCTTGGTGCGTTCCCGGATCAGGGCGCGCTCGAACTCGGCCGCAGCGCCCAAGACCTGCAGCGTGAACTTGCCTTGCGGGGATCCGGTATCGATCGGGTCCTGAATGGAACGAAAGAACGCACCCTTGGCCTCCAGCCGCTCGATCACCTCCAGCAGATGCGACAGGGATCGCGCAAGGCGGTCGATCCGCACGACCACCAGCGTGTCGCCCTTGCCGATGCGCTCCAACACCCGCGCCAGCACCGGCCGCGCACGATTGCCGCCCGAGGCCTGTTCTTCGTGGATCTCGGCGCAGCCCGCGGATTTCAGGGCCTGCGACTGGGGCAGGGGGGTCTGATCCTCGGTGGATACGCGGGCATAACCGATCAAGGGCATCAAAACAGTCTTTTTGCAGTTTCGTATATCATTACTAAACGACCGTTTGTAAACGAATGCAACCGCTCTCTCTGTGGTGCTGCTCATCAAAAACCCCTTGGATTCCATACGCTGAGCGTGATCAGAGAGATCTCGCAGACCACCGCGCGCACGTGCTATATAAGGTGTGTGGGCGCACCCTGACAAAACACTTGGGTAAAATGCAAAAGTGCCGTATTTTGCACATATGAAGCCTCAAGTATCTACACATTATGATAGTTTTGACGATCCTCTAGTGGATTCGGAGGGGCTTGAAGAGACGTCTGAGGACGACCTGTGGTTCCTGCCCGGTCCGATGGAAGTGGAGCCGGATTATCTGCTGCCCGGACCGAGAGCAGAGCTGCGTGAAACCGCAGTCCTCGACGATTGGCGGAAGGCAGAGGCGGTTAATGCCGCGCGTCTCGCCCGTGTGGCTGGTCGGATCGGCGCGTTGGATGACCGGCTGCGCCGTGGCCCGAAAGGCTGGCGGCACAGGCTCGCGCTGATGGAGGCGGCAGACCTCAGCTGGTTTGTGGGTGACCGTATTGGCCCGGATCGGCTGGCGCTCTGGATATCCATGCGCCTGTCCGGCGTGCAGGACAACACTGCAGCGCTCGCGCGTGTCGGATGGGCAGTGCGGCGTCTAACAGGCGGTCCCGGCCCAGAGGTGGACCTGTCCGCCTTCCTCGATCGCCGTGACCCCGAAAACATAGCAGGTGAAGCCGAAACCTTTGCGGATCGCGCGGGCGGTTGGCTTGACCTGATGGCGCAAGCCGTCGACCTGCACCCGATCACACGCGCCTGCATGGGGCTTCACCTCTGGAGCCTTGCGGGCCTCGGGCAACAGGGCGACCGGATGGAAGCGGCGGTTACCGCCGCACGCATTGCCGCCAGCGAAGGCCCGAATTCGAATGGAGGGGCTATCTTTGCGCCTCTGGCTATGCGCGGGGCAGGGGGGCTGCGCGCCAGTGGCCCACCAGCTGAGCGCTTGGAGCGTTGGCTCGAGGGAATGGAAACAGCATGCCTGACCGCGATGCGGCACCTCGACGATATCCAGGCATGGTCAGCGCGGGCGGAAACCATGATGGCCCCGCTCTCTGGCAAGACACCACCAGCATTGCGCGCCGTGCTGGCCGAATGGCCCCTCGTCTCCGCCCCAATGGCCGAGACCCTGACCGGTGCCAGCCGCGCCGCCGTCCAGCGCAACCTCGTCTGGATGGAAGCGCGGGGTTTGATCTGCGAAGTGACCGGGCAGGGCCGGTTCCGGATGTGGCGCACCACGACCTAAGAGATGAGCGTCATCGCTCGGTATCCTGACGGGTGCGTGCCAGTCGGCCAAAGTTCCGGTAGGAGGAGGCAAAGCCCGCCGGAACCTTGGCAATCAAGGTGCTCGAATTTGGAGATACTCCTCGCCAGTGCGCAAGGCCGCTGTGGCCGGCGCTTCCGTGCGGTTGTGCCTTCACCATCTATGATGACTGGTGAAGGCGGCGAGCAAGACGCCCGGTATTTTGGACACTGCGCGGCCCTGTTTGTCGTTGCTGCTTTGCCTGCCCCCGTCACCGTGCAAGTCAAAGTTCACCACACTGCCGTTCGCTGCTCAGGCGAAGCGGGCGATATGGCCTTCCTCCATAGCCAGCTTCGACAGGATCTGACTCTGCAGCAACCGTGGTCTCGGGAACAGGCCGGGTCAGGCTGGGCGGCGCGCCGATCTTTTCGTAGTAGCGGATGGTAAATTGCGGATCACAAGGATCGTGTGTTTTCACGAAAATATGTCCTTGAACCTCTAGCCACTAGAAGTCCTATCTAATCAAAGTGAACAGATACCGTTCTTGCCATAGATTCTGGTGGGAACCGAAAGGGTACGACATGCTGACAAGACGACACTTCATTCAAACAACAACGGCGCTATTCTCCGCGTCTGTTTCCAGCCCCCTGTTGGCCGATACCTGGCCCACCGAGGCACAGAAGGCTGAATGGGACGCGCAAGTCACGCCGCCCGGATTCGATCCGGCCGCGTCAAACCCTTGGGGCCTACACCCGCGCTTTTTGCCCCAACGCGTGATTGCGAAACCCGGGCTCGTGCCAGGAGACATCCATGTCGATGCGGTCGCGCGGTATCTCTATCATATCGAGGAGAGCGGGACCGCAATGCGCTACGGTGTGGCCATTGCCCGGGGCAACCTATACGAGCCTGGGGTCTACACGATCAAACGCAAGGTGAGGTGGCCGCATTGGACACCGACCCAGAACATGATCGAGCGGGATCCGGAAAACGCACGATGGGCCGACGGGATGGAACCCGGCCCCGAAAACGCTTTGGGATCACGAGCCATCTATCTGTACGTCGGAGGCCGCGACACTTATCTTCGAATACACGGCACGCCCTATCCGAGAAGTATCGGCGGTCGAGCCAGTTCGGGTTGCGTGCGGATGGTCATGGCTCACATTAACGAACTTTATCCCAACGTTGAGATCGAATCGACGGCACATTTGTACTCAGCGGAGGACAGTGTCACCGCGCGAAGTTGAGTGTGGTGCGTAGGTCTGAGGCGCGTTGATGCAACGTCTGACGCGTCCTCAAGCTTCGCGTGCCACGCAGATCGGATTACCGTTCGCCGTGCGCAACGGCAGCAGCGTCGTTTCGACCGGCCCGCTGTGTTCGTACCAATAGCAGCCGTCTTCCGGCACGAGGCGCGCGGTTGCAACATCCTGATCCGGAGCAGCCATCGCAACCACGGCTTCGGGAACGTTGCCCGTCTGGTCTGCCGTGTCGTCCGGCCCTGTCGGCTGGATGGCGCATCCTGTCGTGAGCAAAAGCGCCACCGCAACCATCATTTTTTGCTTCAGCATCAAAACCTGCATCGAGTTTCCTTTCTTTTCTGTTTTTCTTCGTATCGGCTTTTTATGCCTCACGCCGTGATTGAGGCTGTCGTCGGACCGTCTAGCAAGAAAACAAACGGAAATACCACCGAACTTTTCTCTTGAAGCTCTAGCTACTGTAGGGGCTATGTCATGACAAAGCACCCGAATCCAGAGGTCCGTTCATGCCGTCCGACACCCACCGCCACGATCACGATCACGCCGAAGACGCCCAGGCAAGCGGCGGCAGTTGCTGTGGTAGCGCCGGAAAGTGCGGCGACATCGCACCGACGACTCCCGCGCCAACCGGCGGGCGCAGTTTTCAGGTGTCTGGCCTCGATTGCGCCGAGGAGGTCGCGATCTTGAATAAGGTAATCGGCCCGCAGATCGGCGGGGCCGAGCATCTCGCGTTCGATGTAATCAACGGGAGGATGACCATTCTCGACAGCGCAAAGAGTGTATCGGACGACGAAGTTGCGGAACTTGTCGCGAGCACCGGCATGACGGCGAAGCCGTGGAATGCCGAGAACGCGTCGGTCGACCAAGCGGCCCATCTTGCACGACAGCGGCTGTTTACGGCTCTCAGCGGCGGCTTCTGGGCGGCGGGTTTTCTCTGGCACATCGTCGAGACCGGTATGGGGGGGGCGCTCGGCCTCTTCGCGGGGCACGGCGAAGCGCCGATGCCGCTGGCCGAGGCAGGGCTTTTTGCAGTTGCTATCCTATTCGGCGTTTGGCTTGTGGCACCGAAGGCATGGTCGTCCGCACGTCGGCTGTCGCCCGACATGAACCTGCTGATGGTTGTCGCAGTCGCCGGAGCCATCGGGCTCGGTGAATTCTTCGAGGCAGCGACAGTGGCTTTTTTCTTTTCGCTGTCCCTCTTTCTCGAAAGCTGGAGCGTTGGGCGCGCGCGGAACGCTGTGTCGGCGCTCCTGGATCTTGCGCCACCTACGGCGCGCGTGATCCACGATGACGGAAGCGAGACCGACATGCCGGCGGTGCAAGTCGCCGTAGGCTCAAGCTTTATTGTACGCGGTGGCGACCGTATCCCGCTCGACGGCGAGGTGACGGGTGGCGCGGGCGCGGTCGACCAGGCGCCGATCACCGGCGAAAGTGCCTTGATACCCAAAGAGGCCGGAGACGAGGTCTATGCGGGCACGATCAACGGCGAAGGTACACTAACTGTGCGCGCCACGAAGGTCGCCTCGGATACCGTCTTGGCCAAGATCATCCGCATGGTCGGCGACGCCCATGCCCGCCGCGCGCCGGTGGAACAGTGGGTGGCAAAGTTCGCCCGCATCTACACGCCTATCGTCATGGCTCTCGCCGTCGCAATTGCGCTACTGCCGCCGCTTATCTTCGGCGGAGCCTGGGATTACTGGTTCTACAATGCCCTCGTGCTGCTGGTGATCGCTTGCCCATGCGCTCTGGTCATCTCGACCCCTGTCTCCATCGTCGCAGCGCTCACCGCTTCGGCGCGGGCGGGCGTCCTCATCAAGGGCGGTGCCTATGTAGAGGCGCCGGGCAGGACCACGGCGCTGGCCATGGACAAGACCGGCACAATCACCATGGGTCAGCCGGAAGTGGCGGCGGTGCACCCGCTGGGCGGGGCTTCAGCACAAGATCTGATGACCCTCGCCGCAGGGCTGGAGGCACGTTCGTCGCACCCTTTGGCGCGTGCCATTCTCGCGCGGGCGGAGGCCGACGGCGTCAAGGTGTCCGCCGCAGAGGATACCCGCACCATTCCCGGCAGGGGACTTGAAGGACGCACCGACGGACGGTCCATCTGGCTGGGGTCGGACCGGTTTGCCGAGGAGAAGGGTTTCGGCGACGCCATTCCGAAGGATCTGCGGGAGCGGATCGAAGGCGCCGGCAGCACCCTTGTCGCTGTCGGCGATGAATCCGGCGTGACGGGCATTCTTGAACTGCGCGATCGCATCCGCCCTGATGCCAAGGGCATCGTGGCGCAACTTCACGCGCAAGGCGTGAAAACCATCGTTATGCTGACCGGTGACAACGAGCGAACAGCGCGCGCCGTTGCCGCCGAGGTCGGTATCGACGAGGTGCGCGCTGAGCTTCTGCCCGAAGACAAGGTGACAGCCATCGAAGAACTGGTCAAAACTCATGACATGGTTGCCATGATCGGCGACGGGGTGAACGATGCACCCGCAATGGCGCGCGCGCATTATGCCATCGCGATGGGTGCGGTTGGTTCTGACGCGGCAATCGAGACGGCGGACATTGCCCTTATGACCGACGACCTCGGCAAGGTGCCTTGGCTGATCGGTCATTCGCGCCGGACAATGTCGATTATCCATCAGAACATCGGTATTTCCTTGGCGACCAAGGGAGTTTTCGTTGTCGCTACCGCGTTCGGAATGGCATCGATGTGGGGCGCTATTGCAGCCGACGTGGGTGTGTCATTGCTGGTGGTGGCGAACGCCCTGCGCCTGCTCAACAGCCAAGAGGCCAAGGCACCGCCGTCCGGTGGCGAGCAGGTTGGGCCACAGATCGCAAAGGCCGCGCTTGCCCACGGACATTGATCACGCGGCATTTGCAAGGTAACATTATTTCCATATCAGACCTCACGAAAGAGGCATCGAGCAGTGAAAACCATCCGATTTCCCCGCCGCGCCGTCCTGTTGGGTGGCTTAGCGGCCTTTTTGTCGGGCTGTGCCGGCAAGTTCCGCAGCTATGACGGACCCGAAGTGACGCGACTTCGGCTCTACAAGGGACAGCGTTTGCTTGTTCTCGACGGATCCGATCGCGTGCTGCAAACCTATCCGATCGGGCTGGGCTTCGCTCCTCAGGGTCACAAGCAATTCGAGGGAGACGGTCGGACCCCGGAGGGCACCTACATAGTCGATAAGCGCAACCCTGAAAGTACGTATCATCTTTCAGTTGGCATCTCTTATCCAAATGAGGCCGACATCGCCTTTGCCGCAGCGCAGGGCCTTTCCCCCGGCGGCGACATCTTCATCCATGGTGGTCCACGCCCCGGCATCGACCCGACGGACATCCGCGACTGGACAGCTGGCTGCATCGCAGTCACAGATCGGCAGATCGAGGACATCTATGCAATGGTGAAGGACGGAACGCCTATCCACATCTTTGCATGACGGTCTTTCTCATGCGGCGGTAGTTAGCCGTCGCATTGGCCGCCAGAGCCCAGCTCCACGAAGCCAAGATGAGCGCCAGCAACATCCAGTCCCCGAAAAGCGCATATGGCGTAGGCGGCTGCGCTGAGGGAAGATCAGCGTCGATGATGCCCCTTTCCCCTGTATCGAGCCGCGCAATGATCTCTCCGTTCGCGTCGATGACCGCAGAGATGCCCGTATTCGCGGCTCGGATGACAGGAAGGCCTTCCTCTACGGCGCGCATACGTGCGGAAGCCAGATGCTGCTCGGGTCCGATGCTGGTTCCAAACCAGGAATCGTTCGTCGCGTTAAAAATCCAGTCGGGTCGGAACATGTCGTCGACCACATGGCCCGGGAAAATGATCTCATAGCAGATCGCCACGGCGACCAGCGGCATACCCGGAAGCGCAAGGGTGCGCGGACCCGGTCCGGGCGTAAAATCGCCCAGCCCCGCCGTCAGCCGCTCGATCGGCAACCAGCCGCGGAATGGCACGTATTCGCCAAAGGGCACGAGATGGTGTTTCGCGTATCCGGTCAGGATCTCATTGGTATCGTCAAAAGCCTGGACGGTGTTGAAATATCGGGTGCCATCCTCGCTCAGTACACGGTCCGGCACTCCGGTTAGCAGCACGCTGCCGTCCGGTAGCGCAGCGGCAATGCGGGCCCGCGCCTGGGCATCCTCATCGAGGAACCCGGGAAAGGCGGTTTCCGGCCAGAGAAGAACGTCGAAATCGCCGGGCTGGGTTGAAAGCTCGAGATAGAGCGCGAAGGTCGCCTCGCGGTTCTCGGGCGCCCATTTCTCCTCTTGGGGAACGTTGCCCTGAACGATGCGCAGGTCGACATCCGGTGGCTGTGGTGCATCCGACTGGAGGCGAAGCGTGCCGACGGCCCACATCGTCACGATGCCGGCCAGCGGCATTAGCGAGATGATCAATCGTTGTCGCCCGACCGCCATGAGAGCCGCGCCGGGGAGTGCCGCTACGAACACGGTGAGAAAGCTTAGCCCATAACTTCCCACCCAGGCGGCGGGCTGGCGAAGGGCGGCGTAATCGACCAGAGCGTAGCCGGCGAGGTTCCACGGAAAACCTGTCAGAACGTGACCGCGCAACCACTCGGCCGCGGTCCAGGAGGTCGCGAACAGGAGGCAGGCCAGGAGACTGCCCATGGCTCCGCGCCGCGCGATTTCGACGAAGAGCACGGCGGCAATGGCCGGGAAAATCGCGAGACCTGCGGACAATCCCGCGACGGCCGGGGTCGCCAGCGCCCCGAAACGCTCGGGTTCGACGTAGAAACTTTCCGCGATCCACGAAATCCCGAAACCGAACTGGCCGAGACCAAACGCCCAGCCGACGAGAAAAGCACGCCCGAAGGAGAGGTCGCGAAGACCGACAAACAACGCAGAATAGGCAACGGGAACAAGAAGGAGAATCGAGAAAGGCGGGAAGGTTAGAACGGTCAGCGGCCCGGCGGCGAAACCAAGCGTCATCCGCGAGAGCAGACGTTTGCGCAGAGCGAAGCAGTTCAGAATTGCCGGCTTCACGACTTGATCGGACGCCGCGCACTGATCCAGGGTGCGGCGAGCAAGAGCCCCACGCCACTGACGACAAACACATCGGCCATGTTGAAGGCAGGCCAATGCGTTGAGTTGATGTAGAAATCCAGGAAGTCCGTTACAGCCCGATACCGCACACGATCAATGACATTGCCCGAGGCTCCACCGATGATCGCTCCGTAAGCGAGCGTTTCAACCGCATTTTCGGCGCGAAACAGCATAACCCCCAGCCAGCCGCAGATGGCAAGAGCGAGAGCTATGAGGCTCCACCATGGTGCGCCGCCAAGTAATCCGAAAGTGACGCCATCATTGCGATAAAAGACAAGGTTAAAACCTGGAAACACGGCGATTCCAGTGCTTAAAGAGGCCGCATTCGCCACAACAATGGCTTTTGTGATCTGATCGATTACGAAAGCGGCAAGCGCCGCAAAAATGCCGATCACCGGAGATAGTTTATGCACTGGCATTGCGTCACCCCAACCAAACATCGAGAAAAAGCATCAAAACGAGCCCGACGGCCAAGCCGAGCGTTGCCTTGTTCTGATGGCCGCTGCGATGGGTTTCGGGGATGATTTCGTGGCTGATGACATAAAGCATGGCGCCTGCGGCAAAGGCCAAGCCCCATGGCAGCAGCGGTTCCGACAGTGTGATGATGCCGGCCCCGAGCAAACCGCCAATCGGCTCGACCATTCCCGTTAGCGCGGCGATGCCCCAGGCGCGCAGCTTCGGATATCCTTCGCCCAACAGGGATACCGCAACGGCCAGCCCTTCAGGCGCATTCTGAAGCCCGATGCCGATGGCGAGTGGCAGACCGCCTTCCATACCTCCGGAACCGAAGCCAACTCCGACCGCGAGGCCTTCCGGGAAGTTGTGGATCGTGATTGCGATGATGAACAGCCAGACCCGCCGTAAGGACGCCGCTTCGGGCCCTTCGCGTCCCGTTCTGAAATGCTCGTGCGGCAGCCTTTCATTCATCAATGCAACGGCCCCCATGCCCAAAAGGATCGAGACGCAAACGATGGCCGCAGGCATCGCGCCGTTCTCGAACATCGGCTCCGCCGCATCCAACGCCGGGATGATCAGAGAAAAGAACGAGGCTGAGAGCATGACGCCGGCAGCGAAGCCGAGCGACAGATCGCGCGTCGCCCGCGACGGGATGCGCCCGAACAGCACGGGAATTGCTCCGACTGCCGTGAGCGATCCGGCGGCAAGGCTTCCGAGAAAGCCGAGCATTATCGGAGACAGGTTTTCCATAAGCGGGCCAGATTATCCTTCGGCGTAGCTTGAAAAGACTTCGGTCGACCCGTCCTCGCGGATGAGGAAGACATCATAAGCTTCACGGTTTTCTTCCGGCCCCATGCCGGGCGAGCCATAGGGCATTCCCGGAACGGCGAGGCCGACGGCGTCCGGGCGTTCCTCAAGAAGGCGGCGGATATCAGCGGCCGGGACATGGCCTTCAATCACGTAGCCCTCTATGAGCGCGGTATGGCAGGAGACCATGCGCTGCGGCACGCCGTTGTCGAGCTTGAAACGAACCAGCGACCCGCCAAACATGTTCTCGCCCGTCGGCGCGAATCCGTTTTCCTCGAGATGGTTCATCCAGGACAGGCAGCAGCCGCATCCGTTGGTCTTGCGGACGTCTATCGCTGTTGCCTCTGCGAGGGCCTGGGCCGCCGGGAACAGGGCGAGCGCGATGGTCAGAGCTTGGGTCATGCGTTTCATGGGTCAGAGCCTTTCGGTTGTCGTCTGGGCAATTTCGCTGTCAAGGTTTTCAGTCAGAAGCGCGCGCGCCTCGGTCAGACGCAACAGCGCGGCGGTATCATCCACCTCGTTCTCTGCGGCTTCGGCGAGCCTGTCGTCAGAGAGAGGGTCAGTCGGACGCCCATCTACGAGGACTTCGTAGTGCAGGTTGGGACCTGTCGCTGTGCCGGTTGCGCCAACGCGGCCGATCACATCTCCCGCCGCCACGCGTTGGCCCTGTGTTAGGCCCTCCGACACGGCGCTGAGATGCGCGTAGCGCGTCATGGTCTCGGAGCCATGGGAGATTTCGACCACGCGTCCATAACCGCCTCGCCAGCCGATGAAGCTGACCCGGCCCGGTGCCGTCGTCCGTACCGGCGTCCCGCTTGCCGCGGCAAAATCGACGCCGGTGTGCATCCGGACGTTTCCGTAGACAGGATGTGTGCGGCGCCCGAACACCGAGCTGAGGCGCGCGCCCTCGACTGGCTGTGCAAAGACGCGAAGCACCTCGCCATCGACGTAGATCGTCGCCTGACCGCTGCCGTCGTCCGGCCAAACGATCTCGTAAAGCGAATCGCCGATTTCCAGTGCGGCGAAGGCGAGGTCCGGCTGTCCGATCTTGTCATCGCCGACGCGCGTCTCGCGCCAGAGAAGCCTTAGTGTCTCGCCTCCAGCCATCTCACGGCGGAAATCCACGGTTCCACCCAGCATTTGCGCAAGGTCCACGGCAAATCGGGCGGGGATGCCGGCATTGTCGAGTGCCGCGAAGATCGAGGTGTCGATCACGGCCTCCCCAGCAAGGGTTACGATCTCCGGATCCGGCGCCACGACCTGCGTGGACACCTGCTCGCCAAAAAGCACCTCGATCCGCACCCCGTCCTCGACGGCGAGCGAGACGGTGCGGGGGCTGCCATCCATAGTCGAAACAACAGTGACCGAATTCCCCGGCCGCAACCGTCGCAGATCGTATTCCGCGCCAAGTGCAAGGGCGACTTCCGCCCTGTCGGCTCCCGCAAGACCGGCTTCGGAAAGCAAGGAGTCGAGCGTTTCACCAGAAGAGATGTCGCGAGACCAAGTCAACAGGGGCGGTTCGATGGCCTGCATCGGCCTGTCAACAACAGCGGCCTGCAGCAGGGGCAAGGGGCCGAAGCCGGGTGTATCTTCCACCCACGCCGTAGCTGGCAGCGACAACGGAATATCCAGGCTCCGGGGAGCTTCAGGACGCTGGGGCATCCAGCTACCTGCCTGGGCAAGTTCTGGCGGCACGGGTTCTTTCGACAGAACATCGAAGAATGCGATAGCCGCCCCCGAAACGGTCCCCGCAAGCGCGACACCTGCCGCAAAAGTTCTGAGCCTCATGTCGCTCCCTCCGTTTCTTCTTCCAACGCGCGGCGGATCTTCGGTACCGCGAATTCCCTCGGTTCATGATAGTCAATCATGGTGACGAACCGTCCAGCGGCACCGAACAGGAAGACGCTGGCCGTGTGGTTCATCGTGTAGTCGCCGCCTTCCGTGGGCACCCGCTCGTAGGCAGCGCGGAAGCCGTCCGCGATGCGCGCAATCTGCCCCTCCGGTCCCGTCCAGCCGCGGATCGCTGGGTGGAAATAACTGACATATTCTGCCATCGCCTCGACGGTATCGCGCTCGGGATCGACCGTGATGAAAACCACGTTCAACTGTTTGGCTTCGTCTCCTAAATCGTCGAGCCAACCTGAAATGTCCGAGAGCGTGGTCGGGCAGACATCGGGGCAGTAAGTGAAACCGAAGAACGCCATCGTCGGTCGCCCGATCAGGGTTTCCGGCCCGACCTCGTTGCCTTCATGGTCAGTCAGGCGGAAATCCATCTCGGTCAGAGCCATAGGCCGCTGCTCGATAGGTTCGGGCGCACCGGGTCCGTCGACCCGCCACCAACCGACGAAGAGCGTCAAGGCAATTGCACCGGCACCGGCCGCGCCGTATCCTGCGATCGTCCTTCGTCGCATTAGTCTTCCGGTCCGCGTGCGGCGATGCCAAGGATCGGCACCTCGACTGTCACCTCGCCCCCGTCGACAAAAAGTAGGGTCAGCGGAAAGGTTTCCCCTTCCGTCATGGGTTGTTGTAGCCGCATCAACATCGCGTGGAGGCCGCCCGGCTCAAGCGCGACGCTCTCGCCCGGGGCGATCGCGATCTCACCTGCCGCGCTCATGGAACTCACACCTTCGGCATTGGTCTTCGTCTCGTGGATCTCGGGCATCATCGCGAGGGGTGTTGAAAGACCAATCAGCGTCACCGGCTCGTCGCCAGTGTTGCGGATCGTCATGTAGGCGGCCCCGGGGCGGTTCATCCCTATGGAGGCGCGGGACCAGGCGCTTTCGACGACGACATCCACGGGTCCGGCCAGTGCGGGTACTGAGAGCCCTCCAAAGGTCAAGAGCGCGGCCAGTGTGCCCGTCATAATAATCTTTTTCATCGTTTTGGTCCTGCCTTTTCCATTCAGCTTTGCACGGCAGCAACTTCCGCGGCCACTAATCGACGCAGTTCTGCCTCCCCGAATGGATCGAGCGACTTGCCGTTTACAAAGAAAGTAGGAGTCTGGCGAACTCCCACGGTTTCGACGTCCGCACGATCCTGATTCAGGATCGCAACGACATCCGGTGCCAGCATTTGCGTGCGCGCGGCCTCTGCATCGAGTCCGGCAGTGGCGGCGATCTGGAGGATCAGACCGGGCTCAGGCGCGCCGTGCGACGCCCATCTCGGCTGATCCCGCAGAACGGCTTCGAGCACCGGCTCGTAAACGCCTTGCATGCGTGCTGCCTCGAGCACGCGGATCGCTTCCTCGGATGCCTCGCCATGAAACGCGGTGTAGCGGATAACGACGCGGACGGCATCTCCATGCTGTGCCATGATGTCCTTCACGATCGGATGGAAGGCGCGGCAAGCCTCGCAGGCCGGGTCAAAGAATTCGACAATCGTGACGGGCGCGTCGGCAGGTCCGAGGATGGGCGAGTAAGAGCGGATCATCGCGTCCGCGAGTTCCGGCGCAACGGTTTTTGCTTCGGCCGCGGGGCCGGGGCGAGTCGCGTACCAAGTGGCTCCGCCGAAACCGGCAACGCCGAGGGCGAGAACGGACAGGATTAAGCCGCGTCGATTCATGTTTGTGTTTCCTTCAATGAAAGTGCCGACAGGAACCCGATCAGTGCGAAGGCGACCAGCGCCATCAGCGGGATCGGAATGCCGAAGACCAATTGGTTATCATCGGTGCAAGAGGGGCCGGTGGCCGTGCAGGGCTGGATGCGTTCGGGGATCAGGCCCGCGTAGAGGCCCATGTGCCACAGGGCGACCACGCCACCACCAAGCGCCAGAGCGATGCCATAGCGCCCGACGCTGCCGTCTCGCCACCAAAGGCCGAGGCCGAGAATGATCGCGAGCGGGAACATGAAGGCGCGCTGGAACCAGCACAGCACGCAGGGTGTCTGCCCCATCACTTCGCCGATGAAAAGTACAGCAAGCGAGGCGACGAGGGCAACGATCCATGCCAGCCCGAGGGCGGTTTCTGCGGGTACGCGGTTCATGTCGGTCAGATCCTCTCTTCCAGATCGGCGAGAATCTCTTCAGCGGACGTGCCATAGGGCCATGAGTCTGCAAAGCCTGCCTCGGGGTCGAATAGAAACAGATGTGACGTGTGGCCCATTGTGTAGCCATCCGGAGCTGTAGCCTCTTCGATGCGTTCAAAGAAGATCGGAAACGTTTCGGATGTAGCGGCGATCTGTTCGGGCGTACCTGTCAGCCCGATGATGTTCGCATCGAACAGCGGAACGAATTCGGCGAGTGCCATGGGCGTGTCCCGTTCGGGGTCGATGGTTATGAAAATCGGCTGGACCCTCGCGGCATTGTCGCCCAGACCGTCCATCACCGCCGCGACCTCAGACAGTGTCGTCGGGCAGACATCGGGGCAGTTGCTGAAGCCGAAAAATACCAACATCCAACGCCCCGAAAAGTCTTCTTCCGTGCGAACCACACCTTGGTGGTCCGTCAATTCGAATGCAGCGACAAACGCTGGATCGTTGTCGGTTCGGGCGCGGTCAGCGCGATAGTCCGACCAGAGCAAAAGCCATACGAAGGCAAGCGACGCGACGCCTGCCAAAACCCAAAGAAATTTCTGTGCCGATGTAAGGGACAAACCTGCGCGCCTGATTTTGGTTCTTGATTATTGTCGCGTTTACATCCTCTAGCTACTAGAGGTTCAAGCGCGAAATCACGTTGTGGCTTAAACTCACGCGTCTGTGAATCCGGCACTTGTCTATTGGGGCGGCAAAACCTACAAAGACTGTAACTTTTTCATGGAGGCGAAGATGCTCACGATCGGCACTCTGTCAAAGAAGACCGGCACAAAGGTGCAGACCATTCGGTACTACGAGCAGATCGGGCTCATGCCCGAACCTGGCCGGACTGAAGGCGGACAGAGGCGCTATGACAACGCACAGCTCGACCGACTGTCCTTCATCCGCCATTCGCGACAACTCGGCTTCTCGCTTGATGCGATCCGCGAGCTGCTCGACCTCAGCGACCAGCCCAATCGGCCCTGCGAAGAAGCCGACGCGATTGCGCGTCGCCAGCTAAAGCAGGTGGAGCAGCGCATGGCCCGTCTGAAGGCGCTGCGCACCGAACTGAAACGCATGGTTCACGAATGCAGCGGTGGACGTACTGCCGATTGCAAGGTGCTTGAGGTGTTGCGGGATCATTCCGAATGTTTGACCGAACATGACGAGATCGGCGCCTGAGATGCCTGCCGCGCTTGCATACCCGCTTGCGGCCTTGGCCGAGATCGCCGGGTGTTTCGCGATCTGGAGCTGGTGGCGCCTCGGCGCATCCGCGGCTTGGCTCGTACCCGGTATTGTAGCCTTGGTGGTATTCGGGTGGCTTCTGGCGCAAGTCGAAACGGTTGCTGCGGGCCGCGCCTTTGCCGCCTATGGCGGAGTCTACATTGCGGCTTCGGTACTGTGGATGTGGCTTGCAGAGGGTCACAGACCGGACAGGTGGGATGCGCTTGGCACAGCCGTTTGCTTGCTCGGCGCAGCTATAATACTGGCCGCGCCACGAACCAATTGAACTTTATGGTTTGAACTTGAAACCGTCTCAAATCGCGATCTCATCGCCCCATAAAAAGGGCTATGCTCTGCATTGGTTGGGGCGCCTGCCTGAAAGCTCCCGACGGTCGTACGTGGAACTGACCATCAATAATCAATCCGGAACCCTGATCTGCCAGAGAGGTTGAAAGATCATAGTTCACAAATTGGAATGGGAAGTATGGCGGCAGAAAAACGAGCAGAAAGACGCACACTTTGGATCGTTCTCGGTCTCAATATCAGTCTTGCTGCGGCCTTTTTCGCAACTGGGACCTTCGGGGATTCCAGTGCCCTGATCGCCAACGGGCTCGACAACCTTTCAGACAGCTTGGTCTACGCAATCAGTCTGTTTGCATTGTCGCGGTCTGCGAAATGGAAACGTGGCGCGGCGAATGTCTCGGGCGGCCTGCTGATCGTGTTCGCCATCGGGATCCTTTATGATGCTTGGCGCCGCTATGTCGGTGGGTCGGATCCCCTTGGCACCGTTATGATCGTCATGGCGCTGATCGCGGCGGCCATCAACTCAGTTTGTGTCTGGTTGCTCGCTCGGCTCAAAGATCCGGACGTCAACATCCGCGCGGCCAATACTTTCAGCTGGAACGACTTTGCGGCAAACCTCGGAATCGTAGTCGCAGGTGGCCTCGTTGCCTGGCTGGGAACGAACTGGCCCGACCTAGTCGTCGGTGTGATTATCGCCGGGATCGCGGCCTGGGGCGGTGTCAATATCCTACGCGACGCACACGGTGAACACCACAAAGCAGTTCACACGGACAAGTAGTTGCGAGAGATCGTTTCTAAAAGAAGGGGTTGAAGCTACAGTAACTATAGAGACTAGTCTGTTCCAAGACGATTCGAGGAGCGACTCCGTTGCAGATAACCAACCCCCTACTTGCACCCACCAAACTACTGGATTTTGATGCCGCGCCTCTTGCGCATCTAATAGAGAGCCGCAGCTGGCGCGACTTATCCGAATACGATCGGATCGGAGCTGCCTATGATTTCGTTCGAAATGAAATTGCGTTCGGATACAATCGAGCTGACGACATCCCCGCATCCGAGGTACTTTCCGACGGCTACGGGCAGTGCAATACGAAAGGCACGCTCTTAGCAGGCTGCTGAAAAACTCATTCGGTGCCTGTGTTGATGGTAATTTTCGCGCCATTGAGGACCATTTTGTCGGTTGGTATCGCCAGCTCTTTTTCCTCAAGATCAAGCAAGATCATCAGAAGTATGCTGTGGAGATGGGTCAGAGCTTCTTCCTTCGTTTCTCCGCCGGTTCTGGCTCCGAATTCCTCCATCGCTGGACATCGCGCGGTCCATGATCCTGAGTTCTTGTCGATCAATACGCTGTAAATGTATTCCATTGTGCGGTTCCTAAGCCAAGAGCTTTGGTAGGCGCGCCAGGTTATTCGCTGCCATTGTTAACGTGAAGCGGGCGCAGACACGTTCAACACCGCGAAGCGTGGTCTGCGCCATGCCGCCGACGGTCTTTGCCCAACCAAACGGTTCCTCGATCTTCTTGCGGTGCCGCTGAGACAGGGCGTAGCCGGGCTGCCCGGTGGTCCGTCCATCGATTGCGGAATGCCGGGCTTTCTGCGCGACGTGCGGTGTCACAACCATGCGCCTGAGTTCAGCAACGAAATCGGCACTGTCGTATCCCTTGTCCGCACCAAGCGTCAGTCGTCGGGTCGAGCCCGGTGAATGCCGGTTGATCATCTCAAGGGCCGCCTTGCGCTCACCATACCCATCTGCGTGGGTCAACTCTGCCTGCACCACGAAGCCATTGCGGTTCTCCATCAGTGTATGTCCCATGAAGCAAAGCATCGCCGCCGCGCCCGGGGCCTTCTTGTAAAGGCGGGCATCCGGATCCGTAACCGAGGCATGAGTGGCGTTCGAGCGCTTCTCGCCCCGGAAGTTTACCTCTGCGTTGCGGGGCTGGCGAGGCGTATCGGTCATCGGCTGGGTCTCTGTCGGCTGGGGCTGGTCGGCGTTCAGTGCGGTATCGTCGGTTGGCGGTGGCGGAGGCCCACCAGGATCACCATCCTGTGGCGGCGGGGCGTATTCTTTCGGCTGGAAACTCTTCATGGAAGCCCACGCCTTGATCAGGGTGCCGTCGACCGAGAAGTGCTCGTCCGACAGCAGCGGCTTGACCTCGGGGTGTGCGAGGATCGCGGCCATGACCTTGCGCGACATCTCGGTGGTCAGTAGCCGGTCGCGGTTCTTGCTGAACACCGTGGGAACCCACACCGCGTCGTCGATGCCCAGGCCGACAAACCAGCGGAACAGCAGGTTGTAATCCATCTGCTCCATCAACTGCCGCTCGGAGCGGATCGAAAACAGGATCTGGAGAAGGCTCGCCCGGATCAGGCGCTCAGGCGCAATCGAGGGGCGACCAAAGTCAGTATACAGCGCATCGAAATCGGCATCGAGGCTCGTAAGTGCATCGTTCACGATCTGTCTGATCTTGCGAAGCGGATGAACCGCAGGAATTCGCTCTTCAAGGTCAACATAGCTGAACAGCGAACCGCTCGTTTTGTCCGTCCCACGCATCGCCACCCTCGCCACCGCTGCCGTAACAAGGGTGAATCATGTTCTTGAAACAGCGTCGAGCCCCGACTTTTTCAGCAGCCTGTTAATGGCGCTGCTGCGTGGTGTTGGCGTTCGTTGCCGGTTGCATGGGTTTACGATCCACAAAGGCTTGCAGCGCGGTGTTGTCCCAGAGTTGGTGTATCCGCTTGCTCCAGAGGAAATTCTCCACTCGTGGGTAGAGATCGAATTTCAAGGGGCCTGGATCAACCTTGAAGGCTTCATCCTGGATGACGCTTTCTTCGAAGTCCTGCAAAGATCGTTCTCGGACACGGACAGTCTCTGCGGTTATGGCGCGGGCACGGATTGCCTTGGCGCGCCTCCCGTCGCCTGGAACGGAGAAGATACCTACATTCAGAAAACCGGCATCGTGCAAGATTTCGGCGTGTACGATACGCCCGACGCCTTCTATTTGTCCCATGAGCAATCCTTTGGAAGGCTGCGTGGTGCCCTTTACCGTCATATAATACGCCACTGGATGAATGCGCGCGTACGTGGTTTCCGCAGCGGCCGCCTGAAGACTGACCGACGCGCGACACACGCGCATGAGGAGCCTGCCAATGCCGCATGATCACGGGCACGCGAATATCGATCCGAATTCTGGGGATCGACGGGTTGCGATCGCGATCTGGGCGAATGGGCTACTTACTGTTGCGCAAATCGTCGGGGGCATATTGTCGGGCAGTCTAGCACTTATCGCCGATGCGCTGCACAACTTTTCCGATATGGCCTCGCTTGTCATTGCCTTCGCCGCGCGCAAGATCGCGCGCCGCCCGGCCGATGAGCGCATGACTTTCGGCTATGGCCGGGTCGAAATCGTCGCTGCCCTGATCAACTACACCACCCTGATCGTGATCGGCTTCTACCTGATCTACGAAGGTGGCATGCGCATGATTGATCCACCCGAAGTCATGGGGTGGACCGTCGTCATTCTCGGTGGAATTGCGCTTGTGGTCGACACGCTGACCGCAATGCTGACCTATTCGATGCAGAAGGGGAGCGTGAACATCCGCGCGCTGTTTCTCCACAACCTTTCGGACGCGTTGGCTTCAGTGGCCGTCATAGTCGGCGGGACGCTCATTATACTTTATGATATGCGTTGGGTGGATCCGGCCATCACCATCGGCATCGCGCTCTACATCCTGTATCTGTCCTTCACCGAAATAGGGGCCCCAATTCGAACCCTGATGCTTGGGAGCCCACCAGATATTGATGGAAATGACGTGGTCAGAGCGATCCAGATTGTCGATGGCGTTGTGGACGTGCATCATGTCCACCTGTGGCAAATGCAGGAGAACGCTGCGGCATTGGACTGCCATATTGTTGTCGAACGCGACCGGATGGGTGAGGCCGACAAAATTAAAGAAAACGTCAAATCGGTGCTGCATGAACGTTTCTCAATCGAGCATTCCACGCTTGAATTCGAAGCGACCGACAATGCGCATCAGGAGGCGCAGGTGTTCGGACACCGCTCATGACGATTGCCCAAGGCATACTAGTGGTCGTAGGCCTGCTGTCCGGTCTGGTTTTGATTGGTGCGCTCCTTTGGTCGATCGTCCGCCCGTCCAAGCGCATCTGGCCTCCAAACAGAGAGCATTCAGTCATACCAATCATTGCATGGGGCCTCACATTGGCCGTGTTTGGGGCGGTGATCGGTTTGGGCATCGTGGATTGGAAATCCGCTTCTATGCCCAACGCGCTCCGTTGGGCAGTCGGGCCGTTCTTGATCGCAATCGGAAATCTGATCGCCTGGTGGGGGGCATTCATCATTGGACTGAAAGCCACCAGTGGGGTGAGAGACGAGCTGATCACTTCGGGTCTCTACCGTTTCTCTCGGAATCCGCAGTATCTTGCCGACATGGCCATCCTAATAGGTTTGGGTCTTCTCTTCGCCTCACCTTGGGTTTGGCCTGTCGTCATCGTTGGAGTTGCCGCGCTGGCCCTTGCCCCGCTCGCAGAAGAGCCATGGCTGTGCGAACAATACGGCACCAAGTATCGCAACTATTGCGCTGAAACACGTAGATATCTCTAGTCTCGCCGCCTCACGAGAACGTCATCAATTTTCGGTTGAAGCTCTAGCAGCTAGAGGTCGTATCCGTTCATCAACAAAAGGGCGAGGCAAAGTATATTACTGATTCAAAGAAAACACGGTGCCAGTTCGTCTCGACAACTATGATCGGACTTCTGGGAACACCTTCCCTTCTCCGTGCTCAGGAGCAGGAGCCCTCGGCGGTACGCAGAAATATTTCTGTCCTTCAGTGCGGATCCCTGGCAAGACCACTTCGATAACCTTCAGCACGGTGCAATTATGTGCGACATTGACTCGCGTGCAGTCCAGTACTGGTCGGAAGACGAAAGTGTTTACAAACTCTACCCTTCAAGTGTCCCCGCCTCGGAAGAGCTGACCCGCCGAGGATATACAGAGGTTATAAGGAAGGTGGAGAGGCCCAGTTGGCGGCCCACTCCATCAATGAAAGAGCGCAACCCCGAATGGCCTGACTATTGGCCGCCGGGTCCTGACAACCCGCTTGGAACCCACGTGCTTTATTTGTCGTGGCTGTATTACCGGGTGCACGGGACCGGGGACACACGCAAGATCGGGCGCCAGTCATCAAACGGTTGTGTCGCGTAGCCTTTAATTGGGCTCTGCCTCAATCTGTGTGGCGGAACGGTAGCATTCTCGCCCGCAACAATTCTGGACCGGCTCGGCCGTACATGGCGCGCTTGAGGGTTTTCAGGCGGTTGATCTGACCTTCCGCCTGGCCGTTGTTACAGGGCATCTCGATCGCCTTTTTGACCACATTGAAGTCCCGGTTCAAGGTGCGGGCGAAGCGCACAATGGGCGTCAGGCCGGTTTCGATGGCGTCGTCGATCCATGCAGGGAGCGGACCCGCTTGGCGGCCACGCATGATACCGTTGAAACGCATGGCGAGGCTGCGCATCGTTGTGAAGGCGGGAGAACCGGCTTTGAGCGTGTCGACTTTCCGCGCCTGATCCGAGGTGAGCTTTCCGCTGGGTTTGATGCACAGCGCGGCCGCAATGACCGGAGAGATCGCATGCCCCGTTTCCGGGCCCCGGACCGGCTCCAGGATCTGGTGCTCCACGGCGGGGCCCTTCGTTTGCTTTTCGGCTCTGCGCCCGCCCGCCCCCAGCCGCTTTTAATGCGACTGACTCCCCTCGTAACCACGCTCTTGGATCATACGGTACAGGGCGCTGCCTGTCAACGGCAGAGTAAAAGTGAGCCAAAGGGCAGCGCAAAATGTTGCCACTTTGGGTTTGGGATAATCAGCGTGAAGACGAGCGCCAGCATCCGGGCAGCCGCGCTTGTTATATAGCGGGCGGTTGTCCGGATGCTTTGGACCGTCAGGGCCAATCTGTGCTGATTGAGGTTTAGGTTTTGGGCGCTGCTTGACGCGCCTTGCTCTGGCCAAGGCGGTAGCTTTCGCCATTCATCTCCAGGATGTTGACGTGGTGGGTCAGGCGATCGAGCAGTGCGCCTGTCAGGCGTTCTGACCCAAATGTTTCTGTCCATTCGTCGAATGGCAGGTTGCTTGTGATCAGCGTGGAGCCGCGCTCGTAGCGTTGGGAGATCAATTCAAACAGCAGCTCAGCCCCGGTTTTGCTCAGTGGCACAAAGCCCAGCTCGTCGATGATCAGCAGCTTGTAACCAACCATCTGTTTTTGAAGCCGCAGGAGCCTGCGTTCGTCTCTGGCCTCCATCAGTTCATGAACAAGCGCTGCGGCGGTGACAAAACCGACAGACAGGCCTTTCTGGCATGCCGACAACCCGAGGCCGAGGGCAATGTGGGTTTTGCCGGTGCCGGAAGGCCCAAGCGCGATGACATTCTCGCGCCGTTCGATCCATTCGCAACGCGCCAACTCCAGCACCTGCATCTTGTTCAGGGCGGGGATCGCCTTGAAGTCGAAGCTATCCAGGCTTTTGACGGCTGGGAACTTTGCGGCTTTGATCCTGCGCTCGATCATCCTGCGTTCCCGGTCAATCATCTCCAGTTCGATCAGACGTGCAAGAAATTGTACATGGTCCAGTCCCTCGGCTGCGGCCTGCTTGGCCAGTTTGCTGTATTCCCGCAGAACGGTCGGCAGCCGCAGCGATTTGAGGCGGTAGTTCAGCAGGATTTGGGGAGCGTCGCTCATGCTGCCTGCCCCCGCTTCATCAGGGACATATAACTGGCCGCCGACGTCGTGCCGACATTGGCCTTTGGCAGATACGGATAGACATCCAGATCCAGCTTGGGCGGCCGCTTCTCGACCTGGCACAGCACGAGGTGTTTCACGGCGTCAAACCCAATGGCACCCATGCGAAGTGCGTTTTTGACGGCAACCTGCAGGTCTGCCATCTCGAATGTCTCCAAGAGCCGCAAGACCTGCACATACTCACGCCGCCCCGCCTTGATCATGCGGGCTTCCATCAAGCGGCGCAGGGTCACAAATTCCTCTGGCAGCTCCCATTCCACCAATGGGGCCGCCTGATCCAGCGCGCCGGTCTTTTGCTCCAGCAGCGGCAGATAGTGAACGGGATCAAAGACCATATCCTCCCGGTCCCAGCACCGGCTGTGGCGGGCAATCACCTCTCCACCACAGCCAATGACCACCTGATCGACATAGCCACGAAGCCAGACATCGCGGTGCCCGTAGGCGACAGGAACCGAATAATCGTTGGTTTTGTAGCGCACCAGGGATTGTGAGTTCACCTGACCATTGGCCTGGTCACAGGCATCAAACGGTGACGCCGGCAAATCCATCATCGCATCAAGATCGCGGACCAGTCGTTGCCCGATGCTGTCGCTGTGACCGCGCAAGACATCGCTCTGGCGCTTGCGGCATTGTTCTTCCAGCCAGGTATTGAACGCCTCCCATGTCGCAAAATGTGGGATAGGCACCATGAAGTTGCGCCGGGCATATCCGACCAGACCCTCAACAGCGCCTTTATCGTTGCCCTTACCCGGTCGGCCATAACGATCTTGGATGAAGTAATGCGACAGGAACCCACTGAACAGCTTGGTCCGCTTGCGCGAGCCGTCCGGCAGAATCTTCGCGACCAGGCATCGATCGTTGTCATAAAGAACCGACTGCGGAACCCGGCCGAAGAATGCAAAAGCATGAACATGGCCATCAACCCAAGCCTCGGAGACCGCCGCAGGATAAGCACGCACAAAGCAGGCATCGCTGTAGGGCAGATCCAGTGCAAAGAAATATGCCTTCTGCTCGACCCCGCCAATCACGACCATCGCCTCGCCAAAATCCGCTTGGGCATGGCCGGGGGCATGTGCCAGAGGGACAAACATCTCTCGGCTGCGCCGCCCTTGTTCCCGGACATAGTTCTTGACCGTCGTATAGCCGCCTTGAAACTGGTGCTCGTCGCAAAGCCGTTCAAAAATGCGCTTGGCGGTGTGGCGCTGTTTACGGGGACGGTTCAGATCGTCTTGCATCCATTCGTCGATGAAGCCGGTGAACCCGTCCAGCTTGGGCCGCTTGATCTGCGCCGTTCGCTGATAACCCGGCGGGACCGAAAACATCATCATCTTCTTCACGCTCGCACGCGAGATCCCGAAATGGCCGGCGGCCTCCCGTTCGCTCATACCGCCCCGACGCGCGAGGCGGACCTTCAAATATAAATCCACGACTAAAATCTCCCGCCCTCCCTGCAAACAGAAAGGGCCAAAGTGGCAACATTTTACGCTGCCCGCAGCGAGATTATCACGCCACTTCCGTGGCCAACTTTTGCACTGCCGTTCTCAGCGCTGCCTGTTCGAATGCCGTCCTTCCAGCTTTGGCTCAGGAATTCTTCAAAGTACCACGGCGAAGTCGGTTTCAAAGCGGCCTGTTTGCGGTCCGGTGGCGTCTCGAACTGCAGCCATTTCGCGATGCTGCGGCGCGGGAACCCTGTTCGTCGCCCGATCTCGCTACAGTTAAGCCCCTGATTTCGGAGCGCATGGATGGTGGTGAAAATCTCTTCCCGAGATGTCCTGTGCGCAAGGCGTGACTTCAGAAGGCTGCCGGCTGCGGTGATATTGTCGGCGTCGGCCAGCAGCGCTCTGCCGGTCTCAGGGCCGTGGAGGTTCATTTGCTCCTCAATGGCCTGCCGCAGGTTTTGCACGATATGGAACCGATCAGCGACCTGCTTCGCCTGCGGTGCCCCTTGCCGTGCAGTCTAGGCGTAGAGACCACACCGATCTCTGCTAATCACTTTCACCTCGGGGTGTCGCTTGAGCCAGTTGGTGCAGGTGACGACATCTCGATCCTCAAGAATGTCGATCACCACGCGACGCTCCAGATCCACAATGATCGTGCCGTAGGTTTGCGACTTCCGCCAGCTCCAGTCGTCAATCCCGATGACCGTCGGCGGCTTGGCGGTGCCCTGAGCACGCTTTTTCAACTGCCTGAGCACCGTGTAATCGCTGACGCCAAGGCCCAAACGGTGCAAGAGCCGTTCGGCAGGCCGTCCGCCGGTTGCATGCCCAAGATGACTGACAATCTCCCCGACACGCGAAGTGCTACGTGCAAACGGATGCGCAATCGAGGTGAGTTGGTCTGCGAAAGTCCGGCGTGGGCAAGCGGGTGCCAAACATCGCCAACGGCAAATCGCGAGATCAACCGTTACCTCCTCTCCATGGGCGGGATAATCCTGCAACCGCCGACGCCGCCAGCCGTGACGTCGGCGTGAATGCAATCCACAGTCTGGGCAGATGCCGCTTGGTGTCAGACTGCCCGATACGATCCACCCGCCGAAATCACTTCGCTCAACGCATTGAACCGAAACTTCGGCCCCGGGCGACCAATGCTTCTTCGAGCTCACAACCATCCCTCCTGAATTTTCCTGTTTCAGGATAGTTGCGCCACACAAAGTGAGGCAGAGCCCAATTAAGGGCTACGCGACGCCAGCGCATCGGCGGGCAGATTGGGGTTGCGCGCCTTGCCGTCAGGCTGGTCAGAGACCGCCTCTGCCCGAGCCTGAGCCATTTCTGCCTCTGTGCGATGACGGATAAAGACAGGTTTTCCGCGCCAGTTGACGGTCAATTGCGTTCCAGGCGCGAGATCGGAAATGTCGACAGTGATCTGTGCCAAGGCGCGGACATCGGCGGAAGGGTTCATCTGGTTCACCAGTGGCCAGAGCGCGGCCCCTGCGGCCACGACCCCCGCCCCGGCCGTTGCGTAATACAGGAAATCCCTGCGCGCGGTATCCTCTGACGCTTCCATCACGGGACATGTGTCCATGTCTCCCGCGCGGGAAGGTCAACACGCGAGATGTAACGTTTTGTCAGTGCACCTCTGGGTCTATCGGCATAAAGGTACGTGAGGTCCCATAGGAATGTTCGTGTTTTCGGTCCCTTTGAATTTGGGGGGCGACGGATCAGTCTGGCGTGGTTCGTGAGGTTTCCTACTTGATCGCGTCATAAAGTGCGGTTTTGCCAACTTTGATGCGGGCCGCGGCCTCTCGAACCGTCAGGCCTTTTTCGATCAGCATTTTCGCCCGCGCCAGTTTTTCAGGAGTGACGACAGCCTTGCGTCCGCCTTTTCTTCCGCGCGCGGCAGCGGCACTCAGGCCAGCGCGCGTTCTCTCTCGGATGAGGTCGCGTTCGAACTGGGCAAGGGCACCGAACAAATGAAAGACGAGTGTGCCCCCGCTCGTTGTCGTGTCGATGCCTTCAGTCAGAGATCTGAATCCGACGCCGCGCTGGTCAAGATCGCGAACCGTATCAATCAGGTGGCTCATGCTGCGCCCGAGACGGTCGAGCTTCCAGACAATCAGAGTGTCGCCGGAACGTAGGTGATCGAGCGCTTCATTTAGTCCAGGCCGATCCGTTTTGGCTCCAGATACACAGTCTTCAAATATTTCGGCGCAACCGGCAGCCTTCAGAGCGTCAACCTGTGGGGCCAGCGATTGATCGGCCGTTGAGATGCGCGCGTATCCGATCGGCGCAACTAATTCTGCAGTCTTTGTCCGTTTTTCCATCCGTCAATCATCTTGTCCGACATTCCGTTGTCAAGCCATATTGCCGGACAACAAAACACGGGGCCGTCAAACGACCGTTTCCCGGACACCACTATGACGGAGAGCCTCATGCCCCGAATGCAAATCCTGTCATCCTCCGAGCAAAAGGCGTTTGACAAGCCGCCGGTATTCGACTTCCGCGAGCGCAAACGATGTTTCGATTTGCCAAAACCCTTGTTGGACATCGCAACCAAGTTGCGTTCACCCGCCAGCCAGATCGGCTTTCTGGTGATGTGCGCTTACTTCAAAGCGGCGAAGACGTTCTACGATCCTCGCGATTTTCACGCCCCGGATATTGAGGCGGCAGCAAAGCTTCCCGGGCTCACAGGATCGGAGTTCTCGCCAGCAGCCTACCCCAAACAGACCCGCGCGCGCCATCGTAATCTCATTCTGGATTTCTATGGCTTCATGCCATTCGGGCGGAAAGCCAGGAAAGACCTGATCGCCGAGATTGCGACGATGGCGCGAACATATCTGAAGCCGCACCTGATCTTTGATCGATGCGTGGATTATTTGATCCAGCGGCGCATCCAGGTTCCCAGATCGGGTGTTTTGCTTGAGTTGATCCGATCCGGATTGCAGATCCGCAAAGTAGAACTCATCGCGCTGATGAATGCACATCTCACCGATGACGCGCGCGCCTTGCTGGACGAACTCTTCACGACCCCAGACGATCAGAACCGGTATCGCCTGACCCTGTTGAAGAAGCTGTCGCAGTCGGCAAGACCGACGAAGATTAAGGAAGCCATCACTGACTTTGAGACGCTCGCCGATTTGCATGGCCAGCTTTCCGACCCTCTATCGGCGCTCGATTTGGGGGCTGCCGGCATTCGATATTTCGCGGGCAGCGTTCAGCGCTCACGGTTGTTTCAGCTCAAGCAACGCGCAGACAATGACCGGCGTATCCATGCCGCTGCTTTTGTTGCCCATCAGCTTTACCGCACGCACGACAACCTGATCGATCTCTGGCTCAGCGTCACGGCGACCTTTCACGCAAAGGCGACGCGCGATCACAATGATTGGCTGCTGGAGAACCGGTCAGCACAACAAAAGCAGATCAAGTCTGTCATCAATGACCTGGACACATCTGTGTTTGGCCTGTTGCGCGACATTCGCGGCGTGACCAAGGCGGATGGAATATCGGACACCCAGAAAGTCAGCACAATCCGAGCCTTGCTGGATAAAGGTCGGTTCAGCGCATTCGAGCAGCTGAAGGATGATCTTTCCGCAACCGCGCGGGATGAAAGCTGGTTCGATGTGCTTGAGGCAGGGTCCTTGCGACTACAAAATCGCCTTAGTCCCATCCTTCGCGCGATCATGTTCGACCGGAACAACCGGGCCGCCAGTCTCATCACCGCCATCGACCGGTTCAAACACAACGATGGCGTGGTCGGGCTAGGGGCGCCAACGGAATTCCTCAACACAGACGAGCGGGCAGTACTGATCCGCAGTGACGGAACATTCCGAACCTCGCTCTACAAGGTCTTTCTGTTCCAGCATGTTGCCGCCGCCATCAAATCCGGCGATCTCAACCTCTCGCAGTCCTATAAATACCGCCCCATGGACGCCTATCTGATTGATCCGGACAGGTGGAGGCGAGAGAAGCCGGAGCTGTTGGAACGGGCCGGATTGGCCGAGTTTGCCGACCCGGAACCCGTTCTGGCAACCCTCCGGAAGGCGCTGACACAACAATATCAGCGTACGAACGCCAATGCTGCTGCCAATCCACACTTGAAGCTACGTGCCGATGGCACCTTCCACATCGCTACCCCGGCAGCCGGGGCTGATGGCATCAGCCCAACCAATGAACTGTTCCCTCAACGGCACGATGTACCACTGGCACAAGTACTTGAGACGATCAATAATCACTGCGGGATGCTCGGCGCTTTCGAACACTGGCAGCAGACCCACATCCGTCAGGCTGTACCCCGCCCCGCACTCCTGGCCGGGATCATGGGCCTTGGATGTGGAATCGGCGTTCGCAAAATGGCAAGGATCTCGTCTCGCGTGACCGAGGGCGAACTGGAACATGTCGTCAATTGGCGGTTTTCTCTCGACAATATCCGCGCCGCGAACGACGCTGTGGTCAAAGCCATGGATGAGATGGACCTGCCCAATATCTATCGAAACGAGGCGGACAAGCTGCATACCGCCAGTGATGGACAAAAGTTCGAGGTGCGCGGCGAAAGCCTCGCTGCCAGCCGGTCGTTTAAGTATTTTGGCCAGGGGCAAGGCGTCAGCGCCTACACATTCGCCGATGAACGCCACATCCTCTGGCATTCCCTTATGATCAGCGCTGCCGACCGGGAAAGCGCGTTCGTGATCGACGGCCTCATGTGCAATGACGTCGTCAAGAGCAACATTCATTCCACCGACAGCCACGGCTATAATGAAGCCATCTTTGGGATGACGCATCTGCTGGGCTTTTCCTTCGCCCCACGGATCAAAGGTATTGGAAAACAGACCCTCTACATCTTCAAGCCGGACCGGCCAAGGGATCATGATTGGATCATCGCCCCGGACAAAACCATCAATGAGACCCTGATCCGCGAGAACTGGGATGCGCTTCTGCGCCTCGTCGCCACCATCAAACTCAAGGAAAACACCGCGTCCGACATCTTCCGGCGACTCAATTCCTATTCCCGCCAACATGCGCTCTATCAGACTCTGAAGGCCTTCGGACAGATCATCAAATCGCTGTTCATCCTGCGCTATGTCGATGACCTTCCCCTGCGTCAGGCCATCGAACGCCAGTTGAACAAGGTCGAACTCGCCAACCGCTTCACCCGCGCCGTCGCCGTCGGCAATCCCCGCGAGTTCACCCAAGCCGAAAAGGAAGAACAGGAGATCGCCGAAGCCTGCAACCGGCTGATCAAGAACTCCATCATCTGCTGGAATTATCTCTACCTCGCTCACCAACTCCAAACGGCACCGGACGAGGAAGCCAGGAAGGAACTCAAACGCGTCATCGCCGCACACGCCCCAATGGCCTGGGCACACATCAACATGCTCGGCGAATACGACTTCTCTGATGACAAACTCCGTGACGCGCTCGGAATCCTTCCCCTGAAATCAGCCGCATGACAGATCGCCAAAATCAGGGGGACATAAAACAGGAAAAATCACAATAAATTAGCCGCCTATACCGATCCCTGTGGGACCAGACGTTCCTTTATGCCGACGAACCCAGGCTTGTAGAGATCGGGTGCGGCCTTCAACTCAGCAAACTTCTCGGAACTGGTCTGTAATAGTTTGAACAACTTTTTGCGTGTGCTGCACCGATAGAGGGCACATTGATCGAGGGCATAGGACTTGTCGCGGCGCTTCGTCATGATGACGCTCGCTTCCGCTCGATCATCCTCAGAAAATCAAGTATCTTGTCAGCGACAACCCCACGCGCTTTCTCGATAGCGCCCGGCGTCGTGCCTTCTGTCAGCTTCTCGTCAAAAAACCAGATCGAACTGACTGGCAGATCAAACTCTTCGGCGTATCGTGCAACGATTTCCTGACTTGGCACTTTCCGGCATCGTTCGATATCAGAAAGGTGCGATTGGGAAATATCGAGGCGTTCCGCCAACTCGTTCTGTTTCAGGTCATGGAAGACCCGGATCAATCTCAGTGCTTCACCTAGCATTCTCGGTCCTCCTTTCGCCAAATGCGAACATTAAGGGTCGCGCGGTTAGTCGCCGGACAACCGGGACAGCCATTCGATGAGGTCAAAGAGTTTCCCCATCCCCCAGGCTACCCAGAATGCGCCCTTTAACAGGCGAGACTTCCACGTCGGCTTACGCTTCCGTTTTGTCTCGCGTGTCCCACGCTGGCTGATCTCGTCGGTGTCGTAAGCCATGTTATGGCCTCCTCTGCTGGCCCTGCCGCAGGATTGCGGAAGGGTGTCGCCACCAGCGCGAGGAACGGAGAGACCGTCCTTATCCCTTATGCTGGCCCCCCGGGGTCGCCCGGGGGGCCGCCGCCCCGCCGCCGCCACAGGGGCCGCTTGGGGGGTAGGCGTCAGAGGGAACTAGCCCCTCCACGGATCGGTGAACCGACCCTAAGTACAGCGATTTTATTCCGAACCGAACCGAAGCCCGGCATACCGACAAGACATAGATAGGATCTTCCTTGCGCGATACAAGATCGCTGTAGGCGATTTTTTTTGCAACTTCCCTAAGGGACACCGTTACGAACGAAGACGCCGTCATCGAGGCCCTGAAAGTCCAAGAAGGTCGCTTCCGGACCTTCGCTGTATCCGTCACCGATGTCCGGTTTTGGCCGAGTGCATTGCTTCAGTCCAGATCGACGCCGCCGAGGCGCGGCACATGGACATGCGTTCGTACAAGAAATGCAGCGGCCGCGCCGGCCAAAGCGCCGAAGAGATGCGCCTCCCACGAGACGCCGGGTTGGCCTGGAAAAACGCCCCAGAGAAGGGAGCCATAGAGGACACCGACCACCAGTGCCGCGCCCAGCGTGATCGGGGAGCGATCCACGAGGCCGCGCGCGACGAGGAAGCCAAACCAGCCGAAGACGAGCCCTGACGCGCCGATATGGATGGCCGAGCTTCCGAACAGCCAGACAAGACCGCCGCCGAGGCCGATCACCACGGCGTTCACGGCCAGCAAGGCCCGCGTGGTCGTAGCCACCAGCAGCCCACCCATCACCAGGAGCGGCGGCGTATTGGCCATAAGATGCGCGAAGCTTCCATGCAGGAGGGGCATGGCGATGACACCATCCAATCCGCTGACATGCCGGGGGATCAGGCCGAAGGCCGGGTTCAAACCGTAACCGAAGATCCAATTGACGACCTGGACCGCCCAGAGCAGCGCGACAAAGGCGACAAGCGCCGCGGTGCGCCGAAAGAAGGCGCGCATGTGATCCCGGTTCATCATGTTGGCGACAGTAGACGTCACCACAGCGCCTTCAATGGTTTTCGCGCGCTGCACTGGATGCCGCCGCCTGCAACGGAGTTCGGGGCGGCCAACTTGGTTACAGCCCAAGCCAAGAAAATGGCCTCGATCTTACACGGTGTTCCCCGGGCGAAAGGGCTGCGGTTCACGCTCGGGGCGCTTCAGGGCTTCGGCGTATTTGCGGGCATTGCCGTCAATCGTGCCGTGCCAGAGCTGCGAGACGAAGGCCCGGGCGTCTTGGACTGTCATGTCTTTCAGCGAAGGGGACAGCGCCATGAAAAGCTCATCTTTGCTGATCGCAGCGGCACTGTGCCTAGCGTCCGCGTAAAATGAAGGGTCGTTCAGGACCTGTTCGCTTAGCGGCATCAGCGCAAGGTTCTCCTCCGGGATCGCCATGAAGATCGTGTCCTGCAGGTCGGTCAGATACGCACGCCGCGATGTGGACACCGGCTTTCCCACCGCCTTGGCCTCCAGATATGCCTGCCTTGTCCTGTCGAGCTTTGACCTTGCATGGGACATGATGACGGCGCGTTGTCGGGCGGGTAGCGCGAATCCGGTGCAGCGCTCGATATGGGCGAGGAGATCTTCAACCTCTGCCTCAACATCAAAGCTCTCGAACCATGGAACCGTCCCTGATCTAGCCGCCACGCGCCCGCCCTCGATATTGCGTTAATATATTATTGTATCGCATTTGCACCTGATCGCAAGCGGGTGGCGTCCTTCACGCCAACGGACATGGGAAAAGGGGAACCGTGGTCCCACGGCTCCCCTTTCGGTTCAGGTCGTCTCCCCCTCGCGCGCCGATTAGGCGACCAAGGAGAGCCCCGCGCCCGCGTCCTGCGGCTGCTCACCGCTGTCGATGAACGGGATGATCGAGAAGGTCTGCCCGCCGCGCTGTTCTTCGTTCTGCACGGCGTTGACGCGCAGGTCGCCATCGGGCGTGTTGATCAGCAGTGACAGGTAGTCATTGCCCGTGCGGCTGCTTTTGGCCATCCACGCCGAGCCGACGCGGATCGGTGTGCCCCGGGGCGAGCTGACCTCGATCCGGTAATCCGGGTGGGTCTCCTCGGATTTGTAGCTGTTCTCGATCAGCATGAACTCCAGATCGAACATCATGTTGGCGATGTAGCCGGTGAAGGCGTTGTCGGCGTCCATGGCGGTGAGCTCGCCCGAGATCGAGCCGGATTTCATCAGGCCGTTCGAGACCAGCGGGATGATCTCAAACTCCCCGCTTTGGGTCGCGCGCGCTTCTTTAGTCTGCACCGCGTTGACCCGGAACGGACCCAAGCCGACATCGATCTGCATCGAGATGTAGGGGTTGCCGCTGGTATTGCCGGTCTCGTTCCAGGCCGTGCCGATGCGCACCTTGCGGCCTGATTTGTTGACTGCCGTCACGTCAAAATCCGGGCTGCGTTCAGACATCTTGGCCCGCGCCTCCAACTGGATGGCGATGTCAAAGCGCGTCGAGTGGATCATGCCGGTGTACTGAGCGGCTGCGGTCTCGGCATTGCGGGTGAGAGTTCCTGCGAACATGGGATGGTTCCTTTTGGATTGGCCGGTGTCTGACGTCCTTGCCAGCGCATCCGGGATTGCTTTCTCGACCCCTTGAGGGATCACAAATCAGAAAGCCTGCTTTCCTTTCAGCCCCGCCCACGGGTCAGATCTGCCGTCCGAGTGGGAATGCACCCACGCCTCCGGGTGCTACGCCCCTCCCCTGCCCGTCTGGTCTTGATTGGCTGCCCGGATTTTCCGCGCCGTCCTCGGATCGCGCTATGAAGAACTCCACCTCTTTTCCGTTCAACCGGTGCCCGCTCCGGTCGGTCAGACCGATGCAGCTACCATTCGGCACATAGGTGATCAGGTACTGACCGAGCCCGTCCTTGTGGACAATGTAGCCGGTATTGGCCCAATGCACGGTCTGCCCGGCATCGACGGCCGCCTTGATGTCTTCGAGTGTCATGCGAACCTCCTTACGAAGAATGGTGGAGAAACGACGCAAGAAGCCCGGTCGTCCAACCGGGCTTCCATGCAGCATTCGTTTGGCAAACGACCGAGATCTGTCAGGCACCTTGCGTGGCTTGCGTCGCGCGCGCCGCCATCCAATCCTTCAGGCCAAGAAGCGTTCTTCCGGCGGCGACCTCGGAGGCCCAGGCAACCCTTGGGTCGCCGCAGGGCTCGGAGCCGGAATACCGGTCGATGTGGCCATTGGCCATCCATGGCTCGGGCTGGATCCGTCGCAGCCAGTCCGCCATGCTCGGGATCCGGCCCTGACAGTCTTCGCGGACATGCTGCTCGCCGATCCAGCGCACGGGAATGTCCCGACCTGCACTGTTGGTCAGGGTCAAGCCGAAGACACGTTCGGCCTCGAACAGGCCTTGGGCATGATGGCGCATAGCTCGGTGCGTGAAGAGCGCGAGGTGCTCTTTCGAGGCATCGAACCAATCGTGCACAGCCTGATAGTCAGACGGCACCCCACCGAATTTCCGGGCAGAGCTTTCGGCATGATGAAGCGGATGGGCCATCTCAAAGACCCTCTACATAGCTGTGCGAGCATTCGACATAGCGGTCCGCGTGATCGAGCGTGATGCTGTCGTTGCGCAAGTCCCAGGTCAGCGTGCCGTAGCCGCCCTCGTTGTTTTCGAACCCCGGGTGATGGTGATAGGCGAGCGACCAGGCGAAGTCGCCCACCTTGGTGGCAAGCGGCTCAGGCAGTTGGACCTCTGCAGGCTGCACCGTCACATCCTCGACATTGCCGGAGTCGCCATAGCCTTCGTATTCGGCAGTGACCCCGCTGATGCCAAGCGCACGTAGTTGCGCGAGCAGCTCCGTGCGGGATGCCTTCAAGGTGGTTTCACGCTCCGCGCGCCACTGAGCCGCCAGTGCGGCATAGTCGATCTGGGGATTGGTCATGGGTCTGTCCTCTTGTCTGTAATTGGGGGGCCGGGCGTGGCATTGGTCAGCGCGCGGCCGGAAAGCGCAGACCGGTGAAACCCAGATCCGCGACGCCCGACCGGAAGCCCGCTTTGACTTTTCAGGCGGCTTGTTCTGCCGCTTTGGTGGTTCCCTGCCCGACGATCCGAGCCAGAATGCGGCCCGTGTCGATCCCGTCTCCATGCGGCAGGAACACCCGCAGCTGGAAGGCGATGATCTCAGTGAAGCAGCCGGCGGCCTTGAGGCCGTCGATCATGCCCTTGTCCGCGCCGCCCAGCTCGAGACGCATCTCGCCTGCGACGCGGCGGCGGGTCAGGGTGAGACCCCGGCCCAGATCGACAGGTGCGGTGGTGCCGAGGGCGGCGGTCAGCATCTCCTGCGGTGTTTGCGGGTTGGAGACGAGGAAGCGGGCGCGCAGCGCGGCCGCTCCTTCCTCGCTCAGCGTGCGCCCGATCATGGCGGTCGCCCCATCGGGCGTGACCCGGTAGATGCGCTCATTGGTGGTCGGAATGTCCTTCCAGATCGGCAGCAGCAGCCCGGTCAGCAGGTAGAGCTTGGTCGTGGTGGTTTTTGGCAAGGACGCAGCCTCTGCATCCCAAAGACGTGCGAACTCGGGCCTGTCGATCTCTTCCCAAGCCGAGGACTCAAACCGTGCCTCTTCGAGATAGCTCGACCCGTTTGGCCGCACCGCCTTGCGCATCAGCGTGACAATGTCCTCGTCATACATCTGCATGGGCCGCGCCGAGATGAGCGCCGCGCGACCGGAGGCGCGATTGACCATCGGCAGCTTGTCCGGATTGCGAGATATGGCCTCTTCGGCGCCCAGGACATGGACCGGGTCCGTCACCTTGAGCCCGATGATCCGCGTCACGGCGCCGGATTTCGGGCAGGTCCAGAGATCCTCTGTGGAGACCTGTTCGATCCTTTCGCCACGCAGGGTTTCGACGCCGAGATCGAGCGTGCCCGCCGCGCGCGCCCGTTCGGTCTGATCAGCGATCCGGCGCGTGAACTCGGCAAAGAGTGCGTTCTGCATGTGGATGGGCAGGGCCAGAACCCGGTTCAGAAACCGCTGGATCGGGGGAAGCTCCTCAAGGAGCACCCCGTCCTTGTCGATCAGCCGCAGGGCCGTCCAGTCGGTGAAGCTCTCGTAGCTCATCGCCTCAGCGCGCCCGGCGGCAAGATCGGCGAAATACCCACGCAGTGCCGCCCGCGCGATCGGGCTTTCGAGATTGTCCTCCTCGCGGAACATGCCCTGCGAGCCGGTCTCGCGCTGACCCTTGGTCAGGGCCCCCAGCTGGTCGAGGCGTTTGGCGATCGTCGAGGTGAAACGTTTCTCGCCATGCACATCCGAGGTGCAGACCCGGAAGAAGGGCGCGCTGACCTGAGCCGAGCGATGCGTGCGGCCCAGCCCCTGGATGGCCGCATCGGCGCGCCAGCCCGGCTCCAGCAGGTAGTGCCGCCGCCGTTTCTGGTTCTTCGCCGTTTGCGCCGCGTGATAGGACCGGCCCGTCCCGCCCGCATCGGAGAAGATCAGGATATCCTTCTCACCATCCATGAAGGCTTGGGTTTCGGATGAATTGCTGCTGGCGGCGCGCTTCTCGATGAAGAGGTGGCCATCGTCCGCCTTCAGAGGTCGGATCGACCTTCCGGTCACTTCGGCCACGGCCTCGTCGCCAAAGGCCCAGAGGATCTGATCGAGCGCCGAGGGGATCGGGGCGAGCGTCATCAACTCCATCATGGCCGCGTCACGCAGAGCGAGCGCCTCGCGCGAGACGACCAGCGCGCCAGTTTCATCGCGGAGCGGCTCGGCCACCATATTGCCGTCGATCTCGACCAGCTTTTGCGCATGGATTGGGAAGGCCTGTTCGAGGTAGCCAAGCACATAATCACGCGGCGTCAAGGCACCCTCGACGAGCTCATCCTCGGGGTCCATCGTTTCAAGCCGGCGTTTCAGCAGGCTCTCGCCTGTCGAAACCACCTGGATGACGCAGGCGTTGCCCGCCGCCAGATCATCCTCGATCGCGCGGATGATGGTCGGGGCCTTCATGCCCATCAGGAGATGGTTGAAGAAACGCTGCTTCGTGCTCTCGAAGCGGGACTTGGCCGAGGCGCGAGCGGCCGAGGCATTGGTCTCGCCAGAGGCGTCGTTGACGCCGGTCGCCGTCAGCGCGGCTTCGAGATTGTGGTGGATCGTCCGAAACGAAGCCGCGTATGCGTCGTAGATCTCGATCTGGGCCGGAGTGAGCGCGTGTTCGAGCACGTCATACTCCACCCCGTCGAAGCTGAGGGCGCGCGCCGTGTAGAGCCCGAGCGTCTTGAGATCACGGGCGACCACTTCCATCGCCGCGACACCGCCCGCCTCCATCGCCGAGACGAAGCTCTCGCGGCTTGGGAAGGGGTATTCGGGGCCCTGCCCCCAGAGCCCCAGCCGCGCGGCATAGGCTAGGTTGTGCACGCTCGTGGCGCCGGTAGCCGAGATGTAGAAGACGCGAGCGCGGGGTGCTGCCAGTTGCAGCCGCAGGCCAGCAAGGCCCTGCTGGGAGGGTTTGACCCCCCTGCCCTGCTCGGACCCGGCCGCGTTCTGCATGGCATGGGCCTCATCAAAGGCCAGTACGCCTTCAAAGTCTTCGCCCATCCAGTCGAGGATCTGGCTCAGTCGTGTGGTGCCGCATTTGCCCGCGGACCGCAGCGTGGCGTAGGTGACGAAGAGAACACCGTCACCCATAGGGACAGGCTGGTCCGGTTTCCATTTTGAGAGCGGCTGGATGTCGGCTGGCGAGCCGCCGAGATCGGTCCAGTCGCGGATGGCGTCCTCGATGAGCGTGGCGGATTTGGAGACCCAGATCGCCTTTCTGCGACCGGCCAGCCAGTTCACGAGAATGAGCCCCGCGCATTCGCGGCCCTTGCCGCAACCGGTGCCGTCGCCGAGGAAATAGCCAAGGCGATAGGCTCGTGCATCCGGGTCATCATCGGCGCGCGTCAGCTTGGTCTGGTCGTCATCGATCGCGAACCGACCCGGCAGGTCGCGCCCATGGGCGTCATGCGCCATGATGATGGTTTCCAGCTGCGCCTCGGAGAGATGTCCCTCCTCGATCAACCGGGCGGGCAGGCGCAAGTCATCACTGCCCGTGTTTGAGGGCATGGGCGGGGCAACCGAGGCCATGGCGATGCTTTCAACGAGCGGCGTGGGATGTTCCTGCGCACCCGCAATCGCGATCCGCTGCGGCCGGTAACGCGCATAGATGTCCGAGACCGGCGTGTTGTCGCGAGGGGTCTCAAAGCTTGTGAAGCTGAGCGGACGGACGGCATTGGCCCGGGGTTTGGAGGCGGCAACAGGCGCAGCGGCGGTCTTGCGCGGGGCAGAGGGTGCAACGGTCGGTCGCGCAGTAGTAACCGCTGCCGCCTGTTGTACGTGGCGCATCTTGGTCCGGGTCGCGGCCACGGAGTCGACAAAAGGAAGGGCCTCATCCAGATCGCACACAATAGCGCGGATCATCTCCCCATCCTCCTGCACCTTGTCGAAGACCATCAGCTGGGTTTCGACAGAGGTGCCGAGCTTGCGGTAGACCTGCCCCGGCATCGTCAGCGCCAATCGTAGCGTCAGGAGACCGCAGGCGCGGGACCAATGCGCGGCATCGCGTTCGGGCGTGAACCCCGGCGGCATGATCGCCACCAGGCGCCCACCTGGTGCCAGGCGCTTTGCAGCCGCGATGAGATGTTTGGCAGCGATGTGCTTGTCGCGGGATCGGTCGACCGAGGAGGCGAAGGGCGGATTCATCACCACGACGTCGGGTAGAACCGGCGTCTGCAGCAGATCGTCGATATGCTCGCCGTCATGGCCCGTCACATCGCCACCAAAGACCGCGCGCAGGAGGCTCTGGCGAAAAGGATCGATGTCATTGAGCACAAGCGTGGCACCGGCCCGGGCAGCGAAAGCTGCCAGGGCACCGGTGCCAGCCGAGGGCTCCAGCACGGTCTCGCCCTTGCGGATCGCCGCAGCCCGCAAGACCAGCGCCGCAAATGGCAACGGCGTGGAGAACTGCTGCAACCGGATTTGCTGCTCCGACCGGCGCGTTTCCGTCAGGAGACGTGACGCAAGGAGTTTTGCGGCAGAGTAATCATCCTCACTGTTGTCGCCACGTAGCAGCGCCTGCACAGCCGCCGCCTGCATCAGGTCATAGGCCTTCCGCCAGTCCCAGGCGCCCCCGGTATCACTGCCATGAAACGTCTCGCGCATGATGCGTGCGAGCGCTGAGCTGCGCAGGGGTTGGTGGTCGATCTCCGTGCCGATAAGCGCTAGCGCGGAGGCGAGATCGGCTTCGGAGATTGCGAGAGCCGGGTTTGCCGGTTTGGGCTTGGTCATGGGGATTTTCCTTTGGATCAGGGTCTGAGTTCCAAAGGACAAAAAGCCCGCTTTCGCTTTTCAGGGTGACGGGGGTCAGACCGCGCTGACTTCCAAGGCTTGGTCAGGACTTGGGTTCGACCTCCCGTTTCGCATCAATCAATGCCTGTGCGGCCTGCATCACCTGAACTTGGGATGTTCCCGTGCATTCCTCCTCCAGCGCGGCCTGCACCTTCGCGCGAAACCACGCGTCATACGAATTGACATCAGCCGCCACGGAAATGCTCCTCGAGCCCGATATCCAGCAGCTTGCCGAGGTCATCGGGCATGTCTGCAACGTGCACAGCAATTGGGAAACGGTGCCCCGTCAGGTCAGGCGCACATTGCTCCTCTAGCCCGAGGTGCTGCCTATCCTTTTCCGTCTCATTCATTGTGCTTTCTCCGACCGTATTATCAGCCGATGCTACATCTTCAAGCGTGGCGTCGTAAACGATAATGCCAAAGGGTCACAGCAAGCTGGCCCACTTACCGATCGGGCACCGCTTCAAGGGATTTCTCGAACCGCTTGCTTGCCGCTGCAGCTTCTTTCAAGAGCGCATCGAAATTGTCAGGTGGGTTGCCATCTTCCAGCATCCCTTTGAACGTCGCATAGGCATCCGTCTTGCTGCCATATGCGCGCAGGGTCTTGTCGTCGTTCACCCAGGCCACCACGATGACCTTCGCATCGCTGTTGAACCGGTAGAACAACCGATACTGTTGGAAGAATTTCGCCCGGAACCAATGCTTGCGACGATCGCCGAGTGTGCCGCCTTGCCGGAAGGCCGCGGCACCCGGATCTGCCGGTATGGCCTCGGTCACCAGCTTGAAGATGGCGGCCAGCCGTTTCGTCGGGTTTTTCTTGCGCCAGGTCTTAGGATCGCGTGCCTTACGCGCCTCGACCTCTTCAATCAGCCCTTCGAGCTGATCCAGAAAGAGCGGATGCGCATAAATCGACCATCCGTTTACGACAAGGGGCGCTTGGGCGGGCACGCTATCGCCGCTCATTCATCCTCGAGCGATAGCGGCGCATCGAGATCGACGTCAACGTCTCCGACCAGTGCTGCAAGACGGTCATGCAAAGCCCCATCGAACGCCCGAATGCGGTCCGGATGCGCCTTGATATCGGCCTCGACAAAATCGAGAAAGGCTCCGAGCACGGGATCTTCCTCGTCGCTGCGCACGGGCTCGATATAGACCCTGCCACTCGGCTCGGTGCAGTAACGAATCTGGTCGCCCTTGCCCAGCTTGAGCTGATTGCGCACACCCGCCGGCACGGTCGTCTGATACCGATCCGTGAGTTTCGAGACATCTTGTGCGAGGGCTGTCATGGCAGTCTCCTGAAGAAAAGGTTCTTTGCTGCCCGCGATAGGTAATGCATTTGCATTGCCTTGTCAAGACAAGCCGCAGCATCTGCTGTCGCCGGGCAGGTCGATGAACCGTCCGGCGCAGGACCTAATTTCGCCCCGCCAGGAACTCCGCCAGCACCGGGCTAGCCGCACCTTTCGCGGAGCTGAGCAGCTCCGAGCCCGCAAGCGAGGCCTTCGACAGGCGTACGAGCCCACCAGTTTCCTCAATGCGGTAGCAGCGGCGCTTTTGCCGCCCGCGCCTGTAGTGGGTCGCGGTGACAATCTGGCAGGTACTGCCATCGGTGAGCGTCACAGGTGCTGCGAGCTTGATCTTGTCGCCTTCCTCGTAGTCCGGGATCGCAGCCCAGTCCTGGCAGCGCTGGCGCCAGGCATGAGCATAGCTGTCTGGGTCTTTCAGCTCGGACAGCAGGGCCAATAGGCTCAGTGGCGCGCGGGATTCGACCGGTCCCGCGCTTTCCTCCATGTCCTTGTAGCCCCAGCAGCCGTCATCATATCGGGTAAGGAATACGGCGGCGAAAGTGATGGAGCCATCCGCATCGGTGACATAGGTCGTGTCTTCGACAGGGGTGCCGTCGATATTTGTGACCTTTGCCGCCGCGTACCAAGTCGAACCCACCTTGCAGGCTTTGACCAGTTCCGTCTTGCGCCTTTCGCCCTCGAAGGTGCACAGCCGAGCAATCTCCGCTTTCTCATCCGCGTAGGTCTGGACGCGGCCGTCGGTGTAGAAGAGCCAACCCATCACGCCGCCCTCCGGTCATCGATTTCCATCAGCGCATCGAGCGGCACGCGGTAGGGCTGCATGGCGTCGAAATCCTCGCAATTGCCGCAGTTCTGCACGATCGCGAAGGTGTCGCAGGCATCCTTGAGGATGACCCGGAAGGTGCCGCCGAGGCCCGAGGGCACCTCGTAGGTCCCGCCGATGAGATAGTCCGAGGCCCGGCGCACGAAGACGCGGATGCTGTGGCCATCGGTGGCCAGCCGGATGGCCCCCCGCCCCCGGTCGATGAGAACCTGCACGTCATCCAGGATGTCGGTGTAGAACTGGCCGGTCAGATCGCGAAACGCCATGCGGCGCTGCGCCATCCAGTCGGTGTCCCGAAACGGGTTCATGCCGTCGGCGAAGGCGAAAGAGGGATCGGCCTGTTCGGTGGTGACGATTCGGGTGGTCGTGCCATCGATGCCGTTTGAGCGCAGATGCACACCATTGCCGACGATCAGGATCAGGGCGGGCCTGTCCACGGGCCCGTTCCAGTTGGGCAGGAAGGTTTTGCAGGCGCGCGCATGGGCGATCTGTGCCGCAACAGCGGACGCAGAGAACTTGAGAATAGCCATGAGGATGTCTTTCTGTTCGGTTTGGAAGGGTCGACCCGCGCGGGGAATGCCTCGCGCGGGTCGCGTGATGGCTCAGGCCGCTTGCGCGACCTCGCTCTCAGGCTCGGGATTTTCCGCAGTGGGCTCCGCCTCATCACAGGCGACACCGGCGGTCTGCATCATGGGCGGGCACCAGGCGGCCACGGCAGCGCGCTGCGCGTCGGTGAGCGTGGCGAAAGGCTCGGCGAAGAGCTTGTCGCAGAAGGCGACGATCTCCTTCTTGCTCGACGAAGCCAGCGTCACCGCCTCCTGGGCGAGACCCAAATCTTCGCCGAGGATCTTCAGGAGCCAGGCCTTCTTGAAGCGGTTGAAGAGGGCCGCATTCGGTGTCCAGTGGGCGCGGATATCGGGCATGATCTCGATCTCGAACGCATGCATCAGGCTGTCGCGCCGAGGATCCCGTGCGAAGCAGGACTGCGTGGTGCTGGCGGTGGCATAGGCGACGAGCTTGGCCTTCTCGCCGGCCTTCAGCGCGCGAAACGCAGCAAACTGATCGGCGGGCGCGCGGGTGTCATCGAGCCAGGACAGATCAAGCACATCATGCGCCGCCGCCACCAGCTCGAGCGAGGTCTCGTCGATCTCGTCCATCTTGGCATGGCTGCGGTATTCCTTGCGGGCATCGATCTTGATCGCCTGCGTGACACTCATGCCGCTGACCAGAACGTCACTGACCAGCTTGAAGAGCGTCAGATCGAGCGTGGCCTCCGGATGCAGCGCCATCGCAGCGCCAAGGGCCATGGCACGCTCTGTCTGGAGATCCTCGGCCAGTGAGGCTGGATAGGTGATTTTGCCGGCGTCCGGGGCTTCTTCCCCGGTCGGGCCAGCCGAGGAGCCGCGCGCGCCCTCCTCTTTGACGGTGTCTTCCGGGCGGACGAGGCCAACATGGAGGGTCACCTGCCCGCCCGACCAGGACGCGATCACCCCAGACCGCGCGAGGTCCTCGGCGCTGTAGGCTTCCTGCAGATCGCGCGCTTCCTCTTCCAAAGCGTCCACACGTTCGTAGAGGGCATTGTAGGCGTCCTCCTCGAGCCCTTCATCCTCCATCTCGAGCTGCAGTTTCTCGAGTTCTGCGGTGATCTCATCGATGCGCTTCCGGGCAGCCTCATCCGGATCGATCGGGCCGGGATAGACGCGGCCATAGTCGGCCATGGTCGCGTAGTCATAGCGCACCATCGCATCGGCCCAGGCAAAACCCAGCCTCAAACGGGTCTCTTCGGCAGCGGCACCGAGCTTCTCGAGCAAGATGGTCTCGACCAGAGCCGCATCCTCAAGCACGGAATGCTCATCCAGCAGATCGGCTGCGACGGTGCCGCCGCGCGCCTCGTAGTCTTCGCGCACGAAAGCCCCGATATCGTCGCTGACCTGCACGCCGCGGGACTTGAGGGCCTGTCGGACCGTGTAGGCCTGCAGATAGCCGCCGTCTTTCGTGAGCGCCTCGAAAACCTCGCGCTGCGCCTCCTGGCTTGGGTGCTCGGCGAAGGCCTTCATTGTGTCGAGCGTGATCACCTTGCCCCGAGCCGCGGCGCGGATATCGGGGTGGATAAGGCCATAGCGCAACCGGCCTTTCACGGCCGCCACCGTGGCGCCGAAGGTCTTTGCGATCGTCTCGGGCGTCTGGCCGTCGACCTCCATCATCCGGGCGAAGGCTTCGAACTCGTCGATGGCATTCATCGGTGCCTGGGTGATGTTCTCGGCGAGCGACAGTGCCGTGGTGACGTCGCAGTCCTCGGGCACGAGGCGGCAGTCCACGTTGGTCTTCGCTGTGAACCCCTTGGTGGCCTTGTCTGCGACCAGCTCCTTCAGCGCGGCATGGCGTCGGCCACCAGCCAGCACGGCGTATTTGCCGTCGAGCTTCTGGACCATGAGCGGCTGCAGGAGACCCAGAACGGCGATGCTTGCCTTCAGATGGGCGATGTTCTCAGGATCATAGGTTTCCGAGGAGTTGCTGCGCACATTGGCGGGGTGGGCGACAAGATCGCCGATGGCAACGGTGAGAGGGGCAAAGCTTGTGGTCATGGGATATCCTTCCAGGTGGGTGAGGTGTGGCCCGCGCCTTCACGCGCGTGACCAATCCCCGGCTTCAGGGATCACCACGACAAAAGGCCCACTTTCCCTTTGAGGGGTCAGTGGGCCTTCATCGTCTCGGATGTCAGGGGGAGGAGTCCCCTGCCCTTCTACCAGTCGCGCGCCAGCATGATGGTCAGCACGCGCACGGTGGTGGCGGGATTGTCCGGGGTCTCAGCCCCGTAGCGGAAGTCCGAACCCGCCTCATAGAGATCAATTTTCCAGAACACAGTTTCGCCCCGGATCTCGACCGCCCCGAAATCGTGCCAACCTTCCGGATCATTCTCGGGCTCGAATGTGGCAAACTCACCTGTCGCCTTCACCGCCTCGGCCATGAAGCCGTCACCGGCCTCCATGAGCGAGCGGGTGACATGCATCCGGCCCTGGATGGGCTGCGCGGGCGGCACCCCAAGGCACGCGAGCTTGCGAAACGCGTCGTTCTGCACCGCGATCACGGTCGGATCCGGACGGTCTGGCTGGGGTTGAACGGTCATGGACATGGGGATCTCCTTTGAGAGGTTTGAAACACCCTTCTCAAAGCCCGCTTTTTCTTTTCCGCTTGGCGGATGAATCGAGGCCGAAGGCGCCCTACCCGAACAGCCCTTTGGGTCTGTAATTCGGGTTGGGGATGGTCTCGACCCAGCCACCGTTTTCCTTGATGGTCTCGAGCGCGGCCGAGAGTGGATAGGCACCCTCGGACGGGCTCCACCAATAGGCACCGCGCTTGAAGACGATGATCTTGCGGCGGCCGTCGTTGAAGCAGGTCACCCGCAGCGTCTTGGGTTCCTTACGTGACATGCGAGTCTCCGTTCTCTGTGTGGTCAGGCGGCCTCGGCGCTGCGCCCTGCCCTGCCCGTCTCCGATCTGGCGATCAGATAGTCGCAGGCGCGCTGCGCATCTGCGGCGTGCTTGAAGATCGCACCCTTGTCCGACCGAAGAACGCGCAACCAGTTGTGGAGATAGGCGGCATTCATCTCGAGCGTATGCGCCGTGAAGCCGAGCGTCTGACCCAGGAACACCGAGGTCAATTCCGCGACGATCTCCTCGCGCGCATAGGACGTGTTGCCAAATTTCGAGAATCCGAAATCGCGGTTCAGTCGATGGGGAGCTTTCGTGGCATGGGCCAGCTCATGGGCCCAGACCCCGTAGAAATTGCGCGGGTCCTGGAACCGCGTGATGGATGGCATGTAAACCTTGTCCACGGGTAGCAAATAGTACGCCTCCGTGCCCGTGAAGACGGTTGTGATGTCGATGGCATCGAAAAACGCCTGCATGTGCGGAATGGGCTCGGAAGAAGGATGCTGGGGCGCTGGCTTTGGGTCGGGGAAGAAGCTGTCGGGCAAGCCCTCGATCTGGCAGGCATTGAACACGCGGTAGGATTTCTGGAAGCGGAAGATGTGGGCTTCCTCGGAGTGATCATCCCCGTCGCTGCGGTCATCCTCATCGCCGGCGTCCCTCCGGCTTTGGCCGTAATAAACGACGACAGAGGACTTCTCGCCCTTGCGGACCTTTGCGTCCAACGCATTGGCTTGCGGCAGCGTCATCCAGAAGGGCGAGCTGTGGCCCGCCATCACGGTCCGCATCGTCAGCAGGAAGTTGTTCACCCCCTGGTAGGGTTCACCGCCCACGCGCAGGGGGCGAGAGCTGCCACCTGCGGTCCAGGGCTTGCGCCACGGCAGGACGCCGCGCTCGATGATGCGGATGATTTCGTTTGTGATGACCTCGGAGGCATCGAATTTGGGCGTGCGGGATCGGGCCATGTCTGGCCTCCTTTCGAGTTTTGGTGAGAGTAAGTGGTGATCAGGCTGACTGATGGGACCGCGGATCGTTGAGGATCCTCGTGCCGAGTCCTTCGACCATGTCGATGTAGTCGGTCAGCGAGACGGACTTGCCAGGGCCCGAGGGTTCAGGGTCGTCCGATCCGTCCCGCATCACCCGCGGCAAGTTCGCGAAGGCGATGACATCGGTGACGGGTCGGATATCGATGAACGGGGTCCCTCGTGCGACCGCAAGAGTGGCCAAGGGAAAACGCTCGATCGGCGCGAGGGTGGACACGATGGTCCAACCAAGATGGATGAACGTGCCGCCCTCTCCGCAGATCACATGTGCGTTTGGCAATAACGCCGCCTGCTTCAGATAGCCGAGGTCACGCAGGACAGTCTCGCGCTCGAGCCGTTGTGCCTGCCCCGTCTGTCCGGTTCGGCGTAGTTCCTTGTGTCGCCACCACAAGGCAGCGGTCGCGCGCAACACGCGCAAGACACCTGTTTGCATGGGAATGTCCTTCGTCAGGAACGGCAGACCGGAACCCGGCCCGGACCCATCTGAGGGACCCCAAAGGCCCTCATCCGTCAGTCACAAAACCCGAAGGACACTTTCACTTTCACCGGGTCCGGAACCGGTCCTTGGCAAAACCATTGAGTCCTCACCACAGGACTCAATGCCGACACGTCTACCGAAGCCCTTGATCTGGAGCAGCAGAGCCAGTTTGTGTCGCGCTCTGTCAGATTGGGAGTGCCATGGTCAGTTCCAATAGTGAGTCTGTGTGTCAACCGAGGCGGTCGACAATCCGCGATACCACAGCGAAGGCATCAGCGGTCCCATTTGCCTCGCCCTTTTCGAAGTCTCCCTCGATCGTTCCCATCTGGTTCGTCACATGGGCGAGGCAGATGACGGCCCGATCTCGCGCTTGTGCGAAGGCGTAAAGCCCTGCCGCCTCCATTTCGACAGCCAGAATGCCACGGGCCCGTGCCGCCGCGATAGCAGCTTCGGTCTCCCGGAATGGGGCATCGGTGGTCCAGGTTGAACCCGTCAGCACGCGGGGCTCGCCCTCGAACGCGCCATTCAGCCGGGAGAGAAGCCGCTCGGGCGCGTCGCTCCAGTCCGAGGGCGGGACGTAGTGATAGCTCGTGCCCTCATCCCGCAGCGCCCGGTCGATCAGAATGAAATAAGGCGGCGCGCCCTGTGGCGTGATCTGTCCCGAGGAGGTGACGCTGATGAGAAGTTCGCAGCCGGAGGCGAACATCTCTTCGGCGACGAGCACGGCAAAGGAAGCGCCGACAGCGCAGCCGACCACGCCAATCTCGTGGCCATCGAGGTCCAAGATCCACATGTCAGTGTGGTAGCAGACCCATCCTTGGTGCCGCTCCGCCCGGCCCTCTGCACGCAGTTGACGCACGATGTCGCCATCGGGATCGAGCAGGCAGACTTTCGGAACCGCAACAGCCTCTGCACCCTTCTGGCGGCGCGCCTCGCGGAGCAGGCTTTCGGGCGTGAAGGCCGATGGGGCGTCGTGATGTTTGTCGGCAAGGATGGGCGGCTTCTCAGGCAACGTCACTTCCTCGCCCCCGACCAATGCGCCAATCGACGAACGTTCCTGCGCAAAGGAAGGCAAATCCCGCGAGTTCGACAATACGCTCGTAAGAGATCACCATGGTAAAGGCGATCAGTAAAAAGCCGATGCCGGCCAAAACGATTGGGGAATTCTGGCGATGCCGTCGCCAGCGAAACACCAACGCCACAAGCGCTAGGGCGGCAAAAAGGACGATGGCTCCCGCCCAGATAACTTCATTCAAAGCAATCGTCACACCAAGCGCGCCCAGGACGGCAATTGCCGCAAGCGTTCCATAACAGGCGATGAGCGAGAATGCTGTTGCCATTGCGGCAAGCCAGTCGTTTGTGGTTTTCCGGGTCACGTCTTTCCCTCGTTCACGTCTAACGCTTTGCTGCTTCGGCTTTGTTCACTTGCGCGATCAAAGCTACTTTGAAGGTCTACTTGTTGTTCTACTGGACTTGTAGCTGTGAGAACGAGAAACGCACCGCCGGTTGTTGTGACGGTGCCGATCATGTGATCGACCCGCGCCATGAGGTGGGCAGCAATCCCGTGTGGCGGGTAGAAGACGGCACCGGTTACGGCAGCATCACAAAGCCCCGCTTGATCTGCCAGTTCAATCAGATCGCGCCTGCTCCGAAAATGCGCTGCATTCCAGAGCTTCGAGCCGAGCCAGCCCTTCACGCGTCGCTCCGCCGCCCAAAGGTTCCAGCGCCCGAGTTCACCGAGTATCAGCCGGCCGCCAGGTTTCAGGACGCGGACCATCTCCCGGATCGTCGGGCGCGGATCGTCGACAAAGCAGAGCGTGGCGACCGACACAACGCAATCGAAGTGTCCTGCCGGGAATGGAAGGCCGACAGCGTCCCCTTCGAACAGATCGACCTCGACGCCGGCGGCTTTCGCCCGGCGGCGCGCGGCGGCGATCATCTCTGCCGAGGCTTCGAGGCCTGTGACCCGTGCGCCGCCCTGTGCGAGCCGGGTGGCCAGCATACCGTCGCCGCAGCCGACATCGAGGATGCGCAGGCCGCGGGTCGGGCCGATCCGGTCAAGCAGCAGACGCTCCTCGAGCGCGTCCGTGATCCGGCCGAGCGTGCTGCGGCGCCATTCGGCATAAGCGTCGGGGAGACCCTCGAGCACGGGGTCAGCCGCGCACCCGTCCGGGAAGGGCCGCCTCGTTTCCGTCAACTCAGCACCCGGCGAAGGCGCGTCACCACATGGTCGATCTCGTCCGCGGTCGTGGTGCGGCCGAGGCTGAACCGGATCGCACCCATGCCGACCTGCGGCGCAACACCCATCGCATCCAGCACTGGAGACAGCTGGACCCGTCCCGAGTGGCAGGCGGAGCCGGTCGAGGCCGCAACCTCCGGTATGGCCGCAAGTATCTCCGCACCGACGCGGTCGACGAAGGCAACGTTGAGCGTGTTGGGCAGGCGGCGCTCGGGATGGCCGTTGAGAACGACGTGATCGCCGAACGCATCCTTGAGCGTGGCCCAGAAGCGATCCCGCAGGACCTGGACCCGCTCCATTGGCCCCAGGCCCGAAGCAAGACTGGCGGCCACGCCGAGCGCGGCTGTGAGCATCGCGCTCTCGGTGCCCGCGCGCCGACCGCTCTCATGCCCGGCGCCGTGGATGAACGGCTCCAGTTGCAGGCCGTCGCGGATGAAGAGCGCGCCGACGCCCTTCGGTGCGTGGAACTTGTGCCCGGCCATCGTCAACAGATCGACGCCAAGGTCGTCCACCCTGGTCGGGATCTTGCCAACCGACTGCGCGGCATCGGTGTGGAAGCGAACGCCGTGCTCGCGCGCGATCGCAGCGCATTCCGCGATGGGCTGGATCGTCCCCGTCTCGTTGTTGGCATGCATGATGGTGACGAGCACAGTGTCGTCGGTCATCGCGCGCCGCAGATCGTCGGGGTCGACGAGCCCCGTGCCATCAACTGGCAACCAGGTCACCTGCGCCCCGAAGTGCTCGAGGAATCGAAGCGGCGCTACGATGGCCGGATGCTCGGCGCTCGACGTGATGAAATGCGGTTGGTCCTTGCCGCTGGCAAAGAACACACCCTTCAGCGCGTGGTTGTTCGCCTCGCTGCCACCGCTTGTGAACACGATCTCTTGCGGCGCGCAGCCCACAAGCGCCGCGACCTGCGATCTGGCCTCCTCCACCATCAGGCGGGCAGGAACCCCGGCCCAGTGGCCGCTGGAAGGATTGCCATGCCCCGTTTCCAGGGCATAGCGCATGATATCGGCGACCTCGGGGGCAACCGGGGTGCTGGCGTTGAAATCCAGATAGATGTCTCGCAAGACCCACTCTCCCGTTAATACTTGGCCCGTGCTCAGGGCTTGTAGGCCGCGTCCTGTTGCCAGCCTGTAAATCCGCTCTGCATGACGACGACGTTGGTCCGCCCGGCCACGCGCAGCGCGAAGGCCGCTTGGGCCGACAGGCTGCCGGTGTTGCAGAAGAGGATGGTCATACGGTCCTCGGGGATCTCGTCGATCCGGTCGAGAACCTCACGCCACTCTATATTGACGGAACCGGGGATCGTGCCCTCCTCGAACTGGCCCGCATCTCGGGTGTCTACAAAAAGCGCGGTCTCGAAGACAGTCTGGTCGAGTTGCTGAGGCAGGATGATGCCGGACTCATATTCCGAGAACATCAGGTATTCCTGCATGGCCTCAACTGCGGCGTCCTGCGCCAGAGTAGGCGCTGTTTGGACGCCAAGTGCAACTGTCGTCGCCAACAGTAGGTGTTTCAGGTTCATCCGGTATTCCTCCGTTCCGGTTTCTTGGTGTTCAGGTGTTCTGCGCAAGCCAGCCGTTCGTGCCGCCTTCGAGCCATAGGGTGTATGGGTGGCCGAGCCTGTTCAGGATGTCCGCGCCTTCGGCGGACCGCCCGCCGCCTTTGCCGCAAATGGTCACGGGTGTTTTGCCGGTAGGGATTTCACCCACCCGAGCCTCGAGTTCGGCCAGCGGGATATGCACCGCGCCCGTCACATGGGCCGTGGCGTAGTCTTCGGCGTCGCGCACATCGATCAGGTGGAAGCGATCCGGATCGTCCGCGAGGGCGGCGAGTGTCAGCATCTGAGCCATCAGAACACCAGGACCTTGTCGGCGGCGAGAGTCGCCTGGGCGAGTTCATCCATGGTCGATCGGCTTGCCCCCTCCATCATGTCGCCCTCGGCGAGGCCGCGCGCATCCATGCAGGTGCCGCACATCAGGACACGCCCCTTCGCGGACAGGACCCGGCGAAGCATGCGCTCGAGGTTGTAGTAGCCATCGGGCGTCTTCTGCCCCGCCTTGGCGCAGAGCACCGCGTCGGCCATCAGGAATACGGTGATGTCTGCTTCAGGGTCGTTCTTGACCAGCGCGTGAGCCATGCGCAGCCCGTTGAAGCTGCGCTCGGTGCCATAGGGTGGGTCGTTCAGCAGGATCAGGTGTTTCATGGTCGGTCCTCAGGTCCGGGCGCGCGTTTCGAGATCGGACAGGAAGGCTTCGATGCGCCTGGCATTGGCGCCACGGTCGATCTGGCCGAGGCGCGAGCGCGAACGCATGTCGATGCGGGCGCCGGCATCGGTTTCGGTGACGCGGATCGCTACCTCGTCCTCGAAGCCGAACAGGCGGCTTGTCGCGATGGCCTCAATCTGACCCTCCGCGGGATCGGCCGACAGCACCTCCCAGCCGCGCTCCTCCACGAGGGCGAGCGCGGCCGCGAAAGCCTTGTCGAAAGCGAGCGACAGCTCCAGCGGGCGCACATCGGGATATGCGGCGCGCTGCGGCCCGGCGTTCTGCGCGGGGTAGTCGCTCGGCGTGGCCGTGAACCAGAACACGGGCGGGTCTTCGGTGTCGGTCGAGATGTCGTTGATCGGCGGCGTGATACGGGCGGCGATCTCGAAGGCGGCGCCAAGGCCCGCGACGGGCAGCGACAGGATCAGCCCCAGCAAGACCGCGCCAGATCCACCCCTCCTGCGGCGGAGCCAGACCACCAGCCCGGCCAGCGCGGCTATGACGCCGGCACCCGCCGTCCAGGCGCCCCAGCCGGCAAGGTCATAGGCCTGCGGCCAGGGCCAGCCGCCCGCCCGGAAGCCCCAGACAGAAACTGCAAGAAGCGCGATCGAGGCGACGCCCAACAAGATCGAAAGGAAGCCCAGAGGGCGGGCAAGCGTGTCAGGCATCTGCAAGCTTCCTTGGGCTGGCGGGGTTCAATCGCGGATGAGTTTCATCGCCGAGCCAGAAGAGCACGGCACCGGAGACGAACATGGAAATTGCGACGAACCAGAAGGCGGCTTCCGCAGCGCCGGTCAGGCTGGCCGCCAGCCCGAGGCCGAGCGCGCCGATGGCATAGCCGAGGTCACGCCAGAAGCGGTAGATGCCGATGGCAGAGCCGCGCCAGGCGGGCGGCGTGATATCGGCCACCGCCGCGGAGAGGTTCGGGTAAAGGAGCGCCATGCCGAAGCCCGCCACCCCGGCCGACACCGACCACCAGAGCGCGCCTGTGCCCATGACCACCATCGCCACGCCCGCGCCGCAGATCCACATGCCCAGAACGTCGGGCCAGAACCGGCCGACATGGTCCGACAGCCGCCCGGTGACAAGCTGCGAGCCGCCCCAGACGAAGCCGTAAGTGCCGACGATCCAGCCGACCTCGGTCAGGGTCGCGCCCTGCCCCACAAGGAAGACCGGGAACAGTGCCCAGACCAGCGCATCGACGAATTTCTCGACCAGCCCCGCCTGTGAGATCGCGAAGAGCCGTCGGTCACGCCAGCTCATCAGGGCGAAAACCTCGCCCGTGCTGGGGTGCTCGGACACGCCCTGCGGATAACGCGGCGGGTTTTTCGGGGGTGCGGCCTTGTGCGCGGCCGTCTCAGCCTTGGCCCACGGGAGCGTGTCCTTGACCCAGACCACGGTCAGCAACAGAGCCAAGAGGACCACGGCCATGCCGAAGACCAGAAGCCCCGTCCGCGCGCCCAGCCATTCGGCGGCATAGGCGGTCAAGATGCCCGCGATCGCCACGCCGACATAGCCCGAGAACTCGTTGAGCCCCATCGTGAGCCCGCGTTCCTCAGCCTTGGTGATGTCGAGCTTGGCCGTCTGCGTCATCGACCAGCAGAGGCCCTGATTGACGCCGAGAAGCACGGTCGCGGCGACGATCCAGTTCCAGTCCGGCGCGTACCAGATCATCACCGGGATCGGCAGAGCCACGACCCAACCCCAGAACAGCACCCGCTTGCGCCCGATGCGTTCGGACCAGCGCCCGGCGACGAAGTTCATCACCGCCTTCACCGCACCGAAGGCCACGACGAAGGACGCCAGCAGCAGGAACGAGCCGCGCTCGAGCCCGAACTCGCTCTCGGCCAGCGCGGGGACCACCGTGCGCGTCATGCCGATGGCGAAACCCACCAGCATCACCTGGATCAGTTGGTGGGCGACCTGCACCCGGTTCTCGCGGATGCCGCGCGTGAAGTCGCTGGAGGTCATTCGGCGGGCTCCTTTTTCGTGTTCTGTGGATCGAGCGCATGACCACTTGCCGGACCACGGACCGGCTGAACCAGCATCCGGTCAAGCCAGAGATCGCGGCGTGTGCGGAACTGCTCGATGCCGATCTCCATCCCCTCGTGGCCCTTCGCGGGCTGGGCGATGTAGGTGCCAAGCAGCCGGTCCCACCACGGCAGGTTGAAACCGTAGTTCGAATTGGTCTCGCGTGGATCGATGGAATGGTGGACGCGGTGCATGTCCGGCGTGACGACGAACAGGCGCAGCACCCGGTCCACCGGGCGCGGCAGATCGATGTTGGCGTGGTTGAAGAGCGCGGTGGCGTTCAGGATCACCTCGAACAGCAGCACCGCGATGGCGGGGGGGCCGAGGGCGGCAACCGCCGCAAGTTTGATCCCCATGGAGATGAGGATCTCCACGGGATGGAAGCGCAGGCCTGTCGTGGCGTCAAAATCAAGATCAGCGTGGTGCATCCGGTGCAACCGCCACAAGCCGGGAGTCGCGTGGAACATCACGTGCTGGAGATAGATCGCCAGATCGAGTAGCAGCATCGAGACGAGGATGGCCACCCACACGGGCGCGTCAATATTGTTGAACAGCCCCCAGCCGCGATCCTCGGCCATGACGGCCAGCCCGACAGCGACAATCGGAAAGGTCAGCCGCAGGATTACAGTGTCGAGCACCACGAGGCCCAAGTTGTTCGTCCAGCGGATGACGCGCGGGATCTCTCGCCTGCGGCGCGGCGCCGCCACTTCCCAAAGCGCCATCGCCGCCAGCACGCCTAGAAAGATGCTGAGGCGGATGGCAGGTTCTGCGGACAGGATGGATTCAGACATGGTCTCGACCCCTGGGGTTGCGGAAAGCGCCGAAATCGCTATCATTCAATTTATCACTTGAACGTTTAGGACTTGGAGTTCCCAATGTCAACCAGCCCGAAGACAGCCCTACTCGAGGAATATGCGCTTGTCGCCCGCGCGCTCTCTGCACCGGCGCGTCTGATGTTGCTGGAACAATTGGCGCAAGGAGAACGAGGAGTGGAGGCGCTGGCGGAAAAGACAGGCCTCACCGTCGCCAACTGCTCGCAACACCTGCAACAGTTGCGCCGGGCCGCACTCGTCACCAGCCGCCGTGACGGCAAGGCAGTGATCTACCGGCTGACCGACGTGAAGACCCTCGCGCTGATGGACCTTCTGCGCATCGTTGCCGAGCGTAACCTCGCGCAGGTCGAGCGTATCCTGCGAGGGCTTTCAAGCGGCGAGGATGCACCCGAACCGGTCAGCCGGGAAGACCTCGCAGCACGGATCGCCGAGGGTTCTGTGACCGTGCTCGATGTCCGCCCCGCAGATGAATACGCTGCGGGTCACATTCCGGGCGCGCTCAATGCGACGCTGACGGAGATCGAGCGGATTGTCCCAACGCTCGATCCAGCCGCCGAAATCGTGGCTTATTGCAGGGGCCCCTATTGCATCTATGCCCATCAGGCTGTGGCCGCCCTGCGCAAACACGGTTTCAATGCGCGCCGCCTTGACGGCGGTTTGCCGGAATGGCGAGAGGATGGCCTGCCAGTGCTGGTAGGCACGCAATAGTCCGATGACCGTCTAGTTCATCGACACCAAGCCACAAAGGCGTCAATAGGCGCGGCTGCGCCATGCCAGGGCCTCGAGAAGTGAGGCTTCGGCCTCATCCGCCCTGCCCTTCGACACGGCTCTCACCGTCCTGTGCCACGAGATCGTTATGGCGCAGGACCTCGGCAGTCCCCTTCGGTCGACCACCCGACATGAGGATAGTTCAGACATGAGCGGCACTGGCATGGCCATCGGCGAGACTACGATCAGCCCCCTGCCCCGCAAGAGCAGAATCAGTACCATCCTGCCCCACGTATTCCTCCTCAAGCGCCCGGTATTCGGCGAGCAGCTTGGCATGAGCTGCACCTTCGTCATCCGTCATCGGTGCCGGATCACCCGACAGAGACCGCAGCCCGTGGCTGTAGCCGTAGGGCAGGTCGAGTGCGACCTCGATCCACTTCCAGCCCTCAACCGCAACCGTCTCAGCCTCGGCCTGGAGTTTGTCCGCCACCAGCCGATCGAGCAGGGCAGGGTCTTCGAGTCAACCGCCGTCATCGCCTTGGAACAGGTCATGCAGCATCGTGCCGCCCGCCGCTTCGTAGGCCTGAACACTCACAAAGACTGCACGCCGGTCGGACGCCCTGACCGAGGTCTCGGTCAGCATGCGCCGGATCTGGAATGGCTCCTTGTTCCAGGATGAATGAATCACATCCCAGACCAGAACCTGACGCGCGTGATCGGGGTTCACGGTGAAAACCATGAGCTGCTCCAGCGTCATGCCATCCTCGGCATAGATCTCAAGCAGGGCAGGGGCGACGGCTGCGAGTTTGAGGCGCTGCTTCACGACCTGCGGCGTCAAGAAGAAGGCGGCAGCAATCTCTGCGTCGGTCTGTCCCTTGTCTCGCAGGGACACAAACGCGCGGAACCGATCGAGCGGGTGCAGGGCGACGCGCTGCATGTTTTCTGCAAGGGAATCGTCCTCGGCTAGGATGTCGGATGCAGCATCGCGGACGATGCAGGGAATGGGCGTGGTCTTTGCCAAACGCTTTTGCTTCACCAGCCGGGATAATGCTTGAAACCGGCGGCCACCAGCCGGGATTTCGAACTTGCCGGTCTCGGTGCCATCGTCAGCCAACACGGGCCGCACGCTCAGGCTCTGCAAAAGACCGCGGCGAGCGATGTCTTCGGCCAGTTCCTCGAGGGACACGCCAGCTTTGATGCGCCGCACGTTGGACTGGCTCAGCACCAGCTTGTCGAAAGGGATATCCCGCGAAGGGGACAGGGTGATTTTCTGGACAGCTGTGGTCCTCAGATATTCCCCACGACGGGCGTCGGAAGCCACTCTCCCGATCTCACTTCCCGTCACCCTCAAACCAACACTTCTTTTCCTCTCGATGACCTTATGGTTGGAACTATCCGGGAAAATTCGCCGGAGCATCAAAGACTACCCTCAATCACAAGCTGGTTGAGTGACCGTGATAAGACCATCACATCCCTTGCCTCATCATTGCGTCTAGGTACGCGTTGGTGTTCCTCACCTGTCCTGTGCTGGCTCTCAAAATTAATTCGTCGAGTGCAATAAGGAGCTGCCCTGGACCTCTTTCTCTAAGGTGTCTCATGATCCTGCCTTGTTCTATTCTCAGCAAATTCCCGACATCAGCCAACATGTTCATAACGGATTGATGATCTCTTGGTTCATTTGGGAAGAAGTCCGATACGTTTTTCAGGTCCGTCCAAGCCATAGTTGTTGGATCTCGGCCGTCTTTAAATCCAGAGCTGCTGAGAGCACCTGTAGTATCCTTTTTTATATTCAATCTTGTGGGTTCTACGTGCCGGACATTTTGTCCGTCGTTGCCGGACAATTGGTCGGGCATCGTTTCCTGAGCTTCACGGTTTCCGGCCGGAAACTCTCTGATGGTCGCTCCGGCCAACTCTGCCAACTTCTTGATAAGTTCTATGATTTCGTCGGCTTTGAGTGTTGCACGGCGTAGGATGTTGCGCACGTTTTGGAGAAATGTGAATGTCTCATCATCGTTTGCTTGGCGCAAAGCTTCGACACGAAGAGACAGCGCCTCCGCCCTGAGTGACCGTAGCTCTTCCTGATCGCCGACAAGCTGTTTTGCGTGTTCTGTGAGCTCACTTTCCCGATCGAACATTGGCTGTAGATCGAAGCCAAAGGCATCTCTGATCAATCCACCGTAGCGAAGAGGGAACCGTTTGCGGGTTGCGCTATCCCTGCGTTGGATCAAATTGGCGTCCACGAGGCGTCCGATACACCGTCGGATCGTTCTCTCGTTCAGACCGTTCGTTCTCTCAGACAACGATGCGTTTGAGGGGAAGACGGTAGTCATTGAAGCTGTTTCTCCGGCCTTCTTCGGCATGAAGCTGATTAAGGCCTGCAGTGTCACAAGGTCATTTGGTGTCAAACCGAGTTCTTTGCGAAGCGTTCGGATCGGCTCGATGACTCTGTACGGGTTCGTACAGGGTACAGGAGATCGTTCCGCCAAGGCGGGTGTGTGAGAAAATACCTGTCTCATGATGATGTCGGCTGAAAAAGCTTCCCCGTTCACCGCGAACGGTGTTGAAAACGATTCGGCTTCGGGGTATCAATCAGGTGTCTAAGCTAATCGAGGCCCTTCGGAAGCACTGCTTTCGGGGGGTCTTTCCTTTTCTGGCCTGTCCTCCTTTCTGCTCAGTTTTCGTTATCTTCTATGTCAGGACCATCAAGATCCTGATCCCTGCCGGAGACTGGGTTACCTATGGGTTCCATTTTCTCTGGGGTAATGATCTGCCCCGGACTAGCGGCCTTCGCGTTCGCCAACGCGAGAAGAGCGGCCTCTGGATTCTCAGAGATCCACGTATGAAGCCCGTCATCTCCGTTCTTGACGGTGATGATCACGTTTCTCTTGGTGACCTTCACCATCCCGAGTCTTGTCTGGATTGCCGATGGGGCAGTGGGCTTGTGCTGTTTCAGGAGACCTTCAAAGACCGCAAAGCGTTCGTCGGAGGTCTTGCCTGAACCTCTGGATTTCATGAGAGTATCATGGAATTCTCGGTTTCCGGCCGGAAACCCTTCATCTCCAGAGAAGCCAAGGCTCTCATAAGACTTTGCGGCAGCATACCAACGATCCCGTCCAACCCCGGGTGCCGCCCCGATCTTTTGGATGAGTTCAGTCGGAATACAGGAAGTGACTTGTTTCATGCGAGCAAGTCCCGTGAGCTTGTCACCGGCTTTCCTGGCTTTCTGATCGATGTTGAGGGCGTCACAGACCAGCCCCTCGTCCTTGCCGGACTCTATGAGAGAACGTGCAAACAGGGCTTTCTCGATCCAGCTGAGGTCTTTTCGGAAGCTGTTCTCTTGGCCTTGTGCAAGAATCGCTTGATCCTCATCCAAGCCTCTGATGAGAGCCTTTGCGGGCTTGCCGATAAGTCGAAGGGCCGCTAATCGCCTGCGCCCATAGATGATCCTGTATCGCCCCCCTTCGGGGCTCAGAAGTATTGGGATAAGCTGTCCCTGCTTGTCGATGCTTTCAGCCAGTTCCCTGATGTCATCTTCGTCATCCACGGCCAGACGATCCTGGAACTCGGAATCATCAATAAGGTCGGTACTGATTTCTTGAATTGAAGATTGTGCCGCATCCTGAAGAGAACGGGCCATTCCCGAAAGGGCAGGGGCTCGTGACTGGGTTCGAGTCGGAGAAATCGACGAGTTCTCCTGCTTTTCTTCATCCTCGGGAATGTCGAATGTGACTTTGCGTGCCATTACTTACGCCCCCATGCCGTTTTGATGAGCCCTTCGACCTCCGCCACAACCCCGTTGATGGACTCGATAGCCCGATCGTACGTCTGGCGATGGAAATCCGTTCTGGCGATCTCGAACAGTGTCTGTTGCGTGAGCCCAGCGTCAGAGACTGCGGAGGATTTCAGGAAAGGCTGTGTAAGAACGTCATCCGTGAACATGGTCCGCAGGAATGCCGCCATCTGGGTTTGGGGGCCGTCATTGGGCTCGAAACGAGTGATTAGAAACCTCATGAAGTCCCAGTCGGGCGATGCGCCTACATCAGCAATCGTTGCCATGAGGCTGGATGTGAGCTGCAGGAATTGGGCCATCGAGGCGACGTCAAGCATGCTTGGAATGACAGTGACGACTAGGGATGTCGACGCTACCAAAGCTGATAATGTGGTAAACCCGAGTTGGGGTGGGCAGTCGATGACGACAATGTCGTAGTCTGTCTCGACTTCATTAATGCAAAGGGCAAGCCGCTGATAGAACGGCGGCCTGATATTGTTTCGAAGGGCGTGTGCGGTTTCGGTCTCGAACTCAGAGAGCAGCAATCCGGCCGCAGCTAGATCGAGGTTGTGGAAATACGTTTTGCGCACAACGTCTCTAAAGGGGATAGGGTCCTCGTACCGTAGGGCATCGTACACCGTTCCGGCTTCAGGGAAGTCGATTTCCGGCCGGAAACCGAACATTGTGGTCATTGAGGCTTGCGGGTCGAGATCGATTGCCAGAACTCGATAACCGTCAAGGGCGAGCTTTTGGGCCAAATGGATCGCCGTTGTCGTCTTTCCCGCGCCCCCTTTGAAGTTGGCGATCGAAATGATCTGTATATGCTCCCCTTCCCGACGACGAGGAACAATATGCTGGAACTTCGTGCTTGACCGGGCAATTTCGTGGCGCGCTATGTCGATCTGCTCTGCAGTGTAGAACCTGCGGCCGCGGGCATCCGTCTCGATGTCACCGAGATCGAGCTTGTCCTCGAAGAACATCTTCCGCAGAAAATCCTGGCTTACCCCGAGGATCTGAGCAACCTCCGTGGATGAGAACCGTCTGAGAGCCTTTCGTTCATCAGGTAGAAACGATTTGCGCATATTCACATCAAGCGATTTGCTTAGACGTGTCGCCATCGTTTGGATCTTTTGATCCATTCTGATCCGCTGCTCGTTCATGCCCGTCCCGCCGCCCGTCTTCCGGGTCTATCTTGAGAAGGAACGCAAAACCGCCGGAAACTGATGGTTAGCGTTCTTCCGCAAAAATGTCAGGAAAGCGTTTGACAGGCAAGGATTTTTTCAAATGGTGGGCCGGTACCCGATGAAATCATTTATTTACAATGGCTTATCTTATTTCGCGGATCCAACGCGTCAAGAGCTTGTGTCGCTGCCATCTATTAAACGCAAGATGTACCCGATTCACATAGGCGGTTTTGCTTCCAAAGAACGAATCTGAGTCTCTTCAATCATTCCCAGATTCTCGGCTCGCTCCAACAGCATCTTGACCGATGAGGGCTGCCATCTCGTTCGGCCACGAGGCGTGCGTTCGCGCATAGATTCCAGCCGTTCACAGATCGCTTGAAGCGTGATGTCGGGGTCCGCGCCCTTGATGCCGGCGACGATGGCGGGCAGACGATCGTCGGTTTCGCGGCGCCCGGCGCGGGCCAGCACCTCGGCAGGCAGGAAGCCGTCGCGGACATAAGCCTTCACAGCGCGCAAGAGACGGCTTTGGGTCCAGCGACGCGCCTCGGGCAAGGGGCCGTTGATGATGCGCACCACGTCTTCCCATGCCAAGTCGGGGCGCAACCGGCGCACATGGGGCACCCAGTCTTGTGCCGTCTCGTTCAGGCGCTCCATGTAGCCGTCCTGTCTTGCCAGCCGTACCTTACGAAGAGCGGCAGGGTCTTTGGCACGCAGCCCAGGGTTCCCGCCCACGCGGCCCTTTGTGCGCGCGCTGGCGAGGCCGGCCTTGGTGCGTTCCCGGATCAGGGCGCGCTCGAACTCGGCCGCAGCGCCCAAGACCTGCAGCGTGAACTTGCCTTGCGGGGATCCGGTATCGATCGGGTCCTGAATGGAACGAAAGAACGCACCCTTGGCCTCCAGCCGCTCGATCACCTCCAGCAGATGCGACAGGGATCGCGCAAGGCGGTCGATCCGCACGACCACCAGCGTGTCGCCCTTGCCGATGCGCTCCAACACCCGCGCCAGCACCGGCCGCGCACGATTGCCGCCCGAGGCCTGTTCTTCGTGGATCTCGGCGCAGCCCGCGGATTTCAGGGCCTGCGACTGGGGCAGGGGGGTCTGATCCTCGGTGGATACGCGGGCATAACCGATCAAGGGCATCAAAACAGTCTTTTTGCAGTTTCGTATATCATTACTAAACGACCGTTTGTAAACGAATGCAACCGCTCTCTCTGTGGTGCTGCTCATCAAAAACCCCTTGGATTCCATACGCTGAGCGTGATCAGAGAGATCTCGCAGACCACCGCGCGCACGTGCTATATAAGGTGTGTGGGCGCACCCTGACAAAACACTTGGGTAAAATGCAAAAGTGCCGTATTTTGCACATATGAAGCCTCAAGTATCTACACATTATGATAGTTTTGACGATCCTCTAGTGGATTCGGAGGGGCTTGAAGAGACGTCTGAGGACGACCTGTGGTTCCTGCCCGGTCCGATGGAAGTGGAGCCGGATTATCTGCTGCCCGGACCGAGAGCAGAGCTGCGTGAAACCGCAGTCCTCGACGATTGGCGGAAGGCAGAGGCGGTTAATGCCGCGCGTCTCGCCCGTGTGGCTGGTCGGATCGGCGCGTTGGATGACCGGCTGCGCCGTGGCCCGAAAGGCTGGCGGCACAGGCTCGCGCTGATGGAGGCGGCAGACCTCAGCTGGTTTGTGGGTGACCGTATTGGCCCGGATCGGCTGGCGCTCTGGATATCCATGCGCCTGTCCGGCGTGCAGGACAACACTGCAGCGCTCGCGCGTGTCGGATGGGCAGTGCGGCGTCTAACAGGCGGTCCCGGCCCAGAGGTGGACCTGTCCGCCTTCCTCGATCGCCGTGACCCCGAAAACATAGCAGGTGAAGCCGAAACCTTTGCGGATCGCGCGGGCGGTTGGCTTGACCTGATGGCGCAAGCCGTCGACCTGCACCCGATCACACGCGCCTGCATGGGGCTTCACCTCTGGAGCCTTGCGGGCCTCGGGCAACAGGGCGACCGGATGGAAGCGGCGGTTACCGCCGCACGCATTGCCGCCAGCGAAGGCCCGAATTCGAATGGAGGGGCTATCTTTGCGCCTCTGGCTATGCGCGGGGCAGGGGGGCTGCGCGCCAGTGGCCCACCAGCTGAGCGCTTGGAGCGTTGGCTCGAGGGAATGGAAACAGCATGCCTGACCGCGATGCGGCACCTCGACGATATCCAGGCATGGTCAGCGCGGGCGGAAACCATGATGGCCCCGCTCTCTGGCAAGACACCACCAGCATTGCGCGCCGTGCTGGCCGAATGGCCCCTCGTCTCCGCCCCAATGGCCGAGACCCTGACCGGTGCCAGCCGCGCCGCCGTCCAGCGCAACCTCGTCTGGATGGAAGCGCGGGGTTTGATCTGCGAAGTGACCGGGCAGGGCCGGTTCCGGATGTGGCGCACCACGACCTAAGAGATGAGCGTCATCGCTCGGTATCCTGACGGGTGCGTGCCAGTCGGCCAAAGTTCCGGTAGGAGGAGGCAAAGCCCGCCGGAACCTTGGCAATCAAGGTGCTCGAATTTGGAGATACTCCTCGCCAGTGCGCAAGGCCGCTGTGGCCGGCGCTTCCGTGCGGTTGTGCCTTCACCATCTATGATGACTGGTGAAGGCGGCGAGCAAGACGCCCGGTATTTTGGACACTGCGCGGCCCTGTTTGTCGTTGCTGCTTTGCCTGCCCCCGTCACCGTGCAAGTCAAAGTTCACCACACTGCCGTTCGCTGCTCAGGCGAAGCGGGCGATATGGCCTTCCTCCATAGCCAGCTTCGACAGGATCTGACTCTGCAGCAACCGTGGTCTCGGGAACAGGCCGGGTCAGGCTGGGCGGCGCGCCGATCTTTTCGTAGTAGCGGATGGTAAATTGCGGATCACAAGGATCGTGTGTTTTCACGAAAATATGTCCTTGAACCTCTAGCCACTAGAAGTCCTATCTAATCAAAGTGAACAGATACCGTTCTTGCCATAGATTCTGGTGGGAACCGAAAGGGTACGACATGCTGACAAGACGACACTTCATTCAAACAACAACGGCGCTATTCTCCGCGTCTGTTTCCAGCCCCCTGTTGGCCGATACCTGGCCCACCGAGGCACAGAAGGCTGAATGGGACGCGCAAGTCACGCCGCCCGGATTCGATCCGGCCGCGTCAAACCCTTGGGGCCTACACCCGCGCTTTTTGCCCCAACGCGTGATTGCGAAACCCGGGCTCGTGCCAGGAGACATCCATGTCGATGCGGTCGCGCGGTATCTCTATCATATCGAGGAGAGCGGGACCGCAATGCGCTACGGTGTGGCCATTGCCCGGGGCAACCTATACGAGCCTGGGGTCTACACGATCAAACGCAAGGTGAGGTGGCCGCATTGGACACCGACCCAGAACATGATCGAGCGGGATCCGGAAAACGCACGATGGGCCGACGGGATGGAACCCGGCCCCGAAAACGCTTTGGGATCACGAGCCATCTATCTGTACGTCGGAGGCCGCGACACTTATCTTCGAATACACGGCACGCCCTATCCGAGAAGTATCGGCGGTCGAGCCAGTTCGGGTTGCGTGCGGATGGTCATGGCTCACATTAACGAACTTTATCCCAACGTTGAGATCGAATCGACGGCACATTTGTACTCAGCGGAGGACAGTGTCACCGCGCGAAGTTGAGTGTGGTGCGTAGGTCTGAGGCGCGTTGATGCAACGTCTGACGCGTCCTCAAGCTTCGCGTGCCACGCAGATCGGATTACCGTTCGCCGTGCGCAACGGCAGCAGCGTCGTTTCGACCGGCCCGCTGTGTTCGTACCAATAGCAGCCGTCTTCCGGCACGAGGCGCGCGGTTGCAACATCCTGATCCGGAGCAGCCATCGCAACCACGGCTTCGGGAACGTTGCCCGTCTGGTCTGCCGTGTCGTCCGGCCCTGTCGGCTGGATGGCGCATCCTGTCGTGAGCAAAAGCGCCACCGCAACCATCATTTTTTGCTTCAGCATCAAAACCTGCATCGAGTTTCCTTTCTTTTCTGTTTTTCTTCGTATCGGCTTTTTATGCCTCACGCCGTGATTGAGGCTGTCGTCGGACCGTCTAGCAAGAAAACAAACGGAAATACCACCGAACTTTTCTCTTGAAGCTCTAGCTACTGTAGGGGCTATGTCATGACAAAGCACCCGAATCCAGAGGTCCGTTCATGCCGTCCGACACCCACCGCCACGATCACGATCACGCCGAAGACGCCCAGGCAAGCGGCGGCAGTTGCTGTGGTAGCGCCGGAAAGTGCGGCGACATCGCACCGACGACTCCCGCGCCAACCGGCGGGCGCAGTTTTCAGGTGTCTGGCCTCGATTGCGCCGAGGAGGTCGCGATCTTGAATAAGGTAATCGGCCCGCAGATCGGCGGGGCCGAGCATCTCGCGTTCGATGTAATCAACGGGAGGATGACCATTCTCGACAGCGCAAAGAGTGTATCGGACGACGAAGTTGCGGAACTTGTCGCGAGCACCGGCATGACGGCGAAGCCGTGGAATGCCGAGAACGCGTCGGTCGACCAAGCGGCCCATCTTGCACGACAGCGGCTGTTTACGGCTCTCAGCGGCGGCTTCTGGGCGGCGGGTTTTCTCTGGCACATCGTCGAGACCGGTATGGGGGGGGCGCTCGGCCTCTTCGCGGGGCACGGCGAAGCGCCGATGCCGCTGGCCGAGGCAGGGCTTTTTGCAGTTGCTATCCTATTCGGCGTTTGGCTTGTGGCACCGAAGGCATGGTCGTCCGCACGTCGGCTGTCGCCCGACATGAACCTGCTGATGGTTGTCGCAGTCGCCGGAGCCATCGGGCTCGGTGAATTCTTCGAGGCAGCGACAGTGGCTTTTTTCTTTTCGCTGTCCCTCTTTCTCGAAAGCTGGAGCGTTGGGCGCGCGCGGAACGCTGTGTCGGCGCTCCTGGATCTTGCGCCACCTACGGCGCGCGTGATCCACGATGACGGAAGCGAGACCGACATGCCGGCGGTGCAAGTCGCCGTAGGCTCAAGCTTTATTGTACGCGGTGGCGACCGTATCCCGCTCGACGGCGAGGTGACGGGTGGCGCGGGCGCGGTCGACCAGGCGCCGATCACCGGCGAAAGTGCCTTGATACCCAAAGAGGCCGGAGACGAGGTCTATGCGGGCACGATCAACGGCGAAGGTACACTAACTGTGCGCGCCACGAAGGTCGCCTCGGATACCGTCTTGGCCAAGATCATCCGCATGGTCGGCGACGCCCATGCCCGCCGCGCGCCGGTGGAACAGTGGGTGGCAAAGTTCGCCCGCATCTACACGCCTATCGTCATGGCTCTCGCCGTCGCAATTGCGCTACTGCCGCCGCTTATCTTCGGCGGAGCCTGGGATTACTGGTTCTACAATGCCCTCGTGCTGCTGGTGATCGCTTGCCCATGCGCTCTGGTCATCTCGACCCCTGTCTCCATCGTCGCAGCGCTCACCGCTTCGGCGCGGGCGGGCGTCCTCATCAAGGGCGGTGCCTATGTAGAGGCGCCGGGCAGGACCACGGCGCTGGCCATGGACAAGACCGGCACAATCACCATGGGTCAGCCGGAAGTGGCGGCGGTGCACCCGCTGGGCGGGGCTTCAGCACAAGATCTGATGACCCTCGCCGCAGGGCTGGAGGCACGTTCGTCGCACCCTTTGGCGCGTGCCATTCTCGCGCGGGCGGAGGCCGACGGCGTCAAGGTGTCCGCCGCAGAGGATACCCGCACCATTCCCGGCAGGGGACTTGAAGGACGCACCGACGGACGGTCCATCTGGCTGGGGTCGGACCGGTTTGCCGAGGAGAAGGGTTTCGGCGACGCCATTCCGAAGGATCTGCGGGAGCGGATCGAAGGCGCCGGCAGCACCCTTGTCGCTGTCGGCGATGAATCCGGCGTGACGGGCATTCTTGAACTGCGCGATCGCATCCGCCCTGATGCCAAGGGCATCGTGGCGCAACTTCACGCGCAAGGCGTGAAAACCATCGTTATGCTGACCGGTGACAACGAGCGAACAGCGCGCGCCGTTGCCGCCGAGGTCGGTATCGACGAGGTGCGCGCTGAGCTTCTGCCCGAAGACAAGGTGACAGCCATCGAAGAACTGGTCAAAACTCATGACATGGTTGCCATGATCGGCGACGGGGTGAACGATGCACCCGCAATGGCGCGCGCGCATTATGCCATCGCGATGGGTGCGGTTGGTTCTGACGCGGCAATCGAGACGGCGGACATTGCCCTTATGACCGACGACCTCGGCAAGGTGCCTTGGCTGATCGGTCATTCGCGCCGGACAATGTCGATTATCCATCAGAACATCGGTATTTCCTTGGCGACCAAGGGAGTTTTCGTTGTCGCTACCGCGTTCGGAATGGCATCGATGTGGGGCGCTATTGCAGCCGACGTGGGTGTGTCATTGCTGGTGGTGGCGAACGCCCTGCGCCTGCTCAACAGCCAAGAGGCCAAGGCACCGCCGTCCGGTGGCGAGCAGGTTGGGCCACAGATCGCAAAGGCCGCGCTTGCCCACGGACATTGATCACGCGGCATTTGCAAGGTAACATTATTTCCATATCAGACCTCACGAAAGAGGCATCGAGCAGTGAAAACCATCCGATTTCCCCGCCGCGCCGTCCTGTTGGGTGGCTTAGCGGCCTTTTTGTCGGGCTGTGCCGGCAAGTTCCGCAGCTATGACGGACCCGAAGTGACGCGACTTCGGCTCTACAAGGGACAGCGTTTGCTTGTTCTCGACGGATCCGATCGCGTGCTGCAAACCTATCCGATCGGGCTGGGCTTCGCTCCTCAGGGTCACAAGCAATTCGAGGGAGACGGTCGGACCCCGGAGGGCACCTACATAGTCGATAAGCGCAACCCTGAAAGTACGTATCATCTTTCAGTTGGCATCTCTTATCCAAATGAGGCCGACATCGCCTTTGCCGCAGCGCAGGGCCTTTCCCCCGGCGGCGACATCTTCATCCATGGTGGTCCACGCCCCGGCATCGACCCGACGGACATCCGCGACTGGACAGCTGGCTGCATCGCAGTCACAGATCGGCAGATCGAGGACATCTATGCAATGGTGAAGGACGGAACGCCTATCCACATCTTTGCATGACGGTCTTTCTCATGCGGCGGTAGTTAGCCGTCGCATTGGCCGCCAGAGCCCAGCTCCACGAAGCCAAGATGAGCGCCAGCAACATCCAGTCCCCGAAAAGCGCATATGGCGTAGGCGGCTGCGCTGAGGGAAGATCAGCGTCGATGATGCCCCTTTCCCCTGTATCGAGCCGCGCAATGATCTCTCCGTTCGCGTCGATGACCGCAGAGATGCCCGTATTCGCGGCTCGGATGACAGGAAGGCCTTCCTCTACGGCGCGCATACGTGCGGAAGCCAGATGCTGCTCGGGTCCGATGCTGGTTCCAAACCAGGAATCGTTCGTCGCGTTAAAAATCCAGTCGGGTCGGAACATGTCGTCGACCACATGGCCCGGGAAAATGATCTCATAGCAGATCGCCACGGCGACCAGCGGCATACCCGGAAGCGCAAGGGTGCGCGGACCCGGTCCGGGCGTAAAATCGCCCAGCCCCGCCGTCAGCCGCTCGATCGGCAACCAGCCGCGGAATGGCACGTATTCGCCAAAGGGCACGAGATGGTGTTTCGCGTATCCGGTCAGGATCTCATTGGTATCGTCAAAAGCCTGGACGGTGTTGAAATATCGGGTGCCATCCTCGCTCAGTACACGGTCCGGCACTCCGGTTAGCAGCACGCTGCCGTCCGGTAGCGCAGCGGCAATGCGGGCCCGCGCCTGGGCATCCTCATCGAGGAACCCGGGAAAGGCGGTTTCCGGCCAGAGAAGAACGTCGAAATCGCCGGGCTGGGTTGAAAGCTCGAGATAGAGCGCGAAGGTCGCCTCGCGGTTCTCGGGCGCCCATTTCTCCTCTTGGGGAACGTTGCCCTGAACGATGCGCAGGTCGACATCCGGTGGCTGTGGTGCATCCGACTGGAGGCGAAGCGTGCCGACGGCCCACATCGTCACGATGCCGGCCAGCGGCATTAGCGAGATGATCAATCGTTGTCGCCCGACCGCCATGAGAGCCGCGCCGGGGAGTGCCGCTACGAACACGGTGAGAAAGCTTAGCCCATAACTTCCCACCCAGGCGGCGGGCTGGCGAAGGGCGGCGTAATCGACCAGAGCGTAGCCGGCGAGGTTCCACGGAAAACCTGTCAGAACGTGACCGCGCAACCACTCGGCCGCGGTCCAGGAGGTCGCGAACAGGAGGCAGGCCAGGAGACTGCCCATGGCTCCGCGCCGCGCGATTTCGACGAAGAGCACGGCGGCAATGGCCGGGAAAATCGCGAGACCTGCGGACAATCCCGCGACGGCCGGGGTCGCCAGCGCCCCGAAACGCTCGGGTTCGACGTAGAAACTTTCCGCGATCCACGAAATCCCGAAACCGAACTGGCCGAGACCAAACGCCCAGCCGACGAGAAAAGCACGCCCGAAGGAGAGGTCGCGAAGACCGACAAACAACGCAGAATAGGCAACGGGAACAAGAAGGAGAATCGAGAAAGGCGGGAAGGTTAGAACGGTCAGCGGCCCGGCGGCGAAACCAAGCGTCATCCGCGAGAGCAGACGTTTGCGCAGAGCGAAGCAGTTCAGAATTGCCGGCTTCACGACTTGATCGGACGCCGCGCACTGATCCAGGGTGCGGCGAGCAAGAGCCCCACGCCACTGACGACAAACACATCGGCCATGTTGAAGGCAGGCCAATGCGTTGAGTTGATGTAGAAATCCAGGAAGTCCGTTACAGCCCGATACCGCACACGATCAATGACATTGCCCGAGGCTCCACCGATGATCGCTCCGTAAGCGAGCGTTTCAACCGCATTTTCGGCGCGAAACAGCATAACCCCCAGCCAGCCGCAGATGGCAAGAGCGAGAGCTATGAGGCTCCACCATGGTGCGCCGCCAAGTAATCCGAAAGTGACGCCATCATTGCGATAAAAGACAAGGTTAAAACCTGGAAACACGGCGATTCCAGTGCTTAAAGAGGCCGCATTCGCCACAACAATGGCTTTTGTGATCTGATCGATTACGAAAGCGGCAAGCGCCGCAAAAATGCCGATCACCGGAGATAGTTTATGCACTGGCATTGCGTCACCCCAACCAAACATCGAGAAAAAGCATCAAAACGAGCCCGACGGCCAAGCCGAGCGTTGCCTTGTTCTGATGGCCGCTGCGATGGGTTTCGGGGATGATTTCGTGGCTGATGACATAAAGCATGGCGCCTGCGGCAAAGGCCAAGCCCCATGGCAGCAGCGGTTCCGACAGTGTGATGATGCCGGCCCCGAGCAAACCGCCAATCGGCTCGACCATTCCCGTTAGCGCGGCGATGCCCCAGGCGCGCAGCTTCGGATATCCTTCGCCCAACAGGGATACCGCAACGGCCAGCCCTTCAGGCGCATTCTGAAGCCCGATGCCGATGGCGAGTGGCAGACCGCCTTCCATACCTCCGGAACCGAAGCCAACTCCGACCGCGAGGCCTTCCGGGAAGTTGTGGATCGTGATTGCGATGATGAACAGCCAGACCCGCCGTAAGGACGCCGCTTCGGGCCCTTCGCGTCCCGTTCTGAAATGCTCGTGCGGCAGCCTTTCATTCATCAATGCAACGGCCCCCATGCCCAAAAGGATCGAGACGCAAACGATGGCCGCAGGCATCGCGCCGTTCTCGAACATCGGCTCCGCCGCATCCAACGCCGGGATGATCAGAGAAAAGAACGAGGCTGAGAGCATGACGCCGGCAGCGAAGCCGAGCGACAGATCGCGCGTCGCCCGCGACGGGATGCGCCCGAACAGCACGGGAATTGCTCCGACTGCCGTGAGCGATCCGGCGGCAAGGCTTCCGAGAAAGCCGAGCATTATCGGAGACAGGTTTTCCATAAGCGGGCCAGATTATCCTTCGGCGTAGCTTGAAAAGACTTCGGTCGACCCGTCCTCGCGGATGAGGAAGACATCATAAGCTTCACGGTTTTCTTCCGGCCCCATGCCGGGCGAGCCATAGGGCATTCCCGGAACGGCGAGGCCGACGGCGTCCGGGCGTTCCTCAAGAAGGCGGCGGATATCAGCGGCCGGGACATGGCCTTCAATCACGTAGCCCTCTATGAGCGCGGTATGGCAGGAGACCATGCGCTGCGGCACGCCGTTGTCGAGCTTGAAACGAACCAGCGACCCGCCAAACATGTTCTCGCCCGTCGGCGCGAATCCGTTTTCCTCGAGATGGTTCATCCAGGACAGGCAGCAGCCGCATCCGTTGGTCTTGCGGACGTCTATCGCTGTTGCCTCTGCGAGGGCCTGGGCCGCCGGGAACAGGGCGAGCGCGATGGTCAGAGCTTGGGTCATGCGTTTCATGGGTCAGAGCCTTTCGGTTGTCGTCTGGGCAATTTCGCTGTCAAGGTTTTCAGTCAGAAGCGCGCGCGCCTCGGTCAGACGCAACAGCGCGGCGGTATCATCCACCTCGTTCTCTGCGGCTTCGGCGAGCCTGTCGTCAGAGAGAGGGTCAGTCGGACGCCCATCTACGAGGACTTCGTAGTGCAGGTTGGGACCTGTCGCTGTGCCGGTTGCGCCAACGCGGCCGATCACATCTCCCGCCGCCACGCGTTGGCCCTGTGTTAGGCCCTCCGACACGGCGCTGAGATGCGCGTAGCGCGTCATGGTCTCGGAGCCATGGGAGATTTCGACCACGCGTCCATAACCGCCTCGCCAGCCGATGAAGCTGACCCGGCCCGGTGCCGTCGTCCGTACCGGCGTCCCGCTTGCCGCGGCAAAATCGACGCCGGTGTGCATCCGGACGTTTCCGTAGACAGGATGTGTGCGGCGCCCGAACACCGAGCTGAGGCGCGCGCCCTCGACTGGCTGTGCAAAGACGCGAAGCACCTCGCCATCGACGTAGATCGTCGCCTGACCGCTGCCGTCGTCCGGCCAAACGATCTCGTAAAGCGAATCGCCGATTTCCAGTGCGGCGAAGGCGAGGTCCGGCTGTCCGATCTTGTCATCGCCGACGCGCGTCTCGCGCCAGAGAAGCCTTAGTGTCTCGCCTCCAGCCATCTCACGGCGGAAATCCACGGTTCCACCCAGCATTTGCGCAAGGTCCACGGCAAATCGGGCGGGGATGCCGGCATTGTCGAGTGCCGCGAAGATCGAGGTGTCGATCACGGCCTCCCCAGCAAGGGTTACGATCTCCGGATCCGGCGCCACGACCTGCGTGGACACCTGCTCGCCAAAAAGCACCTCGATCCGCACCCCGTCCTCGACGGCGAGCGAGACGGTGCGGGGGCTGCCATCCATAGTCGAAACAACAGTGACCGAATTCCCCGGCCGCAACCGTCGCAGATCGTATTCCGCGCCAAGTGCAAGGGCGACTTCCGCCCTGTCGGCTCCCGCAAGACCGGCTTCGGAAAGCAAGGAGTCGAGCGTTTCACCAGAAGAGATGTCGCGAGACCAAGTCAACAGGGGCGGTTCGATGGCCTGCATCGGCCTGTCAACAACAGCGGCCTGCAGCAGGGGCAAGGGGCCGAAGCCGGGTGTATCTTCCACCCACGCCGTAGCTGGCAGCGACAACGGAATATCCAGGCTCCGGGGAGCTTCAGGACGCTGGGGCATCCAGCTACCTGCCTGGGCAAGTTCTGGCGGCACGGGTTCTTTCGACAGAACATCGAAGAATGCGATAGCCGCCCCCGAAACGGTCCCCGCAAGCGCGACACCTGCCGCAAAAGTTCTGAGCCTCATGTCGCTCCCTCCGTTTCTTCTTCCAACGCGCGGCGGATCTTCGGTACCGCGAATTCCCTCGGTTCATGATAGTCAATCATGGTGACGAACCGTCCAGCGGCACCGAACAGGAAGACGCTGGCCGTGTGGTTCATCGTGTAGTCGCCGCCTTCCGTGGGCACCCGCTCGTAGGCAGCGCGGAAGCCGTCCGCGATGCGCGCAATCTGCCCCTCCGGTCCCGTCCAGCCGCGGATCGCTGGGTGGAAATAACTGACATATTCTGCCATCGCCTCGACGGTATCGCGCTCGGGATCGACCGTGATGAAAACCACGTTCAACTGTTTGGCTTCGTCTCCTAAATCGTCGAGCCAACCTGAAATGTCCGAGAGCGTGGTCGGGCAGACATCGGGGCAGTAAGTGAAACCGAAGAACGCCATCGTCGGTCGCCCGATCAGGGTTTCCGGCCCGACCTCGTTGCCTTCATGGTCAGTCAGGCGGAAATCCATCTCGGTCAGAGCCATAGGCCGCTGCTCGATAGGTTCGGGCGCACCGGGTCCGTCGACCCGCCACCAACCGACGAAGAGCGTCAAGGCAATTGCACCGGCACCGGCCGCGCCGTATCCTGCGATCGTCCTTCGTCGCATTAGTCTTCCGGTCCGCGTGCGGCGATGCCAAGGATCGGCACCTCGACTGTCACCTCGCCCCCGTCGACAAAAAGTAGGGTCAGCGGAAAGGTTTCCCCTTCCGTCATGGGTTGTTGTAGCCGCATCAACATCGCGTGGAGGCCGCCCGGCTCAAGCGCGACGCTCTCGCCCGGGGCGATCGCGATCTCACCTGCCGCGCTCATGGAACTCACACCTTCGGCATTGGTCTTCGTCTCGTGGATCTCGGGCATCATCGCGAGGGGTGTTGAAAGACCAATCAGCGTCACCGGCTCGTCGCCAGTGTTGCGGATCGTCATGTAGGCGGCCCCGGGGCGGTTCATCCCTATGGAGGCGCGGGACCAGGCGCTTTCGACGACGACATCCACGGGTCCGGCCAGTGCGGGTACTGAGAGCCCTCCAAAGGTCAAGAGCGCGGCCAGTGTGCCCGTCATAATAATCTTTTTCATCGTTTTGGTCCTGCCTTTTCCATTCAGCTTTGCACGGCAGCAACTTCCGCGGCCACTAATCGACGCAGTTCTGCCTCCCCGAATGGATCGAGCGACTTGCCGTTTACAAAGAAAGTAGGAGTCTGGCGAACTCCCACGGTTTCGACGTCCGCACGATCCTGATTCAGGATCGCAACGACATCCGGTGCCAGCATTTGCGTGCGCGCGGCCTCTGCATCGAGTCCGGCAGTGGCGGCGATCTGGAGGATCAGACCGGGCTCAGGCGCGCCGTGCGACGCCCATCTCGGCTGATCCCGCAGAACGGCTTCGAGCACCGGCTCGTAAACGCCTTGCATGCGTGCTGCCTCGAGCACGCGGATCGCTTCCTCGGATGCCTCGCCATGAAACGCGGTGTAGCGGATAACGACGCGGACGGCATCTCCATGCTGTGCCATGATGTCCTTCACGATCGGATGGAAGGCGCGGCAAGCCTCGCAGGCCGGGTCAAAGAATTCGACAATCGTGACGGGCGCGTCGGCAGGTCCGAGGATGGGCGAGTAAGAGCGGATCATCGCGTCCGCGAGTTCCGGCGCAACGGTTTTTGCTTCGGCCGCGGGGCCGGGGCGAGTCGCGTACCAAGTGGCTCCGCCGAAACCGGCAACGCCGAGGGCGAGAACGGACAGGATTAAGCCGCGTCGATTCATGTTTGTGTTTCCTTCAATGAAAGTGCCGACAGGAACCCGATCAGTGCGAAGGCGACCAGCGCCATCAGCGGGATCGGAATGCCGAAGACCAATTGGTTATCATCGGTGCAAGAGGGGCCGGTGGCCGTGCAGGGCTGGATGCGTTCGGGGATCAGGCCCGCGTAGAGGCCCATGTGCCACAGGGCGACCACGCCACCACCAAGCGCCAGAGCGATGCCATAGCGCCCGACGCTGCCGTCTCGCCACCAAAGGCCGAGGCCGAGAATGATCGCGAGCGGGAACATGAAGGCGCGCTGGAACCAGCACAGCACGCAGGGTGTCTGCCCCATCACTTCGCCGATGAAAAGTACAGCAAGCGAGGCGACGAGGGCAACGATCCATGCCAGCCCGAGGGCGGTTTCTGCGGGTACGCGGTTCATGTCGGTCAGATCCTCTCTTCCAGATCGGCGAGAATCTCTTCAGCGGACGTGCCATAGGGCCATGAGTCTGCAAAGCCTGCCTCGGGGTCGAATAGAAACAGATGTGACGTGTGGCCCATTGTGTAGCCATCCGGAGCTGTAGCCTCTTCGATGCGTTCAAAGAAGATCGGAAACGTTTCGGATGTAGCGGCGATCTGTTCGGGCGTACCTGTCAGCCCGATGATGTTCGCATCGAACAGCGGAACGAATTCGGCGAGTGCCATGGGCGTGTCCCGTTCGGGGTCGATGGTTATGAAAATCGGCTGGACCCTCGCGGCATTGTCGCCCAGACCGTCCATCACCGCCGCGACCTCAGACAGTGTCGTCGGGCAGACATCGGGGCAGTTGCTGAAGCCGAAAAATACCAACATCCAACGCCCCGAAAAGTCTTCTTCCGTGCGAACCACACCTTGGTGGTCCGTCAATTCGAATGCAGCGACAAACGCTGGATCGTTGTCGGTTCGGGCGCGGTCAGCGCGATAGTCCGACCAGAGCAAAAGCCATACGAAGGCAAGCGACGCGACGCCTGCCAAAACCCAAAGAAATTTCTGTGCCGATGTAAGGGACAAACCTGCGCGCCTGATTTTGGTTCTTGATTATTGTCGCGTTTACATCCTCTAGCTACTAGAGGTTCAAGCGCGAAATCACGTTGTGGCTTAAACTCACGCGTCTGTGAATCCGGCACTTGTCTATTGGGGCGGCAAAACCTACAAAGACTGTAACTTTTTCATGGAGGCGAAGATGCTCACGATCGGCACTCTGTCAAAGAAGACCGGCACAAAGGTGCAGACCATTCGGTACTACGAGCAGATCGGGCTCATGCCCGAACCTGGCCGGACTGAAGGCGGACAGAGGCGCTATGACAACGCACAGCTCGACCGACTGTCCTTCATCCGCCATTCGCGACAACTCGGCTTCTCGCTTGATGCGATCCGCGAGCTGCTCGACCTCAGCGACCAGCCCAATCGGCCCTGCGAAGAAGCCGACGCGATTGCGCGTCGCCAGCTAAAGCAGGTGGAGCAGCGCATGGCCCGTCTGAAGGCGCTGCGCACCGAACTGAAACGCATGGTTCACGAATGCAGCGGTGGACGTACTGCCGATTGCAAGGTGCTTGAGGTGTTGCGGGATCATTCCGAATGTTTGACCGAACATGACGAGATCGGCGCCTGAGATGCCTGCCGCGCTTGCATACCCGCTTGCGGCCTTGGCCGAGATCGCCGGGTGTTTCGCGATCTGGAGCTGGTGGCGCCTCGGCGCATCCGCGGCTTGGCTCGTACCCGGTATTGTAGCCTTGGTGGTATTCGGGTGGCTTCTGGCGCAAGTCGAAACGGTTGCTGCGGGCCGCGCCTTTGCCGCCTATGGCGGAGTCTACATTGCGGCTTCGGTACTGTGGATGTGGCTTGCAGAGGGTCACAGACCGGACAGGTGGGATGCGCTTGGCACAGCCGTTTGCTTGCTCGGCGCAGCTATAATACTGGCCGCGCCACGAACCAATTGAACTTTATGGTTTGAACTTGAAACCGTCTCAAATCGCGATCTCATCGCCCCATAAAAAGGGCTATGCTCTGCATTGGTTGGGGCGCCTGCCTGAAAGCTCCCGACGGTCGTACGTGGAACTGACCATCAATAATCAATCCGGAACCCTGATCTGCCAGAGAGGTTGAAAGATCATAGTTCACAAATTGGAATGGGAAGTATGGCGGCAGAAAAACGAGCAGAAAGACGCACACTTTGGATCGTTCTCGGTCTCAATATCAGTCTTGCTGCGGCCTTTTTCGCAACTGGGACCTTCGGGGATTCCAGTGCCCTGATCGCCAACGGGCTCGACAACCTTTCAGACAGCTTGGTCTACGCAATCAGTCTGTTTGCATTGTCGCGGTCTGCGAAATGGAAACGTGGCGCGGCGAATGTCTCGGGCGGCCTGCTGATCGTGTTCGCCATCGGGATCCTTTATGATGCTTGGCGCCGCTATGTCGGTGGGTCGGATCCCCTTGGCACCGTTATGATCGTCATGGCGCTGATCGCGGCGGCCATCAACTCAGTTTGTGTCTGGTTGCTCGCTCGGCTCAAAGATCCGGACGTCAACATCCGCGCGGCCAATACTTTCAGCTGGAACGACTTTGCGGCAAACCTCGGAAATCGTAGTCGCAGGTGGCCTCGTTGCCTGGCTGGGAACGAACTGGCCCGACCTAGTCGTCGGTGTGATTATCGCCGGGATCGCGGCCTGGGGCGGTGTCAATATCCTACGCGACGCACACGGTGAACACCACAAAGCAGTTCACACGGACAAGTAGTTGCGAGAGATCGTTTCTAAAAGAAGGGGTTGAAGCTACAGTAACTATAGAGACTAGTCTGTTCCAAGACGATTCGAGGAGCGACTCCGTTGCAGATAACCAACCCCCTACTTGCACCCACCAAACTACTGGATTTTGATGCCGCGCCTCTTGCGCATCTAATAGAGAGCCGCAGCTGGCGCGACTTATCCGAATACGATCGGATCGGAGCTGCCTATGATTTCGTTCGAAATGAAATTGCGTTCGGATACAATCGAGCTGACGACATCCCCGCATCCGAGGTACTTTCCGACGGCTACGGGCAGTGCAATACGAAAGGCACGCTCTTAGCAGGCTGCTGAAAAACTCATTCGGTGCCTGTGTTGATGGTAATTTTCGCGCCATTGAGGACCATTTTGTCGGTTGGTATCGCCAGCTCTTTTTCCTCAAGATCAAGCAAGATCATCAGAAGTATGCTGTGGAGATGGGTCAGAGCTTCTTCCTTCGTTTCTCCGCCGGTTCTGGCTCCGAATTCCTCCATCGCTGGACATCGCGCGGTCCATGATCCTGAGTTCTTGTCGATCAATACGCTGTAAATGTATTCCATTGTGCGGTTCCTAAGCCAAGAGCTTTGGTAGGCGCGCCAGGTTATTCGCTGCCATTGTTAACGTGAAGCGGGCGCCAGACACGTTCAACACCGCGAAGCGTGGTCTGCGCCATGCCGCCGACGGTCTTTGCCCAACCAAACGGTTCCTCGATCTTCTTGCGGTGCCGCTGAGACAGGGCGTAGCCGGGCTGCCCGGTGGTCCGTCCATCGATTGCGGAATGCCGGGCTTTCTGCGCGACGTGCGGTGTCACAACCATGCGCCTGAGTTCAGCAACGAAATCGGCACTGTCGTATCCCTTGTCCGCACCAAGCGTCAGTCGTCGGGTCGAGCCCGGTGAATGCCGGTTGATCATCTCAAGGGCCGCCTTGCGCTCACCATACCCATCTGCGTGGGTCAACTCTGCCTGCACCACGAAGCCATTGCGGTTCTCCATCAGTGTATGTCCCATGAAGCAAAGCATCGCCGCCGCGCCCGGGGCCTTCTTGTAAAGGCGGGCATCCGGATCCGTAACCGAGGCATGAGTGGCGTTCGAGCGCTTCTCGCCCCGGAAGTTTACCTCTGCGTTGCGGGGCTGGCGAGGCGTATCGGTCATCGGCTGGGTCTCTGTCGGCTGGGGCTGGTCGGCGTTCAGTGCGGTATCGTCGGTTGGCGGTGGCGGAGGCCCACCAGGATCACCATCCTGTGGCGGCGGGGCGTATTCTTTCGGCTGGAAACTCTTCATGGAAGCCCACGCCTTGATCAGGGTGCCGTCGACCGAGAAGTGCTCGTCCGACAGCAGCGGCTTGACCTCGGGGTGTGCGAGGATCGCGGCCATGACCTTGCGCGACATCTCGGTGGTCAGTAGCGGCGCGGTCGCGGTTCTTGCTGAACACCGTGGGAACCCACACCGCGTCGTCGATGCCCAGGCCGACAAACCAGCGGAACAGCAGGTTGTAATCCATCTGCTCCATCAACTGCCGCTCGGAGCGGATCGAAAACAGGATCTGGAGAAGGCTCGCCCGGATCAGGCGCTCAGGCGCAATCGAGGGGCGACCAAAGTCAGTATACAGCGCATCGAAATCGGCATCGAGGCTCGTAAGTGCATCGTTCACGATCTGTCTGATCTTGCGAAGCGGATGAACCGCAGGAATTCGCTCTTCAAGGTCAACATAGCTGAACAGCGAACCGCTCGTTTTGTCCGTCCCACGCATCGCCACCCTCGCCACCGCTGCCGTAACAAGGGTGAATCATGTTCTTGAAACAGCGTCGAGCCCCGACTTTTTCAGCAGCCTGTTAATGGCGCTGCTGCGTGGTGTTGGCGTTCGTTGCCGGTTGCATGGGTTTACGATCCACAAAGGCTTGCAGCGCGGTGTTGTCCCAGAGTTGGTGTATCCGCTTGCTCCAGAGGAAATTCTCCACTCGTGGGTAGAGATCGAATTTCAAGGGGCCTGGATCAACCTTGAAGGCTTCATCCTGGATGACGCTTTCTTCGAAGTCCTGCAAAGATCGTTCTCGGACACGGACAGTCTCTGCGGTTATGGCGCGGGCACGGATTGCCTTGGCGCGCCTCCCGTCGCCTGGAACGGAGAAGATACCTACATTCAGAAAACCGGCATCGTGCAAGATTTCGGCGTGTACGATACGCCCGACGCCTTCTATTTGTCCCATGAGCAATCCTTTGGAAGGCTGCGTGGTGCCCTTTACCGTCATATAATACGCCACTGGATGAATGCGCGCGTACGTGGTTTCCGCAGCGGCCGCCTGAAGACTGACCGACGCGCGACACACGCGCATGAGGAGCCTGCCAATGCCGCATGATCACGGGCACGCGAATATCGATCCGAATTCTGGGGATCGACGGGTTGCGATGCGATCTGGGCGAATGGGCTACTTACTGTTGCGCAAATCGTCGGGGGCATATGTCGGCGGCGGTCTAGCACTATCGCCGATGCGCTGCACAACTTTTCCGATATGGCCTCGCTTGTCCTGTTCCGCCGCGCGCAGGGCGCGCCGCCCGGCCGATGAGCGCATGCCTCGGGCTATGGCCGGGTCGAAATCGTCGCTGCCCTGATCAACTACACCACCCTGATCGTGATCGGCTTCTACCTGATCTACGAAGGTGGCATGCGCATGATTGATCCACCCGAAGTCATGGGGTGGACCGTCGTCATTCTCGGTGGAATTGCGCTTGTGGTCGACACGCTGACCGCAATGCTGACCTATTCGATGCAGAAGGGGAGCGTGAACATCCGCGCGCTGTTTCTCCACAACCTTTCGGACGCGTTGGCTTCAGTGGCCGTCATAGTCGGCGGGACGCTCATTATACTTTATGATATGCGTTGGGTGGAGCCGGCCATCACCATCGGCATGCGCTACATCCTGTATCTGTCCTTCACCGAAATAGGGGCCCCAATTCGAACCCTGATGCTTGGGAGCCCACCAGATATTGATGGAAATGACGTGGTCAGAGCGATCCAGATTGTCGATGGCGTTGTGGACGTGCATCATGTCCACCTGTGGCAAATGCAGGAGAACGCTGCGGCATTGGACTGCCATATTGTTGTCGAACGCGACCGGATGGGTGAGGCCGACAAAATTAAAGAAAACGTCAAATCGGTGCTGCATGAACGTTTCTCAATCGAGCATTCCACGCTTGAATTCGAAGCGACCGACAATGCGCATCAGGAGGCGCAGGTGTTCGGACACCGCTCATGACGATTGCCCAAGGCATACTAGTGGTCGTAGGCCTGCTGTCCGGTCTGGTTTTGATTGGTGCGCTCCTTTGGTCGATCGTCCGCCCGTCCAAGCGCATCTGGCCTCCAAACAGAGAGCATTCAGTCATACCAATCATTGCATGGGGCCTCACATTGGCCGTGTTTGGGGCGGTGATCGGTTTGGGCATCGTGGATTGGAAATCCGCTTCTATGCCCAACGCGCTCCGTTGGGCAGTCGGGCCGTTCTTGATCGCAATCGGAAATCTGATCGCCTGGTGGGGGGCATTCATCATTGGACTGAAAGCCACCAGTGGGGTGAGAGACGAGCTGATCACTTCGGGTCTCTACCGTTTCTCTCGGAATCCGCAGTATCTTGCCGACATGGCCATCCTAATAGGTTTGGGTCTTCTCTTCGCCTCACCTTGGGTTTGGCCTGTCGTCATCGTTGGAGTTGCCGCGCTGGCCCTTGCCCCGCTCGCAGAAGAGCCATGGCTGTGCGAACAATACGGCACCAAGTATCGCAACTATTGCGCTGAAACACGTGGATATCTCTAGTCTCGCCGCCTCACGAGAACGTCATCAATTTTCGGTTGAAGCTCTAGCAGCTAGAGGTCGTATCCGTTCATCAACAAAAGGGCGAGGCAAAGTATATTACTGATTCAAAGAAAACACGGTGCCAGTTCGTCTCGACAACTATGATCGGACTTCTGGGAACACCTTCCCTTCTCCGTGCTCAGGAGCAGGAGCCCTCGGCGGTACGCAGAAATATTTCTGTCCTTCAGTGCGGATCCCTGGCAAGACCACTTCGATAACCTTCAGCACGGTGCAATTATGTGCGACATTGACTCGCGTGCAGTCCAGTACTGGTCGGAAGACGAAAGTGTTTACAAACTCTACCCTTCAAGTGTCCCCGCCTCGGAAGAGCTGACCCGCCGAGGATATACAGAGGTTATAAGGAAGGTGGAGAGGCCCAGTTGGCGGCCCACTCCATCAATGAAAGAGCGCAACCCCGAATGGCCTGACTATTGGCCGCCGGGTCCTGACAACCCGCTTGGAACCCACGTGCTTTATTTGTCGTGGCTGTATTACCGGGTGCACGGGACCGGGGACACACGCAAGATCGGGCGCCAGTCATCAAACGGTTGTGTCGCGTAGCCTTTAATTGGGCTCTGCCTCAATCTGTGTGGCGGAACGGTAGCATTCTCGCCCGCAACAATTCTGGACCGGCTCGGCCGTACATGGCGCGCTTGAGGGTTTTCAGGCGGTTGATCTGACCTTCCGCCTGGCCGTTGTTACAGGGCATCTCGATCGCCTTTTTGACCACATTGAAGTCCCGGTTCAAGGTGCGGGCGAAGCGCACAATGGGCGTCAGGCCGGTTTCGATGGCGTCGTCGATCCATGCAGGGAGCGGACCCGCTTGGCGGCCACGCATGATACCGTTGAAACGCATGGCGAGGCTGCGCATCGTTGTGAAGGCGGGAGAACCGGCTTTGAGCGTGTCGACTTTCCGCGCCTGATCCGAGGTGAGCTTTCCGCTGGGTTTGATGCACAGCGCGGCCGCAATGACCGGAGAGATCGCATGCCCCGTTTCCGGGCCCCGGACCGGCTCCAGGATCTGGTGCTCCACGGCGGGGCCCTTCGTTTGCTTTTCGGCTCTGCGCCCGCCCGCCCCCAGCCGCTTTTAATGCGACTGACTCCCCTCGTAACCACGCTCTTGGATCATACGGACACAGGCTGCCTGTCAACGGCAGAGTAAAAGTGAGCCAAAGGGCAGCGCAAAATGTTGCCACTTTGGGTTTGGGATAATCAGCGTGAAGACGAGCGCCAGCATCCGGGCAGCCGCGCTTGTTATATAGCGGGCGGTTGTCCGGATGCTTTGGACCGTCAGGGCCAATCTGTGCTGATTGAGGTTTAGGTTTTGGGCGCTGCTTGACGCGCCTTGCTCTGGCCAAGGCGGTAGCTTTCGCCATTCATCTCCAGGATGTTGACGTGGTGGGTCAGGCGATCGAGCAGTGCGCCTGTCAGGCGTTCTGACCCAAATGTTTCTGTCCATTCTTCTAATGGCAGGTTGCTTGTGATCAGCGTGGAGCCGCGCTCGTAGCGTTGGGAGATCAATTCAAACAGCAGCTCAGCCCCGGTTTTGCTCAGTGGCACAAAGCCCAGCTCGTCGATGATCAGCAGCTTGTAACCAACCATCTGTTTTTGAAGCCGCAGGAGCCTGCGTTCGTCTCTGGCCTCCATCAGTTCATGAACAAGCGCTGCGGCGGTGACAAAACCGACAGACAGGCCTTTCTGGCATGCCGACAACCCGAGGCCGAGGGCAATGTGGGTTTTGCCGGTGCCGGAAGGCCCAAGCGCGATGACATTCTCGCGCCGTTCGATCCATTCGCAACGCGCCAACTCCAGCACCTGCATCTTGTTCAGGGCGGGGATCGCCTTGAAGTCGAAGCTATCCAGGCTTTTGACGGCTGGGAACTTTGCGGCTTTGATCCTGCGCTCGATCATCCTGCGTTCCCGGTCAATCATCTCCAGTTCGATCAGACGTGCAAGAAATTGTACATGGTCCAGTCCCTCGGCTGCGGCCTGCTTGGCCAGTTTGCTGTATTCCCGCAGAACGGTCGGCAGCCGCAGCGATTTGAGGCGGTAGTTCAGCAGGATTTGGGGAGCGTCGCTCATGCTGCCTGCCCCCGCTTCATCAGGGACATATAACTGGCCGCCGACGTCGTGCCGACATTGGCCTTTGGCAGATACGGATAGACATCCAGATCCAGCTTGGGCGGCCGCTTCTCGACCTGGCACAGCACGAGGTGTTTCACGGCGTCAAACCCAATGGCACCCATGCGAAGTGCGTTTTTGACGGCAACCTGCAGGTCTGCCATCTCGAATGTCTCCAAGAGCCGCAAGACCTGCACATACTCACGCCGCCCCGCCTTGATCATGCGGGCTTCCATCAAGCGGCGCAGGGTCACAAATTCCTCTGGCAGCTCCCATTCCACCAATGGGGCCGCCTGATCCAGCGCGCCGGTCTTTTGCTCCAGCAGCGGCAGATAGTGAACGGGATCAAAGACCATATCCTCCCGGTCCCAGCACCGGCTGTGGCGGGCAATCACCTCTCCACCACAGCCAATGACCACCTGATCGACATAGCCACGAGGCCAGACATCGCGGTGCCCGTAGGCGACAGGAACCGAATAATCGTTGGTTTTGTAGCGCACCAGGGATTGTGAGTTCACCTGACCATTGGCCTGGTCACAGGCATCAAACGGTGACGCCGGCAAATCCATCATCGCATCAAGATCGCGGACCAGTCGTTGCCCGATGCTGTCGCTGTGACCGCGCAAGACATCGCTCTGGCGCCTGCGGCATTGTTCTTCCAGCCAGGTATTGAACGCCTCCCATGTCGCAAAATGTGGGATAGGCACCATGAAGTTGCGCCGGGCATATCCGACCAGACCCTCAACAGCGCCTTTATCGTTGCCCTTACCCGGTCGGCCATAACGATCTTGGATGAAGTAATGCGACAGGAACCCACTGAACAGCTTGGTCCGCTTGCGCGAGCCGTCCGGCAGAATCTTCGCGACCAGGCATCGATCGTTGTCATAAAGAACCGACTGCGGAACCCGGCCGAAGAATGCAAAAGCATGAACATGGCCATCAACCCAAGCCTCGGAGACCGCCGCAGGATAAGCACGCACAAAGCAGGCATCGCTGTAGGGCAGATCCAGTGCAAAGAAATATGCCTTCTGCTCGACCCCGCCAATCACGACCATCGCCTCGCCAAAATCCGCTTGGGCATGGCCGGGGGCATGTGCCAGAGGGACAAACATCTCTCGGCTGCGCCGCCCTTGTTCCCGGACATAGTTCTTGACCGTCGTATAGCCGCCTTGAAACTGGTGCTCGTCGCAAAGCCGTTCAAAAATGCGCTTGGCGGTGTGGCGCTGTTTACGGGGACGGTTCAGATCGTCTTGCATCCATTCGTCGATGAAGCCGGTGAACCCGTCCAGCTTGGGCCGCTTGATCTGCGCCGTTCGCTGATAACCCGGCGGGACCGAAAACATCATCATCTTCTTCACGCTCGCACGCGAGATCCCGAAATGGCCGGCGGCCTCCCGTTCGCTCATACCGCCCCGACGCGCGAGGCGGACCTTCAAATATAAATCCACGACTAAAATCTCCCGCCCTCCCTGCAAACAGAAAGGGCCAAAGTGGCAACATTTTCCCTGCCGCAGCCGCCGCTTCGGCCAGTGCCGTTCTCCTGTTCGTACATCATGCCGTCCTTCCAGCTTTGGCTCAGGAATTCTTCAAAGTACCACGGCGAAGTCGGTTTCAAAGCGGCCTGTTTGCGGTCCGGTGGGTGCGTCTCGAACTGCAGCCATTTCGCGATGCTGCGGCGCGGGAACCCTGTTCGTCGCCCGATCTCGCTACAGTTAAGCCCCTGATTTCGGAGCGCATGGATGGTGGTGAAAATCTCTTCCCGAGATGTCCTGTGCGCAAGGCGTGACTTCAGAAGGCTGCCGGCTGCGGTGATATTGTCGGCGTCGGCCAGCAGCGCTCTGCCGGTCTCAGGGCCGTGGAGGTTCATTTGCTCCTCAATGGCCTGCCGCAGGTTTTGCACGATATGGAACCGATCAGCGACCTGCTTCGCCTGCGGTGCCCCTTGCCGTGCAGTCTAGGCGTAGAGACCACACCGATCTCTGCTAATCACTTTCACCTCGGGGTGTCGCTTGAGCCAGTTGGTGCAGGTGACGACATCTCGATCCTCAAGAATGTCGATCACCACGCGACGCTCCAGATCCACAATGATCGTGCCGTAGGTTTGCGACTTCCGCCAGCTCCAGTCGTCAATCCCGATGACCGTCGGCGGCTTGGCGGTGCCCTGAGCACGCTTTTTCAACTGCCTGAGCACCGTGTAATCGCTGACGCCAAGGCCCAAACGGTGCAAGAGCCGTTCGGCAGGCCGTCCGCCGGTTGCATGCCCAAGATGACTGACAATCTCCCCGACACGCGAAGTGCTACGTGCAAACGGATGCGCAATCGAGGTGAGTTGGTCTGCGAAAGTCCGGCGTGGGCAAGCGGGTGCCAAACATCGCCAACGGCAAATCGCGAGATCAACCGTTACCTCCTCTCCATGGGCGGGATAATCCTGCAACCGCCGACGCCGCCAGCCGTGACGTCGGCGTGAATGCAATCCACAGTCTGGGCAGATGCCGCTTGGTGTCAGCTCCCGATACGATCACCCGCCGAAATCACTTCGCTCAACGCATTGAACCGAAACTTCGGCCCCGGGCGACCAATGCTTCTTCGAGCTCACAACCATCCCTCCTGAATTTTCCTGTTTCAGGATAGTTGCGCCACACAAAGTGAGGCAGAGCCCAATTAAGGGCTACGCGACGCCAGCGCATCGGCGGGCAGATTGGGGTTGCGCGCCTTGCCGTCAGGCTGGTCAGAGACCGCCTCTGCCCGAGCCTGAGCCATTTCTGCCTCTGTGCGATGACGGATAAAGACAGGTTTTCCGCGCCAGTTGACGGTCAATTGCGTTCCAGGCGCGAGATCGGAAATGTCGACAGTGATCTGTGCCAAGGCGCGGACATCGGCGGAAGGGTTCATCTGGTTCACCAGTGGCCAGAGCGCGGCCCCTGCGGCCACGACCCCGCCCCGGCCGTTGCGTAATACAGGAAATCCCTGCGCGCGGTATCCTCTGACGCTTCCATCACGGGACATGTGTCCATGTCTCCCGCGCGGGAAGGTCAACACGCGAGATGTAACGTTTTGTCAGTGCACCTCTGGGTCTATCGGCATAAAGGTACGTGAGGTCCCATCGGAATGTTCGTGTTTTCGGTCCCTTTGAATTTGGGGGGCGACGGATCAGTCTGGCGTGGTTCGTGAGGTTTCCTACTTGATCGCGTCATAAAGTGCGGTTTTGCCAACTTTGATGCGGGCCGCCTCTCGAACCGTCCGGCCCTTTTCGATCAGCATTTTCGCCCGCGCCAGTTTTTCAGGAGTGACGACAGCCTTGCGTCCGCCTTTTCCGCGCGCGGCAGCGGCACTCAGGCCAGCGCGCGTTCTCTCTCGGATGAGGTCGCGTTCGAACTGGGCAAGGGCACCGAACAAATGAAAGACGAGTGTGCCCCCGCTCGTTGTCGTGTCGATGCCTTCAGTCAGAAATCTGAATCCGACGCCGCGCTGGTCAAGATCGCGAACCGTATCAATCAGGTGGCTCATGCTGCGCCCGAGACGGTCGAGCTTCCAGACAATCAGAGTGTCGCCGGAACGTAGGTGATCGAGCGCTTCATTTAGTCCAGGCCGATCCGTTTTGGCTCCAGATACACAGTCTTCAAATATTTCGGCGCAACCGGCAGCCTTCAGAGCGTCAACCTGTGGGGCCAGCGATTGATCGGCCGTTGAGATGCGCGCGTATCCGATCGGCGCAACTAATTCTGCAGTCTTTGTCCGTTTTTCCATCCCAATCATCTTGTCCGACATTCCGTTGTCAAGCCATATTGCCGGACAACAAAACACGGGGCCGTCAAACGACCGTTTCCCGGACACCACTATGACGGAGAGCCTCATGCCCCGAATGCAAATCCTGTCATCCTCCGAGCAAAAGGCGTTTGACAAGCCGCCGGTATTCGACTTCCGCGAGCGCAAACGATGTTTCGATTTGCCAAAACCCTTGTTGGACATCGCAACCAAGTTGCGTTCGCCCGCCAGCCAGATCGGCTTTCTGGTGATGTGCGCTTACTTCAAAGCGGCGAAGACGTTCTACGATCCTCGCGATTTTCACGCCCCGGATATTGAGGCGGCAGCAAAGCTTCCCGGGCTCACAGGATCGGAGTTCTCGCCAGCAGCCTACCCCAAACAGACCCGCGCGCGCCATCGTAATCTCATTCTGGATTTCTATGGCTTCATGCCATTCGGGCGGAAAGCCAGGAAAGACCTGATCGCCGAGATTGCGACGATGGCGCGAACATATCTGAAGCCGCACCTGATCTTTGATCGATGCGTGGATTATTTGATCCAGCGGCGCATCCAGGTTCCCAGATCGGGTGTTTTGCTTGAGTTGATCCGATCCGATTGCAGATCCGCAAAGTAGAACTCATCGCGCTGATGAATGCACATCTCACCGATGACGCGCGCGCCTTGCTGGACGAACTCTTCACGACCCCAGACGATCAGAACCGGTATCGCCTGACCCTGTTGAAGAAGCTGTCGCAGTCGGCAAGACCGACGAAGATTAAGGAAGCCATCACTGACTTTGAGACGCTCGCCGATTTGCATGGCCAGCCTTTTCCGACCCTCTATCGGCGCTCGATTTGGGGGCTGCCGGCATTCGATATTTCGCGGGCAGCGTTCAGCGCTCACGGTTGTTTCAGCTCAAGCAACGCGCAGACAATGACCGGCGTATCCATGCCGCTGCTTTTGTTGCCCATCAGCTTTACCGCACGCACGACAACCTGATCGATCTCTGGCTCAGCGTCACGGCGACCTTTCACGCAAAGGCGACGCGCGATCACAATGATTGGCTGCTGGAGAACCGGTCGGCGCGCAACAAAAGCAGATCAAGTCTGTCATCAATGACCTGGACACATCTGTGTTTGGCCTGTTGCGCGACATTCGCGGCGTGACCAAGGCGGAATGGAATATCGGACACCCAGAAAGTCAGCACAATCCGAGCCTTGCTGGATAAAGGTCGGTTCAGCGCATTCGAGCAGCTGAAGGATGATCTTTCCGCAACCGCGCGGGATGAAAGCTGGTTCGATGTGCTTGAGGCAGGGTCCTTGCGACTACAAAATCGCCTTAGTCCCATCCTTCGCGCGATCATGTTCGACCGGAACAACCGGGCCGCCAGTCTCATCACCGCCATCGACCGGTTCAAACACAACGATGGCGTGGTCGGGCTAGGGGCGCCGAACGGAATTCCTCAACACAGACGAGCGGGCAGTACTGATCCGCAGTGACGGAACATTCCGAACCTCGCTCTACAAGGTCTTTCTGTTCCAGCATGTTGCCGCCGCCATCAAATCCGGCGATCTCAACCTCTCGCAGTCCTATAAATACCGCCCCATGGACGCCTATCTGATTGATCCGGACAGGTGGAGGCGAGAGAAGCCGGAGCTGTTGGAACGGGCCGGATTGGCCGAGTTTGCCGACCCGGAACCCGTTCTGGCAACCCTCCGGAAGGCGCTGACACAACAATATCAGCGTACGAACGCCAATGCTGCTGCCAATCCACACTTGAAGCTACGTGCCGATGGCACCTTCCACATCGCTACCCCGGCAGCCGGGGCTGATGGCATCAGCCCAACCAATGAACTGTTCCCTCAACGGCACGATGTACCACTGGCACAAGTACTTGAGACGATCAATAATCACTGCGGGATGCTCGGCGCTTTCGAACACTGGCAGCAGACCCACATCCGTCAGGCTGTACCCCGCCCCGCACTCCTGGCCGGGATCATGGGCCTTGGATGTGGAATCGGCGTTCGCAAAATGGCAAGGATCTCGTCTCGCGTGACCGAGGGCGAACTGGAACATGTCGTCAATTGGCGGTTTTCTCTCGACAATATCCGCGCCGCGAACGACGCTGTGGTCAAAGCCATGGATGAGATGGACCTGCCCAATATCTATCGAAACGAGGCGGACAAGCTGCATACCGCCAGTGATGGACAAAAGTTCGAGGTGCGCGGCGAAAGCCTCGCCAGCCGGTCGTTTAAGTATTTTGGCCAGGGGCAAGGCGTCAGCGCCTACACATTCGCCGATGAACGCCACATCCTCTGGCATTCCCTTATGATCAGCGCTGCCGACCGGGAAAGCGCGTTCGTGATCGACGGCCTCATGTGCAATGACGTCGTCAAGAGCAACATTCATTCCACCGACAGCCACGGCTATAATGAAGCCATCTTTGGGATGACGCATCTGCTGGGCTTTTCCTTCGCCCCACGGATCAAAGGTATTGGAAAACAGACCCTCTACATCTTTCAAGCCGGACCGGCCAAGGGATCATGATTGGATCGTCGCCGGACAAAACCATCAATGAGACCCTGATCCGCGAGAACTGGGATGCGCTTCTGCGCCTCGTCGCCACCATCAAACTCAAGGAAAACACCGCGTCCGACATCTTCCGGCGACTCAATTCCTATTCCCGCCAACATGCGCTCTATCAAACTCTGAAGGCCTTCGGACAGATCATCAAATCGCTGTTCATCCTGCGCTATGTCGATGACCTTCCCCTGCGTCAGGCCATCGAACGCCAGTTGAACAAGGTCGAACTCGCCAACCGCTTCACCCGCGCCGTCGCCGTCGGCAATCCCCGCGAGTTCACCCAAGCCGAAAAGGAAGAACAGGAGATCGCCGAAGCCTGCAACCGGCTGATCAAGAACTCCATCATCTGCTGGAATTATCTCTACCTCGCTCACCAACTCCAAACGGCACCGGACGAGGAAGCCAGGAAGGAACTCAAACGCGTCATCGCCGCACACGCCCCAATGGCCTGGGCACACATCAACATGCTCGGCGAATACGACTTCTCTGATGACAAACTCCGTGACGCGCTCGGAATCCTTCCCCTGAAATCAGCCGCATGACGGATCGCCAAAATCAGGGGGACATAAAACAGGAAAAATCACAATAAATTAGCCGCCTATACCGATCCCTGTGGGACCAGACGTTCCTTTATGCCGACGAACCCAGGCTTGTAGATCGGGTGCGGCCTTCAACTCAGCAAACTTCTCGGAACTGGTCTGTAATAGTTTGAACAACTTTTTGCGTGTGCTGCACCGATAGAGGGCACATTGATCGAGGGCATAGGACTTGTCGCGGCGCTTCGTCATGATGACGCTCGCTTCCGCTCGATCATCCTCAGAAAATCAAGTATCTTGTCAGCGACAACCCCACGCGCTTTCTCGATAGCGCCCGGCGTCGTGCCTTCTGTCAGCTTCTCGTCAAAAAACCAGATCGAACTGACTGGCAGATCAAACTCTTCGGCGTATCGTGCAACGATTTCCTGACTTGGCACTTTACCGGTTAGTCGTTCGATATCAGAAAGGTGCGATTGGGAAATATCGAGGCGTTCCGCCAACTCGTTCTGTTTCAGGTCATGGAAGACCCGGATCAATCTCAGTGCTTCACCTAGCATTCTCGGTCCTCCTTTCGCCAAATGCGAACATTAAGGGTCGCGCGGTTAGTCGCCGGACAACCGGGACAGCCATTCGATGAGGTCAAAGAGTTTCCCCATCCCCAGGCTACCCAGAATGCGCCCTTTAACAGGCGAGACTTCCACGTCGGCTTACGCTTCCGTTTTGTCTCGCGTGTCCCACGCTGGCTGATCTCGTCGGTGTCGTAAGCCATGTTATGGCCTCCTCTGCTGGCCCTGCCGCAGGATTGCGGAAGGGTGTCGCCACCAGCGCGAGGAACGGAGAGACCGTCCTTATCCCTTATGCTGGCCCCCCGGGGTCGCCCGGGGGGCCGCCGCCCCGCCGCCGCCACAGGGGCCGCTAGAGGTGAAGCTAGAGAGGGAACTAGCCCCTCCACGGATCGGTGAACCGACCCTAAGTACAGCGATTTTATTCCGAACCGAACCGAAGCCCGGCATACCGACAAGACATAGATCAGGATCTTCCTTGCGCGATACAAGATCGCTGTAGGCGATTTTTTTGCAACTTCCCTAAGGGACACCGTTACGAACGAAGACGCCGTCATCGAGGCCCTGAAAGTCCAAGAAGTTCGGCTTCCGGACCTTCGCTGTATCCGTCACCGATGTCCGGTTTTGGCCGAGTGCATTGCTACCAGTGCCAATCGACGCCGCCGAGGCGCGGCACATGGACATGCGTTCGTACAGAAATGCAGCGGCCGCGCCGGCCAAAGCGCCGAAGAGATGCGCCTCCCACGAGACGCCGGGTTGGCCTGGAAAAACGCCCCAGAGAAGGGAGCCATAGAGGACACCGACCACCAGTGCCGCGCCCAGCGTGATCGGGGAGCGATCCACGAGGCCGCGCGCGACGAGGAAGCCAAACCAGCCGAAGCGAGCCCTGACGCGCCGATATGGATGGCCGAGCTTCCGAACAGCCAGACAAGACCGCCGCCGAGGCCGATCACCACGGCGTTCACGGCCAGCAAGGCCCGCGTGGTCGTAGCCACCAGCAGCCCACCCATCACCAGGAGCGGCGGCGTATTGGCCATAAGATGCGCGAAGCTTCCATGCAGGAGGGGCATGGCGATGACACCATCCAATCCGCTGACATGCCGGGGGATCAGGCCGAAGGCCGGGTTCAAACCGTAACCGAAGATCCAATTGACGACCTGGACCGCCCAGAGCAGCGCGACAAAGGCGACAAGCGCCGCGGTGCGCCGAAAGAAGGCGCGCATGTGATCCCGGTTCATCATGTTGGCGACAGTAGACGTCACCACAGCGCCTTCAATGGTTTTCGCGCGCTGCACTGGATGCCGCCGCCTGCAACGGAGTTCGGGGCGGCCAACTTGGTTACAGCCCAAGCCAAGAAAATGGCCTCGATCTTACACGGTGTTCCCGGGCGAAAGGGCTGCGGTTCACGCTCGGGGCGCTTCAGGGCTTCGGCGTATTTGCGGGCATTGCCGTCAATCGTGCCGTGCCAGAGCTGCGAGACGAAGGCCCGGGCGTCTTGGACTGTCATGTCTTTCAGCGAAGGGGACAGCGCCATGAAAAGCTCATCTTTGCTGATCGCAGCGGCACTGTGCCTAGCGTCCGCGTAAAATGAAGGGTCGTTCAGGACCTGTTCGCTTAGCGGCATCAGCGCAAGGTTCTCCTCCGGGATCGCCATGAAGATCGTGTCCTGCAGGTCGGTCAGATACGCACGCCGCGATGTGGACACCGGCTTTCCCACCGCCTTGGCCTCCAGATATGCCTGCCTTGTCCTGTCGAGCTT
>NZ_JBKAEE010000004.1:0-108559 GCF_059070475.1 Marivita sp. NO-S04
AGACCGGGCATCACCTGTCGGATCTCGCCCTGCCGATCCGTGATCCGGCGCTCTGGGCCGTGATCCTCTGCCTGCCACCCGGGCTGGGCCTCCCGATGGGGCTTCAGGCGCTGGGGCAGCGCACCCCACCCGAGGCGCAGGCACAGCTCACCGATCTGGCCTGTCGCCGCGGCACCGGGTCCGCGCTGACCACCTGGCTCGACGGGCGCGGCGATGCACTGCTCGACCGGGCCGACATGACCGCAATTCAGGACATGCTGCACCCCCCAGAGGCGGGCACATTGCGCCCCCTGCCTCCGCTCACCTCCGAGACCGACCTGATCCGCGTCGCCCGCGAGCCCGATCAGGTCGCACTGCATCTTGATGGGTTTCATGCGCCCGAAGATACGGGCATCTGGACCGCCCGACCGCAGGCCAGCATCCGCGCCCTGTCAGACCCCGATCATCCGGTGACGCGGCTTGCGGGCACAGCCGCCCTGCTTGAGGCGGCACTGGCGCATGAGACACTGACGCTCACAATCACCGCAATCGAAGAACGTACCGGACGCCGCGCCACATGGTCCGACACCCGCACCCGCGGCAGCGATCCCGCACTCGATTGGGATCTGCCCCTGCCACAGTTCAGCGGCCCGTTGCGCATCGACCTCAGCCTGCCCACCTGCCACAGCCCACGCGATCTGGGCGCCTCTGCCGATCCGCGGCCCTTGGGGCTGCTGCTGCACAGTCTGCGAATGGAAAGCGCCCCACCCCGACTTGCCGCCGCTGAATAGGATGCAATCTGCGGGCGGCGCGCTTGCACATACCCCGCGCCCGTTCCGGTTACGCCAGCTTGCGCGCCAGCCGCTTGGTCACCCAGCGCCGCCAATAGGATTTATAAAGCAGACGTCGCAGGCTCTTGCGCTGACGATGCCCATGCTTGCGCCGTCCGGCCTCGAGGCTGGAATTGCCTGCTGTACGTCCGCGCTGGGTGACCACGCGCGGATCACAAGCATAGCTGTCGAATTGCAGGATCGCATCGGGCCAATCCGAGGGCTGCACAACGGGACCATTGCGGAACGCCAGATGCGCCGCCACTTCGCGCGACACCATGTAACCGGTGGCCAGAAAAGGCGGCAGCGCCACCCGGTAGGCGCGCACCCCACCGGGCAGAATCAGCCGGTCGCGCACCTTCACATAGGTGTTCTTGTGATCAAACAGCAGCAACCCGCAGGGTGGATCGACCAGCGCGGGCCCCAGATCGAAGAACGGCAACGACGGATCGGCATCATCCTCCAGCACGATGGCCGAAGGTGCATCCCCGGCAGCGATCCGCTCATAGATCTTCCGGTGCGACAGGGCGCAGGCGAACTCTCCGTCCGTCATCGGCCGCCCCATACGCGCCTCGGCCCCGGTGCGGTCCACCCGGTGTTCATGCTCTTGGGGAAGGCGCGTGCGACCGTCGATGCCCCAGATCACCTCATAGGCCAACCCACGCGCCTCCAGTGCCTCGGCAAGCGCCGCAAAGCGCTGCGCCCCCTCGAGGCTCAGGATATAGATCGGAGGAAACTCCATCACTGGGGGACCCTTGTCATCGAAACTGGCATCTGGCGTCCCGGTCGGGGCCTGAGCCTGACCTTAATGCGGATGGGACATTGCCTCAAGCGATCCCGGTGGATCGCCGTCAGCCGCTCGCGGAGTGTGGGCAAAACCACGCCATCCTTCGTATCATGCCGACACCTGACCAAGGATCTACTTTAGGTTGTAAAACTCACTCAACCGCGCCATGATCCTAACATGGCCCCCCTGCCCCATATCACCGTGCTCATGGGCACCCGCAACGGCGGCGCGTTCCTGCGGTCGCAACTGGCCAGCCTTGCCGCGCAGGACCATCCCCACTGGTCGCTCTGGATCAGTGATGACGGATCAACCGACGGCACTCGCGCCCTGATCCGCGCCTTCGCGCAGGACCAGCCCAATCCGGTTATGCTCCTGCGCGGCCCGCAGCAGGGCATGACGGCGAATTATCTCGGCCTGCTCTGTCACCCAGACCTGCCCCCAGGCCCGGTTGCCTTTGCCGATCAGGACGACCTCTGGCTGCCACACCACCTGGCACGCGGCCTGACCGCATTGGCGCAAGACAGCACCAGCACACCCGCCGGACAGGTCTATTGCGCCCACAGGATGCTTCTGCGCGACGGACAGGCACCGCGCGTCATGCGCTGGCGGGGTCAGGCCCCGGCCACGTTTCGCAACGCACTGGTGGAATGTCGGATGCCCGGCAGCGGGCTGATGCTTGATGCGACCGCCGTGGCACTCGCCCGCAGCGTCGGCATGGTCGATGCCCCGTTCTGGGACTGGTGGCTGATCCTCCTACTGACCGGTGCAGGGACCGATGTTCTGCAAGACGCCCGCCCCGGCCTGTTCTATCGCGCCCATGCAGGCAATCACCTTGGGCCACGGGCGGGTCTGCGGGCTGCACTCTGGCGGATGAACAAGCTCAGAGACGGCACCTACCGAAACTGGGTATGCACGAATTTGGCGATGTTAGAGCCACATATGAACCATCTGACCCCCACCAATCAAAACATCCTGCGCCACGCCCTCTCCCTTGCCCCCGGCCCCCGCCTGCGCCAACTCAGCGCGTATCGCCACTGGCGCCGAGACCGACTGGCCCTGTGGCTGGCGGCATAACAGCCCCGCCCGCCTGATACACCGAAATCGCCTCGTCCAGATCGTCGAACATCCGCAAGCGCCCCTCCTCAAGCACAGCCCCCGCGCTACACAGCCCCCGCAACTGCGCAGGCGCATGGCTCACCACAATGGCCCCCGCCTGCCCCAGCCGCGCCTTGAGCAGCTCGGATGTTTCGCGGCGAAACGCGGCATCCCCCACCGCCGTGACCTCGTCCACCAGATACATGTCGAACGGAATGCCCATGGAGATCGCGAATCCCAGCCGCGCGCGCATACCACTGGAATAGCGCCGCACCGGCTGGCGCATCGCCTCCCCCAACCCGGACACCGCGCGCACGAACTCCAACACCGCCGGACTATCGACACCATAGACCCGCGCCACAAACCGCGTGTTCTGTGCGCCCGTCAGATCGGGATGAAACGCGCCCGCAAAGCCCACAGGCCAGGAAACGGTCCCATTCCGCACCACCCGGCCCGCATCGGGCCGCAGCGTCCCTGCAATCATCGCCAGCAGCGATGATTTTCCGGCACCATTCCGCCCCAAAAGCGCCGTCGCCTGCCCCGCCGGGAACGTGGCAGTGATCCCCTGCGCCACCAGCGGCCCAGATGGAAACCGCTTCCACAGGTCGTCGAGCACGATCATCCGCGCCGATCCAACGCGGCATAAACCGACAGCACAGCCAACCCCCAGAACAACAGCGCAAAACCTGCGATCCCGACCAGCCAGCGCACCCGACGCGGGTATTCTGCACTCTCGGGCAGGGTCGGTTGTTGCCATGCAGCAAGGTAGCGGCTCTGCCGCTGCGCCTCGGCCTGCGCCAGATCATAGGTGGTCCGCGCAGCCATATAGGCAGCTTCGGCAAAATCCCGATCCGCCATCAGCGCCTCGAACTGGCCCACCACACTGGCAAAGGCCTCTCCGTCGCCCTCAAACCCCAGCTTGGCCCGTTCCGCCGCAATCCGGTCCTCGATCACCGCCACACGGCGTGCGCCCTGCGCAAGCCGTGGGTCACCCGCACGGGTGGCGTCGCGCAACAGGTCCAGCGCGATCAGCGCTTCGGCCAACTGCCCCTGCAAATTGCCCAGCAGCCCCGCCCGCGCCTGCACATCCGCTGCCGGATCGACCAATTGATGCATGTTGCGAAACGCCGTCACCTGCGTGCGCGACAGCCGCAGCCGAGTTTCCGCCGCCTCCAATGTCATGGCCGCATCGCGGATCGCATCGTCCCGCGCCACATCGCTCAACTCGTTGATGAGCGCAGTCGCCCGTTGCACGATACCTTGGGTGATGGCCTGCGCATCCTCGGGCGCAAACGCCGTCACCCGGAGCGAGATCAGCCCGGCGCGGCTGTCATAAGCCACCTGCACGCGGTGGCGCCAATAGCGGTGCAACGCCTCGGGCGATCCGTCTTTGGAAAAGGCAAAAACAGGGTCTGTTTCACCGCGAAACAGGTCTGTGCCCGGTTTGGCCCAAAGGTTGGCAAGATCCAGATCCGCCGCCAGCTCAGCCACCAGACGGCGCGACGACAGAAATTCGTAAAGAATATCCGTATCGCGCGAACTCACCCCTGACAGACCCGCCAGACCGCCCAGCATCTCGACCGCCGCACCGGTCTCTTCCCGGCGCACCGCGAAGCCAGCCTCGGAGGCGTATTGATCCGCCGCCCGCGCCCAAAGATACCACGCGGCAAGACACACTGGCAGCAGCACACAAACCGCAAAGGACAGCGTCACCGCCACATGCCGCCCCGCACGGCGAGACTGGGCAAAGGGCCAGTGCGGGATCACCTGCGCCGCAGGCAGCGTGACTCCATGAAACGGGACAGCCGGATTACTTTTGATTGCATTTAGCTGAGTCATGCCGTATCATTTCTCCTTATGCGGGAATTTCGCAGCGGAACACGTCGATGACACCAACCGCCCGTCCTACCCTGTGGCGGGCAATTGGTGCCTTGATGCTGCGGGAAATGACCACCACTCACGGCCGCGTGCCCGGAGGTTACCTCTGGGCCGTGGCCGAACCCTTGGCGGGCATCGCGCTTTTGTCGGTGATCTTTGCCATTGGCTTTCACGCCCCTGCCCTCGGCACCAGCTTTCCACTGTTCTACGCCACGGGGTTGCTCCCCTTTCTCGCGTTTTCGGACATCACCGGCAAACTGGCCCAAGCGTTGAACTTCTCGCGCCCACTGTTTGCCTATCCGGCGGTAGGTGTGTTCGACGCGATCCTTGCGCGGTTTGTCCTTGCGGTGCTGACCCAGCTTGCCATGGCCAGCCTGCTCTTGGGGGGCATCCTGTTTCTCAGCGAAACACGCGCCACCCCGGATCTGGCGGTTCTGGCGCAAGCCGCCGGGCTGCTTGCTACGCTGAGCCTTGGACTGGGCATGATGAACTGCCTTCTGATCGGGTTGATGCCGCTCTGGCAACGGGTCTGGTCCATCGCAATGCGCCCGATGTTCCTGATCTCGGGCGTGTTCTTTACCTATCAGGCGGTTCCCCTGCCCTGGCGCGAGATCCTGTGGTGGAACCCGCTGATCCATGTGACAGGCCTTGTGCGGCGCGGTCTGTATCCCGGCTATGACGCGGCCTATGCCAGCCCGATCTATGTAATGGCGCTGGCGTTGGGTGTTGCGCTGCTGGCAGGGGTCGGGCTGATGCGCTGGCATCGGGACATCCTCAGTGACCTCTGAGAGATAGGTCCGAAACGGACCCAATGTTTCGCGCGCGAAACAATAGGACCGATCCGGACCTATTTCAGGACCCACAAGACTCATGCCCGCATCTTTCGAAACGACCAGTGCCGCGACGGTAGAACGGCTGTTTCGCCCACCTGATCCGGCCACCCCGGCACCGCACGCAAGCCGCGCAGCAGCGCGTCTAGATCCGGCGTGGCACTGTTTCGCAACGAAACCACATGGCCATTCCCGGCACGGCGCAGCGCGTCACCTTGCCCGCCCAAATCAAAGCCGATGCACGGCAAACCGGTCGCCAGTGATTCCTGCGTCACATAGGAAAACGTCTCTGGCCACAGCGACGGGATCAGCCATGCCCCAATCCCATGCCGCGCCACCAGATGCGGCAGGTCCTCCAATTGGTAACCACCCAGCACCTTCACCGCGCGCGGCAACGGGCAGTCCGGGGCAACCTCTCCCAGAACCACAAGCCTCGCCTCCTGAGTCTGGGCAAAGATGGCCGCCAAAGCACGCACCACCGCAGCCCCTTTCTGCACATTGAGATCCCCCGGCACCGCGAGAACCATTTGTCCCAAGGGTGCAGGTGACAGGCGCGGCACAGGCCCAAGCGGACCATGTGGCGACAGACGGATCTTGTGAGCAAGATCGGGATGCTCTCCAGCGACAATCCTGGATGAGGCGTCTGAAAACACAGTCAGCTGTTCCGCGCGATCCAGCGCGGGCCGCCAAAGCGCCTGCCATTCGGGATAGGTTTCGCTGCGAAACGTGTAATCACGGCTCAGCGGGAAATAATCGTGGAACATCATCTCGAGGCGATGCCCACCCGCGCAGAGGTCGAGCAGGCGAAACGGGATCTCTTCTGGCATGGGGTCGCCCACGGCGCAGACATAGATCACGTGACGCGGACCAGAGTGGCGCAACAGAGTCTGTATCACCGCAAACCGCGCCGTTGCGCCACGCGTGACCCCAGCCTGAGTGTGCAGTTCCATCTGCCACCGCAGCGACCCACCGACGCGCAGCACCAAGGCGACCTCGTGGGTTGCAAGACGCTGGCCCAGCCAGCGCGAGGTGCCGCCACCAAGACTGTGCGCCACGTAGACGGGTAGGGGCACCCCATCCAATCGCACCTTGGCCCAAAGCAGCCCGGCGCGCAGGCGGTCTGCGACAAGCGGATCCGAAGCCTTCGCCTGAGCCACCTCGGCATCGAACCGAGGCCAACGGCGGGACAGGACAGGGGCGCTACGGGCTCGCAATGTGCGTCTCTGTTCCACGCCGAAACTGGCAGCACCGACATGGCCAACGAATATCCCCGGCTGGCAGACGTGACGCCCACCACGCGCACGGGTCCGCTGGCACCAATCCACCTCTTCGCCATAGCCACGGCCAAAGCCTTCGTCGAAGCGCGGTACCTTGGCCAGCCAATGGGGGGACAGCGCCATGCAGAACCCCGACCCGGTGGGCAAAGAGGGCAGGGCAGAGCAACGTGCAAACGGCGCGAGAGCGGCATCAACCATATCAGCCTCGGTGTTTCGCAACGAAACACCGGCACAGGGGTGCGGGACACCCATCAGTTCACCCTCGTTCGAGAGCGGCGTGACGCTGGCGATGGCTGCATCGGTCAAGAGCGGCGCCACAAGGCGCGAGGCCCAGCCCTGCGGCAGAGTGACATCAGAGTTGAGCAGCACCACAGGACGGTCGATGGCGCCAAGCACCACAAGCCCGGCATTGACGGCGCCGGCGAAGCCCCGAGGGCTGTCATGGCAAATCAGAGAGGCCTCGGGGTGCGTTGTCACCCATGCCTGCAGCAGCGGGCGCAGAGACGCATCCGTCGAGCCGTTGAACCGCCCCGGGTTTACCGGAGAGTAAAACACTCAAAGGATGAGCCCTATGACAAAGCAGAGATTCACCCCCGCCTATCCGGCCGAGCTTCGCGAACGCGGTGTTCGGATGTTTCGAGAGAACCGTACCGATTATTCCAGCGATACGGCCGCCTATAAGGCCATCGCGCCGAAGCTTGGCTGTTCGCCGGACAGTCTGCGGGTCTGGTGTCAGCAGGCCGAACGCGATGCCGGGCAGCGGGCCGGTCTGACAAGTGCCGAGAAGGATCGGATCAAGGAACTTGAGCGTGAGGTCCGTGAACTGCGCCAGGCCAACGAGATCCTGAAGAAGGCCAGCGCATATTTCGCAGCGGCGGAGCTCGACCGCCCATTCCGCAAATGATCGCGTTCATTGATGATCACCGTTGTGTCCATGGTGTCGGGCCGATCTGCCGGGTTCTGGGGATCGCACCATCGACTTATTACGCCTTCAAGGCCGTGGAGCGTGATCCGGATCTGGCATCGGACCGGGCCAGGCAGGATCAGCTGGACATGGCTGCGATCAAGCAGGCCTTCGAGGGCAGCCGGGGCCGATATGGCGCGCGCAAGGTCTGGCACCAGCTACGCCGCAGTGGCCATGATATCGCCCGCTGCACGGTGGAGAGGTTGATGCAGGTCATGGGATTACAAGGCGTTGTGCGGGGCAAGAAGGTGATCACCACCAACCCCGATACGGCACAACCTTGCCCGCACGATAAGGTAAACCGAGCCTTCGTGGCGGACATGCCAAACCAGCTTTGGGTCAGCGACTTCACCTATGTTTCCAGCTGGCAAGGAATGGTCTACGTGGCTTTCATCATCGACGTCTTCGCCCGCAAGATCGTTGGCTGGCGGGTCTCGACCTCGATGACGACTGGTTTCGTCTTGGATGCCCTGAACCAGGCCATCTGCCAGAGGGCGCCGTCTGAGGCTGACAAATTGATCCATCACAGTGATCGTGGCAGCCAATACCTGTCGATCCGATACACCGAGCGGCTCGCAGAGGCCGGCATCGATACCTCGGTCGGAAGCGTCGGCGATTCCTATGATAATGCCCTCGCCGAAAGCATCATCGGCCTGTTCAAGACCGAGGTCATCAAGTTCCTCGGCCCCTGGAAGTCGGTCGGTCAGGTCGAATGGGAAACTCTGAAATGGGTCGACTGGTATAACAACACCCGCCTTCACAGCGCCGTCGGTTACATCACGCCACAAGAAGCAGAGGAGGCATTCTACGCAAGCTTGAACGCTGACGAAAAAGCAGCCTAACTATTGAACCAGAAACTCTCCGGTAAACCCGGGGCGGTTCACGTCTTCGATGATCACAAGGCTCCACGGCAGATCGGTCATGGTCGCGATGCGATCAAGGCAACGGGCGACATGCGGGGCAGCGTTGTGGACCGGCAAGACGATCGCGATGCCTGTCGTCAAAGGGTGGAGCGGTGCATCGGGAGGGGCGAGATGCAGAACGGGGGCTGGCGCATCCTCGCCCAGCCCAAGCCGCGCCTTCGCCCGGGACCGGACATGCGGATCGCGCGCATAGGGCAGAAGCGGCAGAACCATGATCATCCGCCGAAGCAGGCCGGGCCAAAGCGAAAGATGGGCGCAACAAAGACGCACACGCGACAGGGCAGGGAAGGTAACCGGCACGGACGCCGGGTTTCGCAGCGAAACCCGCACCGATGCCCCTGACAGATAGGGCAGAGAAGGCGCATGACCCGACATCTGCGCGCCGCCATGCTCCAGCAGAACGGCGTCTGCGTCGCTCAAAATGCGCCCGTTCCTGTCGACACAGACGCGCCCCCGCCGCAGGATGACCGGACCGAAAGACCCCTGCGCTGCCGCCCCGCCGGAGAACGAGAGGCACAGATGACGATGGGCATAGCGGCGATAGAGCTGCGCCAGACGCAGGAACATCGGCAGTCCTTTCCGGACGATCGGATCATCGCCCAGACTTGACCGAAGATGGTTAACGCCTGCTTAACCAAGGAGGAAGTGCGTTGATCCCACGCCAGGCCATACCAAAGATGTGGCCGCGGTCGGCACCCTGTGGATTTAGGTCCGAAACGGACCCATTGTTTCGCGTGCGAAACATTAGGACCGAACCGGACCTATTTTGGAACGTAAGCCGATGCGTTGCTGAGCAACCGCTTCAGATCCGGTTCAAGCTTGTCCGGCCAAGCCGCGCCCAAGATCGAGAGTGTGCCATCGCGGTGACGACGCAGAGTAAACGCGCCGATGGTTTCGTCGCGAAACGCCGGCTCCGGGTTGGCCGATGTTGTCTCTGTTTTGGCTTTTAGAGACTGGTTTTGCGCTGCCAGAGCCTTGGTCAGAAGCGCAGTTTCGGTCTCGGGGTTGTCGATCTCGGCAGCAGCCAGCCGCGCGGTCAGACGGTCGGCAAAACCGGGATCATCATTCAGCGCCTGTGACAGGCTTAGCCCGAGCCGTTCGCTCAATGCCTGAGGGAAATGCAACGCACCGTCCAGCGCGCGGACCACCGGAAGGAAGCTGCCGATCTTGGAGCGCTTGGCGCGGGAGGCGGAGTGGAAGAGCATCTGCAGCGCGGTGCGTTCCGTGCCGTACACCCCCTCATCCACGGCTTTGACGACGATGCGGGCGCGTTCGAAATAGCTCAGGTCGACGCGGATCTCGTTTTCCTCGACCATGGCGAGATAGGCATCCGACGCCTCTTCGGGGCGGCGCAGGAGGGCCAGAACGGTGGGATCGTATCTGCCGTCTTCCTCGGCGATCTCGGCCAATGCCCGGCAACGCCGCCAGCCGGAAATCAGCCCATAACGCCCATCCCCCAGCTGCATCACTTCGACCGGCGTCTGCTGGCCACGGCGGCGCAGCGAGGTCTTGAGCGTCTGCATCTCGGTCTCGTCCACCACCAGACGGTCGCGCACGAGGTGGTCGACAACGATCTGATCCAGCGGCAGGTCCACCACCATGCGCCCCTCTTCGCGCGCGCGTGCAAGGCTGTCGGACAGTTCGTTCAGCGCGGCGGTGCTGGACGCATCCCGCGCTACATCTGCGATGGGCGCAGCGCGCGGGGTTGCGAACATCGACTTGGTCTCGAGCGGGGGCGTGTCGAGATAGGTGGGGTTTGGCGGTGTCAGGCGTTTACGCTTGGCCATGGAAGCCTCCTGTCTTTTGCGGCCGGGAGGTTTGGCGCGTTTGGTTAAACTTTGGTGTCCGTGGCGTGCGGTGGATTGGGGCGCTGCCCCAAACCCCGGAGTTTACGGGCAAGATGAAGGGGGCGTGTTGCGCTGCGAACATCGGCTCACTCCGCCGCCTGCTGGGCCAGTTGCACGTCGCGGTGCCAGCTTCCGATGAGAAGCTGTTTGAAGGCGGCATAGGTCGCGTCAAAGGTTTCGCGGCCGCGCACATAGGTCTCGCGGTTGAAATCGCGGTAATCGGCCTCGTAGATGCCCTGCACTTGCTCGCCGGCTTGTCCGATCAGAGCCGTGAAGCCCTGCCGGTGGGGCGAGAGGGTGGGGCCAAGATAGGCCTGCATAAGGGCGGCCAGTTCGGCCTGCTGGGCGCTGTCATAACGGGTGACCACGGCGCGCACTGCATCCCATTGGAAGGCCAGACCATCGCGGCCCAAGGCGCGCGCGGCCATGTTCTCGGCGTCCTCGATGGAGCCGAACGTGGAGTGCAGCATGTCGAAGAAGCGGCCGGTGCTGTCAAACTCGAGGAAGGATGCACCGAGGGGCACCAGCAGGATGTCGGCAGCCGCCAGCCCGTTGATGGTGAGGTAGCCAAGGGCGGGGGGCGTGTCGAGGAAGATCACATCGTATTGGTCGAGGATGCCATCCTCCGACAGCGAGTCGGTGAGCGCATCCCAGAGCTTCCAGCCGCGCGAGGCCATGCGCCAGACAGGGATCTGGAACTCGGCCCAGTAGAGGTTCAGCTGCGCGCCGATCAGGTCGATATTGGGCCAGTGGGTTTTCTGCACGAGTGTTTCGCTGCGCGACTTGAGCGCCTCGGACAGCGTGTCGTCAAGCGGCGTGGGGGCCTCACCCCGGTCCATGCGGCGCTGGTTCTCGCCTTGCAGGTGGCGCGCATAGTGGCGGGCGAGCAGCGGGAAGACGGTGGACCATTCGTCCTGCACCTTGCCGCCGAAGATTGAGGTCATGGAGCCTTGGCTGTCCAGATCGATAACCAGAACCTTGTAGCCATCAAGGGCCGCGGACATCGCGAGATGCGCTGCTGTCGAGGTCTTGCCTACGCCGCCTTTGAAGTTGGCAACAGCGACCAGCTTGGCGGGCTGCCCCTTGGGGCGGTAGGGGAGGTATTCCTTGGTCTTGGACCCCTCAGAGGCGAAATGGGCGCGCAGGCGCAGCACCTCGTCGAAGGTGAACCATTTGGCGCCGCTGGTGGTCTCGGATCGGCCCTGCGGCAGGTCGGGGTTCTGTTTCAGCACGCGGCGGAAATGCCCGGTGGCGACAGGGATCAGGTAGCGGGTGATTTCCCAGGTGGAGAACAGGCGCAATTGCCGTGCGCCGTTTTCCTCAAGACCACGGCTGGCCAGATCGGCACGACCGGCTTCGCAGGCGCGGGCGATGTTGCCGAAATCCGCCGTTGTGGTGGGCGCGCCAAGCGCATCGAGCGCGGTGTCGGGATTGATGTTAAAGTAGGGGGGAAGAGGGTTGTCTTGTGTCATGTGCTGCCCGGTTTTGCCTGAAAATTACGCCTCTATGTGCGCTCTTTTCACCAGGCTACCATAAAAATGCGTACATGGAAGAAAAACTGCAACACTCTTTTCTTTTCTAAGCAGATTCACAGACTTAACTACCCAGAACAGAGCTTGGGCAGGAGGTGTTCAGATCCAACCGGTTTGTTAAAATCTGTTAGTTATATGTTATGGGATTTTGAACTTGTTTCTAAGCATCTTTTTTTAAAGAGAAAAATTGCGATGTAATCGATCGTGGTGACTCTGATCCTCCGTTTGTGCGACTCCAATCCCCCGAGAGAGCGACTCCGATCCTCCGCTGAAATCCCAGCTTTGGATAGACGCACGCTGTGGATAACTTTAGGTTGGGTGTCACTGAAACCCCGAAAGCCGAGTCGGCATAAAAGCCGGCCTCAAAAAACAACCGGGGATCGAGCAGAGCAAATACAGGCGGACCCCAATGACGGGACCAATGAGTGGCGGGCTGTTGCCCGACCGGCACCCAACGGGCGATTTTTTCGTCTGCGATATCTTTGGCGCCAGCCCGAAGGACGATCTGGCGTCGATGGAACACCCCATCTTTTCGCTGAGCACACGGCCCGACAGGCGGGTGTTGTCTTATGCCCATAACGGGGTTGCGGTGGAGGTGGTGCCGAGCGTCAAGGGTCGGGCGACGATCCATGACAAGGACATCCTGATCTATTGCATCAGCCAGCTGGTGGCGGCGATGAATGCCGGGCGGCAGGTGGGGCGGACGCTGACGCTACGCGCGCATGATCTTCTGGTGGCGACCAATCGCGATACTGGCGGCGAGAGCTATTCGCGGTTGCGCGAAGGGTTCGAGCGGCTGGCGGGCACGCGCATCACCACCAATATCGACACTGGCGGGGTGGAGGTGACCCGGGGGTTTGGCCTGATCGAGTCCTGGGAGATTTTGCGCAAGTCGCGCGGCGGGCGGATGATCAGCGTGACGGTGACCCTGTCGGACTGGCTTTATCGGGCGGTCTGTGCGCGGTCGGTGCTGACGCTGAGCCGGGATTACTTTCGGCTGAGGAAGCCCTTGGAGCGGCGGATCTACGAGCTGGCGCGCAAGCATTGCGGGCGGCAGGCGGAATGGGCGATCTCGGTGCCCGTGCTGCATCTGAAATCGGGATCGGCGGCTCCGGTGCGGGTGTTCCGGGCGGCTGTGCGCAAGATGATCGCTGAGAACCACCTGCCCGATTATTCCCTCACCGAGCGCGAGGGTGATGTGCTTGTTGTCACGCGACGGGCCAAACCGCGCCCCATGGATGCCCCGGTTCTGTTGGAAGACACGCTTGCCATGGTGCGCGAACTGCGGCCCGGTTCGGATGTTTACGCCTTGCAGGCGCGCTGGGTCGCGTGGTGGGATGAAACCGGACGGCCCAGATTGCAGAACCCTGACCGGGCGTTTCTGGCCTGGGTGAAGACGCAGAAGGACGGCTGATGCTGGATTTTGAAAAGACCGCTCTCGAAGGGCTGCTGATCCTGACACCGCGGCGCTTTGGCGATGCACGGGGGTTCTTTGCCGAGACGTGGAATGCGGCGCGATTGGCCGAGGTGGCGGGGATTGACCCGGTCTTTGTGCAGGACAACCATTCGCTCTCGGCCGAGGTGGGGACCATTCGCGGGTTGCATTACCAAGCGCCGCCCAAGGGGCAGGGCAAGCTGGTGCGCTGTGGGCGCGGGGCGCTTTACGATGTGGCGGTGGATATCCGGCGTGGCTCACCGACCTATGGACAGTGGGTGGGTGTCGATCTGACCGCTGAGAACGGTCGGCAGCTTTGGGTGCCCGAAGGCTTTGCGCACGGGTTTGTCACGCGGGCGCCTGACACCGAGATCATCTACAAATGCACTGGGTATTACGCGCCTGACGCCGAAGGCGCTGTGCGGTGGGACAGCGTTGGCATCGACTGGGGTGTGTCTGGCGATCCGATCTTGTCGGACAAGGATGCAGTTGCGCCGGCACTTACTGAGATCGACAGCCCATTTGAGTGGAGTAACACGTGAAGCTTTTGGTGACAGGTGGGGCCGGGTTCATTGGCTCTGCGGTGGTCAGGCAGGCGATTGGTCAGGGGCATGAGGTCGTGAACCTCGATGCGCTGACCTATGCGGCCTGCCTCGACAATGTGGCTTCTGTGGCGGATGCGCCCGGCTATAGGTTCGTGCAGGGTGATATCCGCGATGGCGCTTTGTTAGAGACTGTATTTGCCGAACATGCGCCCAATGCGGTGATGCATCTGGCCGCTGAATCCCATGTGGACCGGTCCATCGACGGGCCGGGGGCGTTCATCGATACGAACGTGGTGGGCACCTATACGCTATTGCAGGCCGCGAGGGGCTATTGGGAGCGTCAGGGCAAACCGCAAGCGTTCCGCTTTCACCACATCTCGACCGATGAGGTCTTCGGGTCTCTGGGGGCTGAGGGGCAGTTCACCGAGGAAACCCCCTACGATCCGCGCTCGCCCTATTCGGCCTCAAAGGCGGCCAGTGATCATCTGGTGATGGCGTGGCACCACACCTACGGGTTGCCCGTGGTGCTGTCGAACTGTTCGAACAATTACGGGCCCTATCATTTTCCGGAAAAGCTGATCCCGGTGGTCATTCTGAACGCGCTTCATGGCAAGCCGATCCCGGTTTACGGCGCGGGCGAGAATGTGCGCGATTGGCTGTTCGTTGAAGATCATGCCGATGCGTTGCTGACGGTGGTCACCCGCGGTGTGGTGGGCCGCTCCTACAATATCGGCGGTGAGAACGAGGCGCGCAATATCGACCTTGTCCGCATGATCTGCACGCTGATGGACGAGATGGTGCCCAACGGCGCGCCGCATGAGCAGTTGATCACCTTCGTGACCGACCGTCCCGGGCATGACCTGCGCTACGCGATTGATCCCAAGCGCATGCGCGGTGAGCTGGGCTGGCAGCCTTCGGTGACATTGGAGGAAGGTCTGCGGCGCACGGTGCGCTGGTATCTCGACAATGCCGCCTGGTGGCAGGCCTTGCAGGACCGCGACGGGGTGGGCCAGCGTTTGGGGGTGAAGGGATGACTGCTCTTTCATCTTGCCAGATAAACTCCGGGGAGCGCGAGGGGCTGGCCCCTCGCTGGGCATGGGTCACATGATCCTGGTTTTTGGCAAGACGGGCCAGGTCGCCACCGAATTGCAGCGACAGGGGGATGTCACTGCCTTGGGGCGTGACCAAGCGGATCTGTCCGACCCGCAATCCTGCGCGGCCATCATCGCCGATCTCAAACCCAGTGTCGTCATCAATGCCGCGGCTTACACGGCCGTCGACAAGGCCGAAGAGGAAGAGGCGATGGCACAACGGATCAACGCCGCAAGCCCCGGTGCGATGGCGGGGGCCTGTGCGCATCTGGATATTCCCTTCCTGCATGTCTCGACCGATTACGTCTTTGACGGCAGCGGCACGCGGGCATGGACTGAGTCAGACCCTGTTTCACCGCAAAATGCCTATGGCCGGACCAAGCTGGCTGGAGAGCAGGCGATCCGTGCGGCGGGCGCACGACACATCATCCTACGCACAGCCTGGGTGTTTTCCGCCCATGGGGCGAATTTCGTGAAGACTATGTTGCGGCTCAGTGAAACGCGCGATGCGCTCACCGTGGTGGACGACCAGATCGGCGGACCAACCCCGGCGGCAGATATTGCCGCGACGCTGCTGATCCTCGCGGATCACATGCGTGATAGGGCGAAGGGCGGCACGTACCACTATGCCGGGGAGCCGCACACAAGCTGGGCGGACTTTGCGCGGGAGATTTTCCAACAGGCTGGGCGCGATGTGGCGGTGACAGGCATCCCATCATCGGATTATCCAACGCCTGCAACCCGCCCGCTCAATTCCCGGCTTGATTGCGCCAAACTGGCGACGGATTTCGGGATCAGACCTGCCGACTGGCAGAGTGGCCTGAACACCGTGATCAAGGAGTTGAACCCGTGACCCAAAGCGAAAGTGCTGCGCGGCGTGCGCGCAAGGGCATCATCCTCGCAGGCGGGTCGGGCACCCGGCTTTACCCGATCACCATGGGGCTGTCGAAGCAGCTGTTGCCGCTCTACGACAAGCCGATGATCTATTATCCGCTGTCGGTGCTGATGCTGGCGGGCATCCGCGAGATCGCGATCATCACCACGCCGCAGGATCAGGACCAGTTCCAGCGCCTGCTGGGCGACGGGTCGCAATGGGGGCTCGCGTTCACCTTCATCGAACAACCCTCACCCGATGGTCTGGCACAGGCCTATCTGCTGGCGGAAGAGTTCCTCGACGGTGCGCCTTCCGCGATGGTGCTGGGCGACAACATCTTCTTTGGCCACGGCCTGCCCGAAGTGCTGGCCAGCGCCGATGCGGTGGCATCGGGCGGCACGGTATTTGGCTACCGTGTTGCTGACCCCGAACGCTATGGTGTGGTGGATTTTGCCCCTGATGGCACAGTGAAAACGATCATCGAAAAGCCGTTGAAAGCGCCGTCCCCCTATGCGGTGACAGGTCTCTATTTCCTCGACGGGACCGCCCCTGCGCGGGCGGCCAAGGTCCAGCCGTCAGAGCGGGGCGAGCTGGAGATCACCTCGCTTCTGGAAAGCTATCTGGCCGATGGTCAACTGAGCGTGGAGCTGATGGGACGCGGCTATGCCTGGCTCGACACCGGCACACACGGGTCGCTTCTGGATGCCGGGAACTTCGTGCGCACACTCAGCGACAGGCAGGGCCAACAGATCGGCAGCCCCGACGAGATCGCCTATCACCAAGGCTGGATCGACGATGACGCCCTGCGCGTGCGGGCCGAGATGTTCGGCAAGAACGACTATGGGGCCTATCTGCTTAGTCTGTTGGAGTGAGCGTACTTTTGCGCGCGCAATCAGACCCAAGGCCTCCCTCTCCCTACCGCCCGCCACGCTAAGGCGATTCGGATAAGGAAAGGTGAGCGTCGGATGGATTGGTGTTGCAGTCTCTTCATGCAGGGAATGAGGGGCTGAAGAGTTGCCTTTAGGCCCACCGCCCAATGGCACAAATCCGCAGGTTCAGCCCTACGGTGATCTGAATGAGCGCCGTGGCCTTCAGCCCGGTCGACAGCACCCCATGTGGGGCAAAGGTGGGCCAGGCGCCGGTGTTGCCACTCTCTCCGGTCAGGATCGGGGGCATCCCCGGCGCAAAGGGGACCGGAAAGGTCCAGGCGAGATGGTTCGACTGCCATAGCGCCCCGGCCTGATTGCTGATTGGTCCGGTGGGAATATCCGGGCTGGTGCAGATCTGCGTGCCATCGGCAAAGCGCACATACGCGCCATTGGCGTTCGCACCGCGCTCGATCACGCCACCGGTGGGCACGCCATTTGCGTCTTTGAACACGGTGCCGAGGATGGTGCCTTTGAGGTACCCATCGCCCGCCCGCACAAGCGTGTTGGGATTGCTTTCTTCCGGGCCGCTGCTCACCGCTGCGCCACTGGCCGTGCCGGTGATCGGATCAAAGCTCAGCGCAGTGGTCCATGCGGCCCCATCACTGACCTTGATCGAGAACGCGTCTTCACCGGCCAGCCCCATCTCGGCATGGCCGGTCCAGTTCGACTGGAACAGCAGGCTGGCGGTGTCGGATGTGGCGGCCTTGTTCACCTTGAGCTGATGCCCTCCCCCTTCATGGGTGAGCAGCGTGTCCGGTGAAGCGATGCTCAGCCTGGTTACCGGATCGGCACTTGTGCCCAAACCAAGGCGATCGGGCAGGCCCGCAACCTGCGCCTGCCACAGACCGTTCTGCCAGATGACTTCTGCGCCCTCATCCGCAACCCAAGCGCGCCAACCAGTGTTCGGGGGCAGGAAGATCCACCCGCCGCCCGCGTTCAGCGCGATGGTGTGGTCCTGTCCGGCCCAGCCCCCGGTGGCGCCGGAGGCCACGATATAGCGCGCGCCATCGGTCGGGGTGGTCGGCGGCTCGTTCAGGCCACGGCTTTCGACTGACAGTTGCACCAGCGCATCCAGTATGCGCAGGGCCTCGTTATGTGTGACGTGTTTCTGTGCTTGTGCCGGTTGAATATAGGGCAGCGACAAGAGGGTGGAGATTTGTGACATCGGGCAGGCCCTTTCAGCGATCCGCATTCGGGCGGGACGCTAGGGGCGCTTTGGTAAACGGGGTGTGAGTCCTGCGGGCGTTGCGCCCTGTGGCGGGCCGTGTGTGTGCATATTTGGAAAAAGAAGAAGCAGCGAGTGATGCGCTGTCTCTGTGCTTCTTCTTTTTGAAAATATGCAAAACGTGACCGCGCCACGTGAGACACGGTCGTCCTTGCGCCCATGACGCTGCCAAGGGCATACCTGCGGGCGAGGTTCCAAGGCACAAGGACAGACGATATGCCCCCCAAATTCGGCACCAGCGGCTTGCGCGGCCTTGTCACCGAACTGACCGACGATCTGGTCGCGGACTACACACGTGCTTTCCTGACCGCCTGCCCACATGGTGGTTCGGTGCATGTTGGGCAGGACCTGCGCGCCTCGTCCCCACGGATTGCGGCGGCGGTGATCGCGGCGGTGCGGGCGATGGGGCTCCGGGCGGTGGATCATGGCGTGTTGCCCACGCCTGCGCTGGCGCTGGCGTCCATGGGGGCGGGGCAGGCGGCGATCATGGTGACAGGCAGCCACATTCCGGCAGATCGCAACGGGTTGAAGTTCTACCTGCCCGGCGGAGAGATCGCGAAAATAGACGAGGCGGCGATTGGTGCGGCTCTGGGATCAGTCTCTGTTTCAGTGGAAATGGGGGATGTACAGCGCGCGGTAAGTGCGGTGCCTTCCTATGTGTCGCGCTATGTCGAGGCGTTTGGGGCGGATGCTCTCAAGGGGTTGCGCATCGGTGTTTATGAACATTCGTCGGTGGCGCGCGATGCGCTGGCGGAAGCGCTGATGCAGATGGGCGCCGAGGTGGTGCGGCTGGCCCGTGCCGATCATTTCATCCCGGTCGATACCGAGGCGGTGGACGCGGACACGCGCGAGATGCTGAAGCGCTGGTGTGCCGAGCATGCGCTTGATGCGCTGGTGTCGACCGATGGCGATGCCGACCGTCCGATGGTGGTGGATGCCAGCGGCACGTTGGTGCCCGGCGATGTGTTGGGGCCGCTCACGGCGCAGATGCTGGGGGCCGAGGTCATCTGCACGCCAGTGTCGTCGAACACGGCTGTCGACCAGTTGGACTTCGGGTCCGTCATCCGCACCATGATCGGCTCGCCCTTTGTGATCGCCGCAATGGAAGAGGTGGGGGGCCGTGTTGTGGGCTATGAGGCCAATGGGGGCTTTTTGCTGGGTTTCGCGGCGGACGGCCCGTCGGGCAAGCTGGCGCCCTTGATGACCCGGGATTGTCTGTTGCCCATTGTGGCACCCTTGGCGATGGCTTGTGCAAAGGGGGTGAGTTTGGCCGAATTGGTCTCTGATCTGCCGCCACGCTTTACTGCGGCTGACCGGATTGCGGGCATTCCGACCGAGGCATCCAAGGCGTTTATCGCAGAGCTGATCGAAGATGCCGCCGAACGGGCGGCGTTCTTTGCGGGACGGGCCAAGGAGACTGGCGTTGACCTGACTGACGGGCTGCGTGTGTCTTTTGCCGACGATACCGTGATCCACCTGCGCCCCTCCGGCAATGCGCCGGAGTTTCGGTGTTACGCCGAGGCCGAGAGCGTCGCGCGGGCAGAGGTCTTGATGCGCGAGACGCTTCAGGCTGTGGCGAAACGGCTAGGCTAGAGGCGGACGCGTCAACGCGTCCCCGATCAGCTTCGGGAATAGATGTCCTCGTAGCGGATGATGTCATCCTCACCAAGATAGGTCCCGGTCTGCACCTCAATCAAAACCATCGGCACCTTGCCGGGGTTCTCCATCCGGTGCACGGCGCCCAGCGGGATATAGACCGACTGGTTCTCGGTCAGCAGTTTCACCTCGTCATCCACCGTGACCTTGGCCGTTCCAGCCACCACGATCCAGTGTTCCGAGCGGTGAACATGGCTTTGCAGCGACAGCGCAGCACCAGGATGCACGTGGATGCGTTTCACTTGGAAGCGGTCCGCCAGAATGAGCGTTTCGAACCAACCCCAAGGCCGGTAATCGACGGGCAATTGCACCGCCTGTTTCGCCTCGCGGGCTTTCAGGAGGTCGACGGCGCGGCGCACGCTCTGGCTGTCGGACATGCCCGCCACCAGCACCGCGTCGCGCATGGCGACAGCGACCACGTTCTTGAGGCCGATGCCCACCAGTTCGATCTCGTCGCTTTCCGAGCGCAGCAGCGTGTTTTCGCAGTCGATCGCCGTGGAGAGCCCTGCCAGCGCGTTGCCGCTGCCATCCTGCGGGCTTTCCTGCCAGACCGCTTCCCAGCTTCCGAGATCAGACCAGCCGCCGGTAAAACGCACGACGCTGACGTTTTTCGCCTGTTCCATCACGGCGTAGTCGATGGATTCGGCCCGGACCTGTCCCCAGAGCGGGGCGTCGATGCGCAGAAAACCCAGATCGGTCTTGGCGGCCTCCATTGCGGCACGGGTGCCCTCAAGGATGTCGGGGGCATGTGCCTCGAAGGCGGCGATCAGCGTGTCGGCGCTTGTCAGGAACAGGCCCGCATTCCACAGGTAGCGGTCATTGGCGAAGAGTGTCTCGGCCTTGGCCTGATCCGGCTTTTCGATGAAGCGTTCCAGCGCATTCACACCGGGCAGGGTTTCGGCCCCCGCCTCGAGCCAGCCATAGCCGGTCTCAGCGCGGGTGGGCTGGATGCCGAAGGTCACGATCTGGCCGTCGGCTGCGGCAGGCGCACCGGTCATCACCGCATCGCGGAACGCCTGCGCATCGGGAATGGCGTGATCGGCGGGCACCAGCAGCATCAGCGCCTGTGGGCTGGTCTTTGCCAGATGCAACGCGGCCGCCGCAGCGGCTGGGGCTGTGTTGCGGCCTTCGGGTTCAATGAGGATGCCCGCCGGGCGCAGTCCGCAATGGTCGAGCTGTTCGGCCACGATGAAGCGGAACCCGTCGCCGGTGACGGCTAGCGGGGCGGTAAACCCTTCGCCCGAGACGCGCTTGGCAGCTTCCTGAAACAGGCTCTCTTCCCCCAGGAATTGCGCGAACTGCTTGGGATAGCTCTTGCGCGACAGTGGCCAGAGCCGGGTGCCGGAGCCTCCGCACAACAAAACCGGAGTGATGAGGGGAAGGTCGGCCATGATTACGCTCTCACAAGTCAGATCAAACCACCCGAAGCGTCCGCCTCCGGGTGGTGTATTCAGATGAGCCGAGGATCATCCGCTCGAGCGTGTCCAGCGATGGGCTGGCCTGCAGCGCAAGCATGTTCGCCTCGGCAGCGTCCCGGCCCAGATGGTGGCGGAACAGCCTGTTTACTTCCTGTCGGGTCAGTCGCAGTTTGTCCAGATAGCCAAAGAGCTTGGCGTCGTAATGGCGAAATTGCGTCACATCCCGTGGCGGATGAACACCGCTTCCGGGGCGTGGGGTGATGCGGCGCTGCGCCACCTCTTCGCCGTCCACCCACGCAATGGCGCGGCGCAGGCGCGAGGGATCGGGATCGGGGTCGCCGAAGCTGCTTAATGCATAGGTCATGGCCAAGGCAGGATCGTGGATCAGCGCCTCGTAGGGGATCACGGTCTGTGACCGCGCAAAATCGGAATACACCCACCTGTCCTGAAAGGCGCGCCAAGCGGTGAATTGTGCGCTGGCAAAGCGGGCAAAGCTGGGCGCATCATCGCTGCCACCTTCGCGCAGATAGAGCTCAAAATTCGACACCACCGACGGCGCAAAGGCGCGGGTCTGGATCAGGTAGCGATGTGCGCCATCCTGCGGCACTGCACCATCGAAGTCGTGGTTTTTGGAATAACGGATCGCTCCGGCCCGCGTGCAGGGCACCTGACCACAGCATTCGGTTTGGCCATAGAACCCGCAATAGGTGAAACTTGGGCCATAATAGAGCCTGAGCAGCCGCGCCAGAAGGTGATGCCCTGAACGTGGCCAACTGACCCCGATGACATAGGGTGGATGGCCGCGCGAGCGGAGGAACATCATGCCGCGCTGATCCTTGACTGGTGCAGCACCGTGTCGATGCGCGCCGCGTAGCGCGTGCCGATGGCCTCGGGGTTGAACGCGTGCAAGACCCGTGTCTGGGCTGCCTTGGCCCGGCGTGCGCGAGTGGCAGGGTCTTTGGCCATTTGGCGCAGCAGGGTCACTGCCGTGTCGTGGTCCGGCGCGCCCCAAAGCCCGCCTTTGGGGGTGAACATGTAGTCCTGCGGCGCGGGCGCCACGTCCTGCGCAGGGACCAACCATGCGGTGCTGTCGTCGCAATAGGCGAGGTTGCCGGACGTGCCCGTGGCCAGCACAGGCACACCAAGCGCCATCGCCTCGATCATGCCGAACCCCCAGCCTTCGGCGCGGTGCAGCGAAAGATAGGCATCAGCCCCGGCGGTGAGGGTCAGAAGCGCGGGGCGGCCCATGGTCTCATCAAGGACGTGGAAGCGTGGATCGCCTGCCGTCAGCGTGTCGATCTCGGCCCAGATGGTGCGCTGTGCCGGGTCGCTGACACGGGTCCGGTTCTGCGTCTTGAGCAGAAGCTGTGCGCCGCCTTGCGGAAAGGCCTCGGCAAAAGCGCGGATCAGGGCCAGTGGGTTTTTGCGCTGCACGAAGGAAAAGCTGTCAAAGCTTGCCATGCAGAGGAAGCTGTCGGCCTTGAACCCGGTGCGGGCAATGAGTTCGGCCCGTGCGCCCAATGGGTCGGGATGAGGAGCCACATCATTGGCCAGTCCCATCACCCGGATGGGGCCGTCAAAGGCACCGTCATAGATTGCGCGCCCATGACCCGAGGCGGTCCAGATCTCGTCCACCATGCGCAGGGCCAGCGCATGGCAGGCAGCAGGGCGGGTGAGTTCCCAGAACATGTAGGCAGAAAGATATGACCCATCGGTGATGTCGGGCGAATAGGCAAAGAACGGCGGAATGGATTCCGCGTTCAGGTGCAGCAGGGTGAACCGGGCCGCGTGGGCCTTTTGGAGTGGCGTGTGTGGCACGTCGATCTCTGGAGCGGGGTTGTCGAGGCTGAAATTGACGACCTGCACCGACAGGCCAGTGGTCTCCAAGGCGGCCACGGACGCCCGGGTGGCTTGTCCCAACCCGCTGGCCTTGGTGACAGGGCCGATCACCTGCACGTCGACCTGTGGCGCGCCATGCAGCGCAGGGGCGGGCAGAGCGGCAGGGTGAAGACGGTGCCCTTCTATGGTGCGGCTGGTAAAGCGCCGGGCCTCAAGGTCGTATCCGCGCCCGCGCAGGGTGGCCACATAATCGCTGCGGGACATGGGGACAGAGGATCGGTCCAGCGTGGTCAGATAGGTGCCCAAGGGGGTCTGGCTGTACATATCCTCTTCCAGAAGTGTCTCTATACTGGCCCAAGGGACGTATCTCAGCGTATCGGGCCGCTCTGCCGCCCGGACCATCGCTGCCAGCGTTATCTGCCGACGATCCTCCTCACAGCCCGGACACAGCCGCGCCAGAGCAGGGGTTTCGGCCGCCCATCGCAAGAGATGACGCGACAGTGGAAACGCCTGCTCTTCCTGATCCAATGGCAGCCCGGCCAGACGGGTCACATACCCATCCGGCACGAGACAATCCTCGGCGCCGATGGCATGGGCCTGATGGATGGACCACCAGGTGATCATCGCATCCACCCAGTCGGGGTTGCCGAAATCCATACCTTGACGCAGATGCGGCACGCCCTGCAGCGCCGCCCATGTGGCGCGGCTGAGGCTGGTACGCTGTCCCGGCACAACCATCGGCGCATTCAGCCACTGGATCGTGGGCTGCGACAGTGGCACGCGTAGCCCGGTACGCATCGGGGCATAGTTAGTCACTATCCAGTTCAGAAAATGCGCCGCATCTTCGGGGGCCGCGTCCCAATCGAACTGTGCCTCCAACCGGTGACGTGGGTGCAGGTACGCCATCCAAGCGCATAGCGGATCGGGCAGCGGGTGGTCGGTCGCTGGATCTGTCTGCGCAAAAAGATGCGCTTGTCGCGGGCTCAATCGCGCCGGGCGATCCCGTATAGGTTCGGGTGCAGAACGAAGCGCGGCACGGCCCGGCCCCAATACGTCCCGCAACATGGGGTGCGAGGACATGAGGGGCAGTTTCGGCTTGGACAGAGCCTGTTTCGCGCCGTTCTGGCGGAGCGTTCCGATCTCGACCGGGCGGGGGCCATCCATCCGACAGACCCGCAGCAGAGGCGTGTCGGTGTCGATCCGAAAGCTGAAGCCGCAGGTGCCGCCCGCAAGCCCGGCATCGCGCAGATCGGCGCGGAACTGCGACGCCAGCGCGTTGGCCAGACGCTGCTGCCCGGCATAAAGCGCCACCGGAACTGGGCCGTGCCCCGGTTTTGGCAGGGCCCAACCATGCAGGACCCCGTCGCGAAGTCCGTCGAGATAGTCGCGCCGCCCAGTTAGACGGCGGAAGAGTCTAGGCCACGGCATCGTAATCGGCGCGCGCCATCATCGTGGCCAATCCGCGTACATCGACCTTGGGCCGCCAGCCAAGCTGTCGCTGGGCACGGCTGGCATCGCCCACCAGCAGGTCCACTTCGGCGGGGCGGAAGAAGGCTGGATTCACCTCGATCACGCGGCGCCCGGTGCGCCGGTCGGTCGCCACCTCGGCGACACCTTCGCCGTGCCAGTCCAGCGGCATGTCCAGCGCCTCGGCGGCGAAGCTCACGAAATCGCGGATCGGCGTGGTGACACCGGTGGCCAGAACGTAATCGCCGGGGGTGTCCTGTTGCAGCATCCGCCACATGCCTTCGACATAATCACCGGCAAAGCCCCAGTCACGCCGGGCGCTGAGATTGCCCAACGCGATGGGCGCATTGCCGCCGCACGCGATCCGGGCCAGCCCCCGCGTGATCTTGCGGGTGACGAATTCCTCGCCCCGAAGCGGGCTTTCATGGTTGAAGAGAATTCCGCAGGAGGCGTGCATGCCAAAGCTCTCGCGGTAATTCACGGTGATGTGGTGACCGTAAGCTTTGGCCACACCATAAGGCGAACGGGGATAAAAGGGCGTGGTTTCGGCCTGCGGCACCGCCTGCACCAGACCGAACATCTCGGACGTTGACGCCTGGTAGAACCGTGTCTCGGGGGCCAGCGTGCGCAACGCGTCCAGAAGCCGGGCCACACCCATACCGTTCACGTCACCCGTATAGAGCGGCTGGTCCCAGGATGCACCGACAAAGCTTTGGGCTGCGAGGTTGTAGAACTCATCCACACGCACATCTCGGATCAGACGGAAGATGTTGGTCATCTCCGAAAGGTCGAGATCGTGCAGGATGACCTGATCCGCGATGCCAAGTGTCTCTAACCTTGCCCGTTCGGCCTGCGCATTGCGGCGCATCCCGCCATGCACCTCGTAGCCCTTGTCCAGCAGAAGCTGCGCCAGATAGGCGCCGTCCTGCCCGGTGATCCCGGTGATGAAGGCACGTTTTTCAGTCCTGTGGGCAGAGGGGAGAAACGCACAGGGATGTGTCTGGGGCAGGGTCGCGGCGGGCGCTGTGGGGGTCATGTCGAAGCCTCGGGCATAAGGAACATGCCCCGTTATCGGGGGTGAGGCGTAAAGAATGGGTTAAGGTTAATGGGCGGGTAACGAGAATTTCCAAGTTATGAAGGTGAGACTTCACTGTGCATGTACAAAACCTTCAGGCATGCCTTTCGAAGGACCGCTTTGATAAGGGTCGGGTGTCAACGGGCTTCAAACAGCCCGTCAAGCTGCATGTCGCCCCCGACATCATCGACTGTGTCGAAGTCCAAGGCCCAAAAGGTCACCTGACCCGCATGCATTCCGTCCTGCGCGCCTATGTCGATGCCCAGAGAAAGGCCCGGTCCTGACGGGTTCCCTTCGCAAAAACGCCTCAAACTCCGGTATTCTGGAAAAAACAAATAACAGATGAGGCCTGCAGTGAATTACCTTCTGGAACCCGTGATCGGCATCTGCCGGTTTTCCTTTTGTGGCAATGGCGACTGGGCAGCCTATTCCGCTATCGATGCGGATACCGATATTGACCTGCTGCGCCTTGAGCAGGCCGAACGGCTTTATGATGACGCGCGCATGGCACTGCGGTTTCACCTGTTCGAAACCTTCCTGTTGCCGTCGCTCAAGGCGCAGAAGGATCCCAATTTCGTGCTGATCGTCCTGACCTCCGACATCATGCCGGGCAAATATCTCAAGCGTCTGCGCGCTCTCTGTGAGAGCGACGCGCGGCTGTTGCTGATCGTGTCGGACGAAACCACCGTGCACGAGGCGCTGATGCCCGAGATCAAGCGGCTCAACTCCTTCCTCTCGCGCCCGCTGGTGCAGTTCCGCATCGACGATGACGACTGCCTATCCGCCGATTACGTGCGGGAGCTGCGGCGCTACATGCAGCGGTTGGGGGATATGGTGCCGATCGCCTATTCGCGCGCCACCGGCCTTGTGGTGACGTCATATGCCGAGGATGAGGCCACCCATGTCTACCGCGGCAACCTGCCGTTCCACCCGGTGGGCACCGCGATCCGCGTACAGGGGGACCGGACGATCTTTTCCTTCGGCCCGGCAGCGATGCTCAAGCGCTTTCCGGCCGTCGTTGACAATGCCGGGATGGGGTCTTTGTCGATCAAGATTGACGGCCATGAAGGCTACCCGTTCAACATCAATGATCCCATGATGCGCCGCACCCATACGTCGGTCAAAGATGCGGATCTGTCGGTGATCCTGTCGAAATGGTTCGGATTTCTGGGTGACAAAGACGAGGATCGCGCCAAGGCGCTGTTCCACGGGGTTGAAACGGCGGCGGCCCTGGTTGCCCCGAGTCGTCCTGCCAAGATCCGGCATCTCAAGGCGGTGTAACAGGGCGGGCAGTCCGGGGTGATGGGCGTGGCTTTGCCACTGTCGCTTGCACGGATCCCGGCTTGCCCCTATTGAGACCACGCCCGGTTTCGAAGTGCCCTTTTACATGACCCTGATTACCCTCTCGTCTATTCCGCCCCGGTTCGGGCTGATCGGCCCGACACTCGAGGCGCTTGTGGCGCAGGCGGGGATAGAGGGCGTTGAACTGTATCTGCCCCAAAGCTACCGGCGGTTCCCGGATTGGGACGGCACGCTGCCCAGCGTGCCCGCAGGTGTTACCATTCACCGTTGCGAAACAGATTACGGCCCCGCGACCAAAGTGCTCTGTGCTGCCAAGCGCTACCGAGGTCAGGATGTGCGACTGCTTTTTTGCGATGATGACCGCGATTATCGCCCCGGCTGGGCGGCGGGATTGCTGGCCGAGGCAGCCCGGTACCCGGATCGCGCGGTGGCGTTGGCCGGTTGGGATATCGCCGGACTGAGTGCGCGCCATGCGTTTGTTCATCCCCGTCATCAGCGCCGGTCGCGGACATGGGACATGGCCTATCGGGGGGCGCGTCTGAAGCAGATGTTGTCGGGACAGAGCAAGGTGTCTTTGGCGCAGAAACCGCCACGCCGGATCATCGGGCAATCCGGCTTTGCCGATGTGTTCGAAGGCTATGGCGGCGTGGTGGTGCGCCCCGAGTTCTTTGACGATCTGGTCTTCGACATCCCGGCGGATGCGTTTCATGTCGACGATGTCTGGCTGTCGGGGGCACTGGCCCGGAGTGGCATCGGCATCTGGCTGGCGGCCGATCAATATGAACCCAAGACCACCGCCGCAGACCAGCAGGACGCGCTCTACCGTCACAGGGTCGCGGAAAAGGGCCGGGTGGAGCTGGATGCGGCGGCGATTACGCTGATGCGGTCACGCTGGAACATCTGGGGTGGGGCCAAAGAGGCCATTCCCCATGGTGGTGCCCGGCAGGTGTGAGCCCGAAGCGGTTTCGAAACCGCTTGAATGGGCCTTCGAAGGCCCGTGTAAGGCTTTTCGAAAAGCCTTGTCCCGCGTTGGACACCGGCTCTCCCACCCGCTATCACCGCGCTCAGACAAATCCGCAGGCTCCCATGACCGACACCCCTTCCGAGATCGCGCGCACCGTGCTGGCCATCGAGTCTGCCGCCCTGACCCGGCTGGCCGCCGAATTGCCTGCTGATTTCGATGCTGTGGTGTCCCGCATTCTGGCCCTTCAAGGTCGGGTGATCGTGTCGGGCATGGGCAAATCCGGCCATGTGGCGAACAAGATTGCGGCCACGCTCGCCTCCACCGGCACGCCCGCACAGGCGGTGCATCCGGGCGAGGCGTCGCACGGCGATCTGGGCATGATCACCCGCAATGACGTGGTGATCCTGATCTCCAACTCGGGTGAGACCCGCGAACTGGCTGACATGATCACCTATTGCACCCGCTTCGACATCCCGCTCATTGCAGTGACCAAACGCGCCGACAGCACGCTGGCCCGCGCTGCGGAGCACGTCTTGCAACTGCCCGACGCGCCCGAGGCCTGCGCCATCGGCATGGCACCCACCACCTCGACCACGCTCACCATGGCGCTTGGCGATGCGCTGGCCGTGGCACTGATGCGTCACCGCGGCTTTGACCGCGAACACTACGCCGCCTTCCACCCCGGAGGCACGCTGGGGGCACAGCTGCTGCGGGTTTCAGCGATCATGCACCGGGATGACGCCCTGCCTGTGGTCAGCCCCGACACACCGATGGGTGAGACCTTGGTGGTGATGAGTGCCAAGGGTTTTGGCGTCGCCGCCGTGGTGGTTGACGGGGCGCTGAAAGGCGTCATCACCGATGGGGATCTGCGGCGCAATCTCGACGGTCTGACGGGGCGCAGCGCGGGTGAGGTCGCCACACACAACCCGCGCTCCATCGCCCCCGATGCACTACTGACCGAGGCTTTGGCCCTGATGAACACGCACAAGATCGGCGCGCTGATGGTGACTGATGCGGGCCGTCTGGTGGGCCTCATCCACATCCATGATCTTCTGCGGGCAGGTGTTGCATGAGCGTTGTCGTCTTCATCCCCGCCCGCTACGCCTCGACCCGCTATCCCGGCAAACCGCTGGTGGAACTGACCGGAGCGACCGGCGAGAAAAAGACCTTGATCCAGCGCGCATGGGAAGCGGCGCAGGCCGTGTCAGGCGTAACCAATGTCTACGTGCTGACCGATGACACCCGCATCGCTGATGCCGCCACCGGGTTTGGGGCAGAGGTGCTGATGACCTCCCCCGAGGCCCGCAACGGGTCGGAACGCTGTGCCGAAGGGCTGGCTCAGTTGGACCATGACCCCGATGTGGTGATTAACCTGCAGGGCGATGCGCCGCTGACGCCCGCATGGTTTGTTGAGGCGCTCATTGGTGCGATGAACGGGACCACACAGATGGCCACGCCTGTCGTCAAATGCGATGCCGAGACACTGACCAATTTCGTCACTGACCGCCAGCAGGGCCGGGTGGGCGGCACCACCGCTGTCATGCGAAGTGACCGCACCGCGCTCTACTTCTCCAAAGAAGTGCTGCCTTACGTAGGCGATCTGCAGAACCCGCCCGAGGTCTGGCACCATGTCGGGGTCTATGCCTACACAGCTGCAGCCCTGCGTGCCTATGCGGGCTGGGAGGAAGGCCCGTTGGAACGCGCCGAGGGGCTGGAGCAACTCAGGTTTCTCGAAAACGGCACACCCATCACCTGCGTCCCGGTCGAAGGTCGGGGGCGGGTGTTTTGGGAGTTGAACAACCCGGTCGATGTGGACCGCATTGAAACCGTCCTGAAACGCGAGGGGATCGCATGAAAACCGTCCAGATCGGCGAGATATCCGTTTCCAACACTGCCCCGTTTGCGCTTATCGCGGGTCCGTGCCAGCTTGAAAGCCTGGATCATGCGCGCATGATGGCGACCCGTATCGCGGCTGCTGCCCAGGCGACAGACACGCCATGGATCTTCAAGTCGAGCTATGACAAGGCCAACCGTTCGTCCCTGTCAGGCAAGCGCGGTCTGGGCATGGACGAAGGCCTGACGATCCTGTCCAAGATCCGCGACGAATTCGGCGTGCCGGTCCTGACCGACGTGCACGGGTCCGACCAATGCGCCCCCGTGGCACAAGCGGTCGATGTGCTGCAAATTCCCGCCTTCCTGTCGCGCCAGACCGACCTGCTGCTGGCCGCCGGTGAAACCGGTGCCGCGATCAACGTCAAGAAGGGCCAGTTCCTCGCCCCCTGGGAGATGGAGAACGTTGCTGCCAAGATTGCCAGCACCGGCAACACCCGCATTATGCTTTGCGAACGCGGTGCGAGTTTCGGCTACAACATGCTGGTCTCGGACATGCGGTCGCTGCCGATCATGGCGCAGACCGGCTACCCGGTGGTGTTCGACGCCACCCATTCGGTGCAACTGCCCGGCGGGCAAGGGACATCCTCGGGTGGACAACGTGAATTCGTGCCGCCCTTGGCGCGGGCTGCCGTGGCGGTGGGCTGTGCAGCCGTGTTCATCGAGACCCATGATGATCCGGACAACGCGCCCTGCGACGGCCCCAACATGGTGCCCATCGGTCAGCTTGAAGGGCTGCTCTCGGTGATGCGCCGGATCGACAGGGTCGTAAAAGGCTGATCCGCCACAGGAAACTTTAGTTCATTTCCCTGCCATGACACGGTTTTGGCAGGATGCAGGGCCGTGCTTTGCACACTTTTGATAAGATTTTATCTCCTTTGATCGGTTCGGCGAAAAATCTCGTTCGCTCCGTCTTAAGAGAGCTTTGATGATCCGCTTGGCCCGACGACAGTTCGACATGTGACGTCTAGGAAAGGGGTGTGAGCGTCGGTTTTCTGACAATTGGCGTTTGGATTTGAGACCTGCCTGTTTGCGGAGATCGGTTATCGATGTTTTGGGCGCCCCTTGGGTGTCTTTGGCCGGATGGCACGATCCATGCTTGGGTGAATTTGCTAAGAAAAGAAGAGGGTTACCCATGGCCGATATCTGCATCACCGCGCCGCGTTTCGAGGCTACCGAAGCACTTCATACAGCGCTTTCTGAGCGGGGTCTGGAGGTCAGTCTGGGGTTCCGTCCGACCTGTCACACGCTGGTTCAGGGTGGTCCCGGGACCGATCAGGCCGCATTGGTAGAGCTGGCGCGCAAGCTGGGCGCAAAGCGGGTTGTGGTGGTCCGGCAGCAGGCCGAGACCTGGGACGTGATCGAGACATTGGGCGGCCGTATTCTGCATGTGGACCTTCCTGCCTGCGGTGAGACCGCTGCGCTGTTGGCGCTGGCCGATCTGCTGGCAGCCCCCTTTGGGGCGATGGTGGCGGCTGATCCCTCGACCGCAGCGCTGGTGGCGATGGCGCGCCGTGTGGCGCGGTTCGATGTGAGCGTGTTCATCAACGGCCCCACGGGCAGCGGCAAGGAAGTGCTGTCGCGCTTTATTCATGATGCCTCGCCGCGGGCGGGCAAGCCGTTCATCGCGATCAATTGCGCGGCCATTCCCGAAAGCATGCTGGAGGCGATCCTGTTCGGCTACGAGAAGGGGGCCTTTACCGGGGCCACCGCACCGAACAAGGGCTATATCCGGGCGGCCTGCGGCGGCACGCTGCTGCTCGACGAGATTTCCGAACTTCCCCTGGGCCTGCAGGCCAAGCTGCTACGGGTGCTGCAGGAAAAGGTGGTGACCCCTCTGGGCAGCCAGACCGAGACCCCTGTGGATATCCGCGTCATCGCGACCTCGAACCGTCACATGGCGTCTGAAGTGGCCAAGGGGACGTTCCGCGAGGATTTGTTCTACCGTCTGAACGTGTTCCCGCTGCAGACACTGCCGCTTGCAGCGCGCCCTCGGGACATCCCGGTTCTGGCGCGCGCGATGCTGCGGCGTCACGGCGCGGGCCAGCCGGTCAAGCTTTTGTCGGAGGCGGCGTCTGCCGTGCTGATGGCGCATGACTGGCCGGGCAATGTGCGCGAGTTGGAAAACGTCATGCAGCGGGCGCTGGTGCTGGCCGAAGGCATGGAGATCGGAGCCGAGCACATCATGCTGCTGACCGGCGCCGAGCCCAGCCTGCCGCTTCGCGCCGCCGCCTGAGGACGGACCCTACCATGAGCATCACCGGAGCCACCTCCGCTGCCAGCATGTCGCACGCCACACTCGTGGGGGCGCGGCCCGGTCCAGTCGAAACTCCCCCGCCCCCGGGGAACTCGGCTGGACCGGAATTTAAACAACGCATCGGGGAAAGAAGATCAGGCAATACGACGAGCCTGCATCACGGTCCTGCCTGCAACCTTTAGGATATTTTGCACAAGACTCTCTGGGAATTTCCGAATATCGTAGTTGTATCCGGCACCATAACAGTACCGCCGGATCATCGGTAAATCGGTTACCAGTTCCCACATCAGAGAGGTTTGCGCACGCAACAACGCGAGATGGTCTATGCCGTCACATTGGACGCACGAACTCAATCAAACCGGGTTTTACCGGGAAATGATCGCAAGCCTGACAAGCGCGCTTGAGCGCGTTGTCGGTTACGCTGATGCCGAGGGATATCTTGCCCTTGTCGGCTCGGAAATGGGGCAGGATCTGTATGCCGCCTATTGTTCCGATGCCGGATTGTCGGACCTGCCGGCTGAGAAAATCGCCGAGGTTCTGGTCGATCTCAAGACACATATCGATGGAGGGTTTTCAGTTGAATCCATCGAAGATGGAAAAATCACCCTGGTTAATTCCCGATGCCCATTCGGAGAAAAGGCGCTTGGTCGTCGATCGCTTTGCATGATGACTTCGTCGGTATTCGGAACGATCAGCTCTCAGGTGGCCGGGCAGGCGAATGTCGAAATCCAGAAATCCATTGCTGCGGGAGATACATGCTGCCGCGTTGTTGTTTACCTCAATCAGCCCGAAGCACCCGGGAAAAGATATTTCGCTCTCGTATGACACAGGGCTCCGAGCATATTCAGATCATTTGTGATTTCATTCGCGATGCTTCTGCACCGTTCATGATGATCGACGAAAACGGCGCCTGCCTTTTCGAAAATCATGCCATGCATCAGTTGGATGTTTCTGGCGCGCTATCACTTTATTTCGAGAGCGATGTGGGGCAAGCCATGCTTAAGGCGGGATTGCATCAGAGTACGCCGCTGCCGTTTTCCTTCATGGGGCCAAAGGGCCGTGAGTTGGCCAATATCCGCCGGATCACCACGGCCTCGGATGCGTGCTTGCTGCTGGTCAAGATCCGGCAAAGCAAAAGGATGGCCACCTTTACCATGGCCAGCCAATCCGAAGAGGGCGCAGCACTGCAAGCCTATCACAAGCGCCAGATGGGGGATCGTTTCGAGGCGTTTTTCAAGACGGCGCAGGACGGCAATGCCATCCTGAACCGGAGTGGAGAGTTCGTACATGCCAATGCGGCCCTGCAGCGCCTGACCGGCATTGCAACGGAGACTTGTGCGGAGTGTACGCGGACCGCCTGCACCATATGCCAAAGAACGTTTCTGGATCTGATCTCGGCAGAATCAGTTGAGGCCCAGGTCATCGATCCCGAAACCTCTCGGGTCGATCTGTCCAGGATCACACCGTCGAAATTCGATGCAACGCTTCGGGGCGCGCATCGCGATATTCCTGTCTCTATCACTTTGACATCGAACGAGTCGGAGAGTTGTCCGGAATTTTTCCTGACTGTGCGCGACCTGACGGAATCGCAGCGTTTTGCCGAGGTCAAGAAACTCAATTCCGAACTCGACATGGCCAACAAGGCGATGGACGAATTCAACCGCCTGATGTCGCACGAGATGCGCGCGCCGCTGTCGAAACTGGTGTCTATCGCGGAAAATCTACGCAGTTTCGGCAAGCTTGGTGCCGAGGCCGACCCCTATGTCACGATGATTGAAGAGGCGGCAAAGGATGCGCTTCTGCAGTACAGTTCCATTCTCAGTCTGAGCCGGGGCAGCAAGCGTGAGATCGTGCATTTCCGTCCCGCAGAACTGATTGATCGGCTGATGCGCCAGCACGCTCTGATCGCAGAACATCATCAGGTTCACCTGAACGGGACCGTCACCGGCAACAGCCAAACCTCGGTGCCGGTCGATGCGACCGACGTGTTCCTGATCATGACCAACCTGGTGTCGAATGCGCTCAAGCATACAAAGGCCGGGGATGAGGTGCTGTTTTCCATCGTTGTGCTCGAGGACAGCCGGTCGCTCCAATTGCAGGTCCGGGATACCGGAACCGGGATTTCCGAAGCGCTGCGTCCGCGCATCTATGATGCTTTTGTCACCACCGCCGCCGAGATGGAGATCCAGTCAGGGGTCGGTGTCGGATTGGCGCTGGTCAAGCGGGCTGTCGAGATCCGCAAGGGCACCATCGATTTCGCCACCGAGCTTGGCAAAGGCACCACGTTCACCGTCACGCTGCCCTTTGCCGACGGCGCAGTGGCGCAGGTGGTTCCGGACGATGCGGCACCGGCGCCAGAGACCCCGACGCTTGTTCCCGGTGATACGATCCTTGTTGTCGATGATGACATGGTCAATCTTCAGATTCTGTCCGCGCGGCTCACGGCCTATGGCTATAAGGTTCTGACCGCCTCAGGTGGAACCGGTGCCCTGCGCATCCTGAAGGCGTCGCAGGACAGCTGGCCGAAACTGATCTTTATCGACCGCAACATGCCTGATCTGAACGGTTTGGAAACCACGCGGATCATCCGCAGCCGGTTCCGTGACAGGGAATGCTTCATTTGCGGGCTGACGGCTTATGTCGATCAGGAGATTGTCAGGGACATGACGCAGGCCGGGATGGATTGTGTCGAGCAGAAACCCCTGAGCGCGGCGACGCTGGAGACCTATCTCAAGCCGGGGCCAAGCGCGGCACCGCAGACGCTCAGAGAGGTCCGGCGCGCCTGAGCCGGATCAGCTGTCCTGTGCGCGGCGCATGCGCCAGAGACCAACCCCGAAGCCGACGCTGCCAAGCCCGCAGATACCCAAGCCGATGGCGATCGGTGACGGGACAAGTCCGCTGATCCGCACCGCCCAGTCGGGCTGCAGATACAAGGCTACAATCACCGCCCCGGCACAGGTCAGAAACCAGCGCAGCCTGCTGCATGTGCTGCATCGCGATGCGGTCTGGCCGATCATACCGGCCGTTTCCGGGCGCGTTCGGTGTTCAGATAGATCAGTTTCGCCTTTTTCTGCACCGCCTGCTTGGCAGATCGGTCCAACAGCACGTCGATGGCCCGTCGGACGGCCAGCAGCGCATCATTGAGCACGACCACCCGCTCGGAGGCGTCGCCCTGCATCAGGTCGGTGCCGCCGATAAGCGCGATCACTTCGTTGCGCAGGGCGTGGTCTGCACCGGCGATCCGCGACAGGTCATCGGCTTCGATGGCCGAGTCCAGATTGGCGATCAATCGATTCATCCGGGCAGCCATGCCTGGATCCGTCATATGATTGTGAGGTGCCGTCATTCAGAGGCCATCTGGAAACGGCGGTGCAAAATTAGGCCATGGTAGCGGCGGGATAGTCTCGCTGCGGGCGGAGTAAAATCCTGCCACTTTTCCCTTCTTGCATCGGCAGGGAGGGCGGGGAGATCTATACCGTGGAACTTTACAAGAAGGTTCGCTTGGCGTGTTCCGAGGGCATGAGCGCGCGGGCGGCGGCGAAGCATTTCAACATTTCGCGTGGGACGGTTGATAAGATGTTGGCCTTTTCGGTGCCGCCTGGCTACCGGCGGGACAAGCCGATCAGGCGGCCGAAGCTGGACGGGTTCACCGAGTTCATTGACGCCTGGCTTGAAGCCGACAAGGTCGTGCATCGCAAGCAGCGTCATACGGCCAAGCGGATATGGGAACGGCTTCAGGCCGAGCACGGCTTCACCGGAGGCTATACGATCGTCAAGGATTACGTGCGTGATCGCGAGCGGCGGACCCGGGAGATGTTTGTGCCGCTGGCTCATCCGCCGGGCCATGCTCAGGCCGATTTTGGCGAAGCGGTTGTCGTCATCGGCGGTGTCGAGCAGAAGGCGCACTTCTTCGTCATGGACCTGCCGCACAGCGATGCCTATTTCGTCCGGGCCTATCGGGTCTATCGGCATAAAGGTACGTGAGGTCCCATAGGAATGTTCGTGTTTTCGGTCCCTTTGAATTTGGGGGGCGACGGATCAGTCTGGCGTGGTTCGTGAGGTTTCCTACTTGATCGCGTCATAAAGTGCGGTTTTGCCAACTTTGATGCGGGCCGCGGCCTCTCGAACCGTCAGGCCTTTTTCGATCAGCATTTTCGCCCGCGCCAGTTTTTCAGGAGTGACGACAGCCTTGCGTCCGCCTTTTCTTCCGCGCGCGGCAGCGGCACTCAGGCCAGCGCGCGTTCTCTCTCGGATGAGGTCGCGTTCGAACTGGGCAAGGGCACCGAACAAATGAAAGACGAGTGTGCCCCCGCTCGTTGTCGTGTCGATGCCTTCAGTCAGAGATCTGAATCCGACGCCGCGCTGGTCAAGATCGCGAACCGTATCAATCAGGTGGCTCATGCTGCGCCCGAGACGGTCGAGCTTCCAGACAATCAGAGTGTCGCCGGAACGTAGGTGATCGAGCGCTTCATTTAGTCCAGGCCGATCCGTTTTGGCTCCAGATACACAGTCTTCAAATATTTCGGCGCAACCGGCAGCCTTCAGAGCGTCAACCTGTGGGGCCAGCGATTGATCGGCCGTTGAGATGCGCGCGTATCCGATCGGCGCAACTAATTCTGCAGTCTTTGTCCGTTTTTCCATCCGTCAATCATCTTGTCCGACATTCCGTTGTCAAGCCATATTGCCGGACAACAAAACACGGGGCCGTCAAACGACCGTTTCCCGGACACCACTATGACGGAGAGCCTCATGCCCCGAATGCAAATCCTGTCATCCTCCGAGCAAAAGGCGTTTGACAAGCCGCCGGTATTCGACTTCCGCGAGCGCAAACGATGTTTCGATTTGCCAAAACCCTTGTTGGACATCGCAACCAAGTTGCGTTCACCCGCCAGCCAGATCGGCTTTCTGGTGATGTGCGCTTACTTCAAAGCGGCGAAGACGTTCTACGATCCTCGCGATTTTCACGCCCCGGATATTGAGGCGGCAGCAAAGCTTCCCGGGCTCACAGGATCGGAGTTCTCGCCAGCAGCCTACCCCAAACAGACCCGCGCGCGCCATCGTAATCTCATTCTGGATTTCTATGGCTTCATGCCATTCGGGCGGAAAGCCAGGAAAGACCTGATCGCCGAGATTGCGACGATGGCGCGAACATATCTGAAGCCGCACCTGATCTTTGATCGATGCGTGGATTATTTGATCCAGCGGCGCATCCAGGTTCCCAGATCGGGTGTTTTGCTTGAGTTGATCCGATCCGGATTGCAGATCCGCAAAGTAGAACTCATCGCGCTGATGAATGCACATCTCACCGATGACGCGCGCGCCTTGCTGGACGAACTCTTCACGACCCCAGACGATCAGAACCGGTATCGCCTGACCCTGTTGAAGAAGCTGTCGCAGTCGGCAAGACCGACGAAGATTAAGGAAGCCATCACTGACTTTGAGACGCTCGCCGATTTGCATGGCCAGCTTTCCGACCCTCTATCGGCGCTCGATTTGGGGGCTGCCGGCATTCGATATTTCGCGGGCAGCGTTCAGCGCTCACGGTTGTTTCAGCTCAAGCAACGCGCAGACAATGACCGGCGTATCCATGCCGCTGCTTTTGTTGCCCATCAGCTTTACCGCACGCACGACAACCTGATCGATCTCTGGCTCAGCGTCACGGCGACCTTTCACGCAAAGGCGACGCGCGATCACAATGATTGGCTGCTGGAGAACCGGTCAGCACAACAAAAGCAGATCAAGTCTGTCATCAATGACCTGGACACATCTGTGTTTGGCCTGTTGCGCGACATTCGCGGCGTGACCAAGGCGGATGGAATATCGGACACCCAGAAAGTCAGCACAATCCGAGCCTTGCTGGATAAAGGTCGGTTCAGCGCATTCGAGCAGCTGAAGGATGATCTTTCCGCAACCGCGCGGGATGAAAGCTGGTTCGATGTGCTTGAGGCAGGGTCCTTGCGACTACAAAATCGCCTTAGTCCCATCCTTCGCGCGATCATGTTCGACCGGAACAACCGGGCCGCCAGTCTCATCACCGCCATCGACCGGTTCAAACACAACGATGGCGTGGTCGGGCTAGGGGCGCCAACGGAATTCCTCAACACAGACGAGCGGGCAGTACTGATCCGCAGTGACGGAACATTCCGAACCTCGCTCTACAAGGTCTTTCTGTTCCAGCATGTTGCCGCCGCCATCAAATCCGGCGATCTCAACCTCTCGCAGTCCTATAAATACCGCCCCATGGACGCCTATCTGATTGATCCGGACAGGTGGAGGCGAGAGAAGCCGGAGCTGTTGGAACGGGCCGGATTGGCCGAGTTTGCCGACCCGGAACCCGTTCTGGCAACCCTCCGGAAGGCGCTGACACAACAATATCAGCGTACGAACGCCAATGCTGCTGCCAATCCACACTTGAAGCTACGTGCCGATGGCACCTTCCACATCGCTACCCCGGCAGCCGGGGCTGATGGCATCAGCCCAACCAATGAACTGTTCCCTCAACGGCACGATGTACCACTGGCACAAGTACTTGAGACGATCAATAATCACTGCGGGATGCTCGGCGCTTTCGAACACTGGCAGCAGACCCACATCCGTCAGGCTGTACCCCGCCCCGCACTCCTGGCCGGGATCATGGGCCTTGGATGTGGAATCGGCGTTCGCAAAATGGCAAGGATCTCGTCTCGCGTGACCGAGGGCGAACTGGAACATGTCGTCAATTGGCGGTTTTCTCTCGACAATATCCGCGCCGCGAACGACGCTGTGGTCAAAGCCATGGATGAGATGGACCTGCCCAATATCTATCGAAACGAGGCGGACAAGCTGCATACCGCCAGTGATGGACAAAAGTTCGAGGTGCGCGGCGAAAGCCTCGCTGCCAGCCGGTCGTTTAAGTATTTTGGCCAGGGGCAAGGCGTCAGCGCCTACACATTCGCCGATGAACGCCACATCCTCTGGCATTCCCTTATGATCAGCGCTGCCGACCGGGAAAGCGCGTTCGTGATCGACGGCCTCATGTGCAATGACGTCGTCAAGAGCAACATTCATTCCACCGACAGCCACGGCTATAATGAAGCCATCTTTGGGATGACGCATCTGCTGGGCTTTTCCTTCGCCCCACGGATCAAAGGTATTGGAAAACAGACCCTCTACATCTTCAAGCCGGACCGGCCAAGGGATCATGATTGGATCATCGCCCCGGACAAAACCATCAATGAGACCCTGATCCGCGAGAACTGGGATGCGCTTCTGCGCCTCGTCGCCACCATCAAACTCAAGGAAAACACCGCGTCCGACATCTTCCGGCGACTCAATTCCTATTCCCGCCAACATGCGCTCTATCAGACTCTGAAGGCCTTCGGACAGATCATCAAATCGCTGTTCATCCTGCGCTATGTCGATGACCTTCCCCTGCGTCAGGCCATCGAACGCCAGTTGAACAAGGTCGAACTCGCCAACCGCTTCACCCGCGCCGTCGCCGTCGGCAATCCCCGCGAGTTCACCCAAGCCGAAAAGGAAGAACAGGAGATCGCCGAAGCCTGCAACCGGCTGATCAAGAACTCCATCATCTGCTGGAATTATCTCTACCTCGCTCACCAACTCCAAACGGCACCGGACGAGGAAGCCAGGAAGGAACTCAAACGCGTCATCGCCGCACACGCCCCAATGGCCTGGGCACACATCAACATGCTCGGCGAATACGACTTCTCTGATGACAAACTCCGTGACGCGCTCGGAATCCTTCCCCTGAAATCAGCCGCATGACAGATCGCCAAAATCAGGGGGACATAAAACAGGAAAAATCACAATAAATTAGCCGCCTATACCGATCCCTGTGGGACCAGACGTTCCTTTATGCCGACGAACCCCCTATCCAGCGGCGACGGCGGAGGCCTGGATAGACGGCCATGTCCGCGCGTTTGACTTCTTCGGCGGGGTGCCGCAGTCGGTGCTCTACGACAACGACCGCTGCCTGGTGTCGAAGATCCAACCGGACGGCACGCGCATCCGCGCCGCGCTGTTCAGCGGCTTGCAGTCGCATTACCTGTTTCGGGATCGCTATGGTCGGCCCGGGAAGGGGAACGACAAGGGCGCTGTCGAGGGGATGGTCGGCTACGCCCGCCGCAACCACATGGTGCCGATCCCCCACTTTGCCAGTTGGGACGATTTCAACGCAGACCTTGAAGGGCAGTGCCGCGCACGCCTGACGCGCATTCTTCGGGGTCACAAGGAGACGATCGGTGAGAGGTTGCAGCGCGATCTGGTCGCGATGCGCCCCCTGCCTGCCGCCCCGTTCGACGCCTGCGACCAAGCGGGCGGCAGGGTCAGCTCGCAGTCTCTCGTGCGCTATGACACCAACGATTACTCGGTCCCGGTCGCCTATGGCCACCAGGATGTCTGGATCCGCGGCTATGTCGATGAGGTCGTGATCGGCTGTCGCGGGGAGGTGATCGCCCGACACCCGCGCTGTTACGATCGCGAGGACATGATCTTTGATCCGGTTCACTACCTCCCGCTGATCGAGCGCAAGATCAATGCCTTGGACCAGGCCGCACCCTTGGCGGAATGGGACCTGCCCGAAGAGTTCCAGACTTTGCGCCGCCTGATGGAGGCGCGCATGCTCAAGATGGGGCGCCGCGAGTATGTGCAGGTGCTGCGTCTGCTCGAGACCTTCGAGATGGATGACCTGCATGCCGCCGTGAAGAAGGCCCTGAAGCTGGGCGCGGTCGGCTTCGACGCCGTGAAGCACCTCGTGCTTTGTCAGGTGGAGAAGCGCCCCCCGAGGCTTGATCTCGATGTCTACCCCTACTTGCCGCGGGCGAATGTCGAGACGACGCGGGCGGCCAGCTACATGGCCTTGATGTCGGAGGCGGCGGAATGACCGAGGCCCCGAAGATCCTGCTTGCCCACCATCTGAAGACGCTGAAGCTGCCCACATTCTTGCGGGAGCACGAGAAGGTTGCGCGTCAATGCGCCGCCGAAGGACTGGACCATGTCCAGTTCCTGTCGCGCCTCGTGGAACTGGAACTCATTGACCGCGAGCGGCGGATGGTCGAGCGCCGCATCAAGGCCGCGAAGTTCCCGGCCACCAAAAGCCTCGACAGCTTCGACTTCAAGGCGATCCCGAAGCTGAACAAGATGCAGGTGCTGGAACTGGGGCGTTGCGAATGGATCGACCGGCGTGAGAACGTGATCGCCCTCGGGCCCAGCGGAACCGGCAAAACCCACATTGCACTGGGCTTGGGACTGGCAGCCTGCCAGAAGGGCATGTCTGTCAGCTTCACCACCGCCGCCGCGCTGGTCAACGAGCTGATGGAGGCGCGAGACGAACGTCGGCTGCTGCGCGTCCAGAAGCAGATGGCTGCCGTGAAGCTGCTGATCATCGACGAGCTCGGATTCGTGCCCCTGTCCAAGACCGGCGCCGAGCTGCTTTTTGAGATGATCTCCCAGCGCTACGAGCGCGGCGCCACGCTGATCACCAGCAATCTGCCCTTCGATGAATGGACCGAGACCTTCGGCACCGAGCGGCTGACCGGCGCGCTCCTCGACCGGTTGACCCACCACGTCAACATCCTCGAGATGAACGGCGAAAGCTATCGCCTCGCGCAAAGCCGCGCACGCAAGCCCGGCGAAAACATCAACTGATCCAAAGCCCAGACTTGGACCTGACGGTCCAAGGCGGCCAGTCACCCGCCAGCTACATGGAGAGCGCGGCTGACTGGCCGCCGCTCATCACCCGCGTCCCGCGTAAACCCAAAGTGGCCCAGTTTTGCGCCGCCCCGTGGCCTAATTTTACTCCGCCGTTGACAGTTCCGCTCATCCTCTCATCAGTTTGCGAGGAGAGTGACATTCCTGAATTGCTCATGGGTGACATTATCGCTTTGCGCGTACATCTAATGTTGCAACCAAGTAGAAATGTCACCGGTTTTGCAAAGTAGAAATGTCACCAAATGCGCTGAGGGGAGCAAGGCTTTTGAGCCCGGAGACTTCAACTATCGCAGGGCTGAAAAGCCTTGCGGCGATCAGTGAAAGTGAACCGCCCCGGGTTTACCGGAGAGTAAAACACTCAAAGGATGAGCCCTATGACAAAGCAGAGATTCACCCCCGCCTATCCGGCCGAGCTTCGCGAACGCGGTGTTCGGATGTTTCGAGAGAACCGTACCGATTATTCCAGCGATACGGCCGCCTATAAGGCCATCGCGCCGAAGCTTGGCTGTTCGCCGGACAGTCTGCGGGTCTGGTGTCAGCAGGCCGAACGCGATGCCGGGCAGCGGGCCGGTCTGACAAGTGCCGAGAAGGATCGGATCAAGGAACTTGAGCGTGAGGTCCGTGAACTGCGCCAGGCCAACGAGATCCTGAAGAAGGCCAGCGCATATTTCGCAGCGGCGGAGCTCGACCGCCCATTCCGCAAATGATCGCGTTCATTGATGATCACCGTTGTGTCCATGGTGTCGGGCCGATCTGCCGGGTTCTGGGGATCGCACCATCGACTTATTACGCCTTCAAGGCCGTGGAGCGTGATCCGGATCTGGCATCGGACCGGGCCAGGCAGGATCAGCTGGACATGGCTGCGATCAAGCAGGCCTTCGAGGGCAGCCGGGGCCGATATGGCGCGCGCAAGGTCTGGCACCAGCTACGCCGCAGTGGCCATGATATCGCCCGCTGCACGGTGGAGAGGTTGATGCAGGTCATGGGATTACAAGGCGTTGTGCGGGGCAAGAAGGTGATCACCACCAACCCCGATACGGCACAACCTTGCCCGCACGATAAGGTAAACCGAGCCTTCGTGGCGGACATGCCAAACCAGCTTTGGGTCAGCGACTTCACCTATGTTTCCAGCTGGCAAGGAATGGTCTACGTGGCTTTCATCATCGACGTCTTCGCCCGCAAGATCGTTGGCTGGCGGGTCTCGACCTCGATGACGACTGGTTTCGTCTTGGATGCCCTGAACCAGGCCATCTGCCAGAGGGCGCCGTCTGAGGCTGACAAATTGATCCATCACAGTGATCGTGGCAGCCAATACCTGTCGATCCGATACACCGAGCGGCTCGCAGAGGCCGGCATCGATACCTCGGTCGGAAGCGTCGGCGATTCCTATGATAATGCCCTCGCCGAAAGCATCATCGGCCTGTTCAAGACCGAGGTCATCAAGTTCCTCGGCCCCTGGAAGTCGGTCGGTCAGGTCGAATGGGAAACTCTGAAATGGGTCGACTGGTATAACAACACCCGCCTTCACAGCGCCGTCGGTTACATCACGCCACAAGAAGCAGAGGAGGCATTCTACGCAAGCTTGAACGCTGACGAAAAAGCAGCCTAACTATTGAACCAGAAACTCTCCGGTAAACCCGGGGCGGTTCATAGGTGTCCACATATTTGCCGACCAGACCGCGCGTGAGGTCGTTCTCTTCGAGCATGATGCGCTTGCGCTCATAGGAAAACGTCAACTGCTTGCCGACATAGCGGTTCTCACGCCAGCACAAAACGTCCGCAAGACGATCCGGTTCTACGTTAAGAGCACGGTGCAGATTGTCTGATTTGGCCGGAGCTTTGGCGAATTTGGCGTTGTGACGCTCTTTGAACCCCTGCAGATAGGCGTTTCCAGCCTCCATGTCAGAAATATCCGCCAGGCGGAGCTCCTTGACCAACCTGTCCTGCAATGTTCGGTTCGCGCGCTCGACACGACCTTTGGCTTGGCTCGAATTGGCGCACAGAATCTCAATGTTCAACTCGCTCAAGGCGCGCCCAAACTGGGTCATTCGCGCGCCGCCCTTAGCGTCTTCCTTGGCCACGCGAAATACCGTGTGCTTGTCGGAATAGAATGCAACAGGGCGCCCATGGGTTTGCAGATAGCGCTCCAAAGCCTCGAAATAGCTGAATGTACTTTCCGACTTCACGAACCGCAGCTCCATCAAGGTGCTGGTCGCGTCGTCAATAAAAACCAGTAGAGTGCAAGGCGGCGCGCGGTCTTCAAACCAACGATGATCCGAGCCATCGATCTGAATCAACTCGCCATAGCATTCCCGGCGCAGGCGCGGTCGATGAAACTGGCGGCGCTGTTTGCGGGACAGCCAAAGGCCATCCTCAACCATCCACTTGCGCACAGTCTCGCGCGAGACTGTGAGCCCGTGATGTTCGGACAGCATCTCAGCCGCAAGCGTCGGCCCGAAGTCAGGATACTGTTCTTTGATGACGCTCAAAGCATAGTCGCGTTTAGCCGCGTGGATTTGATTGTTTGGCGAACGCCCCCGCGACTTGTGCCGGAGCGCTGAAGCTCCGTCCTGACGATACCGCTTCAACAGTCGGAATATCTGCCGACGCGTCAGGTCCAACATGTTCGCCGCATTGTCGACGCTCAGCCGACCGTCATCGACCTGCGCCAAAACCTCAACCCGGTTCAACTCGCGCTCGCTCATCAATACCCATCCCATGTCCGCTCATCCTCTCATCAGTTTGCGAGGAGAGTGACATTCCTGAATTGCTCATGGGTGACATTATCGCTTTGCGCGTACATCTAAGTTGCGCATAATGCGTTTTATGTAATTTCATTACCGTAGGGTGCGTGATCTCACGCACCTTTTTCGTATGTCGGGTGGTGCGTGCGAGCATGTACCCTACGCTTGCTTGAGGGATATGCGATCATTCATGAAAGCTTCCTGAAAATCAGCAGAATTTAACACGCATGTGAAAGCGCATAGTTTAGCGCATTGATTTCACTATCGAAAACTTTTCCGGGTATATGTATGTTTGGGCTATCGACACTTGATGATGAATGTTCTTCACCGCTGCAGTAGAGAATGTAAGTATCAGATCTCACTGTACTTTGCGTAAAAAAATTCAACACAGAAGGGCGCTCAGGCCAAAAACGGATAAATGTGGTCCTGTCTGAACTTGTTGCAGTAACTCGGTGTACCGTTTCCAACTCAATAACTTCTGTTACACGTTTAGCTGAGAACTCAGATCGTTCGATACATGGTTTATGGTAGTCCGTTACGATTTCAAGGATACATCCGTTAAGGGAAGCTTTGGTAGTCTTGTTACTATCGTTCTTGGAAAGGATTGCTTCAATTGTGTCCTGAGCGTCTTCGAGGTTAGACGCTGATCCCTTCAATGGTAAAGCTACCAGGCAAAACGCGACAAGAATGAACTGGGCCCAATCAGTGATCATTTTTTAACCTCAGGATACTTTGCATAATATTCCGCTATGCAAAATAATTTCCCTATTTTGGGATGAAGAACTCCACCACTCTGAATGCGACTAGTACAGTCAGACTCATGCTCAAAGCGACTGCCAACGTGGAAATTGCTTGATTTGAGGCTAACCCGCTCAGCATGAACACCACCAATAAGATCGCAAAGATCGCATTAACCCATAGTAGCTTTCGAATGAGTCGAGTTAACGAATTCATGTGAGCAGCTTTGGCTTTCAAGCAGTCGCGCATCTTATCACTGAGCTTAGCTTGCAGCGCAAGAACTGGTGGGTCAAAAACGGCCCCTATTGATCCCACGAGTCTATCCCAACAGAACCAACACTTTACCGCGGTCAAAACCCCTCGCCAAAACCACTACCCCCTACGCCGACACCTCCGAGGGCCGCAGGGAGACCGAGAGCACGTCATTATGGGTCTCGCTGTCGAGGATGACATAGAGGCTCGACATGATCCTCCAGTCCAAGGGATCATGCCGCCGGATCACCGAGTAGACCGGGTAGGGCTTGCGGCGGGTCACGCCGTCGGCATGGACGATGCTGGCCACATGAGTCGACCCCACCGTGTCGCAATCGATAAAGCGGGCCTCGACCACGGTGCGCACCACGTCGACCACCTGCGTGTCGCGGTAATAGCGGCGCAGTTCATCAAACGTTTTGCGCAGCCCGGTCAGATCGCGGATCACAGAGCGTGTGTCGGCGGTCTCGATCACATGGGGCAAGCCGAAGCAGGCCGAGAACCGATCAAAATCTCCGGCAAGCAAAGCTGTTCCTGTCTCGAACAACAACAGATCAGCGATTTCTTCCGCGGCACAATCCTGTGACATGGCGATATACGTACCCCATTCCATCGCCCGTCTAATGACATTGATCAAAATCACGCGTTTCGCGTCATCCGGCAAGACAGGTTTTCCTTACCCTGCGGTAAGCGACGTCCGAACCTGTCCCACCCCTTCGGCCATCATAGAGATCATCTCGAACATCACCGCCGCCGCCGTCAGCGCGGTGATCTGGTTGGGCGCGTCCTTGGTGGGCATCATGCAGACCACATCCGCGCCGACGATGTTCATCCCCCGCACGCTGTGCAAAAGCCCCACCGCCTCGTCGATGTCAAAGCCCTTTTCACCGGGCTCGAGGTTCGACACACCGGGCGCAATGGTGGGATCGAGGCAATCCAGATCGAAGGTGATATAGACCGGCCGTCCCGCCAGCACCTCGCGCGCCTGCGCCACCACATCCGCGAGGCCACGCTGCCGAAACTCCTTCATCGTCACCACGTTGTAGCCGTAGTCGTAAGACGGCTGCAGCCAGTCCAGCGTGCGCGGATGGCCGCGCAACCCGATCTGCATCGACCGGGTCGGGTCCACCTGTCCCTGATCGGCCAGATAGGCCCCCCAATGCGCCGCCGATTTCTTGGCCCCCAGAAAGTGATCCACCTTGGTGAACACATCCGTATGGGCATCCAGATGCAGAAAACAGACCGGCTCACCTTGCGTGATCTGCCCCTTGCCCAAAGCCTGCACGATGCCACCAGTGATCGAATGGTCGCCACCGATGGAGATCGGCCGCGCCCCTGCTGCATCGATGCCTTTGTAGAACTCGGTGATGTCGGCAATGCAGGCCTCGTTGTCATTCGCCCGCGGCAAAGGCACATCCCCCACATCGACGATCCGCGCCGCCTCCCACGGATCAAGCTGGAACCCCCCATGCACCCGCCGCTGCACGCAAGACACGTTGCGCAGCGCGCGCGGCCCCAGATGCTGATCCCGCTCGGTGGTGCCATTTCCCGTCGAATGCGGCACGCCGACCAAGGCGATATCCGCCCCCTCAGGCCCTTCGTTGGGACAGCGGAACAGCGTCGGAATCCCCCACCAATAGAGGTTCTGCATCATCGAGGCCTGATAGGGATCGGACATGGGGCACCTTTCTGCCGAGCGGTTTCACCCCAGTCTAGGGCGCAGAAGGGCGCGGGAACAATATCGCGTGATCCGGGGTTTCCTTGTCAGACACACAGGAAAGGCGACCCTCACATGGAATATGGACTTCTTGGACTCATCGTCCTGATCGCGGACATCTACGCATTGGTCAAAACCTGGCAAAGCGGCGCCTCCACTGGCGCGAAACTGCTCTGGACCCTGCTGATCCTCGTGCTGCCCGTGCTGGGCTTCATCATCTGGTTCATCGCAGGCCCCAAAGGTGCAGGCCGCGTTAGCGCATAACACTCCCCAAAACAGGCCGGGCCCCGAAAGCCCGGCCTGTGTCGTCCGAGATCACATCCTCACATACGGATCGTCGAGCCCGCGTTTGGTGACAGCATGGCATTGTGGGTCTCGCAATCGAGGATGACATAAAGGCTCGACTGGAACTTCCACTCCAGCGGATCATGCCGGCGAAGCACCGAATAGATCGGATAGGGATTGCGCCGGGACACGCCATCGGCATGCACCATGCTGGTCACATGGGTCGCAGCCACCGTGTCGGAATCGAGAAACTGCGCATCTACCACCGCACGCACCATGTCGATCACCTGCATCTGCCGATAATAGCAACGCATGTCGTCAAACACCGCCCGCAGCGCCTTAGGATCGCGGATCACAGTCCGGCTATCGGCAGTCTCGATCACATTCGGAAAGCAGAAATAGGCGGCAAAATGATCGAAATCGCCCGAGAACAGGGACTTGCCCGTCTCAAAAAGCACGTGTTCCGCAATATCTTCGGCAGCGCAATCCAATGACATGGAGACCCATCACTCCATTCAATCGTCCGTCAAAACAGACCTGTCCATGATCACCCGAATCTCCCCCATCCGGCAAGACTGGTTTTTCCTGACTGGCGGCGCGCGCCGCACTCCCGTGTCACAGGCCGGACAGAACTGCCCGGCCCGTCGGTTCACACAGTCAGGCCACCGCAAACGGATCATCGATCACACCGACCAGCTGGAAGGTGAACTCGGTGCTGCCATCCGCACCATTGGCATCCGCAGCCGCCTCGGCGATCAAACTCTGCGCCTCGGCCAGACCCGCAGCACGGTCCTCCAGCATATAGGCCGCCATCACCGCCCCGGCGTCATCCACGTTGTTCAGACCGTTGATCAGCGCGAAGGACACGCCAATGTCGCCCTTGTCCTCAATCGTGCGCACATCGTCCGGTGACCCGGTATCCGCCCGCGCCCCTTCGATCAGCGCCAGCATGAATTCGGGCCGCGTGACCGTACCCGCCTCCAGAACAGAGACCCAGAAGTTCAGACCTTCGGCATCCGGGTCGCGTTCGAGGAAGTTGTTATAGGCCTGCGTGACAAACGCCTCGGATGTCAGATCCTCGGGCAGCGCCTCGTGGGTCTCCTGCTGCTCGAAGAACAGCGCGGCAATCTCCGGCAGGCTCACCCCATTGGCCAGCGACGTGCCCCAGAAGAGCAGCCCACCCGCATCCGGGGCGCGGTCGAAATAAGCAATGTAAAGCTCGGTCAGAATCTGCAGCTGGTCCGGCGCAAGCTGCGCCGCCCCGGTGAGCACCGACAGGTCCAGCGTGCCATCGTCGAACCGCACGAATTCCACATCCTTGAGGAAATCCGTTCCTTCGGCGACATCGGTCTTGTCGGTGGCGGCCACCCCGTTCGGCCCGAACAGAAACTCGAAATCATTGAAATCCCCGGAAATCACGGCGGTGTCTTCCCCGTCCCCGCCCAGGATCACATCGCTGCCATCATCACCGAGGATCGTGTCATCCCCGCCACCGGCCGACACGTAATCGTCATTGTCGCCCAGCGTGAAGGTCTCGGCAGTGTCATCCCCGATCACGAAGGCCACCGCATCCTCGGCCCCGTTCGACGGCAAAAGGTCAACCGGCACCAGCACCCCGTCGATGACATGCACAAACCCGTTCGATGCGGCGATGTCGGTGGCGATGATATTGGCATCGGGCAGGTCCGGCTCGCCATCCACCAGCGCCGCCCCGTCGACACCCAGAGCCGCACCCAGCAGCGTGTCGATGCTGGCCGATCCCAGAACATCCCCCGAATCCAGCGCACCGGGCGCCACGTGATAGAGCAGGATATCCGACAAAAGCGGCACCGGATCGCGGCCAAAGCTGAGCAAGGTCACCGCATCGACAATATATTCGAACGCCCCGGCCTCGTCGCTGCCCTCATATCCCAGCGCCTGTGCCGCGGCGACAAAGGCCGCGTCATTGGGTGCAAAGACCGTCAGGTTGCTGTCGGGGTTGTCCAGCGCCCCCACCAGCCCCGCCGCCTGCAACGCGTTCAGCAGCAGATCGAAATCACTGGCATCGCTGTCGAAGGTGCCACCGCTCTCAGCCACGATCCCGGCAATCGTGGCCCGGTCATTGCCCGCGATATCGATGGGCAGCAACACCCGGTCGATGCCCTGAATGGTGCCGTTCGACGCCGCCACATCCGACACCACGATCACCGGATCCAGAAGATCGGGCTCACCATCCACCAGCGCCCCTGCCGAAGGCGCGATGGTTGCCCCCGTCAGAAGCGTGGCGACAGACCCCACCGCAGTGATATCGGCCTCGGATTTCGCCCCACCCGACACGTGATAGAGCAGGATATCGGTCAAAAGCGGGATCGGATCGCCGCCGCCCAGATCGGTCAGCGCCTGCGCAATGAAGCCAAAGACCGCCGACTCGTCGGTCTGATCCCCGTCAAAGCCCAGATCCACCGCCAGGGCGGTAAACGCCGCATCGGTGGGGGCAAACACCGTGATATCGGTGCTGGTGCGGACCGTATCGGTCAGGCCGGCTGTGTTGAGCGCCATCACCAGAATATCAAAATCATCCGACCCCGCGGCGATATCGACAATGTTCGGAGCCTCGGGCGGGGTGTTGCCGGGAATATCGATCGGCAAAAGCACGCGGTCGATGCCCTGAATAATGCCATTGTCCGCCGCGATGTCCGGGGCGACGATCCTCGGGTTGGCCAGATCAGGCTCCAGATCGCCCAAAGCCCCGTCGGATGGGGCAATTTCGACCCCCTCGAGCAGCGTCGCAATCCCCTCCGATCCGGTGATCGTCGGCTCGGTGCGCGCGCCCGGCGCCACGTGATAAAGCAGGATATCCGTCAGAAGCGGGATCGGGTCTCCGCCCCCCAGATCGGTCAGCGCCCCGGCAATAAAGCCAAAGACCGCGTCCGCATCGGTCGGGTCGCCGTCAAACCCCAGATCTGTCGCCAGCGCGGCAAAGGCGGCATTGGTCGGGGCAAAGACAGTGATGTCATCAGCCGCCCGGACCGTATCGGTCAGGCCAGCCGTGTTGAGCGCAGTGACGAGGATGCTGAAATCCTCGGATCCGGCGGCGATATCGACAATATTCATTACAAGTACTCCCTGTGGTCATGACAAGGCTACGGGGGGCGCTCCCAACCGGATGCCAATCTGACAAGCGCCTGACATGAATGTGAGCGCGCGTTATCCCCCGATCCGGCGAAGTGAATGCCACAGGCTAAGCGGCTATCCTGCCCGCCATGGCTCCTCGGTTCCTGCTCCATATCGGTGCCAACAAGACCGGCACCTCCTCGATCCAACGCATGCTGGCCACAAACGCCCCAGCGCTGGCCTGCGCGGGCTGGGTCTATCCACATTTTCACCTGAGCCACTGCGCCCATCATCCGCTCGCCTATGCGCTGGCGGGGCATCCGACGCGGGGCGTACCCGATGGCTGGCGCACCGCCTTCGCACAGGCAACCGCCGACCCCGGCATGGCTTACGTCATCTCCTCGGAACTGTTCTTCCGCAATGTCCCGCCAGAGGCCGCCGCCACGCTCTTTCCGCCGGATCAGACCCGTATCGTGCTCTATCTGCGCGAACACCTGTCCTATCTCGCCAGCTGGTACGCCCAAGCGGTGCAGGAACGGAACCTGACCGCCAGTTTCGACGACTACATCCGCCTCTTCCCGCAGCCTTTTGAAGGCTTCCTCAAACGCTGGGAGGCGGTCTACGGGGCAGCTGCCATCACCCTGCGCCCCTTCCGCCGCGACGCCTTCCCCGGCGGCGACATCCGACAGGACATGCTGGCGCAGATGGGAGGCGTGGCCGGGATCGACATGCCCAAAGCCGACAGCAACCTGACGATCTCCGGCAATCTGCTCTTCTTCAAACGCATGCTGAACCACGTGATGACCTACGACGAGGCCCATGCCCACCCCATCCCCGATGAGTTCGGCGCCTATGCCGAGCTGCAGGACAGCTTTCGCGGTCGCTTCGAAACCGGACCCGACACCGCAGCGCTGGTGGCCAAACTCTTCGCCCACGACCGCACCGCCCTCACGGCCCGCGGGCTCGACCTCGGCCCGGTGCCCGAGCGTGTCATGGGCCAGCCCTGCCCCAACCTCGACACGCTGCAATCCGACGTGGCGCGGATCGCCCAAGTGGCGCTCGAGACCAACAAGGCCTTCCTGCCCTACGCAAAGCGCCTGCCGGTCTGGCCCAAGTGACACGCCCCTGCTTCTTCTTTTCACAAATATGCAAACACCACAGTCCCACCCCTCACACCGATACACCGTCCAGGTGCCGAGTTTTCGTCGACGAAAACTCCGAACGCGCAACCGCGTCTTCCCGCTCGTAACCCTTCATTAACCTTGATGAAGCAAACATGACCGGGACGCCCATCCCGGAAAGCCCGCATCCCATGCTGATCCACCTGCCCACCCAAGACAGCCAAAGCCTGACCTTGCGCGGGCAGCTGCTCGACCGGGCCCTGAGGGCCCATCTGCAACGGCGCGGTGACATATTGCTGCCCTGCGTGCCCTGCCAGACCGGGCCACAGGCGGTTGCCGACACCGCAACCCTTGCCGCTCTGCCACCCCGGCCCCATGCGCCCCAAGTCGCATCCTTGGGCCTCGGACTGCCCCACGCCCTGCAATACGGCCCCGCCACGCTGCTGCTCACACAGCCACTTTCGGCTGCGTTAGAGACGTTTGGTGGCCCCGGCGCGTGGGAGACGGCAGGAACTCTGCCACTTGTCCTGCAAGGCTATGCCCGCGCCCTTCTCACAGACCGGGCCGATGTCGCAGCCTCCGTTGGTTTCGCCCCGTGGCTGCCGCTGGCGCTGGCTGATGGCTTTCCGGTAGACGCCCCCAACCCAACCTCGGACACCCGCATCCTGATCCTTGATCACGGTGCCCCTACAGGTCAGGCAGAAGTGCTGCGCCGGGCGCTACAGGCACTGGGCCTGCCCCTGCTCAGCATCACCCATGACAGCGCCCCCACAGACACCGCACCAAGCGCCGATCTGCACCTGCATCTGGGCTACGGGGCAGACCGTCCGGTGGCGGGGCTTTCGCCCACCGACAGCCTGCTTTCAGGGGCCTATACGCTGATCCTGCCCGCACCGGGGCATGGCGCGGGCAAGGCGTTGCGTGCACTCTGTGCCGCGCGCTCCTATGGCGATCTGGCCCCCAGCCTCTCTGAGCTGGAAACCCGCGCCCGCGCCATGCTGGACAGGCTCACCGCCATCCACGCCGCAGGCACAGGCACAGGCACAGGCACAGGCCAAAATACGGGCCAAAATATGGACCAGAACCCCGAACGCGCCCGCTTTGCCGCCGCCAATGCAGGCGCGCGGGCCGAGGCACTCAAACGCTTCGACGCCGTGCTCGACGCGCCCTTGCCCACGGCCGAGGCCGCCTGATGCGCCTGGCCTGGGTCTGCCCGATCTCGTCACGCACAGGGGTCGGCTCCTATGCCGGGTCGGTGCTGCGCGCCCTCACCCGCCGCAAGGGGATTGAGGTCACGGTGCTGCACCCGCCCTGCCCCAAGGTCGACCGGTTGCCCATGCCCTGCCCCACCCTGCCGCTGTCGGATGCGCTCATAGACTCCGACCTGCCCGAGATGTTCGATCTGATGCTCTACCACATGGGCAACAACGACCAACATCACGGGTTGATCCTGCGGGCGCTGATGGCCCATCCCGGTCCGGTGGTGTTGCATGACCATGTGTACCAACACATGCTGGCGGGGCTGCACCATGACGGCATAGCACCTGCCCCCGGTTTCGGCGCGCTGATCCATGCTGTGTCAGGGGCTGCGGGCTTTGACTACCTCGCCGCCAGCGGCGTGCTGCGGGCCAGCTCTGCGGTGTCTTATGTGCCGTGGGAAAGCAGCTGGGCCGCGCAGGTGCCGCTCTCGGATGTGTTGGCGCGGCTGGCCACCGGAGTGGTCACCCATTCCGACTTCGCCGCCCGTGCCATCGGGGCGCAGTACCCCGGCAGCAGCACGACGCTTTTCATGCCCCGCCCCGATGTGCCCGTCGATCCGCCCGATCGCAGCCCCGGTCCCGGCGCGCGACTTCGGCTGGCGGCAACAGGCCATATCGGCCCCACAAAGGGGCTGGAGGTGCTGATCGACGCGCTGGCCAGCGCCCCCGATCTTGCGCAGCGCTACCGTGTCACCATTGCGGGCCATGCAAGCGATGCCACCTATCTACAGATGCTCGAAGGGCGGATCAGCGCGCAAGGCCTCGGAGAAACACTCCGCCTTCTGCCAGACCCGGATGCATCGGGCTTTGCATCGGTCATGCAGGACGCCGACCTCTTTCTCAACCTGCGCCACCCCAACACCGAAGGCGCATCTCTGTCGCTGGCCGAACAGCTCTCAAGCGGGCGACCCGCCATCGTGCAGAACTCGGGCTGCTTTGCCGAAATGCCTGACACCTGCGGCTGGCACCTGCCCCAAGGCAGCGGGACCGAGGCATTGGCAGACATCCTGCGCTCCATCGCCCAAGACCCGCGCGAGATCACCCGGCGCGGCACCGCCGCCGCCCGCGTCATGAGCCCGCGCGATGCCGCCGCCTATGCCGACGGGCTGGCCCGCTTTCTCTATGCCGGACAGGCTCGCATGACCCGCCGCGCTGCCCTCGCCTACAGCCGCAGCACAGGCGCGGAACCGCAGGATCGCGACTGGTACCTGAGCTATGCGCAGGTGCGCGGCGTGATGGCTGGGCTGATGGCCGGGCGCGGGCTGATGCCTCCCGATCTCTGGTCCTGCACAGAGCGCGAGATCGGCCAATATGTATCTCTAAACTTGCTGAACACGGCTGTTTCTGAACCCACACATCTGGGCCGGGCCTTGGCACAGGGCGGGCCACTCAAGGCCACCGAACGGCTGGGTCTTCTGCGACTGCTGCTGGCCCGCACCTGCGGCACAGCCACAGAGACCGGGCATCACCTGTCGGATCTCGCCCTGCCGATCCGTGATCCGGCGCTCTGGGCCGTGATCCTCTGCCTGCCACCCGGGCTGGGCCTCCCGATGGGGCTTCAGGCGCTGGGGCAGCGCACCCCACCCGAGGCGCAGGCACAGCTCACCGATCTGGCCTGTCGCCGCGGCACCGGGTCCGCGCTGACCACCTGGCTCGACGGGCGCGGCGATGCACTGCTCGACCGGGCCGACATGACCGCAATTCAGGACATGCTGCACCCCCCAGAGGCGGGCACATTGCGCCCCCTGCCTCCGCTCACCTCCGAGACCGACCTGATCCGCGTCGCCCGCGAGCCCGATCAGGTCGCACTGCATCTTGATGGGTTTCATGCGCCCGAAGATACGGGCATCTGGACCGCCCGACCGCAGGCCAGCATCCGCGCCCTGTCAGACCCCGATCATCCGGTGACGCGGCTTGCGGGCACAGCCGCCCTGCTTGAGGCGGCACTGGCGCATGAGACACTGACGCTCACAATCACCGCAATCGAAGAACGTACCGGACGCCGCGCCACATGGTCCGACACCCGCACCCGCGGCAGCGATCCCGCACTCGATTGGGATCTGCCCCTGCCACAGTTCAGCGGCCCGTTGCGCATCGACCTCAGCCTGCCCACCTGCCACAGCCCACGCGATCTGGGCGCCTCTGCCGATCCGCGGCCCTTGGGGCTGCTGCTGCACAGTCTGCGAATGGAAAGCGCCCCACCCCGACTTGCCGCCGCTGAATAGGATGCAATCTGCGGGCGGCGCGCTTGCACATACCCCGCGCCCGTTCCGGTTACGCCAGCTTGCGCGCCAGCCGCTTGGTCACCCAGCGCCGCCAATAGGATTTATAAAGCAGACGTCGCAGGCTCTTGCGCTGACGATGCCCATGCTTGCGCCGTCCGGCCTCGAGGCTGGAATTGCCTGCTGTACGTCCGCGCTGGGTGACCACGCGCGGATCACAAGCATAGCTGTCGAATTGCAGGATCGCATCGGGCCAATCCGAGGGCTGCACAACGGGACCATTGCGGAACGCCAGATGCGCCGCCACTTCGCGCGACACCATGTAACCGGTGGCCAGAAAAGGCGGCAGCGCCACCCGGTAGGCGCGCACCCCACCGGGCAGAATCAGCCGGTCGCGCACCTTCACATAGGTGTTCTTGTGATCAAACAGCAGCAACCCGCAGGGTGGATCGACCAGCGCGGGCCCCAGATCGAAGAACGGCAACGACGGATCGGCATCATCCTCCAGCACGATGGCCGAAGGTGCATCCCCGGCAGCGATCCGCTCATAGATCTTCCGGTGCGACAGGGCGCAGGCGAACTCTCCGTCCGTCATCGGCCGCCCCATACGCGCCTCGGCCCCGGTGCGGTCCACCCGGTGTTCATGCTCTTGGGGAAGGCGCGTGCGACCGTCGATGCCCCAGATCACCTCATAGGCCAACCCACGCGCCTCCAGTGCCTCGGCAAGCGCCGCAAAGCGCTGCGCCCCCTCGAGGCTCAGGATATAGATCGGAGGAAACTCCATCACTGGGGGACCCTTGTCATCGAAACTGGCATCTGGCGTCCCGGTCGGGGCCTGAGCCTGACCTTAATGCGGATGGGACATTGCCTCAAGCGATCCCGGTGGATCGCCGTCAGCCGCTCGCGGAGTGTGGGCAAAACCACGCCATCCTTCGTATCATGCCGACACCTGACCAAGGATCTACTTTAGGTTGTAAAACTCACTCAACCGCGCCATGATCCTAACATGGCCCCCCTGCCCCATATCACCGTGCTCATGGGCACCCGCAACGGCGGCGCGTTCCTGCGGTCGCAACTGGCCAGCCTTGCCGCGCAGGACCATCCCCACTGGTCGCTCTGGATCAGTGATGACGGATCAACCGACGGCACTCGCGCCCTGATCCGCGCCTTCGCGCAGGACCAGCCCAATCCGGTTATGCTCCTGCGCGGCCCGCAGCAGGGCATGACGGCGAATTATCTCGGCCTGCTCTGTCACCCAGACCTGCCCCCAGGCCCGGTTGCCTTTGCCGATCAGGACGACCTCTGGCTGCCACACCACCTGGCACGCGGCCTGACCGCATTGGCGCAAGACAGCACCAGCACACCCGCCGGACAGGTCTATTGCGCCCACAGGATGCTTCTGCGCGACGGACAGGCACCGCGCGTCATGCGCTGGCGGGGTCAGGCCCCGGCCACGTTTCGCAACGCACTGGTGGAATGTCGGATGCCCGGCAGCGGGCTGATGCTTGATGCGACCGCCGTGGCACTCGCCCGCAGCGTCGGCATGGTCGATGCCCCGTTCTGGGACTGGTGGCTGATCCTCCTACTGACCGGTGCAGGGACCGATGTTCTGCAAGACGCCCGCCCCGGCCTGTTCTATCGCGCCCATGCAGGCAATCACCTTGGGCCACGGGCGGGTCTGCGGGCTGCACTCTGGCGGATGAACAAGCTCAGAGACGGCACCTACCGAAACTGGGTATGCACGAATTTGGCGATGTTAGAGCCACATATGAACCATCTGACCCCCACCAATCAAAACATCCTGCGCCACGCCCTCTCCCTTGCCCCCGGCCCCCGCCTGCGCCAACTCAGCGCGTATCGCCACTGGCGCCGAGACCGACTGGCCCTGTGGCTGGCGGCATAACAGCCCCGCCCGCCTGATACACCGAAATCGCCTCGTCCAGATCGTCGAACATCCGCAAGCGCCCCTCCTCAAGCACAGCCCCCGCGCTACACAGCCCCCGCAACTGCGCAGGCGCATGGCTCACCACAATGGCCCCCGCCTGCCCCAGCCGCGCCTTGAGCAGCTCGGATGTTTCGCGGCGAAACGCGGCATCCCCCACCGCCGTGACCTCGTCCACCAGATACATGTCGAACGGAATGCCCATGGAGATCGCGAATCCCAGCCGCGCGCGCATACCACTGGAATAGCGCCGCACCGGCTGGCGCATCGCCTCCCCCAACCCGGACACCGCGCGCACGAACTCCAACACCGCCGGACTATCGACACCATAGACCCGCGCCACAAACCGCGTGTTCTGTGCGCCCGTCAGATCGGGATGAAACGCGCCCGCAAAGCCCACAGGCCAGGAAACGGTCCCATTCCGCACCACCCGGCCCGCATCGGGCCGCAGCGTCCCTGCAATCATCGCCAGCAGCGATGATTTTCCGGCACCATTCCGCCCCAAAAGCGCCGTCGCCTGCCCCGCCGGGAACGTGGCAGTGATCCCCTGCGCCACCAGCGGCCCAGATGGAAACCGCTTCCACAGGTCGTCGAGCACGATCATCCGCGCCGATCCAACGCGGCATAAACCGACAGCACAGCCAACCCCCAGAACAACAGCGCAAAACCTGCGATCCCGACCAGCCAGCGCACCCGACGCGGGTATTCTGCACTCTCGGGCAGGGTCGGTTGTTGCCATGCAGCAAGGTAGCGGCTCTGCCGCTGCGCCTCGGCCTGCGCCAGATCATAGGTGGTCCGCGCAGCCATATAGGCAGCTTCGGCAAAATCCCGATCCGCCATCAGCGCCTCGAACTGGCCCACCACACTGGCAAAGGCCTCTCCGTCGCCCTCAAACCCCAGCTTGGCCCGTTCCGCCGCAATCCGGTCCTCGATCACCGCCACACGGCGTGCGCCCTGCGCAAGCCGTGGGTCACCCGCACGGGTGGCGTCGCGCAACAGGTCCAGCGCGATCAGCGCTTCGGCCAACTGCCCCTGCAAATTGCCCAGCAGCCCCGCCCGCGCCTGCACATCCGCTGCCGGATCGACCAATTGATGCATGTTGCGAAACGCCGTCACCTGCGTGCGCGACAGCCGCAGCCGAGTTTCCGCCGCCTCCAATGTCATGGCCGCATCGCGGATCGCATCGTCCCGCGCCACATCGCTCAACTCGTTGATGAGCGCAGTCGCCCGTTGCACGATACCTTGGGTGATGGCCTGCGCATCCTCGGGCGCAAACGCCGTCACCCGGAGCGAGATCAGCCCGGCGCGGCTGTCATAAGCCACCTGCACGCGGTGGCGCCAATAGCGGTGCAACGCCTCGGGCGATCCGTCTTTGGAAAAGGCAAAAACAGGGTCTGTTTCACCGCGAAACAGGTCTGTGCCCGGTTTGGCCCAAAGGTTGGCAAGATCCAGATCCGCCGCCAGCTCAGCCACCAGACGGCGCGACGACAGAAATTCGTAAAGAATATCCGTATCGCGCGAACTCACCCCTGACAGACCCGCCAGACCGCCCAGCATCTCGACCGCCGCACCGGTCTCTTCCCGGCGCACCGCGAAGCCAGCCTCGGAGGCGTATTGATCCGCCGCCCGCGCCCAAAGATACCACGCGGCAAGACACACTGGCAGCAGCACACAAACCGCAAAGGACAGCGTCACCGCCACATGCCGCCCCGCACGGCGAGACTGGGCAAAGGGCCAGTGCGGGATCACCTGCGCCGCAGGCAGCGTGACTCCATGAAACGGGACAGCCGGATTACTTTTGATTGCATTTAGCTGAGTCATGCCGTATCATTTCTCCTTATGCGGGAATTTCGCAGCGGAACACGTCGATGACACCAACCGCCCGTCCTACCCTGTGGCGGGCAATTGGTGCCTTGATGCTGCGGGAAATGACCACCACTCACGGCCGCGTGCCCGGAGGTTACCTCTGGGCCGTGGCCGAACCCTTGGCGGGCATCGCGCTTTTGTCGGTGATCTTTGCCATTGGCTTTCACGCCCCTGCCCTCGGCACCAGCTTTCCACTGTTCTACGCCACGGGGTTGCTCCCCTTTCTCGCGTTTTCGGACATCACCGGCAAACTGGCCCAAGCGTTGAACTTCTCGCGCCCACTGTTTGCCTATCCGGCGGTAGGTGTGTTCGACGCGATCCTTGCGCGGTTTGTCCTTGCGGTGCTGACCCAGCTTGCCATGGCCAGCCTGCTCTTGGGGGGCATCCTGTTTCTCAGCGAAACACGCGCCACCCCGGATCTGGCGGTTCTGGCGCAAGCCGCCGGGCTGCTTGCTACGCTGAGCCTTGGACTGGGCATGATGAACTGCCTTCTGATCGGGTTGATGCCGCTCTGGCAACGGGTCTGGTCCATCGCAATGCGCCCGATGTTCCTGATCTCGGGCGTGTTCTTTACCTATCAGGCGGTTCCCCTGCCCTGGCGCGAGATCCTGTGGTGGAACCCGCTGATCCATGTGACAGGCCTTGTGCGGCGCGGTCTGTATCCCGGCTATGACGCGGCCTATGCCAGCCCGATCTATGTAATGGCGCTGGCGTTGGGTGTTGCGCTGCTGGCAGGGGTCGGGCTGATGCGCTGGCATCGGGACATCCTCAGTGACCTCTGAGAGATAGGTCCGAAACGGACCCAATGTTTCGCGCGCGAAACAATAGGACCGATCCGGACCTATTTCAGGACCCACAAGACTCATGCCCGCATCTTTCGAAACGACCAGTGCCGCGACGGTAGAACGGCTGTTTCGCCCACCTGATCCGGCCACCCCGGCACCGCACGCAAGCCGCGCAGCAGCGCGTCTAGATCCGGCGTGGCACTGTTTCGCAACGAAACCACATGGCCATTCCCGGCACGGCGCAGCGCGTCACCTTGCCCGCCCAAATCAAAGCCGATGCACGGCAAACCGGTCGCCAGTGATTCCTGCGTCACATAGGAAAACGTCTCTGGCCACAGCGACGGGATCAGCCATGCCCCAATCCCATGCCGCGCCACCAGATGCGGCAGGTCCTCCAATTGGTAACCACCCAGCACCTTCACCGCGCGCGGCAACGGGCAGTCCGGGGCAACCTCTCCCAGAACCACAAGCCTCGCCTCCTGAGTCTGGGCAAAGATGGCCGCCAAAGCACGCACCACCGCAGCCCCTTTCTGCACATTGAGATCCCCCGGCACCGCGAGAACCATTTGTCCCAAGGGTGCAGGTGACAGGCGCGGCACAGGCCCAAGCGGACCATGTGGCGACAGACGGATCTTGTGAGCAAGATCGGGATGCTCTCCAGCGACAATCCTGGATGAGGCGTCTGAAAACACAGTCAGCTGTTCCGCGCGATCCAGCGCGGGCCGCCAAAGCGCCTGCCATTCGGGATAGGTTTCGCTGCGAAACGTGTAATCACGGCTCAGCGGGAAATAATCGTGGAACATCATCTCGAGGCGATGCCCACCCGCGCAGAGGTCGAGCAGGCGAAACGGGATCTCTTCTGGCATGGGGTCGCCCACGGCGCAGACATAGATCACGTGACGCGGACCAGAGTGGCGCAACAGAGTCTGTATCACCGCAAACCGCGCCGTTGCGCCACGCGTGACCCCAGCCTGAGTGTGCAGTTCCATCTGCCACCGCAGCGACCCACCGACGCGCAGCACCAAGGCGACCTCGTGGGTTGCAAGACGCTGGCCCAGCCAGCGCGAGGTGCCGCCACCAAGACTGTGCGCCACGTAGACGGGTAGGGGCACCCCATCCAATCGCACCTTGGCCCAAAGCAGCCCGGCGCGCAGGCGGTCTGCGACAAGCGGATCCGAAGCCTTCGCCTGAGCCACCTCGGCATCGAACCGAGGCCAACGGCGGGACAGGACAGGGGCGCTACGGGCTCGCAATGTGCGTCTCTGTTCCACGCCGAAACTGGCAGCACCGACATGGCCAACGAATATCCCCGGCTGGCAGACGTGACGCCCACCACGCGCACGGGTCCGCTGGCACCAATCCACCTCTTCGCCATAGCCACGGCCAAAGCCTTCGTCGAAGCGCGGTACCTTGGCCAGCCAATGGGGGGACAGCGCCATGCAGAACCCCGACCCGGTGGGCAAAGAGGGCAGGGCAGAGCAACGTGCAAACGGCGCGAGAGCGGCATCAACCATATCAGCCTCGGTGTTTCGCAACGAAACACCGGCACAGGGGTGCGGGACACCCATCAGTTCACCCTCGTTCGAGAGCGGCGTGACGCTGGCGATGGCTGCATCGGTCAAGAGCGGCGCCACAAGGCGCGAGGCCCAGCCCTGCGGCAGAGTGACATCAGAGTTGAGCAGCACCACAGGACGGTCGATGGCGCCAAGCACCACAAGCCCGGCATTGACGGCGCCGGCGAAGCCCCGAGGGCTGTCATGGCAAATCAGAGAGGCCTCGGGGTGCGTTGTCACCCATGCCTGCAGCAGCGGGCGCAGAGACGCATCCGTCGAGCCGTTGAACCGCCCCGGGTTTACCGGAGAGTAAAACACTCAAAGGATGAGCCCTATGACAAAGCAGAGATTCACCCCCGCCTATCCGGCCGAGCTTCGCGAACGCGGTGTTCGGATGTTTCGAGAGAACCGTACCGATTATTCCAGCGATACGGCCGCCTATAAGGCCATCGCGCCGAAGCTTGGCTGTTCGCCGGACAGTCTGCGGGTCTGGTGTCAGCAGGCCGAACGCGATGCCGGGCAGCGGGCCGGTCTGACAAGTGCCGAGAAGGATCGGATCAAGGAACTTGAGCGTGAGGTCCGTGAACTGCGCCAGGCCAACGAGATCCTGAAGAAGGCCAGCGCATATTTCGCAGCGGCGGAGCTCGACCGCCCATTCCGCAAATGATCGCGTTCATTGATGATCACCGTTGTGTCCATGGTGTCGGGCCGATCTGCCGGGTTCTGGGGATCGCACCATCGACTTATTACGCCTTCAAGGCCGTGGAGCGTGATCCGGATCTGGCATCGGACCGGGCCAGGCAGGATCAGCTGGACATGGCTGCGATCAAGCAGGCCTTCGAGGGCAGCCGGGGCCGATATGGCGCGCGCAAGGTCTGGCACCAGCTACGCCGCAGTGGCCATGATATCGCCCGCTGCACGGTGGAGAGGTTGATGCAGGTCATGGGATTACAAGGCGTTGTGCGGGGCAAGAAGGTGATCACCACCAACCCCGATACGGCACAACCTTGCCCGCACGATAAGGTAAACCGAGCCTTCGTGGCGGACATGCCAAACCAGCTTTGGGTCAGCGACTTCACCTATGTTTCCAGCTGGCAAGGAATGGTCTACGTGGCTTTCATCATCGACGTCTTCGCCCGCAAGATCGTTGGCTGGCGGGTCTCGACCTCGATGACGACTGGTTTCGTCTTGGATGCCCTGAACCAGGCCATCTGCCAGAGGGCGCCGTCTGAGGCTGACAAATTGATCCATCACAGTGATCGTGGCAGCCAATACCTGTCGATCCGATACACCGAGCGGCTCGCAGAGGCCGGCATCGATACCTCGGTCGGAAGCGTCGGCGATTCCTATGATAATGCCCTCGCCGAAAGCATCATCGGCCTGTTCAAGACCGAGGTCATCAAGTTCCTCGGCCCCTGGAAGTCGGTCGGTCAGGTCGAATGGGAAACTCTGAAATGGGTCGACTGGTATAACAACACCCGCCTTCACAGCGCCGTCGGTTACATCACGCCACAAGAAGCAGAGGAGGCATTCTACGCAAGCTTGAACGCTGACGAAAAAGCAGCCTAACTATTGAACCAGAAACTCTCCGGTAAACCCGGGGCGGTTCACGTCTTCGATGATCACAAGGCTCCACGGCAGATCGGTCATGGTCGCGATGCGATCAAGGCAACGGGCGACATGCGGGGCAGCGTTGTGGACCGGCAAGACGATCGCGATGCCTGTCGTCAAAGGGTGGAGCGGTGCATCGGGAGGGGCGAGATGCAGAACGGGGGCTGGCGCATCCTCGCCCAGCCCAAGCCGCGCCTTCGCCCGGGACCGGACATGCGGATCGCGCGCATAGGGCAGAAGCGGCAGAACCATGATCATCCGCCGAAGCAGGCCGGGCCAAAGCGAAAGATGGGCGCAACAAAGACGCACACGCGACAGGGCAGGGAAGGTAACCGGCACGGACGCCGGGTTTCGCAGCGAAACCCGCACCGATGCCCCTGACAGATAGGGCAGAGAAGGCGCATGACCCGACATCTGCGCGCCGCCATGCTCCAGCAGAACGGCGTCTGCGTCGCTCAAAATGCGCCCGTTCCTGTCGACACAGACGCGCCCCCGCCGCAGGATGACCGGACCGAAAGACCCCTGCGCTGCCGCCCCGCCGGAGAACGAGAGGCACAGATGACGATGGGCATAGCGGCGATAGAGCTGCGCCAGACGCAGGAACATCGGCAGTCCTTTCCGGACGATCGGATCATCGCCCAGACTTGACCGAAGATGGTTAACGCCTGCTTAACCAAGGAGGAAGTGCGTTGATCCCACGCCAGGCCATACCAAAGATGTGGCCGCGGTCGGCACCCTGTGGATTTAGGTCCGAAACGGACCCATTGTTTCGCGTGCGAAACATTAGGACCGAACCGGACCTATTTTGGAACGTAAGCCGATGCGTTGCTGAGCAACCGCTTCAGATCCGGTTCAAGCTTGTCCGGCCAAGCCGCGCCCAAGATCGAGAGTGTGCCATCGCGGTGACGACGCAGAGTAAACGCGCCGATGGTTTCGTCGCGAAACGCCGGCTCCGGGTTGGCCGATGTTGTCTCTGTTTTGGCTTTTAGAGACTGGTTTTGCGCTGCCAGAGCCTTGGTCAGAAGCGCAGTTTCGGTCTCGGGGTTGTCGATCTCGGCAGCAGCCAGCCGCGCGGTCAGACGGTCGGCAAAACCGGGATCATCATTCAGCGCCTGTGACAGGCTTAGCCCGAGCCGTTCGCTCAATGCCTGAGGGAAATGCAACGCACCGTCCAGCGCGCGGACCACCGGAAGGAAGCTGCCGATCTTGGAGCGCTTGGCGCGGGAGGCGGAGTGGAAGAGCATCTGCAGCGCGGTGCGTTCCGTGCCGTACACCCCCTCATCCACGGCTTTGACGACGATGCGGGCGCGTTCGAAATAGCTCAGGTCGACGCGGATCTCGTTTTCCTCGACCATGGCGAGATAGGCATCCGACGCCTCTTCGGGGCGGCGCAGGAGGGCCAGAACGGTGGGATCGTATCTGCCGTCTTCCTCGGCGATCTCGGCCAATGCCCGGCAACGCCGCCAGCCGGAAATCAGCCCATAACGCCCATCCCCCAGCTGCATCACTTCGACCGGCGTCTGCTGGCCACGGCGGCGCAGCGAGGTCTTGAGCGTCTGCATCTCGGTCTCGTCCACCACCAGACGGTCGCGCACGAGGTGGTCGACAACGATCTGATCCAGCGGCAGGTCCACCACCATGCGCCCCTCTTCGCGCGCGCGTGCAAGGCTGTCGGACAGTTCGTTCAGCGCGGCGGTGCTGGACGCATCCCGCGCTACATCTGCGATGGGCGCAGCGCGCGGGGTTGCGAACATCGACTTGGTCTCGAGCGGGGGCGTGTCGAGATAGGTGGGGTTTGGCGGTGTCAGGCGTTTACGCTTGGCCATGGAAGCCTCCTGTCTTTTGCGGCCGGGAGGTTTGGCGCGTTTGGTTAAACTTTGGTGTCCGTGGCGTGCGGTGGATTGGGGCGCTGCCCCAAACCCCGGAGTTTACGGGCAAGATGAAGGGGGCGTGTTGCGCTGCGAACATCGGCTCACTCCGCCGCCTGCTGGGCCAGTTGCACGTCGCGGTGCCAGCTTCCGATGAGAAGCTGTTTGAAGGCGGCATAGGTCGCGTCAAAGGTTTCGCGGCCGCGCACATAGGTCTCGCGGTTGAAATCGCGGTAATCGGCCTCGTAGATGCCCTGCACTTGCTCGCCGGCTTGTCCGATCAGAGCCGTGAAGCCCTGCCGGTGGGGCGAGAGGGTGGGGCCAAGATAGGCCTGCATAAGGGCGGCCAGTTCGGCCTGCTGGGCGCTGTCATAACGGGTGACCACGGCGCGCACTGCATCCCATTGGAAGGCCAGACCATCGCGGCCCAAGGCGCGCGCGGCCATGTTCTCGGCGTCCTCGATGGAGCCGAACGTGGAGTGCAGCATGTCGAAGAAGCGGCCGGTGCTGTCAAACTCGAGGAAGGATGCACCGAGGGGCACCAGCAGGATGTCGGCAGCCGCCAGCCCGTTGATGGTGAGGTAGCCAAGGGCGGGGGGCGTGTCGAGGAAGATCACATCGTATTGGTCGAGGATGCCATCCTCCGACAGCGAGTCGGTGAGCGCATCCCAGAGCTTCCAGCCGCGCGAGGCCATGCGCCAGACAGGGATCTGGAACTCGGCCCAGTAGAGGTTCAGCTGCGCGCCGATCAGGTCGATATTGGGCCAGTGGGTTTTCTGCACGAGTGTTTCGCTGCGCGACTTGAGCGCCTCGGACAGCGTGTCGTCAAGCGGCGTGGGGGCCTCACCCCGGTCCATGCGGCGCTGGTTCTCGCCTTGCAGGTGGCGCGCATAGTGGCGGGCGAGCAGCGGGAAGACGGTGGACCATTCGTCCTGCACCTTGCCGCCGAAGATTGAGGTCATGGAGCCTTGGCTGTCCAGATCGATAACCAGAACCTTGTAGCCATCAAGGGCCGCGGACATCGCGAGATGCGCTGCTGTCGAGGTCTTGCCTACGCCGCCTTTGAAGTTGGCAACAGCGACCAGCTTGGCGGGCTGCCCCTTGGGGCGGTAGGGGAGGTATTCCTTGGTCTTGGACCCCTCAGAGGCGAAATGGGCGCGCAGGCGCAGCACCTCGTCGAAGGTGAACCATTTGGCGCCGCTGGTGGTCTCGGATCGGCCCTGCGGCAGGTCGGGGTTCTGTTTCAGCACGCGGCGGAAATGCCCGGTGGCGACAGGGATCAGGTAGCGGGTGATTTCCCAGGTGGAGAACAGGCGCAATTGCCGTGCGCCGTTTTCCTCAAGACCACGGCTGGCCAGATCGGCACGACCGGCTTCGCAGGCGCGGGCGATGTTGCCGAAATCCGCCGTTGTGGTGGGCGCGCCAAGCGCATCGAGCGCGGTGTCGGGATTGATGTTAAAGTAGGGGGGAAGAGGGTTGTCTTGTGTCATGTGCTGCCCGGTTTTGCCTGAAAATTACGCCTCTATGTGCGCTCTTTTCACCAGGCTACCATAAAAATGCGTACATGGAAGAAAAACTGCAACACTCTTTTCTTTTCTAAGCAGATTCACAGACTTAACTACCCAGAACAGAGCTTGGGCAGGAGGTGTTCAGATCCAACCGGTTTGTTAAAATCTGTTAGTTATATGTTATGGGATTTTGAACTTGTTTCTAAGCATCTTTTTTTAAAGAGAAAAATTGCGATGTAATCGATCGTGGTGACTCTGATCCTCCGTTTGTGCGACTCCAATCCCCCGAGAGAGCGACTCCGATCCTCCGCTGAAATCCCAGCTTTGGATAGACGCACGCTGTGGATAACTTTAGGTTGGGTGTCACTGAAACCCCGAAAGCCGAGTCGGCATAAAAGCCGGCCTCAAAAAACAACCGGGGATCGAGCAGAGCAAATACAGGCGGACCCCAATGACGGGACCAATGAGTGGCGGGCTGTTGCCCGACCGGCACCCAACGGGCGATTTTTTCGTCTGCGATATCTTTGGCGCCAGCCCGAAGGACGATCTGGCGTCGATGGAACACCCCATCTTTTCGCTGAGCACACGGCCCGACAGGCGGGTGTTGTCTTATGCCCATAACGGGGTTGCGGTGGAGGTGGTGCCGAGCGTCAAGGGTCGGGCGACGATCCATGACAAGGACATCCTGATCTATTGCATCAGCCAGCTGGTGGCGGCGATGAATGCCGGGCGGCAGGTGGGGCGGACGCTGACGCTACGCGCGCATGATCTTCTGGTGGCGACCAATCGCGATACTGGCGGCGAGAGCTATTCGCGGTTGCGCGAAGGGTTCGAGCGGCTGGCGGGCACGCGCATCACCACCAATATCGACACTGGCGGGGTGGAGGTGACCCGGGGGTTTGGCCTGATCGAGTCCTGGGAGATTTTGCGCAAGTCGCGCGGCGGGCGGATGATCAGCGTGACGGTGACCCTGTCGGACTGGCTTTATCGGGCGGTCTGTGCGCGGTCGGTGCTGACGCTGAGCCGGGATTACTTTCGGCTGAGGAAGCCCTTGGAGCGGCGGATCTACGAGCTGGCGCGCAAGCATTGCGGGCGGCAGGCGGAATGGGCGATCTCGGTGCCCGTGCTGCATCTGAAATCGGGATCGGCGGCTCCGGTGCGGGTGTTCCGGGCGGCTGTGCGCAAGATGATCGCTGAGAACCACCTGCCCGATTATTCCCTCACCGAGCGCGAGGGTGATGTGCTTGTTGTCACGCGACGGGCCAAACCGCGCCCCATGGATGCCCCGGTTCTGTTGGAAGACACGCTTGCCATGGTGCGCGAACTGCGGCCCGGTTCGGATGTTTACGCCTTGCAGGCGCGCTGGGTCGCGTGGTGGGATGAAACCGGACGGCCCAGATTGCAGAACCCTGACCGGGCGTTTCTGGCCTGGGTGAAGACGCAGAAGGACGGCTGATGCTGGATTTTGAAAAGACCGCTCTCGAAGGGCTGCTGATCCTGACACCGCGGCGCTTTGGCGATGCACGGGGGTTCTTTGCCGAGACGTGGAATGCGGCGCGATTGGCCGAGGTGGCGGGGATTGACCCGGTCTTTGTGCAGGACAACCATTCGCTCTCGGCCGAGGTGGGGACCATTCGCGGGTTGCATTACCAAGCGCCGCCCAAGGGGCAGGGCAAGCTGGTGCGCTGTGGGCGCGGGGCGCTTTACGATGTGGCGGTGGATATCCGGCGTGGCTCACCGACCTATGGACAGTGGGTGGGTGTCGATCTGACCGCTGAGAACGGTCGGCAGCTTTGGGTGCCCGAAGGCTTTGCGCACGGGTTTGTCACGCGGGCGCCTGACACCGAGATCATCTACAAATGCACTGGGTATTACGCGCCTGACGCCGAAGGCGCTGTGCGGTGGGACAGCGTTGGCATCGACTGGGGTGTGTCTGGCGATCCGATCTTGTCGGACAAGGATGCAGTTGCGCCGGCACTTACTGAGATCGACAGCCCATTTGAGTGGAGTAACACGTGAAGCTTTTGGTGACAGGTGGGGCCGGGTTCATTGGCTCTGCGGTGGTCAGGCAGGCGATTGGTCAGGGGCATGAGGTCGTGAACCTCGATGCGCTGACCTATGCGGCCTGCCTCGACAATGTGGCTTCTGTGGCGGATGCGCCCGGCTATAGGTTCGTGCAGGGTGATATCCGCGATGGCGCTTTGTTAGAGACTGTATTTGCCGAACATGCGCCCAATGCGGTGATGCATCTGGCCGCTGAATCCCATGTGGACCGGTCCATCGACGGGCCGGGGGCGTTCATCGATACGAACGTGGTGGGCACCTATACGCTATTGCAGGCCGCGAGGGGCTATTGGGAGCGTCAGGGCAAACCGCAAGCGTTCCGCTTTCACCACATCTCGACCGATGAGGTCTTCGGGTCTCTGGGGGCTGAGGGGCAGTTCACCGAGGAAACCCCCTACGATCCGCGCTCGCCCTATTCGGCCTCAAAGGCGGCCAGTGATCATCTGGTGATGGCGTGGCACCACACCTACGGGTTGCCCGTGGTGCTGTCGAACTGTTCGAACAATTACGGGCCCTATCATTTTCCGGAAAAGCTGATCCCGGTGGTCATTCTGAACGCGCTTCATGGCAAGCCGATCCCGGTTTACGGCGCGGGCGAGAATGTGCGCGATTGGCTGTTCGTTGAAGATCATGCCGATGCGTTGCTGACGGTGGTCACCCGCGGTGTGGTGGGCCGCTCCTACAATATCGGCGGTGAGAACGAGGCGCGCAATATCGACCTTGTCCGCATGATCTGCACGCTGATGGACGAGATGGTGCCCAACGGCGCGCCGCATGAGCAGTTGATCACCTTCGTGACCGACCGTCCCGGGCATGACCTGCGCTACGCGATTGATCCCAAGCGCATGCGCGGTGAGCTGGGCTGGCAGCCTTCGGTGACATTGGAGGAAGGTCTGCGGCGCACGGTGCGCTGGTATCTCGACAATGCCGCCTGGTGGCAGGCCTTGCAGGACCGCGACGGGGTGGGCCAGCGTTTGGGGGTGAAGGGATGACTGCTCTTTCATCTTGCCAGATAAACTCCGGGGAGCGCGAGGGGCTGGCCCCTCGCTGGGCATGGGTCACATGATCCTGGTTTTTGGCAAGACGGGCCAGGTCGCCACCGAATTGCAGCGACAGGGGGATGTCACTGCCTTGGGGCGTGACCAAGCGGATCTGTCCGACCCGCAATCCTGCGCGGCCATCATCGCCGATCTCAAACCCAGTGTCGTCATCAATGCCGCGGCTTACACGGCCGTCGACAAGGCCGAAGAGGAAGAGGCGATGGCACAACGGATCAACGCCGCAAGCCCCGGTGCGATGGCGGGGGCCTGTGCGCATCTGGATATTCCCTTCCTGCATGTCTCGACCGATTACGTCTTTGACGGCAGCGGCACGCGGGCATGGACTGAGTCAGACCCTGTTTCACCGCAAAATGCCTATGGCCGGACCAAGCTGGCTGGAGAGCAGGCGATCCGTGCGGCGGGCGCACGACACATCATCCTACGCACAGCCTGGGTGTTTTCCGCCCATGGGGCGAATTTCGTGAAGACTATGTTGCGGCTCAGTGAAACGCGCGATGCGCTCACCGTGGTGGACGACCAGATCGGCGGACCAACCCCGGCGGCAGATATTGCCGCGACGCTGCTGATCCTCGCGGATCACATGCGTGATAGGGCGAAGGGCGGCACGTACCACTATGCCGGGGAGCCGCACACAAGCTGGGCGGACTTTGCGCGGGAGATTTTCCAACAGGCTGGGCGCGATGTGGCGGTGACAGGCATCCCATCATCGGATTATCCAACGCCTGCAACCCGCCCGCTCAATTCCCGGCTTGATTGCGCCAAACTGGCGACGGATTTCGGGATCAGACCTGCCGACTGGCAGAGTGGCCTGAACACCGTGATCAAGGAGTTGAACCCGTGACCCAAAGCGAAAGTGCTGCGCGGCGTGCGCGCAAGGGCATCATCCTCGCAGGCGGGTCGGGCACCCGGCTTTACCCGATCACCATGGGGCTGTCGAAGCAGCTGTTGCCGCTCTACGACAAGCCGATGATCTATTATCCGCTGTCGGTGCTGATGCTGGCGGGCATCCGCGAGATCGCGATCATCACCACGCCGCAGGATCAGGACCAGTTCCAGCGCCTGCTGGGCGACGGGTCGCAATGGGGGCTCGCGTTCACCTTCATCGAACAACCCTCACCCGATGGTCTGGCACAGGCCTATCTGCTGGCGGAAGAGTTCCTCGACGGTGCGCCTTCCGCGATGGTGCTGGGCGACAACATCTTCTTTGGCCACGGCCTGCCCGAAGTGCTGGCCAGCGCCGATGCGGTGGCATCGGGCGGCACGGTATTTGGCTACCGTGTTGCTGACCCCGAACGCTATGGTGTGGTGGATTTTGCCCCTGATGGCACAGTGAAAACGATCATCGAAAAGCCGTTGAAAGCGCCGTCCCCCTATGCGGTGACAGGTCTCTATTTCCTCGACGGGACCGCCCCTGCGCGGGCGGCCAAGGTCCAGCCGTCAGAGCGGGGCGAGCTGGAGATCACCTCGCTTCTGGAAAGCTATCTGGCCGATGGTCAACTGAGCGTGGAGCTGATGGGACGCGGCTATGCCTGGCTCGACACCGGCACACACGGGTCGCTTCTGGATGCCGGGAACTTCGTGCGCACACTCAGCGACAGGCAGGGCCAACAGATCGGCAGCCCCGACGAGATCGCCTATCACCAAGGCTGGATCGACGATGACGCCCTGCGCGTGCGGGCCGAGATGTTCGGCAAGAACGACTATGGGGCCTATCTGCTTAGTCTGTTGGAGTGAGCGTACTTTTGCGCGCGCAATCAGACCCAAGGCCTCCCTCTCCCTACCGCCCGCCACGCTAAGGCGATTCGGATAAGGAAAGGTGAGCGTCGGATGGATTGGTGTTGCAGTCTCTTCATGCAGGGAATGAGGGGCTGAAGAGTTGCCTTTAGGCCCACCGCCCAATGGCACAAATCCGCAGGTTCAGCCCTACGGTGATCTGAATGAGCGCCGTGGCCTTCAGCCCGGTCGACAGCACCCCATGTGGGGCAAAGGTGGGCCAGGCGCCGGTGTTGCCACTCTCTCCGGTCAGGATCGGGGGCATCCCCGGCGCAAAGGGGACCGGAAAGGTCCAGGCGAGATGGTTCGACTGCCATAGCGCCCCGGCCTGATTGCTGATTGGTCCGGTGGGAATATCCGGGCTGGTGCAGATCTGCGTGCCATCGGCAAAGCGCACATACGCGCCATTGGCGTTCGCACCGCGCTCGATCACGCCACCGGTGGGCACGCCATTTGCGTCTTTGAACACGGTGCCGAGGATGGTGCCTTTGAGGTACCCATCGCCCGCCCGCACAAGCGTGTTGGGATTGCTTTCTTCCGGGCCGCTGCTCACCGCTGCGCCACTGGCCGTGCCGGTGATCGGATCAAAGCTCAGCGCAGTGGTCCATGCGGCCCCATCACTGACCTTGATCGAGAACGCGTCTTCACCGGCCAGCCCCATCTCGGCATGGCCGGTCCAGTTCGACTGGAACAGCAGGCTGGCGGTGTCGGATGTGGCGGCCTTGTTCACCTTGAGCTGATGCCCTCCCCCTTCATGGGTGAGCAGCGTGTCCGGTGAAGCGATGCTCAGCCTGGTTACCGGATCGGCACTTGTGCCCAAACCAAGGCGATCGGGCAGGCCCGCAACCTGCGCCTGCCACAGACCGTTCTGCCAGATGACTTCTGCGCCCTCATCCGCAACCCAAGCGCGCCAACCAGTGTTCGGGGGCAGGAAGATCCACCCGCCGCCCGCGTTCAGCGCGATGGTGTGGTCCTGTCCGGCCCAGCCCCCGGTGGCGCCGGAGGCCACGATATAGCGCGCGCCATCGGTCGGGGTGGTCGGCGGCTCGTTCAGGCCACGGCTTTCGACTGACAGTTGCACCAGCGCATCCAGTATGCGCAGGGCCTCGTTATGTGTGACGTGTTTCTGTGCTTGTGCCGGTTGAATATAGGGCAGCGACAAGAGGGTGGAGATTTGTGACATCGGGCAGGCCCTTTCAGCGATCCGCATTCGGGCGGGACGCTAGGGGCGCTTTGGTAAACGGGGTGTGAGTCCTGCGGGCGTTGCGCCCTGTGGCGGGCCGTGTGTGTGCATATTTGGAAAAAGAAGAAGCAGCGAGTGATGCGCTGTCTCTGTGCTTCTTCTTTTTGAAAATATGCAAAACGTGACCGCGCCACGTGAGACACGGTCGTCCTTGCGCCCATGACGCTGCCAAGGGCATACCTGCGGGCGAGGTTCCAAGGCACAAGGACAGACGATATGCCCCCCAAATTCGGCACCAGCGGCTTGCGCGGCCTTGTCACCGAACTGACCGACGATCTGGTCGCGGACTACACACGTGCTTTCCTGACCGCCTGCCCACATGGTGGTTCGGTGCATGTTGGGCAGGACCTGCGCGCCTCGTCCCCACGGATTGCGGCGGCGGTGATCGCGGCGGTGCGGGCGATGGGGCTCCGGGCGGTGGATCATGGCGTGTTGCCCACGCCTGCGCTGGCGCTGGCGTCCATGGGGGCGGGGCAGGCGGCGATCATGGTGACAGGCAGCCACATTCCGGCAGATCGCAACGGGTTGAAGTTCTACCTGCCCGGCGGAGAGATCGCGAAAATAGACGAGGCGGCGATTGGTGCGGCTCTGGGATCAGTCTCTGTTTCAGTGGAAATGGGGGATGTACAGCGCGCGGTAAGTGCGGTGCCTTCCTATGTGTCGCGCTATGTCGAGGCGTTTGGGGCGGATGCTCTCAAGGGGTTGCGCATCGGTGTTTATGAACATTCGTCGGTGGCGCGCGATGCGCTGGCGGAAGCGCTGATGCAGATGGGCGCCGAGGTGGTGCGGCTGGCCCGTGCCGATCATTTCATCCCGGTCGATACCGAGGCGGTGGACGCGGACACGCGCGAGATGCTGAAGCGCTGGTGTGCCGAGCATGCGCTTGATGCGCTGGTGTCGACCGATGGCGATGCCGACCGTCCGATGGTGGTGGATGCCAGCGGCACGTTGGTGCCCGGCGATGTGTTGGGGCCGCTCACGGCGCAGATGCTGGGGGCCGAGGTCATCTGCACGCCAGTGTCGTCGAACACGGCTGTCGACCAGTTGGACTTCGGGTCCGTCATCCGCACCATGATCGGCTCGCCCTTTGTGATCGCCGCAATGGAAGAGGTGGGGGGCCGTGTTGTGGGCTATGAGGCCAATGGGGGCTTTTTGCTGGGTTTCGCGGCGGACGGCCCGTCGGGCAAGCTGGCGCCCTTGATGACCCGGGATTGTCTGTTGCCCATTGTGGCACCCTTGGCGATGGCTTGTGCAAAGGGGGTGAGTTTGGCCGAATTGGTCTCTGATCTGCCGCCACGCTTTACTGCGGCTGACCGGATTGCGGGCATTCCGACCGAGGCATCCAAGGCGTTTATCGCAGAGCTGATCGAAGATGCCGCCGAACGGGCGGCGTTCTTTGCGGGACGGGCCAAGGAGACTGGCGTTGACCTGACTGACGGGCTGCGTGTGTCTTTTGCCGACGATACCGTGATCCACCTGCGCCCCTCCGGCAATGCGCCGGAGTTTCGGTGTTACGCCGAGGCCGAGAGCGTCGCGCGGGCAGAGGTCTTGATGCGCGAGACGCTTCAGGCTGTGGCGAAACGGCTAGGCTAGAGGCGGACGCGTCAACGCGTCCCCGATCAGCTTCGGGAATAGATGTCCTCGTAGCGGATGATGTCATCCTCACCAAGATAGGTCCCGGTCTGCACCTCAATCAAAACCATCGGCACCTTGCCGGGGTTCTCCATCCGGTGCACGGCGCCCAGCGGGATATAGACCGACTGGTTCTCGGTCAGCAGTTTCACCTCGTCATCCACCGTGACCTTGGCCGTTCCAGCCACCACGATCCAGTGTTCCGAGCGGTGAACATGGCTTTGCAGCGACAGCGCAGCACCAGGATGCACGTGGATGCGTTTCACTTGGAAGCGGTCCGCCAGAATGAGCGTTTCGAACCAACCCCAAGGCCGGTAATCGACGGGCAATTGCACCGCCTGTTTCGCCTCGCGGGCTTTCAGGAGGTCGACGGCGCGGCGCACGCTCTGGCTGTCGGACATGCCCGCCACCAGCACCGCGTCGCGCATGGCGACAGCGACCACGTTCTTGAGGCCGATGCCCACCAGTTCGATCTCGTCGCTTTCCGAGCGCAGCAGCGTGTTTTCGCAGTCGATCGCCGTGGAGAGCCCTGCCAGCGCGTTGCCGCTGCCATCCTGCGGGCTTTCCTGCCAGACCGCTTCCCAGCTTCCGAGATCAGACCAGCCGCCGGTAAAACGCACGACGCTGACGTTTTTCGCCTGTTCCATCACGGCGTAGTCGATGGATTCGGCCCGGACCTGTCCCCAGAGCGGGGCGTCGATGCGCAGAAAACCCAGATCGGTCTTGGCGGCCTCCATTGCGGCACGGGTGCCCTCAAGGATGTCGGGGGCATGTGCCTCGAAGGCGGCGATCAGCGTGTCGGCGCTTGTCAGGAACAGGCCCGCATTCCACAGGTAGCGGTCATTGGCGAAGAGTGTCTCGGCCTTGGCCTGATCCGGCTTTTCGATGAAGCGTTCCAGCGCATTCACACCGGGCAGGGTTTCGGCCCCCGCCTCGAGCCAGCCATAGCCGGTCTCAGCGCGGGTGGGCTGGATGCCGAAGGTCACGATCTGGCCGTCGGCTGCGGCAGGCGCACCGGTCATCACCGCATCGCGGAACGCCTGCGCATCGGGAATGGCGTGATCGGCGGGCACCAGCAGCATCAGCGCCTGTGGGCTGGTCTTTGCCAGATGCAACGCGGCCGCCGCAGCGGCTGGGGCTGTGTTGCGGCCTTCGGGTTCAATGAGGATGCCCGCCGGGCGCAGTCCGCAATGGTCGAGCTGTTCGGCCACGATGAAGCGGAACCCGTCGCCGGTGACGGCTAGCGGGGCGGTAAACCCTTCGCCCGAGACGCGCTTGGCAGCTTCCTGAAACAGGCTCTCTTCCCCCAGGAATTGCGCGAACTGCTTGGGATAGCTCTTGCGCGACAGTGGCCAGAGCCGGGTGCCGGAGCCTCCGCACAACAAAACCGGAGTGATGAGGGGAAGGTCGGCCATGATTACGCTCTCACAAGTCAGATCAAACCACCCGAAGCGTCCGCCTCCGGGTGGTGTATTCAGATGAGCCGAGGATCATCCGCTCGAGCGTGTCCAGCGATGGGCTGGCCTGCAGCGCAAGCATGTTCGCCTCGGCAGCGTCCCGGCCCAGATGGTGGCGGAACAGCCTGTTTACTTCCTGTCGGGTCAGTCGCAGTTTGTCCAGATAGCCAAAGAGCTTGGCGTCGTAATGGCGAAATTGCGTCACATCCCGTGGCGGATGAACACCGCTTCCGGGGCGTGGGGTGATGCGGCGCTGCGCCACCTCTTCGCCGTCCACCCACGCAATGGCGCGGCGCAGGCGCGAGGGATCGGGATCGGGGTCGCCGAAGCTGCTTAATGCATAGGTCATGGCCAAGGCAGGATCGTGGATCAGCGCCTCGTAGGGGATCACGGTCTGTGACCGCGCAAAATCGGAATACACCCACCTGTCCTGAAAGGCGCGCCAAGCGGTGAATTGTGCGCTGGCAAAGCGGGCAAAGCTGGGCGCATCATCGCTGCCACCTTCGCGCAGATAGAGCTCAAAATTCGACACCACCGACGGCGCAAAGGCGCGGGTCTGGATCAGGTAGCGATGTGCGCCATCCTGCGGCACTGCACCATCGAAGTCGTGGTTTTTGGAATAACGGATCGCTCCGGCCCGCGTGCAGGGCACCTGACCACAGCATTCGGTTTGGCCATAGAACCCGCAATAGGTGAAACTTGGGCCATAATAGAGCCTGAGCAGCCGCGCCAGAAGGTGATGCCCTGAACGTGGCCAACTGACCCCGATGACATAGGGTGGATGGCCGCGCGAGCGGAGGAACATCATGCCGCGCTGATCCTTGACTGGTGCAGCACCGTGTCGATGCGCGCCGCGTAGCGCGTGCCGATGGCCTCGGGGTTGAACGCGTGCAAGACCCGTGTCTGGGCTGCCTTGGCCCGGCGTGCGCGAGTGGCAGGGTCTTTGGCCATTTGGCGCAGCAGGGTCACTGCCGTGTCGTGGTCCGGCGCGCCCCAAAGCCCGCCTTTGGGGGTGAACATGTAGTCCTGCGGCGCGGGCGCCACGTCCTGCGCAGGGACCAACCATGCGGTGCTGTCGTCGCAATAGGCGAGGTTGCCGGACGTGCCCGTGGCCAGCACAGGCACACCAAGCGCCATCGCCTCGATCATGCCGAACCCCCAGCCTTCGGCGCGGTGCAGCGAAAGATAGGCATCAGCCCCGGCGGTGAGGGTCAGAAGCGCGGGGCGGCCCATGGTCTCATCAAGGACGTGGAAGCGTGGATCGCCTGCCGTCAGCGTGTCGATCTCGGCCCAGATGGTGCGCTGTGCCGGGTCGCTGACACGGGTCCGGTTCTGCGTCTTGAGCAGAAGCTGTGCGCCGCCTTGCGGAAAGGCCTCGGCAAAAGCGCGGATCAGGGCCAGTGGGTTTTTGCGCTGCACGAAGGAAAAGCTGTCAAAGCTTGCCATGCAGAGGAAGCTGTCGGCCTTGAACCCGGTGCGGGCAATGAGTTCGGCCCGTGCGCCCAATGGGTCGGGATGAGGAGCCACATCATTGGCCAGTCCCATCACCCGGATGGGGCCGTCAAAGGCACCGTCATAGATTGCGCGCCCATGACCCGAGGCGGTCCAGATCTCGTCCACCATGCGCAGGGCCAGCGCATGGCAGGCAGCAGGGCGGGTGAGTTCCCAGAACATGTAGGCAGAAAGATATGACCCATCGGTGATGTCGGGCGAATAGGCAAAGAACGGCGGAATGGATTCCGCGTTCAGGTGCAGCAGGGTGAACCGGGCCGCGTGGGCCTTTTGGAGTGGCGTGTGTGGCACGTCGATCTCTGGAGCGGGGTTGTCGAGGCTGAAATTGACGACCTGCACCGACAGGCCAGTGGTCTCCAAGGCGGCCACGGACGCCCGGGTGGCTTGTCCCAACCCGCTGGCCTTGGTGACAGGGCCGATCACCTGCACGTCGACCTGTGGCGCGCCATGCAGCGCAGGGGCGGGCAGAGCGGCAGGGTGAAGACGGTGCCCTTCTATGGTGCGGCTGGTAAAGCGCCGGGCCTCAAGGTCGTATCCGCGCCCGCGCAGGGTGGCCACATAATCGCTGCGGGACATGGGGACAGAGGATCGGTCCAGCGTGGTCAGATAGGTGCCCAAGGGGGTCTGGCTGTACATATCCTCTTCCAGAAGTGTCTCTATACTGGCCCAAGGGACGTATCTCAGCGTATCGGGCCGCTCTGCCGCCCGGACCATCGCTGCCAGCGTTATCTGCCGACGATCCTCCTCACAGCCCGGACACAGCCGCGCCAGAGCAGGGGTTTCGGCCGCCCATCGCAAGAGATGACGCGACAGTGGAAACGCCTGCTCTTCCTGATCCAATGGCAGCCCGGCCAGACGGGTCACATACCCATCCGGCACGAGACAATCCTCGGCGCCGATGGCATGGGCCTGATGGATGGACCACCAGGTGATCATCGCATCCACCCAGTCGGGGTTGCCGAAATCCATACCTTGACGCAGATGCGGCACGCCCTGCAGCGCCGCCCATGTGGCGCGGCTGAGGCTGGTACGCTGTCCCGGCACAACCATCGGCGCATTCAGCCACTGGATCGTGGGCTGCGACAGTGGCACGCGTAGCCCGGTACGCATCGGGGCATAGTTAGTCACTATCCAGTTCAGAAAATGCGCCGCATCTTCGGGGGCCGCGTCCCAATCGAACTGTGCCTCCAACCGGTGACGTGGGTGCAGGTACGCCATCCAAGCGCATAGCGGATCGGGCAGCGGGTGGTCGGTCGCTGGATCTGTCTGCGCAAAAAGATGCGCTTGTCGCGGGCTCAATCGCGCCGGGCGATCCCGTATAGGTTCGGGTGCAGAACGAAGCGCGGCACGGCCCGGCCCCAATACGTCCCGCAACATGGGGTGCGAGGACATGAGGGGCAGTTTCGGCTTGGACAGAGCCTGTTTCGCGCCGTTCTGGCGGAGCGTTCCGATCTCGACCGGGCGGGGGCCATCCATCCGACAGACCCGCAGCAGAGGCGTGTCGGTGTCGATCCGAAAGCTGAAGCCGCAGGTGCCGCCCGCAAGCCCGGCATCGCGCAGATCGGCGCGGAACTGCGACGCCAGCGCGTTGGCCAGACGCTGCTGCCCGGCATAAAGCGCCACCGGAACTGGGCCGTGCCCCGGTTTTGGCAGGGCCCAACCATGCAGGACCCCGTCGCGAAGTCCGTCGAGATAGTCGCGCCGCCCAGTTAGACGGCGGAAGAGTCTAGGCCACGGCATCGTAATCGGCGCGCGCCATCATCGTGGCCAATCCGCGTACATCGACCTTGGGCCGCCAGCCAAGCTGTCGCTGGGCACGGCTGGCATCGCCCACCAGCAGGTCCACTTCGGCGGGGCGGAAGAAGGCTGGATTCACCTCGATCACGCGGCGCCCGGTGCGCCGGTCGGTCGCCACCTCGGCGACACCTTCGCCGTGCCAGTCCAGCGGCATGTCCAGCGCCTCGGCGGCGAAGCTCACGAAATCGCGGATCGGCGTGGTGACACCGGTGGCCAGAACGTAATCGCCGGGGGTGTCCTGTTGCAGCATCCGCCACATGCCTTCGACATAATCACCGGCAAAGCCCCAGTCACGCCGGGCGCTGAGATTGCCCAACGCGATGGGCGCATTGCCGCCGCACGCGATCCGGGCCAGCCCCCGCGTGATCTTGCGGGTGACGAATTCCTCGCCCCGAAGCGGGCTTTCATGGTTGAAGAGAATTCCGCAGGAGGCGTGCATGCCAAAGCTCTCGCGGTAATTCACGGTGATGTGGTGACCGTAAGCTTTGGCCACACCATAAGGCGAACGGGGATAAAAGGGCGTGGTTTCGGCCTGCGGCACCGCCTGCACCAGACCGAACATCTCGGACGTTGACGCCTGGTAGAACCGTGTCTCGGGGGCCAGCGTGCGCAACGCGTCCAGAAGCCGGGCCACACCCATACCGTTCACGTCACCCGTATAGAGCGGCTGGTCCCAGGATGCACCGACAAAGCTTTGGGCTGCGAGGTTGTAGAACTCATCCACACGCACATCTCGGATCAGACGGAAGATGTTGGTCATCTCCGAAAGGTCGAGATCGTGCAGGATGACCTGATCCGCGATGCCAAGTGTCTCTAACCTTGCCCGTTCGGCCTGCGCATTGCGGCGCATCCCGCCATGCACCTCGTAGCCCTTGTCCAGCAGAAGCTGCGCCAGATAGGCGCCGTCCTGCCCGGTGATCCCGGTGATGAAGGCACGTTTTTCAGTCCTGTGGGCAGAGGGGAGAAACGCACAGGGATGTGTCTGGGGCAGGGTCGCGGCGGGCGCTGTGGGGGTCATGTCGAAGCCTCGGGCATAAGGAACATGCCCCGTTATCGGGGGTGAGGCGTAAAGAATGGGTTAAGGTTAATGGGCGGGTAACGAGAATTTCCAAGTTATGAAGGTGAGACTTCACTGTGCATGTACAAAACCTTCAGGCATGCCTTTCGAAGGACCGCTTTGATAAGGGTCGGGTGTCAACGGGCTTCAAACAGCCCGTCAAGCTGCATGTCGCCCCCGACATCATCGACTGTGTCGAAGTCCAAGGCCCAAAAGGTCACCTGACCCGCATGCATTCCGTCCTGCGCGCCTATGTCGATGCCCAGAGAAAGGCCCGGTCCTGACGGGTTCCCTTCGCAAAAACGCCTCAAACTCCGGTATTCTGGAAAAAACAAATAACAGATGAGGCCTGCAGTGAATTACCTTCTGGAACCCGTGATCGGCATCTGCCGGTTTTCCTTTTGTGGCAATGGCGACTGGGCAGCCTATTCCGCTATCGATGCGGATACCGATATTGACCTGCTGCGCCTTGAGCAGGCCGAACGGCTTTATGATGACGCGCGCATGGCACTGCGGTTTCACCTGTTCGAAACCTTCCTGTTGCCGTCGCTCAAGGCGCAGAAGGATCCCAATTTCGTGCTGATCGTCCTGACCTCCGACATCATGCCGGGCAAATATCTCAAGCGTCTGCGCGCTCTCTGTGAGAGCGACGCGCGGCTGTTGCTGATCGTGTCGGACGAAACCACCGTGCACGAGGCGCTGATGCCCGAGATCAAGCGGCTCAACTCCTTCCTCTCGCGCCCGCTGGTGCAGTTCCGCATCGACGATGACGACTGCCTATCCGCCGATTACGTGCGGGAGCTGCGGCGCTACATGCAGCGGTTGGGGGATATGGTGCCGATCGCCTATTCGCGCGCCACCGGCCTTGTGGTGACGTCATATGCCGAGGATGAGGCCACCCATGTCTACCGCGGCAACCTGCCGTTCCACCCGGTGGGCACCGCGATCCGCGTACAGGGGGACCGGACGATCTTTTCCTTCGGCCCGGCAGCGATGCTCAAGCGCTTTCCGGCCGTCGTTGACAATGCCGGGATGGGGTCTTTGTCGATCAAGATTGACGGCCATGAAGGCTACCCGTTCAACATCAATGATCCCATGATGCGCCGCACCCATACGTCGGTCAAAGATGCGGATCTGTCGGTGATCCTGTCGAAATGGTTCGGATTTCTGGGTGACAAAGACGAGGATCGCGCCAAGGCGCTGTTCCACGGGGTTGAAACGGCGGCGGCCCTGGTTGCCCCGAGTCGTCCTGCCAAGATCCGGCATCTCAAGGCGGTGTAACAGGGCGGGCAGTCCGGGGTGATGGGCGTGGCTTTGCCACTGTCGCTTGCACGGATCCCGGCTTGCCCCTATTGAGACCACGCCCGGTTTCGAAGTGCCCTTTTACATGACCCTGATTACCCTCTCGTCTATTCCGCCCCGGTTCGGGCTGATCGGCCCGACACTCGAGGCGCTTGTGGCGCAGGCGGGGATAGAGGGCGTTGAACTGTATCTGCCCCAAAGCTACCGGCGGTTCCCGGATTGGGACGGCACGCTGCCCAGCGTGCCCGCAGGTGTTACCATTCACCGTTGCGAAACAGATTACGGCCCCGCGACCAAAGTGCTCTGTGCTGCCAAGCGCTACCGAGGTCAGGATGTGCGACTGCTTTTTTGCGATGATGACCGCGATTATCGCCCCGGCTGGGCGGCGGGATTGCTGGCCGAGGCAGCCCGGTACCCGGATCGCGCGGTGGCGTTGGCCGGTTGGGATATCGCCGGACTGAGTGCGCGCCATGCGTTTGTTCATCCCCGTCATCAGCGCCGGTCGCGGACATGGGACATGGCCTATCGGGGGGCGCGTCTGAAGCAGATGTTGTCGGGACAGAGCAAGGTGTCTTTGGCGCAGAAACCGCCACGCCGGATCATCGGGCAATCCGGCTTTGCCGATGTGTTCGAAGGCTATGGCGGCGTGGTGGTGCGCCCCGAGTTCTTTGACGATCTGGTCTTCGACATCCCGGCGGATGCGTTTCATGTCGACGATGTCTGGCTGTCGGGGGCACTGGCCCGGAGTGGCATCGGCATCTGGCTGGCGGCCGATCAATATGAACCCAAGACCACCGCCGCAGACCAGCAGGACGCGCTCTACCGTCACAGGGTCGCGGAAAAGGGCCGGGTGGAGCTGGATGCGGCGGCGATTACGCTGATGCGGTCACGCTGGAACATCTGGGGTGGGGCCAAAGAGGCCATTCCCCATGGTGGTGCCCGGCAGGTGTGAGCCCGAAGCGGTTTCGAAACCGCTTGAATGGGCCTTCGAAGGCCCGTGTAAGGCTTTTCGAAAAGCCTTGTCCCGCGTTGGACACCGGCTCTCCCACCCGCTATCACCGCGCTCAGACAAATCCGCAGGCTCCCATGACCGACACCCCTTCCGAGATCGCGCGCACCGTGCTGGCCATCGAGTCTGCCGCCCTGACCCGGCTGGCCGCCGAATTGCCTGCTGATTTCGATGCTGTGGTGTCCCGCATTCTGGCCCTTCAAGGTCGGGTGATCGTGTCGGGCATGGGCAAATCCGGCCATGTGGCGAACAAGATTGCGGCCACGCTCGCCTCCACCGGCACGCCCGCACAGGCGGTGCATCCGGGCGAGGCGTCGCACGGCGATCTGGGCATGATCACCCGCAATGACGTGGTGATCCTGATCTCCAACTCGGGTGAGACCCGCGAACTGGCTGACATGATCACCTATTGCACCCGCTTCGACATCCCGCTCATTGCAGTGACCAAACGCGCCGACAGCACGCTGGCCCGCGCTGCGGAGCACGTCTTGCAACTGCCCGACGCGCCCGAGGCCTGCGCCATCGGCATGGCACCCACCACCTCGACCACGCTCACCATGGCGCTTGGCGATGCGCTGGCCGTGGCACTGATGCGTCACCGCGGCTTTGACCGCGAACACTACGCCGCCTTCCACCCCGGAGGCACGCTGGGGGCACAGCTGCTGCGGGTTTCAGCGATCATGCACCGGGATGACGCCCTGCCTGTGGTCAGCCCCGACACACCGATGGGTGAGACCTTGGTGGTGATGAGTGCCAAGGGTTTTGGCGTCGCCGCCGTGGTGGTTGACGGGGCGCTGAAAGGCGTCATCACCGATGGGGATCTGCGGCGCAATCTCGACGGTCTGACGGGGCGCAGCGCGGGTGAGGTCGCCACACACAACCCGCGCTCCATCGCCCCCGATGCACTACTGACCGAGGCTTTGGCCCTGATGAACACGCACAAGATCGGCGCGCTGATGGTGACTGATGCGGGCCGTCTGGTGGGCCTCATCCACATCCATGATCTTCTGCGGGCAGGTGTTGCATGAGCGTTGTCGTCTTCATCCCCGCCCGCTACGCCTCGACCCGCTATCCCGGCAAACCGCTGGTGGAACTGACCGGAGCGACCGGCGAGAAAAAGACCTTGATCCAGCGCGCATGGGAAGCGGCGCAGGCCGTGTCAGGCGTAACCAATGTCTACGTGCTGACCGATGACACCCGCATCGCTGATGCCGCCACCGGGTTTGGGGCAGAGGTGCTGATGACCTCCCCCGAGGCCCGCAACGGGTCGGAACGCTGTGCCGAAGGGCTGGCTCAGTTGGACCATGACCCCGATGTGGTGATTAACCTGCAGGGCGATGCGCCGCTGACGCCCGCATGGTTTGTTGAGGCGCTCATTGGTGCGATGAACGGGACCACACAGATGGCCACGCCTGTCGTCAAATGCGATGCCGAGACACTGACCAATTTCGTCACTGACCGCCAGCAGGGCCGGGTGGGCGGCACCACCGCTGTCATGCGAAGTGACCGCACCGCGCTCTACTTCTCCAAAGAAGTGCTGCCTTACGTAGGCGATCTGCAGAACCCGCCCGAGGTCTGGCACCATGTCGGGGTCTATGCCTACACAGCTGCAGCCCTGCGTGCCTATGCGGGCTGGGAGGAAGGCCCGTTGGAACGCGCCGAGGGGCTGGAGCAACTCAGGTTTCTCGAAAACGGCACACCCATCACCTGCGTCCCGGTCGAAGGTCGGGGGCGGGTGTTTTGGGAGTTGAACAACCCGGTCGATGTGGACCGCATTGAAACCGTCCTGAAACGCGAGGGGATCGCATGAAAACCGTCCAGATCGGCGAGATATCCGTTTCCAACACTGCCCCGTTTGCGCTTATCGCGGGTCCGTGCCAGCTTGAAAGCCTGGATCATGCGCGCATGATGGCGACCCGTATCGCGGCTGCTGCCCAGGCGACAGACACGCCATGGATCTTCAAGTCGAGCTATGACAAGGCCAACCGTTCGTCCCTGTCAGGCAAGCGCGGTCTGGGCATGGACGAAGGCCTGACGATCCTGTCCAAGATCCGCGACGAATTCGGCGTGCCGGTCCTGACCGACGTGCACGGGTCCGACCAATGCGCCCCCGTGGCACAAGCGGTCGATGTGCTGCAAATTCCCGCCTTCCTGTCGCGCCAGACCGACCTGCTGCTGGCCGCCGGTGAAACCGGTGCCGCGATCAACGTCAAGAAGGGCCAGTTCCTCGCCCCCTGGGAGATGGAGAACGTTGCTGCCAAGATTGCCAGCACCGGCAACACCCGCATTATGCTTTGCGAACGCGGTGCGAGTTTCGGCTACAACATGCTGGTCTCGGACATGCGGTCGCTGCCGATCATGGCGCAGACCGGCTACCCGGTGGTGTTCGACGCCACCCATTCGGTGCAACTGCCCGGCGGGCAAGGGACATCCTCGGGTGGACAACGTGAATTCGTGCCGCCCTTGGCGCGGGCTGCCGTGGCGGTGGGCTGTGCAGCCGTGTTCATCGAGACCCATGATGATCCGGACAACGCGCCCTGCGACGGCCCCAACATGGTGCCCATCGGTCAGCTTGAAGGGCTGCTCTCGGTGATGCGCCGGATCGACAGGGTCGTAAAAGGCTGATCCGCCACAGGAAACTTTAGTTCATTTCCCTGCCATGACACGGTTTTGGCAGGATGCAGGGCCGTGCTTTGCACACTTTTGATAAGATTTTATCTCCTTTGATCGGTTCGGCGAAAAATCTCGTTCGCTCCGTCTTAAGAGAGCTTTGATGATCCGCTTGGCCCGACGACAGTTCGACATGTGACGTCTAGGAAAGGGGTGTGAGCGTCGGTTTTCTGACAATTGGCGTTTGGATTTGAGACCTGCCTGTTTGCGGAGATCGGTTATCGATGTTTTGGGCGCCCCTTGGGTGTCTTTGGCCGGATGGCACGATCCATGCTTGGGTGAATTTGCTAAGAAAAGAAGAGGGTTACCCATGGCCGATATCTGCATCACCGCGCCGCGTTTCGAGGCTACCGAAGCACTTCATACAGCGCTTTCTGAGCGGGGTCTGGAGGTCAGTCTGGGGTTCCGTCCGACCTGTCACACGCTGGTTCAGGGTGGTCCCGGGACCGATCAGGCCGCATTGGTAGAGCTGGCGCGCAAGCTGGGCGCAAAGCGGGTTGTGGTGGTCCGGCAGCAGGCCGAGACCTGGGACGTGATCGAGACATTGGGCGGCCGTATTCTGCATGTGGACCTTCCTGCCTGCGGTGAGACCGCTGCGCTGTTGGCGCTGGCCGATCTGCTGGCAGCCCCCTTTGGGGCGATGGTGGCGGCTGATCCCTCGACCGCAGCGCTGGTGGCGATGGCGCGCCGTGTGGCGCGGTTCGATGTGAGCGTGTTCATCAACGGCCCCACGGGCAGCGGCAAGGAAGTGCTGTCGCGCTTTATTCATGATGCCTCGCCGCGGGCGGGCAAGCCGTTCATCGCGATCAATTGCGCGGCCATTCCCGAAAGCATGCTGGAGGCGATCCTGTTCGGCTACGAGAAGGGGGCCTTTACCGGGGCCACCGCACCGAACAAGGGCTATATCCGGGCGGCCTGCGGCGGCACGCTGCTGCTCGACGAGATTTCCGAACTTCCCCTGGGCCTGCAGGCCAAGCTGCTACGGGTGCTGCAGGAAAAGGTGGTGACCCCTCTGGGCAGCCAGACCGAGACCCCTGTGGATATCCGCGTCATCGCGACCTCGAACCGTCACATGGCGTCTGAAGTGGCCAAGGGGACGTTCCGCGAGGATTTGTTCTACCGTCTGAACGTGTTCCCGCTGCAGACACTGCCGCTTGCAGCGCGCCCTCGGGACATCCCGGTTCTGGCGCGCGCGATGCTGCGGCGTCACGGCGCGGGCCAGCCGGTCAAGCTTTTGTCGGAGGCGGCGTCTGCCGTGCTGATGGCGCATGACTGGCCGGGCAATGTGCGCGAGTTGGAAAACGTCATGCAGCGGGCGCTGGTGCTGGCCGAAGGCATGGAGATCGGAGCCGAGCACATCATGCTGCTGACCGGCGCCGAGCCCAGCCTGCCGCTTCGCGCCGCCGCCTGAGGACGGACCCTACCATGAGCATCACCGGAGCCACCTCCGCTGCCAGCATGTCGCACGCCACACTCGTGGGGGCGCGGCCCGGTCCAGTCGAAACTCCCCCGCCCCCGGGGAACTCGGCTGGACCGGAATTTAAACAACGCATCGGGGAAAGAAGATCAGGCAATACGACGAGCCTGCATCACGGTCCTGCCTGCAACCTTTAGGATATTTTGCACAAGACTCTCTGGGAATTTCCGAATATCGTAGTTGTATCCGGCACCATAACAGTACCGCCGGATCATCGGTAAATCGGTTACCAGTTCCCACATCAGAGAGGTTTGCGCACGCAACAACGCGAGATGGTCTATGCCGTCACATTGGACGCACGAACTCAATCAAACCGGGTTTTACCGGGAAATGATCGCAAGCCTGACAAGCGCGCTTGAGCGCGTTGTCGGTTACGCTGATGCCGAGGGATATCTTGCCCTTGTCGGCTCGGAAATGGGGCAGGATCTGTATGCCGCCTATTGTTCCGATGCCGGATTGTCGGACCTGCCGGCTGAGAAAATCGCCGAGGTTCTGGTCGATCTCAAGACACATATCGATGGAGGGTTTTCAGTTGAATCCATCGAAGATGGAAAAATCACCCTGGTTAATTCCCGATGCCCATTCGGAGAAAAGGCGCTTGGTCGTCGATCGCTTTGCATGATGACTTCGTCGGTATTCGGAACGATCAGCTCTCAGGTGGCCGGGCAGGCGAATGTCGAAATCCAGAAATCCATTGCTGCGGGAGATACATGCTGCCGCGTTGTTGTTTACCTCAATCAGCCCGAAGCACCCGGGAAAAGATATTTCGCTCTCGTATGACACAGGGCTCCGAGCATATTCAGATCATTTGTGATTTCATTCGCGATGCTTCTGCACCGTTCATGATGATCGACGAAAACGGCGCCTGCCTTTTCGAAAATCATGCCATGCATCAGTTGGATGTTTCTGGCGCGCTATCACTTTATTTCGAGAGCGATGTGGGGCAAGCCATGCTTAAGGCGGGATTGCATCAGAGTACGCCGCTGCCGTTTTCCTTCATGGGGCCAAAGGGCCGTGAGTTGGCCAATATCCGCCGGATCACCACGGCCTCGGATGCGTGCTTGCTGCTGGTCAAGATCCGGCAAAGCAAAAGGATGGCCACCTTTACCATGGCCAGCCAATCCGAAGAGGGCGCAGCACTGCAAGCCTATCACAAGCGCCAGATGGGGGATCGTTTCGAGGCGTTTTTCAAGACGGCGCAGGACGGCAATGCCATCCTGAACCGGAGTGGAGAGTTCGTACATGCCAATGCGGCCCTGCAGCGCCTGACCGGCATTGCAACGGAGACTTGTGCGGAGTGTACGCGGACCGCCTGCACCATATGCCAAAGAACGTTTCTGGATCTGATCTCGGCAGAATCAGTTGAGGCCCAGGTCATCGATCCCGAAACCTCTCGGGTCGATCTGTCCAGGATCACACCGTCGAAATTCGATGCAACGCTTCGGGGCGCGCATCGCGATATTCCTGTCTCTATCACTTTGACATCGAACGAGTCGGAGAGTTGTCCGGAATTTTTCCTGACTGTGCGCGACCTGACGGAATCGCAGCGTTTTGCCGAGGTCAAGAAACTCAATTCCGAACTCGACATGGCCAACAAGGCGATGGACGAATTCAACCGCCTGATGTCGCACGAGATGCGCGCGCCGCTGTCGAAACTGGTGTCTATCGCGGAAAATCTACGCAGTTTCGGCAAGCTTGGTGCCGAGGCCGACCCCTATGTCACGATGATTGAAGAGGCGGCAAAGGATGCGCTTCTGCAGTACAGTTCCATTCTCAGTCTGAGCCGGGGCAGCAAGCGTGAGATCGTGCATTTCCGTCCCGCAGAACTGATTGATCGGCTGATGCGCCAGCACGCTCTGATCGCAGAACATCATCAGGTTCACCTGAACGGGACCGTCACCGGCAACAGCCAAACCTCGGTGCCGGTCGATGCGACCGACGTGTTCCTGATCATGACCAACCTGGTGTCGAATGCGCTCAAGCATACAAAGGCCGGGGATGAGGTGCTGTTTTCCATCGTTGTGCTCGAGGACAGCCGGTCGCTCCAATTGCAGGTCCGGGATACCGGAACCGGGATTTCCGAAGCGCTGCGTCCGCGCATCTATGATGCTTTTGTCACCACCGCCGCCGAGATGGAGATCCAGTCAGGGGTCGGTGTCGGATTGGCGCTGGTCAAGCGGGCTGTCGAGATCCGCAAGGGCACCATCGATTTCGCCACCGAGCTTGGCAAAGGCACCACGTTCACCGTCACGCTGCCCTTTGCCGACGGCGCAGTGGCGCAGGTGGTTCCGGACGATGCGGCACCGGCGCCAGAGACCCCGACGCTTGTTCCCGGTGATACGATCCTTGTTGTCGATGATGACATGGTCAATCTTCAGATTCTGTCCGCGCGGCTCACGGCCTATGGCTATAAGGTTCTGACCGCCTCAGGTGGAACCGGTGCCCTGCGCATCCTGAAGGCGTCGCAGGACAGCTGGCCGAAACTGATCTTTATCGACCGCAACATGCCTGATCTGAACGGTTTGGAAACCACGCGGATCATCCGCAGCCGGTTCCGTGACAGGGAATGCTTCATTTGCGGGCTGACGGCTTATGTCGATCAGGAGATTGTCAGGGACATGACGCAGGCCGGGATGGATTGTGTCGAGCAGAAACCCCTGAGCGCGGCGACGCTGGAGACCTATCTCAAGCCGGGGCCAAGCGCGGCACCGCAGACGCTCAGAGAGGTCCGGCGCGCCTGAGCCGGATCAGCTGTCCTGTGCGCGGCGCATGCGCCAGAGACCAACCCCGAAGCCGACGCTGCCAAGCCCGCAGATACCCAAGCCGATGGCGATCGGTGACGGGACAAGTCCGCTGATCCGCACCGCCCAGTCGGGCTGCAGATACAAGGCTACAATCACCGCCCCGGCACAGGTCAGAAACCAGCGCAGCCTGCTGCATGTGCTGCATCGCGATGCGGTCTGGCCGATCATACCGGCCGTTTCCGGGCGCGTTCGGTGTTCAGATAGATCAGTTTCGCCTTTTTCTGCACCGCCTGCTTGGCAGATCGGTCCAACAGCACGTCGATGGCCCGTCGGACGGCCAGCAGCGCATCATTGAGCACGACCACCCGCTCGGAGGCGTCGCCCTGCATCAGGTCGGTGCCGCCGATAAGCGCGATCACTTCGTTGCGCAGGGCGTGGTCTGCACCGGCGATCCGCGACAGGTCATCGGCTTCGATGGCCGAGTCCAGATTGGCGATCAATCGATTCATCCGGGCAGCCATGCCTGGATCCGTCATATGATTGTGAGGTGCCGTCATTCAGAGGCCATCTGGAAACGGCGGTGCAAAATTAGGCCATGGTAGCGGCGGGATAGTCTCGCTGCGGGCGGAGTAAAATCCTGCCACTTTTCCCTTCTTGCATCGGCAGGGAGGGCGGGGAGATCTATACCGTGGAACTTTACAAGAAGGTTCGCTTGGCGTGTTCCGAGGGCATGAGCGCGCGGGCGGCGGCGAAGCATTTCAACATTTCGCGTGGGACGGTTGATAAGATGTTGGCCTTTTCGGTGCCGCCTGGCTACCGGCGGGACAAGCCGATCAGGCGGCCGAAGCTGGACGGGTTCACCGAGTTCATTGACGCCTGGCTTGAAGCCGACAAGGTCGTGCATCGCAAGCAGCGTCATACGGCCAAGCGGATATGGGAACGGCTTCAGGCCGAGCACGGCTTCACCGGAGGCTATACGATCGTCAAGGATTACGTGCGTGATCGCGAGCGGCGGACCCGGGAGATGTTTGTGCCGCTGGCTCATCCGCCGGGCCATGCTCAGGCCGATTTTGGCGAAGCGGTTGTCGTCATCGGCGGTGTCGAGCAGAAGGCGCACTTCTTCGTCATGGACCTGCCGCACAGCGATGCCTATTTCGTCCGGGCCTATCGGGTCTATCGGCATAAAGGTACGTGAGGTCCCATAGGAATGTTCGTGTTTTCGGTCCCTTTGAATTTGGGGGGCGACGGATCAGTCTGGCGTGGTTCGTGAGGTTTCCTACTTGATCGCGTCATAAAGTGCGGTTTTGCCAACTTTGATGCGGGCCGCGGCCTCTCGAACCGTCAGGCCTTTTTCGATCAGCATTTTCGCCCGCGCCAGTTTTTCAGGAGTGACGACAGCCTTGCGTCCGCCTTTTCTTCCGCGCGCGGCAGCGGCACTCAGGCCAGCGCGCGTTCTCTCTCGGATGAGGTCGCGTTCGAACTGGGCAAGGGCACCGAACAAATGAAAGACGAGTGTGCCCCCGCTCGTTGTCGTGTCGATGCCTTCAGTCAGAGATCTGAATCCGACGCCGCGCTGGTCAAGATCGCGAACCGTATCAATCAGGTGGCTCATGCTGCGCCCGAGACGGTCGAGCTTCCAGACAATCAGAGTGTCGCCGGAACGTAGGTGATCGAGCGCTTCATTTAGTCCAGGCCGATCCGTTTTGGCTCCAGATACACAGTCTTCAAATATTTCGGCGCAACCGGCAGCCTTCAGAGCGTCAACCTGTGGGGCCAGCGATTGATCGGCCGTTGAGATGCGCGCGTATCCGATCGGCGCAACTAATTCTGCAGTCTTTGTCCGTTTTTCCATCCGTCAATCATCTTGTCCGACATTCCGTTGTCAAGCCATATTGCCGGACAACAAAACACGGGGCCGTCAAACGACCGTTTCCCGGACACCACTATGACGGAGAGCCTCATGCCCCGAATGCAAATCCTGTCATCCTCCGAGCAAAAGGCGTTTGACAAGCCGCCGGTATTCGACTTCCGCGAGCGCAAACGATGTTTCGATTTGCCAAAACCCTTGTTGGACATCGCAACCAAGTTGCGTTCACCCGCCAGCCAGATCGGCTTTCTGGTGATGTGCGCTTACTTCAAAGCGGCGAAGACGTTCTACGATCCTCGCGATTTTCACGCCCCGGATATTGAGGCGGCAGCAAAGCTTCCCGGGCTCACAGGATCGGAGTTCTCGCCAGCAGCCTACCCCAAACAGACCCGCGCGCGCCATCGTAATCTCATTCTGGATTTCTATGGCTTCATGCCATTCGGGCGGAAAGCCAGGAAAGACCTGATCGCCGAGATTGCGACGATGGCGCGAACATATCTGAAGCCGCACCTGATCTTTGATCGATGCGTGGATTATTTGATCCAGCGGCGCATCCAGGTTCCCAGATCGGGTGTTTTGCTTGAGTTGATCCGATCCGGATTGCAGATCCGCAAAGTAGAACTCATCGCGCTGATGAATGCACATCTCACCGATGACGCGCGCGCCTTGCTGGACGAACTCTTCACGACCCCAGACGATCAGAACCGGTATCGCCTGACCCTGTTGAAGAAGCTGTCGCAGTCGGCAAGACCGACGAAGATTAAGGAAGCCATCACTGACTTTGAGACGCTCGCCGATTTGCATGGCCAGCTTTCCGACCCTCTATCGGCGCTCGATTTGGGGGCTGCCGGCATTCGATATTTCGCGGGCAGCGTTCAGCGCTCACGGTTGTTTCAGCTCAAGCAACGCGCAGACAATGACCGGCGTATCCATGCCGCTGCTTTTGTTGCCCATCAGCTTTACCGCACGCACGACAACCTGATCGATCTCTGGCTCAGCGTCACGGCGACCTTTCACGCAAAGGCGACGCGCGATCACAATGATTGGCTGCTGGAGAACCGGTCAGCACAACAAAAGCAGATCAAGTCTGTCATCAATGACCTGGACACATCTGTGTTTGGCCTGTTGCGCGACATTCGCGGCGTGACCAAGGCGGATGGAATATCGGACACCCAGAAAGTCAGCACAATCCGAGCCTTGCTGGATAAAGGTCGGTTCAGCGCATTCGAGCAGCTGAAGGATGATCTTTCCGCAACCGCGCGGGATGAAAGCTGGTTCGATGTGCTTGAGGCAGGGTCCTTGCGACTACAAAATCGCCTTAGTCCCATCCTTCGCGCGATCATGTTCGACCGGAACAACCGGGCCGCCAGTCTCATCACCGCCATCGACCGGTTCAAACACAACGATGGCGTGGTCGGGCTAGGGGCGCCAACGGAATTCCTCAACACAGACGAGCGGGCAGTACTGATCCGCAGTGACGGAACATTCCGAACCTCGCTCTACAAGGTCTTTCTGTTCCAGCATGTTGCCGCCGCCATCAAATCCGGCGATCTCAACCTCTCGCAGTCCTATAAATACCGCCCCATGGACGCCTATCTGATTGATCCGGACAGGTGGAGGCGAGAGAAGCCGGAGCTGTTGGAACGGGCCGGATTGGCCGAGTTTGCCGACCCGGAACCCGTTCTGGCAACCCTCCGGAAGGCGCTGACACAACAATATCAGCGTACGAACGCCAATGCTGCTGCCAATCCACACTTGAAGCTACGTGCCGATGGCACCTTCCACATCGCTACCCCGGCAGCCGGGGCTGATGGCATCAGCCCAACCAATGAACTGTTCCCTCAACGGCACGATGTACCACTGGCACAAGTACTTGAGACGATCAATAATCACTGCGGGATGCTCGGCGCTTTCGAACACTGGCAGCAGACCCACATCCGTCAGGCTGTACCCCGCCCCGCACTCCTGGCCGGGATCATGGGCCTTGGATGTGGAATCGGCGTTCGCAAAATGGCAAGGATCTCGTCTCGCGTGACCGAGGGCGAACTGGAACATGTCGTCAATTGGCGGTTTTCTCTCGACAATATCCGCGCCGCGAACGACGCTGTGGTCAAAGCCATGGATGAGATGGACCTGCCCAATATCTATCGAAACGAGGCGGACAAGCTGCATACCGCCAGTGATGGACAAAAGTTCGAGGTGCGCGGCGAAAGCCTCGCTGCCAGCCGGTCGTTTAAGTATTTTGGCCAGGGGCAAGGCGTCAGCGCCTACACATTCGCCGATGAACGCCACATCCTCTGGCATTCCCTTATGATCAGCGCTGCCGACCGGGAAAGCGCGTTCGTGATCGACGGCCTCATGTGCAATGACGTCGTCAAGAGCAACATTCATTCCACCGACAGCCACGGCTATAATGAAGCCATCTTTGGGATGACGCATCTGCTGGGCTTTTCCTTCGCCCCACGGATCAAAGGTATTGGAAAACAGACCCTCTACATCTTCAAGCCGGACCGGCCAAGGGATCATGATTGGATCATCGCCCCGGACAAAACCATCAATGAGACCCTGATCCGCGAGAACTGGGATGCGCTTCTGCGCCTCGTCGCCACCATCAAACTCAAGGAAAACACCGCGTCCGACATCTTCCGGCGACTCAATTCCTATTCCCGCCAACATGCGCTCTATCAGACTCTGAAGGCCTTCGGACAGATCATCAAATCGCTGTTCATCCTGCGCTATGTCGATGACCTTCCCCTGCGTCAGGCCATCGAACGCCAGTTGAACAAGGTCGAACTCGCCAACCGCTTCACCCGCGCCGTCGCCGTCGGCAATCCCCGCGAGTTCACCCAAGCCGAAAAGGAAGAACAGGAGATCGCCGAAGCCTGCAACCGGCTGATCAAGAACTCCATCATCTGCTGGAATTATCTCTACCTCGCTCACCAACTCCAAACGGCACCGGACGAGGAAGCCAGGAAGGAACTCAAACGCGTCATCGCCGCACACGCCCCAATGGCCTGGGCACACATCAACATGCTCGGCGAATACGACTTCTCTGATGACAAACTCCGTGACGCGCTCGGAATCCTTCCCCTGAAATCAGCCGCATGACAGATCGCCAAAATCAGGGGGACATAAAACAGGAAAAATCACAATAAATTAGCCGCCTATACCGATCCCTGTGGGACCAGACGTTCCTTTATGCCGACGAACCCCCTATCCAGCGGCGACGGCGGAGGCCTGGATAGACGGCCATGTCCGCGCGTTTGACTTCTTCGGCGGGGTGCCGCAGTCGGTGCTCTACGACAACGACCGCTGCCTGGTGTCGAAGATCCAACCGGACGGCACGCGCATCCGCGCCGCGCTGTTCAGCGGCTTGCAGTCGCATTACCTGTTTCGGGATCGCTATGGTCGGCCCGGGAAGGGGAACGACAAGGGCGCTGTCGAGGGGATGGTCGGCTACGCCCGCCGCAACCACATGGTGCCGATCCCCCACTTTGCCAGTTGGGACGATTTCAACGCAGACCTTGAAGGGCAGTGCCGCGCACGCCTGACGCGCATTCTTCGGGGTCACAAGGAGACGATCGGTGAGAGGTTGCAGCGCGATCTGGTCGCGATGCGCCCCCTGCCTGCCGCCCCGTTCGACGCCTGCGACCAAGCGGGCGGCAGGGTCAGCTCGCAGTCTCTCGTGCGCTATGACACCAACGATTACTCGGTCCCGGTCGCCTATGGCCACCAGGATGTCTGGATCCGCGGCTATGTCGATGAGGTCGTGATCGGCTGTCGCGGGGAGGTGATCGCCCGACACCCGCGCTGTTACGATCGCGAGGACATGATCTTTGATCCGGTTCACTACCTCCCGCTGATCGAGCGCAAGATCAATGCCTTGGACCAGGCCGCACCCTTGGCGGAATGGGACCTGCCCGAAGAGTTCCAGACTTTGCGCCGCCTGATGGAGGCGCGCATGCTCAAGATGGGGCGCCGCGAGTATGTGCAGGTGCTGCGTCTGCTCGAGACCTTCGAGATGGATGACCTGCATGCCGCCGTGAAGAAGGCCCTGAAGCTGGGCGCGGTCGGCTTCGACGCCGTGAAGCACCTCGTGCTTTGTCAGGTGGAGAAGCGCCCCCCGAGGCTTGATCTCGATGTCTACCCCTACTTGCCGCGGGCGAATGTCGAGACGACGCGGGCGGCCAGCTACATGGCCTTGATGTCGGAGGCGGCGGAATGACCGAGGCCCCGAAGATCCTGCTTGCCCACCATCTGAAGACGCTGAAGCTGCCCACATTCTTGCGGGAGCACGAGAAGGTTGCGCGTCAATGCGCCGCCGAAGGACTGGACCATGTCCAGTTCCTGTCGCGCCTCGTGGAACTGGAACTCATTGACCGCGAGCGGCGGATGGTCGAGCGCCGCATCAAGGCCGCGAAGTTCCCGGCCACCAAAAGCCTCGACAGCTTCGACTTCAAGGCGATCCCGAAGCTGAACAAGATGCAGGTGCTGGAACTGGGGCGTTGCGAATGGATCGACCGGCGTGAGAACGTGATCGCCCTCGGGCCCAGCGGAACCGGCAAAACCCACATTGCACTGGGCTTGGGACTGGCAGCCTGCCAGAAGGGCATGTCTGTCAGCTTCACCACCGCCGCCGCGCTGGTCAACGAGCTGATGGAGGCGCGAGACGAACGTCGGCTGCTGCGCGTCCAGAAGCAGATGGCTGCCGTGAAGCTGCTGATCATCGACGAGCTCGGATTCGTGCCCCTGTCCAAGACCGGCGCCGAGCTGCTTTTTGAGATGATCTCCCAGCGCTACGAGCGCGGCGCCACGCTGATCACCAGCAATCTGCCCTTCGATGAATGGACCGAGACCTTCGGCACCGAGCGGCTGACCGGCGCGCTCCTCGACCGGTTGACCCACCACGTCAACATCCTCGAGATGAACGGCGAAAGCTATCGCCTCGCGCAAAGCCGCGCACGCAAGCCCGGCGAAAACATCAACTGATCCAAAGCCCAGACTTGGACCTGACGGTCCAAGGCGGCCAGTCACCCGCCAGCTACATGGAGAGCGCGGCTGACTGGCCGCCGCTCATCACCCGCGTCCCGCGTAAACCCAAAGTGGCCCAGTTTTGCGCCGCCCCGTGGCCTAATTTTACTCCGCCGTTGACAGTTCCGCTCATCCTCTCATCAGTTTGCGAGGAGAGTGACATTCCTGAATTGCTCATGGGTGACATTATCGCTTTGCGCGTACATCTAATGTTGCAACCAAGTAGAAATGTCACCGGTTTTGCAAAGTAGAAATGTCACCAAATGCGCTGAGGGGAGCAAGGCTTTTGAGCCCGGAGACTTCAACTATCGCAGGGCTGAAAAGCCTTGCGGCGATCAGTGAAAGTGAACCGCCCCGGGTTTACCGGAGAGTAAAACACTCAAAGGATGAGCCCTATGACAAAGCAGAGATTCACCCCCGCCTATCCGGCCGAGCTTCGCGAACGCGGTGTTCGGATGTTTCGAGAGAACCGTACCGATTATTCCAGCGATACGGCCGCCTATAAGGCCATCGCGCCGAAGCTTGGCTGTTCGCCGGACAGTCTGCGGGTCTGGTGTCAGCAGGCCGAACGCGATGCCGGGCAGCGGGCCGGTCTGACAAGTGCCGAGAAGGATCGGATCAAGGAACTTGAGCGTGAGGTCCGTGAACTGCGCCAGGCCAACGAGATCCTGAAGAAGGCCAGCGCATATTTCGCAGCGGCGGAGCTCGACCGCCCATTCCGCAAATGATCGCGTTCATTGATGATCACCGTTGTGTCCATGGTGTCGGGCCGATCTGCCGGGTTCTGGGGATCGCACCATCGACTTATTACGCCTTCAAGGCCGTGGAGCGTGATCCGGATCTGGCATCGGACCGGGCCAGGCAGGATCAGCTGGACATGGCTGCGATCAAGCAGGCCTTCGAGGGCAGCCGGGGCCGATATGGCGCGCGCAAGGTCTGGCACCAGCTACGCCGCAGTGGCCATGATATCGCCCGCTGCACGGTGGAGAGGTTGATGCAGGTCATGGGATTACAAGGCGTTGTGCGGGGCAAGAAGGTGATCACCACCAACCCCGATACGGCACAACCTTGCCCGCACGATAAGGTAAACCGAGCCTTCGTGGCGGACATGCCAAACCAGCTTTGGGTCAGCGACTTCACCTATGTTTCCAGCTGGCAAGGAATGGTCTACGTGGCTTTCATCATCGACGTCTTCGCCCGCAAGATCGTTGGCTGGCGGGTCTCGACCTCGATGACGACTGGTTTCGTCTTGGATGCCCTGAACCAGGCCATCTGCCAGAGGGCGCCGTCTGAGGCTGACAAATTGATCCATCACAGTGATCGTGGCAGCCAATACCTGTCGATCCGATACACCGAGCGGCTCGCAGAGGCCGGCATCGATACCTCGGTCGGAAGCGTCGGCGATTCCTATGATAATGCCCTCGCCGAAAGCATCATCGGCCTGTTCAAGACCGAGGTCATCAAGTTCCTCGGCCCCTGGAAGTCGGTCGGTCAGGTCGAATGGGAAACTCTGAAATGGGTCGACTGGTATAACAACACCCGCCTTCACAGCGCCGTCGGTTACATCACGCCACAAGAAGCAGAGGAGGCATTCTACGCAAGCTTGAACGCTGACGAAAAAGCAGCCTAACTATTGAACCAGAAACTCTCCGGTAAACCCGGGGCGGTTCATAGGTGTCCACATATTTGCCGACCAGACCGCGCGTGAGGTCGTTCTCTTCGAGCATGATGCGCTTGCGCTCATAGGAAAACGTCAACTGCTTGCCGACATAGCGGTTCTCACGCCAGCACAAAACGTCCGCAAGACGATCCGGTTCTACGTTAAGAGCACGGTGCAGATTGTCTGATTTGGCCGGAGCTTTGGCGAATTTGGCGTTGTGACGCTCTTTGAACCCCTGCAGATAGGCGTTTCCAGCCTCCATGTCAGAAATATCCGCCAGGCGGAGCTCCTTGACCAACCTGTCCTGCAATGTTCGGTTCGCGCGCTCGACACGACCTTTGGCTTGGCTCGAATTGGCGCACAGAATCTCAATGTTCAACTCGCTCAAGGCGCGCCCAAACTGGGTCATTCGCGCGCCGCCCTTAGCGTCTTCCTTGGCCACGCGAAATACCGTGTGCTTGTCGGAATAGAATGCAACAGGGCGCCCATGGGTTTGCAGATAGCGCTCCAAAGCCTCGAAATAGCTGAATGTACTTTCCGACTTCACGAACCGCAGCTCCATCAAGGTGCTGGTCGCGTCGTCAATAAAAACCAGTAGAGTGCAAGGCGGCGCGCGGTCTTCAAACCAACGATGATCCGAGCCATCGATCTGAATCAACTCGCCATAGCATTCCCGGCGCAGGCGCGGTCGATGAAACTGGCGGCGCTGTTTGCGGGACAGCCAAAGGCCATCCTCAACCATCCACTTGCGCACAGTCTCGCGCGAGACTGTGAGCCCGTGATGTTCGGACAGCATCTCAGCCGCAAGCGTCGGCCCGAAGTCAGGATACTGTTCTTTGATGACGCTCAAAGCATAGTCGCGTTTAGCCGCGTGGATTTGATTGTTTGGCGAACGCCCCCGCGACTTGTGCCGGAGCGCTGAAGCTCCGTCCTGACGATACCGCTTCAACAGTCGGAATATCTGCCGACGCGTCAGGTCCAACATGTTCGCCGCATTGTCGACGCTCAGCCGACCGTCATCGACCTGCGCCAAAACCTCAACCCGGTTCAACTCGCGCTCGCTCATCAATACCCATCCCATGTCCGCTCATCCTCTCATCAGTTTGCGAGGAGAGTGACATTCCTGAATTGCTCATGGGTGACATTATCGCTTTGCGCGTACATCTAAGTTGCGCATAATGCGTTTTATGTAATTTCATTACCGTAGGGTGCGTGATCTCACGCACCTTTTTCGTATGTCGGGTGGTGCGTGCGAGCATGTACCCTACGCTTGCTTGAGGGATATGCGATCATTCATGAAAGCTTCCTGAAAATCAGCAGAATTTAACACGCATGTGAAAGCGCATAGTTTAGCGCATTGATTTCACTATCGAAAACTTTTCCGGGTATATGTATGTTTGGGCTATCGACACTTGATGATGAATGTTCTTCACCGCTGCAGTAGAGAATGTAAGTATCAGATCTCACTGTACTTTGCGTAAAAAAATTCAACACAGAAGGGCGCTCAGGCCAAAAACGGATAAATGTGGTCCTGTCTGAACTTGTTGCAGTAACTCGGTGTACCGTTTCCAACTCAATAACTTCTGTTACACGTTTAGCTGAGAACTCAGATCGTTCGATACATGGTTTATGGTAGTCCGTTACGATTTCAAGGATACATCCGTTAAGGGAAGCTTTGGTAGTCTTGTTACTATCGTTCTTGGAAAGGATTGCTTCAATTGTGTCCTGAGCGTCTTCGAGGTTAGACGCTGATCCCTTCAATGGTAAAGCTACCAGGCAAAACGCGACAAGAATGAACTGGGCCCAATCAGTGATCATTTTTTAACCTCAGGATACTTTGCATAATATTCCGCTATGCAAAATAATTTCCCTATTTTGGGATGAAGAACTCCACCACTCTGAATGCGACTAGTACAGTCAGACTCATGCTCAAAGCGACTGCCAACGTGGAAATTGCTTGATTTGAGGCTAACCCGCTCAGCATGAACACCACCAATAAGATCGCAAAGATCGCATTAACCCATAGTAGCTTTCGAATGAGTCGAGTTAACGAATTCATGTGAGCAGCTTTGGCTTTCAAGCAGTCGCGCATCTTATCACTGAGCTTAGCTTGCAGCGCAAGAACTGGTGGGTCAAAAACGGCCCCTATTGATCCCACGAGTCTATCCCAACAGAACCAACACTTTACCGCGGTCAAAACCCCTCGCCAAAACCACTACCCCCTACGCCGACACCTCCGAGGGCCGCAGGGAGACCGAGAGCACGTCATTATGGGTCTCGCTGTCGAGGATGACATAGAGGCTCGACATGATCCTCCAGTCCAAGGGATCATGCCGCCGGATCACCGAGTAGACCGGGTAGGGCTTGCGGCGGGTCACGCCGTCGGCATGGACGATGCTGGCCACATGAGTCGACCCCACCGTGTCGCAATCGATAAAGCGGGCCTCGACCACGGTGCGCACCACGTCGACCACCTGCGTGTCGCGGTAATAGCGGCGCAGTTCATCAAACGTTTTGCGCAGCCCGGTCAGATCGCGGATCACAGAGCGTGTGTCGGCGGTCTCGATCACATGGGGCAAGCCGAAGCAGGCCGAGAACCGATCAAAATCTCCGGCAAGCAAAGCTGTTCCTGTCTCGAACAACAACAGATCAGCGATTTCTTCCGCGGCACAATCCTGTGACATGGCGATATACGTACCCCATTCCATCGCCCGTCTAATGACATTGATCAAAATCACGCGTTTCGCGTCATCCGGCAAGACAGGTTTTCCTTACCCTGCGGTAAGCGACGTCCGAACCTGTCCCACCCCTTCGGCCATCATAGAGATCATCTCGAACATCACCGCCGCCGCCGTCAGCGCGGTGATCTGGTTGGGCGCGTCCTTGGTGGGCATCATGCAGACCACATCCGCGCCGACGATGTTCATCCCCCGCACGCTGTGCAAAAGCCCCACCGCCTCGTCGATGTCAAAGCCCTTTTCACCGGGCTCGAGGTTCGACACACCGGGCGCAATGGTGGGATCGAGGCAATCCAGATCGAAGGTGATATAGACCGGCCGTCCCGCCAGCACCTCGCGCGCCTGCGCCACCACATCCGCGAGGCCACGCTGCCGAAACTCCTTCATCGTCACCACGTTGTAGCCGTAGTCGTAAGACGGCTGCAGCCAGTCCAGCGTGCGCGGATGGCCGCGCAACCCGATCTGCATCGACCGGGTCGGGTCCACCTGTCCCTGATCGGCCAGATAGGCCCCCCAATGCGCCGCCGATTTCTTGGCCCCCAGAAAGTGATCCACCTTGGTGAACACATCCGTATGGGCATCCAGATGCAGAAAACAGACCGGCTCACCTTGCGTGATCTGCCCCTTGCCCAAAGCCTGCACGATGCCACCAGTGATCGAATGGTCGCCACCGATGGAGATCGGCCGCGCCCCTGCTGCATCGATGCCTTTGTAGAACTCGGTGATGTCGGCAATGCAGGCCTCGTTGTCATTCGCCCGCGGCAAAGGCACATCCCCCACATCGACGATCCGCGCCGCCTCCCACGGATCAAGCTGGAACCCCCCATGCACCCGCCGCTGCACGCAAGACACGTTGCGCAGCGCGCGCGGCCCCAGATGCTGATCCCGCTCGGTGGTGCCATTTCCCGTCGAATGCGGCACGCCGACCAAGGCGATATCCGCCCCCTCAGGCCCTTCGTTGGGACAGCGGAACAGCGTCGGAATCCCCCACCAATAGAGGTTCTGCATCATCGAGGCCTGATAGGGATCGGACATGGGGCACCTTTCTGCCGAGCGGTTTCACCCCAGTCTAGGGCGCAGAAGGGCGCGGGAACAATATCGCGTGATCCGGGGTTTCCTTGTCAGACACACAGGAAAGGCGACCCTCACATGGAATATGGACTTCTTGGACTCATCGTCCTGATCGCGGACATCTACGCATTGGTCAAAACCTGGCAAAGCGGCGCCTCCACTGGCGCGAAACTGCTCTGGACCCTGCTGATCCTCGTGCTGCCCGTGCTGGGCTTCATCATCTGGTTCATCGCAGGCCCCAAAGGTGCAGGCCGCGTTAGCGCATAACACTCCCCAAAACAGGCCGGGCCCCGAAAGCCCGGCCTGTGTCGTCCGAGATCACATCCTCACATACGGATCGTCGAGCCCGCGTTTGGTGACAGCATGGCATTGTGGGTCTCGCAATCGAGGATGACATAAAGGCTCGACTGGAACTTCCACTCCAGCGGATCATGCCGGCGAAGCACCGAATAGATCGGATAGGGATTGCGCCGGGACACGCCATCGGCATGCACCATGCTGGTCACATGGGTCGCAGCCACCGTGTCGGAATCGAGAAACTGCGCATCTACCACCGCACGCACCATGTCGATCACCTGCATCTGCCGATAATAGCAACGCATGTCGTCAAACACCGCCCGCAGCGCCTTAGGATCGCGGATCACAGTCCGGCTATCGGCAGTCTCGATCACATTCGGAAAGCAGAAATAGGCGGCAAAATGATCGAAATCGCCCGAGAACAGGGACTTGCCCGTCTCAAAAAGCACGTGTTCCGCAATATCTTCGGCAGCGCAATCCAATGACATGGAGACCCATCACTCCATTCAATCGTCCGTCAAAACAGACCTGTCCATGATCACCCGAATCTCCCCCATCCGGCAAGACTGGTTTTTCCTGACTGGCGGCGCGCGCCGCACTCCCGTGTCACAGGCCGGACAGAACTGCCCGGCCCGTCGGTTCACACAGTCAGGCCACCGCAAACGGATCATCGATCACACCGACCAGCTGGAAGGTGAACTCGGTGCTGCCATCCGCACCATTGGCATCCGCAGCCGCCTCGGCGATCAAACTCTGCGCCTCGGCCAGACCCGCAGCACGGTCCTCCAGCATATAGGCCGCCATCACCGCCCCGGCGTCATCCACGTTGTTCAGACCGTTGATCAGCGCGAAGGACACGCCAATGTCGCCCTTGTCCTCAATCGTGCGCACATCGTCCGGTGACCCGGTATCCGCCCGCGCCCCTTCGATCAGCGCCAGCATGAATTCGGGCCGCGTGACCGTACCCGCCTCCAGAACAGAGACCCAGAAGTTCAGACCTTCGGCATCCGGGTCGCGTTCGAGGAAGTTGTTATAGGCCTGCGTGACAAACGCCTCGGATGTCAGATCCTCGGGCAGCGCCTCGTGGGTCTCCTGCTGCTCGAAGAACAGCGCGGCAATCTCCGGCAGGCTCACCCCATTGGCCAGCGACGTGCCCCAGAAGAGCAGCCCACCCGCATCCGGGGCGCGGTCGAAATAAGCAATGTAAAGCTCGGTCAGAATCTGCAGCTGGTCCGGCGCAAGCTGCGCCGCCCCGGTGAGCACCGACAGGTCCAGCGTGCCATCGTCGAACCGCACGAATTCCACATCCTTGAGGAAATCCGTTCCTTCGGCGACATCGGTCTTGTCGGTGGCGGCCACCCCGTTCGGCCCGAACAGAAACTCGAAATCATTGAAATCCCCGGAAATCACGGCGGTGTCTTCCCCGTCCCCGCCCAGGATCACATCGCTGCCATCATCACCGAGGATCGTGTCATCCCCGCCACCGGCCGACACGTAATCGTCATTGTCGCCCAGCGTGAAGGTCTCGGCAGTGTCATCCCCGATCACGAAGGCCACCGCATCCTCGGCCCCGTTCGACGGCAAAAGGTCAACCGGCACCAGCACCCCGTCGATGACATGCACAAACCCGTTCGATGCGGCGATGTCGGTGGCGATGATATTGGCATCGGGCAGGTCCGGCTCGCCATCCACCAGCGCCGCCCCGTCGACACCCAGAGCCGCACCCAGCAGCGTGTCGATGCTGGCCGATCCCAGAACATCCCCCGAATCCAGCGCACCGGGCGCCACGTGATAGAGCAGGATATCCGACAAAAGCGGCACCGGATCGCGGCCAAAGCTGAGCAAGGTCACCGCATCGACAATATATTCGAACGCCCCGGCCTCGTCGCTGCCCTCATATCCCAGCGCCTGTGCCGCGGCGACAAAGGCCGCGTCATTGGGTGCAAAGACCGTCAGGTTGCTGTCGGGGTTGTCCAGCGCCCCCACCAGCCCCGCCGCCTGCAACGCGTTCAGCAGCAGATCGAAATCACTGGCATCGCTGTCGAAGGTGCCACCGCTCTCAGCCACGATCCCGGCAATCGTGGCCCGGTCATTGCCCGCGATATCGATGGGCAGCAACACCCGGTCGATGCCCTGAATGGTGCCGTTCGACGCCGCCACATCCGACACCACGATCACCGGATCCAGAAGATCGGGCTCACCATCCACCAGCGCCCCTGCCGAAGGCGCGATGGTTGCCCCCGTCAGAAGCGTGGCGACAGACCCCACCGCAGTGATATCGGCCTCGGATTTCGCCCCACCCGACACGTGATAGAGCAGGATATCGGTCAAAAGCGGGATCGGATCGCCGCCGCCCAGATCGGTCAGCGCCTGCGCAATGAAGCCAAAGACCGCCGACTCGTCGGTCTGATCCCCGTCAAAGCCCAGATCCACCGCCAGGGCGGTAAACGCCGCATCGGTGGGGGCAAACACCGTGATATCGGTGCTGGTGCGGACCGTATCGGTCAGGCCGGCTGTGTTGAGCGCCATCACCAGAATATCAAAATCATCCGACCCCGCGGCGATATCGACAATGTTCGGAGCCTCGGGCGGGGTGTTGCCGGGAATATCGATCGGCAAAAGCACGCGGTCGATGCCCTGAATAATGCCATTGTCCGCCGCGATGTCCGGGGCGACGATCCTCGGGTTGGCCAGATCAGGCTCCAGATCGCCCAAAGCCCCGTCGGATGGGGCAATTTCGACCCCCTCGAGCAGCGTCGCAATCCCCTCCGATCCGGTGATCGTCGGCTCGGTGCGCGCGCCCGGCGCCACGTGATAAAGCAGGATATCCGTCAGAAGCGGGATCGGGTCTCCGCCCCCCAGATCGGTCAGCGCCCCGGCAATAAAGCCAAAGACCGCGTCCGCATCGGTCGGGTCGCCGTCAAACCCCAGATCTGTCGCCAGCGCGGCAAAGGCGGCATTGGTCGGGGCAAAGACAGTGATGTCATCAGCCGCCCGGACCGTATCGGTCAGGCCAGCCGTGTTGAGCGCAGTGACGAGGATGCTGAAATCCTCGGATCCGGCGGCGATATCGACAATATTCATTACAAGTACTCCCTGTGGTCATGACAAGGCTACGGGGGGCGCTCCCAACCGGATGCCAATCTGACAAGCGCCTGACATGAATGTGAGCGCGCGTTATCCCCCGATCCGGCGAAGTGAATGCCACAGGCTAAGCGGCTATCCTGCCCGCCATGGCTCCTCGGTTCCTGCTCCATATCGGTGCCAACAAGACCGGCACCTCCTCGATCCAACGCATGCTGGCCACAAACGCCCCAGCGCTGGCCTGCGCGGGCTGGGTCTATCCACATTTTCACCTGAGCCACTGCGCCCATCATCCGCTCGCCTATGCGCTGGCGGGGCATCCGACGCGGGGCGTACCCGATGGCTGGCGCACCGCCTTCGCACAGGCAACCGCCGACCCCGGCATGGCTTACGTCATCTCCTCGGAACTGTTCTTCCGCAATGTCCCGCCAGAGGCCGCCGCCACGCTCTTTCCGCCGGATCAGACCCGTATCGTGCTCTATCTGCGCGAACACCTGTCCTATCTCGCCAGCTGGTACGCCCAAGCGGTGCAGGAACGGAACCTGACCGCCAGTTTCGACGACTACATCCGCCTCTTCCCGCAGCCTTTTGAAGGCTTCCTCAAACGCTGGGAGGCGGTCTACGGGGCAGCTGCCATCACCCTGCGCCCCTTCCGCCGCGACGCCTTCCCCGGCGGCGACATCCGACAGGACATGCTGGCGCAGATGGGAGGCGTGGCCGGGATCGACATGCCCAAAGCCGACAGCAACCTGACGATCTCCGGCAATCTGCTCTTCTTCAAACGCATGCTGAACCACGTGATGACCTACGACGAGGCCCATGCCCACCCCATCCCCGATGAGTTCGGCGCCTATGCCGAGCTGCAGGACAGCTTTCGCGGTCGCTTCGAAACCGGACCCGACACCGCAGCGCTGGTGGCCAAACTCTTCGCCCACGACCGCACCGCCCTCACGGCCCGCGGGCTCGACCTCGGCCCGGTGCCCGAGCGTGTCATGGGCCAGCCCTGCCCCAACCTCGACACGCTGCAATCCGACGTGGCGCGGATCGCCCAAGTGGCGCTCGAGACCAACAAGGCCTTCCTGCCCTACGCAAAGCGCCTGCCGGTCTGGCCCAAGTGACACGCCCCTGCTTCTTCTTTTCACAAATATGCAAACACCACAGTCCCACCCCTCACACCGATACACCGTCCAGGTGCCGAGTTTTCGTCGACGAAAACTCCGAACGCGCAACCGCGTCTTCCCGCTCGTAACCCTTCATTAACCTTGATGAAGCAAACATGACCGGGACGCCCATCCCGGAAAGCCCGCATCCCATGCTGATCCACCTGCCCACCCAAGACAGCCAAAGCCTGACCTTGCGCGGGCAGCTGCTCGACCGGGCCCTGAGGGCCCATCTGCAACGGCGCGGTGACATATTGCTGCCCTGCGTGCCCTGCCAGACCGGGCCACAGGCGGTTGCCGACACCGCAACCCTTGCCGCTCTGCCACCCCGGCCCCATGCGCCCCAAGTCGCATCCTTGGGCCTCGGACTGCCCCACGCCCTGCAATACGGCCCCGCCACGCTGCTGCTCACACAGCCACTTTCGGCTGCGTTAGAGACGTTTGGTGGCCCCGGCGCGTGGGAGACGGCAGGAACTCTGCCACTTGTCCTGCAAGGCTATGCCCGCGCCCTTCTCACAGACCGGGCCGATGTCGCAGCCTCCGTTGGTTTCGCCCCGTGGCTGCCGCTGGCGCTGGCTGATGGCTTTCCGGTAGACGCCCCCAACCCAACCTCGGACACCCGCATCCTGATCCTTGATCACGGTGCCCCTACAGGTCAGGCAGAAGTGCTGCGCCGGGCGCTACAGGCACTGGGCCTGCCCCTGCTCAGCATCACCCATGACAGCGCCCCCACAGACACCGCACCAAGCGCCGATCTGCACCTGCATCTGGGCTACGGGGCAGACCGTCCGGTGGCGGGGCTTTCGCCCACCGACAGCCTGCTTTCAGGGGCCTATACGCTGATCCTGCCCGCACCGGGGCATGGCGCGGGCAAGGCGTTGCGTGCACTCTGTGCCGCGCGCTCCTATGGCGATCTGGCCCCCAGCCTCTCTGAGCTGGAAACCCGCGCCCGCGCCATGCTGGACAGGCTCACCGCCATCCACGCCGCAGGCACAGGCACAGGCACAGGCACAGGCCAAAATACGGGCCAAAATATGGACCAGAACCCCGAACGCGCCCGCTTTGCCGCCGCCAATGCAGGCGCGCGGGCCGAGGCACTCAAACGCTTCGACGCCGTGCTCGACGCGCCCTTGCCCACGGCCGAGGCCGCCTGATGCGCCTGGCCTGGGTCTGCCCGATCTCGTCACGCACAGGGGTCGGCTCCTATGCCGGGTCGGTGCTGCGCGCCCTCACCCGCCGCAAGGGGATTGAGGTCACGGTGCTGCACCCGCCCTGCCCCAAGGTCGACCGGTTGCCCATGCCCTGCCCCACCCTGCCGCTGTCGGATGCGCTCATAGACTCCGACCTGCCCGAGATGTTCGATCTGATGCTCTACCACATGGGCAACAACGACCAACATCACGGGTTGATCCTGCGGGCGCTGATGGCCCATCCCGGTCCGGTGGTGTTGCATGACCATGTGTACCAACACATGCTGGCGGGGCTGCACCATGACGGCATAGCACCTGCCCCCGGTTTCGGCGCGCTGATCCATGCTGTGTCAGGGGCTGCGGGCTTTGACTACCTCGCCGCCAGCGGCGTGCTGCGGGCCAGCTCTGCGGTGTCTTATGTGCCGTGGGAAAGCAGCTGGGCCGCGCAGGTGCCGCTCTCGGATGTGTTGGCGCGGCTGGCCACCGGAGTGGTCACCCATTCCGACTTCGCCGCCCGTGCCATCGGGGCGCAGTACCCCGGCAGCAGCACGACGCTTTTCATGCCCCGCCCCGATGTGCCCGTCGATCCGCCCGATCGCAGCCCCGGTCCCGGCGCGCGACTTCGGCTGGCGGCAACAGGCCATATCGGCCCCACAAAGGGGCTGGAGGTGCTGATCGACGCGCTGGCCAGCGCCCCCGATCTTGCGCAGCGCTACCGTGTCACCATTGCGGGCCATGCAAGCGATGCCACCTATCTACAGATGCTCGAAGGGCGGATCAGCGCGCAAGGCCTCGGAGAAACACTCCGCCTTCTGCCAGACCCGGATGCATCGGGCTTTGCATCGGTCATGCAGGACGCCGACCTCTTTCTCAACCTGCGCCACCCCAACACCGAAGGCGCATCTCTGTCGCTGGCCGAACAGCTCTCAAGCGGGCGACCCGCCATCGTGCAGAACTCGGGCTGCTTTGCCGAAATGCCTGACACCTGCGGCTGGCACCTGCCCCAAGGCAGCGGGACCGAGGCATTGGCAGACATCCTGCGCTCCATCGCCCAAGACCCGCGCGAGATCACCCGGCGCGGCACCGCCGCCGCCCGCGTCATGAGCCCGCGCGATGCCGCCGCCTATGCCGACGGGCTGGCCCGCTTTCTCTATGCCGGACAGGCTCGCATGACCCGCCGCGCTGCCCTCGCCTACAGCCGCAGCGCCAGGCGCGGAACCGCAGGATCGCGACTGGTACCTGAGGCTGGTGCGCGGCGTGATGGCTGGGCTGATGGCCGGGCGCGGGCTGATGCCTCCCGATCTCTGGTCCTGCACAGAGCGCGAAATGGCCCAATATGTATCTCTAAACTTGCTGAACACGGCTGTTTCTGAACCCACACATCTGGGCCGGGCCTTGGCACAGGGCGGGCCACTCAAGGCCACCGAACGGCTGGGGTCTTCTCCGACTGCTGCTGGCCCGCACCTCAGCGCACAGCCACAG